>CP070792.1:0-33949 GCA_020346845.1 Gemmatimonadota bacterium
GACTGGTCGAATAGTCACCCGCGTACGGCCATTGCCTCCCAAGCATCCCAGATCTGAATACCAGCTGTAATCTTCCGTCCTACAATCACCTTCTCGTTGTTCCTACAGCCGACGTCGTGGGTTCCCGATAGCGCCAAGATCAGCCGCGAGTAGCTTGAGTACTCACATTGCGAGCCATCGTTCATGGTGGACCCAAGATGACCACAAGAAAGTCGAACAAGAATTTGGGCAGTACTGTCAAGCTTGCGGTGATAGATGATTCGGCGGTGATTCGTAGGCGATTGCTCAGTATGCTGACGCAAGTAGATGGTGTCGAACTCGTTGGTGAGGCTACTGACGCTATAGAGGGTTTGGACTTGATCAGGGCAAAGCGACCTGATGTTGTGATCCTCGATGTGAGGATGGAGAACCGGAGTGGTATTGGCTTGCTGGAGGATCTAAAGTACGACAGCAACATGCCGATCGTAATAGTGCTGACCAACTACCCCTACGTGGCCTACCGTCAGAGATGCCTGCAGCTCGGAGCCCGGTATTTCTTCGATAAGACGACCGAGTTTGTAAGGGTGGCGGAAGTAATACAGGAACTGGTAGGTGACACTGATGGGGTCCACGAATCTGTTTAGGACGTAGTTTCTAGAGAGACTCTCCGCATCTGATCCGTTGGTGCACTCCGCTTTATTGCGGTGGGCGCGGCAATTCCTTGCTTCGCTGCACCCGGATAAACATCTTATGGGCGTTGGCCGTAGTATGTTCTCGTGTTCCTGGTAACACCCTTTCGAATATCGTCATGCATTCACTTGTTGTTCCATCATGCTAGACCAGCCCGTAACCCGGATTCTCCTCGTCGAAGCCGACCGCAGCGATGCGAGCAGTTTGCGCACAATGATCGAGTCCGGTGCCGGTGGCAGGTTTGCTGTCGAGTGGGTCGAGAACGTCGAAGCGGGACTGGAAAGGCTGCGCAGAGACGGGGTCGACTTGGCGATCTTGGGGCTATCAGATCCTGGCCGCGAGGGTCTGGCCGCGCTGGCTGCGATCCGAGAAAGTGCCCCACGGATTCCCGTGGTTGTCATGGCGAAGCAGGCGGATGATGAAGTAGCAGCTCTCACCATGCGTGAGGGTGCGCAGGATTGCCTGATAAAAGCGCACATCGAAGCCTCGGCGTTGTTCAAAGCGCTACGCTACGCACAGGAACGCAAGTATTCAGAACAGGCTCTGCTTGAGAGCGAGCAGCGCTTCAGACGGGTGTTTGAAGAAGGAACCCTGGGTATGGCACTCGTGGGCACCGATTTCAGGCTGGTAGGCCTGAACAACGCGTTCTGCAATACCTTGGGCTACTCACGAGAAGAACTAATGGGTCAATCCTTCTCAGCAGTGACCCACCCCGATGACCTTGACGAGGACAACCGTCTCTCGCAATCACTAAAGGGTGACAGCCCATGTGGCCAGGTTGAGAAACGTTACCTCACCAAAGACGGCGGCATCATCTGGGGCAATCAGACAGCCTCGGTAATAAGAGGTGAAAATGGCGTCCCGCTCTATGGCATTATCATGGTCGAGGACATCACTGAACGTCGCAGGGCCGAGGAGGCGGTACGTCGCAGCCTCAACCTGCTTCACGCCGTGGTGGGCGGCACGACAGACGCGGTGTTTGTCAAGGATACGGAAGGACGCTACCTGTTGCTCAACTCAGTAGCCGCTCAGCTGGTGGGGAAGCCGGCTGCAGAGATCGTCGGTAAGACTGATGCGGAACTGTTTCCGGCAGATGTCGCAAAGCAGATGATGGAATCCGATCGTGGGATCATCGGTGCGGGCGAAACCAGAACGTTCGAAGAAGAACTGGTTTCAGACGGAAACAGGAGAACCTACCTCTCGACCAAGGGAGTGTATCGCGACGAGTGCAGCAATGTAGTTGGTCTGTTTGGGGTTGCGCGCGACATCACCGATCGAACACGTGCTGAAGAGGAACTGCGACGGTCAGAAGCCAAATACCGTGAGTTGATCGAACGAGCAACCTACGGGATCTGCCGTATAGCCCTGGACGGCAAGTTCGTGACGGTCAATCCGGCTCTCACGCAAATGTTAGGCTATGAGACCGAGGACGAACTGCTGAACGCGGCCGAAGCAGGCGTCCAACACTGGAACATGGCCGAGCTGAACCGTTTGGTTGAGTTGGCGCGCACGGATCGGAGCATAGACGGAATTGAGGTGGAATGGTCGAAGCGCGATGGAGAGCGCATCCTGGCACGATTGAGCGGTCAGCCGGTGTTTGACGAGTCCGGTAGTCTGGGCGGGATCGAGATCATCGCCGATGACATAACGGAGCGGAGGGTGTTGGAAGCCGAATTGCGACAGGCTCAGAAGATGCAGGCGCTCGGAGAGCTCACAGGCGGTATCGCGCACGATCTGAACAACATGCTGACTGTTGTGACGACCAACCTGGAGCTAATGGGCAGCTCCGTGACCGAAGATCAAACGGAGCTGAAGCAGGACTTCGAGGAGACCCAGGCCGCGGTGAGGCGAGCCACTACGCTGATCAAGAAGCTTCTGGGGTTTAGCCGCCGTAGCCACCTGGAAATACAACCTGTAGATGTGGTCCGTCTGGTCGCCGAGCTCTCAGCGATGTTGAGGCGAGTAGTTCCCGAGTCTATTGAGATACACTTGATCACGGAGCCCAAGGCAGGGACAGTCCGGGCCGACACGGGCGCGTTGGAACAGATCCTCCTGAACCTCGTGACCAACGCCCGAGATGCCATGCCTGACGGCGGGAAGCTCAGTATCTCGGTCGGCAGGAGGAACCTGGGACAAGAGTATTGTGCGACACACCCGTGGACGACTCCGGGCGATTACGTTTGCATTTCGGTGAGCGACTCTGGGATCGGAATGGACGAGGAGACTAGGGAGAGAGTTTTCGAGCCATTCTTCACAACTAAGCCACCCGAGTTGGGTACGGGACTAGGCTTGTCGATGGTATATGGTCTGGTGAAACAGCATGGCGGTGTTGTCGACGTGTACAGCGAAAAGGGTGAGGGAACCGTAGTCAATGTCTACCTGCCGCTTGTACATGAAAGGATTGGTGGAGCGAGGCGGCCTACACCGGTGCAGACCATGATTGGCGGGTCCGAGACGATTCTGGTAGTGGAGGACGAGGAGCCTATCCGGAAAGCCACCAAACGAGTTCTGGAAAAGCATGGGTACAAGGTCCTTCTGGCCACCGACGGTGAGCAAGCGCTCAAGCTCTTTCCCGAGTACCAGGGGGATATAGACCTAGTAATCTCCGACGTTGTCATGCCGCGGCTAGGTGGGGCGAAGTTCTACGAAGCACTACGAGCAACCGGTGGACAAACGAAGATCTTGTTCACCAGTGGCTACACTGATCGGGACGTGCGTCAGGGAGGCGCCCTTGACCCCGGCCTGCCATTCATCCACAAACCGTGGACAGTGGCCGCACTGCTATCCAAGATCAGAGACGTACTCGATAGCGAACCGGCGTCGGGAGACTCTGGTGCGGTACCTTGAGGAAATGCCGCTAGGTTGCGAGTTTTACCACCCCTAGGGCGCCGTAGCCAAGTGGTAAGGCGGAGGTCTGCAAAACCTCTATTCGGCGGTTCGAATCCGCCCGGCGCCTCTACAGAACGGGCCCGCTGTTGCGGGCCCGCTCCCATTTGGGGGTATGTGGTCTATTTCCACCACCGTTCCGACCACCAACAACCCGGTTCCAGGTTCCTGAGCCATTCAAGTGCCGGTTCACCAATTGGAGCACCTGGCGGAGCCGCCATCGTGGATGGTTGGCTGAATTCACCTGCCGGTCGCTCGAGGAACCGAGTGATGTCGCGGGCAAGCTGTGCCTTGTGAGCGGCATCCGAATCGGTACCGCCAGCCGAGCCGGTAACCGAGCCGCGCAGCTGCTCCAGATGTGCCGACGCTATCGCCCTCACCTGCGGCATCGCAGCGTTGGCCGCCAGTGCCATCAACCGGTCAACGACCACTCTCTGCACCGATCGGTTCACTTCTGCCTGATACGAGTCCGCTGCCCTCGCATCGAATGCTGCTGCAATGAGTCTTCCGATCACGGCATCTAACCCTGGCAACGAAGGATCGAGCGCATGCTGTTCCACCATACGGGCCGCACGCTGTGATTGCAGGATGCTCGCCACCGTGTGATCGGCCGATACGACCGCGGGCGTGATCGCATCGAACATGGATCCGGTGTATCTGGGGAACAGCTCTCGGCTGCGACCATAACCCGAAGGACGCGGCGGCAGGTTCTGCAACACGGATCGCGGAAGCACCAATGCTGCGGGATCGAGGGTGGCCAGGAGGGCGTCTAATGCGGTCTGTTGTTCGGCGGCCGGTACCGGCCGAACCGGGACACGCCCGTCTCCCCGCATTGCATAGATGTAGTAGATACCACCCAGTACTGATGCCGCCGCCGTAACCTGATAACGATGGTGCATGTAAAGCGGCACGAGAACCTCTTCCATGGTAGCGAGTGGCATGTCCTGCTTGATGGCGGTTTCGCCGAACCGAGATAGCGCTACCGCTCTAACCTCCATCATCCGATTCAGCTCGGCAGCAGCCTCGGTGCCGTTGGACCACTGGTCGACGCGAGGATGAGCAGATATGTCCTGGTTCGACAGATACAAGACATCCCGATCCCATGCGTCGTCGAGGATCGACCGGAGGACGGCGGCCTCATCTGTACCTGGTGGAAGATCCTGGTAGCCATAGGCCACGGTGACGATGTCCCATTCACCCATGCCGACATCGTATACCTGGGAGAAATCGAAGGAGCCGTCACGGTTGAGTGTGATCAGCGGGTGCGGGTAGTCCATGACGGAAATCCGACCAAGCTCGCTGTCGTAGTAGTTGTGACCTAGGCCGATGGTGTGTCCCACCTCGTGGGCGCTGAGCTGCCGGATGCGCGCCAACGACCACTCGGCCAGCTCTGGCGGTGTCTCGTCGCCGTTGTCGTAAGGCGCCAGCAGTCCTTCGGCGATCATGTAGTCCTGTCGGATACGGAGCGAACCCAACGTCACCGAGCCTTTGATGATCTCTCCTGTTCGGGGATCGGTAACGGAACCGCCGTAGCTCCAGCCTCGCGTCGAACGGTGCGCCCAATTGATCACATTGTAGCGCACATCGAGGGGACTGATACTATCGGGTCGTATTTCCACTTGGAATGCATTGCGGTATCCGGCGGCCTCGAATGCCTGATTCCACCACCGTGCGCCATCCAGCAACGCCGAGCGAATCGGTTCGGGAACACCGGGATCGAGATAATAGACGATGGGTTCAACCGGATCACTCATAGCGGCGGATGGGTCTACCTTCTTCAATCTGTGCCTGCGGATGAACCTCTTGGTCATCGACTCACCCAGGGGTGCGGAATAGTCTTGATACGATATGGCTCCGTAGCCGGACCGCGGGTCGAAGAGACGAGGTTCGTAGTCGTCGTCTGGCAGCTCTACGAACGACTGATGCACTCTGAGGCTGGCTGCTTCACCCGATGCCGCCACGCTGGATACGCCTTCGAAAGCGCCTCCGCCAAACCCACCACCTCCGCCACCAGGCTGACGCACGAACGTGAGTTCCGCTTCCATTTCGGTGTTTTTAGGAAATCCCTTTGTCATGGGCATGTATATCGAGCTACGTCCGGCATCAAAGCGATATGTGCCTGGACGGAGACGGCCCGCCAATCCGGTCGCATCGCGTAGCAGGAACCCATTCATGTCGACGAGAACTCGCTCGTCCGTCTCGGCCGCTACCGTGAAATCCCACAGGATCGATCGGGCAAACGCATCGGTCACGGCCTGGACTTCGGACGGGTTATCACTGCTGGATCGAAAACGGTAGTTGGGTTGCACCATGAGTATCTTGCGACCGATGCGCTCGAACCTCACGATGCGCGACCCCGCAAGCTGTCCCCTGTCAATACCGATGTCGTTGGACCCTAGGCCGGCGCCCATGCCGGTAATGTTGAGGACCTCTGTATCGATCAGGCCAAGTTCCATCCAAAGCTGCCCGGCGTCGGCATCCCAATAGAGCGGGAAGAAACCGTCGATCCGCTCCATGCCAGCAGTCTTCTCGGCGATCGCAGGAAGTGGTTCCTGGGATTGGCCCCTACTCCCCTGGGCTAGGATTAGTGCTGGACTAGCAAGGGTGGCGAGCGACAGCGTAACGATCACTGCAACTGCCCTGGTTATGACGCGCGACCGGACATGGCTCCATGCGGACCGAGTCCTCGTTCCAATCATGACAATCTCCTGGCTATGAACTACGTGATGGTTGCAATCGTGGATCTCGTCTTGCGAGTGACACATACTCGCGGCAAGCTCGAAAGATGAGACTGCGGAAGGATACCTGCCAGATCTCAGGAAACTAGCAGACAGGCTACCTCGCACGTCCGCCCCTGCCGGTGCTGCCCCTCTCAGTGGCTGAGGTGGGGCAGCAGCAACAGGGCCGGACAACGGTCAAAATTCGTCTGTGAATGCGAACGAGCTGGCTCTCCTCGACCACTCACCCCGGGTGAAATCGGGGAAGTGCTGTGGGCTACTGCCCGTTGCGATCGAGCGCTCGGACAAGGGACTGATGACACTCCAAGATGCTGCGTCGTACACGTCTATCGGAGGCGGGACCTGACGTTTGACCGATTCAATGAACGCATGAACCACGAAGAAATCCATGCCGCCGTGGCCGGCACCCTCAGACTCTGCCGTGTACCGCTTCCACAGGGGGTGGTCGTACTGATCACTATAGTTGCTGAACGGTTCCCAGTGGTGTGGCTCAGGACTGATGCCCTCGAGATAAATCGAGCGGTTGTCGCTCATCCAGATGCCGTTGGTACCCTGGACCCGGAAGTTGAGCGAATAGGGGCGCGGTAGGTTGGTGTCGTGACTCAACATGATGGTCTCGCCGTTGGCACATTTGATCACCGTAGTAACCACGTCGCCCAGCTCAAAGCGGACATTGGCGTTCGGGTGATCTTCGCCACCTTGTGCCAAAACGTATTTGTGCAGCCCCCGCGACTTGGTTGCGGTGGACGTGAGGGTCACAAACCTGTTGCCAGTGTTGATGTCGAGGCACTTGGAGATCGGACCCATGCCGTGTGTTGGATATAGCTCGCCGTTTCGTGTGATCGAATGGTGAGTTCTCCAGACTGCTTCGCCCCTTGCGCCTGGTCCAAACTCAGCCCCCGGTTGGAACTTGATTGCGCGAAGGTCGTGCTGATAACCCCCCTGGCAGTGTATCAACTCGCCGAACAGACCCTGCCGCACCATGTTGAGGACCGTCATGACGTCACGGCGGTAGCATACATTCTCCATGATCATGCAGGGCATACCGGTCTGCTCTGATGTGTTCACCAGATCCCAGCACTCTTGGATTGTCACTGCGGCCGGCACTTCTACGCCAACAGCCTTTCCTGCTTGCATGCCCGCAACGGCCATTTCCGTATGCCACCGCCAAGGCGTGGCAATTATCACAGCATCGAGATCGTCGCGTTGCACCAGATCACGGAAGCCTTCCTCTCCGCCCAGGTACTGCTCCGGGATCGTTGCTCCGGCCTCATTGATCATGTCGAGCGATTGTTGTATTGCCTCAGCCTCAATGTCACAAATGGCACTGACCAAGGTATCACTGCGCCTGAGCATTAGGCGCAACAGGCTTCTTCCTCTACCGCCAACGCCGATGACACCGACTCGCACCATCCTATCGTCCTGTCCCTTGAGGATGTTGGGTGACAAACCTGTGAGTGCCATGGCGGCTCCGGCACCACCTTTCAAGAAGTCTCTACGATCGATAATTGACATGGTTGTCGCTCCGTATGATTGATGCGGTCACCGGCTCTCGGTGATCTCCAGTGTGAGTAACACAGGTCGGTGGTCTGAGACCAATGGCTCGTGTATGGCTCGAGATTCGCTCACGCGAAACATGTTGTCGGGTCGATACAAGATGAAGTCTATTTCTGTGCTTGGCTCGTCAGATGGAAAAGTCAGATTGTCGACTCCCTTGTTGGGAATCGTCCAAACGGTATTGAATAGCCGCATTACTTCGGAGTCAGGCTCTGAGTTGAAGTCGCCCGAGAGGATGATGGGTGTCGATTCATTCTCGAACAGTTGTAAGATGGTTCGTCCTTGAGCCAATCGCTCTTCTTCGGTGGCGTACAGGTGAATACCGACGACGATTATCTCCTGTTCGATGGGTTCGATGATGACTCGAGCCGCTAACGCAGAGCGAGGTTCACGACCGTCTGGCAAAGGGTGATTCTGGTACTCGATTATGGGGAACCGGGACAACAAAGCCATGCCGTACTGGCCACCTTGATAATCCATGAATGAGCCAAATACCCCGTGCATGCCGGTCAACTCAGCCAGCACCGCGGTCTGGTCGACGTAGCCCGTCCGCTCAGTTCTGTTGTCTATCTCCTGCAACGTGACAACGTCCGGTTTTATCGATCTAATGAGCTGTGCCGAGCGCTTCAAATCAACGCTATCGTCCATGCCCAGGCCATGTCTAATGTTGTAGGCCAGAATTCTTAGCGACGCCGGATTGTTGGTGACGTCCGAATCGGCGCTGCTGCGGCCTGTTCTCGCACAACCGAACACGATCAAGACGGTGACCATGACCGATGTAAGACTGCGGAGTGTATGCGGTGACCCAGGAGACAGACGGTTCATCGCTCTAGAAAGAGATCCAGCTATGCAAATGCCGTTGCATCTTGCCCGTGTGTAGTATGTGAACAATATGAGTGGCTCAGCTCTTCAATGAGAGCACCTCTGCAGCATTGGCCCGAGTTGGCTGGGGGCGGATCAAGTAATCTATCCATTTTGGCTTGCAACACTATGCGAATCGGATGGGTAGACTTGATGACGGTGTAGTTCTAAGTTGGCGAGAAATACTCCTTTGTCCACTGTGCCGCATTTCGATAGGAGTTCGTAGATATGTGCCACTTTCTTGGTTCGAGCGAACTCACTCGGCGTCAGTTCATCCACGGTGGGCTCACCATGAGCGCCGCCGTGATGGGTGCGCTTCCGGATGGGCTCGAGGGCAGGACGAAGACATCCGCCGTCAACCAGAGCATGTCGAACATCGATGTGGCAAGAGCTACCAGCCGCTGGATTGAAGCTGCCAAGGCAACCACTGAAGATGGCATATTCTGGTTGGCCGATCCGATGGATCCGGACTCGGCGGGCATGAGCCTGTATCATGGTAGCTCGGGTGTAGTGCTGTTCCTGCTCGACCTGTATCGCGCAACGGATGAGAAGGCCTATCTGGATACTGCGTGTCAAGGTGCCGATGCAATCATGGCTGTTCTGCGGGCCGAGACGGAGCTGCAGCCGGGTCTCTACACGGGTTTGGCAGGCATGGTCTTCTGCCTGGCGGAAGTGTACGCGGTGAGTGATGATCCCAAGTATTTCTCTGGGGCAGTCGCAGGCTTGGACATGTTGCTTGGAGCCGCACGAACCGTCGGTGCAGGCATGGAGTGGAACGCTGTAACCGACATAGTCGGTGGTAGCAGCGGCATTGGACTGACACTGTTGAATCTCGCCGATACCGTGGGTGGGAGCGACTTGCTCGCTGTCGCGACCGCGGCAGGGCATCGGCTCGTGGAATTGGGTCTCCAGACCCCGAGTGGTCTGAAGTGGCCTATGTCGCCAGACTATCGGCGGCTGATGCCCAATTTCTCACACGGTACAGCCGGTGTGGCCTATTACCTCGCCACGCTGTACCAGAAGACCGGTGAGGAGCGATTTCTGGAAGCTGCTGTTGCTGGGGCTAGGTACCTGCAATCAATCGCATCGACCGGAGACGGTGACGTCTGTCTGGTATTCCACAACGAGCCAGATGGTGAAGACCTTTTTTATCTCTCATGGTGTCACGGACCGGTAGGCACAGCGCGGCTGTTCTATCGCCTAGCGGATATCACGCAGGAAGATGAATGGTTGGTGTGGGCCAACATGTGTGCTCGCGGCATAATGCAGAGTGGGATTCCCGAAATCCGCACTGCTGGCTTCTGGAACAACGTCAGCCAATGTTGCGGCGATGCCGGAGTGGGTGAGTTCTTCAAGAGCATGTACCACGTTACTGGTGACCAGAGCTACCGCGAGTTCCTGCAGAGAGTGAGGTACAGTCTGTTGAGCCGTGCTGTGGAAGACGCGTCGGGGATGAGATGGCCCCAAGCCGAACATCGTACACGACCAGGGCTGATTGCTGCGCAAACTGGCTACATGCAGGGGGCAGCCGGCGTAGGGGCATTTTTCCTTCATCTGGATGCCATGGAAACTGGTAGGAAACCGATTGTTGCTCTGCCCGATTCACCTTTTGCCGTTTGAGAGCTGTTGGACATGATGAGATCGCGGTATTGACAACACTGTGGACGGGCGAAAGGTTAACGAGACCGGGCCAGTCAGGTCCGCGCCGGTCCATGACCGGCTGCTCGTTCAGCACCTACAGGAGCAGGGCAGCATGAGCAACGGTAAGGTGAAGTGGTTCAATAGCGCCAAGGGCTTCGGCTTCATAGAACGTGAAGACGGAGACGACGTTTTTGTCCACTATACCGCAATCGATGGAAGTGGTTTCAGAACCTTGTCGGAGGGAGATCAGGTCGAGTTTGAAGTAGAGGAAGGCCCCAAGGGTCTCCACGCTGCGAACGTTCGGAAGGTAGAGGCCGAAGCCACTTCGGAATAGCCAGCAGCAACAACTTTCTCATTGTTAATGAATGCCGGCGCGTAGAGGTGCCGGCATTCGTTTCTGGTACACTGGACTGGCAAAGAGCCTTCCTGCTACTGCCTTATGATCTCAAATGTGACCGACCAATCTCCTGAGAAACTCCAGGGATCAGATCCCTCTGGCTCGACGATCGTGAGACCGGTTATCGCTGTGGTAATGCACTCTGCCAGGTTCTCGCTCCCCGTGCCATTAGTAGTGATTGCCGGTGTCAGCTTTCCGTCACTGCCGTTCAGTTCCAGGTCGACCACGCCCTCCGCATCGCGATCCCGCCTGAGCGCACGGACGTAGCAAGCTTCGAAAGTAGGGTCGAGTTGCCGCAACTGCAGGTACAGATACTCCGGATCGACCTGACCTGCCACAACGAGTTCTCCCAGTTCGACCTTTCCGTACTGCGCTCCTCCAGAACATGCTCCCGCGAATAGCAAACACATGAGCATTGAGTGCAGGTGGCGTAATATTGGATGTTTCAATTCACCGGCTCCAGTCGCGCCGTGAAGTGTCTCAACACTGGCGCTTCGTAGGTGATCTTTAGACCGTGAATGGAATCGCGCTTCTCGAATAACGACTTGGAGGTAGCAACAACGTAGTCGAGGTGGCTCTTCGTATACACCCGTCTTGGGACGGCAAGGCGAACTAACTCCAGCTCTGGCCATTTACCTGCTGAGCCAAACATGAGACCTCCAATTTCGACACCACGTATACCCCCTTCGAGGTATAGCGCACATGTAAGGGCCTGAGCAGGGAACAGTTCTTGTGGAATGTGCGGCAAGAACCGACGAGCATCCAGATATACGGCGTGGCCTCCTACCGGCAACAGGATCGGGACGCCGGCATCGCAGAGCCCTTGTCCAAAATCGCGCACTTGGCCAATCCTGTGCGCGAGGTAACGCTCGTCCAGCACCTCCTCCAATCCCTGCGCCATAGCCTCCAGGTCGCGACCGGCCAAGCCTCCGTAAGTTGGGAATCCCTCGATCAGGATGAGCATGTTGGTCACCTTCTCGGTCATCTCCTGATCGTTTAGCGCGACGAACCCGCCCATGTTCACTAGCCCATCCTTCTTCGCCGACATGGTGCAACCATCGGCCAAGTCAAAAAAGCGCCGCGCTATGGTGGGAATGTCTTCATCCAATCCGCTTCGCATCTTGCAGAAGTACGCGTTCTCGGCGAAGCGGCATGCATCGTAGAAGAAGGGAATGCGGTGTCGGCGACACCAGCTAGAAACCTGCTCGGCGTTGTCGAGGCTAACTGGTTGACCACCGCCAGAGTTGTTCGTGATGGTCAACAATACCAGGGGAATCCTCTCACGGCCGACCTTCGCGAGGACTTGGTCGAGCTTGTCCAGATCCATGTTGCCCTTGAAAGCAACTTCTGCCGTTGGATCGTATGCGTCGTCTATGACACAGTCGACCGCAACCCCACCGTTGTGCTCAACATTCGCCTTCGTGGTGTCGAAATGAATGTTGTTGGGAACGTGATCTCCGGGACGGACGCAATTGGAAAACAGTAGGTTTTCCGCAACACGACCCTGGTGCATTGGGATAACATGCTTGTAACCGGTGATCTGCTGTACCGTCTGCTCAAACCTGAAGTAGTTGCGACTTCCTGCGTAGGACTCGTCTCCCATCATCAAGGCAGCCCACTGACGGTCTGACATTGCTGAAGTACCGGAGTCGGTCAGCAGGTCGACGGTGATGAGTTCCGACGGGATGTTGAAGAGATTGTAGCCTGCCTCAACCAACGCGGCCTCACGCTCGGCGCGGCTCACGAACGGAATCGGCTCAACTGCTTTGATCTTGAAGGGTTCCATGACACGAGAAGATATCTGCTTCAGTCCGATCCCGCAGGACTATCTGATGCTGGCGGTGTAGATGAGACGCGCTCGGATGACAGTGCAGACGGCCCGGCGAGAATCGAGTAGCTAACGGAGCGGCGCTTGACAATTGCCGGGGGCAAACGTCTATATTAGGGTTGCCTAACTTTGTTGTGCGGCGGCTGTTCCTTTGTAAACCTTTGTTGGGGAACCACTTAAGTGATAGTCGATCCGGCAGTCGCATTGCTACTGTTCAGCCTCGGTACTGGTGCATTGCTGCTCTTGTTTTGGCCACGACGGGGTCTGGCGCTGCGAATCATGCGGCTGCTCCAGATGACCGAGCGAGTACGTCTAGAAGATGCCTTGAAGCACCTCTACAACTGCGAGTACGAGGAGCGAGTCGGCACGATAGACAGCCTTGCGGGTGCTCTCGAGATATCGCGGGCCCTTGCCGTCCGCCTGGTGGGGCGTCTTGAGGCGCTCGAACTGATCCGTTCTGACGGCCACGGCCTGCCGCTCACCGAGGCCGGTCGCGACTATGCGTTGCGGATCTTGCGGACCCACCGATTGTGGGAACGCTACTTGGCAGACCGAACCAATGTCAGCCCGGCGGATTGGCATGATGAAGCGGAGCAGCGGGAGCACACGATGGCCCGCGCTGAGACGGAGGAACTCGCCGCGCGAATGGGGCACCCGGTCTACGACCCCCACGGAGATCCGATCCCGACGGCAGACGGTGAGCTGCCGCCAAGTTCCGGTGTCGCACTGACGGCAATGCAACCTGGAGAGACCGGAACCATAGTGCATCTGGAAGACGAACCACGGGAGGTTTTCGAGCAGTTGGTGGCGGCCGAGCTGGCCCCGCTCCAGCACGTTGAGCTGCTTGATGTGTCACCGGAACTGGTGAGGTTCTCGGTGGACGGAGTGGAGCACGAGCTGGAACCGGTAGCCGCGACCAATATCACGGTGCTGCCCATGCCGAGAGCGGAGATCGGAGTGTGGCCGTCGGAGAAGCTATCCTTGCTGCCGGCCGGTGAATCCGCGACGGTCGTTCAGGTATCACCCTCATGTCAGGGTCCCCAACGGCGCCGATTGCTGGACTTGGGCCTCGTGCCAGGAACCAGGATCACAGCAGAACTGGAGGGCGCGCTGAGCGATCCGGTTGCGTATCGCATTAGGGGCGCCTTGATCGCGCTGCGCAAGCAGCAAGCCGACATGGTTATTGTGACGAGATCGGCGGCGGACGATGGTGCCTAGTATGAGTTCCGCGTCCGCCACGCAACCATGTGCTGGTTGCATTGCCGGCCGAGAAGCAAGCCTGGTCAAACTCGGTGTGAAGCTGGACCGGTGGGACTACTTGGTCACGTTGGCTGGCAACCCCAATACGGGGAAGAGCACGGTATTCAACGCCCTCACCGGTCTGCGGCAACATACGGGGAACTGGCCGGGCAAAACCGTGGCTCGTGCCGAAGGTGGATTCGATCTCGATGGCAAGCGCGTCAAGGTCATCGATCTGCCGGGGACGTACTCGCTCCAGGCCGGCAGCGCCGATGAAGAGGTAGCCCGTGACTTCATCCTGTTTGGTCAGCCGGATGTCACTATCGTTGTTGTCGATGCGACCCGTTTAGAACGGAATCTCAACCTCGTACTTCAGATACTAGAGATCACGGATAGGGTGGTCGTGTGCCTCAACCTCATGGATGAGGCGAAGCGGCACGGCGTCGCAATCGATGTTGGGCGACTCTCTGCATCTCTCGGCGTGCCAGTTGTCCCGACTGTGGCACGTCAGCACATTGGGATCTCAGAGCTTCTGGATGCGGTTAACGGGGTTGCGTCGGGCGAGACAACAACGACACCGTATCGCGCCCCCAGTCATCCGCCCGAGGTCGAGGCAGCCGTGTCCGCATTGTCCCAACCGATTGAGACCGCGTTTCCCGACCTACCTAACTCACGTTGGGTAGCATTGCGACTGTTAAACGCCGATGCACGTGTTGAGGCCGCAGTGTTGTCGGGTGACTTGGGCGATCTGGCAGACGGAACCTTCGCCACCGACGCATCGGCCTCGGGCACTGATGCGGCTGTGGCCCATCTAGATGGGTTCGGGAGGATCTTGGACCAAGCGCAGGCACTACGATGGAAACTGAGTCCTGATTTCCACGACTCACTGGCCGAGAGCAACTACGCTACCGCGCAGCGAATTGCAAGCGATTGCGCTATCAAAGGAGTCAAGCGCGCCAAGTTCGATTTCGACAGGACTCTCGACCGATTGCTGACCAGTAGGTGGTTTGGCTTCCCTCTGATGCTGTTGATTCTGGCGGTCGTGTTCTGGCTCACGATCGCCGGTGCCAACGTTCCCTCACAGCTTCTCGCAACGCTCTTGCTAGACACAGTACATCCGGCCTTGAAGACTGCATCAGGCGCTATGGGTCTACCTTGGTGGCTCGACGGCTTCATGATTGACGGTGTCTACCGCGCCACTGCCTGGGTTGTAAGCGTCATGCTGCCGCCAATGGCTATCTTCTTCCCGTTGTTCACGCTACTGGAGGATTTTGGTTATCTGCCACGTGTGGCGTTCAATTTGGACAAGCTGTTCCAGAAAGCCGGAGCTCATGGGAAGCAAGCATTGACGATGTGCATGGGATTCGGCTGCAACGCGGCAGGTGTCGTTTCAACGCGGGTCATCGACAGCCCTCGAGAGCGTCTGATTGCCATCATCACGAACAACTTCTCGCTATGTAATGGGCGTTGGCCCACCCAGATACTCATAGCAACGATCTTTGTTGGTGCACTAGTGCCTCCCCATGTCGCAGGCTTGGTATCAGCCACGGCAGTGGTCAGCGTTGCAGTGCTCGGGATCATTGCCATGTTCTTTGCGTCCTGGCTGCTCTCGCGCACTGTCCTGCGGGGAGAGGCCACGACATTCAGTCTGGAGCTTCCGCCATACCGCCCGCCACGTGTGTTGCAGACGCTTTACACGTCGCTCATAGATCGCACTGTGGTGGTGTTATGGCGCGCGGTGCTGTTTGCAATGCCGGCGGGAGCTGTGATATGGCTGATATCCAACCTGTCGATCGGCGGCTCGAGCGTTGCAGAGCACGCCATCGCATGGCTCGATCCGCTGGGAATAATGTTGGGTCTCAATGGAGTGATCCTACTCGCCTACGTGGTCGCGATTCCAGCAAATGAAATAGTGATCCCAACGGTGTTGATGTTGACCGTTCTGACACTGAACGTCACCGGCATGGGTGAGGGCGCAGGTGTGATGTTCGAATCGGATTCAGTGAGCGACGTCAAGAGTCTGCTGCGTACCGCTGGGTGGACCACGCTGACCGGCCTGAATGTGATGCTGTTCAGTCTGCTGCACAATCCGTGTTCCACCACCATATACACGATCTACCAGGAGACCAAGAGCGGGAGATGGACAGTGATAGCAACGTTGCTGCCGTTGTTGCTGGGCGCTGTGGTGTGTTTCTTGGTAGCACAAGTGTGGTGGCTGGTTACCGCATGATGTTACTGCTTTAGGCGTAGGTATTCGTACATCGACCTTGCCTCATCAGCGGTGACTGCCATGTTCAACATCGGAGTCATGTATTCTGCTAGCAGCTGCTTGGCAATTGGGTCTGTCTCGATCATTGAGTCTGGGTCCATGATCATCGCTGCTATCCAGCCGTACGCACGCCTGTCTGCAACACCTTCCAGGTCTGGCCCGGTGCGATTGCCTTCGCCGATCGTATGACATGCACCACAACCTTTCGATTGGAATAGCTTCTCGCCCCTGGCGGCCAAGTCACTGTCGATCGGGCTGGTTGCGGACGGTGACGCGTGGCTGTCGGGGCTTGAGGCCGTGGCGGCTATTTCGTCAGCGATTTCACTCGTGCAAGCTCCTGCTGCTGCCACAGCGACCAGGAGCGTCAGCGGCCACGTGGCGTTCATATCAGTAGTGCCGGAGCGATTGAGGGAACGTAACTTGAGGGTCTAGCGTGGCACCCAGGTGGACCGGTCCCGCGCAGGGTCCGCGGGACCGTATCCAGAGATCCGGGTTGTCAGCTACTTCGCGGGCTTGTTGCTCAGACTCCAGACATATGCCGCTACCGCCTTGACCTGATCGTCAGTCAGGGGTGGCCCGCCCTTAGGCGGCATGACCGCGCCCGCAGCGTTGGTGGCGCCCTTCATGATTGTGGCCAGGATAGAATCATAGGTACCGTCGGCGTGCGTCCATTCCTTGTCGGTCAGGTCCGCTCCGAGTCCAGGCATTCCCTTGGCGTCCTGGCCGTGGCAAGTGAAGCAGATCCCGGGACCCTTGAAGATGGTCTCACCCTCGGTGATCATCTGCTCGGTAACGCCTTCAGGTAGATCCTGAGCGGCGATTGCCGGAACTGCAAATACCAGCATGGCTGCAGCCAATACCAAGCGTGTTGTTGCAGACTTCACGTTATGTCCTCCTAATCTCACAAACTCGATTGGCTCATGGACCGACACGTTGAACGCCGGCGTCCACGAGTGGAGAGAGAACTTACCAAGTCCGGACAGCTCTGCGCTACCCTGCCTGCTTACGGCTCAAAGGCTTGGCTCGGATCCTTCAATACCCGCGGATGGCGAAAGAGTTCTCGGAATTTCGATCACGATTTGGAGACCGCCCCGATCGCTGCGTGTTGCTGCGATCGTTCCGTGATGTGCTTCGACAATTGCGGCTGCGATTGTCAAGCCAAGCCCCGCTCCGGTAGACCGGGTACGCGCCTCATCAGTGCGGTAGAGCCTCTCGAACAAATGTGGCAAGAGTTCGTCCGCAATGCCCGGCCCATCGTCGTCCACGGCGATCCGTAGGTAAGCATCGTGCGATGATAGTGTGACTATCGCCCGTGTATCTGATGGGGTGTGTTGCACTGCGTTGTGAAGTAGGTGATCCAATACGAGTGACATCATCTTGGAGTCTACTGCCAAAACCGTGTTATCTAGGGCTTCTACATGCAGCATGAGAGTGCGGCCTTCTGCGCGCGATCGCACCCGCTTGACTGCATCGTTAGCCAGGCTGGATATGTCCACGGGTGTCAGGTGCGGCTGCAGCTCGCCAGCCTCGATTCTAGCCAGCAGGACGAGCGAATCGCCGATCGATGACAGGTGCTCGACCTCTTCGAGACAACTCTCGAGCACTGTCTGATACTCCTGACCGCTACGCTCGCTCCTGAGTGCAACCTCGATTTCACCCTGCATTGCGGTCAAGGGGGTACGTAAATCGTGTCCCAGATCTGCAATGATGCGCCGCTGCTGTTCGAATGCGCCGGCAAGCCTATCCAGCATGCGGTTCAATACACCTACCAGGCCCTTGAACTCAGCGACGTCAGCATGCGCCGTGATGCGGCTGCCCACGATGCCAGGTTCAATCGCCTCGGCCTGGGCTGTGACAGCTGCGATCGGCGCTACGGCACCACGAGCGAGAAAGCTCGCTCCAATCATCGTTGCTGCCGTGCCCAATAACACGGTCCCCAGCATGAGGAAGAAGATCCGTCGCTCGACTTCGCCCAGTGGCTCGAGCGATGCAGCAACCTGGATCACCGCCGCTCCTGTCAAGCTTCCCTCGGGTACGGTGGAGTAGACTGAGCGGATACGATGATTCGCCCACGGTTGCGACGTTATTACCTCTTCTCCGCCACGGGCCCGCCCAAAACTCTGTTCGTCGAGTGGCAAACTGAGCGCGACCACCGTGTTGACAGACAACGCATTGCCGTTCGAGTCTCGAATCGCAATGAACCGATTTACCTGGCGCACAAACGAGTCCATATCGGTCGGGCCAGGCTGAAATACCACGGGAAGCCCTGCTGCCAACGATGCTGCTTCAAGTTGTAGCGCTGATTTGAGCGACTCGTCGAGCTGACGGCTCAGACTGTAGTGCGTTCCCAAGAACGCCCACAGCGATATCAGGAGGAGCGCAAGGAAGATGGTGAATGAAAACCGCACCGCGAGGGCGCGGCGCAGCGAATGCATCAGTCCTCGGTGTCGTCAGTCTTAAGGCAGAATCCCACGCCTCTGACGGTCTGGATCAGATCGCTACACCCGGCTTCTCGCAATTTCCGTCGGAGGTTCCCCACATGCACGTCGACAACGTTGCTTTCTGGGTCGAAGTGCATGTCCCATACCTTCTCCAACAACTCGGTCCGCCGCACAACCTCTTCGGGATGGAGCATGAAATGCTCGAGGAGTTGAAACTCGCGCGGCGTGAGGTCGAGCACGTGACTACCTGTGCGCGCCTGATGCTTCATGCGATTCAGTTCTAGTGGACCGTACGTGAGTCGTTCGAGTCGCGTGGAACCGCCGCGTCTAATCAATGCGCGTAGACGCGCGAGCAGCTCGTCGAAACGGAAGGGCTTGGATAGATAATCATCGGCACCCGCGTCGAGACCACGCACGATGTCTTCCGTCGAGTCACGTGCCGTGAGCATCAGGATCGGTGTCTTGCGACCTTCACGACGCAACTCGGCGGCTACCTGCAATCCGTTCTTCCTCGGCAGCATGATGTCGAGCATTATTGCATCGTAATCGTTGACATGCGCGAGCGTGGTCGCCTCTTCACCATCCTTGGCGACGTCAACCGCATATCCTTCTTCTCGCAGACCCATCTGAATGAAGCCGGCAACTTTCCGGTCATCCTCGACTACAAGTACCCTCATGAATCGAACCCTACCTAGCCCGCGGTTAGCCGCGGTTGAATCATGTGTGAATTCGTCTTCATGAATCTGACGTGAAACGTGGCAGTCGCAGAATGAATCTGGCACCATATCCTAGACGGCTTTCAACACCAAGGTCTCCACCGAGCAGGCGCGCGAGCTGACGGGAGAGTGCAAGGCCTAGCCCGGTTCCGCGTTCCTTCTGCTCGCGACCCTGCTCAAAGGCTTCGAATATTGCTGCCTGATCTTCGGCAGATATACCGTCACCCTGATCGATCACATCAAACCGCATCGATTGGTCGTCCAGTCTGACATCGACCGAGATGGACTCACCTTCGGGACTATGTCTTACAGCATTCGTGAGCAAGTTGATGAGGATCTGTCGCACCCTATGTGGATCGGTGCGACACAGTATCTCACCGTCGATGCCCGTCGTTTCAATCACTACGTTCTTGCGCGTTGCCGCTGGCTCCACTGACCTCACGGCATCGCGCACAACGTCTTGCGCGTCAGCATCTTGGACTACCGGGTGCAGCTTGTCGGCGTCCAATCGACTCAGCTGTAGTAGGTCCTCGAGCAGCGTCAGTGTCTGTTCTGCTGATTCGTAGACCTCTACTGCTTCCCGTGGCGCTTCATCACCTGCCTTGCGCAACCACAGGTCGGCCCAGCCGTAGGTAGCCGTCAGTGCATTACGCAACTCGTGGTTGATCATTGCGTAGAACCGGTCCCGCGATTGCTGCATCCCTTTGAGCTCTTGCAACAAGTGTGCTTCTTGCTCGTGGACTCGGGCGTTTTCCACCGCAACAGCGGCATGACCAGCAAGCATCACTGCAACGGCTTCATCTTCATCGGTGAACTCGGCGCTATCGGCCTTCTCCGTCAGATACAGATGGCCTATCGGATGATCGCGTCCCAGAATCGGCACTCCTAGGAAAGACTTCATCGGTGGATGGTTGGGGGGAAAACCGGCCGCTGCCGGATGCTGCGATAGATCTGCGATTCTCAGAGGACGAGGGTCGGAGATCAAGAGGCCAAGGACACCCTTTCCCAAAGGGGGAGATCCGATCTCCTCATGTAGTTCAGGGGTTATTCCACTCGCGACGAAGGAGGAAACGCCCATTCCTTTAGGCGCCAATATGGCAAGTGCCGCGTACTTTGAGCCAATCACATCGCGAGCCGAGTCTGCTACGTGCTGGAGTAGCCGCTCGAGATCGCGCTCGGCTGTTATGCGGATCGCTGCACGTGAGAGCTGCTCGACCCGGGACCAGATTCGGCGGTTGTCATCTTGGCTTTTCTGCACCATAGGCAGCAACGTACTGTCCGCAGGGCTCGAGTTCCAGCCTCGGCCCAGGCGGTCGCTTCTCCTCTTCTCTGGGTCGCTAAGTTCTCAGATCTTGGCCGTCGCTACGGCTCGCACGATATCGCTCTGCGCGATTACTCCAACGAGCTCTCCTCCCTGTTCAACAAAGAGCCGATGGACGTCGAGTTCCAGCATCTGCTGAGCGGCATCCTTTACGTCTGCATCGGGGCTTATTGTACTTGGCCGGGAAGTCATTATCTCACCCACGAGTGTCGTCTCGAACAGTGCGTTACGTTCCTCGGCACTGGCGCACTCAGCAGCTGCCTGAAGTACATCGCTTGTCGAAAGTACTCCCACCATCCGATCCTTGCGGTCCACTACGGGCAGCCCATGGATGTGGCTCTCGGCGAACGTGACAACGGCTTCTGTGACAGAGAGGTCCATCGAGACCACCTGAAGGTCCTTCTGCATCAAGTCTGCGACTTTCATAGGCGCCGCCCGTTTCTCCACCTCATGACATTGCCTCAAGCATCTGAATCTTGTGGATCCGGGACCGGGACCACAAGGGTGGAGGTTGGTAAGTAGTTCAGTATGCGTTCGGTTGTACTGCCGACTAGCAGTCGGTCAACCCAGCCCTTACCGTGTGACCCAACTACCAATAGATCTGCTTTCCACTCTTCGACCTCGGTTGCCACGGTTTCCTCAGCCGAGCCGTGTCGGACCACTACCTCGGCATCGGTCTGCTCGATGAGTTGCGATGCAGTCTTCTTGAATTGCTCTTCGGAAATCCTGTAGTAGGCGTTCTGATCCAGGGCTATTGGCAGCGCCGCAATTAGCGGTAACGGCTCAATCACATGAAGGATACGGAGTTTGGCGCCAAAGAGTCGTGCATATGTGTCGGCTTCGCTGACTGTGGGTGTTGCCGCGTAGGAGGCGTCAACCGCAACGAGAATCCGCTCGATGACAGTACCTTCCATGCAGGAAACTAGCACTGGCACGCTCGATGTCCGTACCACGTTGTGTACCGTGCTACCTCCAATCCAGCGCGTAACGGCGGCATGGTGCTTTGCACCCAGAACCACGAGTCCGGCATCACGCTCGGCGGCAATGTCACGTATCAGAACCGCGGCACGGCCCAACCTCACTTCGAGTCCTGCAAGCGTTTCCGGTGGTATCGTATCTGCGAGCGCGTCTGTCAGCCGCTCGGTGGCAATTTGTAGCACCGCGCGATTCATTGCTCCCACGTCGATCGGAATATCTGTCCCACCGGAAGTAGCCCAATACTCCCTCGCAGCATGTACGAGGCAACAATCGACTCCGGCTTTGGATGCAATCACCCACGCCAATTTCGCCGAACGGATACCTTCGGGACTGTCGTCAACTCCGGCAACAACGCTTCTGAGAGGCATCGCAGACCTCCGATTCCGAGAGCTAGATGCGCGGTTCCCTCTGTCGCGGTCAACCCGTCGGGAGGTTAACTCCAATTACTGCTCTGCTCAAGGTGCTCGAAGATGGTAGTGGAGATGTAGGCCCACGTCATGTTGGGGACTAGATTGCAGCATTCAAGGACCCTGCCAAGGAGGGAACCGTGATTTGGCGTTCTTGGAGTCTGGGAGATTGGCTCATGGCATGTGCCGTGGTGTTCTTCATCCTCGCCGGGATGGCGAAGCTCGTGGAACGACAGGGTAGGCTGGGGCTTGCCCTTGTTCTCCTGGGACTCGCAAACGCGCTGCTGCTGACTCTATCCCGTCGATGAGCTGAGTCTACGAACGCTCGACCCAGCCTATTGATCCTGCTAGAAGGGGATCGCTATCGCAATGCCTCCCACAATCATTATATCGTACTGAATCCGACTATAGCTCAGTCCATCCACGTAATAGATCCAAGTATCCCCCTCTAAGAAGAAGGCCATGAACGTGTTGTCGAACACATAGTTTACGCCGGCCCCAAATCGACCTGCGAATGAGCGATCTCCTTCCAAATCTGGGTCCTTGGGTTCAATGCTGAACCAACCAGCCCCTACCACGAAGTAAGGGACAAAACCTGATGCCGTGGGGACTCCCGCCTGGAGGTCGAAAGCCACAAATGAGCGCCGAAAAGTGGAGTCGGATAACTCGATAGAGGTCCCCTCCCAACCGCTGTTCACAGTCGAAAACGTTCCTCTCACAGCAAAGTTGGTGTTCAGTTGAAGACCTACGCCACCGCCAACAACCCAGTCCGATCCAAAATGGTCTCCGGTCTCGTTCAGGTTGCTGAGCGGGAGGTCTCGTCCACCGTAGCCGAACAGGACAATCGCGTTGTTCTGCCCAGCCAGGAGCGTCGGTGCGAAGACGAGGATCACCAGGCTCGACAACAGTTGATAAAGACGATGCACTTCAGGATTCCCTTTCCCCGTTTAGGATGGTGTCCACGCTGAAGCTACTTCCGCCGCCCGCTGCCAGGAAGAGAAACACGAGTTGGCAGAGCGGTGCCATCTCGGTCCCGCTGCCCCGGGGATAGATCGTCCGCTGATGTCCCTCTCGTCGGCTCCTGCAGAAAGTCCGGTATCCAATAGCGCTTGAGCGGGAAGACGAGCACTCCGGCGCCGAGCAGACCGAGGCCGACTCCCACTCCCATCGCCTTTCCCACGGCGATGGCCGCTCCGGTCAGATGTTGTGCTCCGCCAGCCACGATCACCTCGAAGACCAAGACGGCCAAGATCGCGCCGATCGGATCGTTGACAATGCCCTCCCACCTGATGGCAGAGCCCACCCGAGCTGAGGGCCTCACATGGCGCAAGAGCGGGACTATCACGGTTGGACCTGTGACCACCAGGATGGCACCCATTAGCGTAGCCAGTCCCAGGTCAAATCCCAGTAACAGATAGGCAAGAGCCGTGATTCCGACCCAAGTGACCAACACGCACGTCGTAATGAGATTCCGGACCACGCGGCCTATTTCGCGTAGCTCATCTATGTCGAGGCTCAGACCGCCCTCGAACAGGATGATGGCGACAGATAGAGACACTATGGGAAGGAGGAGGTCACCTAGCAGGGAATCCGGCTGCAGAACTCCGGTCACAGGACCTGCCAGAAATCCGGCCACGAGCAGCAACAGAATTGAAGGCAACCTCAGACGCCAGGACAACCAGGTTGCCCCAACACCGAGCGCTATCAATCCTGCGAGCTGAACTACGTAGTGTTCCACCAGTAGTACCCGAGGTGGCTACGATCCTGAGTCGGACGGAAGGTCAACAACGAATTGCGCGCCTCCAAAGGGGGATTCCTCCACCCATATCTTGCCATCCAATTCGGCGACCACGCCATGACTCATGCTGAGACCCAAGCCCATTCCCTTGTCCGGGTCTTTGGTGGTGAAGAACGGATCGAATATCCGTTGCTGCAATTCCGCCGATATGCCGCCGCCCGAGTCCGAAACCCTGATCCGAATACCGCCTTCAGTGCGGCTCGTCGTCACCTCGATAATTGCCCCATCTGTGTGTTGCACTGCGTCTTCGGCGTTGGTTATGAGATTGAAGATGACCTGTCTCAGGTCAGTTCTCGGTCCTGTTATCGACGGCAGATCCGGATCTAGGCTCGTTCTCAAATCGATGTCCATCCAATGATCGAGTTGTGACCTGAGGTCTATGATCTCCTGGATCAGATCGTTCACCTGGATGTCTTGCAGTTCCCGGTCTGCCCGTCTGGTCAGGTGGATGAGCGCTCTGGCAATACGGGAAGCTCTGTCGACCTCTTTGATGATGGCTCGGGCGGAATCGGCTGTTGCCTCATCGGCCGTACCAGTAGCTATCAACTCCGCCTCGATACGGATAGCTGCCAGTGGGTTGTTGACCTCATGGGCTACGCCACTGGCGATTTCTCCGGCTGTGGCGAGCTTCTCTCGGGCGATGGCCTCGCGTTGGATCCTGAGCTCATCCGTGCGGTCGTAAAGCGTGAATAGCAGTTCGGAGGCTTGAGGAGCCCCGATCGAGGTCAGCACGGCATCGCATGCTCTTTCGTCCTTGTCGGCCATTACGGAAAGACCGCCATCCCACCTTTGTCCCGACATGCCCGCTTCCAGAGCGGCTTGGAGCAGCTCTGTGTCGGCGAACAGTCCGAGGGACGTCAGGGTCTTGCCCGAAGCCGATTGCATTCCTTGCCCCACCAGCGAGTCAAAAGCGTAGTTTGACTGCAGAACCCGCCCGTCTGGGCTGATGACAGCCGACGGCAAAGGACTGGCAGCCAGCATCGCATCAGCTCGCACCGCCGCTCTCCGATCGTGTTCCAGTCTCTCTACCAGCTGGGCCAGCATGTGCGAGACGTCAGCCAGCACTTCTGCCGTGGGGTCCGATCTGTCAGCAGGAACCTGGTCGGCAGCCGCGTCCAGAAATCCAGACAGGGAGTCCGTATCGAGCGCCGCCTTGACCAGTGCTGTAACGGATTCCAGTACCTTGTGCACGAGATCTCATTGAGTTGTCGGGTGGCACCAATGTAACCGATGGGTTGCCTCGTGACAGTGGTATCCATGCCCTCGGATGGTGCGGATGGGCCACTAGCATCGGGGATTTGACAATCCAGGGCCCTTGTGGCCATGTTCCCCGTCCCGATTCAGGAGGTGTGGCACATGCGTGTCTATGGAAGTGATAAGATCCGCAACGTGGCCGTAGTTGGCCACGGTGCGAGCGGAAAAACGACGCTGGTGGATGCACTCGCATTCGTGGCCGGTAGCAGCAAGAGACATGGATCAGTTCCCGACGGAACGGCCCTCACCGATTACACTCCCGACGAAATCGAACGGCAGTATTCAATCAGCTTGGCGCTAGCCCACGCCGAGTGGATGGACAACAAGATCAATCTCATCGACACTCCCGGATATCTTGATTTTACCGGCGATGCCATGGCCGGCGTGTATGCTGCCGACGCGGCCCTGGTGGTGGTTGGTGCGACCTCGGGTGTCGAAGTGGGAACCGAGAAGGTCTGGGAGTATGCATCGGATTATGGTATCCCGCGGATGCTCGTGGTGTCCATGATCGACAAAGAGCATGCCGATTTCGAACGGGTATATCAGGATATCAAGGAACACCTCAGTTCTAAGGTGGTGCCGATCGAGATCCCGGTGGGTGAGGGACCAGAATTCCACGGCATCATCAACCTGTTCTCGAAGACCTGCCACATGTACAAGAAGGGAACGAAGACGGGCGAGTATGATGAGGCGGACGTTCCCGATGAGTACAAAGACAAGTTCGAGCAGTACTCTCAGGACTTGATCGAGACGATCGCAACCACCGACGACGAGCTGCTAGAGCGCTACCTCGGCGGAGAGGAGATCTCACGGGACGAGGCCATTGTTGCGATGAAAGCGGGAATGGCCCAGGGCGAGCTGTACCCCTTGCTTTGTTGCTCGGCCGAACTCACGTACGGCACGAGAGCCCTGCTCTCCAAGATCGTCGAGCTAGCTCCCGCGCCAAGCGAGCGAGCGCCGATCACGGCGAAGACGTGGGGTGACGCAGCCGACATCGAGTTGGAAGCAAAGGATGACGGTCCGTTTGTGGCTCAGGTCTTCAAGACTGTATCGGAGCCGCATGTCGGTGAGGTGTCTTTGTTCAGGATCTACTCGGGCCGGGTTGGAAACGGGGCTGAGGTGTACAATGCACCACGCAGCTCGGCAGAGAAGCTGAATCATCTGTCGGTGGCACAAGGTAAGGACCGAACTGAGGTGCCCGAGCTGCATGCTGGGGACATTGGTGTAGTAGCGAAACTGAGAGATACCCACACGAATGACACGCTCGCGACTCAAGGCAAACAGGTGGTTCTCTCGAAGATTCCGTTCCCCGAGCCACTGATCATTCTCTCGGTAGCCGTGACCAAGCGTGGCGAAGAGGACAAGCTATCAACGGGTCTTCAGAAGCTCCACGATGAGGACCCCACCTTTGATCACGAGTACAACTCCGAAGTCAGGCAGACTCTCATCAGTGGTCGAGGTGAGCGACACCTCGAGGTCGTGGTAAACAGACTGGAACGAAAATTCGGCGTGCATGCGGAATTGGGTAAGCCAAAAGTTGCGTACCGAGAGACGTTCAAGGGTAAGGGCGAAGGGCAGGGCAAGCACAAGAAGCAGACGGGTGGCCGCGGTCAGTACGGCGACTGTTGGATCCGCATTGAGCCGCTGCCGCGCGGAGATGGTTATGACTTCAAGAACTCCATTGTTGGCGGCGCCATCCCCTCGAAGTACATACCGGCTGTAGACAAGGGCATCAAGGAATCAGCTGCACGGGGCATCCTAGCGGGAGCGCCTGTGGTCGACTTCAGGGCCGATTGCTACGACGGCAGTTTCCACGACGTCGATAGTAGCGAGCAGGCTTTCAAGATGGCCGGGATCATGGCGTTCCGTAACGTAGCTCCGAAGTGCAAACCAGTGATCTTGGAGCCGATTCACGAAATCGAGGTGTGGACACCAGATGATAATTTGGGCGATGTGATGGGCGACCTGTCCTCACGCCGGGGCCAGATTCTTGGAAGTGAGCCTGACAAGCGGCTCACCAAGGTCAAGGCATTTGTACCAGAGGCGGAGATGTATCGGTATTCCACACAACTCCACTCGATGACGCACGGTCGCGGTACATTCCGCTGGACATTCTCGAGCTACCAGGAAGTACCGCCCGACGTTGCTCAGAAGATCATCGAGGAACGCAAGAAGGAGGAGGAAGAGGCAGCCAAAGGCTAGCGTCGAATAGAGCAGAGCCCGAGCTCACGGCCCGCGCCGCTCAATGCTGCGCGGGCTTCTCCTTTCTGCGCCGGTATTGCCGGAACGAGTAAGGGAAGGCATGCTGCTCGTCCGGGTGGTTTCTGATGTCTTCGATCAGCTCCCAGTCTTCGTCGGGGAATTCTGGAAACAAGGTGTCACCCACCGCCTCTGTATGTACCACGGTCAGGTATAAACGATCAGCTACCGGAAGTGCCATTCGGTAGATCTCACCGCCCCCTGCGATGAACACATCATCTTCTTCCGAAACCAGGTTCAGGGCTTCGGACAGTGAGTGAACCACTTCCGCTCCAGCCGCGCGATAGCTCAGGTCTCTGGTGACAACCACGTTGCGTCGGTTCGGCAACGGCTTGGGCAGAGTCTCGAACGTCTTACGTCCCATTACGACGGTATGGCCCGTCGTCAGCCGCTTGAAATGCCTCATGTCCTCGGGGAGACGCCAAGGGAGGCCGTTGCCGGCACCGATGACACGGTTCTCCGCTACAGCAGCGATGATGGAGACGATTATACTGCCACCTTTGCCGGGATATGTGGGTGTGGTTCGTACCCCTTCAATATGAAATCCTCGAACCTGAAGTCGAGTATCGACTTCACGTCAGGGTTGATCTCCATGGTGGCAAGTCCACGCGGCTCGCGGCTAATCTGCAATCTCGCCTGCTCCAGGTGATTCACGTAGAGATGTGCATCGCCAAACGTATGTATGAACTCACCTGCCCGCAGGCCCGTCACCTGCGCTACCATCATGGTGAGCAGCGAATATGAGGCGATGTTGAATGGCACACCGAGGAACAAGTCTGCACTCCGCTGATACAGCTGGCATGAGAGTTTGTTATCGTGCACGTAGAACTGAAAAAACACGTGACACGGTGGCAAGGCCATTTTGTTCACGTCGGCCACGTTCCAGGCACTCACGACTAGACGTCTTGAATCTGGGTTCTTGAGGATGGCCGAGAGGACCTCACTGATCTGATCGATACTCTCGCCGTCCGGCGACGGCCAGGAACGCCATTGATATCCGTAGATCGGTCCGAGATCACCGGCCTCGTCGGCCCACTCATCCCAGATACTGATCCCATGCTCCTTCAGGTAATGGATGTTGGTATCGCCACGCAAGAACCACAGCAGTTCGTAGATGATCGACTTGAGGTGCAACTTCTTGGTGGTGACAAGTGGGAATCCGTCCCCCAAATCGAACCTCATCTGATACCCGAACGTGCTCAGCGTCCCCGTTCCTGTTCGGTCTCCCTTTTCCACCCCCTCCTCGAGAACGTGACGCAAGAGATCGAGGTATTGCTTCATTTACATCTCCTCCACCAGGGCGCACCAGCTAGCAAACGGAAGTAAAGTCTCACAAGCCAGTTCACCGGAGCGATGAGCTTGGTTATCAGAATGGTACTATAAACCTGTGCCCGGGAGATCTTCACCTTGTGGTTGGGGTCGAGCAGGTGCGGATCCCGGTCGGCCAGGCGCAACGTCCCGACCGCAAAGTAGAGCGATGTGAGGCAGAACATGCGAATGCCGTAATGTCGTCTTGGCAGTGCGAGCGAGTATCTCAGAGCATCGCACAGGTGTGTCTTTGCCTTGTCAATCAACCAGTGCATTACCTGGCGGGACTCGTCCAGATGGTCGTCATTTTCGATATCCTCAGGGCCAATGCCGGCATCCCTTAGGACCTGCCGAGGCAGGAAGCTCTGCCCACGCCGTCTGTCGTCAGATACATCCTTGATGATGTTGGTCAACTGGAGCCCTAGACCAAACGACGTTGCCAGCGAGTCCATTCTCTCGTATTGCGCGGCTGAAGGCAGGGGCTTGTGTCGCCGGAACAGCTCTGTCAGAAGGTGGCCGACCGTACCCGCCACGTAGTAGCAGTACAGTTCCAGATCCTCAACGGTAGTGATGGCAACGTCGTTCTTGCTTGCACCGGTCCTACCCGCGAACTGAGCCATCCCTGTGCACATCTCCTTGACCCATGGGCGCACTGCTTCCTGCTGACTGCGCGGTAGTCGATTGAACTCAGCCAGCACCACGTGCGCCTCTCGTGCCAGGAGCTCATCGTCGGATGTGGGTTGGTCGAATACGGCCCGCAGCGGTTCGGTATCGGGTTCGTCCGAGTCGAGACACTGACTGAACACGTTCAGTAGGTTCGACTTCTCTAGGGGAAGCAGAGATGACGAGTCCTCGAGCGTGTCTGCTATCCGGCACAGGAGATATGCGATTAGCACCGAATGCTCCAAGTCGTGCGGAAGCAGCTTGATACAAACAGCGAAGGTACGAGACACCTTGGGCAGCATGTCCTGGCAGAACTCGCGATTTGAGACTGGCGCACTTCGAATAGCGGTATGCGTCATGGCCGGCTAGCCCCACCTCCCGATGCGCATCCAGTCTGGAAGCAGAGTCCGCCAAGTGAAGACTGTTCTGGGGTCGGTTGTTTCATTGATGATCCCCGCCGCCGCACGAGTGAGGTGCGGGCTCCTGCAAATTCGAGCAGCCAACAAGTCGGTGAGCCAAGGCTTGGATATCCACCGCTGCGCAACGCGGTAGCCAAGGTATCGCGGTGAAAGCTGCTCTTCCACCAGCGCGGGCAGTAGAGACAGCGGTTCAGTATCGCCTTGCTCCAAGGCAAGATGAACCTGCTGCGCGGCTAGCATCGCTGTTTCCATCGCCTTGCCGATACCCTCCCCCGTAAAGGGATATGTCGATCCGATGGTCTCACCAATCGCAATCACGCTGCCGCCGTTGAAAAGAACTGCGCCACCGAGGCCGGCACGCAACCGGGCGCCCCGCAATGGAGTGATCGAGTCAGCGCCTGTCATCAGGGAGCGCGCAACCTTAGCTGCGGTGAAGGACTCGAATGTCTGGCGCAAGTTCACCTTCGCACATCTCTCGTCGTCGTAGAAGATACCGCATCCAACGTTGTACTCCCCGCCACCCATCGGGAATATCCACCCGTATCCGGGTGCCGCCTCCTTCTCGAATGACACAATGAGCCTATCGATCTCGACCGGAGATCTAACGTAACAACGTGTTGCCATTCCGTTGGCTCTCTGTTGTACGACCATTCCCAGGGGAACGAGAAGCTCCACATTTGCACCGGTAGCAATGATTGCCACTCGTGCGTGAATCAGCTCACCAGTCGGAGCGACGAGAGCTCTCACGCCTCCACGCTCTTCTTGCTGCACGCGTTCGATCCGAGCCTTTACGAACGTCGATCCGCGGGAGATTGCATGCTCCAGGATGAGTGTGTCCAATTTCTCCCGCCTCAGCGTGATACACTCTGCGGGAATCTCAACGTGTATTCCCGCTGGACTCACGACAGTCAAGTGGTCTACCGAATGGCCCAGTCGTTTCACCCGGTCGTACAAGCCGAGTGATCGGAGGCTGGTCAGGGCATCGGGGATCAGGCCGTCTCCACACACTTTCTCGCGAGGGAAACTGTGCCGATCCAGCAGCAGCACGGAGTGACCCAGCGGCGCTAGTGTTGCAGCGGCTGTGGAGCCGGCCGGACCAGCTCCTATTATCACAACGTCCCATGCCCGTTCCACAAGTTTGGCATCGATGGCTGTGGTATCGTGGCGGAGCATCCTACCGGGCGTTTGCGTGTGATCAGCCCTGCGGTCCTGCATTGAGTGCTGCGAGCATGCGCTGCAGCAACTCCGCCGCTGGATGGTCGGCTGGAACCGGCTGCTCTGTCTCTCGTTCGGGCTGTGACGGATCGATCACGCGGCGACGCACGGCCTCACCGGTTACGACGCTATTGCCAGGAGTGGCCGGATCGGACCAGAAGCGGAACCGCACGACGGACTCGGTATCAAGGCTCGACGCGCCAACCGTTCGTCCGGCAGCTATGTCAAACCATTTGGACTCCACATATCCCTCGCGTGGTCTGAGATGCTGAATCTCGATTCCTTCTGCCGCTAGCAGCGCACCGATCTGGATGATGGCGCTGTCGGGCAGCAACGGCATTGTGTCCGAGATCGCCTGCGGGAATGGGTCGAATCGGGGTCTGGCGCCACCGGCGCCACACGCGGAAGTGACCAGTGCCAGCGATACCAGAGCGTAGTGAAGCGGGATTGCCGGCATGGAAAGCAACCGGGGAAGCACTCTAGCGGCCCCCGTCGCTCAGCCCCAGGTTCCTGCGCACCTCACCGGCAATACGCTCCATTACCTGAAACGGTGGCGGTGGGGTATTGGGTCGCGTGTCGAGATCCCCGTGCTCGAGCTTGTCGAGAATCTGCTCGAGCGCGACCTGGAATTTATCCACTTGTCGCCGGCGATCACGTGCTATCGAATAAGCGATGGGTGCACCCAGCACAGCGGGGATCGCGGCTACCGGTGCCATCACTCCGATGACCAGGGCTACGCCACTCGTGGCCAGTGCGCTCCCGAGCGTGAGTCCACTGCCCAGGAGGTATTCGTTTCGCGTGTTCGAAAGATCAGCCATGAGCTGGACCAGGCTGCGCCCTCTTTCGATTGAAGTTACCCGCGAGACTACTTCCCGGGCGCGCGCCAGGAGATACTTCCGTCCACCCACTCCCAGCGAGCGCCTGAGGGAAGCCCACGCACCCTCCTTCCGCTCCCAGGAGGTCGAGTCGGGATACCGGCGCTTGACTTGGAGCAACTCTCCCTCGGACATCCAGTCGTTCAGCTTTGCCTCGAGCTCCGCCGATCCACCGGTTACCACACGCTCTGCGGTTATGCGACGCGGACCCACCAGTCGTGTAACCGGCCCTGCCTCCTTGGGCACGAGCGCACGCGTACGCTCCTCGAGCATTGCTTGTCTCAGGTGTGTTTGCGATATGCCGACGTCGTTACCCAGCTGCATGACTTCGGCTTCGGTCAGAACCTCGCCAATATCGCGCTCGCCAGCCTGCAATTCCGCTGCTCGGTGGATGATCCTCTCGAGCGCTGCGCGGTCGAACTGAGAATCCCGTGGTACCAGGTCGTCACTCATTTGCAGATCGGAGCTGCGCTCCAGTTTCGGGTTGGCAGTTTAGATCCTGATAGCCAAGATACCAGGGTCGACCAAGAGTGAGGAGGGCTACGGGGAGAAGCTGTGCTCAGCCTCTATTGGCTGACGTGCCGCAGCTTACGCAAAAGAGCCAACCGGGCTCAATGTCTTCGCCACACTTGGTGCATGGGGTAATGCCGATTCGCTCGCCGCAAAACGGGCAAAAAGTGATGGCACGCTGTTGTGGCAGGGATTTGGAACAGGCCGGGCATCCGATCGAGTCTGTCTCGGCCGGTCGTGTGACTGCTTCTGGGGCAGGTGCTGCATGCTCGGGTGTCGGCTCTTCCACCGGCTCGAAAATGGGCGGCGTCTTTCTGTCCGTCGGAGCTGGTGGTGGATGGTGTGGTGTGGGAGCCGGTATCTCTGCCCCTGACCCGGGAGGCGCGTAGGCGTCTCCTGTCCGCTTGATGGACTTCACCGCCTCCAAATTGAGTAGGACGCGAGCGGCAGCGAACTCGCGGAACAGGCCAGGATCGGGGTTGATTGCCTGGGCCTCGTCCGCCAACTGTTGTTGCACCTCCGGTGGCTGAACCGAGGCGTAGCCGCCTTCGCCGGCCAATAGCCGGAGCACAGCCATCTCATAGTCCTGATTGGTGTCCAGCTGGAGTTGGTTCTTGAACTGCCGATAGGGAAGGATGCTCTGGTATAGCTCAGATACTTGAAACGGTCTCGTCACGCGCTTTGGATCTGACTGCCTGAGGACCTGCACCAGTGTATCGAGTAGCCGTTCAAGATCATCCATGGTCGAGTCCGTTGTTTCCTAACGCCACTCGTTGGCCCAGCGTTCATACCACACGGGTGTAACGTCAGCAGCCTTGAGTAGCTCCACCCCGCTCGTGTCACGATATTGGCGACGGTAGAACACATGTGTGGTGCCCGAATTGACGATCAACTTGGCACACATCACACATGGGCTGTCCGTAACAAACACGACCTTGTCACGGATATGACCGGGCGCTTTCACGAGTGCGTTTACCTCCGAATGGAGGCATCCACAGGCGCCAGGTGTCGTGGAATCACATTGATTGGGAAATCCCTTGGCGTTCCCGTTGTACCCGATGGCAAGTACGTTTTCCAGCTGAGCGTCGGTCACCACAGTACCGACCTGCAATCGGGCACAGGTCGAACGTTTGGCCAGTTCTTCTGCCATCCTCATGTAAACTTCAAACAGCGGAATTCTGTCCAGCTGTGGTTCGGCCCCGTCGGGTAAGATGTTCAGGGGATGTGTGTTCTCCACTACTCCATCTTTGAACGGTGTCATGCTCTCAGTGTAGCTCCGCTTCGAGTTCTCTCACTGCTTTGTCCGGGTCATAATCGGTGTACTGCCCTCTGCGTCGCTTTTGGTCGAGCCAACGCTCCAACCCTGATTCAACTAGTCCTTCTGAAATCGTTTGATCGGTCGCTGCCTGTATAGCGAGGTCATTAACATACTCATTCTTGGCGTGCCCGGCGTGACCACGCACCCACCGCCACGTCACTTCGTGACCCGCGGCCACTCTTACCAACCGCTTCCACAGTTCGAGATTCTCAACCTTGCCACCCTTGCGTTTCCAACCGCGCGAACGCCAGCCGGGAACCCACTCGGTGATTCCCTTCACCAAGTACTGCGAGTCAGAGACATAGACCAGCTTGAGATGTGACCGCTGCTCGGAGAGCAAAGCAATTGTGGCGATTGCACCGGACAAGGCCATGCGGTTGTT
>CP070792.1:34049-58321 GCA_020346845.1 Gemmatimonadota bacterium
GCAAGAGGATAGGGACGCCTGGTTCGCCGGCTATACAGCAACCTATCTCGAGCGTGATGTGCAAGACCTGTCGGCAATCGAGCACCTGCCCGACTTCCGGCGATTGATGCGAGCATGCTGTCTGAGGCTCGGGAGTCTGATGAACCAGGCCGACCTGGCGCGCGATGTCGGCATCCCGCCGTCTACGGCTCAACGGTATCTCAATCTGTTGGAGGCGTCGTATCAGCTGATCAGGCTTCCCGCGTATTCCGTCAATCGTACCAGGCGGCTCACTAAATCGCCCAAGGTTTACTGGACTGACACGGGGCTGGGAATGCACTTGGCAGGTGAGACGGAACCCCGAGGTGCGCACCTCGAGAACTTGGTCGTCAACGAGCTGTTGGCATGGCGGGATTCGCGGGTCAGACCTCCAGAGATCCTCTATTGGCGTACCACCAAGGGCGCCGAGGTCGACTTCGTGATTGAATGGCAGGGTCAGTTGCTAGCCATCGAGGTGAAGGCGGCGCGCAAAGTCGGCCACCGCGACACGCGCCACTTGCGGGCCTTCCTCCAGGAGTACGCGGACATTGTACGTGGAGGAATAGTACTACACACAGGTGACGAGCTGTCCTGGTTGGCACGGGATGTCTTGGCCGTGCCGTGGTGGCTGGTGTTCTAGCAACGCTGATTGGGTGAGGTGAGCGGGAAACCACGGAAACGAACGGTCACGGACTCTTAGGGAAGCGGAAACGGCGGCCGCGGTTATGGTTATAAGGAATCTGCGGCCGCGGATGATTTCCACACGGACGCGGATATTTCCGGTGCTGACCTAGACAATCCGCGATCGTACAAAGATCGATCCGCGGCCGGCCGTTCCAGATTCCCGTGACTGTTTGTGTCCGTGGCCGCTCACGCTTATCAGCCGTTCGGTCCGATCGCCCGATTTCGGTAGCTCCTCGGATTCCAAGGCGATACTCCATGATTAGCCGGCAATCGAGATTTACTGATGCTAGTCAGTAACGGCTCCAAGTGGCACCGACGTCTTACCGCTAGCAGCATCACTTGGAGCGGCGCTTCACACGCGCACGGGTGAGTTCGGCTGCGGTCCCATCTACCCACTGCCGCAGCATGGTCCGCTGGTCGTCCGGCAGCGAGAGAAGGTTGATCAGACGCACGAGTCGATTCGGATCGATCAGGTGCTCGCGGAGCAAGTGCCGGACAAACTCACGGTCTCTGTCCCGGAACGCCGCCAGCTTGCTAGCGGCGAGATCATGAGCCTCGAGGCAAAACCCGGTGGCGTTTCCGGTGTTCGCGTTGTGGACGGGCCTGGTCCTCCCCTGCCATCCCCGCGGAAGTGTCGCAGCCTCGATGGAGACACCATGCACGTAAAAGCCGTGTGTCTGGTGGAACTGCGATCCTTCCCCCAAGGAACCATCAATGTGATCGACCAGTTCCGGCCGGTTCTTCGGATCCACGTCAACTTCGATCGACATGCGCAGCGACTCCGGTGCGTCGGGGTGTTGCCCCAGTATGCTCTGTGAGCCGAACACCCAGAATTCGGTGTCACCGACCACGTCGCAGGCGGCGCGGATCGCGTGCTCCAGTTGGTCCCGGGTCACCTTTGACCTCCCTGGGAACCCGAACGCTGATCGGCAGCTTGCAGGAACACAAACGGCATCGACTGCCGTAGCCGCTTCGCTCGTTCATCATGGCTGACGAGCCACTTGCGGAGTCGAGAAAGGGTCATGGTATCGAGCACCTGCTGCCACTCGCGCAGCGTCTTCGACTCGTGTGGCGTCGCCGTTGACATGCTCTTGGCTATTTCTTCGCGGGCTTCTAGCACCAGCTCCGGACGCCGCTCGAGCACGGCTGCTACCTGCTTTGCGCGCTCGAGGAGCGCTTCGTCGGCGGCGGTGTGCGATCGGCGTCCGCCTCCGCCTCCCGCCCTCGCAGCCTGTTCGGGCAAGATGCCCCACAACAAGACGATCTGATCAGTAGCGGACAGCGGAGACCACTCGAGAGCCTCGAGGTCAGGACGCGACCATCCGCGCACTTCGACGGTCACCTCTTCTCGAGCCCCAGCGTCTGCAACCAACTGCTGAAGAGAGTCTGTGAGTGCATCCACTTCTCCGCTCGCCGCCAGCAAACCAACCTCCAGTCCCTCGCCATCCGGTGGCACGCGCTCCCGCAACCACACTGCCGTAGCTTCACTCGCGTGTTCGTTGGCCAGCGACTTGAGATGATTCACCAGCCGGTCGAACCGCTCCCTTTCGGCTTCGAAGAGTTGCTGCGTCGCTGGCGCCAGCGGATGCCGCTCATTGAGTCGCACGTGCAGCTGCGTACCGGTGCCGACCCGCTCTACCATTCCGACATCCTCCAAGCGAGTCACAGCGAGCTGAACGGACCGAAGGTGCTCCCCCGCCCTGCGCGCAAGCTCGCGAACCGTCATTGACTCGCGTGTCCGGTCGAGCACCCGCAAGATACGGACGTGACTCTTCGTGCCCAGTATAGTGTCCCAGGGAGTTCGGAGTTTGTTTGCCTTTGTCTGCTTGGAGGCCATGGAAACGACTCTCCCGACGAATGAGACTAATGTGTTAGTCACATGACTCAACTGTCAGTCACACGACTAAACTATTAGTCGCTCGTCGAGCGGTACGCAACCCCCGGCCGACACCGCTGACCCTTGCGGGTTGAGTTCCGCGCGGGATTCGCCCGTGCTCGCTCTGCTTCGCAACAAATCCCACCGCCAGCACCGCCGCACAATTGACTCGGCGTCGCAGCATTCTTAGTCTGGCATCACGGAGCGTGAAACGCGTTTGCCAGTTCGGCACGCATGACCGGGGGGCGAGAGCCTCCCGGTTTCTTTTTGGACGCTCGTGAGTGACAGACGACGACAGACGATGGCAGACGATGGCGCAGGAGAATGGCGGCCACGGACATCAGGGTAATGCCCACGGCCATTAGTCCGCTGTCGACGGACATTTGCCTGGTGTCCACGGACATGCGTCTGTGGTCCACGGACATTAGCCGTTGTCCCCGGACATTTGTCTATTGTCGACGGACAGTGGTGCGTTGTCCACGGACAAATGCCTGATGTCCATGGACAAATGGTCGCCGTCCACGGACGGAGGCCTGGAGTCGGTGGCCGCAAGCCGCTGTCCGCGCTCAAGGCGCGGGTTTGACCGGATCGCATATCAGTGGTGGTCCGCCGAGACCGACGGGGCAGCGTGACCGCCGTGACAAGACGGCCACGGAGAACTGCACACGGTCACGGAGTTTGTAGGGGCCGCCCCATGAAATCCGTGACCGTTTGTGTCCGTGGCCGACTCTGACCGGGAAACCGGGCTCACGGGACACCGAGATATCATCCGCGGTGATCCGCACCCTCCGCGCAGATCTGCGGCATTCCTCACGCTTATCAGGCGGCCCCGAGAGGAAGCCGATCCCGACACTATACCGTTATTCCTAGACAGACTGCGCGATCTGCCCTGCTTCTCTACCACCTATATCGCTTTCTTCTGGAATCAACCGACACCACAATCGACACCACGCATTGAGTCTTTTTCTGGTTAATGAACTGCAGGCCCCTGCATCCCGTCCGCTCTTATCAGCGCGCTCTGCGTAATCTGCGGCTGTCAGAATCCACCTCCCTTGATCGTTATACATCCTGAGGGGTACTGTACCCCTGAAGGGAGCCGACCTTGCCCTCTCGACAGACGCAAGCAGCGCGACCGAATGGCCGTTCCAAACACGCTCCCAAGTGTGTTCCGGCGGTGTGGTTCTCCGCGATTGCGCTGGCCGTGTTTGGCGCCTGTGACACCCCCGGTGTCACCCTGGTAGACCCCGACATCTCCAACCGCAATGACAGGGGCACCACTATTCATGTGACGCTGGAGGATTCCGCTCTAGCCGAGGCGCTCGGCTGGTCACAGGGCGTGCCTAATGCACTGGTGCAGTTGCACCGCGATGTAGATCCCTTCAGACCCGACACGCTCTACACTGATTCAACGGGCCACATCTCTGTGACTGACCTGCTTCCAGGCTACTACCGGGTCGCGGCGTATCGAACTTCACCGGGCGAGCAGTCGGACACGTCGACACGAGCGTTCGGCGATGGGTTCAGAACAAACCTGCCGGCGGCCATAGAGCTCGGCATGGCTGCTGACCGCGCCGGCTCATTGGTAGTCAGCGAGTTGTTCCCAGGGGGCACGTGGCCTGACGGGATCCAATATGACTGGGAAGGCTTCTTCGAGCTGTACAACAACTCCGACACGACCGTATACCTGGATGGCATGCTGTGGGGATGGGCACTTGGCCGTGGTGGATCGGCGTTGCACAGCTGTGACGAGCAGCGACCGTTTCGGGAGGACCCGCTGGGCCTTTGGTCCCTCGAGTTCCACCAGTTTCCCGGCACCGGCATGGATTACCCGGTAGCGCCGGGTCAGGTCGTGACGGTCGCTAGAGATGCGGTGGATCACTCGGTCGTGCACCCGGCGCTACCGGACCTCTCGCAAGCAGATTTCGAGCTGGAAGGCACTATCGACCCGGACAACCCCGACGTTCCGAACCTGCCGACCGTGGGCCTGGGCTACAATCTCCTGGGTCACGGAATGGTAACGTACCCCTCGAAAGTCTATTACCTCGCTCAGGCAATCGATCCGACAAGCCTCGAGACGGCAATCCTGCCAAGCGGATCCAAATATGCGCGTATCCCCACAGATCACATCATTGACGTGGTGAATGGAGCCGGCGTGAGTCTCGACGGTGCATCAACCCCAACACCACCCAATAAGCTATGTCGCGCGGTAAACAGGTCATTTGACCGTCTGGGGTACGCCTTCTACCGCCCTGTCAGCGACTTCCGTGACCCACTTGCCGCCACGTGGTCAATTCAACGCCGCGTCCTAAAACTGACAGAAGGCGGTCGTCCAATCCTACAGGACCTGAACACGTCTTTCCTCGACTTCATAGTGGCGACAAGGAGCACTGGGTCGATCGAGTTCTGAGCAGGCGCCTCGATCACATCCGGACTCCGTCGTCTATCTCACCACCCTACACGGCGTTACTTCTCAGGACACAGGCAGTAGTCTGGACCTGTGAGGCAAGTTCCGCCGAAGTCGCAATCGTATTGGACGCAGAGAGTGTCACAGAATGCGTTAGGATTAGCCTCATACTTGCACGATGTCGGTGGCGGTTGGGTGCACGTCAGACACCCTGTTGCCTCCTTAGCACCGAACGCCATTGCCGCGATGATTCCCGCGGCGAGCAGTGCATTCCGGAGTAGCTTCAGCCTGGTGCGCATTGCGACCTCCTTGCTTGTGCACAGCCTTCGGGCCCTGCAGCCCCAATCTCGCCCGAGAGTGATACAGCCCAGCCCTCACACCCTACAACGATGGAGACAACCCAATTCTGACAGGCTACCTGGCCTCCTTTCGCCGTGGTCCGCGCCCATCCGCCTCCCTCCGCGCTCGTCCGTGGCGTCAGAATCCACCTCCCTTGATCGTTATACATCATGAGGGGTAGTGTACCCCTGAAGGGAGCCGACCTTGCCCTCTCGAGACACACAATCAGCACCACCGAGTGGCCGTTCCAGCCACGCTCCCAAGTGTGTTCCAGTGTGGCTTGCCGCGATTGCGCTGGTGCCCTTCGCCGCATGTGACACCCCCGGTGTCACGCTGGTCGACCCCGACATCTCCAACCCCAGTGACAAGGGCACCACCATACATGTCACGCTGGAGGACTCCGCGCTGGCAGAGGCACTCGGCTGGTCGCAGGGCGTGCCCAACGCCGAGGTACAACTGCATCGCGTGGTTGAAGCGTTTCAGCCCGACGTCGTGTTCACCGACTCTGCCGGAAACGCGTACGTGTCCAACCTCCTGCCTGGCTTTTACCGCATCGCCGTGCAGAAGTCGATCGCCGGCTCACTCGTGGGCGGCGTAGAGCGAGTGTTTGGCGATGGGCTCAAACAGCAGCTGGCCAACAGAGTCAACCTGGCTATGCGCATTGATGAAGCAGGATCGCTGGTGATCAGCGAGTTCTTCTTCGGCGGAGGCACCCCTGAGATCCAATACCCATGGGACGCATTCTGGGAGCTGTACAACAACTCGGATACCACGATCTACCTGGACGGTATGCTACTGGGTTACGCATTCGGTCACATGGGGTCTGCGCTGCACACATGTGCGGAGCAGCAACCGTACCGTGAGGACCCCCTAGGCCTGGTGTCCCGGGAGTTCCACCAGTTTCCGGGTGCGGGGCAGGATCATCCGGTAGCACCTGGACAGGCCGTTGTCATCGCGCTCGACGCTGTAGATCATTCAGAGGTACATCCCACATTGCCAGACCTGTCGCATGCTGATTTCGAGTTGGAGGGCGTGGCCGACACGGACAACCCCGATGTGCCCAACATGCCGTCTGTTGGACCGGGAGTCCATCCCTACGGCCACGGCATGATTACGAGTGAGAGCAGCGTGAAATTCGTAGCCCTTCCGGCGGACCCGGCAAGTCTGGCAGTTGTGATCTATGAAGCATACGACTTCAGCCGAATACCTGCTGAGTTAGTCCTAGACGTTCAGCATGCCGGTCTGATGGACCCCAACTCGGCTCCACACCCGATTCTCGTGCACTTTTGCCACCGCTGGGTGAATCGGGAATTCGATCGTTTAGAGGCGGCAAGCTACAGTCTGGGTGATAACGACTACACGACGTCGCTGCACCGCAGGATCTTGCGACACACACCAGATGGCCGCGCGGTCTTGCAGGACCTGAACGTGTCCTACTTCGATTTCGTGGCCGGGAGGTACAGCCCTGGTAGGATCGAGTACTGACGCTGCACACAATTAGGAACGTTGCGGTCTTGAAGACCACATACGCAGCACGCTGCCGCATACCCGGTCAGAGGTGGGAGCGGAGCCCACGAGGCCAGCGGAGGCTCCGCTCCGGTACCACGCTTAGAGCGGGCGTGACTATTTCTCAGGGCAGAGACAATAGTCGGGGCCGGTAAGGCACTGCCCCGGATAGCAGTCATACTCTTGGCACAATTGTGTACAGAATCCGGGTCCCTCATACTTGCACGATGTTGGTGGCGGCTGGGTGCACGTCAGGCACCCCGTCGCCTCCTTGGCACCGAACGCCAATGCCGCGACAATTCCTGCGGCAAGCAATGCATTACGGAGCAGCTTCAACCTGGCACGCATTACGACCTCCTTGCTTGTGTACAGCTATGGGCCCTGGCGGCCCCAGTCTCACCTGAGCGTCACGCCGCGCGGCCCTCACACCGTATAACGATTGAAGCACCCCGATTCTGACAGCCTAACTGGCCTCCGATCGCCGTGTTCCGCGCCCATCCGCCTCCATCCGCGCTCGTCCGTGGCGTCAGAATCCACCTCCCTTGATCGTTATACATCATGAGGGGTAGTGTACCCCTGAAGGGAGCCGACCTTGCCCTCTCGACAGACGCAATCAGCGCTACCGAGTAGCCGATCCAGATACGCTGCCAAGTGTGTTCCAGCGGCGTGGCTTGCCGCGATTGCGCTGGTGCCCTTCGCCGCATGTGACACCCCCGGTGTCACGCTGGTCGATCCCGACATCTCCAACCCCAATGACAAGGGCACCACCATACATGTGACGCTGGCGGACTCCGCGCTGGCAGAGGCACTCGGCTGGTCGCAGGGGGTGCCCAACGCCGAGGTGGTGTTGCACCGTTTCGTCGATCCCTTCAGACCCGACACTATTTACTCGGATTCCACGGGCCGCGTTTACGTGACGGACCTGTTGCCGGGCCTCTACTGGATTGGGGGGTACCGAGTCGTCACCAATCCGGAACAGGGCGCCGCGATCCGTGCATTCGGTGGGGGTCTCAAGGTGGATTTGCCTGCCACCATTGAGCTTGAGATGGCTGGCGACCAAACCGGATCGTTGGTGATCAGCGAGTTGCACTTCGGCGGTTTGCCGCCAGTCGAACTGGACTATCCGTGGGATCAATACTTTGAGCTGTATAACAACTCGGACTCCACAATCTATCTGGACGGTATGCTGTGGGGACGGGCGTTCGGTCACAGTGGATCTGCGTTGTACACGTGTGACGAGCTGCGACCGTTTCGCGAGGATCCGCTGGGCCTTTGGTCTGTGGAGTTTCATCAGTTTCCCGGCGCCGGTACCGATTACCCGGTGGCGCCCGGCCAGCTCGTGACGGTTGCCATGGACGCAGTCGATCACTCGGTGGCCCACCCTGCGCTACCGGACCTCTCACGAGCTGATTTCGAATTGACAGGAACCGCCGACCCAGACAATCCCGATGTGCCAAACATGGCATCAGTGGGCTTAGGCAGCAATCTCCTGGGTCACGGAATGTGGATGAGCAGGGTCATGTTCCTTGCCCAAGCCGTGGATGTGACCAGTCTCTTGATCGCTACAGTAACGGGTGGTGGCAGGTGGGCTCGTATCCCCGCCGATCAGATCGTAGACGTCGTGCACAGCGAGACCGTCAAGCTCAATTCAGCTCCACCCCTCATGGCACAATACTATTGCCATACCTGGGTCAACCGCGCATTCGATCGGCTTGATGCGTTATTCTACAGATCAGGTGATAGCGACAATATCACCTCGCTGCACCGCAGGGTTCTCCAATACACAACAGATGGCCGTCCCATCCTGCAGGATGTGAACGCATCTTTCGTCGATTTCTCGGTCGCGACGCTGAGTCCGGGACGGATCGAGTTCTGAGTACCCGCCCCGATCGCGCTCGGACTCCGTCGTCTATCTCACCACCCTACTCGGCGTTATTTCTCAGGGCACAGGCAATAGTCTGGACCCGTGAGGCATGTGCCACCAAAGTTGCAGTCATACTCCTCACACAGGTCGTTGCAGAACTCAGGTCCTTCACCCTTGCACGATGTCGGTGGCGGTTGGGTGCAGGTCAGGCAGCCCGTTGCCTCGTTGGCACCGAATGCCAATGCCGCGACAATTCCTGCGGCGAGCAGTGCATTCCGGAGTAGCTTCAGCCTAGTGCGCATTACGACCTCCTTGCTTGTGTACAGCTTTCGGGCCCAGCAGCCCAAATCTCGCCCGAGAGTGATACAGCCCCGCCCTCACACCCTGCAACGATTGAAGCACCCCGATTCTGACAGCTACCTGATCTCCCTGCGCCCGCGGTCCGCGCCAACCCTCGGCCTATTGCCCTTAGCTCATCGCGCAACCCTCCTCCAGCAAGACCATCAGCGCAGATCAGCGCCCTCTGCGTGATCCGTGGCGTCAGAATCCGCCTCCCTTGATCGTTATCCCTCCTGAGGGGTACTGTACCCCTGAAGGGAGCTGACCTTGCCCTCTCGACAGACGCAATCAGCAGTACCGGATGGTGGTTCCAGACACGCTCCCAAGTGCGTTCCGGCGGCGTGGTTCTCCGCGATTGCGCTGGCCGTGTTTGCCGCCTGCGACACTCCTGGCGTCATGCTAATCGACCCCGATGTCGCCGGCGGGCCGGACACCGTGACTTTCCACGTACAGCTAGAGGATTCATCACTAGCGCAAGCGCTCGGTTGGGACGACGGTGTGCCGGGAGCAGAGATTCAGTTGCACCGCATTGTGGATCCTTTTCAGCCCCACGTTCTCGACACAGACTCAGCGGGTAACGCGTACATATCGAACATACTGCCCGGCTTGTATAAGATCGCTGCGTACAGATTGTTGGGCGCCGCGGAGACCGGGCCGACCGGGGGTATAGTGCGCGCCTTCGGCGACGGCTTCAAGCAGGGCATCGGGGGGAATGCCAAGATCACAATGACGCTGGCGGCTGATCAGCCGGGTTCTCTGGTGATCAGCGAGGTGTATGACGGCGGTGGGATCACTACCGTGCTCGACTACAACTGGGCGCAGTTCGCGGAGCTATACAACAACTCAGACACGACTGTTTACCTCGACGGGATGCTGTGGGGCAGTGGGTTCGGCTGGGGTGGGGCGGCAGTGCTCACATGTGAGGAGCAAGTCACATTCCGAGAGGACCCAGCCGGGGTTTGGTCCCAGCAGTTTCATCAGTTCCCTGGTACGGGTGCCGACTATCCGGTTGCCCCAGGGCAGGCCATTACGATTGCGCTTGACGCTGTGGACCACTCGCTCGTCGATGCAACGCTCCCCGACCTGTCGCAGGCCGATTTCGAATTGGCGGGTTCTTCAGACCCAGACAACCCAGATGTTCCCAACATGGCAAACATGGGCCCCTACATACATCCACTTGGCCATGGCATGCCCATGGCTCCAAACGCGGCGGTCGTCTTCCTTGCGCAGCGGGTCGATGTAGCCAGCCTGGAGAGTCGGTTAACGCTGCTCGCGCGCACGTTCATGCGGATCCCGACCGAACGTATCCTGGACGTGAGGACCGGCCAATACGAAACGCCGCACTCAGACCCGGCCCCACACATTCCAACCTACTATTGCGTCAACTGGGTCAATCGCGAATTCGATCGTTTGGAGGCGCCGTGGTATCGACCGGGGGACGACAACCGCAGTTCTTTACACCGCAGGGTACTGCGCACCGTGGCCGGGCGCACGGTCCTGCAAGACCTCAATGTTTCACGGCTGGATCTGGTCATTGGGTTGTATAGCCCGGGTAGTCTCGAGTATTAGCATCAGGGCATCCCGCAGACTAGTAGAAGTGCCAAGTGACTAGCGCGAAAGTGATGTATGGAGTGCGTGGAGCCCGGATACCCGGACTCCACTTGATTTAAACCTGTCTTCCTAGACCACCAAGCCCTACTTCTCTAGACACAGGCAACAGTCGTCAATCGTATTGCAGACACCACCGTGCTGGTAGTGTGCGGGGCAGAATTCCTGGTCGCAATACGTTGTCCCCTTGTCATTGCACGTAGTGATCGGTGGTGAGCAGTCCATTCTGGCAAAGGCCTGTGCCGTACCGAACATGAGGGCCAGCGCAATTCCAGCGCCGAACGCCAGATTCCGGAACAGCTTGAGTCGAGTACGCATGTGAACCTCCTGTTTGTGGTACTATGGAACTAACGGGCCGTTGCAGCATTGGGACGGCCTACTAGCACGCGTGCCGCGACCGTCGTGGCGGCGTTTAGGATTGAGTCGATCACGAGCGGGTCGGTAACCGCACCGAGGTGGCTGTAGCCAACCCTACCATCAGCGTCGATGATCAGCGTTTGGGGCGTCGTCCCTGCCCGATACAGTGCCAACAGCCTTCGGTCCGTGAAGCTCACGACCGGTAACTCGATGCCATGCTCTACCAGATAGCGCCGTGTTGGTTCGACGCTGTCGATCGAGACGCCAACGACTTCAGCCCGTTCACTGGCAGCCAACTCAGCGGCGATCTGCTTCCATGCCGGCAGCGATGCCTTGCAGTACTGGCAGGTGGTTGTGAAGACAAACAGTATCTGCACATGACCGACAGACGGCCTCACGAGAACGAAATAGTCCGATGGACCCCACTGCACATATCTATGGAACCTGTTGGTCGCTATGAACTGAATCCGGAGCTCGGTGAGCTCATCGACGAACGCTCGTTTGAAGGTGAGCCACATGCGCGCCCCGTCTACCTGCACGCGATCGAGACGGAGATCAAGGCGATTGCATTCGGTTGCCTCAGCTGGATGCTGTACGTAGCGCCCGAACCACCTGCCGTTTTCTCGTGATATCTGTAGTTGGCATGAGTTCAGAACACCCGCTGAGCTGTACCAATCCCAAGTGCCCTGGAGGTCGAATTCGGGCTCCGAAGGTGGCGTCTGGTCTTGGTCCCCAGCTTGGGCAGGTGCACAGCCGACTGGTAGGACCATCAGCGCCAGCCGATACACGGCCTTTAGGATCCGGTTCATTGGATTTTCGGCTCCTGCTCATCGACGAGATGGCTCGCATCTGGTGCTGACGGTCGCTCGACTCCGAGGTTCCCAGGGCCTCTATGAGCCCATTCGTTCTTGGTGTGGCAGTTCATTGTCTAGGTGCTCGAGGGCTTGCCGAGGAATTCATTTGTTTCTATCTAACGGCCTTGGTTCCGGCGACAACGCGGTAGACGGCAATGTAGGGCTCCCCGTATTCGCCCCGCTTCGTGGCCCATACCGTGTCACCACGGAATACACGCGGCGAGGCTCCCTTCGGGATGTGGACTTGGCCCAAGTACGCGCCATTAGGTTCAAAGACGTCAAATATGGCTGCCTGTAGCTCGTTGAACATGTCCAGTGACATTGCAGCGGCGATCCAGATTCGCCCTCTGTCACCGACATGCAACTGCGAGTACGGAGGCATGAACTCGGGAAGGGGATCTTGGCGTGGACGCTTCTCATACGGGATCGGCTGGAATTCCTTTTCAATTCGGACCACGGTCTGTCCCGCCTCATGGACATCGAGCGAGTAGAGGTCGTTGACACCAACGACCATCAGGCCACCGCGGCTCCAGGCCCACAGCTTGCGGTGAGGCGGGTACCGAACGGCTGACTCACGCTCCATCCTAGGGACTTTGATCGTATCAATGACGTTGCCTTGTGCATCCAGGTGCAGTAGCCCTGTCCTGGGAACGGCACCTCTCGGCCGTACCCAGTCCGTGAAGATCTCCAGATACACGTGGTCGTCGGGGCCCACGTGTAGCGAGCTCGGCGCGCGTAGGTTGCTCGGCACGTGCCAATGTGACCACGCCCTACCGTCTGGCTCATAGACATTGAGACGCTGGTTGTCAGGATCATGTAGCACAACCAGACCGTCCTCGCGCACGGCCAACGCGAAGGCCTTCTGGTACTCCCCAGGGCCCGATCCAGTCCTTCCCAACGTTCTGACGTATCTGCCACTCGAGTCGTAATATCGAAGTGCCGGAACAGAGCGATCGAAAACGTATACACCACCGGTCCCGTCGACGGCAACGCCGGCGATCTCCCCAAACTCGAATTCTTCCGGCCCATGTACGACACCGATAGACAGCACTTCTTCGAGTTTCGCTTTGGTGCCCCACACGCTGCCTGATAGGGTCCGTACCACGATTGTATCAGCGATGGTATCGCGCTCCGAAACCCATGTCCCGGTATCGCGCATCGAGGGCTCTGTACAGCCCCATATAGTAAGACCACCGATGAGAAGCGATAGGTTTGCAAGCAAGTTGGGGGGGCGTGAAGCGAACACTAAGCACTCTCTCGTTCAAAGGTGGACTCAGCAGCGTTCGAGCGGCCCACGGATACGTTCGCAAAGGTCACACGACAACACACTATGTAGTCCCCACCTCAGCTGCTAGTTCATTCCTGAGTGAATCGAGCAGCGGAATCGGCATCCCGTTGTCGAACCATCTCTTGATGTTGCCAGTACCGACTTCCCTGAGTAGCAGCTGGATGTCCGTGGCGGTTACGTAATCCTCCTCTGCGGTCGCGACATGTAGAAACCGCTGTACTAAGATCACTTGCGGCGTTGCCGGCAAGCCGGTGTACTCTTCGAACATGTACTTGCGCACAATCGAGTTCGCCCAATTGTAGCCTACCGAGATCTCATCGAACTCTCCGAAGGACTGCAGGAACTGCATACCTTTTTTCACTTCCCAGTCCACAGCAACACCCATTGCGGCGAATGACATGCCGGCCGCCCGTGCTCTCTGCAAGAGGGCGACCTTCGCGGAGTCTACTATCTCCGGCAGCCAGTTCACATTGGAAGAGCCACAAGACGCGGCACCAAAGAATAGCAGGAGTATCTGCTGGTCCGATCGATATCCGCCCTGCAATGCTCTGTACCGGAGCGGCTCCCTCAGATTCCAGCCGACATCCACGGTGACGGGAAGCCGTATGATGTTCAAGCTAGACCCAACGAAAGTTGCACCGAACACTGTAAGGCCTGTTGCGAGCCACAACCACCGGTGATTCCGTTTCACCGAATGCACCGTGCCCTGCACCGGGATCCCTCTATCGCATAGCGCTTCTCAGACAGCATATTAGTGTCTTGCCCGGTATGCACGAGAACGACTGAGGGTGCGAATACCTGACAACGTGCGGCCCCATCGCTCAACGTTCAGGTATTCGCTCACAATCTCGATTCGCGTCGCAATAGGTTCCCCCGTTGTCATCACATATCCAGCCTTCAGCGTACGTCATCTTGCAATAGGCTCCCTCCTGGCAATAGGCACCACCTGGAGGATCTGTGCAGCCCTCGTGATAACCTGTGTAATCGTACGCCGGATGCACAATGCATTCCTTCAGATTGCAGAGTGGAGATACTGAGGCGCTGGCGAAGGGCGCCAAGGATGATCCCAAGGCTGCGCCAAGGGCTGCGAGTGCCATTAGTGTGATCAGTCGTTTGATGAAGCAGCTCGCGTATGCCGGCATGTTCAGTCCTCCTTTGGACTCTGGACGGGATCGGCGTGAAGCAGCAGCTTCAGGATCCCAATGTGCCCAACGGAGCAGCCCTCTGCTGATGCACTTGCTGCACCAGGCTGCATCGCAACCAGAGCGCCCCAATCTTCAACCTGGTTATGGAAACCCATGAGCTTCCCGACTATCAGCTAAGTAACGATCGGGACATCCAGATTCTGACACGCGGAAAGATTCAGATTGAGCTACAAGGTCACACCCCATCGTCACCCCAACCTCGATTGCACTCAAGTCGCGCTTGCCCTGCAGCCGTTTCGGCACGACGTAACCGAATCCCGGCACGGCTTGTCGATATCTCGCCGCGAAGTACCTAAACGGCGGTGAAGCGCCCCGGGGCGGCGATGGGAGGCCGGGGCACCCGGGGAAGCCGCGGAAAGGCCCGCCGCGACCGTCGGGAGTCCGGGACCGCCTGGGATAGGTGGGCGGGAAACCTGGACAACGGGATGCCGGGAATAGTCCGCTACGGCCGCCGCGACATCGTGGCCGCCAGGGCAAGGCGGCCACGGACATCAGGGCAATGTCCACGGACATTAGTCCGCGGCCGACGGACATTTGCCTGGGGTCCACGGACATGCGTCTATGGTCCACGGGCACTAGCCGTTGTCCCCGGACATTGGTCTACTGTCGATGGACATTCGTGCGTTGTCCGCGGACAAACCCCTGATGTCCATGGACAAATGGTCATCGTCTACGGACGGAGGACTGGAGTCGATGGCCGCAAGCCGTTGTCCGCGCTCGAGGCGCGGGTTCATCCGGATCGCATATCAGTGGTGGTCCGCCGAGACCGACGGGGCAGCGTGACCGGCGTGTGAGACGGACGACCTGAAACGATGTCAGGCGATGGTGGTGGCGGGGAGGAGAGGCTGGGAAACCGGGATATGGGCCAGGGCAGGAGTTGTTGCGTAGCAGAGCGAGCATCGCTCCAGCGAGCGCAGCTCAACCTCCGGCCTCACGCTTATCAGGCAGCCCCGAGAGAAAGCCGATCCCGATACTATACCGTTATTCCTAGACAAACTGCGCGATCTGCCCTGCTTCTCCACCACCCATATCGCCTTCTTTTGGGGATCAACCGACACCACAATCGACACCACGTACTGAATGCTGTTACGCATGAATCCACAGGATACGGACGTGTTGCATCGGAGCAGCAAGCCGTTCAGGGGCAAGCCGGGCAACGCACGCCTCCATCCGCCCGAATCCGCTCTAGTAGGCGGCTGTCAGAATCCACCTCCCTTGATCGTTATACATCCTGAGGGGTACTTGTTACTCAGAAGGGAGCCGATCTTGCCCTCTCGACACACGCAATCAGCACCACCGAGTAGCCGTTCCAAACACGCTCCGAAGTGTGTTCCAGCGGCGTGGCTTGCCGCGATTGCGCTGGCCGTGTTAGTTGCATGCGACACTCCTGCCGTCACGCTGGTCGATCCGGATGTCTCTGGCGGGGAAGACCGCAGTCTTACCGTTACAGTTCACCTCGAAGACTCTTCCCTAGCCAGAGCACTCGGCTGGTCGGACGGTGTCCCAGAAGCCCAGGTGTTGCTCAACCGAGTGGGCGACGAGTTCGACCCGATCGTGCTAGGGACGGACTCGACCGGAACTGCCAAGCTCCTGATGCTTCTGCCGGGCCAATACCGCATAGCTGCACAGAGGGTGTTGCGTGAAAACGAAGCGAGTGCAGCCAGTGGTGTCGTGAGGGCATTCGGAGACGGCCGCATATCCAGCCTGAGTGCACCGGCCGTGCTGGACCTCGCGCTGCGAGCGGACCAGGCCGGTTCGATCGTGGTCAGTGAGATACTGCCCGGCGTGACCCCTATGGTAGGCCGTTACGATTGGTACCAATACTTCGAGCTGTACAACAACTCGGACACGACAGTATACCTGGACGGGATGCTATGGGGAAAAGCATGGGAGCTGATTAAGGATTATGACGCGTTCCCGTGTCAAGTGACGGAACGGTGGCGAAACGATTCCCTTGGTGTATGGGCAATGTACATACACAGGTTTCCCGGTACTGGTGCTGACTATCCCGTTGGACCGGGAGAGATAGCGACCGTTGCCCTGGACGCGGTAGACCATTCGAATGTCAACCCTCTGTTTCCCGATCTCACATCGGCAGATTTCGAACTCGAAGGTAGTGCAGATCCCGACAACCCGGATGTACCCAACATGCCCCAGGTAGGTCCGTCACACTATCACCGGGGTCATGGATTGCAGCTGTATCGCGGCGTGTGGTTTCTCTCGCTCCCTTTGGAGGTCGAATCGCTCGTGACTTTCACTGATCCCTTTGGTGGCCGGGAGTGGGTGCAGATTCCATCGCCCGCACTGGTTGACGTGGTGATGTGGGATTTCATGCTGCCGATCGATGACAATTTCATCGCTCCGTGTACCCTACCCGTGCCACGCATGCTAGACAGACTTGCGGCCGCCGTCCCCAACATTGCGTTCGAGCACGGGATATCGATGCACCGCAAAGGACTGCGCATGAACCACGGCCGCATTCTACTACACGATGTGAACGTCTCGTTTGTGGATTTCGTACAGGCCGCTCTTACACCGGGGTCAATTGAAGCCGACTCAATTCCTTGGCCTCGATAGTCGTGGCCATTGGAGCACCAGCAATCGCGTTGCGCACCTCGTGCGCCTGCGTAGCGGAGCATGTTTGCGTCGAGCCAGCCGCAGCACCGAATTGGTGTGGAGCCCACGAAAGATCTGTGCGCTCCACACCGTTTCATGTGCTGCGGTAGACCCGACTCTACTTCTCAAGGCAAAGGCAGCAGTCCAAACCGGTGAGACACTCACCACCGTAGGGGTAACCATTCGTGACGCAGAAGCCCACGCAATCAACCCCTGACTGCGGGTAGTATTTGCACGAGTGTGGTGGTAGTGGTGTGCACGGACTGCCCGCGAGCGCTTGGGTGGTCCCGAACACAAGTGCTGCGGCTACGGCTATCGCAGCCGCGAATCTGGGGAGAGCTTTCACCCTTGAGAGCATTGTTGCCTCCTAGCTGAGTTAGTTGATTTATGGGGTCAGCCGCACGCTGGCCCCAGGTCGCTTTTGGGTCTCAGTCATACAGTCGATTGGGCGGTTCGTGAATCGACCGGAACCGCTCTGATGATCGAGTCGATGGCCCCAGTTTCTGTTAGCGCACCGATCCGGGTGAAGCTCACCACAAGGAGATCGATGCCATGCTCTCCGAGATAGCGCCTCGTGGCATCGACGCTGTCGAGCGAGACACCAACGACTTCAACCCGTTCACTGGCAGCCAACTCAGCGGCGATCTGCTTCCATGCCGGCAGTGATGCCTTGCAGTATTGGCATCTCGTAGAGAACACGAACAGAACTTGCACGCGGCCGAGAGGCGGCCCGCCGAGTAACACGGAATCACCGGTCACAGCCGAGAGCGTGACAGCCGGGACGTACATGCCCACATATGGGTGACGGATCCGCTCGGTGAGGGTCTCAACGCGTGTCAGAAGATCGCCTTTCTGCAGCGCCAGCACGACGACGAGTATGGTGGCCGCAGTGAGCGCAACCACCAGGACCATGGTACGGAACTTGGCGACATCCATCTTCCACCTCTAACCTTGATATTCTGGTACCAACATTCCGCCCGCCAGAGTCCGAACGTGGCGAATGGGGGTCCGAACGTCAGGAACCGCAGGTCTCAACCGACACGACGCCATGGCAACTCTAGACCAGCTCGACGGCACGCCCGCCGGAAGTCCGAACGATCGCGAATACCGAGACAACGCTCGAAGACTGAGGGTCGAAAACCCTCCCTAGAAAACCAGACCCAGGACTCAACTCTCAGCCTCACAAAGAGGTGCTCTGAGCGGCGACATCCAGCCCTCTGCACTAGGGCGCGAGCTGAATCCGGATTCACGTCCAATACCCGGCAAACATCGCTCAGACTTCTAAACTGATCCGGGTGCCGCACGAACGCGTTGACCATCCGCTTCGGCACATCAGCAAAGGCTTCGTGCGAGAGCAGGTGCGCCACCAGCCCGCCAACGCCATTGGTGGCAACACACCTGATGATTGCCCGACACATCTTTTCTTGATCCAGACCCTCGTATCTGAGTGGGATCACCTGACCGGCAGCAACGAGCCTAAGCACACTCAACGGATACACGCGATCGGCGAACACCACGATCGTGCGCTGAGGACACGTGCTCATTCGCGCCGCAAACGCCGGCATCCAGCAAGAACAAGGTCTCCCACCGACCACCCACATCTGGCGTTTGCCCGTCGGCCAACTGGAATTCCAAGTCGCGATCTCTCAGACAGTCGACAATTCGATTGCGTATCGGGTGGCTGGTCGCGGACACAACAACACGGCGGGGTTGGACGCAGTCTGCGCCCATCTGGGACGATGCAATCCAGGGAGTGGAGGTACGAGGCATTCACCCCCCCAATTTTCAACCTAGTTACAAAAAGTCTCGAATTTGGCGACCGTCAGTTATGTAACGAATGGGGCACTCATATTCTGACAAGGGAACCAAGCCTGGATGGGCTACCTCGCCTCACCTCATCGTCACCCCAACCTCGATCGCACCCAACTTGCGCTTGCCCTCGGGAGAGAGCGGTAGTCCGGAGGTGCCGGCATCACCGGAGAGTGACGCCGCGCGGCCCTCACACCATCCAACGATTGAAGCACCCCGATTCTGACAGGTCCACCCGGACTCCCTACACGCCCCTCCGCGCCAACCCCCGGCCCATTGCGCCTAGCTCCTCGCGCAAACCCTCCTCCAACAAGACCATCAGCGTAGATCAGCGCCCTCTGCGTAGCCTGCGGCTGTCAGAATCCACCCCCCTTGATCGTTGTCCTGCCTGAGGGGTACTGTAACCCTGAAGGGAGCCGACCTTGCCCTCTCGACACACGCAATCAGCACCACCGAGTAGCCGTTCCAGACACGCTGCCAAGTGTATCTCGGCAGCGTGGTTTGCTGCGATTGCGCTGGCTGTGTTAGTTGCATGCGACACTCCGGGCGTGACTCTTGTCGACCCCGACGTCGCCAACCCCGACCCGGACAAGGGCACAACGATCCACGTGACGCTGGAGGACTCTGCGCTGGCCGCGGCGCTCGGCTGGTCACAAGGCGTGCCCAACGCAGAGGTACGCCTCAATCGCATCGGTGACGAGTTTGATCCCCTCACACTTCTGACCGACTCGACTGGCACAGCCGTGCACGAGACGACGCTGCCCGGACAGTACCGCCTGGCTGCATACCGAGGGCTGGAGCAAGAGGAAGCTGGTCCGACCGGGGGTACTGCGCGTGCGTTCGGCGACGGCGGCAAAGTGTGGTTGCACCCACCACAGCTTGTGGAACTTGCACTTAGCACGGACCAAGCGGGATCGCTGGTTGTCAGCGAGATACAGATGTATGGCCGTTTCGAACCCGGCGCCCCTTACTCGGATTACAGGTGGTTCGAGTACTTCGAGTTGTATAACAACTCCGACAGCACGCTTTACCTGGATGGCATGATATGGGGCAGGGCCTTTGATATTGACGCGGACTACACTAACACCGCTTACCCGTGTGCTGTGACACTGCCGTGGCGCACCGACTCTTCTGGCGTGTGGACGATGTGGATCCACCAGTTTCCCGGTACCGGCTCGCAATACCCGGTACTGCCGGGAAAGGCTGTGGTGGTGGCAATGGACGCGGTAGATCACTCCGTGATACATCCGAATCTCCCCGACTTGACCCATGCAGATTTCGAACTAGAGGGGAACAGCGACCCAGATAATCCGGACGTGCCGAATCTCAAGGAGGTTGGGACAAGGATCTCGTGGACTGGTCACGGTCTTCAGTTGAAGGGAGGGGTGCCTTGGTTTATTGCCTTGTCCATCGACGTTGGGTCACTAGAGAGTCGGCATGATTCATGGGCGCAAGGGGAGTGGCTGAAGATACCCTCAGACCACATTGTTGATATGGTGATGTTCAGCGGCTGGACTCCGGCTACCGATCAGATCGCTCCGTATTGTGATCAATACGTGCACCGGGATCTTGACCGTCTCGAGGCGCGGACAGGGTACTACGTTCCGCTCACCCTGCAGCGGAAACCCCTCGATGCTATCGGCGGCCTCCTGCGGCTACAAGACCTGAACGTGTCATACCTCGACTTCCATGAAGCCACCCGAACTCCAGGATGGGTCCGGCAGCCAGATGGAGGGTTCTAGGAGCTGCGTGCTGTGAAGCGCTCGGGCGGAATCGGTCCACATTGACTCCGCCCACGAATCTTGCCGCTCTTATCCGTCGCGCTTATTTCTCCAAACACAAGCAACAGTCCAAGCCTGTGAGACAGCTCCCGCCGTAAGGATAGCTGTTTGACGCACAGAAACCATCGCACCATTCAGGATCTTTGTCCGCACACGTATGCGGTGGCAACGGAGTGCACGGACTGTCCGGGAGTGCCTGCGCTGCGCCGAACGTGAGGGCCGCCGCGATAGCGAGTGCGGCCGCGAGTTTAGGAACAGCTTTGATCTTTGGGAGCATTTGATGCCTCCTGTGTGAGAGAGAGGGATTGCGCCGTGGCTGGCATGCCTTGATACGTACTCCCCACCTACTACCAACGATTGAAGCACCCCGGTTCTGACAGGCCCACCGGGCCTCCCTCCACGCCCCTCCGCGCCCACCCGCCGTCCTCCGCGCCAACCCCGGCCCATTGCACCTAGCTCCTCGCGCAAGCCCCCCTCCAACAAGACCATCAGCGTAGATCAGCGACTTCTGCGTGATCCGTGGCGTCAGAATCCACCTCCCTTGATCGTTATCCTGCGTGAGGGGTACTGTACCCCTGAAGGGAGCCGACCTTGCCCTCTCTACACGCGCAATCAGCGCCACCGAGTGGCCGTTCCAAACACGCTTCCAAGTGTGTCTCGGCGGTGTGGTTTGCTGCGATTGCGCTGGGCGTGTTTGGCGCCTGCGATACTCCTGGTGTCACGCTGATCGACCCGGATGTGACCGGTGACGACGATCGCAGCTTGACCGTCACGGTTCAGCTTGAGGACACGGTGCTGGCGCAAGCACTAGGCTGGTCCCAGGGCGTGCCGGACGCCGAGGTCTACTTGATGCGCGTGGGTGATGATTTCGATCCAATCAAGCTCTTTACCGATTCCACCGGCGCCGCCTTGCTCGAAACTGCTCTGCCTGGGCAGTACCGCATGGCCGCTTACCGTGTGTTGAGCCAAGCTGAGGCCGAACGCATCGGTGGCATCGTTCGCGCTTTCGGTGATGGCCGGATCCTCCAGGTGGACGCTGCCTCAGTCATCAACCTCAAGCTCCTTGCGGATCGACGAAGCTCGCTAGTCTTCAGTGAGATACAGCTTGCCGCTAGTTATGGTGGGACCAACAACCCAGGGTATCAGTGGTTTCAGTATTTCGAACTCTACAACAACGGGGATTCGACGATCCATCTCGATGGCATGCTGTGGGGATGGACGTGGCACATAAACCGTGCGCTAACACCGGCTCCGTGTGCTGCTACAGAACCATTCCGCAACGATCCGCTCGGCCTGTGGGCGTACTACATTCACCGCTTCCCCGGCAGCGGCAACGACTACCCTCTGACACCGGGACAGACAGTCGTGGTCGCGCTGGACGCAGTGGATCACTCAGTAGTACATCCCGATCTGCCTGACCTCTCTACCGCCGACTTTGAACTCGAGGGGACGGTTGATGCAGACAACCCTGATGTACCCAATTTGCCTGAGGTCGGTACGAAGCAGTGGCCCTACGGTCACGGAGTGGAGCCGCGTGCCCACCCGATGTTCCTCGCACTTCCACTCGATCTCAGCACGCTGGTGCACCAGACAGATCCATTCCACGCACGCGATTGGGTGCGTATCCCAACGGAAGCCGTGCTCGATGTCGTGAGTATCGCCCATATGTCTCCGGATTATGACATCCTCATTGCCGCACCGTGCGCCTTGCCCGTGCCCGCGAGCATGGACAGGCTGCCGCGTGCACAGTTGACGTGGGGGGATGCTACCCTTGCGGTGCAACGGAAGGTACTGCAGGCCATTGATGGCCGGTTGGTACTTCAGGACGTGAATACCTCGTTCGTGGATTTCAGAGAGGCCACGCGAAGTCCGGGCACCATAAGGAATTGATCAAGGGCACACCTTGCCCATCCAGGGAGACCTTAGTGGCCGTATCTCGCCACCCCTCGAGGGCCCAGAACAGGATCAACTCGCATAGAGCGGAGCCCGTTCCTCTCGGACTCCGCCTCTTGCGCAATGACGTTGGTCCTGAGGTCTGTGACGCTACTTCTCCAGGCAAAGGCAACAGTCAAACGCCGTAAGACACGACCCGCCTTCGTATTCATTGTCTACACAGAACCACCAGCACCAATCGTTTGGGTCTCCCTTGTCATTGCACGTATGCTGTGGCAGAGGTGAGCACGGACTGCCAGCGAGCGCTTGGGTCGTCCCGAATACGAGTGCTGCCGCCACAGCCAGTGCGGCCGCGAACTTGGGGAGTGTTTTGATCTTTGAGAGCATTTGATGCCTCCTTGGTGAATTCCTGGCTTCCCGGAACCAGCCAAAGGGCAGTTGGTCCCGGACGAATGTCCAATTCATTCACGGACTCGCTTGATTAGCAGTTGAAATGGATCCCGAGCTGCATCAACAACTGAGTCGACGGCCGCACCATCGGTCAGCGCTCCGATACGAGCATAGCTCACTCGGCCCCTAGCATCGACGATGAGCATCTGAGGCGTGATGCCGGCTCTGTACAGTGCTCGGAGCCGTTGGTCTGTTAAGCTGACCACTGGTAGCTCGATGCCGTTCTCTTTGAGATAGCGCCGTGTGGTCTCCACGCTGTCGATCGAGACACCAATGACTTCAGCCCCTTCACTCGCAGCCAACTCAGCGGCGATCTGCTTCCATGCCGGCAGTGATGCCTTGCAGTACTGGCAGCTCGTGGAGAACACGAACAGAACTTGCACATGGCCGCCAGGTGGCCCGCCGAGTAACACGGGATCACCGGTCACAGCCGGGAGCGTGACAGTCGGGACGTACATGCCCACATACGGGTGACGGATTCGTTCGGTGAGGGTATCAATGCGTGTCATCAAGTCCCGCTTCTGTAGCGCCAGTACGACGACCAGTGAACTAGCGACCGCAAGAGCGAGCACCAGGATTCCTGAGCGGAACTTGGCGTGCTCGATCTTGTACTTCCCACGAATAAACTGCGGTCCGGCTAATACTCGATTCGACCGGGACTGCGTTTACCGATGACCAGATCCAGGAAGGAGATGTTCAGATCCTGCAGGATATCGCGCCCACCGGTCTCGGTACGTAGAATCCTGCGGTGCAGCGCAATGGTAGTATCGTTCCACGTAGAGATGAATCCACCCTCGAGGCGGTCGAACCGACGGTTGACGGATACAGCGCAAGGCGTTGCGAGCTGGTCCACCGCTGCGATGTTGTGAGGGGCGAGGGTCACCACGTCGAGCACCGACTCGGTCGGAACACGCACCCAATCCTCACCTGTGATCGGCTCGTGAGCCCGATGTAGCGACTCGATGTCACTCGGTAGTGCCAGAAACAACTCGTCACCCCACGTCATATCCAACCCATGCGACCTGAACCACGGCCTGAGGCCAATCTCAACTGCATTGGGCACGTCCGGATTGTCCACGTCACCAGGACCTAGCAACTCGAAATCTGCACTCCTCAGGTCGGGGAAGGCCGGATGGACAACGGAATGATCCACAGCGTCCATCGCGACCACAACCGTTTCACCGGGAGCCACGGGAAAATCTCTGCCGCTGCCGGGAAACCGATGGAAGAAGATGGCCCACACACCTAGTGAATCATTCCGTATCGCGTCGGTCGCTGCGCAAGGGAAGGGAGTGTAGTCGCGGTGCAAGTGCCATCCGCGACCCCAGATCATGCCATCCGCGTACACGGTCGTATCGGAGTTGTTGTACAGCTCGAAGTA
>CP070792.1:58421-75170 GCA_020346845.1 Gemmatimonadota bacterium
CCCAGGTTCGCACGCAGTATCTCGAGGCAACCCGGAACGTGGAAGATCTAGAAGAACTTGCACGTAAGGGTGAGGGATTTGTCTCAGACACGGAGCTTCAGAACGCTCGTGACCGGGCCATAGAGCTTGAGACACGAGTTGACCTCGAGCGCCGAAGACTCGAGATCATGAAGGAATCAGAGGAACCTCAGCTTCGGGTGCAGCAAGATCAGATCGAACGTCTCACAGGCATCGTGGAATTCCAGGAGCGCCGCATCGCGTCGATGAAGGTTCGCGCCGGCATTGACGGAGTGCTCCAGGAGATGGACTTGGAGGAGGGGCAGTGGGTCATGAACGGCCAGACTCTGGCGCGTGTGGTTGTCCCTGAACGTCTCAAGGCTGAGCTCCGGATTCCGCAAACACAGGCGACCAACGTAGCGCTCGGTCAAGCAGCGATAGTCGATACGCGCACCGACACCATTCAGGGTCAGGTAGTACGCATCGATCCAGCTGCACAGGGTGGTGTAGTCGTGGTCGACGTAGCACTACCGGCCAACCTGCCAAGGAGCGCACGTCCGGGCCTGGCGGTAGAAGGCATAATCGAGATCGAGCGGCTTGACAACGTTCATTATGTAGGCCGTCCGGCGTACGGGCAGGCCCACAACACGGTTGGATTGTTCAAGCTAGTAGAAGGTGGAAGTCACGCGGAGCGGGTGAACGTGAGGTTGGGCCGGAGCTCCGTCAACTACATCGAGATCATGGACGGCCTCCAAGTGGGAGACGTTGTGATACTCACGGACATGTCTCAATGGGACGCCTACGATCGGGTTCGCATCCGAGGATAGGGAAGACACCGTTGGACGCTAGATGGAGAAAACTATGGAGAAACAGAACGGCGGTTTGATCAAGCTCGAGGGCGTAAAGAAGGTCTTTTACACGGATGAGGTGGAAACTCATGCGCTCGCAGACATACACCTGGAGATCCGCGAAGGTGAATATGTCTCGATTGCCGGTCCTTCGGGCTGTGGCAAGACGACCTTGCTGTCTATCCTTGGGCTATTAGATACTCCCACCGACGGTAACTATAGCCTCGCTGGGACTCCTGTGGCTAACATCTCGGCATCTCAGAGAGCACGCATCAGAAACCGACAGATTGGGTTCATCTTCCAGGCGTTCAACCTGATCGGCGACCTGACGGTCTACGAGAACGTGGAATTGCCGCTCACCTATCGCGATATGCCTTCGGCCGAGCGAAAGAAGCGTGTGCATGAAGCACTGGAGAAGGTGGGAATGTCTCATCGTATGAAGCATTACCCATCGCAGCTCTCTGGTGGTCAGCAACAGCGTGTCGCCGTGGCAAGGTCCGTCGCAGGCGATCCTGCCATTCTGCTAGCCGATGAGCCGACGGGTAACCTCGACTCCACCAACGGTGAGGCTGTGATGGAGCTGCTACGCGACTTGCATAGAGAGGGAGCCACGATCTGCATGGTTACCCACGATCCCCGCTATGCCGAGTACGCCGACCGTACCATCCATTTGTTCGACGGCCGCGTTGTGGAAGACGAGTCCGGTGAGAAGGCAAAGGAACACGGGCACAAGTTGGAAGAGAGCGGCTTTGAAATGACGTAACGGGGGCGAGACGCTGTACGGTAGTCCACCGTGGGAGGCGGTGGGTTACCAGCTCGCTCCATGATTGTAGACCACTAGTGGTCGCGGCTCCTGCGATCGCTAGTGGTCTTTTTGTATTGCAGGTGGGTTAGGTAACGGTTCCACCAGCGCCGCGGTACATAGCGCCGAATGCCACGCATTCGTCGCCGGTCTCCTAGCCACCCGTACCTGAGTCTCTTCTTCATCATCGCGCTGCCGGAGCTGTTTGTTGTTGGTATGCTGTTGATCCCAGCAGGCATGTACCTGCGTTATAAGAGGGAGACAAGAAAGGGTACGTACCCTCAGGAATTCAAGCCGCTTGGATGGGACAACCGAGACTTCCGCACCTTCGCGCTGTGGGGTGGTCGATCCTTCTCTCCCGTGGATCACGCGACGCGGTCTAGAGATCCTCCGCGAGGAATACACTACTGTGAAGGACGCCGAGGACCTGATCCCGACTCAGTTGGCAGATTACTATCGGGAGGAATATCCCGTTCTTTATCGAGACCGACGAGATGACATAGTAGGATCGGCGCGCGGCCTCGTCTCGATCTTCAAACGGAACGTATTCCCTGATATGGAAATCGGGTGGGCGACATACCCTGACAACAGCGGGCACAGTGATTTCATTGGTTGCTTCCGCTGCCACTTCGGCAGCCATGAGTCGGCTGACGGTAGGAAGATCAACGACAGCTGCACTGCATGCCATCAGATCCTGGCGCGAGACGAGCCCGAACCAGAGGTGTTGGAGAGGTTTGGCATAAGGAGATAGTCCCGGTAGCCCGTTGCCCCAGCAACTAGTCTTCCCCGCCTCCGGCATCCCGCAGTACGGGGCACCGAGGATACGGGATACCGGGACGGATTGTCAGCCGCCCATACCGAGCAGAGGAATCCCAAACCCAAACGACAGGTTGATGTCGTTCTGGGTCCTTCCTTCGAACTCGGTCTGCTGATAGAAGCTGGGATTGTATATGTAGCTCTCCGCTGAAAGTCGGAGCTGGATAAGCTTGCCAAGGTGGAAACCAATGGTGGCGCCAGCCGTGCCGCCTATGTCCGTATTGTCTTCCAGACCAGCATAGGCTGTGCCACTACGCTTGACCAGGCCAACGCCTCCGTTGATCAAGAACGAAACCGGACTGGTGGGCGGTATCAGGTATACCATCAGCCTACCACTACCCATGAAGATGTTCGCATCTTCTTGCACAGGATCGAAGCCCGATTGGGAGATCGTCAGCGACAGCTGTGACGGAGCGTACGACCCGGTGGCCTGAATGCCCACACGGCTACCGAACCAAACATCGAGCTTGCCACCCACCGACAGGCTGATCTGCTGTTGCAGCGTTCCTCCGTCGACAACATTGATCAGGTCCTGAGTGGGGATGTACACGCCGATATCCGGAACCAGAGAAATCCGCTGGGCCTGCAGTGGGCCCGTCGCAATGCTCACCGTGACCAGCACTGCGCCAAGAACTGACGCACACATGCGCGATCTTTCCGACATCATTACTCCCGCGTGGACTGAAACGGCCGCCGCCGCACATGCGGTAGTGGCCGATGATTCTGTCATTGCAAAATCGGACTCGAGATCCGACACCTCTAGTTGCAATAACTCGGTTCAATCCACAGTGACCGGGATCACTAGCCCGGTATCCCGTTATCCCGGCTACCCGGTTTCCCGTGATGAGCGCCCGGGTAGCATTCGCGGGTGCCGGGAAACCGGGGTAACGGGAAGCAGGGCTACCGGCCGCTAATCGGCACCCTCACTCTCGTATGCTCCCACTCCAATAGAAGCATCACGTCCTCCCCCACTGCTTCAGTGCGCATGGTGAAGGTCTCTACGTACGCATCGATACTCTCGCTCTTAGCAGCGCCGCGCCCTACCTCTTGAGCCTTGATCTCGTCCGAGTAACGCCCCTCGTGACCCCACTGTGATGTCGAGCGGTTCAAGACTATTTGCCACTCCGATTCTCCAGGCAGCGTGTAGAACGAGTAGCTACCGGGCTCGATCTCAATCCCGGCCAAATTGAGCGCCGTTGAGGTGTGTATCATGGTGGGCTCGTTGGCACCAGTGCGCCACAGCTTTCCATACGGAGCTGCTTCTCCTCCGATCATGGTGCGGCCCTTGGCCGATGGACGGCCGTAGCAGAGCTTCACTGGATTTCCTTGTACTTCAAATGAGACCGAGTCGAGCGGACTCGGCCTGCTGTCGAGATTCTGCCGCATCACGATGCAGTCCAACTTGACTGCAGCCGCGTCTCCGAGCATCACCGCCCCGCTCACCAGCGTGACCGTCAGCAGTGACGCAGTACTCAATACAGACATAAGGACCTCCTACAGGTTGAGCATGTCTCCAGGCTGAAACGAAGCGCCAAAGCTAGTGGGTTGGACCTTTCCACGCACCCTCAGAAGCCGGGCCTGCTGTTAGGGCCAAGTTTTCTGGACAGACTAGAAGAGAAGAAGAGAAGGAGATGAGGGAATGGGCGGTCTTCTGCCCTCCTTCCCTTCTCATAACGGGTCAGGCGGGGAGAGGCTACCCTTTCCCACCTTCCTCTTCTGATCCGGGTGAGGGCTGGACCCACCAGTGTCCGCTTGTGGGACTGACAATCTCGGGAATGAACAGTTGGCTCGCCCTGCACTCTATGACGGGGTTTCTAAGCTGTTGTCAAGTAACACTTTAAAATTGCATGACAATGCGGCATGGGCATTGCCTATTGGCGTCTTACAGCAACCGAGGATCGGGAGACAGATGGTCAGTCTGAATCCGAAATTGGCCGAATCAAGAGACAGCGGCGCCACTCCAAACCAGGCAATCGCCTCGAAGTTCCTGGCAAGCCTGTCGGACCGTTACGTGGTGGACCGGCTGCTTGGCACCGGCGGCATGGGAGCTGTATACCTTGCCCGAGATGCCAAGCTGGGCCGGCCGGTGGCCATCAAGGTCGTGTACTCCGAAGTGGCCGACCGTGTCGATCCGGAACGTTTCCTGAGAGAGATAAGACTGACCGCTGGACTGCAGCATCCCCATATCCTGCCCGTGATTGACTCGGGATGTGTAGACGGCGTGCTATACTACATCACGCCCTACTTGTCGGAGGGATCGCTGCATTCCCTTCTCGAGAGAGAGGGGCCACTATCGCTCGAACGTGCAACGGCTATTGCGTTGGATGTCTTGGAAGCCCTGGAGTACGCCCACGAGCAGGGAGTAGTGCATTGCGACATCAAGCCAGAAAACATCCTGCTCTCTCACGGACACGCGATTCTGGCCGATTTCGGTATTGCGACTACCACGAAAACTATGGGCCGTCGCAACCGTGAAGACGTGTGGGGTAGCCCCGCATACGTGAGCCCGGAACAAGCAAGCGGCGACCAGAGCATAGACGGGAGGAGTGATCTCTACAGTCTCGGATGTGTGCTATACGAAATGCTTGCCGGATCTCAGATGTTCACCGGGGCAAACACAATGGAAGTGGTAGCCAAACGCTTCAGCCCCCCCCCACACCTCGATACCGTGTGCCCCTCAGTACCCCGGCGGGTCGCCGCCGCCGTGTCGCGGGCCATCGCCGTCGATCCCGACGCTCGGTTCTCCACCGCGCGCGCACTCGGATTGGAGCTGGCCGGCGCATTGCGGGATCCTCGACGACCTTCGCAGTCGGTATTGAGACACGCCGGACTAAGGCCTAAGATCGCTAGATGGGTTCGAGGAGGGACTCTGCTGCTGGCATTCCTAGTGGGCTAGCGCTGTGGACCCGGAAGATAGCTGGGTGTCGCAGCACCCGTCCTCCACCTTAAGATTCCTCTCGTACAACCTCAGGACCGATAGATGATCACACTACACAACGTGGAGAAGTTCTATCCGCTCGGTGCAACAAAGCAATACGTGCTGCGACAGATATCGCTGAATATCAAGGGCGGCGAGTTTGTGACATTCATGGGGCCATCAGGTGCTGGCAAATCCACACTCCTGGGAATCCTGGGCATGTTGGATGGCGCGTGGTCCGGCGAATACTACTTCCTGGATAGTCCAGTGCACGAACTCAAGACGAAGCACCGCAACGAACTGCACAAGCAGTATATCGGCTTCGTGTTCCAGCAATACCATCTGCTGGATAACCTGACTGTGTACGAGAACCTCGACATCCCGCTATCGTATCGCAATGTGCGTCGCTCCGAACGGCAGGCCATTGTCGCAGACACGTTGGACAAGTTCCAGATAGTCGGAAAGAAGGACCTCTATCCCACGCAACTATCGGGCGGGCAGCAGCAGCTCGTTGCGGTAGCTCGAGCGATGGTCGCCAGCCCCAAGCTGATCCTAGCTGACGAGCCATGTGGCGCGTTGCACTCATCGCAAGGGACCATGATCATGGATCTGCTCAAGAGCCTAAACGAGGGGGGCACGACGATCATCCAGGTAACTCATAACCAAGAATACGCAGACTACGGGAACCGGATCATCCAGCTGCACGACGGATGGCTCGTAGACGGTTCGTGATTAGGAGGCAGCGGTGCCGGGGACATCCTCCTCTCCTCAAGTTCTAGTCGCCGACGACCAGCAGGACGTGCTTGAAGCTCTGCGCCTGCTGCTCAAGAGTGAAGGCTATCACGCAGAAACAGTATCTTCGCCGGCAGGAGTCCTCAGAGCGGTAGAGGCCACGGATTTCGATGCTGTTCTAATGGACATGAACTACACGCGAGACACAACGTCAGGACTGGAGGGAATGGACCTGATCTCGCGCTTACAGACCATGGATGCGAGCCTGCCCATCATCGTGATGACCGCCTGGGGTAGCGTCGAGGGCGCGGTCGAGGCGATGCGACGCGGAGCCAAGGACTACATCGAGAAGCCGTGGGACAACGCACGTCTGGTGGCGACCCTGAACACACAGATCGAGCTTGGGAAGGCACTCAGACGAAGTCAGCTACTTGAAGGCGAGAACAGGCTGCTGCGAAAGGACGGGTTCCCAGACCTGATCGCCGAGTCCCGCATCATGCAGCCGATTCTGCAGGTAATGGAGCGCATCGGACCATCAGAAGCGAACGTCCTCATCACGGGTGAGCACGGAACCGGCAAGGAAGTTGTATCCCGCTGGTTGCACGCGTCCTCCGACCGGTCTGCCAAGCCGCTCGTAGCAGTTAATGTCGGTGGCCTGTCCGAAGGCGTCTTCGAGAGTGAGCTGTTCGGTCACGTCAAAGGCGCATATACTGACGCCAAGTCCGACAGGGTGGGACGATTCGAGTTGGCCCACGGTGGCACCTTGTTCCTGGACGAGATAGCCAACGTACCGCTGAAGCAGCAGGCCTCCTTGTTGCGCGTCATCGAGACTGGTGAAGTACAGCGCGTCGGTTCGTCCAAGACCAGGCGTGTTGACGTTCGCATTCTCTCAGCCACCAACGCCAGCCCTCAAGAGGAGGTGGCTGCCGGCAGGTTCCGGGAAGATCTACTCTACCGTCTCAACACAGTTGAAATCCACGTGCCTCCCCTCCGTGAGCGGCGTGAGGACATCCCGGTACTGGCGATGCACTTTCTCCAGCGTCAGGCAAAGCGGTATCGTAAGAGCATCACGGGCCTGGCTCGCGACGCCACCCAGCTGATGTTGGAACACCCGTGGCCCGGGAACGTGCGCGAACTGGAGCATGCGGTTGAAAGAGCAGTGCTTCTGGCACAGGGAGATCAGGTGCACGCCCACGACCTCGGTCTGGCACCGAGAGCCGGCACAGCGTCCCGGCTCGAGGACCTGCCCCTCGAAGAAGTCGAGAAGGTTCTCATTGAGAAAGCTCTAGAGCGGCACGAGGGCAACGTCAGTCACGCCGCCGATGCGCTGGGTCTGAGTAGGAGTGCACTGTACCGTCGTTTGCAGCGATACGGACTGTGAGCAACGAGATGGAGACCGGAAGGTCTCGCTTTTCATACGACGTACTGATCCTCCTGCTCGCACTTCTTGCCGGTCTGCCCGGCAGCGTAGTAGCTCTGATCCTGCTGTGGGTGGGAGACTTCACCGCCAAACTACAGTGGACATTGACGGTGCTGGTCAGTGGATTCTGGATCGGCTCCGCCATCGCGCTTCGCGAGCGTGTTATCCGCTCGCTACGGACGCTCTCAAACATGTTGGCAGCACTCCACGAGGGAGACTACTCGATCCGGGCACGCACCGGGCGCACAGATGACTCCCTTGGATTGGCTATGCTGGAAGCGAATACGCTGGGCGAGACGCTGCGGCAGCAGCGGCTGGGCGCGCTCGAAGCAACGGCATTGTTACGCAAGGTTATGGAAGAAATAGACGTGGCAGTGCTCGCTTTCGACGGCGATGGCAAGCTGCGTCTCGTCAACCGCGGAGGCGAACGACTCTTGGCGAAGCACGCCCCCAGCATACGGGGACTGAGCGCTGAGGAACTAGACATCGCCGACTGCGTCACAGGAGATTCGCCACGCATTGTAGAGCGGGGATTTCCCGGCGGCTCCGGCCGCTGGGAGATTCGCACCAGTACTTTCCGCCAAGATGGGCGACCTCACCAACTAGTTGTTCTTTCCGATCTGAGCAGAGTTCTGCGTGAAGAAGAGCGCCAGGCATGGAAGCGATTGATCAGAGTGCTGGGCCACGAGATCAACAACTCACTTGCCCCAATTCGGTCCATCGCCGATAGCCTGGGGCGGATAGTCAGAGAAGCGACCGACGATGAGAATCGTAAAGACCTCGAACGGGGTCTATCCATCATAGCCTCCCGGTCGGAAGCCCTCAGTCGCTTCATGGCCTCGTACGCCAGACTAGCACGTCTCCCGGCTCCGGTGTTCCAGCCACTCAGCGTAGGGACATGGATCGAACGCATCGCGGGCCTCGAGACTCGCCTACCTGTCAAGACTTCAAAGGGCCCAGATGTGACCATCATGGCCGACGGAGATCAACTCGATCAGCTGCTGATCAACCTCATCGACAACGCAGTTGATGCAGCCTTGGAGACGGGAGGCGCGGTAGAGGTCGGTTGGCGCTCGAGCGCTGACCATGTCGAAGTTACCGTGGACGACGAGGGCCCCGGCGTGCCAGATACGTCAAACCTCTTCGTACCCTTTTACACCACCAAGAAGAAGGGATCAGGCATTGGGTTGGCGCTCTGCCTGCAGATAGCAGAGGCGCACCACGGCACCATCACCGTCGAAAACCGAACGGATGGCCCCGGATGTCGAGCTAGGCTTAGGCTGCCGAGTAGCGAGTGATCTAGCGTGGATAGTCCCCCGTTGAGCCGTTCCTCTGACTGCGGACGGCAAGGAGTGCCGCCGTTTGCTTGCCCTAGGGCTGCAGGCATCGCTGTCCGCACGAGCAGACCTAAAACCAACTACATCAAGAACTTATACGTACAGACGCCGGCTCGAATCTGGCGTGGTCTGACTCTTGCGACTTGAGGGTGATTGACTCGTGCGTGCCAATTGGCCAACCTAACGTTGTGATGCAGCTACCTCGCAGTCGGACAGGCTTCACGATCGTCGAGCTGGTAATAGTCCTTTCCATCGCGGCGATCCTGTCGTCCATTGCCGTTTGGCGCATGGGTCCGAGCGTTCGTCGTGCTAAGGTCAATCGCTCGGCCAGCACCGTGGCAGCAGACCTCCAGTACGCGCAGCTCTTAGCAGCACGCCAGCGCAGGCCAGTGGTTGTCATCTTCAGTGAGCCACTCAAGAGCTACATCATCCGAGACACAGATACGACAACTGTCTTCCGCGAACGATATCTCGGTCAGGACACCGAGTTTGGCTTAGATTTACTCGATGCCGAACCGACGACACTGGAGATCTTTCCCAATGGGGTTGTACGCAACGCGGGTGACGTCACGGTGGAGATCGCTGACTACGGTCGCAAGATCCGGATAACTCGTGCAGGTCAAATCAGAATCACCGGTACACTCTAGCCGCCTTCACGGCCGGCAAGGAGTATCGCTCGTTGAGATCATGATCGCGCTCAGCCTGGTCAGCGTGGTGTTGTTGGCTTTGGGCGGAATGATGTTCGACGTAGCACGCAACAATAGACAATCAACGGCCGTGGCCTACCGCAGCGCAGCACTCGAGTCGTCCACTGCTTGGGTACAGGGTGTGCCATGGGATAGTCTCCCAGGAATCGTGGGGTGCACCGACAGCCTCACCACCGGATTATTCCAATACACTCGCTGCGTGGAACTCGTCACTACGACGCCCAACTCGCGACTGGCCCGAATCATCATCTCCCCCAGCGGCGCGCTCTTTGCGCGACCGGACACGGTCACAGTGGAAAGAACCAAGGCTCGATCCCCGTCACCGTTCACTCTCTGATGGCAAATCGAGGATTCACGCTTGTCGAGTTGATAATCGGCATCGTAGTGATGGCGATCTTGGCAACAGCATTGGTGCGCATGCTGCTCAGTGACTCACGGTTTGTGAGCCGACAAGAGGCATTGTTAACCGCACGACAGACTGCGCGCGCTGCCGCAAACGTAATGAGTGTTGACCTGCGAATGGTCTCCGACAGTGGCCTCCTTGCTGTCTCAGCAGACAGCGTCTACTTCCGGAGCCCGGTTGCATACGGGATGGCGTGCACCATTGCAGCAGGCGAGCGCATCGTAGCACTGTTGCCTACCGACTCGGCAATGTACGCCTCCGCCAACCCGGCAGGCCTGGCACGACGGAGGGGCGGTGTGTACAGCTTTGTTGAGGGTATAACGGTGGCCAACTCTGTCAGTGTCGCGGCGTGCACGGCTGACAGTGTGCGGCTGGTACCAGACGGGCTTCTGGTTGGCATCACTCCGGACACTGCAGCGATGTCAGGCGAGATCGTGTACCTGTACCAGAACGTCACCTATCGGTTCATGGCATCTACCGACATGCCGGGTAGGCTAGGTTTGTGGCGCCGAGTGGGTGGAGGCGCCTACGAAGAACTAGCGGCTCCATTCGATTCAACGGCCCGATTCCGCTTCCTCGTGGGACCCAGCCTCACACGAATGGACACACCTCCTGCAGATCTGACCACGGTAAACGGAATCGAACTCGGCATTGTGGCCCAGAGTTACGTTCCACCTCAAGGCCAGTCAGAATACCAGTTGTTTGACTTGCCGATTCGAGTCGTATTCGTGAACAAGGCAAACTAGCCATGACGAAAGCGCGAAGCGAACGGGGCTCAGCACTGCCACTGACGATTCTGTTGATAACGGTCGTTACGCTAATGCTCACATCGGCATTTGTCCGCGCTCAGATCGAACGACGCATGGCCGAGAGTAGTGGATCCAATGTCGACGCCTTGGCGGTAGCCACCAGCGGCTTGCAGAGGTACATGAGCTTCCACGATTCCACGCAGGTGCGACCTCTCGATGGCGACTCACTAAGGGTCAACGTGCCTGGCGGATACGCAGACGTTGTAGCACATCTCGCACGGGTCCCTGTGGATTCGTTTCAGCCCCATATGTACATCATTCGCTCACGTGGTACGGTGATTGAGCCCAGCCGGGGCCAGGAACCACAAGCCACCAGAATCGTGGCACAGTTCAGTACTTGGTTTCAGGGTGGGATCGCACCAGTGGCGGCAATGACATCAATCAACACGACTGACTATCTGTCGCAGGTGAACACCGACGTCGTGATCGATGGCAACGACGGATGCGCCGTTGCGCCCGCGACCATGGGGTTCCGTGCCAGCTCAACTTCAGACCTACCTGGAACACCCACCGGCAATCCCGGCTGGAAGATCCAAGACGATTGGTCAGTGGTATGGGGTGAGACCGGGATCGACTGGGATGCGATCGAAGACGGCGATCTGGAGGCAGACTACACTGATATAGTGGATGGTGACACCACATTCGCGATCTACATCATAGATGGACCCTCGGTTGATCTCACTGACATCACGGGCACGGGCCTTCTCATCATTCTCAACAAGCTGAACCTGTATGGCGCGCGCTTTGAGTGGGATGGTGTCATATTGGTAGGTGACGATATCGATCCCAACGCCGACACCACAATAGTCCGTGGTCTCGTTGTTACGGGACTTGACCGCACTATCGGCCAGTCAACCTCCAGCAATGGATTCGCCGATATCGACGACAACATTTACCTGTACTACAACTCCTGCAACGTAGCGCGCGCGCTCGCCAGATTCCGCGGCTTCGATCTGGTTCGCAACGCCTGGGTAGACAACTGGGCGACATACTAGCCCCGTCACAGATCCGTAACATTCTGCCTTGCTTTACCGATGCGCCAGCATCGGTTCGTGCATAAGAGGTAGTACCAGGTTATCATTTCCCACCGAGAAACAGCCGATGTCAGGGAAACCGAATCGCAACAGATGGCGAACAAACGCTCCAACACAATGATGAAGCCGTTCGGACGGCTGAGCATCACCTCAATGATTGCCGTCATCGGGGCGGCCGCATGCATCCCCGATGCTCCCCCCAGGCCCGACGAGTTACGGGGCACGAGCTATCCCGCTCCCCTAGAAAAGCCGGACTTCTCACTCATCAGAACGAATGGTGATACCTTCGACTTCCGGGCAGAAACCGACGGATTCGTCACACTGCTTTTCTTCGGCTATACACATTGCCCAGACGTCTGTCCCATTCACATGGCCAACATCGCGGCAGTGCTGCGCAACCTGCCTCCCGACGTGAGCAGAGCAGTCAAGGTCGTGATGGTTTCAACCGACCCGGATCGGGACACGCCTGACCGGTTTGGGCCCTGGCTCGCACAGTTCGATCCTTCGTTCGTGGGTCTGATAGGCCCTATCGAGGAGGTGAATGCGATTCAGAGTCGTTTGCAACTGCCGCCCGCGAGCAAATACGGAGACGACCCAGGTTCCTACACTGTTGGCCACTCAGCCCGGGTGATTGCGTTCACCGCTGACAATCGGGCACACGTGAGCTATCCGTTTGGCACACGACAGAACGATTGGGCGCACGACCTGCCCCTGCTGGTGAAAGCAGAGTGGGAGACCCGGTGAGACTCAACTGGATGGCTTTGGCAGCGGCGGCGGTGAGTTGTAGCTCACCCGACAGTTCTGATTCGCCAGCGCAGATAACGCGAAGTGGCACTTTGGAAATAACTGACGCCTACGCCCCCGCCCCAGCCTCAGCTGATGTGGGATCACTCTACTTCACCGTAATCAACCACGGTGGTGAGGCGGACACTCTTGTGGCAATCGAGACTTCCGCCGGGGGCACGGCGAGCTTGCACGACATGGTACGCATCGACGGCACGATGCGGATGCAGGCCACTGGCGCAGTGGAAGTTGCACCGTCTCACACGCTTAGAATGGCGCCCGGTGGGTACCACGTGATGATCGAACACGTCACGGTCCGGCCCGAGGTGGGTGATACTCTCGACGTCATCGTTACATTCGCCCGGGCAGGGCAGGTCGAGCTGCGCGTTCCAATCCTCACGTACTCAGATGTCGCTCGCCTGTTAGAGGATCCGGGAGACCGTCGACATTGAACTGGTGGTGTGCAGCGCAGGACACAGCCTGGAGCTGGACGTGGCAACCATACGCCGGTGTCTGGTTGATGGTCGTTGTCCTGCTTGGCGCCCGGTTCCTGCTAGCACGGGTCTGGTCCACGGCTGCAGATAGCAACGAGCCCGGCCGACCGCTCCTCTACGTTGTCGGGGTATTCATACTCTGGACGGCTGCTGACTGGCCCATCGGCCCATTGGGTGCAGGATACCTGCTGAGCGTTCACACCGTGCAGTACATCCTCTTTGCCTTTGTCGCCCCACCGCTGCTGATAGCGGGGACCCCCAAGTGGCTGTGGCGTCGATTGATACAACCGGATTGGGCGTTCAAGACGGCGTGGACTCTGACCCGACCGTTGGTTGCTTTTCTATTCTTCAATGTTGTGCTGTTGGCCACACACCTGCCGTCAGTTGTCGATGGACTCACCGCTTCTCAGCTCGGCTCGTTCGCTGTCGATATGTCATGGCTCGGGGCCGGCATCGTGTTCTGGTGGCCCATACTGGGCCCCCTGCCAGAACTGAAGCCAATGCCCTACCCTGGCAGGATCGTGTACCTGATTGCCAATGTGTTCATCCCGACCGTGCCGGCAGCATTCCTCACCTATGCTCGATATCCCATCTATGCTCTGTACGAGCTGGCCCCACCGATCAACAACCTGACGGCCGTGGAAGATCAACAGATTGCCGGGATGATTATGAAGATCGTCGGCGGATTCATTGTGTTTGGAATTGCGTCAGTGCTGTTCTTCAAGTGGGCGAGTCACGAGGAAAGAGCGGAGACCGAGCAGGCCTAACAAGCGGTCGCACGTTAAGTTGTTACCCGTCGTCCCACCCGGGATAGACCACCAAATCTTCTCTCCTCAACACGCGCACCAGATGACCGAAACGCTCTTCGGCAGGCTCCACCCCCTCGCCAAACTGCTCGCGTAACTGCCCGGCTATCTCACCCACGGTTCGCTCGCCATCGAGCAAGCGCCAACCCGCGCTCCCCATTTCGTCCAGCCGCAACCTGCGAGCGGCAAGCGAGTAGAAGAACCGATTGAGTAACCCACGCAGACCAGATACTTCCGGCTTCGGCCGTACCACTACGACACGCCCGCCCTGTTCTTCCCACTCAGCCACCCGCACGGGGCTTATGTCGAGCAGGTTCACGGCTTCGAGTTCCTTCAACTTGCGGCGGTCGAGCATGGCCTTTCGCTACCCACGAAGTGCGAAAAATGACAACCGCCTCCAATGTAGGAGGCGGTTGCAGTTCAGGCTTGCCAGCCTAATCGATCTTGGTAGACGGCAGGCCACCTTCCTTCATTCGCTTCATCGGCACCCAAACCAACATGTAGATCACGAGCGGGTACGCGATCAGGCTCAGCAGGAAGGATGGCTCGAACCCGAATGACAGGGCTTGGAAGCCCAGCAGTGACGGCATGAAGTCGCCACCAATCACCAGCAGCGCTAGCAGCACCGCCATCAAGGACTCTCCTGCAATGAAGCCGGACGAGATCAACACACCCGTGTTCTCGGCTCTCGAGCGCTCGTCGCTGGTGGCGCCCTTCTTGTCCATCATTACGTCGAATAGCCACTTGATCAGACCACCCACAAAGATTGCGGACGTCGACTGGAACGGAAGGTACATACCCACCGCGACGAGCATGGGTGCCGGGGCCTTGATCAGGATCAGGCCAAGCGCGAAGAACATCCCAACGATCACGAGTGGCCAAGCCATCTCACCCGCTACGATGCCGTTGGCCATGAGCGCCATCAAACCGGCCTGAGGCGCAGGTAGTTCAGCAGACCCGATCGTGTAGGCTCGGTGCAGCGCGATAAGCGGGAAGGTCAGCACGAAAGCTGCGAATATCACACCGACGATCTCACCGATCTGCATCTTGTACGGTGTGCCGCCCAGAATGTGACCAACCTTCAGATCCTGCATCATGTCACCGGCGATACCGGCCGCACAGCAGACCACGCCCGCCACACCGAGTACGGCGGCCACGCCATGGACATCTGTGACCCCGAGCAGCACCATCAGAACTGCAGCAATCAACAGAGCACTCAGTGTCAGACCGGATATGGGGTTGTTCGAGCTACCGATGAGTGCAACCAAGTATCCCGCTACTGCTGCGAAGAGAAAGCCAATGATCACCATAACCAGGGTGAGCACTAGCGCCCCTTTGAAAGACTGCGAGAAGTGGAAATACAGGAAGAAGGTCACAACCGCCATTGCCGCTATGGCAAGGAAAACCTTCTTCAGATTGAGGTCGATCTCTGTGCGGTCGGACGACACTCCGCCACCGACTGCGCCGATGTTGCCGAGCGCCTTGCTGATTCCCGCCACGAGCGATTTGCGCAAGTTGAACAGCGTGTAAAAGGCAGCCACAATCATCGTGCCAACCGCTAGCGGCCGTATCTGCTTCGACCAAACCTCGGTCGCCAGACCCAGCATGTTGTCATCCGGCCCCATGGCGGCTACGAGTCCCGGGTTCAGGAACAGAGCCAAGGGCACTAGCAGCAACCAACCCATCACTGCACCAGCGAACAGCACCGCAGATATCTTGGTGCCTACGATGAACCCGACGCCCATAAGCATGGGTGAAGCAGCTGAGGACGCCACCAGCAATCCCCCTCCGTACTCCAGGCGCCCTTGCAGCATGTCGATCTGCGATCGGCCGAACTCGAAGAACCGCTGGGTGCTATCCTGCACGTACTGGACGCCGTTGGAGTTCTTAAGTATCTCCCACAGCGCTGCAACCCCCATGGCTCCGAACAGGAACGACGCGCCGGTCTGCCCCCCCTGCCCTGCCTTCACTATTTCCGAGGCAGCTACGGCTTCAGGAAACGGTAGTTCGGCCTCCACTACGAGTGTGCGCCTCAGAACGATCACGAAGAGAACGCCGAGGACACCGCCAGTCAGCATGATAGCCGTGCTCTGCAGGTACCTCAGCTCATCCCAGGCACCGCTGATGATGAAGGCCGGAATGGTGAAGATGGCGCCTGCCACCAGCGCTTCACCCACTGACGCGGTAGTTCGGGCAATGTTCTCTTCCAGAATGGTTCCGCCAAATCCGCGCAATGCTGCCATTGCGACAACGGCGGCCGGGAAGGTCGCCGCCACGGTAAGGCCCGCTCTCATGCCCACGTACGCGTTGGCAGCGCCTAAAACCACTGCCATCAATACACCGAGCCCCAACGCCTTGCCCGTTAGCTCGGGCATGCTCTTGGAGGCCGGAACGAAAGGCTCAAATGGTTTGCTGTCCATGAATCTTTCCCTTAGAGGTGGAAAAAACTGGGCCCATTTTAGCCGCTCGCACGAAGGCCTGTCAAACTGGATCCCAACCCGGCCTCGTGTGGCGGCGGAGGACCACTTAGAATACGTCGGCCCCAAGGAGGAAAAATGACTTTTGTATCGGATCTAGAACCGAAATCTCTGTGGCAACACTTTGATCAGATATTGACCATTCCGCGTGGCTCCAAGAACGAAGCCGCGATCAGGCAGCACGTCATAGCGCTGGCCGAGAAGAGTGGATTGAAGTACGAGTTAGACAGGACGGGCAACCTGTTGGTCCGCAAACCGGGCCTGGCCGGCCATGAAGAAGCGCCTGTAACGGTTCTGCAGTCCCACTTGGATATGGTCAACGAAAAGAATTCCGATGTCGAGCACGATTTCGACACTGACCCGCTGA
>CP070792.1:75270-88390 GCA_020346845.1 Gemmatimonadota bacterium
ACCGGAAGACGTCGCTCTACTGTATTGACGGTGCCGAGTGCTGGGATCGAGACGCGCCTCGAGATGCAGCCCTTTGAGATCAAGACACTCCGCATTGGCCCACATACCGGGCAGATCAGAGAAGTCGATCTCCTGGAGCGGTGATGACGGGACAGAAGATCTCCGTTGTCCTGGTCGGCATCGGCGGCTATGGCGAATTGTACCTTTCCGCCCTGCTGGACGAACTACGTGGCTCGCAATGTCACATAGTAGGTGTCGTCGATCCAAAGCCTGAGAACTGTTCCCGGTTGGACGATCTGTCGTCACTCGGCGTCCCTCTCTTCACAACTCTAGATGAATTCTACGGGCGTGCGCGAGCAGATCTCGCGGTGCTCTCTTCACCGATCCACTGCCACGTTGATCACACTTGCGCGGCGCTGGCCAATGGCAGTCACGTGTTGGTTGAGAAACCGGCAGCGGCGAGCACGTCAGACGTCGATCGCATGATCGCGGCGCGCGACCGCGCCGGACTCATAGTTGCCGTGGGATTCCAGTGGTCGTTCTCGCGCTCGATCCTCGAGCTCAAGCGTGACATCATGTCTGGCAGGTTTGGTGCTCCACGTACAGCGCGGTCCCTTGCTCTATGGCCCCGGACTGAAGGCTACTATGCGAGGAATGACTGGGCCGGGCGAAAGCGCGATGCCGGCGGACGGTGGATTCTCGACAGTCCTGCCAACAATGCCATGGCGCACTTTCTCCACAACTTGCTCTTCCTGCTAGGAGAGAAGCTCGACCGTAGTGCAATACCCGGCGGCATCACGGCTCACCTGGCTCGCGCCAACGACATCGAGATGTTCGACACAATCGGGGCCCGAGTGTTCCTCGAGCGCGGCGTCGAACTACTCTTCCTTGCCTCACATGCGATTGCACGGCAGGAGACCTGTGAGCCAATGTTCTGCCTCGAGTTCGACGAGGCGCTGATCGAGTTTCCGGGTGATAACGCGCCGATCACTGCACGCCTCAACAATGGCACCACTGTAGCATACGACTCGCCCAATGCGACACCACAATCACAGAAGCTGTGGGACAGCATCGACGCCATAACACGCACGTGCGACCTGCCCTGTGGGCTGGAAACTGCCAGACCCCACACCCAGTGCATTGAGATGATCGAGCAAGCAGGAACCAGCGTTGTCGAATTCGACACAACTGCTATCCAGCAAACCGATACCAACGATGGCCAGTTGCGGTGGGTACCGGGACTAGCTGCAAAGCTGCGGCAAGCATATTCTGACGGAGTGCTTCCCGAACTGACGGACGTGAGATGAATAGGAAACAGGTCACCACCGGCCTCGGGCAACTACTGGCCGGCGCGGGCCCGGACCTCAGCGGTGCCAGGCTCGGATTGATCGCGCATCCGGCATCTGTGACTCACGATCTCGTGCCCAGCGCAGATGCCTTGTCAGCTGCTGGGTTCAACCTCACAGCTATGTACGGCCCCCAGCACGGCGCACGTGGCGAGAAGCAGGACAACATGATCGAGAGCGCGTCTTTTATGGACGATCGACTCGATGTTCCCGTGTACTCCCTGTACGGTGACGTGCGTAAGCCAACACCGGAGATGCTCGAGCACATCGATGTGATGCTGTTCGACCTTCAGGACGTCGGTGTGCGTGTTTACACCTTTGTTTGGACCATGACGCTGGCCATGGAAGCATGCCGCGATGCGGGCGTCGCCTTTGTGGTACTGGACCGACCCAATCCAATCACTGGAGTAATGCGGGAAGGACCGACGCTACAGAGGGGATTCGAGTCGTTCGTGGGACTCTATCCGATACCACTGCGCCATGGGTTGACTGCTGGAGAGATAGCACGGCTGTGCAATGATGCATTTGGGATAAACTGTGAGCTCGACGTGGTGCCATGTGGAGACTGGTCACGCGAACAGTGGTACGACCAGACCGCCCTGCCGTTCGTACTACCCAGCCCAAACCTGCCCACTCTAGATTCGTGCAACGTGTACCCCGGCATGGTTCTGCTCGAGGGAACAAACCTATCTGAAGGAAGAGGAACTACACGACCGTTCGAGCTATTCGGTGCTCCCTATCTGGATGCACAGGAGGTCGCTACGGAATTGAACCGGCTATCTCTTCCAGGTGTGGTATTTCGCCCTTGCCAGTTCGAGCCGACCTTTCAAAAACACGCTGGTCAGCTCTGTGGTGGTGCTCAGCTGCATGTGATCGATCGCGCATTGTTCCGGCCGGTACAAACTGCGGTGACCATTATCAGTATGGCACAACGGCTCGCACCGGATAGCTTTGCTTGGCGGGAGCCACCGTATGAATATGAGGCTGACAAGATGCCAATCGACATCCTGTGGGGCAGTGAGAACCTGCGCATAGCGATAGATCGAGGCTCGAGTCCAGACCAAATCCTCAATGATGTCAGCACAGATGTCGCCGAGTTCAACGACCTGGCGCGCCCATATCTGCTGTACAATTGAGCAGTTATTGGCGACTGTGTGAACTCAGTCGCTTGAAGAAGTACCACACCGCCACGCCGACCACTGTGAATATCCGGCCTGCGCTACTCACTCAGAGTCGGGTCTGAGATCTCTCAGCAGATCGAACAGCCGTTCGTCGTTGCCACCAAGACGCCAGATGGCGAGGCGTCTGAATCCAGCCAGCCAAGCGGCGCGCCACTTGCTGATCAGGCTAGCACGGTCCTCGAACCAAATCTCGGTGCCGTCATCGAGACGCGCATTGGGAACATCGGCGGCGCTGCGGCGAGCACGCTGAGCGCCAGCGGCACGTTGCTGCGCCTCGGACCAGTCGAGAGAGGTGACCTCATCGTTGGGCCGCCAGGCGAAACCCCGCACAGCCACAGCCAACGCCGCCGCGCTATCGGCGTCAACCTCGGCTCTCGGACCCAGTCCGGTCACGAAGTCCGGTGTCGATCTCGGACCCGGCCCCGAGTGCGCACCAAAGAGATCGTAGGCCATGACAATCACCGTACTGGTTCCGGCCGCTGGTAGTGGCCCATTCACTGGCTCCAGTACAACCTCCAGTCCGCGCTCCCGCTGCCGCAGCTCACCACTCAGCCGCTCTATGAACCCCTGGAATTGTGCGCTGTCACTCTCGGCCACCTGTTCGTAGTCGAGATGAAGTCCCTGGAAGCCCGCCTCCACAACGAGAGCAACCAGCTCTCGCACATGATTGTCGCGGCGCGATGAGTCCACTAGCAGTTCGTGCACCACTGTGGAATCCTTGGCAACCACACTGTCACCGCTGTGGCGTACATCGTTTACCACCGTAACCCATGGCTCGAATCCCTTCTCCTGAGCCAGCCTCAGAAACGGCCCGAGCATCGTTTTTACGTTTGGCGCCGGGACGGGGCTGCCATCCGGACTCAGTTCGTAGCCAAACAGCGAAACGCGATCGAACAAGTCACCGTGTTCCTCCAGCTCGGCCAGACCGCGGTCACCATCGAAGTAGACCGCCCAAGCCTGCATCTGTGTCGGACCGGGGACACCAATGCTTGGTGCACACGCGACGGTCATCACGAGCATCGCGTTTGCCGCAACGATGAGCTGTCTGGATCTCATGAGTAAGTGCAAGTGGTGGCCTCTTCAGCAAAAGCCTTGATCAACTCGACGTCGGCATCAAAGAAGTGATCGGATGGAGCCAGAATGAAGCCCCCACCCAAGCCCGCATCCTCGAAGCACCTGCGCACTGCTAAACGCGTCTCCTGCGGCGCGCAACCCTGGAAGAAGCGTGCTTGATCGAAACCACCAATCATGCAAACACAATCACCGATCCTCCGTTTGGCTTCCCGCAAATCAGTGTCTCCACCCAGTGATGGAGGCGTGAACGTCTCCATCGCATCGGGACCCATGTCAGCAATCTGCTCGAGGATTGGCATCATGCCCCCACACGTATGATATACCACCCTTTGACCGACCCCCCGTGCCGCAGCAATCACCTCTCTGTCGTAAGGCGCCACGAATTCCTCGAATATCTTGGGCGAGATCACAGTGGAAGACGCGTCACCACCCCCGTGTTCAATCAGGTCGAACCGCGCCCCCTTCATCGACTCGACATTGACAATCTTGCGTCGTTTCAGGATATCCAACAACTCATGTACCCACGTAGGGTCATCGAACGTCTGCATAAGCAGCCGTTCGATGCCGTACAAAACGGCAGCGTCCTGCCAGCAACCGGGCTGGCCGTAGATCTCAAAGCCAGGCACCGATCCTCGCACAATACCACGCGTTGCAGTATCATCAGCGGTTCGATTGACGGCATCCACGTCGCACAATGTGCGGGGTGCGTACTTGTCGATCAGTTCGATCTGTGACTTCTGCTTGATCAGCTTCTCAACCACCCACGTTGACTGGCTGCTTTCCTCGAGAACCATTGTCAGCGTTGCTTCGGGGGTGACGATGTTATAGCGTGTTGCCTTGTTGCGAGAGCCAGAAACCGCTTCAGTCTCTATACGCCATTCATCCGATACGATCCATCGCAAGCCACCACCGACGGCATCCGCTTCGATTGCGGTCCAGTAGCATCCAGCGGCTTCGTCCGCCTTCTGATCCCATACCCACGTGACCGGATCCAGACTGAAGAATTCGAAGAACTCGGCTTCACCGATACCGTTCATGTACTTGTCCAGGAAGTACGGCATCAGGTGGTGAGTGGTGACTGGAAGTCGGTCGGGCTGGCCCCGATCGAGCGCCATAAGCAGGCGTTCACGCGAGTTCATGTACTTTCGCCGCCTGGCGCTCGATATACCCTGGATCGATGAACGGCTCGTCGGTGCGGTGCTTCACCATGAGGGCCATCCGCCGGGCCAGCAGTTGCCTCATGTTGCGGCCATGAATCAACGGGGTCTCTGTTAGATCCGTTGTGGCCATGAACTCGACCTCACTGTCGAGCAGTTCCAGAAGTTGCTCGGAGTTCTCCAACTCCTTGGCGATCATCTCATCCAGGATTGCACGGCACTTCTTCTTTTCGACTCCAGACACAGCATCCATGTAGCCGCAAACACCCACGATCCACGCGGCGACGTTGCGTTGAGTCATGAACCAACATCGTAGTGCCTTCAACCGTACGAGAACGTCTGCAATTGCGTTGCCATCGCCCAGCAGATCCACTGCTCGCTCACTCAATCCGGCCAATTGGTCGATAGCTGCGTCTATCGGCTGCCATACGTGCCAATCGATGCGCTCCAACGACTGACGGCTGTCGGCTGCAGTAGTGAGCTGGAACAGTACGTCACGACTCAGGTCCACGTTGTTGGGGTTGTGCGGCGTCGTACACATGAAGTCTTGGTAGTACGCCCGGTCGGACTCTGCAATCGCTTCTATGTTGGGCACCAGAGGTCGCGCCCACAGCCGATACCACACGAAACCCATCGTCGAGTAGAGCGGCGTAACGTGCGGAAACGCCATGATCGCCTGTTCGGTAAGCTCCCAGGCTCGTTGCAGTGCTGCGGCGAATTCATCACCCACCCACTTCGTGGCGATCTGCGTGAGCGTACCCTCGAGATCCATCTGTGGATCGAACTGAAACCGTCTCAGTATCTCATGATTCACGTTGAATGGAACCAGCTCCGGCGGGGCCGATCCGCCCAGATGTGCCAGGTGGGTGACCCCATTGTCGTGCAGCAGTTTGAGGCGCTTGTACGTGAGTGATGGATAGGGCACTCCTACCAACGGCGCGAAGACAGTGTGCGGCCCTGTTGCAATGCAGAAATGGGCCAGCGACTGTCGCCCACGCAGATCCGCCGCTTGATCCGACTCACGGTCATCGAAGGCCATCTGATAGACTGTCCCCGCGCCCATGGATGCCGTGTCCGGGTAGCTAGGATGTGAGTATGGCGTGTCCCAACCTCGCATCACCAGCGAGGCCGCCTCCACGTCCAGCCCATCCTCGAGACACCGCCAGATCACGTCATGTTCGCCGTAAAACGACTCCATGCGCGTGATGACGCGGAACTCCGGATTGGACTCACGTGCGGCATTACGCAACACTGCGAAAAACCGTGTCGCATTCTCTCCGGCAACTTGCGCTATCTCCGCCTCACTCTTCCACTCGCGAACCAAATACGGGCCACCGTTGCGCCCCACATAGAGCGACTGGGTGTGCTCGAAACCCGCACCACTGTCGTTTGTCCAAATCGAGAGGAACCCTAGATCTGGTACCTCGCGCAGCAACTTCTGCAACATCTCGGCATAGTGCTGCCGCACCAGCGGGTGTGCTATTGTCATGTTGTAGCGCGGCTTAAAGCTGCGGAACGGGTGATCTACTCTGGCGCCACGCAACATTGGGTAGCGATCAAAGAACTCCTCAGGCACGTTGCGTGGCTCAAAGCACAGAAGGCCCGGCACAAGCCCATACTTGCGCGCGAGTTCAGCATTGCTCTTCAGGTACTCCAGATTGGCGGAAAGGTAGTCTTGAGGATAAAGACCTTTGTTCAACTCGCTCGACACGAACTGGTCCAGCGCCGGACAGTAGGTATAGAACATCGGATATGCTTCGCCTGCTGGGCCGGTCTCGACTCCCTCCGGAAACGCCAGTCCGTTCACTTCCAGATGAGTGAATCCCGATTCCGCCAGGTGGCGGATATGACTCTCTCTGTCGAGCTGACGCTGAATGCGACCTTCCTGCGTGAGAAAGAAGTCATACGTAGAACGATGCCATGAGAACGCCGTGCGGAAGAGCTTACCATTCGCAACAGCCGCGACATCCCAGTCACACACGTCGCGCAGCAGGTGAGTCAGAAACGAGAAGAACAAGCTGGGATGAGTGGCGGTCAGAACACCAGATCCAGCTGCATCTAGCTTGAAGTAAACGGCTTCAGCCTGGCCATCATCACTGTCAGCGCTTCCGTCCTGTACAGGTAGGTCCTCGATGCTGGAGAGCAGGTGGAATTCGCCAACGTCGTAGTCAGTGGGCTTGCCTATGCTGTAGTTAGCCAGTTGCGCGTCGGCATTCTTGGCCAACACCGCGGCTACAGTGTGCATTACTGGGAGCGCATCGGCAGCAACGTAGACCGATTTAACAGCACGTAGGGCTTCCGCGATTGTCATGTCATCGAGGCCTGCACTTGGTTCACTCTTGCTGCGACAGATGAACAATCAGATCGACGTGGCCGTCCACGTCCGCGGCGAAATCCACGTACCGACTCGATTCCACCTCGGACACCTGAAACGGTGCGTCAACTCCAGAAACCGTAACCGAATCCACCCTGCGATCTGCTGGTAGTAAGACATGCAGCTTCATGTTGGCGGCCTCGCAGGCTACACTCACGTCGATTGCGGCATCGCTCAGATGATAATCGTACCCTATGTGCTTGCCCGAGCTCGCATAAGTCAGCTGAACCTCGGCATTGGCAACATCAGCTGCGGGCCAGCGGGGTGAAACGCTGACGGCATCGAATCCCTTGCCTAGGTCCTCAATACCTGCCAAACCATCGGTGAGGGCGTAAAGCATCGCGCTCGACCCCCATCCGTCTGTCGGCTCCGCCTCGGGACTGGTGCTGGCTTCAACGCTGGCGGGGGTGCCGTCAGGAAAGTACCACAAATAGGTCTCTTGCTTCTCGGAGATCAAAGAGTGGTAGCGCGTGAGAATATTTACGCCGTAGTCCTCGTATCCATGATCGAACGCCGCCTTGGCCAACTCGCCCCCTACCAGCGGCATGATACCGCCGTTCACATAGGCCCCTCCGATCAGCTTCTCATCTCCAAAGATGCCGTCCGGAAACGGCGGGTCGATCGAGAACCACTCTGCAAAGGCGCCTGTGACTTCGCGTCGCCGCCGATATTCCTCGATGATGGCAACTGCCATGTCGTGGGAAGCCACGCCGCGATTGATGTTCATAGGGTTGCTGAGACTCAGCTGCTGCGACTCGTCAACCCCTGCGATATCTACCGGGTTCAGTTTCACGAAGTGAGTATAGAATCGCCCATTCCAGCATGTGGCGTTCATGTTCTCGCGTAGAATAGCCGCCTGTTCCCTCCAATAGTCAGACTTGGCTTCGTCACCAATGCGTGCGTACAACTGGGCCATGATCCGGTAGGCCTCGAAGTACCCACTATTGTCCCCGTGCATGATGCCCCAGAAGGTGTGCTCGTTGAACTGGAACTGCAGCCAATCATGTGTCCCCGCCGAGTACGCGAAGTCCCAGGTGTCTATGGTGTAAGCACGCTTGACCAGACCATGCTTACTGTCCCAATACCATTTGTGGTTGCGGATGTACTGCAAGGCCTTTTCCATCGATGGCAGCATGCGGGAGATCCAATCGTTATCTCCGCTCGCCTGCCAGGCGAGGTGGGCGCCTTTTACGAAGCGATACTCGACATCTGCCTCCACCGGTACACGAACGTATTTCGTCCAATTCTCACGCTCACAGGGGAGCTTTTCAGGAAAGGTGGTGAAGTAATCGAACACTCGGCCGGTGGCTGATTGTGTTTCAGCGAAGTGTTCTACAGCGCTGGTTACATCGGGATGGAAGTACCTTCCTCCCCGCAACATGTCACTATGGTCACGGATCCAAAGCGACTTGGCGTCAGGCGTGCGAAAGCCGCTGAGTTGCTTGCCATCGATCGTGAGTTCCATGACATCCTTCTCCAGGAAGGACGCCACCAGTTGGAACAGCTCGTCAATGTCGCTACGATCTGTTCTGATGTACGTGCCTTGTGGCATCGACTCTCCGTACACTCACCAAGTCGGTTTGGCCGTGGCAGCAACGCATACGTTCACGTATCTCCACAGTATATGTGTTCCTCTGCATGACCACGACCGCTGCTTCAGTTCATGCCCTCTGCTCATACAAGGTTGGACGAGTCAATCCTCATTGCCGAACAGTGCCTTCTCCACCAGTTCGCACAGGATGTGGCCGGCGGTGATGTGTCCTTCCTGTATGCGTGCGGTGTCTTCACTGGGAACACGAAGACAATAGTCCACGCCTTCGCGGAGTCTTCCTCCTGACGCACCAGTGAATGCAACCGTGACCAGCCCTTGCGCCTTGGCACAGTCCAGTCCTCGTAGCACGTTCTCCGATTCACCGCTTGTGGTGAGTCCAATGGCCACGTCTCCGGCATTACCGAGAGCCATCACCTCGCGTTCAAAGACGTCGCTGAATGAGTAGTCGTTTGCCACGGCGCTCATTGACGAGCTGTTTGCGTTCAGCGCCACTGCTGCAAGTGGTCTTCGGTCTTGGTAGAATCGGCCCACCAACTCGGCGGCGATATGCTGCGCGTCGGCGGCACTGCCACCGTTTCCGAACAACAACAACTTGTTGCCGGTCCGGTATGCATCGATCACCGCAGCGGCAACGGCGGAAAGTGTCGATGTAAATCCATCATCTCGCCGCATGGCGTCGTTGACACTCGAACTCTCCGCCAGTCGCGTCTGAATGAGATGTATCGTCGAGTCGGTCACGGTATCTCCCGCATAGGGATCACCACCGAGGACGGCCGAGTTCGATCGCGGTACACGTTCCAGACTGGCTCACCCGCGGCCGGATACCTGTCAAACACCGAGCTGTCGTGACCCGCTAGCGCTATACGGATGCGGTGTCCAGCCGGAACCAGTACCGATGTATTGAACAGACCGAAGCGGAGTCGGGCGACCTCGCCCGGTACCAATAGGATCGCGTCATCTTCCTCGTAGGTGTGGCACGGACCCCAAACCGGATAGGGCGGCTCTTCGTCGCACAGCTTACGGTGAATTGCCCGTAGCTGTCCTTCGGTCACGTAGCGCACCGTGCCATCCGGGTCCATCAGCTCCAAGTAGCCAAAGAAGGCCCCGTCTTCGTGGGTCGATGCCACATACAGATCAAGCTCTATCGCCCCGGTTATTGCGACATCACTCTGCAACGGTTCGGTCGTGTAAACGAGGAGTTTCGCACCCTCTGCAGATCGATCACCGTAGATCACGTCACCACCACCCAGTTGAGTGTGCCATCGTGTCTTGTCGCCCGTGGTGTGAGTGTAGTCTACTGCGTAGCGGTCCGCTGCATCTGTCACAGTCGGCCTGTCTCGCGTTAGCGTCCCGCCGTCACCGAGGTACCAACGGACGGGCGTCATTCCCTCTGGTGGCCATGATGTAGTTGTGTTCCAGCCTCGATTGAATGTGAAGTACCGGATCTCTCCGACCCCCTCGCCCCTCGCATTAGCCGCATTCCTCACGTAATGGTCGAAGAAGTCCAGCAACATCTGATGCTGCTCAGCACTCGATGGCTCAGTTGGAGCCGTGTCAGGCAGAAAGGGGTCGGTATGATGTCCACCGCCATGAGACCAGGGCCCGATCACCAACCGCACCGGATTGGAGAAGGTTGAGAACAAGGCTAGCGCTCCATCCACCGTTCCCCCGTCCATCCACCCGGCCCACGAGAAGATGGCGGCCCCGGATCGTTCGATCCCTTCCTTGTAGCCGCTGATGGACAAGTCGGAGATCGTCTGATCGGATTCCCCGAACCGGGAATTGCGGTACTGCGCCTCACGCGCTCCGTGGGCGATGTCGGGTGTGTTGTGTTCCTCGAGTGCCGCTTCATAGAGACGCTCTGCATCTGACCCATCCACCCGTTTGACACCTTTGGTGGCCAGCTTCAACACGGTACACTGACTGCGCCCTGAAACCCCCGCCAGCTTGCAGATGTCACCCTCATCGAGGTATCCGACGAGTTCCCCCCAATCGTCGATGAACCCTTTGGCGAACACGCCGCCGGGCCAGAGCAGTTGCGACCATGCATCGAAGTCGGCGTATTGCGGTGCGATCGCCGTGATTGCCGGGTTGGCGGGTGCCGCAGCCATTGCAGCGGTGTTGCCTTCGTACGAGACACCCCAGGTGCCAACGCGCCCATTGGACCACGGCTGCCGGGCGATCCAGCCTGCGACCTCACCCAGATCTTCAGCTTCTTCTCTGCCGAACTCCACCGGTCGGGTACCAAACGATGCTCCACTGCCTCGCACATCCACCAGCACTACGGCGTATCCAGCATCGTTGAAGGCCTGGATCTCGGGCGACACGGCATCCTGCGGCTCCGCATCGCCGAACCTCATCTGAGCACGTGTCAGAAACCCGATCTGTTGAGCCCGCCAGTACCTGGTGGCGCGCATTACGGTGGGAAGCTGCTCTTCGGTTTGGTGGCTTTCAGGAAACCACACATCCACGGCCAGTCTCACGCCGTCGCGCATCTCGACGTATTGCGAGACGTTGCGGGCTGACCCCGTGGCGAGGATCACCTCTCCCGGCAATCCAACTGACGCTATGGCGAGCCAGATGTAGACGACCGTAACGACCAATAACGCGAGGACTCCGACAGCGATCTTGGGCAGCAGACGGCGCATGGATACTCCGGTGGATGGGCACACGGAGTATGCGTGAAGCAGGAAGCGGACACAACCACTGCCTAAGGAAAGAGCCGAGGCGGTGACCACCTCGGCTCACAATGATCTGCTGGGCCGTCCGGCTCAGCCAGCGGCCTCCAGCTCCACCACCTCCGACCCATCCGGACTGTCGATGACCTCGTAGAACGGATTGCCGTCCTCGTCCTCAACCTCTTCGAAGAACACCATGTCAAACTGGTAGAACGTGCGGCCGTCCTCTTCGATCGTCGTAGTGCCTTCAGGTAACTCGTCGAGTTGGGCACCGACCTCCGGCTCGCCGTTGACGTAGCCTGTCTGGCCGTTCTCCTCGTATTCGACGTACAGATTGAAGTTGACGTAGTAGAAGGTCTCACCGTCAGCCACGAACGAGATCGCGTCGGCCGGTATCTCATCTATCTCTTCTTCCGGCGGTGCCGGTTCGACCAGGTACACTTCCCTACCGGCATCGTTCGTCGCCTTGGTGAAGTACGAGTTGTCGAACTGGTAGAGGGTTACGTCGCCCTCCTCATGCGCGACCGCCTCTTCCGGAATAGCGCTAACCTCCGCTCCGACCGGTGGCTCGACGACTACGTACCCTCCCCCTGAAGCTTCCTGGAAGAAGGACCAATCCGCGTAGTAGTATGTGGCGCCATCGACTTCTATCGTTTCAGCACCGTCGGGCAGCGTCTCTGTCTCCCAGCCGACTGGCGCGGACGTCAGGACGTACACCTCCTCCCCGTCGTGCAATGCCTTGCGATACCACGGATTCACGCGCACGTAGGTTGTGCCGTACACTACGTAGGTTGTGCTATTCGACGAGTTGGCGATCGCCACAAAGGCCGCCGTAGTGATCAACACCCTGCTGACCCAAAAGCCGCGATAATAGCGCCGATGCCGCCAGTAGCGGTGATGACGCCAGCGGGAGTAGCGATAGCGACGCGAGCGATACACGCGGCGCGACCTGGTTCTGGTGCGCGCTCGAGCGTGGCTGGTGCGGCGCGCGGATGTGCGCCGGGCCGTGTTGCGCGACGCAGTTCGCTGCGCGGTCGAGCGGTTCGACCTTGTTTGTGCGGTTGAGCGACTGGGTTGGGCGGCCTGGTTTGTCGATCCCGAGCGAGCAGCACTGGATCGGTTCACATTGGCACTGGATCGAGCAGAGCGGCCGCCAGCAGCACCACGACGCTGAGCCTCAGCAATGCTTGGTAGGATCGTCATGGCCACCTGCGACAGGAGCAGGAGGTATGCAATGAGCTTGTACGTGTTGCGTTTCATTCCGTCCCTCGCTCTCTGCTCAGTTACGGCTCAATGACGGGAACGACTTCGATCTGCTCTGCGTCCACCGGTGGCGTGAACGTGAACAGAGTGGAGCCATCCGCTATGGCAGTCGCCCACTGGCGGAACCGGGCCACATAGGTGGGCTGCCCTTCTTCCGCGATGAACGCGACCGCCATCTTGGCCAGGAACGGCTCGTCTCCTTTCCTCACCCATAGCTCGAAATCGACACCCGGCTTTCTCACAGCGACGTGATCGGTCCAGTGCCCTTCCACCCATGCCTCGCCGACCCACCACACCGAGCTGACGTCTTCACCAAGCCATATCTCCGTCACATCCCCGGCCAGGATGTCGCGAAACGGCACATCGAGATCGTACTCCTCGACCAGCCGGTTCACCATTTCCGGAATGGTGGGTGGAACATCAACTTGACCCCATACATTGGCCGGCTGTTTCAGCAGGGTGAATACGCCGTCGGAGAACCAGGCTGAATCGGTT
>CP070792.1:88490-101045 GCA_020346845.1 Gemmatimonadota bacterium
CCTCTGACGACATGAAGGAGGGCATGGGCGCATTTCTCGAGAAACGTGATCCGGAATTCACTGGCAGATGAACCAGTCTCGCGGCGCCTTCACGGTTGAATCGGCAATAACCAACCTCGCCGTTACGGTCCAAGACCGGGCTGTAACCCGTATAGAGCTCAACAGGCGAGGTAGTCGGTCGCCAGAAGGTAGATTCGAGCAGCTCGTGGCACGTGAACTCGGGCAATATCTGGCCGGCGAGAGAACGCAGTTCACGTTTGCTATCTCCACTGAGGGATCGGCGTTCTACCGGCGGGTGTGGCATGAGCTGGGAAGAATTCCCTACGGACACACCATCAGCTATGGGGAACTCGCCCGTAGGGTGGGCAAGCCCAAGGCGGCACGCGCCGTTGGTACTGCAAATGGAAAGAACCCCATACCCATCGTGATCCCATGTCACCGCGTCGTCGCCGCCGGAGGCAAGCTGGGTGGTTACGGCGGCGGCCTTCCACTGAAGCGGAGACTGTTGGATCTCGAGGCAGCGCACTGTCCCGCAATCCGGTGAGGGGCTAGGGACACGGCCAGCATGGAACTGTCTTCGCTGACTATCAGGAACTTTCGCAACCTCGCCTCGGTCGACGTTGCGATCCCATCTACCGGTGTGGTGGTGATCGGCGACAACGGTCAGGGAAAGACCAATCTCCTGGAGGCTATCTACTACCTAGTCCTATTCCGGTCGCTCCGCGGCGCCAAGGATAGGGAACTGGTGCGGTTTGGCGACGCCGGGTTCTTCGTCGCAGGCGAGGCAACGCCCAGAGTCACGGCGGGATACGAGATTCACCACCGCCACAAGAAAGTCACGGTCGACGGGACTGAGGTGAAGAAGCTCTCTAGCGCTGTTGGAGTTGTCGTTGCCGTCGCGTTGTCGCCTGCCGACCGAGCCCTTGTAGAGGGCGGCCCATCCGGGCGTCGGCGCTACCTAGATGTGTTGCTATCACTCTCAGATCCACATTACTTGGCTGCTCTAGCCGAGCTTCGTGCGGCCATGAAGCAGAGAAATGCGGCGCTGAAAAGAGGCAATGTGCCCGAGGCTCAGGCATTTGATCGACCGGTGGCTGCCGCCGCGGCCACAGTCGCCAAGACACGTCACCGGTGGGCCCTCGAATGGCTACATCGGTATGGCGAGCTCTGCACGTCGTTGGGAGAGAGCTCGGAGCCAGGAATGACCTATTCCTCACGTCACTGGACACCTGACGGTGGCGCGGACCTCGTCGCGGAGAACCTCAAGCTTCGTATCGAGCGCGACCTGCGTAGGGGGACTACTACCGTGGGACCCCACCGCGATGACCTGTTACTGACGCTCGGTGAGCGTGAAACCCGTCGCTTTGGATCCGCTGGGCAACAGAGGACCGCAGCTATTGCGTTGCGCCTGTTGGAGGCCAGTGCCTTAAGTCTGTCACACGACACTGCACCCATAGCTCTGTTCGATGATGTATTTGCCGAACTGGATGAGGATCGGCAAGAACGTCTTCTCCTGATGATCAAGGAATCACTTCCGGGGCAAGCCATTATCACTGCCCCACGTGATGCTGAGGTTCCTCGCGTGTTGTTTGAACGACCTCGCTGGCGCATGACCGGAGGGAAGATTGAACAATAGGGGTCGCAGAGCCGGCGGTAAGTCTCGTGGTGTGCCGATCGGTGAGGCATTGGACAAGTATTTCGAGAGCCACGGCATCAAGCGGCGGATGCAGCAGGCGAGCATCATTCCGGAATGGTCACAGCTCGTGGGCCCCAAAATCGCTCAAGTCACTACTCCGCACGAAGTGCTGCAGAACGGAACCCTCGTGGTAAGCGTCAAGTCAGCAGCCTGGATGCAGGAACTGCAACTGATGTCACCTGTGATCATCAAGCAGCTCGCAAAACGGGGAAAGCGGATCAAGAGGATACTGTGGCGAGCGGAATGAAAATGACCCTGGGCTGAAAGCCCAGGGTCATCGACTGCGGTTCGAGTTCGTCGTTCAGATATCCAGGTTCCGAACGAACCTCGCGTGGTTACGTATGAAATCCCTGCGTGGTTCAACCTCATCACCCATCAGTTCCTCGAACAGCTTCGACGCCATCGAGGCGTCTTCGAGTTCCACTTTGTGGATCGTGCGTGCGGCTGGATCCATAGTAGTACGCCAAAGCTGATCCGGGTTCATTTCACCCAATCCTTTGTAGCGCTGTATTACCACGTTCCCTTTCTTGCCCTTAGCCCCATTCTGCAGCCGCTTGATGTACTCATCGCGTTCCACATCATCGTAGGCATAGAATTCCTCTTTGCCTCTCGCTACACGATACAGCGGTGGCTGTGCGATGTATATGTATCCGGCCTCTATGAGTGGCCGCATCTGGCTGTAGAAAAACGTCAGTAGGAGCGTTCGGATGTGCGCGCCGTCGACATCGGCATCGGTCATAATGATGATCTTGTGGTAACGCGCTTCTTCGAGCTTCAGCTCATCCTGGCCGACACCGGTTCCAATTGCCGTGACCATCGTTCGGATCTCTTCGTTCGACAGGATCTTGTCGACACGTGCTTTCTGCACATTCAAGATCTTGCCACGAAGCGGTAGAATGGCCTGGAACGACCGGTCGCGTCCTTGCTTTGCCGAGCCACCCGCGCTATCTCCCTCCACCAAATAGAGTTCACACATCGTGGGATCCGAGAGTGAACAGTCTGCCAGTTTGCCAGGAAGGATGCTGCTCTCCAACGCGCTCTTCTTGCGTACCAACTCTCGCGCCTTGCGCGCCGCTTCTCGTGCTCTCGCCGCACTCAGTGCCTTGTCGATGATTGCCTTCGTGGCCGACGGAGTCTCAGCCAGGAAGTTTCCGAGGCACTCATAGACCACCGTCTTGACGACACCTTCCACTTCTGAGTTGCCCAGTTTGGTCTTGGTTTGACCCTCGAACTGCGGCTCCTTCACCTTGACATGGATCACGGCCGTGAGGCCCTCACGCACATCATCACCGCTGAGCGTGAAGTTCACCTTCTTCATCATGCCCTTGTTCTTTGCGGTTTCATTGATAGCACGTGTTACGGCGCTTTTGAAACCGGTTAGATGAGTACCACCTTCGTGCGTGTTGATGTTGTTCACAAACGAGAAGACGTTCTCCGAATAACCGTCGCTGTATTGCATCGCAACATCAATCTCGACATCGTCCTTAACCGTGGCAAAGTGTATCACCTTGTTGTGCAGCTGACGTCTGTTGCCACGGAGAAATTGAACGAACTCCGAGATACCCTTCTTGTAGCAAAACAGCTCGCTCTTCTCGTGATCTGCGCGCTTGTCGTTGATGGTCAGCGTCACACCTGAGTTGAGAAAGGCAAGCTCCCGCAACCTGTTGGCTATCGTGTCGTAGTCATAGTTGAGCTCTGTGAAGATCTCTGGATCCGGTTTGAACGTGACCTTTGTACCTGTACGCTTGGCCTTACCTGTTACCTCGAGTCGATTGGCAGTCACGCCACGCTCGAAAGCCATGTGATGTTCGCTGCCGTCCCGCCGCACCCACACGTCGAGCCTTTCTGAGAGCGCGTTCACGACAGATACGCCCACTCCGTGCAAGCCACCCGACACCTTGTACGTGCTCTTGTCGAACTTGCCGCCCGCGTGGAGTGTGGTCATCGCCACTTCCAAGCCAGGCTTCTTCTCGGTCTTGTGTACATCAACCGGGATGCCCCGGCCGTTGTCCATCACAGTGATGGAGTTATCTGCATTGATCGTGACGCCGATCTGATTGCAGAACCCTGCCATTGCCTCGTCGATCGAGTTATCAACCACCTCATATACGAGATGGTGCAACCCACGTGCGGACGTCGACCCGATATACATCCCTGGCCGCCTGCGCACGGCCTCGAGTCCCTTCAATACCTGAATCGAGTCAGAGCTATAACGTTGTTGGGCAGTCATGTTCCTCGGACACCAAAAATGAAAATGGGGCCACGAGAGGACCCCACCAGAGGTCCTATTAATATAGTGCCCCTGTGGGGGTAAATCAACGGCTACAACAACAGGTAACGGGTTGTGGGACATGGATTTACGAATACCGGCCATGACCCGCCCTTTGCCCTTTTTCGCCCCTCGCACCCCTGGTCTCCCCGCCTGCTGCAGCATCACCTTGACACATAGCAACATAGCTATTATGCTATACACCATGACGAAGACATCCGACAAACCGCTGCTTCGCGGCATCGATCCAAGCGCCCTATCGCGGGCTGCCGAGACAATAAAGCTGCTCGGCCACCCGGAACGGTTGAAGATCGTCGAGATCCTCGAGGCCGGCGATGCGACAGTGTCTGATATTCAGGAAGAGCTCGATATGCCACAGGCAATCGTATCGCAGCACCTGGCCAAGATGAGAGGCTGTGGCATAGTCGCCGCCGAACGCGATGGGGTACACGTTTACTATCGGATCATGGAGCCAAAGGTCCGACACATTCTGGAGTGCATAAGGAAGTGCGACGTCTAGCATGGGGCTGGAGTCTCTATCTGGCAGACGCCTACGCGTCGTTTTTGAGGAAGTAGACATATGATTATAGCTATTAGCCTATTATTGATGGCGACCGCACCGACAGCTGGCTTGCAAGATGACACGCTGAGCTTGTCGCTAAGCGCCGCAATCGAGCGGGCTCAGGAATTCAACCCCAGCCTGCGAGCCGAACGTGCCGAATCGGACAAGGCAGCGGCGCAGGCGCAGGAAGCGACACCTGCATTCCTACCCAGCATCGGCATTGACATGGGGTTTCTTCGTACCAACGATCCGGTGGCCGTCTTTGGGCTCAAGTTGAGGCAGTCCAACTTCCAGGCTGAAGACTTGGCATTGGAGGCGCTCAACAATCCAGACCCCTACAACGGCTTCAACACGGTTGCGACCGTTGAACTTCCCATCTTCACTGCCGAAGGACTCTTCGGGCACTCAGCCGCCAGGCGCGCGGCATCAGCAAGGGAAGCGGCGACGGCCAGGGCAGCCGGGGCCACCACGTTTTTCGTCACCAGAGCTTACTGGAACGCCCAGCTTGCGGCACGCCAAGTCGAGGCCCTAGAGACAGCCCTGGAGGCAGCAAGGGGTCATGCTCGCCAGGCCGAGGCCATGCAGCAGCAGGGGTTGGTGACCACTCTCGATGCACGCATGGCGCGTGTGCACGCGGCCGGGACCGAAACACAGTTGCTGGCAGCGCGGGCCCAGGCGGAGAACTCACTTTCCGCGCTGCGAACTCTGCTCGCGCTCCCAGACAGCGTTCGTATCGCTCTCACAGACTCCCTCACGGGAAACGGCAGTATGGCGTGCGACGAGTCCGGGTCTGACTGCACGATAGACAGCCGAGGCGACATCATGGCTCACCGGCTGGGCAAGGATGCCACATCCTCTGCAGTGAAGAGCGCCTGGGGTAAGAACCTGCCCGCGATCGCCGCGTTCGGCTCTTTGGGTTATTTCGGACAGTCAAACTTCTTCGGCACGGGAAGCGGGAATTGGACCATCGGCATTGGCCTCCAGTGGAAGCTGTTCCCCGGGCTGGCTGGTGTGGGTGCCGTCAACAAGGCGAAAGCCGATCAGCGAGCGGCAGAAGCCCGACTCGAAGCCGCCGAGCGCGAGGCCCAGCTCGAGATCGCGAGTACAAGACGCATGCTCACCGCCGCAACGGACCGGGTGGCTGTGGCCACGTCAGCCGATACCGAAGCACAAGAAGCACTCGCCCAAGCGCGTCTGCGGTACGAAACAGGCGCAGCACCAATCACCGAACTACTAGATGTACAGGCAGCCGCCACCTCAGCCACGCTGAGCCTGCTCTCGGCTCGTCGCGACATGTTCCTGGCACAGGCGGCATTGGACTTCGCTTACGGAGTGAACGACAGATGACTAGGAAACTCTTTCTCTCACTGGCGGCGTTCGGAGTAGCCGCATGCGGTCACGAACCCTCCGAGCAGGACATGCTCGTCGAGGCGTCAGCCGACGCTATCACAATCAGCGCGGAGCAGCTCAGCGACGTCATGCCGGTTGAAGGAACCGTACATGCGGAGCAGCATGCTGTGCTCTCGACCAGAATGATGGCTCGCGTGATCTCGATCCCAGCCGAGGTGGGAGATCAGGTTAGCGCAGGCCAGGTCCTGATTCGCCTGGGCACCGACGATATCGCGGCGAACCGCGCGAAGGCGGAGGCTGCCGTGATGGTAGCAAGCGCCGCGCGCGATGAAGCTGCCCGTCAGGTAGCGCGGATGGACACCCTGTTTGTTATGGATGTGGTGCCATTGGTACAACGCGACGGCGCACGTCTAGCGCTCACGCAGGCTGAATCACAACTGGCTATGGCCGAGGCAACTCTAGCGGAAGTTGAAGCTGCTAATCGGTACGCGACCATCAGAGCTCCTTTCACCGGTGCTATTGTGACCCGAAGCATCAACCAAGGGGATCTGGCTGCACCGGGCATGCCACTCATGGCTATTGAGGCGACCGGCCCACGTGAGGCCGTGATCTCCGTACCGGCCGACCTGACCGATTTCATCGATGTCGGCTCGCTCATTACGGTTAACTCCGGTGGTGGCCTCACGGCGGCCGCGGAAGTAACAGCTGTGGCGTCGGGCGCCGATCCGATGACACGTACCGTGCAGGTGCGCGCCAGCCTGCCAGAGGATTGGCCCACCGGCGTGGCTGTTACCGCACTGATTCCAGCAGGCACACGGCAAGGGGTAGCGATCCCCCAAAGTGCCGTGGTGCGCCGTGGTCAGCTCACCGGAGTACGCGTCGTGACCGATGACGGTGAGTTGATACGCTGGGTGCGCCTCGGCCGCACCGTTGCACCTACTGTGACCGGTGATGACACGATCGATCCCCGGGTAGAGGTCCTGAGTGGCCTGGAGCCGGGTGAGAGGATTGTTCCATGAAGACCGGGTTTTCAGGCGCTGTAGCACAGCGCTTCCTCAACTCAAAGTTGACACCTCTCCTGATAGGGGCGTCACTCGCGGCAGGAATCGGCGGATTACTAACCACGCCACGCGAAGAAGAGCCACAGATCAGAGTCCCGATGATCGATGTGGCGGTTGGCTTGCCGGGAGCAACACCGACTGAGGTAGAGCATAGAATCGTTGAGCCTCTTGAGCGTGCGATCTGGGAGATTCCAGCCGTCGAGTACGTATACAGTGCAGCTCAGGCAGACGGAGCATTGATAACCGCTCGGTACGAGGTGGGAACCGACCCCGACATCGCACTGTCGAGGTTGTACGGGAAGCTGTACGCGAATGCAGACAAATCACCCCCGGGTGCAACACCGCCATTGGTGACTCTACACGGCATAAATGAAGTACCGATCTTCACGCTCACTCTTTCCGGTGGATCGGACGCCGGCGACGGCTACTTGCTGCGGCAGCAGGCTGCCGAGCTCGCCAACGAGCTCAAGCGCATAGCGGACGTAGCCGAAACCTGGGTGATCGGCGGCGCTCCACGTGAGGTATCAGTAACTCTCGATCCACAAGCGCTAGCAGCACGTGGTTTATCGGCGGGTGCTGTGTTCCACATATTGAATATCAACAACGCAGAGTTGCCCGCCGGCGAGATACTGAGCGGCAACCGTACGATTCCCGTACGGGTAGGTCATCTACTTCGCGACGTAGAGCAGGTAAGAAACGTCGTGATCGGCGTTGTGAATGACAAGCCGATTCTGCTCCGTGACGTGGCCGAGGTGAGAGACGGGCCGGCAGAGCCAGATAGCTATGTGAGCTTCCTTCCCGGTCGTGGGACCGGTGCCGATTTCGAGCCCGCTGTGACTATCGCCATCGCCAAGCGCGAGGGAACAAACGCGGCCACTATCGCACACCATGTCATGGAAAGAGTTGAGGAACTGCGTGGCCGCGTGGTATCAGAAGATGTACGTGTCACAATCACCCGCGACTACGGTGAGACCGCCACAGAGAAGTCGCAAGAGCTGTTGTTCCACATCTTCGTTGCCACTGTCGGTGTCGTTATCTTGGTTTGGCTCACATTGGGTTGGCGCGAAGCAGTCGTAGTGCTAGTTGCAGTTCCCGTGACCCTCGCGCTGACATTGCTGGTATACCGACTGTACGGGTACACGCTAAACCGCATCACGTTATTCGCTCTGGTGTTCGCGATCGGTATTCTCGTAGACGATGCCATCGTCGTAGTGGAGAACATCGCGCGGCATTTGGGGTTTGGCCGGCGCAGCGCCGACGAGGCGGCCACACTCGCCGTGGATGAGGTCGGCAACCCGACGATCCTCGCAACGTTCACCGTGATTGCCGCCATACTGCCGATGGCCTTTGTGTCGGGTCTCATGGGACCGTATATGAGACCGATACCGGTGGGCGCATCTGTGGCCATGTTGTTCTCTCTGGCAGTGGCGTTCATAGTCACCCCATACCTGGCGGTGAGACTCGTCAAGGCGCACAAGCCCAAGGAAGATCCCGGTCAAGCATCTGAGATGGAGGAGCCACTGCCTACCGGGCGACTCGCAACTTGGTACCGCAGACTCATTGAAGAACTCCTGAGCAACACGCGCAAGCGCATGCTGACCTACGCTGCGATGGTCGCGATGCTGTTGCTGTCTGTACTGCTCATCCCGACCAAATTGGTCACCGTGAAGATGCTGCCGTTCGACAACAAGAGTGAGTTTCAAGTCATAGTGGACATGCCGGAAGGAACCTCGCTAGAGCGAACGTCAGAGGTGGCTCAGGCAATCGCGCTCGCAGTTGCCCGAGATGAGGCAGTTCACGATGTGCAGACATATGCCGGTGTTGCTGCACCATTCAACTTCAATGGCCTGGTTCGCCACTATTTCTTGCGTCGTGGCCCCACCGTGGCCGACGTGCAGGTCAACCTACAGCCGAAGCATCATCGAAGTGAGCAGAGTCACGAGATTGCACTCAGGTTGCGGCCTGCCATCGATTCAGTTGCACGCGAATACGGGGCCGCCCTCAAACTGGCTGAAATACCGCCGGGTCCACCTGTTTACTCAACACTGGTCGCCGAGATCTACGGACCCAACTACCAGGCCCAGGTAGACGTAGCCCGGAGGGTAAGGGACATCTTCCTCGCGACTGATGGGGTTGTTGACGTGGATTGGTCAGTGACAGCTCCGCACGCGGAGCTGCACGCTGCTGTGAGTCAGGCCGAAGCCACGCGTGCTGGTAGTGACCCCCAATCGATAGCTCAAACGATTGCCGCCGCGATGGGTGGAGCAAGTGTCGGCATGCTGCACGATGCGGAAGCCGCGGAGCCCGTGGCCATAAGAGTGCAGCTAGCCGACTCAGCCGCTAGTTCGGCTGGCGATCTGGCCGGCCTTCCGATCTCCACACCGCGCGGTGCCCGTCAGCTGGGTACACTAGCATCGATCGATAGCGTTCCTGCGCAGACCACGATCTTCCACAAGAATCTGAAGCCCGTTGTGTACGTGACGGGCGACGTGGCAGGAACGCTTGAAAGCCCGGCGTATGCAATGCTCAACATGAGTGATCCACTCAACGCCATAGATGAGAATTTTGAAGTGCTTTGGGCCGGTGATCCCACGCTCACAGAAGAGACATTCATGGTGTGGGACGGCGAATGGGACATCACGCTCGATGTATTCCGTGACTTAGGTATCGCCTTCGCAGCGGTGCTTGTCCTGATCTACGTATTGGTCGTCGCCTGGTTCCAATCCTTCACAATACCGTTCGTGATCATGGCACCCATCCCGCTCACGCTAGTCGGGATTCTGCCAGCTCACGCACTGACGGGTGCTTTCTTCACCGCGACCTCGATGATCGGCATGATCGCGCTCGCCGGTATCATCGTCCGCAACTCGATCCTGTTGGTCGACTTCGTCAAGCTGGGGTTGGAGCGCGGCCTGTCACTGCATGATGCGGTGGTGGGATCGGGTCTCATTCGATCGAGACCGATCATACTCACTGCGGCTGCAGTGGTGATCGGCGGTTTTGTCATGGTGAGGGATCCCATCTTTCAGGGCCTCGGCATGGCGCTGATCAGCGGTGCAGTCGTAGCCACCGCACTGACACTGGTTGCTATTCCACTCCTTTACTACGAGATGCACCGATGAAACTGGTAATGATGATAGCAGACACCGCGTACGCAGATCAGGTAGAACGCCTGCTCGAAGAATGCGGCGCGCCCGGGTTCACGGAAATACCAAATGTGCTGGGCAAGGGCACTACCGGCAAGAAATTTGGCAGCCGCGCGTTCCCGGGATCGAGCACCATGTACCTGGCCGCGCTCGACGAACATTGCATGACTCCGCTGCGGGAGAAGTTGAAGGCTTTACGTGATACTCACGGCCCTGAAGGGGGTCTCAAGCTCTACACCATGGACACTGAGGAGTTGCTATGAAGATGCACTACATGATCCGCGGAATCGCGGGATCGTTCGTTCTGCTTTCGCTCGCCCTGGGGTACTGGGTAAGTCCCTACTGGTATCTGTTCACTGCATTCGTCGGGCTAAACCTCCTGCAGTCCAGCCTCACGAGGTGGTGCTTGATGGAGAATATTCTGGCAAAACTGGGGTTGGCACAGAAACCTCAAGGCTAACTACGATGCTCTCAGAATCGTGCAACGTTCAGCGTGCACCGTGCAGTGAGATTCTTGGTTTTCCGTATTTCCCCACGATGCACGTTGTACGATGCACGTTGCACGGTCGTCAGTCCGTCCCCACTCCCTCCTTGGCTAGCCGGTAGATCAATACAGCCGCCCGTTTCGTAACGACAGCGAGCGAAGTCAAATCAACTTCCTCATCCGGCGTGTGTCCGCCAGCCCCATAAGGGCCCAGGCCTGCGAGTGCATCGGCATATGGTGCCGCAAACGATATGTCGGCAGCCCCTCGACGACCTGGATCAACTGCCTCGATCGGTCCGTATCCCATATCCCGACTGACCTGATCGAGCACATCGAATAGCGCCTGGTTACCGGCGGTTGGAGCCATGGGTGGATACGAGTCACGGAAAGAGATCTGTGCGGAGGTTCCGGGCAGATTACGTGAAACGATCTCCTGCATTCTCGCCTTGGCACGATCTCGTTGTTCGAAAGTGAGTGTGCGGAGATCTCCTGCCACAGTGACAGTTTGTGGAATCACATTGGTCTTTCCAAAAGCGGTGCCGCGTGCCTGCGACGTATCGTATGAGGTTGCCGTTCCACCCAGAATGATACCCGAACCAAAGGTGAGGTACTCCTCGCCACCCAGCTCTTGGTAGAACGAATTCAGGATTCTGGCTGCCTCATTGATGGCTCCGGCACCGTATTGGGAGGTGAAGATGAGCGACGAGTGGCCCCGCTCACCAGATACCCCCAGATACCAGTCCGTATACCCCCGCCTGGCTATCGTAGCGCTGTGCGCACTACCGACACCTCCCTCGAAGCCCAACACAACGTCTGCACGCTTTGCAGCCTCCACCATATCCCTTCGGCTTATGTCAACGGGGTCCCCTGGATCTTCCTCGTCGCCAGTATATGCCACGATGATGTTCAGATCTTCTAGCACTCCCGCTGCCTCGAGAGCCTTGATGGCGTACAGCATCACAACGTCACCGCCCTTCATGTCCTCGACGCCTGGACCCCTTGCCACGTCATCAGCTCTCTCCCATCTCTGAAACGGACTGTCCTTCTCAAAAACAGTATCCAGGTGCCCGATCATGAGAATGGTCTTGCCCTGTCCACCCTCCGTCTCAGCGAACAGGTGTCCGCCACGATTGGTTTCGGGAAGTGAGATCCATCGTGTCGCGAATCCCAGTGCATCAAACTCGGCCCGCAAGATCTGCCCTACTTCCTGCACACCTTCAGGGTTCATCGTGCCGCTATTGACGTTGACAATCCGTTCCAGCAGCGCGATCGCATCGTCATTGTGGGCATCTACGTACTGCACGATCTGCTGCTCCACCTGCGAAAGACCCTGCGCGGCCAGGATTGCGGGAACTTTCATCACAGCGATACTGCACACGAGCGACGCAGCGAGACGTCTGACTGAGTGATTCATGGGATTTCTCCGTAGTGATCAGACACCAAGTTAGCCCGTCCCGGGAGATCCCGCTCAATATGCCCTCCCGCCGTTCTCCAGTTTGACGTTCGTACGCTAATCGTCACATCTTCTGCCATACCCCAAGCGGCGGGGAACCAATATGGAATCTCGTGCCTGGCACAAGCACTATGAGCCACAGGTGCCGCCATCACTAGACTACGTTGACCTCACCCTTCCGGATATCTTCGAGCAATCCGCAAGACGGCACCATGACCGACCTGCGATTGCGTTCTGGAACAACCGACTCAGCTACAGTCAACTCAAAGACCAGGTCGATCGGTTTGCCACAGGTCTGGCCAGGTTGGGAGTCACCCAGGGTGAACGGGTCGCAATCAGTCTCCTCAATCTGCCACAGACCGTGATATCCTATTATGCCGCCCTCAAGTTGGGCGCCCAGGTTGTGGTGACGGATCCGCTGAACACGGCCCGCGAGATTTCGGATCAGTGGTCTAACGCCGGGGTGCGGTTCGCCATCGTGTTGGACTTTCTGTTCGAGAGTCGTATCCGATCCATGGTCGATCAGCTACCGGT
>CP070792.1:101145-112149 GCA_020346845.1 Gemmatimonadota bacterium
ATCTTCTCCGAGTCACGATCGACCTGCGTCACAAAATCGCTGGTACCCTTCAGACTCCAGGACCCCACATCAGGGGGCTGATCCACGGACCTTATGTAGTCGGCGGCATTCTCAGCGGCAACCTGCGCCACTCGCAGCAAATCAGTGGACTGTGGCACCTTGAAACCCCATGGGCGTCTCCATAGCTTGTTTCGATGCGACGAGTATTCTCAGGAATCCAACCTTCAGGCGAACTGCACCTGGGCAACTACTTGGGTGCTGTGCGGAACTGGGTGGACATGCAGAATGAATATGATTGCTTCTTCTGCATCGTCGATTATCACGCGATAACCCAGGACTATGAAGCTGCCAAGCTGCACCCCCGGACCCTCGACATGGCAGTCAGCCTACTGGCTGCCGGTATAGATCCGGAACGTGCTGTGCTGTTCGTGCAGTCACACGTTCTCGAACACACCGAACTCGCATGGGTCTTCACGACTGTGACACCGATCGGTGAGCTCGAACGGATGACGCAATTTAAGGACAAGTCTCGCAGGCAGGAAAGTGTGCTGGCGGGACTACTCAACTATCCGGTGCTGCAGGCAGCCGATGTCTTGCTGTACAAGGCCCAGATGGTTCCAGTAGGGGAAGATCAGGTACAGCACATCGAGTTGATGCGCGAGATCGCACGCAAGTGGAACGCTCGCTACGGTGAGGGTTTCTTCCCCGAGCCGCAACCAGCAATCACACATGCGCGGCGGATCATCGGGCTCGATGGCCAGGCCAAGATGTCCAAGAGTCTGGATAACACGATAGGCATCAACGAATCTGCCGAGAGCATCTGGCAACATCTGCGACCGGCAGTCACGGACCCAGCGCGCGTCAAGAAATCTGACCCTGGCACGCCCGAGAAGTGCAACATCTATTCGCTTCATCAACATTTCTCACCTGAAGAGATGATCCAGGAAGTGGCGGAAAAATGCCGCACAGCCGGGTGGGGCTGTCTGGATTGTAAGAAGGTGCTGGGTGAGAAGATCGCGGCCACATTCGCGCCGTTCAGAGAGCGTGCTGCGGAACTCAGAGCCGATCCAGAAACAGTGTTTGAGATCCTGCGCGACGGGGCAGATCGAGCCAGAGCCGTGGCCGAGGAGACCATGCGAGAGGTTCGCGAACGCATGGGCTTCATGCCTGCGGACCAGTACGCAAGGCGCTAGAACGGACCAACATGAGACCGCATCAATTGCGGAGTATATGACCTTGGCCACCGGCTGTCCCCTGGATTGCTTGGCTGTTGAAACATGAGACGGGCGGTTGTTGATCTTACCTCGCTGCGGCCAATCTGGTCGATCCCCCCCACCAGTGTATCGGTCATTCGTGAGGCCTTCGGCAACGGATGGGAGGTGGTGGCGGTATCCGAGCCAACTGCCAGTGACGGAGATGGCGCCGGTGGGACTGCTGCCGCTGTTCAGGCTGCCGCGGGAGCTGAGGTGTACGTCGGATGGGGTGTGTCGGCTGACGTGATCCGGGCCGCCGGCGAGAAGCTGCGCTGGGTCCACACAGCAGCAGCCGGAGTCGGCGGCAGCATCACACCGGAACTCAGGTCCGGCGGTGCAGTAATCACGAACTCGAGGGTGGTGCTGGGCGAGCCCATCGCAGATTGGGTAGTTGCTGCTATTGGCTTCTGTGCCAGCGCGTTCCACGTGGTAGTAGCGGCCCAGAACGAACGTCGCTGGGCCAAAGCAGAGTTAACTTCGCTGAACACACCAGTCCGAGAATTGCGCGATCTCAATGTCGGCATCGTCGGAGCAGGCGGAATAGGCCAGGCCGTAGCGAAACGATGTCGTGCTCTGGGGATGTACGTGAGTGCTATACGGCGTGATCCGGCAAGACGGCGTCCCCAGGGAATACGCTGGGTTGGCGGTCCGGGTGACTTGCTGGAGATGGCACGCCAGAGCGACGTGCTTGTGATAGCTGCACCCCACACGGTGGAGACATACCGGATCGTCGATGAATCGGTCTTGGCAATGTTACCGGACGGTGCGTATGTGATCAACGTCGCACGTGGCGCATTGCTGGACGAAGATGCCCTGCTGGTGCACCTTAATAACGGCCATCTAGCTGGCGCAGTGCTCGATGTCTTCGCCAAGGAGCCGCTGGCCGAGGACCACCCGTTCTGGTCACATCCTAGGATACTCGTCACTCCACATGTTAGTGGCGTATCGCATCGTTTCTGGGAACGCGAGATGGAATTGATCGTCGACAACATCGGCCGTTACCTGCAGGGGAAGAGATTGCGAAACCTCGTCAACCTGACCACAGGTTACTAGCATGGAGAACATCATCAAGGCTGCGGTTGAACGCGGTGCATCAGATCTGCATATCAAGGCGGGAGACGTATTCCGGGCACGGATTGACGGTGAACTCAGGCCGCTCACCAAGCAGAGGCTGACACCCGAACAAACGAAAACGATCGCCCTCAAGTTCATTCCCACCGAAGAAGACCGGAAGCGCATCGACCAGATTAGAGATTACGATTGTTCTTGGGGGGCTCCGGGTATCGGTCGCTTCAGGGTGAACATTCTGCGGCAACGTTCGTCTTTTATGGTGGTAATGCGGGTGATCCCGTTTGAAGTGCCGACGCTGGACAAACTCTTTCTGCCAAGGGTGCTGGAGACGGTCGCGGATATGGACCGCGGGTTGGTGTTGGTGACTGGGCCATCGGGTTGTGGCAAGAGCTCGACGATGGCTGCCATCATCAACCATCTGAACACGACAGCCAACAAGCACATAGTTACGTTGGAGAACCCGATCGAGTTCCTGCATCGCGATCTGAACTCATCTGTGACTCAGCGTGAAATCGGGTCGGACACGGCAAGTTTCCGCACAGGCTTGCGGGCCTCGTTGCGGCAGGACCCCAATGTAATTCTGCTCGGTGAGTTGCCCGATCTCGAAACGGTGGATGTTGCGATCACTGCTGCCGAGACCGGCCGGCTCCTGATATCAACTCTTTCGACTCCAGATGTTACTACAACTATCGCTCGTATGGTGGCGATGTTCCCACCTGAGGAACAAGAGGTCGCCCGCATGCGGTTCGCAGACTCACTCCAGGCGATCTTCTCGCAGCGTCTGCTGCCACGGTCGGACGGCGCCGGGCGCATCGCCGCGCTGGAGATTCTGGTATGCACTCCCCATATCCGAGAGTTGATCGGAGACAGAAACCGTGTAGGGGAGATTCGCGACCACATCGCCAGTGGTCGCGATGAGTATGGCATGCAGACGTTTGAGCAACACCTGGTCGACTTGGTTGAGAGCGATGCAGTCAGCCTCGAAACGGCACGGATGGCTGCGCCGGATCCGACGGAGGTCGATCGTCTCGTAGGTGTCATAGGTAGGGCAAGTCCAGCAGGGATTAGGAAGAAGCAAGTAGCCGCCAAGGAGGCGGTTGACCTGGAGGAAGGGGACTCTGGCTCTGATGAGGATTAGGAATTGTGAGTGATACACCGAGTGGACTATTGGTGCCACTTACCACGCCCTTTGACAGTGCCACTGGCGACGTGGCGCCGGTGCATCTGAGAAACAACGTGCGCGCTCTGCTAGATCGGGGTGTTGATGGTCTGGTGGCGTGCGGCTCGACCGGTGAAGCAGCACTGTTGGATGATGGGGAGTACCGCGATATCGTCGGATGGCTCCGAGACATCGTTCCCACCGATCGCTGGCTCATTGTTGGAGCGGGGAGGGAGTCTACCAAGGCGACAATAGCTGCCTGCCGTGCAGCGGCGGACGCGGGCGGCGACGCGGTTCTTGTCAGAGCACCGGCATACTACTCTCCTGCCATGACCCCTCATGCGTTGGAGAACCACTTCATGCGTGTTGCGGATGACTCTCCGCTTCCCGTTCTTCTGTACAATATGCCCAAGTACACACATGTGTCGTTCACCGACGCCATGCTCATGTCATTATCGGACCACACCAATATATGGGGCATGAAGGACTCATCCGGAGACCTCAAGAACTTCGCGGCGTATCGAGATGCGGTGCCGAATTGGACCTTGTTCATGGGATCTGGGGCGCTGTACTACGCTGCACTGGAGCTGGGAGCGGCGGGCGCCATTGCCGCGACCGGCTGCTTCGCTGCCGAACTGACCGCAGAGGTAGGATTGGCGTTCTCGGCCGGCGATCGCAAGAGAGCGGGAACGTTTCAGGAACGAGTGGTACCGCTCCACCGTGAGATAGTCGGAGGCCTCGGAATCGCGGGGATCAAGACAGCGATCGATGCGGTCGGCCTGGCGGGCGGCCCCGTGAGATCACCTTTGTGCGATCTCGACGAGCGCGCCCGTACGAAGGTCATCGCTCTGCTACGTCAGGCCGGCCTCTGCACCAACTAGCGGTGCATGCCCCAGGATGGGCCGAGGACCTGCTTCGCAGGATCTCAATCCCCCGCTTGGCCGGGACACCGTCCCTGTCTCAGGTAGAGGCGGAGATTGCAGGCCGACTCAGCCAATACGAATTCGCAGTACGACGTCAGCACTTCAAGGCCTCGCCTAGATCGCTGGTCGCCGTCGCCAGTGCAGGGGCTGCCTCTGGCTGGGTAGTGTTGATTCTGGCTCCCCTGCTGATGGTAGTGGATCTTCCCGGGTGGCCGGTTGCCTTGACCGGCTTCGCTGCGCTCCTGCTCGGTCTATTGCTGGTTCTGGGTATTGCAGATGGTGTCATACCGACGCGCCACCCTGAAGTGAACGCGGTCAATATCTGCGCCCAGCGGCAGGACGAACCACAACTGTGGCTGGTGGCTCACTGTGACAGCAAGAGCCAGGGGATATCACTTGCCGGCCGTGTGTTCGCGCTGGGGGCACTCGGAACTGGCCTGGTCCTGTTCGTGGTCGCTCTTGGGGCTCGCGTCTTTGCCCCGCTGCCGTGGTGGGCGATCGCACCTGCGGTGCTGCTGACCGTGGCCGGCGGATCCATGCTATCGAGACGGGCGCTGTCGAACGACTCTCCTGGAGCGGTTGACAATGCCACTGGCGTCTTGGCGGTCCTGGTGGCGGTCGAGCATCTGCAACACCGGAGAGATGTGGGTGTGCTCATAACGGGAGCCGAAGAGTTCGCCATGGCAGGCGCTCGAGCTTGGGTGGCAGCAAGGGGTGCCGCTGGCTCGTTCATCAACATCGATGGCATCGACTCCCGCGGGAGACACAGAGTTACAAAACATCGGCCCCGGGCCAGCTCGGCACAACGGAGTCGTGAAATAGCGGATGCGGTGACCGACGCCCTGACCGGTGCTGGGGTAGACGCCACCCAGTTGGGCCTTCCCCCAGGAGTGCTGGAAGACGGCGTAGCGCTCAGCCGGGGTGGCATGGCCGGTGTGACGCTGAGCCGAGGGGACTGGCAGACTCTCAGAGTCGTCCATACGAAGCTGGATCGGCCAGAGCGAATAGACGTCGCCGCCGCCGTCACGACAGGAGCTGCGGTGGCGCAGGCTGTCGATGTGTTACTCGGTTGACGCGGTCTGAGCCCGAGTCTACCTTTCTCCAAAGGATGCCCCGTGGTGACCCCCGGGGCTCTTTTTTTGGCTAATAACGGAAGGTGGCTTTTCGATGTTTGCTCCTGAGCGCCGTTGCCTCGTAGTGGTTGGCGCACAGTGGGGGGATGAGGGAAAGGGCAAGATCGTAGACATTCTGGCCGAAAGTGCCTCGATCGTGGTCCGCTACCAGGGTGGTGCAAACGCCGGCCACACAGTCGTATGTGGCGACGAGCAATTCATACTCCATCTGATACCTTCAGGTATCCTCCACTCGACAACTCAATGCGTCATTGGGAATGGGGTCGTGCTCCATCCAGAGACGCTCATCTCCGAGATGGAGGAACTGGAGCAGCGTGGTATCCATTCGGAGGGTCGACTGGTGATCTCCAACCGGGCCCAATTGGTATTGCCCTACCACCTGCTGCTGGATCATGCAGCAGAGCGCTCCAAGAAGATTGGGACGACCGGAAGAGGCATAGGCCCGGCATACGAAGATAAGACTGGTAGGAGAGGGGTCCGGGTCGGCGATCTGATGAACCGGGATAGGGCTGCGATGTTGATCGGGGCCAACGTAGAGAGGGCCAATCAGCTATTGCAGCTAATGGGCTCCGACGTGTTCGCCGATTTCGATGAGCATATGGACTTGGTGGACCGCATCACGCCGCGGCTCCTACCCCTCGTCACGGACACTGGGAACCTCATCAACGACTCTATCAAGGCCAATAAGAACGTGCTGCTAGAAGGGGCCCAGGGTGCTTTGCTGGATGTGGACCATGGCACATACCCGTTTGTCACCAGCTCCAACACGACGGCGGGTGGCGCCTGTGTAGGGGCCGCCATAGGTCCTACGGCGATAGACGCCGTGCTGGGAGTGCTCAAGGCATACACGACCCGTGTCGGAGAGGGGCCCCTCCCAACCGAGGTCACTGGCGAGGTTGGGGAGCAGTTGAGGGAACTGGGTGGTGAGTACGGCGCCACCACTGGGAGGCCCCGCCGGTGCGGTTGGTTCGACTCGGTGGTGGCCCGTTATGCTGCGCGGATCAACGGACTCACGAACCTCGCGATCACGAAGCTGGATGTCTTGGATACATTCGGTGAGATCCCGGTCTGCGTCGGCTACCGGCTTGACGGGGCAATCACCGACAGTATCCCGACTGACATGGAAGTCCTGGGTTCTGTTGAACCGGTATATGAGCAGCTGAAGGGGTGGCAGCGCTCGACGGCTGATGCGCGCAAGCTTACCGATCTGCCGCGAGAGGCACGTGCATACCTCGACCGGGTGACTGAGCTAGTGGGGGCGCCCATATCGTACGTGAGCGTAGGCAGTAGAAGAGACCAGACGATCGAGGTTGAGTAGGTCGGCCGACCCTGGGGATCGGCAGCTGCACATGATCATCCATCGGGGTGCGAGTGTATGAACCGCCCGCTCGTGGTGGTGATGGCCCAAGCCTTCAAAGAGACGTTCACCGCGGCCCAGGTTGCCGATCGCATTGCCTCCGGGGTGGAATCGGCCGGCGGCGCCCCGCTGGTGCTACTCGGTAGTGACGGGGGTGATGGGTTACTCGAAGCGCTTCGGTCAGACCTCATAGGCAAGGACTGGTACCTGGTGTCTGATCCCCTAGGGCGGCCCGTGCAGGCACCGGTGGGGTGGCTGGACCGCTCTACGGCCGTGATCGAGTCCCGCATGGCCTGCGGCCTTGCATTGCTTGATCCAGCTACGCGCGATCCCATGCGGACATCTACTCGTGGCGTGGGCGAGTTGGTCAATCATGCGGTGGGCGCCGGTGCCAGCTCGGTGGTGATCGGATTGGGTGGCAGCGCCACCATGGATGGTGGGACGGGCATGGCACGTGCGTGGGGCTGGGAGTTCCGCGATGCGGAAGGCAAAGTTCTACCGGAAGGTGGTGGCTCGCTGGCCGAGGTGGTGGATGTCGAGGTTGGACGCACACCGGATGCCGGCCTCACGGGGCTGGCGGATGTCGAAAACGTGTTGACTGGGGCTTCGGGCGCCAAGGTATATGCCGAGCAAAAAGGTGCCAGCGGTGCCGATGCTGAGGTCCTCATGCGAGGGCTCGACACGTTGGTGAGTTCAACGGAGCGGCTGGGATCGAGGCAGTTCGCTGCAGAGAAAGGAGCGGGTGCGGCAGGTGGGATGGGATTCGGATTGTTGTGCTTTGGCCGCGCTAGCCTCATGCTCGGTGCCAGTTGGGTTCTCGATAGAGCCGGCTTCGACGCGACATTGGGGGAAGCGGCTCTCGTAATCACGGGCGAAGGGTCGTTCGATGCCACGTCCTGCAGTGGGAAACTGACGGGAGAGGTGTTGCAGCGCGCTGGCAGGGCGGGGGTGCCGACATTGATTCTTGCACCGCGCGCGAAAGATGTGCCGCAGGGGGTGGCTGTGGAGTCTGGTGGTGGGAACTGGTCTGCTAAAGACTTGGAGGAGCGAGCACGAAGGGGAACTGAACGCGCACTTCGCTTGCTGGCCCGTTAGGGTGTCTCTATACTTCGCTACTTCGTGCGGGAGTCGACTCACAACCCTGAATATGATCTGGTGCGATGGCTGATAACTCGCTGATGGACAGACTGGTATCCCTGGCAAAGCGTAGGGGCTTCATCTTTCAGTCTTCAGAGATCTACGGTGGCGTTGGCTCCGTGTGGGATTACGGCCCACTGGGCGTTGAGCTGAAGAAGAACCTGAAAGAGCGGTGGTGGCGGTCGATGGTGCACGAGCGGGATGACATTGAAGGATTGGATGCGGCGATATTGATGCATCCACGTGTGTGGGAAGCTTCTGGACATGTCGCCGGGTTCACCGACCCGATGGTGGATTGCAGGACATGCAAGGCTCGGTTCAGAGCCGACCAATTGGACCAGATGCAGTGTCCTCAGAAGCCAAGCAAGATTCCCGGCGCCGCGGACCAGTGTGATCTCACCGAGCCACGCATGTTCAACCTGATGTTCAAGACGTTCATGGGGCCGGTCGAGGACGCTGCGGCTGTAGTGTACCTGCGTCCCGAGACAGCACAAGGGATATATGTCAATTACCTCAACGTGATGCAGTCGTCACGTCAGAAAGTTCCGTTCGGAATCGCACAAGTGGGCAAGGCGTTCAGAAACGAGATAACCCCAGGAAACTTCATCTTTCGTACGCGTGAGTTCGAGCAGATGGAAATGCAATACTTCGTGCCGCCAGGAGAGGATGATAAATGGTTTGAGGAGTGGCGCGAGAAGCGCATGCAGTGGCATGTGGATCTTGGTATCACTGCAGCCAAGCTGAGGTTCCACGAACACGCGCCGGATGAGTTGGCTCACTACGCGAAGATCGCATACGACATAGAATACGAGTTCCCGTTCGGCTGGCAGGAGTTTGAAGGTATTCACAATAGGACAGACTTCGACCTCGGCCGCCATCAGGAGTACTCAGGCAAGAAACTCGAATACATGGATCCGGTCACCAAAGACAGATTCATTCCCTACATCATCGAGACGTCACTGGGTGCGGACAGGCTCGCTTTGGTTGTGCTGGCTGATGCCTACCGCGAAGAAGAGATCCAGGGCGAAAAGCGGGTCGTGTTGGGCCTCAACCCCGCCGTTGCGCCTATCAAGGTTGGGATATTCCCGTTGGTCAAGAAGGATGGAATGCCGGAATTCGCCCAGCGAGTGCATGATGATCTCAGAGGTCGATTCCCGACCTTCTACGACGAGAAGGGGGCGATTGGTAGACGCTATAGACGTCAAGATGAGGCTGGCACTCCATTCGGTATTACGGTAGATGGTCAAACGCTCGAAGATCAGACCGTCACCATCCGCCATCGCGACAGCCTGGAACAGGATCGGGTCCATGCCGATCAGGTGCTGTCGTATCTGGATGAGAGATTGGTTGGGTGAATACCGCTGAACTTGCCGAAGTAGGCGAAAAGCTGCACGAGGCATTAGGTAAGGAGTACTACCTCACATATGCCGGACTGAAGCAAGAGCCAGAGTTCGGCCAAATCTACGATCGCTTCCATGTGTTGTTGGAAGAAGATGCACTCCAGGCCGCGCGACGGAGCGATAGTGCGACGTTGTTGGAGTGGGTGGTCGGTGTCAGGGTCGGTCGAAAAGTCGCCTCACTCGAAGAGGAACAACTGGTCAAGGAGCGGGCAACCGTGCTCAGGTTCGATGACCAGGAGGTGCCGCTACTGCGTGCAGCCATCGAGCTGGCGAATTCGCCAGACCGGGATTACCGCATCGCGCTGGACAACACTCGTTCGCGTGAAGCTGCCAAAGTTCTCAATCCGATCCGCCTCAAGCGATTCGAGCTAGAGCATGAGGAGGTTTGCACACTTGGCTACGCCGACTATGTGACTGCGATGGGAGAGCTGGCGGGGATCGATCTCTACGGTCTGAATGCGGCGGCCCAGGCGTTCCTCGAGAACACACAAGACATGTTCAGAGAGAGCTTGTCGCAACTCGTGAGGGCGCGGGTTGGTGTGACCTTGGATCAGTTGCTGCGATCCGATTCTGCCTGGACATTCCGGGCGGACCAATACGATGCCGCTTTCGAGTCGCATCGAATGATAGAGACTGCAATCGGACAGATGTCCGAAATGGGGTTGGATGCCCAACAGGGCGGGAGAGTGCGGTTCGATACGGAAGAGCGCGAGGGCAAGCAGCCGCGGGCTTTCTGCGTTCCCGTTCGGGTTCCGGAAGAAGTGTACCTCGTCATCAGACCCTTTGGTGGTCACAATGACTACCGGACATTCTGGCACGAGCTGGGCCACGCGATGCACTTTTCTGCTCCGTCGAGGGAGTTGCCGTTCGCCGCACGGTGGCTGGGCGACAACTCGGTTACGGAAGGGTTTGCCATGCTGTGGGACCATCTGACGATGAATCCTGTCTGGCTCGAGCGGTACACGGACCTCAGTAGGGAAGACATCAGTAATCTCGCGTTTGAACTCGCCGTCCAGGAACTGCACTTGGTGAGACGATACGCGGCCAAGCTCTCGTACGAATTGTCGCTTCACAGTGGTGACTTCACTAATGCCGCTAGTGAATACGCGGCGACACTGAGCGAAGCCACTCTATTCGAGTACTCAGAAGACGACTATTTGATCGATGTGGATCCAGGTTTCTATTGTGCTCGATACCTGAGGGCTTGGCAGATGGAGGCCCAACTCGCTTCCACACTGACCGAGAGATATGACCACGATTGGTTTCGCAATCCGGAGGCAGGTGCGGTGGTACGTAGCTTGACTGAACAGGGACAGGCAACACCTGCGGATCTCTTGATCCAGGAGGTGACGGACAGCGAATTGAGCTTTCAGCCCATCATTCGCCGCCTCGAGACTCTTCTCTGCTGAGAAGCTCCATGGTCAGCCGCTGCAATTTCTTACGGCTTGACCCGCTGCAGAATCCACTGACTCACCAAGTCGAGCGCCATAGGGGCGATAGTCTCTTCGATCGTCGCATACTCACTCGGCGCACCCGTGACCGCGCTCTGGAACAGGTGATTGAGTCCCGGC
>CP070792.1:112249-122381 GCA_020346845.1 Gemmatimonadota bacterium
ATCGGTTTGGACGGGATCACCGCCCTAGCCAAGAAGAAGGAAGTACCGATTCACAAGCACACGATATGGTACTACTTGGGCGGAATGACCCTATTCCTGTTCATCATCCAGGTATGCACCGGCATACTGCTGCTGTTCTACTACCGTCCTAGCGCTGAAGAGGCGTTCGAGTCAGTGCAGTTCCTAATGGCCGAAGTGGAATTCGGATGGTTGGTTCGTTCGATACATGCATGGTCGGCAAACCTGATGATCTTTACGCTGTTCCTTCATCTGTTCAGCGTGCTGCTGGTCAAGGCATACCGCAAGCCCCGCGAAATAACATGGTTCTCGGGCGTTGCGCTCATGGGCATCGCCCTGGCCTTTGGCTTTACCGGGTACCTGCTCCCGTGGAACGAGCTGGCGTACTTCGCGACCCGAGTCGGCACGGAGATCGTAGGAGCGGTACCCCTTGTTGGTGAGTTTCTGCTCCGCGTAGCCCGTGGTGGAGACGATGTCACGGGTGCCACGCTGACGCGCTTCTACGCACTTCACGTGGCCGTCCTGCCGGCGCTCACGACCGCTATTCTGGGTCTCCACTTGTTCCTAGTACAGAAGCAAGGAATGAGCATACCGACCAAGGTCGAGCAAGAAGGCGGTAGCAGAGGCACAATGCCGTTCCTCCCTGATTTCTTGCTGCGCGACCTAGTGGGGTGGCTCACCGCGCTTGCTGTGTTGGCGGCGCTGGCGGCGTACTTCCCTGCACACCTGGGGGAAAAGGCCGATCCGTTTGCCTCGGCGCCGGCCGGCATCAAGCCCGAGTGGTACTTCATGTTTATGTTCCAAACGCTCAAGTACCTGCCGGCACATATACTCGGCATCGAAGGCGAGATAATAGGCATCCTTGGCTTCGGGATTGCCGGCGTACTGGTACTCTTGATCCCGTTCCTCGACCGACGTTCCGCACGGGGGGAGCCCAGCCCCGTGTTCACGTGGATAGGGATCGGGATCATCGTTTACATAATCGTCCTGACCTACCTCGGATACACGGTAGACCCGACTGTCTAGCACCGTCACTTGCTGCGAGTCGGCAGCTAGCGCCAGTCGCGTCTTGCGTACCATCGCGACATCGAGAGCAGCGCATGATTCCGGCGCCACGAGTCCGCAACCATACTGCAAGCGGCGCCAAATACTGATGCGCCACACATCGGTCTCATGCCTGCGCATAGAGCAAGATATGCCGCTGTTTCAGCTAACCACGACTTCACTCATTCTTAATGCGCCACCCGCTTTCTTCGTAGATCAGCGAGGCTTGAGAAACCGAGCGGCCAGAACATGAATCCTACACGGCACACCTCCAAATGCCCCAACTGCCATCAGCCGGCCGCGGGTAACTTCTGCACCCATTGTGGCACCTCACTGCAAGGTGCCACCTGCCCCGGGTGCAACGCTCAATTGCAGAGTGGCTCCCGCTTCTGCAATCACTGCGGATACGAGCTTGGGCGTGCTGTACGATCACAATCACTCACACCTTGGTTTGTGGCAGCAGCCGCGATTGTAGTGCTAGTTCTGGTGGGACTCATGACCATCGGGCCGTGGGGTCCCCTGCCACCCGGCGACACGTCGACACCTCAAGCGCTGCCGAGTTTCGCCAACTCCCCCGAGGGCGAAGCAGATCGCTACTTCGACCAAGCGATGCGAGCACACGAGGGAGGTGACATGGAGGGGGCGCGTTTCTCAGGACAAATGGCCTTGAACGCCTACAGAGCGTTGCCTAGTCGGAACGCCGACCAGAGGTTTCACATCGGGCTACTATACCAGATCACCGGCGACAACGATGCCATTCTGGCCCAAGCTGACTCAATCGAAGCCATGATCCCAAACCATCTGTTCGGCCGACTATTGCGCGGCCGTGTCTACCGACAGTCCAACAATCAGGCAGCGCTTGTGGAGGTCTACCGCGACTTCCTCGCTGTGTACGACTCCGAGATCTCCACCAACCGCCAGGAATACCAGGCTCACCAATCTCTCATCGAGTCATTCCGCGAGGACGCGACGCGGGCGGTGGGCGGCTGAACGGCATATGACCGGGAGGGGCAGCACCTGTTCGAATTGCGGCATAGAGACCAGTGGAAGCTTCTGTCATTCCTGCGGGGCAGCCTTGGGTGGCGCCCCATGTCCCGAGTGCAACGCACAGCTCAAGCCAGGTGCTCTCTACTGCCATAGCTGCTCGCACGACCTGCGGGCCCGGCGTAGTACGAGGCTTTATTGGCTGCTAATCACGGCATCCGCCTTGGCAGGCATCGTGCTGATAGTGGCAGCCCTCACGATGGGCTCTACACCCATCTCCACACACCCAACCGTTCCGATTCTTCCGCCACAAACGGCTGCTAGCGCACAACCATATCGTCCGCTGCAAGAGGCTGATCAATTCTTTGACCGTGCCATGAGAGCCCACGAGGGAGGCGACTTGGCACAGGCCAAATTCGCCAGCCGGCTAGCGCTGGAAGCTTACGCGAGCCTAGACAGCCTCGACGCCGACGCTCGATTCCACATAGGCCTGTTGCATCAGATCGGTGGAAATCAAGCGGCGATTCTCGCTCAGGCTGACACGATCCAGCAACTAGTGCCGACTCATCTGTTCGCGTTGCTCCTCCGAGACCGCGTCTTCGCCGCGCGAGGAGATGATTCCCTGGTCGCAGATACCTACAGTCGGTTCCTGGAACACTTCGCTGGAGAAATCGCTTTAGGCAGGCCCGAGTATGAAATGCACTCTGCGCTGCTGAACGCCTTCAGGCGTAGGGCTCTGAGTACTGGGTCCTGAAGCAGCATTTCTGAGCGGGTGATTTGAGACCATACTCAGACGGAAAGGTCCCCTACAGCGAAGCGGACGGGGAGCTTGCCCCGCCCGCTTGATCTTCGTGGCGCTCCGCAGGCTAGCCCGCGGTCTTGTGACACATGAGGCAGTACTTGCTCTCCCAACCCTCATGACTCGCGGGAGCGTCGGGTATCGGCTCCATCGCACCAGGTGCGTGGCACATGAGGCAGTTCTCACGGCCCTCGACAGCGTGGCTCGTCGGTTTGGGCTCCGCAGTCTGCATCGGCGATTCGGCACCGTGGCACATGAGACAGGTGGCCAACTCCCTGTCATCATGATTGGCCGGGGCGTCCGGCACGGCCTCCATGGCACCTGCCTTGTGACACATCATACACTGCTCCCGCCCAGCCGCGTCATGTTTCATCACCGTCGGCTTGGTCCCTTGGTAGAAGGCCGAGACGGCCCCAACGCCTGCCACCAGTGCGGCGATAGCCAGGAAACGACTACTCTTCATAGCTGAACACTCCCCATTTGGGTTCACGGTATCGATCGGCCGAAGATAGAGCACCGCGCTTATTAGCGCGAGCGCTGCCTCATGTATTGTCAACAGGAACGCAGCCCTCAGTGCACTCGGTTACTGGCCCACAGCGGAGCGATGCTCCGCCGTGGGCTCTCCATTTAATACCCTGAACCTAGCTTCCGAGTGCCAATGTTCCCGTCAATTACCCCGGATGGCATACCGCGCACATCGACGGGTTCTTCTTACTCATCTTATCCGCATCCCACCCTGGCCCATGCGGGTTGAACCTGCCCGAGCCCGTAGCCGTGTGGCAAGCCAGACAGTCATTCTGGCTGTGGCAGGCCACACACGACTCCAGGGTCTGACGCGCAGCTTGGCCGTGGCCCGTGTTGAAGTTCGCCTTTGCATCGTGGTACCGACTGCCCCCTATGCCATCGGTCGATGTAAGGCCCGCATCAGCATGGCATGTAACACAAAACTGGGCCGAGTTGTGGCAGTCGCTGCATGTGGTTTGTCGATTGTATGCAGCCGTCGGATGGCCCTGCAAGAAGTTGGGTCCGTGGTATGCGGGTGAGCCGGTCGCCGGGTTCGGACGATGGCACTCCAGGCAGTCAGCTCTCACGTGGCAGTTGGCGCATGTCTCAGGCGAAGCCGCAGCCTGCAGTTGGTGCTGCGCCACCCAATTGTCACCATGCCAGACAGTGGATGTCTTGAGCTCTGATGAGTTGCTGTGACATTCCTGGCACTGCTCCACCACCGCTGTCTGTACGAAGTTGTCAGTGGAACCGCTCTCGACATGGCAATCAACGCACTCGTTGCCGACCGCCGCCATGTGCGTACCATGGCTGAAACGCGGGTTCACCTGCCGGTTCACTGTAGGTGGACTCCAGTCGACCTCGGGCTGGATGGAGCCATTGTGGCATGTACCGCAGAACGATGCATCCGGGTACATGTTCCCCTCACTCACGCCCGAGTGACAGGCACTGCAGCTGGGCATGAGGGCAACGTGACTGGCATGCGGGAACTCGGTTGCCGAGCTAGCAGGCTGGTGCGACGGTGGTGTGGCCGGCGTCCAGGCCAAGCCCACGACGGCAGCGACGGCCGGCATCGACAGCGTCATGATCGTTTTCATCGTGTTCCCCTCACTTCCGGCATGCGCAAGATGGCAGGATGCAGGCTCCCGGCGGTGGGGGAGCCGAAGTTGATCATCGCGCCAAGGCTCACCCTGAGGTGATTCCAAGAAAAGGCAGCCTGATCCGGCCGCTCGCGAGACTCGTCGTAGTACCGCATTTCACCATTGAGACGAAGCCCGCGGATCGTCACGTAGTCCAAGCGCAGTCCGTAGGACCACACCTTCGAGGTGTTCCAGCGGTACTCCAGCGGTCTGACCAGCTGCTGCACATCTCCGGTTACATGCAGCGTCTCGATGGGCCGCCATGTCGCCATCACATCGAATCCTGTCGAGCGCGATCCCGGTCCTTTGTCTATCAGGTAGTCCGCTCTGAAGGTGAAGCCTGAGAGCCGTTTATAAGCCGCGCCCAAGGTAGCTCGGTACCCATCGTTCTCAACGTTGACCCGGGGTGATTCCGCCTCTGTTTCCTCATATTTGTAAGCCTCGCCCCGGCCCCACAGCTCCACACCCCAGATCGGGGCGTAGGACACAGAAGCATAGCCCGCGTTGTAGGCAACGGGGCTGAAGGCCGCCCAGATCGTCCAGAGAGCAAAATAGGGGCGGTATCGCCGCCCACCCAGGGTCGCGTTCAGTTGCCCCCTCGCCGAGGTGTAGTTCACCGCTAGGTCGGCAGTACCCCAGAGGCCTTCCGCGACGTTGTAGTCGGCACCGCCCACGATCGAGAAGCTCCTGATCGGTTGGATAGTGGCGTCCAGGGCAACGAACTCGCTTCCGATGTTCTTAGATTCGCCCTCGAGCTGGCGCTGGTAGATCACCCGGGCATCAATTCCCCGCTGAGTCCAGCCTACCGCAGCGCCCCAGATGGTATTGCGCTTTCGCGGCTGAAGATCGAGCAGGGGGTTCAGCTCAGGGCTCGTGACAGGCAGAACAGCTCCTCGTGCCAGTCCCCAGCCACCGTAGCCCTGGACGAATAGGCGTTGGTCCAGCAGCCTGACATTGGCATTCAGCCCGTCGAAACCCCAATAACCTAGTCTCGTCGCAACGTTGGTACGCCCAAGCTCAGCCGTGAGCCATCTGTTGGCATACTCAGCGTAGGCCTCGACCAGTTGCGCCGCAGGCTTGGATGCAGGCCACCGGTTGGGATTTGAGAGATCTCCGCCCAGGCGAGCCTGAGCGACGAACCGCAGGCCTTCTACCCCGAATCCCCACAGCACGCCGTCGATGGTCGCGAAGAACGGATTGCCCCGTTCCACGGCACCGGCAGCGTAATACGTGCAGTAGACTGCCCCCGTGGGGCAGTAAGTGGCGAATCCGCTTGCGGTGGTATCGCCCGGCAGCACGTCGCTGGCCAGAACTGAGTCGAGTTGCCACCCCCTATAAGCCGCCGACTGATATCGGGTATCGATTCGCACGCGGTACCCTTGGCCATAGGCGGGAGCCGTCCCGACTACCACAGCACCCACAGCAAGAAATGTTAACAACTTGGTTGGCTTCATTAGCCCCCCTGGCGGTTTAGGATCTTGCCGGTTGCCCACGCATTCTGAGAGGGAATGCCGGTGGGTATTCGGTCTAATAGAGGCAATGATTTCGGCAGTGATTCTGGTGCAAAGATAGGTATAAATACGGAGTCGACAAGGTGTTTGCATTAAGAAGTCTTCACGAATATCGATAGATTTGGTGCCCGAGCTTTAGAAGTAGCCAAACACCATCGAGTACACGATCAAGGCAATCAACGTGAGACCCACCAACAGGGCCGCGAAGCCGAAGATCTTGAATGCGGTCTCCAGCTTGCGTGGATACGGGTCCACCAGGAATTCCTCTAGTTCCCCACGCGACTTGAGTACCTCGAATTCGCGAGGCTTGTCTGCCGCCAACTCATCGACAGGCACACGACCAGTGAAGATGACCGGATCCATGGGGAACTTGTCAGGCCTGAAGTGGGTGTTGAAGAAGTGCACGGTGAAGATGAAGCCGACCGCCAGCAGCGCCTCATCACTGTGGATGATGGTGGCTACATTCACCCACCAACCCGGGAACACCAGAGTGAAGACCTCGGGGAACCAGAGTAGCAATCCGGTTGATCCAATCACCATCATTCCCCAAAAGACGGCGAAGTAGTCGAACTTCTCCCAATATGTGTAGCGGCCGTACTTCGGCCTGGGACCGCGACCGAGGAACCACTTCATTGATCCGATGAACTCTCTGAGATCGGTCCGCGTGAACATCAGTGAGCTGTCAGTGCTGATGAACTTCAGCCATCCCTGACCTGAGGCACGTTTCTGCTTCAGCACATCCCACAGGTGCACCAGGAACACACCGATCAGCGTAGCGGCACCAACTCTATGCAGGAACCCGGTGATCGAGAACCCACCCAACAGCCGGGATAAGGTTTGAGCCCAGCCCATGTTTGAGAACTTCAAGATCATGCCGGTCAGTGCCAGCGTGAAGAAGCTGAGCAGCATGACCAGGTGCAGTGATCGCTGGAACGTGGTAAACCTGCGATACAGTTTTTGACCGGGCACGGGCTTGTGTCGCTTCCACTCGCCGGGTGACCGCCACAGGCGGTAGAGCCAGGCGAGGGTATGAAGCGTCGCGAACGTCAAAGTGCCGACCAGCAACGCGGTCATACCCCAGAATGCCCAGAACAAGAACGGGTATTTGTCCTGGTCGTGGTGGGTGGCGTGAGTCAGGTAGCCCGTGAAGCGCCGATTGGCCCCCGGGTGACACCCCGCACAGGTCTCCACGATGTTGCGACGGCTGAGCGTGGAGCGCGGATCCGAAGTCGGGTGGATACTGTGCGTGCCGTGACAGTCATAGCACTTCGCGGCAGCCGCATCACCCAAACGCGACACCTTTCCGTGGAAGGTCTCAAAGAACGTCTCCGACTCCGTTTCATGACAGCGGCCGCACTGCTCCATCATGGTCAGCCTGAAGTCAGACCGATCGGTTCTGCTTATCGAGTGAGAGGTATGGCAGTCCTCGCATGTGGGCAGCTCGTGCTCTGCATCCCCATTGCCGTTTGCGGCCGCGTGTATGCTCTGGAGGAACAGCTCTTCGATCCCATGGTGGCAGGTACCACAGGTGGCCGAGATGTTGTCACGGTGCACCGACGAGGCCAGATCGTCTGGGGGTAAAGGTCGGTGGGCAGTATGACAACTCGAGCAAGTGGCGGTGACTACCAGACCACTCTCATACAGGCCCTGCCCGTGGATACTCATCCCGTAGCTCTCAACAGGAGCAGGTAGAGTGGTCAGGTCGGCTTCTTCCGCGCGAGCGAAATCCAGCAGTTCCCTTACGGCCCGGTCTTCTTCAATCCTCCGCGCCGCGGATTCGCCTTGTCGGTGGCAGGTGCCACACAGCTCCGGGACGTTCCGGGCAAAGGTAGGTGCAGTCGGATTAGTCGGGTCCAGCGTCGCGTGCACACTGTGACAATCCATACACGTCGGCGCGTCGGGATCGCCTTCGGCCGCAAGTCTGCCGTGTATGCCGGTATTGTGTGCTAAAACGGCCTCAGCATGACACACAGCACAATCCACCTCTGATGTCGCCGTCTCACACGGGCGCCGCAACGACGACGTGACATCGGTGTGGCATTGGGCACAGGCGGTACCGGCATGTTCCGATACGCTATAGGCCTCCTCGTTCACGTACAGGGAGACTGTATCGCCCTGGGCAACACCCACTAGATCGGGGTCACCGTGACACCGAAAGCAGTCCTGATTGGCCGCACCAGCCTCGTATAGCACTCCTCGGATCGTGTGTGGCTGATGACAATCCACACAGACCGGGATCACATCGGGCTGTTCACGCCACAGCCGACCCTCTATCACCTGCCGGTGTACTTGCTCGATCTGCGCGTGGCACTGCTCACAAGTGGCACCGATGTTGTTGCGGTGAATGCTCGACGCAGTATCTGTGTGCGGTAGAATCTGGTGTGAAGTGTGACACGACGTGCACACCGCCGTTACCGTGAGTCCCTGCCGGAATAGGCCCTCGCCGTGGATCGAGAGAGAGTAGTTCTGCAGAATGCTGTCTTGGTGGATGTCGTGCGTACGGGAGACCGGCGATCCCTCACGATGGCACTCACCACATAAGAACGGGATGTTCATGGTGCGCGTGGGAGCGCGCAGATCCGAATCGGGGAGCACGTCGTGGATGCCATGACAGTCCTGGCAGCTCGGAGCCAGAGGATCCCCCCGGGCTGCCGCCTGGCCGTGCAGGGAAGCGGCGTGCTGCCTGCCCTGGTCCGGGTGACACCAGGAGCACTCCACCTGGAAACGTTCCTCCGGGTGAGGAAACTCGAAACCCTGGTGGCAGGTTGTGCACTCCAAGCCGGCCGCCCCATGCACTGAGCCGGCGTGCATCTCTTCGGTCACGACCAGTCGCGCGGGATTCTGGGCACCCTGAAACAGCGACGGGTTCGAGTGACACATCAAGCAGGCTGCAGATTCCTGAGGGAACGCATCGTCCGACCCCAGGGTCGGGATACCAACGATTAGGCCCAGGAGCGTTCTAAGAAGCGCCCGCATCAAGCCTCGCGCCAAACCTCGATCGGGACCTGGTACCATTTGGGAAACTTAGTGTTTGTTACCCTCGAGCACAGAAGTTTAAAGATATTCTAACGCTGGATTTCACCTTATGTTCGGACCTCAGGCTGGCGCGTCAGTTCCTGCTGATGGTCCGGAGTCGCCAGTGGTTTCGATGATCTTCCGATGCCACCCCTTGTGGTGCTTTCTGACCGCTTCCAGCGGCATCTTGCCCGTAATCCAGGTCCAACTCATGGGATATGCCTCTGGATGGAAGATCACGAAGAAGAAGTGCCACACGACAATCGCCAAGGTGGCCAGCCACGCCTCGTAGTAGTGAATTGTCTGAGAGATCGTAACGGCGGCGACCGGGAGCAGATTCACCGCTCGCTCCGGGAACCACAGTATCAGGCCGGTAATGACCATTACGACCGTTCCCCAGAGCAACGCCCAATACTCGGCCTTGTGCGTGTAGTCATACCGGTCGAACTCGACATGGTTGGTACTGCGCCAGGTGTAGAACTTGAGATTGCCCCAGAGGTCCTTCACGTCCTGCACACGCGGAACCATGGCCCCAAACTGCTCTCTTCCACGCTTGACGAACAGTACATGATACAGATGAAGCAGCGAGACCAGAATGAGGACAACGCCGCAAATGCGATGCAGTGTGGAGCGCACGGGCTCCGTCAAGCCGAGTTCCGCTAACCCCCTGACCCACCAGGCCTCGGGGAACCTAAGCGCGAAGCCAGTGATGACCAACACGGCGAACGAAATAGTAAGCGCCAGGTGCTGGGCCAACTCGCTTCGGTCGAACCGCACAACGTATTCAGACTGGAGTGACTGTTTGCGACGCTGTGCCAGGTAGTAGTTGATGATCACTAGATTGTGAAGCACCATGCCGCCGATCGTCACCGCGATTAGCACCAGGTAGGCCATGCGTACCAACCGGTTCACCGGGTTGTTCTCTAATCCCGCACTGCGGTGGTTGTAGCTCAAGGCAAACGCCTGGGTCGCGCCTTCATGACAATGGCCACAAGTCGCGGCAACGTTGTCGGGGTGGATGGTCGAAGCCGAGTCCGACCCGGGGAGGACGGAGTGCGCCGTGTGACAGTCGTAGCAGGTCGCCGCCGCCTCATAGCCACCGCGCGACGCCCAGCCAT
>CP070792.1:122481-132355 GCA_020346845.1 Gemmatimonadota bacterium
CATGGACTTTCCGCCCTTTATCGCGATCGTCTCGGAATTCACGCGGAGTCTCTTCGGGAACTCACTGTTTGCGATACGGCTATTCCCTGCTCTGTTTGGCGCTGCTTTGTTAGTTCTGGTAGCAACGCTTGCCAGGGAGCTGGGCGGCGGCCGGGTGGCCCAATTGCTCGCCGCATTCTTCGTGTTCGCGAGCCTCCTATTCATGCGGACGGCAAACCTGTTTCAGCCGGTGGTATTCGATCAAGTTTGGTGGACCGTTGCCTTGCTGGCACTCGTCAAGCTAGGCAGCAGCGACGACCGTCGCTGGTGGATACTGTTCGGAGTTGCCTGCGGATTCGGCCTGCTATCGAAGTTCAGCGTCCTGATCTTCGGGTTAGCAGCCTTGATAGGCCTGCTGATCTCCACGCGCCGCAGCGATCTGTTGACCCCGTGGCCGTGGTATGCCGCACTCATCGCGTTTGCCATCGGCAGCCCGAGCATAGTCGGTCAGATCCAACTAGGATTTCCCGTGCTCGATCAAATGGGTGATCTGCGTAGCGCACAGCTGGCTCGGGTGACTCCCCTCGGCTTCCTGTTGGGACAGCTACAGTGGGGACCGCAGGCGTTCGTCGCGCTGGCAGGGCTCATTGCGCTTCTGTTCCACCACAGTATGCGGAGTTTTCGCATCGTAGGCTGGACATGCCTGGTAGCACTAATGCTGTTGATTATCCTGCACGGCAAACCGTACTACGCTGGGCCAATTCACCCGGTGTTGTTTGCAGCCGGTGCGGTATTGATTGACCGACTCGAAGTCCCCCGCTGGTCGACTGTCCTGCGTTGGGGAACAGTGGTGTTGGTTGCTGGATACATGCTTCTGACCTTCCCGCTCGGCATTCCGATTCTGGCACCGCCGACAATGGTCCAGTACCTCGATCGTGTGGGTTCGGAAGGGGCCGTGACCACCAACGTGGGTAACATCGAGCGTTTGCCGCAGGACTATGCCGACATGTTGGGTTGGGAGGAACAGGTCGACGCGGTTGCACAGGTATTCCATAGCCTCGATGCCTCCGAGCAGGAGCAGGCGGTCATACTGGGTTCCAATTACGGCGAAGCCGGCGCAATCGATTTCTATGGTCCCCGCAGAGGCCTGCCGGGGGCAATCGCTGTCGTCGGCAGCTATTGGTTCTTCGGCCCCGGGGATAGGCCAGGAGACGTGGTGATTTCTATCGGATTCGACTATGACGACATGGCGGGTTTCTTCGACTCGGTGACACCTGCGGCGCATGTCATGAACCACTACGCCGTGGCCGAGCAACGAGATTTGTTCGTCTATGTCTGCCGCGGCCCAAGACAGACGATGCAGGAAGTGTGGCCCAGTCTGGCAGGGGAGCAATGACGGCCACGGACAGAACGATCACGGACATTTTCTGCTGCTGCCATGGGCAAGGCAAGGAGCCTACATGAAGGAGACGCAGTCATTGGTGATGGTGGGCGCTAGAGGGCCGGTTTCAGCGGTCTTGGTGTTGCCCGAGGATGCAAAGCTGCTGTTCGTGTTCGGCCACGGTGCCGGTGCCGGAATGAGGCACCCATTCATGGAACGAGTCGCCTCGGAGCTGGCCCAGCGAAGCATCGCAACGTTCCGCTACCAGTTTCCCTACATGGAGGCCGGGCGGAGATCGCCGGATTCGCCAAAGGTGCTGGAGGAAACGGTGAGAGCTGCGATTTCCGCGGGACACGAAAAGGCAGCGGATCTTCCACTCATCGCCGGCGGTAAGTCGATGGGGGGACGTATCAGCTCCCACATTGCAGCAGACGAGCCACCATCGGAACTCAGCGGCCTCGTATTCCTCGGGTACCCGTTACATGCTCCCAAGAAGCCCGACACCAAACGGGCGGGGCATCTGGGACAGATTCGCATTCCAATGCTGTTTCTGCAGGGAACGCGCGACGATCTGGCAGATCTCACCCTGCTAAAGCCGATAGTGGAGCAACTTGGGTCCAAAGCCACAATGCACGTTGTTGACGGTGGGAATCACTCGTTCAAGGTGCTGAAGCGTACAGGCCGAACGGAAGATGATGTAATGGTGGAGATTACTGATACGATCGTGGGTTGGTCGCAAGATTTGGCAAGATGAAGGGCTGCTTGACCGCGTACATGCTCTCCCATCAGATTCCGTCCTTCGGTACGACCACGCCGGACTGTAACGCCGAACTGTACCATCCCCAGCGAGGAGTTGATGCGATGAGAAAGGTGAGCCTGTTGATCCTGGCAGCAGCACTGTGGCAGCAGCCAGCTGCTGCACAGAGTGACGCAGCCGACCGGTTTCAACTTGCGGACGTCTTCCAGTTGGAGCTAGCGTCCGATCCACAGATTTCTCCAGACGGAAGCAAGATTGTCTATGTGCGCAATTTCATGGACATAATGTCGGATCGCAGGCGCTCCAACCTCTGGATCATCAACTACGATGGCTCGGATCACCGGCCACTCACAACGGGGAACTCCAACTACTCGTCGCCGCGCTGGTCGCCCGACGGCTCGCGCTTGCTCTACGTGTCGAGCGCCGACGGTTCGTCGCAGATCTACGTCCGCTTCATGGACGATGGGCAGACCGCGAAACTCACGAACCTCCAGCTCTCACCGAGCAGTATCACGTGGTCACCCGACGGCAATTGGATCGCGTTCGAGATGATGGTGCCGACACCGGCGAGCTCGCTGGTACAGCTACCACCCAAGCCACCAGGAGCCGAGTGGGCGAAGCCTGCCAAGTACATCGACCGAACGATCTACCGGATCGACGGAGCTGGATATCTGCCAAGCGGCTACACGCACTTGTTCGTGCTGCCGGCCGAGGGCGGAACACCCAGGCAAATCACGAGCGGCAACTTCAACTATGGTGGGCCACTCAACTGGTCGCCGGACGGGCGCTCGATCATCTTCTCGGCGAACTTGAATGAAGATTGGGAATACGATACCAACAACTCAGAGATCTACGAGGTTTCAGTCGCCGACGGGTCCCTGACCGCTCTGACGGACCGCAAGGGGCCCGACAATGGTCCCGCGCTGTCACCGGATGGCTCACGGATCGCGTACACCGGCTTCGACGATCGCTACCAGGGTTATCAGGTACCCCATCTATATGTCATGAGTCGGGATGGAAGTGACAGGCAGATGCTTGCCCAGGACCTCGATCGGAATCCGCAAGCGCTCAAGTGGAAGTCGGATGGGTCAGGCGTCTATTTCCAATACGATGACAGGGGTAACACGAAGATTGCGTTCGCCGACCTGAACGGAAATGTCAGCACACTCGTAGGCGATGTCGGCGGTCTCTCCCTGGGGCGGCCATACAGCGGCGGCCAGTTCTCAGCTTCGAACAACGGGCGGTTCGCCTACACCGAGTCCCGCCCCAACCACCCGGCAGAATTGGCAGTCTCTCGTGACGGATCGACTGAAGGTACCCGTTTGACCGCGCTGAACGAGGACCTGTTGGGTCACAAACAGCTGGGTGCCGTTGAGGAGATTTGGTTCGAGTCCTCGTACGACGGCAGACAGATCCAGGGATGGATAGTAATGCCACCTGGATTCGATCCCAGCAACAAGTATCCTCTGATCCTCGAGATCCACGGTGGACCTTTTGCCAACTACGGAGATCGCTTTGCGGCGGAGATACAGCTGTATGCCGCAGCGGGCTACGTCGTGCTCTATACCAATCCTCGTGGCAGCACGAGTTACGGTGAGGAGTTTGGCAATCTGATCCATCACGCCTACCCGGGCAACGACTTCCACGATCTAATGTCGGGTGTGGATGCGGTGATCGAGAGAGGCTACATCGACGAGGAGAGCCTGTTCATCACCGGAGGGTCGGGGGGTGGCGTGCTCTCCAGCTGGTCTGTTGGCCACACCGACCGGTTTGCAGCGGCCGTAGTGCAGAAGCCGGTGATAAACTGGTACAGTTTCGTACTCACATCGGATTTCTACACTAACTTCACGCAGTACTGGTTCCCGGGCAATCCATGGGACCATTTGGATCACTACATGGAACGCTCCCCAATTTCCTATGTGGGTAACGTCACGACACCTACAATGCTCATCACCGGAGAAGCGGACTACCGCACACCCATTTCCGAGTCGGAGCAGTTCTATCAGGCTTTGAAACTGCAGAAAGTACCGGCTGCACTGGTACGCATCCCTGATGCACCACATGGAATCGCCAACCGTCCCAGCAACTTGATGACGAAGGTCGCGTACATCATTGCCTGGTTCGACAAGTATCGAGCCAAGGCTGCGCCAACGTCCGAATGAGCTGCAGATCATCAATGCAATCCTGTCTCTTCTGCCCCTGCTGGAAGGGGGCAGCAGGGGGCAGAGTCTACCGTGCCCGACCTGGGGCAAAATACAGACAGGAGCAACAATGCATCGCCAATCGCTACTAGCAGTAGTATCGATACTAGCCTGTTCCACGACTTTATCATGTGTCAATGATGCGCAGGAGGTGACCCCGGAAGATGAGCGGTGGGTCTCAGCGGTAGGTCGAGAATCGGCTTCTACGCTCGCCGGTGGCTTGATTCAACGGCTGACGGCGGCGTTGCAGGAGGGCGGACCGGAACACGCCGTGAACTTCTGTTCGCGGGAGGCACTCGAGCTCACGGCCACCATCGAGCACAGCCTGACGGACGGGATCGAACTCAAGCGCACGTCGATGAAGTACAGAAACCCCGCCAACGCTCCCGACGAACTGGAGGTTGCCGCAATCGCGTACTTTCAAGACGTCCTGGCGACGAAACATGAACTCCCACCCTATCTCGTTCAACGCACATCACAAAACGAGTTCCGTTATTACCAACCACTAATGGTTAACGAGATGTGCCTGCAATGCCACGGGACTACCGAACTCATAGCACCGGAAGTCCAACAGGCAATCGAGACGTCATATCCCAACGATCTGGCAACCGGGTACGCGGTGGGTGAGCTGCGCGGTCTTATACGCGTCACCGTACCGTCACGTGTGTTGGAAGATACCTGAGGCGTTGTAGCAGTAGCAGTGAATGGTGAACAACCTGATTGAGGAGATCACAGAATGGCAGTAGAAGAAGGTAAGAAGGCACCGGCTTTCACCCTCAACGATGAGAGTGGCAACAAGGTTGCACTCAAGGATCATCTGGGCAAGGACGTGATCGTCTACTTCTATCCCAGAGACGATACACCGGGATGCACCAAGGAGGCACAGGGTTTTCGCGATCTGTGGAAGCAGATACAGGAACACGATACCGTCGTCATTGGCGTCTCACCCGACGGTCAGGCATCACATGAGAAATTCAAGGAGAAGTACAGCTTACCTTTCACTCTGCTGTCAGATCCCGACAAGAAAGTGATGGAGAAGTACGGTGCTTTTGGTGAGAAGATGATGTATGGCAAGAAAACGACGGGTGTGATTCGCTCGACGGTGTGGATCGGCCCAGATGGCAAGGTCAAGAAGCACTGGGCGCGCGTTGCGAAAGCGGCAGATCATCCAGCGAAGGTGCTGGAGGCGCTAGAGAAGGACGAATAACCACCCTGTCCCTCCTACCCCTTCTACCTGTCGATTCGACAGATCGGAAGGGGAAGGAGGAGCGGATGGGGAAAAGCGACGCTACCGGTTTCCGCCGCCACCTCCTCCCCTCCTGGAAAGCTCCCGGTAGTACTCCTCAACTAGTTCGCGATAACCCTCCGGCACGTCGTCTGAGCCGGCCAGGAAGAGACGATCGTCATCGTCGCCCAGGATGGCCTTTCGCAGCGCGAACTCGAAATCCTTCAGGCCCTGTATGATCTCCGCCTCGAGCTGCTCGAGGCCCTGCGGCTCGCCGAACTCACGCCGACGCGTGAAGTCACGCAAACCCGCCATTACGCGATCCAGCTCTCCGACATCCACCCCCTCCTGTTGTAGCTCTCGGCGGAGTTCTGACAGTTCGTTCTGACGCTCACGCAACTCGCGCTCGAACTGGCGGATGTCGCCAGGCTGAAGTCGCGCCTGGCCGCCACCTCCGCCACTCATGTTGGGAGGCGTCGTCGTAGTCTGATCGCCGCCTTGTCCCCCCTCCTGGCCCCGTTGCTGGCCTTGCTGCCCCTGCCCCTGTTGCTGACCTTGCTGTCCCTCCTGCCCTTGCTGCTGACCCTCCTGCCCTTGCTGCTGACCCTGCTGTCCTTGTTGTCCTTGCTCGCCTTGTTGCCCCTGCTCCATCCTCCCTTGCATACGTTCGTTCAGGGACTCGAGCGCGTTGACAGCATCTCTCGTACGGTCCAACGACCGAGCCAATCGCTGTTCCTGCGACTCCCCTATTGCCTCGAGGCCTGCTCGGATGCCTTCGCTCAGCTCGTCTATGTTGCTGGTTATTTGATCCTCGAGGTTGCGGGCGTATTCCGGAGACCCTTGTTCGATGACACCTTGCGAGTAAAGGATCTTCTCTCTCAGCTTGTTGTCACGGATCGCCTCAGCCGCTTCTCTCAGTTCCCTAGCTGCATCCTTCTGATCGGCCTGAGATTCACGACCCAATTGCTCGAGCTGCGACTCGATGCCCGCCACCTCCGCAGCCATGGCGCGTTTGCGTTCCTGCAACCGATCGATCTGTTCCGCGCGTGTCTGCGGATCTGGGCTCAAGCGCTCTACGTCATCCTGCATCTCGCGTTGCTCTTGAGCGAGCCGTTCGGCCCGTCGCAGTGCGTCTTGCACGTCCCGCTGCAGATTAGCCGATCTGTTACGATCCAGCAGACGGCGCGCCTCACGTAGTTGGTCTAGCGCTTCTACGCCTTGCGCCACTCCGCTATTGCGGGAGTTCGCGGCAGCACGCCGCATAGCCTCGGCGGCCTCCTGGAGGCTTCTCGCAGTTTCTTCCAGTTCCGGGCGTCCTTCTTCCCGTGACAGCCGCTCCAATTGACGAGCCAGCTCCTCTGCCTGTTCGGCCAGACGTCGCTGGGATTGGCCGCCACCGCCACCGGCCTGATTCTGCATGTTCTGCTGCTGCGCCCGCATGCGTTCATTCTCTTGCTGCTGCCGCCGCGCCAACTCCCTCAGCTTCTGGGCCAGTTCGTCCAACTCTTGATCGACCTGTTCCTGTTGGCCCCGCTGGATCTGCTCGTACTGGTTCCTCATGCGGTCTAATTCCAGATCGAACAGGTCCGCCAGGTCCTCCATGTCCGACTCCCGGCCACCCCCGCCACCTCCACCGCCCTGCTGCTGACTCACCTGCACCTCCCGGTATGCTGCCTCGGCACGTTGTAGGTGCTGCAAGGCGACTTGTTCCGGTGGCAGGGCCTCCTTCGGATCGCGCTCGCCCAACTCTTCTTCGGCGATTGCCATTGCATCGATGGCCTGTGGCAGTTCTTCGGCAATCGACTCGAAGCTCGAGTCAATCTGTACGATGCCACGGGTGTCCAGCCGTTGAACGAGGAGTTCGACCTCCTCACGCAATCGCCCCTGAGACAAGGCCAAGGTCGCAAGGTTCTCCTTGAATTCTGCGTCGGTGTATTCGTCTCTGTCCCGCACCATTCTGAAGGTTCCCGCAATGATATCCCGTTGCCTGCGGGACAGGTCGCCGCTCATCTCTCCACCGCCACCGCCACCCATACCGCCCTGCTGTTCGGCTTGGCGGTACTCCCGGTCGAACGGCCTCACCTCCATGAAATAGATGTCCGTTGTGGCGTCTTGTGTCTCGGGACCGCGCTCTGCTTCGGTTACACGCGCGTAGTAGGAGATCAGATCACCTGGCTCGAGTTCGAGTTCCTCCACGAAGAGCGTGTGGCCCGCAGTGATGTGTTTGCGAGAGCTGCCGCCGCCGAAGAGAGTGAGTGTATCTTCGGGGCCTCCATTGACTGACACCATCATCTCGAGTCGCGTGAGACCATAGTCGTCTTCAGCCGTGACTTCGGTGAACACTTCCTCCACAGAGGTAATCGTTATGTCACGACCGGGCTTGGAGAACGAAACGATCGGTGGCTGGTCGTGAAGTACATCGATGATGTAGTCGGGAGAAGCTATAACCAGATCTCCCCGGAAGCTCCGCAACAGAATCCGATAGAGCCCTTCGTCCCGCACAACTATGTTGCCCGACAGCGAGCCCTCATCGTCAATGTCCAGAGCTACCGTGTCACGATCGTCGAGCACGATGGCACCAGCCTCGACCTGCATGGTTGATGTTACTTGCAGTGCAACCCTGGTGCCGCGTAGTGCCGCAATGTCGCCTGTGTTCTCCTGTCGTTGGGGCGCCAGTCCTGTGTAAGCCGGAAAGTGGTACTCCAGGTCGATCTGGTCGACATAGGGTAGATCGGCAACTTCGATCGTGAACAGTGGAGATCTCACACTGCTCGATTCGACGAAATACTCGGTCGTTTCCTCCAGCTCGAAGAGCAACAGCACGAACTCCCCGGTCTCCTCATCCACTGTCATCGGCCAGCGATCCCACTGAGTAGCGCCCTGTGATCGAACTGCCAGGTCGACGTCTTCGGCGTTGAAGTTCTGTAACGCGGCGGTGACCCTCAGATCGGCACCTCGTGCGATGGTCACGTCGCCGGGCAAGACCTCGATCGAATACGGATTGGTTGTCGCAGCGTCGTTCCACGGCGTCAACAGGAACGGGGCACTGTTTCTGAGAAAGCCGGGACTAAGGAGCACGAACGCAATCCCGGTTATGGTGGCACCCGCCAGGAAGCTCGAGGATGTCATCAGCCCTTTTCTTTCGACACGCCTGCCCTCATCGACCTGTACGCACCGTTCAATCGCCTGTCGGATCAACTGTCGTACCAGCTCGGGCGAGTCGCCTGTGCGCTCCACTTCTGACGCATCGGGACTGAACTGCACACCCCCCATGACGTAGCCGTGGAGGGTTGGCTCGTGTTCTTCCAAATACAGGGCTACACGCTCGTCGGAGACCTTCTGCAGCAGAGGAACCACGAGGTACCGGATCAGCAGAGCTATGAGCGTGACATATGTAGCCAACTGAAACACGATGATAGCTGTACGTGTGAACCGGAAGTGATCCATGCCGTATGCCGAGATCACGAACGACACGATCCCTGCTCCAAGCAAGATGCCGAGCCCACGTAGCACGATGCGGAGGCGCCATCGGTTTCTCACCGAACGGATGATCCCGATCAGGTCATCGTGGCTGGACGCTGCAAACAACATTCGCATCGGATTGCTCCTGTTCCGGTGACTATGACGCCCTACTGGACACTCTATTCGACAAGACCGATTCGGCCACCATTATCAACAGCACGGCCACTAGGAGATACCACCACAGTCCCTGTCTACGTTCCCTCTCTGCGGGAGTCAACGAGGCGGCGAGATTCGTGGCGGCACCGGCAGTGCCCTGAAACAACACGGCGCTGGCCAACTGCTCCGCATCGAGTTGCGTCAGATCTGATTCAGCAATGTCGAGATTGACTGCAATGGTTCTCAGCGGGTCCGAATCCTCCGGCCGGCGAATCTCGTAGAACCCCTGTTGGTCCAAGGTCAGGTAGTCTGGCCCCGGCCCAAGCTGCCTGAGATCGCGTTCACCATTGGGTGCTTCCACGATCAGATCCGACCCCTGCTCGGCATCGGCTACATCCATGCCACCGAGCCCTCCAGCGGCATGCTGTGAGAGATCAATGACCTGGCCCGCTGTCAGCCAGGACCTCTGTGGTTGGTAACGTGCCAGATGCCGTACTACCTGATGCACCACTGGTAGAAACACAGGCTGCACTGGAAGGTCGTTCCACGAATTAGAGAGGTCTGAGGTCCAGACAAGCACCTTGCCTTCACCCACCGACAACTCGGCCAGTGCAATATTGCCGTCATCGAATCGTGCCAGAACCGCCGCACGCCCGTCGTCCGGGAGTCGACGATATCTGAAGTACCGTGCCACCGAGAAGTCACCGCTCCTA
>CP070792.1:132455-141270 GCA_020346845.1 Gemmatimonadota bacterium
GTACAATGAACCTATCCGTCCCTATTACGGCGTCCGTTTTGGCCAGCGCACGGCGTCCGTACATGTGAGGCACGTACTCGATCACCGCGGCACCGAGTCGGTTCAGATTCAGATGTGCGTTGCGAGATTCGAGCGGGTCGAACGTCCAATAGATGGTGTCGATACCGATCTTTCTCAGACGTTCTGCTTGATACTGCTTCAGCGCCCTCCCGACGCCGCGGTTGCGCAAGTCCGATCGAACGGCAAGGAGGTGCGACCAGTGTGCGGGCACTCCATCCACGAGTCCGGTGATGCCGAAAACGAATCCAGCCAGTTCTCCGGTCGGCTCAAAGGCTCCGGCAGCGACGCCACCCACCTTCTGCGCCACCTGCATGATCGCAGCAGGCACTGTCTCTCGTACATCATCGCCCCAGATATCCCGTTGCAGACGCATGCAGGCTTCGTAATCGTCCTCGCTCGCCAACGCACGTAGGTCCATTCGGTTAGCCGCCCCTATAGCGGAAGACTTCGTCAGCGACATTACTCGGCTTCGATGACAATCACAAGGCAGCAGAGCACGGCGGACGCGGCGGGCGTCGACTCGAGACGGTCGTGTGGCCATAGCTTTGGGCCAGAGGTTTTGTGGCATGCGTCACCTATTCGGTCATGGCCCGAGCGTATCATTGCGCCACCGTGGTGATTTGTAGATGCAATCATGGACCGAGCAGCTCGGCATGCTTCTCTCTTGGCCGCGTTCCCGCGGGCGTGAAGCCCACTGTATTGGCCACGGACCCGTCCAGGGCTAACTTCGGGATCGGCAATCCAGTCACGTACTCCAGACAATGAGAGAGCAACATGCGCGTTGAAGCGAGAAAGCAAGTTCTGCTGCTAGCGATGACGATGCTGATTCCGGCGGTGCTCAGCTCCCAGCAAGCCAGTCGCACCGTACCTCATGCGCCCGATCGGGGAGCGGACGAAGGTGAGGGGCCGTTCGAGCGTCTGATCATTCGAGGAGCGACCGTTCTCGATGGCACGGGTGCACCCGGACAGGGACCGATAGACATCGTCATCGAAGGCAATCGCATAGTGCGAGTCGCCAGTGTCGGCAGTCCTGGAGCGCCGATCAACGAGCGTCGCCGGCCGGGTGACGCGACTCGTGAAATCGACGCGCACGGTATGTACGTGCTGCCCGGCTTCGTCGATACCCATGCTCACACGGGCGGCCTCAGCCAGGGAACTCCAGCCGAGTATGTCTACAAGTTGTGGATGGGTCATGGAGTAACGACGATCAGGGACCCGGGTTCCGGCAACGGAGTAGACTGGACGTTGCAGGCGCGGGCCCGCAGCGCCGACAACGAGATCGTAGCGCCCAGGATATTCGTTTATGTCCGCCCCGGCGCGGGCTGGGACGGTGGGCCGATCACTACTCCCGATGCAGCACGCGAGTGGGTCCGCTGGGCTGCGGACCAAGGAGTAGACGGGCTCAAGTTGGGCTCGTACGACCCAGAGATCATGGCAGCCCTGATTGCAGAAGCCCGCGCTCACGGACTGGGGACCCAGGCTCACTTGGGTCAGATGGGCGTGGCTCGGATGGACGCCCTCGACGCAGCCAAGCTGGGCTTGGGCTCACTGGAGCATTGGTACGGTCTACCAGAGGCCCTGTTCGACGACCGCTCTGTGCAAGACTTCCCATACGACTACAACTACAACAACGAATACCACCGTTTTGGCCAGGCCGGGCGACTGTGGAGACAGGCGAGTGAGCCCGGGAGCGACAAGTGGAACGAGGTGATGGATGAGCTCCTGGAGCTCGATTTCATTCTCAGCCCGACATTGACCATCTATGAGGCGAGCCGGGATGTAATGCGGGCGCGAGAGGCAGAGTGGCATGGCGTGTACACACTGCCCTCGCTGTGGCAGTTCTACCAACCGAGCCGAACGAGCCATGGATCGTATTGGTTCGACTGGACCACGCAGGACGAAATTGAGTGGAAGAACAACTACCGCATCTGGATGACGTTTCTCAACCAGTACAAGAACCGCGGTGGCAGAGTATGTACCGGGTCGGACGCCGGTTTCATCTACAAGCTGTACGGCTTCGGGTACATTCGCGAGCTGGAGCTGCTACAGGAAGCTGGTTTCCACCCACTCGAGGTCGTCCGGGCCGCGACACTGTGTGGTGCTGAGACACTGCACGAGCCGAAAGGTCAGGATGTCAGTTTCGGGTTGATCAAGCCGGGAATGCTGGCGGACCTGGTAGTAGTGGAGGAGAACCCGATCCACAACCTCAAGGTGCTCTATGGCACCGGTACCATCAAATTGGATGAAGCAGGGGATCCCATCCGGGTTGGCGGCGTGAAGTACACCATCAAAGACGGCATCGTGTATGACGCCAAGCAGCTCTTGGCGGATGTAGCGCGGATAGTCGAAGAAGCGAAGCAGAGTGCGACGACCGGAGTGGGGGAGGGGAGCCACTAACCACATGTCACGGAGGTATCGATGATGTCCATCAAGCGACTATTGGCACTGCTGGCATTCCTGGCGCTTGGCGCCACACTACCGGCATCCCTCTTGGCTCAAGAAGGCGCCATAAACGTTGATGCGGTTCTGGCCCTCGCGATCGAGGAGCGTGAACCAGTCGATACCGGGTCTGCCTTCCCGGCTGACGTGGGTCGCGTATGGCTGTGGACCGAAGTGACCGGGGCCGAGGGTCAGACGATTACACACGTCTGGTCACACGGGGAACATGAGTGGAGCGTGGAGTTGAGCATCGGGGCCGATCGTTGGCGCACGTGGAGCAACAAGACTATCCCAAGTGAGTGGACAGGTGAGTGGAAGGTAGAGGTCAGGGACGGCAGTGGCGCCGTGTTGCGCACCGTTACGTTCACCGTCGGGTCATAGGAGTAATGCTCGGCTGATTCCGTCCGAAGCTACTTCCCTCCCGGACTAGGGAGGGAAGTAGCGAAACAGGCGTCAGCCTCCGAATCCCAGACCTCCCAGGGCAGCGAAGCCGAGCTTCACTAGTATCCACAGCCCGCCCACAATGAAAAGTGGGCCCGTGAAGCTCTTTGCCTTGCTGAGAATCTGATTCCCCAGTGCAATCAGGAGCATGTTCCAGGTGCCGAACAGGGTTATCTGGTTGGCAAACCGATACAGGTACCCGCTCGTGTCCTGGTCGAACAAGAAGCCCAACGACAAGGTCGGCTCACTCATGCCGGCGAACCTCATTAGCAGCACCATGAGGACGGCGCCGGCAAGCGAGACAATGTTGGCGTGCAGGATGACGGAGAATTCGCTCACGAACCTGATCGGGTCGGGGCCGGTTGCGCCGAATATGAGCATTAGCACCAATGCTACGATGGCCATGGCCGCGAGGGCCCCAGCGGTGCCTGCGCCGAATATGAGGCCCCGGCTTCCCGGACTGGCGGCGCGGTCCACGCGTTCCTGAATCTGCTCATCGGTGATCTGGCCGCGCTCTTGGAAGGCTTCCATCTGGGACCTGGTCTGCTCCTGCAGAACCGAATCCGGGGTGCCGTAGGCGTAGATCGCGGTCACTATGATCGCGAGGACGATGGGCAGTAGAACACGCGGACGTTCAGCCAACTCCTTGAACACTTGAACGGGCTCGTCGAACACCCTCAGTACGAGCCAGGCTCCGCTCTTCGATTCTGCAGCTGCGTTTTCGACTTCAGTCACGGAAGCATCCTCCATTCGAGGTCTATCTGCCCATCTTCCCGTCGTGCCTCTATGATGCAGCTAGCTGGTAAAACGATGCGGTCCGCTAGCAGGCTGGGCTCGATGATCCGGGACCGCGTCGCGAGCGGCTCACCACGCGTATTTCGGTAACCACCCAATTGAACGGGTCGTCCTCTCTCGCCACGGCTACATAGCTGACATCCCCATCAACGACGGTTCCGATTCCCTGTGGCTGCAGGTCGACGAATACATCGTAACAGCCATTGGGGGGCCGTACCTCCGCCGCCAGTGTGACCCGCGGTCGAGCGTCGGGTGATCCAAACACCTGGTAGCCGGCGATGATTTGCGCCGGGCTCGAGGTCGAGCTCGTAACCTCTTGTGGCACAGCAAGTAACGCCAGTTCGCCCTCGGCCCTCTGTCGGCTCATCCCAACTCTCAACCCGTGTATGCTGCGGTTCGGTACTCGCAGCCTGACGGCGTATATCGAACTTCCTGCGGCATCTATTATGAGATCCGATCCGAAGCTATAGCGCATCAAGCTCGGGTCGTCGGGGTTCTCGCGCGGTGATCTGGTTCCGAGTGCCGAGAAGGCCAAGGCGATGGGCGAGTCGACGGTGAGCGGCAGCGGGCGAACGTCTTCATCGGGAACCAGGGCCGGATTGGTTCCCTCCGAGAAGCGCGGACCAGACGTGAATATCACGATCGCGGCCATGACCACGATGAGTATCCCGCCAATGACTGACGACCGCCTTCGGGTCGCCGCGCGCAGCAATTTCTGCACGGGGCTCTCGACCGTCTCTGGCGGCGTGGGAGGCTTGGTTGCGACGGCTAGGGGGTGAGGCGTCGGTACTCGAGCGCCTGTCCCAGAGGGCGGATGAGGCTTGGCTGCTGCCGTTCCTCCGACGCGCTCCGCGGCGCTGGCGCGCTTGCCTGGGGGTTGTTGTGCGCGAGCCAGTTCCTGCATCAGGCTGTTCTGCTCACCCTCCTCCTCCCGGGCGCATGCCGGGCATCCCCGCGGATTCTCATCGTTGTACGGGATTTTGTGCTTGGGGCAGCGAACTAGAGCCATTGTTTAAAGCCTAGGCCTTGGGCAGCGTAACACCCGTCTGGGCCTGGTATTTGCCGTTCTTGTCGGCGTACGAAGTCTCACAGATGTCGTCTGCATCGGCCTCAAAGAACAGAACCTGCGCAATGCCCTCATCAGCATAGATCCTGGCCGGAAGAGGCGTGGTGTTGGAGATCTCCAGGGTGACGTGTCCCTCCCACTCGGGTTCGAACGGAGTCACGTTGGTGATGATGCCGCATCTCGCGTAGGTGCTCTTGCCAACGCAGATGGTGAGCACGTTGCGAGGGATGCGGAAATATTCGACCGAACGGCCCAACGCGAAAGAGTTCGGCGGGATCAGACAGACTTCTCCCTCAAACTCCACGAACGAGAGGGGATCGAATCGTTTGGGATCGACCACCGGTGAGTGGACGTTGGTAAAGATGCGGAACTCGCGGGCCACACGCATATCGTAGCCGTAGGATGAAACACCGTAGCTAATGGCACCCGAGCGCACCTGTGATTCCTGAAAAGGCTCAATCATGCGGTGTTCTTCAGCCATCCGACGTATCCATCGATCGGACTTGATTGACATCGATCTCCCAGTCGATCTGTGGTAATGGCGGATCGCGCGCACCGGGCCCGCCGGGCCCACGCGAAAGATACGTAGCCTTAGCTATTGCGCCACTTGCACTTGCTTGACACCCCGCCAAAGGCCTGAGTAACTTCCTGCCGCTTTTGTTGCGTGATTTTGTTCACGAGACCTATCGAGTTGCCATGCTTCGGGAGTACGCACCCCTCTTACTGCTGATCGGCATAGTCGTCGTGAGTGCGATGGCCATGATCGTGCTATCGCATTTGGTCCAGGTGAAGCGGCCGACGACCGTGAAATCGTTGCCCTACGAGTCCGGTATGCCGGCGCTTGGCTCGACCCGGGACCGATTCAGCGTGAAGTTCTACCTCGTAGCGATGCTGTTCATCGTATTCGATCTCGAGGCCGTCTTCATGATTCCGTGGGCGGTTTCCTTCCGCGAGTTGGGGTTGCTCGGCCTGATCGAAATGGCAGTGTTCGTGCTGATCCTGCTAGTTGCATTCATCTACGTGTGGAAGCGGGGGGCGCTGGAATGGGAGTGAAACCGGTGGGCACGGCGCCCGGCGGGGACAATGCTATCGTCACGCAGATGTCTCCCAATTGGATCACCACGAGGCTCGATTTTCTGGTCAACTGGGCCCGTGCGAACAGCCTATGGCCGATGCCATTTGGCACGGCGTGCTGCGCGATTGAGTTCATGGCCACGGCCGCGTCCCGCTTCGACATTTCGCGGTTTGGCATGGAGCGACTGGGGTATTCCCCGAGGCAGGCGGACGTTTTGCTGTGTGCGGGTCGATTGCCCTTCAAGCTGGCCCCGGTGATCAGGCGGATCTACGATCAGATGCCGCAGCCCAAGTGGGTCATCTCAATGGGCGCGTGTGCGTCGAGCGGAGGGATATTCGATACCTATGCGATGACACAGGGCATCGACACGGTGGTTCCCGTGGATGTCTATGTGCCAGGATGCCCGCCCCGACCGGAGGGGCTGCTCTACGGGATCCTGCTGCTCCACAAGAAGATCAAAGGCGAGACGATGGTCGACAAGGCGATCCGCGAGGAGGAGGTCCTGCGTCGCGGAGCCCTGCGATTGCCACCCGAATTGATCGACGAGGTGTCGGAGCCGTTCGGCAACTCGGTCCATCAAACCCGATCAGCATAACAAACCTGTGAATCCATCAGTAGAGGCGTTGAGACGCGAGTTCGGTGACAAGATCGGCCGCGCCTTGGAGTCTTGCGGTGATACCATCGTGTACGTTGACGTCGGTAGCGCCCGAGAGATCCTGGGATGGCTCAAAGATGCGCCGGATCAAGAATACAACTACCTGATCGACGTGACCGCGGTCGAGTACCGTGATCCCGAGCTGCCGCTGGAGGTGGTGTACCTTCTGTTCTCGTTGAGACGCAAGGTCCAGTTGTGCGTGAAAATCTCCTTACCCAAGGACGCTAAACTCGAGGTGGACTCGGTGGTGCCGCTGTGGCAGGGAGCGAATTGGCTCGAGCGCGAAGTGTTCGACATGTTCGGCATCACATTCCGCGAGCATCCCGACCTCAGGCGGATCTTGATGTGGGAGACCTATTCGGAAGGGTATCCGCTGAGGAAGGACTTCCCGTTGCGGGGCCGGTTGTCACGCGCGGAGCAGGTCAGACGGGCCCTGCACGCCAATCCTGAAGCGCACTACTCACTGGAAGAACTGTCGATAGCTGAGGCGTACAACGATCTGCCCGAGGACATGCGCCGACGGTTGGCGAGTGGTGAACGGGACGAGATCCCGGAGGCGGGAGGGAAACGGACCGATGGGTGAGAAGCGCACGGTCGGGCTAGACCTCGCAACCCCGGGAATGGACGCCAGCGGACAGCCGGTCCGCGTCCCGTTGGGAGTTGCCGATCCGAGAGGAGAAATCGGCGACGTTGAAGGTGGCATCGGCACCGAACACCTGCTGCTCAACATGGGGCCTCAGCACCCGGCAACGCATGGTGTGCTGCGCCTGGTAGTGGAGCTAGACGGTGAAGTAGTGGTGCGTGTGATTCCACACATCGGATACCTGCATTCGGGATTCGAGAAGCTGGGCGAGTACCGCTTCTACAACCAGATCATCCCGTTGACCGATCGTACCGATTATCTCGCACCCATGGCAAACAACGTCTGCCTCGCGATGGGTGCCGAGAAACTGATGGGGATCGAGATTACCGAGCGCTGCAAGGTGCTGCGCGTGATCGCGTGCGAGATGAGCCGGATCATATCGCACCTCGTGTGGCTCGGCACCACTGCAGTCGATTTGGGTGCATTCACGCCGTTCCTGTGGACCTTCCAGGAACGGGAGCGGATGTACGATCTACAGGAAGCGTGGACCGGTGCGCGGCTGACTACCAGCCTGACCAGAGTCGGCGGTTTGATGGCAGACATTCCGGAAGGCTTCGAAGAGGGATTGCGCAAGTGCTGCAAACGGCTACCAAAGGTGCTGGATGAGGCCGAGCGGATGCTCACGAACAGTGCAATCTGGTGTGCGCGTACCCAGGGCATCGGGGTCCTTTCCGCAGAAGATGCAATCAACTTCTCGATGTCTGGCCCGATGATAAGGGCGAGCGGCGTCGACTACGATGTGCGGAAGGATCGGCCGTACCTGGATTATGAGACATACGACTTCGAGGTACCGATCGGTGAGAACGGGGATGTCTACGATCGTTACTTGGTGCGGTTAGTGGAGATGAGGCAGTCCGTCCGAATCCTCGAGCAGGCGCTGGACCGGCTGCCCGACGGTCCGATAAACGTGGACGATCCACGAGTGATATTGCCTCCAAAGACGGCCGCGATGAACGACATGGAATCCATGATCTTCCACTTCAAGCAGGTCATGGAGGGTGTTCGCGCACCCGCGGGTGAGGCTTACGTCGCCATCGAGAACGGGAAAGGCGAGCTGGGCACGTACTTCGTGTCTGATGGCACTGCCAAGCCGGTGCGGTGGCGGATACGGCCGCCGTCTTTCATCAATCTGTCGGCGTTGCCCAAGATGGCCGAGGGACACTTGATAGCCGATCTCATCGCGATCAACGCCAGTGTGGACATCGTGATGGGCGAGATCGATCGCTGAGTAGGGAACTGGAATCGAGCGGGGAAGACTGGGAAACCCCTGCCTGGGAATATGGATCAGACGACTGAATACAAGCCGGTATTTGTAGGCGAGCGACGCCAGCAGCTCGAAGAGGTGCTGCAGCGCTATCCCAACAAGCAGGCGGCGCTGTTGCCGGCTCTGTGGATTGCGCAGGACGAGCAAGGTTGGATATCCGAGGCCACGATGGCTGAAGTGGCCGAAGTGTTGGATCTGACCGCCGCGTACGTGAAGGGTGTGGTGACCTTCTACACCATGTATCACGAGCACCCGGTCGGCGAGCATTTCATTCAGGTTTGCACCACGTCTCCGTGCAACGTGTGCGGGGCAGAGGGAGTCGTAGAGGCATTCCTCGAGCACACCGGGTGTCGCGAGTTAGGCGCGACCTCACCGGA
>CP070792.1:141370-150019 GCA_020346845.1 Gemmatimonadota bacterium
AGGAGGGGAAGTAGGGGAAGGAGGGGAAGTAGGGGAAGGAGAAACGACAGACCGTCTACTTCCCCTCCTTCCCCTCCTCATCTGGCCTTGTCACTCATCCCGCAACGCAGCAACCGGGTCCACCCGCGTGGCCCTTACACTCGGAACCAAACACGCCACCTGAGCGACTCCAACCAGTAGCACCACTGCGGCGACATAGGTTGCGACATCGGTCGGGCTGATATCGAACAGCAACGAACTGAACGTGTGTGCGAGTGCGACCGCTCCGATCACACCGAGAAGTGATCCCGCAGTTGCCAGCAACAATCCTTCCCTGAGAATGTCGCCGACCAATCGGGTACTCCGCGCTCCCAGAGCGCGACGGATCGCCGTTTCTCTCTGGCGGGTGCCCACGTGGTAGGACATCACACCGTAGATACCGGTTGCAGCCATGATCAGTGCAATTGCGGCCAGAATGGCAAACAGGAAACTGCGGAAACGATCTGCGGCAGTCGCGTTCGCAACCAGCTGTTCCAGAGAGGCATACTGGCGCAAAGGCATCCTGGGATCGACGGCCTGTAGCACGTCCTGTACGCGAGCGACTGACAGCACATTGGTGCGGCTTGTGCGGACCACTGCGAACGGATTGTTCCAGCCCAGATTCTGTGAATGGGCAGCGTAGACCGTCGGTTGGGCACCATCTGCCATGCCGCTGTAGACGACGTCACCGACGACTCCCACTATGTCGCTCCACCCTCCTTCCGGATTCCAGTTGCCGGGCTGGATGCGTCCGGTGAGCGGATCCCGATCTGGATAGTGCTGCCGCACGAATGCCTGATTCACTACGTACACGCGTGGCTGGTCGTCACTATCATTGCCCGTGAAGTTGCGGCCACGTAGCAGCGGAATACCCATTGTCTCGAAGTATCCCTCACTAACCAGAATCCACTCGGCCGTGGGTTGGCCCTGTCCGGCCACGGGCTCGTTACCCATGACCGTGTAGTTGTTGGTCATCGTGATGCGGTCGGGTGGTAGGGATGAAGAGAACGCCACCGATGCAACGCCGGGAAGACCCGTCAGCCTCTGCTTCAGCTCGGCGAAGAAGGTGCGCGCCGCCTCTGATTCGCTGTAAGGGTCGCTCGGCATTTGGAGTCTGAAGCTCACGACGCCATCGGTGTGGACTCCCAGATCCGCCGTCTGCATTCGGAGCAGGCTTCTTACCAGCAAGGCCGAGCTCACCAACACTGCCAATGCCAGGGCAAACTCGGCTACCACCAGCACATTGCGCGTGCGGCCACGTGACCGTGCTGCCGTGCCCGCGCGGCCGCCCTCCTTTAGCGTTTGGCCTAGCCGGGCCGGGCGGAGATTGATGGCCGGTATGGTGCCAGCCAGCACGCCGGCGATGATGCCAATCGACAATGCGAACAACGTCACAGTGGTGTCGATTCCGACCTCCTCAATCCGCGGCACCAACTCAGACCCACGTGTGACCAGGAGATCGGTCACCAACCAGGCGAGTCCGAGTCCGACTCCCGCGCCCAATACGCCAAGCACGGCAGACTCGGTTAGGAGTTGCCGGACGAGGCGGCCTCTACTAGCGCCGAGCGCCGACCGCATCGCTACCTCGTGGAGCCGGGACGTGCCGCGTGCCAGCAGCAGGTTGATTACGTTGGCAACTGCGATCAGCAGGACACAACCAACCACGGCAAACAGCATGAGCAGAGTGGTTGCCACTTCTCCCACGACCACTTCCTTGAGCGGTGTGAGGGAGTAGGTCCACTCGGTTGAGCTGGGATACCGACTGTTGAGACTGGCTTCGAGTGATCGTAGCTGTGCGGTTGCGACCTCTGTCTCGGGGCCGTGCGCCAATCTTGCGATGGCGCGGATGTAGAACGGGCCGCGCCGTGTGGGCTCGGTGATGGGTCGTAGCACCCAGACGTTGCCGTCGTTCTGACCCGGCAGGCCGAAGCCGGGGGGCATGACGCCGATCACCGTGTAGCGTTGCTCGTCCAGCTCGAGCGTGGTGCCAAGCACCTGCTCGGTGCCCGCGAGGTAGCTCTGCCAGAACTCGTGGCTCACCAGGGCCACGAGCTCGTCGTCGGCTTTGAAGCCGCGGCCAACAGCAGGGTGAATACCAAACACGTCGTTCATACCGTCGGTTACCCACGCACCCTGGATTACTCTTGGACCTTCGGGAGTCATGAGCGTCAGGCCGTACGTGCCGTAACCGACTATGGCGGAGAAGTCTTCGATCTGCTGCTCCAGCCCGAGGAAGTCGGCGTCCGCTAGCGGGCCTGAGAAGGTGGGCCATTCGACTCTGAGGGAGTGCAGCCGCTCCTGCTCGGGATAGGGCAGGGGATTGAGCAGCACGCCGTTCACGACGCTGAACGCGGCCGTGTTGGCGCCGATACCAACACCGAGTGAGATGAGTGCTGCAGCCGTGAACACGGGTGCCTTACGCAGGCCACGCAGGCCATAACGGACGTCCTGCACGAAGTCTTCCAGCCAACGCACGCCGCTCTCCTCACTGACCTGCTCTCGTATGTTCTCCACTCCACCGAAGTCGATCTTTGCCTGTCGCACGGCTTCCGCCTCATCCATGCCTGACAACATGTTCTTCTGGATCTCGTGCTCCAGATGAAACCGGATCTCCTCGTCCAGCTCTCGCCGCACGCGGCTGCTCGAGAACAGCTTGGAGAGACGATGGATCAGACCTCTCAGTAGCGCCATGTCATCCCCCCGTTGCCAGCCGGCGTCATAGCGAAGCCTCCAATACCTGGTTCACGGCCAGCGAGGCGCGCGCCCAACTCTGTTGCTCCTCGCGCAGCTGTTTGCGGCCGGCCCTGGTGAGCTTGTAATAGCGTGCTCGCCGGTTTGTGTCAGTCGTGCGCCATTCGGCTGCAATCAAGCCCTTGCGCAGCAGGCGTTGCAGGGCGGGATACAGCGATCCGGTGGGAACCGTCAATGTGTTGCCCGAGAACACCTTGATCCGCTCGCCGATGCCCCAGCCGTGCATCGGCTCTAGGTCGAGCGTCTTGAGGATCAGCAGGTCCAGGGTGCCTTTGAGGAGGTCTTCTTTTTGGCGGGTCATGGCTCTCCCGTAGAATATCTACATGAGGTTCTGTAGGGAAACTACGGGAGCTGTTTGAAGTTGGTTTCAATCTGGCGCTGGCCTTGAGATCCGATACGGACTCCAGAGGATACTGGGTAGCTGTGATCCGCCGCTACGGCAACTGCGTCTTCTCCCACGCCTCGATGCGGCGGTCTAGGTCTCGTGGAATGGTGGCCACCATGTCACCCGTAGGCGACACGTAGAATCTGGCGCGGCTCACGCCGGGCAACTTGCTGCGGGTGTACTCGATCACCCACACGAAGCGTCTCCCATTGAGCTCATCCACGCCGTCGAACGCGAAGCTCGTGGTTAGGCCGGTCATCGGCTTCATCGGCCCCATGTAGGTACCCACTTTCAAACGGGCTACCGCAAACGATCCCAGCGTCAGCAACAGACCTATGAATCCCGCGACGATCAACAGCTTGAAGAACTTGTACACGGTCCGTCTCCCGGTGGAACAACAGCGCCATGTATGCCAGTCGCAACATCGGCAGTATGGCTGGGGTATTCCCTTTTTAAGGAGGTCCCGCCATGCAATCTATCCGTCCGCTTACGCTCACCGTTGTGACCTATGTCGCTTTTGCCGGATCATCTTGCTCCGATGCCGAGACACCGTGTGACTACTGTACCCTGGAGTTCCGGACCTACACGCTGGATGTGGTTGACGATGCGAGTCAGCCAGTGTCCGATGTGATGATAACCCGCGTGAATCGGCGCACCGGCGACACACTCACACCCGGTTGGTTGGGCATGTTGCAGCCCGGCACCTATCTCGTGGCCGATGACGGCATGCTCGACTCGTTCTCGATTGACGGTGATACGGTCCAGGTGACAGGTGTGAAGGACGACTTGACGTTTGTGCAGAACTTCGTGTTCGCCACGGATATATGCCACTGCCATGTAACTAAGGTTGCCGGACCGCAAACGGTGATCATCGGCGAGGCACCGCCGCATTAATGCGATGGGCGGCTAGCTCAGTGGGTTGGGATGGATGAAAGTCAGCCTGCAACGACGGCGTAATAAACAGGTTGCTCGAACACGTTCTGCACGAAGTAGAGGGCGATGTAGCTGATCAACGCGGCGATAGCGGGTGTAGCAACCCAGCCGAGCGCGATGTTGCGCAGCACCGACCACTTGATCTGCCGCGCTCCTTTCAGTCCGTGTGACAGAGCGAGTCCACACACCGCACCGACCACTGCCTGCGAGCTGGAGACCGGCACCAGCGGTATTGCAGGCAGCCCGATATTAGTTATGAGTGCCTGCAGCGACTGCGACGCGAACACGAACAGCACCATAGAGTGGGCGACAACCACAACCCACCCGCCCACCGGCCCCACCGTCACGATACTATTGCCCACCGTCATCATCACGCGTCTGGAGAAGAAGGCGCCCACGGCCACGGCCAACCCGCCCAGCAAGAACAGACGTTGCTGACCGGACAGAGTGAACAGTCCTAGCGACATGTCTTCCAGTGTGGAAGCCGGAACGAACACACCAACTACGTTGGCAATGTTGTTTGCTCCCAGGCTGTATGCCCCCAGTGCGCCGGCGAGGACGAGGCCGATTCGCGTCCCCTGGTCGAGCCAGAGCAGGTGTGGCTTCGTGACGTGAATCAACTTCTGCATCAAGCGATACAGCACAAAGGCGAACAGTGCACCGAGTATGGGGCAGGCGACCCACGTGCCCACGATCTTGCTGAGTGCCGTGGTGTCCGTGGGTGTGGCGCTGAACAGGTTCCAGCCAATGATGCCACCTACGATCGCTTGAGTAGTTGAGACGGGTAGGCCGAGCTTGGTCATGCCATAGACCGTGATCGCAGCCGCCAGTGCTACCGTGAATGAACCTCCCAACGCGTTGATTGAACCGAGTTGACCCAGGCCGTGTGACGCACCGGCACCGCTCACCACTGCACCCAGCACGACGAACACTGCGCAGACCCCTGCCGCCGTGTAGAACCGCAACATTCGAGTTCCCACAGCGGTGCCGAATACGTTGGCAGCATCGTTGGCGCCCAATGACCAGCCGAGGAACAGGCCGCTGGACAGGAAGACGATGAAGGTCAGTTCCATGAGCCGGTGCCGTTACGGGTCAGACCGAACGTTTCACTGCATAAATGGCGAGCGCATCACCGGCATTGTCAGCCTTGTCGGCAAGACGATCGACCAGCCAAACGTGGCCGCGCAGAAGCATCTTGCGATCGAGGGGCAGATCGGACTTGAAGATCCGCTCTATCAAGCGAAGCGCTATCGTTTGGGTCGACTTTTCGTAGAAGTGGATCTTGTGAATGTGGTCCCGCGCGGCGATCGGGTCGCGGAAGTAGCTGCGGGCCGCGAGGACGACAGCCTCAACAGCCTCAGCGGCGTTGTCGGCACATTCGATCCAGTCGTCGTGATATTCGGGCGGCACCTCGGGTTGCTCAATCCGCACCACGTTAAGGCAGTGTTCCAGATCGTCCAACAAGCGATCTAATGACCCGAGCAGCCCAAGCACGTCTCCAGAAGTGTCGGGCAGCAGCATCTCCGTGTACATCGATTGACCTATGGAGCTACGCAGTTTGTCACCGCGGCTCTCGCACTGACTTACCAAGTCACACTTCTCTTCCACTGACTCGTCCCAACCGCGCCTGATGTACTGACTGATGCCGTGTTTGTAGGCCAATGCCGCCTGAGAAACGACGTCCAACATCTCGTCGATCTGCGTTTTCAGCTCGCGGGTGCGGCGGAACGGTGAGATCTTCAACTCTGCCATTGCGATTACCTGTTCTGTGTGGAGCTGGCGAACAGCATGATTTCCACCAAATAGTCGGGTCCCATCAGATCTGCACCGATCACGGTGCGCGCGGGCCCGCTGCCGATGTGCTCATCGAGTAGTGCCGCTACAGCACTCCCGTGTGTTATGTGCGGCACAAAGACTTGCACCGCGTTGACGTGATTGAAATCGAGTCCGGCGGCGGCGAGAGTGTTGCGCAGGTTCTCCAGCGTCTGCCGCGTCTGCAACTCGATCTCGCCCTTGGCGACTCCGTTCGGTCCGGAGCCGACCATCCCTGCCGTGTACAGCCGATCTCCGACCTGAATCGCCGGTGAGAATGGACTTCTGGGGCGCTGTGCGCCGTCGGCGATGACGACCGTGCGAACGGCATCACCGTGCGCTACGCATTGGATTTCGACACCGAATACCGGATTCACCAACTGGGCACGCACCGTGGCTCGTGCGGGCGGCTCCGTGCCCACGAACTCGCGGTATGCTTCGTTCATCGCCGCAAAGTCACGCGGGTCCCTCAGGAACACCGTGCACGACGTGAGGTCGTCGTAGTCCATGTCGGCTGCATGGAGTACTGCACCAATGTTGCCGAAAACTCGGCGAGTTTGAGTCGCGATGTCACCGGTGACGGGCTGGTAAGTTTCGGGATCTCGGCTGGTGGCACCTGCGACGAACAGTGTGTTGCCTGCCTGTATACCCCAGCTGTACGGTAGCTCCGGAGACTTCAATGTCGTCGGCTCGATCACGCGGCGTGCAACGTTGGGACGCACGGCGACCATGGCGATCTGCACCAGGGCACCGGGCAGCGATAGGTCTACGCCCACGGTCGCGCGAGTCGGTGGATCGGTCGGGAAGTATGTGCGATACACCTCGTTCATCGCCTGGAAGTGTCGCGTGTCGGACAGGAACACATTCACGCTCACCACGTGTGACAGATTGGCGCCCTGCCCAGCCAGGAGCGCCGTGGCATTTGCCATTGCCTGATGCAGCTGCGCCGCAACGTCGTCAGCCAATTCGCCAGAGTTCGGATCGATCCCTAGCGTGCCGGGGACATAGATGAGGTCACTGTCGCTTGCGGGCGTAGCATGTCTGGAGGCCTGCCCCCCGATCGCGAATGCCGCCACCGGAAGCAACAGAAGCATCTGTCTGAATGCACCAAACGGTTTGAACACCGCTTTCCCCCAATGAGATTGCAGAGTGCAGAGTGCAGAGTGCAGAGTGCAGATCCGCAGCGTGAGTCACTCGAATCAACTTCCGCCGCTCGTTGCGGCCGTCTCTTTCTCGGGACCTCCGGATTGTCATTGAGTTGGTGGTCCTGAAATATGTCGCTGTGATCGACCTGGGCTACCCCCGATCTGCATAGCGGCGATCCCACCTTCCAGTTTGTCAGCCGGCACTACACCTTTAGTCTTGCGCTCGGCGGTCCAATCCTCGGAGCGCTCGAGCGTCCAACCTGGTCCCAAAGCGAAATCACCGTGCAGATCGGCTAGCGTCGATCGCACCAATGAATGGAGATCGGTGTCATGAGTCGTTTGTTACTGGTTCTGCTATTGAGCGTCGTGCTAGTGGCCGGTGCGCCCGCGCAGGAGCGTGGTGTACTGCCACAGGACTACTACGATATGACGTTCGTGGGAAACGTTGCGGTGTCACCCACCGGTGACATGGTAGCATTTGTCGTAACCACCGTAGTCGAGGACAAGAACACGCGGCACCGCGAGATCTGGTTGCAGCAGCTCGAGCGCGGCCGCCCAGCGGGGCAGCCGTTTCGCTTCACCGACCCGACGGTGGAGTCGTCGTCCCCCCGATGGTCGCCCGATGGATCCTTGCTGGTGTTCTCCTCCAGACGCGGCGACGACCGCAATTCGGTGTGGTTCGCGCGGATGAACGTTCCCGGTGCACCCTTCCACGTGCCGGGCGTGGACGCAACACCAGTGTGGTCGCCAGATGGTGAATGGATCGCATTCACCAGGGGACCCCGAGAGGAAGAGGAAGAGCGGGGCGAGCGCACCCCCCGCGAAGGCTGGATTGCGCCTGACGCCATCAGCAACACGCTGGATGCCAAGCGATTCGACGGTCGCGTGATTACCTCCATGCGCTACAAGCGCGACGGGACCCTGACGCTGTTGCCCGATCCGTCGATCCGGGACAAATCGCAGCTATTCATCGTGCCTGCCACGGGCGGAGAGCCACGCCAGCTCACCGATCTTCCGTTCAACGTGAGAGGTGCAGTCTGGTCTCCGGACGGTAGTACCATCTTCTTCAGTGCCAACCCGGAAGAGGATAACGAGTACAACCAGGAGAATACCGGTCAGCTATATGCTGTCTCAGTCGACGGTGGCGAACCGCGAGTGTTGACGACCAATCCGGGCTCGGAGAGTAGTCCGGCTATCTCGCCGGATGGACGATCGATGGTGTTCTCTCTTTCAGTCAACCGCGAGACACAGACCGAACTGATGGTGGTGGGGCTCAACTCCGACGGGACCTTCAACGACGAGCCGCGGATGCTGACGGGTGATTGGGATCTCTCCCCCAGGGGCCCGAGCTGGTCTCCCGATGGTGAAACGATTCGGTTCACGGCTGGGATCGGTGGCAATTCCCATGTGTTCGAAATCGATGCCGATGGCGGTACCGTGCGCCAGGTAACAGCCGGCGACCGTCGCGTGTCGTCTGTGTCGACCAGCCAGGACGGTCGAGTCATGGCCTATACGGTGACCGATGCTGTGACACCGGCCGAGGTGTTCGTGTCGCGCCATGACGGCTCGAACGAGACGCGGCTCACCTCGTTCAACGACGAGTGG
>CP070792.1:150119-158690 GCA_020346845.1 Gemmatimonadota bacterium
CCGATGAGAACAGGCGGCGCGGACAACTCTGCTGGCTGCTGCGGGCCCAAACACTGGTTGATGTGGATTGCTGGACCAGAGTACCGGGCCAACCGCTGCGTCCCAAGAACATACTCAAGGCCATTCGTGATCATATGCCGAATAGGTGACTAAATGACAGAGTGCTCACTACTTGGTTGCGGCCAAGACGAAGACCAATACTACTCGATGCAGGACTACGAGGGGGCCATCGCACGGTGGTGCCCGGGTTGCGGCGATCACGCCGTTCTGACCGCGGTGGAGAAACTGCTGGAAGCTGAGCAGTTGGTGCCTGAGAAGACGGTGTTTGTATCGGGCATTGGTTGCTCGAGCAGGTTCCCGCACTATCTGAAGACGTACGGATTCCACGGACTCCACGGTCGCGCTCTGCCCGTCGCGACAGGTGTCAAGCTGAGACGGCCTGACTTGCACGTGTTCGCCGTGATGGGTGACGGTGATTGCACTTCGATCGGTGCCGCGCATTGGATTCACACCACGCGGTACAACCCGAACATGGTTGCACTCATGCTGGACAACGGCGTGTACGGTCTAACCAAGAACCAGACATCACCAACCACGCCTGTGGGATATCCCAGTAACACGCAGCCCAGAGGCGCGATCCTCAACGCCATGAATCCAATATCGGCAACCCTGGGTGTCACCAATGCTTCATTCGTGGCGCAAACCGGTGATTGGATTCCTGACCATCTGTACGAGACGATCGCGGCGGGATTCAGGCATAAAGGGTTCGCCTTCATTCGGATCTTGCAGCGTTGTCCCCAGTACACCACGCCGCTGTTCGATGAGGCGGTGCGCAATCCGGATTTGCTTGAGTTCATGGTTCATCCAAACGGGATACCGATGGATGGACTCGAGGAGATCTACAAGCACCAACTGCCACACGATCCGTCAGATCTGAACAATGCACGTTGTCTGGCAGAGCCGGATGAACGGATCCGGATTGGGTTGTTTTACCGGAATGAAGCGATTCCTTGCCTCGATGAGGTGCGGCAACTGCCTCTTCGCACGGCGGAAGAAAAGATCGAGTTGCTGAACGCGGAGTTAGACAAGTATGCCGTCTGACGAACGGATAGATCTGGCATTACAGGCGCTGTCGGCTCAGACAAGGAGCTTCCAATCGGCGCTTGCCAACACAATAGAGCAGATTCGCAGCTTCCAGGCCTCACACGTTTCCCCTACGGATGGTAAGGCCACCCGACTGCAGGAGGAGCTGGGGCCCTTTGCCGAGAACCTGATCGATGCCGACAAGTTCTCGTCGCTGTTTGTGGATTCCCGGAAGCTAGACACCCTCACGCTCGAGACCATCGATAAGGCACTTCAGACTCTCTCGGACCTGATGTCCCGGGGCGAGGCGCTGTTCGTAGTCGAGGTGGCCCAAGGTGAAAATTTGAGGGATCGGGTTGCTGGTGCGCTCGAGGACCGCGGCCGTGCGTTCGGTGCAGCCCGAGTGTTCGAGATGTCCAAGTTCGGCCGTTTCCCTGACAACGAGCACGCAAGATCGTTGGGCTCGTTCCCGTTCCACCGCTGGAGCAGGGGGGAGCGTCGTATGGCGCCTCCGCTGGTGGTGAGTGTTGACGGTGCAGACTTGCGCGCCGCAGGTCTTGCAGAGTTCATGGACGGTCTCGAGAAGTTGGTGCTGGTGGTGCGAAACGAGTCCACGCCGGTTCCGCTAGTTCGTCTTATTACTCCGGGAACGTTTGTACAGCAGACGGTTGACGCAGCGGACCTCTCCAAGCTCGCCGCTTGGAATGGTCCCGGTGTCGCGGCGCTCGTGCCGGAATCTGCCGCTCGGTTCGTGCACGATCCAGGTGCAGGTGCGGACGCAAGCGCGCGGCTCAAGATCCAGAGTCTGCCGGAGGAGCGCCGCCGCAAGCCGGTCGGAGGTGTGAGTGTGTCGCAGCAGTCCGAGGAACTACTGCAGCTCAATTCACTCGCCGGGCAGGTCAGCGTGAAGCAGGTGGCAGAGCCGGTTGCGAGCGCGAACCTATCGTCCGATCCGGTAGACAAGCTGGCTGCTTGGCTGCTGAGCCAGGCGGATCTGAAGGACATCGGTTAGTCAGCATCATGGACGTTTCCACCATTTTGCTCTCCGCCGCTATTCTCGGTGGAGTCGGGCTCACCTTCGGTGCGTTGATTTCTCTGACTCACATGAAGATGAAGGTGTGGGAAGATCCGCGGATCGACGCGGTGGCGGATCTGCTTCCGGGCACGAACTGCGGAGCCTGCGGCCAAGCGGGGTGCCACGCGTTCGCTGAAGCACTCGTGGACGGCAAGGTGCAACCTGCTACGTGTACCGTGATGGGACCAGACGACGTCGTTGATGTGGCTGAGTACCTGGGTGTGGAGGCGGGCGAGGCGAATAAGAGAGTTGCCCGGTTGCTGTGCGCTGGCGGGTCTGACGTCGCAGTACAGCAGGCCGAGTACCGGGGTCTGCAGACGTGCAAGGCGGCGGTGGCTGTATCAGGAGGTGGTAAAGGGTGTTCGTGGGGTTGCCTTGGGCTCGCAGACTGCGAGGAGTCATGCGACTTTGACGCGATCAGAATGAACGGTGTCGGGCTGCCTGTGGTGGTCCCGGACAAGTGCACAGCCTGTGGAGACTGCGTAGAGGCATGCCCGCTGGATCTGTTCACGCTCATGCCGATCGAACAGAAGCTGATTGTGCAGTGCAAGAGCTTGCTTGAGGGTGACGAGGCTGAGGCCGTGTGCAAGGTTGCATGCAATGCGTGCGGCCGATGTGCGGCCGATGGAGCGCCTGGCTTGATAGAGATGGTAAACGGGCTCGCTGTGATTGACTATGACAAGAACGAACTGGCCAGTGTGGACGCGTTGGCACGGTGTCCCACTGGTGCAATTGTATGGGTTGAGGGATCTCAGTTTGCTGAAGCGCCAACCGCTGAGTTGGTGAGGAGCGCAACCGCATGAAAAACAAGAAGTCTTCAAAGGCGCCCGCCGCGCCGAAGTACCCCGGTATTCCCACAGCACTCGACGGAAGTCAAGCCGTGGTTGAGATGGAAACCGCTGCTAGCGAGGCGGCCGGCGCCTACCCGATAACGCCATCCACTCAAATGGGTGAGGGATGGGCTGCGGCACTAGCAGCCGGTAAACACAATGTTAACGGCCGCAAGCTCATCTTCTTCGAGCCGGAGGGCGAGCACGCAGCGGCGGCGGTTACTGCCGGAATGGCGATGACCGGTTTGCGCGCAACCAACTTTTCCAGCGGTCAGGGCATCGCGTATATGCACGAGTCGCTCTACCCAGCAGTGGGCAAGAGACTCACTTACGTGTTGAATATCGCCGCGCGTGCAATGACGAAACACGCGTTGAACGTGCACGCAGGACACGACGACTATCACGCGGTCGATGACACCGGGTTCTTCCAGCTGTTCGCCAAGAACCCGCAAGAGATAGCCGACCTGAATCTGATCGCCCACAGAATAGCCGAGTTGTCACTCAACCCCGGTCTTTGTGCCCAGGATGGATTCCTCACGAGTCATGTTATTGAGACGGTGAGGTTGCCTGAGCGCGAACTCGTGAAGGAGTACCTGGGTGATCCTTCGGACATCATTGAGTCGCCAACACCAGCGCAACGACTGGTGTTTGGTGAGAAGCGACGCCGGATTCCCGAGATGTTCGACTTGGACTACCCGGCGATGATCGGCACCGTGCAGAACCAGGATTCCTACAATCAGGGTGTGGCGGCCCAACGTCCCTTTTACTTCGACCACATCCAGGACCTCGCCGATCAGGCTATGGCCGAGTACGAGGCTCTGACAGGTCGGTACTACTCACGGCTGATGGGCTATCGGTTGGATGATGCTGAGTACGTGATTGCTGGGCAAGGATCCCTGGTGTCAAACGCGGAAGTCGTGTGCGATTACATGCGTGACAAGCTCGGACTGAAGGTCGGTGTGCTCAACGTTACGATGTTCCGTCCGTTCCCCACGGATCTGATGACGCGCATGCTGCGGGGCAAGAAGGGCGTGACGGTTTTAGAGCGAACCGACCAGCCGTTGGCTGTGGACGCACCGTTGGTGAGAGAGATCCGTGCGGCTATGAACAAGGGGTTGGAGAACCACCGTGCTGGTAAAGGGCAGTTGCCCCACGCCGGTGTTGAGCCGTGCGCGGCCGACGAGATCCCCGAATTCTATTCGGGATGCTTCGGTCTCGGCAGCCGTGACATCCAGCCGGGTCAGCTCGTAGCGGCAGTGGAGAATATGCTCGAGGACGGTGCGAAGCGCAGACAGTTCTACCTGGGGATTGATTTCGTTCGGCCGGGTACGCAAGTGCCCAAGTTACAGATCTGGCAGGAGCAGTTGCTGGAGGGCTACCCGCATCTGACGGAGCTGGCTCTGCCGTCCAAGGAGGATCTCAACCTGCTGCCCGAGGGCGCAGTGACGATAAGAATCCACTCGGTAGGCGGTTGGGGAGCCATTACGACGGGCAAGAACGTCGCGATGACGGCCGCGGATCTCTTTGGGCTGAAGATCCAGGCGAATCCCAAGTATGGATCCGAGAAGAAGGGCCAGCCAACCACGTTCTACGCAACTCTGGCAGAAGAGCAACTGCGGCTGAATCATGAGTTGATGCATGTGAACGTCGTACTTGCACCGGATCCGAACGTATTCAGGCATTCCAATCCACTGGCCGGAATGGAAGACAACGGGATCTTCATCATTCAGAGCGACATGGCGCTGGAGGAGTTCTGGCATAGCCTACCGGGCACGGCCCAAAGGGCAATCAAGCAGAAGAACGTGAGCGTCTATCTGCTGGATGGTTTCAAGATTGCCTCCGAGGAGGCCTCAGACCCCTCGTTGAGATATCGTATGCAGGGCGCGGCATTCATGGGTGCATTCTTCAATGTGTCTCCTCTGGTTGAGCGTTATAATCTGGAGGAAGAGAAACTGTTTGACGGGATTCGGGCGCAGTTGAACAAGAAGTTCGGGCATCTGGGGCAACGCGTGGTGGAGGACAACGTTCGGGTGATACGTCGTGGCTACGATGAGTTGCGCCAGCTGGATGTTGAGCATCTGGCAGCGGACGAATCGGGGTCGGGAATAGTACCGCAGCGGCCTGACGACCTGGACGGAACAGGCTGGCGTGACGGGATTGGCAATCCAGGCCGGTTCTGGGAGCAGGTATGTCACCTGTACAAGATCGGCGGCGACGGAATCGCTGATCCGTACGCTGCAATCAGTGCGATCCCGGCGGCCACGAGCACTATCCGTGATATGACCGATGTTAGGTTCGAGATCCCGGAGTTCATCCCGGCCAATTGTACCGGCTGTGGGCAGTGCTGGGTACAATGTCCCGATACGGCCATTCCCGGTGTCGTCACGGAGGTCGACCAAGTCATCTATGCTGCGATCAATGCCGTATCCAACGGCCAGTCATTTGACCGATTCCGGCAGGTAGTGCCGCATGTGGCACGCGAAGCCCAACGCATCATGAAGGGCGTACCATTCACGACTTTCGCGGACGTGATGTCGAGCGCATATAAGACGGTCACGCAAAAACTCAACATGGATCCAGAGAAGCGTAGAGCGCTGGATTCCGAGTTCAGCCCGGTGTATTCGGCACTGGCCGAGTTCCCATTGGCCAAGACGGCACCGTTCTTCGATCTCCCGGAGGGTCAGGAGAAGGGCACCGGCGGGTTGCTGTCGATAACGGTCAATCCGGAGACCTGCAAGGGCTGTAATGTATGCGTCGAAGTGTGCCCGGACGAAGCGCTGATCACGGTCAAACAGAATGAAGCGAACACGGAGCGGCTGCGTCGCAACTGGGCCCTGTGGAGGCACCTACCCGAGACTCCTGATCGCTACATCAATGTTTCAGACATCGATGAAGGCATCGGGGTGCTCTCCTCACTGCTGTTGAAAAAAGAGAATTACCGATCCATGCTGGGTGGTGACGGCTCGTGTATGGGCTGCGGCGAGAAGACCGTCATGCACCTGGTGCTCTCTGCTGTAAACGCCCTGATGATTCCTCGGGTCCGGAAGTACGTGAGCAAACTGGATGAGTTGATCAGCGGTCTGGACGCCAAGGCCCGGGACATTCTGACATCTGATGTGGATCTGGATACGGTGGGCAAGGGACACGGTGAGGTAGAGATCCCTCTAGACGAGTCGAAGCAGAAGCATGTGGAGAGAATCAACTCCGTGATCCACGGTCTGAAGGACCTCAGATGGCGCTACACGGAGGGGCCGAGTGGTAAGGGGCGTTCGTCACTCGGGATGACGAACGCAACCGGCTGCTCGTCCGTGTGGGGTAGCACCTACCCCTACAATCCCTACCCATTCCCGTGGACGAATCATCTGTTCCAGGACGCGCCGTCGATAGCTATCGGGATCTTCGAGGGTCATATGCGGAAGATGGCGGATGGCTTCGTTGCCGTCCGACGCGCGGAGCTGGAGCTGAGCGATGAGTACGATCCGGAGGTGCACGAGAAGCTCTTCAGCGATTTCGATTGGCATGAGTTCAACGACGAAGAATTCGGGATGTGCCCGCCGATATTTGCCGTGGGCGGTGACGGAGCCATGCTGGACATCGGATTCCAGAACCTCTCCCGCCTGCTGGCGTCTGGAAAGCCGATCCGCGTGATCGTACTGGACACCCAGGTCTATTCCAATACCGGTGGTCAGGCGTGCACCAGCGGGTTCCTGGGGCAAGTCTCTGACATGGCAGCATACGGGGCCGGTCAGCACGGTAAGGAAGAAATGCGCAAGGAGCTTTCCTTGATCGCCATGGCACACGGCCAGGTCTTCGTCCTACAAGCGACTCAGGCGGCTGCCTCGCATCTCATGGAGGGGGTGTTGCGTGGCCTGCAGGTGAGGGGACCGGCGGTGTTTGCACTCCACAGCCCGTGCCCGCCGGAACATGGGCTGGGCGACGATCAAGCGACTCGGGCTTCGCGGCTTGCAATGGAGAGCCGTGCCTACCCGGTTCTGATCTACGATCCATTCACCAATGATCGCTATATCAGTGACCAGCTGAGTCTCGACGGCAATCCGTCGCTCGACGACACGTGGCCATCGTACGAGCTCACGTATCTGGATGAGCACAACGAAGAACAGCGCATGGAGCTTCCCATCACTATCGCGGATTGGGCGGCAACCGAGACGCGGTTCCTGAAGCACTTCAGGCGCATGAGGGATGACGTTGACGATGACGACTTGGTCCCGTTCCACGAGTATATCGAGTTGTCTACGGACGATCGTGCGGACAAGACCGCATTCATATATCAGATCGATTATAACAAGCACCTGACCAGGCTGGCGGTCTCACAAGAGATCGTCGAGTTGGCAGACGATCGTCTACTGGTGTGGTCGAAGCTGAAGCAGATGGCCGGCCTGGAGATTCCGCCGTCGGTGAAGGATGCCGTCGAGTACGAGCTGGAAGAAGAGTTCTCCAAGAAGGCCGAAGCATTGCAGACCGAGTACTCGGCAAAGCTCGCGGAGTTGAAAGCACGCTACCCGGCACTGGTGGCCCGCAAGTTGGCCGAGGGCCTGGTAAGATCCGGCAACGGGGGCCAGACTGTGGCGGACCTGCTCGCCAAGGTGCAGGGGATGCCTTTGGCGCCGCTGCCTGATGTTGGGGGAGGAGACGGCGATCTCTTAGCCCCAGGACAGCCGGCTTCAGCGCCAGCCGCCGTGGCCGCAGCGCCAGCGGCAACCGCTGTGGCAGAGGCACCCGTGGCGGTGGAGGAGGAAGAGGAAGAAGGGCTCGCCATGGAGCCCTACATCGAGTCGGCACGATGCACGACCTGTGATGAGTGCACCAAACTGAACAACAAGATGTTCGCATACAACGAGAAGAAGCAGGCATTCATAAAGAGCGCAAAGGCAGGGACTTTCAAGCAGCTGGTACAGGCTGCTGAGAAATGCCCGGTCAGGATAATCCATCCTGGAACGCCGTTGAATCCCAGGGAGAAGGATCTGGACAAGTGGATCAAGCGGGCAGAACCCTTCAACTGATCCATGTCAGATGCTTCATAAACTCACGTTTCGGCATGGGGTTCACCCACCCGAACTGAAGGAACTGACCGAACACATCCGGATACGGCGCATGCCGTATCCGGATGAGGTGGTGCTTCCCCTCCGCCAACATACGGGCAAGCCAGCAAAGCTGATCACCAGAGTGGGTGAGCTGGTCGAGCGGGGTGACAAGATCGGCGAGGCAGACGGCTTCATATCGGCACCGGTTCATGCATCTGCGTCTGGTAGAGTGGAAGAAGTCGGTATCTGGCCGCATCCAGACGGTACATATGACACCGCCGTGCGAATCAAGGTGGATCCGTATTCAGCCCAAGCGGCGCGACCGCGCTTGGTACCGGAGTGGGAGGGTCTGACACCGGAGCAAATACGTCAGGCAGTGCAGGACGCCGGTGTTGTGGGGCTCGGCGGCGCTGCGTTTCCCACCCACGTGAAGTTGGCTCCACCCAAGGACAAGAAGATCGAGGTCCTGATTCTCAACGGCTGCGAGTGTGAGCCGTACCTGACCACGGACCATCGTACGATGGTCGAATACCCTGAGCGA
>CP070792.1:158790-167207 GCA_020346845.1 Gemmatimonadota bacterium
GCCAAGCGTAGCCCACGATCGTGCCATCCGGGTCGCTGGAGCCCGACCCGTCGAGGGTCACCGGTTCGGAGCCGCTCAAGTCGGTATCAGTGACCTGTTGATTCTGACCGGCATCTGCCGACGGTGCCTGGTTCGGTTCCACGATGATGATTACTTCGTCGGTGTCGACGGCGCCCTCGTTGTCCGTTACCGCCAACGTTATCGTGTGTTGACCAACGGCCAGATCAACTGTGGGCCCAACACCGGCCGCTATTTGCTCCCCATTCAGAAGCCAAGCGTAGCCCACGATCGTGCCATCCGGGTCGCTGGAGCCCGACCCGTCGAGGGTGACTGGCTCGGAGCCGCTCCCGTCAGCATCGCTCACACGCTGGCCTAATCCTGCTTCTGCGCTGGGTGGTAGGTTGCCGGCAGTGACGGTAATCATTACAACGTCCGTCGCCGTCGCTCCGGCGTCGTCGGTCACGGCGAGGGTGATGAAGTGATCGCCGACAGAGAGCGTAACCGTTGGATTGACTCCGGTCGCAATCACGGCCGGTCCTTCACGCCACTCATACTCCACTATCGAGCCGTCCGCATCGGTCGAGCCCGATCCATCCAGTGTGATTTGCTCCGAACCATTCAAATCGACATCGCGCACCACCTGGTCCGATCCTGCATCGGCGGTTGGTACCTGATTGACAACGACCGTGACTGTCGCGGTGTCTTCGATTGAAGGAGCACCATCGCGGACTCTAGGAAGCGCGGCTACGACTCGGGCTTCTCCGGGAGTGTTTCCGGCTCGCATGATCCCGATGGCTGGATCGGCAAAACTCACGAGAGGTTCGAGTGCAATCCAGCCGATGCGGGCATCCTGTATGACTTGTCCCTGCGCATCTCGTGCAACAGCATTCACTCTGAGCGTACGATCAGAGAACACGACCAGCTCGGTATCGGTGATCTCCACAGTAGTGGCTTGAGCCCCGGGCCCGACGTACTCGACCGATACGGCAATGGGCTCGAGCTGTGTCAAAGTGGAGATTGTTATCGGCGTTGGATCTCCAGCATCCCGGTAGAGCTCCACTCCCTCCGGATCCAGTAGCACAAGGCTCAGAAGAAGGACTTCTTCTTCCTCGGAAAGTAGAACGGAGATAGAGAGGTCGAACTCCTCCTGATCGGGTGATACCGTCACGGTGGTATCCATCAAGGGGGCTTCCTCATCACTCCGCGTTATGCGAATCTGTACGCTGCCGACCGTGACAGCCGCAGTGGAGTTTGTTGCGAAAACTGGTGCAATCGAGAGGTGACCTTCGTACATGCGGCCGGGACCGGCATATTCACCACATGCCACGCACAAAGTCACTACGGTGAGAACAGCACGAGACCTCAAAAGCGCGACCCCCAAAGGCAGATCAACTCTCCACGACTATACAGGCATGCTGACAACCAGTGGGTCGCGGAGGGGATGTCGAACTTGCAGGTGGAAATGGGGTGTGTCAAGGAGTGCGAACTTGCCACACCGAGCCGCGCTTACATATTCAACGATGCATTTGCACGACCGCTGCATCACCGCAACAGCCGTTTGATCACGAATTCCCTGGGGAGATAGTACCGTGTGGCATCTAGCTCTGACGGGCCTTGCGGCAACTCAGTCTGCACTTGTGCTGCTTACGCCACATAGGTGTGCCTGGCTATGATCACGAATCCTCTGACAATCTTCTTCGTTCTTGCCGCCGTGGTGCTCGTCTCGCTCCTGCTGGAACGGCGGATCGCGATCGTTCGATCGTTGGGTGCTGCACTCACAGCGATTCTGCTCGGCATGGTGCTGTCCAATGCCGGCCTCCTACCTGGCAACTCCCCCACATACGATTTCCTCATGGGAACAGGAGTGAACCTTGGCATAGCGCTGATCCTGTTGAGTGTGGATCTACGCTCTATCGTTCAAGCCGGGCCCAAGATGCTGGCAGCGTTCGGCATTGGAGCCGCAGGAACTGCAATCGGTGCGATAACAGGTGCATTGTTGTTGTCCGGTTTGGTGGGAGCGGAAACCTGGAAGCTTGCAGGACAGTTCACGGGGACGTACACGGGTGGTGGTGCCAACTTTGCTGCGCTTGGAAGAGCGTTCGAAACGAGCCCAGAGATGTTCTCTGCGGCGACAGCAGCAGACGTGATCGTCACGGCGCTGTGGATGGCTGCGTGCCTTGCCGTTCCTGTGCTGTTGGGCCGCCCCAGACAGTCAAAAGAAGTAGCGCGCGATGTGACCTCGGAGGCCAGGCCGGTCACGTTGGAGCACACTCTCAACGACAGTGTCAGACCCGTGTCTATCGTGGACACTGCGACGCTGGTGACAATCGCCGTAGGAGCGGTGTGGGGCGCAGCGGTTCTGGCCAGGTTGATGCCATTCTTCCCAGAGGTCCTTTGGCTCACCACGATAGTCTTGGTGCTGGCGCAGGTGCCGGCAATCAAAACCCTCGCTGGCAGTGCGTTGTTCGGCAACTACCTCATTCTCCTCTTTCTGGCCAGCAACGGGGCGCGATCAGTCGTCGCGACGATGATCGAAGTGGGGCCACCTGTGTTCTACTATGCCGTGATTACGGTGGCTGTTCACGGTGTCGTGATCTACGGCCTCGGGCGATTGGCCCGCTTCGACTGGGCCACACTGTCAGTGGCGTCGCAGGCCAATGTGGGCGGCGCAGCCTCGGCCATAGCGATAGCCGGTGCGCGGGGCTACACCAAGCAATTGCTGCCCGGAGTGGCAGTTGGATTGCTCGGTTATGCGGTCGGGAACTACTTCGGATTCATGGTTGGTGCGTTGATGCGAGGGATCTTGTAGCGGTATCCCGGTATCTCGGTGGCCCGGGCAGCCGGTCCCCTCTCATCGTCTACATCGTCTCCGTCGTCTGTCATCGTCCACCATTGTCAGTCACCCAAGAGTCCGGATCAGCCGGCGCTTCATGGGGAACTCTCGTCCCCAACCGGCGTATTACATCTGAAGCACCAAGTCCGTCGCCCTCACAGCCTGCAGTACAAGCCAAGCGCCGCGGACCCCAGCAAATCTGGGGCTCTCAATGGTGTATTCTCGCTTTCCCAACCTATGCGCACACGATCGCAGGCAATCGCTTGTCTGGAGGATGACCATGCCGAACTGGACCGGGGTTGGTGTCCCGTTGTGTCTTATCTTGTCATTTTCCGGCTGTAGCGTGCTTGATGACCTGACGGAACTGGAAGTCATCAACCAGAACAACCCGGACATGGTGCGTGTTTGGGATACGGCAGCAGACGCCGAGGCGCTCATCTCGAGTGGCTTCTACGTTTGGCATGTGGGGGTTTATGGCAGCTCGAATTCTGTGAATACGCTCTCGAATGCAGGGGAGGAAGGATCTGTGGCGTGGTGTGGAGGTAGCTGGGCAGGATATGAGCCTCGTAGTGCATGGCCCAACGGCGCATCCTGGCGCTACGCTTCGGTCAATCGGAATCCATGGTATAGGAACTACGAGGCGCTCTCATCCGTGTATGACGGACTCGCTATAATCGAGGCTAAGCCCGAATACTGTGCCGATATCGACTGCGATCGAGCGCATGCTTTCGCAAAGTTCATCCAGGGTTTGGCACATGGTTTCCTTGGTCTCATGTACGATTCAGCGTTCGTGTTCGATGAGACCGTGGACCTAGATGGCGGCCATCTTAAGCTCAAGCCCTATCCCAATGTGATTGCTGCAGCAGAAGGATACTTCGAAGCAGCAATAGACGAATCAGCAGGTGCCAGCTGGACATTGCCAGCAGGTTGGATACGTGGCAATCCGTTCAGTGCGGAGCAACTAGCCAAGTTCGCCCACTCGCACACTGCACGGATGTTGTATTCCACGGCCCGCGAACCGCGCGAGCATGCAGCGGCCGACTGGCAGAAGATCGTGGATCATGTAGACGCCGGTATTGACCTCACAATGACGCGGGACGGCGGCTATGGCCGGGAGGGGATATACCTGGATGGCGATCCCCAGCAGAACTGGTGGCAGTCCTTGAACTACTACGGCAATGCAACGACTGCCAGTAGTTGGCACCGGGCTGACTACAAGTCGATCGGCTTCTATGAAACCGATGGCGGCTATACTGCCTGGCTGAACGCACCGTTGAACGACAGAGACGATTTCTGTCTAGCGACTGCCGACGAGCGGATCGTATTTCCTGGTCAGTGTGACCAGGGCGGGCTGGATTTCGTCTTCAAGGGTCCCTCACCTTTCCCATCAGCACGCGGTACCTACTTCCATTCGATGTACATGAACGGCAACTACGCTGAATACGCCAATGGTGATCAGAGTGCGCCGATGCCTCAGATGCTGTATGTCACCCAGCAGTTGATCAAGGCAGAAGGGCTGGCTCGGCTTGGCAACCTCGCGGCAGCGGCTGGCATTGTCGACCGGACACGCGTTGGACGAGGTAATCTGCCGCCTGCGTCCACAACGGATCTCAACACGCTCCTACCCCAAATCTGGTACGAGTACCTGATCGAGAACTACTACGTGTGCACCGGATGTGCCTACTTCCCGCGCCGCGGCTGGCAGGCTCTGTCGCCCACGGGCCCGGCGCATCACTGGGGGTTGGTAGAGGGAACGCCGCTGCATTTTCCGCCTCCCGGCAAGGAGCTCGAGATACTGGGGCTGCCGAACTGGACCTATGGTGGTGTTGGCAACGAGGGTGGAACGCTACAGCCAGTCCCCGCCTCCAGTGTATCTCAGGGAAGCACGTGGCCCGTGTCAGCTATCTACGCCTTCAATGACATGGTGACCACCGCGGAGAAGCTAGAGCACGTGAGACGGGAGCGTCCCACGGGATCCGGAGGGATATTGAGTCTGGTGCGGCACTAGGGCGGGCCGGAAGCCGCACTACCCTAGACGTCGAATGCGTTGGACAGCGGGCGCTTCAGTCGTCGTTCCTCGATGCGGTATCCCGGGAACCCGGTGTCCCGGCGTCGCTACCTTGCCCACCCCTGGATGACATCCTTGCATCGCCCCAGCTGGTCCTGCACCTTGATAGGATAACAGCGAATCCGAGATCCTCCCATGCACATATCCGATTTCCGCTATCATCGGCCCGCGACACTCGATGAAGCGGTTCAGCTGCTCAACGACAGCACAGATGGAGTCCTGTTGGCGGGTGGAACCGATCTTCTGGTAGACCTGAAACAGGGTAAGCGGTCACACCAAGATGTCATCTCACTTACTCGCTTACCCGAGCTGGAATCCATAGATGTTGTAGGCAACTCGCTGGTAATCGGTGCCATGGTAACTCACAACCAACTAGTACACTCAGCGACAATCCGCGAACATTGCAATGCCATCAGCGAAGCGGCCGAGTCCATCGCCACCGAACAGATCAGGAATGCAGCCACAGTAGGAGGCAACCTGTGCACCGCTGCTTCTTGTGCCGATACGGCTCCAATCTTGATCGCACTTGGTGCGGCAGTCGAGATAGTAAACAAGCAGGGGAGTCGAACTCTTCCTTTATCCGAGTTCTTTGTGGATCATAGAACCACGGCGTTGGCACGTGGGGACGTGTTGAGTGCGATCGTGGTTCCGCTGCCTCCACCAGGCGTTGGCGCGGCGTACGAGAAGTTCGGCCTGCGGCAAGCGGCGAACATCTCAGTTGCATCCGTCGCGGTAACGGTGCACGTCCAAGAGGAGAGGGTCGCCGCTGCTCGGTTCGTGATGGGCGCGGTAGCACCCACACCGAAGATCTCCCCGCGGGCTTACTCGTTGGTGAAGGGTCAGACCGTTGCTGATTTGCTCTCAAGCAGAGCCCTGACCGAAGAAGTCGGTGCAGCTGTAGCAGCCGATGCAGAACCGATCGATGATCTACGAGGCACGGCCCAGTTCCGCCGCGAGATCGTCGCTGTTCTAGCGCGGCGATCATTGGCGAAGGCGCTCAGCCGAGCAATGGGTAGTGGCGGGGTGATGCCATGAAACAGATCGTGAGTATCACCGTCAATGACCGCAAGTACGAAGTAGCCGTTAAGCCGGGCACGACACTGCTGGATGTGCTACGCGATGAACTGATGTTGACCGGCACCAAGAAAGGCTGCGAGTTGGGTGACTGCGGTGCGTGTACGGTCCTATTGAACGGTAAAGCAGTCAACTCGTGTCTGACGCTGGCGCTCGAGACTGACGGCAGTGAAGTCACGACGGTGGAGGGAATTGCACGGGGAGACGACCTTCACCCCGTGCAGCAGGCACTTGTCGAGTCGGGCGCCATACAGTGTGGCTTCTGTACTCCTGGGGTAGTGGTCCGGGCCAAGGCTCTGCTCGACGTGAATCCGCAGCCTGCCGATGAAACCATTAGAGCAGCCCTGAGTGGCAACCTGTGTCGCTGCACCGGTTATTCCAAGATCATCGAGGCGGTTAGGCGTGCGTCGCTCATGCAACAGGGTGAGGCACCCAGAGAGCTGGAAGTCGCACCACAGAAATCGGCGGCTGACCTTGCAGTAGTTGGAAAGCGTCTTCCCAAACCGGATGCTCCTGCTAAAGCGACGGGCAGAGCCGTCTACACCGACGATATCACGTTGCCGAACATGCTGTATGGCAAGCTGCTGCTGAGTCCGGTGCCGCACGCAAAGATACGATCTATAGACACCTCCCGTGCCGAGGCGCTTGACGGTGTGCACGTGGTGCTGACCGACGCAGACGTTCCTGACATAACATATGGAACTTCACCTCCGCGATATGACGAGACGGTGCTTGCAAAGGACAAGGTAAGGTACGTAGGTGACGTAGTCGCCGCGGTTGCGGCGGTTGATGAGGAAACGTGCTACGAGGCTCTGCAACTGATCGATGTCGCATACGATGAGCTACCTGCCGTGTTCGACGCTCGAGATGCAATGCGAGATGGCGCACCGCGGCTGTTCGACGACAAGTACGAAAACAACATCAATACTCGGGTAGATCATCATTTCGGAGACGTGGAACAAGGCTTTGCCGATGCCGACTATGTGAAGGAAGCAACGTTCGTCGGCAATCGCATCTACCAGAACCCGATCGAGCCGCACTGTGCGATAGCGGAGTGGGATCACCGGGGTAAAGTGACATTACATACATCAACACAAGTCGTTCACTACGTTCATCATCAGCTGTCGCGCATTCTTGGTATTCCGCTCGGTGACGTCAGGGTGATAATGAACCATACGGGAGGTGGGTTCGGAGCGAAGGCGGCGACTAATCCCTTGGAAGTAGTTTCAATTCTCTTGGCCAAGGAAACTGGCCGGCCCGTGAAGATGCGGTTCAGTCGAGCCGAGATGTATCTGTATGGCAGGGGTCGGCACAAGCAGTACATAGATCTCAAGATAGGTGTCAAGAAAGACGGTACCATAACCGCCGTGCAGCAGAGGGCAGTGCTCGAAGGTGGGGCGTATTCGAGTTTTGGCATCGTCACGGTGTATTACGCTGGATCGATGATCCCGACTCTATACAAGATCCCGAACTACAAGTACGATGGCTTTCGGGTCAACACAAACCTACCACCATGTGGCGCGATGAGAGGCCACGGATGTCCCCATCCTCGCTTCGCGTTCGAGTCGCTACTGACGATGATCGCCGACGATTTGGGAATCGATCAGATAGACATACGCAAGACAAACGCGATGGAGCCCGACACTCGTACTTGCAACGATCTCGATATCCACTCGTGCGAGTTCCAGGCGTGTCTGGAAGAGGTTAGGGCCAAGTCTGGATGGGATGACAAGAAGGGCAAGCTACCGCGGGGCAGGGGCATCGGGATCGGCTGTGGCGGATTCGTATCCGGCGCCGGTTATCCGATCTATAGGTCGCAGTTCCCCCATTCCAATGCTGTGATAAAGGTCGAGGAGGACGGCTCCAAGGCCGTTCTCTTCACGGGGGAAGCCGACATAGGGCAGGGTTCCGATACCGTACTCGCGCAGATGGCGGCAGAGGCAATGGGGATCACCCTCGACAAGGTCGACGTTGTCTCAGCGGACAGCGACACCACGCCACTCGGCTTCGGAGCCTATTCCAGTCGCGTGACGCTGATGGGCGGCAACGCCTGCAAGATGGCGGGTGATGAGGTCAAGCAGCAGGTTCTTGCTGCGGCAGCGTTGATACTTGGTGTGTCCGAGTCCGATCTGGATGCGCAGGCGAACCGGATCTTCGTGAAACATGGTGCGGACAAGTCGATACCGTGGTCTGAAGCTGCAGCCGCTTTCTTCTCTCGTAACGGCCCGCTGGTGGGTCGCGGTCATTATTCACCGCCTGAAGGACTTGGCGGTGATTACAAGGGTGCGGCTGTTGGTACCTCGCCTGCGTATTCGTTTTCCGCCGCGGTGTGCGAAGTCGACGTCGATATGGAGACCGGTAAGATCAAGGTTCTCGACTTCTGGGATGCGCACGACTGTGGGACGGCCATCAACCCGCTCGCAGTCGAAGGCCAAGTGGAAG
>CP070792.1:167307-175703 GCA_020346845.1 Gemmatimonadota bacterium
CATCTGGACTACGTGGGTGGTTCGGGCAGACGCGTGACAGAGGGTGAGAACAGGATCAGGATCTATATGGGCGGAGGTGTCCGCTGGAGTTGCCAGCGTGATGTTGGCACCGGTGACTCGATCCGCATATGGAGCGGTGCGTCTGACAGTCTGGCCCGCTACCTCGACACCGGTCGGGCCGATTTCGTAGGTAACGCATTCTTCCGTGACTCGACCATTGAACTCACCGCAGATCGGGCCACCTACTTCGAGCCGGAAGACCGCCTGGTGGCCGACGGCAATGTGCGCCTAGTGAACTTGGTTACCGGCTCGGTGCTTACCGGCCCGACTCTGACCTATTGGCGAGCGGTCGCGGGTGTGCGAGACACGGCGTCACTCTATGCGCCACGCCGGCCGCGCGTGGAGTACAAGTCGACCGGTGACCCCGAAGTGGAGCCGTACATCATCCGAGCCGATCACGTCAGGCTGACCGGCAATGACATTGCACACGCCGGCGGAACCGTCACCATCGACCGCAGTGATTTCACCGCCAAAGGCGACAGCACCGAGTTGGACATGAGCGTCGGTGAGGGCTTCTTGATCGGTCATGCGGAGGCGGGAGGCACCGACTCAGTGAGCTACAACCTGCGTGGTCGCCGCATTGCGTTCCGCTTGGAAGAGAACCAGCTCAACTGGGTGCAGGCGCAGGGGCGGGCTGACGCCACCAGTGCGGGGTGGCGCATGGTGGGAGATACGATCGAGCTCCATTTGGCCGAAGAGAAACTCCAGGCAGCGCAGATGTGGGGTGATTCTACGCGGCCCCGAGCAATGTCCGAAACGTATACGATAGTCAGTGATTCCATGGCAGTGGATGTTCCCAACCAAGTGCTGACAGAAGTGAGGGCCTTTGGGACCGCCAAGGCCACAGCAAAGCCGGACTCACTGAGCACCGAGGCCGATTGGATGGCGGGCGATACCGTCACGGTACGGTTCGACAGTACCGAAGCGGGTGAGAGGACTCTCTCCGAGCTGATAGCCGCAGGTAACGCGCAGGCGTATTATCGCATATACGACGAGGAGGATAGCACGGCGGCTCCGGCCATCAACTATTCACGCGGTCAGAAGATCGTAGCGCTCTTCAAGGACGAAGAGGTGGACAAGGTACAGGTCATTGGAGCGGCGGACGGTGTATACCTCGAGCCCAAGAAGAAGCCAATACCATGAACGAGCACCTGAAGAACCTGCTTGCCGATCAAGATCCCTCTCTACCGCTGGCATTGGCGGCAATGACGAGTGTGGCCGACGATACGGGCATGGTGGTGTTTGGAGATCTGGCGCGGGCTTATCGCCAAGAGCACTTCGAGCTGCTCCGTAGAGAGAAGGGAGACGCCGCTCAGCAGCGGGGGGCCCTCTCGGTCGATGAGGTGCGCGACCATTTGCTGACCTCCGTGTTACCGCGCCTGCTGGCTTCGGAGGTCGTCGAAGCAGTGGCGCCGGGGCCAAGGTCGGAGACTGGCAGGTCACGAACCCTGTCCGATTTCGCCATACTCGAACAGGGTTTGCGTATCAGACCTGAGGTATGGTCCGGCTTGGTTGAGGGAGGGGAGGCGGCCCGCGAAGATCTGATGGAGATGGCCCTCCATGCGCTGCGCGAGAGCGAAGCGTTCAGCGCGCACGTGGAAGTGGAGCCGTCGGGTAGCGTTCTCGAAGGTCGTGGGCTCACCAAGGCATACAAGCGGCGGCGTGTGGTGGATGAGGTAGATGTCCTATTGAAGCAGGGTGAGATTGTGGGTCTGCTTGGCCCGAACGGCGCCGGCAAGACCACCACCTTCTACATGATTGTGGGTCTCATTCGGCCCGACGCAGGTGACATCAGCATCGATGGGACGGACATATCGGGGCTCCCGATGTACAAGCGAGCCCGGCAGGGCATCGGATACCTGGCGCAAGAACCGTCGATCTTCCGTAAGCTGACGGTCGAGGACAACGTAATGGCCATCCTGCAGAACTTGCCCCTGTCGGACAAGGAGCGTGAGGAGCGCCTGGAGAGTCTGTTGGACGAGCTCTCCATCAAATACTTGCGTGGGGTGCCCGCTTACAAACTCTCCGGAGGAGAGCGCCGCAGGCTGGAGATTACGAGAGCGCTCGTGACGTCGCCGAGGTTCATGCTGCTGGACGAGCCCTTCGCCGGGGTGGATCCGATCGCTGTGAGTGATATCCAGACTATCGTGGCGGGCCTGAGACGACGTGGAATTGGGGTCTTGATCACAGATCACAACGTCGAACAGACACTAGATATCGTGGACCGAGCGTACATCATGTTTGAGGGGAAGGTCCAGGTGGCAGGAACCGTTCGCGAACTGGTGTTCAACGATCAAGTGGCCGATCTTTATCTTGGCCCCACGCTGACAGCCAGGTTGAGGGAGAGACTGGGGGAGGCGGCATGAGAACATCGTTACAGCAGTCCGTTGTGATGAAGCAGGAGCTGCGGATGAATCCGCGCCTGTACCAGGCGATGGATCTTCTGTACATGCCTCTCTTGGAGCTGCAACAACACCTGAAAGAAGAACTGCTCACCAATCCATTCTTGGAGCTGCAGGAGCCTGACGAAGACGAAGAACAGGCGGCAACGGACAAGGAGAAGGAGAAGGAAAAGGAGCAAGCCGAGGCAGAAGACGGTGGAGAGGTAAACTGGGAGGACATAATCCTGGACGGCTTCAACACCCCTGGAACGCGGGCTGAGTATGAGGAGCGTGAATTCTTTGAGCCGACGCCGGTCGAGCTGCGTGATCTGTCCGACCACCTGTATGACCAGCTGCAGATGCTGGATCTCACCCCGCGCCAGCTCTTCCTGTCCGAGTTGTTTGTCGGGAATATCGAAGAGGACGGCTATCTGCGGGCCTCGCTCGAGGAGATTGTGGACGGAGCCAACAAGCTCCTCGAGGAACAGAATCAAGCTATCATCCGAGCAAAGGGCGAAACCGCGGATTTGCCCCAGCCATTCACACTAGAAGAAGCGGAACAGCTTCTCGCAATCATGCAGCGGCTGGATCCTCCTGGAGTAGCAGCAAGGGATCTCCGTGAGTGTTTGATCCTGCAGTTACGTGAGTTGGGCGAGGAAGATACACTCACCTACAAGCTGGTGGATGAGGCCTTTGACGACCTTATCACCCACCGATGGAGCGAGTTGGCAAAGCGGTACGGCCTCGATCCCCGTGCAGTTCAGGACGCGGCCGACGAGCTGGCACGTCTCGATCCCAAGCCAGGAATTCAGTATATCAGTACCGGGGACACGTACGTCGTGCCGGATCTGACGGTCGAGAATATCGAGGGGCAATACCGCGTCTTCCTGAACGACGGTGGCGTACCACGCCTCCGCATCAGCCGTGTGTATCAGGAGATAGCGGGTGACAAGAAGAAATTCGTGGGTGAGAACCGCGAGTTCATCACTGACAAGCTCAACAGCGCCAGTTGGCTGATTCAAGCTATCGAGCAACGCAGGCAGACGATGCTCAAGGTGATGAATTTCATCGTGGACAGGCAGCGTGACTTCTTCGAGAAGGGTGTCGAACATTTGCGACCCCTCACCCTACGCGAAGTTGCTGACGTAATTGAGATGCACGAATCAACGGTGAGCCGGGTGACCAGTCAGAAGTACGTGCAAACCCCGCGCGGTGTTTATCCCTTGAAGTTCTTCTTCTCCAGCAGCCTGGGAACAACCACCGGCGAGGACGCCAGCTCGCGGGCGGTCAAAGCCCAAATACGTAAACTGGTTGATGATGAAGATACGTCTTCACCACTTACCGACTCTGCCATCGTGAATGCGCTAAAGGATCGAGGCATTCAGATAGCGCGACGCACCGTAGCTAAGTACCGCGATCAACTCGGCATACTCCCCGCCCGCATGCGGAAGCGCGTATGACACTTGCCGCCAATACCGAGCCTGTAGAGGTAAGCGTATTGGTGCCTGCCAAAGACGAGGCAGAGAACTTACCGGAATTCATCGAGCAGTGCGCCACAGCGCTGGAGCCGCAGCCGTTTCCTTATGAGGTGGTTGTAATCGACGACGGCAGCCTGGACGGTACGGCTGATGTTTTGCAACAGCTGTCACAACAACACCCGTTCTTACGTGTTGTGACACACCGTGCAGGTCGAGGAATTGCAGATGCGCTGAAGTCAGGTGGTGAAGTTGCCCGGGGTCACATCTTCGTGTTCTACCCTGCAGATCTGCAGTTCCTGCCGGCGGAGATCCCGTCTCTGGTCGAGCCGATCAGATCCGGAGAAGCCGATATAGTCACAGGCACCAAGCAGGGACAATACGAGAAGGCCTTTGTCTCGGGCATCTACAACCGACTGTGTAGGTGGCTGTTTGGCGTAAGGGTAACCGATTTGAACGCGGTAAAGGCGTATCGCCGTGAAGTCATGGAGGTAATCCCTACCAGACCCGATTGGCACAGGTTCATGGTACCGATCGCGGCGGCAGACGGCTTCCGGTTGACCGAACGCCCAGTTACGCTGCAACCGCGGCTACACGGGCAGTCCAAGTTCGGGATCGGCAGGATCCCGGTGGGATTGCTCGACCTGATGTCGGTTTGGTTTCAGCTCCGGTTTGGCCGCAAGCCGCTACTCTTCTTCGGAGTACCTGGGGGCATACTGATTGTCCTGGGATTCATAGTTGGCATCACGGCCATCATCCTGCGTATCGGCGGTACAGGCTTCAGGCCACTTCTGACACTCACCCTCATTCTGGTAATCTCGGGGATCGCGCTGTTCGGTTTTGGCTTCATCGGTGAATTGTTGGCAGGACAGAGGGAGGAGTTGCGCTCGCTGGCTCGTTCGGTAGAGCGCATTTCATCCGACCGCTCTCATCTCAACTCCTGAAATACGGTGCGCATTGTCACCCTGGCTCACTCCTACCCCCGCTGGGACGGAGATGTCGCCGGCGCATTCATCGAGCGTTTGGTGCTCGCCTTGCGCCAACGCTCACATCGAGTATCGGTGATCGTCCCGGCCGACAAGGGCCAAGGCGGAACGATAGAGCACAAAGGTGTGCCGATTACGCGTGTTCGCTACGCGCCGGCCCAGCTGGAAGTGCTCGCCTACTCGGGACGGATGCGCGAGGCCGTGGCTTCCTTCAGGGGGATCGCCAGCTTCGCCACCCTCGTACTGGCCCAGACCTGGGCCACCACCCAGGAGGTCCACTCCGATCGGGTTGACCTGATCCACGCGCACTGGTGGCTACCTGGGGGAATCACATCCTGGCTGGCGGCATTCGTGGGTCACCGGCCTTATGTCCTGACGCTGCATGGAACCGATGTGGCCATCCTCGAAAAATCGTCAACCGCGCGGCGGCTGGCCCGCGCTGTCATGCGCAAGGCGAGCGCCATTACCGCGGTATCATCGTTTCTCGCAGAGCGTGCGGCGCACGTGGCCGGGATCGAGAGTTCGCAGATACTAGTGCAGCCCATGCCGCTCGACGTGGAGCTTTACTCTACGACCAGCTCCGGAGGGGCCGGCATCGTAACTGTCGGTCGCTTGGTACAACAAAAGCGCGTTGCCCTCCTACTCGAAGCCGTCGCGCGGCTCCACAAATCAGGAACCGCCGTCCCTCTCACCGTTGTCGGCGATGGTCCGGAACGGAGATCCCTCGAGTATCACGCAACGCAGCTCGGAATACACGAGACAACGCGTTTCGTCGGGTCGGTTGAACCGGAGCAGATCCCGGCTGCGATCGGTGACGCAGACGTATTCGTGTTCCCCGCGCATGACGAGGGGCTCGGTCTGGCCGTGGCCGAAGCGCTCATGCTGGGCGTGCCGGTAGTTGCAGCCAAAGAGGGTGGGGGAGTTGCCGATTTGGTTCCTGCTAGCGGTGCCGGGCGGCTGATAGACGGGGTCACGGCGGACAAGCTCGCGGAAGCCATTCAGGAAGTGCTGCGCGACGCGTCGAGCAGAAGTGCAGCTGCCGAACACGGAGCAGGTCTCAAGCGGCGGTTGGCGCCGGATGCCGCAGCGCAGGTGTTTGAAGCCGTATACGCTAGCGTGGCTCAAAGGGCACGGGATGCAGGCGCGTAGGATCCTGGTTTGGACCGGCCAGCTCCTGCTGGCCGCTGTCGTGATCGGCTTCGTAGGTCGCTCCGTCATTTCCAACTGGGGTGAACTGAGTGCTCTGGATGTGACGTTCCGCCTGAGGCCATTGCGGATCGTGGGCGCCGCCGTGACGGTTTGGGGTACATACGTCCTGCTGATAGAGGCTTGGAGACGGATTCTGCTGGGTTGGAATCAGCAGCTGCGATTCAGGCAAGCCGTGCCCATTTGGTGCTTGTCCAACTTGGGCCGTTATCTTCCGGGCAAGGTATGGAGCATTGCTGGCCTTGCTGTCCTGGCACAACGGGTTGGTGTGGCGGGATGGGCTGCCGCCGGTTCTGCATTGGCCATGCAGGCGCTGGCCGTTGGAACCGGTGCTATCGTGGTGGCGGTCTGGGTCCCGGCGGCCGCGGTTCGTACCGTGGAGGGGTCTTCGGGAGCATCCCTTCTGTCACCAGTCTTGCTGGTAGCCGCCGCGCTGCTCGCCTTTGGCGCAGTCGCGGCGCTCACGTGGAAGCCGCTGTCGACATTGATCACTCGGGTTACCGGCCCGAAATTCGAGCTACGACCGCTGCCCGCGGGCACCGCAGTGCTAGCCGCAGCGGTCACGTTCGCATCATGGATCGCCTATGGAGTTGCATTCTGGCTGCTGGCTCATGGCCTGTTCGAAGCCAGCGACCTCACTCTGCGGGTGTCGATTGGGGTATTCGCCGCCGGGTACATTGTAGGCCTGCTGGCGCTGTTCGCACCGGGCGGTGTAGGAATGAGAGAGTTGGTGTTCATTGCGCTTCTCGGACCATTGATGCGGTACGATGTTGCGCTGGCCCTCGCCGTGGCCTCACGGCTGCTTCTAACCGCCACCGAGCTCGGTGCCGCGCTGGCAGCCTTGGCCATGAACCGGAAGAAGGAGGTAGTTGGTGAACCAAGCAGTCAGTGATTCACCTAAGCCATACAGCCCGCGCTACCCAACGCTGAGCGCTTTGGTCCTGTGTACCGTGTGGATCGCGCTCCTCTCGGTCCTGATGTGGGGCGGTTTGTTTCTAGCGAGTCCGGTCAGTGACCAATTCGGCACCGGCTACGCCTGGCGTCTGTGGCAGGCCGAACAGTGGAAGGCCCTGGGCCACATGCCGCTGTGGAATCCGGACATCTTCGGCGGCCTCCCGTATGTGGGCGCCATGCACGGCGACATCTTCTATCCCACAGCCTGGCTCCGCCTCATCTTGCCCACGGCATTCGCAATGAACCTGGGCTTCGTGATCCACTACGTGCTCGCCGGTTTCTTTGCATACCTGTTCTTGCGCAGAATCGGTGTAGGGTGGGCAGGGGCAGTGGTTGGAGGATTGAGCTACCAACTCTCTGGTGTAGTCGCCTCGTACGTCCACCCGGGTCACGACGGGAAACTCTTCGTCACAGCACTGTTGCCGATGGCATTGATGGCGCTCTGGATGGCGATCCGCGAGCGCAAGCTGGAGGGCTACGGTCTGCTGGCCCTTACGGTAGGCCTGGCGATACTGAGTCCGCACCCCCAGATGGCGCAGTACATGTTGATCGCAGCCGGGATCTTCACGCTGTACTTGGTGTTCGGGGAGACCTCGGATCGCCCGATCTCAGGCCGATTCATTGATCTCAGCTTGGCCCTGGGGGCCGTAGTACTCGGCTTTTTCATCAGCGCGATACAGATGTTCCCGTTTTGGGAGTACATCCCATTCTCGCCGCGCGCCGAGAGCTACCGTGGGTTCGCCGAGGCGACCTCGTATGCGATCCCGTGGGTGCACCTGCCAGAGCTATTCCTTTCATCGTTCGTGGGCCAGAGCGCTGACAGCACCTATTGGGGTGCAAACCCCATCAAGCTGCATTCGGAATACCTGGGACTCCCCGTGTTGGCCCTGGCCATCCTCGGGGTAACGGGAAAGCGACGGCGCCTGACTCTGTGGCTAGCCGGCATAGGTGTCCTGTTTCTGCTGGTGGCAATGGGCAGCGCAACTCCGTTCTACCGTCTCTGGTATGAGGTGGTCCCGTTTGTGAAGCAGACGAGGGCTCCCGGGATGGCGCTGTACATAGTCGCGTTTGTGGTCTCGGCGTTCGCTGCGTTCGGAGTCGAGAAGCTCGAAGCCAGAGAGGTGAAGCACTCGGTTGTCGCGTGGCTGGCCGTAGGCGGGGTGGTGGCTCTGTTTGCCCTGGTCGGTGCGTTCGGTGGGATGGCAATGAACTTCGCCCAGGGTGTGGAACGATCACTCGGTGCGCCCGTCACACGCACGGCTGCCCAGGCAGCCTCTTCCATCATGTGGGGCGCCTTCTGGGGCGGATTGGCCTTGACCGCCCTGGGCGGTGTT
>CP070792.1:175803-184114 GCA_020346845.1 Gemmatimonadota bacterium
GGCCGCGGATTGATGGAACGGTTTGGCTGGGAGCTCAATCAGGACGTGACTCTGCAGGGCACCATCTTTCCGGGTGATTGGACCTTCACGATTCGAGCGGTGTTCGAGCCGGACGATCCCAGCTTTGGTGATCAGATGTTCTTCTTCCACTACGACTATCTGTATGAAGGTGTAGATGGCAACATCATTCCGGGATGGTATGTCATCCAACTGGATGATCCCGATGCCGCGCCGGCTGTGATCGACAGGATCGATCGACTGTTTGAGAACTCCAGCAATCCAACCAAGACCGAAACGGAGAAGGCGTTCAACGCCGGATTCGTGACCATGTGGGGCAACATCGGCTTTCTGGTGAAGGCCATCGGCACCGCCGTCTTCTTTGCAATTCTGCTGATTGCTGCGAACACGATGATGATGGCGGGGCGTGAGCGAATCGGTGAGAACGCCGTGCTCAAGACGCTGGGCTTCCAGGATGGCCTGCTGTTCCGGCTGGTCTTGGTGGAGTCGATACTCATAACACTCATCGGCGGGGCGATAGGGGTGTTTGGATCCAAGTTCATGTTTGGACCGGGTAACCCTGTCAGCAACTTTATCCAGGGATTTCAGGTGGAGTGGAGCACAGTGATCCTGGGATTGGTGTTGGCTACACTGTTGGGAGCTGTGAGCGGCATCGTTCCGGCGTGGCAGGCCAAGAACTTACAGGTCGTTCAAGCCCTGCGGCGTGTGGCATAGGAGGGGGCGTGAAGATACCCATCGCCTATAACGTGCGTAGTCTGAGAGAGAGACCGGTGTCCACGCTCACTACTGCTGCGGGAATGGCACTCGTTGTTGCCGTCTTCGTTGCCATGATGGCATTGGCAAACGGGTTCCGCTCTGCTCTGGTGAGATCGGGATCTTCTGACAACGCGTTGGTGTTGCGCAAGGGCGCCAACACCGAGATGTACAGCGGCATAGGCCGCGAAACTGCGAGCATCATCGCCGGTATGCCGTTCGTGGCACGTGGATCGGACAACCAGCCGCTGTCCAGTCCGGAGGTATTCGTTGTGATCGGGGCGGACCGACTGACCGGTGGCATGGCCAACCTGGTGGTCCGTGGTGTCAGTCCGAAAGCGATGCAAGTCCGACAGGGAATCGAGATCATCGCTGGTCGTGAACTGCGGCCAGGAGCCTCGGAGGTGCTGGTTGGGGAGAAGATTGTAGACAGATTCGCCAACACGGGACTGGGTGAGACCTTCTCGTTCGGTGGCCGCGATTGGATCGTGGCAGGGCACTTCTCGGCCAACGGTTCGGCCTTCGAATCGGAGATCTGGGCGGAGAACGAGCAAGTGATGCCGGTCTTTAGAGGAGAAGTCTTCCAATCGGTCACCTTCCGTATGACAGACCCAGCCTCGTTTGAAGGGGTGAAGCAACAACTCGAGGATGACCCCCGACTGTATCTCGACGCGTTTAGAGAGAACGAGTATTACGAGAACCAGTCTGTGATCCTAACCTTCATACTGAACTTCATCGCGATCTTCATCGCTGGCGTCATGGCCATTGGCGCGGTGTTCGGTGCCATCAACACGATGTACGCAGCGGTGTCGTCGCGGGCGCCGGAGATTGCAGTATTGCTGACACTGGGATTCAAGCCGGGCAACGTGTTGAGCTCGTTCCTGATCGAAGCCGTGTTCATCGCATTGATTGGCGGAATCATGGGCTGCATTCTCACACTGCCCATAAACGGATTGGTAACGAGCACTACGAACTGGAATTCGTTCAGCGAGGTGGCGTTCGCATTCAGGGTGACACCCGCATTACTATTGTCGGGAATGGCCTTCGCAGCGATAATGGGATTCTTGGGAGGCTTCTTCCCGGCTCTCAAGGCAGCGAGGCAGCCTGTGATCGTGGCGTTGCGGCAAGGGTAGACGCTCACCCCAATCTCGAGGGTGCGACAGATGAGACAGCTAACGTCATTCCTCGATGAGACTCTCGAAGCCTGGCTCGACGTGCGCCAAGGCATCATCGACGAAGTGAAGAACATCCCACCGCAGCGGATCGATTTCAGACCTACGCCGGAAGTCAAGAGTGTTCGTGAACTGGTGCAACACATACTGGAAATCGCCATGCTCATGACGGGTGAGCTGACGAGGCCCGACACGAACTTCAAACGCCACCCGTGGCCGAAAATGATCAAGCAGTACGCGGAGGCTGCACAGCGGGCACAAACCAAGCGCGAGCTGCTGGTGCTACTCGGTGCACAGATGAGAGATGCGGAGAAGAGATTCCGCAAAGCAGGCGATCTGGCAATGTGGCAGTTCATCGAGCGCTTCGACGGCGAGCAAGGTACAAAGATGCAGTGGCTCCACCACGGCATAGCGCAGGAGATGTATCACAGGGGCCAGCTCGCTACGTACGCTCGGCTGATGGGGCTGGAACCGGCACTCACCAAGAAGATCGATTCGGGAAGTTGAACCAGTGCCGGGGTCATGGTGCCCCGACGCGCCTCCTCGTTGTCTCCTAATCTCCTCAATCTCCTCATCTGCTCATCTCCTCATCTGCTCATCTGCTTAAGACAGACTACCGCGCCACCTACTCTCAACTGTACCTTTGGCCAGGTATCACCACCGGGGATCTCCGATGCCGCACAGACTCGCTGCAGCCATTCTCGCTACCGCCCTTTCAACAGTTTCATGCATCTCCGCCCAAGAACGCCAGCCGCCGGCAGACTGGCTAGAGCAGTGCACACTCGATCGCATTGAGGCGGTTGCATGGTGCGGCAGTTACTCGGTGTTCGAGGACCGCGCTGCGATGAGCGGGCGCAAGATAGATCTCAACGTTGTCGTGATCGCTGCGGAGTCTGCAGACCCCGAGCCTGATCCAGTGTTCTACTTCGTGGGTGGACCCGGTGCAGCGGCCACTGAGTCGGCCAGTAGCGCGATGTGGGTGCTGCGAGCGCTGCATCCAACGAGGGATATCGTTCTCGTAGATCAGCGTGGCACGGGCAGCTCAAACCCCCTGGACTGCGATGGCGTCGTAAGCGACAGGACAATGCAGAGATTCTTCATGCAGTTCCTCGAGCCGGACTTCGTCACGGGATGTTTGGAAAAGCTACGGCCCTCGGCAAATGTAGCGCTCTACACAACGCCGATTGCCATGGATGATATCGACGAGATAAGAGCGGCACTCGGATACGAGATGATCAACCTATATGGTGGCTCCTACGGCACGCGTGCGGCGCTGGTCTATCTGCGACGACATACAGAGTCTGTTCGCACCGTGGCACTGAAGGGAATCGCGCCGACCAATATGAAGAACCCGCTGCCGTTCGCACGAGCGGCCGAGCGCGGACTGCGTGGTGTGTTTCACGCTTGTGCCGTCAGCCCAGACTGTCACGCGGCATTTCCCGACCTGGAAGGTGATTGGCGTTCGGTCCTGGCACAGTTTGAAGCCGGAGCGGTGCAAGCCGAGGTTCACAATCCGGAGAGGGGACAGAGCGAGACGGTGACGATACCGCGAGGGGTATTCATGGACGGCATCCGTCATCTTCTCTACACGGTGGGGAGAGCCCGACACGTTCCTCGCACTGTACACGCCGCGGCACGAGGTGACTTTTCGATATTCGCCCAGCTTGAGATAGACCAGTCGATCGGCTTCGACAATATGTTGAGCGACGGAATGTTCATCACAGTAACATGCTCCGAAGATTTGGCATTCATAGAAGAGCACGAAATCGGCCCGGCATCGGAGGGGACGTACCTGCAGGACTACCGTGTCAGACGTCAGCTGGCTGCATGTGAGCTGTGGGACGTTGCCGAAATACCCGCAAGCTTTATGGATCCCATCCGCGTAGACACTCCTGCTCTGTTACTTTCTGGTGTGTTTGACACCGCGACTCCGTATGAAGGGGGAGATTGGGTAGCGCAGTTCATGCCCAACGGTCTGCACACCGTGGCGCCAAATCAACATCATGGCTACGCCAATCATCGGTGCGAGCTCGGGCTGATAGGAGAGTTCATAACCAAAGGAACGACCGCTGGTCTGGACACCTCCTGTATCGCCGAGACTAGGAGACCGGAGTTCGTGATTGAAGATGCCATACCTTGAACGATCATGACAGCGCTGGAAACCATGCGTGCCATCATCGTGTCCAAACCGGGGCCCCCATCGGTTCTGACAATGAGCCACCTTACTCTCCCGGAGCCGGCGGCCGGCGAGATCCGGGTCCGAGTTCATTCATTTGGCTTGAATCGGGCCGATCTACTACAGCGGCTCGGTCGCTACCCCGCACCACTGGGATCACCGCAGGACATACCCGGTCTGGAACACGCCGGCGTCGTCGATGCACTTGGACCTGATGTTGAGGGTATTGCGGTTGGCGACAGGGTGATGGGTATAGTCGGCGGTGGGGCGTACGCCGAGTATCTGGTGACCGCGGCCGCGCACGTGGTACCTGTGCCGGAGGGGATATCGCTGGAGTATGCGGCTGCGATACCGGAAGTATTCATCACGGCGCACGATGCACTGGAACGGTTATCAGTGCAAAGCGGTGAGTGGGTACTGGTTCACGCGGTGGGCAGTGGGGTGGGAACAGCAGCAACCCAGTTGATACACGCACGTGGGGCGAGTTGCATCGGGACCAGTCGCACCGAGTCGAAGTTGGCGCAGGCGCGAGAGCTTGGCATGAAGGCCGGTGTCAATACGGCGAACGGCGAGTTCGCGGGCAAAGTACTGCAGGTGACCCAACGCGGGGTGGACGCGGCAGTCGACCTCCTGGGTGGCGCGTTCTTTCCACAGACGCTCGAGTGCATGGCACACCGGGGACGAATCCTACTCGTGGGGCTCTCCGCAGGGACCAAAGCCGAAACCGATCTGGGAACAGTGCTGAGGCGCCGGCTCACAATCGAAGGAACCGTACTGCGATCGCGCAGCGATTTAGAAAAGGCTGAAGCCGTTGCTGCGTTCAGAGATGCGGTCCTGCCAGACTTGGCAAGTGGGCGATTGGTGGCGGTCGTCGATCGGGTATTCGGATTCCATGAAGTTGTGGCGGCCCATGAGTACCTCGAGTCGAACAGGAGTTTCGGCAAGGTGGTGGTGCAGGTTGGCTAGCGAGATTCAGCACGCTGTGGCCGTCGTGTGCGTGTGTCTCGTGACACAGGCACATGCTGATGTCTTTGCGCAGACAGAGCCGCCTCGAAGCGACTCAATGCCGGTAGCCATCCTCGTCGGTGCGGGTGACATAGCACGCTGCGAATCGAACGGCGACGAAATCACAGCTGCATTGCTCGATAGCATTGTCGCAGAGGCGACCGTTCCGACTGTGGTCTTCACTGTGGGTGATAATGCCTACGAGCGAGCCACCGATGGGAAGTTCAGGGAGTGCTACGACCCGACGTGGGGCAGGCACAAGGCGATCACGCGGCCGGTACCAGGCAACCACGACTACAAGAACGGATTTCTCTGGTTCCTGTTGGGTGGCAACGCCAGCCCGTACTTCGATTACTTCGATGCATTCCCGGGACAGGCTGGTGATCGTGGCGACGGCTGGTATCACTACCAGCTGGCCGACTGGGACATATATGCCTTGAACTCGAATGACGGAAAGACCGTGAAGCGAGACTCACGCCAATGGGAGTGGCTTTCACGGGAGTTGAGGGAGAGGCAAAGCACTTGCTCCATAGCGTACTTGCATCATCCCCGCTTCAGCGTTTCGAAGCATGGAGACAACGCGAAGATGCAAGACCTTTGGGATCTGCTGACCCAAAACGGGATCGACATCATGATCGCCGGGCACGACCACAACTACCAGCGGTTCGATCCTCAGGATGCCGATGGAGCACCGGAGGAAAGTGGCATCCGTCAGTTCGTCGTCGGAACGGGCGGCACGTATCTCGTACTCGAAGAGGATGAGACGAGCGGACAACTGGCGCGCTGGACACCGGACCACCACGGCGTGTTGAAGCTGACGCTATACCGTGAGCGTTACGAATGGGAGTTCATAGTGGAAGACGGATCGGTGTGGGATGCCGGCTCCAGCAGCTGCCAGAACACTCGAGGTCGATGATCGCGTAGCACCCGACGCCCCAACGGCACGTTTGGCCGCTGCATCTGTCTTGCTTACGCGACCGCCGGGCCTGTCGGCCCTTGCCATCGCCTTCAATCACGGTTCATTTACCAAACACTACTACTACCAGCCACGGTACTGGAGCAGAGATGCATTCGAGCGAACGAAAGCCACTCGACCATGAATTCGATGTCTTTGGTGTGTCGGATGTTGGCAAAGTGCGCAAGAGGAATGAAGACCAGTTCCTGATCTGTTCGCTGCACAAGCGAATGAACGTGCACAGCACGAGCCTCCCCAGCATGGATCTGCTGCCGTTGAGTGGCGAGAGGATGGCCTTTCTGATCCTGGTGGCTGATGGAGTCGGTGGGCATGCGGGCGGTGACAAAGCAAGTAGGATGGCGACCGAGACTATCGCCCGCTACATCACCCACAGTATGCAGTGCTACTACACGCGCGATCCCAACGAGAACGAGTTCCTGGATCAACTGCACAAGACAGTAATGCAGTGTCATGAAGACCTGGTGACAGAGTCCAAGAAGCAGCCTGACACCGGCGGCATGGCAACCACGCTGACATTGCTGTTGGGGATGTGGCCTCGGGGATACATAGTGCAGGTAGGAGATAGTCGCTGCTACCGGCTGCGTGGAGAGGAGTTGATTCAGATCACCCGCGATCAGACGCTAGCACAAGACCTGGTCGACAAGGGTGTTTTGACTCCTTCTAAGGCCGGAGCCTGGAGTCATGTTCTATCTAGTGCCATGGGTGGGGCAGAGGCAAGACCGGTCATCTACAAGATCGAACTCAATTGGGACGATGTCATCCTGTTGTGCAGCGATGGTCTGACCGCACATGTAACTGATGACGAGATTCACGAAGAATTATCGAATATGGAGTCTGCCGAACAAGTGGGTCGCAAGCTGCTAGCGACGGCGTTGGAGCGCGGAGGGCGCGACAACATTACCCTGGTGATAGGCACCACCAAACCGGCGTGACCGAAATGGCTGATCCGATCTCACTCCGGCCCCGCACTGAAGACGCGATCAGTCTCACGACGTCGCAAGCGGGCAAGCGCCTGCGCTTGCCACTCGACCTGCTGGACGACGTCTCGAAGCGACTTCAGTTCCTATGTGTGCTTTTGACTGTTGTGATAGTGTCTTTTGCCGTGGTAACTGAGTTGACGGATCTCGTTGAGAACCGGTTGCTGTACTACGCAACCGACATGGTCGCGATCGTCTGCTGCGCGGTAGTGTTCTTTCTGGCGCGCAGCGGCAAGTTGTCGGCCACGCGCCTGCTGGATGTGGGATTGGCGTTTCAGGTCATCATCGCTGTGACCATAGCGGTGTCCATCGTACCTGCCACCTGGTTTGACACAACGCGCCCCGGATTTGCCTGGTCGCCCATAGCAGTCTGGGTGATCATCTATCCCATTATCGTTCCCAACACGACCAAGCACACATTGATAGCATCGGTGTTGGCTGCAGCTAGCGAGCCCATCACGATGCTCGTCATGTCGCGTTCCGGCTACGGTGTCCTGCCGGAAACCAACGTCGTTGTGCGACAACTGTGGCCCAACGTAGTAGCCGTCGGGTTCGCCGTGCTGATCTCGCGGGTTGTTTACGGATTGGGGCAGAAGCTCTCGAAGGCACGTTCGATGGGTAGCTACCACTTGGTGGAACTGCTGGGGCACGGGGGTATGGGCGAAGTGTGGAAGGCCACGCATCGGATGTTGGCGCGCGACGCAGCCGTGAAGCTGATACATCCAGAGCTGCTTGGAGCGGTGGATGCAGAGGCAACAAACATCATTCTCAAGCGGTTCGAGCGTGAGGCACAGGCAACAGCGGCGTTGCGATCTCCACACACAGTGGAGCTATACGACTTTGGCATAGCTCGAGACGGCACGTTCTACTACGTGATGGAGATGCTGGATGGTTTGGATCTGCAGTCGCTTGTCTTTGATTACGGCATCCAACCGCCAGAGCGGGTGGTGAAAATTCTGCGGCAGGCGTGTCACTCGCTGCATGAGGCCCACCGTGGTGGTCTCATTCACAGGGACATCAAACCCGCCAACATCTTCATATGCCGCTACGGCGTGGATCTGGATTTTGCAAAGGTGCTCGACTTTGGCATAGTGAAGCAGGTGGAGATAGACGGCAAGCAGGACTCCCAGCTCACACAGGTCGGAGCAATCTCGGGCACGCCCGCCTTCATGGCGCCGGAAATGGCTCTTGGTGAAGGAGAGGTCGACGGGCGTGCCGATATCTATGCCTTGGG
>CP070792.1:184214-192492 GCA_020346845.1 Gemmatimonadota bacterium
TGAGTTGTTTCGGATTCATCAGACCTCCGACTGCACCGAAGGTACATACACGAGTTGGGTGATTCGCCTGCGGCGAACCCACCGCATCAACCCAACCACGATGACGAGTAGTGGCACACCCAACCAGTTCATATATTGAACCAACGCCTTGAGTGTACTACTCTCAAACACGAGCGCCGGTGGCTCACGATTCTTTGACCGAATCGCGGTCAGCGCCTCATCTTGCGCCAGCCAGTCCACCGCATTCATCACGAACACGATACTCGATCCCGCGTTCCGCACCCAGTTGTCCTGCGCGAACTCTACACTTCCGATCACAATAAGCCGTCCCCTGGGAGGCAATTCGGTGGCTACACTGTCGCTCTGCAGGTCTGTTAGATCGGCGGCGAGCGGATTCACCATCACACCCACCAAGCGTGAGCTCAGATTGTCCGTAGGGTAGTCCTGCGGCGGCCGCTGTGGCGCAACCATCGCCTGGCCTTCCTCGTAGCCCGCCGCACTACTAGTCACGAATAAAGGAGTCACGGATCCCGGCAGAGCACCCGTCGTGTCCACTTGGCTGGTCCATGGCAAGAACATCGTCTGGATATTCTGGTTCACAGTGGAAGCCTGTGTGCTCAGGGCTCTGAGCCAGAACGGATAACCCTGGAAGTAGCGGATTCCGGCTCGACCTGCGATTGACGCCTGCTCATGCGAAGCCAGGTCGAATACCATGTCTCCTCTAATGGACACGCCGTACGGCGCCAATACCTGGTTCCAAACCACCGGTACCGTTTGAACGATCGGCTGTGGCGACTGGGGATTGAATTGCATTCCGCTGGCCATAATGAATGCACTTCCACCCTGCCTGACGAAATCTTGGACTTTGCCAAGGACAGAATCTTCCAGAAAGAACGGCGAAGTTGCCAGGATCAGTGCAGTGATCGAATCGGGGTCCAGCGTATGGGAGCTGAGATCTATATTCCTCACCTCGTACCCATCTGTGAGCGCTTGTCGCAAGACGCTGAAGCCACCGCCCCGCGCCTGTTCGGCCTGATCTTCCACGAGGCCCACGACGGGCACTGACTCACGTGTCAGATCTCTGATGTACGATACGAGACGATATTCCAAGTTCTCGGTGTGATCCACTACCGGAATCGTCTCTGTCTGACCTGCATACTGCACGGCAATGCCCAGATAGCCTTCCTTTACCGTATACTCGCCTTGACCCACCACATTGAATTGGACGGTAGGTATACCCAAAGTTTCGGCATCGTTTGCAGCTTCCTGATCACTTGCCGGGTCACGCACAGTGACGCGCACCATGCCGTTGCCCGCGGAGCGGAAATCACCCAAAAGGTCGTTGATGTCGCGTTTCAATAGCTCGAACCGCGGATCCATGTCGCGCGATGCAAACAGCTTGATCAACACGATGTCTTCTACATTGCGCAGCATTTGCTTGGTGGTGCTGGACAGTGTGTAGATCTTGCCCGGCGTCAAATCTATTCTTCCGCGGATGTGGCTTCCAAACAGGTTGACTACCACCAGCGCTGCAATCAGTAGCACCGATCCCAAGCGTAGTCGTTTGAGGGTAACACCCTTCGGCGTGAGCTTGCGGCCCATCAGAACCAGGTACGCCAGCACCAGGAAAATGGCCGCGACCGTCGCGAAATAGACCGCGTCCCTGAGATCGATCACCCCGCGCGTGATATTCGTGAAATGCGACAGCACGCCCAGGTTGGCGGCGATCCCACTCAGCATCGGAGGAAGGCCTACAACGAGAGGGTTGAGGCCGATGAAGATGAGCAGGAATATGACGGCGGCTCCAATTATGAACGCTGTCACCTGATTGCCAGATAGGCTCGACGCCCACAAACCTACGGCGGCAAATGCTGCGGCGAGCAGTCCGGCACCAACGTATTGCGCGAAGATCACTCCTACCTGCAGATCCGCTCCAAAGCTGAACCCGATCGGGATCAGAAGGGTTAGGCCTAGCGCGAGCCAGATAAACAGGAGCTGACCGATATACTTGCCCAGGATCAATTCCACTTCAGTGATCGGCTGGGCCAAGACAACCTCCAGAACGCCCGAGCGTTGATCCTCAGCCAAGGCTCGCATTGTCACCGCTGGGACAAACACGAGGAACATCCAGGGCAGCAGTTCGAGTAGCGGTCGCAGTGACGCCAGTGATTGGGCGTATGCGGTTCGCAGGAGCAAGAAATCATTGAGCCCAACAAAGACCACGAGCAGGATGTACCCCATCGGATGGTCGAACAGAGATTTCAGTTCGCGTCGGGCAACCGTCCATATAGCTTTCATTCCGACTCCGATTCCGATGTCGTGGTTAATTCTTGGAATATGTCTCCTACTGTAGGGGGCTCCTGGTGCAGCTCGTACAGCGTCCATCCCTGCGATTTGGCCAACTCGAAGACCTTAGGTCTGACGTCAACGGACGGGTCTGCACTCAGGGTAACCGAGATCACGCCCGCATTGTCCGAGGGTGTTTCATTCACGCTGATGACGCCGTGCAGTCTACCAAGCTCCTCGGGGATGTTCGAGCCGGAAGCTTCCACGATGATTGGCACGTTACCGCGGGCTTGCACCATCAGCTGATCGACTGGCCCGTCGGCCACGATCTTTCCTTCGTTGATCATCAGCAGACGGGAACAGGTGTTCTGTGCCTCCGGTAACACATGGGTCGATAGAATTACACTGTGCTCTCGGCCCAGATTCTCTATCAGCTTTCGAATCTCTTCGCGCTGGTTAGGGTCCAGGCCCTCAGTCGGCTCGTCCAGCACCAAGAGATCCGGCTTGTGGAGGATTGCCTGGGCCAGGCCGACCCGCTGCCGATAGCCCTTCGATAGTTCACCGATCGGACGATAGTACACTTCGCTGATGCCGGTAGCAGCAATCGCATCATCGATCGCCCTGTCACGGGCCGATCCCGCCAACTCACGGAGATCAGCAATGAAGCTCAAGTAATCGACAACCAGCATGTCTCCATACAAGGGGTTGTTCTCCGGCAAGTAGCCGATCCTTCGCTTCGCCTCCCGCGGAATCTCTATCAACGCCTGCCCTTCCAGCCTGATATCTCCGGCATCAGGCTCGAAGAACTGGTTTATGATCCGCATAGTGGTCGACTTCCCGGCTCCATTTGGACCCAAGAACCCGACTATCTCGCCCCGATCGACCGAAAATGAGATGTCATCGACGGCCATAACAGAACCGAACGATTTGGAGATGCCTTTGAGGGATAGTAGTGCCATATGATTGCTCAGCCAGTCAGAAAGCTCGCGTCAATTCCCACAGCAAGGGATGAAATTCTAATGGCCCACCCTCCTTTCATTCAAGGCCCCAGCTCCGGGCATGACCCTGAGCCGAGTTTGTGACGTGGATCCCTTGCAACATTCCTGAAGGCTTTTACTTTGCATTGTAAAGTTCTTTACTTGCGGCCGGATTTCAGGGGGAGCACCGTGTCGATCCCGACCCAGCAGGACCACCAGGAAGCAAAGGAGACGCTGGACTACATCCGGCGCACCATGGAGACAGCCTCCACCTTCACGGCCGTATCCGGTTGGGGGCTAGTGGTGAGCGGCATCGTTGGCCTGGCAGCTGCCTGGCTGAGTCGGTCAGCAGAGAATGTTACCGACCTGAGGATCTGGATACCGGCTGCGGCAGTGTCTGTGATCGTCGCCACCGGAGCAAACGCTATGAAGGCACGTGGAACGGACGTACCGCTATGGTCCGGTGTGCTAAGGAGAGTGGTCTGGGTCATGGCACCTACGCTGATTGCGGGAGCAATGTTGACGTTCGCCCTGGACGCGCAGAATGCCACCCGCCTGCTGCCCGGCATGTGGCTTGCCCTATACGGAGCGGGGGTGACGGCCGGTGGGACATTGTCGGTTCGAGCAATCCGGTGGATGGGAGTGGCTTTTCTGGTGTTGGGAGCAATTGCTCTCCTGAGGGTCGAGCTCGGTCTCGTGATGCTGGCTTTGGGATTTGGTGGGCTCCACATAGGCGTCGGACTCGACATCGTGTGGAGACATGGCGGGTAAGCCACCGTACGACGAGTTGGACCGCTTGGTCCATGAGCGGATGAGATTGGGCATTGTCTCTGCACTCGCGGCTGAGGAACGCCTGAGTTTTGGTGATCTCAAGACCATACTCAAGACCAGCGACGGGAACCTCAGTGTTCACGCGCGTAAGCTCGAAGACGCCGGGTATATCGAGGTCAACAAGGGGTTCGAGGACCGTAAGCCGAGAACCGAGTACAGCCTGACAAAGAAGGGCCGCAAAGCGCTGGAAGCATATATCAACCGAATGGAAACTCTACTGAGTGAAGCGCGCGAAGCACTGGAGAAGACATGAGTGGATTGCACGTCGGCATCATCATGGACGGAAATGGCAGGTGGGCCAAATCACGTGGCAAGCCTCGATGGCGTGGGCACTTAGCAGGCGTTGACAGCGTACGCGATATCGTACGTAGTGCACCAAACCTGGACGTTACGACTCTCACGCTGTACGCGTTCTCCAGCGACAATTGGAAGAGACCACCCACCGAAGTAGGGCGGCTGTTCTGGTTACTACGTGAGTACTGCCGCAGAGAGCGGGCGGAGCTACTGCAGAACGGTGTGAAGGTCACGGCGATCGGGCGACGAGACAGAATCCCACGCAGCGCCTTGGGCACGCTCGAGGAGCTGGAAGATGCAACGCGGCACGGAACGACGCTTCATTTGAGATTGGCTATCGACTACAGCTCTCGCTGGATGATCGCACAAGCGGCTGCGGAACTCGCCAGGGCCGTCGCACGGGGTACGTTGGCCCCAGAAGAGATCTATCCCGATCTCATGGATCCGCTAATCCATCGAGGGGTGCCCCATCTCGACCTGCTGATTCGGACAGCGGGTGAGCAACGGCTGTCAGATTTCATGCTGTGGGAGGCAGCTTATGCGGAGCTTTACTACACCAATACCCTGTGGCCTGAGTTCCGTGCACGCAACCTGGTAGCCGCTTTGTCAGAATTCGGCAGGCGCAAGAGGAGCTTCGGCGGCCTCCTCAAGATCGAACCGAGCGTGAAAGTCAGCTAAATACACACGGGGAACATTACGGATCTCCGTTCCCCGTTTCTCTGTTCCCTTCAGACAACAGAGGCTATCCTACCTCCCCAGTCCAATCTATGTCGAGTTCCTCGACATCCGGTATCACGTCCAAGCCCGCTCGCACCAGCTGGCGGCGAAATACGGCCACCTCTCCGGAGAACACGTCATTCAGCTCCGCCAGCGCGTTTTCCAACTCGCTCTCGGCGCGCTCGAGTCTCAGGCGCTGCGCCTCAGTTGGAGCGTCCCAAGACGTTTGCAGTGAGAAATACACGCGAGAGAGCTGCGACGATACGGGCGGATCCCCACCAGGGCCTGCGCCGGGTGGATTCACAAACAAAGCCGCCAGCGAATCCAATTTCATACCCAGCGCTTCACCAGCTACCACCAGTTCCTGTGAGGCGCTGTCCTCCCGTTCCCCCAGAGCAGCCAGACCAGCTTCCAGGCCCTTCTTGGTAGCGCGGATCCGCTCGACCGCCTCTGTAGCAACCTCAGTCCTCTGGCCGACCCGCAACATGGCTGTAGCCTTCAGCTCTCTACCGCGCATCGGAACTTCCAGCCGCGGATCCGGATCGACCCTCAATGTGCCTTCAGCCGTGTCCTCTCTCACAATGACACGTACCGAGTAATCACCCGGGAGCACAGGAGTCGCCATACCAGTTGAAGTACCACTCGACGTTAGCGTCTTGAAGCCGTCACTTCGCAGGTTCCACACGAATCGGTTCAAGCCGATATGCACCTCTTGTTCAACTGTCCGAACAACTTCGTCTCCCACCGCGATCTCTATTGTGGCAGTTGAGGCCGTCGAATCTCCGACCCAGAAGCTGAGCAAGGCTCCATAGGCTCTGTTCTCGCCAAAGAACATCGAATGACCGGTGGAACGGTACCCGATGGCTTCCGCAATCGCGTACTGAATAGCCGGTGGTGGCTCAAACAGAAGCACAGGAGACATCGCCATCGACGGATCCGTTGCGAGGGCTCTGAGCGGTCTGACATCATCCAGGATATACACACCCCGTCCGTGTGTTCCCATCGCCAGATCATGGTCACGGGGATGTACCATCAGGGCGCGATAGGGAGCAGTAGGGGTCCCGTGCGTCCACTTGAACCAAGACTCACCGCCGTCCAGGCTCATAAAGAGCCCGAATTCGCTGCCAGCGTACAGTAGGTAGGGAACCATGGGATCTTGCTCAACCGTATGTAAGAACCCCACAAGACCATTGTTTGCCAGACTGCGCCAACTCCTGCCGTAATCTTCCGTCACAAAGAGGTAGGAGGTCCAGTTTCCCCTACGGTGATCGTCGAACACCACGAAGGCTGAGCCGCCGTGGAACTTGGAGGGTTCGATATGAGGTACCCATGTGTTCTGGGGAACGCCTTCTATGCGGTTTACCACGTTCGCCCACGTTGTTCCACCATCAACAGTGAGCTGGACATTGCCGTCATCGGTGCCAACCCAGATCACTCCCTCCTCGACCGGGCTCGGCGCGATGGTCATGATCGTGGTGTGATTCTCAGCACCGGTTGCATCCCGTGTGATCCCACCACTCTCGCTGTATCTCTGCTTCTCAGGATCGTTGGTGGTCAAGTCAGGTGAGATCACGGTCCACGTCTCGCCACGATCAGTGGTCTTATGAACGAACTGGCTCCCGAAGTAGATAGTCGTCGAATCCATTGGGTCGACATTGATCGCTGCATTCCAGTTGAAGCGCAGATTCTCGCCATCCGGGTGAACCGGCTGTATCTCCTTTCTTATTCCTGTCACTCTGTCGAACCGATTCAACCGGCCCTGCTGTGACATGCTGTAGCCCCAGCGTGGATCACCGAAATCCGCCATCGTGGCAAAACCGTCACCACTACCCACCCTGGTCCAATGCACATTGCGGATGCCACCCGACATCCACACCGAGCTCGGACCAAACCACGATCCATTGTCCTGCAAGCCACCGTACACATTGAACGGCGTGGCCATATCGAGATTGAGATGGTAGAACTGGGCCAGTGGCAGGTTTTCCACAAAGCGCCAGTTCTCTCCGCGATCAAACGAGATGCCGATTCCACCGTCATTGCCCATTATCAGGAAACGACTGTCCTCAGGGTGGATCCACAGCTCGTGTACGTCACCGTGTATGATCGAGCTCGGAACCACCGTCGCGAAGTTCTTTCCGGCATCCTCACTGACCGTTATGCGGCTATGCAGACTATAGATCCGATTCTCATTGAGCGGATCGACGCGTATGTCCGCGTAGTAGAATGGCCGAGGATTGATGCCGCGGGAGTCATTTACAGTGCGCCAACTCTGGCCCCCGTCGTCGGAACGTAGTAGTGCACTCTTCTCCGCCTCAACCAGAGCGTAGACCACGTTGGGATCGTTTCTGGCAATGGCAATGCCCGATCGCCCAAGCTCACCCTTTGGAAGTCCGTCCTCTTCCGTGAGCTGCTTCCAGGTCTCGCCAGCGTCGTGTGTCACGTAGAGACCACTCCCGGGTCCGCCCGACGTGAAGAACCAAGGCCAACGGCGATGCTCCCACAGGGCGACGAATAGCTTGTTGGGATTGCCCGGATCCATGATCAGGTCCGCCGCGCCCGTTCGCTCATTGACATAGAGAACGCGATCCCATGTCTTCCCACCATCCGTTGTCTTGTATACGCCGCGCTCCGCTCCATCGCTCCATGTGGGACCCAGAACCGCTAGGTACGCAATCGCCGGATCTGTAGGGTGCAGCACTACCCTGTGTATCCGTTCCGATCGCTCCAGGCCGAGGTGTTCCCAGGTCTCGCCACCGTCCATACTCTTGTAGATGCCGTTACCGACACCAGCGCTGTTACGCACATTCCCTTCACCAGTGCCAACCCAAACGATGTCGGGTGCAGCCTGAAAGACCGCAACATCCCCGATTGAGGACACGGGCTGGTCGTCGAAGATCGGCTTCCATGTGAGACCTCGATCGACGGATTTCCACACACCGCCGGTTGCCGAGCCCAGGTAGATGATGTTCGGGTCGCGTTCCACCACATCGACCGCTGAGACCCGCCCGCTCATCCCGGCAGGCCCAATGCTTCTGGCCTTCATTGACGACAGCAATCCAGGATCGACCTGGGCCCATGCTGTTGCAGCAGCCCCGGCGACCAGGCTGAGCGCCAACAACGTGGTTCTCATTCGCGTGCTCCGGCTCGAGTTGTAGTCGAACGATATCCTGAGA
>CP070792.1:192592-200653 GCA_020346845.1 Gemmatimonadota bacterium
GAGTTGCAGGCGTTGGAAGATGCGCTACCCGCACTGCGTGAGTCGTTAGTTTGTGGTGGTGCGATTGCCGTCGTGAGCTACCACTCCGGTGAAGACCGCTCCGTCAAGGGGTTGTTCCGCGAGTGGGCACGAGCGTGCGTGTGTCCGGTGGGCTCACCCGTCTGCAGTTGCCGGGGGAGGGCGCTCGGCACGATCGATCCCAAGAAACCGATATGCCCGAGCGAGCGCGAGATGGCGGCAAACCCGCGCGCCAGGAGTGCAAAGTTGAGAGTGTTCCGCAAGGCGAATGAGAGTTAAGGGACGGATCTGGCTGGTTCTGTGGGTGGTGTTCATCCTGGTGATCTTGGCGTGGGTGATCAGACGTGATACCGCCGGCTACATGACAGCGAGTCGATTGGACTCGCTGCGAACACATAGGTCCGTGCTCGTCGGGCAGCGGACCGATCTCAGGCATCGCATCAGCAGAGCTAGCAGCAGAGAGGTCCTCATTCCGCGGGCAGAATCGCTCGGATTGCGTGAGTCGGCTGACAGTGAGATAGTGATCCTTCCCGTACCCCTACCCGAGAGGCGTTGAGAGTGGCCAAGCCGGTCGTTCGTTTGGGAGCCGTGAAGCTGGCGTTCTTCGCGATGGCGGCGATCGTTCTGGTGCGGGCCGCGCAAGTGCAGCTCTGGTCCGGTGCTGGCTACGCTAGAGAGGCGTTGGAGCAGCGCACTGCCGAACTGCCACAACCTGCTCCTCGAGGCACCATATACGACCGCAACGGTGAGGTCCTGGCCGAGTCGATAGAGCGGTTCCGCATAGACATAACGCCGTCGGAGTTCGATCCCACTCGGTCTGATGAACAGATCATCAATCTGATGTCGAGGAATCTGGGATTGTCGTGGGCGCGAATCCGACGCGAGCTCCGCAAAACATATGGCTACTTTGGCGGTCCTTTCTCGTCCACGCAGGTTGAGAATCTGCGTGGGATCAACGGAATCCATCTGACGAGTGAGTTTGAGAGATCCTACAGGGGTAGGGACCTAGCCACCGTGCTGATCGGACGGCCAAGGGAGGACGGCCGCACGGGCAGCGGAATCGAGCTGATACTGGATACGCTGCTTGCCGGTACCGACGGGCGCAAGGTCGTGATCAAGGACTCGCGCGGCCGCAAGTACGAATCGCCGGCCAGGCCGAATCTCTTCCCGGAACCGGGGCACGACGTATACCTGACTCTGGACGCTGGACTGCAAGAGATCGCGGAGGACGCCCTCGACGAGGCACTCCAGCAATACGACGCTGAATCGGGTGACGTTGTGGTGCTGGAACCCGCGACCGGTAGAGTGCTGGCGTTGGCTTCCCGCTACGTAGACGGTACCCCCACGTCGCGTGCCATAGACACGCCGTTTGAACCCGGATCCACCGCCAAGGTCTTTGCTGCGGCCGCCCTCATTCTGCATGAGCGCGCCGGTTGGGACACGCTGGTCTGGGCGGAGAACGGTGAATGGGTAACCGAGCATCGTACCATCCGCGACGAGCACGAGAACGGCTGGCTCTCGCTGGAGCAGGTGATAGAACAGTCGAGCAACATCGGCATCGTGAAGCTGGCCGAGCGCTTGAAGCCGGAGGAGCAATACCAGATGCTGCGCGACTTCGGCATTGGTAGCCGGACGGGCATAGAGTTCCCCTCTGAGTCGCCCGGATCCCTGAAGCGTCCCAGCGATTGGAGTGGCATCACCGGTCAGAGCATGGCAATGGGGTACGAGATCAACGTGACTCCGTTGCAGCTGGCACAGGCCTACGGCGCTATTGCCAACGACGGCATCATGATGCGGCCGACCCTCATTGGAGAGGTCGTGACTCCGGATGGCAAGGTGGTGTACCGGCACGCGCCCGAGCCTGTCCGCAGGGTGGTTCCCCCGTGGTTGGCGCGTCAGCTCCGTTCCGCTCTGCGCGGCGTTGTGTACGAAGACGGCACAGGCAAGTCGGCTGCGCTGGAAGGATACGAGGTCGGTGGGAAGACGGGCACGGCGTGGCTGGCCGGTCCAAATGGCTACGATCGTGAGTCATACACCGCCAGCTTCACGTCGCTGTTCCCGGCGGATGACCCACAGATAGTGATGGTGGTGAAGTTGGATAAGCCCAAGGGGTCGCCCTATGCGGCCGTCAACGCCGTTCCTCTCACAAAGGCAGTGCTGGAACAGCTTCTTGCTGCGGAGACCTCGGTACTAGATCGGTCACAGCTGGTGAGTAAGATGGACACGATGGCGGGACGACGCATCGAGCCACCTGGCGAAGTCGCGGTAACACTCACTTGGCCACCGGGTGCGAGACAGGCCTCTGGCGCAGATACATGCCGAGTGCCGGATGTGACCGGGCTATCGCTGCGAGCCGCGGCGCGTGAGCTGCATCGTATGGGCCTCAGGATCAAGACACTAGGTCTGGGTGATGTTGCGGGCACGAATCCCGCAGCAGGGTCTCTGGTGACGCGTGGTGCGGTGGTGACGGTTTCCACCACGGGTACGAACCGCCGATGAAGCCGATTGCCGCCATCGTTGCGGCGCTCGATGATACCGGGCTACTCGTGGCACCCTTCAGCGAAACGTTCCAGGTCACCGGGATCGCAGAGGACTCCCGCAAAGTGGCCGCGGGCACGCTCTTCTGCGCCATCGAAGGTACGGCAGTAGATGGACATGATTTCCTCCGGGATGCGAGTGACCGTGGTGCAGCGGCAGCATTGGTTACCCATCGCAACGATATAGCTCTGCCGCAGATAATGGTGAGCGATTCGCGACACGCAGCGGGTGTTGCGGCGCGCGAGTTCTATGACAACCCGACAGATGAGATGACACTCGTCGGGGTGACCGGAACGAATGGCAAGACAACAACGGTCGCGATCATCCAGCATCTACTCAACTCACGAGGATCGGCCAGCACAATCGGAACGCTGGGAGCGATCGATGGTGCCGGGAAACACCTGACGGGTTACGCATCACTCACTACGCCGGGACCTGTAGAGTTTCAGGCGGTATTGGCGGATCTGAAGAGCCACGGTGTTACCCACGTTGCCTGCGAAGCGTCATCCCACGGATTGGACCAACGACGGTTGCACAGTGTGTCCTTCGACGCCGCGGTATACACCAATCTCACGCACGAGCACTTGGATTACCATCATGACCTCGAGTCATATGCCGCGGCGAAGATGGAACTGTCACAGTTGGTTTCGTCAGGTGGTGTCGAAGTGTTGAACGCCGACGATCCGACGTGGAGTGCCATTCCCGAACGGAGCGACATTCGCCGGCTGCACTACGGGCGTGCATCGAGAGCCGAAGTCCGCGCCACGGACGAACAACCTATTGACTCAGGTACCAGCTGCACCTTCTGCTTTGGTGACGCGAAGCACTACGTGCGGCTCCCGTTGTTGGGTGAGTACAACGTGGCCAATGCGCTAGCTGCCGCTGCTGCTGTGTGGGGAATCGGTGTGGAGCCCGCGTTGATCGTGGAGCGACTCGCGGACGCACCCCAGGTGCCGGGCCGGATGGAGCGACTCTGGTCAGGTGAGTTCAACGTGTTGCGGGACTACGCACACACACCTGACGGTTTCGAGCGCGCAATCAGAACTATCAGGGCTATCACTCCCGGTCGTCTAGTAGTGCTCTTCGGCTGCGGTGGCGATCGCGACCGCGATAAGCGTTCGATCATGGCGAGTATAACCGCGGGGCTAGCCGACCTCGTTGTGATCACAGATGACAATCCAAGAACGGAGGATCCGCAGCGGATCCTGGACGATGTCGAGAGCGGTCTGGGACACGTGGAGCGCCTGCGCATACCCGATCGTGAGGAAGGTATACATCGGGCCGTTTCACTACTCCGATCGGGCGATTGCCTATTGTTGCTAGGCAAAGGACATGAGACTTACCAGATCTATGGTACCGAGAAGATGCCCTTCGATGAGCCGTCGATTGTGCGTGCGGCGGTAGGACAATCCCGGTGAAGGGGTGGACCGGTACACGGATAGCCCGCGTCCTTGGTACTGCGTCGGCCCCAGACACAGACTTCAGTTCCATTGCTACCGACACCCGACAGCTGACGGATGGCGCACTGTTTGTGGCCCTCGTAGGAGAGCGGTTCGACGGGCACGACTTTCTCGAATCCGCGCGGGAAAGCGGTGCAACGGGTGCTGTGGTGCGGCGTGGAACGACGCCGATCTCGGGTCTCCACTGCTTCGAAGTCGACGATACGCTCGTGGCGCTGGGCCATCTTGCGAGGGACCATCGCGATCAGTTCGACGGTCCAGTCGTGGCGGTAACCGGCACTAATGGGAAGACCTCGGTGAAGGAGATGTTGATCCGCGCGCTGAGTACGAGGTGGCAGGTGCACGCAACCAGGCAGAACCGCAACAACCTGGTAGGCGTCCCGTTGACGCTGCTTGAAGCCACTCCGAGCTGTCAGGCACTAGTAGTCGAAGCGGGTGCGAGTGAACCGGGTGAACTCGCGAGGCTGAGAGAGATAATCGAGCCGTCGATAACGGTTATCACGAACGTTGCTGAAGGTCATCTCCAGGGGTTCGGGTCGTTGCAGGGAGTGCTGGCGGAGAAGGTGTCATTGGCAGACGGTGTACCGGTCGCTGTCGTAGGTACTGAACCGCAGGCGCTGGCACAAAGTGCGTCCGAGGTTTCCGGTCGAGTTATCGTAGCTGGCGTGAGTGAGGGTGCGGCTGTAAGACCCGATCAATGCGGAGTCGATTCTCGCGGCTATGGATGGCTTAGCTTTGGTGGCAGTAAAGTCGTCCTGCCCCTGTTGGGACGCCACCAGTTAGACAACGCAATGCTGGTACTGGCAGTTGCGCAGGAGTTGGGGCTCGATATACCTGTGGTCTCCTCGGCGCTGCGGGGAGTGTCGTTGCCCGCCGGACGATGTGAGTTGGTGACTCGCGGTGATCTCGTGATCTTGCAGGACACGTACAACGCGAATCCAGGATCCTTGGCTGCGCTGCTCGCCACGGCGGAGGCCATGAGGAACGATCGCCCGTTGGTCATCGTGCTTGGGACCATGCTGGAGCTTGGATCTGATAGCTCCCGACTTCATGCAAGGATGGCGGACGCCGTGATGGCGGCGAAGCCAGCCATGGTGGCAGTGCTCGGTGAATTCGTTCCGGCGTTTGAGCCCTACAAAGACATCTTGGGAGACCGTCTGCTGGTTGCCGAGGATGCAGACGGCCTCGGAAGAGATCTGGCCGGTTGGCTGAATGGCAATGAACTGGTTCTTATCAAAGGGTCACGGGGGGTGCGTATGGAACGTGCCGTTCCCCACTTAATCCCGGACTAAGAGGCGTCGTGTTATATCATCTACTGACCCCGTTGAGTTCCAATTTCTTCGGTTTCAATGTGTTCACATACATCTCCTTCCGCGCTGCGGGTGCTACGGTGACGGCGATACTCCTGGCGTTTGTGGTGGGACCGATTGTCATCAAGCGGCTGAATTCCTTGGGTGTGGGCCAGGTCATTCGAGCCGATGGCCCCTCGTCGCACCAAACCAAGCGCGGTACCCCAACGATGGGCGGGCTGATCATCATCGTGTGCACCATCATTCCCACGCTGCTGTGGGCTCGCCTGGACAGCCGCTATGTCCTGGTAGCCGCAGCGGCCACACTGTGGATGGGTGCGATCGGCTTTGTGGATGATTACCTCAAGATCGTGCAGGGTAAGTCACGCGGTCTGGTGGCGCGGCATAAGCTACTCGGCCAGGTGACGTTCGGCATCGCACTGGGATCTGCCCTTCTGCTGTGGCCGGTGACAGTCGATATGCCGGCGAATGCAACAGCGCTACCATTTGCGAAATACATCCTGGTGCTGATGACACCGATATTGTACGTGGCGTTTGTGACGTTCGTGGTAGCCGGATCGAGTAATGCCGTCAACATCACAGATGGCTTGGATGGACTGGCGGCAGGCTTGACGGTGTTCGCGGCAGCAGCCTTCGCAGTCTTTGCCTATGTGTTCGGTCGCTTCGACTACTCTGACTACTTGTTCGTGTACTACCTGCCTGGCGCCGGCGAGTTGGCCATATTCTGTGCCAGTCTGATGGGAGCCGCCTTGGGCTTCCTGTGGTTCAACGCCCATCCGTCGGAAGTCTTCATGGGAGACACAGGTAGTCTGGCTATTGGGGGGGCGTTCGGCACAGTTGCGATCCTGCTCAAATCCGAATTCCTGCTGCTACTAGTTGGCGGAGTGTTCGCCGCAGAGACATTCTCGGTGATCATACAGACCAGCGTCTTTCGCTGGCGCAAGAAACGCTACGGAATCGAGTACGCCAGGCAGCACCGGGTATTCCGCATGGCGCCGATACATCACCATTTCGAACAATTGGGCTGGTCGGAGCCCAAGGTGGTGACGCGCTTCTACATAATTGGAGTGATGTGCGCGCTACTGGCTCTGGCGACTCTGAAGATCAGATGATCCCAGAAAGCTGGCGTGGTGGCGAGATAGCGGTCATAGGCATGGGTAGGAGCGGCCGCGCCGCAGCCAGATTCCTAGAAGCGCAAGGGCTCAGCGTCTACCTGTCCGACGCGGCCGACTCGGACGAACTGCGGGAAGTCGCGCAAGGATTGACAAACGACAGGCTGACTGTCGACATCGGCCACCACGACCTGAAGCGCATCGCGAATGCGTGCGCGGTGATAACATCTCCGGGTGTGCCGCCAAGTGCGCCGCCACTACGCGCGGCCCGAGATGCAGGCGCGGAGATTCTGGCTGAGCTCGATCTTGCAGCCATGTTTCTGGGCGACACTAGACTCATCGTTGTCACCGGGACAAACGGCAAGACGACGACTACCGCTTTGCTGGCTCACATACTTGCCGCATCCGGTGGCAGGGAGTTAGCGGCCGGCAATATCGGTCTACCGTTGATAGAGGTCGCAGGCCAGCCACCATTCCCTGCTTGGTTGGCTGTCGAGGCGTCGTCATTCCAGCTACATGACGCACCTCATCTCGATCCAACAATTGGCGTTGTCACCAATCTGTCACCGGACCATTTGGACCGATACGCCAGCGTGGCAGAATACTACGCGGACAAGCGTAATCTGTTTCGCAATGCGTCTGCGGATTCGGTGTGGGTTCTCAACGCTGACGATCCCGCGGTGCTGGAACTGGCAGCGGGAGTGGCAGGTCGACATCTCCACTGGAGTCTCGCAGGCGACGCCGATGCCTACTACGACCGCACGAGCAGCGATTTGATGCTGCACGGGCGTCGGTTGCTGCCGAGGTCTGACTTGTCGCTTCTCGGAGATCACAACGTTGCCAACGCCCTCGCTGCCGCATTGGCTGCGGACGCAGCGAATGTAGAAGCGGATGCGATTCGCGCGGGTGTGAGTTCCTTCATCCCGTTGCCAAACCGACTGGAACCCGTTCGTGAGATCGCGGGAGTCCTGTGGATCAATGATTCGAAGGCCACCAATGTTTCGTCGGCGATCGTGGCATTGCAGGCGATGACCCGCCCATTCGTCCTGATCGCTGGAGGCCGACCAAAGGGGGACGACTTCTCCCAGCTAAATGAATCGATGCAATCATGCAGGAGTGTTGTTGCATACGGTGAGGCGGCAAGCGCCATTGTTGACGCTGTGCAGAGTGTCGCGCGAGCGGCTGCGGTGACGGATTTTGAGGACGCCGTTGAACTCGCCGCTGGAGAAGCTCGAAGTGGTGATGTCGTACTGCTATCGCCGGCTTGTGCCAGCTTTGACCAGTTCGACAACTACGAGCGACGCGGCCAGACATTCAGGCAGTTGGTGGAGGCGATGTGAAGAAGTCGTTACCGAGTACCGCCGGGCATTGGGAAACGCGCCTCATAGGAATAATCACCGTTGTGCTGGTGGCTGTCGGTATCATCGCGGTATACGGTGCATCGAGTGTTCTGGCAGCTAGAACATATGGGTCCGGCGGCTATTTGGCGCGACAGCAACTTCTTGGAGCCGTTGTAGGCATGGTTGCGCTCCTGATCGCAACACGTGTGGACTACCACATCTGGCGCAGGTACGCTTGGCCCATGCTGGCCGTGGTCTCCCTGCTGCTGCTGGTCTTGTTGTT
>CP070792.1:200753-208532 GCA_020346845.1 Gemmatimonadota bacterium
CCGTCGCTCATCACCAACAACACATCCTGATAGGCCCCGATATCCTGCAAGGGATTCCGCTCTAGGATCAGGATGTCTGCATCGTATCCCACTGCCAGCTCCCCAGTGTGATCGCCAACGCCGAGCAACTCCGCCGCCACAGTAGTCGCGGCTCGCATGGCCTCGAGCGGGGTCATGCCGATCTCGACAAGTTCCATCAGCTCATGGCTGAGTCGGAGTACACTCTCCGGACCATAGCCGGTATCGGTTGCAGCCGCGATGACAACGCCTCTATCATGAGCGTGCCGCGCCATCTGCCGCACGCGTGGCAGCATGTGCCTGCCCCGCACGTTGAGTACAGCGTTATCGTAGTCACCGCCCGGCATGGTAAGATCGGCAACCACGGCAATCGTTGGTACTAGATAGGTGCCACGCTCTGCCATCAGCGCGAGCGTCTGGTCGCTCAGATACGTCCCATGCTCGATACTCGTTACACCGGCTAGCACGGCCGCCCTTCCACCCACCTCTCCGTGCGCGTGCGCCGCCACTGGTAGCCCGACACTGCTCGCCTCACTCACCAGCGCTCGCAATTCGGCTTCGGAATAGAACGGCTTGCGCGGATCGGTTTCTGGCAGCCCTGCACGTTCCGTCGCATTCACCTTTATGACCTGCACACCCTGTTCAATCATGAACCGTGTCATGCGACGTATCGCGTCCTCGCCATGCACGCCAGCCTCCAGCAGATCGGCCATCGATGGATCGTCCATGAAGAAACCGTCGGCTGGACGTGGCCGCACGTGGTATCCTGCGGCGATGATCTCGGGTGATTCGATTGCGCCAGATGCAGCCAACTCACGCATGCCAACATCAACGAAGTGAGAAACGCCCATAACGCGTGCCGTTGTCACTCCAGACCGTAGCGCACGTCTCGCCGCAGCAAAGTCAGCAATATGCACATGTGCATCGATAAGACCCGGAACCAGAAACTTGCCCGAGACGTCGATCACAGTTGCATCGGTAGGCACAAGTTCGCGCCCGCTGCTCACTGCCTGGATCTTACCATCCACTACGACCACGGTCCCATCCAGAATCGTGTGCTCCTGTGCCGGGTCGATGATCACGGCACCGACAAACGCCACTGTCCCGTTGGAGTCCTGAGCCGCAATCGCCGCCGATCGCGAAAGGAGTAGACAAGCCAGGGCACTAGCTGTCGTCGTGATTCGCAGCAATCTCATGTTGACCTCTCTGGTCTTGCCGGACCACCACTTTCGTACCTGGCCCCGGCAGAGTCGCATGTCTTGATGGGCAAGAACAATAGTGCCAGAACACGTTCCCAGCTAGGCAAGTACGTAGATGATTGTTTTCACATAGTGCTTGATGAGCTACAATGTGTAGACTTTGTGAAGTGGCACCCGAGACAAGAAGCGGACAATGGACCTGCTTGACGCACGCAAATCATTCCCCGGCCTGGCAAACAAGGTGTTTCTCGATGCAGCCGCGGTGAGCCTCACTCCAGTTCAAGCCCGACTGGGCATAGAAGAATTCCTAGAGCTCGCGGTGAGCGGTGATGCAGGAGATGCTTCCCGCTTGCACCTGGCCATGGACAACATGCGCCACGAGGCGATTTACCAGGCAGCACAATTGCTCAATTCGCCAGTCGAGAACATAGCGCTGATCGAGAGCACAACTCACGGCCTCAACATCGCAGCCAACGCTATCCCGCTCACCAATAGCGACAACGTTCTCATCGCAGATACCGAATACCTCCAGGTGGCCATACCATGGTCTGCGAAGCGAGACACCGTTGGTCTCGAGATCAAGCCAGTACGATCACACGATGAAGGTGCCTTGTCTGCAGATGATTTCGCCGCCGCCATGGATGCTCGGACTCGTGCTATCTGCGTATCCTCAGTCCAATGGTGCTCAGGGTATCGGATGGACATGTCGGCTCTTGCTGAACTCTGTCGGACACGAGGAATCTGGCTCGTTGTCGACGCTATCCAAGAAATGGGTGCTATGGAGATTGATCTTGCGACCCAATATGCAGACTTCGTTATCGCTGGAGGTCACAAGTGGCTCAACGCTCCCTTTGGCTGTGGCGTGATGTTCGTGTCGGACCGCGCACTCGATACACTGGAGCCGGCATCACACGGATATTTAGCCTTGGAGCCGCCCCATGGTGGCTGGGGCACCTACTTTCAGACTCCGGATATCACACCGTACAGGGATTACGAATTCCCACGCAGCGCAAAGAAGTTCGAGATTGCAGGAACCTCCAACTATCCGGGCGCCGTTGGCTTTGGCAGGTCGTTGAAGTTGGTGAATGCCATAGGCATCAAGAACGTGGAGGGTCATATCCGCAAGCTCACAGACCTACTGCACGACGAGCTCGACAAGCTAGGAGTTCGGCTCGTAACCAAACGCGACCCCGAATTCAGATCAGGCATCACGATCTTCCGGTGCTACGAGGACCATGAACAGGACAAGGCCTTGCTCGATAAGCTGTTGGCTGAAAGCATCATGATATCGATACGCTATACCTCTAATGTTGGAGGACTACGAGCATCAACACATTACTACAACTCTGAGGACGACGTCATGAAGCTCATTGACTGCATTGCACGACACAGATAGCACTCCTTTCATGACTTCAGGCCCAATGCAAAGTCGGGAGACATTCGCCTCCAAGTTCGGCCTCCTCATGACGATGATCGGAGTGGCGGTAGGGCTGGGCAATGTCTGGCGTTTCCCCTACATGGTTGGCTTGTTTGGCGGCGCTTCATTTGTCTTGCTCTACCTGATAATGGTGATCTTCATCGGCATACCGGCACTAATGGCGGAGTGGACACTCGGACGCCACACTCGTCGTGGCACGCTCGGCGCTTTCGAGAAAGGTGGCTTGCCGGGCGGAAAATACGTGGGGTATTTCTTCGTCTTTGTGGTGTTTTGTGCCACGGCATACTACTCCAACACACTCGGATGGGTCGCGTTCCATGGAATTGGGCAGGCTGTTTCGCTGGCTGGTTTCGATTTCGACTCTGCCGCGATTCTGCCGCCCGATAGTGGATTCGATCTTGTCAGTCTGCTGCTGCAATTGATAACAACGTTCCTGGTAATCGGCCTGTGCGGTCTGGTGCTCTCGAAGGGATTGAGAAACGGCATCGAGCGCGTCAGCAAGTTCATAATGCCGATGCTACTGGCGATCCTGCTAATACTCATACTGAGGGCCATAACTCTGGAAGGAGCGGACGCTGGCCTGAGGTGGTACGTGGGCAGCTTTGACCTGGGCAACGTCAATGGCGCCGTTATGGCCGCAGCATTGGGCCAGGCGGTGTTCTCCCTGTCGTTGGGTGGCACTTTCATGGTGATCTACGGCTCATATCTGCATGGCAAGGAGAACATACCATCAGGAGCACTGCTCACCGGATTGGGTGACGCCACTGCTGGATTCCTTGCCGGTCTCGCGATCATTCCCGCCGTGTTTGCACTTGGTCTGCAACCAGATTCCGGTCCGTCACTGATCTTCAACACATTGCCACAGACGTTTCAACTGATGCCGCTCGGTGGTTTGTTTGGCGTACTGTTCTTCGTCGGCTTGTTTGGAGCGGCATTCCTTTCTGACGTGGCAGCCCTGGAGGTTCTCGTCGGTGGAATTGTCGACAACAGCTCCATCAGAAGACGAAGGGCGGTCATCCTTGCTTGCAGTGTGGTGGCATTACTCGCTGTGCCCACAATGATCAGTATGAAGATCTTTCTACCTTGGGATCTCATCTTTGGATCGGGCATGCAGACACTGGGAACATTGCTGGCCGTGATTACGGCGGCCTGGTGCATCAAGCGGTCTGACGCGTTGCGGGAGCTCGCGCAAGAGTCAGCGAGACCCTTCCACCACATCCTCTACCTGTGGATGAGGTTCGTCATCCCAATCGCGGTTGTCTTCGTTGGCGTGCGGTGGTTGGTGGAGGTGATCTAGACAAACGGTAGCCGCTTCTTTGCCTTCACCCGACGCCCGTATTCTCTGACCCACGCTTCTTCATCCGCCGACAGCGGCCCGGCTTCGAGGGCCGCCAGGTTCTGGTCCAGTTGGTCCCTCGTCTTGGGCCCCGTCAATACCACGTTGACGTGGGGGCTAGTCAGACAATAGCGATAGCACAGCGGCCCAGTGAGCGGCGGCGGTGTCTCACCGCCCGATGCACCTCCCGGCCAGGCCGGCATTGCAATGCCCTTGATCGGCCTGAGCAGCTGACGCCATGAGGTGGCGGTATAGGCAATGATGCCGGGGCGACGTTGTTCCAGATGCGGAAAGATATCCTGCTCGGCACCCGGATGTTTGGCGTTGTACCGGATCATGAAGGCGTCCAGAATAGAGTCACTCGCAAGCTTGCCGGCTCGGATTCTGTCATGAATGCTCGTGCCAATGACCCTTGCCTTGCCCTCCTCCTTCAGCCGCATCAGCTCGTCCTGAATCGCTGGCGTCAGGCGCGACACCCGTCCCAGCCAGCCGACCAGCAAAATGTCGATTTGATCGACACCAAGTATGCGCAATGCCTTCTCAGCGCCCCTCCGAGCCTGACCGGCCGTGACGAGAGTACCCCATGTTCCCGTGTACGCCGCAACGACATGGCGCTCTGGCTCACGCCGCAGCAGCTGCTTCAGAACCGGCGTGGTCTTCTTGAAGTGGGGGCTCCAGAGCCAGAATCCCACCCCCTGGTCAGCCGCATGTTGGATGTCACTCGTCTGCAGACCGTAGTTGCCAGCCAATCCGAGCCGCAATACCCGCTTACCAACATGCGGGAACTCGATATGCGTGAATGAAGTTCCAGTCGCCAGCTCGCTCATCTCACACCCAAAGGTAGTACGGTGTCAGTCGCTGCCCACAGATCGTTCAATCCGGTATAGCCGAACCTGCTCTACACCAAGCTCATCGACCCAAACGCCGAGGAGGAAGTCCTCCCCGATCTGATAGATGTACCCGCCATACGGCGTCTCAACCGTTCCCAACCATCTGCCCTCCGGATCGAACACATTCCACAGCGACTGCTCAGCGTCGTGTGAAGGGTACTCGGCCACCCACAGATTGTTGCCAGGATCAACCAGGATCCGCGAGTACGCCGGCTTGGTATCAGGCAGCTCCGCTTGTCTCGAGAGCTGCCTGAATGACGGCGACATTCTCGACTGCCGTTCCGCCAACCGTTCGTGATACTCGTCGGCCAAAGCTTGCTCTAGCACCGGGTTCGGCACCGGACGACGTATGATTCTCTCCAGCGATCCATTGGACCGGAAGACCCGTATCTCATAGGAGTCACTGGCTCCGAAGTACAGTCGGTCACCCGCCACGTCACTCTGCGACTCCAGGCCAAATGGGCGTGGTAGACTAGTTATCCTGTCCTGCTCAATGAGGAAATACGTCTCGTCGTCTGGGAATCGGCCGATCGTGTCGCTCACGTCGCCATTGAGGCTGTATGTTAGCAGCAACACCGAATCGCGGTACAATCCGGACTCACGGTCACGTTCTCTGAGATCATGCTCGATCAGCAACATGCCGTTCGAGAAGAGGTCAGCCGGAATCGGGAGTATCCCTTCTTCGGTGAGAGTCAGATTGAAGGAATGCAAGAACTCGCCAGCAGTATCGAACAGCGATACACGCATTTGTTGGTAATCCATCACGAACAGAGTGTCACCCAACGCCCATAGGCGGCCAACCGAACGGAACTCGCCGGGGCCACCTCCTTCCTTGCCCGCCGCGAAAAGGTAGCCTCCATCCCGATCGTAGAAGCGCAGTTCCTGTGAACCCCAGTTGGCCACCACAATGCGACCGTCTTCCAATCTGTGAGATCCGACCACACGAAACAGTTGGTACTCGTCTGCACCATCGGTCGTGCCGATTGTGACGGTGGGTTCCCGCGCAACCTGCCACTCTTCGCCAGAAGCCCAAATGGGGGAGGTGCTCTGCACGATGGTGATGCCAGAACTATCAATCGAAGCGCTGCTACCTGAGTGGGTATCGGCCCCACTACACGCAATGGCCGACACAACGATAACCGATGCTATTATCGATGCACGGAGGTTCTTGGATTTCATGGCGGGTCTAAAGATACAACCGGCGCCAGACGGAATCTGATCTTGCCTTACTTCAGCCCCCCAACCAACCGCTCCAGACTCGCGAACGCGGTCACCACGTCGTGCGTGTTCACTTTGATCGGTGGAGGATAGCGGAAGATTCGATTGCGATAGGCGGCGAGTAGTAGCAGTTGGTCACGTTCATTAGCGTCCAGGCTGACGCCAATTACCTCCTGAGCACTCACGCGCGAGCGACGGCACGAGAACCTGCGGTCTTCCCATCCTCGATGCATGCCGGGGCTGACACACTCCAGCTCCTCAGCACTCAACAGATCTACGATATCTGTGAACTGTAGCGAATTAGGGACGCTGATTGCGTCACGGTGGGTGTCTACTTCGGGGTTGGGCGTGTCCAGCAATACGCCAATGGTCGCTGGGAAATGATCTTTGATCGGTTGCAGTTTCTGGATCGTCAGAATCTCAGCCGACCGCAATCCCAGATCCAGGGCAGCACATAGTGAAATGAGATCTTCGGTCGCGGTCTTGCGCGCCTCGAGCGCACCGTTCCAGAGCCGCTTGGCCTCCTCTTCGGGGCTCAGATCTATGACTTCGGGAAGTTGTGTCATTTCAGCACCTGTCAGCACATCGAGTCGCTGCTTGGTTGGTTACCACCTCATCCTGTAGAATCCGGTGCGACCAGTCCTTCACCAAGCGCACTGTTGAACGTGGCACGCGTGGTCTCCGGAACATGACATTGCCTACAACGTGTGCGCTCCGGATGGCTAGTCACTATTTCTTCCCTTGCCCCCGGTCCGGCATGACAGGCAACACAGTTACTTCGCATGAAGGTGCGATGAGGAATCGTCGGTGGAGCGATCGGATTGAGTCTGCCACCGGATCTCAGATCCTGCTGCAATCCCTCAAAGCTACTCGCTGCAAAGACCCCATCATCCACCACAAATACGTGGCATTGACGGCACCTCGTCGTCTCGCCGATCTCCCGTGTACCAGCGTGCGGGTTGGCTGGTGCGTATCCCACGCCGGCGACGGATATCCCCTGAGCATCATGGCACGAACTGCATGCCGCGCCGAAATCATCATGGGGAATGATCGGGGGAGCGCCGTCGTACGCCGGTCGCTCTGCACGAACACTCGCCGCAGATTTCACGGCCCCATCAACTTGGGGAACGTCGACCCATCTCTCCCCGCAGCCAACGGCCACAAATGCGGCCATCGCCAGTGAGAGTACGATCAGACCTGCTCGATTCGAACCGCGCATTTTTTGAAGTCCGGTTCCTTGCTGATGTTGTCCATCGAGTCGAGCGTCAGCACATTAGCGAGCTTCGCCTCGTCGAAGAACGGAATGAATGCAGAGCCCCGCGGTGGCTTGCCACGACCATCTACCTTGGCCGGCAGCTCCAAGCTTCCGCGACGGCTCACCACCCGAACCATATCACCCGACTTGATGCTCAGTTCCGCTGCATCAGCCCGGTTGATCTCCACATAGGCACTCGGTGCAGCTTGGTGCAGCTGTTTCACACGACGCGTCATCGACCCCGTGTGCCAGTGCTCGAGTATGCGACCCGTGCAGAGCCAGAGGGGATACTCTTCATCCGGGGATTCCGCAGCCGGATGCCATGGCCGGAGCCAGAAGGCGGCTTTCTCTCCATAGCCCCTCGCCTTGTAGAAGTGAACGCCGCGGCTCTTCTGCACATACGGATCGTATCCAGCGGCATAGCG
>CP070792.1:208632-216379 GCA_020346845.1 Gemmatimonadota bacterium
CATGAGCCAGGAACGGCTCAATCCGACGATCGTGCGAGCCGTACGGTGGGCGGCAGGGAAGTTCCGCTTCAGGTTCGAGCCGGAGCCGGACATTTGCCCCACGGCTGCATTCCTCATGGAGGATCTCGAGTGGCCCCGTATCGTGCGGCGGGTGTTCAGCGACCCGCTGATCGAGCATAAGTCCACCGGAATCCACGGCCGCGGCACGGAAGAGGTGAAGACCAACGACGTAACTGACAGGGTTAGCGTCGGTGAGGTTGGCTACGTGATCGAATTCGGTAGGCCGGGTGTCGGGGTGTGGTTTAGAGAAATCGAAGCCGTGACCAAGGCTTTGGCCCAGCTCAGCGTGCCGTTCGAAGCCAAGAACCCCATAACGCAGCTGATGGACGATGAGACTGCGGGAACGCTGAACCCGGGTTTGCTGGATGAGAAGATTCTGTCGGCGATCGTCGAAATCAAGACGGAGATATCAGAGGTTCCCAGGGTTTTGGAGACTGTATCGGTCGTTGCCAGACAGATCGATACGGTGGTAGCTGTTGGTGTTTCCACCAGGTGCGACGAGGCCGGCGACGACAAGTTACTCGCCTCGTTGCTCGTGGATCTCGACTACGACGTGGCACGCGCCAAGACAAACATGGGATTGGGCAGGGTCACGAACACGGCTGCAACGGGGAGCGCACGATGACCAACACGCTCCACCGCTATGGCGATGCCGCCAGCTTCGAGGACGACTACATCATCTTTGCCATTCCATGCAAAGGCAAGAACGATGAGGGCGCGGTCGACAAGTTGAAGTTGTTCCTGGGAATCTGTACCAAACACCGACCCGTCAACATCGGCAACTCTTCAACCAGCAGCTTCAGACCGTCGAGCGGGTTGGAGCCATCGGTGCACTGGAAGAGAAGACACGAGCCGGAGCCGCGCGACGTGATCGAAGGTGTGCATCGCACCGCGACCGCGGCGGCCGTATTCGATTCGGCAGATAAGGCGGCGGCATGTCTTGCCGACCTGATCGATGCCGACTTGGGGCTTTCGATCAACGTCAGCACCTCGGTGGAAGGTGCCAAGCGAATCGCGGCCGACTGCGGTATCTCACGGCACAGCGTCGAGTATTCGCTCGGGTTTGACGATCCGCACGACAAGCTGCCGGACAGCCGTGTGCTGGAGCTGTCGACTATGTGCGGGCACGGCATGGTGTCGGCCAACATGGCGAAGAAGATGCTCGACATGGTGCAGGAGGGGCGTCGCGATCCGACAGCTGCCGCAGTGACTCTGGCGCGCTTCTGCCCCTGCGGTGCGTACAATCCAGTGCGAGCTGAGAGATTATTGCGAGCAGGTACGTCTACGTAGGGGGTGAAACCCTGTAGATAGTATTCTCGTGGTAGCCGGTGATTACCCGATAGTAGCCACTGAGATAGGTATCTGTATCCTCGTCGCCGGTGTCGACCAGCAGAGGTTTCCCTCTCAATGAGCAGAGTTTCTCGGCGGTTGCAACTACGCTGATGTTCTCCTTGCTAACTTGTCTGATGACGTCGGGCGAAATCTGTTGATTGCCCCGGCCCAAGAGGAATCCCTGTCCTCCCACTGGTGTCACAACGAGGGTGCACGGCGAGTCGTCGACGATCGACAGGATCTCCTGCTCGCTCACGTCTTTCCCGATTTGCCTTCCCGCTCTGATGACGTCGACGCCGAGCAGTGTGTGGTCCAATCCCAGTCGCTCCATAAACGGTCGGCAGGTGGTTCCAGGACCGACGATGTAGTACCGGTCGTCGGCCATACGTTCCACGAGCTCGCTTGCGATTGCCATCTGCATCGCGGCATCGCTACGAGGGCTGCCTGCCTTGAGACCTTGAAGTAGCCGCCGTGCGTCTGGGATGCGTAGATAGCCGTAGAGCCGGGCGGATAGTACCTCTCTGCGGTAATCCTCTTCGTCGATGTCCATCACTTCTGCTTCGACTGCTCGGTTGATGTTGCCCGCAATAACGGCAGCCGCCACCTGCCCGGCTGCTGTCGGGTTGGCCGCAAAAACGGCGGAGTGGATCTTCACACCGGCAGGAATGCCGAGTGCGACAACGTCGGTGCCTACGGCGCCACAAATGTCACGAGCGGTGCCGTCTCCGCCTGCGAAGAGGAGCAGTTCGACGCCGGCCGCGTGCATCGCTCGAGCAGCCGCAACGGTATCCTGTGCTGTCGTATCGGGATGGGAGGGGGAGCCCACCAGGGTCGCTCGCAGTCCGCAGGCAGCTGCCACGGCTTCACCCATCGTACTGCCGTAGGTTAGCAGTTCGATGTCGTCGGCAATGCCTGTGAGATTGGTTAGCGCTGTTGTAGTCCGCTCTTGCGCGTGTGGAACGGCGCCCAGCTCACGCGCACGCTCCAGAGTATCGGCACCGTCGGTGCCTTTGAGACCGACGGCGCCACCCATGCCGGCAACCGGATTGACGATGAGGCCGAGCTTCTTCATCAGGCCGACTCGGTGTCACCCACGAATCTTGGCTGCCTCTCTCCCGTGCTTCTTCAAGTAGGCACGCCAGGTAATGGCCCACTTGTCGGGATCGTCGTACACGCTTTCATCGATCTTGTGCACCACGCTGTTGTGCGGCGCCCGCTTCACGGTGTCCGGCTCGGTGCGCGCCTCATGCACCACGTGGCGCAGTCCGTCGAGATACTCGTCCAGCTCTTCCTTGGAATAGGACTCAGTGGGCTCTATAGTGAAAGGCTGCGGCACCACAAACGGATGATGACTCTGCCACAGATGGAATCCGAAATCCGCCAGGCGCAGCGTGACGTCATGCGTGTCAACACCCGTCTCGTTATAGAGCTCCTCCCACGAGTAACGCACCTGCTCGATTCTACGCTTCCCGCCTTTGTAGGGAGACGTTGCACCCGCGATCTCGGTGATGTGCTTGAAGAGGTAGTTATTGTTGAGTACGGCGATCCGGGCAGCCTCCTTCAACCCTTCCGCTCCCATGCTCATGATCCAAGCGTAGGCCTTGAGGATCACGGGGAACGCTCCGTAGAACGTACGTGCCTTGCCGATCGTGTGTGGTACGTCGTAGTCCAGGTAGTACTTTCCCCCGTCGAATCCAACCAAGGGCACCGGCAAGTAATCCGCCATCTCCTTGGTCGCGCCCAAGGCTCCCGAAGCTGGTCCGCCACAGCCGTGCGGCGCGCTGAACGTCTTATGCAGGTTGAAGAAGCACAGGTCGAAGTCGGCCTCACGAGCGCGTGTGATGCCCATGATGCCGTTTGCGTTGGCCTGGTCGTAGCCGCAAACGCCACCTACCTCGTGCACGACGCGAGTGAACTCGGCTATGTGCGGATTGAAGATCCCAATGTCTTCGGGGTTGGTGATGAACAACCCGGCAGTGCGTTCGGAGACGGCGGCCTTCAACGCCTCGAGATCGGGCATTCCTTGTTCGTCGGGGTATAGCGTGGTGATGCGATAACCCTTGGCAGCTGCGGCCGCTGCATCGGATGGATGAGAGAAGATCGTCGTTATCAGCTCGTCCCTCGTATCAGCCTCGCCTCGCACCTCGTGATACTTGTGGATGACGGCGGCCATTGTGAGGATGGCGTGTGATCCGGAGCTGGGTTGCAGTGAGAACCGATCCATTCCGGAAATCTCACGGAAGAACAGGTCCAACTCGTACATGATTCTCAGAGCACCTTGTACGGTGCTCTCGTCCTGGTGTGGATGGATGTCGCGCGCCTTGGCCGAACCCGCGATCTTCTCGTTGATCTTGGGACTGTACTTGATGGTGCACGTGCCTTGTCCGACGTCGATGTTCAGATCGGCCCCGAGGTTCTGCTGCGAGAGGCGCAAGAAGTGCTTGAGCACTCGCATCTGACCAACTTCCGGCAGGGCAGGGGGGCTCTCCCTCCTCATGCTCGCGGGAATTTCCGAAACACCATCACCAACCGCATCTGATATCGCTCTCTCCACCTGCGGGTAGTGGATTCCTCTTTCGCCCGGATTCGAGAGCTCGAAGATCACCTCCTCGTCCCACTTGGCCTGATGGAAGTTGCGCAGTCTGCTACCATGTTGTGGTTTCATGACAGCACCTCCAGGGCTTCCACCAGACGATCTATGTCTTCTTGCGTAGTGACCTCGGTGACCGCGTAGAGTGCACATCCTTCCAGTTCTGCGGACAATCGGCTCAGATCCTTGCCGCCGAAGATCCCTTGTTCGAGCAGTGCGTCATTGATCTCCTGCACCGCCTTACCCGTGCCGGTGAAGTCGACCACGAACTCCTTGAAGTGAAACGCGTCGAACTTGATCGCGACGCCGTCGACACCAGCCAGCCGCTTCATGGCGTATTGGGACTTCTGCAGAATGTTCTGGTCCAACTCGCGTATTCCCTGCGGGCCCAGCAACGACAGATAAACCGCAGAAGAGATGCCATACAGGGCGGCGGCTGTACCGATGAACTCCTTGCCTTGCTCTCGCACGGCGAATGAGGTTCGCTCGTAGGCCACGTCGCCGAATCCCCACTCGCCCTCGCGTTCGGTCTTGGAGATGCCGAACAGGCGCGAGGGATACTCCATCACGTACTTCTTCTCGTCGCGTGTTGCGATGAAGCCCCCCAACGCGCCGCCAAAATATTGATGGTTTCCCAGGCTCTGGATGTCACCGCACGTGATGTCGGCGCCGTACTGACTGGGCGGTTTGATAACTCCGAGCGAGACAGGATCGACTCCGACGACGAACAGCGAGCCGTTGCTGTGGACGGTGTCTGCGATGACTTGCCCGTGCTCTTCGACCGTTCCGAAGTATGTCGGGTTCTCGCAGTAGAGCGCTGCAACCGAGCTGGTGAGTCGCTTGTCCAGATCTTCCAGATCTAGCGCAGCGGTTTCCGGTGCGTGCTGCACCAGTTCGATCTTCATCACCGGCTCGCAGTAAGTCCTGATCACCTGCAAGCGGTCTGGCGAAATTGTGTCTCCGATCAGGATGACATCTCTATCGGTGATCCGGCCCGACATCCTGATCGAAGTGCTCGCTGCCTGACCCCAATCGTAGGTCGGCACGTTGACCACGTCGGTTTCCAGTAACTCACCCATGAGACTTTGGTACTCGAACAGCGCTTGGAACCTGCCGTGATCCTCGTACGGCTCGCCAGCATATGCGGTCAAGAACTCCGCTCGCCCTGTTATCTCGTCACAGATAGCCGGGACGTAATGCCGGTAGCACCCGCCGCCCAGGAAGCTGATGTTCTCGCTACACGTTCGGTTGACGGAGAGAACATCGGTCATGTGGCGCTCCAGCTCGAGCTCCGACGTGATTCCTTCCGGTATGTTGAGCTCGCCGCGGAACCGCAGGCTTTCGGGTATGTCCTCGTATAGCGTGTCGATGTCGTCGATGCCGATCTCTGCCAGCATCTTGGCTTTAACATCAGGCACAGAGTTCGGGATGTAGGGGTGGACTCTATCACCTGCTGCCATCTTCACTGCCTCCGATGCGGGTGCTGTCTGTTGCCTCGGGTGGGGTCCGGCTGAGTCGATGAATCTTAACCGACTGTTGGGGTGTGCTGAAGGATGGCACGGCGGTCATACACCGGCGGCCGCGGCGGACTCGGCGGACGAGTCCCGGTGACCCGGTTTCCCGGCCGCCGCGCCCCACCTCCCCTAACGGGTCATCGCTTTGGCGATAGATTCTTGCCGAGCAGCGGCTTGAGCCGCTGACAAACGCGGCACATGCACCATGATGAGAGGCACCCAATGCCGAACCCGATCACCATCACAGTCGGCGATATCACACTCAACGCCGAGCTCAACGACACCCCGACAGCCAAGGCAATATTCGATACGCTGCCGATCGAAGCTAGCGGCAACACCTGGGGCGAAGAGATCTACTTCGAGATCCCGGTGGACTCGGAGGAAGCACCTGATGCGACGGAACATGTTGCGGTAGGCGACCTCGGCTACTGGCCGGTGGGTAGTGCTTTCTGCATTTTCTTTGGCCGCACGCCGGCCTCAACAGACGACGAGCCACGCGCTGCGAGTCCGGTGAATCCGATAGGGCGGGTGGTGGATGACGTGACTGTCCTTGTCGGGGCGCCGCATGGAGTCGAGGTGAAGATAGAGGCGGTTTAGCGACGACCATCAAGCCGTCTTCATAGGAGCCCAAATTGACCCACAAATCCGGACGCCATTTCCTCCAAATCCCCGGGCCCTCCAACACACCGGACCGCGTGCTGCGGGCGATGGCCAAACCGACTATCGACCATCGTGGGCCGGAGTTCGCGCAACTAACGCTGAGCATCTTGGAGCGATTGAAGCCGGTGTTTCAAACCTCGGGTCCGGTACTGATGTTTCCCGCCTCAGGTACCGGTTCGTGGGAAGCGTCTTTGGTGAATACACTGTCGCCCGGCGATCGCGTGCTGGCTTTCGAGACCGGTCAGTTCGCCACCGCTTGGCGCAATGTGGCTGTGAAGCTTGGGATCGAGGTCGACTGGGTCGAGGGAGACTGGCGGCACGGGGTCGATCCGGCCGTTGTCGAAGCCAAGCTGGCCGAGGACAAGCACCGCAGCCTCATGGCGGTGCTCGTGGTCCACAACGAGACGTCGACCGGCATCACGAGCAGAGTTCCCCAGATAAGAATGGCAATCGACAAGGTGGGTCACCCGGCGCTGCTCATGGTGGACGCGATCTCGTCCTTGGGATCGATCGATTACCGACACGACGAGTGGGGCGTGGACGTCACTATCTGTGCGTCACAGAAAGGCCTCATGCTGCCGCCCGGCATCGGTATCAATGCCGTGAGCGCAAAGGCGCTGAAGATCTCGCAGTCCTCCGGTTTCGCCAAGTCATACTGGGATTGGGGACCGGTCATTAAGATGAACGAGAAAGGTTTCTTTCCCTACACACCACCGACGAATCTGCTGTACGGCATGGACGTAGCACTCGACATGTTGTTGCAAGAGGGATTGCCCAACGTATTTGCCCGGCATCACCGTCTGGCCGAGGCAACGCGCACCGCGGTAGGTGCATGGGGGTTGGAGTTGTGCGGTGTCAATCCCGCCGAGTACTCCGACACGCTCACTGCCGTAATGACACCGGAGGGGCACGATGCGGATGAGCTGCGTCGCATCATTCTCGACCGGTTCGACATGTCACTCGGCACCGGTCTGGGCAAGGTCAAGGGCAAGCTGTTCCGTATCGGGCATCTCGGCGATCTGAACGATCTCACGTTGGCAGGCACGCTGTGCGGAGTGGAGATGGGATTGGGGTTGGCTGGCATCCCCCACACCAAGGGCGGTGTCGATGCGGCGCTCGAGTACCTGGCCAGCAACTCATAGCCGCCCGATTCAATGGATCCCAACACCGCCGTCACGACGAACGTAGTGCTCGCCATAGCCGGCTTCGCCGGTTGCGTGGTGTTGTTGATGTTCCTCATCGCCAAGTGGAAGTGGCACGTATTCCTGGCGCTACTGTTGCCCATTCTGTTGTTCGGTGTGCTCCCCGGCATCCAGCGCAACAACTTCATCGCGGCGTTCGAGCAGGGCTTCGGCAGCACGCTGGGCAAGATCGGCATCGTCATCGTGCTGGGTTCGATCATAGCCGAGGCGTTGCGTCACACCGGTGCGATACAGGTAATAACGCGATCGATGGTGCGCTTGGTGGGTGCCAACAGAATGCCGTTTGCCCTCACACTCACCGGCTTCGTATTGGGCGTCGCGATCTTCTCCGACGTGGCCTATGTGATCTTGAATCCGTTGGTCCACTCGGCGGCACACGCGATGGGTGT
>CP070792.1:216479-224197 GCA_020346845.1 Gemmatimonadota bacterium
TCCACCGCGAAATAACGGCATTTTGTCGTTATTCAGTGTTGCCCTTTTGTGCTCTCCAGGCGCGCGCCTTCGACCACTCGGCCACCTGTCCCAAATTCGTAACTGCCGCTCGCAAAGTAACTTACCGATTTGTCTGTCGGTAGAGGCGCGCGCCTTCAGCCCATGTCTGTCGGTTTGTCTGTCTGTTCCTGGAGGCGGTCTTCGGGATTTCTCGGGCCTCCAGAGACCGGCGCAAGCCCTCTTGGTCGGGCACCTGGTAGCATGTTAGGACCGTCTTGCGGTCCTTCCAGCCTCCCAATGCACACAGATCCTCAAGCGGTGCGTCCTTGAGCTCGGTCGCGAACCTGAGCCCGAGCCTGCGCTAGCCGAGCGCCGGAAGGCCAACTTCATCTTCGGCCTTCTGAGCCAGCGCTCAAGCGCATTCCGCGAGATCACTCGGTCCGACCAGCGCGGGGAAGGGAATACCCCGCTCCATGGATGGGTCAGATCTCCGCTGCTGCCCCTTGCACGAAGCTGGGCGTCAAATATATTCCGATAACCTCATGATAATATCATATTGAGGTCATCGCGAGCAGGGCGAATGGGCAAACAGCCCTTGAACCCCAGAACGATCGGAGTGGTCGCATGTTCCTTCCTAATGCCAGCAATGAAAGCCGCCGGGGTCCTGCGTTCGGACTTGTGGCGACAGCCGTTCAGGTCTCTGCTCTTTCTTTGTTGTTGGCATGCGGGGGATCGGAACAGGCTGCGGAGTCGGGCTCTTCGGCAGGAGGTCCGGGTGGTTCGAGCTTGACTTCCGAGCAGATGGAGAAGGGCATTGGTCCCATCAGCAGTGTGGAGCTGGGAGAGATCGACCCCGCTCTCGTTTCGCGGGGCGAAGAGATCTTCAAGCTCAAGTGTTCCGCGTGCCACAAGCTCGAAGAGCGCTATGTAGCCCCTCCTCTAGGTGACGTGCTCGAGCGGCGGACGCCGGAATTCGTCATGAACATGATGTTGAATTCCATGGAAATGACCCAGAGGCATCCCGCTGTCAAAGAATTGCTCGCCGAGTACTTCGTTCCCATGCCCAACCAGGATCTCACCGAGGCCGACGCCAGAGCGGTCCTCGAATACATCCGGAATGGTGGGGGCAACTGAAAGATGGTTTTGCAGTAATAGACGCGTTTGCCTGGCCCGCTGCGCCGTCCGGTTTCGCATCGCGTCAGACGAACATTCCAGCCCAATCCCTCATTGCTCATGGGAGATGAAGCTATGAAATGGATCAAGCTGAACAGATGGCCGTTTGCCGTGATTCTCGCGGTCGTCGCCACGGGCGCGCTATTCTCGTGCAGGACGGGAGCCGGCTCCGACGTAGCCTCCGAAGTTTACGTGCCCCCAGGTAGCCTTGACGAGTTTTATGCCTTCATGTCAGGCGGCTTCAGCGGCAACATCACCGTGCACGGTCTCCCATCTGGCAGACTACTGAAGACGATCCCGGTATTCTCGCAGTTCCCCGAGAACGGATGGGGCTACTCAGAAGAAACCAAGCCCATGCTGCAGACCTCCTGGGGATTCATACCGTGGGATGACAGCCATCACCCAGAGCTGTCCCAGACCGACGGCGTCACCGATGGTCGCTGGGTCTTCATCAATGGCAACAACACGCCCAGGGTGGCTCGCATTGATCTGAGTCTGTTCGAGACCGAGGAGATAATCGAGATCCCCAACTCCGCCGGCAACCACGCATCGCCTTTCGTCACAGAGAATACAGAGTATGTCGTGGCGTCAACGCGGTTCAGCGTGCCGATTCCGCAGGAAGACATGTCCATTTCGGAGTACGAGGGCAATTTCCAAGGCACGATCTCATTCATCAAGGCTGATGTGCCCGGCGAGATGGAGGTCGCATTCCAGCTCCTGGTGCCCGGTTACAACTACGATTTATCGAATCCTGGCCGTAAAGAATCTGCCGGATGGGCCTTCCTCACCAGCTATAACACCGAGGAAGCACATACTCTGTTAGAGGTGAACGCCTCGCAGCATGACAAGGACTTCATTGCTGCGGTCCACTGGCGTCGGGCAGAAGAGTGTGTTGCTGCGGGTGCCGGCACAGTCATGCAGGCCGACCACTATCACAACCATATGGGAGCAGATCGGATCGCACGGTCGGAGGTGAAGCGCAGTGTGCGTGTCTTGACGCCGGCCGATTGCTCCGAGCTGGTTTACTTCCTACCAACTCCGAAGTCGCCGCACGGCGTGGATGTGGATCCCTCGGGTGAGTATATCGTAGCTGGTGGTAAGCTGGCCGCTGTGATACCGGTTCACTCGTTCACCAAGATGTTGCAGGCCATTGAAAATCAAGACTATGAGGCCGAGGTGAACGGCATCCCGGTGCTGCGGTATGAAGCGATCTTGGCGGGTGAGGTGCTGGAGCCAGGCCTCGGTCCCTTGCACACCGAGTTCGACGGTAGAGGCAACGCCTATACGTCGATGTTCATATCCTCGGAGATCGTCAAGTGGGAACTGGGGACCTGGCAGGTCCTCGATCGGGCACCAGCTTTCTACTCCACCGGTCACCTCATGATCCCCGGCGGGGATTCGGGTGAGCCATGGGGCAAGTACGCGGTCGCACTCAACAAGATCACCAAGGACCGTTACCTGCCGACGGGCCCCGAGTTGGCTCATGCAGCGCAATTGTATGACATCTCGGGTGACAAGATGCGCCTGCTGCTCGACTTCCCCACGATGGGCGAGCCGCACTACGCTCAGGCGCTCCCAGCGCACATCATCATGGACAAGCAGGTGCAGATGTTCCCGTTGGAGGAGAACCAGAATCCTGCTGCCACCGCGGGAGAGGGAGAAGCACGTGTCGAGAGGCGTGGCCGCAACGTGCATGTCTACATGACGACAATCCGAACCCACTTCTCTCCCGACAACATCGAGGGAATTCAGGTGGGTGACTCAGTTTACTTCCACGTCACCAATCTGGAGCAGGACTGGGATGTACCGCATGGCTTCGCCATGATGGGTGCGCAGAACGCGGAGCTTTTGATCATGCCTGGAGAGACTCGGACCCTCACTTGGGTACCAACGCGTGTCGGTGTGTATCCGTTCTATTGCACCGACTTCTGCTCGGCGCTGCACCAAGAGATGCAAGGTTACGTGCGGGTGTCGCCGCGTGGCTCTAGCGTCCCCATCTCGTTCTCGACCGGGGGCTAGTAGGCGGTTCATGATCCTTGCTGACGGAGCGAGCAGGTCACTCCCTCGCTCCGTTAGCAATCGATCCTTTCGGGTAGCATTGACCCGTGGATTCAAACGAAGATCGAAACTTGAACAAGACCTCGAGAGCCCTCTTAGGCACCGCGTCCCTGCTCCTTCTGAGCCTATACGTGCTGCCGCTTTGGAGCATAAGCCTAGTTGCTCCTCAGTACCCGGAGGGGTTGGGTATGAAGATCTGGATCAACACGATCACGGGTGAAGGCCCTCACGACCTCCGGAACATCAACAATCTCAATCACTACATCGGGATGAAGGAAATCCATCCGGAGTCAATCCCGGAACTGAGGCTGATGCCCATTATCGTGGGTGTTCTGGCAGCGGCCGGTGCATTGTCCGCGGTGCTGGGAAGGCGATGGATGCTCTACGGCTGGTTCGGCCTGTTGGCCGTCTCCGCCATTGCAGGACTGGTCGATTTCTGGCTCTGGGAATACGACTATGGACACAACCTAAATCCAGAGGCGGCCATTAAGATCCCTGGGATGAGCTACCAGCCGCCGCTCTTCGGCTCCAAGATGTTGCTGAACTTCAAGGCCGTCTCGTTGCCGGCGTTCGGCGGTTGGCTGGCTATCATGTCCGGACTTCTCGCAGCAACTGCGGTGTTGCTGGAGATCCGACGCGCTAGGCAAGCTGAACCTGCTGCCGAGGAGGGAGTAGCAAGCGCATGATGAGGCTGAAGATTTCCAATGCAGTGGCCGGACTGCTGGTGCTGGGTAGCGCATGCGCCGATGAACCGGTGCCGCTCCACATTGGTGAAGACGGCTGCGAGCGGTGTCACATGACCATCTCCGATGAACGCTACGCCGCACAGCTCGTCACGAAGAAGGGTAAGGCCTACAAGTTCGATTCGGCCGAATGCTTGGCCGGCTTCTATACCAACGCTATTGCGGTTGATGAAGTCGCTTCACTCTGGGTCACGGATTTCCACACACAGAGTCGGATGATCCGTGTGGAAGAGGCTTTTTTCCTCCGCTCCAAGGACCTGCGCAGCCCGATGGGAATGAACCTCACGGCGTTCGGCGATGGAATCGCGCCGCAGACTGTCTTGAACTCGTTCATCGGTGAAGTGCTGACTTGGGATGAGGTTGTCGAGCTAGTCCGCACCGAAGGTGTGCCAACCGGTGGCATGCATGCGCAGGGAGACCCTCACTCCAGAGACGTGGCCCGTGCTAACAGTGCGGGGCAAGGTCACTAGGGAACGTGTGGCCTGCTACTGTACTAGTCTCTCTTGTCTCGCTCTTCGCTGCGGGTCCTGCATCGAACGCGGCAAGCACGACGGCGGGCTGGCTTCGGTATGGGGTGGATGACGGTCGTTCGCAGGTTGACAAGCAGATAGTCGTACGGCCCGGTGGGGCCGTCTCTACCCTGACCGAGGCGATCGCTCTCGCCACACCCGGAACTCGCATACTGGTAAAGGCCGGTCTCTACGTCGAGCCGACCGTAGTTGTTGATCGGGCAGTGGAGATTGTGGGAGAAGACTGGCCCGTATTGGACGGCGAGGGCGAGCGCGAGATCATGCGGGTCGTTGCCGACAGCGTCACTGTACGAGGTCTGGTGTTCCGCAACGTCGGTGTCAGCTACGTCGAGGACCGGGCGGGTGTTAAGGTACGTGAAGCAGGACACTGTGCCATTGTGGGGAACAAGTTCGAAGACACCTTCTTCGCGATCTATCTGGCTGAGGCTCACGACTGCGTGGTGCAGGGTAATGAGATCCGGGGGAATGCCGAACGCGAGTCGGCATCGGGCAACGGCATCCACCTCTGGTATTCGCGCGACGTGACCGTACACGGGAATCGAATCCGCTACCACCGCGACGGCATCTACTTCGAGTTCGTAGAGAGTTCTTTGGTCAGTGAGAACCTGAGTCAGGAGAACTTACGTTACGGACTGCATTTCATGTTCTCGGACGGATGCAGGTACGAGAACAACGAATTTCGCGACAACAACGCCGGCGTCGCTGTGATGTATACGAAACGAGTCGAGATGGTGGGTAACCTATTCGCGGATAACTGGGGCAGTTCTTCCTTCGGTTTGTTGCTCAAGGACATTACGGACAGCGAGATACGCTACAACGTGTTCTTACGCAACACAGTCGGGATCTTTGTGGAAGGGTCAAACCGCGTCGATGTTGTTGGAAACGAGCTGATCAGAAATGGTTGGGCTGTGAAGATCATGGCGAATTCGCAGGACAACACCTTCTCGCTGAACCGGTTCGTGGCTAACTCGTTTGATGTGTCCACGAATAGCCGGCAGAACTACAGCTCGTTCAATCATAACTACTGGGATAACTACAAGGGTTACGATCTCGATCGTGACGGAACGGGTGACGTTCCGTTTAGGCCGGTCAGGCTGTTCTCTCTTCTAGTGGAACAGAACGAGCCAACGCTGATACTACTGCGTTCACTGTTTGTTGACCTGCTCGATGTTGCCGAAAGAGCATTGCCCGTGCTGACTCCACAGACACTCGTCGACGATGCGCCGCTAATGGCACCGCCGGAACGAGCGAGAAACGTCGGGATACCGCAGGAGCCTGGGGCTGGTGTCCGCGATTAGCATTGCAGGGTTGCAGAAGAGCTTCGGGCGTCTTGCGGTTCTACGCGATGTCGAACTCGAGATCCCGGAGGCTCGCATCACGGCTATCGTAGGTCCCAACGGTTCTGGCAAGACCACACTCATCAAGACAATTCTGGGGTTATCCAAGCCGGATCGGGGCGAGATCAAGATTGCGGGTCATGCTCTCGACGGAGACTGGCGCTACCGAGCGCGCGTGGGATACATGCCGCAGATCCCGCCGTTCCCTGAGAACCTCTGTGCTACTGAGGTGTTGCGCATGCTCGCTGATCTGCGCGGGCTGTCGACCCCACCACAGCCCGATCTCGTCAGCGCTCTCGATCTCGAGTCGGAGCTGGGCAAGCCGTTGCGGCAACTGTCCGGCGGAACCCGGCAGAAGGTGAATGCAGTGCTGGCGTTTGCCTTCAACCCGGAATTGCTGATCCTGGACGAACCCACCGCGGGGCTCGACCCGGTTGCCAGTGCCGTAATGAAGGACCGGATTCTGGCGGAGCGGTCTGACGGCACGACGTTCATCATCACTTCGCACGTCATGAGCGAGCTGGAGGAGTTGGCGGATCTCGTTGTCTTTCTACTTGAGGGCTCCGTCCGCTTTGTCGGTACGGTCGATGCGATTCTGCAAGAAACTGGCGAGGGACGTCTCGAGCGTGCGGTGGCAGCCCTGATGCAGCAGGTAGCGCAGTGAACACGACGGCCAAGGTAACGAAATACGAACTACGCGAGGTGGTACGGGGACGGCTGCTACCGGCATACGCCGTGTTTTTCTTGGTCGCGACTGAGGCTCTGGTTCGCTTTGGCGGCGACACGGAGCGCGCCCTCTTGAGCCTCGTGAATCTGGTGCTGATACTGGTGCCGCTGGTGAGCGTGCTCTTCGGCACACTACATCTGTATGCCGCCCGGGAGTTCAATCAGGTCTTGCTGGCTCAACCAGTGAGTCGCCGTCAGCTGTTTGCCGGCCTGTACCTCGGCCTTTCGTTGCCTCTGGTTGTGGCGGTTGTGACGGGAATCGGCCTGCCATTCTTGCTTCGCGTCCCTGGTGGGTCTCCCCATCTGCAAATCCTTCTGCCGTTGCTTGCGACTGCGGCAGTCCTGACCTTCATATTCGTCGCACTCGCGTTCCAGATAGGGATTCGATTGGAAGACCGCGTGAAGGGTATCGCTACTGCGTTCGTACTGTGGCTGGGCTTTTCGGTGGTCTACGATGGTATGGTCCTCGTCATAGCGACTGCGTTCTACCAGTACCCGCTCGAAAAGGCCCTAATCGCATTGATGCTAGTGAACCCAGTGGATTTGGGGCGTGTGATCGTGCTGATGAGCTTCGACATTGCAGCGTTAATGGGTTACACGGGTGCCACGTTCGAGCGGTTCTTCGGCAGCGGCCTCGGTGTATTCCTTTCTTCCACAGCTCTGCTCGTATGGGTGGCGGTACCGCTGTTGTTTGCCCTGCGACGCTTCGAGCGGAAAGACTTCTAAGGAAGCTCACTGGCACAGGAGGGGATCCACGGAAGCGATCAGCACACTCATGGACGAACACCGGGTCATCGGTATCGTGGAAAACAGATGTCCATAATGGCGGCACATTGCGACATCGTGGCAGGGGAATAACAACAGATCGTGCGGTCTATCCTTGAAATGACGATAAGATGTTGCGATTTGGTGTTGGCCCTCCTAGATGTCCAGGCGCTCGCCTTCGCAGGTGCGTACTTGCAGAACGATTGCCCTGCAATACCTCACTGGCATCTGCATGCTTCGTGTGCGGCCGGTGCATCTGGCCACGTCACTTCTGAAGCCCTAACTTAGCCCGCTGGGATCGCCGGAGAGCTGGCCATGGCAGACTTGGTGGAACAACTCAAGGAAGAGCTGTCTGACCGCTACCGGATCGAGCGGGAGCTTGGTTC
>CP070792.1:224297-231837 GCA_020346845.1 Gemmatimonadota bacterium
GAAAACAGGGATCCCAAGATTATCGAATCACCGGTAGAGTACAGGGGACGTGCTTCAGCAGAGCTGGCTCCTGAAGCACCCCAGGTGTCTTGGCTCGAGTTCAAGAGCTGCAGTTGTGCCGACCTGCGGGATCCAAAGCAAGTGGTGGTTGATCCATTTGGCAATGTCCACGTCTGTGAAGGAATTGCTGTCGGCAATCTGTTCAAGCAACCACTGAGCGAAATCTGCAATTCATATGAGCCAGATCTTCATCCAATCGTGGGTCCGCTAATCCAAGGCGGCCCGGTGGAGTTGGTGCTCCGCTATGGTCTTGACCACAAGAAGCATTACGCAGATGCCTGTCATGCTTGTTACGATGCACGATTGGCCTTGCGCGGTAGATTTCCTGAGATCCTGGCGCCGGACCAGATGTACGGCGTGAAACGCGAACTAGATCCTCTGGGGCGTCTGGCCTCGAGCGTGGAACACGAGACATGAGCGACAAGGGTACAATAGGCATTCTCACCGGTGGTGGTGACGTGCCCGGACTGAATCCGGCAATTCGTGCGGTAACGATACGGGCCATACGCGAAGGGTACCGCGTCATCGGTGTGAGGCGGGGTTGGGCCGGCTTAGTGGACCTGATCCCAGAATCTGGTGCGGACAACTCCGCCCACATGCAAGTTCTCACCGAGGATATCGTCAACCGCGCCGGAAGGACGGGCGGAACCTTCCTGCACACTTCTCGTACCCGACCGAGCCATCTACCGCATGCGGTGGTTCCCGGACGGCTTCAGGACAGATACACCGACGAAGTGAACGACGTCACGCCTGACGTCCTGAAGAACATCGAGTTCCTTGGGATCGACTTCCTGGTACCCATTGGAGGAGATGACACTCTCAGCTATGCGCTGCGACTGCACGATGAAGGCGTTCGTGTGGTTGGGGTACCGAAGACGATGGATAACGATGTGCCTGGAACGGACTACTGTATTGGGTTCAGCACGTGCGTCACTCGCACGATCGAGTTGACCCATGCGCTACGCACGACAGCCGGATCTCATGAGCGCTTCCTCGTGATCGAGGTGTTTGGCAGATACGCAGGTTACACAGCGTTACTACCGACAATGGCAGGTGCCGCCGACCGCTGCGTCATTCCGGAATACCCGTTCGAGATAGAGCATCTTGCGGAATTGCTGGTCGAGGATCGAGGTCGCCATCCCAGTAAGTATGCGGTGGTCCTTGTTTCAGAAGGCGCACGCATGATGAGCGAGGACATGTCTTTTGAGGGTGCCGACGCAGATCAGTACGGACACAGGAAGCTTGGTGGCGTCGGTGATAGAGTGGCAGCGCGGCTGAAGGAGATTTCGGCGAACTACAACAATGGACGCCGCGTCAACATCGTGAATCAGCGCCTTGGCTACCTCGTCCGCTGTGGAGACCCGGATGCGTTGGACTCCATTGTGCCGATGGCGTTTGGAAACCTCGCGTTGGATTTGATCTTGGCCAATACTTCGGGTAGGCTGGTGAGCGTACGAAATGGGGTGTATGACAGCGTACCGATAGATGTGATAACCGGTCGCAAGAAGGTCGTAGATCTCCACAAGTACTACAACACTGAAAGACTGAGACCCATCTACAAATCGCTCACCCGTCAGCCGCTGTTCGTAATGACGAGCGACGTCTGATGGTGTCGGAAGTCAGGCAGACCGCCCGTAACTCGGGGACTGGTCAAGCTTCGAATTAGCAGGACCAACTCACAACCAGATCAATGAGGGAGGTCTTTGTATGGCTCAGCGTGTTCTCATCCTTGGGGCCGCTGGACGTGACTTTCACAATTTCAACGTTCACTTCCGAGACAACCCGGATTACGAGGTCGTTGCCTTTACAGCGACCCAGATCCCCAACATAGATGATCGCAGGTACCCGGCAGAGCTGGCCGGATCTCGCTATCCCAACGGCATCCCAATTGAATCGGAAAGCCAACTGACGCAACTGATTGCCGAGCTGGACGTTGATGTGGTCGTTTTTGGCTACAGTGATGTGTCACACGAGCACGTAATGCACATAGGCTCACAGGCGATGGCTGCAGGCGCCGATTATCTGTTGCTGGGTCCTCGTCATACCATGATCGAATCGAGAGTGCCGGTGGTTGCCGTGTGTGCCGCGAGAACGGGATCTGGCAAGAGCCAGACGAGTAGGAGAGTAGCCAACATCCTGAGGGCAGCGGGTAAGCGGGTCGTCGCGATCAGACATCCGATGCCGTATGGCGACCTTGCCAAACAAGCAGTGCAGCGGTTCGAGACCTATGAGGATCTTGAGAAGCATGACGTAACCATAGAAGAGCGCGAAGAGTACGAGCCGCACATCAAGGCAGGAAGCGTCGTATTCGCCGGCGTGGACTACGGCAAGATCTTGAGTGAAGCCGAGAAGGAAGCGGATGTAGTGATATGGGACGGCGGCAACAACGACATGTCATTCTACAAAGCCGACTGTTACATAACGGTGGTAGATCCTCACCGGCCAGATCACGGATCACGCTATTTCCCCGGCGAGACGAATGTGAGGCTGGCTGATGCCATTGTGATAAACAAGGTGGAGACAGCAAGCTTTGAGGACATTCAGACGGCACGTAGACTGGCGTGGGAAATGAATCCCTCGGCCACATTCATCGAGGGTGCCAGCCCGATCTATGTCGATGATGGTAGCCAGGTTCGCGGCAAGCGGGTCCTGGTGATCGAAGATGGTCCCACGCTGACCCACGGGGAAATGCCCTACGGTGCGGGATGGGTGGCGGCACGCCGTTACGGTGCTGCCGAGATAGTCGATCCACGCCCCTACGCCGTTGGGTCGATCAAGGCCACCTACGAGAAGTATCCCACGACGGGTGACGTGCTGCCGGCAATGGGTTATGGTGAGGAGCAGACCAGGGAGCTTGCCGAGACGATTCGCAATACGCCTGCCGACCTCGTCCTGATTGCCTCACCCATCGATCTGCGGAGGTTGATCGAGATAGATAGACCGGCGCAGCGTGTTCGCTATGAGTTGCAGGAAATAGGTGAGCCAACGCTGGAAGATGTCCTGAAGGATCTGCTTTAGGAGCGGATTCAACTGCGGGGCTGAGGGCGGTATGGCACATACCGCTCTCAGCGTGTATCGGGTGCCTCGATGCTTGCTCCGCCGAGTACCTGATCAATCTGGGCCGACGACCTGGCATTACCGCTAGGGTTCGCGCCCGAATCTCTCTCTCCAGAAATCCGCCGCAGTCGGGAACACGGACTCCGTTATCCGCGCACCCAACGTAAGGAACCAACCGAAGCCACCGTGAACGGTGAAGTCAGGATCCATGAGGTTGCCGAATCTGTAGCCTGCTGCGATCTCGATCTCCTGGATCGGTATGAACGCCAACGTGGGACTCGCATCCCAGCGGCGCGTATTGCTCGTATGCTCTACTAGGAGACGGCCTTCGGCTCGGACGGCAAGCCAAGGCCTGATACCCTGTTGCAACCGCATGCCGACATAGTCGGCCCAGGACTCGAGACGCTGAGAAGATCCTTCCTCGACGGGAAGTTGTGCGATGGACCGGCGCAGAGCATAACGACCTGCCAGCTCAGTGTTGACCGCAGGCGACCAAATGATTTCTGCTGCCGCGATCATTCTCTGCTCATCACCGAGCTGCGTCAGAGTGCCCAAACGAGGATTGCTCTCGTCGAGCCAGGAGAACTTGGTCAGAACGTTGAGTGCATCACTGTTGATTGGCCGGAAGGCTGCGCCCCACAGTGAGTAGAGCCGGCTACGTTGCGACGCTTCAGTGCTTTGGTGTTGGTCGATTTGCTGGTACTCCTGCAACGTAAGGATGGCGAATGATCGGTTGATGGAAAGGTCACCAGCCAGGGTTGCGAGGCGGGTTGACTGGAAGTCTCCGTCGCGGAATTCACCACGGCCGCTCAACCGGTATGGTGCCGCGGCGGGTAGCAGTTCCAGACCCATCCCAAACGACCAGTAGTCTTCTTCCATTTGTACGAACGGCATTGCGCGGACTGGGTCACCGACAGACGCGTTCTCCAGGCCTACACGCCGCTCAAACATGGTGTTCAATGTGAGAGCTGAGCCGAGTCTGAGACTGTTGTTGAGCCCGACTATCGCCGCGTTGCGCGATCCGGAGGCGGCGCCAGCCAACTGATAGGAGCCCCAAACCTGAGTGCCGAACCCGATATCGGAACGTAGGCCCAATCGGCTGACCGAGTAACTTTGACTCTCCTGTGGGGCAACTCGAAGGTGCCGGGCCTCGAGTGCGATGCCCGGGCGGATTTCATATTCCGCTCCCACACCAAGATGACTCGGTAGGAAGACGTCGCCAGAGTGTGCAAACTGCCTGCGCCCCTCGCCCCACAACTTGAGCGCTGCGAGAGGTGACCAGGTCAACTTCAACTCGGCTGCCTGCGATTTGTCGTTGGAAGCAGGGTTGTCGAAATGGTCGGCCGCGCCAGAGGCGTCGAGCTGGAAGTTGCTTCCCAGCGGCTGAGTTACGCCAAGCACGGTCCTCGTGCGACTGACCCCCTGATTACGGAAGCTCTGTCGGTCGTGACTCAAATTGATGCGGCTGTCACCCAACTTAAGACTCCCACCCAACTGCACCTCCTCCGTCCCACTCTGCAGGGCAATGTTGGATGGATTACCAAAGCCATCACCAATCTTGCTCCAGCCTGCGTTCAATATCAGGGCGTCATTCAGCCCCAACCACTCGCCGGTGATCGCAGTGGCGAAACCGCTCGAATCGGGTGTCCCTGAATAGGACACTTCGGCGCCAACGTCGAGTCCACCGAACTGCAGTAGCCGCATATCGACGCCCGCGAGATGGTGGGCCCCCAGAGGCTCGTCAGCTCTGATCCCTGTGACTCCGACCCGCAACGAATCGAGGAAATCGGCCTTCAGTAGCCTGCCGGCGTCCATCGACGCTCTGAGACCTGCAACCATGCGTTGCTCACCACCGCGTTCGACTTCGTAGGTCACGACGATGAATATGGAGTTGCCGTATGGATCGGCGGCCGGTATCGGATGCTTGAACCGCAGCGCACCGCTCTTGTAGTCGATCTGATAATCCACGAAACGGATTGTCGCCTGGCGATTAATGACGCGCTCGGCGTTTTCCACCGCCCTGGTCTCGATAGTGATCCGTTCACTGCCCGGTATCACATCTGGCTCGAGAGCATAGGGGCCCGAGGTTCCGGCTCCTCTGATCTGAACTTGCTGCAGACTCTGGCTAGTTACGCTACCGAATCCTTGCCATACCACGTCGCCGGTGGTGATGCGAGCAGCGCCGCCAGTCAGGGCGCGGTGATAGGTAGTGAGATTGAGACCTGCGGCGAAATCGGCAGTCGCGATGTCGCCCACAGCGATCCAATCAAAACCACGCTCGACTCGGGCGGCGAACACATTACGCGATGCGCTCAGCGTGCGCTGTTGACTGGCATCGCCTAGGATCGGGTATTGAGCCTCTTCCAGAGGATCGTAGGTCCGGCCGAAGACATCGCGCCCGGCGTCCAATCGACGTGAGTCATAGCTCAAGAGGATCGATGTGCGATTGTCGAGGCGACCGCGCGCAGTCAAGGTTCCTAGGGCGTCCGGGCTAGCGCCGATTCCCACGCGACCGACGCCGGTGAGCATGAACGGACGCATAGCCGGAAGCAGCTCGAGCTGCAGCTGTGTCTCGATGCCGCCGGTTGTCAGTTCGAGTTTGCCCGGACCTACCTGATGGCCCGGCTTGAGCTGCAGCACTACCCACCCGGCCGTGTCGGACTTGACCTGCATGCCCACAGATGATGGGTCTGAGTCGTTGCCGTTCAATTCGACCAGGTTCGACCTCACCGTTACATTGGTTGGCACGACCACGGGTACGCCCCAACGATCGATCAAGCGAACACGAACTGTATTCAAACTCTGACCGTCGGCCGTCATGGTGATTACGCCAGATGGGATCTCGAAACGTGCCGGTCGACCCGACACATGCACACTCATAGAATCCCAGCGCTCCTGGTTCCAGGAGTTGAGCATGCGGACACGAAGGCGATGCGGACCGCGGGTAAGTGGCACACCGATGAAGTCGTGTACGCCGTCGACCCGCAGAGTAGCCTCATCGATGATCGAGTCGCCGTCGAACAGTGCTACCGGAGTCCCTGCCTCACCTCGCACGCCGACGAACAGACGGTTGCTTGCCAATACGGTCCCATCTTCTGGGTTGAAGAACTCAACGCCTGGGCCGGCCACAAAAGCTCGATCACTATCCTGTTCACGTTCTGCGGCGGTGCGTAATGCCGGCACAGAGACGGCCTCGACTGACCTGACCTTACTTCCGGAGCCCAGCTTCAGGCTCATTGAGCCTAGGGTATAATCCGGCAGTGTCCAGTAAAGTACGCTCTGACCGCTCCTGTCTTCGCGGACCGCCGGGTCGAGAACCGCTGAATTGTCGATCCTAGCCGTTCCTTCGATGACTCTCCATCCATCTGGCATTGGTAGAGTGACTGTCGGCCATCCTGCGGAGTTGGGCTCAACGACGATCTCAACTTCACTGCCAGCAGGTATCACGTTCGGGTTGGGGAGAGCGTCCACCTTTGCGCGCGGTCGGCTCACACCGCTGACCGGTGTTAGTGGGTTGTGAATCTCCGCCCTCAATCGGTCGGCGGGCCGGTCGGCACTCGATACGATCGCAACAGCCGAATCCTGCTTCGTGGTTGCCCAGCCCTTGACGGTAATCTGCGAGCGCGGTGCGATGGCCGGCAGGTATACACTATTGCTGAAGTTCCTCAGTATAACTGAGTCGCCGGACAGCACCAACGCCGAATCCACTGCTGGCTCGAACGATACGGTCATCCCATTTAGTGCGACATCATACTCATTGGTTAGTACGACTTCGTACTCAACGAGCCTTTCCTTCGCAATTGCTCCTGTCGCTGAACTGGATGCGAACTCCATTGTCACAGCTCGACGATTCTGTGCCCGGCCCTCCGGCGTCCAGTTCGTGGCAATCGGCCTGCGTGAGCCATAGCCGATCGTGGTCAGTCGCGACGAATCGACACCGTTTTCAATCAGGTAATCCCTCACAGCGTTCGCCCGGGCTTGAGAGAGCCTATCATTGGTCTTCGTCGAACCAGTATGATCGGTGTGTCCTGCGATCTCGACCCGGATGTCAGGATAAGTCAACAAGAACTCGACTACTTCGCGTAGGATCCGCAACGATTCATCGGATAACCCAGCGCTACCCCATTGGAAGTTCACTCCCTTGGATACGAGTCGTGCCAACACATCCGTGGTGTCATCGACAGCTTCCGGTATGGGCGCCGGTACAACCTCGGGTTGGTCGTCTGCAACCGGTTCGGCAATCACTGAATCCAGAGCAATCGCATAGTGGACTGGCCGAGCTTGGAACTCCCACGAGAATGGGAGGTAGACTTGCTGTACCCGTGCGTCTGTTGGAACGAGCGGGAAATTGATCCGGGGTGTTGTCCAGCCGTCGCCAGTTCGTATGGCCAAGTCTTGGTAGCCACGGCCACCGGTTGCGTTG
>CP070792.1:231937-239279 GCA_020346845.1 Gemmatimonadota bacterium
GAGCCTGGGGTGGCCGATCGCGTGCGCGATCTCTATCCCGACACCTACGATCTCGTGCTCGTACCTATCGGCTTCACTCGTGACATCATGGCCGAGGCGGCTGAGTTCGTGAAGCTATTGGATGCGCGGCACGTGATCCCAATGCATTACTGGGATCCGCAGGATCGAGACGACTTCCTGGATATGTTGGAAGATGCTGCGGACTCACGCGACCGCGCGTATCAGGTGAAACGGTTTGCGGGTCCCGCACTCGAGCTGCGACCACACCGAGAGGGTCAAGCTGAGGCAACGGCCGCAGTCGGTCTCGCCCCGGCTCCGGTCGGAGGCGATGCTGCTATGTGATTCTCAAATCCAGGATCTCAGCGACTATCCACTCACCGTCTTCATTGCGCCGCACCCTACACGTACCACCAAACAGATAACTGCGATCCTTCGCAGCCATCAGGCCAACGGATACGGTCACTGTCACCTCGTCGGGTGCTTCCGAGTCCTTTAGGTAGAACGACAAGATGCGGCCAAAGCCAAATATCGGACAGCCGCTTGGGTATCGGTGCTCCTGGCCCTCCGGACAGATAACTACCGAGAGCACGTCAGGCGCGCGCCGGATCGTCGGAACGCGCTGCTCGAGAGCGACCCAGGTGTCTTCGCCAACCACGGTTCCGTGATGGATGCTATCCGGAATCCACACCGGCTCCGCTATGTCGATCGATTTGCCCCATCTAGCACTGACGCGCTCATATACGAGGGCGACCACGGTGGCCGTGTCTTGGGGAGTCAGAGTTTGAGCCGTGGTCTGCACCGGCAGGCCAACCAGTACGAGTGTCAGAGCCAGAAGCGTGCGTCGAACAGCCGACTCTCGCGCCCACAGCCGCCTCAGTTTTTGTCGAACCACTGCAGCCTCATCATACGCAATCTCCTTCCCCTACTTCCCCTCCTTCCCCTACTTCCCCTCCTAACCCGGCATCATGGCTTGAGGATATCGAACAGCTTGAGATACTGCACTTCGAGATCGTCCTCGTAGACACCCAAGAGATAGTCGTGACCGATGTCGAGTATGCGGACCGGCGGCGTGGCTACCGTGCCCAATAACACCCCAGTGGGATCAAACACCAGATAGTCGATCGATCCCACGTTTTCCTCCGAAGGGCCCTGCTCCGCCCACAGATTGCCGGCCGCATCGATCCTGATCTCCGAGAAAGGAGGGCGAACCGCTGGGACGACAACCTGCTCTAGAACACCGATGACCTGGGACTCGCTCAGTTTCCCAGCGAGCAACTCAACGGTCGTATCGCGCCACACGGTCACGTCAGCCTCGGTGACTGCTACCTGCTTAGGTGTCCAGCGAATGAGAGTATGTGACCCGTCTGGGCCGAAGCAGGCGATCTCCGCCGCACGCTGATCGCCAATGCAAACTCTCGACTCATCGGAGTGCACGGCCAGCACGGTTGTCTTAGCTCGTGGTGGAGGCAAGCGCCAATCGCCCCAAGGAGCGGCAACATCTACCAGCTCCGCGTCTCCGAAAAACATGAGCGTATCTACGCGCGCATAGTCGGCCGACACCCTGAGGGCACCACTACGCGCCCGGCTACCACCTTCGCTACCCTGGTTGCCAGTCTTCGCCGCCTGCTTGGTCATGGCCTTTTCCGTGAGGCGGACCATGAGGTTGCCGTCGGGCAACAGTCTTGCGGTGCCAGGGTACATCGGTGGATCGATCGCCTTGGCGATCTGGCCCCGATCGACGGTGCGAATGTCCAGCAGTTCACCCTGTGGGTTGAATCGGGTCACGCGTGCGAGCGCATCATCCCATACTGATATTGTATCGCCAGCCGTTACCAACACTTGAACGGGGTACTCGAATTCACCCGGACCGGAGCCGGGGCCCCCCAACTCTTTCAGGAAGGTTCCTGCACTGTCGTACAGCCGCACTTCACGCGTTCCGCCGTCAACCAGAACGATGTCGCCTTCTGATTGAAGCTTCGCGGCGACGACATCGTGTAGCTGGTATGCGGCGGCCCCGTCCAGCACACCGATGGTCACTCGCGCTTCATCGGAAACCGACCATGACTCGGCGTAACTCCACAGCGGACGCTCATTGCGTACGATCGTGATGCCTGCACTGTCTACTGCCAAGTGGGTGGCCGGTGCACCGCCGGCGGAGCTGCACGCAGTAGCGGCCGCCGTGGCCACGATTAGCGCCAAGCTGATGCGCATCGATCTCCTCACAGCTTCGGTCTCATCAGAAACCAGGATAATGCAGCAGAGTGCACGGTCCAACCCCGAGTGACGCGACGGCTACCAGCTGCCATACCTATCCAGATACTCCGTAACACGTGTCTTGCGCATTGTGTTGTCCGACGACATGTAGCGGATCTTGCCGAACACTTCACGCTCGGGTCCCCAGGGTCGGTCATATCGCCCCAGTATCCAGAAGATGCCAGAGTACGAGTTGGGATCGCGACCGTCGAGCGCGTATTGGTTGTTCAGCTCGATCATGATGTCGAGTGCTTCCTGGGGCGACTCACTCCACTCGAGGATCTTCTTACCCCACAACATGCGCAGGTAGTTGTGAATGCGGCCTTCGTTCACTAACTGACGCTGCGCTGCATTCCACAACGGGTCGTGCGTTTCCGCCACTTCGAACTGCTCTCTATCATATACCCATTCACGCGGATCAGACTCGTGCTCCGCGAGTGTCCTGCGGGCCCACTCGGGCAGTGACCCGTACTGGTCGTAGCCCTCCAGGTATGTGCAGCCGTTGAAGCCCAGCTCACGCCATGTGACGACTTGATCGACGAACGCAGTACGTGTCGCATCCAGACCCCACCCGCCCCTGCTGCCCCGCGCCGCCAACTCCACACTGGCGGGGGTCCACCCCGTTCCTTCGATCACTGACTGCAAGATCTCATGGGTCGAGATGTGGCCGAAATGCAGGAAGGGAGACAAACCCGAAGGCCAATCTTCATCCGGATCGTTGCGCTTCTCGTCGTAGGCTTCCAGTCGCCTGGCGACAAACTCGCGCAATCGCTCCCCCGCACTGACCGCTCCACCACTCACCCAACCCGGACCGATGTCCTGAGGCAACGGCAGTACAGCAACGAGTTGATCGATGTCAGCAAGCTCTTCGTCCCGTACTGGTGCCCAACGGTCAACTATCCACCGAGGCAACTCACCCAAGGGCAGCTGTAGGTCCTCCAATGCGTTGGCTCGGGGAAAGTCGATGCCGCCGGAAGCGACCGCCTCGTGCACGTAGCGACGAAATGAGTATGCAGTTGGAAACGCGTGACCGGCTGAGTGAAGCGGAATGACGCCGTTGCCGTCAACAGCCTCGACTCGCACCGGAAGCCGCTCGCAGGCTTCGATAACGCGCGGCCCGTGGAACGTGGGGTAATCGTCTGTGATAACCACAGCCGCCTCAGCGGCAACGGATTCCAGCATGCCACGGATCTCACCCGGCGCCCTCTCTATATAAGGGTAGTAGGCGATCTGAGCTGCTCTAAAAGCCGAAGCCTGATCCCGCATGCCCTGGATCAAGAATCTGTGATGCCGCGAGCTGGCCCAGCGATACCCGATCTCCAGCGGCTCCACGATCACCAGAGGCTTGCTCAGCTGCTGTGCGAGGGCAACAGCCCTATCCAAAGCGGCGTTGTACCGAGCACGGCGGAAAGCTGTCATGTAATACAGCACGAACCCGGCGTCTACTCCGACGGGTGCCGAACTGATTGTCCGCACGCGGCCTGACTCACTGTCCAATTTCATGTAAGCCTCTTCCTGTTAAACACCTACGCTACTCCGGCTATGTGTTGGAAGGCATCCGCGCCTGTCACCCGCAGCCGCGGGCCGACTCATTATGCAACCGCTGTCCATTTATTGTCAACGTCAAAACCTTGACAAAAACTAGACAACCATTACATTGGTCCTAGGCAAACGCAGCAGCGGCTGCGGCAGGCTAACCCACACTCGCTCACAGGAGCTAAGTCATGTCCAATAGCAGCAATAACGTAGGCAACGGTATCTTCAAGCAAAGCGCCCGACCCATCAAGGTCGTCGTGGATCAGTCCGGAGAGTATTGGCTCTGCGACGTGAACGTCGATCCGACCGGTGACCTGGGCGCCCAGGGCTGCACCCCTCACAGCGATATCCACTTGGTGAAATAGGGCACCAGGAGTTACCATAGTTACCCCGAGAACCGAGGTACGAGCGTGGCGCGGGGCTTGAGCCCCGCCCGCCTCGGGGGCCAAAACGAATGGGTAACTCCGCGCACATTACAGCTCACGACTGGTTCCTCCAGGACATTTCCACATGACTCAGGACACGGCTGAAGGCCGCAACCGATTCTGGAAGCGGGCAGTCGGCAGTATCAGACTCTGGTTCGATGCATCAGCCGCCCAGGAATATGCGGCGGCCGCTGCCAAGGGAAATGTCGTGGACTGGCATCGCGTCGTTCCCTTCGCCGCGGTGCATCTCATGTGCTTCGGCGTGATATGGGTCGGTTGGTCGTGGAGCGCGGTCTTGGTTGCCCTGGGTCTCTACGCGGTCCGGATGTTTGCCGTTACGGGATTCTATCATCGGTACTTTTCACACCGCACATTCACAACAACGCGGGCTGGCCAGTTCATACTCGCTCTCATTGGGGCGAGTGCGGCACAACGCGGGCCGCTCTGGTGGTCGGCTCACCACCGCAAGCACCACCGGTACGCTGACACTGAAAAGGACGTTCATTCGCCGCACCAGCATGGCTTCTGGTGGGCGCACATGGGTTGGATCACTTCGCCGGCCAACTTCCCGACCGATTTCGATCAGGTCCCCGATCTAGCAAAGTATCCGGAACTCCGTTTCCTCGACCGCTTCGACATTATGGTGCCACTTGTGCTGGCGGTGACCCTGTTCCTGATCGGCGGTTGGCAGTTGTTGATCTGGGGTTTTTTCATAAGCACGGTAGTGCTGTTTCACGCTACCTGTCTCATCAATTCGCTGGCACACCTCTGGGGCAAGCGACGCTACGACACTGTGGACGAGAGCCGCAACAACTGGCTCCTCGCCATCATCACCTTTGGAGAGGGTTGGCATAACAACCATCACAAGTATCCCGGCTCCACGAGGCAGGGGTTCTTCTGGTGGGAGTTCGACCTGACGTATTACGGTCTGAAGGTACTACAGTGGCTGCGCATAATTCGGGACCTGCGTCCCGTTCCCGCCAGGGTGCTCGAGAGTGGCTAGCCCGTGCGCATCGCAATCGTCGGCACCGGCATATCCGGGCTCGTTGCAGCTCACCTGCTCCACCGTGACCACGACCTCACCATCTTCGAGGCGAGCGACTACGTAGGTGGTCACACGCACACTGTGGAGGTCGATCTCAACGGGCAACGAGTGGCGGTCGACACCGGCTTCATAGTATACAACGAACGCAACTACCCCAACTTCACCAGGCTACTAGCGCAACTCGGCGTGGACACTCAACCGAGTACCATGAGCTTCAGCGTGAAGTTGGACAACCCGGAGCTGGAGTACAACGGGTCTACATTTCGCCAGCTCTTTGTTCAGCATAGCAATCTGTTGCGACCTCGATTCTACCGCATGCTGGCTGATATCGTCCGATTCAACAGGTCTGCACCTGCCGCAATAGCCAACGGCGCCGCTACACTGACGCTGGGAGACTATGTCGGCACTGCCGGCTTCTCCCGAGAGTTCATCGATCACTACCTCGTGCCAATGGGTGCGGCCATTTGGTCGAGCCCGGCAGCGCGAGTACTGGAAATGCCCGCCGGCTTCTTCATTCGGTTCTTTGAGAACCACGGCATGCTCACCATCGACGATCGACCCGAGTGGCGCACCATCAAAGGCGGATCGGTCCGCTACGTTGAGCACCTGACTGCCCCGTTCCTCGATCGCATACGGCTCAACACACCGGCGCGGCATATCCGGCGCACCGCAAACCACGTTCTGGTCAACGACGAGAGGTTCGACGAAGTAGTCATCGCATGCCACAGTGATCAGGCACTCGACATACTGGATGACCCTTCGGACGCAGAGCGGGAGATCCTCGCGGCGCTGCCCTACCAGTCCAATGAGGTAGTACTGCATACGGACACCAGCCTGCTGCCACGCCGTCGCCGAGCATGGGGAGCCTGGAACTATCACATGTCGGGGCTGCCGCACGAGCCCGTGGGTGTGACTTACAACATGAACGTGCTGCAGTCGCTGGCCGTGTCGGACACGCTGTGCGTCACGCTCAACGATACGGAGAGTATCGCTCCCGAGCGCATCATCGACCGTTTCACGTATTCCCATCCTTTGTTCACACTGGAAGGAATACAGGCGCAACAACGTCACTCAGAGATATCGGGCCAGCGACACACGCACTACTGTGGAGCTTACTGGCGCAATGGCTTCCATGAAGATGGTGTCGTGAGCGCACTGGCAGTGGGCCGCGCCTTCGGGGTCTCACTGTGAACAGTGCCATCTATCTGGGGTCCGTGCGCCATCGCAGGCGCGAGCCGGTACTTCACGCGTTTCGCTACCGCCTGTTCATGATGTACCTCGACCTGGCGGAGCTAGGCGAGCTGTTCGATCCGTTCTGGTTCTGGTCGGCCCATCGACCGGCACCCGCATGGTTCCGTCGGGCGGACTATTTTGGCGACCCCGAGCAGCCGCTGGATGAGGCGCTACGAGATCATGTTCGCGAGCGCACGGGCACGAGACCGCAAGGCCCCATACGGATGCTCACGCATCTGCGCTACTTCGGGTACGTGATGAATCCGGTCACGTTCTACTACTGTTTCGATCCGAACGACGAACACGTCGACACGATCGTGGCCGAAATCACCAACACACCATGGAACGAACGTCACACCTATGTGTTGGGGCCGGCGGACAACGAGGGTTCCGAACACAAACGACGCTTTCGGCTGTCCAAGGAGTTTCACGTTTCCCCGTTCCTGGATATGGCCCAGGATTACCACTGGTGGTTCACCACCCCCGCTAATCGACTGGTGGTGCACATGGAGAACTTCGAGCGACGCGGCAAGTTGTTCGACGCCACTCTCGTGCTCCGGCGCCAAGAGATCAGCCATCGATCGCTGGCGCGTGTTCTGGCCAGATTTCCGTTCATGACACTCGGCGTGATAGGCGGCATCTATTGGCAGGCCGCCCGCCTGTGGCTCAAACGAGTTCCTTTTTTCGTACACCCGTCAAAGAGACCAGCATGAAGACTATCGACCGTGTCGCCAGGCACCTCGTGCTCAAGCGACTTCACAGCATAACCGACGGCTCCCTGGTGGTACGCGAAGGCAGCGCGGCGCACAACTTCGGCCGGCGCGACACTGTCAATGCAACCGTCGAAGTG
>CP070792.1:239379-246625 GCA_020346845.1 Gemmatimonadota bacterium
GAGGCCTCCGCTCACTGCCTGGATAGCTGGCGCAAGACCGAATGCGAGGCCCGCTAGAGCAGAGATGCCAATGCCGAACGAAATCGCCGCTCCGTCCCAGCGGGGGTGAAAGAACTCAGGCATTTCCACCGGCATCGCCTGGGCAACTGCCTTGATGCCCCAAAGTGACAAGACTGTTCCAGCCAGGCCTGCTATCAAAGCGAGGACAACGCTTTCCGTGAGCAGTTGATTGAGCAGGCGACCGCGCCCGGCTCCAAGCGCCACTCTTACTCCTATTTCACGTTGGCGCGTATCAGTCTTCGCCATCAACAGACTCGATACGTTGACGCATGCGATTACGAGAACAAGCGCTACCACGCTCATGAGGATCTGGATTAGACCCCTGTCGGTCGGACCGGGAAATAGCTCACGAAAGGTATCTACGTTGGCGCCTACGTTCTCATTGTTCTCCGGGTACAGGATCGCCAATCTCGCAGCGAGCGTCGTCATCTCCGCTTGAGCCTGCTGCAAGGCGAGCCCCTGTTTCATCCTGGCGCTCACAAACAGACTGCGATTCTCGCGGTCGTAGCGGCGATCCCGAAAATCGGAGGCGATCCACATGGCGCTGTTGCCCCACAGGAAGTCGAACGCCTCAGGCATGATTCCGATAACCGTGTACGTGGTGCCATTTAGTGTCACAGTCGATCCAAGTACCTCGTGTGACCCTCCAAACCTCGTTCGCCAAAGTGGTTCGCTCATGACTGCAACAGCGGCATCCTCGGCTCCGCCCTCATCGGCGTGAAAGACGCGGCCAAGCATTGGCTCCGCACCGAGCACTGCGAAGTAGTTGGTGGTTACGTTCGCCACTGCGAGTTGTTCGGGGCGTTCGATGTCCGTGAGGTTCAGAGTTGTCAACTCCGAGGCGATCCAATCGTTGAGCGACGTGGCTTCCGATCTCCAGTCGAAGAAGTTTGCTGGAGCTGCCAGGTTCTGATCACCTTCCTCCAGCAGATCGTTCTCCCACACTGTGACGAGCTCATCTGAATCGGGGTACGGTAACGGCTTGAGCAGCCAACTGTGTGCCAGGCTGAATACGGTGGTGTTTGCAGCCACACCGATCGAGAGTGATACAATGGCGATCGCCGTCACCACGGGCGTCTTGACAATCATTCGCAGCGCAAATACGAAGTCCTGCTTGATGGAGTTGAGCATACCCCGGTACCTCTTGGGTGAAGGCGGATTCACTCGACGCTGGTTGTGCGAGCTCCTGCGGATGGGCTCTATACGTTCGCGGGTAGCGATCCTCAGCAACCCAGCAAACTCTCGGAGCCAGAAACGGAATCGAGTGTGGCGAGATGCTCGAGCGAGCGTGAGACGGTATCTGTCTCGCACCGCCTGCTCGAGCTCGTTGGCATAGCCAAGCCGGAAGTCTCTTGGCAGTAGCACTCGAGCCAGCCCCTCAAACAGCCAGACACCGAGTGAGGAGTGGCTGCGTTCGGACGTCTGATGTGCCATCTATGGCGCTCGCGTCAGCAGCTGGGATTTCTTCACGGTCTGGGCAAGCCGCTCTATGCGAAGTGCCTCCAGGCGCGCAACGTCCTTACCGAACGCGGTGATCCGGTAGTACCGGCGCCTTTCGTCGTCAATCTCTGGGTCCGGACGTTCCGCTGATCGCTCGATCAGACCGTCCCGCATCATGCGTTTGATCGCGCCGTAGAGGGTGCTGGTGCTGAGCGTGACCTCACCATCCGTGCGCCGTTCTATGTCCTGGATGATCCCGTATCCGTGGAGTTCGTGCTCGGTCAGAGAAAGGAGCACGTGGAACACCGGAGTCGAGAGCGGCAGCAACGCCTCTGGAGACCGCCCCGCTGGCTTGTTGTCGTATTGTTGTTTCATTGTGAACCGTACTCGATTATTGCCGTATACGATATATCCTACGAGGGAATAGTTGGCAGGTTTCACAGCGGTAGGTGGGAGCGCAAGTGGATGGACAGGGGTGTTCGATGCGCTCGATGAGGGATCGTAATGGGTCGGCGTTGATGCCCGGTATCCCGGTCCCCCGGGATACCGGCCTTTTCCTTCTTATGCGCGTTTGTCCGTTGCCGTCAACGACGTTCCGCTGCTCTGGGGTAATCCGGGATATCCTCCGTGCACCACGCAATGAAATCCCGCAGATCGTTGTTGGAATTGGCCAGATCTGGCTTGCGCAAATACATCATGTGACCGCTCTCGTACCACGAGAAACGGAACCGGTCCCTGAACTCGCCGCCGGGCTGGAGGTGTGAGATCGTATAGACGGCGGTGTAGTAGTCCGTAGCCGCGTCGTAGTATCCACCTTGGATCAGTACTTTGAGGTACGGGTTGTCACGCATTGCCCGCCGCAGCATGTCGCCTACGTTTGCGTTCTGGTCGCGATTCCAGGGCCGCACGTTGCCCCAGATGTTGTATTTGAGGTCCGGGCTGTAATTGAGTTCCTCACGGATATACCGATTGACCGCGTCAGCGAATGGACCGTTCCAATCCGACATTGCGGGGTCATACTCGGGGCTTTCGCCGGCGGCATCTCGGTCGACGCCGAGGTAACGGCTGTCGAGGCGACCCACGGTGAGTCGTTGGTCGCGTAGCAACTCCTTCCAGAAGCGACGCGAACTGATCCGCAGATTGGTGGAGATGACGTACTCATTCGTGAGGCCGGTGTACCGCGCTACTCTCTGCGCGATGTCGGACCTCTCTGCATCTTCGAGACGATCGCCTTTGAGCAGGGCCAACACATAGTCACCCATCGCAAACGCTTCCACTTCGTCGAGGAAGTCACGAATCGAACGCGTCTGTAGATCGGAGGGTAGCTGGTGATGATACCACGCCGTGGCCGCGAGATGGGGCAGGGATGTGGCGTAGGATACGTCGTCCCCCGCTTCGACGTTCAATCCAGTCATCGAGACCAGGATGACACCGTTCAGGTAGATCTGATGCGAACCGGCAAGGTAGCCAGCCAGGCCCGATGCTCTCGTGGTGCCGTAGCTCTCGCCGATCAAGAACTTGGGAGACATCCAACGGTCTTTCCGGAGTATGTAAAGGCGAATCATCTCCCCCACGGATTGGATGTCGCTCATCGTCCCGTGGTACTTGTGCAGGTTCTCTCCCTCGACCATGCGGCTGAACCCGGTGGCAATCGGGTCGATGTACACGATATCGGCCACGTCCAGAATCGAATGTGGATTGTCTTCCAATCCACCAGGCGGCTGTAATGCGAAGCCATCGTCGTCATACACCACGCGACGTGGGCCGGTGTAGCCCATATGCATCCAGACCGACGCGGTGCCAGGCCCGCCGTTGAAGGAAAACACCAACGGTCGGTTGCTCTTGTCAGTGATCCCGTCGCGCGTGTAGGCGATGTAGAACATCTTCGCTGCGATCTTGCCCTTTTCTCTTATCGGCAGCCAACCGGCCTCCACCGTGTAGTCAACGGTCTGATCGCCGATGCGAGCTGAGTGCTGCGTGATGACGGGTTCGTCCGGCAGCAGATCGGCTTCGGCACCAGCGGTGTTCGGGTCGGTACGCTGGGCGGCCTGTTGCTGTTGTGCCGTGATCGGGAAGGCAAAGGCAGCAATCAGAAAAATCACGAGAACGCACTTGGTTCTCATCGGTCTCCTCCGGGTTGTTCCAGGTGGACGTGGGATGACAGGCAGAAGCGACAAGGCCCCAATGCCCGACGCCTGCTGTTGGCTCATTAACCGATCCCACTGCTGGGGGAAATTACGACCCTGAAGAGCAGCCCGATAGTTGAGAATCTCTATTGGCCGCGTGCGTCGGCTGGCGGCACCCACGAGGTCTCAGTCAAGCGAAATCGGGGTTTGGCAATACGAAATATCTGACATTGAATAAGAAATACTTGACATAATGTCGTATATTTCGTACATTAGTTCCGAACGCAGAATGGGGAGGATGAAATGCAGATTTGGCTGCCTCTTGGTCTTTTGGCGGTTGTGGCGCTCGGCGTGGTCGCTGTGGGTCTATTTCTGAGGTCCATGCCCGGCCGAGCAGAGCTAACAGCCGAGGAGCGGGCGGAAATGGCGGCGACCCCCATGCCGCCGCTGCAGAAAAGGGCCTGGTGGGGGTTGCTCGTGACGCTCGCAACGCTGGCGACCATCACCGTGATTCTAATGAACTACGGAGCCGCTGAGTACTGGGAGAACGATACTCTGAGGCTGACGGTCGTGGGAATCTTCATGGCGGGGCTATTCGGCTACGTTGCCACCCTCTTGCTACCGCAGATCAAGGGTGACCGGCGGAATCTCGATGAGAGAGATCGGACCGTGCTGAACCGAGCCGGGACGGTACAATCGGGTATCGTGCTGATCGCCCTGGCCGGTTGGCTGATAACCCTGACCGAGCGGTTTCGCGAGCAGGGTGCCATCCCGGTCGTCTACCTGTATCTGATCTTCGGATCAGTAGTTCTAGTCAATCTACTGGGGCAGTCGCTGGGCATCCTGCTCGGGTATTGGATGGAGTCGGGCAATGGCGAAGGCTGAGATCGCGAACCAGATACGGCGACTGCGGTTCGAACACGACGAGATGACGCAACAAGAGCTGGCTGATCGAGTCGGGTGCACGAGACAAACGATCGTCTTGCTGGAGCAGGGCAGGTATGCCCCGTCTCTCGCCTTGGCTTTCCGAATCGCCAGGCACTTCGGGCTCTCAGTGGACGCAGTGTTCGAGTATAGAGGATGAGGGGAGCCGTAGGGCAGCGGGCCGGATTTTCATAGCCCTTCTGCCCCTCGTGGTCCCACACCCTTAGCTTTACAAAATCGCTTCAGGAGCAACCTATGAGGAAAATAGTCACGCCACTCCTGATAGGGGCCATAGCAGGGATACTGGCGACGTGCAGCACTGATTCCATCGGCCCGATTGAGGATCTTCCGCGTGCGCTGAGTGTCGCCGAACGGCAGCTCATAGAGGCGGACAACCGGTTTGCCTTCGGCTTGTTCGTTCAGGTGAATCGGCAAGAAGGCGACAAGAACATCTTCATCTCGCCGCTGAGTGTCGCGATGGCGTTGGGGATGACCTACAACGGTGCGGCTGGAACTACGCGAGAGGCGATGCAGCAGGTCCTGGAGCTGCAAGGCATGGATCTCCAGGAGGTGAACGAGTCATACCGCAGTCTGATTGAACTGCTACGCGATCTGGATCCGGCCGTGCGGTTCATGATCGCGAATTCAATCTGGTACCGGAACACGCTGACGTTTGAGCAGGAATTCCTGGATCTCAACCGGCAGTACTTCGACGCAGAAGTGTCAGCGCTCGATTTTGGTGATCCGGGATCGGTGGACGTGATAAACTCATGGGTGCAAGAGAACACCATGGACAAGATCGACAGGATAGTCGAGCCACCGATCGACCCACTGACGATCATGTTCCTGATCAACGCGATCTACTTCAAGGGTGATTGGACTCAGCAATTCGACAAGGACCTGACCGAGGACGCACCGTTCACGCTGAAGGATGGCTCGCTGGCCACCGTGGACATGATGTCACACGACGAAGAGGTGCCGATCCGCTATGCGGTGGACGGTGATCTGCAGATAGTGGATCTGGCCTACGGTGGACGCGCATACAGCATGACCATCGTGTTGCCCGCATCAGCTCAGGACATAGACACTGTCGTTGCGGGACTCAACCAGACACAATGGAACGGTTGGATTGCGGCACTCGACTCGACGTCCAGGTACATATCGCTGCCCAAATTCAAGCTTGAGTATGAGCTGTCCCTGAATGACGTGCTGAAAGCAATGGGGATGGAGATCGCGTTTTCCGATATAGCCGACTTCACCGAGATGTACGGTCCTGGTGGGGCTTATATCAGTAAAGTCAAACACAAGACCTTCGTCGATGTGAATGAAGAAGGCACCGAAGCTGCGGCGGTCACGTCCGTTGAGATAAGTCTCACCAGCATAGGTCCCATGCCGATCGTCGTGGATCGGCCGTTCTTATTTGCCATCCGCGAGAACCTTTCGGGCGCGATCCTGTTCATGGGCAAGATCGTGGATCCGTCAGCAGGTTAGCACGAGGCTATTGTTCCCGCAGGACTCTCATTGGGTCCACCCGTGAGGCGCGGAACGCCGGCAGGCAGCTTGCGAACGCAGCGACAGCAGTGAGCAGCGCAGCTCCGGCAACGATTGCTATTGGATCGGTTGCACTGACACCGTGAATCATCGATTGCATCAGACGCGTGAGGGCAAACGAGCCGGCGACACCGATGGTCACGCCAATCAGCGCGAGACCCACCCCTTGACGGATGACCTTGCCAACAACTCCGCCGGTGCGTGCACCTAGAGCCATACGTATTCCGATCTCGCTGGAGCGCTGGGAGACTGAGTAGCTCAGCACACCGAATAGACCGACTGCAGCGAGCACTAGTGCTGTTACTGCGAAGGTCACCAGTAGCAGCATGTTGAAGCGACGTGAGCCCAGCGAATCGAACACGACCTGTTCCATGGTCGCCACCGATGAGATGGGCTGGGCGCGGTCCACATCGGTCACGGCACGGCGCAGAGCCGAGGTGAGAGTCGTTGGGTCTACCTGACTCTTCACCACCAGCGTCATGTAGGGTAGCGACCCTTGAAGATAAGGCTGATAGATCTCCGGCCGCTCGGCTTCGTCGAGCCCGAAGTGACGGGTGTTGCCGATCAATCCCACGATCGTTGCCCACTGGGGGTCTTCGTCATCGGGGCTTCCCCAAGTCATGCGCTTGCCAACCGGGTCTTCGCCTGGCCAGTACTTTTCGGCCAGTGCTTGATTGATGACGACAACATCTGGTGCCTGCAAGTCGTCGGCCTCGGTGAACCAACGACCGCGCAATAGGGGAATACCGAGGGTCTCGATGTAGTGAGGTGTCGCTACCTGGAATCCAGCCGATGGTCCTCCATCATCATCGAATCTCTTGCCCTCGATGGAGAATGTGAAAGTGCCATTGATGCCGGAGTTGACCGGTAGACTCAGAACTGCCCCTGCCGACTCGACTCCGGGTATCGATTTCACGCGCTCCAGTGTCTCCCGATAGAAGGTGATGATCTCCTCATCCTCCGGGTACTTGGTGGCAGGTATCCAGACGCGCGCCGTCAGTACGTTCCGCCCGTCGAATCCAGGTTCTATCGCCGATAGCGTCGTCAGCGTTCTGACCATCAGTCCCGCACCCACCAACAGCAGGAGCGAAACGGCTACTTCACTCACTACCAGCAAGTTGCGCAATCGATTGCCATGCCTGCCA
>CP070792.1:246725-253706 GCA_020346845.1 Gemmatimonadota bacterium
CCACTCACAGTTTGGCTTTCGATATCTCACCATCTTCGTAGAGAACACGACCGCGGCGCTGGATCGTCTGAAAGCCGGAGGGGTCGAACCGCTGGCCGACGGTCCGGTCCTGATCGGAGATGATGCGTCAGGTGATTATCTGACAGTTGTGCGCGATCCCGATGGCAACCTCATTGAGCTGATCGGGCCAAAGATGTAGCTGATTCCTCCTCGCAACTCACTTCGAAGTTGGGAGGGTAAGGCCGGGGATGGGCTCCGGATAGTGCCCTTTCCAGTTTGTGACGCAGCACACAGATGTCACCTGAACCGCGCTTGAAGCTTTCCCCCGCGGCATACCCACTCGTCTAGCCGCAACTACCCACGCTGCCCAGAGCATAGCCGCCGAAAGGCGGTGACGCAGAGCTACGGGGCTACGGCGAATCACCTTCGCCATGTCGGCCGGGCCGCCAGCGAACTCTTTCGTACACTGGCGGCTCCCACCAGGGCTGCCATGGAGGGTTCCATGAACACCCGTGCCATATCGCGGCGTCACATCACACCATTCGTGAGTATCCTGCTCGCGGGTATGATGGTGACCGCATGCACCAGTCCCGTGGACGCACCACCCAACGGTATTGACGTTACGCTGGACGTTCAGCCGGATGCGATGACTTTAGCCCTCGGCGATTCGGCCGTCTTCACGGCCACGGCACTCACGATCGACGGCAATGTCGTCGAGGTTGATGTCAAGTGGTCAATTGCCGGTGACACCGGAGCCACCGTTGCCGGCAAGGGAAAGGGTAAGAAGGAGGGGCACTTCAAACCCAAGAAGGCGGGACGGTGGTCCGTGATCGGCGAGGGCCCGGATGGTCAAAGCGATACCTCGCAGGTCAGCGTGGTTGAATCCACCGCATTCAGCCGTGCCACCCTAGGACAAATTGCGTCACTGCCCGACACCACAGTACTCCGGTATGAGGTGTTCGGCAGTCCCAACCGTCGTGTCATTTGCATCGATCTGCAGGTTGTGTCGCAGGGAACGTCCGCGATCATGAATCAGCTGAATTGCCCCGACAACGTGTCGGTCTCATCCGACATTTGGCTTATCGACCCGGTCACCGGAGAGCTCGTGGACCCGAGCCAACTCGCGCAAGAGATCGCATTCTTGCTTGCACCGGCTCCGGCGCCTGCTCCTCTAGTTCAACCCTATTTGGCTGCGTCTGCCGTGATTGGAGATCCGGTTCGGTTGAGTCTGCTGTACGGCGGCGATTAATAGCCTGAGCCCGGGGGTCCGGCACCCAATGAGACACACTAGGAACGGGCGCATGTGTCGTTCGTTTCAGGGTGTGTCTCACGCAGGGGCCAAGCTCACCCTCGAGAGCAGTAGCAAGCACGTATGGACGAGGTCGCCCCAACTCAGTGGGACTTCCCCCGCTGGCCGGTGTTCGCGAGACTCGAGTGCCTCCTACGTCAGGTTGCCCTCGAGTTCTGCGACACGCTTATCGAGCTGGGTCGAGCGCTCCTGTTCCTGCGCCAGCTCACTGAGTGCGCCGGCGATATCCCGCTTCAGCTGCTCCCTCTCCGACCGTAACTCGAACGGAAGGCTGTACACCCAGATCGCGATCCACACTGGTAGGCTTGCTGCGGCCAACACTGGCAGCCACATGAGGCTCGGGATCTCGGTGAGTGGGAAGAGGGAGTCGAACAACAATACCACGAGGTATGACACGGCGATGGTGCTCACGAACATGTACGCAGCCATCACTGCGAATCTGATTGTCGTCCAGGGCATTTTGCACACTCCTCGAGAGGGCCTGAGCCACCGCAGCTGCCACGCGATCGTGATAGCGTGACAAGTTGCTCGGGGTTAGTGTGTCGCACGGGCGCACGATGCGCAACCGGCCGAATATTTCGGGGTAGGGAGCTACTCCTGGTCGGTGTCGCGGCTCAGGCCTTCGGAGCCACCACTTCTCTCAGTCGCTCGCAATCTTCCAGCAGCCGGCGCTTGCCCATCTCGATCTCGGTGTACCGCTCCTGCGCACGGAGCTTGAACACAATCGGGGCTAGATGCTTGATCTGCGATACCAACGCGGCGACCTGCGTTGTCTTGGGCACCAGCGTTGTTACCTCGCTCAAGAGATGCTCGAACTCCTCTCCCGCATCTTCGTTGCGAGTGCCTTCTGCATAGTCGGCTACCAACTGCTCGATGTTGGCGATCGCATCATTCACGTCAGTCATAATACGCGAAACTAATGTCTGCTCGACGATCGGACCAGATGCAGGATACGCTCAAGGTGTCGCGGCGGTGTGCAGCGTTCCAAGATGGAAAGCAGCTCTGGATGGGTTTGGCTTGACAGCAGCTTCGGCAGCGCCGTCGCCGCACGAAGTAGTACTGTGAACGGCTCGGTATCTAACTCAGGAATGCCATCCTGCGACATGGCTTGCAGCTAACGCGGTAATAGGGCCGAGTGGCCGTGGGTACGGTTATGGGGCCTTCAACCTCCAGTTTGCCCTCGCAGCGAGGGCACGAGAGCTGCTTGGTGCCGGAATCGATCTGCGCCCGGATCTTGTTCCTCTCTTCTGGAGAGTAGGTGACTGGAGTGAAGGAATCTTCCGCCATAGCATACCTGTTCGCAATTGCCGCAGGAGAAGTTAGGGTGCCTAGATCTTGCGGGCTAGGGGGAACAGAACATGAACATTGGCGTTGGTCAGCCGCGCCTGCTCCAGATCACCACAACACCGCAACGAGATCCGCCGCTCAGGAATTCGGCCGGAGTCTCCGAAGCCCTGCGATACACCTCTACCGCTTCAACCGATGAGACACCTACCTCGGTGTTGAGTCCCGCCGCTCCAGGATAGTATCTGACTCCGTCGAAATAGAACGAGACCGGGCAACCCCGGGTCGAGTGGACCTCGTATTCGTCCCCACCGGCTGGGATCAGACGGATGCCCGGTATGTTGCGCAGGATGTCGGTGAAGTGCACCGGCGCCTTCTCCTCTATCTGCTCGCGGTCGAGCTGAATGCCATACCCGCGCCGCTTGCGCTCACGGAAGCCAGCCAGGGGACCAGGCGCGAATTCCTCCTCTTCTCCCTCGACCACCACAGGGTCAAGCAGGAAGATGGGCTCGTTTGGCAGAGTAATGGTTAGGTCGATGTTTCCGGCACCTTCGGCGACTTCGAATCCCTCGGTGTATATCGGGCGATAACCCATGCGCAGAACCTCAAACGTGTAATACCCGGGTGGCACACGTAGCTCGAATTGGCCGTTCTCGTCGGTGACCTGTATCCAGGAGTTCTGGTTCGCCGAGTCACTCATGATCACCTCGGCGCCGGCGATAGGACTCGACGTGGAGTCGTCTAGGACACGCCCTCTTATGGTCTGTGCCTGCATTGCCGCGCCCGGGAGGGACGCCAGGACAAGGCCAGTCAGAACGAGCCGACACCCAAGACGGATGCCTGTCGCCGTACGTGTTGTGGATGCGCCCATCTCAAGATCCTCCAAACGGCCCTGGGATCAACTTACACGTCCGCAAGATCGACTGCGCTAGGTCCATATCTCAGTAGGCGTTACCGGTCCAATTGACTGGTGCCTTCCTTCAATTGACGGCCACATGACTGCACTCATGTATCTCTCCTGTCCCACCGGCTGGTACGGTGGAGGCGCCAGTTCGCCCAATTCCCGATTCGATGCGAGGTGCCCCATGTCCCAAGATAAAGAGAAGCCGGGCTCGGAAAGGGCAGAGGCGAAGAGCGGTGAAGTCGAGCAGCGGAATCACGAGCCGGAGGCCACTCACAAGCCGAAGCCGCAGAGCAAGCATGCGGACCTGGGAAACCGCTTGCGCGAGGTGCTTGAGGTCAGAATCCTGAACTGAGCTCGGGAGGATCTCGTGTGTCATGGGGCGTGATTGCAAGCGAATATACGTCGCCGGCGTTCTCGATCACGAACTGCCCCGCCGTACCCGATAACGGCGCCTTGTTCTCACCAGTATCGTGGGATGCGTAATCGAACTCCTTCGCAGGATCATCGGTCAGCATGTGGCTTCTGTCCACACCGCGCCAGGACTCCCACGTGGCCGCTGAGTCCTCGACATGCAACCGAACAACCGTTTCCTGCTTCGAATCCCACAGCATCAGGCTGTGCCGATCGGGCCTGAGCCGCATCTGCCATGTGATGGCGAGCACTTCGCAATCAGTCGATTTGGCAACCCGCTGGAGGTCCTGGATCTGCTGGTATGAGCTTATACAAGTCCTTGATTCCCTGGTCGACCCAACAGCTCGTTTGGAGCTCCGGAACCGCCATATAAGCCAAAAGAATTAAGACTGTTGCCAGTTGCATCCATGGACCTCCAGTAGATTCTCGGGCCGGGATTCCCGCCCGTTCGTACATTGATCCCAGCGTCCCAGCTCCTTCACTTCTGCAATCGTAAATCAGCACGTCTGAAATCACACATCTCATGGTGCTTCACGTCACAATTACCCAGTCGTTGGGCACGGGGTTCCACAGTGACGGAATTCACAGAATTGCACAGCTTCTTACGGCAGATTCAAGCCAGTTTCGGGAGGGGAACTCTGACTTTTCATAGAGGCATCGAGCGCCGTGAATCACGCATACCACACGCTTCGCGTTACCGCGCTTACACCTGAGGAAGAAGCGCGATTGCAAAAAATGACTCAGGCGGAACAGGAACTGGTCTGGCAGTTTGGAGAGGCCGAACTGACTTGGCGACGGTTCCAGCGGCAGAGTGAGGGTAACGGAGGCAAGGAAGTCGTAGGCATGCCGCTCCGGGCGGTGTGGCCGGCGCGCACGCAACTCCACACCGACGGTGGAACGCAGTCATGCGCACTGTGTCTCGATGACATTCCTGAGCCGTACACGATTTGCGACGTCTGCGGCATCAGATTTGTCGCCTACTTCAAAGAGCAGCACGGGATCGATCTGGATGCTGAGGAATTTCGCTAATCACGCTCAGCCACTAACAACACCGGTCCAAAGAAGTCACGCACAATTCCCTCGACAACCTGGTCGGAGAGCAATGCGCTCCTGACCGGTACCACCATCATGTTCGCCCCAAAGAAACGAGCCAATCGCGCCAGCTCACGCGAGTCTGTTCGCGTGCAGTGGCGACAGCGGACATTGAATCCACTTGCGCTTGCCGTGGCATCCACGCGCAGTGCCAGCTCGCCCGAGGTCTCCCTGGTATTGGATACACATAGCGCTGTCGCTTGCGTGTTTATCCGCACTGCCAGGTCACCGGCTATGTTCAGCGCCTGATCTGCGACAGGGGACCCATCGTGTACGACTGCAATCGGTCCGGTCACGTGGGACACGTGCGATAACAGTAGCACATGTCCATTGGCACTGGACGCAATCGCCCTCGCGGTTGAGCCGAGCCCAAGTCGCGCGGCGATGGTCCTACCACCCTTGCCCAGGCTCAGTAGATCGGCTTGGGAGAGCGCCGAGAGTAACTCCTCGTTGACACGCCCCCGCGCCACGCGAAATGATACGGTCACGCGATGGCTTGTGGCTGCGCGTATTAGTGTTTCCCGTGCACGCCCAGCTTGCGAGCGTAGTTGACGTCTGACACCCGCGGGGTCGATCGGTCTGAAGGAGCCGGAATGAGAGCCTACCTCACGTGCGAACGGAAGCGAAGCCGCTTTAATTAGGTTCACGTCCTCAACGAAGACACCCAGCACCTCGGCGTCCCACGCCGCGGCCAGCTCAGTCGTTGCTTCCAGTGCGGCGATACTGGTCGGGGACGCGTCAACGGCAACTACTATTCGTCGCACCTGCATTGCGTCAGTCCCCGGCGCTTTGGGAATCGTTGTTCAGGCCATCCCTGGCAGAAAATGCCTTTCTCTTCTCGGCAAAATCATGCAATCGTGATTCCACCAGTTGGTTGAGGCTTCCTGCGGCAAAGGCGCCTGCGTCGTCTCTCTTGGACGTTTCCATTCCGGTTAGTAATTCCGCCCCTTCGTCTACGTGCTCTATGGGGTAGATGTGGAATCTCCCGGCCGCGATGGCTTTCACCACATCCTGTCGCAGCATCAGGTGACGCACGTTCGACGCCGGTATGATTACACCCTGTTCTCCCGTGAGTCCCTTGGCGTCGCATACGTCGAAGAACCCTTCGATCTTCTCGTTCACACCACCGATAGGTTGTATCTCGCCGTGCTGATTGACCGACCCAGTTACTGCGATGCACTGTCTGATTGGCACCTCGGCGACTGCTGATAGCAGTGCGAACAACTCGGCTGCCGAAGCACTGTCTCCCTCGACACCCGAATACGATTGCTCGAACACGAGGCTGGCTGAGAGTGACAGTGGTGTATCGGGTGTGAACTGCGCGCTCAAATAGGAGCTGAGTATGAGAACACCCTTCGAGTGAATCGGCCCACCCAACTCCACCTCACGCTCGATATCCACCACGTTCCCGCTTCCGGCGTGCACACGCGCCGTGAGACGATTGGGGCGGCCAAACGCAAAGTTGCCAAATGCGATGACTGAGAGGCCGTTGACCTGGCCAATGCGCGTACCGCCAACGTCGATCATCAACGTGCCTTGCTCGATCTGCTCGTGCACCTGCTCCCGCATGCGATCGGCGCGGTGTATCTGCGCATCAATGGCGTGCTGCACATGCTCGCGGCTGACGATGTCCTTGCCATCAACACCGGCCCAGTAGTCCGCCTCGCGCAGAACGTCGTGTACTATCCCGATACGGGCCGTCAGCTTCTCTCGGTCACCAGCGATACGAGTGCTGTGCTCGAGCAGCCGGGCCATAGCCGTGCGATCGAAAGCGCGCAACCCGTCCTTGCGGGCCAGCATGGCGAGTAACCGGACATAGCGGTCGCGGTTCTCCTCCGTTGCATCCATAACATCTGCGAAATCAGAGGCGACCTTGAAAAGGTCGTCGAAGTCCGGATCGTGGCTGGCCAGCATGTAGTACAAAATCGGCTCACCCAGTAGCACCACCTGGACCTTTAGATCGAGCGGCTCTGGCTCGAGT
>CP070792.1:253806-260628 GCA_020346845.1 Gemmatimonadota bacterium
TACCTCCGGTCCCGTAACTCCATTAACGCCCCGCTCACATAGTTCCGCGTCATCTCCTTGCGCCAGGCGAGACCATGGTCGGTGTTGTCCATTGGCTTGGTGGGTTTGAAAGCAGCTTCAGCGGCTGCGGTAATGGCATCGTCGTCTAACTTGGACCCGATGATCTGGTTGGCGGCATCGGTCATCTCCACGGGGTAGCTCGCCACGGCGCCCAACACGATGCGCGCGTCGGCCACGACGGCACCATCCCACTTGATCCATGCGGCCACTCCGAGCACAGGAAAGTCGAACGACCCTCGCCGTCTGAGCTTCCAATACGTGGCATCCCAACCATCGGTTTGTGGTAGGTGAATTGCTGTCAGGATCTCGTCGGGCCTCTTGTTCAGGTAGTCGATGCCGTCGTTGTTGTAGAACTCGCGCGCGGGAACGACGCGCTCACCTTCTGGTGCGACGAGTGTGAGCTGCGCGTCGAGCGCGACCACGACTGGTGCCGTGTCACTCGAGTTTACCGCCCAACACCTTGGACTCGACGGCGCGACCCAACAGATCTCGCCGTCCTTCTTCATGCAGAAGTCGATCGCCTTGCGCCACTCGTACGACTGGTTGTAGTAGTTGCAGCGCGTGTCGAGACACAGGTTGCCACCGAACGTACCCATGTTGCGCAACGGTGGTGTGCTCACCAACTCGGCGGCCTTGGCAAGCACGGGATAGTCTCTCCGGATCCGGCGGTGTTCCGCCAATTCGGTCAGTGTGACCATTGCTCCAACAACCACACCACTCTTCCCTCTTCCCTTTTCCCCGTTCCCTGTTCCGCTCCCCGCTCCCCGCTCCTCGCTCCTAATCCGGTACAGCTTCTTGATCTGCCCCAGCGAGATGATGGTCTGTGGCTCTTGATGCCGTCTCTTCATATTCGGCAACAGGTCGGTTCCCCCCGCCACGTACATGCCGGTTGCGCCGGCCTCGGCCTTGAGCTTGAGGGCCCGGGCGAGAGTAGTGGGCTCGTGGTAGGTGAACGGGGGAAGTCTGAGCATTAGGTGCGGGCTCCCGGTTTCCCGGTTTCCCGGTTTCCCGAGCCCGCGCTGCCACCCCCGGAGGACTCGGCGGGCGTGGTGGTCTTCTTCCGCGCTCTGCCGTCTCCACCTTCCCATGGTGGTGGTACCACCGTTGGCTCGGGCCAGGGGATGTCGGGGAATGAAGTGGGTCCGTAGCGGCCCTCTTTACCGCGCGCTTTGTCTTTGATCGCCTTGAGCACTTTCTCGGGCGTGATCGGTACTTCATCGATGCGCACACCCACGGCGTCGTACACCGCGTTCGCCACCGCCGGTGGTAGGGGTAGCAAGGGGCCCTGCCCCACCTCCTTGGCGCCGTAAGGTCCGTTGGGATCGGGGTCCTCCACGATGATGGTCTCGACGTCGCACATCTCGAGCGTGGTGGGGCTTTTGTACTCCAACATGCTGGGGATCTTGTGCACCAGCCGACGGTTCTCGCGATACGCCATGTCTTCCATCAGCGCTTCGCCCAAACCCATGTACACGCTGCCCTCTACCTGTCCCATCACCGTGACCGGGTTGATGCACTGACCCACGTCGTGCGCGATCCAGACCTTGGGAACCGTGACGATCCCGCTGGTGGGATCGACTTTGGCCAACGCGATCGCAACGCTGTAGGAGTAGGCGGGCGAAGGACCAACGCCGGCGCCGCGATACCTGCCCTCACTGGGCGGTGGCCTGTACGAGCCCACCGTACCAACGATGCCCTGCGCCGCCTCGGATATCTGCACGGCCTCGGCGAAGCTCATGCCGTTTTCGGGGTCCTCCACGTCAAACACGCGACCCTCGGCAAACGAGACGCGTGTCTTGGGTACTTTCAGCTTCTCCGCTACGTGTTTCACCAAGATCTCGCGGGCACGCTCCGCTGCCTCGAGTGCCGCGTTGCCGCTCATCAACGTGACACGACTGGAATAGCTGCCGAGGTCCACAGGAGTGAGGTCGGTGTCTGCCGTGACTATCTGCAACTCCAGAGGGTCGAGGCCGAGTACCTCGGCCACGATGTATGCCAGGATGGAGTCGGAGCCCTGACCGATGTCGGTCGAGCCGCAGAACACGGTCACACCACCACCGCGATCCAGCTTCAACTGCACGCCCGACTGTGACATGTCGTTCCAGTAGATCGGCAAGCCAGCACCGCTCAGGTAGCTGGAGCATGCGATGCCAACGCCGGTGCCGTAGGGCAGCTTGCCGTACTTCTCGTGCCAGCCGGACTCGGAGACCGCTTTCTCGATGCACGCGCCGAGTCCGATGGAACCGACCCTGAGATAGTTGGCGGTGAGCGAGTTGGCCGGCGCCAGGTGTTTAAGACGCAACTCGGCGGGGTCCATCTTCAAGTCTTCGGCCACCTTGTCGAGATGCACTTCGAGTGCGTAGCGCGGCTGCGGTGTGCCATGCCCCCGCTTGGGACCGCACGGCGGCTTGTTGGTGAACGCCCGCGCACCCTGGAACTTGTAGCGCTCTACCTCGTACGTGACGGTCTGCAGAGCGCCGGTGTAATACGTGCTCGCCACGCCGTAGGAGCCGTAGCCGCCGCCGTCCAATAGTGTCCTGAAGTGCAGTGCCTCGATCTTGCCGTCCTGCGACACACCGCTCTTGACCCACATGAGCGTGGGGTGTCGGCCGCGATGACAGTAGAATACCTCTTCGCGGGTTAGCGTGATCTTTACCGGCCTACCGGTTAGCATCGCCAGTTTGGCGACCGCGATCTCATGGTTGAACGGATCACTCTTGCCGCCAAACCCGCCACCGTTGGGGCAGGCGATCACGCGGATGCGCGCGGGCGGAAGCTTCAGCACTTTGGCCAAGGCGCGGTGCACGTAGTGCGGTGTCTGGGTCGAGCTCCACAACGTGAGCTTGCCGTCACCGGTCCAGTTCGCCACCGCGGCGTGCTGCTCCATGGCCAGGTGTGTGTTGCCGCCGTAGAACAACAAGTCTTCGCGCACCGAGTGTGCATTCTCGAACGCCGGCTCGACGTTACCGAACTCCAGGTCGATCAACTTGTGCAGGTTGCCACTGTCACCGTAATCGTGGATCAGTGGGTCGCTAGTGCTGACCGCTTGGTCCACGTTGGCAATTGTGTCGAGCGGCTGGTACACGACGTCTATCAGATCAAGCGCTTGTGTGGCGATCTCTTCCGATGTTGCCGCTACAGCGGCCACGGGATCGCCAATGAAACGCACGCGCTTGGGTGACAGCGCGTGCTCGTCTTGACTCACCGGCAGGATGCCAAATGTGATCGGCATACTGTCGCCGGTAATGACGCACTTCACTCCCTGCAACGCCATTGCCTTGGACGTGTCGATGTTCACGATGTCCGCATGTGCATGAGGGCTGCGCAACAGCTTGGCGTACAGCATGCGTGGCAGCGAGATGTCGTCGGCGAACTCGGTGCGGCCGGTGACCTTGTCGCTGGCGTCGATCTTTCGCTGCGCGCGGCCAACGACTCTCAGATCTCTGAGGTCAGCGTCTGCCATAGATCGATTCCGTGGTGGGCTCGGCAGCTTCGCCACGCATGCGCGCAGCGGCAAGCTCGACGGCTTCGTAGATCTTGAGGTAGCCGGTGCAGCGACAGAGATTGCCGGCTAGAGCCTGCTTGATATCATCTCGCGTTGGCGTGGCGTTGTCCTCCAGCAATGCCTGAGCAGTCAGCAGGATCCCTGGTGTGCAATAGCCACACTGTGCCGCACCCAACTCCGCGAATGCCTCCTGCAACGGATGCAACTTCGGCCCGTCTGCCATTGTCTCGACAGTGCGAACGTCCTTACCGTCACACGCCAACCCCAGCACCAGGCACGAGAGTACGGGTTTCCCATCCAGTAGCACCGCACACGTACCGCATTCGCCCAGCTCACAACCGTGCTTGGTTCCGGTCAGACGCAGGTCTTCCCGCAGTACCTCCAGCAGGGTCTTGTGTGGTGCGATTGTGACTTCGGTGGGCTCGCCGTTCAGGGTGAAGTGAACTGTTCGGCCGCCCGTGGACTCACTCCGGCGGCGGGCCAAAGAGGAAGGCCTCTGTCTGCTGCGTAAGTATTTGACGCGCGTCGGGTTGGCGCAGATCGAGTCCGTAGTGGTTGATGATCACGGTCTGCTGCTGCAGCCATTGGTCCCAGCACGACTGGCAGATGGTGTCGTAGATCCGGTTGCCCAGCTCGGTTGGGAGGGGTGGTGCGGCGAGTTGATCGCCGGTCTCACCGCAACGAGCACATTCAACTTGAGCCATAGTCGCAAGAATCTAACCTTGCGGCAACACAAGCGCGATACCAGCTTTCGCCGATCATGGAGCGTGGCATGGTGCCCGTAGGCCTATGCAATACTTGCGGTTACAGCCGTGAGATCACCAGTGAGCGCGGGTCGGTGTTCTGGCTATGTCGCCGGTCTGCCACCGATCCCCGGTTCCCCCGGTACCCCGTGCTCCCGGTGGAGCGGTGCACCGGGTACGAGCAGGCCACGGAGTCGCAACCAGATTCAGGGAGCGGTGATGAAGGCTAGGATGACAGCGGAAATGGTGGCAGCACTCAAGCAGACGGCCGAGTTGCCGGAGGATCTGGCGGCGGCGTTGAACGCGGCCCAACCGCAAGGAGATGCATTCTTGGTGGGCCTCAGCGAGGATGAGGCCATGGAGCTGGTAGAGATGTGTCAGTGGTACATTAAGAGGGATCCGGCCACGGGCGAACTGGGCGAGAAAGCCAACTTGTTCGACTCGATCGTCGCGGCCATAGACGATGCACAATTCGACTAGGGTGTCAGGAGGTCGACGGATGCGGTATACGTTGCTTGCCCTGATTTGTCTACTGCTCCCCGCAACAGTCACTGCGCAGGAAAAAGAGATCATTCGCGTGCCGGGCTCTCTCGAAGGGCTGCCGTTCTCGAGCGCTGTGCGGGTGGGCGACATGCTCTATCTTTCGGGTCAGGTAGGGATGCTACCTGGTAGCCGTGAACTCGCTGCGGGCGGCATTGCAGCGGAGACGCGGCAGACCATGGAGAACATCAAACAAGTACTGGCGTACTCCGGCAGCTCACTGGACCAGGTAGTGAAGTGCACCGTGTTCCTGTTGAACATCAGTGACTACGCCGCGATGAACGAGGTATACGCCTCGTTCTTCGAGAACGATCCGCCGGCCCGATCTGCCTTGGCAGCAAGCGGACTCGCCCTCGGTGCGCAAGTCGAAATCGAGTGTATAGCGTTGGTGGGGAAATGAAAGTCACACATCAGCTATCTCGGCTCGAGCCGATCGTGTTGGATCCCCTGCATGGGGTGAGTGAAGAGCACTGGCGTCGTCCGCGCGATGACCAATGGAGTTTGGCCCAGATCGTTGAGCATCTGGCAATCTCCATAGACATCGTTGCTGCCGGATTCGAGGAGTGTGCCGACGGCGATTGCACGGAACGCGACGCCACCCCCGAACAGGCACTGATGCGTCACGTACTACTTGGTACTGGCGAGCTTCCCAAGGGCATGCGCGCGCCGGATTACACTGTCCCCAGTGACGATCCCGATCCCGAATTGGCGCAGGCCAACTTCCGCATGGCGATAGAGCGCACACGCGCCCTGGTGGAGGATTGGCCGGAGCAGAAGCAAGCCGGTCGTTTCTTGCGACATCCCATCATTGGCGATCTCAACCTGCCCGAATGGGTGCGGTTCCATTACGTACACTGCTCGCTACATGCGCGGCAGATCGAGAAGTGGCTGATCTGGCTGGGTGCCGCAGACAGGGCGGACTAGTCGGACGACCGCGGTCTAGCTAGAGTACTTCGAATCCTCCGGTAACAACATCAGGGGCGGCGGCAGTAGCTCTTCCTCCCACTCTCAGAATCGCATCGGTCATTGCGTGGGATATTTCCGACACCAGCGGTTTCGGGGTGATCGCCAGAATAGTCGAGCCTGCTCCGGAGATAGTCACTCCGTGGGCCCCTGCCTCGAGGCCGGCAAGCCTAGCCTGATCGAATCCCATAACCAACTGCTTTCGGTGCGGTACTGCGATACGGTCGTCCATACCGTGGTGGACGAGATCACCGTCGCCTCCGGTGAGTCCGAGCACGAGCGCAGCGGCTCTTGACGCCTGGGATATGGCATCTTCACGCTGAATGCGTGGAGGGAGGATGGCCCGCGCTGCTTGTGTGCTGGAAAGCTGGTCTGGTATTGTGAGAGCGACTCCGAGAGATTCGTGAAGCTCCAATTGGGTCGGCCGATCAGCTGCGAGCACCAAACCACCGTAGACAGCAGGCCCGGCATTGTCCGGATGGCCTTCCAGCATCCTGGCACTGGTGAACACGGCCTCGCGGTCGACCGGCTCGTGACTCGAGAGTAGCGACAATACGAGCCCGGCCACTCGGGCCGCGGCAGACGAGCCGAGCCCGCGGGACAGCGGAATGGATGAGTTAACCTCGAGTTGCATTCCCGGTGGCACCGCACCGCCGAGCGCCAAAAGCAGGAAGTCCTCGTCGGGTGTTATCGGCTCAAGCGTTCCGGAGTACGTTGCACCCCCGTCACCTTGCACCAGTCGAGCCTCGAGCCAGAAGTTCAAGGCAAGGCCGAGGCAGTCGAAGCCGGCACCGATATTGGACGTCGAAGCAGGGACACGGACGGTGAGGGGGGAGATACCCATGGTCCTAAGATACAACAGCGGGAGCTTAACTAGCGTGGCCAGTCTCGGCTCTGACGGACGAGGACGGTCAGAGATGGATAGGTGTGACCCGTTTTGCTCCGTTTCTGACCGTCCTAGACCGTCGACATACGCTGCACGTTGAACGCTGCACCCTGCACCCTGCACGA
>CP070792.1:260728-267520 GCA_020346845.1 Gemmatimonadota bacterium
GATCGCCCCCAGGGCTCCTACTACGTTCTGGCAGATTTCTCCGCACTGAGCGACCTGCCCGATGATGAGTTCTCCCGTTGGTTGACCAGTGAAGTTGGGGTGGCAGTGGTACCGGGATCGAGCTTCTACAGCGCACCGGAGGATGGGCGCAAGCTGGTGCGCTTCGCCTTCTGCAAGACCGTTGATGTGCTGGAGGAAGCCAATCGCCGATTGATTGCAGTCAAGAACCACTGATCGATGTGACCGTGGGTACATGCCGGCTACTTCCATTACCCACCGTCTTACCCTATCATCCCCCCCATGAGACAGCGGTTTGGCATCGGGTATGACTCCCATGTCTTTGGGGCCAAACGACCTTTGATATTGGGTGGCGTGGAGATCGAGCACGAGTCGGGCCTCAAGGGTCACTCCGATGGCGACGCGGTGGCACACGCCGTAATCGATGCGCTGTTGGGGTCAGTGGCGATGGGGGACATCGGCAAGCTCTTTCCCAATACCGATCCACGGTGGAAGAACGCCGACTCGATGGAGATGCTGGCCGACGTACGCCACCGGCTAATGGCGGCCAGCTACGCCATCGTGAACATCGACGTGACTGTTGTGGCGGAGAAGCCCAAACTGGCCCCATACATAGACAGGATGTGCGAAAACGTGTCGCGCACTCTGGGCCTACCCCGACGCGCAGTGTCCATCAAGGCGAAGACGAACGAGAAGATGGATTCGGTCGGGAGGGGTAAGGGTCTCCAGGTGTACGCGATTGCATCGGTCGGGGGTGCCTGAGCTGTTAGAGCAACTGGTGCACCGACTCATCGAGCTTCCTCCAGGTCTTGTCTACACCATAATCGGAGTCTTAGCCAGCGTTGAGAATGTCTTCCCCCCGGTTCCCGCCGACACAGCCGTCGCCCTCGGCGCATTTCTCTCCACCGCAGGCACTGTCTCAGCCTGGTCCATATTCGGCGTTACATGGGCCGCGAACGTAGCCTCCGGTGTGGGCGTTTACATTGCCGCTCGCACACTGGGACGCCGGTTCTTCACGGGACGTCTGGGAAGCAGGCTACTCAACCCGAGACACCTGGCCAAATTGGAGCACCTCTACTCGAGGCACGGTACGTGGGGCATATTCGCAAGCCGATTTGTGCCAGGTGCGCGGGCATTGATACCCCCGTTCGCTGGGATCGCGGGCCTGACATGGGTGAAGGCGTTAGTGCCGATGGCGGTAGCATCGGCTATCTGGTACGGGGCACTCACGTTCATGGCGGCAACCCTCGTACCCAAACTGGATGACCTAGCCGTATTCGTCGTCGGACTCAACTGGATTGGTCTCGCCTTCGGCGCCTTGGTCGTGGCCCTGGTGATCTGGGTCGCGATCGCTCGTAGACGGATGAGTAGGGGAGCGGATTCGGAATCCTCACTATGACCAAAGTGGCGCCGCATGACATCGACCGTGCGTTCTGGGTGGAGGCATTCGAGGACTACCTCAGCTTGGAACTAGGAAGCAGCGGCCACACGGTACTGAATTACGCACGAGATATTCGACGACTCGCATCGTACGCCATATCCAGAGGGATCCAGGACCCGGAAACCATCACGCCCCAGCTGTTGCGTGAGTTCATCTACCATCTCAAGGACGTCGGCTTGGCGCCGTCGAGCATCAGGCGGCAGGTATCGGCGATACGGACCTACTATCGTTTTCTTGCGGGCGAAGGCCATGTGCAGTCCGACCCCAGCCTGCAACTGGAGACCCCAAAGGCGTGGCGCAAATTGCCGGACGTCTTGACCGTCGAGGAGATCGAGGCGTTGCTTGCTGCACCCAACCCGGACGAGCCGCTCGCGTGGCGTGACCGGTCGTTGCTCGAGGTCGGTTACGCTACCGGTGTGCGCGTCTCGGAGCTGGTTGGTCTAGGTACGGTCGACGTCTGGTTTGATGAATCGCTTGTGCGGGTTCTTGGTAAGGGATCCAAGGAACGGCTCGTACCGATCGGGCGACGAGCACTGGGTGCAGCTGCGGTTTACGCGCGCGAAGTCAGACCCACGCTGGACAAGGGGCATACAGAGGGCCGCTTCTTCCTCAACGCCCGCGGCCGTCCGCTCTCCCGCGTTGGCGCCTGGAGCATCATAAAGAAATGCACTGCTAAGGCTGGGATCAGTAAGCGTGTGAGCCCACATACGCTGCGACACACGTTTGCTACCCACTTGCTCGAGGGTGGCGCCGATCTACGGGCTGTCCAGGAGATGCTGGGTCACGCCGATCTGGCCACGACACAGATCTATACGCACGTAGACAGGGAATACCTCCGCAGCGTTCACAAGATGCACCATCCGAGGTCCTGATGATTCTGGTCCTGGACAACTATGATTCGTTCACTTACAACCTCGTGCAATACTTGGGCGAACTGGGTGCCGACGTGACTGTGCGGCGCAACGATGAGCTGACAACGGAAGAAGTGGAGGAGCTTCGCCCCAGCGCCGTGTTAGTGTCACCCGGTCCGGGGACGCCCAGCGAAGCCGGTATCAGTATCTCGCTGGTTCACTGGTGCTTGGGCAGGGTGCCGTTGCTTGGCGTTTGTCTCGGGCATCAGGCGATTGCGGAGGCACTTGGCGGCAGGATCGTGCGGGCGGAGCGGCTCATGCACGGGAAGACATCACCCATAGCTCATCGCGGTAAGGGGATCTTCAAGGACATACCATCTCCGTTTGCGGCCATGAGGTACCATTCGCTCGTGGTAGATCCGCCGTCGTTGCCTGACGACCTGACTGTGACGGCGTGGACCGATGACAGACCGCCGGGTAGCGAGATAATGGCGGTAGAGCACGTGCGAGAGCCAGTATTCGGTGTCCAGTTCCACCCCGAATCCATCGGGACCGATGTGGGGAGAGATCTGATCAGCAACTTCCTCGCACGAGTATGATTAGACGCCATACCTAGGCTTTGGATGTCGGTCTTTTGAAAAGGCATAAGATATTGGCATATTTAAACATAGAGCAATACATGTAAAGCTGTATCTCAGTGGCATGACTTTTGACACAGCAGTTGCGCGATATTAACTTGCGCTGTGCGCCTCCTGACTGTCATCCCAGCGCGTATCGGCTCGAGCCGACTCCCCGGAAAACCCCTCCGCACCATAGGCGGTCAACCCCTGGTCAGCATAGTTGCCCAGCGAGCGTTGGGTCTCGCTCTCACGGAGCGGGTGGTTGTGGCAGCCGATTCCCGCAGCGTGCTCGATGCCGTGGCTCATCTGGATGTAGACCGGATACTGACCAGCCGGCAGCATCGATCCGGCACCGAGCGCATAGCTGAGGTGATGGGGAGACAGGAGTACACCGACATAGATGCAGTACTCGACTTCCAAGTCGATCAGCCATTCCTGCCGGATAAAGCGGCACGGGGTGCACTGCGAATGGTGAGGTCGGGCTTTTCCATTGGTACTGCAGCCGCACAGCTCGATCCGAATCAGCTATCGAACAGGAACGTCGTCAAAGTTTGGGTCGACAACGAGACCGGACATGCGAAGCGGTTCTCCAGGGTCGCACAAGCGGGCGCAGAGCTGGCTAGCTGCATCGTGCTGCACCACCTGGGAGTTTACGCCTATACGCGCCAGGCAGTTCTGCAATGGGTCGCGCTGCCGGAGTGTATTGAGGAGCAGAGTGAGCGCTTGGAGCAGCTGCGACCGATGACAAACGGAATGCCAATAGGTGTTGCGACCCTGGACGGCAAGGCGCCACTGGCAATCGATACGCAGACCGACCTGGAACAGGCGCAGAGCAGGCGAATCAAGATCAGAGATCAATCACGGAAGAGCGCATGAGCACTACCAAGTACATATTCATCACGGGCGGAGTGGTTTCGGGCCTAGGTAAGGGCATAGTTGCGGCATCTTTGGGTCGGTTGTTGGCCGAGCGCGGTCTGTCGGTGACGATCCAGAAGTTCGATCCCTACATCAACGTCGACCCCGGCACGATGTCTCCGTTTCAGCATGGCGAGGTTTACGTTACGGACGACGGGGCAGAGACGGATCTGGATCTGGGGCACTACGAGAGGTTCATCGAACGGTCTTTGGGTCAAGTGAACAACGTGACGGCTGGCCGGATATACCAGTCCGTCATCACCAAGGAACGACGTGGCGAGTACCTCGGTGCCACAGTGCAGGTGGTGCCGCACATTACCGACGAGATCAAATCATCAGCCAAGCGGCTGGCACCAGACCACGACGTGGTGATAACTGAGATTGGCGGTACGGTGGGCGACATTGAGTCGCTGCCGTTCATGGAAGCGGGTCGTCAGTTCAGGCACGAGGTCGGCAAGAAGAACGTCTTGTTCATTCACCTGACGCTCTTGCCCTATCTAGCAGCATCGCAGGAGCTGAAGACGAAGCCGACGCAACACTCGGTGCACGAGCTCATGCAGATCGGTATCCAGCCCGACATCCTCGTTTGTCGCACCGAACACCACCTTACCGAGGATATCCGGCGCAAGGTCTCCCTGTTCTGTAACGTGGATTTTGGCAGCGTCATCGAGAGCAGGGACGTGCCAACCATCTATGAAGTACCTCTGCTGCTGAACGAACAGGGCATGGACCAATCGGTATGCGACCTCCTGGGTCTGGATGTGAAGGAACCGGACCTGAGACCGTGGCGCGGCATGGTTCAGCGAGTGCTCCATCCATCCGACCGCGTGAAGATAGCCATCGTCGGCAAGTACACCACGATGGGTGACTCTTATACCTCAATCCGAGAAGCACTGATACACGGTGGTATCGCAAATGACGTGGGCGTCGATCTGGAATGGCTGCCCAGTGACGAGTTCGTGAATCAAACGGTGGCCGGGGACATGCTCGAGCCATACGACGGCCTATTGGTTCCTGGCGGCTTTGGGGAGCGCGGTGTCGAGGGGATGGTAGAAGCGGTCAGATGGGCCCGTGAGAACAAGTTGCCGTTCTTCGGGATCTGCCTTGGACTGCAAACCGCCATCATAGAGTTCGCTCGGAACCAATGCCAGCTAGAGGGCACACACTCGAGCGAGTTCGAGCCGGATTGTGCCCACCCCGTCATCGCGCTGTTGGATTCGCAGCGAGAGGTGACCGACCTCGGCGGCACGATGCGTCTGGGAGCGTACGCGTGCAAGCTGACAGCGGGATCACGAGCAGCCCAGGTTTATGGCACGGACGAGATCAGCGAGCGCCACAGACACCGCTATGAGGTCAACAACGCGTATCGCAATACACTCAAAGAGTTCGGAATGCGTTGCAGTGGGCTGTCTCCCGATGGATCATTGGTCGAGATCATTGAGTTACCCGATCATCCTTGGTTCATTGGCTGCCAGTTCCACCCGGAACTCAAGTCACGTCCCATGAGTCCGCATCCCCTATTCGCCGGATTCGTCAAGGCGGCGCTCGAGTACAAGAACCGTCGGCCAGCGAAGGCGAAACTGGCGGAGAGTCACGCGTGAGATGGACTCGTTATGGCATCCCCGACCGGTTGTCGTTGCCGGGCCATGCGTATTGGAAGACAATGCGCTGAATTTCGCGGTAGCCCGGACGCTTGCCGACTTATCAAGCAAGCTGGGACTCCGCGCGATCTTCAAGGCGAGCTTCGATAAGGCGAATCGATCCAACCGGAATGCCCCCAGAGGGCCTGGGTTGGAGGCCGGAATCGTGGCGCTCGCGAGGGTACGCGATGAAGTCGGGTTGCCAGTAATGACGGATGTACACGAGGTGTGGCAGGTAGACCGAGTCGCTCCCACAGTCGATGCCCTGCAAGTGCCCGCGTTTCTCTGCCGGCAGACAGACCTGCTCGAGGCCGCTGGAGCGTCGGGCAGGCCGGTCAACATCAAGAAGGGACAATGGATGGCGCCGGAGGCGATGGGTGGTGCCGTCGACAAGGTAATCGGCGCTGGTGGTTCGGACGTGATATTGACGGAACGAGGCACCTTCTTCGGCTTCGGCGATCTGGTGGTCGACATGAGGAGCTTCTCGAGGCTCAAGGCGGCAACTCGCTGTCCGGTGCTGTTCGACGCGACCCATTCGGTACAACAGCCCGGCAGAGGTGTAGACATGAGTAGTGGTGGAGAGCCGGAGTACGTTCCCAGCCTACTGTGTGGGGCTGCAGCTGCCGGCGCAGACGGTTTCTTCATTGAGACGCATCCGTCGCCAAGCGATGCTCCGAGTGACGGAGCAAGCATGTGGCCGCTGGACAGACTCGAAGAGTTGCTCACACGCGCCGTCCGGGTTTGGCAAGCACGATCGGCAACAGTGGAGGTGGGGTGATAGAGCCTTCTGTAGCCCAACGAATCAAGGTAATCGGACTCGATGTAGACGGCGTCATGACAGACGCTGGAGTCTATATCGGTATGGGACCCCATGGACCCATCGAGCTGAAGCGGTTCAACATCCAGGACTCCATAGGGATCAAGCTGCTCCAAGCCGCCGGACTCAGAATCGTGGTCGTTAGCGGAAGAACCTCCGAGGCCACCGCGCTGAGGGCGCGGGAGTTGGGAATTGAGGATGTCTTCCAGGACCGGGCTGCACGGAAGCTGCCCGCGTTTCAGGAGATGCTCGACCGGGCGGGTGCCAATTGGGAAGAGGCAGCGTTCGTGGGTGATGACCTTCCCGACATACCGTTGCTGAAGCGGGTCGGCTTGCCCATCACGGTCCAGAACGCCGTTCCCGAAGTCCGCGCGGTGGCTGCCTTTGTAACCAGCCGTGCTGGTGGCTTTGGCGCCGTGCGTGAGGTTGCCGAGGCGCTGCTAAAGGCCAGAGGTGGATGGGAAGCAGCGGTTAATCGCTACCTTTCAGA
>CP070792.1:267620-274349 GCA_020346845.1 Gemmatimonadota bacterium
GACTTCCACTTGGCATCCTATGACCAAGCTCTTGATTACTTCCAGCGGCTAGACGCAGCGAGTGATCGGGTACAACTCGTGGAAATAGGTCGCACTTCAGAGGGTCTGGCGTGGTACATCGCACTGGTATCGTCTGCAGAGAATCTGGCGAACGTTGAGCACCACCGTGGTATAGCGCAGCGGCTGGCTCATCCGGCTAGCCTGAGTGACGACGAGGCGAGAGCGCTGGCCCGGGAGGGCAAGGCCATCGTTCACATCGATCAGGGTCTGCATGCTACCGAGGTTGCGGCGGCCCAGCAGGCGATCCAACTGGCCTACGACTTGGTGACGGGAGACTCGGATCCCGAGATCCGGGCAATACTCGACAACGTCATCTTTCTATTGTGGTTCTCGATCAATCCCGATGGTCAGAACATGGTGTCGGAGTGGTACCACTCCAATGTCGGGACTCAGTACGAAGTGTCGTCGATGCCGCGTCTGTACCAGAAGTACGTCGGCCACGACAACAACCGTGACGGGTACATGCTGAACATGATCGAGTCACGGGTGGTAACGAGAGTGATTCGACACTGGGAACCACAGATCGTCTACAACCATCACCAGACCGCGCCGTTCCCGGCGCGTATTTGGATTCCCCCCTTCGCGGAGCCAGTTTCGGAGTTCGTACACCCGCTCATGTGGCGCACTGTGAATCTGATCGGCATGTCCATGGCGCAGGCGCTGGAGGAGCGTGGGCAGCGCGGTGCGATGCACATGGGAACATTTGACAACTGGTATCCCGGGTTCCTCGATCACGCCAACAACTTCCACAACATCGCGTCACTGCTGACGGAAACGGGCTTGTATCGTTACGCGACACCCCACTTTTACACGATCAGCGATTTTCCTGCTCGAGCACGTGACTTGCGTCCTGGCTCTCTCTACTCGAGCCCTTGGTTGGGTGGCTGGTGGCGTCTGAGGGACGCGGTGGATTACATGGAAACGGCATCAATCTCGGTGCTGGATTTCGCCGCCAAGTACAAATACGATCTGTTGTACAATCGCTATCAAGCTGGCAGGGACGTGATTGCCAGCTACACGGAAGGTCCGCCCTACGCGTATTTCATCCCTCAGCAGCAAAGGGATCCTGTAGCCGCTGTCGAGCTGCTACGTCGGTTGGCGTTCAATGGAATCGAGGTGCGCCAACTGCAGCGTAACGTGCGAGTCGAGGGCCAGGACTATCCGGCCGATACTTGGGTGATCCCAATGGACCAGGAAAACGCCAACTTCGTGCGTCAGCTGATGGAGGTACAGCAGTATCCTGATCTACGCCAATACCCTGAGGGGCCACCGGATCAACCGTATGACATCTCGGGCTGGACTCTGCCCTATCAGATGGACGTGCGTGTCATAGCACTAGCGACGCCGTTGAACGAGGAGATGCGTGAGGTGATGGCGCCGGTACAGGGGGAGGCCTTACCGTGGGACGCTGACGTAGCTGATGCGGCGACCTTCGACTCACCTCCTGGGGTGGGCTTCAACACCCACGCAACGGCGGCTGGCATCGTTCCACCGCCGGGTCGGACTACAGGCAGTGGCTCGGCACTGATCGTGGACGCTGCCCAAAACAACTCGTTCAGGGCCATCAACCACGCCTGGCGTGCAGGTGGGCAAGTCAGGTTTGAGGCAGGCACGCCGGGAGTGGATGGTGCTGGGGGCACGAGCGGTCGATGGGTCATCTCAAACCTGAGCGGCAATACCGTAAACTCCATTGTGAGCGACTACGCGTTGCAGGCCGAGCGAGGCAGTGCGAGGGGAACCGTTATAAGGAAGCCAAGGATTGGGTTGTACCGGCCGTGGCGAGCCAGCATGGATGAGGGTTGGACGAGGTGGCTTCTAGAGCAATACGGATTCGATTTCACGAGTGTCTACAACCACGATGTCGTCGCGGGTGATCTGCGCGATCGGTATGATGTGATCATGATTGCCGATATGTCGGCATCTCAGATAACCGAAGGATTTGCCAAGGGGTCGGTGCCGCCGCGGTATGCAGGCGGTATCGGTAATGAAGGAGTGAGAGCTCTCGACGAATTCGTTCGCGGTGGCGGGACTCTGATAACATGGAACGGGAGCAGTCTGTTCGCGCTAGATGCGCTGCATCTCCCGGTCGAGAATGTCATCGCCGATATCCCGCGTGACGAGTTCTTCCTGGCCGGTAGCATCGTCGCCATGACTGCCGATCCTTCCCAGCCGATCATGTCGGGCATGCCTGAGCGTTCCAAGGTGTTTGTTGCGCGCAGCCCTGTGTTCACGGTGAAGGAAGGTTTTGAAGGAGCCGTGCTGGCAAAGTACCAAATAGAGGGGTCACCGCTTCTGTCGGGCTACCTGCTTGGAGAAGAACACATGCAGGGCTTTGCATCAGCCCTCGATGTGCGGCACGGCAATGGCCACGTCGTACTGCTCGGTATGCGACCCCAGTGGCGCGGCCAGCCGTTTGGGAATTTCCGCATGGTGTTCAACTCGGCACTGTACTCAACCACCGTGGCTGCTGTCGCGCCTCCCAACGACGATTTCTGGACTGCGCCTGAGAAGGAGGAGAAAGAAGAGGGAAATGGTGAATCCGGGCGAGCCCAGGTTAGCAGAAGGATGGGTGGTGGATGACGCTAATTGCTGCCGACTAGAGTGCGGCTGACCTGACAGTGACTGTCAAGGATGTCGGGGGCTCAACCTGGGTCAGTCTTAATGTGTCGCGGAACCGTCTGCCAGGAATAGCGACTTCATGAAAGAGTCGCATTTGACAAGTGTGCCTGAGAACTCGAGCGCTTGCCCCGTCTTGACGATCAGCTGGTCGTAAGCCTCTGGCGCCAGTTGCACCACGGCTTTGATTACATGCGTACCTACGCTGTCACCGGCCAGTTCAGCAACTTCAAACTCGGCCTTGGTGCCGGGGTCGTTGCCGAAAACCAGATCGAACGGGTAGGAGTCGACGCGCGTGAGCTTGCCAGACCATTGAACCTTCAGGCCCTGGTAGTCTTGCTTGAACAGCTCGTTGATCTGAAAGCTGATCTTGCCTGAACCGAACAAGGCGCGACACAAATCATGTACGTCGAGTCCGCCAGCCAGTGGTGCGGTGGCTTGGCCGTCTTGCAGAGTATCGGGAGCTTCCGCCGGTATCGCGTCGGCCTCCAGCAGCTCCTCGATGTCCTGTTCGATCTGATCGAAAGAGATGCCTGTACCAGATTCCCATTTCCGCTCCTCGACCTCGAGAGTCAATGGGTCAGGAGGCTGAGGAACCGAATCGATAATGTATTCTTGCGGCTCGCTCCGCTCCCCGACGGTGAACACGGCCTCCAAGTCATCGCTCTGACTGGAGGGTATCGGGTCGGAGACCACGGCTTCAGGAGACGGCTCCAGGACGTCTGCCTCGGTTGTCAACTTTATGGCGAAGTCGACCAATCGGTCCACGTTATTCACTAGCGCCGATGAACGATCTTCTGCTCCCCGGCTGTCCCACTTTACCTGCGAGTCGGTGATCTCAGCACCTGGGTGCATCGACAAGACGCGACTGACCGACAATCGTCGGGCCGGAGTGAGAAACTGGGTGGCTTGCACTGAGTCGTGACTCTTGACCACGACGAAGTCATCGAAAGTCGGATCTCCGGTTGCAATATCTTGCCCTCCCAACATTCGCCTGATTCCGGAGAAGGCAGTCTGTTCCTTGAGGCTCAACCCGAAGGGTAGAGCCTGAGGATAAGTGATTTCGTAGCGCGTGAATTTCTTGGAGCCGCTCCCCTGGTGCTTGCTCACAACGGTGATCTTCACACGGCAACCTCGAGATCTTCCGTACAGCTCCGGCCACGCAATTAGATCGCCCGCGTTGTGTCTGAGCTGTAAGCGCGACGCAGCCTGCCTCCAAGCTTCATTGACCTTCCGCTTGTTGGATTGCGCGACGGCGAGTGCGACACCGACACCGATCAATACGACGATTATGAAGATCTCCACGGGCTGCACCTGGCTGAGGTCTCGGAACGGACGTGGTGCTACCTAATAAGAAATCTACGATCCGCGGTGGTAGTGGGAAACGTCTGCACGTTCGCGTCATCATCATCCCCTGACCGCCATTCCTAACGAAGGGGGACAAGAGCCGTCTAACGAGTATGAGGTTTACCGACTCGCATAGGACTCTCTACTGCTTGATAGCGTGCACCATCGGTGTCAGCACAGGTGCCTGGGCCCAAGACAGCTCTATGCCCTGCATTGAACTTGGTGAATGTCGCCGAATGTGGCTCTCCGACCTCGGGTACGGGTTCGGTCTCGATGCTCCTACAGGCGCCGCAAGGCAGAATGTCACGTGGGAAGCCGCCCTCCTCCAGCCCTGGGGCGACCGCAAGAGCGCGGTTGGGGTCGGTTCATACCTGGCCATCAACTTCTCGGGGAATTTCCGGCTGGGACTCAAAGCCAGGGCAAGATCGTCGGTTGGCAGGATGGTGCTGGATATCGGGTTGGGTCTATTGGCGTACGAGAGCAGCGGCACGGGCCTCGGCGCGACTGGACACATTGGCCTAGGTATAGTACGCAGTCTAATGATCCGGGTGTCTGCCGAAGTCTATCAGAGGGAGTTAGGCCGATCACAGGGTGACTTCATGATAGGCCTGAACTGGATAGCGGAGTGGTTCCCGCGTGGGTGAGGGGGCGAGGAGAGACTGGTCCCGCTTTCAGCAATACTCCCAACAGGTTTAGATGCTCCGCCGGCGCCTACCGGCGCGACCAACTCGAACTCCACTGACTCGAGCGGTGTATCAAAGATATACTCTCTCCAAGGTAGAATGGAGTTGACCCACTCGTGATGGACTAGATGGCGCTGAGACCACGTTGAGTGACGGGTGGCACTTCATCCCCTACAGATTGCGGCTATATTGGGGGTTCAATTGCGAAGACAATCAGATGAAGAGGTGTTCAGATGGCAAAGTACCCGATGATCAGGACCACCGTGTCGGCGGCAGTGCTGACTACAATGCTCACTGCCTGCGGCGGCTACATCAAGCAGGAGCAGTATGACAACGACATGGCGGAGTTGCGCTCCGAGTTGAATGACCAGATCGCTGCCGGCGATCAGCAGGTCGGTGACGCCGCGAACAGACGTATGGATGCACTGGAGTCTCAGCTGCAGTCGTTGCAGAGCGACCTTGGATCCTTATCGTCCAACTTCGATGCCAAGATTGCGCAAATGGAGGGCCGTCTGTACGTCGAGATGCCGGTGTTCTTCGCGTTTGATGAGTCTACCATCCGGGACGGTGACAAGCCGGCATTGGATCAGTTCGCCACGGTAATCAGGGAGCACCACCCAAACGTGATTGTCACGGTTGAAGGATTCACCGATCCTGCCGGCGATTCGGATTACAACCAGTGGCTTGGCCAACAGCGCGCAGACGCGGTACGTGAGTACCTCGTACAGCAAGGTCAACTGAACGGAGAGAACGTGAGAGCCGTGAGTTACGGCGAGGCGAGCAACCGTCAGGTCGTGCCAGGCGCGTGGGGTGATGAGGGCTTGGCCAACCGTCGGGTGACTCTGGTGATAGAGCTTGTTGGGTAAGAAGCTGAAACAACAGGGGAAGAGGTAGACGTCAGCTTCTATCCTCTTCCCCTCCTGTCTCCCCAGCAATCCGTCAAAAGGTTGAACTAGTTCCTGTCGCTGTCGCTATAGGAATCCGAATTTGCGATTGCTCCCATTCCAGCACCAGCACGACGCCACCGTTCGTTGCCAGTTCCGCCCTGAAGGTCATCAATTCGACGTGCTGCTCCGGTCGCTCACGTGGCAGCCGGGCCTGCCCAACCTCCTGTTTGCGAACCTTGTAATTGTAGCTCGCGATATGGCCCCACTGGGTTATGGAGCGATTGAGGATGACTACCCACTCCTGCTCTCCTGGACGGGTATAAAGCGAATAGCTGCCCTTCTCGAGCTGGATGCCTGCGACTGTGATTGGGACGGTTGTGTGGATCATGGTGGGCTCGTTGGCTCCCGTACGCCACAGCTTGCCGTACGGAACGTCGTGACCACCAATCATGGTTCGGCCACGCGCCGACGGGCGGCCGTAGCATACCTTCACGGGATGGCCGTCCACCTCGAACGTGAGCGAATCGAGCGGGCTCAACCGGTCCTCAATGTTCATATCCATCACGACACAGGCCGTGTCAGGCCCTACCGCAGGGGGTCCGGCCGCGCTCGATCCAACGAGGGCCAGTACGGCCAGAGAACTCGTCGCAATCACATGTCCTCCACTGTTTGTGACGCACCCCACCGATGCCCCCATCCCACGATGCGGGTCTTCCTGACTATAACCGAAAAACTCGAGAAAAGTTTCGCTGCCTGCCTAATTGCCAAAATCGGACTGAACTAGGGAAAGAAGGAGATTAGGTGATCTGACGTAGCTTTGGGTTCTTCTCATTCTCCATGATCTCCTGATCTGGGTCGGGGTGGCGGAGGGTGACCGGGCACCAATGGAACATCGAGGGCGTTCTCATCGTACAGCACACTAATACGCTGTGGTGCATGAGGCCGAGGGATAGCCGTCAGAACTAGGAGCTGCGTCTGTGATTGGTTGTCGGGGAATAGTCGAGCGAGATCGAACCGTGTTGGGCCACCCCAGTACGGTTAACTCGGTTGTCTATTCCGGTCCAACCGTCAGATCGGATCTCGGTTGCTATGCCTGAAGTGCTGGAACGATTGAACGAGACCCTGGCGGGCCGATA
>CP070792.1:274449-281114 GCA_020346845.1 Gemmatimonadota bacterium
CGCACTGGAGTTGTGGTGAGCGACAAGATGGAGAAGAGCGTCGTCATTGAACTGACTAGGCGCTTGGCGCACCCGCTGTATGGCAAGCGGATCACGCGGACCCGGCGTGTCACTGCACACGATACACATGATGCGAAGGTCGGTGATACGGTCCGCATAATGGAAACGCGACCCCTGTCGAAGACGAAACGGTGGCGGGTGGTCGAGATCGTTACACGGGCCGAGTAGGAGGAACCGTCGTGGTTCAGCAGGAGTCGATACTCAAGATCGCGGACAACTCCGGTGCCCGAAAGGCTTTGGTGATCAGGGTGCTCGGTGGTAGCCGGCGACGTTACGCCGGACTCGGCGATATCGTGGTAGTGACCATCAAGGATGCGCTACCAACCGGTCAGGTGAAGAAGGGTGATGTGGTCAAGGCCGTGATTGTGCGGACAGCAAAGGAAACACGACGCAAGGACGGCAGCTACATCAGATTCGATGATAACGCAGCTGTGCTGATCAACGATGCGAAGGAGCCACGCGCCACCCGTATCTTCGGACCGGTTGGCCGGGAGCTGCGTGAGAAGAGGTTCATGAAGATTGTATCGCTCGCACCTGAGGTGCTTTAGATGAGACCGCTGGTATACAAAAAGTCGGAGCGCCAGCCGCCGAAGGAACCTGAAGTCCGCAACAAGATGCGAATCACGAAGGGTGATCGCGTTCGTGTCTTGAGGGGAGAGGATGCAGGAACCGAAGGCACTGTGATGCGTGTCATACCGAAGGAGAATCGAGTCGTGGTCGAAGGCGTGAACGTGGTCACGAAACACAAGCGTGGTACCGGACAGGAAGAGGGTGGAATAATCCACTATCCGGCCCCAATTCACGTATCGAATGTGATGTTGCTCGATCCCAAATCGGGTGAACCAACGCGTGTTAGGCGTCAGAAAGACAAGGACGGAACGGTAGAGCGTCTGAGTCGGAAATCAGGACAACCGATTCCGAGGAGCCAGTAGGAGAAATGTCTAAGAAGAAGTCCAAAGTGGTGGAGACACCTGCAGAACAGCAGGCTGAAGCTCCGACCCCACGTCTATCGGAATACTACGTGAATACGGTACGACCGAAGCTGATGAAGGAATTCAGCTTCGGGAATGTGCACCAGGCGCCGCAATTGACGAAGATCGTCCTCAACGTGGGACTTGGTGAGGCTCCCAAGAATCCCAAGGTTCTCGACTCGGTAGTCGAGGAGTTGACAATGATTGCGGGACAGCGTCCGGTTGTGACGAGGGCGAAGAAGGCGATCTCGAATTTCTCACTGCGAGCGGGCATGCCGATCGGCACGGCGGTGACGTTACGTGGTGCCAGGATGTGGGAATTCTTGGATCGCTTCATTAGCGTTGCCGTACCTCGTATCCGTGACTTTCGTGGTTTTCCAACCAAGTCGTTCGATGGAAGAGGGAACTACACTGTCGGCATCAAGGAACAGATGGCGTTCCCAGAGGTGGATTACGACAAGGTCGAGAAGATACACGGAATGGACATTACGTTCGTCACGACCGCCAAGAGAGACGATGTGGGGCAGGCGTTGCTACGTGAACTAGGTATGCCGTTCCGGGGCCAGACACCGGTGCGCATTGGAGAGGGAGCTGTTTAATGGCAAGGAAGTGCCTCGTCGAGAAAGCCAAACGGAAGCCGCGCTTCAAGGTGCGGTCGTACAACCGTTGCCAGCGGTGCGGGCGTTCTCGCGCGTACCTCAGAAAGTTCGGTGTGTGCCGGATCTGTTTTAGGGAATTGGCGCTCCAGGGTGAGATACCTGGAGTTCGGAAGGCCAGCTGGTGAAAGGACCTGGATCGATCACATGAGTATGACAGACCCAGTAGCCGATATGTTGACCCGGATACGCAACGCCGGAAGGGCGGGGCACCGTAGGGTCGACATCCCGGTATCGAATTTCAAGACGGAGATAGCCCGGTTACTTCAGGAGAACCACTACATCCAGGACTACAAAGTCATTGATGATGGTCTCCATGGGCGGCTGCGAATCACCCTACGTTACCATGATGAGTCACCGGTGATCCGGGAGGTTCGCCGAGTGTCAAAGCCGGGTCTTCGTCGGTACGTGAAGGTCAGGGAGATCCCAAGGGTGAAGAATGGCCTCGGGATGGCCATTCTCTCCACTCCCCGTGGCCTCATGAGCGACCGTGATGCTCGCCGTGCACGTGTGGGCGGCGAAGTCGTGGCTGTGGTTTGGTAGGGGGCTGATATGTCTCGTATCGGAAAGAAGCCGATTGACGTCCCTGACAACGTTACGGTCAAGATCGACGGGAAGACCGTTACGGTAAAGGGCCCTGGTGGTGAGCTGAACCATCAGGTCCACCCGGAGATGGCCGTGGCGCTAGAGGGTGCGCAGATCAATGTTACACGTCCGTCAGATCAGAAGCGACACCGTGCGCTTCACGGACTAACAAGAAGTCTGCTGAGTAATATGGTGGAGGGAGTCACGACGGGGTTCGCCAAGAAGCTGGAGGTCCACGGCGTGGGCTATAAGGTGGAGCAAACGTCTAACGGTGTGCGTCTGGTGGTAGGATACTCTCACCCCGTGGATTATACGGCGCCCAAAGGCGTGAAGATCTCTGTAGAAAACCCCACCACAATGAAGGTAGAGGGGATAGACAAACAGGCGGTTGGACAGGTGGCGGCGGAACTGCGCAAGGTTCGTCCTCCGGAGCCGTATAAGGGAAAGGGTATCCGGTACGAGGGTGAGCATGTCCGCCGCAAGGCAGGCAAGACAGGGGCTAAGGCATGAGGCCGATCCTTAAACCGAAAACGAAGACTGAACGCCGGCACCGTCGACATCTCAGAGTGCGAAAGACGGTTATCGGTAGTGCCGAGCGTCCGCGTTTGGTGGTGTTCCGTTCACTCAAGCACACGTATGCCCAGTTGGTCGATGACAGCAACGGACGTACACTCGTTGGGGTCAGCGATGTTTCCAAGGATCTCAAGCGAGATAAGCCGGGTAAAGTCGGAGCCGCACATGCCGTCGGCATGCTGGTGGGAAAGAAAGCGAGTGAGTTGGGAATCAAGATCGTGGTGTTCGATCGTGGTGGTTATTTGTACCACGGGCGCGTGAAGGCTGTGGCCGAGGGCGCTCGCGAAAGCGGACTGGAGTTTTAGAGAGATGGCGCAAGAGAAAGAACGTGGTCCAAGGCGCGAGCGTCGAGAGCGCGAATCGGAGCTGATCGAGAACGTGATCGCGATCAACAGAGTCGCCAAGGTAGTCAAAGGCGGTCGCCGATTCTCCTTCAATGCGCTAGTTGCTGTAGGTGACGGTAGCGGGACATTCGGTGTCGGGATGGGGAAGGCGAACGAGGTGTCGGAGACGGTACGGAAAGCGGTTGAGGCCGCGCGGCGCAACATGCGCTCAATCCCCCGAGCTGGCACGACTGTACCTCACGAGATCATTGGCACGCACGGTGCGGGACGGGTGTTGCTGAAGCCTGCGTCATCCGGTACCGGTGTCATCGCGGGCGGCCCGGTCCGCGCAGTGCTCGAGTGCGCAGGAATCAGCGACATACTAACCAAGTCACTCGGGTCCTCGAATGCGCTCAACATGGTATGGGCCACCGTTGACGGGCTACACCGACTGCTGACTCCGGAGCAGGCCGCTCGGGAGCGCGGTATGGAGGTTTCTGAGATCGACTACCGCCCGAGGCAGAAGGAGCTGGAAGATGCCTAGCGAGGCTGGGAAGAAGTCGACGACCAAGAAGAAGTCGACCAAGAAGAAGACTGTTGCGAAAAAGGCCGCAACGAAGAAGTCTGCTACGAAGAAATCGACTGCCACTAAGACGACCGCCAAGAAGTCGACGTCGAAGAAGTCGACAACCAAGACGGTTACTGCCAAGAGCGCGGCGGCACCGAAGAAGTCGGTCAAGAAAGCCAGCGCTGCAGCGGGCAAACTCAAGGTTCGACAGGTGCGGTCTGGAATCGGTAGCGCACGTCCAGTCCGTCGCACATTGACGGCACTGGGTCTCAAACACCATCAAGACGAGGTGGTTGTACCTGACAATCCTTCAATCCGAGGGATGCTGAACAAGGTACATCATCTCGTTAGCGTAAAGCCCGAGGAAGCAAATGTCTGAGAACGATAAGCTCGGACTTCATAACCTGCCGGCTCCCAAGGGAGCCAGTAAGGCGCCGAAGCGGAAAGGGCGTGGTCCTGGATCGGGGCTGGGAAAGACGGCGGGGCGTGGCCACAAAGGACAGCGCTCCCGCACGAGTGGAAACGTTCGCCCGGGATTCGAGGGCGGTCAGATGCCGCTGATTCGCAGAGTCCCCAAACGCGGATTCACAAACCCGTTCAGGGTGTCCTATCAGGTCGTGAACCTGAAGGACCTCGACAAGATGCCCACGGAGGAGATTACTCCCGGCGCACTGGTCGAGGCCGGCTTGGCCGGTAACGCGAATCGCCCGATCAAGATTCTGGGCACAGGCGACGCGAAACGCGCCTACGTGGTGCAAGGGTGCACTGCCTCCCGTACGGCTCGTGAGAAGATTGAGCAGGCGGGTGGCCGCGTCGAGAGCTAGAGCATGACCGGTCCACGAATTCCCAATCCATTCGCGGTTCCGGAGCTGAAGGAGAAGCTCCTGTTCACACTGCTGTGCCTCGCCATCTACAGGCTTGGGGCGCACATAGCCACGCCCGGTGTGAACGTACAGGTGCTGGCGGACTTCATGGCGAATCAGGCGTCCGGCACCCTGTTCGGTGTCTACGACATGTTCGTGGGAGGTGGGTTGTCCCGCGCAACCGTGTTGGCGCTAGGGATCATGCCCTATATCTCCGCATCGATCATGTTCCAGTTGGGTGGAGCCGTATTCCCCACGATCGATAAGCTCCAGAAAGAAGAAGAGGGTCGCAAGAAGATCACTCAGTGGACCCGATATCTGACTGTGGCGCTATCTCTGGGACAAGCGTACGGGTTTGCAATCTTCGCCGAAGGACAGGGGGCAGTTGCCAGTCCGGGCTTGGGCTTCCGAGCTCTGACTGTACTCACTCTGACCACCGGTGCCATCTTCGTGATGTGGTTGGGTGAGCAGATCACCGAGCGTGGCATCGGCAACGGCATGAGCCTCATGATCTTCTTCTCGATCATGGAAGGAATGTGGCCCGGGATCTTCAGGACTCTCGATTTCGTGCAGACTGGCGTGATCAACCTGCCGCGACTGTTCGTATTGGGCGGAGTCATGGCTGCCGTAATTGCTTCAGTCGTCGCAATCACAGTTGCCGCGCGGAGGATCCCCATCCAGATACCACGCAAGGTGATGGGTAGAGGGCGGATCCGTGAGGGACAGAAGACGTTCATACCGATCAGAATCAACTCGGCAGGAGTAATGCCGATCATCTTTGCGCAGGCTCTGATAATCGTGCCGGGCACGATCGCTACGTTCTCGAATCAGCCGTGGCTCCAGGCCATGTCAGAGGCTTTTCGGCCGGGATCGGGAATCTACTACGTGACCTATGCGCTGCTGATCATCTTCTTCACGTACTTCTATACGTCAATCATCTTCAATCCGGTTGACATTGCCGAGAACTTGAAGAAGCAAGGTGGCTTCGTTCCTGGTGTGAAGCCGGGCGCAGCAACTGCCGACTACGTCGACGAGGTGTTGAGCCGCGTCACTCTGCCAGGCTCAGTATTCCTCACAATCATCGCCTTGTTGCCATTCTTCATCTTCCGCGCTTTCAACGTGCCGTTCCAATTCGGTGGAACCGCTCTTCTCATCATCGTCGGTGTTGCCTTGGACACGTGGGTGCAGATACAGCAGCATGCACAATTGCGCCACTACGATGATTTCATGAAGCATGGAAGGGTGAAGTTCCGCGGACGGCGGCGGTATATGTAGGTTCACCAAGAGCGGCACCACGCCAACGGTGCCGCTCGAGTTCTTCCCCCACGATCGTCAGTCAACTTGGTGCCCCGTGATAACCATCAAATCGACGCGCGAAATAGAGACAATGGCCACTGCCGGTGGTATCTTGGCCGACACACTCGCGTTGGTTGCAGCAAACGTCAAGCCGGGAGTCAGCACCGAGCAACTGGATGACTTGGCTGAGGAGTACATCCGTAGCCACCCGGGTGCGACACCGTCATTCAAAGGCTTGTACGATTTTCCCAAGTCGCTGTGCACGTCCATTAACAACGAGATCGTTCATGGCATTCCTTCATCTGCGCGCGTACTAGTGGAGGGGGACATTCTGAGCGTGGATTGTGGAGTGTGTCTCGGAGGACTCCATGCTGATTCGGCAACGACTATCCCTGTGGGGGAGGTGGCCGAGGCCACGAACGAATTGCTGCAAATTACACGTGCTTCCCTCGACGCTGGGATCGGCGCCGCTGTCATTGGAAACCATGTGGGGGATATCGGCTACGCCGTGCAGAATGTTGTTGAGGCCGCAGGCTACAGTGTCGTGCGAGATCTAGTGGGGCACGGGATAGGGACGAGCTTCCACGAGGAGCCGCAAGTTCCCAACTATGGTCAGCCGAAGCGGGGTCCGCGGTTGGTTTCTGGTATGACCATCGCGATAGAGCCGATGGTGAATTCCGGTTCCCACGAGATCAAGACCCTGTCCGACAAGTGGACAATAGTGACAATAGACGGATCTCTATCGGCGCACTTCGAACATACAGTTGTGA
>CP070792.1:281214-287742 GCA_020346845.1 Gemmatimonadota bacterium
CATACATGCTGGCGGAATGGTCCAGTTGGCGGTGCTGGCGGGCAATGTGTCGGCGGTGGCGGAAGTCGTAACGGGGCCGTTCATCCTGAGCACATTGCTGAAACTGATAGTTGCCGCCCTCTTGGCGTGGCGTTTCACGAACACCACACGCGCTCTCGTTTGAGGGCGCGTTTGTTGTCGGGGATATGAAAGCCACTGAGCTGCTGCGGGCGATAGGGGCGTTGGTCGGATTCTATGTAGCCGTGTTCGCCGTCGCCTTTCCGTTGGTGCTGGCCGTGACTTTCATGCTCGGTGGCGACACGCCCCCGGCCGGTGTGACGTTCTTCATGTTCGTACTCGCGGCGCTGGTGGTGTACATGGTGCTGCTGAGGTTGGGCTGGGCTACGGAACAGATGTTCAGATGGCCCGGAGCCGGAGGGCGGGGCGTCAGGTTAGCTTTCAGAGCATTCGTGTTCGGTGCCACTGTCGGGATACTCATGGCGGCGGCGGCGCTGACACTCGCCGTCACCGTCGGCTCGGCGGAGGTGTCGGTTACCGGTGGCTCGTTAGCAGGGCTCGTGAAGACGGCCGGCTCGCTGGCGCTGTTATTGCTGGTCGCAGCGTTGGCGGAGGAGTTGCTGTTTCGAGGCTACCCGCTTTCGCGGCTGTCCGGTGCACTAGGGAAGGTCGGAGCCAGTGTCGTGCTGGCTGTGGCGTTTGCCCTGGCACATCTGTTCAATCCGAGTGTGTCAGCACTCGGTCTGGTCAACATAGGGTTGGCCGCGCTGGTTCTGAGTGCAGCATTCTTCACTGCCGGTGGGCTCGCAGCGGCTTGGGGGCTCCATTGGGGGTGGAACGCCGGGCTGGCTCTGTTGGCCGATGCGCCGGTGAGCGGCCTGGAATTCGATCTGCCGACACTCGATTTCTCGACGGGAGGGCCCATGTGGCTCACCGGCGGCAGGTTCGGACCCGAGGGTGGGCTGGTGGCGACCTTGGCGATGGTGGTGGTGCTGATCTGGCTCGCTCGCAAGAACACACAAACAGCGGAGGACCAGTCATAGTGAAAAAGATGGCGGTAGTAGGCGCTGGCACGATGGGAAACGGCATCGCTCACGTCTTCGCCCAGGGCGGATGGGACGTGACTCTGATCGATGTCGCACAGCCACAGCTCGACAACGCCCTCGCGGTCATCAAGAAGAATATGGACCGCCAGGTCAAGAAAGAGCTCCTGACGGAAGCCGATCGTGATGCAGCCCTCGGGCGCATAGCAACGGAAACGGAACTCGACAAGGCCGCCGGCGCAGAGCTCGTGGTCGAGGCGGCCACCGAGGCCGCGGATCTGAAGTTCCAGTTGTTCGAGAAGCTGAACGAGATCACTGCGGCCGACACGATTCTGGCCTCGAACACTTCGTCCATCTCCATTACGGAGATTGCGGGGCATACCGATCGACCGGACAAGGTCATCGGAATGCACTTCATGAACCCGGTGCCGATGATGAAGCTGGTGGAGATCATTCGCGGTCTGGGCACGTCGGACGAGACCACGGCGAAGGTGACGGAGATATCCTCTTCACTCAGCAAGACCCCGGTGGAGGTGAACGACTACCCAGGTTTCGTGGCCAACCGGATCTTGATGCCGATGATCAACGAGGCCGTCTACTGTGTCATGGAAGGCGTCGCCACACCGGAGTCGGTGGACACGGTCATGAAGTTGGGAATGGCTCATCCCATGGGCCCGCTTGCGTTAGCGGACCTCATCGGCCTGGATGTATGCCTGGCAATACTCGAGGTGCTGCATTCCGGGCTGGGCGATTCGAAGTATCGTCCGTGCCCCTTGCTGCGGAACATGGTGGCTGCCGGCCGGTTGGGTAGGAAGACCGGCCAAGGGTTCTATGAGTACAATTGAGTTCCTAGTTCAGAACGAAGAAGAGCGCCGTGAGATCGTTGAGATGGCGCGTGATTTCGCTCAGACCGAGATCGCGCCCACAGCGGCCGAACGGGATCGGACCAAAGCGCCGCCGACGGAGGAGTTTGCCAAGCTCGGGGAGCTGGGGTTCTTCGGCATGTTGATCCCCGAGGCCTACGAGGGGCTCGGCTTCGATACTCTGACCTACTTGATGGTGATCGAGGAGTTGGCCGCTGCCGACGCTTCGGTCGCCATCACGATATCGGTGCACAACTCCCTTCCAGTCGCCATGCTATTAGCGCACGGCAGCGATGAGCAGAAGCAGCACTGGCTACCGCGCATGGCTCGGGGTGAGGCCATAGCCGCGTTCTGCCTGTCCGAAGCCGATGCCGGCTCGGACGCCGCGCGCCTTCGCGCCCAAGCCGAGCGAGATGGATCCGAGTGGATGCTGAACGGAACCAAGTCATGGGTTTCGCATGGCGATTGTGCGGGGCTGCTCGTGGTAATGGCTCGCACCGACACGCAGGACGCGCGCCGGGGTCCCAAGGGAATCTCGGCGTTTTTGGTGCCGGGCGGAGCAGCCGGTGTCGAGGTTGGCAAAGCGGAGGACAAGATGGGGCTGCGGTCGTCACAGACCGTGTCCATCAACTTGAGCAGTGTGAAGTTGGGTCCTGAGAGCTTGCTGGGAGCCGAGGGAAGTGGTTTCATCTATGCGATGCAGGCGCTGGACCAGGGGCGGCTGGGTGTTGCGGCGCAAGCGGTAGGAATAGCCCGTGCGGCGCTGGAACATTCGCTGCGCTACAGCGCTGAGCGCAAGCAGTTCGACACGCCGATCAAGGACTTCCAGGCAATCCAGTTCAAGCTGGCCGACATGGCCACCCGCGTGGCCGCGGGCCGGGCCCTGATGTACGAGGCGGCCCGCCAGAAGGACACAGGGCGAGACGTCACGGAGTTGGCAGGGATGGCGAAGCTGTACGGGTCTGAGATGGCTATGTGGGTGACGACCCAAGCTGTTCAGATATTTGGTGGGTATGGTTACATGCGTGATTATCCAGTCGAACGTCTCTTCAGAGACGCAAAAGTGACCGAAATCTACGAGGGTACAAGTGAAATCCAGCGAATCGTTATTGGCCGAGGACTCCACACTGAGTAGCGCTGACAAGGGGCTTTCTCTCGATCAGCACTTGTTCGATCAGATCGCCCAACACGGACACGAGCAAGTCAGCTTCGCGTCCGATCGCGAGTCGGGCTACCGTGGTATCATCGGCATTCACAATACCATTCTGGGCCCCGCACTCGGGGGGACCCGATTCTGGAACTACGAGACCGACGCAGAGGCGTTCATCGATGTGTTACGGTTGTCTCGCGGCATGACGTACAAAGCCGCCGTGGCAGGATTGAACCTCGGTGGGGGCAAAAGCGTCATCCTCGGTGATTACCAGACCAAGGACCGCGAGACTATAATGCGGGCGCACGGCAGGCATGTCGAATCACTTCAGGGTCGGTACATCACCGCTGAGGACGTGGGTACGAGCACGTCGGACATGGATTTCGTGCGCAAGGAGACCAAGAACGTAGTCGGTTTGGCCGGACGTTCGGGTGATCCTTCACCCGTCACCGCGTTTGGCACATACCGTGGCATGCAGGCCTGCGCCAAATTCCGCTACGGCAGTGACAGTCTCGAAGGCAAGACCGTCGCGGTACAGGGCGTGGGACACGTGGGCTACTACCTGCTCAAGCATCTCAAGGACGAAGGCGCTAACGTGATCATCGCCGACATCGATGCCGACAAGGTCAAGTCATGCGCCGAAGAATTCGGTGCCAAGGCGGTGGGCGTTGATGAGATCTACGGTGTGAAAGCCGACATCTTTGCGCCGTGCGCATTGGGTGCGGTGGTGAACGACGACACCCTCAAGCTGCTCAAGGTGGACATCGTGGCTGGCGCGGCCAACAACGTGTTGGCCGAGGAGCGGCACGGCGACATACTGGACGAGCGTCAAATAGTCTACGCGCCGGATTACGTCATAAACAGCGGTGGCCTGATCAACGTGAACGCCGAGGTCGAAGGTTGGGATCTGGACAAGTCACACCAAAAGGCTTCGGAGATCTACGACACCGTGTACAACGTCCTCGAGATCGCCAGGGACGAAGGGATTCCTTCATACAAGGCTGCTGACCGCCTTGGTGAGCGGCGGATCAAAGAAGCCGCCAAAGCAAAGGGCAAGCACTTTCAAATGTGAGTGAAACAACCGTGAGCGATTCGAACGGTCATAGACGACATCTAGCTGAGGGCGATCCCGACATCGCGAGTCTGATACACAGCGAGGTCGAGCGGCAGGAGCAAGGCCTCGAGCTCATAGCATCGGAGAACTTCGTGTCTCGTGCTGTGCTCGAAGCGATGGGCTCCGAGCTCACTAACAAATACGCCGAAGGGTACCCCCGACGGCGCTACTACGGCGGCTGCGAGTGGGTCGACAAGATCGAGCAACTCGCAATCGATCGGGCGCTCGAGCTGTTCGGCGCCGATCATGCCAACGTGCAACCGCATGCCGGTTCCCAGGCCAATCTGGCTGCCTATCTGGCGGTCATGAATCCGGGCGAAACGCTGATGGGAATGACCCTGTCGCACGGTGGCCACCTGACACACGGATCACCGGTGAGTGCCAGCGGTCGGCTGTTCAATGCCGTGCAATATGGCGTCAACGAAGATACGGGTCTGATCGATCTCGACGTGGTACGTGATATCGCGGAGCGGGAGCGTCCCAAGGTTATCGTGGCCGGTGGCAGCGCTTACCCCCGCAAGATCGACTTTGCCGGATTCGCCGACGTGGCGCGTGCAGTCGACGCAGTTTTGATGGTCGATATGGCCCACTTCGCCGGGTTGGTCGCGGGCGGAGTTTATCCGTCTCCCGTGCCCCATGCGGCGCTGATTACCAGTACCACGCACAAAACGCTGCGCGGGCCGCGGGGCGGGTTCATCCTGTGCCGTGAGGAACTGGCCAAGGCGGTGGACAAGCAGGTGTTCCCGGGCATGCAAGGTGGTCCGCTGGAGCACGTGATCGCGGCCAAAGCGGTGGGGTTCCACGAGGCGCTGCAGCCGGCCTTCAAGGAGTATGTGGCCCAAGTGGTGCGCAATGCGGTCGCCATGAGCGAAGCGCTCATAGAGCGGGGCTACACGCTGGTTTCGGGCGGCACCGATTCGCATCTGTTGCTGGTCGACCTCCGGCCACAGGAGTTGACGGGAAAGGCTGCCGAGGAGGCGCTCGGCCAGGCCGGTATCCATGTCAACAAGAACACGATCCCGGGCGATCCCCAGTCACCATTCGTGACATCGGGACTGAGGATTGGCACCCCCTCGCTCACCACACGGGGTATGGGAGTGACCGAGATGGTCCGGGTTGCGGAGTTCATCGACGCCATACTGCGGGCCATGGACGATTCGACCATCGAGCGGGTGGAACGGGACGTGCGTGCACTGGCTGCCGATTTCCCGCTCTATCTGGAGCCGGCATCCGCGCAGTGACGGGGAACACTTGCCCGTTTTGAGCCAGCATTCCACCTTATAGCTGTGGTTGAGCTACAGCTGGCAAACGAGATCCTGGATCGCATCCGCGCGATCGACGGGCGCTACCACGAGCGGTCTTACCTGTTCGTGCTGGCGGCGCTGGAGTACTGTCAGCGCCGGCGGACTGAGCGCGGCCACATATCGGGCGAGGAACTCGCCTGGGCTTGCAGGGATCTGGCGTTGGAGCAGTTCGGTCTGACCGCCAGGACCGTTTTCATTCATTGGGGTATTCATTCGACGGACGACATTGGGAGGATCGTGTTCGTCTTGATCGAGGTGGGTCTCCTCATGCCGCATGAGGAAGACCGGATAGAAGACTTCCATGCAGTATTCGACCTGGAAGAGGCATTCGAGGAGTATCCCTGGGCCGGCTTGAGCCGGACGGGTGGCGGTGTTTAACAGTAGCTAGATCAGGGAGGATGGGCAGCGTTATGGAGACGAAGGAGTTCCCCGCCTGCAAGAAGTGTAGCGAGGGTGTGCTGTTGCCGCTGTCGGACTATGGCCGTGATGGTGCGCCGATCACGTACAAGGCCTGGGTGTGCAACAATCCGGAGTGCGGTTTCAACATTCGCATCGACAACGGCGAGATTTCGCTCGGACGGGCCATCGGGCAGAGCTTCAAGTAACGCCGGTCGGTCCAACACCGGATTGGGAGGGGGTGCCGCCATGAATACTCTCCCCCACACAACATCTTCAGCGTAACTCAAGCGTGACCACGATTCCGGTTCTCGACGCCACCGAGGCTGCCAGCTGGGACGAGTACGCGCGCGTGGAGGCCGCCATCCCCAGCCGGGTGCTGATGGAGGCGGCCGGACGCTCGGTGGCCCACATCATTGGCCGCGAATTCGGACCGACATTGAGCCACGGGGTCATGGTGGTTGCCGGGCACGGCAACAACGGCGGTGACGGCTGGGTCGTGGCCCGCGCCCTCAATGCGCTCGGTATCGCGGTGCACGCCGTAGACGAAGACCGCGAGCGTTCCCCCGACTGCGAAGCCAACCGGACCCTGGCTCTGAGCGAGGGCGTGAATCGCGTCAGCCTCACCGACAACTGGCCCGCCGTTGGGGTGCTGGTCGAT
>CP070792.1:287842-294322 GCA_020346845.1 Gemmatimonadota bacterium
CGTTCCCGGTGTAGCCTACATAATTCCCGACCATCGCATGATCGACGATGCCCTGGAGTCCACCAATGGCGTTCTGCAACATCGTGGGCCACGCGAGCTTCCACACGGCACGCGAAATGGGGCCCTCGACGATGGAGCGGTCGAGCGACTTCTCGGATCTCGGTACAGCCATCTACCTGTGATGTAAGGAGATACGGTTCTCCGGTTGGCTCGAGAAGATGCGACCTGCCGTGACGCGGCGGTTTACGTTAGTCCACAGATACCCGGACGCTGTCCGATCAGTTCCTCTGCTGCTTCTTCGCCCGCTGTACTCTGTCACACCCAATGTCCCCAAAACGGATCCCGATGTCCCCAAAACGCATCCCGATGTCCCAAAAACGCACTTTCCAAGGGACCGCTAATGACGCATAATGAGCTGTACAACGTGCGGTTCTTTCCAGCCCTCCTGTATGCGAGGAAAGCCATCCGCCCAAGACTGACTCCTCAATCTGGTGCTGCAAAGGGCAGGTATCATGCGTGGGACACCTGAGTCAGAGAGATCCGAACTCGGCGGCGTAAGACGCTCGCTGGAACAACAGGTCTTCGACCAGTTTGCCGCTCTGCTTGCTGATGATTCGCCGGCCAACGCTGATGCGCGGGCGACACTTGCGCAGGTGTTCGCCGACTTCGCAGCGGCCGAGCGCGGCGGGCTACTTGGCGTGATCAAGCATACAATGAAGAGTCAACAGTAGCCCACAGCTATATCAGTCTTCAACCCAGTTCGAAGCTCGGGCCCCCAATACCACCCCGCAGGTGGAGCACGAGGGGGGTCTACTCGTAACGCAACGCGACCATTGGATCCACCCTCGTGGCCCGCAGTGCAGGTACCAGGCTTGCCGAAATCCCCACCAAGATGATCGTTGCCACAATCGCACCGTAAACCATGGGATCGCGCGGCTGCACATCGAACATCACCAGGGCCACCGCCTTTGACACCAGGAATGCCAGAGCGAGACCCAAGGCGAGTCCAATGCCCAGCTGCGTGGCACCTTCGCGGAGCACCAAGCGAATAACGTCCTTGGCCATTGCGCCGAGCGCCATACGTAGGCCCATCTCCTGAATTCGTCTGCTCACCGAGAACGATAGCACCCCATAAAGGCCGACCGACGCGAGGAACAGTGCAGCGATCCCGAACACGATGAACAGTGTTCCGAACACATTGTAGAACCACGTTTCTTGGTGGATCACTCCGTCCATGTCGCGTACGAAATAGATGGGAAGATCCGCGTCGGCTCCACGTACTGCCGCTCGTACCTCCGGTGTGATACTGAGGGGCGACCCGCCAGCTACTTGAACCGCTATGCTCACGAACCTCAGATCACGCTGGGCCAACGGGACGTAGTAACCTGCCGGGTCGTCTTCGTCCGGGTCGAATCCTTCCATCTTCAAGTTGGGCACGACCCCAACTATCGTACGCCAGTCCCAGTTATCGGTGTTGCCGCTGAATCCTTCCTTGATCCGACGGCCTACGGCGTCCTCGTTGGGGAAGAACTTCTCTGCGAAGCGACGATTCACGATTGCGACTTGGCCGCTGTTTGCATCATCCATGAGGTTGAAGTCACGTCCTCGCAACACGCCAACGCCGAACGTCGTAAAGAAGTCAGGCGACACAGAAGCTGTGTTTGAACGAGGCTGCTCTTGATCGGTCTCGTATACCTCGCCCTCGATGAGGAACCGGCTGCGACTGCAGCATACCGTCGGTAGCATGTTGGTCAGCGCGACAGATCGTGCTGCAGGTACTGCCTGCAACCGTTCCTTGAGGTCTCTGAAGAACGCACGACGCTCTTCTGCCGTTGGATAATCGGTTTCGAAGATGCCCACGCGGGCTGTGAAGACGTCTTCGATCGCGAAATCAAACTGATAGTTATTGAGCTTTGTGATGCTCTTGGTCATCAATCCCGCGCCGACTAGCAATGCGCACGATAGAGCGACCTCTCCGATCACCAACACCTTGCTGAGCTTGCCCGCTCGGAAACTGGAGGAACCACGGTTCTCATCTTTCAGTATGGAGTTGACATCAGTGCGCGCGGTCTGGATAGCAGGAACGATACCCGACGCAAAGGCGGTCAACACTGTCACAGCCACTATGAAACCGAGGATGGGGAGGTCTACCGTTAGTACCATGAAATACGGTTTGCCGACACCCGTGGTAGCGCGGTCGAACAGGTCTACACCGACATAGGCGATGGCAATTCCAAGAGCCGCCCCGCACAATGAGAGAATGGCTGCCTCGGAGAACAGCGGCATGGCGACACGCCACCGTCGAGCGCCGAGCGCCGTTCTGACTGCTGCTTCCTTGGTGCGCAGTGCGGCACGGGACAGCAACAGATTCGCCACATTGGCGCAGGCGATGAGCAGCACAAAAACAGTGGCGATTTGCATCGCTGCGAACACTGGTATTGCTTCGTCGCCGATTGATTGCTCCACAAAGGTGAAAAAGGTTACGCCGACACCCTCATTTGATTCAGGGTATGCCTGGGCCAATCGCTGTGCTACCAGAGACATATCGAGTCCCGCCTGGCCCAAAGTGATCCCATCTTTCAAGCGTCCGACGACCTGGAACCAGGGCCCGGCGCCGCGATTGTCGTACTCTGCCCGCGAGTCGCGTCGTGGAACCCAAATCTCCTCGGTTTGGGGGAACATGAACCCGTCGGGCAGCACACCGAGGATAGTCGCCTGCTCTCCATTGACTGTGATGAGCCTCCCGATCACCGACGGATCGGACTCGTAGCGGCTGGTCCACACTCCATACCCGATGAGCGCAGTGAGGGGGGCCCCGGGAGCGTCATCACCAGGGCGAAAGCTCGAGCCGAGCACGGGAGCCACTCGCAGGACATCAAAGAGGTTGGCCGAAACAAAGGCGCCCTCGAATCGCTCCGGCTGACCGGAGCTGCCGCTGACATTGATCGTACCGGTGGAGAACCCGGCAAGTGCCTCGAACGAGCGTTGCTGTTCGCGCCAGTCATAGAAGTCGTGTTGGTGCACCCACATGCGCTCGATGTTCTCTGACGGATTGGAGCGAAAGATCAACGTCAACCGATCTGCCTCGGGTACACCGATTCCTCGGAAATAAACACCGTAGATGATGCTGAACATCGTTGCACACAGGCCGATACCGAGGCCGAACGCAACAATCGAGATCGCGGATGAACCTGGCTTCTTGAGCAGTGCGCGCAATCCGAGTTCGAAGTCCTTCAACAAGGCTGTCATCCGGGGGCTCCAGTATGCCGTGAACGTTGGCACTACGGTGGAGACAACAAAGGCGTTTCACCGAGATTCGATGTGAAACAGACCAGAGTCGGCCTGGCTCGGCGACGGACCGATCCGTATTCTTATGTGGTCTACATGAAAGCCACGGATGACTGATACAGGCGAATCGACACTAGCGGCCAGGCTAGCTGAAGCGCTCGATCCAGGTGCAGAACAACCTCTTTCAAATCAGATTGCGGATCGGATTTGGCTCGACGTGATAGGCGGTACGATCGAGACGGGTGAGAGGCTGCCGACAGTACGGCAACTTGCAGTGCATCTTGGAGTCACGCCCAAGGTGGTGGAGCGTGCGTACGAGCAGCTGGAGCGATTGGGAATTGTATCCACACGTCCAGGGCAGGGGACGTTTGTTCGGCTAAACGTACCTGACAACGAGGTGCGCGAGCGCAGGCGTGAGCTCGAACAATGCAGTCTCGATGCCGTCGCGCATGCGGAATCACTGGGGTTCTCAATCGAGGAGCTGCTGGACGCGCTGGATGATATCCGAACAGCTAGACGCAATCACGGTCGTGGCGGGAGAGAACAATGACCATGTTGCCGGAGCAAGTTACCAAACTGAGTCTCACGAGCGTCAGAGGTGCTGCCATGCCACCGAGTTCACCAGATGACACGAGGTATCCCATTCCGGCGGTCGCCGCGGGTTTGTTGGGTGGAGCGGCAGTCGCGGCTGTTACACTGGCGTTCGCGCCTGTTGGAGTGGCGGTCGGTGCCGCTGCTGTCACGTCATTACTCCTCGGTTCATCGATCAAGTTCGCGGATCAGTGGGAAAAGGCCATCGTGCTACGCATGGGGAAGTACCGGGGGCTCCGTGGGCCGGGCATCTTCTTCGTAATGCCAATCGTGGACCGTGTATCGTATCACATCGATCAACGGATCCGTACCACGGATTTCGGAGCTGAGTCGTGTCTCACCAAGGATACCGTTCCGGTCAACGTCGATGCTATCGCGTTCTGGATCGTATACGATGCGGAGAGGGCGGCACTTGAGGTTCAGCAGTACCAGCAGGCTGTGGTGCTTGCGGCTCAAACCGCTCTGCGTGATGCGATCGGGAAGCACGATCTGGCGGAGCTGATACAGTCACGCAAGGAGCTGGGTCGCGGGTTGCAGGAGACCTTGGACCGTAAGATGCACGATTGGGGAATCCAGGTTCAATCTGTGGAGATCCGGGACGTCATCATCCCCAAGGCGCTGGAAGAGGCCATGTCGCGTCAAGCGCAGGCGGAGCGGGAGCGCCAGGCGCGCATCATTCTGGGAACAGCAGAGACTCAGATCGCCGCAAAATTCGTCGAGGCCGCTGAGAGCTACAGTGAGAACCCTGTGGCAATGAACCTGCGCGCGATGAACATGCTCTACGAGAGCATCGTGAAGCGAGGATCCCTGATGGTTGTGCCATCGGGCCTAGCGGACTCGATCAATCTCCCCAGTGTGATGGGTCTTGCGGGAGCGGCCGGCATTAAGCCGCCCACAGAGCAGAAAGAAGGCGAGAGCGACGAGCCTAGCGACTGACATGCCAGCTGCCACTCTCCCGATCTCCTTGTCTCCTGATCTGTCGGGGAAAGTCAGGTAACGGCTGAGGTGCCACGCTCGAGATGAGCTGCTAGATAAGCCACCTCACCCACAGGGGAGACGTGCCAAACAGCAGCACCAGGCCGGTGGCAATCCAGAGTGTGACCTTCATGCGATGCCTGACTTCTGGGCTCGCGCACGGCTTGTCTATGTCACATGCCTTCTGTTCTTCCTTCTCGAGAACATGGAATCCATAGTACAGGGCGCCCACGGCTGCAAACACCATCAGGGGACGGTACGGCAGAAAGGCCGACAAGCCGGCCGCTGAAATGCCCATTGCAGCGGCCACAGTGGGGCCTGCACAGCAGAGTGCGGACCCAAAAGCCGCGGCTATGGCGCTACCTGCTGAAGCGACAAACTTGCCAGTCATCTTCTCATTAACATCCAGCTTTGCAGTTGCGTTCCACTCCGCTGTTCGACGGGATGACCCTGTTCTAGTCCCGCCCGTACAACTCCTTCCATTCCTCTTCGAATTCGTGACCCGGTACCCACCGTGGCATGTCGTCGGCGTTTGCCACTCTCAAAGCGGTCTCAAACAGCAACCGCATGTCGCGCTCGGTTCCACGCAGATCCCACTCCGAGTGGATGTGATCGGTAACCTGATGATAGTGCTGTTGCTGGAATGCTGCCGCATCGAACCCAAGCTGTTCGACGTAGTCGGTGCCGCGCTGTAAGTAGAGTGCGGGGATCCCCACCTTTGCGAAGCTAACCTGGTCAGAACGGTAGAAGCTGCCGGCATTAGGGTTGGGATCGCCCTTGGCCACCAGATCATTCTCCTCTGCGACGGCCCGGAACATTTCGCCCAGCGTGTTCATCTCGATACCGATTGCGGCCACGTCGGTTGTCAGTCCGAATACTTGGGGCGAGTCGACATTGAAGTTTGCGACTATCTGTGAGCGCGCAACGGGCGGATTGTCGACAAACGCGCCGCTACCTAGTAGTCCGCCCTCTTCGGCCGTCACTGACACAAACATAACAGAGCGCCTGGGGTTGGTGGCCGCAAAGGCGTCGGCGGCGGCTATTATGGACGCGACCCCCAATGAGTTGTCCAGCGCTCCATTGTAGACCTTGTCATCGCCTGGTAGCTCCGGATTCATCCCGAGATGGTCGTGATGTGCCGTGAACACGATGTACTCGTTGGCGAGCTCGGGATCGGTGCCCCGCACCACTCCAGCAACGTTGTGAGCTTCGACTCGCTCGATAGCTGTCTCAATGCTAGTGGTCAATCGGAATCCGGTGTCGAGCGGTCTAAAGTCACGCTGTGAGGCCATCTCGAACAGGCCTGTCAGATCGGTGCCCATGCCCGATGCGATACTCTCGGATAACGTCGAATCAATCCAAGCCAGGAACGGTAGTCTGTAGGTGCGCTGCCAGATCTGGCGCGAGCCTGTGTTACCGATAACGCTGAACTGGTAGCTCGCCGATTCGGTGGTATGAATCACGATGGCGCCGGCGGCACCGTGCTTCTGAGCCTGCTCGAACTTATAGGTCCAACGGCCGTAGTAGGTGCGCGCGTCACCGCCAAAAAGCGCCTCGCCGCCGTCCTCGACCTGTGGGTCATTGTTGAGGAACAGTAGCACCTTGCCTGTCATGTCCACGCCCTTG
>CP070792.1:294422-300742 GCA_020346845.1 Gemmatimonadota bacterium
CGTGCGAGCTCGATGGGAGCGGGACAAGCGGCGCGGCACCTCCACCGATACGAAAAAGTCGACCAGAAGGCGGGCGCGCAAGAAGAGCGCGGAGCTCGAAGAGACTCCTGTGACTCCGGTGAAACGGCCCGTCAGGCGACGACGGACAGCGGCCGAAGTTGCGGCTCGAGCCGCCGATGCGCCGTCACCTCCAGAGGTAGAGCCTGAGGTCGAGACCGTGTCTCCCCCGAGTCCTTGGCCCGACGAAATCCCGGGTGTCGAGGTACCGCAGGAAGTATCTGAGGTGATCGAGGAGACGGTCGCGAAGGAGGCGGCTGAATCCGCGGAGGCAGTCGAAGCTGAGGTCTTTGGGCAGCACTCCGAGGTGATTGAAGAAGGGGTTGCAGAGGCGCCAGGCGATATGGAGGCAGTAGTGGCTCCAGAGCGGGAGACCGAGCCTGAAGTTGAGCCAACCGACTTGGAGGCGCCGCCGGGGAGCGTTGAGGTCACACCGGAGGCAGCGCCAGAGATCACCGTGGAGCCAGTCATTCCCAAGAGGGTGACCCGGGCCCCCAAGCCCACTCCGCCCAAGCGGCCCGCACCGGCAGCCCCTGCTGCCGGGCCACGTCCGGTGGCGTCCGCTGCGCCCGGAGAGGCGGTGGAGGAGCGCCGCCGTGACCGCAAACGCCGTAGGCGTGGCAAGCGCTCTCAGGTCGATCGCAGCGCTGTGCAGGCCAACATCAGCCGTACGCTTGCTTCCATCAAGGGACCTGGGTCCAAGCGGCCAACTCGCCGTCGGGAAGACGGCACCAGCGCCCGGGAGTTGGAGGAGATCCGTAGGGTCGAGGAGCGTGAGCGGGAAAAGACTACCATAAGAGTGAACGAGTTCATCACGGTTTCGGAACTCGCAACCACGTTGAACGTTCCACCTACCGAGATCGTGTCGTTCTGCTTCAAAGAACTCGGCATGATGGTGACCGTGAACCAGCGCCTCGACTTCGACCAGATCGACCTCATCGCCGGCGAGTTCGGCTTCAACGCCATTCGCGAGGAAGAGTACATACCTGCCGGTGTGATCGATGCAGAGCCTCAGGAATCAGAAGAAGATCTCCAGTCCCGTCCTCCGGTTGTAACGGTCATGGGTCACGTCGACCACGGTAAGACTTCGCTGTTGGACTTCGTGCGCCACACCAACGTAATTGCTGGTGAGGCTGGTGGGATTACGCAGCACATCGGCGCGTACCATCTCACTCTAGCGGACGGCAACGCCATCACCTTCCTCGACACGCCGGGTCACGAAGCGTTTACGGCTATGCGAGCGCGTGGTGCTCAAGTTACGGACCTTGTGATCTTGGTGGTCGCCGCCGACGACAGGGTGATGCCGCAAACGATAGAGGCGATCAGTCATGCTAAGAACGCCGGCGTCCCACTAGTTGTGGCAATCAACAAGATCGATCTGCCACAGGCAGACGTCGAGCGCGCAAAGCAGGAATTGTTGCAGCAGGAAGTGCTGCTGGAGGACTTCGGCGGTGATACCATGTGGGCGCCGATATCGGCCAAGACGGGCGAAGGGGTGGATGACCTGCTGGAGAAAGTGGTGCTGCAGGCAGAGCTATTGGACATAAAGGCCAACCCCGACCGTGCGGCAGCAGGAACTGTGGTTGAGAGCACGTTGGACCCGGGCAAGGGGCCCGTCGCTACGATCCTCGTGAAATCGGGGACGCTCAACGTCGGAGACGACTTCATATGCGGTAACCTGGCTGGCCGTGTGCGTGCGATGCTTGATGAGAGAGGGAAGCGCGTCAAGGTTGCCGGTCCGTCCATTCCGGTTCAGGTGCTTGGCTTCGATGGGGTGCCACAGGCCGGAGATACCTTCACGGTCATGTCAGAAGCGACTGCTGCAAGAGATATCGCGCAGCGGCGTCAACGGCTGGACCGCGAGGCCGAACATCGTCGGACATCACGTGCCGTGTCGCTCGAAGATCTTTCGAAGCGGATCGAAACCGGCGAGGTTCAGCGGCTCAAGATCGTCATCAAGGCCGACCAGGGTGGCCCGGCCGAGGCGCTGGCCGATGCCTTCGCACAGCTGTCGACCGACGAGGTTCAGGTAGAGGTGATCCAGAGGAGTGTCGGCGCCATCAGCGAGGGTGATGTGCTGTTGGCCAAGGCGTCCGATGCGATCATTGTCGGCTTCCACGTCAGACCCGATGCCAACGCCAGAGCTGCAGCAGAACGCGAGAAGGTCGACGTACGTACTTATCGGGTCATCTACGAGGCGGTTGAGGATGTCAAGCGAGCACTCGAGGGTCTGCTACGACCAGAGGAAAGAGAGATCGTTCTTGGCGAGGTCGAGGTGCGCGAAGTGTTCAAGATATCGGGCATCGGCACGATCGCGGGCTGCTTCGTGCGTAACGGGATCGTTAGGCGAGGGGCCCGTATCCGCGTGGTGCGCGACTCGGTGGAGATATACGACTCTCGTGTGTCGAGCCTCAAGCGCTTCAAAGAAGACGTGAGAGAAGTGAAAGAGGGGCTCGAGTGCGGTGTTGGCGTCGAGAACTTCAACGACGTAAAAGTCGGTGATATTCTCGAGCCCTACCAGATCGAGGAAGTGGCACGCACTCTCGAGTCGGCGGGCGCACAGAAGGACGGGTAGTGGTCGTAGGTGTCGCAACTTGGGAGTTGCATCTGGCAGGGTGCAGGTCTCTTAAAGACAAACGTCGTATCCTCAAGAGCCTCAAGGATCGCCTCCATCGCAGATTGAACGTCTCGGTGGCGGAAACGGCTCATCAGGATACTTGGCAACGAGCTGAGTTGACGTGTTGTGTGGTTGCGACCGATCGGCGCCAGGCGGAATCGGTTCTGAGTTCGGCTGACACGTTCGTAGAATCTGAGGCATTGACTCGCATAGTGGATTCCACCACGAGTTTCCTGTGACCCGCTCATCTAGGCATCGCTCCGAACGTTTGGCGGCCCTGATCAAAGAGTCGATTGCCCAAGTTCTCTCCAGTCAGATCAAGGACCCGAGGATTGGGTTCGTCACGGTAACAGGCGTGACCGTATCCGCCGATATCTCACATGCGACAGTCAGGGTCAGCGTTCTTGGAGCGGACGACGAAAAGGACTCCGCCATGGAGGGTTTGAATCACGCACGCGGCTTCATCCGAACATACCTGGCGCGTCAGCTGGATCTACGCACGGCTCCGGAACTGCACTTCACCCTCGACCGCGGCCTGGAACACGCGTCACGCATAGACGCGATTCTAGAAGAGTTGAAAGACCAAGAGCCCGACTCCTGAAAGACGGCGTCCTCTTGATCGACAAGCCCAGCGGGCCAACCGCGCATGATGTGGTGGCTCACGTACGGCGTGTATTGAGCGTACGGCGCGCAGGTCACGCGGGAACCCTGGATCCGTTTGCTTCGGGGTTGCTGGTGCTGTTGGTGGGTCGGGCGACGCGACTGTCACGCTTTGTGGCTCACCTCAGCAAAACCTACTCTGGGAAGGTCTTATTGGGGGAGACTACGGACACTGGCGACCTGACCGGGGAGGTAGTCGAGAGCAGCGATGCCTGGGAAGACGTCACAGACGACGAGATCGAGTCTGCCATGGGTCGGCTGACCGGGACGTTGGCGCAGGTTCCTCCGAGTTTCTCGGCCAAGAAGGTGGGTGGCGAGCGAGCCTACAGGTTGGCCCGGCGCGGCGAAGCGGTTGAGCTTCCGCCCTGTGAGGTGCAAGTATATCGATTCGATCTCCTGGGCCGTTCCGGACGGTTGATCGAGTTCAGTTGTGAGGTGAGCAGCGGTACATATGTCAGGGCGCTGGCTCGCGATCTCGGCGCGGGACTCGGTTGCGGTGCGCACCTCCATAGCCTGCGCCGCCAGACGGTGGGGGAGTTCGACGTGGGCCGTGCCGAATCGCTGGATACAGTGGGTGCGGCGACGACGCTGAGACCGGCCCTCGAGGCGGTATCGCATCTCCCCGCCATCGAGATCGAGCCGGATGTACAGCAGAAGGTGTGGCACGGCCAACCGATTCCGTGGAGTGGATCCGTGGTGGGACCTGTGGCTCTCGTAGCTGACGATCGACTACTGGCGGTGGCAGAGCCGAAAGACGGGGTGCTCAAGCCCAAGGTGGTTCTCACGGGATGAGTCACGGGGCAGATCTGATCGGTAACGACCGCGGTACGGTCATAACAGTGGGCACGTTCGACGGTGTTCATCTGGGCCATAGGCAGGTATTGGAGACCATTACCCGCCGTGCCCGCGAGGCCGACCGCAAGAGTGTTCTGGTCACATTTGAGCCCCATCCGCTGGAAGTGGTAAACCCACAGGCGGCCCCAATGCTGTTGACGGTCGGCAAGGAGAGACGTGAGATCCTGGCTCAGAGCGAGCTAGACATTGTCGTGTTCCTCGAGTTCACGAGGGAACTGTCACAGTACACGCCAGAAGACTTCGTCCGGATGCTGCTAGACCGGTTCAATCTCAAGGAGCTGGTGATCGGGTACGATCACGGCTTTGGCAAGGGTAGGGCGGGGGACGCCCGCCTGGTCACACAGTTGGGATCCCGCTTGGGATTCGCGGTGGATGTTGTGGCCGAGGTGGACCTGGGTGCTAGACCGGTGTCATCTACCCTCGTACGCCGGGCGGTGACCGGTGGTGACCTTCGGCTCGCGCGGAGACTTCTGGGCCGCGCGTACTCGATGACGGCGTCTGTGGTTCGCGGAGAGGGGCGTGGGCGAGATCTCGGCTTCCGCACGATCAACCTGGCCCTGGACCACCCCAGGAAGTTGCTGCCGCCCGACGGAGTCTACGCGGTGAACGTTGAATGGCCCGGTGGGGCTTCGGGCGGAATGATGCATCTGGGCCCGAGGCCCACATTCTCAGATGGTGAGCGGTCTTTGGAGGTGCACCTGTTCGATTGGGAGGGAGACCTCTACGGGGAGTTGACCAAGGTGTGGTGGGTTAAGCGCCTGAGAGATATCCGGCAGTTCTCGTCGCCGGAGGACCTCCAGAAACAGCTGGTGGTAGACCTCGACGAGGCCACGGTCGCGTTGACACAGAATGCTGGCTTCGGTAACCATTAAATCTTTGCCAACATCGACGGAAACATGTTATCGAGCATACGAAATAGGTTAATCCTGATCGGCGCCCTGGTGGCGATCAGCGCGTTTTCGCTGATACCGCGTGACGTGACGCAGCGGGTGCGCGGTGAAGACGGGGTGATGAAGGACACCGTCATGCGACGTGTCCCGATCAAACTCGGACTGGATCTGCAGGGTGGAATCCATCTTGCCCTCGAGATCGATGAGACGAGGGGGCAGGTGCAGGACCTGGGAGACGCGATAGACCGCGCTCTAACAGTCATCCGCACACGAGTGGACGAATTCGGCGTTGCCGAGCCGCTGATCCAGAAAGTAGGCACCGACCGAATTGTGGTCGAGTTGGCCGGGATCGACGACCCGGCGCGCGCCAAACAGATCGTGCAGCGGTCGGCGTTCCTCGAGTGGCGCATCGTGGACATGGAGGAGCGGTTCAGTGCAGCGCTGCCGGCGATAGACCGGGCTCTCACGGAAGCGGGTGTCACGATTGCGGCGGGTGAGCAGCCCGAAGTCGAGGCGCCCAGCGCAGTAGAGCAATTGCTGGGCAGCGACACCGCAGTAGCTGATTCAGCTGAGGTCAGTGATACCACCGAGACACTCGATCAACCGGGGCCGCTATCCACTCATTTGTATGTGAGTCAGAGTGGGATTCCCGGTGAGTTCATGGTGCTCGAGGAGAGCTATCCGATGGTGGACAGCCTCATCAATCTCGACGTCACCCAGCGGGCTGTGCCGAGGGGCCTGGACCTGGTGTGGGGTCAGGAGGCTACCTCGCAGGGGGCTAGGTCATACCGGGCGCTTTACGCCGTGGAAGACCGGCCGATCATAACTGGTGAGGTTCTCACGGATGCCCGCGCCAACATAGATCCGGTCAATCGTGGGGCCATCGTCACATTCCAGCTCAACCGTGCTGGCGGCCGCATTCTCAGGCGTGAGACAGGCCGTCACATCAACGACTTCATGGCGATCATGCTGGACGGTCGGGTGAACCGTCAGCCGCCCATCATCAGGGGGCAGATTGGCCGCAACGGCCAGATCGAGCTGGGTGGCGCGCCGCTGAGAGAGGCGGAGGACCTCGCCCTGGTGCTGCGTGCCGGTGCACTGCCGGCGCCGATCGTCATTGTGGAGGAGCGCACGGTAGGTCCCAGCCTAGGTGCCGACTCGATCAGGCAGGGAACCAGAGCTGCCATGGTCGCCGCAATAGTGGTGCTGCTGATCATGGCCTTCTACTACCGTACGGCAGG
>CP070792.1:300842-307162 GCA_020346845.1 Gemmatimonadota bacterium
CTTCTCCTTCCCCTCCTTCCCCTTCTTCCCCTCCTCATCTGTGAAGATCTCCTACGCCACAACCTCCGCTTGCGCGAGCCGCAACGCCCTCTCCCTGCGCTTCTCAGGCCTCAACTCAAACATCAGATACAGCGCCGGCGTCACCGTGAGCACCAGGATCGTCGAAGAGGCTAATCCACCGATCAGCGCATATCCCAGCGCGTTCCAGATGTTGGCGTCGGCGTACTCGCTGAACAATACGAGCGGCAACAGTCCGAAGATCGTGGTTGTGCTGGTCATGAGTATCGGCCGTACCCGCTCGAGCGTGCCGCGCAGCGTGGCTTCCTGGAGAGCAAGGCCCTCGTTGCGTCTCAAATGATTCACGTGGTCTACCAGCAGGATGGCGTTGTTCACAACTATCCCACCCATCATGATGACACCGATGTACGCCTCGCGCGTGAAGCTCGCTTCGGCATAGAAGAACATCAGGAACACACCGATCAGCGCCATCGGTACGGTGAGAAGCACGCACAGCGGTTGCCGCAGCGACTCGAACAGGGCAGAGGTCACCATGAACACGAGCACGAGTGCAATGGCCAGCACAGTCCAGATCTGTTTCTCCTCCTCCCACTCCCAGCGCCACTCGTCGCGTCCCTCGATACGGTACCCGTCCGGGATATCTGTCGCATTGATCACGGCTTCCTGCACCCGGTCGCCCAGCTTGGACGGGCCGCGAAACTCGTAGCTCACGTTGCGACGGTACTGTTGATCCTCTCGCACCACCCGATTGAGCACCTGGCGCTCCGCAAGCGTGGCAACGTCACCCAAACGCACCCCCTCACCCGTGGGAGCCCTGATCAGCAGCTCCTTGAGCTGTAGCACGTCGAACTCCTCGTAGTCCTCCAGCTTCACCTCGTAGCGGACCTCTTCCCCGTCGATCCGGATCTGGCTGGATCTGCCCTGACCCGGCACCGCAGACGCCACCTGGTATACCACGTCTGCCGTGGTAATACCGTGCAACCCGAGCCGCTGGCGATCTACCGCGAGTGCAAACTCGATCACCTTGTCGCGCGACGCCACGAAGTAGCCCATCGAGTTGACATCGACGTCACGCACGCGCGAGAACCGCTCTAGTCGCTGCCCCAGGTCCTCCGCGATCTCGCGCACTCTTTCGTAGTTGTAACCCAGCACCTTGATGGTGTAGTTGGGTGAGCCGCCGCCACCTCCATAGAATGACGGCCCGTAGCCGTACACCCGTACCTCGGCGCCGCCAAACAGATAGCTGTAGGCCAGCATCTGTTCCTTGATGGCAACCGGGACCATGGTCTGTTCCAGCGAGTCGGGAAACGTGACTCGCATGCTGGAGAACTCGGGCCACACAGTCGCCGTGAACCGCTCGATCTCCGGCATCGGTTTGAGCTTGTCCTCGAAGAACCGGGTCAGCTCGTCGACCCGCTCGAGTTCGGCACCGCGGGGCAACCGGATGTAGATCTGGATATACGTGTCGCTCCCACCCCAACGACCCCACACCACGCCGCGGTTCACGTACTTGTTGAACACGTAATACGACATGCCAAACAGGATTACCGCGATGCCAACGGTCGCCAGGGGAAGAACCGGCCATCCTCTGCGCTTGGTGAGCCGCAGGGTGAAGCCGAGTATTGCGGCATAGAAGCGGACGTAGATGGGCCTTCGTGCGGCAGACTGTTCCGTGATTTCCGGGGTACCGTTCTCGGCCCCGTTCCGCTTTTCAAACCGGCGGCCGGTGAGAACCTTGCTGGCGAGCCCAGGAATGAACGAGAACGCGACGAACAAGCTCGCGATGAGGGCCATACCCACGACGATGGCGAGAGGTACATAGAAAACACGCAGCTCGCCCTGCAGGTACACAAACGGTATGAATACGATTACGGTGGTGAGCGTGGCCGCCAAGATCGGTAGCACTACTTCTCTAGCACCGTGTTCGGCCGCAGCGACAGGTTCCTCGCCATGCTGCCGTTTGCGGTAGATGTTCTCCAGCACCACGATCGCGTTGTCGACGATCAAACCGAAGCCCATCGCCAGACCCATCAGCGTCAATACGTTGAGAGTGAAGCCACCGAAGTAGATCAGGTTGAGCGCAATGAGGATCGAAAACGCGATCGTCATGAACACGATAGCGGCCGAGCGGAACGACCTCAGGAACACCAGTAGAACCACGAATATCACAGCCGCGGCGACGATTGCCCTGATCCTGAGATCCTGGAGTTGCTTCTTGATGTCTTCGCTCTCATCCTGATCGAGGATCAACTCCACGCCGACCGGATGCAGATTGGCCACCTCTTCCAGTCGGACCTTCACCCGATCGGCTACCTCTACAGTGTTGACACCTATCTCTTTGTAGATGCGGAACGAGATCGCCGGTTGTGCATTGATGCGGTTGTAGGTGCGCGCTTCCTCGTAGGTGTCGTGAACGACTGCCACGTCCTCCACCCGCACGATGCGACCCCGATCCGTCAGCAGCGGCGTGCGTCGGATCTCCTCGGCCGACTTCGTGTTGTGCCGGATCGCTACGGTGCGCAGCAGACCATCCATCTCGACCGCGCCCGCCTCGGCAACGTACTCCAACTCACTGATGCGCTGAGCGACTATGAACGAGTTGAGACCCAGCGCATTGATCTTGCGCTCATCCAACTCGATTTGGAGCACCCGATCTCGTCCGCCCCGCACATCCACGGTAGCCACACCCTCAACCAGCAGCAGCTCGGGTACCACCCGATCGTCCACGTGAGCCCGCAAGGCTTCCTGAGTGTAAGGACCCGTCATCTCGTAGCTCAGGAACGGTGTCGTCTGATCCCGCAGATCGTTGGGTACGTATGGTGTGACCCTGGGCGGATCGACACCCGGCGGAAGCTCGTCCTCCAGCACAGTGAGCCGCTCCGACAGATCGAGCCGGGCGAAGTCCATGTCCGTCTCACGTTCGAACTCCACCCGGATCTCGGCTGTGGCGGCACCATACTGGTCCGCCGATTCCGATTCGATCTTCTCGACCCCACGCACCAGTTGGATTGCGGACTCCATGGGCGAGGTCACGAACGCTTCCATCGCCTCGGGTGAGGCACCGCGCCAAGTTGTAGTGACGGTGAGCCGAGGCAAATCGGTGTTGGGCAGCAGCTCGATCGGGATATTGCGCCACGCAGCCACACCGAGTAGCGCGACCCCGAAATAGGCCATAGAGATGGCGACCGGGCGGCGAATGGAGAGTCGGATCATTCTGCCGCTCCTCCCGCCCCAACCGCACCTTCTGTCCCCACTCCCACAGCTCTCAACCCGACGAGAGCCCTGACCTTTCTGCGTGCCTCATCGAGCAGATCGTACGCCACAGGCACCACCACCAGCGTGAGCGCCGTGGCGCTCAAGAGACCGCCGATCACGGCAATCGCGAGCGGAGCGCGTAGATCGGCCCCACGGCCCAAGCCCAACGCCATCGGCGTCAGACCAAGCACTGTGGTGACCGTAGTCATGATGATGGGCCGCAGACGCACACGACCGGCCTCGAGGATTGCCTGTCGCAGCACCATACCGGATCGACGCATCTGGTTGATGAAGTCGACCTTGACGATCGCATCGTTCACGACAATACCCACGAGGATCACCAGCCCGATCAAGCTCATCGAATTGAGACCCTCGCCCGCCACCCACAGCGCCACGGCGGCACCGACCGTCGCGAGCGGAACACTCAAGAGGATCGTGAACGGATGCACGAACGACTCGAACTGTGCCGCCAGGATCATATAGACCAGTAGCAGCGCCAGTGCGAACGCGAACGCGAGGTCACGGAAGCTACGATCGCGCTCCTCGTTCTCGCCTCCTACCTCCACGCGCAAGCCACGCGGCGCCGGGTTGGCTGACAAGAGCGAGCGCACATCGGTCAGCGCGGCATCGAGACCACCGGCGGCATCCGCGTACACAGTGACAGTTCTGGCTTGCTCCAATCGCCTGACCTCGGCGGGTCCGACAGTTTCACGCGCACTCACGAGCTGGCGCAGCGGGATGCCGTCCACGCGTAGAATATCGAGGGTGGACGCCGAGCGACGTTGATCCTCTGGTAGTCGCACAACGATCGGCACCTTCTCGTCGAAGTCCACGAAATCGGTGGTCGACAAACCGCTCATGTAGTTCTCTACTGTAGCGGCGATGCGGCGTGGCTCGATGCCAAACGCGGCCGCGCGCTCGCGGTCGATCTCGATGAGTAGCTCAGGCTGCCCTTCCTCTACTGCCATGCGCACGTTCCTGAGCGACGGCACCGGTTGGAGCAACTGCTCCAGGTTGCGTGCATGCATCCAGGCAGCTTCCAGATCGTCTCCACGGACGCGGACCGCCAGGTCCGCCTCACCGCCGCCCAACAACCTGCCGAGGGCAGTCGCCGTACCGGTCTCGATAGTGAGCGCGCCGGGCGGGAACTGGGTCAATCCGGGCTGCACCCGGTCCAGCGTGGCCTCGGTACGCGCACCGTCTGCCAGACGGACCTCGACCACCGCCGTGTGGAGACCACTCTCCTCATCCTCCACGCCTGCCACGGCCTCCTGCAAACCGACGCGTGTGAACACGGCTTCGATCCCTGGATCTGCCAGCAGTACGCGTTCGAGCCTTTCGGCTGCGGCCGAGGTTTCTTCCAACGCGGTGCCGCGTGCCAGGTTCATCCGAATTTGGAACGCGCCCTGGTCTACGTTGGGCAACACGCTCCGATCCAGCATGCCCGCCAACCCGATACCCAGGACCATAGTCATGGCCGCAAAGCCAACCACGTGCGCCCGCCGATCGAGTGCGGTCTCCAAAACCTTGTGGTACCACTCAGCGAATATCGCGAACACGCCGTCGAACCAATCGAGCAGTGGCTTGAACAGCTGGGCGGCAGCTGCCCCCAAGTAACGCACCGCAGACCACCAGGTACGTGTCAGGAACGACTGCAGCTTGGTTCGTTCGGAATGAGCCACCCAGCGTGCGGCCAAGGTGGGCAGCAAAGTAAGGGCGACCAGCAAGCTCGCCATCAGTGCAAACGCGACTGCAAACGAAAGCGCGCCGAACAGTTCGCCCGCCACACCCTCAACGTAGATGATCGGTCCGAATACGCTGATCGTGGTCAGCGTGGATGCTGTGATTGCGCCCTGTACCTCTTCGGCACCACGACTCGCGGCTTCATCCGGTTCCGCCCCCGCCTGGCCATGACGGAAGATGTTCTCCAACACCACGATCGAGTTGTCGACCAGCATGCCAACGCCCAGCGCTAGACCACCCAGGCTCATGATGTTGAGCGAGACGTTGGCCAGATCGAGTAGTGCGAACGAGGCGATCACCGAGAGTGGGATCGCCAGGGCTACGGCAATGGGATAGCGCGCGTGCCTGAGGAACAGGAACAGGACCAGGAAGGCCAGTATGCCCCCGAAGATGAGCGCCTGCACCACGTTGGAAATTGCATCGGTGATGAAACCCGCCTGGCTCATCGCCACATCGAGCTGAATGTCGGGGTACTCAGCTCGTAGCTGATCGAGCACCTCCTCCACACGATCCGACACGCGCACGGTGTTGGCGCCCGACTCCTTGAACAACAGGAGCCCAACTGCCTCGTGAGCGTTGTAGCGCGCGATTGACTCGCGTTCGCGGAACCCATCCTCGACCGTTGCCACATCCCCGAGCAGCACCAGGTTTCCGGCACCGGTTGTGTCGTTGGGGCTGGGACCCAGCGGAACATCGGCGATCTCGTCGACCGTCTGGAACTCACCGAGCGTCCGCAGGGCGTAGGTGTACCGCCCTCGTCTGATCCTGCCACCCGGCGCGCTTTGGTTGGCAGCGTCCAGCACATCGCCGATGTTCTGGATGGTGAAGCCGTAGCTTTCGAGCAGCCGGGGATCGACCTCGACTTGGATCTCGCGCTCCAGGCCACCTGCCAATGCCGCCTCGGCCACACCGTCTACCTGCTCGAGGCGACGCTTGAATACGGTTTCAGCCAGGTCCTTCAGTGTTGCCAAATCGGAGCTGCCGGCGACGCTCACCGCCATGATCGGCTCGGAACTCGGATCGGTACGCAACACCGCCGGTCGCGAGGCCATGTCAGGCAGGTTCCCGCGCAGGTTGTCGAGCTGTTCGCGTACGTTGAGCACGGCGAAGTCCATATCGGTGCCCCAGGTAAACCTCAGGGTCACCAACGAGACGCCCTCACGTGATACGCTCTCTATCTTTTCCGCGCGCGGCACACGTGCTACTTGCCGTTCTATCGGCTCGGTCACGAACCGCTCGACCTCGGACGGGCCCACATCAGGATACGTCGTGTAGATGACGAGTCGTGGGTAGGCGACGTCAGG
>CP070792.1:307262-313417 GCA_020346845.1 Gemmatimonadota bacterium
GGTATCCACCTCCATGACCATCAACTCCACTGCGGCCATTCTGCTCGCTATGTATGTGGTTGTGGCAGAAGAACAGGGAGTGAGCCGGGCGCAGCTCCGCGGAACGATCCAGAACGACATACTCAAGGAGTACGTTGCCCGCGGCACCTATATCTATCCTACCGAACCTTCGCTGCGGTTGATCACCGACATCATCAGCTTTGTGTCGGAAGCGGGGATGAAGTTCAATCCGATATCGATCAGCGGCTACCACATGCGGGAGGCAGGCGCCACGGCGGTGCAGGAAGTAGCCTTCACGTTTGCCAACGCCATCGAATACGTCGACAGAGTCACGGCTGCTGGGTTGGACGTCAATCAGTTCGCGCCACGGTTGTCGTTCTTTTTCGCAGCGCACAACGATCTGTTCGAAGAGGTGGCGAAGTTCAGGGCGGCACGGACACTGTGGGCCGAGATCGTGCGAGAACGATACGGCGGAGACGACAGAAGCTGCCAACTCCGGTTCCACACCCAGACCGGTGGGTCTACGCTAACAGCGCAGCAACCAATGAACAACGTAGTGCGAGTTGCCATGCAGGCCCTGGCGGCAGTGTTGGGCGGCACGCAGTCGCTCCACACCAACAGCTACGACGAAGCGCTGTCCTTGCCTAGCGCAGACGCCGCGCGTTTGGCACTCCGCACCCAACAGATCGTCGCGCACGAGACGGGGGCGGCACAGACGGCCGATCCGTTGGGCGGCTCCTACTATGTCGAAGCATTGACCGAGAGTATCGGCAGAGAGGTGCGTCAGCTGTTGGCCGAGATCTCGGAGCGCGGCGGAGCGGCGCGATCGATAGATCAGGGCTTCTTTCAGGACGCCATCGCCAACTCGGCTTATTCCCATCAGAAGTGCGTGGAATCGGGCGACGTTGTCGTCGTTGGAGTCAATCAATTCGTTGAAGACGAGGAAGCCACAGACATACCCACTCCGGATTATTCTCGACTTGCCGAGCTTCAGATACAGCGAGTGCGACAGGCGAGGGCCGACCGTGATCAAGCGAGGTGTGATTCGACGTTGGAAGATCTCGCGCGGGTTGCGGGCGGAAACGGGAAACTCATGCCACCGATCATCGAGGCTGTCCGCGCTCGGGCAACGGTGGGTGAGATCAGCGACAGACTGCGCGAGGTTTGGGGAACGTTTCGCAGTCCGGGTTGACCCTCCACAGAGGCTCGGCTAGGTTCGCTACTCGACTGTAAGGGAACCGGCCAGAAAGCAAATGCCAACGTATCATTACATCTGTCCCAAGTGCGGACACGATTACGAAAAACTCCAGAAGATCAGTGATGACACCCGGGCGAAGTGTCCGGAGTGCGGCACCGAAGGGGAGCGCCAAATATCGGGGGGCGGTGGAGTCGTGTTCAAGGGTTCGGGCTTCTACGAGACGGACTATAAGCGTGCGGCTGAGAAAAAACCCGCTGAGAAGCCCAAGGAAGAAGCCAAGAGCGCTTCTGACGAGAAGCCCAAGAAGAAAGACGAGCCAAAAGCGGGAGCCGACTCCTGAACCCCGGAGTGGAGCTGCTCCGAGCCGAGCTGCAACGTGTAGTTGCAGACCTCGGTGTATCCGATGTAGACATAACCCTCGAACGCCCTGCTGAGTCGAGCCACGGTGATCTGGCCACCAACGTAGCCATGCAGATCGCCAAGCGATTGCGGCGGAAGCCGCGAGAGCTCGCCGAAGAAGTCGTGGCCCGGCTTGATCTGTCATCTGCCGCGATATCTCATGCCGAAATCGCCGGCCCCGGTTTCATCAACTTCTGGCTCGCCGGGTCTGTGCTGTCCGAAGTACTCTGCGACGTACTCCACCGCGGCGAGAACTATGGTCGGTCCCAAGAAGGGATCGGACGCAAGGTGAACGTGGAGTTCGTCTCGGCCAATCCGACCGGTCCGTTGCACGTCGGTCACGGTCGTGGGGCCGCGCTGGGAGACGCTATCGCAGCGCTGTTGGAGGCGACGGGACATTCTGTCACGCGTGAGTTCTACGTGAATGATGCTGGTGTCCAGATCGACCGATTGGCGGAATCGGTGTGGGCACGGGTGCGGCAGGCCGTTGGTCGCGAGGCCGAGATCCCCGAAGGCGGATACCATGGTGAATACCTGCAAGAGCTGGCGCAGCGTATCCTCACTGAAGAAGGTGCCGAATTCGCGGATCTACCGGAGGCCCAAGCGGTAGAGCGTTGTCGTGCGATAGCGGTCGAGAGCCAGCGTGCCGAACAGGACCAGACACTCGCTGAATTCGGCGTCGAGTTCGACGTGGTTTACAACGAGAGCAGCCTATACGAGCAGCACCGCGTGACTGACACCCTCGACGAACTGGGGGGCCGCGAACTGACCTACGAGAAGGATGGCGCATTGTGGTTTGGCACCGCGGCGTACGGCGATGAGAAGGATAGGGTCCTGAGGAAGAGCGACGGATCATACACGTACTTCTTGCCCGACATCGCGTACCACCGCGACAAGGCTGCGCGCGGTTTCGATCGTGCCATCGATGTGTGGGGTGCCGATCACCACGGTTACGTGAACAGAATGGCAGCGGCTATGAAGAGCTTGGGAGCCGGTGAGGACTTCTTCCAGGCGGTGCTAGTTCAGCTCGTGCGCGTGATGCGGCACGGTGAGGAAGTTCGATTCTCCAAGCGCTCGGGAACGTTCGTTGCGCTCCGCGATCTGATTGACGAGACCGGGGTGGATGCAGCCCGCTACTTCTTCCTCATGCGGAAGGGTGATGCACAGTTCGTGTTCGACATCGATCTTGCCACAAGACAGTCGGACGAGAACCCGGTCTACTACGTTCAATACGCGCACACGAGAATGGCCGGGATATTCCGTACGGCTCAAATGGATCCTCGAGATGTAACAACGGACGGGGTAGATCTCTCCCTTCTGTCAGAACCAGACGAGCAAGCGCTCGTCAAGCTCATTGCAGAATTCCCGACGACCGTGAGTCGTGCGGCTGGCTCACTGGAACCGCATCGCATCGTCGTCTATTTGGAGAAGCTCGCCCGACTGGTGAATGGTTGGTATCACCGTCACCGTGTGGTCGGTGTGGGAGCGGATCTGGAACACGCGCGATTGGTGCTTGTGAGGGCGGCGCAAGTAGTTCTTGCCAATGGTCTGACCATATTGGGCGTTACGGCCCCGGAGCGAATGTAATCGTGTCACTTCTAGTCGTGGGTAGTGTAGCGCTCGACAGTGTCGAAACGCCGTTCGGATCCAACACAGACGCACTTGGTGGGTCAGCGGTGTACTTCAGCCATGCCGCCTGTCTGCTCAATCCCGTTCAGGTTGTGGGAGTAGTGGGCAATGATTTCCCCATGGACGTGCTCGAGCGACTCACTAGCCGTGGCGTCGATGTGAGTGGTGTGGAGCAGAAGGACGGTGAGAGCTTCAGGTGGAAGGGCAAGTACTCGTTTGACTTGCAGAACCGCGATACTCTCGAGACGAGACTCGGTGTGTTCGCGGACTTCAACCCTGAAATACCAGATCGATTCAGGGAAGCCGAATATGTGTTCCTGGGAAACATAGATCCGGCATTGCAGCTCGGTGTCCTCGATCAGATCGAGAAACCGAAGTTGGTTGCCTGCGATACCATGAACTATTGGATCGAAAGCAAACGGGACGTTCTGATCGACTTGCTACGCCGCATAGACGTCTTGATGATCAACGACTCTGAGGCGCGGGAGCTGTCAGGTGATTGGAACATATACCGTGCGGCACGTTGGATTCTGCAGCGTGGACCGAAGGTAGCCGTCATCAAGCAGGGTGAGTATGGAGCGGTGTTGGTGGAGCAGGACCGGGTATTCTATGTACCTGCGTTCCCCCTGGAACAGGTATTTGACCCAACCGGAGCAGGCGATTCGTTTGCCGGCGGCTTCATGGCGCAGGTAGCCCGGACCGACGACATATCGCCGATGAACCTCCGCCGTGCCATGGTCTTTGGAGCAGCGATGGGCTCATTCGCCGTGGAGCGGTTCTCTACCGAGCGGTTCGATGAGATTGGAGCCGCGGAAGTCACTGCGCGGGTCCGGGAATTCGCGGAGTTGGTGAGATTCGATGTGGAGCCGGAAGTGACATGATTCTCATCCTATTCCTCCGCTTCCCCTTCTGATCCGGCCAGATGTAGGAGGGGAAGGAGGGGAAGAAGGGGAAGAAGTGAGCTCATGAGCAGAGCCGACAAATACAAATCCGCTGGCGTCGATCTCGATGCCGCCGCGCTCGCCAAGCAGAGGATCGGAACGGCAGTCTCGTCCACACAGACGCCGCTTACACTGGGAGCGTACGGCGCCTTCGGTGGAATGGTGCGTGTTCCGGAGGGAGTCGACGATCCGGCTCTGGTGATGAGCACCGACGGTGCCGGTACCAAAGTGTTGGTTGCGATCATGGCAGGTATTCATGACACCGTCGGCGAGGACCTTCTCAATCACTCCGTGAATGACATTCTGGTACACGGAGCCAAGCCGATCGCATTCCTCGACTACATAGCTGGTTCGAATATGGATGTCGAAACCATCGCTGGCTTGGTCGAGGGCATAGCTCGTGGGTGCCGGGCCCACGATATGGCACTGGTGGGTGGTGAAACGGCGCAAATGCCTGGTGTGTACCATCCGGGTCATTACGATCTCGCCGGCACAATAGTCGGTGTCGTTTCCGAGTCGGCAGCGCTGCACGGAGACGAGGTGGTTCCTGGTGACCGTCTGATTGGGTACGCATCAACTGGATTGCACACCAACGGCTATACGCTGGCACGCCAGATCGTATTCGAGGACATGGGGCTCGGTATAGACGACGAGGTGCCGGGGGTCGGAGCCACGGCAGGCGAAGCGCTGTTGGCGATTCACAGGAGCTATTTCGGTGTCATCCATCCGGTGATCGACAAGATCCACGCGTTGGCACACATAACCGGGGGCGGGATAGAGGGCAATCTCGGCCGACCGTTGCCACAGGGTTGCGGGGCACGGGTGGACCGATCGGCCTGGGAGGTACCCCCACTGTTCAGAATCATGCAGGAAGCAGGCGAGGTAGATGAGGAAGAGATGTTCCGAGTGTTCAACATGGGAGTCGGCATGATTGCGGTGGTGCCGCAGAAATGCACGGACGAAGTGCGGAGTTACGCGGGGAATGCCGGTGTGGAGACCTGGGTGATCGGCGAGATCGTCGAGGGTGCGGGAGTTGAGCTGGTTTGAAGGCCGGTGTCCCGGCTGCCCGATGTCCCGGTATCCCGGATGAAGATGACTGAAGCGCAGGCGATGGAGCTTGCGTTGGATCTGGCCCTACGAGGTTGGGGCCGCGTCGCGCCCAATCCTCTGGTGGGCGCCGTTCTGCTCAAGGATGGCCAGCTCGTGGGACAGGGCCACCATAGTGAGTACGGCGCACCCCACGCCGAGGTCGAGGCAATCTCGAACTGCGAAGATCCAGACGGTACAACGTGTGTCGTCAATCTCGAGCCCTGCTCTCACAGAGGTAAAACACCACCCTGCACCGATGCGCTGATCATGGCTGGAGTGAAGCGTGTCGTGTTCGCAATTCCCGATCCTGATCGCGCTGCCGCGGGCGGGGCCGAAAAACTGCGGGCGGCCGGAATCGATGTGGAAGCTGGGGTGCTCGAACGAGACGCCATGGCGTTGAACGCGCCTTTCCTCTGGAGCCGGGCCCGGCCAGATCGACCGTTCATCGCCCTCAAACTTGCGACCTCCATGGATGGCTTCATGGCTGACGAGTGGGGCAGATCCCAGTGGATCACCGGTGAGGAAGCTCGCGCTCATGCCCACTGGCTCAGAGCCGGCTTCGACGCGATAGCGGTCGGTCGCGCTACAGCGGATGCCGACGACCCCCAGCTCACAGCCAGGGGGGCGCTCGAGCCAAGGGTGCCAGCCACCCGGGTTGTCTTCACCCGTTCGGGACGAATCGCCTCCGACCTGAGGTTGGTGCGGACTGCCGCCGCCATCCCGACCACGGTGATCGTCGCTCCAGAGGGCGCGAGGACCGCCCAGGAATCCCTCCGGGACACGGAGGTTCAACTCGTTGTTTCCGAAGGACTTAGAGACAATCTCAGGGAGTTGCGAAGTCGGGGGTTCATGTCTGTCCTAGTGGAGGCTGGGCCGAATCTGGCGGGACAGTTGCTCGC
>CP070792.1:313517-319656 GCA_020346845.1 Gemmatimonadota bacterium
TTGCCCGCCAGTGCACGCTCGAACGAGTCGATGTCGTATATGCCCTTGCCCGTGTATGAGCCCTCTCCAAACAAATCCTGATACACGTCGGACACTGCCGCCGCGTAAGGGTCCACACCTCCGGGACCGGATATGATCTTCTGATAAGGCGTACTCTCCGGTCCGGTCGGAAGCGACGGAGTAATCCGCGGCTGCAGGATAGCGTATCCCGCCACCACTCTCCGCTGTCCTTCGTCAAAACGAGGCCTGTTGAGAGGATGTGCCATTGCACCAACCAGCTGGTACGCCGTCCCCTTGGGCAGGCGTGTGTCGGCGTCGAGAGTGATCACAAAGCGGACGCCGGTTGGCATGGCCGGTGCCCGCCCTTCGGCTGATATGAAAGACGTGTCGGTTGCACCACGCAGCAGTCTATTAAGCTCATGGAGCTTCCCTCGTTTGCGTTCCCATCCCATCCACCTGCCTCGCCTACCCTCCTTCTCGTTCCAGAGCCGGCGACGATGGAGTACGAAGAACCGCGCCTCACCGTCCGGTGCGCGTCCGTATCTCTGGTTCAATCGGACTATGCCATCCGTCAGGGCGCCGACCAGTTCTTCATCACCTTCGATCGTCTCGTTGGATGCGTCCTTCCAATCACTGAGCAAAGCGAAGTGGAGATGTCCTTCAGGGTTAGCCAAGTAGTGTACTTCGAGACGCTCGAGCTGCTCCTCGATATCTCTCTTACTGGTTAACAGGGTGGGCACTACCACCATGGTCTTCAGTTCCAGAGGTACACCGCCTGTCAGTTCCAGCTTGGGAAGCGACTCGGGTGGAACGATCAAGGGAACCAATCGATTGATCACAGCAACGGCAACGTCCGAAGCAGGGAAGATCCCGAGCACGCCGAACAAGACCATGAACAGTGGATCGAGGCCAGCAATCCAATTCAAGTACAACGGGACCGCTACGAGTAAGAGCGTCAAAGTCGCGATGGCTGACAGGTATGCTCCCGTTGCAACAGATCGTACGCCGCGCCGCAGGCGCAGGCGCAAAGGCACTCTGAAGCCGAGCTGTCGCTCGAACTGCACGCGACCGTGCGATATCAAGTAATACCCTGGATCGGTATTAGGGTGGTCGGACGCGTTGGCAAGCTTGCCGTGGTCGGCCGATTGGCTGTCTCGCGTAGACTCCCGTTGTGCCGCCGCCTCTTGAGCCAAACGCACTGCCTCACGTGCCACTTCCGACTCGGAATGAGCCGAGCCTCGCGCCAGCAACTCGATCTGCGTGCGGTATTCGTTGCGAGTGGCGAAATCCATTGCGCCAAAGCCAGGAGCGGCTCTGAGAATTGTATCTACCAGGCTTACGTCTTCGAAGTACTCCTGCCAGTCAACGGACGACATCCATCGCATGCTGGTGATGATGTGACGAACCGTGACGTTGGCAGCAGCTTGCGCCTGATGCTCATTTGCGACTATCTCGGTGGTGGTTGTCCCCTGATGCCGCAGCTTGGAATTGAGCCAGTGTAACACTGGCATCATTGAGGAATCTTGATCGCGCAAGCGCTGCACCAGTTCGACGGCAAACGCCTCAGCCAGAGGTGCGTCACCCAGGCGATCGAGCACCGCATCGATGTCCTCCGGCGGCTTCTCACCAAGTCCCAGCAGGCTATCTGCCAGTCTGTCGGCATCGGTTCGCGCCTCGCGCGCCCTGATGATCTGTTCGGCCAAACGACGCAGGTTCTCTATGAGGGCGACCCTGAGATGGATGGCGACAGCCCAGACCTCACCAATGGTGAGTGGCTGTACTCGCTGGTAAGCATGAACGAAGCTTTCCAGCGTCTGGAGCTCGAAGCGGCTGTCCGTGTGGGCCACGTACGCCCAAGCCACACCATAAACACGAGGATATCCCGCTAGATGGCCCTCAGCGATCTTCGGCAGCAGTCGGTAGTATCGAGCCGGAAGATGGTCTCTTACCTCCCGGATCTGCTCGTCCACTATATGGAAGTTGTCGAGTAGCCACTCTTCGGCCGGCGTGATCCCGCTTTTGTCACGCACCGCCTGCACGATGTTGCGGTACGCTGCGAGCAGTACGCGACCGTTGTCGCGGACCCTGCGAAGAAGGTTCCTGCCTCTCTCGGGTCTGTCCGATGCAATCTGGGCTGCCGCCAAGCTCTCCGCGTGCTGCTCGAATCGAGCAAGGCCGAAGATCTCGGCGCGAATTGGCTCTTCGGGCCTGGCGGTGAAGGCAATCGTATCCACTTTGTCCTAACCAGAGCTCCAGACTTAAGGTGCGACAATCAGGTACAATTTGGGTGCTTGCGGAAGCTACGCTGGACCTACGCGAGCTTCAATCGGTGCAGCCGGAGCTATCGGATTGCTGGCTGTCCCTCGGTGGAAGGATCGCACAAGTGGCGCCAAGGATGGAAGTGTGAGGTAGGCTCAGAAACTCACCGTCACCGACAGATTCAAGGTGCTCCGCACCCACCTTCCGGGTACCTCACGGAACGTATTGATGGTCAGGATGCCAGGTAGGTTGAGTCCCGTGGATCCGTTCAACCACAGCCACTCAGCTTGCAATCCGACGTCGATTCCTCTCGGGATGGGTGAGAAGCTTTGGACAAGCATCAACTCTGCTCCCGCACCGTAGCTCCAGGTGGGAGGCCAGAAGTTGTTGATCCACTCGCCGGTTGGTGTTGTAAGTGGCTCACCGTCCGATCTCATGTCCTCCAGTCGATACCAATTGACTCCGTAACCAAACTTGAAATACGGCTTGAAGCCGCCAGTGAACACGTCGTAGCGAACGTTGCCCGTGATATCCCACCAGTTGAGCCGAGCGCTGAACTCGTAGACACCGCCGGTGGTGAGGGGCTGGAAGAACCCGACCCTATGACGTGAGTTTCTAACACCTGTGGTACTCACAAACCGTTTGCCGACGTAGAAAGCGACCTGAGAGTGCCAGCCCCATGCCGCCTCTGAGAAGGACTCGGTGGGAATGTCACCGCCTTCCAAAGAGTCACGGGTAATGATGTCCAGGGCAATCTCGACGATCGTCTCGGGCAGTGCGTTTCCGTCCCCGAGGTCTATTCCATTGGTTTCGGTGAGGTGCACTGCGGCAAGCCACATGTCCTCCGGAACCTGAGTGTAGCTTGCTCCTCCAACGACGCCCACGAAGCGGAGCGGCACCGACTCCTCCGGGAAGAAGATCGGGTCCTGTCGCTTCAAGAGCGCGCGGAAAGGCAGTGCCACCAGGCGCCACACCAGGTCCAGTGGCGGCAGATTGGTTAGCGCCGGGATAACATTGAAGTACCCCAAGTTGTTGGAGAAGCCATCCTGCGCATCCACTGGAAAGACGGAGGGTAGTACATGTGGCTCGTACTGCTCGAAGCCACGGCCGGTGCCGGTTCGATTCCACCCATTGTTGTAGGCCGGACCGATAGGTCCGACATTGCCCATATCGGCGTGGGCTATCAGCCCCGCCAAGGGTGACTCGGTGGCCGGGTATCCCCAGCGCACTGGCAACACGAGCCAAGTCCAATCGCGACGGGCGATCGGGTCCGATCTGATAAGCGGAAGAACTCTCTCCCAATCAGGCACCACCTCGAGCAATTCCGGTCGATCGAACAAGACGACGTGTCCTCGGCCGAAATCGGTCATGGCGTCGGCGCGTGACTGCGGGAGATCGGCGTACCACTCCCAATGATCGAATGTCTTAGCGATCTGTTCTGCCGATCCGGCCGGGCCTACCGTCTTGTATAGACCGGGGAACGGAAACGTGCCGTGCGAGTCTTGATTACGGCCACCCGGAGGTGATATCAGCTGATCCAGCCCCTTGTTGTCGGCCCCTATGAAAGCAATTGGATGCATGTTCAAGAGCGACTCGGACGAGTCTCGGTAGGCGTAATGCCGGATGGTTGTCCACAGCTTCTCTGTACCGAACTGCTCCCGCACCAACGCACGCCACTCCTGCTCCCAAGCTTCGCGCGGCTGGTACACGTTGGGGCGCGCATAGTTCAAGGTCATGACTTTGTGGTGGAAGTAATATTCGACCCGCTGAATCACCAGTTGCAGATCGCTCGCCTCGTCTGTCATTCCTTCCCCGGAGAGTATGGCGCGCACATCCTCTTCCGTTAACAACTCCTTCACTCTGGAGCGCGGTGCTATCAAGACGTCAATGTGCTCCCAATCTCCTTCGTGATTGTTGCCGCCATCATTCAGCGGGTAGTAGAACCAATACTGTATGACAAACTGGTAACCCGCGACCAGTCCGTTTGCATCGAGCACCTCGTTGATGAACGGGTGCGCATAGATCTTGAGGGCGTCGTGGAACTCGGTGCGGAGTTGTTCCGTGATCGGATTCGCATACACAGCCTTCCAAGACTGTGGATCGTAACCCGGCATGTCGAAGAACAGCACCTTGAGTCGATCCGATCCCAAGTCAACCGCCCCCGCCCGCTCGATGGCACCTGCCGGGACCTCCGGATCGAACTCATCCATGAGCTCTAGCACCCTGCAGTCGGCACTTACGGGATTGTAAGGCACAACGCTGCCCGCGTCTCCGGGACATCTGGCCTGGCCCAACGAGTTGAAGTCGAGTGTCTCTCGCCCTACCAGTCGGTTGCCGTGCGCCCGGTCCCACGTGTCGATGTACAGATTGAAGGTCGGTTGGCGCATCATGAGCTTCTTGAAATCCATCGGCACCGAGAAAGTGTTCTGCACCATGAACGGTGCAAAGCGCAGCGCAATTGCTTGGAGTGTCTCGCCGCGGGCGTCGTCGATTCCGTCAACCGGTTCGACATCGCTGTAATAAGGAGACGATCGGTCGCCAAACAGATGGAAGCGAGCAGAGGCAGCAGCCTCGCGTGATAGCCTGGGATACGGCAACGGAACGTAATGCAGGTATTCCTCGTCCCCGATGCCCTGGGCGGCACCGTTGGCCGACAGTGCAGCTGCCAGCAGTGGTAGTACGATCCAACAGCGGTAGGGCTTTCTCAAACAACCTCTCTCGAAATAGGTCAAGGGGACACCGATCTTTGCCCAATTCGGCTCAAAATGCAAGAGGAACCATTTGGGGTAGCGTTACCACCGGTATGACGGCACTGTTAAGCAGCACATAACTCGAGCGATGAGGACCCATGAAGTCACGTACCAAACACCTCAGATTCAACGTGCGCGGACGCCGGGAGTTCATCAACATCACCGAAGATGTCCGGCAGGAGGTCAGAGCCAGCGGCGTGCAGGAAGGACTCTGCCTCGTGAACGCCATGCATATCACCGCCAGCGTCTTCATCAACGACGATGAGCCCGGGTTACACAGGGATTACGAGCGCTGGTTGGAATGGTTGGCACCGTTCGATCCCAGTCCCGAGCGCTATCACCACAACCGGACCGGGGAGGACAATGCCGACGCGCACCACAAGCGTCAGATCATGGGCCGCGAGGTGGTAGTGGCCATCAGCAATGGCGATCTCGACTTCGGTCCGTGGGAACAGATCTTCTACGGCGAGTTCGATGGCGGCCGCAGCAAGCGAGTGATGATCAAGATCATCGGGGAGTAGGACTGAGGCGGTGTTTCATGCCGCCTCAGCCTCATCCGCGTTTACCGCAACATCAGCGCTCGTCCGTGGACCTGACCGTGTTCATCCGCCCAGTCCGCGCCCATCGGCGGCACTAGATGCCGCAATACGCCGGCATACCGTAGGCGGCACCACCAGCCGGCCGGCCCGCTGCAGGATCTGCCGGCCAAACGTTGTCTCCCGGATTGCGATCGGGGAAACGGCAACCGGGATCCAGGGAGATCTTGTCGATCGATCGAGAGCCGAAGTCGAGGACTGCGTCGAACGTGCGGCTGCCGTCGAACCAGATGTCGACCGGCCAGGTAACAATGGCGGTGTTGTCGTCGATCATCTTGGCGTTCGGCATAGGCTGTATCGGCGCGCCGCTAGCGGCAAACTGAACCTTCAGCACGACGGGTGACGGCATTTGGCCGTATTGACGTACGGTTACCGTCGTCTGTCCGTTCGACGTAGTCACGTTCTCGATTGCCCCATCAACCGATTCTGTAGTCCACAGCCAGTAGTACCAGAACCAGCCGAGGTCTTGCCCCAGTGTGTTGTTCATGAAGAAGACGAAATCCCAGGGGGATGGATGCTTGAACTTCCACACCT
>CP070792.1:319756-325842 GCA_020346845.1 Gemmatimonadota bacterium
GGAAGGAGATGAGCATGCATTTATCTCCTTCCCCTTCTTCCCCTTTTTCCCCTCCTGCTCTCCCGCTAAAGTGAGCGCTCACATGAGGGAGCTGCGCTATAGCCCATTTCACACCCCGATCGATGTGCCGTTAGCTAAAGCTTTTATTAATAACGACATGCGCTTCCCGTATACCGCGAAATCGAGGGCCTGGCTACATTGTTGGCCATGAGTTTACGGCCAATTTACGGCCACGAAGCCATGTTGCACCGGCTGGCAGGCGCTCTCGCCTCCAGCCGGTTCCCACAGGCGGCCCTTTTTGTGGGTCCGCCGGGAGTCGGCAAGCAACGGTTGGCCTTGTGGGTTGCCCAGGGACTGCTGTGTGAGAGTGGCCCGGGAGCGCCATGCGGAGAGTGCCGGAGCTGTCATCAGGTGCTGGATCTTCAGCACCCTGATCTGCACTGGTTCGTCCCGATCACGCGCCCCAAAGCCGGCGACCCCGACAAACAAGTGGCGGAGGCCGAAGAGCTTCTCGGGGAGGCCATGGCCGGGCGACGCAGTGATCCACTGTATCGGCGTCCTGAGGGAATGGTAAGCCACTCGCTTGCCTGCATACGCCTGTTGCAGCGCAAAGTGTCTGTGACGCCATTTCAGGGCCACAAGAAGGTATTCCTGGTGGGTGACGCTGACAGGATGATCGTGCAGCGCGCGAGCCAGGAGGCGGCCAACGCGCTATTGAAGGTGCTGGAGGAACCGCCTGAGGACACGGTCCTGATCCTGACCACGTCTGAGCCTCACGCGTTGCTGCCCACGATCCGATCGCGGCTGGTTCCGACTCGAGTAGGCCGCGTGGGCGACAGTGTGGTACGGGCGTTCCTCGAAAGGGAACTCGATCCACCACCCGAGGGAGCAGCGTTGGAGAGTAGGGTTCTGCTGGCCGAGGGGAGTATCGGCAGGGCTCTGTGGTCGAGTGAAGAGGGTGACGCCGCTGGTCGGGCTGCGGATGCACTACTGGATGCTGTCCGCAAGGGACCCGGCAGCTGGAGTCGAGTTGCACTCGCCCAGACGCCCTGGTCGGCCAGAGGGGATTTCAGCCACACGCTCGACGCGCTGGCGGTGCGGCTGAGGGATGGTCTGGTGGAACGGGCGGAGGCAGGTGGCGAGCTGCGGGGCTGGCTGGAGGCGTTGGAGCGGGTTGAGGAGACGAGGGCTGAAGCTCAAGGAAACGTGAACCCACAGCTCGCGTTGGCTGTTCTGGCTGGCGACCTGGAGCGGCTGCTGTGAAGCTGTCTCATGTAGATGAACAGGGCCACGCGAGGATGGTCGACGTGGCCGGGAAATCGGAATCGACTCGAACGGCTGTCGCCGCCGGCTCCATACGGATGAGCCCGGAGGCATTCGCGCTGGTCGAGGGAAACTCGGGCCCAAAGGGTGACGTATTGAGCACAGCCGAATTGGCAGCAACGATGGGCGCCAAGCGGACTGCGGATTTGATACCGCTGTGCCACCCGATCGGGCTGGATGGGGTTCAGGTGGATGCCACCTTGGATTCAGACCTGCCCGGTGTTCGGGTGCAGGCGGAAGTGAAGGCGGTTGGCAAAACCGGCGTGGAGATGGAAGCGCTGACGGCGGTGGCAGTTGGATTGCTTACGGTGTATGACATGGTCAAGGCGGCCGGACACGGTATGGAGATCGGGGACATACGCCTGCTGCATAAGACAGGTGGAACAAGGGGTGACTGGCACGCTGCGAATGCCAATCCGGCAACATAAAAAAAGCAAGGGAAAGACAAATTGACGTCTGATTTTAAGAGAGTATCCGACCAAGCACATGCGGCTTTGCTGCAGGGCTGGAATCGATTACCAGCCACTCAGCGCCTGATGATGCGAGGCATGGCGTTGCTCGCTACCGTTCTGGTCGGGGGTACGCTGATTGGCGGACTGGCTCCCACCGCAACCGCCGATCATTACGCGGATACATATACCGGAACGGCAGTCATGTCGGAGAACCACCGCCTGAGGGCATCATTGGATACGGCCACGGGTGAGCTAGAGTTGGTCCGCCTACGTCTGGCACGAAGCGAGGCGTTGCTCACCTATTCCACCAGGTACCGCATCCCTGCCGATCTCGCCGCGCTGGTATTCGACGTGTCCATCCAGGAGGGTCTGGATCCGGAGCTCGCGTTCCGCTTGGTGAACCTCGAGAGCGGATTCAATCCCCGAGCGAAGAGCAAGGCAAACGCGTACGGCCTGGCGCAGGTTCAGGTGGGCACGGCGCGGTTTTACAAGTCCGACGTCACCGCTGAGCAACTGTACGAGCCCGAGCTCAACCTCAGGATCGGGTTCCGGTTCCTGCGGGATCTGATAGAGACCTACGACGACATCAACCTCGCGTTGCTCGCCTACAATCGCGGCCCCTCGCGGGTACAAGACCTAATCGACGCTGGAGTAGACCCCGACAACGGTTACCCCGAGACCGTGATGGAGGGCTATTCGGGGAGGTAGTCCCCCTCTCCCGCCCGCCCCGGGATGAGTAGGGGAAGTAGGGGAAGGAGATGAGAAAAGCCAAGGGGAAGGAGATCAGCAGCGATCTCCTTCCCCTTCTTCCCCTTCTAATCTCCTACCCCTACCTAGGAGCCACCACCAGCCGCGCTCCGGACTGCAGCACTTCGTTCTTGCTCATACCGTTCCACCGCCGCAGGTCGTCAACGGTGACACCGTAACGGCGGGCGATTGTCCACAGGCTCTCGCCCCACCGCACCAAGTGGTACCTGGCACCCGATGCGCTCAGCATGGACGGAGCGGAGCGGGGACGGGCGCGCGCCGTGGCGCTGACCGGTATCACCAATCTCTGTCCTACACCTAGCCGGCGTGGCTGGACACCGGGGTTGGCGGCCATCAGCAGTTGCACGCTGACGCCGTATCGTTTTCCTATTGTCCCCAGAGTCTCTCCCCGCTTGATCTTGTGCTGCAGGAAGTTCACCCGGTCTTCGGCCGGGAGCTCTGCATAGAGCTGTGCCACTTTGTTACCAGACCCGCGTGGGATCCGTACGATCGAGGTCTCATTGGGCGGGGTCACGCCCCGGTAGTAATGCGGATTAAGCTCCACGAGCGCCCTGGTTGTGGTGTCGGCCAGGTGGGCCAGCACATCCAGGCCGGTCGCGTCGGGTACCGTGATCTCGTCGAACACCAGCGGCTGAAGGTATGGAATACTGTCGAATGCAAAGCTGACCGGGTCCTTGGCGACGAGAGTCGCGGCGATCAGCTTGGGCACATAATCACGGGTTTCGCGTCGTAGCCAACGGCGATCGGATAGCTCGAAGAAGGTCTCGTCGTTCGTGACTGTCTCGCCCTGCCGTGACAGGCGTCTGATGCCACGAAGCACGCGATTGGGGCCGCCGTTGTAAGCGGCAGCCGCCAAATACCAGGAACCGAACTGCTCGTTTGCGGCGGCCAGATAGCGCGCCGCTGCATCTGTCGCCTTGAAGGGATCCCGCCGCTCGTCGACCCACTCATTCACCGTGAGGCCATAGCTCGGCGCAGTGCCGGCCATGAACTGCCACATCCCCACGGCATTGGCTCTCGATACCGCCGTATTGGAGTACCCGCTCTCGATCATCGCCAGGTATACGAGATCTTCGGGGACTCCGGCGGCCCTGAACCGCGACCGGATATAGCCCTCGTATCGATTCAGTCGACCGAGCCAGATCGTGAAGCGGTCTCTGGCAGGTCCGAGAAAGAACTCCTTGTAGTACTCAACACGGCTATGAGTAGCGTACGATTCGACGTCGATGTCGTACTCCGGGGAGGTGCTGGCGGCTCCGCCACGAGACGTCGACGTCAGCACCATCAGCGAGCTGTGGGTCTCGGGATCGAGATCCAGGATACCCTGAACGTCGGTGCCCTTGGCAACGCTCTTGAACTCCAGCTCCTGCAGGGCCTCCAGCGCCTCGCGGTCGGCCGCCGAGTCCTCGGGAGTAGGCTCTGGCGCAGCGACGGCAACCGCTCGCTGAACGGCGTCCGGTGCAGGTCCTTCCGGCTCCAGGGCAAGATCGGCGCTCTTGCTGGCACATCCACTCGCAGCGAGCAGCAGTATCACGACGGTGGCTAGCCGCAGATTAATTGCAGAATGCACGATCGGCATCATCTAGTAAATACGATATTCCCCAACAAACGATTCGTGGCATTCAGCACTGCAAGCGCTGCGCCACGCGGCAGCTCGTCTTCCGACAAATACGAGCCCACGACCCGTTGAGCGCTGCCGTTGTGGCAGGACAATGACACGATCACCACCACGGCGTCAAACGCACGCACGGCCTTCACGCCCAACAGCTCCATCTTCACCTTACCGTTCACGGCCTGTTCCAGCGCCTGCACCGTGGCTTCAGCGGCGCACCGCAGCTCACCAGTTTGCGATCCGAGCCCCTCGGCGGCACCCTCGTACGAGGTGCCTTCTTTCCACTCCAGCACGACCCTGGAGCGACAACGGCCGCTCGGCAGGATCGAGAAGTCGAAATCGACGAATTTGAGGCGGTTGCGCTCTGGGCTCGCTGTCATCGCGACACCTTGACGTTCTTACTCGGGTAGGACGTCGAACGGCACCTCGAGCTGCCTGGGTGGCGCTTCCTCGGGGGCCCGCAGGAGGTCAACGTCCAGACGGGGTTTCCCTAACTCATCGAATATCACAGACACCAACAGGATTCGGCCTTCGGTCAAGGTAATCCGCAACAACCTGCAATCTGAGCGGATCTCCACATCCTCCACAGTGCGCCCATGCAACTGCCCGACCGCCTCGGCAATCCGACGCAGGTCTTGGACGGGCGCGATCGTCACGTCGTGCTCCGGAAGTGGTAGTCAGGTGATGTGCTGGACGAGCACCTGTTTGAGCGTGTCGTCCGAGATACGGTCGGCAGCTTGAAACAGCGACGATTTCGACATCGACTCCAAGGGATACTGGGCCCATATGGCACGTGGTTCCCGATCCGAGCCACGTGGTCTGAATGCCAAACTGAGCTGCCACAACTTGGTGTCCGCCCGCCGTTCAGCCGCCACCTGAACGTGCCAAACTTCACCATCCGTGTCGATGATTCTCCACGCCATCCGATCTAATCCTCAGCTGCCGTAATGCTTGGGAAGGGAGGCGGTAATATGCGGCCTCGCCAAACCTCAGGTCAAGTGCGAACTGTCAGTGAATCCAAATCCTCACACGTATCCGATCGCCAGGGGCTCAAACTGCACCATCTGAATCTGCCACTCTTGCAACCAGACCAACGTGACGTGGAACACATAGGGCTCCACGGTTCGGAATGACCTATGGATGGCCCGTAAACGACGCTGGGGCACAGGGTCTGAATGCCCCATGCCCCAGAGTATCGCGTGTCTGTCCACCCCCACCAACCGGCTGCCGCTCCAGCCGCGACAGTCTATTGCTGGTAGTCAAAAACGCGGATGCCGGTGGAGAACTCCGTCTTCAGCTCCCGGGCTATCTCATCGATGTAGTCCTTGAAGGTCTCGGTATACACCGTGAGTACGAATTGGTCGGAATCACGCATCCGCGCCATGTTCTGCGCAATCATCTCCGCTGAGCGTAGGTCAGCCGTTCCTCCGCCACCTGCCCCCCGCGAGCGGGCCCTCAGCGTGAGCTGGGTTTGGATCTCCACCACGCCCAAGGCGATCTCGTCGTCGTACGGATAGCGCTGTCTCCAGCGCGTCCGGAAATTCTGGTAGTTGGCGCTCGAATCGGCCTGCTCGATCTCGTACTGCTCCCGATCGAGCATTTGCCTGGTGTGGCGAGCAAAATCGTACACCGTAGCGTTGCCGAGATCCTGACGGTACGTGGTCGCGCCGGACCCACCTCCGGATGATGCGGCACAGCCGAGAGCAGCCAATACCGCCATAGATGGTGTCAGACGCAGGAAGTAACGACGCATGGGAACACCTCGCAGCTTGGCTCGATATGAGGTACGTAGGAAAGATGACACATTGACGGAAAAAGGCCACCACTGAACTACGTGGTGGCCTTGTTCTGCATTGCCCGAAGCATGTCGCTCCGGATGATCCGAGCCTAGTGCCTGACCAAGCTCAGCACACCCTTCGAAGGTCTGTTGC
>CP070792.1:325942-332023 GCA_020346845.1 Gemmatimonadota bacterium
AGCCGGTGTCCTGGCAGGTGGCTGGATCTCAGCGGGAATGATCTCAACGGACCATACGCCATTGCCCGATTTAGCGGAGACCGACGCGAAAATCTGACTACATTTTTGGGCACCCTCACCCGAGTCGGTCACGACCTCAACCGTGTGCTCTTTCGCCCGGATCTTCTGAATCTTTCGCTTCTTGGCGCCCTTATTCGGCTTAGCTTCTGTGTCTGAAGCAGGAGTAGTCGCGGTCATGTTCTGCCTTCATCAGTATTCGAGTCCCGTACAAGCCCTAAGCCCTGAATAATCAACATCATAAAATAACCACCTCCAGCCCGGTCGTGGGCATGCCACCCTGGAATTAAGGTTTCTTCACCACGACCTCAAATTTCTAAGCTGCATCGAGTTACGCAATCGCCCTCCGCCGATGCCTGAGGCCCCGTGGACTGCCACAGGGCTGCCTGGCACGCAAGTTCACCCCGGAATCTGCGGTCCTGTTTTGGCCCGCTATCCGTCCGCTTCAACCGCTCATATCTTACTGCCGACAGCCGGAAAACGAGCGCGCGGAGCATCCAGCACGGAGGCCAGCAAATGACCCTTCCCAATCGGCGTGCCTTCCTGCGCCACATGGCGGGCGGCGCCACTGCCGCCGCACTCGCGCAGTCGCTGTTCCCTGACCCAGCCCGGGGCACCCAGGTGGCACCCATACCCCTGCCGGCACAACCTCCCAACGCAGCCATCGACGAGGCGTACTGGGATCTGGTTGTCGGCCAGTTCTCGCTGCGGCCAGGACTTATCATGATGAACGCAGCTAACCTCTGTCCGGCTCCCTACTCGGTATCTCAGGCCGTGGTACGCTTCACAGACAGTGTGAATTCGGACGCGTCGTTTCAGAACCGAGCCAAATTCGGTGAACTCCGCACCACAGCCCGCCACGCCTTGGCCCAGTACGTGGGCGCTCACCCTGACGAGATCGCGATCACGCGCAACACCAGCGAGGGAAACAACACAATTGTCAACGGACTGCCACTAGGGCCGGGCGAGGAAGTCGTGATCTGGGATCAGAACCACCCCACAAACAACGTGTCGTGGGACGTGCGCGCAGAACGCTACGGGTTTCGAGTAATCCGCGTGTCCACACCACCTAAACCCGAGTCCAGCGACGAGCTCCTCCAACCATTTGCCCAGGCAATAACACGAAACACGAAGGCCATGGCATTCAGCCACGTGTCCAACGTCTCCGGCGTGACTCTGCCCGCCAAAGCTCTTTGCTCGTTGGCCCGGGAACGCGGGATATTCACGCTCGTTGATGGAGCTCAGACTTTCGGCGCTCTGTCGTTGGACCTGCACGACATGGGGTGTGATGCATTCACCGGAAGCTCCCACAAGTGGTTCGTGGGACCCAAGGAGGCCGGCGTTCTCTACGTGCGAAGCGAGCGAGTTCCCGACGTTTGGCCCAGCGACGTAGGGGTCGGATGGGATTCGGCCCTGGAGAACGGAGCCCAGAAGTTCGAGAACCTGGGCCAGCGCGATGACGCTGCGGTGTCCGCGATGGGTACGACCACTGCGTTCCATGAAACGATCGGCCGAGATAGGGTAGAGCGCCGGATTCGCGACCTGGCAAACGCCATCAAGCAGGGCCTGTCCGCAACAGTATCCGGCATATCGTTTCATACTCCGCGCGACCCAGATCTCAGCGCTGGTGTAGTGGTCTTCGTACCACCCAACCTACAGGCCCGAGATCTCTTCAACACCCTCTATTCCGACCACGCCATAGCGGGAGCGTCGATGGGTGGTGATTTCACCGGGGTTCGCTTGTCACCACACATATACAACACAATGGCGGAGGTGGACCGCGTAGTGGAGGTAGTCGCGGAACTCACCTAGCCCGGTAGCCCGACTACCCGGCGCCTCGGATTACTTCACCTGGTTCTCTATCAACCAGGTGAAGCGAAAGCCGTCTTGCCATGGTAGAGCCAAAGCCGCTCAATGCTGGCGTCGATTCTCTTGTATAACTACTATGGAGCGTCGCCCTACTAAGGAGTCACCATGCCCACCGCAGAAACGATCCTGTCCCAGAAAGGGCGGGATGTAGTCACCATTGTCCCCGATGACTCGGTACACGCTGCCGCACATCTCATGAATCAGCGAGGAATTGGCGGTCTAGTAGTCACCGAAGACGACGAGATGGTTGGCATCATTACCGAGCGAGACGTGCTTCGACGGGTCGTCGCTGAGCGACGTGACCCGGCCACCACGACGGTGCGCGAAGTCATGACGACGCCGGTAGTGAGTTGCCGTCCGGAGGCGAAGTTGGAGGAGTGCGGTACAGTAATGACGGCCAAGCGCATCCGTCACCTGCCGGTGGCCGACGACGGCGGCCTGGTCGGAATCATAACGTCAGGTGATATCCTGGCGTTCCAGGTCGACGACCAGGAAGCCACGATACAACACCTGAACTCTTACATCTTCAACGTGAGGTAGCGGTACCTCGGCTCCTGCCCGGAGCCGAGGTGAACGGTTGTCAGGCTTCCACGCCAGCAGAGGACCGACCGGCTAGCTGTTGGTCGATCAGAAGCAGGCCGGAGCCGCTATCACCGACCATCTCCATCTGAGCGATGATGTCACCCACCGTCTTCTCTTCTTCAGTCTGCTCTGCGATGAACCACTGAAGCAGGATCTGGGCGGGGTAGTCTTTCTCTTTCACTGCCAGCTCGTACAGCTTCGTTATTGCGGCGGTGACTTTCCGCTCATGCTGCAAGCTCTGTTTCATCACCGCAAGCGCACCCTTGAATTGTGATGGGGGCTTGGACAAAGCACTCAGAACGATGTGACCACCGTTGTCGAGCATGAAGTCGAACAGCTTCATGGCATGAGCCAACTCTTCCTCGTGCTGCATGCGCATCCAATGCGAAAAACCCGGAAGGTTGTGCTCGTCGAAGTATGCGGCCATCGACAAATACACGTATGCCGATTCCAGTTCCATGGTAATCTGATCGTTGATAGCTGCTTGGACTGCTTCTGTAGGCATTGTATGCTCCGATTGGTCTGCGGTCCCTCATGTCGTCGCGCTGGGTGCGTCGACGAGCGAAGAATCTACAGAGCAACGTTGCTCGATTCCAGAGGAGCAGTGTAACGAGTCCAGCACGAGCCTCAGATGGCTGGTGTATGTCCGGACGTTGGTTGATTATGTATTGTGCCCGCACTTATGGACCCCACTGGAGTGTTTGATGAGCAACGATGTCCCACGGATGACACTGAAACTGGGTACACACCAGCCAGCCGTTGACGCTCGTATAGAATCATGGCGTGCCGAGGAGACCTGCCGCCGCATCTGGGAGCGAGACCATGAGGTATGGAGCAAGGATCCCGTCCCCGAACTGACAAGCCGGCTCGGTTGGCTCGATCTACCGAGCACCATGCGATCGCAGGTTGCCCAATTCGAGACCGTCGCTGAATCGACCATGGCAGCCGGCCACACACGCGTTGTGCTGTTGGGCATGGGCGGCTCGAGTCTGGCGCCGGAGGTATTTGCCTCGGTATACGGAAGTACGGCAAGTCACCCACCACTGACCATCCTGGACTCGACCCATCCGATCGCGGTCCAGAACCTCGAGCGGCAGATCGATCCAGCCAGAACGCTCTTCTTGGTCTCGAGCAAATCCGGCACGACACTGGAGACGATGTCTCTATTCCGTACCATGTGGGATCGCGTGGGGAGGACGATCGAGCAACCTGGACGCAACTTCGTCGCGATTACCGACGCTGGTTCGTCGCTCGAGGGCCTGGCGCGGGAACGGGGTTTCAGCCAGATCATCAACTCACCGCCGGATGTAGGGGGCAGGTACTCGGCACTCTCACCGTTCGGTTTGGTACCGGCAGCCCTGATCGGCGTTGATGTCAGCCGGCTGCTCACCCGCAGCCAGATAATGGCCGAGGCCTCGGCCGCCACGGTCGCGGATCCTGATAACCCGGGGCTGGTGCTGGGGGCCGTGCTGGGTGAGCTGGCCTTGGCGGGTGTGGACAAGGTCACCTTCGTCACGTCACCGGCGCTAGCCGCATTTCCCGCCTGGATCGAGCAGCTGGTGGCGGAGAGCACAGGAAAGAATGGCAAAGGCATCCTGCCAGTGGACTCCGAGCCCGCATTACCGTTGAAGAGTTATGGCAGTGACAGGCTGTTCGTAGGGATCCAGCTACGGGGCGACACTCTTCTCGATGAGCAGCTTGATCTGGACGGGTTGGCCGAATCCGGGCACCCGGTGGTGATGATCGAGATGACGGACAAGACCGATCTGGGTCAGGAGATATTTCGCTGGGAAATGGCGACCGCGGCAGCCAGCGCAGTCCTCGGAATAAACCCCTTTGACCAACCGGATGTCCAACTGGCGAAAGAGCTCGCCAAGCGTGCGATGGCGGAGCAGCGCGGCGAGAAGCACCACGAGACACCAGGCCGGATCAGTATAGCGGACGACCGAGCACTCGGCGAGGCGCTTGGCAGCTGGGTCACGGCCAGCCCGGGTGACTATTTTTCGATACAAGCATATCTGTCACCCGAGTCAGATACGACGGCGAACTTGCAGCAACTCAGGGCAACGCTCGCCCAGCATACGGGATTGGCGACAACACTCGGCTATGGACCGAGGTTCCTTCATTCGACGGGCCAACTGCACAAGGGAGGGCCAAATACCGGGAGATTCCTCCAGCTGGTGGACAGCGTGAGTGGAGATCTCGCCGTGCCGGAAACCGATTACACGTTTGGCACCCTGATCGAGGCCCAAGCACTGGGCGATTATCAAGCTCTGCTACAGCGCGACAGGAATGTTCTGAGCATAGACTTAGGAAGCGACACGAGCGGTGGCCTGCATCGATTATCGGATACACTCAACTCACTCATGGGACCGTGACGCACTTGTATGTGACCCCTCGACCGTTAACTTGCCTTGTCTTTCTCAGGCCCGGCCAGGTTTGAGTCCATTTATCGATGAACCGGCGTTCCTGAGGCTCCACGTTCCGGAGGTTAGTCACAGGTTATGAGCGTCAAGTTCGCAAGAGCCACCGAATTCCATCGTGAGTTGAAGGACCGAGTAGCAGCGTACTTCGAGTCGACAGGAAAGTCACCGCGCGGCTTACCGGGAATGTACGTGAAGTCAACGATCATCCTCGCGTGGTTCTCAGTCTCGTATGCACTACTGGTCTTTGTGGCCGGCACCTGGTGGATTGCGATTGGGCTCGCCGTATCTGTCGCACTGGCTGCAGCGGCAATAGGAATGGACATCCAGCACGACGGATCACACGGCAGCTACTCCGATTCCAAGCTGGTCAATGGGATCGCGGCCACCACGCTGGACGTGATTGGAGGAAGTTCGTACCTGTGGCGCTGGAAGCATAACGTACTACATCACAGCTTCACGAATATCGAGGGCGCTGACGATGACATAAACATCGGGGTCCTTGGAAGGCTCTCCCCCGAGCAGCCACGCTACTGGTTCCACAGGTTCCAGCACATCTATATGTGGCCACTCTACGGCCTCGTGGCCCTGAAATGGCAGCTATTTGACGACTTCAAAGAACTAGTCCGCGGCAAGGTGGGCTCACGCATCGTACCGCGACCGCAGGGTGGCCAGCTCCTGATCTTCGTTGGCGGAAAGATAGCGTTCTTGCTCATGGCGTTCGTTGTACCGGCGTTGTTCCACCCCCTGTGGCTAGTGCTCGTCTTCTATTGTTTCATAGCCATTACGATCGGTGTGGTACTCGGCATCGTGTTCCAAATGGCTCACTGTGTCGAAGAAGCCGACTTTCCGGTCCCTGACGAAGGATCGAGCCGGATCGATGCCGAGTGGGCCGTCCATCAGGCCAGCACCACCGTAGACTTTGCCCGCCACAACAGGTTGCTCACGTGGTACATCGGTGGCCTCAACTACCAGGTGGAGCACCACCTATTTCCCAAGATCTGCCACCTACACTATCCCAAGCTTTCACCGATCGTGGAATCGGTGTGCGGCAAGTTTGGCGTGAAATACGAGGCGAACGCCGCCCTGCGGACCGCTATGGGCTCGCATCTCAGATGGCTGCGGAGAATGGGCAGGCCCGCGGGCCTGC
>CP070792.1:332123-338194 GCA_020346845.1 Gemmatimonadota bacterium
CTTCTCGATGAGAAACGTCCCGCCCGTCTTCTGCGTGTCCTCACCCACCATGTCGAGGCTCACTCCCCAGCGTATTCCTGCAGCGCGCTCGGGGTCGTCGGCGATGTAGCGCCTAGTTGAGAGGATCTCATCGCCCCACAGCATGGAGATGGTGCGATTCGGCTCGAAGCTCCCGCTCCGAACTAGCTCCGCCAACACTCGCGCGATCTCTGCCTGGGCAGCCACACCCGATGCATTGTCGTTTGCACCGGGTTCCTGCACGTGGGCTGAGAGTACGAACCGCTCTTGCGGATGTGTTCGTCCGTGGACGTCGGCGATCAGCTCCAGTTCCTCCGCTTCGTAGATCCGAGTTGCTAGCTTGACCCGTACTCGCACGGGGCCGGTATTCAGCGCTTCTCTCAGTCTGGTACGTGCTGCATATGACAGCCGTATCCCCCACGATTGACGCTCGGCATCGAGCGCAATGCCGCTGAACTGAATCGAATTGTGGTTGATCTCCGGTTGGGTGTATGCGGGCATGCTATAGGACAGCACACCCAACGCGCCGCGGTTCTGAACGGCCTCACGGAACAGGCTGCGCACACTTGTCTCGCCAAACACGATCTTGCCACGCACGTCGTGCGCGTCGAATTGCTCTGCGCCCCCCTCTCCCACATAGACCAGATCCGCCTCGATGCCGTCCGGTGGAGTGGAGTACGAGTTGATCGCAATCATGTTCATGTTGGTGCCGTAGTCGAGCAGCGGCCCGCCATCGGGCTCCAGAAGATCCAGCGACCCGGACACCGGTTCCCATGTCGGTCGATCCATCTCGCGGCGCTGGATGCGGTATGTCAGCGTCGCATTGGACTGGGCGTCTTCCTCGGCCACGTAACCGGCTGCTTCGAGCACCTCGACGACAAGGTAGATGCTGGCATCGAAACCGGAGTTGCCGGGCCGGCGGAACTTGTCCTCCATGAACGCCACGATCTCCTTGGCGCGATCTCCAGAGTACGTCGACCGCACAGCGACGAGGTACCGTTCGATCACAGTGTTGGTGGGACGTTGTGCACCGACTGCTCCACTGGTGCATGCTGTCAATCCCAGGCCGTAACCCGAAACCACAAAGAACGCTATCAGACGCATCATTTAGTCAACTCCAGCTCGACGCTTGCTCCAGGGCAATTCAATGACCTAGCGAACCTGCGTGCGGCGGCTCCCACATCCCGCGCCGATTTGCCGCAGTGACCAGGTTTCTACAACCTGATCGAGAATCGTCGGTCTCTGGCACATTCGAATCTAACCGATCCTATCTCTGCGCTGGACTGCGCCGCCCTCGCGCAGCCCCTGCCCTGCCTCCATCTTCTATCCATGCCCGACACCCAGCACCGAGTAACCACGGCACTGGCGGACCGATATCGCGTCGAGTCCGAGATCGGACGCGGTGGTATGGCAACTGTGTATCGCGCGCGAGACATCAAGCACGAGCGCGAGGTAGCGATCAAGGTGCTCAACCCGGAACTCTCGAGATCGGGATACCATCCCGAGCGGTTCCTCAGGGAGATCCGGCTGGTTGCCGGCCTGACTCACCCCCACATCCTGCCGTTGCACGACTCGGGCGAGCGTGACGGACTCCTCTTCTTCGTGATGCCGCTGGTTGACGGCGACTCACTGCGTACCCGACTCAGAGCGCGAGGTCAGCTCGATATTGACGAGGCGCTCTGGATCGGGCGTGTGGTGGCAGCCGCGTTGGACTACGCCCACAGGAAAGACGTCCTGCATCGGGATATCAAACCGGAGAATATCCTGTTCCAGGAAGGCCAGCCACTCGTTGCTGATTTCGGGGTCGGCCGTGCGATTTCGGATTGCTGCGACGAATTCACTGAGGTTGGCTTCGCCGTGGGCACGCCGGAGTATATGAGCCCGGAACAAGCCACAGCCGAAGAGTCTATCGACGGACGCAGTGACCAGTATGCCCTCGCGTGTATGCTGTACGAAATGCTGGTGGGGCATCCACCGTTTACCGGCTCTACGATTCAAGAGACGATAGCACAACATGTGTCGCACGAGGCGCAACCACTCCGCTCGATCCGACCCGATGTGCCCTCAGCGATAGGCGAGGCCATTGCCAAGGCGCTGGCCAAGGATCCCGTCGATCGATTTGCGACCGCCGCAGCCTTCGGTGAGGCTATCGAGCCTCCCAGCAAATCATTGCGACTGCAGCGGGAGCCCGCGGCCTCTCAGCTACCACGTGACGGTACGATCGCGGTAATACCGTTCGTGAACTCCAGCAACGAGAGCGAAACACAATACCTGAGCGATGGAATCACAGACGAGTTGATCTATACGCTGGCAAAGGTAAAGGGTCTGCAGGTCGTGTCGCGTACGTCTGTCTTTGCCCTCAAGGATCAGCTGGATGACATCCGCCATATCGGGTCGATGCTTGGCGTATCAACGGTACTCGAGGGCACGGTACAGCAGGCCGGTGACAGAATTCGCATTACTGCTCGACTCACCAATGTGGCCGATGGACGCACCGTCTGGTCGGAGAGATACGACCGCGAGATGAGCGACGTGTTCGCGATTCAAGACGAGATATCACGCACAATCGTAGACACGTTGCGCCGGACTCTATTCCTGACCATCGGTTACTCGACCCCCGCTCGCTACTCGCGCAACGTCAAGGCGTACAACCTGTATCTCAAGGGCCGCTTCCACTGGAATCGGCGCACGCGTGAGGATATTGCTGAAGGTATCCGATACTTCAAGCAGGCAATCGAAGAAGATCCTTCGTACGCATTGGCTTATTCCGGTTTGGCAGATTCCTATGCAATACAGACGGATTATCGCGGGATCCCAACTGCAGAAGGAATGGAGCAAGCCAAGGCCGAAGCCAGGCGGGCCTTGCAGTTGGACGAGTCTCTAGCGGAGGCACACACGTCACTTGGATGGGTGACGTTCATTTACGACTGGGATCTAGCGGCAGCGGACACGGAGTTCAGGCGCGCCATAGAGCTGAATCCCGGATACGCCACGGCACATCAATGGTATGCTTGGCTGCTGATGGCACTCGATCGCCGAGACGAGGCGTTGTCGGAAGGCCGTGCGGCGATGGATTCGGACCCGGTATCTGTTTCCGTGCGCCGCACGATGGGCTGGCTCAACCACTACGCCGGCCACGCCAACGCTGCGGTGCAACACCTGGAGCGCGCGGTCGAGATGGATCCCACAGCATCGGAGAATCACAGGGTGTTGGGGATCGCCTATGAACGGGCTGGTATGTACGACGACGCCAAGGCGTCGCTCGAAGAGGCAATAGTACTCTCCACTAACTCTGCGTATGCGGTGGCGGCGCTCGGGCACGTGCATGCGGTGAGCGGGGAGAAACGTGAAGCAGAGCGCCTGCTGGCAGAGCTGGAGGCACGGGCCAAGACCGATTACGTGTCACCGGTCGCGTTTGTCACGCTACACATTGGGCTTGGCAACACCGACATGGCCTTGGACTGGCTGCACAAGGCCCATGAAGAGCGTAGAGGTTGGCTGGTCTACCTCAAGGTAGAACCGCTGCTCGATCCGTTGCGCGATGAGCCGAGGTTCCACAGCCTGCTGGAACGCATGAACCTCGGTTGATCCGATCTGACTAGTGCAGATTCAGTCGGCTGGTGTGCCTCCTACTTTGCCATGATCTCGTAGACGCGGTTGCTCGCTATGATGGGGCAGCCCTGCGCCATCTTTTCTGCCTCGTCCAGGCCCTCGGCATTGAAGATGATGAAGCCGGCGATTGATTGTGCGCGCTGGATTCAAGTACGACGCGCCGCAATGACCGGTCGATGTCCCGTCAGAAGTGCAGATGCAACTCCAAACTCACTACATCGATGTCCGTTTCCACCTCGGGCACATCTTCCAACATCGTGTAGAACGCTGCTAATTGTACGAAAGAAATGGGAAACCATTCCAGCCCGAACCGCATGCGGATTCGCTGGTTTTCGCTGACGCTCCTGTCGGGGTCGTGATAGCCGTACGTGACCTTGGCGTTCAGGCCGCGGGTAGCCAGGAGATTCCCCTCCACATAGCCCACGAATTGATTGGGTGGCTCAGTCGATCCCGATGTCGTGTCTCTCAGCTCGTTGAAGATGTAATCCACCTCTCCCAATACGGCGAGCGGACCGATGTTGAACCCGCCGAACGCGCCCGTCGTGTTGGTTCTAGTGGTGGCGTCGCTATTGTGCGCGAACGAACCACCCACTCGAAATTGGCGATGGACGTAGGCTGCACTAGTAGTGAGCTTCTTCTGGCTGTCGTTCTCGACTGAGGCGGTGGTGCCGTTGCTGAGCGCAACGAAGACCGACATCGGTCCCGGCTCCAAGCCGACTTCAACACCGATCTCGGGAGTGCGATAGGTGAACCCCGTCTCCTGACGGATGTACGCATTGTCGTCCCACAGCCGCCAGCCGTAGGGCAGCATGAACTTGCCGGCTTTGACGTACGTGTCGAGCGGCAAGCCGTGCCACAGACCAAAAACCTCCCTCGGGGTCGCCGATCCGGGACCCAGAGTCTGGTCCACATAGAACGACAGCGCATCGCGAATCAACTTCGCCTCGAGTTGGATCTGAGCTTCCTGGATTCCCACTTCGGAGCGCGGTGTCGTCTCGGAAACCGCGGTTGCGGCAAACACACGCAGGTCGAAGCCCAATGCCACCCAGTCGTTGAGCGCTCTGCTCCTTACTTCAGCGGTGCGCGCCGGCAGCTGCGTTTGCGCCCAAGCGTTACCGAAATCGTTGCGGCCGCCGCCGCCGCTCCGATTCACATGGCAGGTGGAGCACTTGAGTCCAGTACGGAGCGCGAGATAGGGCTCCTCGCCACCTGTCGCGGTGGCCGCTGCCGGCCCGGCTGCCAGAAAAACAGCGCTGAGGACAACCGGAACCAGCAGGGCACTCATCGAGCATACTCGCTCAATTGTTCGGCGCACCGTCGGCGATCCATTGACGGATGGCGTCTATCTGAGTCTGCGATAGGGCGGCGCGGCCGAGTGGCATCTGGCCACCGCTACCGCCGACACTACCCTGGGTGCCCTGGATCTTGTGTACCAGGTAACTGGAGTCGGGCATGCTCGGTTTCACGCGCACCAAGCCGGACTCGTTGGAGGGCACATCTACGATGTTGGCGTACGCCTGGCCCGAACTGAGATTCATACCTTGCGCAGGACTCGATCCTGCGTGGCAGCCGGACAGCGCACAATTCGCCGTGAATATGGGTTGAACCACCGCAGCGAATCCGCTGCCTCCCCCACCGCCACCGCCGTTGTCACCGTTGTCGTCACCCGGATCGGTAACACCGTCTCCGGCACAAGCCAAACCGACGACCGCGCCCGCGAGCGCCACTAGCCGAACCAACCGTGAATACATACTGTACCTCCTCTGCTTGAATGCGCGAGTCGCCTCGCCGCATCTAGGTTTCACTACAACAAGCCGTCTTCCACCCAGGTTCCAAGGCGCGAGTGTGTTCAGCGTACCACCGACCGCCGGGGCCGGCGTTACAACGCGACCGCCTTCACTCGCTCTGTATGTCTCTGTTCAGTCGCTCTTGCGTGTGGATAGCTTGATTGGAGCGTAGAGCGGGCAGAACCCGACGAAGCTCGTGACCAAGAAGATTGCCGCGAACGCTCCCAATATGAGCGCTGCAGTTCCGGTTATCTGGTTGGTGAAGTACAGTGCGGCTACTACCAGTGCGATGACCGTCCGCAGCAGACGGTCTACGGTTCCCATGTTCTTCTGCATGTCCGATGTCTCCATGGTCGGATGCGTTCACACAATACACGTCACCACATGACGAGGTCCCAGGTCGCCAAGTGTGTCGCGTGCCATGCCTATTATTACTTCCAGCGTAACACGGACGACGCTAGCTGTCCGTGACTATATCACAGAGCGATCGCCAATCGCTTGCAGACCTTTAACATCGTTGACCTTTATGCTGCCGCGGGCGAGAGCCACGGTTCCAGTTCTCTCGAGATCCTTCAGCAGCCGCGAGATGACTTCGCGCGAGCTGCCCAGCTCGGCCGCAATCGCCTCGTGCGTTCTCTGAACCACGTGATCATC
>CP070792.1:338294-344287 GCA_020346845.1 Gemmatimonadota bacterium
ATTGGATACGCGAGCCACCTTCACCAAGTCGTCGCCCCCGCGAACACTCATGCAGCACACCAGGTTGATCTCGTCGATACTCGTGACCGCGAGCAGGAGGCCGGCATTCCGCACGCCCGCGGCCTCCAGCACGCTCGGACTGGCGCCACTGCCCTCGACTACGGCCACGTCGAGATGCGTCTGAACGTACTCGAGGCGCTGTGGCAACACGTCGACAACAACGACATCGTGCTGTTCGTTCGAGAGTCGTTCCGCTACGTGATACCCGACTTCGCCCGCTCCGACAACGATCACACGCACGGTCAGCCTCCTTCCGGAGCCAACGTCCGGGCGACGATCTCGGCGGCGGTAGCAACCTGATCTGCCGTGACATCTAGGTGGGTAACAGCTCGCAACCGAGTTGGACTGAACGGCACCATCAACACGCCGGCCTCCGCCAGTCTTGAAAGAGCTGTCTCGGCAGTAAGGTCGGGATCGATCAGATCCAGCATTACGATGTTCGTGTCCGGTTCGAGGGGCTCGACCACCGGATGGTCACGCAAGCGATCGGCAAATAACGCAGCGTTGGCATGATCTTCGGCAAGACGCTCGATATTGTGGTCCAGAGCGTAGAGACCCGCTGCGGCGAGCACACCCGACTGCCGCATCGCACCGCCGAGTCGCCGCCTTATTCTCCTAGCCCGATCGATCACCTCCCGATTGCTCATGAGGCAACTGCCGACCGGACAACCCATACCCTTCGACAGACATGCGGTGATTGTGGTGGCACCCTGCCCGGTCCTGGCGATCGCTGCCCCCTGGGCAACAGCCGCGTGCCACAGGCGGGCGCCGTCCAAATGCAGTGGGAGTTGCCGCTGTTGTGCGAGAGCCACCAGCTTATCCCAATCGGCAAGAGACATGACCTTGCCGCCAGCGGCATTGTGCGTGTTCTCTGCTGCGAGCGCGCTTACTTCCGGCGTGTGGGGACTGGTCGGTCGGATAGCGGCAGCTGCCAGCTCGGCGGTCAGAATACCATTAGGCGTCGTCACCGGCCTGACCTGAACCCCTGCCAGCGCCGCTGCACCAGCTATCTCATAGTGGATGATGTGTGCGTTGGCCTCCAGTACCAACTCTGTGCCCGGCTGCGTCAGCGCCCAAACGGCAGTCTGGTTCGATTGGGTGCCCGAGGGAAAGAACAGAGCCGATTCCGTGCCGAAGATCTCTGCCATTCTCTCTTCCAATAGCCGAGTCGTTGGGTCACCATCCAGCACATCATCACCCACGTCGGCGTCGGCCATGGCTCGTCGCATACCTGCCGATGGCTTCGTGACTGTATCGCTTCGCAGGTCTATTGTAGCTTTCATTACAGGAGATCTCATACTAGGTGAGAATCGCTCGTTGCTCCCGTTGCCTCCGCCTCATGTCATAGGTCTCGCCTACCTCCGCACCCACCAGGAACACGAGTACCATCATGTAGATCCACACAACCAGAAAGAGCAGAGCGATCCCGTTCGTGTTCGAGATCAACCGGTCCAGGGTCGCAAAACGGAGCAAGTATACGACGTAGAGCTTCTTTGTTATCTCGAAGCCGAGTGCCGCAACAGCAGCGGCGACGAGCGCGGTATCCCACCTGACTCGGCGAGTCGGCGCTACTGCATAGATGATGAAGAACGATACCAAGGCTAGTCCGAACGTCGATAGCTCCATAGCAAATCGACCGAGGAAAGGCGACTCAATTACGCGTACGGTGACGAATGCGTTGAGTACAACCATGACCAGCGATGCGATAACCAAGACGAAATCGATTCCGATTCCCACTAGGAACGGTCGACTCTCGCGTGTGTCGAACACTTCATTCAATGCCGATCGTGCGCCGCTGAAGAACCGCGTGGAGAACCACAGGAATAGCGGAAGACCGTATATCGATAGCAGAGCGCGGCTTGACACCACGCTGCGGATGAACCTCTCGACCTGCATGAACGGGTCAGCTTCGCCCGGCCCGGCCGACGGTATGACGTTCTCCATCAAGCGCCGAATATCGGCCACGGCCGCATCGCCGCTATGCACGAAATAGCCAAGCGTCGCCAACGCCAGGAGTAGAATGGGGAATGCGGCAAGCAACGCCTGGAATGTTAGTGCACTTGCCAGGAAGAGGAGGTTGTCCTCAAAAGCAGCCGACCAGACTCGTCGAGCGAACCCGATTGGAGATGAGGCCCATCCTCTGTATCCCGCGGCCCTCACGACACGGGTGTGAGTTATCGGAATTAAGCGGTAGCTTCGTCTTCCGACACGACCGCATCTTCGTCATCGGAATCGATGTCATCGACGTCGAGGTCGGCCTCAGCATCCTCTTGACGTGCTACCTTTGCATCGGCCAACCTGCGCTCCAGTTCCTCGCGCGCCGAGTGGACAGCCGCCTTGCCGGCCCTCACGGCATCGCGCGCTCCGGCGCGTGTCTCACTTAGGTTCTTCCGAGTGCGCTCGAACTTCTCCTCCACCCTCGCCTTGGCCCTCTCATACCCATCCTCGAGCCGGGCCTGGAGCTCATCGGCCGTATCCTCTGCCTTGGCCCGCAGACGGCGTCCCCTCGACCGCAGCTCTGCCCTGGTTTCCTCCCCGGTCCTGGGAGCCAATAGCAGGGCAACGCCGGCACCGATCACGGCTCCCCACAGAAAAGAGCCGATACCGCTGGACTTTTCGACGACTATGACCGGCTGGTTTTCTCCGTGTGACATTGCCTCTCCTTGTCAGCCGGCGACCTGCCGGCATGCGCTTGAGACCATTTTCTAAAACTTATCAGTCGGCACTTCAAAAGACCACCGAACGTACCTCACTATCAGTCTGTATTCCGCCCGTACTACACCGTCTCGATCTTGATTAGGTTCGTGGTGCCAGGTACTTCAAATGGGACACCAGCAGTCACGATTATCCTGTCGCCTGGCCTGACATAGTCCCGGTCGACCAGCCTGCTGCGCGCCACATCTAGCAGGGTCTCATAGCTCGGTAACACGTCCGCGTGAAGCGGCAAGACACCCCACACCAGTGCAAGGAACCGGCAGGTCGTTCGTTCGGTCGAAAGTCCCAAGACCGGGGTGGTTGGCCTATTGGCTGCGATTGTGCGCGCAGTGAAACCGCTCTTTGTCACGCACAGTATGAGCGGTGCGTTCAGGGTCTGACCTGCCGCAATCGCTGCCAACGCAATCGCGTCGGCAACCTCCTGCGCCTCTCTCACCTTGCCTTCGCCTCTACAGCGCCCCCACGGAATACCGTCCTTGAGTATTGCCTGTTCGACCTCGGTGATGATCCTGACCATTGCGCGCACCACCTCGACTGGATACTCGCCGACAGCCGTCTCGGCAGATAACATGACAGCGTCGGTGCCGTCGAGGATCGCGTTGGCCACGTCTGAGACCTCTGCACGGGTGGGACGCGGGCTATACACCATTGACTCCAACATCTGCGTGGCAGTGATCACCGGCCTACACTCACTCATTGCCACAGTGATCAGGTGCTTCTGGGTCAGCGGCACTTCCTCGAACGGCAACTCCACACCAAGATCGCCCCGGGCTACCATGATCGCATCTGCCGCCTGGACTATGCGGTCGATGTCGGCCAGAGCCGCCGTACGCTCGACCTTTGCCACGATCCTGGCGTTTGACCCGACCAGGGACCGAACTTCCTCGACATCCTCTGCCCGAGATACGAATGAGATTCCGATGAGGTCCACGCCGTGTTTGAGCGCGACCTCGATATCGCCTCTATCCTTGTCAGTCACCGGCGGCGCGCTCACATGATCGTCCGGCAAATTGATGCCCTTATTGCTCCTGAGGATGCCACCTGATTTCACAAGGCCGACAACGCGGTTGCCTTCAATCTGTGTCGCTTCTACGCACAGCAGACCGTCATCCAAGAGAATGCGGGAGCCCACCCGGACGTCGCTCGCCAGGGCTTCGTATGCCGTTGGGATCTCGTCACCCGATGCGCCGTTCTCCGGCGCAAAAACCACTTCACTGCCCTCGGCAAGCTGCACCGGGTCGGCAAGGTAGCCAACCCGGATACGCGGCCCCTGGAGATCGACCAGCACAGCCACGTGCCGTTCCATCTCATCACGCAATCGTATGACGCGGTCAATCAGCTCGCCACGGCTCTGTGAGGTCCCGTGAGCGCTGTTTATGCGCACCACGTTCACTCCAGCCAGTATCATGTCACGTAGCGTCGACTCGTCCGACGACGCCGGACCCAGCGTCGCCACGATCTTCGTGCGACGAAACCGAGGGTCGTAGCCCATATGCGATGTCCCTTATTGGATCAGACGGTCCACCAAGGCAGGTAAGGCAACAGCGGCGCGCTCAGACCAAGATACCGTCACCTCATGTGATATTGGTGTCAGGTCCGGATTTATCTCGACCACGGGTACTCCCTTCCTCATCGCCAATGAAGGTAGCTCGGCAGCGGGATACACGAGAGCCGATGTCCCAATCACCATGAGGGCATCGCACGCAGCCACCGCGCTCCAGGCTTGTTTTACCGCCATCTGCGGCAAGGATTCTCCAAACCAGACGACCCCAGGCCGTATCGGACTACCACATTCCTGGCACCTCGGGGGTTCCACCTCCTCACCCGACAGGGCCGTTAGTGACTCGAGTTTGGCTGAGTCGTAGGGGTGCCCATTGTCGAAGCAACGAAACGCCGTCAGCGAACCGTGCAGCTCGACGATGCGCTGATTACCACCGCGGCTATGCAAGCCGTCCACGTTCTGAGTGGCGACTAGGAAGTCATCTGTCCCTGCCTCGAGGCGGGTCAAAGCGTGGTAGCCTGGATGAGGTTCCACACTCCGTACCAGACACCAGCGCCATAGATACCAACCGAATACTCGCGCCGGGTTCCGTCGGTAGGCATCTTCACTCGCAAGCTCGTGGGGATCATACTGTGCCCACAGCCCGGTCATGGCGTCACGAAACGTGGGCACACCCGAGTCGTGCGACATCCCCGCTCCGGTCACTACCACCAGTCGGTTGGCTCCGGTAAGTGCCTCTAATGCTCGCTCGAGCGTTGAGGTTTCGGTCATTGTGAGCCAGGCTCCAGCGCCGTCATAAATGGCCCTGGTCCTCCTGCGGCTTCTTCGGTCCCGTAGCGTCGGTCGACGTAGCTGTTGAGGATCTCAATGAACTCTTCGACTATAAGGCTCCCCTTGAGCGTCACCGCGAGTTTACCATCGACGTACACGGGTGCCTTCGGCTCCTCCGCCGAGCCCGGCAGCGAGATGCCAATATCGGCATGCTTCGACTCGCCTGGTCCATTCACCACACACCCCATTACTGCTACGCGCATGCTCTCGACCCCGGGATACCGCACCTTCCACTCTGACATCTGATTCCTGAGATATGACTGGATTTCGTCGGCCATCTCTTGAAAGAACGTGCTCGTGGTTCGTCCACAGCCGGGGCATGCACTGACCTGAGGCAAGAAACTGCGGAACTCCAGTGCCTGGAGTACCTGCTGTGCGACTCTGACCTCCTCTGCCCGATCGCCGTCGGGTGCTGGCGTCAGCGACACGCGAATCGTGTCTCCGATACCCTCCTGAAGTAGGACCGCCAGGCCAGCAGTGCTCGCAACGATCCCTTTCGCCCCCATGCCTGCTTCGGTTAGCCCCAGATGCAGCGGGTAATCAGACAACGGTGCGAGCTTGCGATACACCGCGATGAGATCCTGAACTTGCGACATCTTGGCGGACAGAACGATCCGATCGTGCGGCAACCCCACTTCCTCCGCCAACAAGGCCGAGCGCATGGCGCTCTCGACCATCGCATTCAGCATTACTTCCTTTGCGTCCAGCGGCTCTTCCCTTTGAGCATTCTCGTCCATCAGCTGGGTGAGCAGGTTCTGGTCGAGCGAGCCCCAATTGACCCCAATTCGGACAGGCTTGTCTCGATCGATGGCCACCTTGACGATGGTAGTGAAGTTCTCATCGCGCCGCTTCTGCCCCACGTTCCCCGGATTGATCCGGTACTTGG
>CP070792.1:344387-350332 GCA_020346845.1 Gemmatimonadota bacterium
CCACTCACGATGGGCGCAATCGAGTCGTAGAAAGCCAGAGCATCCTGGCCCAATCGTCGCCTGATCACCTCTGCCAGCGCGTCAGAGGTAAGCGGCCCCGTGGCCACGATCGCCGGGGACGGAAGGGATGTTATCTCACGCCTCTCGACCGATATCCCCGGGTGCCGCTGGATATGTTGGGTAACGGCGCTGCTGAAGTCGCTTCGGTCAACCGCCAGCGCAGCACCTCCGGGGACACGGGTCTCCTGCGCAATACTCATCAGCAGGCTTCCCAACGTGGCGAGCTCGGCCTTCAGCAGACCGTGGGCATTGGTGATTTCTGTCGATTTGAATGTGTTGCTGCAGACTAGTTCGGCCAACCGGTCGGTCTTGTGTGCTGGCGTGGCGGTTTTGGGCCGCATCTCGTACAGGGTAACGGCCACACCCCGCTCAGCGAGAGCCCAAGCAGCCTCACACCCGGCGAGACCGCCCCCAACAACTACTGCTTTCACTTGGAGACGGCCGTGCCGGCCTCCTCCTCTGTAAACTCATGCTCACACTTGAGGCACCGGAGGTAGTTGCCCCGGGTCTTTGTCGACCGTGATTCCGCGCCAACCGTTGAGCAGGACGGGCATGTCTTGGGAACGGGTCTGTACCAAGTGGAGAAATCGCAATCAGGGTAGTTGGAGCAGCCGAAAAAGGACCGCCCGCGCCGAGTACGCCGTTCCGTCAGGTCGCCGGTCTTGCACTTCGGACAATCCACACCGAGCGGCACGGGCCGAGTGTGCTTGCATTGGGGGTATTTGGTGCAAGCCAAGAACTCACCATACCGACCTGTCTTCACCACCATGGGCGCCCCGCACTCACGGCAGATTTCGTCGGTCGGGCGGTCGGGCACCTTGTCTTGTTTCAACGGTTTCGTGTGACGGCATTCGGGGTAGTTGGTACATGCGATGAACGGGCCAAACCTGCCGCTCTTCACAGTGAGCTTGCCTCCACAATCAGGACACGGTTCTTTCTCGATCGATTCGACATCAAACGCGTCGCGTATCATCGACGCCGTGTCCACCTTCTCCAGTGCTTTGGCGAACGGGCCATAGAAGTTCTCCAACACCTTGCGCCACGCCAGTTCCCCTTCTTCGACCTTGTCTAGTTCACTCTCCATCTCCGAAGTGAATTCCACATTGAAGATGTCCGGGAACCTGCTGACGAGTACTCTCGTGACAGTCTCACCAAGTTCGGTCGGTCGGAATCGCTTCGCGTCCATCCGCACGTAGTCGCGATCCCTCAGCGTGGAGACAATCGAGCTGTACGTACTGGGGCGTCCTATGCCGAGCGCCTCCAACTCCTTGACCAGGCTCGCTTCACTGAAGCGCGGCGGCGGTTCAGTGAAGTGCTGCTTGCCGAGGATCTCCAGCACGTCTGCTCGCTCGCCTTCTTTCATGGCCGGCACCGGTGACAGTTCCTCAAAGGTCTGCGCCTCTTCCACTTCCTTTGCTTCATAGTAGACCACGTGGAAGCCATCGAACACCACTATTGAACCTGTGGCTCTGAGCAGATAGTCATCAACGGCAAAATCCAATGTGGTGGTATCGTATACCGCCGGTGTCATCTGTGAGGCAACGAAGCGCTTCCAGATCAGCTGATACAGACGCTTCTGATCGTTCGAGAGGTACTTCTTCACCTGGTCGGGACTACGTGTTACATCGGTGGGACGAACTGCCTCGTGTGCATCCTGGGTACGGGCCGACTTTTTGCTCTTGTATGCGTTTGGCTTGGCCGGCAGATACTTGTCACCGTACTTCGACTTGATGTACGACCTTACTTCATCAATTGCGCTCGCAGCTACCCTGGTCGAATCAGTCCTCATGTACGTAATCAGACCGACTGACCCCTCGCTGCCTAGCTCCACACCTTCGTACAATTGTTGGGCGCAACTCATTGTGCGACGCGCCGAGAAGCCTAGTCGTTTCGCCGCCTCCTGTTGCAGTGTGCTGGTGATGAACGGTGGAGCCGCGCGCTTGCGCCGCTGCTTGCGCTGAACTTCCGAAACGATGAACTCGCGGCCCTTTAGAGCCTCCAAGATCTCGTTCGCCGCTGCCTCAGAGCCTATATCCGGTTTGCGGCCAGCCACCTTATGAAGCTTTGCGGTGAAGCGTTTGTTATCAGCTTCGAGCTCAGCTTCAATGGTCCAGTATTCCTTGGGTTTGAACGCGTTGATCTCGCCCTCGCGCTCGACAATCAAGCGCAGCGCCACTGTCTGCACGCGGCCCGCTGACAGGCCAGCCTTGACCGCTTTCCATAGCAACGGGCTCGCCTTGTACCCCACCAGTCGATCGAGGATGCGGCGGGCTTGCTGGGCTTCGACCTTGCGCTCGTCAATCCTTGCCGGACTCGCCATAGCCTCGGCTACAGCGGCCTTTGTGATCTCATGGAACAACACACGATGCACACGTGAGCCGTTGCCTATCTGGTCGGCTACGTGCCATGCGATTGCCTCCCCCTCTCGGTCCGGGTCGGTGGCCAAATACACTGCTGCGGAACTCTGCGCGGACTTCTTGAGCTCCGCCAGAGTCTTGCTCTTGCCACGTATCGTCACGTATTTGGGCTGGAACCCCTTGTCGACCTCGACACCCAACTCCCGCTTCGGCAGATCGCGCAGATGCCCCACTGTAGCTTTTACTGCATAACCGCGGCCCAAGTACTTGCCTATTGTGCGCGCCTTCGTGGGGGATTCAACAATAACCAGCGAGTTACCGGACCTTCTTCCTGCCACCGGCTTTGGTGTGTCATCCGCCAACTGTTGTCGCGCCGTCTTCCTGGCGGACGAACGTGCGGTCTTGCTAGTTGATTTGCCAGCGGTCTTCTTGGTCGACTTACGGGCAGTTGTTTTCTTGCCCGCCTTTCGCACCGGCTTCTTCTTGCTCGTCTTGGTTGTTGCTTTCTTAACCGGCACAGCCTTCTTCTTACCAGCCTTCGCAGCACCCTTGGCTGTCTTTGCTGTCGCCTTCTTCGTAGTACTGCGGGACACCGTCTTTTTGGCCACCTTGCGTTTCGACGTTGTCTTCGCCGACTTGCTGGTCGCCTTTGTTGCGGGCTTTCTCTTTGTTTTCTTCTGCTTAGCCATATGATCCAATGCTTCCTACAGATTTCCTTCTATATACCCTCATGATCTCAACGTCGCCTCAACGTCTCCTCGTTCCCTTCAACTCACTTGATCCGGGATAACAACAACATCGAGGTGGGGGCGCATAATTACAGCGACATGCACTTCCGCGCAAGTTCGGCGACCTCAATCGCCACCTGTTCGGCCGACTTACCGTCGGTCGAGACACAGTAATCGCACCTCTCATACCACGGTTTCCTGCTCACAAACATGCTGTGGAGCGCAGCAGTCGGATCCGACCCGAGCAGCAGCGGGCGTGTCTCTCCACCCGATAGGCGGCTCAGCGCCGTAGCGACCGCCGTCTCCAGATACACCGTCGTCGCCCTGCCAGTCACAGACTCCATGTTGCCGGGCTGTGCCGCCCATCCACCACCCGGCACAACAACTGCCGGTTCACCCTCAAACGCGGCAACTGTGGCCAAGCGCTCTAGTCTGCGAAAATCAGCCTCCCCCCTGGTTGCGAAAAAGTCAGCGATAGAGAGGCCCGATTCATCCGCAATTGTCTTGTCGATGTCGTGCAGGCCGACTCGGAGTTCCGCGGCCACCAGACGCCCCACGGTGCTCTTCCCGGAACCCGGTAAGCCAACCAGGACGAGGTGCCGTTTCACACCTCTTCCTTGAGAAACGACAGCTGCTCCACATAGCCATCGTAATTCCGTCTCATTTCATTCAGTGAGTCCCCACCGAACTTCTCAACCATTGCCTGGGCAACCACAATAGCCGTCATGGCTTCTGCGATCACGCTCATAGCTGGCACCGCCGTCACGTCGGATCGTTCCGATTGCGCCTGCGCGGTTTCGCCGGTCTCGAGGTTCACAGTCTCCAGTGGTCGGCGTAACGTTGAGATGGGCTTCATCGCCAATCGCAGCACAATCGGCTCGCCATTGGTGATCCCGCCCTCCAGCCCCCCAGCTCGGTTGCTCGACCGCGCAACTCCACCGGTCAAGCGATTGTCGCCCCGTCTGATCTCATCATGGGCCTCCGAGCCCCACGTACTTGCACCCTCGAATCCGAGCCCAATCTCGACACCCTTGATGGCGTGGATCGACATGAGGGCCTGCGCCAAGCGTGCATCGAGCTTGCGATCCCAGGATACGTGTGAACCCAACCCGACCACCGCGCCCCTGACGATCACCTCCGCAACACCACCGAGCGTGTCCCGATCCGCTATGGCCCGATCGATCTCCTCGACCATCGCCTGTGACGCTGCGAGGTCCAGACATCTCACTGGCGATGAGTCAGCATGTTGGTTCAAACGAGCTGGAAGCGGCTCGCCGGACTTGGCGGCCACACTTCCGATCCGAACGACGTGACTGCCGATCTCTACCCCGAACGAGTCCAACAGCTTACGGCATACCGCCCCACAGGCGACCCGGGCAGCTGTTTCTCGCGCACTAGCGCGTTCGAGAATATCCCTGGCGTCATGGCGGCCGTACTTGAGTACCCCTACGAGATCGGCATGCCCTGGTCGCGGCCGCAACACCCGCCTCCTGCGGGGCTTGTCAGGATCGGCGTCGGGTGCAACCGCCATGACCTCTTGCCAGTTTTCCCAATCCCGATTTCGCACCATCATGCAGACTGGGGATCCCAGAGTCTCTCCAGCCCGTACGCCCGACAGGAATTCGACTCGGTCTGACTCTATTTTCATGCGGGCACCACGACCGTGGCCGGCCATCCGCCTGCGGAGTTCCGAGTCCACATCTTCCGCCACCAGCGCCAACCCCGCTGGGATACCCTCGAGAATCGCCATCAGCGCCTTGCCATGCGACTCGCCTGCCGTCGTAAATCGGATCGTCATCGGCTAGCTCACTTTGGGGCTGCAGATCGTACAGGCCAAGATGCCTGTGACCCCACCGAATCTACCCGATCTGAGCCCACGCATAACCCTGACAAACCAAAGAGCCCGGCTCGACGCCGGGCTCTCTTACTCGCTCTCAGTGCGCGGGGTTAGCACCCTGCGAAGTCAGAACCCCGCGGCCGGGAACGGACTCGCCAGCGCCGGAAGCTGCACGGTGACCACGCCGAACCTGGTCACACCAACCAGGATCTGTTCACCCGTCGGCTGTTCCGCAACGCGAAGCGGGCCAATGATCGGATCACGTATCGGTATGATGGCAACCGGTTCGAAGAAGTAGGTATCGTACACCTCGATCCGCGGCTCGGCGCTAGCCAGGTAGACCACCCGGTCATTGGGATCACCCGTGGCCCCTACCGGCCACGTCCCGGGAGTGCCCCCCACACCCGCGGCGAAAGCATGATCGAACGCGAGATCCATGCCCGCATTCTCACCGCCTGCCGCGATCAGGCCTCGCAGCCGCAGCGCCTCATCCAACACGTACACGGAGTCGGTCGTCCGAACCAGGTTCGTGAGGCCGTTGAAGTTGATGGCGATCGACGTCACGATTGTCGCGGTGTTGCTGATGAAGTCGCTGACACGGAAGCTGGGGGAGATACCGGTATCAAGGTACTCAGGTCCGGTGAAGGTGATGGTCCCCGTGCCGGTGTTGATCGTACCCGAGCAGACTTGTGTTACCACACCGGAACGGGCATCGAAGCCAACTGCCTGGGCGAACTCTTCGGTTGGCACATTGCCTTCGCCTGCCAGTGCATGGCTGAAGTCACCCGAGTTGCGCACGAACGTCATGTCGCGGAACACCAGGAGCTCCATAGCCACCATACGTCCACATGCAGGGCTCAGGATCTCCTCTACTCCAACGGAAGGTCCCCTGTCGACCAGCACTCTGAGCGTGTCTACGTCCGGCGACGCTACAACCTCCGCGTGTTCCCAGAAGAAGTGTGA
>CP070792.1:350432-356331 GCA_020346845.1 Gemmatimonadota bacterium
AGCATCAACACATCTTTCACGTATAGCGGAGTCCCGGCGGGATAGACCTTGTCGATTCGTCCGTGGGTGAACCGCAGCGGATTGTCCAACAGTTGCGGGACCAGGTTCGTGATCTCCGCATCGGTCATTGAATGAAGTGCAGGCGGGGCGCTGTCCCGAGCGAGGTGTGCAAACCAAGGAGCCTGCTCCGGATCGAAGCGCCGAACAGGGTTGTCCCTCAGTTGCCGCAGATACCATTCGGTATTGCCGAGTGAGAGGTTCACAACCGAGACGTCCTGCCGTACACCCTCAACCTCCTGGATGTACCACAGCGGGAACGTGTCGTTGTCACCATTGGTGAAGACGATCCCATATGGCTCGGCCGATTGCAGCAAGCTGTACGAAAAATCGCGTGCTAGCGTCGCCTCCGGTCTGTGTCTGCGGCTCGCCGCGCTGAAGTTCAGAACGAAAGGCAGCAACGCCGCGAGCAACACGAGCGCCGGTAGCGCAGTGGTTCCTCCCGCCGAGTCTGCAGCCGATCGCGTTCGAGAGCGCAACATGCCGTAGAGCCCCGCCAGGCCTACGCCGGCGAAGAGCCCCCATACCTGGAACGAAACAACGAAGAAATAGTCGCGTTCACGCACCTCGTGCATTTCCAAGCCGGGGAAACGGTCCCATCCGAGCGAATAGCCAGGCTTGAAGTTCATGTATCCCATGAGGCCCGGCCCCGTGGCCAAGAACAGGATCAGGAGAAACCAGAACGCCGAGCGGTCACGCTCCCACAATACTGACGCACCGTAGACGCCAAGGGTCGTGAACACAATTGTGATCGGTATTCGGACCATTGTGCACTGGGTGTCGCATGCGCCCAATACAGGCTTGGTAGGTGCCAGACCCATAGCCCATTGCCAATCGAAATACTGCACGTAGTTCTGGATCTGCAGTAGGATCAGCGTGAGAGATCGGCCCGGGTTGCCTGGTCCCGATGGGTAGATCGGATTATCCCACGGAGTTCTCGGTGGGTACTGCTTACGCTGGATGACCTCCCACAGACTCGTCCAAGTGGATGGATCTGCCTCATTGATGAACGGTCCGACGTTGGCGCGAAAATAGAGAAACAGATACGTCGAGGCTCCTACGATCGAAATGGCAAGGACAGTCACGGCAAAACTGAGCCCGCCTACGGTTGCCGCATAGATCGCCGCCGCCAGGAACACCACACCACCGACTATCAGAAGATTGGTGTTCCCAAGTCCTACGCCGATGAGCAGTGCCCAGACACCCAGAAGCACTGCCCACTGCCCCCACTCCACCTTGCGGTCTTCTTCATTGGGCAGTGGCTCGGTCTTGAGAACGTGTGCCATGAACCAGATGACGGCGGGACCGACCAAGAGTGCTAACAGGTGGTTGCCCAGGGAAACCGCGGCGAAGAAGACTACCAACAGCAGAATGTGCGGGGCGCGTGGCTCACCACGATGCTGGCGCCAAAGCCACATCAGCCACGCGATGGCCGCGATGCTGAACGCCGCCACCATGTACACTTCGGTCTCGTTCGAGTTCTGCCAAACGGTGAACACGAAAGCGCTCATCAGCGCGGCCGCGGCGGCGCCTCCGTAGGCAAACACCGGGTCCGTGCGCTCACTCGATCGCCCCTTGAGCACCTGAGCCACCAGGAGAAACAGCAGCGCGGCGCCGGCAGCGCTGAACGTGGCCGTCATCAAGTTAGTGCGATACGCAAATTCGCCTATGGGAACGAGGGTGGCCCAAACGTTGGCGAGCAGAGTAAACAACGGAGTGCCCGGCGGGTGTGGTATGCCCAAGATCTTGGACGTGGCGATGAACTCCCCGGCATCCCAAAAAGTCACCGTGGGGGCAAGGGTCCACACATAGCCGGCCAAGACAGCCACGAACACGGCAGCCGCTCCCTTGTACGGCGGTGTATCGGTACCCCCGGACCCCGCTGATATCGTCTCTTCGCTCATTTTCTCGGATCTTCTCGGTGTTTAGGCTGGAGAAGCCTTACCTGACGCGTCCGACAACGCAAGGGTCTGGCGACCACCGCCGGCCAGTGCATCACCTACCTGGTCGGCAGTCACGCCGCGGCGCAACAGGCCCCGTGTGGCAATTGATATCTTGGAGGTTTCCTCGGACACCACGATCACGGCAGCGTCCGTCTCTTCCGACAGGCCGAGCGCGGCCCGATGGCGTGTACCGAGCGATTTGTCAGTGACGGGGAATTGTGTGAGTGGCAACACGCAGCCGGCTGCGATGATCTGATTGCCTCGGACGATCACCGCCCCATCGTGAAGTGGCGAATAGGGAGTAAAGATTGTGGCCAACAGGTCAGCAGACACGTTGGCCTGCATCTCGGTGCCGGTTTCCAGATAGTCGTTGAGTGAGACCTCACCCTCAACGGCTATTATGGCACCCGTCCCATTCCGCGCCAGACGGCTCACGGCGTCGGCAATCTCATCGGCCACAACGTGCTTGTCGGTATTGGTGAGGAACCTGATCGCCCTAGAAGTTCCCAACCGCGCCAGCGCCTGTCGGAGCTCCGGCTGGAACACGACGACAGCAGCGAACGCACCGTAGGTGAATATCAGGCCCAGCAGTGTCGTGATCATGTTGAGCTTGAAGATGACCGCAACGAAGTACAGCAGCACCAGGGACAGAAGACCGAGGAGGATCTGCAGCGCTCGCGTACCAGCCAGGAAGAGTAACAGCCTGTAGATAACGAACGCTACCAACAGTATCTCGATTATGTCCCGCAAATCGGGAACGAGAAACGGGAACCGATCCAGCGGCATCATGCCCCCTCAATCGCGCCAATCACGTCCATAGCCTCTTTCACCAAGCCAACCGCATGCACGCGGAACAGGATCGCACCCTCGGAATATGCAGCGATGCAGGCCGCCGCAGTAGCCGCATCCCGCTCGTGGACCTCCTTCCCAGTCACTGCACCGAGGAAGCGCTTTCTCGATGGCCCCACCATCACCGGAAAGCCCCTTGAAACAACAGACTCCAAGCCCCGCAATATCTCATAATTCTGCTCCGGCTGCTTGGAAAACCCGAAGCCCGGGTCCAGCACAATCCCTTCACGCACTACGCCGCGCTTCATCGCGGTTTCAGCCGATCGCTCTAGTTCTCCGACTGTCTCGGCGACCACGTCTTCGTACTCTGCGTGATCGTACGTGGCCATCTCGGAGAAAGAGCCCCGCGAATGCATCAGTATGATTCCAGCTCCCATATTCGCACATACGTCCGCAATAGCAGGATCGAACCGCAACCCGGATACGTCGTTGATTGCCCATGCTCCAGCCTCGAGCGCCCGGCGGGCAGTTTCCGATTTCACGGTATCGACTGAGACAGGGACACCCGGGTGCTCTCTAGCCAGTTCTGAAAGAACCGGTCCCAGTCGAACCCACTCCTGTTCGGCCGAAACCGGGTTGGGTCTCCCTGGTCGAGTAGACTCAGCCCCCACATCCAGCATGGCCGCTCCCTCTGCCAACATCGACTCCGCGTGCCGCAATGCTGATTCCGGAGTCACGAACTCGCCGCCATCGCTGAAGGAGTCCGGCGTCACATTTAGAATTCCAACCACCACCGGACGAGACAGATCGACTTTGCCACGTCGCATCACCCACGAGTCCGGACGTTCCACGAAATCGTGAAGACACTGCCCGATCTCGTTTAGAATCTCTTGCCTAATGTACTTCGCTCCGGACCGCTGCAGGCTCGCCAAGTTCGCCGTCGACCCTGCTAGTAGCACCCAATCGTCACCAACGATACTCTCTACGCCTTGATTAGCTGACGCAGCAACAATCGCGTCGCGGTCATGCGAGGTGGTGTCGTCGAGGAAGAGTACTACGGGTGCGAGCCCCTGCGCTGCCGCCCAGGCTTTCGCCTCGCCCATGCCCCGCCGCACCAGCGCATCCCTGATTCTCTCCGGGTCACGCGGTGCGAGCGGAGTGAGGTTCACGCCCCGGCAGGCTCTGCGGGTGGCGAGCCCAACACTGGACCCGTGTCCGAGGCAGTTGGTTTGTCGTCGGACTTTGGCTTGGTCAGCTCCGGTTTGTCTGCGGTGGGGGCCACTGGTGGTGGCGGGAGCTCCTTGCCTTCGGCGAGCAGCTCCACTTCTTCACGATCGATGGTCTCGCGTTCGAGCAGGACCGCAGCCATGCGGTGGAGCGTCTCTAGGTCAGAGCTGAGTATCTCCTGGGCCCTCTCGTAAGCCTCATCGAGAATCCGCTTGATCTCTCTGTCGACCAACTCCGCCGTCTTCTCCGAGACATCCCGATGTTGGGCAAACTCCCGACCCAGGAATATCTGATGCTCCTGGTCTCCGACAGCCACCGGACCGACCGCATCGCTCATCCCGAATTGCATGACCATCCTGCGAGCCATGTCCGTGGCCTGTTGGATGTCTTGGGCGGCCCCCGTAGTGACTTTTTCGGGGCCAAAGATCAGCTCCTCTGCAACCCGACCTCCGTAGGCCATGGCCAAACGGCCCAAGATGAACTCTTTCTTGTAGTAGTGCCGGTCTTCTTCCGGAAGTGAGAACGTGATGCCCCCAGCCCTGCCGCGCGGTACGATGGTCACCTTGTGCACAGGATCGAGTCCCGGGATCCGAATGCTCACCAAAGCGTGGCCCGCTTCGTGGTAAGCAGTGAGCTTCCGCTCCTCATCGGACACCACCATGCTCTTGCGCTCGACACCGAGCATCACCTTGTCTTTCGCGTCCTCGAGGTCTTCCATCTCGACCGCAGGTTTGTCACGACGGGCAGCGAGAAGAGCGGATTCGTTGACGATATTGGCCAAGTCGGCTCCCGCCAGACCGGGCGTGGCTTTGGCGATTGTCCCCAATTGCACGTCGTTCGAGAGGGGGATCTTGCGGACGTGTACTTTGAGAATCATCTCACGGCCGCGCACATCCGGCATATCCACAACGATCTGGCGATCGAACCGGCCCGGCCGCAATAACGCAGGGTCCAATACGTCGGGCCGGTTGGTGGCCGCCAGGAGAATGACACCCTCGTTCGATTCGAACCCGTCCATCTCGACTAGAAGCTGATTGAGAGTCTGCTCCCGCTCATCGTGGCCGCCTCCCAGCCCAGCTCCGCGGTGTCGACCTACTGCGTCGATCTCATCTATGAAGATGATACAGGGCGCATGCGCCTTCCCTTGCTCAAACAGATCTCGTACGCGCGATGCACCCACACCAACAAACATCTCAACGAAGTCCGATCCCGACATCGAGAAGAACGGGCGGCCAGCTTCACCCGCCACAGCCCTTGCCAATAGAGTCTTGCCTGTGCCAGGGGGACCCACGAGCAACACACCCTTGGGCAAGCGTCCGCCCAGCCGCTGAAACTTCTGCGGATCCTTGAGGAACTCTATGATTTCTTCCAGTTCGACCTTTGCTTCGTCGGCACCGGCTACATCTTGAAAGGTGACCTTGGGGGTATCGCCGGTAAGCAGCTTCGCCTTGGATTTCCCAAACGAAAACGCCCTGTTGCCGCCTTGTTGAACCTGGCGGAAGAAGAAGATCCAAAGTCCGATCAAGATCACCCACGGGAGCAGCTGGATGAATATCGTCCCGAAACCGGTCTTCGGTTCCACGGCCTTAATGGGAACGCTCTTCTCTTCGAGCCGTTCCACCAGCGACTCCGAATCCTGGATCGGCAGCACGGCCTTGAACTGCTCGACTTCGTCGCCGTCGTGTGCAATCGGCTGTTTGAACCTTCCCTCTACAACCTTACCTCGCTCAACTTCGACTTCGGCAATGTTGTTCTGCTGCAATTCTCGACTGAATATCGAGTAAGGGACTTCAATGAAATCGTCCCTCCGTGATCCGAGCGTCTGGTAGAATACCAGGGACACGAGCACGATCAGAACCCAGAACATCAGGTTCTTGCTCATG
>CP070792.1:356431-362323 GCA_020346845.1 Gemmatimonadota bacterium
GTAGGAGATGAAGCTAGCGACCGATTCCTGACGAGTGGCGAGTACTATCTGTGGCCGTCGGACCACGCCGGGGTTGTGGGACAGCTGCACGTACCGGCGCAGCCGTCCTACGTAGCGCAGTGAGTTGAGAGCAGTGAGCGGGGAGCGAGACCGATGTCGTCGTTTCGAGTACCGGAGTATCAAGTGGCATACTGTCCAGCTAGGCCGACCACTTCATGATTCATCATTCGATATTCGTCATTCGGCACTGAGGCTCCCCGCTCCTAGCTCTCCCTCAGCATACGAGGCAGTAACTCATACTCCTACTCCGTCGTTTGCGGTTACCCGCAACCCCACCACACATTTACGTCATGACAAAGCCATACAGGATTACCGGAGCCATAGTGGTGCGTCGACACGGACCACCCGAAGTGCTCGAGTGGGAGAATGTCGAACTCACCCGTCCCGCAGCAGGTGAAGTGTTAGTAAGGCACACTGCGGTTGGACTCAACTTCATCGACATCTATCATCGGGAGGGATTATATCCCCTGGACTTGCCGTTCACTCCGGGAGTGGAAGGTGCCGGTGTGATCGAGGAGGTCGGTCCCGAGGTTGAAAATCTCAGGCAAGGCGACCGCGTGGCATATACCGGCAACGGCCCGCCGGGCTCGTACACGGAATGGCGAGTCATGCCGGCCAGCAGGTTGGTGCGTTTGCCGGAGGAGATCGATGACGTCACGGCAGCCGGTCTGATGCTCAAGGGCACCACGGTCGAGTACCTCGTACGGCGCACGTTTCCAGTGCGGCAGGACCATTGGGTCTTGCTTCATGCGGCGGCAGGGGGTGTGGGTCTCATCGCGTGCCAATGGCTCAATGCCCTGGGTGCGAGGGTGATCGGTACGGTTGGCACTGTGGAGAAGGGAGATCTCGCCAAAGAATACGGCTGCCATCACGTGATACTCTACCGGGAGGAAGATGTGGTGACTCGGGTGAACGAGATCACCCATGGCTACGGTGTGGACGTGGTGTATGACTCGGTTGGGAAGGACACGTTCGAGGCTTCGCTCGACGTACTGCGACCACGCGGCATGTTAGTCAGCTTTGGCAACGCGTCGGGTGCGGTGGAGCCGTTTCAACCGTTGGTGCTGTCGCAGAAGGGATCGTTGTTTCTCACGCGACCGACGCTTGGTCACTACTACTCCGAACCTGACGAAGTTGCAGATGGCTGCAGGGCGGTGTTCGATGTGGTCTTGTCGGGCTCGGTGAAGGTACCCGTGCGCCAGACCTTACCGCTGCGTGAGGCTGCAAAGGCGCACGAGCAATTACAGGCGCGGCAAACGACGGGGGCTACGGTTCTGACCGTTGACTGAGAGGCACTTCGGTCTGCTAACTTCAGCCTTCGACATTCAGCCTCACAGGCGGCAGCCGCGATTGCTGCTGTCAGGGCTGAATGTCGAACACGGGAGTCTTATCTCTCCCGTCTCAACCGCTCGATGAACTCCGCATCCACCCAGTAGTTGTCGTCGTTACCACTTTGGAAGAACAGGTAGCGACCGTCCGGTGTAACGATGGGGCAGATCCCGGCAACCGAGTTGATGCGTTCGCCGAGGTTCACCGCCTCTGCCCAATTGCCCTGCTCGTCAGGGAAACTGATCCACAGGTCAGAGAAACCGATGTTGTCCGGATGCCGGAAGCGTGTGAACAGCAAGTAGCTGTCATCCGGCGCTATGAACGGCATGCCTTCGTCGGCCTCGCTGTTCACGATTGGTCCCAGGCTCTCCGGCTCGGCGTAGCGACCGTCAAGGTAGCGAGATACGTACAGCTCTCCTCGGCTTGCTACGTAGATGCTCGTATCTGCCGCAACCGAAAACTCCCAATGCAGGTCGAGCGTATTGGGGCCGCCTGCCACGATTTGTGGCTCCGACCAACCGTCAGCGGTGCGGTCGACGTACCAGATACGCTCACCTTGACCCGGTTCCTCGCCCGGTGCGAGTCGCACGGATAGGAAGTACAAGCGGTCGCCACCCGGGAGGTAGAAGGGGACATCGTCGCCCAGGCCGAGGCGGGAGAACGGCGCGGGCGCTGGCTCGGTCCATCTGCCATTCTGGATGCGGGAGAAGAGCATGAGCCCCTGTGAGTATCCGGTTTCCTGGATCGCAATCTGCGACGACCACATCGCTTCGTCGCCGGCTGGCGAGAAGGCGATAGTACCGTGCTGGAATCTGTGTGTAGAGACAATGTCGAGTGCGAACAGCGTGGGAGCGCTGCCGGCATCAGGGGGGCGCTGCCCCATGTAGGGTCCAGCCAGTTCCGGGAACTGGCGCGAAATTGTATCAGCTCCAGCATCGACCAGCAAACGTGCTACTCCTGAGCGCCCCACCGACTGGGCCGTGTTGAAAGCCGTTTCACCGCCGAGACTACGCGCGTCTACGTCCGCGCCACGAGCGACTAGCATGCGTGTGGCTTCCTCGCGACCTAGCTCGGCGGCGTAGTGCAGTGGTGTACGACCGTAGATATCCCGCTCGTTCGGGTCAAAGCCCGCGTCGAGCAGACGGGCCACGATTGTGGCAGATCCTCCCTGACTGGCCGAATGGAGCAGGGAACCGTTACCCTCGTTTCTAAGACCGAGGTCGGTGCCGGCGTCAACGCAGAGGTTGAACAGCCGTTCGAGTCCTTTGTCCGCCGCTGACATCGCGATCCATTGTGCGTCGCTGCTGCCCTGCGGTGGTAGCTCGGCACCGCTATCCAGCAACAGGTCTACCAGTTCTGCGAAACCGCGCCAAGCGGCTAGGTCGAGCGACGATTGGCCGCCACGGTCCCGGGCGGTGACTACAGACCCCGCCTCGATCAGCATCCGTGCGAAGTCAGCATTGCCCGTCTCGCGCGCCACGATGAGAAGCGGCGTACGGCCCCAGGCGTTCCGAGCCTCGAGGTCGGCGCCCTCCTGCGTCAGTAGCCGACCCATTTCCAACTGGCTGCGCCATGCCGCGTAGTGCAAAGGCGTTTCACGGTCTTCCTCCAGAGCGTCTATCTCCGCTCCGCACCCCAGAAGCATCCTGGCAGCGGCCACGCGACCGCGGTTTGCGGCGTGGTGTAGCGCTGTACGACCATCTCCATCCGTTGCTCGGACGAGGCTGGAATCGGCTGCGATTAGCTCACGCAACCGCTCCACGTCGCCGTCGCGGGCGGCATCGAAGATGGTCTGGGCATATAGCGGAACGGCGACGATGGAGAAGAGCAACAGGAGCGAAACAGATCGAATGCGTGCCGACGGCAGACTCATATATCACCTCCTGCACGGTAGTGGCCGCGCTTTGGTTGTCCAACGAAGTCCGTCAACCCTACGAGTTGATACAGGTGCTAGTTGCAGGAGGAGGTGGAAGCACGCATATCACTGATGTCCGCGATCGAGTGGTTGTGGTGTTCGCTGTCCTACTTGAAGCCGCAGCCGCTTCGGAGAGTCGCGGTAATACCCTAGGACCTTGTGTGAGGACACCGTCTGGATTGCTGGATAGGTATCCAAAGACCCTGCGGGCAGCCCCGGCTGTGGAGATGCTATCGAGCTTTCATTGCTAGCGCTGCGCAGCTTCGCGGTCAAAGGCTATGACTTCGCCCTCGAGCTGCTTTCGCTCCGACATCACGAAGCCGACCGTGTTGAAGATCGGAGTCGAACTCTTGGATTCGGTACCCACGATTACGGCATCGCCACCTAGTATGGCGGCTTCGATGATGAGCCGCTCTCGCAGGTCGTCGAAACTGTCGAATGCCGACGCACCGGTTGCCTTGACGACTGCAATCACATGATAGGGTTGGTCCGGTTCCTCAGCTAGGATGGAAACCGAGTCGGGGGACACGGCGGGTCGGACCGATTGATCCAGTAGCTCTACCTTCGTGCTGACACAGCCAGCGGCGAGCAGAAATACGGAGATAGCGAGTACGCGTCTCATGGTATCCTCCGCGCCTAAATGTCGGTCGACAATCTTGCCTACCTGCTAATACCCCTTTGCACAGCGCAAGGTCCGTCAGGAGGCGAGCTGTAGGATCACCGACAGGATACGCCCTACCCGCCCACTCGGAACACGTTTCTCCTCAGTTCCGATACGCAATCCGCGTCAACACCAACCATCCCGCCAAGCTCCACGAACTGGGTCATGATTCCCTGGGCGCATTGGGGAAACGGCGAATGCGAGACGCCGGGCATGACTATATGCAGTGAGTTGGGCAACGCGTCGGCCACCCTGCGCGCCCAGCGAACGGGAGTGGCGGGATCGTAGCGGCCCGACAAGAGCAATACGGGGACAGCGGCGGTGACGGGCTCGTAGAACTCGGCCGGAACATCGGCTTGGGGCCAACGACTGCACGCGTCCAAGAACCCGCGCGCAGGTCCGCCGCCCATGAAGGTGCCGGCGGTGGCGCTGTCTATGTTGGCGCCCGCCAAGGGTGGCGCATCCTCGGGACAACCCACCGAGAGGGACATGCCGATGTACAGCGAGCGTGAGATGCCGAGTGTGGCTGTGATTCCCGGGAGCAGCAGTGAATAGTCGCCCTGCGCCGCGCGGTTGATTACGAGTGGGACCGCGGGTATGGCGTCGCCGCTCATGAGCAAGCGACGTAACGCACCGGCAAGCACTTGATGCGTTATGGTGATGTTCACCGAGTCTCGCGTCACTGGATCGATCACTCGCACGGTGGCGGCTGTCTCCTCCAGTGTCCGCATCGCCGTGTTCAAGTCGCGGGTCAAGTCGGAAAAGGCCTTGGCGCATCCGGGTTCCGAGCGGCACTCGTCGAACACCAGCTCCAACGAGGCTTGACCGTCACCCGGATTCTCGAGCGGCAACATGCCGCCCGGTGCCGCAACGCCCCGCAGCGTGGCAGTGCGCACGCGGTCCGGGAATCGCTTGAGGTAGGTCTGCGCCATGCGGGTGCCGTAGGATCCGCCGTACAGATTGATCGCGGGATAGCCAAGCCACTCTCGCACTCGTTCGATGTCGGCCGCAGCGATCCACGTGTGGTACAACCGCAGATCCGCGCGCTCAGTGAGTGCGGCGCTACAGCGCTCGAGGGAGGCGGGCGGGAAGCGCCAGGTGAATAGCAGCTCTGTACGATCTTGGGGATTCTCGAACTCACACGTTAGCGGGTTTGAAGCTCCCGTACCCCGTTGATCTACGATCACAATGTCACGTGTGCGACGCACCCCGGCCATGGTCTGCGCGTACGCGCCTGCGACCTCCGTGGCCGCCTGGCCCGGGCCACCTGCGAAGGTGAACATGGCATCCGGCTCGGGGTCCTCGGCCTCCGCTGGTAGTATCACGATCCTGAGTGGGATCATGCGACCGTCGGGGCGGTCGGGATCTTCCGGGACATGCAGCATCGCGCACCGCACCTCGAACGGTACACCGCGAAAGTCACATGGGGTCGGAGTTAGATCGGGATGATCCGTCCGCGGCATGCGCTCCCCCGTTAGCGGTGTCTCGTGTGACTGACCGTCACGCGTGTAGCTATAATGTCCCGTGAACCGGTCCCCATCGAGCGCGAAGATTTGAGTTACCACGGTTGGGCCGAGCGAGAAACGAACTCCCAATGTGTCCTGCCCCAGCCACCTCACGCCGGTGACAGGAATCGGGGGATCGACTGTGGAGTACACGTAACCGAGCACGTTGCCCACGTCGCCGTATAGATGCACCGTACCCACGAACGGGTCACCCCGTGTGGTGCGGGATTCGAACACGTACGTGCCTCGCGGGTCGGCTGTTGTCTGACCCAGCACGGGGTTCTGAGAAACCAGAGAAATGCTGACCGAGATCGAAGCAACGATGCGGAACATCACGGATGCCCTGTTGGGTTCACAGGCCGTACGGGAGTACACGGTGCGGCGTTTCAGAGTAAGCGGGAGCGGACAGTCACAGCTCGCGG
>CP070792.1:362423-368298 GCA_020346845.1 Gemmatimonadota bacterium
GTTCCGCGCCCATCCGCCTCCATCCGCGCTCGTCCGTGGCGTCAGAATCCACCTCCCTTGATCGTTATACATCCTGAGGGGTACTGTACCCATGAAGGGAGACGACCTTGCCCTCTCGCCAGACTCAAATAGCGCCACCGAGTAGCGGTTCCAGGCATGCTCCGAAGTGTGTGCCGGCGGCGCGGCTTGCCGCGATTGCGCTGGGGGCCTTCGCCGCATGCGACACTCCTGGTGTCACCCTGGTAGACCCCGACGTCTCCAACCCCGACCCGGACAAGGGCACAACGATCCACGTGACGCTGGAGGACTCCGCGCTGGCCGAAGCACTCGGCTGGTCACGAGGCGTGCCGAATGCAGAGGTGCAGTTGCATCGCATTATCGAAGCATTCCAGCCGGACATCTTCTACACCGATTCCACCGGCCAAGTACATGTGCCAGAAAGACTGCCTGGGTATCACCGGGTCGCGGCGTCCAAGTCGATCATTGCGGACGAAGCCGTTACGGCAGGCGGGGTACCGCGAGTATTTGCCGATGGCGTGAAGACGGAGTCATTGGGCAGCATGCTGCAGCTGACTCTGGCTGCCGACCGGCGAGGCCCACTCGTGATCAGCGAGTTTTACGATGGTGGGAACACTTTGGAAATCAACTACCAATGGGGCATTTTCTGGGAGCTCTACAACAACGCGGACACTACCGTATATCTGGATGGCATGCTGTTGGGCCGGGCATTCGGAGGCTTCGCGGCCGGCGTGGCTACTTGCGAGGATCTGCGGCGTTTCCGTGAGAATCAGCTGGGCCTGTTGTCATTGGAGTTCCACCAGTTCCCAGGTGCCGGACGGGATCATCCTGTATCACCGGGGCAGGCGGTCACGATAGCGCTGGACGCCGTCGACCACTCCCAAGTTCATCATTCACTACCCGACCTTTCACACGCAGATTTCGAACTGGAGGGCTCCGCTGATCCTGACAACCCAAGTGTGCCCAACATGCCCACAGTTGGACCAGGCATCAATCCCTTCGGCCACGGCATGATGCAGTACGATTTTCATGTGAAGTTCCTTGCTCTCCCGGCGGACCCGTCGAATTTGGCGAGCATGACGTACCGCGAATACAGATACAGTCTGATACCCAAGGACCTGATCATCGATGTACAGCATGCAGATTGGATGCATCCGACAACGGCTCCACATCCTGAGCTCACAGACCAATGCCCCCGCTGGGTGAATCAGGAATTCGATCGCTTGGAGGCTGGGAGTGATAGGATGGGCGAGCACGATAACACAAACTCGCTGCAGCGCAGAATTCTCCGGCGCAATATAGACGGCCGCGCAATCCTGCAGGACGTCAACGTCTCCTACTTTGATTTCGTGAGCCGCAGGTACAGCCCCGGCTCGGTGGGAGGGTGAGAGACTTCCGTACCCGGGGCGTAACGGTCAAGAGACATTCATGCTAAGCAGCTATCTGGTCAGCGCTCAGCCACACGTTCGAACTGAGTCGCACTTGGCGGAGCCCCTTCTTCTCTAGACTCCGCCTTTCGTGCAACCGTGCTACCGACCGGTCATTGGTCCTACTTCTCGAAGCAAATGCAGCAGTCCAGGCCGGTAAGGCACTGGCCCCCGTATTCATAGCCGTTGTTGTCACAGAGGTCAGGGCAATACGTAGAGCCTTGACCAACGCAAGAATGCGGTGGCAGCGGCGTACAATCAACATCTGCGAGTGCTTGTGTTGCGCCGAACGTGAGCGCCGCAGCCACGGCTATTGCTGCTGCGATTTGAGGAACGGTCTTGATCTTGGAGAGCATGGTTGCCTCCTGGGCGAAGTGGATTGCTTGGTGGCTGGCACGCCTTGGTACGTGCTCCTGCCTACCATAGAACGATTGAAGCACGAGAATTCTGACAGCACTACCAGGGCTCCCTCCGCACCAACCCCCGGCCCATTACGCCTAGCTCCTCGCGCAAACCCTCCTCCAGCAAGACCATCAGCGCAGATCAGCGCCCTCTGCGCAATCTGTGGCGTCAGAATCCACCTACCTTGATCGTTATACATCCTGAGGGGTACTGTACCCCTGAAGGGAGCCGACCTTGTCCTCTCTACACGCGCAATCAGCGCCACCGAGTGGCCGTTCCAAACACGCTTCCAAGTGTGTCTCGGCAGTGTGGTTTGCTGCGATTGCGCTGCTCGTGTTAGCCGCCTGCGACACCCCCGGCGTCACGCTGATCGAGCCCGATGTCAACGCTGGCCCCGATAGCCTGACGTTTTCGCTGCACCTGGAAGATTCCATCTTGGCTGACAAGCTGGGTTGGTCCGCAGGCGTTCCCGACGCCGTGGTGATGCTGCATCGCATAGGCGAGGAGTTTCACCCGGACTCGTTCCGCACAGACCTAACCGGCAGCGTTACGATTACCGGTGTCATTCCAGGTTATTACCGGATCGCGGCACATCGTGTCTTGTCTGGAGCTGAATCGGCGACAGCGGGAACGGAGGTCGGCGCGTTCGGCACCGGTCTTAAGGGACAACTCAGTGGGTCTGGTTCCATTGAATTGAAGCTTCAGTCCAACCAGAGAGGGGCGCTCGTATTCAGCGAGATATACCCGATTGAGCAAATGCTGACCCCGAATTACCAGTGGTTCCAATACTTCGAGTTGTACAACAACAGCGACACAACACTCTATCTAGACGGGATGATTTGGGGGAAGGCTTGGCACATCAACATGGATTTCACCACTGTTCCATGCAATCAGACTGAGGCGTTTCGCAGAGATCCACTCGGTATTTGGGCAATCTTCTTCCACATGTTTCCCGGAGGTGGCCAAGAGTATCCTGTTGAACCAGGAACCGCCATCACGGTGGCACTGGATGCAGTCGATCACTCGGTAGCGCACCCTGCTTTCCCTGACCTGACGCGAGCAGATTTTGAACTCGAAGGTGGTGGAGACGCTGACAACCCCGACGTCCCAAACATGCCGCAGGTGGGTCCACGGGCGTGGTTTCGCCCACACGGACTCGAGGTTCTCCTGCCGGACGTCATCTTTCTGTCGCAGCGTGTTGATCCCGCGACACTAACGCGGAGACACGATGCGTTCACGGGGGAGGAGTGGGTCCTGTTTCCTGCAGAACTCCTTCTCGACGTCGTATCACTACACGACGGCGACGCCTATGCCGACGCTAAGTATACTCCTTGCGACGCGATGGTACATCCGAGATTCGATAGGCTCGAAGGCGGGTTCGTCAATACGTACTTCGATACAACGACTTCGATCCACCGTCGGATGCTTCACGATCCCACCAGCGTTGTCTCCATCATACTACATGATGTGAATGCATCGTTCATTGATCTCGTTTCCGGACCACGTACACCAGGATCAGTCGGCCGTTGAGGGTTTGCGCAGTCGAGTGGTGGGGTAAAATGCGGTCGGTACCGCACCACTCGGATTGCGCTCCCGTTTCCACGGGTGGTTCCTGGTGAATTACACCTCAGCCCCGCAGGTGACTATTTATCGAAACACAAACAGCAACTGAAGTTGGTATTGCATTGTCCGCCCATGTGACCACCGAGAACACACACGCTCATGCAGTCGTCGGGCGTTGGACAAGTGTGTGGCGGCAGCCCCTCAGTACAATTGGGATCCGCGAGTGCTTGTGTCGCGCCGAACGTGAGCGCTGCAGCCACGGCTATTGCTGCTGCGATTTGAGGAACGGTCTTGATCTTGGAGAGCATGGTTGCCTCCTGGCCGAAGTGGATTGCTTGGTAGCTGGCACGCCTTGATACGTGCTCCTGCATACCATACAACGATTGAAGCACCCCGATGCTGACAGCCTAACTGGCCTCCCTTCGCCGTGGTCCGCGTTCATCCGCTTCCTCCGCGCCAACCCCCGGCGCATTACGCTTAGCTCCTCGCGCAAACCCTCCTCCAGCAAGACCATCAGCGCAGATCAGCGCCCTCTGCGTGATCTGTGGCGTCAGAATCCACCTCCCTTGATCGTTATACATCCTGAGGGGTACTGTACCCCTGAAGGGAGCCGACCTTGCCCTCTCGACACACGCAATCAGCGCGACCGAATAGCCGTTGCAGCCACGCTCCCGAGTGTGTTCCGGCGGCGTGGCTCGCCGCGATTGCGCTGGTCGTATCTGCCGCGTGCGACACTCCTGGCGTCACGCTGATCGACCCGGATGTCGCCAGCGGGCCCGACACCGTGACTTTCCATGTACAACTAGAGGACTCGGACCTCGCTCAGGTGCTGGGTTGGGACCTTGGTGTGCCGGGAGCGGAGATACAGCTGCATCGCATCGTCGACCCGTTCCAGCCGCACGTTCTGAACACCGATTCCGCAGGCAACGCATACATATCAAATCTGCTACCTGGTTTGTACAAGGTTGCAGGGTACCGGCTGTTGAGCAATGACGAGACTGGCCCGACGGGCGGAGTCACTCGTGCATTCGGCGATGGTTTCGAGCTCGAACTCGGGGGCACAGGCAGGGTCTCTTTGGCGTTGGCATCAGACCGAAGGGGCTCGCTGCTCATCTCCGAGGTCTATGACGGTGGGGGGACCGGCGCTCTGGGTGACTACCACTGGGCAACTTTCAGCGAGTTGTACAACAACGCAGACACCACTGTCTATTTGGACGGGATGCTCTTGGGATACTCGTTCGGCGTTTCCTACTCAGGTAGGTTGACGTGTGAGGAAAACCAGCCATTCCGTGAAGACCCGGAGGGCCTTTGGTCCCTGGAGTTTCATCAGTTCCCCGGAGGTGGAAGGGACTTTCCTGTGGCACCGGGTCAGGTGGTCACCATCGCGATGGACGCGGTGGACCACTCACAGGTTGACCCAGCATTTCCCGACCTATCGGATGCAGATTTTGAATTGGGAGGCTCGGGAGATCCTGACAATCCGGACGTTCCAAACTTGCCTGCCATGGGCCCGATGACGCACCCGTATGGTCATGGGATGTGGTTGTTGCCTACGAAAGTGATCTTCCTTGCACTGCCGGCTGACGTAGCGACACTGGAGACTCGGGTACACTCCCTGGGGCGTAGCTATGTACGCATCCCCACCGAGCTCGTGTTGGATGTCACGCACGGGAGAGGCGAGAGCCCCGCATCAGCTCCACCCTATATTGTAGACTACTACTGCTTGAACTGGGTCAACCGCGAGTTTGATCGGCTGGAGTCGGTGGTTTATAGACCAGACGACGATAAGAGGACTTCCGTGCAACGCAAGGTGCTAGCGGCTGATGCCGGGAACAGGATACTGCAGGACATCAACGCGTCGCGGGTGGACTTCTCGCTCGGCCCGTACAATCCGGGCAGCATCGAGTGGCCAGTGGCCCGTCGAAATCGGTGAAGCCTTGCACAGACCAGCAAGCGGTGGTCACGAGCATACCGAAGAGTAGTGAGGCCTCGAAGATTCGAGACCCCATTCCTGATTGATGGTTAGCGACTAGTTTCGCTACTTTTCCATGCATAGGCAACAGTCGTCAGGAACGTTGCATACTCCGCCGAATCCGTACTCCTGCTGGCAGAAATTCTCGCAAAAGCCCAACGGTTGACCTACGCAGGCGGTAATCGGCGTAGAGCAGTCCATCTTGGCGAACGTCTGTGCCGTACCGAACATGAGGGCCAGCGCGATTCCGGCGCCGAACGCCAGGTTGCGGAACAGCTTGAGTCGATTAAGCATTTGGAACCTCCTGGTTTGTGTTGCGATTGCGCTAACGAGCCGTCTCGTAGTCGGGACGGCTTTCCCATGCACGGGCCGCAACTGTCGCCGCGGCGTTTAGGATTGAGTCGATCACGACCGGCTCGGTTACAGCGCCAAGGTGGCTGTAGCCAACCCTACCATCAGCGTCGATGATCAGCGTTTGGGGCGTCGTCCCTGC
>CP070792.1:368398-374229 GCA_020346845.1 Gemmatimonadota bacterium
TCATACGGCCGATGGCAGGTATCTGGCGTTCGCAACGCTGCTCCGACGAGACGGTTACGTGGTGCGTGCGTCGAGTACGCCCTTCTCTGGTGCGACGCTGAGTCAGGCCGACGTTCTGGTCATATCCAACGCGTTGAACGAAAGGAATCTGGAAGACTGGTCGCTGCCGACGCCCTCGGCGTTTTTAGGTGAGGAGATAGATGCAGTCCGCAGATGGGTAGAGGCCGGCGGTGCATTGATGTTGATCGCAGACCATATGCCGATGCCTGGAGCAGCAGAGGCGTTGGCAGCGGCGTTTGGTGTGAAATTCCTCAATGGCTTTGCCTTTGAGAGTGAGGTCGACACCGACGGGCCGATCATGTTTCGTCGGTCTGATGGCTCGCTGCGTCCCCACTTCATAACGGAAGGCCGTGATGCCGCCGAGCGGGTTGACTCAGTGGCGAGCTTCACCGGTCAGGCGTTCGAGGTGGGAGCTGGAACCCCTGTCATGGTGTTCCGCTCCGAGGCAATCTCCTTCAACCCACAAGTGGCATGGCGTTTTGGCGATGATACGCCGACAACGCGCGTGGGAGGATGGTCGCAGGGCGCCGTGCTCGAGTACGGGCAGGGCCGAGTGGCACTGTTTGGTGAGGCGGCCATGTTCACCGCGCAAGTCGCGGTCGACGGATCCAATCGATTCCAGATGGGGATGAACCGGCCTGAAGCTGCACAGAACCAACAATTTCTGTTGAATGTCATGCACTGGCTGACCAGAATGGGCGGTTGAAGACGGGCAGCCTCGAGCCAGAATCTGCTCCCATTTTCGCCCCAGGAAACCCATAGTCGAGTTGAGGCGTAACTGTAGATAGGGGGTGTCGCGGCGTTTCCGCGGTTTCTTACCGTAGTGTCGGGGGCTCCTTACTTTCCAGGCCCCCGTCGGGAGGTGGACGAGTGTGAAGGATGTACCGGACAAACTGGTGTCTGCATTTGCCGACCGCTACGAAGTAGAATGCCTGATCGGTACGGGTGGCATGGCTTCTGTCTACGTGGCCGAAGACCTCAGGCACCGTCGTAGGGTGGCCATCAAGGTGCTACGAGAGGACTTCGCTGCCGAGCTCGGCTCGGAGCGTTTTCTGCGGGAAATCGCCATCGTAGCCCGACTCCAGCACCCCAACATCATGTCGCTGTACGATTCGGGCGACGCAGGCGGGCTGCTCTACTTCGTCATGCCCTACATCGAGGGAGAATCACTCAGGAGCAGGCTCGAACGCGAACGGCAACTACCATTGGACCAAGCGATCGACATAGGACTGGAAGTTGCCGATGCACTCGAGTACGCGCACGCGCAGAAGGTGGTTCACCGCGATATCAAGCCCGGCAACATCCTGTTGGACTCTGGGCATGCGGTTGTGACTGATTTCGGCATCGCATTGGCTGCACGCGTCGGCAAGCGGGTCACTGAGGAGGGCGCCTATGTGGGGACTCCTCAATACATGAGCCCGGAACAAGCTGCTGCGGAAATGGATATCGATGGTCGCAGCGACATGTACAGTCTTGCCTGCGTGATCTATGAGATGCTTCTGGGACAGCCGCCATTTGACGGGTCCAGTGCAAGAGCCATCATCGCAAGACACATGACAGACCCCGTCCCTCCCATCCGCACAGTCCGTCCCGAAGTGGGAGACGCAGTCGAACGGGCCATAACGAGAGCCCTTGCGAAGGAGCCAATCGATCGCTTTTCCAACATGAGTGAGTTTGCCGATGTGTTGTCGGGTCGCCGCGTTGCTGGACCGTTGGAATCGGCACGAAACTCGATCGCCGTGCTTGCGTTTGCCAACATGAGTGCGGATCCCGAGAACGAATACCTCAGTGACGGCCTGAGCGATGAGATAATCAATGCGCTCACTAAGATCGAGAATTTCAATGTAGTATCTCGTACGTCAGCCTTTGCGTTCAAGGAGAGCAAAGAGGACATCCGGACGATTGGACAACGACTGAACGTACGATCGGTGCTCGAAGGTAGCGTCCGCAGGATGGGCAACCAACTCAGGGTTACGGCACAGCTGATAAATGTGGACAACGGATACCATCTCTGGTCCGAACGCTACGATAGAGAAATGGAGGACGTCTTCGCGATTCAAGATGAGATTGCTGAGAACGTAGCCAATGCGCTCGAAATCGTCCTGAGTGAGGACGAAAAGCGCGCCATTCAAAAGGTACCGACCGAGCACGTTCAGGCGTACGACTACTATCTGCGCGGTCGACAGTTGTTCTACGAGTTTCGCAAGAAGAGTCTGGAGTCTGCGTGTACGATGTTCAACAAGGCGATCGAGATTGATCCCGATTATGCCCTGGCGCACGCAGGTGTCGCCGATTGCTGCTCATTTCTGTATATCTACTGGGGTGCCCATCGACAGGACTTGGAACGGGCAGAGGCGGCGAGTCGGAGGGCGTTGGAACTGGACCCCGATCTAGCCGAGGCACACGCATCCCACGGATTGGCGATGTCGCTCAGCAAGCGTTATGAAGACGCGCGGAGCGAATTCGAAAACGCGATCCAGCTGAACCCGAATCTGTTCGAGCCTTACTACTTCGACGCACGAGCCCGGTTTCAGAATGGCGAGTTCGAAGAAGCGGCAAAGCTGTTCGAGCGAGCAGCCGCGGTGCGTGACGACTACCAGGCTCACTTCTTTGCAGCGCAGTCGTATGCGGCGCTGGGTCGAGATTCGGAGGCCGTGGCAACCTATCAGAAGGCGCTCGACACCACGCGGCAGCACTTGAACTTGAGGCCGGCAGATGCCAGAGCTGTCACCATTGGAGCGGTTTCCCTGTGCCGTCTGGGCAGGAAGAGAGAGGGTCTGGAATGGGCTGAACGAGCCGTCACGATCGACCCGGAGGACGCCGGCGTGTCGTACAATGTGGCCTGTCTCATGGCGCTGGAAGGATTGGCCGACAAGGCGATTCACTACTTGGATCTTTCGGTCAAGGGCGGGTTCTGGCACCGTGAATGGGCCGAGAATGATCCTGACCTGGACTCGCTGCGCGACGACCCGAGGTTCAAGAAACTGCTGCGGGTGTGAGAGCCCGCAGCGATGGTCTTTTTGCATAATAGGATGATTGACAGAGTGAAGCTTTGCGGCTACGCTTCGTCAGCGTTAGGGGTACCTGGGACGCGTGGTGAACAACCAGTGAGCATGGAGGGGGCCTGGCAGACGCACAGGGCCCTTTTTTGTGTGTGGCCCCAGAATGTGATGTGGTCAACAGGGTTAGCGACAGAAAGGAAGCACGGAATGCGTATCAGTGGAACGGTGAAGTGGTTCAACGACCGCAAGGGATTTGGCTTTGTCTCGCGGGAAGATGGTGAGAAGGACTGCTTTGTTCACTTCTCCTCCATACAGGGTGAGGGTTATAAGAGCCTACGTGAAGGCGAGCGGGTCGAGTTCGATGTGGTCGATGGTGAAAAGGGACCTGCGGCAGAGAACGTCACCAAAGTGGAAGCTGAGTAATCCGAGAGGAACAGAATCTTAATGCCACGGAACCTGAAGAAATGCACGATCGCACTTTCCGTGCTTGCGCTAGCCGGTTGTGCATCGGAAAGCAAGTCAGATGTGGAATCATTTGTCGAGAGGTCGAGCTATGCCGTTGGCGTGGACATAGGAAGTACGATGCGCCTGGGTGAAGCGGAAATCGATATGCCCTCTTTGATCCAGGGTTTCTCAGACGGATACGCCGATAAGGAACTGCTCCTCACGGAGCAAGAGATCCGGGAAGTATTGAGGGCGTTTGCAGCCGATATACAGCAGAAGGATGCAGAACGTCGGGCTGCTGCGTCGGAGTCCAACCTCGCTCAAGGTGAGGAATATCTAACTGAGAACGGTGAGAGAGAAGGCGTTGTTACTACTTCAACCGGCCTTCAATATGAGGTGCTCGAGCAGGGCAACGGCCCCAAGCCCACTGCATCTGACAAAGTGAGTGTTAGATACCGTGGCACGCTGGTTGACGGAACCGAATTCGACGGTACTCAGGACCCGGTGACATTTCCGGTCGGAGGCGTCATAGCCGGTTGGACCGAGGTGCTCCAAGTGATGCACGTCGGCAGCAAGTTCCGGGTCGTAATACCATCGTCACTTGCCTATGGCGAACGTGGTAGCCCGCCGCAGATTGGTCCCAATGCGGCGCTGATCTTCGAGATCGAGCTAGTGGAGATCGCGCAGCAGTAGTAGCTCGACTTACAGCAGCTATCCACACTGACGACCCCGGTTCGTGAGAGCCGGGGTCGTGCTATTTCCGATTCACTTGTTCTGTCTGCTCGATTCCGGCAGCGATCAAGGTCCATTGTAGTATCATTTGATCGCGTACCGGCATTGGTTTGAGTCCCGACGCAGCCGCCTCCTGTAGTACGGCCTCATCTGTGCCGTCATCCGTCAATCGCATACGCCATTCCTCTGTCCGTTCCTTCCAACTCTGTGCGACCGGGTCGGGCGGCCCCAGTGTTTCACCAACACCTGGTGTAATGAAGAGTGGCATTTCTGTGACCAGAGTCAGTGGATCTCCACCGAAAGACCTGATTGTCTCCATTGAGCTGGGTCGGAAGAGATTCGCCGTGTCGGGATCGGACTGCTCGATGAAATATTGCCTCATATAGCGGGAGTCCGGCCGGGTGCAGAAGCCGCGGCCCAGGCGAAAGAAGCCCTTCTCTCCCTTGCGCTCGACATCGTGCAGTTGGTGTCCGAGCTGACGCACACGTGTCTCACAGCGTGCCTTGAGCACATCGCAGCGATCCCTCCAGGCTTCCTCGATCAGGAACCATGGCCCGGCCGCGAAGCCCATACCGTGCAGTGACACGTGGACGGTGAAGGGGCCATCGGCCTGTCTCCACCAGTTGTATACTGAACGGTTCTCAGGTCGCGATCCGCTATCGTCCTCGTTGCGAGGAAAGCCGAACTCAATGTCGTCGCCTGGCCGCTCCCGAATCACGTTCGCGAGGTAATCTGTCAGGTTGTAAACAGCGTCGGTGTCGCGATGCCAGGATTTGTTGCGTTCCTCACCATCCGGATTGATGTGCGGAAGGAGCCACCACTGATGGCTGGTCAGAAGTGGGTCGTCCGGTGGGAGTAGCGACAGGTAGCCGGCGAGATGTCTCAGTAAGCGCGGCCCAACTGGCTCATCTGCGTGGCAGCCAGCCAGCAAGCTGATGTGTCTGTCGCCGCTGCCAAAACGGAAGGCTCGAATAGCACGATTGCCGCGTGACCGTCCGATGGATGTGCCGGCACAGCGGGCAACGGGCCTGGTATCCAGGATCTCACCGATTCGATCGTACATCAGACCAATAGGGATTAGATCGGCTACCGCAGTGTGATGTCTCAGAAACCACCGGTTTCATCGGCTGAAGGGCCATAGGTCATCGGCAGCGGCACATCGTTCAATCGTAAGAACACTGTTAGCTGACCACGGTGGTGTACGATGTGATTCATGACGAACGACCGCATCACCGTACCTTTGGGTGCCGAAAAGACTTCATTGCCGTCCTGTGTCATGGTCCACGTCTTGGAGTACTCATCGTCCGGTGTGCCTCCCAGTGTCTCGAGGCATTCGGCGGCGTTCTTGTCGAACAAGTCGAGTATCTCGGACACCGAACCCAGTATGGTTGGAGTGAACTCACCAACATCAAGAGCGTCCTGTTTGAGCGTGATCTTGGTCCAAGCGGGCAACTCCGCTATGTGCGTCGCCAGTCTACCCAGCGGCATGGACTTCTCGTGGGGCTTCCAGCCGAGCTTCTCCTCAGGTAGTCGCTCGAGGAGCTGCCGCGTCGCAGCGGCTTCCTGTTGGAATTCGGCGCTGAGCGCCTCGCT
>CP070792.1:374329-380023 GCA_020346845.1 Gemmatimonadota bacterium
AGCAGGAGGTTGTTCCCACCGAGATAATGGGTAACGGCCTCAGGGAAGAGGCGGGTCCCTACTCCCCACATCGAAGGACCCGCGTGCACCCCGGAGGTTCCAGAACCAGCAACCAGGCCAGTTCCGGCAAGCTTCGGCACCAACCGGTTCCTATCGGTCCAGCTCGTCCATCCCGATCAGTACTTCTCGCGGTTTCGAGCCGTCGGGCGGTCCCAGGATGCCGGCTTCGTAGAGCTGGTCGATGATCCGAGCGGCCCGACCGTAGCCGATCCTCAGCTTTCTTTGTAACAGGGAGGTGGATCCCAGCTGGTTGCGGATGCACGTTTCCGCCGCTTCGCGGAACAGAGGATCCCGATCACCGACTGCTTCACCGCCTCCTCGCTCGGCAGCTGCCTCCTCAATCTCCATTGCTGCGACGACATCCAGGATGTCTTCCTCTGCGGACTCGGGTGGCAGCAGCCCCTGCCGCTCCAACTCGGCATCCCGCTCGGCTTGCCGCTCCTGGTACCAGTGCACGAGTGCCTCGGTCTCTTCGGTGCCGATGAAGGCCCCCTGAACGCGGACCGGCTCACTCTTGCCCGGTGGCAGGAACAGCATGTCACCGTTCCCCAGAAGCGTCTCGGCCCCATTCTGATCCAGAATGGTGCGGCTGTCGACCTTAGATGCTACCCGAAACGCAATCCTGCTCGGGAAGTTGGCCTTGATCAATCCGGTAATGACGTTGACGCTAGGCCGTTGCGTTGCCAGTACCAGATGAATTCCTGTCGCTCGTGCTTTTTGAGCGAGAATCGCCAGCGGCTTCTCGACTTCCCCCTGAACGGTCATCATCAGGTCCGCGAGCTCGTCTACGATGAGGACGATGAAGGGAAGAGGACCGTCCTCATAGGGAATGGGGATAGGGGAAAGGGGAAAGGTATCGGACTCCCCGTCGTCCACGGACTCCACCCCTTTCCCTCTTCCCTTTTCCCCTTTCCCTGGCTCAACGAGTTCCTTACCCTCCATCACCTTCCTGTTGAAATCATGGACGTTCCTGGCTCCATTGGCATGAAACAGCTCGTAGCGTCGCTCCATCTCGTGGATCGTCCACTTGAGGGTCTGAGCTGCCTGCTTGTTGTCGGTAACCACGGGATGACGCAGGTGTGGCAGCGTATTGTACATCGACAACTCGACCATCTTTGGGTCAATCATCAAGAGCCGTAGTTCGCGGGGTGTGTAGCGATATACCAGCCCGGTGATGATCGAGTTGATGCATACCGATTTCCCGGAGCCGGTTGCCCCGGCGATCAGCAGGTGAGGCATCTTGGCCAGATCTGCCACGATGGGTCGACCCTCCAGGTTCTTCCCTAGAGGAATGGGGAGCGCCTCTCGACCCTGATCCCACTCGCGGGCATCAAGCAGGGTCTTCAGGGGAACCATCTGGGCAGTCGGGTTTGGAACCTCCACCCCTACAGCCGCCTTTCCCGGTATGGGAGCCACAATCCTGATCGACTTGGCTCGCATGGCCAGCGCCAGATCGTCCGCCAAGGCGGCTATGCGACCCACCTTCACACCGGGTGCCGGTTTCACCTCGTATTGTGTCACAACAGGTCCGGTGGTACGCCCGACTATCTTCCCCTCGACCTTGAACGTGCCGAGCGTGTCGATCAGAACCCCTCCGAGCTGCTCGAGTTGCTCCTCTTCGTCGGCGGTCGCCTGGCCCCGCCCACCTGCCAAGAGCTCGAGTGGCGGCAGCTCGTCCAGCGCTGCCTCAGGATTCGTGGAGCGTTTGGTGAGCTTCTTGAGCAGGCCGGGTTTGGAGCGTGGCTTAGGTTCGATGCCGGGCTCGGTCGGAGAAGCAGGTGAAGCAGGAGAAGCAGACAGCAAGTCCTCCTGTTGCACCGTCGGCTTTCTGGATTTGAGAGCCAGCCGCTCAAGGGGGTGCCAGTCGAGTGTGTATATCGTGAGACCCGAGAGGGCTATCAGGCCGATGATCACGGCTCCCGCCGTCCCGACGGAGGAGTTCAGCAGTACAACCAACATGGCTGGCAACACTCCCACGGCCCGCTGCACCCCGGTCCACTGTTCGTAGCTTGCCGGAAGGTCCTCCGTCTCGCGAATCCCGGCAAAGACCGCGATGACGAACGGCAGCAGGATCACCAGACCTGCCAACAGAGCCGACACGCGTTGTAGCTCCAGGCCTCGGAACCGCCCCAGATTCGCGAGCGCGATGACGGCTCCCAACAGTGGTATTAGAGCAGCACCTGCACCGAGCAACCGCCACAGAAGCGTACCCACGACCCGCCCAGCCGGTCCTGTGACGTCCCACGGTAGTAGAGTCAAACCGATGAAGACGCCTGCCAGGAGAGACATGATCGCGATCATCTCCTGTCTATGGCGCTGTGTGAGTTGCATGCTACTCTGTATCGTGTAAGGTGATGATCCGGTTTGAATATATGGGAACAACGCTGTGAGAATCGACCTCCGTGGCAACGTCCAGATCCTTCTTGTAGCCCAATCGCTTGAGGTCACCCGCGGCTGAGCTAGACGAGACGGCACGGCGCCATTTGTCGCCATAGTGACGCCCCAGCTCGAGTGCCGCAATCGCTGCATCGTTCAGCTCAGCCCCCTTGCGTGCCTTCGAGGGAATGAGCGCGTCTGCAAACCGCCCTGCGACGTAAGCGTCTTCAAATGCGAACAGTTCTCGTCGGCCAGCACACAGTATGGTAATCTCTCCATGCAGATCCACCTCTTTGCGTGCTCGCTCAACCACTGCGGAGAAGTTGGTTATCGCCGCTATCAAGACTGGACGTGCCGATTCAACTGCCATGAACGCTCGCGTTCCGTTGGTGGTGCTCATCACGAGTGTCTTGCCAGCGACGACATCTGCGGTCATCTCAGCAGGGGAGTTGCCCAAGTGAAATCCCTCGATGGGTTTGCAGCCACGTTCACCCCCGAGGAGTACGTCCTGTGGCGCGAGGTTTTGCGCCAACCTCAAGGCCTCATCGCTCGACGCGGCAGGTACAACGGCACGAGCTCCGTTGGCCATGGCCGCGACTGTGGTTGTGGTGAACCGCAACACATCGAGCACAAGGGTGGGCTTTCCCGCAATCGGTTGGGTGGCCACGCCAAGCGGTGTGAAGAAGACGTTCAGCTTCATGCAGCCGGTTTTAACAGATCAGGCTCACGCTCCAGCAGCTTGGTGTCGAAATCCCCAGAAACGAAATCCCGATGTTGGATCACTCGCTGGAGGAAGGGAATGGTAGTCGTCACTCCCTCCACTATGAACGAGTCCAACGCGTTGTTCATCCGGGAGAGAGCCTCGGCACGGGTCCTGCCGTGCACAATGACCTTGGCCAGCAACGAGTCATAGAACGGCGGCACGGTATAGCCGGCATATATGTGTGTGTCCACGCGCACACCCGGTCCACCCGGCGGATGAAATGTGGTGATCGTACCGGGACTCGGTTGGAAATTGCGGAAGGGGTCTTCAGCGTTTACCCGACACTCTATTGCGTGGCCTCTGAGCTGCCCGTGTAGTTGCAGGCCCAGTGATTCGCCAGCCGCCACCCTGATCTGTTCCTTCACCAGGTCAAAGTTTGTGACCATCTCGGTCACCGGGTGCTCAACTTGTATCCGGGTGTTCATCTCCATGAAATAGTGCGAACGGTCCGTGTCTACCAAGAACTCAACCGTGCCGGCTCCCACGTATCCGATGTGTTCTGAAAGCTTCACTGCGGACTCACCAAGCTTCTCCCGCAGTTCCTGGTCGATGCCGGGGCTGGGGGATTCCTCGATCAATTTTTGGTGCCTACGTTGAATCGAGCAGTCACGCTCACCGACGTGCATGACCCTACCCGACTTGTCACCCATTATCTGAATCTCAACGTGACGCGGCCGGTCGAGGAACTTCTCTATGTACACCGATGCATCACCGAAGCCCGCCAGTGCTTCGTTCCGTGCCAGCTGAAAGGACTGGGCAAACGATTCGGGGTCTTTTGCGACCCTCATGCCTTTGCCCCCGCCACCGGCCGCGGCCTTGATGATCACCGGATAACCGATTTCCGCCGCAATAGAAGCTGCCTCATCGGGGTCTTCAATTGCGCCTTTAGAACCAGGAATCACGGGAACCCCGAGATCAATAGCTAACTTCCGCGCAGATGCTTTGTCGCCCATCAGACGTATCTGTTCGGCCGTCGGTCCGATGAACGTTATGTTCGATGCAGCGCACGTTTCCGCGAAGCTGGCGCTCTCGGCCAAGAATCCGTATCCCGGATGGATCGCGTCGGCACCGGCGATCTCGGCGGCTGCTATGATGTTGGTAACTCTGAGGTACGATAGGCGGCTTGGCGGCGGTCCAATACAGATCTCGTCATCAGCGAATCTCACATGCAACGACTCACGGTCAGCTTCGCTGAAGACCGCAACTGTCTCGATACCTAGTTCCTTACACGCCCTGATCACCCGAAGGGCGATTTCCCCGCGGTTGGCTATTAGGATCTTGGTAAACATTTCTAGGGGGTGAAATCCTCCCCGATCCCCATGGGATCTTGATCACCACCAGATCCCATCTGTTCGGCAAAGGTGCGGTCCGAGGTGCCTTCTATTCCACTGATACGAAGCGCGAACTCGCTCGGATTGGTGGAATAGAACAAAGCAGCTTCGTAACTGATGGTACCTTGCTGATACCAGTCCATCAGTGATTGATCAAACGATTGCATTCCGTACTGTACTGTACCTTCCTTGATCAAATCGGGAATGTTCAATGCCATTTCAGCATCCCGAATGTTGTCTCTCACCGCCGCAGTGTTGATGAGTATCTCACAAGCGGGCACTCGCTCTCTGCCTTCCTTGGTAGGCACGAGACGGAGGCAGACTATCGCCTCGAGCGCTGTCGAGAGCAGGTTGCGCACGGCATCGTGCTCGTGCGGCGGGAAGAATGAGATGATTCGATTTATGGTCTGTGTCGCATCAGTCGTGTGCAGCGTGGAAAACACCAGGTGCCCGGTGTCCGCCGCCTTCATTGCCGTATCCAGCGTTACGCGGTCACGGATCTCACCGATGAGGATCACATCCGGGTCCTGTCGCAACACATGTCGTAGTGCGGCATCAAACGACAGAGTATCCGAGCCAACCTCACGTTGTGACACATTGGCGACGCCATCACGATGGAGGAACTCGATCGGATCCTCAATCGTGATGACATTGCATTTTCTGTTCTGATTGATGTGCTGTAGCATCGCGGCTAGCGTGGTTGACTTGCCCGACCCGGTCACGCCGGTGACCAAGACCAAACCACGGGGCTTGAGCGCGATCGTCTCGAGGACCTGCGGCAGATGCAACTGCTCAACGGATTTCACTTCATACGGAATGGCACGAAACACGAACGCAAGTGTACCACGCTGCTGGAACACATTGGTACGGAAACGGCCAACTCCAGGGACACCGATCGCGAAGTCAGCTTCCTTGTGCTCCGCAAACTCCTTTACCTGGCGCGAAGTCATGATCTGCTCGGCCAGGCCCTTCAACTCTTCCGGCTTCAACGGCTGCTGGTTGAGCTGAATCAGCTCACCCGCCACTCGTATCGTGGGCGGTCGCCCCACCTTGAGATGGAGGTCGGAACCACCCTGCTGCACCATTTCCGTGATCGACTGCTTGAAGCTGAATGCAGCTCCGCTCTGGTTCGTATCATCCATTGGGATCCACCTTGAACAGCAC
>CP070792.1:380123-385758 GCA_020346845.1 Gemmatimonadota bacterium
AAACAAAAAAGGGCGGGACCGAAATCCCGCCCTTTCACGATCCGACTCACTCCCCGCTAGACGGCTGAGACCTTTACCTGGCTCCACGGTGCCGGCGACTTACGGTTGTGCCGCTGAACCGCATCGCGAGCTGCCAACACGCCTGAAATGACGTGTCGCTCGAACTCCTGCGGCAGTTCGTTCGTGCCGACCGGGAGCTTGATGGACGCCGCGAAATCGTTCATGAAGCACTTTCGATCCGAGGCTCCACCATCAGGTCTGGTGAACGTCCTGTTGTGGACGATCTCGATGTCGAGGCGAGCTGCCTCACGCCAGCGGAACAGTGCTGCCACTACCTGTCCCTGTCCGATGCCGTCCGGGAAACGTAGGGGGACTGTGAGCCTGGCACCGGAACCCTCCGTTTCACAAGCAACCGGAGCGACATCCGATAGGCGCTGCAGCAGATCCTCGACGACGGGAACGAGGCTATCGATCGTCTCGTCGAGTTCCCGGCAGATTACCGGAAGACTGCTGTCGGTGCACCCTGTCATGTCCAACTCCATTCTTTTGGTCCAACTTCCCAGGCCGGTGCAGGCCTTCCACTGATGAAAATAGCCATTTCCATGCCAGGGTTCCCGTGACCAACATCTCAAATCGCAAGTGTCGGTGGTCCCTACAGTTAGCTTGTGCAGCTCACAAGTGGCTTCCGCGGGCGGCCTTATCTACAGCAACGCAGAGTGCAATCCCGGCAGATCGTGCCGAAATAGTGTCCCCTCAGGGGGACAAGCATGCCTTATTGGCCGATCTCGGCCGCCCGGAACAGCATGTCTGCAGACTGGAGAATCTTCCGTCTCAAATGAGGTGGATAACGCCGCTGGGACCGTAGGAAATCCCTCACGATCTCCGCGGCGGTTTTGGTCGAGTGCCCGCCGAGGGTGGCGTCGAGCCAACGCTTGGGGAAGAAGATGTCTCCCGTGAGCTGGATTTCCTCCAGCAGCTCCAGGCTGGGCAAGATGTACTGCTCGGCCGACGCGGCCCTTAGGGGATGGTGCAGAAAGGAGAGCCCGGTGAGCACCCAGGGCTCCCGCTCGCGGTTGGCCGGGTCGGCCAAACTCGCGAAGAAGGCGTCGCGCACGGAGGCCTCGGAGGACAATGCTGGCAGCGAGAACTCGAAGCTAGCACGGCGGTCGGGGTTATCGATTCTGCCCAGCTGCTCGGTCAGTACTTCCTGGGCCTCTTCGATCTCTCGCAGTGCCAGTTCTCGTGCCATCGAGGTGTAATTGCGCTCGGAGAGAGGGAGGCCGGGTATCTCAAGTTCTTTCCTCCAAACGCGGAGGATCCGTTCGACCCCATCGTCGGTAAGTGCCAGCGTCACGTAGGAGTTGAAATAGGTCGCCTTGAGACTGGTCGTTGCCGCCTCGGCGATCAGGCCCCACAGCAGCTCCTCAATGCGTGGTGCCATGTCGCTGCGTTGCTGTGCAGTTGAGAACCGCCAGAATGCCGCTTCCAGGTAGCCCAACACGCGCGGAGCCACCAGCTCGTTGTCCTCTCGCGCTATTGCATCCAGTGCCCGGTCGATGAACGCATCCGGCTGGATGTGACCTTCGAGCAGCTCATCCCATAGCGTGACCCAAGCGACCGCCCGAGCTGCGGGGTCACCGATGGACTCTAGGTTCTGCAGCAGGAATTCACGCGATATGGAATCGAGCTCGAACAGGCCGTAGCCGATACCCTCGCCGGCGGCCAACACGTATCTAGGTGACTCGATTCCGCCCACGCCTTCGACCTGAGCCGAGGCATCGCTCATGTATGTCGGGAAGATCGCCACACTGTCCTCCCAGCCGATCACCACACTCAGGTGTTGGTTCCAGATGCGGCCCTGCTGCGCCGGGTCCATCTGTAATAGCTCGATCGCGGCCAATCCAGCCGCGTCGCTCGAGACTTCCTGTGCGATGGTGGGACGGTTTGGCTCTTCCACCCAGACCTGGCTCCACGCATGCAGATCTTCAGTGCTGCGCCGGTCGAGGATGTCTATCAGCTGTGGCCAGGTCGCGTTCGAGAAGCTGAACTGTGTGAGGTATTCGTTCATTCCCTCGCGGAACTGGTCCGCACCGGTCAGGCGTTCCAACTGCCGCATCACGATGGGCGCCTTCTGGTAGATGATTGCCCCGTAGAGCGTACCCGCGTTCAGCAGATTGTCGAGCGGCTGCCGGATGGGGTTGGCACCTTCAGTTCTGTCGATCCCATATGCGCTGGGGTAATGGCTGAGGAAGAAGCGCAGATCGTGATCGATCTCGGGGAACGAGGGATTGACAATTTTCGCGGCCATGAAATTGGCAAATACTTCTTTCGTCCATACATCGTCGAACCAGTTCATGGTCACGAGGTCACCGAACCACATGTGGGCCGTTTCGTGAGCTATCAGACTGGCGCGACCGAGCTTCTGATTCTGCGTGGCCGACTCGTCGTGCAGCATGCTGGAAGCTCGATAGAGAATCGCTCCAGGGTGTTCCATCCCGCCGTACTGGAACGATGGGATGAGCACGAAGTCGAACTTATCGAATGGGTAGGGAACGTCGGTGTACTCCTCGAGCCATTCGAGAGCGGCCCCATGCAGATCGAACACCGCATCTCGGTTGCGAGCCAGCTTTTCCCGGTCGGTCTCACGGTGATACATGTGCATGGCGCGCCCGGCGCGTGTCGCCCGCTCGACTTCGAACCGTCCGGCGGCGAATGAGAACAGATAGGTGCTGATGGGTCGCGTGTCGGCGAACGTGTGTGTGACCCGCCCGTCGGACGTATCCGCTCTGAGCAGCGGTGCGTTAGCTACGGCGCGCCACGTCTCCGGGGTCTCGAGAGTGAGTTGGAAGACGGCCTTCAGGTTCGGCTGATCGAAGCAGGGAAACGCTGTGGATGCGCGGTCGGGAACGAACAAGCTGTACATGAACTCGTCGTTCCGATTGAGCGACAGATCCCCGGCCATGAACTCGATGGTGATCACGTTCGAGCCCGAATCCAGAACACTGGGCGGTACCACTATGTGTCCGTTGACGAACTCGTACGGGATCTCTGATTCGAATGTGTGAACGGAGAGGATGTCTTCGGCGGGCGCGCGGAAGTCGAACACCAAAGGCTGTGTCGAATCGCTCACGTTCACCGTTACCGATTCTATCCCGTGTATGCGCTCCGAGGGCGATTCGGGAATGCTCAGTGTCAGTCCATAGCGGACATCGGATAGGACGGACTTTCTCTGTTGGGCGAGGTCCCAGGATACTCCAGGAGACAGATCGGGACCCGGCTGGGAGCAGGATAGGAGGGGAAGTAGGGGAAGGAGGGGAAGGAGATGGTGCGCTCTCGCAAAGCCGAATCTCATCTTTGTGCCCTTGTTGGTCTGTGGTCGTTGTCAGGTGACAATATGCTGGTGGGGAAATGATGGGGTGTCAACGGCTTGGTAGGAGATTAGAAGGGGAAGAAGGGGAAGGAGGGGAAGGAGATGGTGACCGCCGGGATAACGTGACTGATGTGTGTGGCGTGGAGCGGGTTGGGTGGCCGGGAAACCGGGCCATCGCGATACCGGTCCACCGGTCCACCACTACCCATAGTCCCGCGACCCGTCTATGTTCAGCGGCTCAATGACGAAAACAAGCGGTGATGGTCTCCCTCGCGACACACTAGATAGACCTCTGGGCAGTCTCCGTATCTCGGTAACGGATCGCTGCAACATCAGGTGTCGCTATTGTATGCCGGAAGACGAGTACGTGTGGCTCCCGAGGGAGTCGATACTCAGCTTCGAAGAGGCCGCTCGCCTGGCGAGGGTGTTCTCCGGGCTGGGGGTGGCCAGGGTCCGGATAACGGGGGGAGAGCCGCTGCTGAGACACGATCTGACCCGCTTGATCCAGCTCCTGTCCGACAATCCCGCGCTTACGGACATCTCCCTTACCACCAACGGAATCCTGCTTGCCAAGTATGCGGACCAGCTCAAAGCCGCGGGCCTGTCGCGTGTCACTGTAAGCCTCGACACGCTGCGACCGGATCGCTTCACACGCTTCACGCGTAGCCGGCGCTTCCAGGACGTGCTGGCGGGGATAGACGCTGCCGGTGCTGCCGGATTCGCGGGCACCAAGATCAATACGGTGGTTGTCAGGGACGAAAACGATGATGAGCTCGTGGATCTGCTGGAGTACGCCAAGGGCTGGGGTGCCGAGGTGAGGTTCATTGAGTACATGGACGTTGGTGGAGCGACACAATGGTCGCGGGAGTCGGTCGTCACGAAGGATGAGATCCTCGGGCTGTTAGCAGAGCACTATGGTGCCGCCACGGCAGTTGGGGTCGGTGATGCGAGCGAACTACCAGCTCCAGCCGATCGATTCAGGTTGCCTGACGGCACAGTGTTCGGTATCATCGCGTCCACGACAAACCCGTTTTGCCGTACTTGCGATCGCAGTCGCATCACGGCCGACGGGGTGTGGTTCCAGTGTCTCTATGCGGAGTCGGGAGTAGATCTGAAACAGCCGCTCAGGGCCGGAGCCTCTGATGAGGAGTTGGCGGCTCAGATCTCGCGGTCCTGGACTGTTCGTGACGATCGAGGGGCCGAACAGCGCCTTCAATTGGTGGACCGAGGGGCGTTGTATCAGCGAGACCGATTGCGGTCGGATCCGCATCGGGAGATGCATACCAGGGGTGGGTGAACCTACTCCTAAAAGCTTAAGGCTTGTTAATACTGGGTTAACCGAAGGGCCCAACACAATATAGAACAACGGCTTATACTTTCTGGCCGTGTGGCTGGAAGCCTCGGCCGGGAGCCGGATTGCTCGGTTCTGGGGTCTGCGGTGTCTGTTGATCCGCGGATCGGACCGTCGACTGCCGCATCGTCGATCGGTTCGTGATCGTCGGATTGTTGTGAAATGTCGTTCTGTCACTCAAATGAAAACCAGGAGTATTGCTCGTGATCGTCTCAGTACCGAAGGAAACGGCTGCTGGCGAAACACGCGTTGCCCTAACTCCTGACGTGGTGAAGCGTCTCATCGGCGCAGGCGTCACGGTCAGGCTGGAGCAGGGTGCGGGTGTGGCGGCTGGTTTCCCAGATGATGCCTATACCAAGCTGGGAGCGGAAACCGTCCCAAACGCCGACGCGGCGTGGCAGGGGGCGAACGTGGTGGTGAAGGTCCAGCCACCCACAAAGGAAGAAACGTCGAAGTTGGACCGTGGCACGGTGTTGATTGGGTTGCTGCAGCCTTTCACGAACAAGGAGCTCGTGTCGGATCTGGCATCGGGTGGGATTACCAGTTTCGGACTGGAGGCGCTGCCCAGAATCACCCGCGCTCAATCCATGGATGTGTTGTCCTCCATGAGCACCGTGGCCGGGTACAAAGCCGTGCTGCTCGGTGCTGCGGCATCCGGCAAGCTGTTCCCGATGCTCACGACCGCCGCGGGCACGGTTGTACCGGCCCGAGTGCTGATCCTGGGAGCCGGGGTGGCGGGCCTACAGGCCATCGCCACGGCACGGCGTCTTGGCGCTGTCGTCAAGGCGTTTGATGTGAGGCCTGAAGTCAAAGAGCAGGTGGAGAGTCTTGGTGCCGACTTCATCGCGGCCGAAGAGTCTGTCGAGGCATCGGGCGAGGGTGGATACGCCAAGGAGCTGTCGGAGGATCAGCAC
>CP070792.1:385858-391413 GCA_020346845.1 Gemmatimonadota bacterium
CGAACATGATGTTGTCGGGCTTGAGATCGCGATGGACGATTCCCAGGTGATGCGCGGCCTGTAGTGCGCTACCCACCTGCCCAATGATATTCGCCGCCCGATAGGGCCCGAGCGAGCCCTCGCGCTGCAACAGCTTGGTTAGCGATTCACCTTCGATGTACTCCATGGCGAGATAGATCAGGCCGTCTTTGGTGGGGCCAAAATCATAGATCGCACAGACGTTGGGATGGCTTATCTGTGCTGCGCTCGATGCCTCGCGATTGAACCGGGCCAACGCGTCTTCATCCTGGGCCAGCGACTGTGTCAGGACCTTGATCGCGCTCTTGCGACCCATCCTCACATGCTCGCCAAGGTAGACGGCACCCATGCCGCCTTCGCCCAACTTCTCGATTATATGGTACTTGTCATCTAGAATGCCGCCTATGAGACTGGCGCCCTCGGCGACTTTTAGGGGGGATCCATCACTGGGACAAAATTTTGTATCGTCAGGCCACTCCGCCCCGCACGTTGTGCAGGTCTTCACGGAGCCTCCAATCGAAGCATCTTGTCACCCACAAGAAACCGAGATCCGTTCCGGAGCGGGATCTCCCCTCTGACCGAGATCGCCACTCCATTCCTACTGCCCGCATCGACCACCACGAAGTCGGCATCTTCCGACCTGACCTCGGCATGCAGTCCGCTCATCGAGGGGTCGTACGGGAATATCCAGTCACCCGACTCACGTCCAATCCCCAGGTTCCGGCCCGGTGAGAGGTGAACAGTGTCACGCTGTGAGCCATCGCTCCGCAGCTGGATCAGTCGGGCGATGTCGGCACTCGGTACCAGGCTTCCCATTCTTCGCGTTGCATCGCGCTCCGGCGGATGCGGCCCGGGGTATCCCAATCGTCTGAACAACATGACCTGTGAGCCTATGAGCAGAAGGTCGCCATCGGACAGACGATGTGGTTCTTCAATGAACGTCCATGTTCCGTTACGGCTGCCAAGGTCCCGAATGAAGAACTGACCCTCCCGGGCGGTCACTTGAGCGTGAACCGGTGACATGAACGGGTCGTCAGTGAACTCTATGTCCGCGTCTTCCCGCCCGATCGTGGTTTCTTCGCCCGCCAACGGAAAGCGCTCGATCACCTCACCCGATTCCTCGAGCACCACAATCTCTCCAGGTACGTCCGCCCGCTTTGCGGCAAATGCCGACGTCTGACTCTTTCTCGGAGCGACATCCGGGCTGGCGGGATTTCCGCAAGCGGCACAGTACCGTGCACTTGCGGGAAGTGCGGTGCCGCAGTTACTGCAGGATGGCCCGGCGTCTTTCGACGCAGTCAGTCGCTTGCCGCATTTGGGACAAAACGGGTGACCCGGCACCACATTGCTGGCACACTCAGGGCATTGCACTACCCCGGCGGCCGGCTGGCGCCCGACAGGTGCAGCGTTCGGTGGTTTGGCAACGGGCACGCCACCCGGGGGCGGTGCATCGACTGGTTTGCCGCAGTCTTCGCAGAAACGGGACCGTTCGTCGTTTTCACGGCCACAATGAGCGCAAACGCGCACGTGACTTACGACTCCTGTTGAGTTCGGAAGTGGAGTGAGCCAATCTACTGCCCGTAAAATTGGGGGTCAACCAAGCGGAATAGCGTAGATCGTTGAGTTTGTGTAGGTTCCGCGACCATGCCACGTGTCCGGTGGGCTGCTGTGGTGCTGCTACTCTTACCCTGGGGGTTCGCCTGTTTCCTATCAGGCCCCCCTTATCGGCCGGCGCCAAGCGGGCCCCTTGAACCGCCCGATCCGCCACCCGTTCATTCGGGACCGCTTGCCTTGACGGTCGTCTACCCTCCGACGACCGGTGTAACGGTGGGCGCCGGTGATTCCAAGGTTATCGAAGTCGAAGAGGGGTTTGTTCTCCAGAGTCGGGACTCAGCTTTCGTGTTTGGCAGTGTGGGACGAGGTGACGCAGAGCTGAGGGTGAATGGTGTTGCAGTCGAGGTGCACCCCAGAGGCGGCTGGATAGCATGGTTGCCCTTACCGGACGATTCGCTGGTGCGTTTGCGCATCGAGGCAAGAGCCGGCAGCGAGACGGCGATAGCGTTCCTCAGGATTCCGCTGGCAAGCCGGTACGAGCCCCCTCGGAGCAATGTTTGGATCGACTCCACCTCGTTCACACCCGTCGGAGATCTCTGGGTCAGACCGGGCGAGGGCACGAGACTGACATTGCGTGCCGCGCCAGGTGCCGAGGTAACGGGAGTCTTGAGCGATGGAATGATGATACGCTTTGCACCTGACACCGCACCGGACGATCTGCCATGGGGAGAGCGCGCGTTCGGGACAGAGCCGCCCCGCCAGGGCCCGAAGGAGCGCGATCGCTATGTGGCTTGGTGGCCGCAGACGCTGGGTCCGGATCCCGGGTTAGTACTGGCTCCGAACTTCCCAGCGTTGCCCAAGGATTCGCTGTGGATGCGCATACGTGCGGTGGTGCGGAGGGACACCGCGATCGCCATATGGCCGGTGAGACTTGGATTGATCGATGGAGTGGTTCCCACGGTCGTTGTGTTGAACGACGATCGTGCTGGCAGGGGTGATACCGATGGCATCGTTGTCGGCAGGCCTTCGGCGTCTGGAACGTATCATTGGTTCTTTCCCAACGGAACGGTTGCGGTGGTGAGTGGTCGCCGCAACGACCAAGTGCGACTTCAATTGTCTCGGTCCAGCGTCGCCTGGGTCTCGATTGGCGACGTATATCCTCTGATACCCGGTACCGCACCACCAGGCGGCACCTTGGGTTCGATGCGACTTCGACCCGGCGAGAACTCAGTATCGCTGAGAATCCCGCTGTCGAATCGAGTCCCGTTTCTCATACGAGAGTCGCGGTTCGAGCTGAGCGTCGTTCTGTATGGAGTGGCAGCAAATGCTGATTGGATCCAATACGGCGGTACGGACCCACTGGTCGACCTGATCTCGTTCGCACAACCGGCTGAGGACGAGGCGGTTGTGACCCTGGCACTCTCGCAGCCAGTGTGGGGATACCGCAGTCGGTGGGATGGCACGGATCTGATAGTGGAGGTGCGGCGACCTCCAGAGGTCGACCCGCGTCGTCCTCTAGCCGGCAGAGTGATCGCGATCGATCCCGGGCACCCACCGGCAGGTGCAAGAGGGCCGACTGGACTGTGGGAGCCGGATATCGTGCTCCCGATTGCGCTCAAGACCGCACAGCTACTGGAGCGCTACGGCGCACGTGTCGTATTGACGCGGGATACCGATGATCCGGTCGGCTTGATAGCACGGCCACTGCAGGCGCAACAGTCAGACGCTGATGTGCTGGTGTCGATCCATGCCAACGCGTTGCCCGACGGTGTGAACCCATTCGTGAACAACGGGACCAGCGTTTACTACTTTCACCCGCGCAGCGCGCCTCTCGCGCGAGAGTTGCAGCGAGCGTTGGTGCGACAGTTTGGCTTTCGTGATCTCGGGATAGGCAGGGGCAACTTGGCGCTGGTCAGGCCGACCTGGATGCCGTCTGCCCTGACTGAGGGGCTGTTCATGATGATCCCGGAGCAAGAAGCGGTGCTCGCAAGCGAGGAGGGGCAGTGGCGTTACGCGAGGGGGATCGTCGAAGGCATTGCCGCGTTTCTCAAGAGCACGGCCGACGAGAAGCGCTGAAGTGCGAGCTGCGAGGTCTCTGACGCTGTGGTTGATCGGCCTAGCCGGCCCAGGTGTGATGGCTCCGGTAGAGGGGCAGGTCGATCCGAGTGGTGACTGGCAGACGTGGCACACGGAGCACTTCAGAGTGCATGCCAAGGCGGAGTACGAGTCCTTCGCTTTCAAGGGAGCACGTGAGGCAGAGCGCGCCTATCGCTTGCTAGCTACCGAGCTTCGGCCGCCCCGTGGCACGATCGACATGGTGCTCGGAGACAACGTCGATTTCTCAAATGGTTACGCCACCGTCATGCCGTCCAACCGGATGGTCATTTACCTGACACCACCATCGACTGCGATCTCCACCGGCAATTACGACATCTGGCTCAGACTGGTCATCGTCCACGAGCTGGTGCATCTGTTCCACCTCGACCGGGCAGATGGAATGTGGAACGTGCTACAAAAGGTGTTCGGTAGAGCGCCGGGTCTATTCCCGAACACCTATCAGCCGATGTGGGTGACCGAGGGTCTGGCGACATACTACGAATCGAAGTTTTCGGCGGCTGGGAGAGAGAGAGGCTACTACTTCGAACAACTCCTAGTCGGTGCCGCGCGCGACGACGAGTGGCCCAACCCGGGTGAGGCGACGTTCGCCAACCGCGTATGGCCCGCCGGCTCGCGTCCCTACGCCTGGGGCTCGCGCTTCTTTGGAGCGGAGATCAGAGAGTTCGGGGATTCCTTGATCCCACGGTACATCGACAAAACATCGCGTCAGCTGATCGTGTTCAACGTGAACAGTCCCATGAAGGGGGCGGGAACCGACGGAGTCGATTCGGGATGGGAACGGTTGCGGATGAACTCCCAGAGTGACGGCACCACTGGTGAACTGGTCGTTCGTGGTCTTCGCAGTGAGCCGCGCCCGCGCGTGTCAGTCGACGGCCGATTGTTGGCGTACCGTAACAACGACGGCAAGAACATCGAGCGACTCATTGTGCACGACCTCGAGCGCGGGGAGGAAGTCGCGTCACACCGCACCAATCTCGTCGAGGGCTTGGTGTGGGTAGACAGCTCGCTGTTCTTGACCCAACTGGAGTTCGATACACCGGTCGACATCAGGAGCGATCTGTACCGTTGGACCCCCGGCGGCGAGTGGACCCGGTTGACACGTGGTTCCCGTGATACAGATGTGTTCGTGTCTCGGTTCGGCCGACTGGGAGTCATCGGACTGGACACCGCGGTTCGTGGAGCGCGAACTGTGGACCACGTCTCAATGGAGTCGGCGACATTCCCGCTGCCGCGTGCAGATGACTGGGGGCGGATCGCAGTGTCGCCTGGAGGTGAGTGGGTGGCGGCGGCACGTCACGCGAACGGGCACTGGGACATCGTTGTCTGGCCATGGGATCGGCCGGGCCAGTTCGAGCACGTGACTAGTGACAGGGCGATGGATGCTGATCCCGTCTGGTCAACCGATGGTACGGCACTAATGTTTGCGTCCGAGCGCCGCGGTATGCCGCAGATATACTCGTACAGCATGGCGAGCAAACAGACGACTCGACTCACCAACGAACCGACCGGTGCCAGGGAACCGGCCATTTCACCGAGCGGTACACTGTACTACTCTACCGCGCTGAGTGACGGGTACGCCATCGTGCGACAGCAGGGACCGTTGCTAGGTGCTGATGCAACGGTGTCGCTCGACCAGCCACTTCAGGTGGATAGTGCCCCAAACATCGAGGTAAGGGGGGCCGGCTACACACCGTGGGGTGCGTTGCGGCCACACTTCTGGATACCGATCGGCCACGATGAGGAGTCGTCCGGTTTCTTCATTGGTGCCCTCACCGCGGGCGTCGATGCCATTGAGCGCACGGCTTACAATGCCGCTGCAACTGTGGCACCGTCAACGGGACGTTGGGAAGGTTGGGCTTCGTTGT
>CP070792.1:391513-397062 GCA_020346845.1 Gemmatimonadota bacterium
GGCAACGAATCCTGCCAAGTCGCCCACGACCCCTCCGCCCAATGCAACGACCGTCGTGTCGCGTCCGAGGCCGCTATCCAGCATTTGGTCGGTGATCGATTGCCACGTATCTCGCGTCTTGTTCCGCTCTCCAGCAGGGAACTGAAACAATGCAGCGCGGTCTGATCCGCCGAGGCGGCTACACACTTCATCGCCGTAGAGCGGACCAACATTCGAATCAGTGATGATCGCGTAGCGGTGAGAACGCGAGTATTGCTCCGCCAGGCTAGAGATGTCACCAAGCAAGCCGTCGCCCAGGAGGACGTTGTACGATCGAGCCTGGAGCCGAACGCTGACGGTTTCTATAGCCGGACCTCTCCCTCAATGAAGACGACAGCGGTGCCGCCCACACGGATTTCGGTGATCTCGCCTCCGTTACCGACCGCCACCTCCACATTGATTCGGCTGGGACGGTCGATCTCAATACCCTGCTCCACTGTCACAGTACTAAGGCCATCGCGAGGTCGGGCGATGTTGTGCCAAGCCAAGTATGCACCCAACGCTCCGGCCGCACTGCCTGTGGCCGGGTCTTCTGGAACGCCGAGCCCTGGTGCGAACATGCGGCAGTGAACGGTGGCCTCGGGATCCACCGTCTCATGCGTGTAGCACATCGCGCAGTCCGTTCCGAATCGCCGCAGCATTTCTACCAGGCTGCCTCCACTACCTCCGCTCGGCAGAGCCTGCAGCTCGGCGAGCGATCGGACGGGCACCATGAGCTGGGGAAGGGCAGTCGATACCACCTGAGGCATCGGGTCGCTCATGACCGTGTCCGTGGTGCCACCCAGCACCACGCCCAGCTCGGCTGTGTCTGAAACCGTGAGGCCGAAGTCCGGAAGTGCTTGAACCATAACTACTTCCGTAGGCTTACCCCCATCGAGATGAAGGTCCACGGGGAGCACGCCTGCGTCGGTTTCTTGCGTTATTCGGCCGACCCCATGGTCCGGAAGCTCGAGCTCTCCCAACTCGGCCAACAGCCACCAAGTCCCGATGGTTGGATGTCCGGCGAGCGGGATCTCGGCCGCTGGCGTGAAGAATCTGACTCGTCTGGTGGCCTTCTCCGACGGAAGCACGAACGTGGTTTCCGAGAGGTTCATCTCTCTGGCTAGTGCCTGCATCGTGTGATCACTCAGCCCACGCGCATCGGGGAAGACCGCAAGTGGGTTTCCGCTCAACGGTGTACTGGTGAAGACGTCGGCTTGATAGAAGGAATAGGTTGTCATGCTACCACTTGGTGTCTGAAACGTTCGAGCGATGGTTTGCGAGTCGGGCGACCATGAATAGCAAGTCCGAGAGTCGGTTGAGGTAGGCTAGCACGAGGTCGGGTACCACTTCGTGTCTTGCGAGTGCCACCACGCTCCTCTCGGTCCTGCGGCATACGGAACGTGAGTAGTGGAGGAGGGCGCTCTTGGCGGTTCCTCCCGGCAGTATGAACGAGCCGAGATCGGGCAACTCATCATCGATCCGATCGATCGCACTCTCGAGTTCGGCGATTCTGACATTATGCAACGTGGTCTTTTCGAGTGCCTGCGTCAGCTTTTCGGGATCGGGACTTGCCAAGCGTGCGCCAATGGTAAAGAGGTCTCTCTGAACGTCGGTCAGCAGGCCGTGCTCCAGCTCCACCGGATCAGTGGCAACCGCGACCCCGATGGACGAGTTGAGCTCGTCTACATCTCCGTACGCAGCGACCCGGGCGTCGTCTTTGGAGACGCGACGTCCCCCGAAGAACGAGGTTTGCCCACTGTCTCCTGATTTCGTGTAGATCCTCACAGCTGCCAAGGTAGAGCGTAACTCGTTCTACCGCCATACCGCTTAACAGTAGATCTTATATCATCTATCAACACATGAGCGTGGGGGGGACATTGACACAAATAGGCACGGATTCGGAGCCGCTCCGGGTAGCTATCGTGGGGTCCGGGCCGGCCGGATTCTATGCAGCCGAGCATCTTCTAAAACGAGGCGATCTGGCGGTTCAGGTAGACATGTTCGACCGGTTGCCCACACCCTTTGGCCTCGTCAGGTTCGGGGTTGCTCCAGATCATCAGAAGATAAAGAAGGTCATCAGGGTTTACGACAAGGTGGCTTCCGACGAACGCTTCCAGTTCTTTGGCAACGTGGATATCGGTGACGACATCGAGTTGGCAGAGTTGAAGCAACACTACCACCAGATCTGTTTCGCCACCGGAGCCCAGACCGACAGGCGTCTAGGGATCCCAGGCGAGGATCTGGGGCGCAGCCACCCGGCAACCGAGTTTGTGGCCTGGTACAACGGACATCCCGAATACAGTGATTACCACTTTGATCTCTCGGTTGAACGTGTTGCGGTTGTAGGTGTCGGAAACGTGGCCGTTGACGTGGCACGGATTCTCTGTCGAACGCCGGAGGAGTTGGCCAAGACGGACATCGCTGACTATGCCCTGGAAGCGCTGAGTCAGAGTCGTGTCAGGGAGGTGTTCGTCGTGGGTCGGAGGGGTGCGGCGCAGGCTGCGTTCACCAATGCCGAGATAAGAGAGCTGGGTGAGATGGAGGGCGCCGACCTGGTAGTATTGCCCGAGGAGGTAGAGCTGGATCCGTTGAGTCAGGCCGACGTGGATGGGAGCCAGGACAAGGCTCTCGTACGCAAGGTCGACATTCTGCAGCAACTGGCCACGGCCGACGTAACGGGCAAAGAAAAACGTCTGACGTTGCGTTTCCTGGTTTCGCCCGTCGAGATACGGGGAGATGATGACGGGAACGTGTCTGGGATGCGGTTGGTCAAGAACGAGTTGTATCGCTCGGATGATGGGTCTCTCAGACCGCGGTCGAGCGACAGTTTTGAAGACTTGCCGGTTGACATGGTGTTCCGGTCCGTCGGATATCGTGGCGTTGCCATTCCGGACCTTCCGTTCAACGAATCGTGGGGCGTAGTGCCAAACGAAAAGGGCCGGGTTTTAGAGCACGAAGGGGGTGAGCCACTGGCAGGCCTATACGTGGCCGGGTGGATAAAGCGCGGTCCGTCCGGTGTCATTGGAACGAACAAGCCGGATGCAGTCGAGACCGTCGGTTTGATGCTCGAGGATGTGGCAGCTGAGAGAACACTTCGTCCGGAGAACACTGATCGAACGGTGTTGTCCCAGTTCGTGTCGGAACGGCAGCCAAATCATTTCTCTTACGGGGATTGGAAGCGACTCGACCAACTGGAGACGGGCCGTGGCGAGCCGGACGGGAGACCACGCGTCAAGTTCACTTCAGTTGCGGAGATGCTGGCCAACCTGGAACGGGATCCATCCTGAAACCAGCAGGTTTCACATTGGTTATCCTCGCCTTGCTTGCGGGGCAACCAGGCCCTTTGTGTGGACAGGAGGAAGAGACCCGAGGGCTCGTTGTGCGGGAGCTGTCCTTCTCGGGCAATAGGGCCATCGATGACGCCACACTGCGGATGTCCATTGGAACGTCCCGGTCGTCTGCCTTTGCGCGGTGGGCGGTGGTGCGATGGATCGGCCTAGGTGCGAAGCGCTACTTCAACGAGACTGAGTTCCGACGTGACGTATTGCGATTGCTCCTGCTCTACCGTCGCAGCGGGTATCGGGAAGCCACTGTGGACACGCTGGTCCGAAGAACCGAGAAGGACGTGTACCTTAGATTCATCATTGAAGAGGGTGAACCCGTTCGCGTTACGTCGTTCCAGATCTCTGGTGTGGATGAGCTGATAGACACCAGCAACGTGGTATCGAAGTTGCCGCTTCGCACGGGTGATCCGTTCGATCTCCAATTGTTGCAGCTGACGGCAGACAGCGTAGGCATGATCCTGAAGGACGATGGCTTCCCCTATCCGCAGATCTTCCAGAGCTTCGATGTAGATCTGGAGCAACGCTCCGCCGATATCTCGTTTTTGGTCTCAGCGGGCTCACGTGCTACGGTCGAATCGATCGAGGTAGTAGGCACAGATGTCATAGACGAGGACGTCGTCCGCAAGGCAATGTCCTTGAGACCGGGCGACCAGTTCAGCGAACGGGAACTGTATCGCAGCCAACGCGATCTATACCGTCTCAATCTCTTCAACTTCGTCACTGTGGGGCTCGCCGACACGATCCCGGAGAGCGAAAGCGATACCACTGTGTCGCTCGCGGTACGCGTGTCGGAGGCGAACCTGCACCGTATACGACTAGGTGGTGGTTACGGAACGATCGACTGCTTCCGAGTGCTCAGTGGCTGGACGCTGTACAACTTCCTGGGGGCGGGGCGCACGTTGGATCTATCGGCCCAGTTCTCCAAGATCGGGGTAGGTGAGCCAACCAACTGGGGATTCGAGAACAACGTTTGCCCTGCACTGGAGCAGGAGTCAGACAGTCTCCGCAAGCTGAACTACAACGTGTCGGTGGGTTTGCAGGAGCCATTCTTCTTGTCGAGACGCACTAGTGCTGCGTTGACATTTGGTGCCGAGCAGTACACCGAGTTCAGGGCATATCTGCGCCAATCGATCGGCGGGGCTTTTGCTGTAACCTGGTGGACTCCATTTGGTGTTTCCATAACCCCCTCGTATTCTCTGGGCCGAGCCAAGACAGAGGCAGACCCAGCCAGCTTCTGTCAGTTTCTGGACGTCTGCCTCATTGAGGACACCAAGGCGTTTCAGCAGCCGCGTTTTCGAGCAACTGTTGGTCTGGGCATAGTGTGGGATCGAGCCAACTCTGTGTTGAACCCTACTAGTGGCCGTCGCATCACGATGGACTTTCGCCACGCGGACGACTTCCTGGGGTCCGACTCGTTGATCCAGTTTACCAGGGGGGTGTTCGAGTACGCGTCTTATCATCTTGTGACACGACGTAGTGTGTTTGCCTGGCGCGTGAGGCTGGGAGCCGTCGGCGCACCGCTCGTTCAATTGGAAAGTGGTGAAAGCCGGTTCATTCCATCGGAGGACAGGATGTATGGTGGTGGGCCCAACAGCGTGCGTGGATATGCGCAGAACGAGCTGGGACCGGTGGTGCGCGTCTTGGAGCGTGTGGACACTACGAGTGGCGTACCAGATAGCATCATAAGGACCTCGGCATCGGGAGGAAACCAACTCATTCTGGCGAATGCGGAAATACGGTTCCCACTGCCAATATTCAGTGGGCGGGTAATGGGATCGGTGTTTGTTGATGCCGGACAAGTTGCTGACAGGGGTGATGATCTTGTCACACTGTCTGAGATCAAGATCACTCCGGGCTTCGGGATCAGAATCGCGACAGCGTTAGGACCGATTCGCCTCGATGTCGGGTACAATCCATATAGACCGCGACCAAGTCCACTGTACAAACCTGACATCGCATCGGGTGAACTCGAATTGATTGCTAGCAATTATGTTCCCGCGCCTGCGTCATTTCTCGGCAAGTTCAGGCTGCACTTCTCGGTAGGACAGGCGTTTTGATTGCTCGTCGCTTGGTTAAGGCGCTCTTTTTTGCGGCGTGTTGGCTCATCTGCGGCCTCATGGGTATCACTGCGTCCGCATTCGGCACCGAAGCCGGTCGAGCGGTAGTGGCGCGAGCCCTACTGGA
>CP070792.1:397162-402609 GCA_020346845.1 Gemmatimonadota bacterium
CTACTGGAGATAGCTGACCGGATGCATGTGCCCGTTCTGTTACATACCGGTGGGCATATCGGGCATAGCAGTAGGTGCACCCGAGCTCACATCCCACATAAGGATTGAGCGACCAGAACCCCATGCCGGTGCTTTCAGGTGGGTTCAGGATCGATTTGATGTCGAGGTCGAAGAACGAAGTTGCTCTAGCCACACTTCCCCCACCCACACGTTGGACAGAAGAAGCACCCCGAGGCTGGGTAAACACTACCACCACACTCTGGACACCGCTCGGAAGTCCAGAGGACGGTCTGTTCTACCTCTTTTCTCGGCACCGATGCAGAGGCTACACAGTGTGGTTGTTTCGGTGTTTGTTCGGCCATTAACACCGAATATACACCGAAACACCGGGCCCGCAAGTCGCTTTTTATCTGCTTGATTTGCAAAGGGTTACAGGATAAGATTTGCTGCGATCAGATACAGAGATTTGATGTCGGTTGACGAAATCGTCATCCGAGCCTGACTCACCTTCGCACACCAACGAGTCCGCCGATGACAGGTGGTCCACCACCGCCGGGGAAGCTCGCGTCATTTGCAACCTACCCGATCGCAAGATTGGCTGCGGTCTTACTTCTTCTGTTTGTCTTCTTGGTTGGAGTGAATGGCCTAGGTGATGGGTTCAAGTCACTTGGCCAAGGGGTGCTAGACTCGTTCTTCTCGGCTACTGAAAACCCGTTCATTGCACTGATGGTTGGTGTTTTGGCTACGACACTCGTGCAGAGTTCGTCGGTCACTACATCGATGATTGTCGCGTTCGTTGCAGCACCCGAGAATCCCCTCCCTGTTGCCAATGCCGTCCCTATGATAATGGGTGCCAACATCGGGACCACCGTCACCAACACAGTCGTCTCCCTAGCGCACATGGGGCGACCAGAGGAGTTCCGGCGGGCCTTCGCAGTCGCTACCTGTCACGACTTCTTCAACTTCATAGCCGTTGCCGTTTTGCTGCCGTTGGAACTGGTGACGGGCTACTTGCGACGTACTGCAACGGGTGTCTCCGACCTTCTCATGGAAATCGGTGGGGGTGGTGTGGACTATGACAGTCCGATCAAGGGCGCCCTCAAGGCAGCAGTGGGATACATCAAGTCTGCCATATCATTCGCGACTGAGTCGGACCGCATCCTGGCAATAGCGCTGATCCTGGTGAGCTGCCTTCTGATCTTCTTTGCACTGATGATGCTGGTGAGGGTGATGCGATCGGCGATGCAGAGCAGGGTCGAGTCGGTCGTTTCCAAGGCTTTGGAGCGTAGTGCCCTACTCGCAATGTCGGTCGGCGTGATCGTGACCGTGATGGTCCAATCGAGCTCTATCACAACGTCACTGCTCGTGCCGTTGGCTGGAGCCGGCATTATCACGTTGGCACAGGCCTTTCCTATCACGATTGGGGCGAATATCGGGACGACTATTACGGCGCTGCTTGCAGCTCTTGCGGTCACGGGCGAGAACGCGCAGGCGGGCCTCATCATTGCACTGGTGCATCTGGGATTCAACGTCAGTGGCACCGTACTCATCTATCCTTGGCCGCGGATTCGCAATATTCCACTGAGCGCGGCGCGTTGGATTGCAGATATTGCTGTTAGGTCCCGCAGGTGGGCGCTCGTATACGTCATTGTATTGTTTTATGGACTGCCGGCGCTGTTCGCGGTCTTGAATAGGTTGCTCTAGTAGTCTCTGGGGGTACCAATGCTTCGTCAGCTGATCAGCATTTTCAGATCCGACAATCCACTTGCAGCAATGGGTGAGAACTTTGCCCGGATGCTCAAGATCACTTATGACACCACGCTCAGGGCTGGCGACATATACTTTGGCAAAGACGTGACGCCAGAGGATCGGACCTGGGTGTATAAACAGGATGTTCAGGTCAACAAGCTTGAGCGGAGGATCCGTAAGCAGGTCATCGCACACTTGTCGCTCTCTGGCACTGCAGCGGATCTTCCGTATTGTCTACTCTTGATGAGCTTGGTTAAGGATGTGGAACGCCTCGGTGATTATGCCAAGAACCTGACCGAGGTGGTGGATTTCTACAAAGCACCTCTGCCTGACGACGAGATTGTTGCAGAGCTGCACGAAATCCGTGATGGTGTGGAAACCGCCTTTGCCGCGACTGCGGAGGTGTTCGAGAAATCGGACATGGATCGTGCGGTGGCCCTCATCCAAGAGGGAAAGAGTCTGGCTCGCCGCTGTGACATTCTGATCGAGAGCATAGCACGGAGTGATCACAATGCCAGTACAACGACAGCGGTTGTCTTGGGAGCGCGCTTCTACAAGCGCATCGGGGGACACGTGCTGAACGTGCTGTCGAGTGTCGTGATGCCGTTGCACAAGTTGGATTATTACGACGAGAAGGCAATCATGACTGGTGAAGATTAGGCGATCCCGACACCCGACCGTCTCCCCAAATAGAGGCAATGATTTGGAATCCGTGAGGTGCACGGATCAATTTCGGTTGCTCCGTGAGCCAACGTTGCAGATTGCGCTTGGACGACGCGCTGTTCAGCAGTTCTTCCAATGTTCGCTCGGCACCGACTGAGACCCCCTGCTTCAGGCGCTCCAAGATTGTATCAAGCAGTCTGATATACTCCGAATTACGTCTCTTTCCCGCGGCTCTGGCCAATTGGACCAAGTGTCGCGCCAACTTGCGTGTTGTCTGGTCGACCGGCCCTCTGTCGGCCGCGGCAAGGCGTTGTCGAACTGTCTTGAAGAACGAACTCACAAGTGTCTTCGAAGGGCGATGCGGACTGGGTGCGGCCGAACTCAGCGCTAGAAGTATGCGGTTGATTTCAGCGGAATCGGCTTCCAGTTGACCGGATTCTCCGCGAATGATCATCAGTTCTGGGATCTCAGCATCTGCAAGTTGCCACCGTACGGCAACTGCTGCATGCGGTCCGCGGACTACCGCGTGCAGGGGCTGGGTGGTGGATGGCATGGAGCCGTGACGGCTCAGTATCTCTCGTTCGTCGAGTAGCTGATTCACGATCTGGGCTTTGCCGACACGTGATGTGGCAGCCACTCTCAAATTCAGCTGGCACCTGGCCTTTCCGGCGATTCGCGACTCCAGTTCGAGCCTGCGTTCGATGTCATGGGGTGGGGCAAACCACCATACCTGACCTGTCGTGTGTCGCGAGCCGAGTCGTGCAATACGGCCGATTCTTTGTTCCAGCTTCAAAGGTGTCCAGGGCAGGTCGTAGTGAACGACAGCGTCGGCATCCTGTAAGTCGAGGCCTTCACTGGCAAAGTCGGTTGCAATGAGGGTGTTAACTGTGGAGATCTTTGGTGGGATTGGTGCGCCACGTGCCAAGGGAGCGAAGAGTGAGAGTACTTGTTCGACAGGCAGTCGACCCGAAGCGATCCATCCCATTCCAGCACCAACGACCGCCACTTGATGCCACCGCATCAGTTGTGCAAGCCTATGTGCGGTTGCCACCGACGATGTGAATACAACGGTCTTACGGTCGGAACGCTGCGCCAAGATACCAGTGAGAGTCTTTGCCTTGGGATCGGTGCCGTTGCATCGGGCAAGGACCTGCAGGATCTCGTTGAGTCGGTTACGATCAGCATTCAACCTGCTTGCATCGACTGCTCCAGTTGACATGGGGACATCGCCGAGCTCGAGCTGCAGCTCGTATTCGGATGAGAAGATCTTCCTCGCAATTGAGCGAGATAGACGTTCGCCCCGCAGGGCAACATTCAGTGCCCGGTCGACATAGGCCAGATGACGCCGAACTGTCTCACCAAATGCGTCGATCGAGGAACTGAGCCGGTACAGCAAGTGGAGCTTGAGGAGCGCCGATTCCTGAGAGTTGGCGATACTGGGAAACTGCAGGCAGTCCAATCCATTCAACAGCCTGGAAATCGTCTGATTTGTTGTTGTCGGTGGTCGTAAGACTGGCAGGTCCTGTAACTTAGGTAGTCTACCTGTGATACCAGTGATGCTGCTTGGCGATCGGGCCACGATGACAGACGCGGTGGCGTGTACGATCGAGCCGCAGTCATGACCCGCTACCGCTGCCTCGAGGGAAGCGAGTCCCAAGAACGCGAAAGCGTGGTCTGGGAGTGCCAGTCGTAGCATGTTCGCCAGGTCATCTGCTCTGTTCACCACCGGCGTAGCTGTGAGTAACAACAGGCGTGACCGGCGAACGGATCGTGCAAGTTGCGCGTAGCGTCGTGTACTTGGATTCCGCAGTCTGTGTGCTTCGTCGACCACGACCAGGTCGGTGGGGGCGACTTCAGCTCCTCGACTCAGAGATTCATGTGTCTGCACTGTGATTTCGAGACCGACGCTCTTGCTTACGCGGTGCCATTGTAGTCGTAGCGCGGCCGGTACTACTACAACGACGGAAGGATAGATGGATGCAACGGAGAGTCCTACGTATGTCTTGCCCAACCCGACGGCGTCTGCCAGCAACGCGAATCGAAATGTTCGCAGACTGCAGTGTATGCGCTTAGCTGCCTCCACTTGGTGCGGCTGCAACCATGATGGAGGCTCCCAAAGATCGTCCCTGGGCCCCGTAACCGCTGCCCGCAGAGCTGGCTCGACATCCTTGGGATTTGCGGAATGATCGAATTCCACTTTCCACGACAGCGGCTCATGAACCTGGTGGAGCTGGTCAGCGCTGATTCGCGGACAGCTCTCGGAGAGTGGTACGTGTCTTGGCCGATAGATCCAGGGCATCCGCGACCACTTCGTCCACATCGTAGTTTTCGACATTGGTTTGGTTGTGCATCAGCCGGCTGAGCTCGGCCAACTTGTCTTGCTTAGGACCGGTTACCGGGATCGGAATCTGTGATGCTACTCGTGAGTTGACACGGCGATAGCCGCCGCGTGCCTCATCGGCGTATGCCGTCACTAGGGCATGAGCCCAAGTCGAATTCATTGTGGCCGCTACTACGAGTGCAGTCTTGGCGTCCCCGACCGGTGCTAGATAGCAACTGTTCAACGGAATCCCCGACTTCGCATCAGTCTCATCGAGTGCAACTGCTCGCGGCCTGCGTGATATGTCAGACCATACGACACGATGCTTCGAAATAGCGCCAGCGACCCGAAATACGGACCAGGGAGGGCCTGTGCGATAGTCCTTCCGCGAGCGGAGGATAGCTGATTGTCGTAAGAAGTAACGTCTGGCCTTACAGGGTAGGACTCGCAGCGGCTCACCAGTCTCATCATGGGTCCAGAGTATGATCCGGTTCGCGTACGTACGGAATGCGCGTATGTCACGTCCCCGCAGGGCCGGCCGGACCAAGGAACTCTCGAGCACGACTCGCTGACCACCTAGCTCCACGGCGACAGTCTCACCAAGTGACTCTAGCAAGCGTCCGACAAAAACTTCATTCGCGCCGGTCTTTAGACCCAGGACCGGAGCTGTGATAGTTCCTAATGGTCTACCAGATGAACGCAACTCATCGATGGC
>CP070792.1:402709-408118 GCA_020346845.1 Gemmatimonadota bacterium
CCCTCTAGGCCGCCCTTCGCTCGCGCGCCCGCCGGCGTTCCGGTCCAGCCCGACGGTCACCCGTGCGACTATCGGTGACCGGCGGCGAGTACCACCTGCGGCGTTCCAGAGCTCGCCGGTCTTTGGGAGAACGCCTCTCAGAAAGCCTGCGCCGCTCGGGACGCTCATCCACATCAGGCAACTCCGTCAACCGCTCTTGGCACTGCTCGAGTCCTGCCAGCCGCGCGGTGTTGTTCCGCTTCAGACCTTCCTTGAATACTCGCCTGATCGCACGGATCAACGCCTCCAAGTCATCCTTCGATTCCAACTCGACCTCGACTGGAAACCTGAACTGCTCGTTCTCATATAGGTTCTGGATATGGAGGGTGCCGCCGGTTATGCCCCGCTCCAATTCCCCAGCAGCGGCTTCGAGATCGACAGTTCCATCATCACACAATGGGGGTTCGAAATACCAGCGGGAGAAGCCGACCCGCATTACACGAGCACCCCCATCCAAGGGCACATCCAGATAGAGGTTGCCTGCCTTGTCACTCTGAATCTTGGTGTTCCTTCGTGCCATGTCTCCGACCCCCCGTAGCTCCCTTAATCTGGGGTTGGAGGCCAGAAAGCGCAAAGGGCAGGATCGTCCGGATCTTGCCCAATACAGTGCAGAGCAGCAGGCACGTTCTAACGCGCGGCGTATGACCGGCTGGAAAGGCGACTCTCAGCGGCCACCAAGCGCCACGGCTGTGCCCTCACCACCCGGATCGGCCACCGCAATCCATACGCCCAGTACGGGGTCTCTCATGATGCCGTGGATTCGCCCAAACGCACCTAGCCGCTCTGTCGTCGACACCCGAAGGCCAGTCTCCTCCACCGCGTCCACCTGCTCATCTGTCCAGCCACGGCCCGGTACAGTCTCCATGGCAACCCCCGTGAGAGCAAACGTTGAATCGAAGGTTGGGTGAATTCGCGGTGCAGATAACGCCTGAGCGAGGTCCATCTCGTCATCCACCACCCGAGTCACGGCCTGAACTACCGCGGAGAGGATTCTCATACCACCCGCGGCACCCAGTACCAAAGCTGGCTCTCCATCTCTGAGCACAATGAACGGTGTGATGAAAGAGCGCGCCCTCGCACCGGGCAACATCTCCCCACCCAGATAGCCACCCAATGTCGTTGCATACAAAAAACCGAGACCGGGGGTGACCACCTTGGATCCCATCGCCGGGCCGATAGTCTGAGTAAGGGAAACCACCATACCCGTGCTGTCGGCTACAGAGAGATGGGTCGTGTACCCTCCATCGTGGGCCGCTGCTGCCTCGGGTTGCAACTCGCCGGTTGATTGATTCGACCCCTCCGCCTCGATCCGCTGAGCCTGCTCTGCAGCCCATTGCTTTGAAGTGGCACGGATGGCCGCGGTGTCACTTCCCAACCTCAGAAAATCAGCCACCGTGAGCCCAATAGCACGGGCAGTAAGAACAGCCCATTCCTCGACTGCAAAATCGGAGCGATCGAAGTTCTCCATTATCTGCAGCGATTGTATTGCCAGTGCGCCGGTGGATGGCACGTCCATACCGATCAGGTCGTATCCACGATAGCTACCACGGACTATTCTGGCATCCTCGGCTCTGTAGTTGGCCAGAGAAGACCGATTCACGAATCCTTCGTTCGCCTCCATATCAGCGACTATCGCGTCTGCTATCTCACCGCGATAGAACACCTCTGCGCGACCGTGCGAGATGGTACGAAGAGTCTGTGCCAGGTCAGGCTGTCTCAGTAGCTCTCCAGCCCGAAACGGTGACCCATCAGGCTTCAGGTAGTACATCCTGGCACCTTCTGATTCCGCTATCTGCCGTGCGGACATGGCGTGGAAGATGGCCTGGCCCGGTAGCAGCCTGAATCCGTTTTCGGCGAGTTCGATTGCGGGCTCCATGATGGCTTCCAGCTGTAGCGACCCATGGTCCTCGTACAAACGCATCAGACCAGCGAGAGCCCCAGGAACACCTATCGTTGCGTAGCCGTACGAAGCCTGTGGCGCGGTGGCCGGATCGTAACCCTCCGGGACCTGTGTAGTGCCATCGATGCCATAAACACTCCCATCAGAAGACCGAATCAGGATCTGATTGCGACCCCCAATGCTGTTCATCGATGGCCGCACGACGGATACCGCAAAGGCCGCTGCAACCGCGGCATCTGCCGCATTGCCACCCTGTTCGAGAATCCGGGCGCCCGCCTGTGCAGCAAGCGGATGCGCCGCCACAACTACTCCAGCAGTCGAACGCGCTACCTGATGGCGCCCCACACCAAGCGCGGTCTGCGACCATACACCGGTCACCACCGCCAGCAACAGCACCGCAGCACTGCCTAGTATCCTGCTCAACGGAGCAATCAGCCCTAGTTGCAAAGCTCTCATTGCTTGCCCCATCACTTTCAGATTGAGGTTCTACCCAAGCGTACCAGCCCGTCAATTTGCCTCGTGCAATTCACCGGGCAAGAGTGGCCTTCCTACAGACTACCTCAGCCAGGGCCCTACTGGGCTCTTGTCTTTCTATGGTCGTTCCACCAGCAGCGTCACCAGTTCATGGCGGCCTAGTGCGAAGGCGCCGTCTACACGTTCGACCTTGCGTTGCCACAGGTCGCTCTTCCAGATAGCAGGTTGGGATCCGTCCGCGCCTGAAACACTGACGGTGTCGGCCGCTGACCCTGGATTGAACAGCCGCAGCACCAGACCGTTTCCGCTGTCGGCATGGTGCAGTAACGTGACCACGGTGCTATTAGACTCGATCTTCAGTGGCGGATCCTTCACCGGTGATCGCGTTGTGGTAGGCACTGCGACCAACGGTTGAGCTACTCCCAGCGCGAACCGCTCTGTCTCTGCTTCATTGAAAGCCAGGTGCGGTTGTAGCACATACGAGAATTCATGTTCTCCTTGCTGGCCCGCCCGATAGTTTGTTTCCCAGTAGTTGTTCATTACGTACGAGAACAGCTTCGGACTCGGATGCAAGTGCTCGAGCCAGCCGGCCACTATGGCGTCCGTCCTCACATCGCCTATCTGCACCAACGGTGCGTCGATGCTGACGAGGGTAATGCCCACGTGTTCGTTGTGAACATCGACCCAACGCTGCAGGCTCAGGTAGTTCTTTGATGACCCGGGAAGTTGTTCCCACTCCGGTTGAAACGATCCCCAGGGTATGTCGATTCTGTTCTCCGGCTCGGGGATGTTGAACGGGAATTCGAACAGCACCGCCTCTGGATCGTAGATCAGTGCTTTGTCAACACGGTTTATCAAGTCGACTCGGTCAATGCCAGCGTATAGCCTAATCTCACGCGAGATCCCGCTACTGCTACCCGGCGCTTCCGCTTTTGTCACCAACGACCAGATCAGGGGCCCCTTCTCGATGATTTCGACCTCGACCTCTTCGTTGGTCGCGATGACTCCGGGGTCACGGCTGGCGACGTATAGGTACCGGTTCAGTCCCTCTCCCGCTGCGAACTCCCAATCCGCCGGTTCCCACATCAGCGAGGATATGGTACCCGTCAATGTGTCGACCGCGACTCGGATTCTCCCGTTTGAGATGGTAGCGTCAGGTTCGGGGTCATCCGCGGCCAAGACAGTCTTGTTCGCCAGGAGGTATCTTTTGGCCCCCAGACCGGGAACACCTTGCGCCAAAAAGGCGAGTTCGCCCGTTACCAGCAGCTGAGAGGGAAGCTCACGCCCGGTCTCGTCCAACACATAGTTGCTTCCGGCCGCGAGCTTGGCGGGGAGCGTTACCACGTCTGTGCGGCGCCAGTTCAGAGTGTTGTAGACATCGATGGCAACACTATGAGGTGAGTCGGCAACCGACCGCGCTATCAGATTGTCACGCAGCGCTCGTGAGAGTTCCACAGCCGAATCGGCGAACTGTTTCTTTATCTCCCACTGTTGGATCGTGAAGTCCGATTCAGGTTCGCTGATACTGTTCCAGGATCCCCAAGTGTGCTCATAGTAGAGCAACACCTGCCTCCAAGCATCGTAAACGTCCTGCTCAGACAACATCTTGTCCACAATCGTTGCAAGGATCTCTGTTTGTGTCAGCGACTCGGCAGCGCGGCGGACCAAGGCGGTCTCGCGCGCCGACGAAGCGACACCATCCTCCCAGTGACCGGTGAGATCACCTGCGTGAGTCGGCAAATCATCGCCATACCGCTCCTCAAACTCCCGAAACAACTCCGTGGTGCTGGATATGATCAGACGAGGTGAGATGTATCGCTCATTCCAGGCAGCGACTGCTTGTGCCAGCGTGGGATCGGGAGGACCATTGTCAGAACCAATATTGTAGCGCATGTGCGCTATGTCGTAGGGGTATCCCTGCTCCACAAGCTGGTCCAGGTACTTGAAGACGTTATCCTCGTCCAACCACTTGGTGAGTTTGGTGTAGCCCAAACCAGTGTGAAACCACGAGTAGCCGGAACCGGCGACCCAAGTGAGGAGCTTCTCTTTGCCTGAGGGCGAGATCCAATAGAACGGTCGATCTCCCCACTCTTGGGAGAAGTGTCCAATCCGGTGCCCTGAGTTGGGACCGATAGATAGGTACTTGATCCCATTGTGGGCCAGCACCGGCACCAATCCCCAAGTGAAGCCCGGAATATCGCTGAGCATGGCGGACTCGATCTCCACACCGGCGAGCTCACTGAGGCGCCTCGCGGTTTCTAGACTCCGCATCAAACCCTCCGACGACGTCATCCCCGTCAGCAGGTTTGCATATAGGCCGTCGAGCACTATCCACCCACGCCGAATCCCCTCGAGTAGCCTGTCGCGCTCAGCGTCGCCGTGAGTTTCGAGATACGATTCCACCGCCCACAGAGCCTCCGGATTCCACACGAACCGCGAACCTCGGGGCAGGCCGTCACTTCGAGCGCCGAGCTCCAGCGCTTGCTCGAGATGCTGCCACTGCAGCACCTCCACCTCGTCCTGTCGGTCTGTGTAGCCGATGTCCAGGTGGGTATGATGAATCAAGTAGAGATCGAGCCGACGCACCGGCGTCACTGTGAATTGGGTATCTATCGCAAGACCGTCTATCTCGATCGCGATTCTGACGCCCGTGTCACTGTCAACGGCGGGAACAGGGATTTCGAAGCGATGGTGCCCCAATTCGAGTGGACGATCGATGCGCCCATCTGTGCTGCTGATGCGGACATTTCCCGACATTCCTAGATAGACCAGATCAACCCTGACGTGCTGCTTTGGCTCGGGAGTGCTCCGCACGAGAGCATGCGTGTTGCGCAGGAGCACCGATTGTTCGAGCGGCTCCTTGAACACCATGAACCACGTCCGTTGCCCAGCGCTCTCACCGACGACCCTCAGGTTCACGGTTCGGTCAGGGCGCCAGAGGTTGCGCGGCACTCTCAAGAACACAAACCCCATGAGGTCGTCGTACTTGTCCACAA
>CP070792.1:408218-413583 GCA_020346845.1 Gemmatimonadota bacterium
GTTCTCCTTCTTCAAAGACCCCCACAACCTTTCCCTGATCACTCCATCGTGGTTGAACTTCCGGGTGCGTCACCTATCCGACCAGACAGTGAAGCAGGGAACCCGGATTTCCTACAGGATTAGCTGGTTGGGGTTTTCGATGAAGTGGGAATCGCTAATTGACCGCTACGAGGAAGAAGTGTGCTTTGCCGATCGCATGATCCGAGGCCCGTACCGCTCGTGGTACCACCTGCACAGTTTCCGTTCCGTTGCCGACGGGGTAGAAATGATCGATCGGGTGGAGTATGAAATGCCGTTGGGGCCGTTGGGCAACATTGCCCATTCCGTCATGGTGAAGCGGCAGCTCCAGGCCATCTTCGACTACCGAGCTCGAAGGATTCCCGAGCTTCTGGGCGCCGAGCCGGGCGTTGCGCCGGGGACAGGGCTCCCCGGCGCACACCTGTACTGACCTCTAGCACCACCTGACTCGCAACCGGTAGGTCACCTCCACCTCACCCCTGGCAGGCACGTCGACGACGAACTTGAACGTGTGCGCGTCGAGCTCGATCGGAGTATGGCTCGAGCTGAGGATCTCCCAATCCCCACCTACCGGCTCGAATATCTCCACCTCCGCATCGGTGTCCTTGTGATTACGTACGCTAACTTCCCACTCACTCTCGGCCATACAGGCACCAAGGACCCGGTACTCCATCTGTCGTCGATCGCCTACCACATCGAACGCCTCTCCCATCTTGACGCGGACTGTCTCATCGCGTGGAGTATGATCGATCCGATCCTCACCTATGAATTGCTGGGCACCCGTCCTATCCGCCTTGTAAACCCGTATGATCCCCGCCGGTAACGGCATACCCAGGTTGTTGGCCTCACTGTTTTCGAGATCCAGATAGACGCCGACCTTCTGATTGGATACGACCTGACCATACGAGCCACGGTAGTAGTGAGAGACACCGTAGAAGATCAGCCGCTTGTGGATCCCAATTGCGTCGGCCTCCAACAGTGTCACCTGTTTCTGCTCGTTCTGCAGTAGTGTTGCCGGCCGTTGCAGTGTGTAGAGATGGTACTCGAAGAAGGCTTCTTCTCTGAATTGCGCCGCGTCTTCTGCGACGGCGCGCATCATCTCCAGCTCTCGGCGTCCGATCCTGCCCTCGCTGACTCGCTGTACATCTCCGGCCACGAGCTTGAGACGGGCATTCTCATACGACGTTCCACTCTGGTTCGTCAGCGTGACCCAACCGGTCAGATCACCCGCCGTGTCATCTTCGTTGACCACAAGTACGTAGTCAGCCTTCCAGTTCAGGTCCCGCGATAGATAGGAGACCTCCAGTTGCTGGCGGGCTCGTTCGCTCTCCAACAGCCATACCAGAGTGGGTTTGGCAATCAGGTTGTCCGGGATCTCTGGAAACGCAAATCGTCCCGGAAAGTTATAGGTGATCTCGTCGCCGATGCGCAGAATCGTGCCCTGGTTGACCGCCAACACCTCTGCGTCGTATTCCTCCTCACGTCCCGTATTGGAATTGTAGCGATAGACCTTGATCGTCCTACCGACGTACTTCTCCAGCAGCTTCTGCGGATTGAGCAGGTCGTACTGGTAGTTCTGCTCCAGGACACGCAATAAGCCGGTGCCACCCAGCGCCTTGACGTGTACGGTCTCAGGTTCGATCGAGGCAGCCACGTCACGGAACTCCAATGCAACGCGGCCGGTCCCCAATGACAGGTCTCGTACTTCCCGAACCAAGCCAAAGTTCTGGTTGTAGATAGTGATCGATACTTCTTGTCTCTGTTCTGCCGTCGACTGTGACTTCCTGTCGTCCATCCCCGCCTGTGCCAGAATACCGCCGGAAGGGATCGCAAGAGCGAGTATCACGGCAATGTGCTTGTACCACATGTGAATTCCTCCTATTCAGATGCCACATGACTGCTATTTGATAGGACGCTTCAAACGGTAGAACTTGCACACAATATGGGATCACAGAACGAAAGAGGGGACCAACCGGCCCCCTCTGATCTGCCTTCCGCTCCCACTTGAGCAGGTCACTTGATAGCGTAATGACGGCCGACCGGGATTCTGAACCTAGCGACGACACCGCCATGATCTGATGGCCACAGTCCTGAGGTGGTCCGGTCCTTTTGTTCCTCCCCCACAATCCACGCGTTGACAATGGCTCCGACCGCGAACCTCTGAGACACTACTGTCTCATTCTTCACCAGGATGAAGTCGATACGCTCGTAGAACTGTTGGATCGGGTTTAGCAGATCCGCAGCATGACAGCACGTGTATCCCTCATTAGGAGGCCCAAGGCGCCGGGTCCACAAGTCGACATAACCAGCGTTCAGCAGGGTTTCGTAGGTTGGAGTCGTAGATCCGTCTGCCCGCGTATTCAAGTCTCCTACCAGCACTACGGGTATGTCCACGTTGTTCACCGTATCCATCAACTCGGCAGCTTGTAGCTGCTGGACCACATCACTGGCAGGCTCGAGGTGTGTGTCGAAGAAGCGGAATTCACGGTTGTGAACCTTGGCATCAACCGCGACCCAGCCGCGGCCGATCACTAGCGGTATCCCACCTAGATCGAACTCGAGTCTGGCCCAATAGTTCTGCTCTTGAACGTTCGAGATCTCAACATCGCCACGCGCCAAGACGACATCGTAGTCTACCAGACGCACGAATCCTACTGCTCCACTGGGAACTGTCAGATCGATGTTCTTGACTCGGCCCGCAACTCGATAGTCCAGGTTTCTCTGCGCCAGTTCATGCAGCAGGATTGCGAGGAAGTCCAGCGTCGTGCCACCGGCTTCGATGATCGAGACCTCCTGTAGCCCGACCAGGTGTGGCCTACTGCTCTTGATCTCGTCAGCAAACGCCCCAGCCCGCTCCGGGTAGTTGGTGATCATCAAAGTCTGGAACGCGACGTCGACCAAGCCGGCGATTTCCTCCAGCGACGCCCCCATGGCAGCAGCTTCGACGATCGGATCCACATCGGCCCCGACGTATAGGTTGCGAGTCATCACCTTGATCGGCCTGCCCAGAATGAAGCCCCATCGATGCGCGTCCATCTCGCTGAACTCTTCGGCTTCCGCCGGTTCGGCATCAGCCGGTCCAAGCGGCTCTGCATCGTCACAGGCAGACGCCAGGAATGCCGCCACCGCGATCGCGGTGAGTACCGTGAGCCTCTTCATCTTAGCCTCCTTGAGCACCCCTTCTCGAGGGGAGAGTGAGTAGTGACACCTGAGCGACCACCGTATGGTGACGACTAGGCGTCAAATGGGTGTCAAGAGAGGAGATTGAGGAGGGGAAGGAGGGGAAGGCGGGGAAAGAGATCGGTCAGTTGTCGGCTTCTGCCCCGTTTCCCAGAGAGTCTATCCGATTGAACTTGCGTTGGATGAGTTCGAGATGCCGTTCGGTCTCTTCATATTGCTTGAGAGAATTGGCCAGGTGCTTTCCCACGAGTTCATAAGCGCGCTCAAAATGGACGAACTGCTGCTGCAGTCCGGCCAGAGAGTCGAGGATCTCGTGAGCCCGGGCCTCAACTTCCATGCCTCTCAAACCGTGCAGAATCGCCACCAAGTAGGCGTAGAATGTATTGGGCGAAACGGGGATCACTTTGCGGTCAAGCGCGTACGAAACGACCTCGGATCCACCCTCGGCTTCTACTCCGCGCACAATGGCCTCATAGTACACGTTCTCAGCGGGGACGTACATCAGCGCGAAGTTATACGTTCCCTCGTCCGGTCTGATGTACTTGTCCGCAATCTCATCGATTCGGTCTTTCAGACTGCGGATGAAAGCCCTGCGTTCCCGGACGGCGTCGTCCCCTTCGGCCTGAAGCATGCGCTGGCACGCTTCGAGTGGGAATTTCGCATCGATCGGTACCAGTCGATCACCCACCTTGACCGTAGCATCCACACGTTCGCCCGATTTAAAGCCGTGCTGCAGATCATACAGTGCCGCAGGAAACACCTGGCGCAGTAGTTCCTCCAACCAGATCTCGCCCAGCGTACCCCTCAGCCGCGGCACACGCAGCAGCTCCTGAACATCAGCCACTGTCTTCCCCATGCTCTCCAAACGCGCGGTTGCATCGAACAAACGCACCAACTGCTCTCTGACTTCTCCCAGCGACCGTACTTGCTCGGCACTACCCTCTGCCAAAGCGCGCGGTACCTGCTGTTGCGACTCGACTACTGAATCGAGACGGGATCGGAGTTCGATCAATTGCTGCTGGAGAAGTGTGGCGTCGGCTTTGCCGCGGCCCCTGAGCTGCAAGACCAACACTGCTAGGGAGATGACTACCGTCACGACGAGAAGGGCAAGGATCGCGTTCGGCACGCAGTAACGATCTCCAGTGAGGTTGAGTCAAGTTAGTACTAGACCGCGGTGCTGTCAGGTTACGGGCGGATCGAAAGCCACATTCGGCTCGTTCAGATTTCGCCGGTGCTACCGAAGCCGCCTTTCCGATCGGTCATGATGCCCACTTCCCCGACCTGCCAATCCAACACAGTGAACCGACTCAGTACCACCTGCGCAATCCGCTCGCCGTGCTGCAGAGTCACATCGCCTTGGGAGTGATTGCGTATCATGATCAGCCATTCATCAGGGTAATCTGAGTCAATCGTACCCGGTGCGTTAGGTAGGCTAATACCGCGTTTGAAGGCCATTGAAGATCTGATCCTCACCTGGGCCTCGTACCCAGCAGGCACCTGTGCCTTGAACCCGGTTGGCACCAAGGCGGTATCACCGGGTTCCAGGATTAGCTTGCCGCCGGTGACAGTTACTTCAGATACTTCTTGCTCGGTGCTCCTGCGCAACTTCACCGTGCGACCATTGATGTATGCACGAACGTCGTAGCCAGCTGACTCCTCAGTGCTGCGGCTAGGAACGATCACGTCATCGTGCAAAGGCTGAAAAACCACGGTGGGCGTGGTCGATGTCATCGACGGCTCCTTGGTTCATTCATCGCTCGCCTCGTCTTTGGACCTACCAGCTTGTTTCAATGAGCGCCTGAGCAGAAACTCGATCTGGCCGTTCAGGCTGCGCAGGTCATCGTTGGCCCAGCGCTGAACGGCCTCGAGCACCTTGCGATCGATCCGTATCAAGAACGGCTTTCGATCTGACATCCTAGCCTACTGGTAGATGGTCCCTGTGTTGACCACCGGCTGAGTCCCGCGATCCGAGCACAGTACAGTCAACAGGTTGCTGACCATCGCGGCCTTACGCTCCTCATCGAGCTCGATGATTTCCTTCTTCGACAGGTAATCCAAGGCCAGATCGACCATGCCCACCGCACCTTCTACGATCTTGGTCCGTGCCGCCACAACTGCACTGGCCTGCTGCCGCTGCAGCATCGCACCTGCGATCTCAGGCGAATAG
>CP070792.1:413683-419038 GCA_020346845.1 Gemmatimonadota bacterium
GCACGTGGTATGACGTATACGTCCATCACCAGGTGGTGTTCCCGCTGACTCCAGGAAGTTTCTCTATTAGCCCGGCAACCGTCTCTTACAGTCTACCGTTGACGTATTCCTTCCTGAGCAGAGAGGTTCAGCACGAGCCGCAGAGTGAACCACGGGATTTGGATGTGCTGCCACAGCCGACGAGCGGCCGTCCGATCGATTTCGATGGGACGTCTGCTTCGAACCTGGAGCTCCAATTCACGACGCTAGATACGACCCTGGCAGTGGGTGAAGCTGCTACCGTGACCGCCCTACTGAGCGGCAAGGGCAATGTTGCATTGTGGCCTGAACCGAACATCGACTGGCCGGAAGGCACCCGCGTCTACCCCGATGCAGTCGAGGTCGATCTGGAATCCCGTGACGATGGCATGTGGGGTACAAAGACGTTTCGGTACTTGCTAGTCATCGACTCATATGGCACGCACCGAATTCCAGAATTGACCTACCACTACTACGACCCGACCCAGCAGGAGTACGCGTCGCTGACAACGCTGCCGATAGAACTGGTCACAGAGGGACGTCCGCCGGGGCCGGCTCCCGTGAATAGCTCGCGGCTGCCTCTGACCATTGTGCAAGGTGGTGCCGGTGTAGCAGGTGTGGTATGGGGATGGGCGTGGTGGATCTGGATCGTCATTATCCTCGCGCCGCCGGCTGCCGTTCTGACCGGCCGTCTTGCCATGAGGCTCCGGCGCAATGAGCCCCTGGCGGAACATGAGGTGCCGACCAAGCTGGAGCTGTTGGAGTCGCGTTTTGGCAAGGCGCTAGGAATGTTGGTGAGAGATCCCGAGGCTCTGGATGGCGACGGGCTTGTTGGGGCCTTGTGTGCTGCCGGCGTAGACAAGAGTGTCTCGGAGCATGCCGCGCGCGTTCGCGAGCGGCTGTGGCAAGCGAGCTATGGGCCCGAAGGTGGGGTCGATCCCGAGGAGTTGAGTGCGGAGGTTGTGGCAGTCACGGAATCCCTTGACGCCGGAAGAGCTGTTGGGCCACAGCAGGGGGCCGTCGTTGCAACAGCACTTCTCCTGGCAGCGCTGATAGTCCCGGGAGTGGAGGCACAGTCGGCGGAAAGGCTCTATGACACGGGTGCTGTGCAAGAGGCGGCGGACAGCTTCAGGCTGCGAGCTACGAACGATCCACTCATTGCAGCGCACTGGTACAATCTCGGCAGCGCGTTGTACAGAACGGGCGACGAAATTGGGGCCGAAGCTGCCTGGATTCGAGCTGCTCGGCTTGCTCCGCGTAACGGGAGAGTGAGAGAAGCACTCGATCTCTTGCCGCGTCGCGACAGGACAACCAGGCAGATGACCTGGATCTCCAGGATTACTCCTGCAGAGGCCTTCCTGGCCGCAACTGTGCTCTGGATAGCAGGCTGGACCCTCGTAGGATTCCGCCGACGTAAGTGGGTGGTTGCAGCGGTCTTTGCGCTCTCGCTTGCGTTTGCCGCGCTTGGCGTCCGTGTGAAAGCACACTACAACTCGCCGGTTGCTCTCGTATCGGGTGAGAATGGCTCACTCAGGGAGGCCCCATATGGATCGGCGCGTACCGTGAGGCTGATAGAACCGGGAAGCGCCGTGTATGTGGACAGGCGGGAAGGGGATTGGATACTGGCGCGCCGAGCCGGCGATCGCGGCTGGGTGTTGGCGAACGAAGTGGTGCAGCCCTGATGGGTCGCATCAAAGTGCTACCGGGTTCGGTAGCAGATCAGATCGCTGCCGGTGAGGTGATCGAGCGGCCTGCATCTGTTGTGAAGGAACTGGTCGAGAACGCGCTCGATGCCGGGGCAACCGATATAGTCGTCGAGCTCGAGGACGGTGGGCGCACCTTGGTGCGCGTGTCCGACGACGGATCTGGTATGGACCGGGACGATGCGTCGTTGTCGCTCGATCGTCATGCAACGAGCAAGATCACCAGTACCGCCGAATTGGTAGGTGTGGCGAGCTATGGCTTTCGTGGTGAAGCACTGCCAGCGATAGCCTCCGTATCTCTGTTTGAAATGGAAACAGCTACATCAGACGGATCGAAGGACAGTGAAGGTACTAGAGTCGTCGTCAAGGGTGGGCAGGTCGAGGCCGTTGAGACGACGGCTCGCAGCCGCGGAACCACCATCAGCGTAAAGCGCCTCTTCTACAATACGCCGGCGCGCCGCAAGTTCCTGCGTTCTCAGCGCGCCGAGACCAGGGCCTGTGTTCAATCGGTGACAGTGCTAGCGCTTGCGCGACTAGACGTGAACTTCAAGCTGCTGAGCGACGAACGGGTGTTGATCGACGCACCGAGAGTATCGGGAATCGCAGATCGAGTAGCGTCTCTGTTTAGCCGCAAGGTTGCGGAGCAACTCGTTCCCGTCGACTATGCGACCGGACCCATCTCGGTCCGCGGGTTTGTCCAGCGACCGGCCGAAGCGAGAGCGAGTGGTCGCAAAGCATACCTGTTCGTGAACGGAAGACCGTTCAAGGACCCATTTCTGATCAAGGCGGCGGAGAACGGTTACAGGGCCACGATACCAGCCGGGGTAAGACCGACCCTGTTCCTTTCGCTTGGTGTTTCGGGGGATCGGGTTGATGTCAATGTTCACCCCGCCAAGCTGGAAGTGAGGTTCCGCGACCGATTCCTGGTGGAAAAGGCCGTCGAAGAGGGGGTGCGGCAGGCGCTGAGACCGTCTCATGCGGCGGCTGTCGTGGTTGATCGCGATGGCGAGGCGGCTCGCGCCGAATGGAGCGTCAACTCGAGCACTGCTGGCCCAGGGGCTTTCGAACAGGGGTACCCGCGTCGCTCAGCAGATTTGCCAGGTCTCGATCTGTTTGGTGAAACCACATCTCGGTTGCCGGGAGCGAGATTCCTTCAAGTCTTCAGCACTTACATCGTCTTCGAGTCACCTGAAGGCGTGACCATAGTCGACCAGCACGCTGCTCATGAGCGAGTACTCTATGAGCGAACCATGCACGAGCTGGAGCAGGGAACGAGTGGGAGCCAGCGACTGTTACTGCCACTGACAATCGACTTGGAACAAACCGAACTGGACGCGGTCGAGCATCATAAGGAGTTGCTGAGCGCCGTGGGGTTCGAGGTGGAGGAGTTCGGTGGTAGATCGGTGGTCGTGCACGCGGTTCCGAACCCGCATCCGCGATTCGATGCGCGGCGTTGTTTCGAAGAGCTCGTGGCGGACCTGGGCCATGGACGGTTGGCCGGACTGAACCGGCTCGAGCGGTTCGCCGCCACGTATGCGTGTAAAGCCGCCGTCAAGGCCGGTCAGGAACTCGAGCAAGAGGAAATGCACACTCTGCTGAATAGACTCTTTGTCTGTGAGTTGCCTCCGCATGACGTGCACGGCAGGCCCACCATGGTGCAGCTTCCCAAAGACGAACTGGAGCGCCGGTTTGGCCGTTCGTAGACCGGTCATACCTGTTATCGTTGGGGCTACCGCAGTGGGCAAGACAGCGGTAGCGCTGGAACTCAGGAACTACTGGCCGATTGTCGTGATCTCCGCCGATTCGCGGCAGGTGTACCGCAGATTGGACATCGGCACTGCAAAGCCGACGAGCGCCGAACAGCAGCTCGTCAGACACCTGGGTATCGATTTGATCGAGCCGGGACAGCGCTACAGTGCCGGCCGTTTTGCGACTGACGCAGCAGGCTGGCTGTCGGACATGTCCGGCAGCGAGCAGCCCGTGGTAGTTGGCGGCACGGGATTCTATGTGCGAGCCCTCGCCGAAGGTCTGTTTCGCGAGCCACCTCTCGACGCGATTCGAAGAGAGCGCTTCCGCTTGTGGGCCAGAGACCGACAGGGATTGGGGAATTGGGCCGCTAGATTGGATCCTGAGTTTCGCGGCGGGGGTAGACAGCGAGCATCCAGGGCTATCGAGGTAGCTCTCTTCACCGGCCGCGCGCTATCGTGGTGGCAGCGTGAAGCCAAGGAACGCGGAGTGATGCGTCCCTGGTATGTGTTGCTCACCGTGCCCAGACCGGTACTGTACAGGCGCATCGAACAGCGGGTTGACAGGATGCTCCAAATGGGGCTCGTTGCGGAAGTAGAAGAGCTGCTCAGCTCCGGTGTAGAGCCTGCGGCGCCCGGATTGGACGGCGTAGGTTATCGTGAGGTAGTTCAATACCTTGAGGGAAGGCTGTCGGGCGATGCATTGGCGACGTCAATCGCTCAAAGCACCAGGCGCTACGCCAAACGCCAGGAGACTTGGTTCCGGCACCAACTAGGGGCGGCCACTGTAAGGACTTTGGACTCGACCCAACCAGCTTCGAATATGGCGCAGGAGATTGTACGCATTTGGGAGAAAAGGACTTCATGAGGATTGGACTAACGTGCTATCCAACCTACGGCGGATCGGGAGCAGTTGCTGCGGAACTAGCACTTGCACTAGGTAGGCGTGGTCACGAGGTGCACGTCATTTCGTATGCATCGCCCTTCCGTCTGCGTGGGTTCGTAGAGAACGTATCGTTTCACGAGGTAGACCTGAGCGGCACGTATCCCCTGCTGGAGTACTTCCCTTACTCACTTGCGCTTGCGGTGAAGCAGCACGAAGTGGCACTGCGGGAACAGTTGGACATACTCCACGTGCATTACGCAATTCCGCACGCACCGGCAGCCTTCCTTGCCAAGCAGATGTTGGAGGAGGATCACGACGTCAAGGTCATAACGACGCTGCACGGTACCGACATCACTCTGGTGGGATTGGAGAATTCCTTCTTCACTATCACGAAGTTCGCGATAGAAAGGTCAGATGCAGTCACGGCAGTTTCGGAGTACCTACGTGAGGCAACGTATCAGGAGTTTGGCTGCGTGGGGTGCGGCATCGAGGTGATTCCGAATTTCATCAACCTCGATGAATACCATCCAGCTGATTCCGCAGAAAAATGCGTGCAGCTTGCCGCTCCAGGCACCAAGGTTCTAGTCCACATATCGAACTTCCGAGAGGTGAAGAGAGTGCCGGACGTGGTGCGTGTTTTTGCCCAGGTACGCGAGAAGATGCCTGCGGTGTTGATTCTCGCCGGGGACGGCCCCCAGCGCCCCGAAGCCGAGCATGAAGCGGAGCTTCTGGGAGTGTCAGACGACGTGCGCTTTCTGGGCAAGGTGGACGCGATTGCGGAGCTGCTCCAAGCTGCCGATCTGTACTTGCTGCCGAGTCGGTCAGAGTCCTTTGGCTTGAGCGCGCTCGAGGCACTGGCCTGCGGTGTTCCTGTGCTTGCCTCCAATGTTGGAGGACTACCCGAAGTTGTACAGGACGGAGTGAACGGAGCACTGGTCGAGTTTGGCGACATCGAGGAAATGGCGCGGCGGGCTGTACAGATTTTGGGAGATCCCGAGCTCCA
>CP070792.1:419138-424457 GCA_020346845.1 Gemmatimonadota bacterium
CGGTTCAAGGCCACAGCCAGCGGCTCGGCCCCGCCATTGTCAGTGAAACAACGTTCTACCGGTTGAGCGTATCTAATCCGACCGACGGAACGAGACAGCGCAGGAGGACACAATGGACCCCGTACACCGTTGGACGATAGTCGGCCTATGCGCAATGGCAGCCGTATGGGTTGCCCCTAAAATCGACCTGCCATTGCACCTACTGAATCGGCATAACCACGACAGCCATGCTCCAGAACAAGGGAGCCAGCGAGGCCAGGAGTTGATGCTGGATCGCACATTCGACGTGCGATCCGGCGGGACACTTGCGGTGGACGTTCCTGATGGCGACGTCGAGATAAGGGCCGGTTCCGATTCGCGTGCCACGGTCAGAGTGTACGTTTCGGCCCGGGACATGGGTTGGGGACGGGAGGTTTTCGACCGCATGGAATTCGCGGTCGCGGCGAGCGCAGACCGGGTGACCGTGAGAGCTCGAAGCCCCCGGATACACAGTGACGAGTGGCGGGCCAATCAAGGTGTCGGCGTCAAGGTGGAGCTGACAGTCCCAAGGGACTTCAACGCAGATATCTCAACCAGCGACGGAGACATAGACATGGGCAGTCTCGACGGTCGCGTGGAGCTGCACTCATCCGACGGTGACATTCACTTCGGTACGCTGCGTGGGCCGCACGTCACGATCGCGACCAGCGATGGTGATGTGGTCGGCGAAATGCTCGCAGCCGAGCGGGTAACACTTGAGACATCAGACGGCGATGTAGATGTGACTATGGCGGCAGGCACTGCTAGGATCTCCACCAGCGACGGCGACATTCAACTCCATCTCGTGAATCCCGCAGAGGTCGACCTGAGCACAGGCGACGGAGACATTACCATCTTTGCAGATCCGTCATTGCGCGCGGACGTCGAGCTACGTGGTGAGGATGTGCACATGGCCTCCCCATTCAAGCTCGAAGGCCGGATAATGCGTGGTGGAGCGACCGGTACTCTGAACGGGGGTGGTCCGCTGTTGGTGGCGGAGACGGGAGACGGGTCGATATCGATCAGGAATAGGTGACGACTGACTATTAGCGGTCGGTGAAACCCAGTGGAGGGCGTATCAGCCCTCCACCAGGCTTCTATTCTTCTTCGAGTTCCAGGATCCCTTTCTCCAACGCTATCTCCTTGGCTTTCTCGATCAGCTCGAGTAGCTCAGGGAGCAGGTCGACTCGGATCGTGATTCCGCTCTTGGATGGTCGTGGCTCATCGGCCTCGTTACGGAACCATTGCCGTACACCCAGAAGATCGTAACCCTTGAACTTGGAAAGGGATACCCTCACTTCCTCGCGGTTGTTCTTGGGAAAACTTCCTACTACAATCTCTTCGTCAGGCATGTAACCTCCCTTAAGTGAGCCAACAAGATGGCTGGGATCGACAAACCGCGCTAGTGGAGAGCCCGTATCCTTACTTTGGGATGGCACTAGACTATCCTTCACAAAGTCACTTTCCGCGGATTCTCATGAGTCAAGAAGACATTCTCATTGTCGGTGCCGGGCCTATTGGCCTCGCCTGTGCGATATCCGCCAAACGCCGTGGCTTCGATCCACTCGTCATAGATGCCGGCGCAATTGTCAACTCGATACTGCACTACCCTATTGGCATGGGCTTCTTCACGACCCCCGACTTGCTGGAGATCGGCGGGCATCCGTTCACATGTGCTGCAGAGAAGCCGACCAGAGAAGAAGCACTGATGTACTACCGTGGTGTGGTGCGGTCAGAAGGTATCAGGGTCGCAACATTCACCAAGCTGTTGACGACCCGCCAGTCCGATTCGGGCTTGTCGTGCCTACTGGAGCACGACGTATCACGCAGACACAATTCCCAGCCACCTCTTGCGACCCCACCCGCCAATCGATCGACCAGCCAGGTGGCCACGCAGAAGTTGATTTTGGCAACCGGCTATTACGACAATCCCAACTCGCTCGGCGTAGCGGGAGAAGAGTTGCCTCATGTGCTCCACTACTTCGACGAAGCACACCGGAGCGCCGGGCTGGACGTGGTGGTCATTGGTGGAAAGAACTCAGCCGTTGAGGCGGCATTGCTATTATTCCGCGCCGGTGCACGCGTGACCCTGGTGAGCAGGGATCAGGAGTTCTCCGTCAACGTCAAATACTGGATGAAGCCTGACATCGAGAACCGGACCAGAGCGAATGAGATCAGTGCAAGGCTCGGAGCCGTGGTGACTAGAATCGAGCCCGAGCAGGTGGTGGTAAGACTCTCCGACGGTGCGACCGAGCAGCTGCCGGCGGATCGCGTCTATTCTTTGATAGGGTTTCATCCCGATTTCGATCTGTTCCAGATGATCGGGATCGAACTCGATCCCAACACCAAGGTGCCTGTCATTGATCGTGAGACACTCGAGACCAACGTGCCCGGCGTCTACATGGCAGGCAGTATCTCAGCCGGTCACGCTACCGCTACGGTTTTCATCGAGAATGGACGGTACGATGGGGAGAAGATATTCGGCGCGGGATGACGAAAGGTGGGTGCCGGGGACCGCGCTCCCTCCAGCGCGACCCCCGACGGGGAAGGGAATTCTACTTGCTCTCAGGCAGTACTACTGTGTCAATCACGTGGATCACTCCGTTGCTGGCCTCTATGTCCGTTGCCACGATTTTCGCGTTGTCGACCATCGGAGTTCCGTCCTCAATAGACACCTTTAAGGATTGACCCTGGACAGTCTTAGCGGATTTGATTCCAGCAACGTCCTTGGCCATGACCTTTCCAGACACAACGTGATAGGTCAATATGGCCACCAGCTTCTCCTTATTCTCTGGCTTCAGCAATTCATCTACAGTGCCCTCTGGTAATTTGGCGAACGCCTCGTCCGTCGGGGCAAACACGGTGAATGGCCCATCGCCTTGGAGTACCTCCACCAATCCCGCTGCCTTCACAGCGGCGACCAGCGTCTGGAACGACCCGGCCTCGATCGCCGTCTCGACGATGTCCGGCTTGGACCCCATCGAGTGCGACTGAGCCACCATTGGACCTGCCGCCACCGCGAGTGAAGCGCTCAGGGCGACGGTAGGAAGAATCTTGAACCTCATGGTGCAACCTCTCAGTTGAATGTGGACAAAACGATCCCAAACATCGTATTGTTCATGATCTGTCCAACAATATCAGGCAATATCAGGGTTTTGTCAAGCCTATATCTAACTATTTAATTTGACAAAAGTTAGACGATTATTTAAGATATGCTCATGAATGAACGCCAAGCGGTAACAGATGAGAAACGACACCCGATCCAAGTGGTGTCCCGCCGTTCAGGCCTTTCGCCCGATGTGCTGCGCGCTTGGGAGAAGCGGTACGACGCGATCACGCCGGCTCGCAGCTCGGGAGGCCGGCGGCTGTACTCTGACGCAGACGTTGAGCGGCTGCGTCTAATCCAGGAGGCGATGGCGGGAGGCCGGCGGATCGGCCAGCTAGCCAACCTAGACATTTCCGAATTAACTGAATTGGTGCAAGAGGATCGGCGTGAGGCGGTTTCCCGCCCCGAGGGCGGGTCCAAGCAGCCAGCCCATGGCAACCCGGACGTCTATCTCGCCGAATGCCTCGACGCAGTCCGAGCCCTGGACGACAACTGGCTCAAGTCATCCTTCGGCCGCGCGGTGATTGCCCTCAGACCCGACGTGTTCATGGACGAAGTAGCGACGCCACTGATGCACCGCATCGGGACCATGTGGTCCGACGGCCAACTCACCCCTGGCCACGAACACCTAGCATCCACTGTGATCCGTCAGACAGTGGCCGAGGTTACAAACGCGCTACAGCCGCAGAACGGCGCGCCCAGGGTAGTTGTCGCCACCCCGGCCCACCAAAGGCACGAGATTGCAGCTATGCTGGTTGCTGCTGCGTCAGCATTCGAGGGCTGGCACGTGACGTACCTGGGGAGCGATCTGCCAGCTTATGACATCGCACGTGCTGCGGAGCAAACTTCGGCGTCGGCCATCGCGCTAAGCATAACCCACCCGGCCGGCGATCCGGTAATCGGACAAGAACTGAAGGCACTGCGACACTCCGCCCCCAAGACCATACCGATCCTAATCGGTGGCCAGGCAGCGTCATCATATCGACATATTATCGACACCATCGGGGCAGTTCACATCGAGAATCTCGAAGCCCTGCGCCAAACACTGCACGCCCTCAAGCAGAACGACTAGCTAGACCAACTCCCCTGGTAGGTCCAGCGCCCGGCCATCACAGCCGGGCGCTGTTCGGTGTATGTCCACATATCCATATAGACAAAGGGTTGACAATTCCTTAAATGGGCTTATCATCCTCGACAGCACTTAGACAAATGCGAAGCTTAGTCTCGATAAGCTGGACAAAGTCTGAACATTCACCAAGGGAGTTGCGCCATGTCCAAGTCCTCCACCAACCTGGCCCGGACGATCATCGCCGGCCTGGCACTAACGTTTGCGGTCTCCGCGTGCGGCGATGACGACCCTCTGCAAGTTCAATCCAATGACCTAGTGTCAACAGCAGCGAGTGCCGGTTCGTTCGGCACCCTGCTCACAGCTGTGGACGCTGCGGGCCTGACGTCAACACTGGCGACTGGCGGTCCGTTCACCGTATTCGCGCCAACTGACGCAGCGTTCGATGCGCTGCCAGCCGGCACGCTGGACGCACTGCTGGCCGACACCGACGCTCTGGCCGAGGTTCTGCTCTACCACGTCGCTCAGGGTGAGATCACGGCTGCTCAACTCGACGGAGCCTCGTCCGTCACCACGTTGCAAGGCCAGAAGATCGCTGTGACCTCGGGCAGCGTAGTGTTGAACGGCGTAGTGGTTGACGAGGCCGATATCATGGCCGACAACGGGATCATCCATGTGATCGGCCAGGTACTGCTGCCGCCTTCGTTCGACCTACCAACGACTGCCGCCGAGACCAGTGGCTTCTCGACTCTCGCCGCTGCGCTGGAGGCCACAGGCTTGGACGCTGCTCTCGGTGGTGAGGGTCCGTTCACCGTATTCGCTCCGACAGACGCCGCGTTCGGCGCGCTACCGGACGGCACCCTTGACGCCCTTTTGGCCGATCCGGCAGCACTTTCAGAGATCCTACTCTATCACGTGGTCGAGGGCGAAGTCTTCTCGCGTGACTTGGATGGCGTCATCTCGACAGAGACGCTTGCCGGATTCCCGGTGCTGTTCGATCTGTCCGACGGTGCACGGATCAACGATGCGAACATCGTTGCCACCAACGTTCTGGCCACCAACGGTGTGATTCACGTGATCGACAAGGTCCTGCTGCCGCCTACTAAGGACATCCTCGAGACCGCAATCG
>CP070792.1:424557-429852 GCA_020346845.1 Gemmatimonadota bacterium
GGTGGGCGGGTCGGCGTGCACTGTACAGCAGGCATTGGGCGCACCGGCACGATGCTAGCCGCCTATCTGGTACATCAAGGCAGTACGGCAGAAGACGCGATCGCGAAGATCAGGGAGCTCAGGCCCGGATCGATCGAGACCGCCGAGCAGGAAGAGGCGATCAAGGCGTACTACGAGTATCTGCAACAGCAATGACGTAGCCGGATATCTTGCCCGCCGCGGCCGCCGTGCCCGTCGTGTCCGCCGTGTATGAGCCCCCACCCACCCCGCCCGCCGCGACCGCCGCGACCGCCGCGACCGCCGGGTTGAGGCACCGTAAGGTGTTGCATCCATGCAACTTCCAACCCCAGCGCGTCTGAAAATGGGACCCGAGATCGATCTGTGACCCGTCTCACGGCAGCATGGCTCACGCCCTATTAAGTGGAAGGACTACGTCGCACGGCGGGCTCTGGCGCCCTCGGGCGGCCTCCATTTGCTCGACTGAAAATGAAGGGCCAAACGGCCCTACCAGATGCGGGAGTCTGAAAGGATCGCATCGTGAGGCTCACACCACCAAAGCGCGGTAGGTGCATCAACGGCGTGTGCGCCGCCATCCTGGCGGTCACCACGGCGTGCGGTGGTACGACGACGGTCATCCCCGAGGTGCCCCAACCCGAAGCTCCCGAGCCCACACCGGCGAGTCCGGTGACCGGCACCCTCAGCGTGGTGGCCGAGCCGGGGGCTAACAAGTCACTCGGGCCTGTTGTGGTGTTGCTGGAACGAGCCGATAGAAGCAGCGAAGCCACCGCCGGCAACCAGGTCGTTCGGGTGATCTCGACAAGCGCCCTGTTCGATCCCCCGTTCACAGCGGTTGGCGCCGGAGATACCGTTGTTCTGATCAACAAGGGCACACTGCAGCACCGCTTCTTCTCGCCTGACCTGGAAGCCGACCTGGGTTCGGAGGTTGTCATCCCGGTCGCGCCGGGCGGAGAGTACGCATCAGTTGATTTCATAGCTGAGGGTCCCAAGCAGATCTACTGCTCGCTCCATCCCGAAGAGACGTTCACGATCTTCGTCAGCGGAACACCGTTCTACGCCGTGCTCGAGGAAGATGGCAGTTACCAGATCCCTCAGGTACCGGACGGAAGGTATCGACTCTCCATATGGAGCGAGGTAGTTTCCGGACCCGTTCGCCAGGTCCGTATCGACGCAAACGAAGTGAGCGTCGAAAACATCTGGCTCGACTCGAAGCGCCTCACCTGGTGAGTCAGCCGCGGTGGAGGTTCGGGGTAGCAGGACGGCTCGCCCTGCTGTTGGGCAGCCTCGCAGCCGCTTCTACCCTAATCGCACTACTCATCCAAGACCGGGCCCTGAGCTCCGATCTGCGGTATGCAGCCCAACAGCGCCTAGGCAATGCAGGTCGCGCCACCGATCGGCAGATCGCCGATTACTTGCGGGGCGTTGCCGACCGCTACGAGGCAATCAGCCGGACACCAGAATTCCGCGCCAATCTCGCCGCAAACCATTTGCCCACCTTGAACTACTACGCTCGGCAGCTAGCCGAGAGTCAGGAAGCCACCGCGATCGTCTTCCTACGGCGCTCGGGATCGATAGCGACCCGCGTGGGTGACAGGGAACTCGCCAGAGCGGCGGCTCAGCGGGTCGTGCGGGATAGTACCGGAGACGAGCCCGTTTGCGTTCGCTCGGGACAAGACGATCTTGCCGATCGTCGCCCACCGACGGGTGATAGACTCTATTTCGAGCCCTGTCAGTTCCCCAATGTGGGTGCTGAAGCGTCCATCCTGGCAGCCGACACTGCGCTCTATGCACTCGTGGCCATCCCGCTGCGCACCTCGGGCGTGCGTGACGGTGGACTGGTGGCACTGGAGCCGATCAACGCGGCGGTATTCGGCGCATGGTCGGAGATGTTCGGCGCCGCCATTCACGCGGCACCGCCCGACACACCGCCAGCCCACGGTTTGGAAGAGCGCGTGCGAGCATTTCCCGACGTCGAGATCCGGGTGTCCACGACCTACGATGCCGAGCATCGCGCTATTGCCCGCTCGCGGCAGAACCTGCTTCTATCTGGAGCCGGTGCACTGTTCCTGGCCGTCGTTGCAAGTCTCATAATCGCGCGCCGCTTTGCGCAACCGATCGTGAAGATGACGAGTGCGGCAGAGCGTGTCGGTGAGGGTTTCCTGGATCCTGATCTCGACGTCAAGCGTCACGACGAATTGGGTGACCTGGGTCGTGCCTTCCAGGATATCATGTCGCGGCTCCGCGGCAGCGAGATGCAACTCGGCCGAGCGCAGCGCCAGGCCAGACTCGATCACTGGGCGATCGACCTCGAAACCGACGACGTGTCGGGTGGCCCCGAGTTCCGACGGCTGTTTGGCCTACCGAAAGAAGGACCGATCCAGATCGAAGACCTGGCACTGCGAGTGCATGGCGATGACCGTGACAAGTTCAAGGCCGCAATTCGTCGTGCCCGGGCAACCAGCGGCACGTTCCGCACCGATGTACGCGTCCCACTACGACCGGGAAGAGATCGCATACTGCACCTGCGAGGGCGCAGACGCGATGGTCGCAACGGAGACAAGCGTGTGGTCGCCAGCGTACAGGACGTTACAGAACGCTGGCGCACAGCGAAACGCATTAAGTACCTCTCGCTGCATGATGCGCTCACTGGTCTGGGCAATCGCGAGTACTTCTATCGCGATCTCAGACGACAGCTCAAGAGTGCCGGCAAGGCCCAGTGCTCGGTGGCCGTGTTCACCGTCGGCATCAACGACTTCGGGAGTATCACGGGCGCGATGGGAGACGCTGTTGCCGCCGAACTGTTGCGGGAGGCAGGAAGCCGACTAGTCTCCACCCTGACGGGTGACAGGGCAAAACGAGAGACCCCAACCGGAGATGGATCGCGTGGCAGTGTAACACGGCTGGGGGATGCGGAGTTCGCCGTCGTGACGCAGTTGGACGCGAGGGACGAGGCAGCATACCTGGCTGACACGATACTGCGTCGTCTAGCCGACCCGTTTTCGATCGGCGAGCAAGACGTGCCGGTCAATGCATCGATCGGCATCAGCCTGTGGCCCGATGACGCAGCGGATGTTGAGACACTAACACGCAACTGCCAGAGCGCGCTACAACAAAGTAGACTCGCCGGACACAATCAGTACCGGTTCTATGATGGTTCCCGCCACCGCGAAGCGTCTCGACTGCTGCGCATGGCAGTCCTTCTGCGACGCGCCATCGAGAATGGCGATCTCGAAGTGTACTACCAACCTCGTGTGCGACCCGATAGCGAAGCCATCGTTGCTGTGGAGGCACTGGCTCGTTGGACGAGCGACGAGCTGGGAACGGTGGAACCGAGCGAGTTCATCCCTCTCGCGGAAGAAGCCGGTCTGGTTCGTCCGCTCGGCGAATTTTGTCTGCGGGTGGTCGCACGTGACCTCGCTCGCTGGCGCGAGCTCGGTGCCCATAGCCTGCGGGTCGCGGTCAACATTTCGCAACAGCAACTGACTCGGGGGATAGTAGAGGGTATCCTCGACGCGACCAGTGGAGTAGAGCCGTCCGACTTGGAGTTGGAAGTGACCGAGAGTGCCCTCATCGATCGCCCAGAGGAAGCTCTAGCCGTATTGAACGAACTGGGAGAGCACGGCTTCCGGATTTCGCTCGATGACTTCGGGACGGGTTACTCGTCGCTCAGCTACATCCGGCAGCTCCCGATCGATGCCGTGAAGATCGACAGATCGTTCATCAAAGAACTTGCAACGAGCGACGACGCCCACGCGATCACGTGGACCATCATAATGATGTGTCAGGCTCTGAGCCTCGAGGCCGTAGCCGAAGGGGTGGAAACAAAGGCACAACAGCAAGTGCTGGTAGAACTCGGTTGTGACGAGGCACAGGGCTATCTGTTCGGTCGACCGATGTCGGCGGCCCGCCTGGAGAAGCACCTGGTAAAACAGGGCGTCATCGAGAAGCAGTTGACGGTAGCGTAGCAAGCGGCCACGGATCCAAACGGCCACGGATCCCCCCCTTTCCCCTCCCAGCCAAACGATCACGGATTTCTTAGCGGCGCACACGGCGAGTTCGCATAGCGTGATGGGACGGCCGCAACACCGGGAAGCCGGGATACCGGGTCACCGGGCTACCGAGCCACCAAGCTCGCTCGACCCGCCTGAAGCAGGTGAGAGCAACCGGCCTCCCAGACGCTACATAACGCTCTTCAACGCCGCCGCAATGTCCACGGCGCGCGACGCCACGTTACCCTGAAACTTCAACTCTCTACTCGTCTCCATGAGAATTCGCTTGTACTCTGCCGGCGCCAGACCCGGTTGTACACTCATCAGCATCGCGACGAAACCGGCGGTGACCGGCGAAGTCGACGAGATCGAGAGGTATGGTCGGTAACCACTCTCGCTGCCACGCTCCAGCCAATCCAGGTACCGCTCGGTGAAGATCAACTGATAATCGTAGTGCAGGATGTTCACGTCCGGTTCGCGGTCGTCATCTCCCGAGCGCGGCCCCAGCCAGGTGGGCAACAGATTGCCGGGGTGGGGATAATGAATGAAGGTGGTGACGATGCCATTTGCCAACGCGCGGTCGACCGCCTCGTCCAAGCGTGCTCGGTTCTGATCTGAGAAACGCGCCGCCGAGTACGTGAGCACGTCCAGGTCATGGTCGATGGCCCAGTCAATCGCTTGAATCATCGCGTCGACTTTTCGGGTCTCGTCACTGGAGTACGTGCCCAAGGCATAGATTTCTACATCGGGCGCAACCTCGCGCAGAGTTGACGCCATCCAGAACCCATGATGGCTTTCGGTCGCGAACGATTCGCGCCAGTCGTCGGTCTGGAACGTCTCAGCCCCGGCGTAGAGTCCGTCATGCACGTCGACACCAAACGAGTGATCGAGGATACCCACGCGTACCCCCGCCCCTTTGGACATCTCCCAGGCATCCCAAATGTTGTGAACGGTGAAATAGGTCTGGCGCGAATTGGCGTTGGGAAAATGAATGAAAGGCGGGGCTTCGACTGTATTCTGTTCTCGATGGTATGTCCCGAAGATTCCAAAACAGACCATCAACGCACCGATCAGTAGACCGGGTTTGTTCATTGTGTCCTCCGGTAAGTCTCGTTGTTGGGGCACTACGTTACGGTGAGGTTCTTGGGTTCAGCGCCGGACGATGAAAGACGATGAAAGACGATGAAAGACGATCCGGACGATGGGCTGGGTGGCCGGGATACCGGGGAACCGGGAGGCCGAGTCAGGACGTTCGATCACAGACGAAGAAGACGATGACAGACGATGG
>CP070792.1:429952-435136 GCA_020346845.1 Gemmatimonadota bacterium
GGTTCTGTCATTCTCGACTGACCAGCATATGTACGAATGCTCCGCTGGTTCTGCAATGCAGAGCTACGGACCTAGAATCCTGACCTAGAAAACCACAGTCTGTATCGAATGCGGCAGCGTGTTGATCTCCACTGATTGAGACCGGATGGTGAGATGGTAACGGCCTCCGTTTGGTGTCGGATTCATGATCACAACAACCACCCTTCCGTCTTCGTTCAGAAACGCCGTGGAAAGCAGCATGCTGCGACTCGGGGCAGCCACTATCCTCTTCGCACCGGGACGGATGAACTTGGAGAGATGTCCGATGTAGTAATAGGAGTTCGTGTAGAAGAGCTCGCCAGTTCGCGTGTCGGCATGTATCGGTGCAAAGCAGAAGTTCCCCACATGGTTGGGGCCACCCTGTTCGTCGAGCAGGATGTTCCAGTCGGTCCAGCCCTCGGCACCTGAATTGAAATCGTGTATCATCGACCGCCCATACTCCTCTCCCAGGTCCCACCTCTCATACGCGTCTGGTTCGAAGCTCGCCGGTGTACCCTCGGTGAAGAGAATGTGCTTGTCCGGGTAGAGCTCATTAACCAGCGCCACGTTGTCATACATCTGTACTCCACCCGTCCAATCCTCATACCAGTGGAAGCCGATACCCCAAGCGTATTTGGCTGCATCGGGATCATCAAAGATCGTTTGAGCCCTCTGCACTATCAGGTCGCGGTTGTGATCCCACACGATGATGTTCACATCACCGAGTCCCTCTTCAACCATCACTGGGCCGAGGTGGTTCTTGAGGAAATCCCGCTCCTCTTCGGCTTGGTAGATACATGATTCCCAGATCTGCGTGGCCATGGGCTCGTTCTGGATGGTGATGCCCCACACCGGCACTCCTTCTTCCCTGTAGCTCTTGATGAATTTGGTGTAGTAGAGTGCCCAGGAGTGAGCATACTCAGGGAGCAGCTTGCCACCGTGCAGCATGTCGTTGTTGTCTTTCATGTAGGCCGGTGGACTCCAGGGGCTGGCGAACAACTTGAGCCGGTCGCCGCTGGCGGCCATAGCTCGCTTAATGAGTGGGATCTTGAACTCGAGGTCGTGAGCGATGGAAAAGGACTCCAACTCCTTGTCACCCTCGTCGACATAAGTGTAGCTGCCGCTCGAGAAATCACAGCTGTTGATGTTTGTCCGGGCTATGGTGTAACCGATGCCGCTTTCTATGTCGTAGTACGCGTTCAGTAGCTCTTGCTGTTGGGCTTCGGGAAGCTTCGCTAAGGTCTCCGCCGAGGCATCGGTCAGCGAACCGCCTATGCCGAGGAAGGTCTGAAAGGTCTTTGTGGGGTCTACGAATACGTATATCTCCCCCTCGGAAGTCGGCGCCGATTCTCCGAACGCGACCGTATCAGTGAGCGTCATCCGCAGTGCGGTACCTTGGGCAGTGGTGTAAACGACTGCGCTCCTGCCGGCAACGTCGTAACCAGCGTCTGAAGTGGCTCCGCCCTGGTAACCAACCTGTCCTTGCTCACAACCAGTCAGAAGGAGAACCGGCAACAGTGACGAAAGCGTCCTCATAGCGTTGGTCAGAGGGATATCTGACATGTGTCTGTGCTCCCCTACATAGGATTGATTCTTCGAAACGTCCAGCCTACTTGGTTCGGATCAGTCAGAGTGAGATTCTCACCCTGTACCGCTCCGACAAAGGAGTGGTCAGCCTCGACCGGATTGCCGTTGAAGGTCTGTTCCGATGATTCGAATTCGATGGCCGACGCATCCCGGGAGTCATATGTGCCTCTCAGCACTGTCGTGAACGATCTCCAGACAGTCCTGCTGGGATGCGCGCCATATGTGAACACGAACGAACCGTCCGAGAGATTGAGGGAACCGTCGGTGACCTGGAATTCTGTGTTCGGTACAGTTGCTGGAAGATCCTGTGCATCTATGGCCACTAGGGCATAGCTCCCGCTCAAGGGATCAGAGGCACGACATGTCCAACTGGATAGCGCAAGAAGCAGACTCAATAGCGAATGGCTTGTGGCACGCATAAACCGTCTCCTGGACGCTGAGCTTGGCATACTCCCAATAATATCAGTCTGCACCACGAGACATTAGCACTGGATTGCCATTCCGGTGACCTGTCACCGCCGCGGGTTCAGCTCCATCAACTTCTGGTGGAAGAACCGCCCCTGTACTGTCGGAGTGAAGTTCCAGTCCTCAATGAGCTGCGGCGACCAGTTCGGGTCGAACACCCACGCCACCCACGAGATCCCTCGCTGCTCGAAAAAGTCAATGATGGCTTCGCCGTAGGTCTCGTCGCCAATGACGGGGATGTGTGCGTCGGGAAGGTCGCCCGACATGAAGCCCAACTCCGCCGCCACCACCGGGTAGTGCTCGGCCATGAAACCCCAGTCCGCCTGCCACTTATCTTCCCAAGGTTGCTCCCGCTTCTGGGGGTACGGGTGGGTCACGTACCCCACGCCCGGCGCGTCGATGGGGTTTGCACCCGGTTCTGTCAGGTCGTACGCCCAGTTGAACCCAGCTACGAGCGGAATACCCTGCGCATTATGGGCGCGCATCATGTAGATGATCTCCTCCATGTAGCCCTTGAAGTCGTCCCATTCGATCCGCCCCAACGTGCCGTTGAATCGGGTGGGCTCGTTGAACAACTCATAGAAGGCGACGACCGGGCGGTTCCCGTAGCGCGCAGCGATTGTCTTCCAAAACCGCAGGGTCTCGGTCTTGGTGGTGTTGTACATGGGGTGCTGGAACAGCTCCGTACGCAGGTTTCCGATGGTGTGCCAATCGATGATCACGTAGAGCGAGTTCTCCTCGGCCCAACGGAGCCCATCGTCCAGCAGCGTTAGGTATGCTTCTTCGCCATGCTCGCGCCAAGCGGACGGATGCACCGGCAGGCGCACGATGTTGGCATTCCATCGGTTCCGCACCTCCTCGAACAACGCCCGGTTCCACTGCCCGTCGCGCTCCAGCTTGGCGGGATCGGATAGCGAGAAACCGCGGAATATCACCGTCTCTCCTTCTGGTCCGACGAAGCGGTTGCCCTCGACGCTGATGAGTGGAAGTGCATCAGTTCCCTCTTGTGCGGCCGTGGCATCGGGGGTGACTCCTGCGGCGAAGAGTGCCAAGGCGGTGAGGAAAGCCGCGCCCGCGGCAACGGGGCGCGTGGTCGAGGGGCTCAACGGCAACGCTCCTATCGAATCATTCGCCCAAGGTGCGCTTGTCGAGTGGCTGTGTATCATGGATGGCTCACGAGTCAGAGATCGAGGCGTAACGTCGCGAACGTACTGGCCGGGTACGCCGAGCACAAGCACGGGCGGGGACGCGGCAGGAGCGGCTGGGACATTGCCGCAACTTGGAAGGCGCTGAGGACCGTATTGGGGGGGATTGTGTGTAGCAGATGTGTTTGAGATCCGAGTCTCACGGAATCAGTGCTCCATGCAGTTCGTTCCACTGGCCGTCGGTATAGGCTCCGAAGCCGGCGTCGAACTCCCAATAGGCCCAGGAGAAACCGCGTCTCTCGGCCTCTCTGGACGCGAAGGCGGTCCAGGCTATACGGTCGTCCATTGCGGCGCGGGAGTAGACCCCGAACTCTCCCATGAAGACCGTGATGTCGTGCCGTGAGGCCCACTGGGCGACGGTATCGAAGTCGTTCTCGACGTCCGCGCTATCCTGACTGGTGCCCCAAGTCGTGCCCAACCAGTCGTTGGAGCCGGATACCCATTCGGCACCCTGATGGGTGAACTGAAAGGGACTGTAGTAATGGAACGTGAATATCAGACGGTTGTCATCGGGCAGCCGCAGACGCTCCATGGCGCTGATGCCGCCCCACTCCCCGGTCCCAAGCATCACGTACCTGTCCGGGTTGGTCTGACGGACGACGTTCAAGGCATCTACTAGGAATTCGTTCCACAACTCCGGTGTCAGATCCGTGTTGGGCTCGTTCAGGATCTCGAACACCAACGAGTCTGAATAGTCTCGGAAGTGCGTCGCTATCTGCCGCCATATTTCGAGGAAACGCAATCTCTGTCCGTGAGGATCGCTGAAGATCTCTTCGTAATGGTGCACGTTCAGCACCACCATCAGTCCGGCTGAAAGCGCGCGGTCCACGATCCAGGTCACGCGATTCACAAAGGTTGCGTCAACCGTGTACGGTGGGGACGTATTCGCATGGGCGCTCCAGCGGGTGGGGATGCGTACAGTTGCAAAACCTCCCTGCTTGATGGTCGTCAGCATCCACGCTTCGACGGGATCGCCCCAATCGCCTTCCGACGGAGCCTCCAGCTTGTTGCCCAGGTTGATGCCGCGCCCCAAGAGCAACGTTGATGCATTGTCGTCGGGATCGGGCACGGAACCCGAATTGCAGCCCATGGCGGAGATTGTCAGTGCGCTGAACGCAACCAGTGAAGAGAGTCTTTGTAATGTCATAGCCAGGCAGCCCCCCGCACGCCGCTCGAGTCGCCATGCACGTTGGGAATTATGCGTGTGGTCACTTCATCGGTGAATACATGCGGCTCTATCGCTTTCTGCGCTCGTGCGGCCAAGTCGGGGAGTTGTGACATGCCACCGCCTAGAACCACCACGTTCGGATCCACCACGTTGATCACCGTTGCCAGCGCTCGGCCCAGCCGTTCGACGTACCTGTCGAGAGTCTCCGTGGCGTTCTCGTCCCCGTCATCGGCCAGGGTGACGATCTCGTGGGTGGTGAGCGCAACGCCGGTAGCAGTTTTGTGATCGCGCTGCATTCCCGGCCCTGATAGAAACGTCTCGATGCATCCGTATCTACCGCAGTAGCACGGCGGGCCGGGCCGCTCGCTATCTGTCAGGCGGGGCAGGGCATTGTGGCCCCATTCGCCACAGATCTTCTGTGCCCCATCGAGCACCTGCTTGTCCACTACGACACCGCCACCTACACCGGTTCCGAGTATGACGCCAAAGACGATCTTGGCATTTCTGCCGGCGCCATCGATTGCCTCTGAGAGTGCGAAGCAGTTGGCGTCGTTCATCAGGCGCACAGGGCGCTGCAACAGGTCTTCCAGATCCTTGTCGAGTGGGTGTCCGATGAGCCAGGTCGAGTTGGCGTTCTTCACCAGGCCGGTGACGGGTGAGATCGTTCCGGGGATGCCGATCCCGACTCTGCCTGTGTCGCCGGTGTGCTCGTCCGCCATCGCGACGAGCGTCCTTATGGCT
>CP070792.1:435236-440414 GCA_020346845.1 Gemmatimonadota bacterium
CCGGAAGGCGTATTCCTCGGCTCCAACCCGCACCCGCGCGCCTACGGCAACTTCGCGCGGCTGCTCGGCAAGTACGTGCGTGACGAGGGAGTAATTCCCTTGCAGGAGGCGATCAGGAAACTCACTGGCCTACCGGCATACAATCTCAGGCTCGAGCGCCGCGGCTCGCTCCACACCGGCAACTACGCCGACGTCGTCGTGTTCGATCCGGCAGCCGTGCAGGACCACGCCGAATTCGATGACCCCCATCATTATTCCACGGGTATGGTGCACGTGTTCGTGAACGGCGTGCAGGTGCTGGCGGACGGAGAGCACACCGGTGCAGCACCGGGACGTGTGGTGAGAGGGCCAGGTTGGCGGGGAGACAACTAGGGTAAGACCGGCGCGGCCTATCCGATCCTATTGACCGTCATCAGCAAAAGAAGCAGCGGCAAGTAGGCGAGCGACCATCTGAATAGGCGTCGTGCGTTGACCGCGCTGGAATTCCGCGCGGCCTTGGTGCTCACCACGAAGAAGGCGGTCGACAACAGCGCGGCCCCAAAGAAGTAGAGACCACCGGCGATACCAAGCAGTGTTGGCGCCAAGCTCACCGGTACCAGCGCCGCGGCGTAGAGACTCGCATATACGAAGGTGAGCCGGCCATCGGAGTCTTCCGAGCTGAGCATCTTGAAGCGCGCCCTGGCATAGTCTTCGCGATATAGCCACCCCAGCGCTAGGAAGTGCGGCAACTGCCACAGGAACATGATCCAGAACAGCGCCCACGCCTCGAAGGTCAGCGTACCCGTAGCAGCGACCCAGCCACCCACGATCGGTAGCGCACCCGGGATCGCACCGACCAAGATCGAGGTGCTGCTGTGCCGCTTCAGGGGCGTGTAGACGAACACGTACGACAACAACGTGAGAGCGGCCAACACAGCCGTGAGTGAATTCACCGTGAGCGCCAGATACGTTATGCCGGACACGCCCACCAACCAGGCGTACAGTGCAGCAACGGCGGGACTCAACCGCCCGGCTGGCAGCGGTCGCCCACGCGTGCGATGCATCAGCGCATCGAGATCCCGCTCGGCAACCTGATTCAGCGCATTCGTGCCGGCAGCAACCAGCGCAGTACCCAGCAGGAGGTTGAACAGCACGAACGGGTGCTGTGCGACGGGTGATGCCATCCAATATCCGGCGGCCACAGTCAGCATCACCATGAGGACGATGCGCGGCTTTGAAATCACCACGAGATCGTCCAAATGGACTCTGCTGTGAGACGCGGCTAGCATGCAGCCTCTTCGGGAGAAGTGCTCCCTCGAACCCTCGGGTAGTGACGACAGCGGTCGGCTGGGGTGCTCAATCCGTGGTTGCTCCGAGGGGTTGTTGCTTCAAAGTTTCGCGCAGTCTCGGATGCGCATGCCACAGGTAGTAACCCATGCCGAATGCCGCGACCGCATTGCTGATGGCCACATTGGTCCACGCCAAGGCGCCGAGCAGCGGTTGGGCCAGCGTCGCGACTATGATGTAAAACCCGAATTCGTACACCGCGAACAGAACCACCACTACGAACAATGTGGCAGGAAAACGCTCCACTTGGCATGCCAGTAACGCCGCGAGTATTCCCCAGAGTTGAAACGCCAACACGTGCACCATGGTGTAAGCCACAACGGCCGGGAAAGTCACCTCGGCCATGGCGGGATCGGTCAGCCCCCAGAAGAGAGCCTGCCCCAGCACGGCGGGCGTATAGAACGGTTGCCCAGCCACTACGTCGACGATCAGGAACCAGCCGGCAACGGCGGCAGCGCCGATCAATCCGGCAATGAATCCTTCTCGCAAGACGAGTTTAAAATCCATGGTTCACCCTATCGTTGATTTGCCAACACAGCGCTCAGCTAGCTGGTTCCAACCACACCGCCATCGTGTCCACCGGCTCTCTCGTGTACTCCTGGATCACGCGCACCAGCCGCATCGTATCGATATCGAACGCATCGATCCCGGTGACCCAACCGGGAGTGCCGCGACTCATGTATCGCACGATTACTTCCCTGCTGCCGTCATCGGGACGATAGAGAATCCGTGCACCCAGCGGTGCCGTCCACTCGATATCCTCACAACTGCGCGCCAGCTGCTGCTGAGCAGACTCTACTCCGCTCACCCAGATTCTGCAAAGCCCTGGGCTCGGGATGGCAGATTTGGGGATGTTGAGCTCGATCGGTGTTACGCCGCCGTCGCTCTGGCCACCGGCGCAAGCCACCGCTCCGATCGATGCGACGCCAAATGCAACTGTCAAGCACATCTTCACCGTTTGCTCCCGGAGGATGTTGCTCGAGCTACCACGCGAGCGCACAATCTTACCGGGGCGTATCCAACTAATCAACTGTTACCCCCATCGTAAGGTTCATTCTGTTAAGCCGGTAAATGCCTTACCGGGTTTCGTATCTCACTTACGCTTCGGGCTGCTTGTTGCAGCACCATCATTTCTTACACCGGTTGACACCAATCGCTCCTGCGAGCATCCTGCACGTCACATAAGGGAAAGGAAGGATTCATGATCACTCGTTCGCTCGGTCCCGAAGCGCCGCATGTTTCGGCAGTCGGCTTTGGTGCGATGCCACTGTCGATCCAGGGTCGGCCGTCAGACCCAGAAATCGGGGTGAGGGTGGTGCACGCTTCGTTGGATGCGGGCATGACGTTGATCGATACAGCCGATGTGTACTGCCTCGACGACAGCGACATCGGCCACAACGAACGACTCGTTTCACGGGCGCTGCGCGAATGGCAGGGCGACCGTGATTCGATCGTGATGGCTACCAAGGGCGGCCTCACGCGTCCCGCTGGTCGCTGGGAGAGGAACGGGCACCCCGATCACCTGCGACAGGCCTGCGAGAGATCGCTTGCGGCTATGTCAGTCGATCAGATCGACCTGTACCAGTTTCACGCTCCGGATCCGACAGTGCCGTTGGAGGATAGCGTGGGGGCCCTCGCCGAGCTGCGACAACAAGGCAAGGTTCGTTGGATTGGACTATCGAACGTCACCGTTGATGAGATCAAGCTCGCGGAGTCGATCGTGCCGGTCGTGACAGTGCAGAACCGCTTGAGCCCCTTCTTCAGAGAGGCACTTGATACCGGTGTGGTAGAGTATTGCGGCAACCGAGGCATCGGTTTACTGGCATACAGCCCCGTTGGCGGTGGCCGCTTGAACAAGAAGTTGCCCGCCCATCCGATCGTAGCGGAAATCGCCAAAAGACACGACGCCTCGACACATACGGTTGTGCTGGCCTGGGTCCTGAATCAAGGTGACAGCGTGATAGTCATCCCGGGAGCACGAACAGTGGAGCACACGGTCGACTCCGCGTCCTCGGCCTCACTCGAGTTGAGTGCCGACGAGCTCGCCTCCATCGATGCAGCCGAGTTTTCGATAACCTAGCCCGCGCAGGTAGACTCCCGCACGGGTTAGCCTTCAAGGAAATCGACCAACATCACACTGGTCTGTCTCAGCCGATGACTCATCAGTCGAGCCATCTTGAGCAACAATGCGACTCCCAGCCGGGGATGACTGTACGACAGCCGGTTGAAGTTCTCCTCCGTCAGAACCACTATCTTCGAGTCATCCAGCGCGATGGCAGTCGCGGATCGGGGCTCGCCATCTATGAGCGACATCTCGCCGAATGTCTTCCCGGGCCCGACCGTGGCGAGGGTCTTCAATTGTCCGCCTGAATCCCGCTTTGCAATCTCAACGCGCCCTTCCACAACGAGGCAGAGGTAGTGGCCGCTGTCACCCTCGCGGAAGATCTCGATGCCTTTCTTGGCCTCGAACGCATCTACGTAGCGGGCAAAGGCACGTATCTGTGGCCAGCTCAACTCGGAGGACCACTCGGTTCGATCGATCAGCTGACTGCGTTGGGCGATTGTACTGGCAAAGCGCGGAAGGAATACGGATTTCTTGGCAGGTACGGGATCACTCATCGCTCAGCCCCATGCGTTTCGAGGTAGTTCGATCCGGCCGCATCAGGGCAACGATAGCAAGAACCAGGGCCGCGGGTCAACGCGGAAGGGAGCAGATCGATACGAGCTGAGCAGTGCCGCGGACAAGAGCGGAGTTGCGCTGAGGTCTATCAGCGTAAGAGACGATGGAGCTGGCACCCGCAAGCTACTCGTCTGTGGCTTCTGCCTCTTCGTCCTCGTCAAGGTCATCGTCGACGACCTCGGCTTCAGGCAGCTCGGGAGGAACCTCCCCTTCCTCCAGCTCAGCCACAGGTTTGCGCAGTTGTTCAGCGATGCCACTGCCGAACGAAGCGGCGTACTCCGCCAGCAGATCCGCAAAGTCGAGTACTGAAACGCCGAGGGCCCTGAGAGCCTGTTCCATCGAGTCCGGCGGATGCGGTGCGTTGGGACTCATCGGCTTGGGCTCCAGCACGTCGAGAATCTCTTCCAGTGCCTCATCCGCATGCTTTCTAACCTCCGCGGTGTTGTCCCCAATGGTCCGCGAGCGCCGTTTCCCCTCCTCGTCGTACCACTCGATGCGCACCTTGCCGTTCAGTACGTAACGACGTCCCGTACTGGGCTTGGTGCCGAAGTTCTTCGTGTACTTGCTTTCGCGCGTACGTTTCTTGGAAGGCATGTAAACACTACGGTGGGACGACCCTAGTGGTTACAGGTCTGATTCCGCCGGTTCCAGGCGCTCTACCAGGATCTCCTCGGCTATATCAGGATCCACTGCCAGCTCGGTCTCGCCGACTTTGACCACACAGGCGGGTAGCTGCTGAATCAGTGTTATCTCGGCTTCAGCGGCGAGACCAAAAACTGAGAGTGTGTTGTGCCGCGATCCGTTGTCCCCTCCCAGGCACACCACTCTGGCTTGCTCACCACGCTTGAGTTCCTTCAACGGGACAACTCCCTCGGGTAGAGGCTGATGCTCCACATGCTCCCTGCCGAGTAAGCGCGTGAGCCACGAGACTTTGCGGGGCTTCTCCAGGAACTCGTATTGGCAGCCGGGACAGCGAATGAAGTTGCAGGACCCACCCAGGGGACAACCGTGGGCGCACAGGGTATCCAGCCTCTCGAATTCGAAGCCGCAAAGTGGGCAATTCAGGAATTCAGCCATAGACCTATGTGGTTTACCGCTCCACCGACCAGGAATGCAAAGGGGAATATGAATCCCGCCATGCTCAACGCAACCCGCCAGCCGTTTTCCTTGGC
>CP070792.1:440514-445663 GCA_020346845.1 Gemmatimonadota bacterium
AACCGAGGTCCACGCCGCCCGACACATATGTCTTGCCGTGACCGGCCACGATCTTCACCAACAGGGGCACAGCGAAGTAGTCCGCCGCTAGCTTGAGACTATCGACCGCTTCTTCTTCTCCCTCAACCGCAAACGCAATCCTAGTTCCTCGTTGCAGCCAGCTTGGCTGCAGGCTGAGCCACACGTCGGTGGCAATGCTCAACTCGCCTACGACGCCGGCTGTAAAGCCCGTCTCAGCGAGATACTTGGTCTTGGCGGGTGCGTCGCCGCTCAAATCGGTCATATCGAAGCCGCCAAACGCGCCAACGTTGACCTGCGAACTGAGCTCTGGGGCGACAAGCATGAGGGACAGAACCGCGATCAACGGAGTTAGTAGAGTCTTGGCAACTGGCGATGTCATGGCACACTAAAGATCCACAAGAGTCGATTCGGAGCAAGGGATTACGGTTGAAAGCTTGCGTTTGCTCTTTAAACGCCACGGTGGAAGTGATGCTGGCTACAACACGACCCGCTGACAGCACGGTCTTTCCTACGTCCCAATCTGCAGATCCCAGTGCTCGGTGAGTTCGGCACGATGGAACGAAGAGACAGCCCACCGGGTACCGTTGCATGCGCTACTGATCAGCCCTAGTTGCAGTCTACTGGTGACGAGCGCGCTCGCGCTCGTGGAGGGCTAATGATCCGCTTCGACCTCGGTCGGAATCACGGTCTAATCCTACTTCCGTTACTTGCCGTCACGATACCCGCTTGTGACAACGGGCTGCCCCAAGAGCCACCCGCTTCGCACCCGTGGATCGAGATCGGCGAGGGCACCGGCACGATGTGGGTCAAGACAGGCCGGGGTCTTGGTGGGACCGCCTCCGTGAGATACCCCGACGGATCGAAGGTGGTGATCACATCCGGCGACTGGCGTACCGAGGATCCTGCCATAGCGCGAGTCACGTCCTACCCCGGCGGACCCGCGGTACTCGTCCCGGTTACCCCGGGTACGACTCACCTGTTCGTCGACTACATGGGCATCAGTGGCAACCGTCCGGTGACCGTCTACAGCTGGCCGCTGGCGGATCCCTACATAGAGATCGGCATCGGGTCTGATCCCATCACCTTCAATGTGGGTGACAGCGTGAGTGGATCGGCCAAGGCCCACTTCCCCGACTGGAGTCATTATGTCCCTGGGGATCGGTGGTACATTGGTGATCCAACAGTAGCAACCATCTCACTCAGCTGGCCCGACTATGTGGTGGAACTCACCGGCGTCGCGCGAGGAACCACGAGTGTCCTTGTCGACTCCGACGGCTTGGTTGAGACGCGGGCCGTTCAAGTGCTCGATCCCTCTACCCCCAGAACCGGCAGAGCCGTTGCCGGGCGGTGGACGGGTCAAGGTACCAACCCGGATGGCTCCACCTATTCGGTCTGTTTCTTCGTGGCGCCGGACAGGAAGACACTGACATCGCTCCATAGCACCTGCGACAGAAGCGCATCCTTCCTCATCACGCTGGATGGCTTGACCAACAGCAGGGGTGCTCCGTGCAACGTCCATAGCCGCTGGCAGTTGGACGCCGAGATTTCGTTTGAGACCGCTTTCAGGGTGGATTGGTCTTCTTTGACTGAAGGGTTTTCCGGTGAATTCTCAGGATCAGCATCCGCAAGCGGCATGGCTTTCACAAACAACTTCACCGCGGTCTGCAAGGGCAGCTGGTCGGCGAGTCCGGGGTAGCTTATGCGGGCTGCGCGCCCTCAACTATACTCGCTCAGGCTCTGGGACAAATCCGGAAACTGATCTAGTATCAGCTTGTCAGTCGTGACTAGCGTGGTCTTCAGGCCTTCGGCCAGCGCGGTTGCGGATGTTGGCGTTTCCAATGAAGCGTATTACTGTCATTACTGCTAACCAGGTCACATCCTTAGTGACACTCCACCAAACGAGCCACGCTTGATCCAACTTGCACCTGTGGTAGCAGGACTCATTGCCGGCGCCGCACATGTGTTCACGGGCGCAGACCACATGGCCGCGGTTGCGCCGCTGGCAATCGAGCAGCGGCGCCGACCCTGGCTCGCTGGGCTGCTGTGGGGTATCGGGCACAGCGGTGGCGTGTGGCTCCTCGCGATAGTCGCCTTGCTCGCACGTGAGGCGCTGCCACTCGACGCCATCAGCTCCTGGTCGGAACGTCTGGTAGGAATCGTTCTGATTGCCGTCGGGGTCTGGGGCCTGCACCGCGTGCTACGACTGCGCGTCCACACGCACACGCACGAGCACGTCGAAGCAAACGGTACAACGAAGACGCACGAGCACACACACGTACATGCCACGCGACCACACGAGGCACCCGAAGCGCACAAGCATCACCCAGAGCATGCGGTCTTGAGTCACAGTCTCCTGGGCATTGGCGCGCTACATGGGCTCGCCGGCACAGCTCATTTGCTTGGAGTATTGCCCGCGCTCGCCATGCCGAGCCGAGCGAGTGCCGCGGCGTACGTTATCAGCTTTGGGATCGGATCTATCTTTGGCATGGCAATCTTCACTGGTGCGCTCGGCGCGCTGGTGAAGGGAACGGGCAGATTTGGCAGGACCGGAGTGCGCATGCTGCTCACCGCAAGCTCGACGGTCGCGATAGTAGTCGGTATCGTGTGGATGGCTTCAACTCTATGAGGCAGGCTAGGTGAGATTCAAGACACTTCAGTACGGTGCGGCCGTCTGTCTCATTACCGCAGTGGCGTGTGACGGCGGCAACGGCACGACCGGCGTTCAGGACAACCGTGAGCTGGGTCGCCTGCGGTTCGTGCATGCCGTGAGTGACGTCGCCACCATCGATTACTTCATCGACGGTAACGTAGAGTTCAGCGACCAACCTGTGGGCAGTACATCATCCTACGTAAGCGCCAAGGTCGACGCGCTGGTGGCCGTCGTCGACGGAGCAACCGGCGACGTGCTCACGACCGGTGGATTGAACTTGGTGAAAGACCTCCGCTTCACCGCATTGACTACCAAGGCCGGAGCCGAGACCACGCTATTGGTCTACAGCCATGTCGGCGCGGAACCAGCCAGCAACCAGACCAGGTTTCGCTTCATGAACGGTGCGCCCAATGCAGGTGTGTTGCGAATAGAGATAGACGCGCCGGGATCTTCGGTGCCGGTCAACGTTGTGAACCTGCAGCCGCAGGACGTGTTCGAACCTGTGTTAACAGGTCAAGCGACGGCGTATGTGGAAGGTGACCCCGGCGACTATACCTTCACGGCGTTTTCGGCCGGCGGCGTTCAACTGGTACAGTCACAGGCAACACAGCTCGAAGCCAATAGTGGTTGGACGATCGTGATCTTCGACGATGGACTCGCGGGCACAGAAGTGGATATGGACCTGCTGGATGATTTGAACGAGTTGGTGGCGGTACCGCTCACGCCAATGGTGGCCACAGAAACGAACAATCACGGAATTCGTAGGGGGAACCACTAGGAGTTCCGTGACCGCCTGTCTCCGTGGCCGCTAACGTCCGTGATCGTTCGTGTTCGCGGCCGTTACCCCACGGGAATTACCGGATGGCCAAACATCCACCCCACCCCGTCAGCCAGCATCACGGACCCCAGTACGATCATGAGGGCAACGAGCACACGCTTACCCCACACCTCGAAGAGGCGATTCACGGTCTCGAAAACAATGTCCGCGCTTTGCCCCATCACGGCGCGAGTTACCACTAGTGCCGTTGCCAAAGACACAAACACGATGTTGTAATACCCTAGTGCCACGAGGCCTTCGACGAACGACACATCGGCCTTCATTATCTGGTCGATGGCGGCGAAGTACGGCAATGCTCCCCAGATACCCGCGATCGTGGCACCCGCACCCATCAAGAACGCAGCACCGGGTGTCATCCCTGCCGAGACTTCCTTCCTTTCTGCGCGCTTGCGCCGCGCGATAGCCCAGCGGTAGCCCAGCAGAATGAGCGCTACGCCGACGATCATGCTCAGGATGTAGTCGATGGCCCGTGGGTTGTTGAACCAATGCACGATCGCCTCTGTCACCCGCCGCAAGATCTCACTCAGTCCGAACACGATGAGTATGCCCGACGCGAAGTACGACAGTAGAATGCCGAACAGAAAGCTGATTGAGCTCACGTAGGGCTTGGGTCCACTCAACAGGACCGCCAACGCGACCGCGGCAAACGGCAGCAGCGACAGGCTGTCGATCAGGCTGATTGGTGTGAGGGCGTAGAGGAGTGCGATCATGTTGGCGATGTAGCGTCTTGTCGCGCACGACTGTGGGCACACGTCATACTTGGCCGAGCCCGAGAACGATGGCGATGAATCTATGGCACGAGACGGCTGAAAACAGCCACAGGTACCGGGACCTTCATTCCCAATCAGCGTTCTACACCACAACCGTATCCAAATACCCAGAACATCTAAGTAAACCGAAACAAACAGCCGACTAACCACGTCATATACTTAGACGTTCTATGTATGACCGCTCCGGCTGGACCGGAGCCATCAGAGAGCGATTACCATGCCCAAGGACGTACCCGAACTCCTCAAAGGCACTCTCGATCTGCTTATCCTCAAGACCCTCGAAGCGGGCCCGATGCACGGCTACGCCATCGCCCGTTCGATCGAGCAGGCAACCGAGCGAGCACTCCAAATAGAGGAAGGATCCCTCTACCCAGCTCTCTACCGCATGACCAACCGCGGTCTCCTCGAGTTCGAGTGGGGACGCTCGACTGGAAACCGTCGGATCAAGTCTTACCGGCTCACCCCCAACGGCCGCAAGCGTCTGAAATCGGAGCAGGCCAACTGGTGCCGCTTCACCCAAGCCGTGGCTCGCGTATTGGGCGAGCAGCCGGCATAGGGACGTCGAACAATGTCCTGGGTTACCGACAGCTGGATGCGCCTGAGATCGCTGCTATCCCGCAAGGCACGGGTCGGACAAATCGACGAGGAGTTGTCGAATCACATAGCAATGCTGACTCACGAGCTGGAGTCGAATGGTGCAGATCCAGACGCCGCGCGGCGTGAGGCACGTCGCAGGTTTGGTGACGTACGCAAGCTGCGGAAGGAGCTTTACCGGATGGAAAACAAACGAGTGGAAAGAGAGCGGCGCGCTGCATACATCGACGAATTGAGGCAGGACCTGCGGTACGGCACGCGGCAACTGCTGCGTAA
>CP070792.1:445763-450861 GCA_020346845.1 Gemmatimonadota bacterium
AACCAAGCCGCCATGAAGCCGATGGCAGCTCCAGCGGACGCACCCAACACGGCCGTGAGTGCCATTACCAAGGCGGCCAGAGCAGTTGCGTACAGGCCGATCACACAGACCATTCTGCCAGCGCTTGACACACCACCAGCGGAGTGGTCCATCACCAGCGTCACGCCAACCACTATCAAAAGAGGCACACAGAGCGCACCCGAGAGCCGGGCTGAAGGAACGAGCCACCAAGCAGCCCCAACTCTGTACGCTGCTGAGAGCGCGGCCCCGGGGGCAAGCACGCGTGATGCACTGACAGCCACTAACGAGCCGGCGATAACGAAGACGACCCACTGCAACTGCGCTGGGCCGTCGTTGTCCCCGCCCGCCAGCAAGCTCGTCGCTACCACGACTATCACGAGGACTGCTGCCAGTCGTGGGGTACGATGCCGCAGCACAAGTAACACCCCGAGGACAATCTCGGCTTTGACTGCGAGGAGCAGGGCGATCATGGGAACCGGGCGGCGGGGAGCTGAACACTCCCCACCACGTCCTGATCGGCAGTTCTTGGATTTGGGTCTGACCTCAGTGGACGTAGCAGATGGCGCCACGGATCATGTAACACCAGCCACGAATCGCCACCATCTTGTGGTCTTCCGGCTTGAAGTCCTCGTCGCATTCCTTCACAGCTTCTTGGAGACATTTCTTCAGCTTTCCGTCCTCTTCTTGTTGCGCGTCGGCCGGTCGCGGGTTGGGTAAGAGCCCGATCAAACCGGAAGCCAGCGCAATAGCCAACAGCCGTCTCATGAATACCTCCTCCACGTTGCCGTGGTTTTGGTGCCGACCAGGCGGTCAGTCTCTGACGGCGCGAGCCAAGTCTAGGACCGGAGCGGCGGCGGTACGTCACCAAACCATTGCCAGTGGGTACCGTTATACGCGTGACGCACAGTGCTTCAGCTAGGGCGGGTCGCCGCGGCGGGTTGCTGGTGGTGTTGTTTGAGGTCAACAAGAAAGGTCCGCCGACTCAGCGCCCGGCGGACCTTTCTGTTCGTTGTGCTATGAGGCGTCTGCTAGATCTTACTCCTGCTTCTCGGCATCCTCCGCAGAGGATTCATCCGCCGGTATCTCACCAACGACCTCGGCGTCATCCACGTCCTCATCACCCGATCCGAGCTGCGGACGGGCACCCTCCCCTGCCGCCAGCAGGCCCATCTTCTGCTTCAATTCCAACAGCTGCTGATCCGCATTGCCGTGATACTCCAACGCCTCAAACTCCTGCTGCAAGAAGTCGCCTGAAAGATCCTCACTGAGTTCGGCAGCAGCCAACGCCTTCCTCTCCGACTCCTCGATCTTCTCCGTCATTCTCTCGAAACTCTCGAACGCACTCTTGTCCGACATCGAGCTCATGGTCTCCTGAATACGACCCTGAGCCTCGGCCCGCTTCTGGCGCGCCACCAGGATGTTCCGCTTGCGCTTGGCCTCTTCGATCTTGTCGTTGAGCTGGCGCAGCGAACTCTTGAGCTGCTCGGTCTCAGTCTTCTGCCGAACCCAGGTTTCGTGAAGGGCCTGGGCGTGATTCAGGTGTTCGCTGTGCCGCATCAGGGCCTGCTTTGCCAGATCGTCACGCCCCTCCTGCACCGCCAGCATGGCTCGCTGCTCCCACTCCTGTGCCTGCTTCTTCTCCTTCTCGACCTGGGCCTGCAGCTTCTTCTCGTCCGCAATGGCACCAGCCACCTCTTGCTTGGCCTTCGACAACTGAGACCGCATGTCATCGATAGCCTGGTTGAGGACCTTCTCGGGGTTCTCCGCACGAGAGATCAGGTCGTTGATGTTCGACTTGAGCAGCGTCGATATGCGCTGGAAAATTCCCATAACAGCGTCACGCCTCCCTATTCGGCGGTTGTATCAACGTGGACACATCCACCATGAAACAGATACTGGTACATGCACTCGCCCCGATCCCTGATCCGACAGCACGTCACACCTTGGGCTCGGGTAGCCCCCCTCGTTGTCTGGCTTCAATCAACACACGCTCTGTGAAGTCTTGACGCTCACTCAACTCGACGATCTCCCCCCTCAAATGCGCCATCTCTTCATCAAACCGCTCCGTCAACTCGTCGAGCCGCTCGGCCAGATCCGGGTCAATCTCGCCCCTGTTCTTCCGTCGCAGTGATTCGGCTACCGCATCGGACAGCTCCGACCGAAAGAACCATCGGGCACAAATTATCAGTGCCACAGCCAAGAACAACGTACCCAGCTCACCACCCCCGGTTTAAAATCTACTATAAGAACCACTTCCGCCACTCGCAGCACGCTTGCTGCCTTCCACCCGTGAACACCCCTACGCCGCAGGGTTATCAAATGTTTCATGTTTGAACGCCACGTGGTTACCCGTCGTCTGTCGATCCGCCTCCCAACCGACCTGCCTCGCGCTGATTGGCGAGCAACCGTTCCGTGAAATCGAGGCGCTCGTGGACGTCAGCCACTTCTTGGCGCAGTGCGTCCAACTCGTCGAGGACATGGCCCTGCGTCTCCTCCAATTGCCGAAGCACATCACCCGACGAGCCCGAGCCCACGCCCTTTATCCGGTCCGCCAGGGCCCTCCCAATGGGCGAAAGGCTGAGGGCAATGAGAGTGCCACCCCCAAACAGCAAGACGATGGCTATGATGTCTTCCACGCTATCAGCCGCCTTCTTTGGAGCCGAGGTGGTGCTGCTCCCGGGTCAGTAGCCGCTCCGCGAAATCGACCCGCTCCTCCAGCTCCTGCACTCTGAAGGCGGTTTCCTCCAACGCCTCAATCCGACCTCTCACCTCCTCAAGCTCGCGTGCCGACGCCTCCTGCTCAGATGCCAGCAGACGCTCGTGCCGCCGATCCAGGGCCCGGTTGATAGTCCGGTAGACTCCGAACATCGCCAGTGCTCCGAGGCCCATCCCGAGTATGGGAATCACGGTCTGCTGGAAGACTATCCAATCAGGCACACCGACCTGCAACAGCCCAAGTTGTGGTATCACGATATCTCTGGGTTCCTATTCAGTGTTTTCCCTCAACCATCGGAGCCTCATGGTCTCTGGCAATCAGTCTCTCAGCGAAATCGACCCGTTCCTCCAAATCCGATAGGCGATTCTCGCTCGCCTCCAGCGATTCCAGCCGATCGCGCATAAAACGCAGATCCTCACGAAGACCATCTACTTCCTGCGCGTTCGATTCTCTCGTACCTCTCCGCTCAACATATCGGACGCATGCAGCAACCAACGGGAAGCACAGTACCGCTGTCGCCGCAATGCCTGCCAGCGGGATGAGTATGCCCCAATCCATCGGCCCGTGCTCACTCTCCTGGTTCGTCGCGTGCCCGGCCCTCCGCTAACAACCGATCGGTGAAGTCGAGCCGCTCTTCGACTTCCGCTAGTCGATAGCGTAACTCATCGATCTCCTGGTGAAGAGCTTCCGTCTCCACTGTGTCCACTACCTCAACACCCCGCCCGGCGATGCGCTCACCGATTGCCTTGCCCAACGGCCCCCGAAAGATGAACACTGCCGCAGCTGACACGAACAGCGTCATCGGCACCAGAAACGGACCTAACTCCCCCATCTAGCCAACCTTCCTTCGCAGGTTCATGTCTGTATGCATAGCCGTACGGCCGATGTTTCAAATAGTGTCACCGCGGGCGGTCACAGTAAAGGCGGCCATCATGCTCGTCGCCGTAGGACCCGCTTGATGAATCTTCCTGTATATGATGCGGTGTTGTCGGCGATGGTCTCGGGGGCTCCCTCCGCCACGATCATCCCGCCGGCATCTCCCCCCTCCGGGCCCAGATCGATGACCCAGTCTGCTGTTTTGACCACTTCCATGTTGTGTTCTATCACGATGACGGTATTGCCCTTGTCGACGAGGCGGTGCAGCACATCGAGCAGGAGTCTCACGTCCTCGAAGTGCAGACCGGTGGTTGGCTCATCGAGTATGTACAGGGTACGGCCCGTATCCCGCTTGCTCAGCTCTGTGGCAAGCTTGACGCGCTGAGCTTCGCCACCCGACAGAGTCGTTGCGCTCTGCCCCAAGTGGATGTAGCCCAACCCCACGTCGTTCAGCAGCTCCAACCGCCTGTGGATCTTGGGCTGGTGCTCGAAGAACTCCAGCGCATCGGCAACCGTCATGTCCAACACGTCTGCTATGGACCGACCCTTGTAACGAACCTCCAATGTCTCTCGGTTGTACCGACGGCCTTTGCAGATATCACACGACACATACACGTCGGGGAGGAAGTGCATCTCTATCTTCACCAGGCCATCACCCTGGCAGGGCTCACATCTCCCGCCCTTCACGTTGAACGAGAACCGACCTGGTCCGTACCCGCGGATCTTGGACTCGGCTAGCTGCGAGTACAGCTCCCGAATTGGCGTGAACAAACCCGTGTAGGTCGCCGGATTGGAGCGTGGGGTCCGGCCAATGGGACTTTGATCGATGTCCAGAACCTTGTCTATGTGCTCGATTCCTCTGATTCCTTTGTGGGCTCCTGGAATCACCTTGGAGTTATAGAAGTGTCTTGCCAGCGCGTGGTAGAGGATGTCCGTCACCAAGGTCGACTTGCCCGAGCCCGACACACCGGTCACAGCGGCAAAGACACCAAGCGGAAACCTGACGTCTACTCCCCGCAGATTGTGTTGCGTCGCGCCCTGAACCTCTATTAGCCGCTTCTTGTCGAGCGGTCTCCTAGCCGATGGCACGGCAATCCGCAATTCACCGCGCAAGTATCTGCCGGTCAGCGATGTGGCGTGTTTCATCACGTCCTCGACCGAACCCTGTACGATCACGCGCCCACCGTCACGTCCGGCCCGCGGTCCCAGATCGATCACGTAGTCGGCCGACCGCACGGTATCCTCATCGTGCTCAACCACCAGCACCGTGTTACCCAGATCCCTAAGACCGGCCAGCGTCTCCAACAGGCGGTCGTTGTCACGAGGATGCAGGCCAACGGATGGCTCATCCAGTACGTACAGCACGCCCACAAGCCGGGATCCAACCTGGGTCGCGAGTCTGATTCTCTGAGCCTCACCGCCGGACAGCGATGACGCCGATCTACCTAGCGTCAGGTATTCCAGCCCCACATCCACGAGGAACTG
>CP070792.1:450961-456041 GCA_020346845.1 Gemmatimonadota bacterium
TATACGTCCATTGCCATCTAGCACAGCGTAGAGCGTGTCCGTATCGACATTGAGGAACTCCAACGCAGAGTTGCCGACCACAATCAACTCGTCCATGGTCTCCGCGGTCAGTTGGTACCAGATTGGCTCTGTCGGAAGCGCATTGATTGCGTCAGGGATGCCGACCACGAGTTCACCATCCTGCACCTCCGAGGTGATGTACTGCATCAAGTTCTCGTCGGCCGTCACCGACAGCGACTCCGTGCCGTTCAGATCTATGGTCAGCAGCGCCGGTCCCAGCAATTTGACCGAGCTATAGCCCGATACCGGCCGAGTTTCTGTTATGATCTCTCCCGAGCCCGGGACGTCCGTAGAATCGTCACTGTCGCTCGAACAGGCTGCGCTGAATATCATGGCGGCCACCATGGCCACCGTCAGGCTGTTCCTCATGCTGTAATCCTCCAGAATCATCCGAGCCCACCTGGTCTGGTGGGCAGAAAGCTACCGCCCCCGATGCGATCCTGCCATGGTGAGAAGGACACCGGCGCGATGCTGGCTAGAATCCTTGCGTCAGTATCGCAAGACACACAGCTATGCCTTCCGCAAAGTTCCCCAACCGGATGTTTTCGTTGGGACTGTGTTGATTGTTGTCTGGATTCACGGTCGGAACCGAGACTGCAGGGATTCCGAGCGTGTTCACAATCGGTGAAATGGGAATTGACCCGCCGCTCGTGCGAATCTTGATCGGTTCGTCACCGTACAGATTGACCATAGCCGCCGAGAGCCACTTGCCAGGCTCCGAGTCAAAGTCCGTGCGGAAGGCGCCATAGGAGATCTCGGAAGTGAAGGAGGCAATATGCGAATGCTGCCGCCGCTCCTCGTCAGTAGGTTCCCGATCTATCAAATAGTATCCGAGCCCCTCTATGTGCTCTCGGATGAGCCGTAACAGGCGCTCCGGATCGCTCTCCATCACCAAGCGTACATCGACTTCGGCTACTGCCGTCGCAGGTACTATTGTGCGGCGCTGAGTTCCCACCCAGCCTGCCTGCATACCGCGTATGTTGAGGGAGGGGTACTGCACTGACTTCTGTAAACTGCCCCCTATTCTATCCGTTGTGGCGATTCCCAGTTTCTCCATGATGGCATCTTCATCATCTGGGACGCGATCGAGGATTTCCGCTGTCTCAGCGTCCAACTCGATACCGTCGTAGAAGCCGGGAATCGTGACACGCCCTGCATCATCCTTCATGGATGCGAGAATCTCGGCCAAGCGTAATGCGGGATTCGGGGCGAAGTTGCCGTAGTGACCGCTGTGCTGGGGCACACGAGGTCCGTACGTCGTGAGCGTGAAAGTCGCAATGCCACGAGCGCCGAACTTCAAGGTCGGTTCATTCGATACATGAGGCGGTCCGTCGAGAATCACGAGCATATCTGCCGCCAGCTGCTCTCGGTGACGGAGTACGGCCTCCGGTAGATTGGGCGATCCCAGTTCCTCCTCAGTGTCCATTACGACTTTGATATTGAAGTCGGGCTGAAGACCTGCGCTATCCATTGCGGCCAGCGCCGCCAGGAATTGAACGTTGGGTCCCTTGGAGTCAGACGCGGATCGCGCGAATATTCTCCAATCCTCATCCCATTCCCCCTCCAGCCTCTCCCAAGGGATCTCCTCCCAACGTCCAGAAGCAACCTTGCGCTTGAGAACCGCTTCATACGGACTTGCCTGGTCCCAGTCTACTGGAGAAACCGGCTGGCCGTCGGTTTGCAGGTAGAACAGGACCGTTCGCCTCGCGTTGGGAAACCGACGCTCGGCAAGCAACAGTGGGCTGCCCGGTGTGGCAAGCTCAGTGGTCGAGAATCCACGTTGTCGAAAGGCCGTGTCCAGCCAATCAACCAGGACTCGAATGTCCTCTGGAAAGTGTGCATCGTTGGGAATACCCAAGTATTCCCGAAAAGTCCTGACGGCTGGCAACAACTGAGCGTCCGCCAGCATTCTTATTTGCTCGCTGCCCAGATCCTGCGCTTTGGCCGGTGGCACGCAAGCGGCCGCAGCCAGCAGTACACCCAATGCACCGATCCTCGCCCAGCAATGGGGGTGTGATAGTCGTATTTGCGTCATGTCGAACCCGCCGATGGCGTTCTTGTAGCTCATGGTGTGACCGTTAGTAGACGGCTCGCGCTGATCGGCGAGCGCAAGTCAGCTTCTTGCCGCGACCGGCGCATTCCGCGCGCTCCTCAGCTGGCGATCGCGTTGGCTTCGAGCTCGAATAGCAGATCGTCCCGACACACCACGGCGGGCGTTTCCAGCAACACACCTCGTGGCACCCCGTGGGTCTCACAGTAGCGATCGAGAATCGGCAGGTCACCGATGTCCCTGAAGTATGCCACGCCCCGTGTCAGGTTACTCCAACCCATTCCCTTGGAATCGAGTATGGCTTTCACGACGTCCATCGTGTGTTCTATCTGCGCGTCTACGTCACCGACGTGCACCGTATCGCCGTCTGGCCCTATGCTGGCGGTGCCGGAGATATAGAGTCTGCGATGATCAGGGGTCACCACCTCAGCCGCGCGGCTGAATGAACTCCGGTAGTCGCTGGCTTCACACTGCAGGGGTGATGGCACATCGTGAATTGTGACGGCGGAGCTCTTTGGCTGCATTGCAATGCACTCGGCGACGATGGCGCTACCCGACAGGTTGGAAACACCAATGCCCGTACTTGCAGGCATCATTCGCTCAAACACTTCGCGCTCGTTGAAGAAAGCGGTGCGAGCGTCGTTCAGCTCGTCATACCACCCCAGGATGTCATCGATGTACAACCAGGTTCTTACCACATGCTCAAAGCCCATCCCCACTTCACCCAAAGTGGCTTCCATTGTCCCGAACGCGTCGCGGACCTGATCGCCTCTCGACCTGGTCACATCACCCGTAGCCAGATTCCCCAGGAAGCAGTACCGTGCGTACTTGTCTTCGAACACCGAGCCCTTAACGCGACCGCCCACTGTTACACACTCGACGTCCGTTCCGCTCAAAGCACTGATCTGGGTACCCATCAGACCCGAGCCACCATCGAGCCAGGTCACCGGCCACGTCACCTCCCCCGAGACCGACTCCAGCGATGCCAGGGCCTCAGTTGCCTGCGAGCTGCCGCCGAACACAGTCTGCGACACAATCTGGGCATCCCGGCGCCGGATAACATCTGACAACTCGTGCAGCAACGCCGCCGCGTCCCCCCGATCCCCAGGACGCGCAGTCACGTATAGAGTCTCATACGAGGTGCCGCTAAAGGAGAGTATATCAAATCCCGCCTGTTGATCGCGGGAGAGGCTGCCTGGCCTATCTGGACTCACCATCGGTCATCCCTGGTTTTACGCTCATTCACTTGGGGAATTGCCACCACAGGACGGTGCTCTCGCGGCGGGTAAAGTCTTCGTCCCCATCCCTATATACCGAACGACTGAAAGTTAAGTTCGCGCTACCTTTGAGGCTACGGAGTCTTGGGACCTCATGGTCCAGACTGCGTAGAGCATTGCGTCAGTGTTGATGCAAATAGGGTCCGCGTTTCGCACAACTCCACAATCTGTGGAAAAGGCACCTTCTTCCCCACTATATCAATGACAACGTTTCCACATCGAGCGCACATCGACTCTCATGGCCGAACAAAAAACGGCGCTTGCAGGATTCGGTACGTTCCTTAGGTTGCACCGACCCTCTGAAGCCAATTAAGAACTGAAGCACTCGAACGGACATTCGATCCTCGAGGTACAGCAGCAAACACCTAGGATCGACAGCAATGTTGATGCACGACTACAGCCAACTCGGGCAGGAGAAGCTGCGGCAGCAAACGTGTCACGGACTCGATGAGATCCGCTGTCCGTTGGACGGTGCTATCATGATGGTTACCGGAGGTACCGCGTGCAAGAAGGAGGGTGGCAAGCACGTCTATCGTGAGTTCACGGGGCACCCCAGGCAGTCTGCCTGGACCATAATGAAGATCCACCTCGAGTGCTCTGCCTGCAGACGTCGCATGGAGGACGTAGCAGTAGAGCGAGCCCAGGTCGATACCCGCTCCCCGACATTTCACTCCGTTCTGTCGTAATCAGCACCTGGAAACCCGCGTATCAGCCCTGTGTTAGAAAGACTGCTCGCAAGTCATAGCACTAGGTGAATCCCAAGAGACACGGCAAGCACGAGGTTTGTCAGCAAGATCCACATCACGTTGGCCCCCAAGGCCGGGATGGGGACTGACTCACGGGAGTTTGTGTACGCCCACCTCAGAGGCTTTACCAGCAAGAAGGATGGCAAAACGGCGGCAAGTGATAATGGAGGCAGTATGGCTGCTATCACGCCCCCCACAATCGCAGACGGCGTCATCAGAGCCGCCACCGAGTAGACTGCTGCCGCCTTTGGTCTTCCCAGCATGATCACCAGGTTCTTCCGGCCGCCAGCGCGATCCGCCTGTTCATCGGGGAATTCGTTCAGCAACAGCAGGTTGAAGGTCATGAGGGTAGCCGGCACGGCGGCAGCCACCGCAGCGGGGCCAACCGTCCCATCCTGCACGAGAGCCGTCCCAATAACCGGTAGGCCGCCAAGACCGAGCCCGGCGGCGACCTCGCCTATTCCCGATCTCGCTAGCAGATCGGTGTATCCCAACACGAACACGGCTCCAAGCACCATGATCGGAACCAGCGCCCATCCGACTTTGGCCAGTAGCCAGATCCCGGTCACAAGCCCGATCGCAGCCCACATCAGCCCAAAGACCAGCGCCGTTCGAGTCGACACGGCTCCCGAGGGTAACGTGCCGCTCCCACCGGAAAACGGGGTCCTCTCGGTATGCAGGTCTATCCCTGTCCGCATGTCACCCCACTCATTGAGCACGTTGACCGCGATGTGGAGTGCAACCAGTCCAATCAGAGCTACCACAGTACGCGAAAGATCGAAGGCACCATCGTATGCGGCTGCGGCCGCGCCGGATGCCACCAGAGTTACGGGTAACAGCAGAAATGGGACGCGCGCGATACCTGCGAACGCCTTGATATTGGCCATTTGCTATTCTCGCTCACCCTGATCGATCGTCAGGTATTGATCCACCGGTAGACCGTCGAA
>CP070792.1:456141-461198 GCA_020346845.1 Gemmatimonadota bacterium
CTACACTCGCCGCATCGGACGCCGGCCACAGGGCGGAGCCGACCCGAGGGGCGGCTACGCCGAGGTCGTGGACTGGACGACCATAATCGGGGCGGGGAAGCTCTCCGGTAAGACGTCGAGTGGCTGGACAATGGGATTGCTGGGATCGCTCACCGCAGAGGAGAGTGCCAACGTAATAGACGGCGATGGCAATGCACATTCGGATATCGTAGAACCACGCACAACGTATTGGGTGGGGAGTCTTGCCAAGGACTTCCGGGGAGGACTCACTCAGGCGGGCCTCTTTGGCACCTACGTTGGGCGGTCGATCCCCAGGGAGAGTAATCTCCAATGGCTACGCAGCTCCGCCTACTCTCTGGCAACCAAGTTCGGACATCGCTTCGCCAACGACAGGTGGCACATAGACGGCTGGCTGTCTGGCAGTCACGTACGCGGCTCGGCGACGGCCATAGATATCACGCAACGATCATCAGCGCGGTTCTATCAACGCCCCGACAACGAGCACGTGACCTACGATCCCACACGCACCTCGCTTACGGGCATGGCTGGTCAGTTGGTCTTCGGCAAGCACGCAGGCGACAAGTTCGTTTGGGCTACCGGCGTGGATACTCGCTCGCCGGGCTATGAAGTGAACGACGCCGGCTATCAGCGTGAGGCCGATCGTACGATTCAGTTCCTGTGGTTCCAGCTCCGCTGGCTGCAACCGGGCAAGGTGTTCCGCCAGGCCCGAGTCAACTTCAACCAGCACACCGTGTGGACCTGGGGCTGGGAGAATGTGGCGGTGGGCGGCAACGTCAATGGCTGGGGTCAATTCCGCAACTACTGGAGCGTCAACGCCGGCATCAACCAGAACTTCGAGGCGCTGTCAACCGGGGCGCTGCGAGGCGGACCGGCCTTCGTAGAGCCATACTCCTGGAGCACGTGGTTTGGGTTCAACACCGATCACCGCAAGGAATTGAGTGCAGGATTGAGTGGATCGGGCTACAGAGAACCCGAGAGCGACAGTTGGAGACTCAGTGTCAGCCCGCGCGTCTCGTGGCGTGCTGCGAGCTACATGGACTTCGGTGCGGGCTTCAGGTTCAGCACTGGCCACGATTCGTGGCAGTACCTCACTCAACAAGAGGCCGCCGACGAGTATCGGTTCGTGTTTGGCAAGCTGGACCAAAGGACTGCGGCCATGACGTTCCGCGGGAACATCATCTTCACACCCACGTTGACGCTCCAACTGTATGCCGAGCCCTTCGTTTCGACTGGGAAATATCTGGGCTACCGTGAGGTGAACGATCCGAGAGGTGATACTTTCGCCGACCGCTTCACCGACTACACTGATGACCAGATCCTAGAGGATGAGAACGGCAACATCGGCATAGACGTTGATGGGAGTGGCACAGCCGACATCGAGCTGGGCAATCCAAACTTCACCTATCTCTCGTTCAGATCCAACGTCGTGTTCCGCTGGGAATACCTACTTGGCTCAACGCTGTTTCTGGTGTGGCAGCACGGCCGGTTCGATGTGACCGATCAGCAGGATTTCCAATTCGGTGACGGCATCAATGAGATGTTCCGCCTGCCGAGCCAGAATACGTTTGTAGTGAAGGTGAACTACTGGTTGAGTCTGTGACCCGTTAGCCCGGATTCCCGGTAACCCGGTCTCCCGGCCACCCCACCCATCGTCTCCGTCGTCTCTCGTCGTCTGCTTCGCCGTCTTCGCCCGTCTTCGTCCGTCAAACCAATGACGATTGGGATGGCTAACGGTTGCCTCGCGGCTCGCCGGCAAGCCGAGTGATTGCAGCGCGCGCATCATCGATCCATGGCTGGAACTCCGGATCGGCATTCTCCCACAGGCGCAAGAACTGACTGTAGTACTCTATCGCTTTCTCGTCCTCGCCACGCGCCTCATGGATCTCGGCGAGGCGCACGTAACCTTGTGCCAGGTGTCCCCCATCGTACCAGAGGTCTGCGGAAGGGAGGTTAACGAATCGCTCGTACATGACACGGACCGAATCCTCTTGGCCGAGCCGGTCGTACGCCCGGGCGAGCCAGGGGTAGGCGCATGTCGCACATGAGTTACCGTCATCGAACCGGCTAAACGCTGCTAGTGCTTCCTCGGGCCGGTCCTCGGCTAACGCGATAACGCCGCGCGCTCCTTCTGCCCACTGCTCGGCTTCTTCGGCGTGATCCGCCTCGGGTGTTGCCTCGTACTCAGTTAGTAGACTGCGGGCTTGGTCAGGTCGGCCGGACGCAGCGTACGCGAACGCGAGGTGACTGTAGGGACGGTCCAGCGGGGTCAATTCTTCCAATGGATGGAGCTCAAGTGCATCATCCAACAATAGCAGCGCACGATCGGGGTCGTCCAATAACAGCCGCTCTACAATCGCGCGGCGCGCCATGCGCAGCAGATATGCACCTCGCACACCACGCTCACTACTGATCTCGAACGCACGCCGCCAGCGGCGTTGCGCCGACTCCAGCTCACCTTGGAGGGCATCGAGATGACCCCACCATTCGTATGCAATTGCTTCCCAGAATACGGTACCGCGCTGATCGTCAAGCAGCCCCTGTACTAGTGTCTGAGCGCTATCGTACTCCTGCATGTACGCCGCGTTCAGCACAAACGCCAGTTTGACTTCCGGGTTTGCTGGAAAACGTTCCTGAAACAACTCGGCGATCACCGTTGCGGTGTCGTACAGCTTCTGTCGTGCAAGCGAGCCCGATAGGTTGCTGTAATACAGACGTGACGTCGGGTCCACTGCCAGAGCTTGGCCGTACAGGTCCGACGCTCGTCCAAAATCCCTTAGTTGTCCGTAAATCACGCCAAGGTTGTTCAACGCGTAGGTGTCGTCGGGGTACATGTCGAGCACAGTGCGGTAAGCGCTGATCACTTGATCCCTGTTTCCCGTTACTACCGAGTGGTATGCCGCAGTAACGAGGTAGCGCTCACGCTCGGTCAGGCGGTCGCGATGGTCGTAAGCCCTGGTGGCCGCAGCAACCGCGCGGGCACGCTGTTCGCCTTCATTGTTCAATATGATTGCGGTCTTGCGGTACGCCATCGCGAACATGGTGTCTTCTGCAATGGCTTCAGCGAGCAGCTGTAAAGCCCGGGTCTGATCGCCCTGGTTCCATGCCTCGAGACCCTGCGTGAAGATCCGCATAGCTCGCATAGAGCCGGTCGTGACGCGTTCGAGTGGCTTGCCGCGGCGTATGCTGCGCAGTGATTCTCCGAAGCGCTCGCGCATGCGGTTTGACAACCGATCTACGGCATCCACCAACTCGTCCGCGCTTGCTGCCTGTTCCGTTTCGGCCAACAGTACTTCACCACCAGTGGCAACCAACCGTGCCGTTATCGTCAGGCGGTTGCCGACCGCTGCTACGTCGCCAGTGATGACTCCCTTCAGTCCTTCGCGTTCTGCGGCGGCGAGCGCAACTTCTTCGCCTACACCCTCCGCTATGTCGCGCCTCATTAGTTGCAGTGTGCGACCGAGTTGCAGCGGATCCATGGTGGAGATAGCGGTCGACTGCGACAGTCCGATGCGCATCAGCTCGGTCACGGTCGTCCCGTGTGACTCGTCACTCGTGCGGTTCACGAAGTCCGCCAGAATCAGTCGCTCACGCTCACCCATCTCTCCCGACGATATGAGCGTTGCCGATGGCCCAAAGCCCATCGCGCCGGTGACCGCGAGCCCTGCGGTAACCACAGCGAGCGCTCCGAATGCAACTCCGCCACCCGTCAATGTTCGACGCCAAGTGAGCAGCCGTCCAAGAGCCGTCTCCGACGCGGTTCCACTCCCGCGCCCACGCTCGGTAGATGCCGTTGCGACCACCAATGGAAGTCCCACCACCAACAACGCCACGGCCGCGCCGAAGACCCACATGGGAAGGCCCGCGACCAACACGAGCAAGTAGACAATTCCGAGTAATGGGAGGGACACTGCTGCGAACAGACCGGCGGCGAGTCCGGGAGCCATCCTTTGGGTGGCGGTTACAGTCGCGGATGTGACTGGTGTGGCAGGCCGCAACGCCTCTGCGAACTGGGCCGCCGGACTGAAGCGGTCTGCCGGCGTCTTTGCCAGCACCCGCATCAGCGCGGCGGATACCTCGGCTGGAACGGCGGGCCTGAGTGACGTGATGTTGGGTGGCTCAGCGGTGAGATGCTGGTGTATCACGCTCTCCAGCGATCCCGTGAACGGCGTTTGACCAGCTAGCATCTCGAACAAGACACAGCCGAGACTGTAGAGATCGCTGCGGCCGTCGATGTCCATTTCCCCTGCAGCCTGTTCCGGGCTCATGTAAATCGGCGTGCCAATCGACATCCCCGTTGCCGTGAGGCGTTCGCCACCGGCTGCCCGTATCGCAAGCGCGATCCCGAAGTCGGCCACACGTGCGTGGCCACCGGCCAGCATGATGTTCTCCGGCTTGATGTCACGATGGATCACATCGTGGCTGTGGGCATAAGAGAGCGCGTCCGCTACCTCGCGCGCGATCTGTAGCGCATCCTCGAGCGGGAGTTGCTTCTCGCGATCCAGCCGGTCGCGCAGCGACTCACCCTCTACATACGGCATGACGTAGAACAGGAAGCCGTCAGCCTCGCCTGAGTCATACAGTGGGAGAATGTGGGGATGGTCGAGCCGCGCGGAGATCTCAATCTCGCGCAAGAAACGCTCGGGCCCCAGCGCCGCTGCCAGCTCCGGCTTCAACACCTTGATCGCTACTCTGCGGCCGTGTTTCCGATCCTCGGCGAGGTACACGGTAGCCATGCCACCGCGGCCAGCTTCCTCGACGACGGAATACCGGCCAGCAAGTGCTTTGGTCAGGCGGCTGAGCGAATCGGACATTTGCTTCCCACTTTGAGTGACCAGCCAATCTATGTGACGTGCGCCAGAGCGACCAGACCGGGTTTCGCCTCGGTCGCCACGCGTACGGTCAGCAGGTGGGCAGCCGAGTCTTGACGCCGAGGCCCGATTTTCCAACAGTTGAAGGCGATCTCACAGGGGATACTAATGCAGAGACCGACTGTCGAGGCCGCTCCCGGTCTATTCATCGCCCGCAAGCACGTCATC
>CP070792.1:461298-466141 GCA_020346845.1 Gemmatimonadota bacterium
CGTTGCCTGCTGGTGTGAAGAACATGGACGAGTTGGCGGCTGGTTTGGACTCTGGCCGTATCGCTAAGGACGCTGTGCCGTCGGCGGACAGGGCCAAAGCTGCTGTGTTTTCTGAGCTTCGTAGGGCTCGGCAACGGGCCAGGGTGGAGGCTGGGCAGGGCCGCGCCGCTGCTACGCGGCAGGCCACCAAGATCAGCCAGTTCAATCAGGTCGCTGACCAGTTCGATGATTTGGTGACGGGTGTGTTGACTGGCACCTACACTGCTAATCGTTTGAAGAACTGGGCGTATCGGGCTGACGGTTCGTTCACGCCTGAGATGAACCGTCTGTTGCGGACGTTGGGTGAGGATTCGGCGACTGGCCCTGACGCTGTGAAGCGTCTGGTGCGTACACTGTTGACTGCTGATGATTCTGTGTCGCCTGTGTCGAAGCGGGTGTTGGAGCAGAATGAGGGCCGCTGGGCGAACACTGTGATGCGGCCTGTTGAGCAGTCGTTGCGTGAGATTGAGAATGTGACTGCCGAGTTGACTGCTGCTGCTCGTGCAGAGTTGGATGATGACATTGCGGACACGTTGGGTAAGGCCGCTGATTTCATTAACGAGTTCACCGAGTACACTCATCTGGTCGGGGCTGAGGTTGATAGCCTTGGCCGCCCGATCGGTGGTGGTGCTCGGGCCGCTGCGTATCAGAGCGCTGAGGTGAAGTCGAAACGTGAGTCGGTGAAGGCTGCTGCGGCAGCGTTGGAAACCCCGACGAAAGCGGAGAAGGATCTGGTTAAGAAGATCCAGGATGCGTTGGCAGGCACGGACGTGCCGCCTGTGACGACACGTCCTGAGGGTTTCGCCACAGCCTCCCAGTTGGGTCTGGAGGGCAGGCTCGAGGGTGCCGTCATCGACGAGTACCTCGGGTTGATGTTTGAAAACATGGTACAAACGACGCGGGCTATTCATACTCCGTGGGGGATGCAGCAGTTGCAGCAGTCGTCGAGAGAGATTGTGCGCTGGTGGAAGTCTGCGGCTACTGTGTCGAAACCGTCGTTCCATGTGCGTAACATGATTTCGGGTGTCGCTAACGGTTTGCTGATTGGTGTTGGCCCTGAGAACTATCGGCGTATGGCGTTGCCGTTGCGGACGTTCAGGCGTCTGCACGCTGATGGAGTAGAACTAAATGAAATCTTTAGTTTGATGCGTCGTGAGCATGGTGAACGTATTGGTGACATGTTCGAGGCGGCTTGGAATAATGGTGTGTTCCAGGGTTTCTCTCGTGCTGAGGGTTTGGCGTTCACTGGTAGGTTGCCGTCGGCTGGTTCGAAGCTGGCGCCGTGGAACCCGTCGAATGCGTTCTTCCGTGGTGGCGGTAAGGTGATGGAGTCGATGGAGGACATGTTGCGTATGGCAGCGTTCGACCGTCACTATCACGGTAAGGGCACTGAGCGGTTGGCTGCGCAGATGGTGATCGCTGTCCACTTCGACTATCAGCACTTAACGATGCTGGAGAAGAAGTTCAAGAAGTTCGCTCCGTTCTTCGTGTGGACTCGCCGCAACCTGCCGTTGCAGTTGCAGATGCTGCTGGAACGGCCTGGCATGATCAACATGTGGAACCATTTGCAACGCAACCTGGAAGAGGTTGGTGGCGGTTTCAACGGGTTGCCGTTGTCACAGTACGCTTCCCCGTTGGCTGCCCCCATTGACCATGACCCGTCGAATGAGGGGTCGCCGTTGTGGGCGCGTATGATTTGGGATCCTGATTTGCCTGTCCGCATTTTGGATGAGATCCCTGCGTTCGCTGTGCCGAACGAGGACGGGTTGATGCCTGTGCAGATAGGGTCGCTACCTGATTGGATCAATTGGTCTGCCCAGTTGCTGGGTCCGCAGTTCACGTTACCGTTGAACGTTGTGCGCGCTGAGGAGTTCGGGGACGTTGAGGCGCCCCGCGGGTTGCATGACATCATCTACGGGATCGATGGTTTGGTTGAGGCTGGTGGCCTGGATCTGCCTGGGGTGGACACGTCGTCGGGTGCTGCTAGGATTCCCCGCTGGTTGCGGTCGTCGATTGAGACGGCTGTTCCGTTCATGTCGGAGTATCGCCAGTTCCTGGGTTACACGCCGATGGATCCGAACCGCACGGCACGGGAGGGGTTGGCCCCCGATGATCAGGATACGTTCATCGCTGCCGTGCTGAAGGGTGACTTTGATGGTGCTGCTTCTGGGTTGCTGTCGGGGCGTGGCCCGACGGCAGGTACGTTGCGTGGGTTGGGTGTGAATTATCAGACTCCGAACGACACTCGGGGTGCTGCGTATGAGGCGCAGGAGATCGTGCGTGACATTCGTGGCCGTGTGTCTCGTGCGGCCAGTAATTAGCTTGACTTTCCGCGCATAGTATATAGGAGGAAATAAGTGGCGTTCAGATATGAAGGTGTGAACTGGGAAGGTAGAGACTGGCAGACGGTCCCTGCTGTCACTACCCTCGGGATGCAGATTGAGGAAGTGCGACCCCAGTCGTACCCGCAGGATGGTACGGTGGCGTCGAGGTTGCATGATCAGGTGTCGCCCACGTCGGATCATCGCCCCGACTCTGAGGGTGACGTGTTCGCTATTGACGTTGGCGGTGAGGAGGGTTGGCGGATCGGTACGGTTGAGGCGTTGCGGTTGTCGAAGGATGAGCGTATCCGCTACCTGATTCATCAGGGCCGCATCTTCTCGAACTATCCGAAGGGTGGTGTGCCTGCGTTTGAGTGGCGCCCCTACAGTGGCGCTTCTCCGCACGAGCATCATTTCCACGTTTCGGTTGACGAAGCCCACGGCGACGACAGGTCGTCGTGGCATATCAAAGGGGCTAGCTTGTTCACTGACCATGAGGTTGAAGTGTTGAAGGAAATGGTTCGGCAAATGGAGGAGGGCGTGTCGCCCCCGTCGAACCCTGGATATGTGGCGGAAGCTATCAGGCTGATCCGCAAGGAAAGGAACCTGCCGCTGCATGAGCAGGGGGAAGCGGTAGCTGTTGACGCTGTTGCCCGTACTGGGGTAGCTGCGAATGCTGTGGAAATCAACCATGTGAAGGAGACTCTTAGAGATGTCTGATTATGTTATTTCGTTGATCCGTACTTGGTCGCCGATCGTAGCGGGGTTCTTGGGGACCCTGGTTGTGCAGGCGCTGGGTGTTGAGATCGACACGGTGGCGTTGGCTGCCCTGATCACGTCTATTCTTAGCGGCGCCTGGTATGCTTTGGCCCGCTGGTTGGAGGGCAAGTTTAGCTGGGCTGGTTGGCTGCTCGGTGCTGCGAAGCAGCCTGTGTATCCTGTTCCTGTTGAAGTGATTGAGGAAGGCGACCATGCGGTCGTTGATCCTAGGGACATTGTGTAGGTATGGATTGGAATGACTTCACCCGTCTGCTGACTTTGCTTGGTCACTCTGCGATTGTTGGTGTGGCTGTTGTGACGTGGCGACGGGTGGAGCTTCCGCTCCGCAAGATGTCTGCGTCGTTTGTGGCGATCATCTCGGTGGCTTGGGCTATGTTTTATGGATGGCTCACCCCCACATATTGGGGTGGGGCTGAGGTGGCCAAAGAGGTGCAGGCGGTAGCTGCTTCCTTGTCGAGGTTGGCTCAGTTTGTTACGGTATTGTCGTTGTTTGGGTTGCTGTGGACTATGCGACTTGGTGACCAAAGGGACGAGCAGGCAGTCGAGGTCGCTGCCCGCAGATTACAAGAGTTGATGGGTGAGTGATGCTGGAGAACCTGATTCGTGTTGCGGAAGCCTTCGCAATCTTGGCTGCTATCGGCATCAGCGTATACACTCTGGGTGCGAGCAAGAGGAAAACAGCAGCGGAGGCTGCCGACTCCGAGTCGTCCGCGGCGGAGAGGGTGACGGGTGCAGCGGTGAAGCTGTTGCAGCCGATGCAGAACCGCATCGCCCATTTAGAGTCTGAGGTTCGCGAGTTGAGGTTGAAGGTGGAGCAGTACATTCGCGACGAGGTTGCGTATCAGGCCGAACTGCATGAGAAGGATACGCGGATTGAAGCGTTGCGGCAGAAGCTGCTTGATGCTCGCGAAGAGAGGGATGCGTTGAGGTCGCGGGTTGAGCATTTGGAAGATGTGTGTAAGCGTGCGGGGATTAACGGAGACGACTGATGGCTATCACCCATATAGAGACAGTGACGGCGACTGCCGAGTCCACGACGATCGGAGTTGGCAAAGCCTCCTTTGCCGACTTGCAGGACGGCGATGTTCTGGTGATGCTCAACTATGGCTATGAGGAATCGCCGTATGCTGGGTTGCCGTTGACTACCGAACCGCCCTCTGGGTGGACAGTGTTGGGTGCGCAGCGTAACACCACTGGCTACGACTGGCATAGCGCCATTCTGTACAAGGTGATGACTGATGTTGCTTCTGAGCCTGCGTCGTGGGATTGGACGTTGGCGGTGGCGTCGGAGTCTACCCTGGTTGTGTCGCAGTTCCGCGGGGTGGATAACTCGGATCCGATCGACACGATGATCGACCAGGTGTACCTGGCCGACTCTGGCGGGGTCGACGTGTATGCTGGCAACAACTATGCGATCACTGACGGGGCGATGGCTATCTCGGCTATCGGGTTTTCGCACACTGTGGGTGCTGCCCCGCTCATCTTGACTGCCCCGTCTGGGTGGACGAAGGCGGCCCAGGCTGAGATTATCAGTAGCGACTATGCTACGTCGGCGATCGCTTACAAGGAGTTTACTGCGGCTGGGCCTGTCGACACGACCGAGTGGGGTGTGGCTTTGGATGGTCACGCCCAGACTGCGCACTCGGGCTGCTTGTGGATGGTCACGTTGCGTCCGTCTGGTGAGACGCCTGCTGGGCGCGTAA
>CP070792.1:466241-471065 GCA_020346845.1 Gemmatimonadota bacterium
GTCGTGAGGTTTGACTGTTCCCATCTTTCGTGAGTGACGAAGCTCCGGGAATCACCGAGATGACGGCTGGTGCACAGGGATCGATCTTGAGAATCGCAGCTCTGGCGTTCGGGGCGGCTGGCTTTGCCGTCCTGGCTTATCTGGGATATGTGTGGCTGTCGTGGCCCGATGTGGCCGCACTCGCGCGGGAAAACCCCAGCACGACGGCCTTCATTACACGTTACGAATCGGGTGCATCATCCAATCCCGAGCTGCCAAAACTGCAATGGCACTGGGTCGACTACAGCGACATCTCTATCCACGTAAAGCGCGCCGTGGTAGTTGCCGAAGACATCGAATTCTTCACACACACGGGGTTCTCCACCAGTGAGATCCGAGCAGCCATCCAAGAGGCATTGGAAGAGGGCGGAGGATTGCGTGGCGCTTCGACCATTACTCAGCAGCTAGCCAAGAACTTGTGGCTCTCACCCTTACGCAGTCCACTACGAAAATTCAAGGAGGCGATCCTCACCGGACAGCTCGAGAAATCGCTTGACAAGCATCGGATCCTGGAGATCTACCTGAACGTTGTCGAATTCGGGCCGGGAGTCTACGGCATCGGGGCCGCCGCCGACCACTTCTTCGGCAAGCCGGCGTCTGACCTCACGGAGCATCAAGCAGCCCTGCTCGCAGCGAGCCTACCCCGCCCATCTTCCTGGCATCCTGGGGTCGACGACCCGTACTATCGCCGCTACGTGGAGGATATTCTCGGCCGGATGGAGCGAGCCGAGTTTCTTTGGCGGCGCTTGAGCGATGCGTCACGGCCAGCGCGGCTCTCGGAGTATGCCGTTCGACCCCTGTCCTCCAGCGCCAACACTCACGAACGCCGCCACTGCATTGGACGGCGCCTACGAATCTCTTACTGCGAGGTGACTCATGGCTGACCGCGTGAAGAAGGTGAACTACTGCTACGTCAAGGTGCCAAATCGTGCAGCTCAGGGTGAAGCAGTGCTACGAGAGCTGAGGGAGAACGGCGTGAATCTACTCGCCTATTCTGGCTTCCCGATCGGCAAAGGGAAAGCTCAGCTCGACTTCATGCCCGATGACATGGCCGCATTTCGCCGAGTGGCGCGGAAGAACAACTGGCGTGTGAGCAAGGTGAAGAAAGGCTTCCTGATATCGGGCAACGACCAGGTCGGCGCCGCACACCGACATATCAGCAAGCTCGCCGATGCCAGGATCAACATCACGGCCGCCGACGCGATCTGCGCCGGCAAGGGCCGTTACGGGATGATCCTATGGGTGAAGCCCACCCACTATGCACGCGCTGCTAGGCTACTCAGGGCCAAGTAGCTGATAGCATACCCGGCACCCGCCTCACCCCCCTACGGACGGTCAAAGACGGACAACGAAGGCCAAGGACGGTGGGTGGGGCGGCCGTTCCCGACGTCATCCACCGTCCTGGACGGTGACCTCCCCTGCTTCCCCTTCTTCCCCTCCTCCCCAGACATATCTTTCAGCCGACGAGCCCAAACTCTTCCAGCTCAATCCCGTAAGGAAGACCGGAAATACCTTCCATCCAATAAGCCACACAGGGAGTTCAGCATATGAAGTTGTCCAAATCCGCGTTTCAAACGCTGATCGCCAGCTTAGCGCTCAGCACGGCAGTTTCCGGCCTGGCGTTGGGCCAGGTTGACGTATCGCAGCTCAGCTCCATGAAGGCGCGGAGTATCGGGCCGAACGGCATGAGCGGCCGGATCGGCGCGATCGACGGCGTGCATGGCAATCCCAACATTATCTACGTCGGAGCGGCAACCGGTGGGCTCTGGAAGTCAGTGAGCGGTGGCGCCAAGTGGGAGCCGATCATGGATTCGCTCAAGGCACCATCGATCGGCGCGATCGCCATCTTTCAAGCCGCTCCCGACATCGTCTGGGTGGGTACCGGTGAGAAGGGACGTCGCAACAGCTCGGGGGTGGGGACAGGCGTCTACAAATCAATGGACGGTGGGCACACGTGGAGCCATCTCGGGCTCGAAGGCACCGAATCCATTTCCGAGATCATTCTCGATCCCACGAATCAGAACGTTGCATACATCGCGGCCCAGGGACCCACATGGGGTGACGGCGAGGAACGCGGCGTGTTCAAGACCACCGACGGTGGCGCGACCTGGCGCAAGGTCCTGTACGTGAATGAGCGGACCGGCGCCGCAGATCTCATAATGGATCCCTCCAACCCCAACAAGTTGTTCGCTGCCATGTGGGAGTTCCGCCGTTGGCCGTGGTTCTTCAAATCAGGTGGACCCGGCAGCGGCTTATACATCACCCACGACGGTGGTGAGAGCTGGAGACAGGTTACGCCGGAAGACGGCATGCTCGAGGGCGAGTTGGGCAGGATGGGATTGGCTATTGCACCAAGCAACCCCAACTACGTCTATGCGTTGGTTGAGGCGAAGCGCAGTGCGGTGCTGCGATCGACCGACGGCGGACGCAGCTGGGAAGTGATGAACAACGACCGGGGCATCGCCAATCGACCGTTCTACTATTGCCAACTCGCGGTGGATCCGACCAATGAGAATCGGGTGTACAAGATCGAATCACCCATCAGTCTCACGATAGATGGCGGGAAGACGTGGGAAGTGATACTGCCATTCGACGAGAGGGTGCACATCGACCATCACGCTTGGTATGTGAATCCGCTAGACGGCAACTTCATCATCACCGGGAACGACGGGGGCGTGTACATCTCGCGCGATCGCGGCAATACCTGGCGCTTCGTGGAAAATCTGCCTCTGGCGCAGTTCTACCACATCAATGTCGACATGGATACGCCGTACAACGTGTACGGCGGCCTGCAGGACAACGGATCATGGATGGGACCGAGCGAAGTATGGGAGAACGGCGGGATCAGGTATTACCACTGGAGGGAGGTCGCGTTCGGTGACGGGTTCGCCACGATTGTCGATCCGGTCAACCCCCGCTACGTGTATGCGATGTCGCAGGGTGGCTACATCTCACGCTACGACAAGAACACGGGCGAGAACATGTCGGTCCGACCGGCGCATCCTGATGACATACGATTGCGGTTCCACTGGAACGCGGGCATCGGCGTGGACCCGTTCGACAACTCGATCTACTACGGCAGCCAGTTTGTACACAAGAGCACCGACATGGGTGCGTCGTGGACGATCATAAGCCCGGACCTAACCACGAACGATCCTCTCAAACAGCACTTCGACAGTAGCGGCGGCCTGACATACGATGCATCGGCGGCAGAGAACCACACTACGATCCTGACCATCGCGCCGAGTCCGGTGGAGCGTGGACTCATCTGGGTCGGAACAGACGACGGCAACGTCCAGTTGACCCGTGACGGCGGTGACAGCTGGGAGAACATGGTCGGCAACATCCGGGGCGTGCCTGAAGCAACTTGGGTACCCCACATTGAGCCATCAAAGTTCAACGGCGGCACGGCTTTCGTCGTGTTCGATGACCACCGTCGCAGCAACCAGTCACCATACATCTACAAGACGACCGACTACGGCCGATCATGGGAAAGCCTGGTAACCGAAGAGATCGAAGGTTTCATCCATGTGGTGGAGCAGGACCCGGTCAATCCCAACCTTCTGTACTTGGGCACCGAGTTCGGCATGTACATCTCGTTCAACGGCGGCGAGAGCTGGCACCTGTGGACGCATGGAGTACCACGAGCTCCTGTTCGTGCATTGATTGTCCATCCGCGTGACCATGATCTGGTAATCGGCACGCACGGCCGAGCTGCCTACATCGTGGACGACGTGCGACCGCTGAGAGCACTGGCAGACGACCCGACCCTGGCCGGGTCAGCGATTCATCTCTTCGATATTCCACCCGCCATCCTGTATCAGACCAAACAGGTGGACGGCATGCGTTTCGTTGGCGACACAAAGTTCGCTGGCGAAAACAAGGCCGAGGGGGCGCGCCTCTCGTTCTTCGTCAACACCGAGGAGGACAGCGTCAGGGTTGCGTTCGAAGTCACCCAAGGCACGGAGGTCGTGCGACGGTTCCGCGTGTGGGCCAAACCGGGGATGAACCGAACGCAATGGAACCTCTTCGCCGACGGATTCCCCCGTTCCGGAGCTACCGAAGAACAGCGTGAGTTTCCGCCCTCTGGCTGGTGGGTCTTGGAGGGTACGTATACCGTCACCGCCAGAATGGATTCCATCGAGTCTTCGGCCACGGTGGAGGTGACATTCGACCCGCGATATGACATTCCGATTGAGGAACAACGTCGCAAGCTAGAAGTCTTGGAGGAGGTCAGTGGGTTGCAGGCCGTCGCCCAGGAAGCAATGCACCGTAGCAATGAAGCCAAGGAATCGATCGATGCCCTACTCGAGGTGCTCGACAGTGACGACAGTACTCACACACCGATCCGCGAACTGGGCGATTCGATCAAGACGGAAATTGATGAGGTGCGCGAGGAGTTCTCGGGCCCGCAGGATGTCCAGGGCTTCATGAACACACCCAACACCGTGTTCAGCAAGCTGGGTGAAGCGTTTGGCCTCACTTCGTATTGGGGCGCACCAACACCCTCCCAGATGACGTACCTGCGTCACGGTGAAGCGCGACTGCAGGAAGCGTTGGTGCTGGTGAACGACGTTTTGGACGCCTACGCCGACCTGAGGCGCCAAGCCGAGGACATGGACCTCGACGTGATGAAGGAGGTTGAGTCGTTGAGCATCGATTGGAGACCCGAGCGCTAGCGCTCGGATCACTGCACCCGCCGGGACATCCGTCCCGGCGGGTCTGTGGCGATTCTCCGCCCCCCCTGGCACTCAAGCGGCACTTCGTGCACCTTAGTGCCAACTC
>CP070792.1:471165-475944 GCA_020346845.1 Gemmatimonadota bacterium
TTGGGAACTGCATGGAACTGGCCACTCGACGCCCGATGATATCCGTACGCTCGGTTTGGCACGACTTCGGTGTGGTCGTCATGGAAGTGAGTGTTGGTCATTCCCAAGGGCCGGAAGATGTTGGCATCTGTCCACTCCCTGAAAGTCTGCCCCGACACGCGGGCAACCACCTCGGCCAAGATGTTGTAGCCTGTATTGGAATAGGAATACTCGGCACCGGGCTCGAAGTTGAGCGCGTCTTGGTTGAACGCCATGGTGAGGATCTGATCGAACGAGATCACGTCATCCATGCGCCAGCCGGCAACGGCGAGAGTGCCCGGCCAATCGCGCAAGCCACTGAGGTGGTGTACCAGATGACGGATCGTGATGGTATGACCAAAATCGGCTAGCTCGGGGATGTACTGGCGCACGTCATCGTCCAGCGAGATGTCGCCGCGTTCCACCAGCATCGAAATTGCCATGCCTGCGAATTGCTTGGAGACGGAGGCGATATCGAAGACGGTGTTTGGTCTGATCGGTACCTGGTGTTCCAGGTTTGCCATGCCGTACCCGCGGCTCAACACGACTTCACCGTCTTGTACGACCAGAACGGCCCAGCCAGGTGAGTCGGTTCGGTCGTACTCGTGGAACATGGAGTCGACCTGTAGCTGGAGCGGATCCTGTGTGTGACAGGGTGATATGGCTGTGCCCGACACGAGCAATCCGAAGAACACTGTTGATACATGTCTGACGCGCTTCATGTAGGCTCCTTGGGGGAGGGCATAGCGCCGTTCAACAGCCTGTATGATAAGAGGATTTGGCCGGATACTCGACCCAAGGTGCCCGCTTCGGGTGAAGGGCGGCACCTGTGTCGGCCTAGCGCTACTCAGCTATAGAACACTGCGAGCCACACTGTGTCCTGATCGGGATCCGTCCAAGCCACGCGGTGGCGAACGTGTGCGGGTATGTCCACGTGGTGGCCGGGCAGCAGGTCGAGCGGATCACCACTCTCGAACTCGAGTCGCGCAGCTCCGGAGAGCACGGTCACCCACTCGTTCTCGGGCTGATCGCACCAGAAATCGGGGGGTGAGCTGTGACCCCGAGATACGATGCGCTCAATTCGTACAGCATCGCTTCTCATGACTTCCTGCACGGACTCCTCGCCTGCCTCGGGCGACACAAACTCAAACAAGGTCATGAAGCGGACTCCTCGACGTCGGGAGAAAAGCAACGCAAGCTATGAGGTGGGTTCTGTCTCCGCGGTCTCTGCGATTGAAGTTCTCAAGCTCAGCGGCTCGAAATCGAAGCCGAACAGCGCCGGATTCTCACCGATCGCAGCTGCGGAGACGATGTTGAATACGTAGCCATATGTCTCTGCAGGGATCCTATCGCCGTGCTGGTCCAACAACGTCCAGAAATTTCGCTCGCGAGGGTTCTCCGGCATCGCTTGAATGAGTGGTACTACGTTGCCTTGACCCCAGTTGTACGATGCCATTACCAGGAGTCCCGACGCCTGTGCATCTGTTGTGTAGATGAACCGGAGATGTCGTGCCGCCACGTGCGTTGATATCTCGAGTTGGTGGCGGTCGTCCTCAGGATCATACCGCGGCACGCCTACCAGAGGGCCTATTCTGACTCCGTATGCCCGCGCCGTTTCGGGCATCAGCTGCCACGGCCCCTTGGCTATTCCATATCGTGTCTGGCGACCCACTGCCTCTAGCTTCAACCCGCTTTCCTGCACACCCAGGTAGAAGAACTCCGGCGGCATGTTATGTTGCAGCATGATATCCACGATGGTCGGCGCATAACCGTTCTCACGAGATCGACTCACGGCGTCGGCCAGACGGCCAGAACTGCGCCATCTCTCTATGTAGCGCTTGACCTCTCTTACAAACTCCCTCGGGACGTTGGCCTCAGACTCTCCGAAACGGTGTATCACTTGATAGATGAGTTGCTCATCCTCTGGCGTGTTCTCTCCGTAGACACCCAACTGCTCCAAGTAGTCCAGGTATGTCTGCCGCATTTCCTCCTGCCGTCGGCGGTACTCTCGTGTCTCCGCCGAGTCCAGCTGAAGTCGGTCCACCTCCAGCTCGAGAGCCTTCATTTGGTAGAACACGTCGGCTGCTGCGATACGTGCTCTCTCCAGCTGCTTGCGCTGCGCGTATGCCACCATCATGGCGATGACTGCCACGGCCGTGATCGCTGCCAGAGCTAACAAGTATCGCCGAGCGAGACGACTGCGGTCCTTGCGTAGGGCTCGTCTCAGGATCCTTGTGTGCCGGCTCATGTCTTCCGGCGGTACTTCGCCGAGTAGTCGATTGATTACCTGGCTCTCGGAGGGCTCGGACATAACAGTCCGGCGGGCTGCCCCTAAGGCCGCGCCCACAAAGACCTCCAACCGCGGTCCCTTGAAGCCAAGACGAACTTGCTTCGTTCCGCTCAGTCGCGTGCGCTCGACGCGATCTCCGTCCACGAACGTCCCGTTGCTGCTCCCGAGGTCTCTAATGAACCACTGCCCGTCTTGCAAGGACACCTCAGCATGCCGCAGCGACACGCGTGGATCGTCGATCGTCACATCGTTGGCGGAGTCGCGTCCAATAGAGAACGACTGCTCGAAGCTTTGAGCTTCTGACACGCCTTCCACCCGTACCTGGATGGAGGGCTGCTGGGGAGAGTTGCTGTCCGTCATGGCAATACTAAATAATCGCAGGCAGAACCGCAGAGCGCGAGTGGTCTACCCGGAGCAAGCGGAATGCCACTGGAGAGTCAGCCGTGTGGCGTGTACTGGAGATCGGGTGCTGTTGTGCATGCGCAACGAGTGGTATGAGGTGATGTGAGAAGGGGAGCAAGGGGAAGGAGAGGAAGTAGACCCGGCAGTCGCGTGAGGCTCGGCGGCCGCGACGGTCAGAAACAGCGCCCCTAACCCGAAGCGGATCCGGGTCAGGGGCACATTTGCAGAACTGACGCTTACCGCTTGATCGGCGCTGCCGGTTTCGGCGGCAGTGAGCGCGGGTCTTCAAGCATCCGGCGTAGCACTTCCTCGATGGCGCGCTCGAGTTGCGGATCGCCGCCGGCGATCACCGACTGCGGATCGTTTTCCACAGTGATGTCCGGCTCTACACCGTAGTTCTCGATGTCCCACTCGCCTGCGGCGTTGGCCCAGCCAAACTGTGGCACGTTCACGCCACCACCGTCGATGAGGGGGCCATAGCCAGTGATACCGATGACGCCGCCCCAGGAGCGCTTGCCGATCAGGGGTCCGAGACCCGCCTGCTTGAACATCGCCGGGAAAATGTCGCCGTCAGATGCCGAGGTCTCGTTGAGTATCGCCACCAGATGGCCGTTGTACACGGTACCGGGGTACGTCGTGGCATCATCCCTCAAGCGCTGGTAACCGAGTGCGAGAATGTCGCGTTGCAAACGCTGGATCAACATTGCCGAAACGTTGCCACCCCCGTTGCCGCGCACGTCGATGATGAACCCTTCCTTCTTGATCTGGCCATAGTACCACTTGATGAACTCACGAATGCCGTTGGTGCCCATGTCGGGGATGTGCATGTAGCCCACACGGCCATCCGTCATCGAGTTCACGCGGTCACGATTGGCTTCGACCCAGTTCAGGTACTTGAGGCTGGTCTCGTCGCTGATGGGGCGGTATTTGACCTCGCGCGAGCCGTCAAAGTCGGGTGAACTGTTCACCGTGAGCGTGATCAACTGGCCGGCCTTGTTGCGCAACAGACGGTACGGGTTCTCATCACCTGTCAGTTCTTCACCATCGACAGCCAGAACGTAATCCCCCACCGATATGTCGATGCCGATCTCCGTGAGCGGAGAGCGGTAGCGGTCTTCTTCGTTCTGCCCTTGCATGATCATGGAAACACGATAACGGTTAGCGCCTTCGTCCAATTGGAATCTGGCGCCAGGTAGGGCGAATCGTGGACGATCGGGGATCTCGAAGTCGCCGCCACTGATATAGGCATGTGATACGTTGAGCTCGGCCACCATTTCACTCAACACATAGTTGAGATCGCTACGGTGGTTGACATATTGCAGCAACGGCTCATACTGGCGCCGCAGCGCTTCCCAGTCGTAGCCATGCATGTTGGAGACGTAGAAGAAGTCGCGGAAGCGACGCCACACCTCACCGAAGATCTGCTCCCATTCTTGCTGCGGAATGCGATCGACTGCCAGACCGGACGTTGAGACCGTCTTCTTGGAGCTTTTTCCTGAGGGCGAAGCATTGTACAGGTTGAAGTTGCCGCCCTCTCTAACCAGCATCTTGGAACCGTCGGACGACAGCGCGTAGCCGCCGGTCCCAGTGACCAACGTTGTCTCCTCCTGGTCTTCCAGCGAGAAGATGACTATCTCGGGCTGTTGGCCGGAGCCTCTTCCGTAGTAGAACGGTGTGCCCCTGACATAGATCAGGTTGCCCTTGTTGGCGGAGAGTCCGCCGTAGTTGTGCGCGCCAACCGGAACCCTGGCAACCCGCTGTGCCAAGCCGTCGAAATCGATGGAGATATAGCCATTCTCATCTTCTTCCCCTCCTTCCCCTTCTTCCCCTCCTTCATCTTCTTCTTCATCTGCCTCGATACTCACTTCGTCGCTCTTCGGGGGGAAAGGATGTTTGACGTTCTCCCGCAGCGCCAACGCATAGATGTAGCTTTCACGATCTACGACGTAGTTCCATTCGAACGACCCGATCATAGGTGCATATTCCCTGTCGGCGATGTAGTACAGATAATTGCCTTCCGGGTCCCACGCCGGGGTGAACTCGTTGAAATACTCACCCGTGATGCGACG
>CP070792.1:476044-480770 GCA_020346845.1 Gemmatimonadota bacterium
CGGTCACCCTGACGGTGACGGTCACAGATTCCAATGGTGATGCCGTGGAGGGAGCGCGCGTCCGAATTGAGAATGCCAGCACTGGCGCTTTGATCAGTAATGGCACCACGAACGCATCAGGTGTGTATACCGATGCGACTTACAACTACGGCGGCGATCTCTCGGTGCGCACCAAGATTCGCCTGAAAGGCTACAAGCCATTCAGGACGCTTGGCACGATTGTGAGCACCGGGATATCGGTAGGCGCTACCCTTATCACTGACACCATAGTAGATCTTCCATAGGAGCAATTTAATGAGCATAGGTGACGACTGGGACATCGATTACGCGAACAAACGATTGTCGCATGTCGATGGGGTTCTGAGTTATGACACGGGCACCCTGAACCAGCCCGATGTGGGCGAATACGTGCGAGGCTCGACCTCTGGCGCGATTGGCAAAATCCTGTCGCGGACTGGTGGTGTAGCGTCTGGCACACTGACCCTGACCAACGTGGTCGGCCAGTTTCAGGACGGCGAGCTCATCGAGCAGATGTCCAAGGTCGGCTTCGATAACGTGACAACCGCGAACAATGGCTTTTCGATTGGCGATGTGGTCACTGATAGCGCGACCGGATCGATCACGGTTCGAGCGATCGAATACAATGAGGACGGTCTCGGCGGCGGCATTCTGTACGGCGACAGCTTCACCAGTTTCGGTGACAATCTGGTCCTCAAGATCACAGGCGGATCCTCCGATGTGGCCGATTCGGACACGGTCACGGCGAACAGTGACTTCGATGCTTACCTGGGTACTACTCAGACCAACGGCACCCTGGCCAAGCCCGGTACTGGCAATACCAACAAGTCGGCAATCATCAACTTCGATACCGGCACTCAGGACATTCCCGAGCAAGCTATCATCGAGGACGCCACCACTGGCGCGACCGGACTGGTCGAGCAGGTCTATCAGGATTCAGGCTCGGCCTTTGGCTCGATCCGCGTGGTGGACTGGGACAGCACCAACAGCTGGGGCGATACCAATGTTCTCCGGCTCGATCAGGCGCTGGTCTATCAGAATCAGGTCGCCGGTCAGGTATTCTCGGTCGGTGACGTGGTGGTGGGAGGCACCTCTGGCGCTACCGGCCGCGTGATTCTGGACACCGGCACCACGCTGGTGTTCGCGGATGAGTCCGGCACATGGACGACAACCGAGGATCTCAATGTCGGCGGCGTCAAGATCGCCGAGGCCAACGGATCCAACACCACGCTCAACGTGGCGGCTGTTAATGGCAGTACGCGCCTCGAGCAGCGTCCCAACTCAATTGGTGGCGGTGTGGCGCAGGGTGGCATCTACTCTGCAACCGAGAGCCTCAACATCGTGCGCAAGTCGAACAGCTTCTACACCTACGCGCAGGACACGTTCGACGAGCTCGCTCAGTTGGACGACGACGAGCCCATCGAGGCGGACGTTAAGGGCGGTGCCTACCGTCTGGTATTCGACTGGAACATCCCCGATCTGTCGTTCCGCTTCCTGCGGCAAGGCGGCTGGGCTGATACCGATGGCCAGAACGTATGGGCGAACCCGCAAACCCAGGGTGTACTCAACAAGATCGCGGCCACGCGCTACCTGATCGACAGCACGCAGACTTACCGTCAGCCGCAGCTGTATATCGAACAGGAAGGCGCGAAGGTGGATCCGTGGTGGCTCGAAGGCCAGATCGACGTGCTGGTCAAGGTGCGTACTCGAACCCTGACCACTCGCCACGACCCGGCGACCCCAGGACTGGGACAGCTGCTGCTCGGCGGCGACCCGGCAGTGGGCGGGGCCTACACGGTATTCGCGCGCGAGTTCCATGTCTCGACCTACGATACCACGCAGGTTAACGCGGCCGCTGGCGGTGTTAATTCGGTTGCCCTGGGTACAGCGGACGACACGACCAACAACCCGAATGGCACGCACCTGATGGACTGGGATGCGGGCTCTGCAGCCACGCTGTTAGTCGGTGAGGAAGTCACCACTGGCACCGGCAATGGTATCAAGGTTGGTGTAGTAGTCGCTCAAACGGGTGACGCGGGAACCACTGGCACGCTTGAATACGTGCTCAAATCCGGTACTCAGTTCGCAGACGGCGAAACGCTCACTGGATCCGTGTCCGGCAAGACGTTCGATGTCAATGAACCAGTATCGATTGGCGATGTGGTGGCCGGCTACGGCACGGACATCGCATTCCCGGTTGTCGATATCGTGGCCACGCCATCCGGTGGTACCGGTATCACTGGCACCTTCCGCACGGGCGAGAATGTCACCCAGGCAGTTACCGGCGCCACGGGCCGACTGGTCTACGCAGACACCGTCAACGACGAGCTCGACATCGAGGTCACGACCGGCACCTTCTCCGGCGACAACGACATCACAGGCGATACCTCTGGCGCCAGCTGGGATGCTGGTACCGGTGCGACCTACCCGTCAGCCACCACCTTCGGTTTCGACCTGGGTGACGGCTCTGGCGTCGAGCTCTACACCGGCAACGTGGGTGCCAATATCGCTGGCACGGGCGCGGAATCGATTAACAACGTCTACCAGTACGCCAAGTACCTGTCACGGCAGGAGGAAGAAACCTATATCTTCAACGGGCCGGGTACCTCTGATGCTGGCACCGTGGGTAACCTGTACAGGCGGCTCACGGATACGTTTGCCGAGATCAAGCCGGGTGAGCCGGTCGGTACCTTCGCTGGCGTCTCGATGTTTCTGGCCCAGGGCTGGGCACTCGACTCCAGCCAGCTGGCGGCAGCCGACATTCGAAACTTCCGTGTCACCAACAACAATGGTGTCAACCGGAACCCGCCGAACCTGCAGGCGCTCACGATCACCGGTCTCGTTATCGGCGACCGCGTGGCGGCATTCAGGGCAACTGGCGCAGCAGGCGGTGGCTCGACTACCATCCTGCGCACCGAGTTTCAGGTGGGCACGGTCGGATCCGGCAACAACCAGTCCGGCGACAGCACGATACTTATCGCTGCCCAGGATCGAACGGTATCGCCAACCCCGGCGGACGTGCCGGACAGCGGCATCCTGTACATTCTGGATCCGAACGACACCGGCAACTATCTGCAGTTTCCGTACAATGCGGTCAACCGCTCGACCAATGTGTTCACGCTTACCAGTGGCACGATTGGTGCGGTAACCGGTGGCCAGGATCTGGTGCTCAACGACAATGTGCATGTGGCCTTCATTCTGGAGATCGCGACCGCTACCACGGCGACCAACACGCTGCAGTATGTTTCTGACTTCCCGCTGGTCTACAAGGGCCGCTTGAAGGGGATCAAACCATTCCGTGGTACGGGAGACTTCACCAATACCGGCTTTACCGGCGGTATCCAGCGTCTCACCGACACTATCGTCGACTTGCCGTAAGGCAGCGTAATGGCCGAGAGGGCGGACATTACAGTCGATTGGGCAGAGTCGCCTCGTTTGATCGAGGTGGCCCTGCCCAGCACAGAGGTCATCAATCAGGATCTGCACGACACCCTGAACAGCAATACCCTGCAGCCGGGTATGTCGGATGACAGCCTGGAAAACATGGACGATGACCAGATCATTGACTCAGCCGGTAAGGAGGATCTCGGTGGTGGTGTTGAGGTAGGTATTACGTCAACCCTTCTCAACGGACAAATAGCATTTGGACGTACATCGCCACGCAGCACCACCACCGATACTGTCACGACCGCCGGGACAAACAATGTTATCTGCTCTGGCGCCAACTTCGTGGGCGACAATGTGGCACGCGGAGACTGGGTGATTAACTGGACGGATTTCAGTGTTTCCGAGGTGCTTGAGGTAATCAGCGCTACGGAATTGCGCGTAAGGACGCCTACAGGACTGGCAGCGAGCTCGAACGACTTCGCAATCAACGATGTCATCACCGTCTGGGAAGTAGCCGAGTGCGAGCTCGGCGGCGGCAACACGGTAGCACTCGATGCAGCCGACCTGTCGATCAACCCGCTGTTCACAACCTTCGGTCGCTTTGCTACCAGGGCCGCGGCCTCGCAGGCCACCGCTACTGATCAGACTGAGATCCTGAGTTACGTCAAGCAGATGGAGCAGTACGTGTTTGTCGATGCGGACGCGCTCACCAACGGTGACGGCTCAGCCCGCTCGCCTTTCAACAACGTCACTGACGCCAAGGACTTCGCCGAGGCCACCGGGATCAAGAAGATCATCACCTTTGCTGATCTGACGATTGATCGCACGTTGAAAAACTTTGTGATCATCGGGGTGGGCACGCCGATCATAGATACCAACGGCCAGGATCTCGATGGATCCGAGTTCTCTCGCGTGGTCATGCGCGGCAGCTATACTGGCGAGATCATCGTGCAGGAGTCGGTACTCGACAATGGATTCAACCTGAACGGATACTTCCAGAACTGCGCGCTCGGCACTGGCCTGGGTGGCGATCTGGTTTGTGTGGCTGGCGCGAATGTCTTTATGAAAGACTGCGCCTCGAACATCCCCGGCCTGAGCCGACCGACGATCAGCCTCAATGCAGTCGGCGCGGCCGTAAGCTTGAGCGTGCGCAACCAGTTTGGCGGGCTCACGATCAAGGACGCCACCCACGTCGACGATACCGTCACTGTTGAAATGGGACGCGGATCCCTGACGTTCGACAGCAGCAACACCAACGGCGAAATGGTTGCACGCACCAGCGGCAAGTTTCTCGATGAGACGGCTGGCGCTACAGTGACCC
>CP070792.1:480870-485578 GCA_020346845.1 Gemmatimonadota bacterium
TGGTAGCGTTGGGTTTGTATCTCAACGCCCGAGTCGGGAACAGGCAGATCGGGGCGATGGCTGAACAACAGTGCCTGGATCTCTACTCAAATGCCGCGACGGCAGCTGAATCGACTATGGTGGACGCCGTGCGCCCGATTCAGAGGCTGACCGAAGAAACCACATGCAAGATGCTGCGCATCGAAGGCCGCCTGGAACGCCGACACCCGTAACTGCTAGCGGGTAGCGACGGGCGTTGAAACCTCCATTCTCCCCCCTCGTACTATTTATTATAGAAAATAAGAGATATCTCAAAGTGAGAGACCATAGTGAGCAAACGCGACTATCTGGGTGACTTCGAGCAAGTGGTGCTGCTGACCGTCATGCGGCTGGGGCCCGATGCGTACGGGGTCAGCATCAAGCAGGAGATCGAGCAGAGAACGCATCGCAAGGTGTCGCTCGGCGCGATCTATCCAACGCTAGACCGGCTCGAGGCCAAGGGTCTAGTGGCGTCGCGGGTGGGGGTGCCCACCGCCGAGCGCGGTGGCCGGGCCAAGCGCCACTTCGAGATCAACTCAGCGGGGCTCGCGGCACTGCGTCGTTCGCACGCAATGCTGGCGGCACTGTGGGATGGGTTCGAGCAAGAGGTGGCATCGTGATTGGCAAGAGCGGTCGGCGCGCGATAAAGGCACCTTGGGTGCCTGCATTTCTACTCTACGCCCTGCCCCACTCGCACCGTAGCCACATCCTGGGTGACATAGCCGAGCAATACACGCTGATAGCGCGCAACCGAACTTCACGCGTGGCGGCGGCGTGGTTCTGGAAGGAATTGATCACGAGCATCTTCGCCAACGTGATCACACGCCTGCGCTACAGGGTGCGAGGCACCAGTGGACCGAGTGGCAACCAACAGCAGCCCCAGTCAAACCGGGGTCGTAACCCGTTTGACGGGTTCGGCTACGACCTGCGGTTTGCCGTGCGCGGCCTGATGAAGAGCCCCACGTTCGCCATCGGTGCGGTCGTCATGCTGGCACTCGGCATCGGCGTGAACACAGCCATCTTCAGCATGAACGCCGGCATGCTGCGGATCGTGGAACGGTTCCACCAACCGGACCAGTTGGTGTTTGTCTGGGGAGTCGAGGATCGTTGGACCCGATCAGCAGTTTCGGCCCAAGATTACCTGCACTGGCGTGAGCAAGCCGACGCGTTTCAGGAGATGGGCTTGTACCGCACGGTCGCGCGCTATGTAACCGGTGAGCGCGAGCCACAGCGTGTGCGGGCGGTGCAGACTTCGGCCAATCTGCTGCCGATGTTGGGCCTGGACGCAGAACGAGGTCGTATCCACGGCGTCGTGGACGAAGACCCTGCCGCACCGGCAGTTGTCGTTTTGACCCATCGCTTCTGGCAGGAGCGTTACGGTGGCGACCCGTCACTGCTGGGCCGGACGATCCGCCTGAACGACGAGCCGTACACAGTAGTAGGCGTGCTGCCCGCAAAAGTCGAGTTCGAGATCCTGTGGCACGACACCGATCTACTCATTCCGCTGATCCTGGATCCAACCGAATTGAACTGGGAGGATCGCTACTACCGGGTCATAGCGCGCATGGCCGAGGGCACTTCAGCGGAACAAGCCCAAGCCCAAATGACTGCCATCGCCGCTCGGTTGGCAGAGGCACAACCAGAAACGAATGCAGAGTTCGGTGCGCGAGTTGAACAATTTGCAGACCGCTTCTATTCGGCCGATGACAGGCTGGCCATGGCGTCACTGCTGTTGGCCGTGTTTGCGGTACTGCTCATCGCCTGTGTCAACTTGGCGAACTTGTTATTGGCAAAAGGCACCGCACGACAATCAGAGGTTGCGATCAGATTGGCCGTGGGCGCCAGTCGTGGCCGCGTGGTGCGTCAGCTGCTAACGGAGAGCCTGCTGCTCTCATTTACAGGTGGTGCGTTTGGTATTGTGCTGGGAATTTGGGGGCTCAGGCTATTGCTCTCTTCGCTGCCGAGCACTCCGTTCCTACCGGAAGAAGTCGGGCTGGATCCGGTTCTGCTAGCCTACACGTTTCTGATCTCTGTTGGCGCCGCGTTGGCATTTGGACTCACACCGGCCTTGCTGGCATCACGCGTGTCGTTGAGTGAGAGCATCAAGGAGGGCGGCGCTGGCAAGTCGGCCAGTCGCAGCCGCAAACGGTTCCGCAATGGAATCATGGTGGCACAACTCGCACTCACGGTTCCACTCGTACTCTCGTGCGTGGTTGGATACCGCCAAGTACAGACTCTGGGCAGCCTGGATTTCGGGTTCGCCACAGAGGGAATGCTGGTCGCACAGGTAGACCTGCCGCCATACCGGTTCGAGCATGCGGTAGATCGCACTGAGTTCTACGACGCGGTCGTGGCGGAAGTGAGCAACATACCCGGCGTGACCGCTGCCGCAGCCGGTATGAACGTGCCGATCGGCATCGGTCATCGCAGCGTGTACGGCCCTCTCGTGATCGAGGGACGGGAAGCTGAAGAGGGAGCCGAACGTGGCCCACGAGGCTTTGAGGTGGTATCACCCGAGTACTTCGAGACCATCGGGGTGCCTATCGCGCGTGGTCGCGCATTCACTGCAGCCGACGGCCCGGGCGACCCGGCAGTGGCGATAGTGAACGAGGCGTTGGTCCGGCGTTATTGGCCGGGCCAAGACGCGGTGGGAAAACGTTTGATCCCCGACCCGCCCTCTGAAAACTGGGGCCAGCAAGACACTCCAGAGTTCGTCACTGTCGTGGGTGTCGTGGCTGACTTTGGTGCGACGTTCTACGGCGACCCGCCCAACCCCGCGGTCTACATGTCCCACCTGCAGCAAGCACCGTACGACATCAAACTGATCGCTCGGACGGCAGCGGATCCGTTGAGCCTTGCCCCTGCATTGCGCGCCGCCGTCACCCGCACCGACGCCGGCGTACCGCTGTCACAGATTCGAACCGGCCCAGCCCTAATCGACGACTGGCTACAAGAAAGCCGAACGGTGGCAGCCACACTGGGTGTGTTGGGGCTACTGGCGTTGGGGATGGCGATGCTCGGCCTGTACGGCATGGTGGCCTACTCGGTAGCACAGCGCACGTTTGAGCTGGGAGTGAGAATGGTACTCGGTGCGGACATCCGTGCGATCCGATGGACCGTGATGCGTTCGTTCGTGACCCTAGCTGGAGCCGGCGTTCTCATCGGCCTGGTCGTATCGGGCATTGGCGGGCTAATTGTGCGCTCGCAGTTAGTGATGCTGCGTATCCCAATCTTTTCTACTGTGGTCGGATTAATAGTGTTGCTGGGAGGGGTGGTGCTGCTGGCGAGCTATTTGCCTGCACGGCGAGCTACTTCCATTGAGCCGGTCCAAGCATTGCGATGTGAGTAGGGGGCTGACATCGCGGGATGGTTGACAGATTAGGGGATGAGAAGATGAGGAGGGAAGGAGATTGGGATTACTTCGCCCTCCTTGTCGCTATTCTGATTGGGCAGCAAGTTCTAGGAACCGCACACACATCCCCTAACATCGAGGCAGCGAATGAGCGAGCGGCGTTGGGTTCGCTGGGTTGGAAGACTGGCGATTGCACTAGTCGGATTGGTGGTTCTCCTAGTCGTAGCCGGATTGGTCTATCAGGCAGCCGCAAGCGCAGGCGATCGGAAGCGATATCCCCCCTTAGGCACCCTAGTAGACATTGGCGAACGCGCGCTGCACCTGCACTGTGTCGGTGAAGGAAGTCCCACGGTCGTGTTCGAAGCGGGAGCTGGCGGTGGTGTGTTGGATTGGACCCTGGTGCAGGATGAGGTGGGCGAGTTCACACGTGCATGCGCTTACGACAGGGCGGGTATCGGATGGAGTGATGCGGCGAGCAGACCTTTGAGTAAGGCAGAGGTCTCTACTAACCTGCATGATCTGCTAGACAACGGCGACGTCGACGGGCCACTAGTGCTCGTAGGTCATTCACTGGGCGGATTCTATGTCAGATCTTTCGCCGAGAGTTGGCCCGATCGGGTGGCTGGGATGGTGCTGGTAGAGTCGTCACATGAGAACCAGGCCAGGCGCATGCCACCTGAGGTGATGGAAGCACAGCTGGGCATGATGCGCGTGCTAACCATGTGCCGCATGCTGGCTCCCTTCGGGCTGATGCGACTGGCGAAGTTTGCAGATGGATTCACTGAAGGATTGCCTTTCACCGAGGAGCGGCGCGAGGCAGTAATCGCCGTCATGAACCGGACAGGTTACTGCGCCGGGCTCGCTAACGAACTCGAGGCCGCAATGGCCGACTCGGCCGAGACGGATCCACCTACCCCGTTGGGCGACCTTCCCCTAATCGTGCTCAGCGCCGGCATCCAGGATACGCTTCCCCCGGCAGAATTCAGCGGCAGCGGAGTCACACCCGACATCATGCGGGCCACGAACGCAGTGTGGAATCAGATGCAAGCTGAGCTGGCCGGCCTCTCCACCAGGGGCGTGCACGAGATCGCCACCGAGAGCGAGCATTACATCCAGTTCGACCAGCCGGACCTGGTTGTCGATGCGGTGCGTCGCGTTGTCATGCAGGCACGGGACGAAGCCAGCTCGCCACCCAACAGCAACCCCACCTTACACTAGAGCGCTCCCGCAGCAGCCCTGCAACATGCAATACTCGCCGTGCCGGTGACGCACGTCACCGAGCTGCAACCAGTTTTCTGACAACCATTTAGAACCTGGAAACAAGACGCTGTCGGTGGC
>CP070792.1:485678-490370 GCA_020346845.1 Gemmatimonadota bacterium
GACGGCACCGTAGACGACATCAAGCGGTGGGGCGAGAAGGCCAACAAAGCGGCCGAGGCTGTCAGAGCCGCGGGTCTGCGGCTCGGCTATCACAATCACGCCGTCGGTCCGCAAGTAGCAGGAAGGCCACAGTACGAGCACATCATGGAAGCGCTCGATCCCGACTTGGTCACGATGCAGTTTCAGCTAGCCTCCATCGCCGGCGGATATGACATCGTGTTCTATCTGGAGAAGTACGCCGGCCGTTACTCGTCGCTTCACATGCACGACTATGATCCCTCGATGAAAGGCAGGCAGCCCGGCCGACTGGGTGGGATCGTCCCCTGCGGTGAAGGCATGATCGACTGGCCCGCGCTGCTTAAGGCCGCGTTGCAGAGCGACATTGCCGAATACGGTTTCATAGTCGAGATCGAGACCGAAGAACCGCTCGAAGGGTTGCGCAGGAGCATGGAGTTTCTGAAGAACGTAGAGGTCTAGGAGTGCAGATTGCAGAGTGTAGAGTGCAGACATAGAGTGCAGAGTGCAGATTGCAGAATGCAGAACAGATCCTAAGGGAGGAGTGCTGAGCGGCGGGCGTTTCTTTGCCCTGGCAGCCGCAGTGCTTGGGCTCACCACCTGGCTTGGCTGCAACGACGCTCTCGAACCTGTGCCCGGCCCCGCAGTCGAGGTACAGGTGTCGCCGAGCGGCACATCTCTCTCCGGCGTGGGCGCGACAGCCACGTTCGGTGTAGTGGCGCTTGACGCGAACGGCGACACGATTCCATTACCTGCAGTCACCTGGTCCAGCCTCAATCCACACGTGGCAACGATAGACGAGAATGGCACGGCCACCGCCGTAGCGAGTGGACAGGTGACGATTGCGGCTGAGGTGGATGGACGGCTCAGCTACGCTCTTCTGACGGTGTCAACTCCAGAGGCTGGTCCAGTAACGTCGTGGAGTGTCGAGCATCCTCCGGCGTGGCCGCTCGAGTTTGTGTGGGGTGCGTCGTCGAGCGAGGTGTTCGCGGTGGGTTGGCGAGGTACCATCCTCCATTATGACGGGATCGGGTGGAGCGAGATGACGAGTGGGACGGCTAAGCGACTGTTGGGTGTGTGGGGTACCTCGCCGAGCGATGTCTTTGCTGTGGGTGAGGAGGGCACGATCCTCCACTATGACGGGTCCCAGTGGAGTGCAATGACGAGCAGTGCGGGCTCGCACTGGCTGGAGGCAGTGTGGGGTACGTCGTCGAGTGATGTCTTTGCCGTAGGTGGCGAAGGAATCATCCTACACTACGACGGAGTCCAGTGGAGCGAGATGGCGAGCGGGTCGACCAATAGCCTCGGGAGCGTTTGGGGCACATCGCCGAGCGATGTCTTTGCCGTCGGGTTGTCGGGGACAATCCTCCACTACGACGGAATCCAGTGGAGCGAGATGACGAGTGGGACCGGTCACTACCTGTTCGGTGTGTGGTGTGCCTCGTCGAGCGATGTATATGCCGTGAGCGGTGGTACGATCCTGCACTACGACGGCACCGGCTGGAGCGAGATGACTATCCCGATGACTGGTTTCCTCCGCGGTGTGTGGGGCACCTCGTCGAGCGATGTCTTTGTTGTGGGTGCGGATGGCACCATCCTCCACTACGACGGGACCGGGTGGAACGAGATGACGAGCGGAACCGCGCACAGGCTTGAGGGGGTGTGGGGCACTTCCCCGAGCGATGTCTTTGCTGTGGGTTGGGAAGGTGCGATCCTCAATTATGACGGGACCCGGTGGAGCGACACGATGAGCGGCACGGGGTGGAGCGTGGTCAGTGCGTGGGGGGTATCCTCGAGCGATGTACTCGCCGTTGGTGAGTACGGTACCATCCTCCATTACGACGGGACCCACTGGAGCGAGATGACGAGCGGGACCGGCTGGGCGCTGTTGGGTGTGTGGGGCACGTCGTCGAGCGACGTATTTGCTGTGGGACATATGGCTTGGTCGTCGTGGCCGGAGGGTGCCGTCCTCCACTATGACGGGATCCGGTGGAGCGAGATGATGAGCGCGACGGGCTCGAGGTTGTTGGCCGTGTGGGGTACCTCGCCAAGCGACGTGTTTGCCGTGGGTTGGCGCCGCCAGTCACCTGATTGGGAAGGCATCCTCCACTACGACGGAACTCAGTGGAGCGAGATGACGAGTGGGACGAACTGGAACCTTACAAGTGTGTGGGGCACCTCATCGAGTGATGTCTTTGCTGTGGGTGGGGGAGGTACCATCCTCCACTACGATGGGAGCGAGTGGAGCGAGATGACGAGCGGGACGGACTGGCGTCTACTAGGTGTGTGGGGCACCTCGCCGAGTGATGTGTTTGCAGTGGGTTCGGCAGGTACGATCCTCCACTACGACGGGAGTGAGTGGAGCGAGATGACGAGCGGGACGAACTGGAACCTCACAAGTGTGTGGGGCACTTCCTCGAGCGATGTCCTTGCCGTGGCGGCTTCGGATGACTGGCTTCAGGAAGGTACCATCCTCCACTACGATGGGACTGAGTGGAGGGAGGTGACGAGCGGGGCACCCACCGGACTCAGAAGTGTGTGGGGCACGTCCTCGGGTGACGTGCATGTTGTGGGGGACCACGGAACGATCCTGCGGGGGACTCGGTGAGTGCAGAGTGCAGATTGCAGAATGCAGAACAGATCCTAAGGGAGGACCCCTGAGGGTCAGACGTTCCTTTGCCCTGGCGGCTGCAGTGCTTGGGCTAACCACCTGGCTCAGCTGCGACGACGCACTCGAGCCTGTTTCCGGCCCTGCGGTCGAAGTGCAGGTTACCCCGGCTGGTATCTCTCTCTCCGGCGCGGGTGCGACGGCCACTCTAACCGTTGTGGCGCGCAACGCGAACGGTGATGCGCTCACGTCACCTGCCGTAACATGGTCCAGCCTCAATCCACATATCGCGACGATCGACGAAGACGGTACCGCCACCGCCGTGGCGAGCGGACAGGTCACTGTTGTCGCAGAGGTTGATGGACAGGTCGGCTACGCTCTGTTGACCGTGTCTACTCCGGAGGTTCGTCCGGTTACCTCATGGAGCGCACGGTACCCTGTCGCCGCTACCCTGTTTGGCGTCTGGGGTACGTCACCGAGCGACATTCACGCGGTTGGAGCCCTCGGCACTATCCTGCACTATGACGGAACCGAGTGGAGGGACATGACCAGCGGGACGAACGACTACCTGTATAGTGTGTGGGGCGGCTCTTCAAGCGATGTCTACGCGCACGGCTGCCCTGCCTATGACCCTAATCAACCCAATCGCAGCTGTGCCACGCTGCACTACGACGGGACCGAGTGGAGCGAGATGGCGGGTGGGTACCCGCGACACCTCATGTCCGTGTGGGGCGCCGCGCCAACCGACATCTATGCTGTCGGTGACTTGGGCAGGATCCTGCATTACGATGGAGCCAGCTGGAGCGAGACCACCGCTGGAACGGACTTGGGCCTCATGGACATCTGGGGCACATCGTCGAGCAATATCTACGCAGTGGGAGACGGTGGCCTGATCCTGCACTACGACGGAGCCGGTTGGAGCCGCATGAATAGCGGTACGACGTGGCAAATGTTGGGTGTGTGGGGAACATCGCCGACCGATGTTTACGCGGTGGGATTGGGAGGCACGATTCTGCACTACGATGGAACCAGTTGGAGCGCCATGCCGGCCGAGCTGGCGCAGCTCGAGAGCGATCTCCTCGCGGTATGGGGCACGTCATCGAGTGATGTCTACGTAGTGGGGTGGAACGGCACGGTTGTGCACTACGACGGGACCGGGTGGAACGTCATGACGAGCGGAACCCGCGAAGATCTCCTGGACGTGTGGGGTACATCGACTGGCGTTTACGCGGTCGGGGCTAATGGCATCATCCTGCAGGGGACCCGATGAGTGCAGAGTGCAGAATGCAGAGTGTAGAGTGCAGAATGCAGAATGCAGAACGAATCTTAAGGGTGGACCGCTGAGCGTCAGGCGTTTGTTTGCCCTGGCGGTTGCGGTGCTTGGGGTCACTACCTGGCTCAGCTGCAGCGACGCACTCGAGCCTGTGCCCGGTCCCGCCATCGAAGTGCAGGTGACCCCAGGCGGCACGTCTATCTCCGGTGTTGGCGCGACGGCCGCGTTCGGTGCCGTCGCAGTCAACGCGAACGGCGACACGATCACGTCTCCCGACATCACCTGGTCCAGTCTCAATCCACACGTGGCAACGATAGACGAAGACGGCATTGCCACCGCCGTGGCGAGCGGACAGGTGACGATAGCGGCCGAGGTTGATGGACAGCTCGGCTACTCACTGTTGACCGTGTCAACGCCGGGAGTTGGTCCGATTACATCCTGGAACGTTGAGCTGCCACCGATCTTTCCCATTCAGGACATATGGGGCAACTCGGCAACAGACATCTATGCAGTGAGATGCGAGGATGGAGTGTTGCATTACGACGGGATCAGTTGGAACGAGATGACCGGTGCACCGGACGAGTGCTTCTTTGGTGTCTGGGGTTCGTCATCGAGCGATGTGTTCGCGGTTGGCTTCGACGGAGCGATAGCGCATTACGACGGAACTGGTTGGAGTACCATGACCAGTGGGACGACAGTCACCCTGCAGGGCGTATGGGGCACGTCATCGAGTGACGTCTTTGCGGTTGGGTGGGAAGGCACGATCCTGCACTACGATGGGAACGCCTGGAGTACC
>CP070792.1:490470-495154 GCA_020346845.1 Gemmatimonadota bacterium
CGAGCTGCGGATGGCCACCTGGGACGTATTGGATGTGGTGCGGAGACCGGCCATTCTCAAGCGCGTACCGCGGGAATCGATTCCCGAGTGGTCTGATCTGATTCTGGCGGCGGTCGAGGCATCACAGTTCACCGTGGGCCCTCTATTCCGCCATCGAGCGGCCACTTACGGTCCGAAGATCTTATTCGAGCTGCCGCCGTCGTCGGGTGGTCGCAGCCTCAGTTGGCGTCATGTTACCAACCGAGTGGACAGGCTCGCCAGGGCGATCCTCTCGCTCGATGGCCCTGACCACTCAACACCTGTTGCGATTCTCTCGGAGAATCGTCTCGAAGTCGCACTCACAGACTTGGCGTGTCTCACTTCGGGCCAAGTGAACGTGATCATTCCAGGTAACTCCACCGAAGCTGACGTGGGGTATATCCTGCGTCATTCCCGTGCCGGCACTGTGTTCGTCTCAAGTTACGAGCAACTGCGTAAGGTCGAGAAGAACCGCGAGTCGCTACCGGAGCTTCGCCGTATCGTAACATTCGACCGCACGGGGCATCGAGGTAATGACATGATGACCTTCGAAGAGCTCGAAGCACGCTCCGACCGCGTGCCGAGCTCTGCGGTGGAGAAGCGGTCCCTACAGGTCAAGATCGACGACGTCGCCACGATCATGTACACCTCGGGTACTACCGGTTCACCCAAAGGTATCCAGTACTCTCACCGCAACCTGGTCTTCAAGCGGTTCGCTCGGGCTCTCGCGCTGCCTGAGATTGGTGAAGACGATGTGTTGCTGGCATATCTGCCACTGTTCCACACATTTGGCCGCTACCTGGAAATGTTGGGGAGCATATTCTGGGGAGCGAAGTACTGCTTCTTGCTGAATCCGTCGGTTGAGGCGTTGATCGTTGGCATGCGACGCCACAAGCCGACCGTCTTCATCAGTGTACCTCGCAAATGGATTCAACTGTATGAAGCCATAGGGCAACGTGCGGACCCGATGCACGCCGCTGACGAAGAGGTGCTGGAAGCTACCCGTGACCTCACCGGTGGGCGCTTGAGGTGGGGACTCTCTGCGGCCGGATATCTCGATCCAGACATATTCAGGTTCTTCCACAGACAGGGAATTCAGCTGCTGAGTGGTTTCGGTATGAGTGAAGCCACCGGTGGCATCACCATGACGCTGCCCCACGAGTACAAGGAGAATTCGATCGGTGTTGCGCTACCGGGCATCGATATCTCGCTGGCAGATGATGGAGAGCTGCTCATCAGGGGACCGTACGTCATGATGGGCTACCTCGACCCACCCGACGGCATAGCGTCGTTTGATGAGAACGGCTGGTTCCACACCGGCGATCTGATGCGGATGGATGATGAGGGCCACATCCAACTGATTGACCGCAAGAAGGAGATCTACAAAAACGTCCAGGGTCAGACGATAGCTCCGCAGAAGATAGAGAATCTGTTTCGGGAGTTCGAATCAGTTGGCCGTGTCTTTCTGGTGGGGGATCATCGGGCGTACAACACCTTGCTGATATACCCGAACCCCGAGTACACCCAGCTCGACTTCACGTCGCTACCGGACGAAGAGAAACAGGATCATTTCCGCTCTCTCGTTGCTTCGGTCAACAAGTTCGTAGCACCGTTCGAGCGCATCGTCGATTTCGCCATCATCGATCGGGATCTGAACGATGAGAAGGGGGAACTCACGCCCAAGGGCACGCCGCGGCGCAAGGTCGTAGTAGACAACTTCGCCGAAACCATCGAAGCGCTGTATCGCCGTGTCCGACTCAACGTCGGTGGTGTCGATCTCACGATTCCAAACTGGCTGTTCCAATCACTCGGATTGACCGCCCGAGACGCGCATGCGACGGAGAACGAGATCACTCTGCCTTCATTGGATGTGGCGTTGGGCTTGCAGCGCCTGAATGACACTGACGTCCGAGTGGGGTCTTGTGTATACCGTTGGCCACACAAGGTGCTCGACTTGGGGGACATATTGGCCACCCCACGACTGTGGTTGGGTAACGAAGAGCTGGTAGGGTTCGCTCATCCCGAGTCGGTGGCGCGGCAAACCATCGGACGGACGGATGTGGATGTGGAGTGGGTTGGCCGCGTCGCACCCTACGATCCTACCTCCGAAGATCAAGAGCGATTGGCCGAATCGATCCGTCACACCGAGTGGACGCTTGAGGATCTCGATTGTGCTGCCCGCATGCTCTCGGCTGCCGATGAAGAAGGCGCGATGAACGCTGTGCGTCTATTGGAGCGTGTGTTGGCCAATGAAGAAGGACCGCTCGCCGAGCCAGCGCGTTTCCTGCTAAGTCGCGGTGCAGACGCGAGCTCGCCGGAGGTACGAAAGCGGGTGTTCCAGCTGCTCGTGCCCGCCGAGCGAGTCACGCGGTTCAGAAACGCATTGGTGCGTTTCTTCTCGGCAGACCCACGGGTGCTGGATGACGAGACCTCCGATTTCCTGTGTGAACGCAGTCTCCACGAGTTCAAGATAGAGGCCCTAGTCGATTACGCGGAATGCACTTGCACGGATCTTGAGCGCAATGACGAAAAGGACGAGCTGGCCGTCTCGCTCCTCAAGTTCCTGGCCGATTATGGGGCTGTGCATCCAATTCGCTACCGCAGGATCAGAGCGTTCTTGGTGAAGATGAGTCTCTTCGCGGCAGCTGGCTTACTTCGCAGATACGCCGCCGACGCCCGTGCAACGTTGGAAGCTGGATTTCATCAGTGGCTGGGACCGACCTCCAAGATCGCCGTGGACACCGAAACCGGTCAGGAGTATCGCTGGGATGATGTGATAGTGTTTGACGAAGCAGTGTCGGAAGAAGACCAGCGGCGGCTGCTTTCCGCGATCAGGAGTACAGTGCTCTTACGCGAAGCCGTGTTTCTGTTCCACCGAGGCACGGTGATTCGACTGAGCGACATACCGCCGGGCGGGGTTTGGGTCCGGCTGCTGGGTGAACGACACGGCAAGATGGTCTACCGCATCACGGTGCAGACCCGCAGTCAGGATTCCTATGATCTGTCGGTCAATGTCAACCGCAGTCTCGATTCCGATCATGTGCAGGAAGAGGTCGACTGGCTCATCCTGTGTGGCGCATCGGGTGCTCAGGAATCTGTCGTCGATGAATTCGGTGGCTACTGGCCCGATCAGGACATGTGGAGTGAGGAGTACGTGTCGGGAGACACACTGGATCGTGAAATGCGGCGCTTGGCCAGACGCACGGCTGAAGAAGAGGGTCTCAAATCGCTCTGGCCCTTCCTGGCCTGGAGTGCGCTGAGCGCTTACGTGGATTTCTGGCAGCGAACCGGAAAGCGGAGTGAGATCGCTGAATTGAGCCCGGCCGACATCGTGTTGCCGACCAGGGACTACCACAAGGGATCCCGTATCGTGTCAGTCTCAGCAAGGCGCGACTTCAGGGGGCTCCTGTCGATGATCAGTTCGTTCAAGGACGAGTTCGTTCAACCGGTGGAGCAGCAGTACGAATTCCTAGCTGGCTCGGTCGGATGGGACGTGGTTTTCTCGTCGCTTCTAGAGGTGGTGGGCGAGGACGAGGGGCTTGCGGCATATGAAGAGGCACTGGCTGCGGAGACAGAAGCGCCGGCCGATCTGCGGGAAGCTCTCCAGGATTACGTCGCTGGTGTACGGCGGCGTGGCTTTTTGCCAATGAGCCTGTACTTCGCAGCCAAGCGATACCGTCGCTGGGCCAGACTAAACCAAGATGCGACCCCCCAGGCTCGGGCGAGAACGCTTCAGGAGTTTTACGACACCTACAACTTGGATGAGCTGAGTGGAGCCTATCCCGAAGTGAGGCTGCGCTTCTTCCGCGAGACCGTGTTCCGTACAACCACCCCGGAGCTGGCGCGTGGCCTAGATGAGCTGATTGCCAGAGTGAGAGCCGGCGAAATGGTCAATGGAGAGCTGGCCGACGCAGTGGCCGATCTGAGGCGGCGGCTCAAGATGGAGTCGGACGACGACTACTTCCTTGCCCGTATCCCGTTTGCTTACCTGAGGCCGGAGGATACGGCCGACTTCGTCACCAGCGACATGGGCGGCAGCTATCAGACCGAAATTGTCATGGCCTTAGAGGACCTGGACGGCAACGCGTTTAGCGTGCGACACGCCCTGTTGCCCAAGGAGGTAGAGCGACTTCACCGGCTGTTCCTTGCTGCCAAGCTGGACGTTCGGTTCCGACCGGAGCACAGGTATCTGGTGGCGATCAACGATCGCGAGCAGATCATCGGTGGGATCTTCTACGAGCTGGAGGACAGCGGCCAGGCAGCTCACCTCGAGAAGATCGTTGTGGCCGAACGATTCCGTCGCAAGGGTGTGGCTGACAGTCTGATGCGCGAGTTCTTCAACCGCATGCGGTCGGCTGGAGCCAAGCGGGTCACGACCGGGTTCTTCAGGCCGGAGTACTTCTATGCGCACGGCTTCAAGATCGAAAAGCGGTATGCGGGGCTCGTGAAGGAACTGTGAACCCGGCTTCCCGGGATCCCGGCCCGCCCCAATCCCATGCGCAACTAGGATCTTCCCAAAAATGAGCCCGGGAAACCGGGCTCCCGGGACACCGGGATACCCGCCTTTAGGCTGCCTTGTTCTTTTTTTCACAAGCTCTATAATCCATAGTAGGTAATCTCGTTAATTAGTTGAAATCTCACGAATCCCCACGGTCAAGCCGGGGGG
>CP070792.1:495254-499935 GCA_020346845.1 Gemmatimonadota bacterium
TTCTCCTTCCCCTCCTTCCCCTCCTTCCCCTTCTCATCTGTACATACGCTTCCGAAGGTAGCTCCACCAACAGGCTCGCGCCATGGCCTCGCATGGTACAATATTCACTGCTATGAAGCACGTTTCTCCGGGCAGCTTACGATCCCGCCTACTCTCATTTTGAGACCTTTCCAGGAGATCTATCGATGTTACGGGCGATAGGGTTCTTGCTACTTACCGCTGGCGCGACAGCGTCTGTGTCCGCGGCTCAGCAGACGGATCAAATGTTTGAAGGGCTCTTCGACCAGCTCGAGTACCGCCACATCGGTCCGGTAGGTAACCGTGTGAGCGCCGTTGCCGGCGTTCCGGGCGATCCCAACATCTTCTACTTCGGCGCCGCATCGGGTGGCGTATTCAAGAGCGTAGATGGAGGCGTACACTGGGAGCCCGTGTTCGACGGACAGCCGGCGGCGTCCGTTGGTGCGATTGCGATTGATCCGATCAATCCCAACGTCATCTGGGTTGGGACCGGTGAAGCGCACATCAGGAGCAATGTGTCGATCGGTAATGGGGTCTACAAATCAACCGATGCGGGCAAGAGCTGGACACATGTCGGGCTCGAGGCAAGCGGGAGAATCAGTCGAATCCGCGTGCACCCTACGAATCCCGACATAGTGTTTGTCGCTGCATTGGGGCATCTGTACGGCCCGCAGCAAGAGAGAGGTGTCTACCGCACCACCGACGGCGGCCAGAGTTGGGAGCGGGTGCTGTTTGTCGACGAGAACACCGGCGCCTCGGACATCATCATGGATCCGAACAACCCCGAGATCATATTCGCCGGCTTCTGGCAGATGATCATATGGACCTGGGGACGGCAGAGCGGTGGTCCCGGCAGTGGCCTATTCGTGTCACGCGATGGCGGCGACACGTGGGAAAGATTGAGTGGCAACGGTCTTCCCGCTCCGCCGCTCGGCAAGGTGGTTCTGGGCATGTCGCCCGACAACTCCGATCGCATCTATGCGCTGATCGAGACAAACTCCAACCGCGAGTTCGCCGAACTGAACGACCATCAGGGTGTGCTGTGGCGCTCCGACAACGGTGGCGAGTCGTGGCGTATGGTGAATGCTGATCACACCCTGGTGCAACGGCCGCATTACTACTCGCGGGTGGTGGTTGCTCCGGACGACCACAACGAAGTTCACTTTCTGGCAACGTCATTCACCACGTCGCTCGACGGGGGGCTCACCATAACGCGGGGCGGGGCGGGCGGTGACAACCACGACATGTGGATCGATCCGGTCAATCCCGATCGGATGATCGTCGGCAACGACGGTGGCATCAGCATATCGACTACGCGGGGGAAGAGCTGGATGCGACCGCGTCTGCCGATCGCGCAGATGTACCACGCGTACACCGACAACCAGATACCGTATTTCGTGTACGGCAACAGACAGGATGGTGCGTCGCACCGCGGTCCCAGCAACAGCCTCACGGGATCGACGATTTCGATCGGAGAATGGCATTCGGTGGGCGGCTGCGAGTCGGGCTTTGCCGTTCCCGATCCGGTCGACAACAACATCGTCTGGTCGGGTTGCTACGAGGGAATACTCGATCGCTATGACGTGCGGACGGGGCACTCTCGAACGGTGAGTGTGTGGCCCGACAATCCTGAGGGTTGGCCCGCCGGCGAGTTGCGATACCGGTTCCAATGGACGTTCCCGATCGCCATATCGCCACACGATCATACCAGAGTCTACGTCGGCAGCCAGCACGTGCATCAGACAACGGACGGCGGTCACAGCTGGACGGTGATCAGTCCGGATCTCACGACCAACGACAAGGATATACAACAGAAAACGGGCGGCCTCACGCCGGACGATGCCAGTCCCACGTACGCCGCAACGCTGTTTGCCATTGCCGAGTCACCGGTGGAGGAAGGCGTGATCTGGGCGGGGTCCAACGACGGTCTGGTACACGTGACGCGTGATGGTGGCGCCAACTGGATCGACGTGACGGACAACATCCCGGATCTCCCGCCACTCGGCACCATCAGCAACATAGAGCCGTCACGCTTCAGCGCGGGCACGGCGTACATCTCCGTCGACTTCCATCAAGTGAACAACACGGATCCCTACGCCTACAAGACGGATGATTACGGTCAAAGCTGGAGACTGATCAGCGAAGGCATCCCGCACAGTGTCTTCAGCTACGTACATGTAGTTCGTGAAGACCCGGTGCGACCAGGTCTGCTGTATCTGGGCACCGAGAACTCCGTGTTCGTCTCGTTCAACGACGGCGTTGACTGGGTTCCTCTCCAAACGAACCTGCCGCATGCACCGGCACACTGGCTCACAATCCAAGAACACTTCAACGATCTGGTTGTAGCTACCTATGGCAGAGGATTCTGGATCCTCGATGATGTGACGCCGTTACAGCAGCTCACGGATGACGTCCTTGCATCGGACGCGCATCTCTTCGCACCACGGCCCGCCTACCGCTTCCTCTATAAGTCGTCTCGTGTGAGTCAGCCGGGTGACCCCGGGGCCGGCCGCAACCCGCGGTACGGTGCATCCATCAACTATTACCTGAACGGAGAGCCGGAGGGGCGAGTCAGAGTCACGATCCTGGATGCCAGCGGCGAAGAAGTGAGTAGTCTGAGCGGGGTATCCAGCGACAGTGGTATCAACCGTGCGTACTGGAACCTGCGTTACGCGTCCTCTGAATCTCCCCGTATGCGCACCAAGGTGATCGAGCACTCCCACGTGCCGATTGGCGACGACGGATGGCGGCCGGCGGGTGAATCGGGTCGCGTTTCGCCGCTGGCTCCACCGGGACAGTACACGGTCCGGCTCACGGTGGGGGAGATGGAGCTGACACAGCCGCTGGCCGTGCTCAAGGATCCCAACTCCGATGGCACGGAAGCGGATATTCAGGCGCAGTTTGCGATGTTGCTCGAGTTGCGAGATGATGCCAACGCCGTGGTTGACCTCATCAATGAGGCCGAGTCGGTGCGCGATCAGCTCGCACGACTGAGCGATCGGGTCAGAGGCATGGAGGGTGCTGACACGATCGTCGCAGCCGCAAACGCGATCGACGAGAGATTGATCGCTCTCGAGATGGGTCTGACGGACCTACGTATGTCGGGCGGCTCGGCAGGTCAGGATCGTCTGCGGTGGCCGCGTCAGCTATACGCTAAGATCACGAGCCTGGCCGGCTACGTGAGTGGAACGGACTTTCCGCCAACCACTCAACAGGTTGAAGTCCACGAGCGTTTGCGGGGTCTGCTGCGAGATGCAGAAACAGAAATGCAGGCGATTAGAGAAGGGGAGATTGCTGCACTCAATCGCCTGCTGAGTGACAGAGGGATCGGGCATGTTGTGGCCGGGGAGCAGCGCCTGCTGCCGGATTAGTAGATGAGACGATGAGGAGATGAGGGTGAGGAGGTTAGGAGATGAGAAGATGAGGAGATGAGAAGAGGGAGGTGGAGCATCAACGAGTAAGACCCAAAAAGGCCGGAGATAGCGAGTCTCTCCGGCCTTTTTGCTACTTGAATTGTTGACGAGTATCTCAGGTTCCCGTGTACGGCTGGAAGTCCGCGGCGGAGCGTCCGCAGACGGTCCCGGATACCACATTGCTCTGCCCTGTGCCCGCATCGTACGACAGGTCGAACGTTAGGTCGATGGCGCAGCTACCCATGCGGTCGTCACTGGTGGTGAAGCTGAACCCACCCTTTTGGCTTCCGGAAATAGTGTAGGATTCCTGACCCATATCCATGTCCAGGTAGTACGCAATGCCCGGAGGGTTGTCCAGTGTTATCGAGATCGTCTCGTTGCTGACCATGCACGAGTTGAAGTTCAGAGTGAAGTCAATGATCATGTCGGTTTCGAAAGTCTCGTCATCGACGGTACCCTCAACTTTGCCCTTCACGCCGAGTGTGCCTGACTCGCATGCAGCCGACTCGTCGATGCTCTGATTGACGGAGATCGTACCTGCCGGAGCCCGCATGGGGCCGTCCTGTGCCGATACGACCTGTTGTGCCGCGGCCCCGATCGAGCCGATCGCAGAGCCCAGCTCGTTGAATAGTGTCTGAATCTCGGCGTCGCTCAGCGGATCGCCCGAATCGACACCTACCAGGTCGCCGTCGCCACCGCATCCAGCCATGACGACAATGAGGCTGGTTGCCAGACCGGTCAGAAGTTTGGACCTACGCATTGTGCTGCCCTCGTCATCTTGAGTGGTGATCTGATGCTTGGGGTGAACTGATGACACAGGCTACGTGGGCCCCTCTCCGGATACTGTGGCACGGGTCACTTTTTATATATCGTGCCAACGGTGCGATTCGCAGGCGTGTGGTGTGGCAGTGCTAGCTCTGGATCTCCTTGCGAAGGGGCACTGCGAGATCCCCACGGCGCCCCACGCTGACCGATCCCAATCGCAGCCAGCCAGCCAGGGTCCATAGCTCAGACGCGAGCGCCTTGGCAACCCTCAGCGCGGGGGCCTTAGGCTCCAGGTACGCCGCTACTACCAGGAGCCGGCTTGCCGGCCTGTCTGCTTTCAGATCGACTCTGGCCACCAGAAGGTCGCCGAGGAGGAATGGGAGTACGTAGTAACCCCAATTGCGCTTGGCCTTGGGGAAAAAGATCTCGACTCGATAGTCGAATTCGAACAGCCGCGCCGCGCGGGGTCGAAACCAAACGAGCGG
>CP070792.1:500035-504650 GCA_020346845.1 Gemmatimonadota bacterium
TTCTACGGCTTCCGACTCCGCCATGGAGCTCCGGGTCATGTCCTTCAACATTCGATACGGTACTGCCGACGATGGGGAAGACAGTTGGCCCAACCGCTCCCATCTGGTGCTGGATGTGATCAGCGACAACGGCCCAGACGTCATCGGCGTGCAGGAAGCCCTCGAGTTCCAGCTCGACGGGTTGCTGCGGGATTTGGATGGATACGGCATGATCGGTGTTGGGCGCGATGACGGAGTAGCAGCCGGAGAGTTCGCTGCCATCCTCTACCGTACCTCACGGCTCGACGTGGTTGAATCGGGTACTTTTTGGTTCTCCGATACCCCCGACGTACCAGGATCAACCAGCTGGGGGAACGCGATAACCCGTATCTGTACCTGGGCACTGTTCGAGGAGGCAGCGACCGGTCGGCCATTCTTCGTGTACAACGTGCATTTCGATCACGAGTCGCAGCGGTCGCGAGAGCAGTCCGCGAACATGTTGGGAGCGCGCATTGCCGAACGCTCCACCCCGGCTCCTGTGATCGTGACCGGTGATTTCAATGCCGGCGAACAGAACCCCGCCATGCTCTTCCTCGTGGGTGACGCCTGGCGGGTTGATGTGGAGGGTGGGGAAAGCATCGTAGCACCTGGCTTGCGTGACACATACCGGACACTTCACCCTGACAGCATCGACGTCGGGACCTTCAATGCGTTTCGCGGGGAACGTTCTGGCGAGAAGATAGATGCCGTGCTCGTATCGCAGGACTGGCACGTGACCGAAGCCACCATCGTCCGTGTGCAAGCGGATGGACGCTACCCGTCCGACCACTTCCCCGTCGTCGCCACAGTGTCACTCGGAAGCAGCGCTACCGAGGGTCACTGACTAATGACGATCTCCTTCCCCTTGTTCCCCTTCTTCCCCTCCTAATCTGGCAGGAGGGGACGCTGGGCGGACAATCACACCATCGCCGCCGAGAACCTCACTACCGTCGGGCTCACTAGCCGCTCGAAATCCTTGTACGACAGCTTGATCAACTCGGTATGCGAGCCTGCATTGAAGGCTATCTCATCGTCTTCCGCCAGTTTTGCTGCGGCGAACACCGGCATGTCGTAGAGATTCCCAAACGGAGGCATAGCACCAACCTCACATTCCGGAAACAGGTCCTTGAATTCCGGCTCTGAGGCAAGCTCGATGTTCTTCGCACCTACAGTCTCTTTCATGAGATCGAAATCCACCTGGTACGACGCCGGCAGGACTGCCATCGCCATCTTGCCATCGACCTTGACCATTACGGTTTTGGCCAACTCCTTGCCCGAGACATGAGCAGAAGCTGCTATTGCCTGTGCCGTGTAGGCCGGTGAGTGACTGATGGTGACGTACTTGATGTTGTTGCTGTCCAGGAACTCCTTGAGTCGTTTGACCGGCATGATGACCTCCCTGGCTCCTGTTACTTGGCGGGGTTGACTACTAACTCAAGATTACATCCTAGTACACGTAGCCACCACCACTGGCCGTGTCCGACGACCCGGGCATCGACGCGGCCCATGCCGAGGGCATTGCCCGCAGCCTGCCCGAGCCATATACTGCCTCCCCACTGGAGACAACTGGAGACACAATGCTACGGAAAGCCCGCTTTTGGCTGTTGTTGTGTGTTGCAACCACCAGCCCCGCGTCTGCCCAGAGCGGTCAGCCCCTACGAGAAATGCTATCCCAACTGTTCACCTTTGGAGATTGTGGCCAGCCCCTTTGCCTCGACGGTTCCATCAACGCCGAGAACGGACATGGTGATCACTACCTACCCGCTGTGGCTTCTGGCAACCTGGCATTGATCTCGTTCATTGAAGACGCGATCGGCAAGAGCGTATCCAGCTCACCTTTGAGCGCAACCAGCAGCGGCGCGACTTTCAGTATCGTGGGAGGGATACCGGTGCGAAGCACCAACAGCGCCGGCCCGATCTTCGCCGAACAATCTCGCACGATGGGAAAAGGCCGAGTGTTCGTCGGATTCAACGTCTCTGGTGTCAATTACACCTCGCTCGGTGGCGTATCCACCGACAAAATCACCCTGAACTTTGTGCACCAGGACGTTGATCCGGAGGGTTCGCTCGGGGAACCCGTGCGGGAGAACGATCTGATACGGATCGACATGAACCTGGACATCAACGTTCTCGTGAGTTCCGTCTTCATGACGTATGGCTTAACTGACTTCATTGACATGGGTGTCGCGGTTCCGTTTGTGCGCACGTCCATCGCTGGTACGAGCAATGCCCAGATCGAGCCGTTCGGAAGCACCGCCATTCACTTCTTCGACGGATCATTGGATGATCCAGTTCTCAACGGAACCTCGACTGTATCCGGCTCAGCGGCAGGTATTGGCGACGTTGTCGGCCGTTTGAAGGTCAACCTCGGCCAGGGCAGCAGATACGGAGCAGCAATCCTGGGCGATGTCAGGTTCGCCACTGGCAACCGAGAAGAGCTTCTGGGCACCGGATCCACCCAGATCCGTGCTCTGGGAATCGCGTCGGCCCAGTTCGGGGACTTCACGCCGCACCTGAACTTGGGGTATCTGGTTCGGACCGGTGAGCTACAGAACGATGCCATTCTGGCGACCGTTGGTTTTGATGAGCGAATGGCATCTTGGGCGACCCTGGCAATCGAGTTGATGAGCCAATGGCAGGTTGGGGATAACAAGATCACGTTGCCGGGCCCGATCCAATTCGACGAACCGTTCCCCCGGGAGGTGCCTTCCACGGGCGTGACCGTGGTGCGCGAGAACCTCGTTCAGGCTTCCGGCGGCGCCAAGTTCAGAGTGCGGGGAAGTACGATCCTGCTGACGAACGTGATCATTCCACTTACCAAGGCGGGGTTGCAGCCGTCAGTGGTGTGGACGGCAGGCCTGGAGTTCAGTTTCTAATGTGTCAACGTGTTGCTGTTATTACCCAACCGTTTGGAGAGCGCTGCAACACTATCTGGAATGAGACCGCGGCGTTCTCGTCGCGACGCGAGTCGGCATTGTAGAAGTGATACGTTCCGCTCACTTCAGCTCGAGCTTCGTCCGCATGGACATCGAGTCGGTCCACGGCCAGAACCACTCTAAGGTCTCGCATCGATTCGAATGAATCCTCAAGCTGCGAGGCTTGCTCAGCACCGATCGACGGGAATACGCTCCTCACTCTTGCCATGTCCTTGGATTCGAGCGCCCGGGCGTACTGTTGAATCACACCTGAGATCTCCGCTCGCGGATCGATGACCACAGCCGGTTCAGCGGCGGCTGGAGCGGCAACTTCGATTGTGATCCTAGCTGATCTTCCTGCTATTTCGGCCGTTATCTCCGTTCGTCCGGGACCCACAGCGGTCACCATGCCAGTCTCGGACACGGTGGCGACTCCATCATCATCACTCGTCCACGTCGTCCCCCGGCCGGCCAGCTCCTGATTCCGGCTACTCCAACCGGCCGCACCGAGCCTGACCGTTTCACCCACTTGCAGTTTACCCGGACTTGATGGTTCAATCGTGACTCGCGCCACCGCCTCTGCCATGACCGTTATCACCACTCTGGCAGATTGTCCTCCGCTGCTGGCCGCTATGGTTGCGGTACCAGGACTCGTCGCCGACACGATTCCTGACGTCGATACTGTTGCTACGGCGGTGTTGCTGCTGCTCCAGGTGACGCGGCGACCGGATAGTGTCGAGCCCCTTTGGTCACGCGGCACCGCCCTCAACTGTTGGGTTTCACCCACGTTCATCATGGCTGACGGCGCCTGCATGGCGACCGAGGCCACGGCAGCAGTGCGGCTTGCCGTGGGAGCAGAAACCGGCGGTGTGGGGGGTTGTTCAGGAGCCAAGACGGCTATCTGTGAGTTGGCAATCAAGCCGGCACTGGCCGCACTGATCACGGCGTGGCCCGGTGCAACTGCTGTGACCAGCCCAACTGCGGTCACTTCTGCAACGGACGGGTCGGAAGTCGTCCAAACGAGGTCAGCGGCGTCCGCGGCATTCCCATCTCCGTCTACACTACTCGCAGCAAGTTGAATCGTGTCACCTACGTCGAGCTCAGCCTGGAGCGGTGCTATGGCAATCCTGGCAACGATGGCGGTTAACTGTTGCGGCACCGATTGCGCAGGGGTCGGTTCTTCACGATTCAACCGAGGGATCGTCACCAATGCTGCCGCAACGGCTAATACGAGCGCCCCGCCCGCAATGACCCAGCGGCCCTTGTGACTTCTGGGCACGGGCATGGCACTGATCGAACTCCTCTGATGGGAAGCCAACTTCACCGTCTCCGCGTCGGTGGAGAGCACATCTCGCCTCTCACCTGCTGGAACGACTCGCGAGATTGGCATAGGACTGCGGGGGGTACTGATACGCCTCAGGATCTCACGGTTTTCGCCGGCCAGCGCCAGATCGATCATCTTTGTTCTCACGGGATCGTCGAACGCTAGCGCCAAACCGCCGATCCCGCTCAGCGCCTCTTCCATGGTTGGCCAGCGATCTGCGGGATCCTTAGACAACATACGATCGACAGCTTGAGCAAGCGCCAGTGGACAGTCGGGTCGCCCAACAGTTACCGGCTCAGGCGTATCGTGACAATGCTTGTACATCAGAGCCACACCGGTATCAGCATCGAACGGCGGC
>CP070792.1:504750-509347 GCA_020346845.1 Gemmatimonadota bacterium
GACCAATTGCTATGCGTAAGTTTACTCTGATCGTGTTCCTGGGGCTGTTTTCATTGCCCAGTGTCATAGCTGCACAGGAGCCCGAACGAACCGATTCACTCGAACAAGAAGTTCAGAAACTCAAGGCTCAGCTGGATTCGCTTCAGCGTGTACTCGAGCAACTCATACGACAAGGGCAGGATACGACTGCGGTAACCGATGAGCTGGCGGCACTGCGGGCCGCCGCACAGGCGGCAGCGGCCGGGGCTCAGGCGGGTGCCGACACAACAGGTGCACAGGAAAGCAGAACACGGAACCTGAGTCTCACCAATCCCGAGATCAGTGTGACCGGCGACGTGGTGGGTTACTACGCCATGCCTGCCGGGGAAAGCAACCGCGCCGGGGCCGTACCGCGGGAATTCGAATTCTCCTTCCAGGCACCGCTCGATCCGTATACTCGGACCAAGATCTTTGCGGCGTACCACCAGGATGTGCCCATAGCGGGATTACCCGACGCCCATGGACATGAAGAGGAAGATGGAGAAGGGGAAGAAGGGGAAGAGGAGCACGGACACGGCGGTGAGTTCGATATCGAGGAAGCCTACGTGTATTGGGTCGGGCTCCCCGGGGCATTCGGAGTCAAGGTGGGCAAATTCCGCCAAGAGATTGGGCTCTACAACCGCTGGCACACTCACGCCCTGTGGGAAGTAGACCGCCCACTCCCATACCAGGTGTTCTACGGTGAAGGCCTGATACAGACAGGTATAGGACTCACCTTCCCCAGCCTGACGTTGGGCCCATCCACGCAAACGCTGATCCTCGAGGGTACCTCGGCGAGCAACGATGTCCTATTTGGCGAAGGCGGTGACCTTAGCTTCCTCGGTCGGCTGCAGAGCTTCTGGGATCTGAGCCCAGCCACCTACATCCAAGTCGGCGCATCTGGCGTCTACGGCCGTAACCGGGACGAAGACCTCACCTCTCGTCTCGGTCAGGTTGACTTCGCCTTTCGTTGGGCCCCTCCCAATCGCTCGCTCTATCAGGCATTGCACCTGAAGGGTGAGTGGTATTATGGCGAACGGGAGATCGCCGGAGTGAAGGAAACCGGCAAGGGCACGTACGTACAGTTGAACTACCGCGCCAACCGGCGGCTCATCCTTGGCGCGCGTGGAGATTACATCTACGGCTTTGAGGACATACTCGACACGTACCAACTGGTGCCCAGCATTACCTGGTGGCAGAGCGAGTGGCTTTACCTTCGCCTGCAATACAACTACGTGAAGTCCGAGACCTTGCAAGGCAATCACACAATGCTGGTTCAGGTCGTATGGGCCATAGGTCCTCACAGACATGAGAACTACTAGAGGCTGAGAGACGGCTATGTTGAGACACACTAAAACGAATAAGGGAACGACGGTCTCCTGCGTGGCGCTTGCAGCACTGGCACTCGGCCCTCCACCAATCGATGCACAGGAGAAGCTGAGTGTGGTAACCACGTTACCCACATATGCTGCAATTGCACGGGAAGTCACGGGCGATCTGGCAGAAGTCGACGCAATCGCCCGCGGAGACGAGGACCCCCATTTCGTGAACCCACGCCCCAGTTTTGCGGCACAGGTACAACGCGCCGATCTGTTCGTCGTGACCGGACTCGATTTGGAACTGTGGGTACCCGCCATTCTGGACCGCGCCAATAACTCGAAGGTCGATGATGGCGGACCCGGCAACGTGGTTGCCTACGCCGGCGTGACGCTGCTCGAGATTCCCGACAGCCCCTCCCGTGCGGGTGGCGACGTCCATGTGTTCGGCAATCCTCACATCCATACTGATCCGATCAATGGAATCATCATCGCGCGCAACATCGCCGCCGGACTCAAGCGTATCGACCCGAGCAACGCGGTCACCTACGACGCAAACTTGGCCGATTTCGAACGGCGAATCATGGAACGACTCTTTGGCGAGCAGATCCTAGAGCTTCTTGGCAGTGAGACGATGTTCTCGCTGGCGCGGAGCTATCAGCTGTGGGAGTTTCTGGAGAGCCAGTCTTATCAGGATCGGCCGCTCACGGAATACCTGGGAGGATGGTTGGCTCAGGCCGAACCCTTCCGGAACAGCCGCATGGTGTGCTACCACCGGAATTGGGCCTACCTGAGTGCGCGATTCAGGACCCAATGTGCCATGTACGTCGAGCCAAAACCGGGCATTCCACCGTCACCCGGTCACGTGCGCGAGGTCATCGATTACATAGCAACCGAGAATATCTCGGTGCTGTTTGCGGCCAACTACTTCAGTCACAATCAGGTGGAACGCGTGGCATCGCGGGCCAACGTGAAGGCACTGATCGTACCGGAGCATGTTGAAGGAGCTGAGGGAGTCGACGACTACATTTCCCTGATTGATCTGTGGATATCCCGGCTGGCTACTGCATATGTAGACCGCAGAGCGGGTCACCCGTGACGGACTCGAGATGATTGAACTAATGCTGCCGGCCCTCGTGGCCTCACTGATTCTCGTAGGTATCCACGGATACCTAGGGATTCATATCATCGCGCGTGGTGTGATCTTCGTCGATCTCGCGCTAGCTCAGGTGGCAGCATTCGGCTGGGCTGCCGCCGGATTAGGGCTAGGGCACTACGCGGGCGAGTTGCTGGGCGTCCCCGAGCAGGAAGCCGGTTATACCGTGGGGTTGGCAGCCACATTGATAGCGGCCGCGCTCTTCAGCCTCTCCCGCATGGAGCACAAGCACGTACCGCAAGAAGCAATCATTGGCATCGTCTATGTCGTGGCATCTGCCGGCACGATTCTTCTCGCGGCGCAAGCACCGAGGGGATCGGAACACGTGGAGGAGCTGCTCACCGGCACACTCCTTTGGGTCACCTGGCCACAGATTTGGAAGACTGCAATCATCTATGGCATCATCGGACTGGCTCACTGGTTCATGAGGAATCGGTTTATCACCATCTCGCTCCACCCGGAAGCGGCTTCGCAAAAGGGATGGCGTATAGCTTGGTGGGATTTCATCTTCTACGCCCTCTTCGGTGTCGTCGTCACTTCCTCTGTCGCCATCGCAGGCGTGCTCGTAGTATTCAGCTTCCTGGTGATACCAGCTGTGATTGCGTTCCTGTTCACCGCCTCTCCTGGCAAGCTGATCACCATTGCCTGGACCAGCGGCACTCTGGCCACCGTACTCGGACTGTGGGCATCGTACAAGACCGATATGCCCACAGGTCCGGTTGTGGTATGCACTTTTGCGCTGGTTCTGATCGCCGCGTTTGTGTTGCGAGCCATACTGACCGCGAATCGGAAGACAGCCGCCGTCGATGTCTAGCCCGGGCGACTTCGAAGTCATCCGTGATCCCCTGTGGAACAACATTCGCGTCGACGCAGAGGCCCTGGCCGTGCTCGACAGTGGACCATTCCAACGGCTGCGGTATATCCGTCAGTTGGGTCATGCCTTTCTAGTCTACCCAGGAGCGACACACACCAGGTTCGAGCATGCGCTGGGGGCGTATCACCTTGCTCGCCGTACGATTGGCTTGCTCCAGGAGCGAGGTGAACTGGACGGCATCGAGTATGACGAGATCGTACTCATTCGACTCGCAGCATTGCTCCACGACATCGGTCACTACCCCTTTTCTCACGCCCTCGAGGAAGCTGGTCTGCCTTCGCATGAGGCGCTTGCTAGAGAACACCTACGCCATGACGATCTCGCTCGAGTCTTGCAGCGCACCGGCATTGAGGACATCGAGCGTCGTCTGGTGGCCTTGATAACCGGCACCAGTGAGAGCCCACTCCTGGGGTTGGTGTCAGGGTCCCTTGACCTCGACAAGATCGAGTACCTCACCCGAGATGCCAGAATGTGTGGCGTGCCATACGGTACTGTCGATGTCGATCGCCTGATACACTCGATAACGCTGGTACCCAACTTTGATTCACAGACGGTTGCTGTGCACGAGAAGGGCGTCAGCGCTCTGGAATCACTTCTGTTTGCCAAGTACCAGATGTATCGCAACGTGTATTGGCACCATGCGGTTCGGAGCGCCACTGCAATGTTCAAGCGCCTAGTTCGCTCCACGTTGGACAACGGCGACCTCGAAGTGAACTGGATTGCCCGCAGTACTGATGAGGCGCTGATGGAAGCATTGCACAACCTGCCGAACGCACCGCTGGCTTACAGGCTCAAACGAAGGCAACTCTACAAGAGGGTGCTGGACCTCGCAGCCGGCAGCCTGGCACCTGACGCGGGAGCATGGATCTCTGACGATCCAGGGTTGGTGGCAAGAGCAGAAGATCGCCTTGCGATTGAGATGGGTTTGGCACCCGGAGACGTTCTGCTGGACTTCCCCAAGAAACCAGAGATGCTATCCGTTCAGCTGCCGGTGCGCACACGCAGCGGCAATGTTGAGGTGCTCGGTGCAGAGCGCGGGGTCGATTGGCTCGGTATTCAGCAAGTGAGCCAGGATCTGCACAACAATGCTCGACGCTTGCGTGTGTTTGCTGCTACAACGTGCAAGATCGATATGAGTCAACTCATGTCATTAGTTGAGCGGAGTGGGACCGAAGTAGAAGCAGACCTGGAGCACGGTCGCGAGCTACTCAAGTCTCGGAGCTAGCGCTCCCG
>CP070792.1:509447-514029 GCA_020346845.1 Gemmatimonadota bacterium
CCCGCTCCTTAGCCATCGCTATCTCCTCAGCACGTCAATAACTACCACTCCGCGGTCGACCCGCGGATCGATCACACTTCACAAATAAGACCAACCACCGGCCCTGTCAACGCCATACAAGCTGGCTCACTACCAGGCCACGCAATTCGCGCGCCTGCGTCTCCCGTGAAGATCCGGGTCACCACAGTGTTCTCCAAGACCCCGTGGGACACTACTTAGGGTAGGATCCACGGCTGTTTCTGGTTTCCGAATTCGGGTACGCCGGCCCCTGCTGTGTGGTCGGGTCACCACAAAGCTGTAGCGGACTTCTATCGGCAAGGGGGCGTCAGGTCCCGATGCTCGGCGTTACGTATAGTACGCATCGCTCACCAGCAACACGCCCGCGCCTGGACCCCGCCTCAAAGCTATAAGTTGTTGCAAATCAAAGTGTTGACTGACCAGGCCTCGCCATTGACTGATAATTGCGCCCCCTCGGATACCTTAGGATCGTAACGATCCACTTCGTCTGCTGATCGAAGTGGACCTCAGAAGACGGCCGACGGAACCCCCACCGCTCCTCAACCACACCCAGAGGACCCGTCGGCTTTGGGGGCGAGGGGCTGGAAGGACCCCTCGCCCCCGGTTTTTTCTACTAACTTTGGTTCATGAGAGAGCGTAGCTCGCTCACCTCATCGCCCAACTGCACGCCGTTCTTCCCGTCTATCCTCTCCGCCGCCGCCAGCGCCCGCTCAGCCGTGCGCCTCGACCCGGATTTGGTTGCCTCTTTCGCAACTGCGAGCGCCTGGTCCGCAACCTCCCGACACGGGTTCACCTTGGACGCGAGTTCGGCCACCAGGACCCGAGACTCCAGATCATCGCGGCGCTCGAGCTCCTCGATTGCACGTCTCCTGAGTCGCTGCCTTTGCCCGCGCGTGAGGCACTCGGATCGGACCACCTGTGCGAAGAGCGGTGCCGTAAACCAATAGCGCACCATGTCATAGGTGAGAAACCGCTTCCTCTCCAGTACATCGAGCGCCTTCTCGATCCGGGTTGGCGGCAGTTCCGCCAGTAGCTGGAGCAGCCTCGTGTCAAGCGCCAAGCCGCCAATACTCGCAGCACGCAACACCGCCATGCTATCCTCGTCCAGGACCGACACTCGGGCCACAATGGCCACCCGCACCAGATCGGGTACCGAGAAGGGCAACGGACTATCAAGGGTAGTGCCCTCGGCGGGCCATTGCAGAAGATCTTCCTTGAGCGTGGGCGCCCTATCCAGGCTCTGCAGTAGGGTCACCGCCAGGAAGGGGTTGCCCGCCGACTCGTAGTCGATACGGCGAGCCAGTCGGTCAACCTCTGCGGGCGATTCACACCAAGTCGCCATGTGACTCACCAGCTCGTGCATCTCTTCATCCTCGAGCGCCTTGAGCACCGCCACAGAGCCTGGAATGCTGCGGCCCACTTCGCTGCGGAGCCTGGTTAGCTCTACAGACGCCTCTCCCTCGAGGGCTGTGCTTTGTGCAACGATCAGCGTGACAGGTCTTTCACTCAATTGCCTTACTGTGGCCCCGAGCGCCGCCATGGTCAGGCCGTCGGCCCAATGTGCATTGTCGATCGCGAGCACCACCGGGTGCTCGTCCGCGATGGCTCCGATCAGCGACTCCAGCGCTCCCACGACGTGCTCCGTATCCCTTGGCTCCAGCGGATCGAACCTACGCGCCAGTTCGGGAACGATCGATGCGAGCACTGATAGCGCCTCGGGCTCAGCCGCGGCCACGCCTGGTGCATTCGCCAGGCCGTTGCGCATGAGGAGTCGCAGGGTGCTCCACGGAGCATCATGATCGCTCGCCAGCGGGTGGGCCGTGGCAATGATCGCTCCACTCAGAGCCACCCGGTTGAGACACTCGGTCATGAGCCTGGTCTTGCCCAGTCCCAAATCGCCGGCAATGAAGAGGCAGCGTGAGCCCGATTTCGTACCCTCCTCAACTACCGCAAACGCTTCCTGATGGAGTGTCGGTCTCCCGACCAGTGGAGGCTCCTTGTCGGTGGACTCGCGAGCCTGCTGATGCCAGGTACCCGACCTAATCCTTTCTGCAAGTTCGACCAACTCACGACCCGGCACCTCCCCAATCGCTCGCTTGACGCGTTCCTCGAAGTCGTGGAAAGCAGCCAACGCACCACTGGAATCACCGGACAGAGCGGCTGCTCGCATCAAGAGGTTGGCTGCTGGTTCCCAGAACGGCTTCCTTGCGAGCGCGCGCCTCGCGTCCTCTTGGGCATCGTTGAAGCGACCGGCGGAGATAGCTACTTCACCGCGCCGCAGCAGTAGCGTGGCCACCTCACTGCCTATCCGTCTCCTCTGCTCGTAGGACCAATCCTCGAAATCCGGCGCGTCCTCGACCGCAAACCCTTCCAGGAAATCACCGCGCACCAGTTCCAGTGCCGCGATTGGATCCCGCGTGTTGATCTCGCGAAATCGTTGCACGTCGACCTTGAGTGAAACGTGAGACAGGCGGATCGCATCTCCGTGTGACACGAGACGATCGTTACCGAGTCCAAAGCGCAGCCGGCGGATCGCTTCGTTGAGAGAATGACGCGCCTTGGCCTGCGGCCGGTCGGCCCACAGGAGACCCATCAGATGGTCACGTGACCGCTCCATGTCGGGTGACAACGCGAGATGTGCCAGAAGGGCAATGTGTTTGCGCCAAAGCACGTCACCCGAAGGTTCCTCACCGTCAACGAGCACGGTAGGGAACCCAAAGAGCAACAGCTCGAGGGGTGGTACCTCACTAACAGCATTCATCGGCAAGGGGGGAAGGATTAGTCGCTAAGATACCCCTCACGGAGGTCGTTGCAACCCGCATAACCAAGAAGTGGGGACGAACTTCTAATTCGCCCCCACCAGCGGTTCTCACACATCCCCCAGAAGGGAACTGTTACTTGTACTTCACCGAACACCCATACGGCTTGGATGTGGGTGTACTCACCGGCATTCCGGCCATGGCCTCTTCCAGCGCGGCCACCAGGTAGTTGTGCGCTCCCTCCAAGGACGAAGGCCGTGAGCTTGGCCTGTCATCGATTGCCCCATTGTACAACAGCGTCCCCTGCGGATCGATCACGATCATCTGGGGTGTAGTCTTTGCCCCGTAGAGCCTCCCGACGACGCCATCGGGATCGTACAATACGGCCGTGGCCTTGCTCCCCTGCTCCTCTGATATGGCGTTCATTCTGGCCGGCTCATAGTATCCCTGCTGGCCAGGCGCCGACGAGACGATCGCAAACCACCGCACTCCCTTGCCGGTGTACTTCTCCTGCAATCCCTGCATGTTGCCGCTGTTGTAATGTTTGCCAACATAGGGACACTCGTAGTTCAGCCATTCCAGCACGACCCATTCGCCCTGGTAGTCCGCCAACGCGTGTTCATCACCGTGAGTATCGATCAGCGAGAATGATGGTGCTGCCGCGCCGATCTCGGCACCGTAGACTTGAGCCCGTAGCGCAGGAGCGGTGCCCGCCACTGCCAAGGCCGCGGTCGCTGTCGCTAGCACGAGTGTCTTTCTCATACTGTCCTCCATAACAGTATGTCTATCAGCTCGCGTTCGAGGCGGAGGACCGCACACCCGAACCGGTTGCGTCCTGCAGCGCGTCGATTACGCCCCTCTTTGTAAGGATTGTCGGCAATATGATTGGTGCTCGACTCAAATCTGATGGGTAGAGCACGTACAACGGCACGCCACTGCGGCCGAAGCTCTCGAGCGCCTCGGTGATCTCGGGATCGAATCGTGTCCAGTCTGCCTTTACCTTCGCGACGTTGTACTCCTCAAACGCCGACTCCACGGTATTCGACGAGAGGATCACCTGCTCGTTTACCTGACAGCTCAAGCACCATGCAGCCGTAAAGTCGATGAACACCGGTTGGCCTTCCGCTCGCAGACTCTGAACGAGTTCCTGTGAGAACGGTTGCCAGGTCGGACCCCCGGCTGACATGGCTTCACCCCGCGTGCCGCGTACTACCAAGCCGAGCGCCGCCATCAGGACAGCGAATGCGATTGTGCGGGACACCAGCCGTGTCCGCCCGCTGATCATGAGTGGCTTCCAACGCCCGATAATCCAGCCGGCAAGTCCGGCCAACATCAGTGCGGCCAACAGATAAGCGGCTCCGTTCACACCAGTCTGTCGCCCGAACACCCATACCAGCCAGATGACGGTGCCGAAGAGCGGGAACGCCAGGAGCTGCTTCATCGATTCCATCCACGGTCCCGGCTTGGGCAGCAGTCTTAGCAATGGTGGAGAGAGGGATAGAACCACATACGGTGTCGCCATGCCCACACCGAGCGCTCCAAAAATCAGGAACGTCTGAAGCACGGGCTGGGTCAGGGCAAAGCCCAGCGCGGCGCCCATAAACGGCGCTGTGCACGGTGTAGCGATCAAGGTGGCAAGCACACCGCTGGAAAACGAGTCTGCATAGCCCGTGGGCTGAGCGAGTCTCCCACCCAGACGGGTCAATACGGTACCGACCTCGAACACACCCATGAGGTTGAGTGCGAGACCAAAGAACAGGATCGCCATGGTCGCTACGAAGGCGGGTGATTGGAGTTGGAAACCC
>CP070792.1:514129-518707 GCA_020346845.1 Gemmatimonadota bacterium
CTCGCGGCCGCGGCCGCGGCCGCGGGACTCGCGTTGGCCATCACGACGTCGTTCACCACTCGGCAACAGGCCCAGACATTCGCCAACATCGCCGTTTTGATCCTTTCTGCGCTTGGCGGTAGCATGGTCCCCCGCTTTCTCATGCCCCGGTTCCTGCAAGAGGTAGGCTGGACGACCCCGAACGCATGGGCTCTAGAAGCGTACACTTCAATATTTTGGCGTGATGAGGCAGTTACTGCGCTGGTTCTGCCAGTGGGGTTGTTGCTCGCAGCTGCCATCCTGGGCCTTTTGATTGCCCAGCGGTTGACACGCAGGTTGGTGGCGCTTTGAAATGGCGGGACCAGCCCGTAGATTGTCTCGCCTCTAATGCTACTGAACGCAATGCTGTTTCTGGGCGCCCTGGCGGGCATGGAAGCCGTGGCGTATTACGCTCACAAGTACGTCATGCACGGCTTCCTCTGGTCGCTTCACGAGTCGCACCACGTGCCCGGCAAAGGACGGTTCGAGAAGAACGACCTGTTCGCGGTGTTCTTTGCCGTACCGTCGATTGTGTTGATCTACCTCGGCGTTCACGTCTACGACCGCCTGCTTTGGGTAGGGCTGGGAATAGCAGCGTACGGGTTGGTCTATTTCGCGTTCCACGACTTACTGGTACATCGTCGCATTCGCCATTCCTTCAAGCCGAAGCGCGGGTACCTGGCTCGGGTGGTGCAGGCGCATTACATGCACCACGCAACCCGAGAAAAGGAAGGCGCAGTGAGCTTCGGCTTCGTTTACGCCCCTTCAATCGAGAAACTCAAGGCCGAGCGGGCTAGGATCAAGGCACAAGCGCAGAAGGCCGCAGAGAAACGGCGAACCTGAACTGACAGCCTCAGTCTGTCTTCGCCCACAGATCCGGGCGTGGCCGCTCTGGAAGCAGTCGACCTATCGTGCTCGTCACGCTTGCTTGAACCAAACCGCCCAAAACTCGCAACAGCTTTTGCCCCCGACTCACCACCACACGCTCGTCCCAGGCGGCGGGCCCTCGCGCAATCACTGCACTGCCAATAGCTCGATAGACGCTGCGCGCGGTTGCGATACTCCACGCGGCTCGCCAGTCGAGATGAGGTAGACCGGCTGCAGCGGAGTCATAGTAGCGATCGGCGACAAGTAGAAGACGCCGCACAACGTCGACGACGGCAGACCGATGCTCAGGCAGAGAGATTCCTGCCAGCGGAACTCCGGCCTCGGATAGCCAATTGAGAGGTAGGTACACGCGGCCCCTCTGCGCGTCATCCATCACATCACGCGAGATATTGGTGAGTTGGAACGCGATGCCAAGATCGGCGGCCCTCACGACGGCCTCATCACTACTGGCACCCATGATGTAGCACATCATCACACCAACCACCCCAGCCACGTGATAGCTGTAGAGTAGTGTGTCCTCCAGGGTTTCGTAGGCGTAGCCTTCCACGTCCATCCGGAAGCCCTGTAATAACTCGAGGGGATAACGTTCCGGAATGTTGTGACGTTGCGCGACCCGCGCCAGAGCCATAAATGCTGGATCTTCAACGGTTTCACCATCGAGTGTCTTTCGAGTGTCGCGTTCCAGCCGCTCCAGTGCCTCACGACCGTTGCGCTGCACACCCTCCGCTGTGAAGCCCAAGTGCTGCTGGTCTATCCGATCGTCACAGTAGCGGCACCAGGCGTAGAGCAACTGAGCGCTGTCACGTGTGTCTTTGTCCAACAGCCGCGACGCTGTGGCGAAGCTCTTGGAACCAGCGCCGATGGTTGTGCGACCGTAACGCGATAGTTCGTCTCCGGACTCTTTCAGCTCGCGCGCTCCTATCCTCTTCGTTTGCCAACGTCAGCCAGCACCAGGCCAGCCGTTGCCTTGGCCGAGGCTACCACACCGGGGACACCAGCTCCTGGGTGTGTGCCTGCGCCGACGAAGTAAAGCCCTCCAATGTTGGGATCGCGGTTGTGCACCCGGAAGTAGGCGCTCTGGGTCAACACCGGCTCCAGCGAGAAGGCCGACCCGAGATGGCCGTTGAGAACACTAGCGAAGTCCGCCGGCGTGAATATGCGCGACGTAACAAGATCTTCACGCAAGCCCGGGATGTAACGCTCCTCGAGATATTCGAATATCCGGTCCCGATAGCGTGGGCCCTCGGCTTCCCAATCGATCTTAGCCTTGCCCAGATGTGGCACTGGCGAAAGCACGTAGAACGCTTCTCCTCCCGGCGGTGCCAGCGAACTGTCGGTAACTGTTGGGGCGTGCAGGTACAGCGAAAAGTCCTGCGACAACACCCCACGCTCGAAGATGTCTTCCAGCAGACCGTGATAGCGAGGTCCGAAGAGTACCGAGTGATGCGCCAGGTTTGGGTGTCGCTTCTTGGTCCCGAAATAGATCACGAATAGCGACATGCTGTACCGTCGATCCAGCAAGCTGCGTGCAGTTGTGGCCGCTCTCGGTTCGTGTCCCAGTAGCTGACGGTATGTGTGTACTACGTCTGCGTTGCTGGCAACCACCTCTGCATCCGCGGTCCAGCCGTCAGCCGCTGCTACTCCCGTTACCTGACCGTTCGCTGTCAGAATGCGCTCGACGGGCGCTCCCAGCCTGATCTCACCACCCAGCTCCGTGAACAGCTTGACCAGCGCGCTAACTAGCGCACCGGTGCCACCACGTGGGAAGAACACGCCCCATTTGCGTTCCAGCACATGGATCAATGTGTAGATGGACGAGGTCTTGAACGGATTACCACCTACCAGCAGAGAGTGGAAGCTGTACACCTGCCGCAGCTGAGGATCACTGATGAACTTGGACACCATGCTGTAGACACTGCGGTAGCTCTGCAGTCGCATCAGCTGCGGAGCAACGCGGATCATACTCCAGAAATCTAGGAACGGCTCCGAGGCCAGGTTCACGTACCCTTCTTGAAACACCTCTTCGGCATACTCAAGAAACCGAGCGTACCCCGCCACGTCCTCCGGACTCTTGTCCGCGATTTGTGCATTGGTTGAGTCGAGGTCGTTGCTGTAGTCGAAAGAGTACCCATCTTCCCAGCACAACCGATAGAACGGCATTACGGGGAGTAGCTCAACGTATTCGGCCATATCTCGTTCAGCCACCTGGAACAGTTCCTCGATCGCGTTGGGTGCGGTGAGTACAGTGGGGCCACCGTCGAAGACGAAACCCTCATCCTCGTACACGTAGGCTCTCCCGCCGGGCTTGTCTCGCTTTTCGACAATCGTGGTCTGGACTCCGGCTGCCTGCAGCCGTACGGCGAGAGCCATGCCGCCAAATCCACTTCCGATTACGACCGCGCGTGGTTGTGTCATCAGTCGTCCTCACGTCCTTTAGTGTAGCCCGGCACCGCTTCCCTTCTGCCCGTCGCCATCACGGCAGCTGCTGCACGGCCAACCGGCACAGGGGGGCGGCCAACTAAGAGCCTGAAGCGGTCCAAGTTCTTCAGCCTACCTGCATAGAAGCGCTCAATCAGCGGTGCGGGAAGGCGGTAGAACCGCTGGAACACGCGAAAGCGCTGCGCCGGCTCGCCGGCCAGAAACAGCATCCGATTGAGCATGCGGAAGAAGCCCGTCTCATTCCAGTGCGTGACCGATTCCAGCCTGGTAAGGTCGTACAATTCACTGGCGCTCAGCGGAAGTAGCCTGCCGATCCGCTCAGCAAGACGGACCGCATTGGGCAGGGAATAGCCCGTGGTGGGATGAAACAGAGCAGCGCGCAGGCCGGACCGCGCAACACCCGATATACCGTCTTCCCAGAACTGTCCGATGTCGCCCGACAGTGCGACGGGTAGCACGCCCTGCTCCTCGTACTCGACTCGCTTGATCTTCCAACCGCGTGTACCAACGTAGTCTTCTATCGCAGCTACATAACGATCTCGTTCGATACCCGGGACGTCACTGTAGCGTGTGTCCTCTACCAGAGCCAAGTCGTCTTCGAACGGCAGCACGTACACAAAGCGATAGCCATCGAGCTGTTCAACGGTCGCGTCCATCAGAATGGGACCGCGCAATCCGTGCGGTTCCTCGAGCCGCAACACTTGTCCCACGAACTTCTGATAGCGAATCACCAGTTGGGAACTGTTGGACGGTCCACGTCCATCTACGATGGCTTTGGCGCGTACTCTCCGGCCGTCGCTCAACCCTATACCGCCAGCATCAATCGATGTCACGTTGCTGTTGAATAGGATCCGGTCACCCAACGATCGGGCGACCACATCGTGGAGGCGAGTCGACGTTATGGTCTGGTAGCCGCCCTCAATCCAACGAGTGAATTCAGGGAAGCGAACTTCGTAGCCCGGCCATCTGTATTGCACCAGCGGATTGATCCAATCGTGCTGTCGTGGCGTGAGGTCAGGGCTATTGAAAGACCAAGTGTGCTCCCCACCCAAGTGACCGTCGCGCTCGAGCAAGAGTAAGTCAATATCCGCTCTCGTTTGCACCAGATGATACGCGATCAGGCTGTTTGCGAGTCCGCCACCCACGAGCGCGAGGTCCGCGTCCACACTCCCTCCGGTTAGCTTAGATTCTCGTGGTATTATGGCCTGCCTCGCAGCATAAAGCCACGGCGAT
>CP070792.1:518807-523317 GCA_020346845.1 Gemmatimonadota bacterium
GTTGCAGGCGAAGGGTATTCAGCTGGTCATTGCAGGAAGCTTCTCGCAGACCTATCTACGAAACGCGTACAACAACGGCTTCATCTGCATCGAGTGCCCCGCGCTGGTAGACGCGGTCACAGAACAACTCAATGACAAGATCGACGCCGGCTTGCTGACGGTGATCCCGGGCGACGAGATCGAGATCGACTACACGACGAGCAAGGCCACTTACAGAGGACAGGAATACGGATTCCCGGCTCTAGGGAGCGTGCCGCAGTCGCTTGTCGTAGCAGGAGGGATTGAGAACTTGGTGCGGAAGAAGTTGGGAGGGTGATGGGAGCGGGGGGCGGGGAGCGGATTACATTGTGCGTGGTGCGGAGTGCGAAGGTACGAGGCAGGTCCGCCGGTAACAGGAGCTCACTGATAACCACGTGAGACCGAAGCGACAATCGACAATCAAGACCGAGGACGAACTAGACAATGACACGAACTATCGTCTCAATGCCGGGTGACGGCATCGGCAAAACGGTACTTCCGGAAGCAATAAGGGTGCTGGACGCTGTGGGATTCGATGCCGAGTACGTACATGCTGACATCGGGTGGGATTTCTGGGTGAACGAAGGAAATCCCCTGCCGGATAGAACCATCGAGCTGTTGAAGCAGCACAAACTCGGCTTATTCGGGGCGATCACGTCGAAGCCAAAGAACGAAGCGGCGGCCGAACTGAAGCCCGAGTTGCGTGACAAAGGATACGTGTACTTCAGCCCAATCGTGAGCATGCGTCAGCTGTTCAACCTCGATCTCTGCGTGCGGCCTTGCCGCTCGTTCCAGGGTAACCCGCTGAACTTCATACGACGAACCGCGGACGGCGGCGTCGAAGAACCGCCGGTGGACGCTGTGATCTTCCGCCAGGGTACTGAAGGTCTGTACTGCGGTCTGGAGTGGACTGATCCACCGGCAACGGTGCGCGGCGCATTGGCCACCCACCCCAAGTGGAAGGCGTTCGAGGATGTTCCCGGCCGCGATCTGGCGATGTCTGTGCGGTTGTTCACGCGTAACGCTTGTCGGCGTATTTGTGCCGCCGCTTTTGCGTACGCCGAGAAACATGGCTACTCATCGGTTACCATCTGCGAGAAGCCCAATGTGCTGCGTGAGACGTCGGGCATGATGGAAGAAATGGCGCGCGAGGTGCAGTTAGACTATCCCGATATCTGGGTCCGCTCAACCAACATCGATGCACAGATGATGTGGCTAACCAAGAACCCGGAAGACTACGGCGTGATCGTGGCGGGCAACATGTTCGGCGACATAGTGTCTGACGCGTTCGCGGGTTTGGTGGGTGGACTCGGCTTCGCTTGTTCGGGCAACATCGGTGACGAAGTTGCGGTGTTCGAGCCGACACACGGCTCGGCACCCAAGTACCAAGAACTCGATCCGCCTATTGTGAACCCCATCGCAATGATACTGAGCGCCGCAATGCTGCTGGATCACGTGGGTGACGTAGCCAAGGCAAAACAGGTGCGCGACGCCATCGGTGCGGTCGTTGCCGAAGGCAAGGTACGGCCCTACGACATGATGCGTCTACCAGGCGGTCCCGACGTCATCTCCAAGGGGGCGGCGACCACGAGCGAGATCACCGACGCCATAATCGGGAAGCTCGTTTAGGGAGGTTCCACCATGCCCAAGAAGGGCAGCAAGAATCCGGTGCGGAGGGGAGAGGCAGGCCGCCGGGGGGACGACGTCCGTTCGGACATTTACGTTGCTGTCGAGATCCGCGGCTCTGGTGGGCTGCAGATCGACCTTACCTCGAAGGTCGCCGCGTTCTACGGCGGGTCGATCGAGGAAACGGCGACGCGAGTGTTGGGCGAGCTCAAAGTCAAGCACGCAGCCGTGGAGATCGACGACAGGGGTGCTCTGCCCTTTGTTGTCACAGCGCGGGTCGAGGCCGCAGCAAGGCGCGCCGGCTGTGATGGTAAGGCTCTGCCCGAGAGGACCGTTGCCGTGCAGCCAACTGATCGCGACAGGCTGCGCAGGTCGCGTCTCTACCTCCCCGGCAACGAACCAAAGTTCTTCATCAATGCCGGCTTACACCAGCCAGACGGCGTCATTCTGGATTTGGAGGACTCGGTCCATCCTGACGAGAAGGACGCGGCCCGGACCGTTGTTCGCAACGCGCTGCGGTGTGTCGACTTCCACCGCGCCGAGCGAATGGTGCGGATCAATCAGCTACCGCTGGGCTTGGATGACCTGGACGAGATAGTACCTGAGTCACCCAACTTGATTCTGATACCCAAGGTGGAGAACGCCGATCAGGTACGTGAGGTAGGGGCTCGAATCGACAAGCTCCACAAGACAAAGGACACGCCGGTCTGGCTCATGCCTATCGTGGAATCAGCGCTCGGTGTAGAGAATGCGTTCGAGGTAGCGCAGGCAACGGAATCGGTCGTCGCAATCACGATCGGCTTGGAGGATTACACGGCTGACTTGGGCGTGCCAAAGACCGTCGAGGGCAACGAGTCGTTGTATGCGCGCAGTCGGTTGGCGAACGCGGCACATGCGGCCGGCGTGCAGGCAATTGACTCGGTGTTTGGCGACGTTGGTGACGAAGAGGGATTGCGTTCCTGGGGATCTCGTTCACGCTCGCTCGGCTTCGAGGGCATGGGATGTATCCACCCGCGCCAGATCCAGCCGATCCACGAATCGTTTGCACCTACCGAAGCCGAGATCGAAAAGGCCCTCAAGATCGTCGCAGCGTTCGACGATGCTGAGGCGAAAGGACTTGGTGTGGTGAGCCTGGGAACTCGCATGGTGGATCCGCCAGTCGTACTGCGCGCGCAACGTCTGGTCGAGCAGGCCAAGCGCGCAGGCCTGGTGGATCCCGAGGCAGCGGGATCGCGAGGTGACAAATGAGCGGCAACGATCTCGTGATCAACGCGGCGGGACGAGCGGTACCCATACACGTCAACGGCAAGGATCAGGTTCCATATCAGGGCGTCGCGGCATATGAGCCGGCGGGCACAAAGCGGGCACCGCCGATAAGGTCGTGCAAGGACTATCCCGAGAGTGGCGACAAGAGAGTGCCCGATCTCGAGACGGCACTGGAGAAATGCGGTCTCAGCGACGGGATGGTCATCTCGTCACACCATCATCTGCGCAATGGCGATCAGGTAGGGCTCGCCGCACTGCAGGCAGCAGCGACGATGGGTGCCAAGGACCTGATGTGGTTCCCCAGTGCCTCGTTCCCCTGCCACTCACCGGTGATCGATTTGATGGACAGAGGAGTGGTGCACCACATAGAGGGGAGCATGAACGGGCCCCTCGGCGCATACTGCTCGGCAGGCAAGATGCGTGGGTTGGGCGTGCTGCGATCGCATGGAGGACGGTGGCAAGCTATTCAAGACGGTGAGGTCAAGGTCGACATCGCGGTGATTGCCGCTCCAACCGCGGACCCCTTTGGCAACTCCGATGGATCACACGGTCCCTCCGCATGCGGGTCGCTCGGTTTCGCGTTGGCCGACTCGCTATATGCCGATCACGTCATCGTGGTGACCGACAACCTGGTCGAGTTCCCATGTATACCGTGGCAGATACAGGGCAACAACGTCGATTACGTGGTCGAGGTAGAGTCGATTGGTGATCCATCCAAGATCGTGTCCGGTACAACGCAGATCACGCGCAGCCCCGATCGATTGCTCATCGCGGAGTACGTTGCCCGTTTCATCCGTGATGCTGGGATCATGCGCGATGGATTCTCGTTCCAAGCGGGTGCCGGCGGGATCGCATTGGCATTCGTGCAGTTCCTCAAGCAGATGATGCATCAGGCCGGCGTGAAGGCCCGGTTCGTGAGAGGCGGGTCGACTCAGTACCTGGTGGACCTGCTGCAGGAGGGGCTAACTGACTACATACTCGATGGCCAGACATTCGATCTGGCTGGCGTCGCATCGATTGCATCCGATCCACGTCACGTGGCAACGTCACCGTTCACGTCGTACAACTACCACGGCAAGGGCAACTTTGCATCGATGGTAGACGCGTCAGTGTTGGGCGCAACCGAAGTGGACCTCGAGTTTAACGCCAACGTCAACACCCACTCCGACGGAATACTGCTGCACGGTATCGGTGGCTGGCAGAACTGCCTCTTTGCAGGCTGCTCGATCCTAGCGATCCCATCGTTCAGAGATCGCATTCCCGTAATCGTCGACGAAGTGACCACGATGACGGGGCCCGGTGAGTTGATCGATGTCGTTGTCACCGAGCGTGGTATCGCGATCAATCCAAAGCGGCAAGATTTGCTCGACCGAGTGAGTGACTCAGACTTGCCCATTAGGCCGATAGCAGAGATCAAAGACGAAGTGGAGAAGATCATGGGAGGCAAACCAGAGCCAGCACGACTCACCGACAATCCGGTTGCAGTCATCAAATGGGTCGATGGAACGGTGTTGGACACCGTTTGGCAGGTGGAAGACTGATGGTAAGAAGAGTGCTTCCTCTAGCTGCTGTGGTACTGCTGGCCGGTTTCTCGGTCATG
>CP070792.1:523417-527915 GCA_020346845.1 Gemmatimonadota bacterium
GGGCGACCGCCTCTCGATTGACTCCAAAGCCTGTTCTGTCACGTCGGCTTCTACACAACCACCACCTACCGTGCCCCAGCGCCTGCCATCAGCGGTAACGAGCATCTTGGCGTCGCTGGCCATGGGCAAAGAGCCACGGCGGCGGGATATGGTAGCCAGCGCCGCGGGCACACTGGATCTTGCCAACTCGGCCGCCTGTGACCAGATGGTAGCACGGTCATCCATAAACGCAGCTCCCACTTCATAACCTAATGAAGAAAGACTCGAGCTCGGGTTGAGGAAGCGTAATCTAGTAAAAGAAGCAGGGCTCCGAAGAGCCCTCTCAAACAACGATCCCTGATGGCTTCGAATCAGTGGTGCGTAACCACCATGGCCTTTGCAGTGAGTCTCGGGCTAAGCATCGGGAACGTTCGCGCGAACATGCCGTAAGCGAGCAGGAACAGTCCTAGGAAGCCGAGTGTGATGCCGAACTCCGGTAGTCCGAACTCAGGCCCGTGTTCGATGAGTGAGGGCTGTACCAGCAGATAGCGCTCCAGCCAGACCCCCACAAAACTGATAGCGGCAAACAGCGTGAACGTGAAAGGCGTAATCTTGGACTTCACCCAGATCAATCCCCAGAACGGGATGAGGAAGACCATCAGGCCAACCGTGATTGCCAGTGCCCGCCACTCGCCCCAGAAACGGTAGAACGGGAATGATGTTTCCTCAGGCAGGTTACCGTACCAGATGACCAGGAATTGGCTGAACATCAGATAGGTCCAGAAGATCGAGAATCCGAAGATCAGCTTGCCCAGATCGTGGAAGTCGTGAACATCGATCACGTCCTCGAGATTCAGCTGCTTGCGCCAGTACACCATCATCATCGCGAGCATGGTCAGACCGGTTAAGAACGCGCCCATGAAGAAGAACGCGCCGAACAGGTTGCTTAGCCAGTACGGCGCCAGCGACATGATGAGATCGAAGCCCAAGACGGTGAACATGTAGGCGTAAAGAATGCAGAGCAGCGGTGCCAGCCAATGTACTCGGTGCTCTACCTTGGCCAGAGCCTCTTCCGAGCCGTCGTAGCCGCCGAGCAGTCGCTCGAACACACGGCGTCGGCGATCGGACACGTGATCCTTCAGTTCGTACATGTCGGGCTTCATGTCGGTCAAGACAAAAGCCGCCGACACGACAAACACCGACAGCAGTGCTAGCAGGTCACGCCAGAACACCCACGACACCGTGAGCCAGTTGCCCCGAGCCGGAGTCGGGTGCTCGATCCAGGGAAACAGATAGTGTTTACCCAAGAACAACACGAGGAAGCATACCAGCGAGATCGGAAGAAAGGCAACTGTGGCCTCAGCAAAGCGGATTATGGGCCCAGACCAATGTCCCTTGGCGATCTTCTGAGTCGCAACGAAGATGATGGCGCCGACGGAGAAACCCGTGAAGAACAGGAAGTCCACCAGGAACATGCGCCAAGCACGACCCGGGTCATCACCCAACAACAACATGACGAAGACCGCTATGCCGACGACCGCCAACACTGCTCCAGCCACGAGAAGCCCCTGCGTTGGCACGTTCAGACCACGCTTGTAGATCTCTAACCGCTGCTCGGCAGTCGTCACCTTGTAGCCCCTTGCAGCTGACGCACGTAGTTCACGACGTGCCACCGATCGATGCCACGCACACCCTCACCATAGGCACGCATGACGCCACGTCCGTGTCTGATGATCGAGTAGATCATGCCATCGCTCAGATCGTTTGCCTTCTGCGTCAGCAGGCTCTGGACTACGAACATCTTCTCGTTCACAGGGCCATCGCCCGCACCTGTGGCGCCGTGACATGGCTGGCAGAAGATCTCGTAATACTTCCTTCCCGTCTCAAGCGACTCCGCGGTTCGCTGAGCCGGATTACGTAGCGCGTTTATCGCCGGGAAGTTCTCCGGTAGTACCTGCAGGGGTGGCTCGATACCATCGATGGGTACTGCTCCCTCTGCCGGCATCCGGTTCATCTTGTACGGCTGTATGGCCACGTTCTCTTCCATGAACGCGAACCAGGGAACCAGCTTCATCGCATCATCAGGTCCCGGCGAACGCTGCCAGGAATCCCGCGAACAGCCGGCGAGCAGTAACACGAACACGACGGCCAACAGGCTACGACTCATACCGCACCTCGGTCGCACCGTTGGATGTCAACAGCTCTTCGATCGGTCCAGTTCGGTCCTCCTCACACGGTACGAAGATCCCAATGGTGTCGTTGGTAAACCGCGGGTCAAATGGGCCCGGCTGATTCGTCTTCCATGCATTGAATGCCACACCAGCCAAAGTTGCCAGAGCTCCAAACAGAATGGTCAACTCGAACCCGATCACTACGTAAGGCACAATTGAGCCAAGAGGCTTACCGCCGACCACGATTGGGTAGTCGTACGACATCCATAGAGTCATGGCAAACCCAGTGGTTACGCCGAGCAGGCCGCCAATCAGTGTCCACACCCGCACCGAGCTCACCTTGTGTCCAATGGCGGCGGCTACCTCAACATTTGGCACTGGCGTGTAGACAATAAAGTCCTTGTGGCCCAATTCCTTGAGCGCCTTGATGGCGTCCGTGGCTGCATCGACCTGTCGGAAGGCCGCCAACACACCGCTCTTTTGTCGGCTCATGTGTGCACCTTCCGCTTGCGCGGCAGCGGCATGATCTCTTTCACTTCCGTTATCGATACAGTCGGGAAGTTCTTGGCGAACAACAGGAACCACATGAAGAACCAGGCGAAGCTGCCCGCCAAGATGGCGAACTCAACCCAACTCGGCGTGTAATGCCCCATGGCATACGGCTCGTATTCGAACGAGAGCGACACCACAATGATCACGAACCGTTCGAACCACATGCCCAAGTTCACAAACAGTGACAATACGAACAGGGCCGGGATACTGGTTCGCACCTTCTTGAAAAACAAGAACAGCGGTAAGACGCCGTTACACAGGATCATGGTCCATGTGGCCCACCAGTAATCACCGAAGGCCCGGTTCCAGAACGACGCTTTCTCGAACGGATTGCCGCTGTACCACGCGATGAAGTACTCGATACCGTACGCGTAGCCTACGATCAATCCAGTCAGCAACAGGAGTTTCGCCAGATTCTCGAAGTGGCGGACCGTGATGTACCGCTCCATTGCAAAGACCTTGCGCAGCGGTACCAGCAGCGTCACCACCATGGCCACACCAGAGTAAATCGCACCGGCGACGAAATACGGAGCGAAGATCGTGGCGTGCCAGCCGGGAACGATCGACATGGCAAAGTCCCACGACACAACACTATGCACAGACAACACCAGAGGCGTTGCCAACGCGGCGAGGTAGAGATACGCACGCGTGTAGTGCCGCCACTGTTGATCGGTGCCACGCCAATTGAGAGCGGTGAGAGTATACAGCTTCTTGCGCCAGCCCTTGGCCAGGTCGCGAATCGCAGCAACGTCCGGGATTAGCCCGACGATGAGGAAGCAAGTGCTGACGGTGAAGTAAGTCGACACCGCAAACACGTCCCATACCAGCGGCGACTTGAAGTTGACCCAGAGCTGTCGCTGGTTGGGATAGGGGAATAGCCAGTAGGCGTACCAGATGCGGCCAACGTGAATGAGCGGGAACAGGCCCGCCGTCATGACAGCAAATACGGTCATCGCCTCGGCGGTGCGGTAGACCGACGTGCGCCATGCCGAGCGAAACAGATACAAGATGGCTGAGATCAGAGTGCCCGAGTGCGCGATACCGACCCAGAACACGAACGTGGTTATGTACACACCCCAGAGCACCGGAGGCCGGTAACCTGCCACGCCCAGACCGAAGCGTACCTGGTACAGCAACGCGACAGCACCCACCAACAGCACGACCAGTACGATCCCCAGCAGGACGTAGTAGCCCTTCTTGGGACTCCCCAACGTGTTGGCGATGTCACGCGTGACGTCGTTGTACGTTGGCAGCGTGTCGTGTTGTGGCTCTGCTATCGTTGCCATTTGCTTCCTGACTATTGACGTCGACGGCCGCTACTCCTCGACCGTGTTCCTCACCTTCTTCAAGTACGTCACCGCCGGTCTGGTATTGAGTCCTTCCAGCACCCGATACCCACGCTCGTCCGCTGCCATCGCACTGACCCTGGAGTCGGGATCATTGAGATCACCAAACACGATCGCATCGGCCGGACACGTCTGCTGGCAGGCGGTGACCACATCACCGTCAGCCAGGGGCTCGCCACTCAGCTTGGAGTCGTTCTGCTTGGCCCTGATGCGCTGTACGCAGAAGGTGCACTTCTCCATCACACCCTTGGAGCGCACCGTCACATCGGGATTCAACAACCAGTGTAGCGGATCCGGAAATGCGAAAGCCGGGTCGTTCTCGTTCGAGTGATCGAACCAGTTGAAGATTCGAACCTTATACGAGCAGTTGTTCGAGCAGTACCGCGTCCCCACGCACCGGTTGTATACCTGGGCATTCAGACCGTCTGGCGTGTGATAGGCCGCAAATAC
>CP070792.1:528015-532496 GCA_020346845.1 Gemmatimonadota bacterium
AGGTTGCAGCCCGTCCACGTCCTATCGAGTTTTATCCATGCGAAATCCCATCATAACCATAGCGATACTCGCCGCGCCGTTGGCTGCGGCGGCACAGACCCCGCCCGTAGTGACGGCGGATGATTACGCCCGCGCCGAGCAGTTCCTCGGCATGACCACACGACAACTGATGAGCGGCATTCCGGGTAGGCCAACGTGGCTGGAGGACGGAAGGGCTTGGTACCGCGTCAGCAGCGCCAGTGGCACCCGATTCATTCTGGTAAATCCCGACCGGCGAACGCGCGGCGACGCGTTCGACCACATGCAGTTGGCCAGAGCGCTGAGCGACGCGACGGGGAATACCGTCAGCGGAGACAGTCTGCCGATAATGGCCATCGAACTGACAAATGGCGGCACGCTGACGGTGAGGCTCCGGGTCGCACGGGGCCAATGGGTCTGTGACGTAGCCGCGTACACCTGCGGTGAGGCCCAAGCTGGTGAGCTGCACGATCCACCACGCGCCTCCAGTGTTTCACCCGATGGCACCAAGGCGGCGTTCATACGCGATCACAATCTCTGGGTCCGCGATCTCACCACGGGCGAAGACACGCAGCTCACCACCGACGGCGTCGAGGATTTCGGCTACGCTACCAACAACGCCGGCTGGGTAAAGCGCGACAACCCGGTGCTCACGTGGTCACCCGACTCGAAGAAGATCGCAACGTTCCAGCACGATGGCCGCGGCGTGAGCCGCATGCACCTGGTACGGACCACAGTGGGCGAGCCGGTATTGCAGTCGTGGCGCTATCCGCTACCGGGGGACAGCGTCATCTTCCGCGTGGAGCGCGTGGTGATCCATCTCGACGGGCCGGATGCGCCCCGTGTGGTGCGGTTGGACATGCCACCCGACGCGCATCGCTCGATGGTGACCGATCATATAGCCTGTAGCGGCGCCCGGATCTGCGATCTGCTGTGGTACCCCGATGGCTCGGCGCTCGCGTTTGTTTCCAGCTCGCGCGATCACAAGCACGCCTGGGTACGTGTGGCGGATGCCAACACCGGCGAAGTCCGCACGCTGTTCGAGGAAACCTCTCAGACCCAGATAGGTGATGCCAGCGCCAATGAGAACTGGTGGCTGCTGGCCGAAACGAACGAGCTCATCTGGTGGTCGCAGCGTGACAACTGGATTCACCTCTATCTGTACGATCTGGAAACCGGCGAGCTCAAGAACCCGATCACCACGGGCGATGGCAACGTGGCGGACATCGTGCACGTGGATGAGGACGACCGAACCATCTACTTCATCGGCCAAGGCCGCGAGTCGGACCGCGACCCCTACTTCCGCCACCTGTACAAGGTCGGCTTCGATGGCAGCAGGCTCACGTTGTTGACTCCGGAGAATGCGAACCATACGGTGTCATTGCGCCCGGACGCAGAAACGTTCATCGACACCTACTCGACTCCGACGACGCCACCGGTAAGCGTGCTACGCGACTCCAACGGCCGGGAGCTCCTGGAGTTGGAGCGCGGCGACGTCTCACGCCTAGTAGCCACCGGTTGGCATCCGCCCACACCCGTGACAATGAAGGGCCGTGACGGCACGACCGACATCTATGGGCTGATGTTCACGCCCACCGACCTGGACTCCACGGCGAAGTACCCGATCATCGACTACATCTATCCCGGACCACAGAGTGGCAGCGTGGGCTCACGTAGTTTCTCACCGGCCCGCGGTGACCATCAGGCCCTGGCTGAATTGGGGTTCATTGTCGTCGCGATAGACGGTATGGGCACCCCCGGTCGTTCCAAGGCGTTCCACGATGCGTACTACGGTCGGATGGGCGACAACACCTTGCCCGACCAGGTTACCGGTATCCAGCAGCTGGCCGCGCGGTATCCGTGGATCGACGTGGAGCGCGTGGGTATATGGGGTCATTCGGGAGGTGGGTTCGCCACGGCCGCCGCCATGTTCCGCTTTCCCGATTTCTTCAAGGTCGGCATATCGGAGTCTGGCAACCACGACAACCGGAACTACGAAGACGATTGGGGCGAGCGCTACCAGGGATTGCTGGTCAGTGAGGCCGGTAGCGACAACTACGACGACGAAGCCAACCAGACGCACGCGGCGAACCTGAAGGGCAAGCTCTTGCTCGCGCACGGTGGCATGGACTCGAACGTTCCGCCGTACAACACGTATCTGGTTGTCGACGCATTGATCAAGGCCAACAAGGACTTCGATCTAATCGTGTTCCCCAACGCCGGGCATGGTTTCGGCCGCGACAGCTTTTACATGATGCGGCGGCGCTGGGATTACTTCGTGCGCCATCTGCTCGGTGCGGAGCCGCCGGAGAATTATCAAATAGGGCGGCAGATGTTGGTGCCATAGCGGCCACGGATTCGCCAGTCCATTCGAGCGGGTCCGTAGTCGCACTATGACTTCGGCAGCATGGTAGGTTGGACGCTTGAAACGATCACGGATTCCATAGTCCGGGGCAGAGGGGGGTACGGGATACCGGGGCTGAACGGACACCAATCTCTGCTACACTGTTGGGGAACGCGCTCTTCTCATCCTCTAATCACCTTGTCTCCTAATCCCGGTGTGGCGTGGGGTGGCCGACATACCGGGACACCGGGCTAACACATAGATTCACTCGTGCCTGCTAGCCTGGATGACATCGGAGATCTGCTGGCCGACCGCTATCGCATCGAGCGCCAAATCGGACGCGGTGGTATGGCCAGGGTGTACCTCGCGCGCGAGTTTCATCCGGCGCGGGCGGTGGCAATCAAGGTGCTGGACCCGCGTCTCGGTCACGGCATCAGTCGTGAGAGATTCCTGCGTGAAGTCGAGATCGTCTCACAACTAACTCACCCCCACATCGTTCCGATATTCACCGCCGGTGAAGCGGGCGGCCTGCTGTATTATGTGATGCCTCATGTGACTGGTGAGTCGTTGCGGACCCGACTCAAGCAGCGACGCACATTGCCGATCGAAGAGGCAGTTCATGTGGTATCTGAAGTGGCCGAGGCGCTTGAATACGCGCACGACGTCGCCATTGTGCATCGTGACATAAAGCCGGAGAACATCCTGTTCGAAGCGGGACACGCAGTGGTCACCGACTTTGGCATTGCACGCGTGGTCAGTGCGGTGGGACACGATCGTTTGACGCAGACTGGCTTTCCTATCGGCACTCCGGCGTACATGAGCCCGGAACAGGCCTCCGGTGAAACGGACATCGATGCCCGGAGCGACATCTATAGCCTGGCGTGTGTGTTGCACGAGATGCTAACGGGAAAGCGCACGTGGACTCGCCGTAGTTACGATGTGACACCGGGCCAGGCCGTGTACAAGTTCGCGGGTCCGATCGACGATGAGACCAAGCGCGTGCTCGAGAAAGCATTGGCCTGGAATCCGGAAGATCGGCCAGCCAAGGTCCGCGATTTTGCAGAGGCTCTGGTGCACGCCCATGCCGCACGGACATCGCGAGCGGCCCGAATGAGCGCCAACTCCGCCCCAGCGTTCATTCCGGCCAAGTCGATCGCGGTGTTGCCGTTCACCAACATGAGCGCAGACCCTGAAGCCGAGTTCTTCAGCGACGGCATCAGCGAAGACATCATGAGTCGAATCTGCAAGATGCCCGACCTCAAGGTGACGTCACGCACGTCGGTGATGCACTATAAAGGAACTACACTCAGTGTCCGTGAGATCGGAGAAGAGCTGGGGGTAGCGACCGTGTTGGAGGGTAGTGTGCGCAGAGTGGGCGACCGCGTCCGCATCGGTGCGCAGCTCGTAGATACGCGCACCGACCGCAGTCTGTGGGCGGAAGTGTACGACCGACAGCTGACCGACGTGTTCGAGATCCAAAGCGATGTGGCGACGCATATCGCCGGGGCGCTGCAGGCAACGCTGTCACCCACTGTGCTGGAGCGGATGGACCGCAAGCCCACCGAGGATGTCGAGGCATACACGCTGTATCTGCTAGGTGTGCATCACTGGAACAAGTTCTCGCCGGAATCTGGTCCAAAAGCTCTGGGCTGCTTCAGGGAGGCGATCGAACGGGACGGGAACTTCAGCTTGGCGCACGCCGGACTGGCAGATGCATACTGGGCCATCGGCATCGAGCAGGAGTCTCCCCCGGACAAGATGTTCGGCAACGCCAAGGAAGCTGCACAGCGCGCACTGGCCATCGACGGCGACCTGGCCGAGGCCCATGCTACGCTGGGAGCAGTGCAGTCATGGTACGAGTGGGATTGGGATGCAGCGGACGAGGCCTTTGCGCGTGCGAACGAACTCGCCGGTCTCGGAGGCAAGCCCCACTTGAAGTGGGGCCTCCACCTCGGTGCAATGGGACGTCATGACGAGGCAATGGCGCAGGCGCGTGAAGCTCTCGTTCTCGATCCGGTGTCACCCACGGCTAATGCTCACGTGGTATTGCAGCACTATTGGGCCGGTGAGCTACAGCAAGCCGTTGCGCAGGCTCTCAAGACTCTAGAGCTCGACGCCA
>CP070792.1:532596-537073 GCA_020346845.1 Gemmatimonadota bacterium
ATAGAGACCGACATTCAGGTTGGCCGCCGGATCACCAACTGCCACATCATAACCGGCAACAGTGGTGATCAACTCGCTCGAATCGACGGCGGATGACTCGGAAAGCGCAGGGAGACCGGATACGCCCACAACGTGGGGATTCCCTTGACCGCCGCCTCGTCCACCCGACTCCGCATCCGTGCCCGATCCCCCGACCGGTATCGGACCCGCCGAAGACACGGTGATCAACAGCGAGTTCTGGCGAAAGACGGGCAACGACACCCGAAAGGTGAATGGCCCCGCACCAAGCGCGAGACCATTCGTCAACATCCAACTGGTGGTTCTTTCCGAGTAGAAGTAGGTGCCGCTGGATACAGACAGCCCGCCCTCGTAATGCAGCGACTGTGCGTCCGTTGCTCGCCCAATCGAGGCGAGCGAGAGCACCACCACGACACCAAGCAATCGCTTCACGGCAGCGCCAGCTCCTCCAAGGCCTGCTGCGCTTGTTCCATCTCGCTAACCATGTTGCGTACGCGGTTGCGCAGCTGCTCGAGTTCACCGAGTCGCTGTTGATTGCCCGCTACCTCGGGGTCCTTCTGCAACTGCTCCATATTGCGCAGCATCTGCTGCATTCTCTGACCAGCCTGCTCCATGTGTTGCCCCATCTGCTGGTACTCCTGCCTCACCTGCTGCTGCAGCATTTGCTGGTTCATGTGCCGCACCCGCAGCATTACCTGCTCGGTCTGTTGCTGCATCTGCTGTAGCTGCTGCATACGCTGCATCTGAGCCTGCTGTTGCTGTTGCTGATTCTGAGCACCTTGGGCCGCCACCGCTGCTGGTAGCGCAAGGGCCAGGAGAGAAATCATCAGTATTGGCTTTCGCATCGTACCGTCTCCCTTCGGAAGTACTCGGTGTCTCGACGGGTGCCACGCTCCGGTTCGTCAGTGAGTGCACCGCGACCACCCTAAAGACACGGCAAGCCGGGCAGAAGTAACGCAACCACTTAAGACTATACCAATCAACAACTTACAGAGCATCACCTCATCCAGTCTGTATTAGCTGCGGGAATTCGCTAGTAGCACGCCAGGTTTCTCCACATCGGAGCGAGAGATCGGTATCTCTTGGAGCGTTACCTTTAGCCTCATGGCGGTGTCTCTTGACTGAGATGGGGAGCCAGAGCGATGCGGTGCTAGTGCACCGGATACTCGATGGTCAGGTGGAGTTGTTTCAGGTACTGGTCGAGCGGTACCGATCTGAGTTTGGCCGGTATGCCACGGCGATGTTGGGAGGCGACACGGACGATGCCGCCGACGCACTGCAGGAGGCCTTCATTAGAGCTTACAGATCTCTGGCCGCCTGCCGCGACCCGGAGCGCTTCAAGGCCTGGCTGTTCCGCATTGTCTCGAACCAGTGCCACAACACTAGGCGAGCAAGGCGCGGGCATGTCTCATTGGACCGCGTCGAGGAACCGGAGGACACGGCAGCCAGGCAGCGTGTCGAAGACTGCGAGGCCGGGCAGATGATCGAGGAGGCGTTGCAGCAGCTTACTGCAGAGCAACGAGAGGCTTTTGTGCTCAAGCACGTAGAGGGCTATTCCTACGCCGAGATGGCCGGTCTGCTCCACGTGGGCGAGGACGCTCTCAAGATGCGGGTACACCGTGCGCGAGACGAGTTGAGGCGTAAGTTGGAGGGGCTGAGATGACCGAACAAGAGCGATTTAGCCCCGAGGCACACAGGTACCTCGATGGTGAAGGTGCCAACGGACTCGATCATGCCGAACGTGAGGCAGCCGATCGGTTAGACCGGATGCTGCAAGACTACGCAGCCAGCTTGAAGGCGCCCGGCGCAGAGGTTGACCGCGCGGTCATGGCAGCGATCGCACCCGAAACTCAGCGCACGTCGATCTCAATCTGGAGTTGGCTGATACAGCCGCACCTCTTCACTGTTCGCCCCGCTCTCGTGGCAGCGGCAGCCATAGCCCTGGTCGCGGTCGGTGCGCTCACATTCGACCTGACAGACTTCAGGGGTGGCATACCAGATACCACCACGTTGGAGACGCCTCAGACCATATTGGTGCGGTTTGAGCTACGCGCTCCCGAAGCGGAAGACGTGACAATAGCCGGCTCATTCAACGACTGGAGCCCTGAGGAGATCCGACTAGCCAAGAACGCCACAACCGGAGTGTGGACGGCCACGGTGCCGCTCCCGCCGGGTGAACACCAATACCTGTTCGTCATTGACGGATCGCAGTGGATTCCCGACCCCAGCGCTCACGCCCAGGTAGATGACGGATTCGGTCAGGCGAACAGCGTCATTGTAGTCGGCCCACGAGGAGTAGTCCGCTCATGAGATACACGTTGCCGATAACGGCGGTCGCAGCGTTGTTGCTCGGTGCGCCAACGCCACTAGCTGCACAGTCGCAGGACGTCCGGGCTCAACTGATCGAACGCGGCGCCCCCACCGAGTTTGCCGATCAAGTGGCCCAGATTGTGAGCAACGCCAGAGCTGAGCAGCTCCCAACCGAGCCGCTGGTGTCCAAGGCGCTGGAGGGATGGGCCAAGCGAGCTCGGGTACCGCAGGCTAGAGTGATCGCAGTCCTGAACCAGTCGGTGGAGAGATTGCGCACGGGACATGAAATAGGAACCGCCGCGGGCATGAACCCGCCGTCTGGGCCGGTGGTAGCTGCCGCGGCAGATGCGTTGGGCCGAGGGTTGAGCCGAGAGCAGGTAAGGAGCATGATGGGTGAGGCCGCTGGGCCCGAAGCAGCGGCGACGGGACTCACCGTGGCTTCAGCCCTGGTGGCCCAGGGGCTGGATACCGAGGCCGCCGTCCGAGTGGTGGGCGACGCGTTTCGTGACGAACGGCCGCCAGAAGAGATCCTCGAGTTTCCATCGGCGGTCACTGGCTTGCGTGCTCAAGGTCAAGACATGTCTGAAATCGCACGCCAGATCATGCAGGGTGGCGGCCTGCCATCACCTACCGCACCGGGAATGGGTGGGAGAGGAACCCGTCCTCAGGGCGTGCCAGGCATGACCGGTGCGGGTCAAAAGAAAAAGAAGGGTAATACCGGCGGCCAGTGACTCGCACGGCGCTGCTGTGTGTTTCGCTGGTAGCGCTGCAGCAATCGTCGGCAGCGCAGGAAGTATCGGTTCTGCTTGGTGGTGTGCACACCGAGTATGCCGATTCAATCTCGGGTGACGCTGGCACGATCTCACTTCGACTAGGTGGATCGTCGGCCCGGGCCATCGGTGTGGCAGACGCGAGTATCACCAAGTTCGTCGATGGCGTGTTCGTAACTCAAGGCTCAGCCTACGGGACTCTTCTGCTCACGCGCCCCAACTGGAACGGACCCAATCTGCTTCTCGCCGGCGGCTTGGACGGCAACTACATCGAGCAGGGTTCGGTCAGCGGCGGCGGATCTGTCGGACCGGTGCTCGGCGTTGCCCACAAGTCGTTGCTAACCACGCTGGGGGCATCGGTGGGTTTCGTGCGAACCGTGGCCGAAAGTTCCTTCGTGACAGGTACCGCCAACCTCAAAGCCAGGATCGGTTTCCCAGCCGGCTTCTCATTGGCCGCCGGAGCGGTGGTGGTAACGGGCGATACCATCGGGTATGTCGACGGTACGATCGAACTTGGCTACGACAATCGTCGACTGCGCTCCATGATTCTCGGTGGCGCCCGAACCGGCGATCTCGCCAATGACCCGTGGCTCCAGGTTAGAGTGAACTTCATGCTCGTACCCACTGCCCTGTTGGAGTTCGCATTTGGCTCGTACCCGAAGGACCTCGTGGGCTTCGAGCAGGGCACCTACGCGTCGGCCGGCGTGCGGGTGAACCTCAGTGCGTCGGCCCGAGCTCCGTACAGAGCACCTCCGCCCCCACCCCTCTCGATTCAGTACGAAGAAGTCAACCGTGTCCGGATCGTCGTCCACTATCCTGGATCTGCTAGTCAATTGGATATAGCTGGCGATTGGACCGACTGGGATCCTCTGCCCATGCAGTTGATTGCACCTGACTTGTGGGAAGTAATCACGGGTCTCGAGTCCGGAATCTACCGGTACTCGCTGATAGTGAACGGAAGCGAGTGGGTGCTACCTGAAGGGGTCCCCAGCGAACCCGACGGCCTTGGCGGAACCGTCGGGTTGCTGGTAGTAAGACGATATTGAGCTCAGTAACGCAACTAGCCGGTGCTTCGGGCTTGGCTCAACTCCATCAATAAGCCTGGAACCAGGCTCTACTCCTAAGCAACGCACCCGGGGATGCACTGCTCAGTACTCTCTGGGTCGCACACTTCGAATACTGCACCAGCGCGTCACCCAGCACGGTGTTCTGATCCAGGTCCACGTTTGCGGCCAGCACCGCACCGTTGAAGTGCCCGCCGGTACCAGTCGTCTTCAGAGCCTGGCGGACGATGACAATGCCAAAGAACTTGAATTGGCCCTGCACGGACAGGTCACCCTCAACGAGCAGAATACCCTGCCCGTAGTTGCCGTTGATGA
>CP070792.1:537173-541623 GCA_020346845.1 Gemmatimonadota bacterium
ACTCGCTGGGGTGCGTGTTGTTCGAGTGCCTCGCCGGCCGCCCACCGTTCGTTGCTTCACGCGAGGAGCTGATCCTCAGTATGCACCACCAGGAAAAGGCGCCCGATGTGACTCAGTTCCGCAAGGACGCGCCCGAAGGCTTGGTGGGTCTGGTAACCCGTGCACTCCAGAAGGAGCGCGGCGAACGGTGGCAGACTGCCGCGGAGATGGCCGCCGCGCTAGGAACCGGCTAGCCCTTCTCCGCCTTGGCGTGGAGTATGGTGGCCTCCTTCGGAATCTGTAGATCATCCTTTTGCCACCATCTCGCCATCAGAACAATCCCCAGCACGATGAGCATGACGCTCATGCCCTGCGCGAGCGTGAAGGCGCCCAGGAAACGGTCGTCCTTGGCTCTGATGAACTCTACCAGAAAGCGCTCGATACCGACCGCAAACAAGTACACGGCAAACATCCAGCCGATGCCATGCTGGTGATTGCGCCAACGCCAGAGCAGCCAGAAAATGAACATGAGTGCTGCTACTTCATAGAGCTGTGTGGGATGTACCGCTAGAACCTCGGTAGGCGGGATGTCGGCTGGTATGTCCACGCCCATGCGCTGCAGATCAGCAGCCGTTGACGGCGGATACCCTTGCGGAAACCGCATACCCCATGGCAATGAGGTCGGTACACCGTAGTCGTCCTGTATCAAGAAACACCCGACCCGCCCGATCCCGTGTCCCAACGCCAGGGCGAGCGACCCCATATCCATCGTGAAGCGAATCGGCACCCGCAGCCGATAGCTGTTGAAGATGACGGCAACCGCGCCACCAACGAAACCGCCGTACCAGACTAATCCGCCACGCGAGAACAAATGTTCCGGGCCGTGGAGGAATACGTACCAAAACTTTGCACCAACAATGCCGCCGATCACGGAAGCTATGATCGCGTACTCGGCATATGTGGAGCTGTAGCCCTTCTCCAGCAGATACCTTTGCATGACCCATGCAGCCATGAGGAATCCGATCATCATCATGATGCCGAAGCCGGTGATCATGAGAGGCCCGACATTGAAGATCAATGGGTAGACGGTCATCAAAAGGACTCCACGGAAGAGGACGGTGCTGGCCTGACCAGGCCGGGCCATTGCATTCGGGCACTGGCGTCCAAATACATGTCGTCGGAATGCCCCTGCTGGAGGTGGAACCAACCCGCTCGGGCAATCATAGCTGCGTTGTCGGTGTTGAGGCGTGGTCGTGCCACTGCGACCCGGGCCGCCCCCGCAAGACGTTCGGCCATGGACGCTGCCAAGGTCTGACTGCAAGCGACTCCACCGCCGAGAACGACGGTTGGGTACCCGGTCTGTTGCGCGGCCGCACGCGTCTTTGAAGTCAGAACGTCGAATGCAGCCGCCTGAAACGAGGTGGCTAAATCCGCCTTGTCGGCCTCGAGATCGCGCGACTCGCGAACCGCATACAGAACAGCGGTCTTGAGCCCGCTGAAGGAGAAGTCGAATCCTCGATCGATCATGGGACGCGGGAACCGGAAACGGTCTTCTCCATGAGCGGCCAGCCGCTCTACTTCGGGTCCGCCCGGATAGCCGAGACCCAACATGCTCGCAACCTTGTCAAAGGCCTCACCTGCGGCATCATCCCGCGTTTCTCCCAGCACCTTGTAGCATCCCCACTTTGGCACGTCGAGCAACAGCGTGTGACCACCCGAAACTATGAGCGCAACAAACGGCGGCTCGAGGAACGGGTCGTCCAGCGTCGGCGCGAACACATGGCCTTCCAAGTGGTGAACGCCGATGAGCCGTCTGTTACCGACCGATGCAAGCGCCTTCGCGTAGCTCACCCCCACGATCAATGATCCGATCAGGCCAGGCCCCGCTGTGACCGCCACCGCGTCTATCGCGGACAACGGCAATCCGGCTTCGGCGAGAGCCCTCTTGATTACCGGCGAGAGAGCTGTCAGGTGTGCACGGCTCGCGAGCTCGGGTACTACCCCGCCGAACACTTTGTGAATGTCTTGCGAGAGTATCACGAGACTCGCCAGCTCCGGTCGCCCTCCCTCGACCACTAGAACCGCTGCTGAAGTCTCGTCGCAGGAGGTCTCGATGCCCAAAACCACATCAGCCACGATTGCGTCTCTTGACTAACACCGAGTCGGAGGACGCTGTGGCACTAACACCAGGCGGTGCGTCGACGATGAGGCGGACATATGCTTCGTCAGTTGTCTCGTCCGGTATCGCCCTCACCGTCACACTGTCACGAGTGAAGCTGACGATGCGAGCCGTGGGTCCCGTTACGGTTACGCTGACGGCTGCTGGCTCGCTTTCCCAGCCACGCGGCACGACTACGGTGACGCCCGACAGGTATTGCCGCTGGACCTGCACGGCATTGGCTGATACTTGCACCACTACGGGATCGATGCGTACTCCGACTCCGAGACGCGTGGTATCGAGTGGTACAGGGATCTCGACCCGACCCCTTATACCGCTAGTGTCCAATGGCAGGGTCGTGATGGACCTGATGTTACGCAGCTGCGCGTCGGTTCCTATGGCTGTGACATAAGAAGGTGTGACCGTGATCTCATCTACAAAATCGTAACCGGTGTCGGGCGTGATGCTAACTCGGGACAGCATGACGGGGATCTGCTCCTCCCGCACATCATCGAGGAACAGCGTCATGGTATCGGGATAGACCCCTTCGGGGACAACGTCGGCCCCCTGTGTCTGGAGTTCAGTTGTCGAGAGGGTGAGGAAGTAGCTCGATCCCGAGAGCGTATCCGGCATTACCTTCTCAATGGTTGGTGGATTCCGCAGCAGCTTGGCCAGCTCGCCGAGTGTGCCACTATAACGTGCCTGCACTTCCGGCAACTGGCTGGTCAACATGCGACCCTCTGGAGTCTGCACGTTGAGAGTGACTCGCACCAACTCCGTGGTTCTTTCCTGCGCGGCGACCACTGCCCACAACACGGTCGCCAACACAAGGGCCGTGAGCTTGATGGGCCAGTTGGTGACAATCAATACGCGGAGATCCGGGATCTTGACCATTCAGGCGCTCTTCCTACGGTGTCTCCGAGTTGTCATCTACTGAATCCAATAGCCTGGTGAAGATGTCGAGGTAGGTTTGATCGTCCCACTCCCGGGAGCTGATCTCTTTGCGGATGATCACCCCATTGCGATCGACTATGAAACTCTCGGGCAATCCGGTTGTCTGATAGGTGCGCTCGACCCGTCCGGTCCTATCGTGCAGAATGTCGAAGGTCAGACCGCGCTGCTGGGCCCATTCGAGCACTTGTCCCGGCTCCAGTGCGTCGACACTGACTGCCACTATCTTGAGACCGCGCGGTCCCAGCAGCTCGTGCAGCCGCTGCATAGCCGGCATCTCCTGCTCGCAAGGTGGGCACCAGGTTGCCCACAGATTGAGCAGCATTACCTCGCCCGCGTAATCACGGAGTGCGATCGTGTCGCCGGTTACGACGTTCACTGCCTCGAATGCGGGTGCTTCACTACCCGGCCTGATCGGCCTGATATCTGGAGAAAGAGACATCCCTGCGACCACCGCTGCGCCGAGGGCTGCCACTATCAGGCCAACTGCTATCCATTGTCCGCGTGATGCCATGCTCAAGCTGCCGTTTCACAAAGTCTTCTGAGGACGCCCACTTCGGCTGTGGGATCGTCGGAGTCAAATATCGCCGAACCCGCCACGAACGTGTCAGCACCTGCGCCTCGCGCGGCTCCTATGGTGCTACGGTTGATGCCACCGTCGACTTGGAGTCTGGCACTGCTTCGTCGTGAGTTCAACAATGAGCGGGCTCTAGCAATCTTGCCCGTCACGGTGCCGATGTATCGTTGAGCTGGGAAACCTGGGTTCACCGTCATGATGAGCAGTAGGTCCAGGTCGTCCACAACTTCTTCCGCGTAGCCCATAGGCGTACCCGGATTCAACGCCAGACCGGCCAGCATGCCGCACGCGCGAACCTGCTCGAGATGCCGTTGCACGTGCGCCGTTGTTTCCGGATGAAAGGTGAACACCGACGCGCCGGCGTCGGCAAACGGTGCTATGTACCACTCCGGTCGCTCAACCATGAGGTGCACGTCGAGCGGCAGGTCGGTTATGCGCCGCAACGCGGCAACCAAGCCCGGGCCAAACGTGAGGTTGGGAACAAAGTGGCCGTCCATCACATCCACGTGGATCCAATCGGCACCGCCTGAGACGGCCTTCGCGACGTCATCGGCGATTCTGGCCAAGTCCACACCCAAGACACTCGGCGACATATACACGCTGTTGCTCACTGACTTCCTCCCCGCACTATTATGACCGCCACGGCCGCGCCCGGTGCGCTCAGAGTTCCCGCGGCTGGATTCTGCTCGATGATCAGCCCGGGCTCACTCGCACTGCTGGTGCGACTTTGGGTGGAGCCCAGGACCAACCCTTCCTGTTCTAACACCTCTCGTGCTTCGTCCAGA
>CP070792.1:541723-546162 GCA_020346845.1 Gemmatimonadota bacterium
CGGTCTCTTCCAGCTTGGTCTCATACGTACGCAGCAGCTTTGCGGCAAGCATTGGCGCGAGGGTGAATGAGATGAGCACGGACACCAGAGTTGCGAACACAACGGTGAGCCCGAATGAGACAAAGAACTGACCGATGATGCCCTGCATGAAGGCGATGGGGGTGAAGACCACGACATTGGTGAGTGCGGAGGCTGCAACTGCCACGGCTACCTCAGTGGTACCGACCTCGGCTGCTTCACCGGGTGATTTGCCCTCGTCCAAGTGCCGGTAGATGCTCTCCAGTACCACGATAGTGTTGGTCACCAGGATGCCTACGGTGATTCCCAGCGCCATCAACGTCATGATGTTGATGGTGAATCCGGCCTGATCGATGGCCAGGAACGTGGCTGTGATTGTCGCCGGCATTGCTATGGCTGCCACGACCGTTCCGCGCCATGAGTGGAGGAACAGGAACAGTACGGCGGTGGTAAGGACCATGCCGATTAGGATGTTCCTGAAGATGTCTTGCACGGCGTCACGGATAAACTCACTGGCGTCGCGCGCGATTTCCATCACAGCACCCGCCGGAAGTTGTGCCCGCAACTCCTCCACGGCTTCGAACACACCTGCAGCAGCGGCAACGGTATTGGCGCCGGACTGCTTCTGTATTGAGAGACTCAGTGTGGGTTGGCCGTTGTAGCGTGCAATTTCGCGCACGTCCGCGAAGCCTTCCTGCACGGTCGCTATTTCCGACAGACGGATTCTCCCTCCCTGCGGTAGGAACACAGGGAGTTCCCGAATATCCTCGACGGACCTGTATTCGCCGACTACCCGCACCGAAAACTCAGCTTCAGGTTCTGTCACCCGACCGGCCGGGATCGTGATGTTCTCACCACCAACGAGAGCAGCTAGTTCTGTAATGGACAAGCCGTACGCTCTGAGTCGATCCGGGTGCACTAGCACCTGGACCTCACGCTCCAAGCCACCTGCCAACGTCACCGATGCAACGCCTTCTACACGAGCTAGTCGTTCTCGCGCCACATCGTCGGCGAAGTCGGTGAGAGCTTCGAGGTCTTGCGGTCCCGATATGGTCACATCCATGATCGGCATGGCGTTGATGTCGAGCTTCAGGATCGTTGGAGGCTCGGCATCGGACGGCAGACGGGCCCGAATGGCGTCCACCTTGTCCTTCACATCAATTGTGGCAAGATCTGCGTCAACGTCGAAATCGAACTCGACAATCACTGTGGAGACGTTTTCTTGGGAGAAGGAAGACAGCGATTCGAGGTTGGCGATGGTTGATATCGCGTCCTCGATCGGCTCGGTGATCTCTGTCTCGACTTCCTCGGGACCGGCACCGGGGTAGATCGTTGTCACCGTGACTATGGGGAAGTCGACGGTGGGAAACAGATCGAGCGGAATAGCCAGATAGCTGAACCCACCAAGGAATACGAACACTGCCACCAGCATGCTGGTGAGCACCGGTCGTGCTACCGCCAGATGAGCGAAGAAGCGGAACATACTAGCCTCCGACTATCCGGGTCTGTGCACCGTCTGAAAGGAGTGATGCTCCGGCCACTACCACACGTTCGCCCTCGGCAAGACCATCAAGGATCTCGATTCCCTCATCTCCGGCAAGGCCGGTACTTACTGATCGCCGGTGGGCTAGACCGTCACCATCCACTACCCATAGGCTTCCGCCGCGAACCGCGGTGCGTGGCACCAGCAGAGCTGATTCACGGCTACCTACAACCACTTGAGTCCTGACAAGTGATCCCGGCACGATCATTCGTTCGTTTGTAGAACGCACGCCGGGGAAGGTGGCTTCGACCTCTATCAAACGGGTTTCGGGATCTGCCTGTAGTGCGATCCGCGATATCCGGCCGGTCAGGCCTTGATCAGGCAGGTCAGCCTGTTGCCTCAGAGCCAATTCTCTGGCTTGGCCGGCACTCACCTGCAGTAGCACTTGGATGCGCGAGAGGTCTGACACGCGCACCAAAGGGTCGCCAGCGGACGGTACGGTTCCCCTGGTCTCTAGGATGTCGGTTACGATGCCGTCGATTGGGCTTGTGAGAACGATTGATCGCCGAGCTGCTGCCAGGTTGGCCTCGGCAACTGCCAGAGCGGTTTGAGCATCATCCCAGTCTTGCTCGCTGATGGCCCCTTCTTCGCGCAGCGGTCTTAGTCGCTCTACCATCCGTTTGGCTTGCTCGTGCGCTGCTTCTGCCTGATTGACCGAAGACATCGATCCCTGACTGGACTGTCTGATCAGCTCGGTACCGACGCTGACTCGCTGTCCGACGCTGACCGGGATATCGATGATCTCGTCACCGGTGCGGGCCCTGATCGTCGCGCTGCGGATCCCGCGCAGCGTACCGGTGAACTCTCGACGCACGACAAGCGCACCAACGTGGGCCGGGCTCACCTCTACCGGGATTCCGGTCTGTCTCCTGATTTCGGCGACGTCCGGTGCCGGTTCCACGTCTGCCGATCCCTGGACGACACGGAGTACGATAACTGCAGCCAATATCAGGATGATTGTTCCAAACACGATGCGCTTGATCATGGGAACCTCAATAGCTCTAGCCGCCCGCCACTCAAGCGTTCCAACTGGGCGAGTGCTCTGATGTAGTCGTACATGGCTTGTACTCGATTGACTCTTGCTTCATCGAGTAGTAGTTGTGCGTCGGACACTTCGAGTTGGGTGGACAGACCGTTGGCAAACCGTGCGTCCGCCAGCTCCAAAGCTCGCTCCGCCAATACCTCGGTTTGTTGCCGTGCTTCGATCTGCGCCCGGGCCATGCGGTACTCTGCCATGGCCGCTGCCAGGGCGACCTCCAGGCCTTCCTGCAGTTGTGCTTCCTCGGCCTCCGCCTGATCTAGCTCGGCCCGAGCCTGCGCAACCTCACCGCTTATTCTGAGACCGCTGAAGATCGTCCAGTTGACACCCAGCGCAATCCACCAGTCCTGACGCCAATCGTTGAAGCCGGGTGGTGTGACACTGGAGGGAAAACCCTGGAATCCCAGGTTGCCTGTCAGCCTGAGTGACGGGAACCGCTGCCCACCGTAAGCCGTGATAGCTGCCTCACGCATTAGCACGTTTTCCCGGGCGGCATTCAGAGCGGGTCGCTGCTCCACGAGCGGAGCCAACATATCCTCGTCGACCTCTATCATACCCGGACCCTCCCGGGTAGTGAGTACTACAGGCTGGTCCGCCGGGATGTTCACCAGTCGCTTCAGCTCCAAGAGCGCGAGTTCCGCGGCATTGGCTGTCTGAACCACCGCTGGATCTCGGTTCTCCAGGTCGACCTGGGCCCGTAACAGGTCGAATTCCGAAGAGGTACCGGCCTGATAGAATGACTCTACCTGTCTGAGGTGCGCCTCCGATACTTGTCTGCTCTGGATGGCAATCTCGTTCAAGCTCTGAGCCGCCACTGCATTGAGATAGGCCAGCCGCACTTGCAGAGTCAGTTCCGACTCGGCCTCCAGATACCGGTCCTCTGCCGCGTTGCGGAAGTGCCGGGCGATGCGGCGGGCTGCGCCCACTGTTCCACCGGCGAACAGCAACTGCGAAAGCTGAAGGCTTGCCATGTAGGTATTGGGCCGACCGAAAGGCAGATCTTCGAAGGGGCTTTCCCCCCCCTCGGCGGAGTCACCCGGCGGCATGCCGAAGTCGATGCCATCGAAGATGGTCTTGATCGCTCTATTGTACGTGAGGTTTCCGGTCAGTTGGGGCAGGGCAGCGGAGGTCGCCTGCGTTATCTGCGACGCTGCCTGGTCGACCATTGCTCGTGCAGCCGCGATCTCTTCACTCTCCTGCAGCGCCTGCGAGACCGCCTGCGCGATCGAGATGCGCAGCGTGTCCTGCCGTTGCGTTTGAGATTCTAGTGCTTGGGCGCTCATCAGCAGAGCCAGAACGATGGGCAATAGCCAAAGCCTCTGCTTCGTGTGCTTGTGGTTCATTCTTGTCTCGATTGAATCGAATGAGTATCCGACTGATACGAGTGCCATTATCAGGGCGCCTGTTTGAACTGCTCTGCGAGGAGCGTGTTGATTGCGGTGATCGCGAATTTGTGGAATCGCTCGACTTCGGCGAGGCGCAGGTGCTTCTTCTTGGTCTCGACTGCGAGTTCTTTGCGAGCGTGCGCGATGACCTCTCTGGTCCGTTCCATGCGCTTGAGATGGGACTCGATCATGGCACGATAGGGATCGGCGGTCAGCCTGTAGTAGACTCGGCGGTCGCCCGACTTCGCGACCCTCTCTATTACGCCATGCGCCTCGAGCAACCGAGTATTGGTGCTCATGCTTCCGCGGGAGACCTGGAGCAACTCAGCGAGCTCCTCCAGCGTGAAGTCACGATCTTCCAGCAGCATGAGGGCGAAGAGCCTGCCGGCAATCCGCGGGCGGCCTTCCGCCTCCCACTGAAGCCCCATCTGTTCGATGAGCCGTTCTGCGGCGG
>CP070792.1:546262-550690 GCA_020346845.1 Gemmatimonadota bacterium
TGGACGATCTGATTCTGGAGCTGCGCGATAGCCTTGGGACCACGGTCGTGGTCGTGACCCACGAGCTGGCGAGCATCTTCGCCATCGGTACCAACAGCGTGTTTCTCGATGCCGAGAGCAGGACGATGATTGCCCAAGGACCACCCAAGGAGCTGAGGGACAAATCCGACAACCTGAAAGTGCGTGAATTCCTCCATAGGGGTGAGCATCAGGTAATGGAGAGTGAGCATGGCTAGAAAAGCGAGCCCGCGGCTCGTTGGCGTTTTTGTGATCGCCGCGATAATGCTGGCGTCGACCGGAGTAGTGCTGTTTGGCTCGGGACGCGTTTTCAAGGACACCCACGAGTTCATTGTATTCTTCAGGGGCTCAGTTGGCGGTTTGAATCCTGGTGCGCCGGTGAAGTTCAAAGGGGTAGAAGTCGGAGCAGTGAAGAGCGTTCGTCTGAGCATTGGAGATCCGTCGATACAAGGCGATGAATTCCGGATGCCGGTGATCATCGAACTCGATCAGCGTAAGATCACGAGGCGTGGCGCCGGAGGAATCGATATAGCCGATCCCGAGACCCACCGGCTGTGGCTGGAGCAAGGGATGCGCGCAAAGCTAACCACGGAAAGCTTTGTGACGGGTCGCAAGTATGTGGAGCTGGATATTCTGCCGGACACTCCGGCAGATATGGTGAACGACCCGACCGTGCCCTACCCTGAGCTGCCGATCGTCGCTGGTGGGCTGGAAGAATTGGAAGTAGAAGCGGGTCAGATCCTCGCCAACCTGGCACGGCTCGATTTCGACACCCTCGTGTCGGCTGTGACAGCCGCCTTTGTCTCGATCGACCGATTGGTCAGCTCGGACGACCTCGGCAGAGCCCGAGGTGCCTTGCCCAGTGCCATAGTGACCATTGAAGAGACCCTGGAAGATTTCGGCAATCTGGCAAAGAACCTCGATTCTGCACTAGCGGATTTGAGAGTCGGTATCACCAGCGACGTGCAGGAAGCGCGTGCTACCATGCAGGAGACGCAGGAGACGCTTGCCGCGCTGAGGGCCGTGCTGGAGCCGGGATCACCCGTTACTACCCGGCTGGAGCAAGCGTTGATCGAGCTCGCAGCGGCCGGCAAGGCGATGCGAGAGTTGGCAGAATATCTACAGCGTGACCCGAGCTCAGTTCTGCGTGGCAAAGAGGAACGCAAGGAAAACCGATGATGAGATTGACATCACCGCCAGGAGCGCTTGCACTACTTCTTCTTGGCTCACTGCCGGGCTGCTCCCTTGCACCCAAGGCAGATCCATCACAGTTCTTCGTGCTCACTCCCATGAGTAGCGAGCAAGTCTCAGGTAGTGCCTCCGAGGTCGAGGTCAGGCTCGGTCTCGGACCCGTGGGGTTGCCGGAATACCTCCGGCGGCCCCACATGGTGACTAGGATAGGACCAAATGAGATCAGCTTCTCCGAATACGATCGGTGGGCCCAGCCGCTAGACGCCAGTTTTGTGAAGGTGTTGGGCGAAAACCTGTCGCAACTGCTTGGAGTCGTCGAAATGGTGGATCACCCGTGGTTCAGCACTGTGAAGCTGGACTACACCGTTGAGGTTGAGGTTAATCAATTCGAGCGAGACACGATGGGGGCAGCGCATCTCAGCTGTACATGGGTGGTAAGAGACGGGGCAACCGGCGATCGGATTGAGGACGGTGAGTTCAACCGAATCGAACCGGTGGATTCGAGCGGTACAGGTGCATCGGTCGCAGCCCAGAGTAGGTTGCTAGGTGAACTGGGCCGAGAGATCGCCCGGGAAATCGCATCGGTGGCTCGCGCCGCGGGTAGCTAGCGGTCGCAAACGGAGTCGCGGGCAAGAGGAGTCCGTCGCACGTTGCGGGCCAACTATGAGATTCCCGTTGGGCGTGGTGGCGGCAAGCCGCCAATCACAAGTCAGTGAGGTACGGATTACCCGAAGGGTCGGTTCGCAGCAGCTTCTTTGCCTCCTCTTGCGAGAGACTGGGGCGGTCCGCGGTCGTATGCCGTGCCAGACGACGTCGGGCGGTCTCGAGACATTTCTCATCGGCACGCGTCACTACGGTGGCAATGAAGTTGTCGAGCAGCTCGACAGATTCGTCCCGACCATGCGCGCGGTACTCGTCCAACGCATAGAGAAGCATGTCGGCCCAGCGGATCCACATCTGCCACTCGAACTCTGAGGGCTCACCTCCGTGACCCGACATGAGGTCGGCTACGATTGCAGTACGCTTGATGTCGTCCGCAGAATATCTCAGAGCGGTGTTCCTGAAACCGAGTTCCTGCTAAGGTAAGTGCCTGCTTAGATTCCGGCCACCATTCTGCTCCACGACTTCTTGGGTAATGACCATGGTATTCATGCGCCTATTGCCGGTATTGATCAGCTTTGTGTTGCTCGCAGCTCACTTCTCCAGAGGTGACAACCAGCCACTCATGCTATTGAGTCTGCTTTTCCCTCTCCTCTTGCTAGTGCGCAAACCGTGGGTCGTAACCGCTGTACAAGTGGCTTTGGTGGTCGGCGGATTGGAATGGTTGAGGCGTACCCTCGAGCTGGTGCAACAGCGTCAGGCGGCAGGAGATCCGTGGACCAGGTTGGTGGTCATTCTTGGGGTCGTCGCACTGTTTACGATGGCGTCAGCGCTCGTCTTCCGCTGGGCAGCGTTGCAGGAACGTTACGGGCGGTCGTCAGGCCCTTAGCCGGTTCCGCTGGTCATTCTACGAGTCGCGCACAGGGATATCGCGACTCCGGGTTAGCGGGACCCCGGCGGCGCCGGTATCCGGCTCGACCATTGGAGGTTCGTCGGCTACCAACGAGGCAGAGATATAGCCGTAGCGGCGCCCATTCACGTACACTGCCCACCAACTGCCCTGGAGATCGGCAACCTCGATCTGATCGCCCGGCTCCAGGATGTCAACCACCTCGGATCCCACGCTTCTTTCCGCCCTTATATTGGCCCAGTCGCGGGTCCACTTCGTTTGGGTCTCGGGCTCGGGTGCAACGGCCGGTTGAGGTGTGATAGGCTCGGTCTGTGAGGCCGGAGGTGTGGTCATAGCAGTATCCTGGACGGGCAAATCCGGCTGAGAATCCGCAACCTGCGTTGCGAATTGCTGCTCGGATCGCTCCGACCGAGGCCAGGGAAAGAAGAAGACCGCGATGACCAGTACCACGGTCACGATGGTAGGCACGAGCCACTTGGGTGCACGCGCAACTGGTTTCTTCTCACCACAATGGGGGCAGAGCTGGGAACTGGCCGCGATCTCCTTGTGGCACTGCCGGCAGATCGCCGCTCGACTCATATGTGAGTCTCTCTTGCGCTGCTCGCTAAGGGAAAACCCACATTCGGGGCACGTCGAGGCGACGCTCAATACCTTGTGGCCACACTGAGGACAGTCGATGAGGGCCATGCTTCCAGCCGGTAACCCGGTAATAAGGTTAGGGGTGCTTGATCGATCTCCCACGTGCTAAGGTAGACGTTTGGGGGTGAGGTTACCAGCCTTGGACCACCGGTCCCAAAGCCCCGCAACCTAGACGAGGTGGAACTTGATGTGGCTCTGGAGTGTTGATGCTACCATATTCTCCGCGGCTTTCTGACATGGATCATGATATGACGAGACTGATGTCCGAGCTTGATATGACAGGTTGCGGGATCGGCGAAGGCCACCGCCGATGCCGGTGGGCTGCCGTGTTGACCGCTGCTCTAGCAATCGGATGCGCGCCGGCGCCGAGAGTGGTGCTACCGCCCATATCGCCCACTCCAACAAATGAGTACCAGATAGGCAAGGTCGTCTGGCACGATCTGCTTACCCAAGACCTGGACGGCGTGAAGCGGTTCTACGGTGAGTTGTTCGGATGGCAGTTCCAGGAAGATCCTGAGGACGCAACCTACACGGTGGTCAGCCACGGAGGTCGGCCTATTGGAGGGATCGTGTACCTGGATGGCAATGGGGATGAAGTCAATCGATCGCAGTGGGTGAGCTATCTATCTGTTGCCGATGTAGATCATGCGGTTCGGCAAGTTCGAGATGCCGGCGGTACGGTCCACACTGAGCCGGTCGACCTCGCCGAGCGGGGAAGACTGGCTGTAGTGAGTGACCCGCAGGGGGCCTTGGTTGCCCTTGTACGGTCGACGAGTGGAGATCCAATCGACGGTGATCCGCCTATCAACGAATGGCTATGGACCGAACTGTGGACGACAGACGTGACTGCTGCAGAAGAGTTCTATCATCAGCTGGTTGGATATGAGTTCGAAACCAGAGAGCTATACGAAGAAACCACGTACCGTGTCTTCATGAGGGATGGTAAGCCGAGAGCGGGGATCCTCGAAATCCAACGGGAGGGTATTCCTCCAAACTGGCTGGCTTATGTGCGTGTGGAAGACCCTGTGTCATTGGCTGCTCGTGTCGAGGCCCTGGGTGGGCGAGTGTTC
>CP070792.1:550790-555195 GCA_020346845.1 Gemmatimonadota bacterium
AGACACAATACAGGATCCAAGAGGCAATGCGCGGCGCGGCGCAACTGAAAAGAGAACTCGAGTCACAGCGTGATTCGTTGGGTCCCGATGCACCAAGTGAGTTGGCGCAGCGGATTGAGTCGGCTCAGGCTTTGGAACGTGAAGTCCGTACGCTCAACAGAACTGCTAGTCAGATATCTGGTGCATACAACGGACAGGGGGTCAGGCAGGGAAGTCTGTATCCACCCACCACGACCCACAGAGATCTGATGACTCGGGTGGAGGCGAGACTTCAATCTGTCATTGACAGACTGCAGGGAGGAGACTAGGTGGGGAAGTAGAGGAGGAATACACCTCCAGAAAGCGAAGAAGAGAGCGATGGACCGACCGGGCACTCTACTCCTCAGTCGCGACGATATTGCGTCTCTGCTGACTCTGAAGGATTGCATAGGAGGTGTAGAAGAGGCGTTCCGTGCACACGCGGATGGCAGGTCTATCGCGCCTGGCTTGCTACACGGTGAAGCGGCCTCCGGTGAGTTCCACATCAAGGGCGGTGGGTTCCAAGAGCCTACTCCGTACTATGCTCTCAAGGCCAACGCCGGCTTCTTTCGCAACACGGAACAGTACGGCCTACCGAACATCCAAGGTCTCATTCTTCTCTTCAGCGCGGAGAACGGCAAACCTCTAGCGGTGATGGACTCCGGCGGCATAACGGTAAAGCGTACCGGTGCAGCTACCGCAGTAGTTGCCAAGTACCTGGCTCGAGCAGACTCGAGAACCGTCACCATGTGCGGCTGTGGCACCCAGGGTCGCATCCAACTCAAATCGTTGTGCGAGGTGCTGCCAATTGAACACGTCAACGCCTACTCCATCGATGAAGATGAAGCTGCGAACTACGCCGCAGATATGAGCCGAGAACTCGGCATGCGTGTCGAACACGCGTTGGATCTGGAACGTGCGGTGCGTGAGTGCGATATCTGCATAACGTGCACGCCTGCCAAGAAAGCATATATCAGTCAGGAGTTCGTCACTCCCGGTACGTTAGTGGTTGCAGTCGGAGCTGACAGCCCGGACAAACAGGAGATCGACCCCAAACTCCTGGCCGCGAATCACGTCGTTGTGGACCTGTTGGATCAGTGCGTCTCGGTGGGAGAGCTACACCACGCGATCGAGGCAGGGCTCATGACGGCGGCGGACGTGCGTGCAGAGCTGGCCGACGTGGTGGCCGGTAAAACGGCGGGCAGATGGACCGACGATGAGATCATCGTATTCGATTCAACGGGCACCGCCTTACAGGATGCGGCGGCCGCGATCCTGGTCTACGAGCGCGCTCTAAACAGCGGGCACGGGACCAGGTTCAGCTTCGTCTAGTACTTGCCTGTTTCCCTACCTCCCTCTTCACTTGGTTGGGGCAATTCAGGGTCAATTCCCGACGGTCCTGACTATGGGGTAGTACTCCGCCCCCTCGAGTGCCTCATCCAGCACATTCCAATTTACGAGTCCGTCGTCTGAGCGCGGTTCCAACAGATAGAAGGCCAGCCGGCCCAGTGGTTGGTCGAGCGATACCATGACCGCCCCGGCTGGAATAGTGGACTCAGCCTCTTCGTAGCGCCCGTAAAGTGTGCGTTCGTTGTGACCCTGGAACTCACGCGCCGACACCGTGGTCGAGTCGATCACGAACCGCTCCACCGTGCCGCTAAAGGGAGTCGTCAGCTCGGTCCATCGCACTCCGTGGTCACCCAGCTTTGTCAGCACATCCGTGAGCTCGCCCGGAACGATGTAGGTCGTAGGTACCCGTTCCGTCTCGGTTGGCCGGAACGTGCCATACTCATACATCATCTCGGGGCGACTCACATCCACACGCCGTAGGATCGTTCGACCGGAGTATGGATTCCGTTCCTCAACCACGTCACCCATCAGTATTTCGACCTGTTCATCGGACCGGGCATGCGCAAATCTGACACCTAGTTCCCGTCCACTTATCACCGCTCCGTCAGCCTGTGCCACCACTTCACGTACCTGGCTAGCATTTGCGTGGACGTAGTGTGCGACTTCTTCAACCAGCCACAGACTGGCCTTCACACGATCTTCGAACACGGCATACGAGTATGCCTCCCCCAATACAGCAATCCTGTTACGCAGACCGATGTAGTTGTTGTTGAAGCGCGGCCGATGGTCGAACGTGTACCACCCACGCTCCGCGCCGCCTCCGCGCCAGGGAAGATTCCCGTAGTAGTAGAAATCCCATCCATGCTTTCGCTTAACGGCGTTCGTGACAGCGGGCAGTAAGTCGCCACGAAGAAGCTGGTCGATTGCCGGGGCAGTATTGGGGTTGAGCGGAGGTGCGTATGTGAGATGATACGCGTGAGTGGTCCCGTTCGTGGTGTGCAGATCCACCAGCACATGGGGATCATACGCGTTCATCATAGCGATCAGCGATCGCGCTTCGGGCGAGTCGATCTTCATATGATCTCGATTGAGATCCAATCCTTGGGCATTGGCTCGTTGACCCATGCCTCCCAGTGGGCCGTGCTGTCGGCCACGATTCGTGAGCCGAACGCGCTCGTTTCCGTCAGCGTTATAGATAGGCGCGATCAGCAAGACTAGTGAATCCAGCCACGCTGCGTGGTCGCCGTTTGCCAGATCACGCAGCAGTACTTGCATCGCCTCTTTCCCGCACACTTCGCCGGCATGGATGTTTGCTTGCACATACAAGCGCGTCTTACCGCTCTCGAGAATCGCCTCTGGTCGCACGTCGTCCAGCCTGCCGACAATGACGAGGGGAAGCGCACGCCCCTCAGACGTGTATCCGAAAGTTGTCAGATGCAGGATGGGCGACGCATCGCTAATCCTCGTGACAAAGTCCATCACGTCAGCGTAGGAACTGGTTTCGACGTATCTGGTACTCTCGGCGCGCGTCTGGATGTCGCTGAGCCGCGCGGTCAAACTCTGAGCTGCTGTGGCTTCGGCGGACATCGACGATATGACAACTGCTAAGCCCAAATGACGGAGTAGCATTCCTGGCCCCGCTTCTGTTGTTCGATGTTGGGTAGAGGATTGTCAATATAGCCGGAGGTACAACTGGAGCCGGATCACCAAGGCTTTACGTTCGGGGGCTACTGCTTTGCACCTGACACCCCTGTCTGATCGCCACGTAGCACTCCGCGTACTACACCCAGGAACTGCTGCAGCTCGAATGGTTTGTCTACGACCGCTGCGGCACCAAGACCTTTCGCTACGTCTAGGAGCTCGACCTGGCCGCGGTAGGCACCACCGGATATCGCAACAACCTGGAGATGAGGATAGTCACGCCGCAGTGCCCGGAGGACCTCCATACCATCCATCTCCGGCATGAAGAGGTCGCAGATCACGAGGTCGGGCTGGCTGTCTCGTAGCATGCTCAGGGCGATCCTGCCATCCGCGGCCTCCATCACCTCATGTCCGTCACGCACCAGGACCTTGCAGATAACACGGCGTACACCGTCTTCGTCGTCGATCACGAGTATATTGGCCAAGTTTGCCCCCGTCTATGTCCGCTCTCCCCCGCGCGGGAACGCGCCCCGTAGTTCCACAATATTCCGCCCGCGCTGCCTAGCGCTAGGTCGTTTTGGGGACATCGAGGGGCGGAATTGGGACATTCGTTCGGGATTCTCAGGCAGAATCCCGAATTGACTCGGACAGCGGCAGTCTTTAATGTTGACTCGCTCACAAATCACGGATCATACAACGAGACTCGCCCATGTCGGTGGCCACAACACTGAGTTCGGTACCCCTCTTCTCGCAGCTGCGTGAAGGTGACATCGAACAGCTTAGCCAAGCTGCGCACGAGCGAAGCTACCCCAAAGGCAGCGTGATTCTGTTCGAAAACGATCCGGGAGACGCCCTCTACGTTGTGCTCTCGGGTCAGGTGAAGGTAGTCCTCATAGCGGAAGACGGCAGAGAGGTGATCCTCTCGATCCGGAGCGAGGGCGACTTCTTCGGGGAAATGTCCCTCATTGATGACGAGCCGCGTGCAGCTCACGTAATAGCAATGGAAGACTCGAAGCTATTGGTGCTACGGCGGGAAGACTTCAACCGATCCCTGCGCGAGATGCCCCAGATCGCCGCAGGACTGTTGAGATCGATGTGCAAGCGCTTGCGCCAGGCTGATACCAAGATAGGCAGTCTCGTGCTGCTGGACGTGCCGGGCCGCGTGGCCAGGTTGCTCCTGGAGATGGCAGACGAGAACGATGGGAGCTGTATCACTCAGCGTCTCACCCACCACATGATTGCCCAGATGATCGGCTCGAGCCGCGAAACCGTCTCACGCACCATGCGGGATCTGGTCGCTCAGGACATCATCCAGGTCACCCGCAAGACGATCCAGATGCAAAACCGTAGGGAGCCTCTAACCGAGGGTGCCGGGGGCACAGCCACGGCCAACATG
>CP070792.1:555295-559662 GCA_020346845.1 Gemmatimonadota bacterium
TTCTTCCCGATGGCGTTTCGCAGTGCCGTTTGGGCCGAGAGCACGACCGCATCGTCGAAATGCTCGACCTCCAACACCGCCTTCTGCGCATCCCACACCATCCAGAAAGCGATCGCGTCAACATTCACCGGCACTGTATCGGCGGTGAGGGTGGTCTCGGCTGTGAAATCCGTTACCCTGATGCGCTGATCCACGAATTGTGCGACCTTGTCGATCACCGGTACCACCACGAACAAGCCCGACTTCTTGAGACTGCGGAACTTGCCGAATCGAAGGACGACAGCCCGTTCCCATTGGTAGGCGATCTGAATCGCCGGTGCCACGATGACAGCAACGATCGTTGTGACGATCAGTATCTCACTTTCGGGTCTCAGCTCGAGGAAAGTCGCGAGACTGTTGGCGGTCGCAAGAATGACCACAGCCTCCCACACTTGAGTGATTCGCAGCAATACAGCCAACGCGACACCGGAGCCAAGTGATAGCACCACTGCGTGCAACGAGAACGGATACACGCTGAGATGTACCACCAGCCCGGCCACGAACAGGCCGATGAGTAGCAGCACGTTGAGCGGTGCAAACCTGAAGTCCGCGCGGCTTGAAGCTGCGAATCGCTCGAGGGATATGCCGGGAAGCCCCCCTCTCAAGCCGGCGGCACGGGGTGATTTGCTCATGACGACTCCTCCTTTCGCTGGCGCACACCGTCCAGCACATCATCGAGTGTGAAACCGTATCCTGAGGCTCGCGCCAGGAGTTCTGTTACGATCTGGTCCAGCATCCGCTGCCTTTCGACGGCGTCTATCTCGGGCTGTTTCTCGCTGACGTAGGTGCCGGATCCCTGCTGGGTCTCGAGCAGACCCTCCAGCTCCAGTTCGCGGTAGGCACGGATGACGGTGTTGGGATTGATGGAGATGTCGACGGCAAGCTGCCGAACCGTGGGCAGTTGGTCGCCGGGTTTCAGATCACCGCGTGCTACGGCGAATTTCACCTGTTCGATGATCTGGCGGTAAAACGGTACGCCGCTTTTGGCGTCGAGCGAGAATACCAAGGTACAAATCCTCTAATGCTCTAGATAACTAGTGTTCTAGTGCAATAGTACAATTATGTGCCGAGTATGTCAAGCGGGGCGGCCCAAGCCATCATGAGCTTCTGTGAGGTTGCTGTGAGTGGTGCAGGGATCAGCTGCCCTGGGCTCGCCGTTTGCGGCGATCGTAGAACCGCCGGGCCTTGGCCCGGTTGCCGCACACTCCCATCTCGCACCATTTGCGGTTGTGCTTACGGCTCGTGTCGAGGAATAGCCACCCGCAAGTGTCATTGGCGCATGCCTTTACGTTGGCCAACTCGGCGGCGGTGAGTAGCTCGGCTGCCGACCAGATGACCGGCCAAATCGGGTTTGTGAGATCACGGTTCTGTGACGACCAGCTCCACACACAGCACTTGTGGTGAGAGTCATATTCGAGGTCAGCCGGAGCCTCCCTCAGCAGGGAATTGAGCTGCTCGAGTTCAGACTGCAACGGCGGGCCACCAGCAATGATCCCCCAAAAGACCCGGTGTATGGTGGTCCGGGCCGATCTTGCTCGACCGAGGGCGGCCTCGCCTAGTGCCGGGTTCGCTGTCCACTGGTCCAACAGGGGCTCCATTGCTCCTGGTGCCAGCACACCTGCCTCACCTGCCCATGCCACCAGCCGCCTGTAGTCGGAGAGATACTCCCCCTCGCACGGATCCGGGCCTACCCAGTCGACCGTGTTGTTGAAGTCGAGACATAGATGCCCTCCTACGAACTTGAACGGCTTGGAGGCTTCCTTGGCCACTGTAGCTCCCGGTGAGTTCAACTCAAGCTAATCTAACCTATATAAACGGGTTGACAAGTTATACGCTGCTTTGTATTATAACCAGCGAATGATGTTATATGGGTTATTTACAACGCTATCGTGCACATCTTGGGAGGCTAAGTGCTTGAAAATGAACGAATTGCAGACGAGCTGGACAGAATGAACCACGGTGGTGCCTGGCATGGACCGGCCATCAGGGAGACGCTCGAGGGAGTATCCGCGACTGAAGCGGCAGCTCGGCCAATCAATGGAGCGCACTCCATCTGGGAGATAGTGCTGCATATGACGGCGTGGGCCGAAGAGGTCGGTCGCAGGCTGGCTGAAAACGCAAGGTCACTAACGGGTGAGGCCGATTGGCCGATCCCCAGGGATGAGACGCTCGAGGCCTGGGAGTCGGCCAGGTCGCGCCTGATCGATGCTCACAAACGGCTGCGGGCGGCGATAAGGGAGTTCCCGCACTCGCGATTGCAGGATACAGTGGGTGGAACGGACGACGACGGTGCGCCCGATTCCTTCTATGTCATGCTCCATGGCTTGGCTCAGCACGACGCCTATCACACAGGGCAGATAGCGATTCTGAAGCGGGCCTTGGCGAGCTGATACGCAAGCCGCAACCTTTTCGCAACTCACAGCGTCTATTTTGTAGGATTGGCTACAGAAAAAGCTTCTCAGCGGCGGTGTGAGCCATGAAAAGGGCAGGATATCTTGGCGAGCTGGAGCAGATGATCCTCCTTGCCATTCTTCGGTTGAAGGACCAGGCCTACGGCACCAGCGTGCTCGCCGAGCTCGAAAGGCGAGTGCAACGAACGGTGTCGCGCGGTGCCTTGTTTGTCACTCTGGATCGGCTCGAAGAGAAGGGCATGCTGCGATCGAGCTTGCGCGACCCGACACCTCGCCGCGGTGGACGTCCCAAACGGTACCTGGAAGTGACGCCCGCTGGTGTAGCGGCGCTGCAAAGGGCTCGAACGGCCTGGACCAGCCTGTGGGACGGGCTCGACTCGGTGTTCGAGTGATGCAGTCTCACGAGCTGGATCGTTGTCCCCCCCGCTTGGCGCGAACACTCCTCACAATGTGCCTGCCACAGGGGAAAGTACGTGACGGAGTGCTGGGTGATTTGCACGAGACCTATCTGGATTTGGCCGAGACAGGCTCTAGCGCCGCACTGTGGTATTGGGGCCAGACACTTGCCGTCGGTGCACGTTACATCATCAAACGTTCTCTTCCACGCCGGCGACGCAATGCAGCGACAACTATGGGCGTCGGAGCAATCAAGCCATCACGAGGTCTACCAATGCTAGACATTTGGAAGGACGTTAGGTTCGCTTGCCGGATCTTCCTGCGGACTCCCGGATTCACTGCAGCGAGCGTTCTGGTACTCGCCATTGGGATCGGTGCTGTGACTGTCATGTTCAGCACGCTCAATTCGGTTGCGCTGCGGCCGCTGCCGTTCGAGGACCCTGACCGGTTGGTTTGGGCCTGGGGCACCAATGAGACGCGCAACTCAAACTCGATGTCGGCACCCGACTACTGGGATTATCGCGAACAGGCGACGTCGTTTGAGTCGTTTGGTGCGTTTCTGGTATTCACTCCCCGTGCCATCATCACCGGAGAATCTGAGCCCGACCGCGTGTTCAGCACGTTGGTGTCGCACAATCTGTTCTCGACCTTGGGCGTCGCTCCTCAAATCGGCAGATCGTTCCTACCTGAAGAGGAACGCACCGGGTCCGACAACGTCGTGGTCCTCTCTCACGGATTCTGGCAACGCCAATTCGGCGGCGACCAATCGGTGGTGGGGAAGTCGATGACGATCAACGGCGAGCCCTACCAGGTTGTTGGCGTGATGCCGGTCGACTTCGACTATCCCGGCGGGATAGAACTGTGGTTCCCGATGCAGGAGAGAGATCCTTATACACAAGGACGGGGCAACAACAACTTCTTCTACGTAGGTCGTTTGCGTGAAGGTGTGTCGATCGAACAGGCTCAGACCGAAGTGACCGTCATCGCGCGACAGCTCGAGGAAGCGTATCCTGAAACCAATGAATCCTGGGGATTGAGACTGGTCTCGTTGCACGAGCGCTACTTCTCGAGTGCGAGGACCAGTCTTTTTACGATGCTCGGCCTAGTGGGTATCGTGCTGCTGATCGCGTGTGCCAATGTTGCCTCGTTATCGCTGGCCCGTGCGGTGGCGCGGGGCAACGAAGTGGCGGTACGGTTCTCACTGGGGGCCGTTAGAACGCGAGTGATCCGGCAGCTGCTTACCGAGAGTCTCTTGGTGGCGCTCGTGGGTGGAGCGATCGGTCTGGGTGTGGCACACCTCGGCATCAGGGCCCTGAAGTCATTTGGGCCGGCGAGCTTGCCGCGGCTACAGGAGGTGAGCATCGATGGCACCGTTCTGGGCTTCACTTTCTTGCTTGCGGTGTTCACGAGTCTTCTGTTTGGAATAGTACCGGCATTGAGGGGAACCAGCATTTCGCTCGCCGAAACATTGAAGCTTGGCGGAATGCGTGGTGCCAGCCACGGCAGGGCAGGGTTCCGCAA
>CP070792.1:559762-564075 GCA_020346845.1 Gemmatimonadota bacterium
CGGTCGTGACGGTCGCCTGCGTACCCGCCATCTCCAGCGACGTCAGGTCACCGCCGCCTGCTCTATCTTGGTTGACGCCCCGGTCTTTCTTGGTCTTGGAGCCCTTACGGTCTGCGTTCGAAGGAGCTGCGATGACCGCAACTTCGACCTTCGCGACTTCGAGCGTTGCCCCGTCGTGGTCGTTCTTGCCTCGGTGAATACTGAAGCCTATCTTCTGGACTTCCTCCCACGTCCGCCATTTCGACCCGGCGGTGTCCACCATCGTCTCGAGGTCGACGCGGGCCCAAGGAGACCAGAAAGCGGTCCCGCTGCCCGGAGCTTCGTACATGCACGGTGTGTTGGCTGAACCTACGCCTTGCGGATCGTAGTTCGGCGAGCAGAACGTGATGAGGTCGTCGCCCGTACCGCCAAGGTCGTACATCTGCTTGACTGGGAGTGGCGTACTCCAGTCGGGATGCCGGGGCTGGACTTCACAGCCTACTTCGTCTGCCGTACCAGTCCACGACAAGCGCAGCCGGGCGCGGATGAACACGGCGAGGACTTCTTCTTCCGACGAGCCCTGCGTCAACGTGTTACCGTGTACCCGGAGATGGTTCTCATCGAGCAGTAGCGTGGTCCCGCCGCCCTGCTTACTCTCTGCCCACGTGGTCGTGCTGCCGTCCCAAGCGTTGGATTGGGTCTTCCACTTACCTTGGTTGTCGATCCAGCCTTCGCTGGCGTCCACATAACCTACTTTGACGTTGTCCGTAGGCTCCGCTTCCGTGATCCTGATCTGTACCGCGTGCGCGAGAAAGTTACTGATGCTGGGGTAGTACGGGTAGATCGTCAGGTAGTTCTGGATCATGTCCCACGTCAACGGGTTCGTATAGTTGTGCGTGGACAGATCATAGTTGTTGAAGCCCAGCTCCATCTCGGCCCATTCGGTCCAGCCTTCACCAGCCCCAGCTGGGTTCGGGATGGTCATGAACGGGTATAGCTCGTAGCGCTCGAGGGATTCCCAAGCGGCTCGCTGGTTACCGTAGTCCCAGCCGCCCCAAAGGGAACCATCCGTGTTCGCAGTACCGCTGATGTAGATGCGGGCCTCGATCTTGATTGGTACCGCCGTCGGGGAGAGCGTCGGGCCAATACCGGAGATACCCTGCCCCCATGAGGAGGGGTTCACACCGAAGTCATACGACGTGCCGGTATCGCCATCCCACATATTCAGGTGGCCGGTGTCCCCGCCGTACGTGGCTGTATTCGCGTCGAAATCCCAGATCGAGGTATGCGCAGCTCGCCACGCTTTGCGCTTGGAGGTCTTACCGATGATCGTCTGCGGGCGCTCGATCGTTGCAGCGTTCTGCGTGAACTCGAGCTGTTCGCTCGCTGTCTTGTCCGTCAGGTTGATTGTGCGGTCGATCGGGATGTTGGCCGCGTTCTCCGTCATAACGAGCGATTGGGTCGCAGCGTTACATACACGCCCAAGGGTCTTCGTGACCGTCGCGCCTTGGTTATTTCGAGTCTGGTGAAGTACGCAGATTTCGGCGCGGGCTATACCGACGGACCCGGCACCCGTGATGTTCTGGGCATACGCGACGAAGACCAGATTGCCGATGTTAGTGCTGGTCCAGCTACCCTCACTGTGTGCGTTCAGTCGCTGCCAAGAACTCCAACCGGAGGCATTATCCAGAGGGAGGACCCACTGCCCGACGTCGCGAAGTGCCGTAGTGCCGTCGTCTTCGTAGACCTCAACCTTCAGAGCAGCGTTGTCCGCGCCCGGCTCGTTGTTCTGTCCGTACCAGCGGACGTAGACACCGTAGATACTACCGTCGTACGTAGTCCCCGCGAGACTGTTCCCCGCGATACGCAGTTCTTGGCCCGTCGTAGTACCGTTCGTGGAGCAGGTCGCGAAGGTAGACGTGGAGCCGTCGTTCGCGTTAGCGTCGTTGGTCCACGCGGCGTCCGGGTCAGTTACGGTGCCGTCCCAGTAGCCCGTGACGGCGGTACCAGTCGTGGTACGCACTTCTGTGTGGTACGCCCGGTACGTTTGGCCGGAAGACGAGAAGGGGTTAAATACTGCACCAAGGGTGCTCGCCAGTTCGGCTCGGGGGAACGGGACGGAAAAGTCTTCTCCGCCGTCGGGCGCGATCGGGCTAGCGTCGTACCAAGCTGTCCACGTAGCGGGGTTCATCGCCCCCGTGAACGCCGGGTTGTCATTCGGGCCGGTGTACTGGTCGTGCCCGCTGAAGAACGTCGAGATGCTCGAGTAGTTATTCGTGCTGTAGGCGTAGTGCCGCGCTTCCAAGCGACCTACGGTGTCGCCGGTGGCTGGGATCGTCGTGCTGTAATCACTAAGAGCCCCGCCACCCGCCGTCTGCTCGGCGTATGTGCTGGTGCTCCCATCGAACGCGTTAGTGTCGTTCGTCCAGTCCGCGCCGGGGTCATCCGGCGTACCGGTACCATCGACGATGTACGTGTCGATCTGCTCGTCGAGGAAGCCGCCGAATTTCTGTTCGAGGGCAGCTGTCGTACACGGGACAGTGCGCTTGATCAGTTGCTGAACGGTTGCTGCGTTCTCCGTCATTTCCAGCCGGGACAGATCGCCCGCGTTCGCTGGGTTCTGCGTGACGTTGCGAGCCTCGCCTACCGTAATGGTCGGCAGAGTAGGTGTACCGGCCGGGGCCACACCGCCGATCAGGCAGCGCAGTTCAATCGTGTCGCCTGTGCTGGTCGTGGCATCGACAATGCGGAGTACACACTCCGTCTCAGTCTCGTCATTACCAGCGAAGTCGAGGTCGCCGCCGCCAGCCAAGCCGTCTTCGGTGAAACCAGCGTTGGGAGTAACGAAAGTGCCGGTGCCGATCTGCTGCGTCGTATTAGCACCGTCGGTGACATACGTCGAGCTATCCGTTTGGATGTCGTTCGACGTGGTCCCGATGTCGGTCCAAGTGCCAGAGTTCTTACTGAACTGCCATTGGAGGTCTTCGTTGCTACCTGCCGCGTTGTTCGTCTCGGCGACAACGAGACGCACGCGGAATATCGTACCCGGCGTTTGGCCGAAGTCCGTACTCAGACCCGCAATAGTAGTAGCGGAGCCCTCCACAGCATCGTCGTGATACCCTTGGAAGGCTGTGATTGTAAACGACGGTGATGTGTGAGTCATTACGTCACCTGAAACGGACGTTCACGCTTAGACTTAGCGCACTTCACAGGGAAGTCCGGGTCGTCGAAAGCGCGTTGCATCGTCTCTTTCCACACCGCCGAAGGAGCGTTACGCCCCTGTTTGAGTGCCCTCACGGGGAGGTTGTGGCAGAGCTGATCGAGCAGGCCGTGAACATCGGCCCCCCACCAGTTCTTTTCTTCGTCGTGGTAGAAATACCAGTCCCAGCCGTTCATGATCATCCGGCCGTTGTCACGGTCAGCGAACACGATACACAATATGCCGTACGACGGGGCATCCTCCGGTGATCCCATCGTGGAATCGAAGGAGGAGCCGTCGTCGTAATAGATACGCCAGTCGATCATGGGTCACCTGTGAGCGGAGTGCCCACTCACAGGTGACCCGTCAGCCAGAGCCGGAGGGACTTTGTCAGTGGGCTACCAAACTAGGCTTACGCCTGGTTCAGAGTCGCAAACGGCGCGCCCCACGTGATCGTCAAGTCACCCGTGGTTGCGTCGAACACACCACCAAGGTCCACATACGCGATGCAGTTCTTGTTGGTTGCCGTATCACTGTACACGATACCCCAATAGCAGGTCGTCGGGTTGCCAGCATTCTGCGACCACGTTGCCGGGTCACCGAAGTCCAACTCGATCGTACCAGCGTTGTCCGTCACGGTCAGAGATGCGCAAGTCTGCCCACCAGCCGTGAAGTTACCACCGGTCTGCTCGTTGGTTGCGAAATTGGTCGTTCCACCAGCGCCCCAGCAGGGATCAGCGGTCGTCGCAGCCGGAACAGTTGCGTTGTTCACGATAGCGCACTTGATCGTGTCAGGGGTCGCACCGAAATCAAACGGGTTCTCCGCGTTGCCCTTCAGGACATACTCGAGGAACTTGTCGAATACTACTACATCACCTTGTGCCATTTTAAATCCTCCGATTAGTTCTCTGGCAAGTCAATCACTAATGATGATACCTGAATGGGTGAACCCGAGGTTATCACCTTATCGTCAAGTTCTAAGTCTACCGTATCTGCGGCCTCACCGGCAGTACCTTGAAAGTGACAGTTCAGCTTCGACGCGTCGGTGCCCCCGTTGGAGCTGTAGATGCGGAAATAACCCGCAGTACCCGCAGCGTCGGCACTGAGGTCGGGGGAGATCGCATTGGCCGTCAAT
>CP070792.1:564175-568448 GCA_020346845.1 Gemmatimonadota bacterium
TGGTATGTGAGTGTCTTCAGCAACGCATCCTTGCGATCGTAGAATTCGATTCTTTGGATGCGATACTCCGCCTTGTCCCACCACACGACCTGACGCGTGTATCCAGAGTTCTCATACCGCGGGTAGCGCTCAACTACGGCGCATTCCAGCTCACCGCATTGCTCGTCTCTCAGCCAGCGGTAGTCGTACTTCTCCACCTCTTGGGAAACGAGATCCTCGTAGGCGAACTCGCTGCCGACAAAGGGTCCAGACTTGTTGCCCGACGATATGCGCTTGACCCGCTTCAAGGCCGGCAGGTACAGCCACTGATCATCTGCTTCCAGGATACGCGTGTGTGAGAGAAGCGCCGTGCCCTGAATGTCTCGGGGAGCGTCGAACACGATGATGCTCTTGTCGCCATGTCCCGGCTCAGTGCTTTCGAGCGCCTGACGGCTGAGTTCGCGTATACTCTTCTCGCCGCTCCTGTTCATGAGGACCATCTTCAGTTCACTGGCCTCGTCCTGCCAACCGAAGTCCTGACGATCCGCCTCTTCCGCTATGGCCCTGCCCTTTTCCTCCGGAGTTTGCGTTGCTGCCTCCGGTGCCAGCCATTGCAATGCGGCCAGCGTGATTGCGATTGTTTGCAGCTTCGTGGTTTTCATGGTCCCATCTCCTATGGAGTAATCGTTCGTCAAACGGCGGGTACTGCTGTAGCACCCGTTGTGGTCAGTATGTGAGTATCAGCTCGTGGTGCTGTTGCCGGCCGCCGGTCCAATGCGATCAACAATGAGGGCAGCAACAGGAAGTCCACCGCCAACGCGCAGACGACGGTGAGTGAAGTGAGGAGACCCATGTAGGCAGTGACGCGGAACGCTGACAGCCCCAGCATGGCAAATCCGGCAGCCACGATGATCGTGTTAGACAGGATTGCCGATCCAACGCTTTCGAACGCGTATTGCACCGCACGCTTGGCGTCGAGTCGATCGCGGACCCGGTTGTACTTGCTCAGGAAGTGGACTGTGTCGTCGACGATTATCCCGATCGCGAGTCCGGCAACCACCGAGATCGCAAATCCAACCTGTCCCACCAGTATCGCCCACACACCGAACGCCATTGCCGCGGGCACTATGTTGGGAATCAGACTCAGGATGCCCAAACGCAGGCTGCGAAGCGCGACCATCAGTATCACGGCGATGGCCGCAAAGCCAAGTCCGGTACCAAGGATCATCGACGCGATGTTGCGCCGCGTGATCTTCGCAAACATCAGAGCCGGTCCGCTGGCTCTGCTGGATCTCATGGATTGAGTACCGTTGCTGGCGAGCCATGCTTCGGCAGCCGCTACCTCTGTCTCCAGCTCCGCCGTGTCGATATCACCGTACGTGACGTCGACTCTCAGAGCGCTCTTGTCGATGTTGATTTGGTCGTTGACGTCCAAGCCATAAGGCAACGACAGTTCGTACAGCAACAAGTACTGCGCACCGAGTTCTCGCTCATCTGGCAGACGGTAAGCATTTGGCTCGTCCCCATGCATGTTCTTGTTGAGCCGCTTCATGGTGTGGCTGAAGCTGTTCACATGCTGTACTGCGGGACGTGCCTCGAGCCAAGCAGTGAAGGCTTCTACTGTGGCCAAATACTCGGGATCGGTAACCCCTTGCGACTCACCTGACTCGAGCGAAAAGGTCGCAACGTATACGCCGGTAAGGTGTTCGAGTGCAAAGTCGGATCCCTGCCTAATCGGCATGGATTCGTCGAAGTATTCGAAGTAATTGTCGTTCACCTGCAAGCGACTCACGCTCAACGACAGCGCTACAACGGCAACACCGGTCACTGCTAGAACGGGTCTGAACCGGGCCACAACGAGCTCACCCAATGCGGTCACGATACGGTCGGTCAGCCCCGGCCGCCTGCTAGGAACGCGACTTCCCAGCACCGCAACCAGCGCTGGCAGCACAGTCATCGAGTAGACCCAAGCCATCATCACCCCGAAGGCCGTGATGTTGCCGAGCAATCGAAACGGTGGAGAGTCGCTGAAGTTGAGACTCAGAAAACCGATCGCGGTGGTAATGCTGGTGAGAAGCACCGGTTGCGCATTCACGCTCAACGCATCTACCAGAGCGTCATTAAGCGGAAGGCCACGCCGCCTCATTTGCATCAAGCTCACCAGGATGTGAACGGAGTCCGCCACTGCCAAGGTCAAGATGATCGTGGGTGCCGAGGCGCTGGTAGGATCGAGGAACACCCCCAGATGACCGGCAACTCCCACCGCAGTGATCGTGGCAAACAGGATCACCGCCAACGTACCTGCCGTGCCACCGAACGATCTCAATACGGCGACGATGGTAATGAGGAACGCACCGAACATCAGCGGCATGACTACCGGGATGTCCTTCATCGGTGCCTCGGCGAAGGACATGTTGAGCATGGAGACACCAGTGGTCTTGATCTCCAGTTCCGGATAGCGCTCGGCGTACTGTTGCTCGAGCATTCGCACATGAGCGGCCGTCGCCGGCAGTTCGTCGCGCGAAAGCCCTGGCAAGTTGATGCGTACGTTGATCCCGGTTGCCTTGCCATCTGACGCGATGAGCCGACCGGCGATGAGTGGCTCTGAAAGCGAGACCTCGCGGACGCGTTCTACGTCAGCTGCCGAGATCTCTCCACTTCCGAGTAGATCCTCAACAATGAGATTGTCGCCATCCGCCCAGGTGTGTTGGAAATTGGTGATGGCGTCTACACGGGTGGAGTGTGGGATTTGCCAGGAATCATCCGTCAGATTGCGGACGGCCTCCAGTGTGCGCTCAGTGAACACATCTCCGGTCCTTGGCCTGATCACGTAGAGCACGTTGTCGTTGCGGGTGTAGATGTTCTCAACGTGCTCGTAGGCCAGCAGGTCCGGATTGTCGGCGCTGAAATAGGTGCGGTAATCGGTGGATAGACCGAGGTTCCGCACGCCCGTTCCAGCGGCAACCGTGACAATCAGTGCGCTCACGAGAACCCACCAACGCCGGCGAATAACCCACCTGGCGTATCTAGCGGTGGTCCCTGGCTCTCGAGATTGCGTGGACATGTGGTGATCTCCTTTCGGGTTTTTGTCTGATCAGTACAAAACTGGCGTTAAAAAAAGAGGCGCATTCAGGGCGCTGATGGGCTCATGCCGAAAAGCTGGGAACCGGCCGCCATGAGATCCTCCAGCGGCACCCCAGCTTCGGCCATGACATGCAGGCCCCACGCGACAGACATGAACAGCAAGGCGGTGCTGTCCGGGTCAATATCTGGTGGCAACTGTCCCTCCCGTTGAGCTGCCTCAGTTGACTCTCGGATCAATTCCTTCATACGGGCGATGCCGTTCAGAACCGCCTGCTTGACCTCCGGGTCATCGCCGCGATGCTCTTTTGACGCGTGTGTGAAGAAGCAGCCCTTCACCAAGGAGTCACCCGTCACGCTAGCCAAGTATTGCTTCAGCAACCCGAACAGGGCCGGCATTCCGGGTTTCTGCTGTGCCAGCTCCGAATATGGGCCGCCCTCGGTCATGAAATCCGCATAGCGGTTGAGTGCCCTCAGGTAAGTCTTCCTCTTGCTCCCAAACGTGTTGTAGAAGCTGCCCCGCTGGATGCCCATGGCATCGAGCAGCTCATCCAGGGAGGTGTTGCGATATCCCTTCCTCCAGAAGACCTCCATGGCCCGGTCGAGGGCCTGCTCTTCGTCGAACTCACGTGGTCTAGCCATGGCCGCAGCATAACCATTTTGTACTTACTAGTCAAGAACTGGTGTGGTTGAGAATATCCCAGGATCTGTACAGCACGATTGGATCGTGTTGGGTGGTATAGTCCCACAACATCTCAAACAACATGTCGCATAGATCTTGGCTGCGGCGTGGTGACGGCGTTGTGCCCAAGGGAGAAGCTGACGAGTGGAGCGGGCCAGGCGCAGCCCCCCGCGCGATCTTCCGCCACAGCCTGCGGCCGCGTAGCTTCCTCCGCCATGGCTGAGCACACCTCCCGCCTCTCGTCGGCCCTGGCCGACCGCTACCGCATCGAACGCCGCTTGGGCGAGGGCGGCATGGCCACGGTCTACCTGGCGGAAGACCTCAAGCACAAACGCCAGGTCGCCCTCAAGGTCTTGAAGCCCGACCTGGCCGCCGTGCTGGGCGCCGAACGCTTCGTCCAGGAAATCACCACCACCGCGAGCCTCCAGCACCCGCATATCCTGCCGCTCTTCGATTCGGGCGAGGCCGACGGCTTCCTCTACTACGTCATGCCCTACATCGAGGGCGAGACGCTGCGCGACAAGCTGAACC
>CP070792.1:568548-572798 GCA_020346845.1 Gemmatimonadota bacterium
ATGAAGAAGACGAACAGATTCAGGTAGGCGAAGTACCTGGGATACCCGGGATCGTCCCGCATGTACCCCACACTGAACACGTGGATCAACGCGCCGACCCCCGTTACTACCATGAGCATTACAGCCGACAGCTGATCTACTTGTAGGGCGGCCGCTATCTCCAAATTGCCGACCGGCATCCACGACCAATACGTGAACACGTACGGCGCGCCCGCTAGACCTTGGTTCAGCCCCAGGACGACCCCCACGGCCACGGCAAACGACGCAACCAGCACACCCACGCCAATGAAGCTGACTGCACTCTTAGCCTGCGGCCTGACAAAGCTAATCACGCCGTTAGCCAAGAACCCCAAAAACGGGAGAACGACTACTAACCACACCCATCCGACTGATGCCGGCATCATCCGCTCAACAGGTTGACCTTGTCTAAGTTGACCGTCTCTTTGTGACGGTATATGGCAATGATGATCGCAAGTCCCACTGCTGCTTCTGCAGCGGCCACGGCCATCACAAACAACACGAACACATGTCCCTCCGGTCCCAGCTGCTGTGCTAGTGCGACGAACGACAGATTCACTGCGTTCAGCATCAGCTCGATGCACATGAACATGATGATGGCGTTACGTCGCAGGAGGACGCCGGCAACTCCCATGCTGAACAGGATCGCGGATACCGCCAAGGCGGAGCCAAGTAGGTCCATCAGAGCCTCCTCTTGGCTAGCACAACCGCCCCGACCACCGCGGCGAGGAGCAGCACCGATGCAATCTCGAATGGGACCAGATAATCCCTGAACAGCGTATTGCTGATCGCCCCAACCGCCCCTTGTTGATCCATCACTTGTTCCATTGTCCCAGCCGGAAGTCTGATCTCACCGGCTGGAACGATCCGGGTCACAGCCCACAACTCGACGATCAACACGATGCCGATTCCCAGAGTGATAGCTTTCCCCCACCATCCCGGTATGTCGGTCGGTTCACCCCGCCCGAGATTGAGGAGCATTATCACAAACAGGAATAGCACCATGATGGCGCCGGCGTAGACCAAAACCTGAATGGCGCCAATGAACTGACCGCCCAATATGATGAACAAGGCCGCTATCGAGAACATCGTGACGATGAGCCACAAAGCACTGACAACAGGACTGCGGCGCGTGATGCACAGTAGCGCCGAGATCATCGCCAAACCGGCAAACAGCCAAAAGTTGAATACCAACATCCCCTACTCACCCCTGGGATCGGCGGGATCCCACAAGGAAGAGACCGGATGTGTCTGAGCACACAAACGCTCTAGGTCGTAGACGAATCTCTCTCTCTGATACTCCGCATTCTCGTAATGCACCCCGACGTGGATTGCCTCTTCGGGGCAAACCTCCTGACAGTAGCCACAGAACACGCAACGGAACTCATCGATCTCGTAGATCAGCGGATAGCGGTTTCCCTCCTCGTCCTCTCCCGGCACCAACTTGATGCAGTTGGCGGGACAGATTTGAGGGCACAGCCCGCAAGCCACGCACCGCGCCCTGCCCTGCTCATCCGTGAGCATACGATGCGTACCACGCCACCGCGGCGATATGCTCCACTCATCTTCGGAGATCTCCTCAGGATATTGCATCGTCACCTTCTTCCTGAAGAGATGTTGGAAGGTGAGTGCCATCCCCTTGAGACTAGCCCGCAGGTAGCTGACATTCCGTTCTGGTCGCCGGACGACCGTCACCTCGATGGCCATTTAGCTAGTAATCCTCCGTTGCAGGCCATGTCCAAACACCAGTCTTCCGCTATCGAGAATCCAGAACAGGACATAAATGACCGGCAAGTTCACGACAAACAGAATCAGGCCATACAACAAGTCTTGCTCAACGTTGAAATACTCGAGTAGCCAGATCGCCGTGGCGAGCAGCATGATGTAGCCCAACGCTATCGGCAGAAGCACTTTCCAGCCGAGCGCCATGAGCTGGTCGTAGCGGAATCGCGGCAACGACCAACGAATCCAGATGTAGATGAACACAAACGCGAAGGTCTTGATTATGAACACGATCAGGGTAGCCAGCGACGCTACCACGCTTGGCTCACCCTCATCCCAACTAGTAAACGGAATATCCCAACCACCGAAAAACAGTGTTGCCATCAGTGCCGACATTGTGATCAGCGCCGCATACTCGCCCAAGAAGAACATGGCAAACTTCATTGCGCTGTATTCAGTGTGATACCCGTACACGAGCTCGGACTCTGCCTCTGGCAAGTCAAACGGCAGCCTATTGGTCTCGGCCAACGCCGACACGACGAACAACACGAAACCGAGCGTCAATGGGAGGATATACCACAGCTTTGCCTGCTGTGCCTCCACCACTCCGGTCAGGGTGACGTTGCCCGCGACCAAGAACACAGAGATGACACTGAGACCCAACGCCACCTCGTAGCTCACCATCTGAGCGGAGGCACGCAGCCCGCCAAGGAAGGAGTACTTGCTGTTGGAGGCCCAACCAGCCAGTACGATGCCGTACACTCCTAGACTCGAAACCGCCAGAACGAACAACAGACCAATTGGCAGATTGGCGATCATCATCGGCATGGCGTCGTCATACACAAAACGACCGAGCAACGGCAAAGTGAAGTCGAACGAAACCGGCATTGGAGCGGCGAAGGGGATGACTGCAAACAGCAGGAGACCAGGCGTAAACACGAGCGCAGGCGCCAGGAGGAACAGAACCCTGTTGGCGTCCGCCGGCACCAGCTCTTCTTTGATGAAGTTCTTGATGCCGTCGGCAATGGGCTGGAACAGTCCGAACGGACCCACGCGGTTCGGGCCCAGGCGATCCTGATGGAATGCAGCCTGACGACGTTCGAGCCACGTCACGAAAGCAACGCCAAGTAACAGCAAGCCGAATCCCACGGCAGCTTTCACGAGTCCCAGCAGCAAGAAGCCCTTGAGTTCAGGTGTCATGGGGACACCCCCGCACCGCTCGGCTGAGCTGCCACCCTTCCCTCATAGCCCAGTTCATCGAACGAGAGACCGGCGAAGACGCTGACACTCTCGCTCAGCGCGTCAAAAGCCTGCGAAGCACCGGTGAATGGCTCGGTGTCACCAAGCTGGGCCCTGATCTCTCCCAAGACCCACCATGCGGGACGCGCCATGCCAGGCGGGGTCTTGGCCTGTGCGTAGCGCTGAACCCGTGAATCCCGATTCGTGAAGGAACCGTCCTCCTCGGCCGCGTTCGCAACGGGCAACACCACGTCAGCACCCCGAGCACACTCCGGCAAACTAGTGCCCACATAGATGACTTGTGCGGCCTTGCCCAAATGCTCCATGGATACGCCGTCGAGCGCTTCATCCAGCACGAACACGACCGCTGCCCCGTCCACGGCGCTCAAGGCGTCGTCAAACTCCTCGCTGTACCCGAGACATCTGGCACCAGTCGCATTGGGTGCTCGCTCGGCACGCAACGCCAAGCCTTCGACGCCTGGAAGTGGCTCCTCGCCATCAACCTTGTTCACCCGGAAGGCGCTCTTCAGCTCCATACCGGCAAACAGCTGCTTGGTCAGAAACAGCGCTTCGTTTGAGGCCCCCGCAGACACCAGGGCAACAGCCCTGCCGCCGGATCCGGATATAGCCTGAGCCGCGCGCTGTAGTGCGTGTTCCCAATCAGTAGCAACCAAGCCACCGTTATCCTTCACGAGCGGCACTTCAATCCGGTCGCCTTTGTTCATCCAGCGGTAGGAATGGCGACCCTGATCGCACATGAAGAACCTGTTGACCTCCATGTTGACGCGTGGCTTCAGGCGGACTACTGCGTTGCTGCGGGTGTCGATCGTAACGTTGCACCCCTGCGAGCAGCCCGTGCATATGCTGGGAGTCATGTCGACTTCCCACGCACGTGCTTTGTGCAGGAAGTCCTTTGAGATCAGCGAACCGACAGGACAGAGGTCGACGACGTTGCCCGCCCACGGGTGATCGAGTTGCCGCTCGGGATGGATCCCGATGAATGCGCGATCCCCCCGTTCACTCACACTTATCACTGCTTCTTCGGCAACATGATCCATGAACCGGACACATCTGGTGCACAGGATGCATCTGTTGGCGACGTAGAGAATATCGGGACCGAAATCCTCAACAGGGTCAAATCGCTTGGAGAAGCGGGGCGTGTAGCGAGTTTGGCTCCGCCCCTCGCGGAAAACGTAGTTCTGCAGCTCGCACTCACCCGCTTGATCGCAGATGGGACAGTCTAGTGGGTGATTGATCAGCAAGAACTCTAG
>CP070792.1:572898-577123 GCA_020346845.1 Gemmatimonadota bacterium
GTGAGGGAAGGGAGCAGGTTCTTTCACGCGCATACGGCATGGCGGACCTGGAGCACAATGTCACCAATACGACTGAGACGGTGTTCGAACCGGGCTCTGTGTCCAAACAGTTCACGGCCGCTGCGACGATTCTCCTGGCGCTGGATGGCGAGCTCTCGCTCGACGACGACATTCGGCAATACATACCGGAGCTCCCGGACTACGGTCACGTCATCACGATCCGCCATCTCCTCAATCACACGAGTGGGTTGAGGGATTGGGGGTCGGTAGCCGGGATTGGTGGTTGGCCCCGCACCACGCGAGTGCACACCCACGTGCATGTGCTCGACATAGCCAAGCGTCAGCGGTCACTCAACTATCCACCGGGTGAGTACTACTCGTACACCAACAGCGGCTACAACCTACAGGCCATTCTGGTGGAGCGGGTGAGTGGGATGTCGTTTGCCGAGTTTTCCCAGAAACGGATCTTCGAACCACTCGGCATGACCAGGACCGAGTGGCGCGATGACTTCACCCGAGTAGTGAAAGACAGGGCAATTGCCTATAGCCCGACCGCCGAGGGCGGTTATCGCATGAACATGCCGTTCGAGAACGTCCACGGTAACGGCGGTCTGCTCACCACTGTTGGTGACCTGCTGCGATTCACATACAACCTGGAGACCGGGGAGCTGGGCGGACCCGAATTCCTGCGAGAAATGCATACGCAGGGCGTGCTCAGTTCGGGTCGTACCATTGCGTACGCCAGTGGTCTGTTCGTAGGCGAGTACAAGGGTGTGCGAGAGGTCCAGCACTCCGGCGGGACCGCAGGCTACCGCGGCTTTCTCACGCGGTTCCCAGATCAGGGAGTGGCAGTAGCGGTGATGTGCAACGCGAGTAACGGCAACGCCGGGCGGCTCGCGCACGAGGTCGCAGACCTGTATCTGGGTGATGCTCTGGTGGAAGAGGCCGAGGAGGCACCTCCCGAACCAGGGATCGAGGTAGCTGCCGCCGAGTTCGAAGCGCTCGCTGGAGTCTATAGAAGGGCTCGTGACAGACGTGCGTATACCATCTCGTGGACGGATGGAGTTCTGCGTTTGGGAGGGCAGAGGCTGGTTCCTGTGTCTGAGACGCGTCTTGTACTGAGCGGCACGGGCTTAGTGCTGGAGCTCGGAGCCGCGTCGGGGAGCTCCCGACCTGCGATGACTGTGACGATGCCGGACGGGGATGTGCTCCATTGGGAGCCCGTACCCGACTCTGATCCCTCGCCGGAAGAGCTCGCGGAGTACGTGGGTGAGTACTTCAGTGACGAGGCCGAGGTCACGTACACGTTCGAGGTGAGGGACGGTGCGTTGGTGCGGGTGGACCGGTATGGAGAGATTAGTCCTCTGCGGCCGGTATACGTCGACGCTTATAGCGGTCGCGGCGGCCTCTACATCTTCAACCGCCAGGCCGGTCAGATAGAGTCAGTCAGTCTCGTGCAAGGGCGAGTGTGGGATATCCGGTTCTCCCGGGTTCGGTGAAGGCAATGAGCTACAAGTGGAGAGTGATGTGAGAAGTATCCCCACTATTTGGACGTGTACGGCGCAAGTAGTCGTGGCGCTGACATTGCTCCTCGCGCTGCCCGGCTTGGGCTCTAGTGCCGTACCTCAAGCGTCGAGGCAGCAAGAGATCGACGTTTACGAAGCGACCATTCTGGAACTGCAGGATGCGATGGACGCCGGGCAGACTACGGCTGCGCAGCTTGTGGATGCCTACCTGGCACGCATCGAAGCGTATGACCGGTCGTGGCCGAACATCAACTCGATAATCCGAGTCAATCCCAATGCGCGTCTCGAGGCCGAAGCACTCGACCGGGAACGAGAAGCTCGCGGCCCACGAGGGTTGCTGCACGGCATCCCGATCATCCTTAAGGACAACTACGACACCGCCGACATGCCGACCACGGCAGGGTCGATAGCCCTCGCTGGATTGATCCCACCTGACGACGCCTTCCAGGTTCGCAAGCTGCGTGAGGCGGGAGCAATCATATTGGCCAAATCGAACCTGCATGAGCTGGCGATGGGGATCACGACCATCAGTTCGCTCGGTGGCCAGACTCTCAATCCCTATGGCCTGTCGCGCAATGCCGGCGGGTCGAGCGGCGGGACCGGCGCGGCTATTGCCGCGAGCTTTGGAGCCATCGGATGGGGCAGTGATACCTGCGGCTCAATTCGCATTCCCGCAGCACAGAACAACCTGTTTGGACTGCGGCCCACCAAGGGTCTTTCTAGTATCGATGGGATCATCCCGCTGTGTCACACGCAAGATGTAGGCGGTCCGTTGGCCCGCAGTGTGACCGATCTGGCTATCGGGCTCGATGCCACGATCGGACCAGACTCGGCGGACTCGGCGACTCGAGCACTTGATGGCCTACCGCTCCCCCGGTTCGTCGAAGCGTTGGATTCGAACGCGATGAAAGGTACCAGGCTTGGTGTCCTGACCATGTTGTTTGGCGATGCACCTGAGGATCGCGAATCTGCTCGAGTAGTTCGCACGGCGTTGGAGCAGATGCAGGAATTGGGTGCGGAGATCATCGAAATAGACATCCCGGGATTGGACACCCTGCTGCGTGGATCGAGTGTCATTGGTTACGAGTTCAAGTTCGACTTCATCGATTATCTGGCCGCAACTCCGGGTGCACCGGTCGAGTCGTTGCAGGACATTCTGGATCAACACTTGTACCATGAGGCGCTCGAGTCCAGATATCAGTCGCGCAATCGGGTTCAAGAACGCGACAGCAAGGAGTATCGTACGGCCTATGCCAAGCGCGAACCGATTCGCAATGCTGTTGTGATGGCACTTGAGGACCAGCAGCTGGACGCCCTGGTCTATCCCACAATACGGCGCAAGGCGGCGCACATCGGCGAGCCTCAGCGTGGCTCCAACTGTCAGCTGAGCGCAGGTTCGGGCCTGCCGGCGCTCAGCATGCCGGCGGGCTTTACGGACGACGGTCTGCCCGTGGGATTGGAACTGCTTGGCCGGCCGTTCGACGATGCAAGCTTGGTGGCGTTGGCCTACTCGTTTGAGCAGGAGTACCAGCCGAGACGTCCGCCCTTGAGTACGCCTACAATGGTGGGCGGAAAGCCGCCTGCGGTGATTTATTACGAAGCATTTGCGGAAGATCCAGATGGTGCGGCCTTTGGTCGGTTCTTCTATCATACGACCGACGGCAGGCTAGGCTATCGCATTACCATATCCGGTCTCTTCGCAGAACAGGTTTACTCGATCAACCTACATCGAGTAACCGTTGGAGATAGCGGGCCCGTGGTACATCTACTCGGTGGTCCCGGAGAAGATTCGGCTTGGGGTTGGCTGAACCTGAGATTCGCTGAGCGAGAAGCGTTGTTATCCGGCCAGCTATACCTCAGTGTCTACACCAAAGAGAACCCCACGGGAGCAATGCGAGCCACGCTCGTGATACCCTAGTTACTCCTTTCGCAGCGCGTCCTTCGGATCGGACGCTGCAGCCCTTCGTGCCGGCAGGCCATGCGGATCCCGGTCTCACCGGTGCGTCGCGCCACGGCGAAGGCAACAACGGCTTAGAGCTCCATGCTGGCTAGTAGGAGGGCCAACCCGCCGAATAGAGCGAGCATGCCGGCGGCTGTACGTGGAGCCACCATCGCGGCACTGTTGCCGGACACCCCACAGGTATCCTATGTTTGCGCGTCCGCAACTGCGCCTACCCGGGTGCATCGATACCCGCAACTGATGGGGAAGTCTCCATGCTCATGCGTTTTTTCCTTCTGGCTCTGCTGGGCGTTGTTGCCCAGCCCTCAACGCTCTTAGCCCAGGTCTCGTCGGCCGCTCCCGACCGCGCCATCCGGCGTGACATACCGCTCACGAATGCAATCCTCAGGGCGTTTGAAGCAGGAACGCGTGACTCTACTGGCACCCCGGGCCCCAACTACTGGCAGCTGCGTACCGATTACACGATTGAGGCCAGCATCGATCCGGCCACGCAGACCATAACAGGCAGAGAGACGATTGTGATCAAGAACTCCAGCGACAGGGAGATGCCCTACATCTTGCTGCGGTTGGATCACAACATCTTTCGCGCAAAGGTGCCGAGAGGTTACTCCGTTCCGGCGGAGACAACCGAAGGTGTGATCGTGACGAGCGCCAAGGTCGATGGAGAGACGGTGGACCTGAACCCGCCACCGCCGGTGCGCCGTTACGGTGAGCCACCGCCACCACCCACGCTCGCGGC
>CP070792.1:577223-581424 GCA_020346845.1 Gemmatimonadota bacterium
GGTGGGAGAGCCCAAGGATGTCATGTACGGCGTGCTGGACGACCTGGCTCCGTCGCTTCCAGACTCGATTCCGCGTTATCTTATGGGTGTCGGCTTCCCTGAAGACCTTCTGCAGGCAATCTCGAGGGGAATGGACCTGTTCGATTGTGTCGCCCCCACACGGAACGGCCGCAACGGAACGGCGTTCACCTTGGATGGGCCTCTCAATATCAGGAACGCAGCGTTCAGCAGGGACCCGACGCCATTGGAGGAGTCGTGCGACTGTGAGACTTGTCGCACATACAGCCGTGCTTATCTGAGGCATCTGTTCGCGGCTGAAGAGCTCCTTGGATTGCGGTTGTTGTCGTTGCATAACGTGCGGTTCCTGGTCGCGCTGGCAACGGAGGCAGGCAAGCAGATCGCCGCCGGCTGTTTCGACAGCTGGAGTCGTGATTGGTTAACCAGGTACAACGCACGAGGGAATTAGTGAATATCGAAGCTCTCTTTGTTTTTGCACCGTCCGGACAGGGTGCCGGCAGTGGCATGACAATCTTCCTGGTCCAGATGCTGGCGATTGTCGCCATCTTCTACTTCCTCATCATCCGACCCAAAGTGCAACAAGAGAAGAGGCATCGTGAGCGGTTGGAACAGATAAGGAAGGGTGATGAAGTCGTGACAGCAGGCGGTATCGTGGGGGAAGTGGTGCATCTGAAGGAGGACAAGGTCACCATCAAGAGCGGGGAGTCACGCCTCGTGGTTCAGCGCAGCCGGATCGCGGAAGTGAGAGTGCCCGGTGAGCCGTCGGAGAGCCGTCGATGAGCGTCCGTACCATACACCTCCTCGGCTCGCCAGTGCTGCGCGAGCAATCCTCTGCGGTGGGCACTGTTGATAACGAGGTGCGTCAGCTGGTGACCGATCTGTTCGACACCATGCGGGCCGACGACGGAATCGGTCTGGCCGCCAACCAGGTCGGGGTTGCCCGACGCGTGGCAGTGGTTGAGGTGAACGATGAGCCATCGGTGGTACTGATCGACCCGGTAATCGTTGAGAGAACCGGCCAAGTGCGTGGTGAGGAGGGCTGCCTATCGATCCCCGATATCTTCGGAGATGTAGATAGAGCACAACGAGTAGTGGTGGAGACGACCAACCTCGAGGGCGAGCGGATCCAACTGGAGGCGAGCGACCTGCGAGCACGCGCAATCCAGCACGAGATCGACCATCTGGACGGGATATTGTTCCTGGATCATCTCAGTCCGTTGAAGCGCCGCATGCTGATGAAGAAGTGGAAGAAGCTGCGCAAGGGGAAGACGGGTTTCCTCAAAGAGGTATCTCCTGCAGTAGCCAGGAGCTGACAATGCGGTTGGCTTTCTTTGGCACACCGGAATTCGCGGTACCATCGCTTCGAGCCCTCGTAGAAGAGGGCTTCGATGTAGAGGTCGTGATAACCCAGCCGGACCGCGCCAAGGGCCGCCACCGATCCAAGTTGATGCCGCCCCCAGTCAAGACCGAAGCGTTGGGGCTTGGCGTTCCGGTACTGCAACCCGAACGACCCACCGACTTGGGCTTCCTGGATGAGCTGAGAGACGTCCGACCAGCACTCGGTATCGTGGTTGGATACGGGCACATCTTGAAGCCAGCACTGTTAGAATTGCCGGCCAAAGGCATGATCAACGTCCACGCCTCTCTCCTGCCACACCTGCGCGGCGCGGCGCCGATAGAGCATGCGATCCTCAACGGCGACGAAGAAACCGGCGTGACCATCATGCAGATGGATGCAGGACTCGATACAGGCCCCATAGTGCATCAAGTAGCGACTCCAATTGCGCCTGATGAAACGGGAGGCGAGTTGACGCAGCGCTTGGCCGAAATCGGAGCGCTGGCCTTGGTCGAAGCATTGGCTTTGATAGAGACCGGGGTCGCTCGATTCGTTCCACAGAAGGATTCAGATTCGACTTTCGCACCCAAGCTGACACCGGAAATGGCCAGGATCAATTGGCCGGACCCTGCTCAAAAGATTGCCCGCTTGGTGCGTGCCCTCGATCCTCGAGTTGGAGCACGGACCTCGTTGGGCGACCGCGAAGTGAAACTGTTTGGCCCCAGACTGGCCGACGAGTGGGCAGAGGACGAGCAACCGGGTGAAATCCTCGAAACCGATCCGGCCTTCGTTGTCGCCACCGGTTCCGGTGCTCTGCAGTTCCTCGACGTCCAGCCGTCAGGTCGACAACGGATGGCTGCTTCGGCGTGGCTGCGAGGGAAGAACGCCAAGAAGGGCGATCGTTTCGTGTGAAGAGACATCTCCCGCAGCTGCACGCAGTCACTGACAACTCCGTCCTCGAGCTCACCAATTACACAGACTTGGCTGGCGCACTCGCCATGGGGAAGGACGTGGCTGTTCACATCAGGTCCGGTACTCTGGGAGGAAGGCGTTTGACGCAGTTGGCCGCCGATACCAGAGCTGCATGTCGGCCACACAAGACACTCGTATTCGTGAACGATCGTGCAGACGTGGCCCTCGCAGCCAAGGCAGACGGTCTTCACCTGCCGAGTGCCGGCCTTCCAGTGCACGCCGCACGAAGATTGCTCGGCGACGATGTCCTCATCGGACGGTCTACCCACAGCGTTGACGAGGCCTTGGCAGCTGTGGACGAGGGTGTCGACTACGTGTTCTTGGGACCGATATGGCCAACTCGATCCCATCCGGATAGGAAGCCACTCGGCCTGGGCGTCCTTTCTGCCGTGAAGCAAATACCTGTCATCGCGATCGGCGGTATCGAGCCCGACCTTGTACCATTGGCGATAGACGCTGGCGCTTACGGAGTTGCCGCGATTACCTGTCTGTGGCATGCACCGGATCCACATGCGGTCGCCGAGAGCATGCTGCTATCTTTTTGAGTATGAACGAAGAAATGACGGTGGTGGTGAACGGCGAGGAACGCCAGATCGACGGCAGCTCTACGGCGCTGGACCTACTGCACTCCCTGGGGCTAGACTCCCGCACCGTCGTGGTCGAAGTGAATCGTGAAATCGTACGCCGTCCTGCACTAGAGAACACACAGCTGCGCGATGGTGACCAGATAGAGCTCGTCCACTTCGTGGGCGGAGGCTGAGTAATACGGGAGAAGTCCATGGCAAACGCTGCTGGAGCACCGGCGGACGGGAACCTCACCGTCGGCGGCCACGAATTCCGCTCGCGCTTAATGGTTGGCACTGGGAAGTATGCGGACAACGCCACGATGGTAGACGCCATCGGCGCATCTGGTGCCGAGGTAGTCACAGTAGCGGTGCGGCGAATCGATCTCGATCGGACCAAGGACGAGGGGATCCTGTATCACCTCGACCCCAACAAGTTCTTCCTGCTTGCCAACACAGCCGGGTGCTACAGCGCGGAGGATGCTATCCGGTACGCGCGGCTGGCCCGCGAGGCCGGGTTCAATGAATTCATCAAGCTCGAGGTGATCGGGGATGAAGAGACGCTGTTACCAGATGTCGAAGGTTTGTTGGAAGCGTCACGCACCCTGGTTGCTGATGGATTCAAGGTGATGGCCTACACCAACGACGATCTCATTACCGCGCTCAGACTGGAGGATGCTGGCTGCTCGGCCGTCATGCCGCTGGCGTCACCGATCGGGAGCGGACTGGGGCTCATCAATCCATATAATATCCGCATCATCAAGCGCAGACTATCGGTTCCTGTGATCGTGGATGCCGGCGTGGGCACGGCTTCGGATGCCTGCATTACCATGGAGCAGGGAGTGGACGGAATCCTGATGAACACGGCTCTTGCTGCAGCCGAGGATCCAATTGCGATGGGTCACGCCATGAAACGTGCGGTCGAGGCGGGTCGCCTCGCATTCCTCGCCGGCAGAATGCCGCAACGTGAAATCGCCGTGCCATCAAGCCCCACCACCGGTATGCTCTCGTAGTGTGGCGACTGGCGCGCCCCCACGAGCAGCCGCTCTGGAAACCCTCCAACGGGTCCGCGCCGGCGAAAGCTTTGAGTCGGCACACGCTACAGCGGTAGCGCGCTTGGATGACGCAGACCGACGGCTGGCACACGAGATAGCAGCCGGCGTGCTGCGCACCAGAATCCAATTGGACCGCCAACTCAGCTCCCTAGTGTCGGGTAGCTGGGAGACGACCCCGCCAGACCTGCGGGAGCTGCTCAGGATCGGGGCATACCAGATCACTCAGCTGGACCGTGTTCCCCCGTATGCTGCCGTTC
>CP070792.1:581524-585660 GCA_020346845.1 Gemmatimonadota bacterium
TCGGGCGACCAGTCGACGCCGTAAACCCACACGTGTGGCATCTCGAGCGCGATCGAACCCGTGGTGTCACCGCTCGTCACGTCGGTCAGCACCAACTCGCGAGCCTGGGGCCACCAACTCACAATACGTGAGCCGTCAGGTGCCCAAGCAGTGATGATCTCGCTGTTCAACTCCCGTGGTGTTCCGCCACCCAGACGAGGTAACAGCAACGTTCGGCCGCGGTTGCGTGGTCCTGCGCGGAACAGCACCTGGGAGCCATCAGGCGACCACTGCACACAGCAGAGAAACGCGTGCGAGTGGAGTTCGATCGGCTGTCCGCCACCTGTCTCTTGAATCAGCAAGCGATCGATCTCATCACCACCACGGACAACGAATGCAACAAACTCCCCGTCACCTGACATACTGGCTTCGGTTATGTCACCGCGAAAGGTGACCTGACGTGGCTCGGGTACAGACGACTCCGCGCGGCCTCCGGATCTGAGGATCAGGACGGCCGCTAAGGCCAGAATCACTGTCACAGTCACGGCGGCCAAGGTCAACGGCAGCCACCGCTGTCGGCCGGCGGTCGGCGCTGTTGCGATCGCTGCCGTTGGCTGCAAAGCCTCGGCAAATTGCGCCGCCGGACTGAATCTGTCGGCCGGTGTCTTGGCTAACGCCCGCTCGATCGTTCCTGCGACATGTGCCGGAACCGCCTGCCGGATGTTGGTGACCGACGGCGGATCTGCCGTCAGATGTTGCCGCACGATGCTCTCGGTTGTAGGACCGGTGAACGGTGGCTGCCCCGCCAGCATCTCATACAGCACGCAGCCCAGGCTGTAGAGGTCGCTGCGGCCGTCCAGCTCACGACTCCCCGCTGCTTGCTCCGGACTCATGTACACCGGTGTGCCCAGGGCTATTCCGGTTTCCGTCAGCTGGTCGTAGCCGGACTGTGACACCGCAGTCGCAATGCCAAAGTCGGCCACGAGTGCATGCCCGGACTCGAGCAAGATGTTTTCGGGCTTGATGTCGCGGTGAACAACATCATGGCTGTGCGCATAGCTCAACGCGTCGGCCACTTCTCGGGTGATGTGGAGTGCTTCGTCGAGTGGCAGTTGCTTCTCACGGTCGAGTCGCTCGCGCAGCGACTCACCCTCGACATATGGCATGACATAGTACAGCAACCCGTCTGCCTCGCCCGAGTCGTACAGCGGTAACACATGCGGGTGATGCAGTCGTGCAGCCGTTTCGATCTCGCGCAGGAAGCGCTCGGTCCCAAGAGCCTCGGCCAGCTCGGGCTTGAGGACCTTGACGGCCACCCTACGGCGATGCTTGAGATCCTCGGCGAGATATACGGTGGCCATGCCACCGGCACCCAGCTCCCGCTCGATGGAGTACCGGTCAGCCAGGGCAGCTTTGAGACGATCTTGCTGGTCAGTCATGCTCGAAAGATGTGGTGCCTGCATCCAACGCGGCAACCGGGGTCGTAGCGAGATCCTTGCCTCGACCTGGTCCCAGAGCAATCCTTATTGTGATCCTTCATTAGGCTGCTCCGCAGGTGTGGCTCACATCTAGGCGACGGGACTGTGTGCGGACCGGTCGAGGAGAGAGGAGATCGAGATGATATCATCGGTCGCAGACGTCGAGTACTTCTCCATTGTGGTTGCCGACAAGCCGGGCGAGGCCCGGAAGCTGCTCGAGTTCCTGAGCGAGAAGAGCGTCAACCTGCTTGCGCTTACCGCGTTCCCATTGAGCGAGGGAGAAAGTCGCATCGACTTCTTCCCTGAAGACCCGGCAACGCTGAAGGAGGCGGCCGAGGACGCCAATGTGTCGTTGGTCGGACCCAGGCGGGCATTCTTGATTCAGGGCGAGGACAAGATCGGAGCGCTATACGACTTCCATCTCAAGCTGTCCAACGCCGGCATCAATGTACACGCCTCCATGGGCGTAGTAGATGGAACCGGCCGGTTCGGATACATGATTTGGGTCGATCCTGCCGATCATGAGCAAGCAGCCCAGGTCTTGAGAAGCAGCGATTGGAGAACGATCCAGGTGAGCCGGCGGACATAGGCCCGATTGCAGATTGCAGGGCGTAATCTGCATCAGCCCAGGCCTGGTGGCAGACTGCTACGGTGCTGAGCCGTACCGCGCCTGACTCTTGGTACGCGCGGAAGTCCCGACCAGCTCTACCAACCCGAGCGTCGCCCGACACTCGGGGCCACGCGCAACCCTACTTGCGATCAGCGTGATAGATCTTGTTCACGGTCCTACCGTCACGTCGACTTGCGAACGACCAGCTCCGGCTCAAACATGATCCGCTGCGGCGTACTCAAGATCTCGTCCCTTTGGTACACCACCATCTTGTGTGCGGCATCTGCGATCTTTTCCAATGGCTGGCTGATTGTGGTCAGCGGGGGAAACGACATGCGTGCGATGTTGAAATCATCGAAGCCTACGATGGCAATGTCCTCCGGTACGCGGATCTGGTTTTCCCTCAGGATTGCCAACAATCCCACCGCACAGTTGTCTCCAGCCGCACAAAACACGGCATCGATACCCGTCCCCATCAATTGGGGCATCACTTCGAGGCCATCGTCACGCGAGTAGTGGGCAACCTCCATGATGCGCCCTGGAGGAACGGAAATCCCTCTCTCTAGCAGTGCATCCTGACATCCCTTGACTCGCTGTTCCGCGTTGTATCCTCCACGCACCTTCATTCTTCCGGCGACAATGGCGATCTCTTTTCTACCTTGCTCGGCGAGATACTCGCCTACGATATACCCACCCCGGTAGTTGTCTGTGGTAATGACAGACACGCCAGGCACCTCTTCATCCACCAACACGATAGGTACTTTATTGGAGCTGTACGCAGAAATCGTGGCTGCCTCCGGACGGACGGATACCGCCACCATTGCAGTCGGCTCGTCTTGTTCCAGTGCCCGCTGGAGACGTTCGTTTTGCTCGTCGGGTTCATCGCCCACTGAGAGCAAGATCAGCTCGTTTGGCTTGAGTAGCTTCTTGAAGTGCTCCGAGAGTTTCCCGTGCATCTCCGATCGGAGGTTCGGGACGGCTATCAACACCTTAGTACCGAAGTCAGTCATCGTCTTGGTCTCCTATACGTCTTATATAGGAAGCTGCTCTTCTATCCCTAGTATCATTCCCTGAGATTGTTCTGTCCAGCGTAGCGAGGCGGGTGGGACGGACGTTTGAGAATGCAAAATGAGACGCAGAAGGGCGGGCATTGCAGGCCCGCCCGCAGCAGTTCGTTGATTGGCCAGATCATTGCTTCCTCTTCGGATTCACCTCTCGGGCATCACCGGCCTGGTGTAGACAACCTCGCCCCCGATTACCGTCATGTCGGGCTGGATCTTCCAGATGTCCTCGGCCGGGATGGTCATGTAGTCGACCGGGATGACCACGAAGTCGGCCAGCTTGCCTACCTCGATGGAGCCGAGGATGTCTTCCGCGTGCATGGTGTAGGCAGCAGCCATGGTTGCTGCATACAGAGCCTCTTCCCGTGTCATGGCCTGCTCCGGAATCCATCGCCCTGGAGGATTGTTGTCCCGGTCCTGTCTGGTGACGGCGGCATGCAGCGTGTAGAACGGATTGTAGGGTGATACGGAGTAGTCCGTTCCGGTTGGCAGCGGCACGCCGAGGTCCAACAGATCACTCCAGTTGTAGGCAGTCTTCAGACGCTCCGGCCCCATGCGGGCCTCGGCAAAGTGCATGTCTTCGGTGGCGTGGAGCGGTTGCATCGAGGCAATGATTCCCAGCTCGACCAGCCTAGGCAGGTCGCTCGGCGTGAACATCTGAGCGTGTTCCAGTGCGAACCGAGCGTCCTTGCCGTCGATCCCTGTCGCATTGAGAGCCCGCTCGAAGGCGTTGATTGCGACGTGGTTACCACCGTCGCCGATGCAGTGGACTCGCAAGTTGAACCCCATCGGCAGCATTTCTGTCGCTAACTCCGCGAGCTGGTCTTCGCTGCGCACTGGTTCGCCTCTGTAACCGGGGTAGTCACTGTAATCCTCGAGGAACAGCGCGCCACGCGATCCCAAAGCTCCATCCGCAAATGCCTTTATCGACTGCGCGAAGTATTTGTTGTCGAGATTGAGTGGCTCTCCCAGCTGCCGTGCCGCGCTCTCGTTCACCATCTCGTTGAT
>CP070792.1:585760-589873 GCA_020346845.1 Gemmatimonadota bacterium
CTGGTCACCGTTCTTTTCCTCAGTCGTCATGCTGTGGCATATCTCCAGGCTACAAACCCGATAAGACGGCTCGCCCCAAATACTACCGGGGCGAGCAGGCACCGTTCCTTGGTGCGGCGCGATTCTGTAAGGTACCTGGGAGCTACCCCGCTAGACCAGCGGGTACCCGGCCTGCCACGGAGGGCCGGCCGGGCTGGGATCTAGACGAAGAGGTTGCAGAGTATGCCTGTCAGGACTCCCAGGTAGTTGCCGAGCGCGTAGCCCAGCAGGGCGAGCATAATCGAGATCGGTACCAGTTCCTCTCGGTGGTACCCAGCTGCAACAGGGGCAGATGCGGCTCCTCCTACGGCGGCCACGCTGGAAACCGCTGCCATACTCACGTCCACGCGGAAGATCTTGGCTCCTATGACTATGAATACGAAGTGAACACTGATGCACACGACGCCGGCCACCAGGAACCACTGTGCCCCACCGATATTGCTCAGATCGGCTTGGGCACCCATGGTGGTCATGTATATGTAGACAAATGCCATCGCTAGAGCCGAGGAGCCTGGAACGTTCTTCAATGGTGATGCGGAAAGAATTATCCCGAAGGTCGTTACTAACAAGATGGCCCAGGTCCGCTCCGAAATGACGCGGCCCACGTCGGGCAGCAGGGTGGCGAGGTAATTCGCCGCGAAGATCGCCGTGAATCCCCAACCCAACAGCACTATGATGTCCTTGAAATTGACGTCGCTCGAGCCCGTTTCAATCTCTTCCGCGACTTCACCGATATGATCGATGTCTCTCTGGGACACACCGGTGAAGCGGTTGAACCACTTGGCCCAGCGCTTACATGTCAATATGAGTGGGAAGTACAGTACGTACACGAAGTTGTCGACCAGCACGACCATGCCGACCATCTCAGGCGGAGTCTCGAGGCTTTCGGCAACCGCCGCGAGGTTCCCGGTGCCACCGATCCAGCTTCCGGCCAACGCCCCGTAGCCCCGCCAGGTGTCCTCAGGTAGCCCACTCTGGAAGAGATAGAAAGATATTACCGCGCCCGCCACTATTCCCAGCGTGCCGATGACCAGCACACCAGCACCACGCCATGCAACTCTGATGACCTGTCTTATGTTGATGTCCAAAAGCATCAGGACGATGAACAGTGGTACGGCGAAAGAGCGGAACGTGTCGTATATCTCGCTCCGCATGGGTATGACCCTGAGGTTGCTCAGGAATATCGGTGTCAGGAATATCCAGATGATTGCCGGAAGAATATCGAAGATCTTCCACTTGGTCTTCTTCTCGAGCCAGAGGAAGAAGACCGGTATCATGGTGATGACCGCCAGCACGCCAATGAGGTCGTTGAACAGGGGCTCAGTGTTCATCGATTCTCCGAGGTCGAATCGTGAATGTCTTGATAGGTGATGGGAAACGGCCTGCCCAAGATAATCAGATTCGGGCCGGCCGCGAAGGTTGGAGGTCAGAATGACTACCGGCGGGGTGCGGGAGGCCCCGCCACCACCGCCGGTATACAGATATGAGTTGCCTACCTAGAGTCTTCGACTTCTGACCCGGAAATCGACGTTGTCACCGATCCAGTCCCAGAGGCCGTCTTGCTCTCCGCCTTCAGGTGACAGATCCAGCTGTTCACGCCATCCCGCCATTACATCGGCGTCGACGGTCCACATTCGCACCCTACGAGTCTTGATCTCTCGCTCCCACGCCACAGATGAGGTGGGTGAGCCGTACAGCAATCTCACAGTGACGCTACGTGACAAGTACTCGAGTGGGCTCACGTTGATCTGCTGGAATGCACTCTCGCTCGTTCCTGCCGAGCTACCGGTTGCATCCGGAACGCCATCGCTCAGCACCACAATGTTCAGCGGAGCGAGGATGAGTCCTTGACGTTTGACCAGAGTGGCTACCCGATCGAAGAATGCGTTGAAGTCGGTGAACGAGTCCTCCGGTGGAAACTGTTCCCTGAGTGCTGTGCCGATCTCCTCCACCGACTTCCCTTGAAACGCATGGATCGGCTGGAACGACTTCGGCTCACCGGGGCGAGCACCGCCGACGGAACCTACGAACACGGCCGATGGTACCTTGAGCTCACCTTTGCCGTTCAGGTGGCCGTACAAGTAGTGCGACGCGAAGTCTATGGCGTCGTCGTAGTTGCCAGTGGCTCTGAATGAGCCACTGACATCGATCCCAATCACCAAGGTCGAGCGCGCCTGCCGAGTCGTTTCTCCCGTGGGAGTGCACGCCAGACCGGCGATTGCAGCAATCGCCATGACTCGGCGGAGCTTGATCACGCGGCACCTCCTGTATGAATGGGCGCGCTCTGAGCTGGGGCCTTCGAAGAGGGCGGCGTCTTCGCGTTGCCCATCTTCTGTGACAGGTTACCGATCTTCGGCGTCGCCACGAGTAGGTCCTCTATAGACCTGAAGGGCAGCGAGAACATCGGCCGCGAGACGATGGCCACGACCGCGAAATTGACGGCCGCTGCGAAGAGCTGCAGAACAGGAAGTGACATGAGCTCGAAAGCTGTCTGTGCTTCCCGCTTGAACCACTGCGACTCTTCCTTGAGCCGCATTATCGGACCACGCAATGGATCGGATTGCTCGTGCACCTGTGCGGACATTGCCGGTCCTTCCTGGCGAATCGTCTCGCGAGCAAGCACAGCGACCAATGCCGGTGTACCGTAGCGACCAAACAAGAACCACGTCATACCGCGAACGCCAATCCAGCCGAACGAGGCGAGCAACAAGGTCGCCCCTAAGCCCAATTGCAGACCTTCGTTCGTCTGCTGCGCTATCCAGGGCGTGATCGCGTCGATGAGCTCACGGTACAGGAAGATGACTTCGAAGAACATCACAAAGAGCTCTACGAACGACATCTGTAATATCCCGATAATGTCCTTCTTGCGAAGCGCTTCTGCCAAGGCGTAGACGCATGCGAAGCTGCCGAGCACCAGAAAGAACAGGAAGAACCAGAGCACCGGTGCGAGCAGCGCTACATTGGGCTCGTACCCGGTTATCCCTGCGAGAACCTCAGTAAGCGTGGGCTGAAGCGTGTACATGAAGATTAGCGCCTCAACAGCCGACCACACTATCAACGCCAGGAACGCGAGCCAGGGAACGCCGGGCTTGAAGTAGTTGCGCGACGCATAATCCAGCAGCCTCATGGGTGATTGGAAGGTGGTCTTGAAAATCGCGACCACCATGCCCAGGGCCAATCGCGCCAGGCCCCAGGTCCAGCCCGCTAGAAGCACGGTGAACCGAACGATGCCGGCCCAAAAGAACCAAGCGCTGCGGCCAGCGTCCCACCATGAGGTAAGCATCGCAGTGACGAAGCGGTTTCGATTGGATCGGAACGGGATTGTGTATAGGGATAACATGGTGATCCATATCCCACTTAACAGAAGCATGACCGGCAGCAGAAGCACCACTCGCTTGAAGAGTACTTCGATGCTCGAGTCCCCGTACCACATGAGGTTGACCATTGCCGCATGCCAACCCGGTATCCACGAAACCGGAGCGGTCAATACGTCCACTGCTGCGCGCCACTCGTTCGGAACGAAGGCTTGGATGGAGTGAATCATGTACACTCCTCCCTTGCGTAAACGGTTGAAAGAGAAACGCCGGAACGGCGGGAGGCCGTCCGGGCTCGTACGGGTCGTATTGCTGTGGCACAAGGGTGCTGCTATGACGAGCGTACAACGATGACTCAAATCACATTTTTTCGGGTCAGTCTTGTCGGGTTATGTTCGGTGGGCCGTGCGACGTTTGCATATGCAAGCTCTTACTAGGTAGCGAGTTAGGTGATGTGCTCCGGATGGTGGACAGGCTGGGTACGGTTGCGCTATGGGCATTTCCGCCCGGGTCCAGCTGGCTCAGTCTGGCATCAGGCGGTAGTGTAATGCCCGATTTCCCTTCTGAGGTGAACCATGGATGCCAAACGCGCTCTCTCGCCCGTTGTCGTTGCCCTGGTCGCTGTCGTGGCGCTGGGCGGCCAAGCCGCGGCACAGCGGGAGAAAGCCAGTGCGGACGATCGATTCGAATTTCACCGAGCGATAGATAGATTTGCGAAACAGCTGAGTGTAGACGTTGAGGAGGATGACATCGGTGCTAT
>CP070792.1:589973-594076 GCA_020346845.1 Gemmatimonadota bacterium
TGGCTTACGAACCATGGAACCGGCCTGCATTGCTTGGGTTAGCCGATCTGGATTATCGCCGCGGACTATACCGGTCGGGTCTGTCTCGAGTCAATCGTGTGCTACAGCTCGATGCGTACGATGCCGACGCTAACTTCGCTGCTGGCAATCTCTATTGGGCGCTTGGTCGTGTAACTGATGCACGTGAGGCGTACGGCTGGGCCGCGCGCTCCATGATGTACCGCTCGGTGGCGTATGTGCGGCTAGCGGAGATCATGCTTGCCGAGAAGAACTACGCTGAATCAACCAGATACGCTTGGCTGGCGCTCGATTACGACCGCGCCAACATACCAGCTCGCCAGGTACTTGCCATAGTCGGCCGGAAGGGCGGCGATGCACAACTCGCATCGACGATGCGTGATCAGTTGCTCGAAATCGACCCGCTACACCATTTCGTGACTGCGGAGCGATACTTGGCAACGGGTAGCACAGCACTGGCAGATTCGCTTACGCGTGGCTTGAAGAGCGAGTACCCCGATCAAGCCATCATGGAGCTGGCTATCGACTACGTGAGACGGGGTGCCGTAGCCGACGCAATGGCGGTACTGCACTTGGGCATGCGAGTAGCCCCCAACCCGCTGCTCGGTGCGTGGGTTGCATGGTTGATGAACGACGCAGCCGAGCTGCCGGAGAACAGCGACCTTGGGTTCGTATTTCCCTTCCGGCGGGAAACCCTCGCCGTGCTGGATTGGGCAATGGAACACAGCGAGCACTGGTCGTGGTCTTACCTGCTTGCCCTCAATCTGTGGGGGCGAGACCGTGGACCTGAGGCGGCAGCGCTGCTGGAGCCGATACGCGATGCAGCCGGCTATGCTCCTTTCTATGTTAGTCGGGCTAGCCTGTTGCAGCAGACACGCCAACGGGATCCAGAAGCGGATCTGCGGCGAGCCGTACAGCTCGATGGCACGCGAAGAATGCTGCACATCTACCTGATCAGGTACCTGCAAGACGAGGGACGGTGGTCTGACGCATTGACCGAATCAAGCAGCGCCCGTCGCTCCTTTAACGAAGATTTCAATCTCGACCTGCTACACGTCCGCTCGTTAGTCAACCTCGGTAGGCCGATTGAGGCCATCGAGATTCTAAATACGACGCACGTGTTGCCATCCGAAAACGCAGGTGCTAGTCATCTGCTCTACGAGCAGGCGCACACTCTGGCTGCCTTGAACGCGATTGACGCCGGCGGGTTTGAGGCGGCGCGAAGACACCTGCTTGCCGCCCTGGAGTGGCCGGAGCAGTTGGGACAGGGCCGGCCATATCAGCCTGAAGAGCGACTCGTGCGATTCCTCTTAGGGAGGGTGGAGCAGCAACTGGGCGAGGTGAGCCAAGCGCGGCAGGCATTCCAGGCGGTGGTAGACGCTACGGGCCGGACTGGCCACACTGCTATGCAGCTAGATCTGTTGGTTATTCCTGCGTTAGTTGCGCTGCAACAACAGGGCACAATAGACGCGGTCTGGAACGACACGGAAACCGAAATCGGACAAGTCGGCCTGGCACTGATTGGCGCTGTCGAGAACGGCGATGATATCGCTGAAGCCGCAGCACAGCTTGCTGCGGAACACCTTGATCTATTTCAAGATCTTTCCGGTCAGCTAATCCTGAGAGCAATGGGAACCGGATGAGCCAGCTCGTTCCGGGCGCAAGAACCAGTTGCGGCAGCTCATGCTGTCGCCAAGGGGGTGGATGGAGGGTACCGAGCACCGCGCTAGCGCAGTTTTCAAGGGCGGGGGCGGAATCTGCTCTGCAGGGTAATCTAGGTGCAACTTTGGCCTGCAAATGTCCCATTTGCGCACCCCAAAGTCCCCAAAACGCACTAGCCGGCGATTGTCTGGCGACACAAATTGGCAGGGTACCAACGGTGGTGGACCTGAGATGGCCAAGATCCTGGTTGTAGATGATGAAAAGGCGATTCGGGACTCGCTGAAACGCTATCTCGAGACAGAGGGAAACGAGGTCGTGTTGGCCAGTGATGGACTAGAGGCTCTGGCAATCTTGAATGACACGGCCTTCGACGTGGCGCTCGTCGATATCGTCATGCCGACCGTGGACGGCATGCTGCTGATGAGACGCATGAAGCAGGACCACTCCGATGTGCGGATCGTAGTCATGTCTGCTTATGAGGATGTACTGGATCTGCCCATGCGGGAATTGGGCATCTTTCTCACGATCAAGAAGCCATTCACCCTGCAAGGTGTCAAAGAGGTGGTAGAGGCGGCCGCCAATACGAGCATGTAGCATGCCGACGGGATCACACGCGGTTAGATTCCCTCCCCGTGATCTCTGTATCCAACCTGTCAAAATCGTTCGGAGACCGTACCTTGTTCGCCAGCGTATCGTTCCAGCTCAACGCTGGTGAGCGGTACGGGTTGGTGGGTGCCAATGGCTCTGGGAAAACGACGCTGCTCAAGATTCTGAGTGATGAGCTGGATGCCAGTGGTGGAACGGTATCCGTTCCAAAGCGGCTGCGTCTAGGGATTCTACAACAGGATCAATTCCTCTACGATGAAGAGGAGATCATCGCAGTCGCGCTGATGGGTAATCGCGAACTGTGGAAAGCGATGAAGGAGAAGCAGGGCCTGCTCGCGAGCCCAGGTGATGGTTTTGAGGCGGATCGGTTCGCGGAACTCGAAGATATCGTCCTGCGCCACGACGGATACACAGCTGAGGCCCGAGCGGCAACCATACTGGAGGGCCTCGGACTGCCGGCGTCAGTACATCATGATCCACTGTCCACGTTATCCGGTGGGTTCAGGCTGCGCGTGTTGTTGGCCCAAGTGCTTGCTAGCACTCCAGACGTCCTGCTGCTCGACGAGCCAACCAACCATCTGGACATCCTATCGATCCGTTGGCTCGAGACATTCTTGCGGGAATTTGCGGGACCCGTCGTTGTCATTTCTCACGATCATCGTTTCCTCGACAACGTCTGCACAGCAATCCTGGATGTCGACTACGAGACGGTGATTTTCTATCGTGGCAACTACAGTGATTTTGTCGAAGCAAAGGCCGCTGAGCGAGCACGCCGTTCAAAGGAGATTGCCGCGCGGGAACGCGACATTGCACACCATCAGAAGTTCGTCGACCGCTTCCGTGCCAAGGCAAGCAAGGCACGGCAAGCCCAGAGCAAGGTGCGCATGATCGAGAAGAAAGCTGAGGGCCTGGAGGTGTTGCCTCAGAGCTCACGTCGCTACCCCAAGTTTCGGTTTGAGCAACAGAGGGACAGTGGACGCGACGTTCTCGTCCTGAAGGGAGTGGCAAAATCATTTGGCAGTAACCGAGTACTGAACGGCGTAGATCTCACTGTCACCCGCGGCGATCGTTTGGCCATCATCGGGCCCAACGGCATTGGCAAGTCCACACTACTGAAAATCGCGATGGGCCGCCTCAATGCGGATGCCGGCGATGTGGGGTGGGGCTACGAAACCCATCCTGGATACTTCGCGCAGGACCGGCAAGATCAGTTCGAGAGCACCGACACCACCGCTGAGGAATGGATCTGGAACTCTTGTGCAAGCCGAGACCTGGGATATGTGCGGGGCCAGATGGGACTCACCCTGTTTTCAGGAAGCGACGGTAAGAAGAAGCTGTCCACCCTTTCTGGTGGGGAAGTGACCCGGTTGGTCTTCACTCGCCTGAGTATCGAACTGCCCAATGTGTTGGTACTGGACGAGCCCACCAACCATCTGGACCTCGAGTCTATTGAAGCGCTGGTGGATGGACTCAACAACTATCCCGGCACGCTCATCTTCGTGTCACACGACCGCTGGTTTGTAGGACAGCTTGCCACGCGCATTGTGGAGATCAGGTCGGATGGAATCACCGACTATGCCGGCACGTATGAGGATTACGTACATGCCTGCGGTGACGATCACCTGGATGTCGATAGAGTGGTCCTGAAGGCTAAGAAGGAGAAGAGACGCAGAGACCAATCCGAGAAGAAAGATCGTAGGTCGCAGATCAGAAGACTGGAGTCGCACCTGAGGAAATCACGCCAGCACCTCGAGGACGTCACAACACAAATCGAGCGAGCCGAAGCCCGCATCGCCGCGATTGATGAGATGTTCTGC
>CP070792.1:594176-598274 GCA_020346845.1 Gemmatimonadota bacterium
CCGCTCTACAGTGATCACCGAAGCGCAGTGTGCGACCTGTCTTGAGCTTGCCACCCGGGTGGACCATTGCGAGCCACGTATCGCCTGACTCCGGCTGTACCAGCAAGACTTCGGCTTCGCGCCCGTTCTCGCGGATTCCGATCAGGCGCGCTCTGATTACTCGACTCTCGTTGATGACCACAACGTCACCGGGGTCCGGTAGCTCAGCGAAATCGCCGAACTGGCGGTGTTCGATCTGGCCCGTTGCGCGTTGAATCGTCAGCAGTCTGCTGCCACCTCGGTCGGGTAGCGGTCGCTGAGCAATCAGCTCATGCGGGTAATCGTAGTCGAAATCGGACGTGCGGAAAGTGCGGGGCACTAGCCTTGGTCGAAGAGGTTTTCCTGATTCCCGTGCGAAGTAGCCGGTGGTGTGTAGTCGAAGTGACGATAGGCTGCCGGTGTTGCGACGCGGCCACGTGGAGTACGGTTGAGAAATCCCTGCTGGATGAGAAACGGTTCGTATACCTCCTCCAGCGTCCCGGCGTCCTCCCCTATGGCGACAGCTATGTTGTTCAGGCCCACGGGTCCGCCGTCGTGCTTCTCAATGATGAGTCGGAGAATGCGGGCATCCATATCGTCCAATCCGTATTCATCCACGTTGAGGCGCTCCAGCGCAGCCTGTGCTACCTGTTCCGTGATCGTACCGTCAGCCCGCACTTGCGCGTAATCTCGCACTCGTCGGAGCAAGCGGTTGGCGACACGCGGAGTGCCGCGGCTTCGCTTTGCGATTTCGCGCGCTCCTGCAACCTCGATCGCGACACGGAAGATGCCGGCGGATCGCTTTACTATTTGCTCCAGGTCCTCCGTTGGATAGTAACCCAGTCTCTCAATCAGCCCAAAACGAGCTCGCATTGGTGGGGTGAGCATCCCGAAGCGGGTTGACGCTCCAATCAGGGTAAAGGGCTCGACTCCCATCGGGATGGTCTGCGCGTTTGGTCCTTCGGCGATCCGGACGTCGACGCGAAAGTCCTCCATTGCCGGGTAGAGGAATTCCTCCAAGGCGGGACGCAGCCGGTGAATCTCATCGATGAAGAGAACATCCCCTTGCTGCAGAGTCGTGAGCAGCCCCACCAGGTCCCCAGACTTTTCCAGCACCGGGCCACTGGTCGTTCGAATGTTCACACCCATCTCGCGGGCTACCAGCATTGCCAGCGTGGTCTTGCCCAGTCCCGGGGGGCCGAAGAAGAGTGCGTGGTCCAGCGGTTCGCCGCGGTGTCTGGCGGCGTCGATGGCGATCTGGAGACTCTCCTTTACGTCGTCCTGCCCTACGAACTCCGTCAGCTTGGACGGACGAAGCGATACTTCAGACGAGGTTTCGTCGGGCAGCGACTCGGGAGTGGTGATCTCGGGTCTCGTCACGACTTGGCGACCGACCTCCAGCGAACCGGCCGCTCGTCCTGTTCAACCACGTGCCGGGTGTGACAGTGCAAGCAGCGATCTTCTGTCTGCGTATCGCTATCCGCAACCAACGTTCTGTTTGTCGTGCTACATGACGTGCACAACCACTCAGCTGTCTTCATTGTCCTCTCGTCAATGTTTGGAGCGCTCCACGAATCAACTCCGCGGTATCACCGCTTCCTGTTTGCGAAAGTATCGCGCGTACGGCTCTATCGGCATCGCCACTGGAGTAGCCCAAGTTGATCAGTGCCATAACCGCTTGTTCGCCGGGGACTGTTACCGCGTGTGCATCACCGGCAGGAGCGATGTCACGCAGCTTGTCTTTCAGTTCGAGTGCAATACGCTCCGCGGTCTTCCTGCCGACCCCTGGAACCGTACAAAGCGCAGCGATGTCACCTTCTTTCAGAACTTTGACGACTCGGTTGCCCAGAGTAGATACGATCGCGAGCGCAAGCCTGGGGCCGACACCGTTCACAGCCAACAGCCGCTGGAAGACAATTCTTTCTCCGACATCGTCGAAGCCGTATAACGACCAGCCGTCCTCTCTGACAATGGGAACGGTGTTGAGCTCTACTTCCAGTCCTTGCGCAGGCAGACGTTCCAGAACGCCGAGTGGCACCGCAATCTCATAGCTCACGCCACCGGCGGTGGCGACCACGACTCGATCACCCGATTTCGACACCAGTCTGCCGAAAACAGCCGCAATCATGCTCGCACCTTTGAACTCAGTAGATATGTGAGTGCTATTGCACAGGCGTCGGCGGCATCGTCCGGCTTGGGGGGCTCCTTTAGCCGCAGCAACTGTTGCACCATGAATCCAACTTGTTCTTTCATTGCCCCACCTTCACCAACCACGGATTTCTTGACTGTAGCTGGTGGAAACTCGGCCACTTCTAATCCCGCCTGCGCCCCGGCGAGTAGAACAACCCCACGCACCTGACCCAATGCTATCGTGGTTTTCACGTTCTTGCCGTAAAACACGCTCTCCACGGCTAATGCCGTAGGACGGTGACGCTCTATGAGATCTCGTATTCCGTCGTAGAGGTGCTCGAGCCGACAACTCATATGCTCGCGCGAGCTTGTTCGGATGACACCACATTCGATCAACCTCCCGGGTCGATTGGTCGTCGGTTCAATGACGCCGTACCCGGTCACCGACGTTCCTGGATCGACACCTAGAACGCGGATACTCACCCGCCAATCGCCGCGAGGGTCTCCTGGTCGATATCGAAGTTACTGAACACTTTGGAAACATCGTCGTGCTCTTCGAGTGCATCGGCCAGTTTCAGTAGCCGTTCGGCGTCCTTTCCCTCGACGGTAACGGTACTCTGTGGGATCAGCTCTACCTCGGCATTGGCCACCGACAACCCCTTGGATTCGAGAGCTCCTCTGACTGTATTCACCCGATTGGGTTCGGTCGTGATGATGTGCTGGTCGCCCTCTGTGGCGATGTCGTCTGCGCCCGCCTCCAAAGCTGCATCAAATATCTCGTCTTCGGCGTAGCAAGTGGCGTCCACGTAGAGTTGTCCGCGACTGTCGAACATCCAAGCCACGGAATTGGGCGTACCGAGGTTGCCGCCATGCTTGGAGAAGATGTGGCGAATCGAGGCCACGGTTCGGTTCAAATTGTCGCTGGTGACTTGGATCAGGATCGCGGCACCCCCTGGGCCGTATCCCTCATAGGTAGCCTCTTCGTAGACAACACCCTCGAGTTCTCCGGTGCCCTTCTTGATGGCACGCGTGATGTTGTCGGCGGGCATGTTGCCTGCCTTGGCGTTCTCGATGGCTGTGCGCAGGCGCGCGTTTCCTTCGGGATCACCGCCACCCTGCCGAGCGGCTACCGTAATCTCCTTGATCAGCTTGGTGAACTTCGCCCCACGTTTGGCATCCTGGGCGGCCTTCTTGTGCTTGATCTGCTTCCATTTGCTATGTCCAGCCATCGGGCCTCCGGCGGGCCGGTCGTCTGGGATATGCCAGTACCGCGTGAGTCAGAGGTAAACGCTAAAATATACCGGATGCGCTGACGGTGTGCGCGGAGAGCGAGACTGTGAGATGGTTTCAGCGATCCGGGTCCAGCATATCCTCGAATCGCATCCACTGTTGGTAGAAGTAGAGGTCTATGAATCCGGTTGGGCCGTTGCGGTTCTTCGCTACGATGAGTTCCGTGGCGCCTTCGACGTCCGGGCCGCCAGAATACATCTCCTCTCGGTAGATGCCGAGCACGACATCCGAGTGCTGCTTGACGGCACCGAGCGAACCGAAGTCGTCCAGCGACGGACGTCGGTCCTGTCGATCCATGTCCAGACCGGGCAGCTGCGCGACGGTGAGGCACACGAAGTTGTTTCCGAGCGTAGCTGCCTTCAGCGCCCGCACGGACGACGCGCAATCCTCGTCGACAGTGTTTCGCGTTTCCGGTGGTGATATCAGCTGGAGATAGTCGATGACAACGAGATCTGGATCCTCTCGCCGTGCGGCTGCCAGAGTCTCGTCGTACGTAGCACCGGTCAACGCTATGATCTCGAGTGGCAGATTGCGTAGCCTGACGGCGGCTGCACCTAAGGACGATCGTGTCAGGTCGGTCAGAGTGGCTGCGCGCATCTCGTCTACCTGGAGCCGACCTTCGATTGCCAGCGCGCGTTCGAGCAAGCGGTCCTGATCCAT
>CP070792.1:598374-602451 GCA_020346845.1 Gemmatimonadota bacterium
ACCACAGTCGATGTGTTTGAACAGGTGGAGGTGCCTGCTTCGCAGACCTGATATACATAGGTGATGCCACCGCGGGTTCCGGTCGCGTCGGTGAAGGCCCCGTCATTGGAAGTTGTTTGGATCAGACTGCCATCGCGATACACGTCCACGTTGGCGAAAGTCGCGCCCGACCACGTTAGATCTACCGTGTTACGTCCCTTGAGCTTGTAGCCGCTGGTCGTTAGCACCAATCCGCCAGCCGTGGCAATGGACACATTCTGTGTATCGTCTCCCGTGGCGCCCTCGTTGTCGGTCACCGTCAGAGTGACTGCATAGTTGCCGCCCGCTGCGTAGGTGTGTGTTGTCGTGACCCCCGTGCCAACGCTGCCGTCCCCGAAATCCCATGAGTAGGCCGTGATGGTACCATCGGGGTCCGTTGAGCTATTACCATCGAACTCGCAGGTGAGGTCGGTACAGCTAAACGTGAACGAGGCCGTCGGCGATTGGTTCTGTGCTCCGCCGCCAATGAACGCTGTGTATAATAGGAGGTTCGGCGTGTTGTTCTGCCGGCTTCGACGGTGCAATCGTATCTTGTTCACGCTGGCGTTGCTCGTGAGTGCTGCCGTCACCTGTTGCGGTGTGCTGCCCGGGTTGGCTTCGATGTATAACGCGATCGCGCCGGCCACATGTGGACTCGACATCGAGGTGCCGCTCAGCGATGCAGTGGCGGCGTCCCCAGTGTACCATGCCGAGCGGATTGCCACACCGGGACCTAGTATGTCCACGCACGTGCCGTAGTTGGAGAACGACGCCTCGTCGTCGTCGCTTGCGGTTGCACCCACCGTGTTGGCATTAGTTGCACCGGCCGGACTGCCTGCACACGCGTCCTGCGGAATCCCGGCGAAGTTCCCGTTACCTGCCGACACCGCATAGTTGAATCCGGCGGCGATCGAGTTTTCCACGGCGTCGCGCAATGACTGCACGTTACCGTACCCCAGACTCATGTTGACCGCGGCAGGTCGCTTTCCGTTGGCGGTAATCCAATCCACTCCAGCAATGGCCATGGAGACGTTGCCGCTCCCCTGGCAGTTCACGACTCTGCCCGACCAGATCGTTGCGCCTTTGGCCACACCAAAAGACGAACCGGCCGCTGAGCCCGCCACGTGCGTACCGTGTCCGTGACAGTCGGCTGCACTGCCATGACCGTCGTTGACGAAGTCGCCACTGTTGCCGTTTGGTATGTAATTGGCGCGGCCGCCGAAATCATCATGGGACAGCCGGATACCGGTATCGAGCACGTAGACGTTTACACCTGACCCGTCGACGCTGTGGGTGAAGGAGTCATCCAGCGGCAAATCGCGCTGGTCGATACGATCGATGCCCCACGCTGGCGTGGGTGACTGCGTTGCGTGCAACGTTGCAATCCGGTCCTGCTCTACATAGGCCACGAAGGGATTTCGCACCAAGGCCTCGGCGACCTGTGCCGATCCCCTGAACGCGAAGCCACGGATCGCTGTCTCATAGACGAAGAGAACGTCGCCCTGGTCGGCGCTCATTCTGCGTTCTAGGCCCGCGGGCGCGTTGTCTTGCAGGACCACAATGAATTGGTCGGCAATGGCGTGAGACTGGCCCAAGTCCGGCTGTTCCACGGGCGGCGAGACGGTTTCGCTGCAGGCGGAGAACACGAAGATAGCAGCAGCGGCGGCGATCCTTGACGAGCGGCGCATTTGGTGACTCCTGGTAATTCTGTGAGGGCGACCCAATATCTATAGCTTATCTACCGCACATTTCCAAGCTGAAGCAACAAACGAGCCAACAGATGGCAGTGAAATCTGCTGTTTCCATATTGGCTCAAGCCAAGTTCCCTCTCCCTGCAATCGCCTCGAGCGCATCTCGCATACTTAGAATTATCGCGAATCGTCCGTCGAGAATCCGATTGTTGACGAGGTCGTAGATCTGACCGGCAGTGATGTTCCCATTGTCATATGTAGTGTTCGCCATCTCGGGCACGATCACCCTGAAGCCGTACTCGAACGCGACCCGACATGTAGTGTCGACACAGTACTCGGTTTGTATCCCCACCAGAATCAGCGTGCCGATACCGCGCTCCTCGAGATATGACCGTAAGTCGGTTTCGCGAAACGCGCTGTTGAACCGTTTACGCACAACCTTCTCGCCTGGATTGGGACGAATCGCGTCGTATATCTCCCATACCTTCGTTCCCGGCTCTTCGTCATCACCCGGCTGCCCGTCGTGCTGTACGTAGACCACTTCCACGCCGGCCGTTCTGCACGCGTCGATCAGCGTGGCTATGTTGTCGAGTACCACTTCTCCCATGTATGGCTTGCGAGCAATTGCTGCTTCTTGCACGTCGACCACGAGGAGAGCAGTGCTACGGGTGTCAATCATGCCCACAAACTTCAGCTCGGTACATGGTATTGTGTGCGGAACCGATCCCAAACGCCGCGCAGCGCAGAGGGCAGCGACTGCAGAGCTGGATCGGCGATGTCCTGGGGTACGCAACCGTAGTAGGCGTGTGCTATCCCTCCTGCAATACAGGCGAGCGTGTCGGCGTCGCCGCCCAGTGAGACCGCGTTGCGTAGTGCATCCTCGAAATCAGATGCATCGAGAAATGCAATTATCGCTTCTGGTACGGTGCCCTGGCACGTCTCGTTGAAGCGATACTTGGGTCGCACCTCGTCTACACTGTGATCGAGGTGGTATGAGAAGCGCTGCGTGATTTCGTTCTTGATGATCGCCTTGTCATGACTGGAACGTGCGAGAAAGATGGCCGCCGCAGCTGCCTGAGCGCCCTTGATGCCCTCGGGGTGATTATGTGTCACCGAAGCCGACCGTCCCGCGGCATCAATCGTCTCTTCCAGTGAGGAGAACGCCCAACCCACTGGGCTCACGCGCATGGCTGAGCCATTGCCGAACGAGTTGTACGGCTCGCGCGTGCGAGACTGCGCCCATCTGTAGAACATCCCACCCCATCCCGATCCGGGATATGCTGCTACCAAGTCGTGAAATCGGTCGGTAAGGTTGATGTCGTCCAACAACCACTCAGCGACAGCGACTGTCAGTAAGGAATCGTCGGTAACCGTGCAAGCGGGGTTCACCAACTCGAAGTCCTTGTGCTTCGGAGCGTTGAACTCGTGAACCGAGCCAATGAAATCTCCCACGATGGCACCTAGCATGAATCGTCCTCGGACGCTTAAGGACACTTCCTTGCGAGCGTCGATGATCGGTGAAGGATGGTCGAAGGACCCAGAACCGCTTCTCTGCACCGAATCGGATAGAGCTGTTGTATCCTACACAATACCCACCTCATGGCAACGGACTCGATGATGAATGCCCTTCGCCTGGCGCCGGCGATTGTGGCGCTCATGTGAGTCGGCCGCCGTTTGGAACCCGGCGTCACACCTCCAGCTTCCGCTCCCTGCTCTGCGCGCCTTGTGAAAAAAAGTGCGATGTTGACGCAAGTTGTACCGGCTTCTAGCTTGGCGCGTCGCCCTTAGAGCCGTTGGAGAACCCGTGATGCTACGGACCATGGCCGCCTGCCAGAATCCTGCATGTGGCCGCGATCCCACGAGACCTTCGACGTACTCAGCAACACAAATCCACTGAGTGCTGAAAGAGCGCAGTGACCTCACGGCGAGGTCACTGCGTGCGTGTAATGAGCAGTGCTGGGAGTTCCTTCAGGGGGTACGATATGAACCGTCGTCACTTTGTCCAGTCGGCAATCGCCGGGCTCGCAAGTACAACTCCAATCCTCACGTCGTGTAGCCGGGCGCCCGGGAGGGCAGGCACCAGTATCCCAGCGGTATCGCTCGATGGCGCGGAAATCGAACTGGAGCGCGCAGCCGTAAACGAGCTGGGTGAGGCGATCTCCGGTCAACTCATTCTGTCTAATCATCCACAGTACGATACTGCCCGTAAGTTGTGGAATGGAATGCACGACAAGCGTCCCGCCATGATTGCGCGATGCATGAGTGCGGCCGATGTCAGGGAAGCGGTGACGTTTGCGCGAGAGCGTGAGTTGCTGGTGGCGGTGCGCGGTGGTGGCCACAGCTGGCCGGGCAAGTCGATGTGCGATGG
>CP070792.1:602551-606617 GCA_020346845.1 Gemmatimonadota bacterium
CCAGGGATCACGCTTTCCGCCGGATCGGGCTCGATCGCGTACGCCAGAGATCACAGTGGCCACTTGTGGCGCACCGGCGGCTTCGGCTGGAAGTTCGGTGACGAGGGCAGCGGCTATGCATTGGCCCGAGACGCTCTGGCAGCGATTGGCCATGCGTCGGATGGCCGCGGCCCAGGCACTCGTTTGACCGAGGTGCTAGCCGCAGAAGCCGGAGCTGAGACTGCGGAGCAGACCATCCGATGGGCACGGTCGGTAGAGAGAACTGTAATAATCAGTTTGGCGGCTGCTGTGGATCGCACTGCAGGTCAGGGAGACCTCGTCGCGGCAAGATTGGTCAATTCCGCTGCAAGTGAACTGGCCAAGCTCGTGCTTGCCTTGGTTCGCCACTTCCCGCCAGACGCGACCGTGCCTGTCGCGCTCGGTGGCGGTCTCTTGAAAGCCGATACATCCACTCGACATTCGCTAGTGGACCAGCTGCGAGCGGCCGATCAGCGGATCGAGATCGCGGACGTTACGGTGGATGCGGCCGGTGGGGCGCTGGCGATGGCAGCGGAGCTGGTAGGATAGGACGGCCCCGTGCAGTGCGGCCAGCTAAAGGCCCATCTAGGGAGTAATCAGAACATCATAATGCGCAGCCACGGGGGTTCCATCGGCCTTGCGTGCTGGGTGGAATGTGAACTGACGCATCTTTTCCATGAACTTCTTGCGGTAGTCCGCATCCTTGATAGGAGGATCGACCTCGACCTTGGTAACCCTGCCCCGTTCATTGATCCAGAACCTTACGCGGAATTCGGTCCCCTTGATCGACTCGGGTGCGTCGGGCGGCAGTAGCATCTGACGGGATTGAGGAGCGAACCCGCTGCCACCGTCGCCGCCGCTGCCGGGGCCCTCACCACTCCCGGTGCCGGTACCCTGGCCGGTTCCAACACCACCACCCGTCCCCGTACCGCTGCCCGGGCCACCACCGGACCCCGCTCCGCGTCCAACCTCCGGGGCGGTGAGGTGCTCTGTTGGCTGTGCGAAGGTTATCCGTGGGGCCTCCTTGGGGATGTCTCGCAACACTGGCTCTGGGATCGCGATCTCCACCCGTGGTTCCTCCACGACCTCGGCCGGGGTAGCGGATGCCACCGTGAACGCCGGTATGTCCACATATCGGACAAACTCACCGCCGCCACCGCCTCCGCCTCCGCGGGGTCCCGATCCGCCACCCGCCAGGAACAACTCATATGCCGTCTGCTCACCGACAACTACCAAGAGAATGAGGGCACCGTGTAAAACCACAGACGTCGCCGTGCCCCCGAAGAACGGCTTGTCCGATCGGGGCAGTGTGAGGATGGGTGGGCGGGGTACACGTCTCATGTTCCCTATAATACACCAAACGGGCGCGGAAGCCCCAAGTTTCGGCTCCCACGCCCGTCAGTACTACCCCACGATGTGGGAACCAGGTTACTGCGCGGCGGTTTCGTCCGCCTCCTTCGGCGTCAAGCCGATTACCTGGACGCCTGCGCCACGCGCAATATCCATAATGTGCATAATCTCCTGATACCTACGATTTCGTGCCGGCTTCAAGAACATCAGCTTCGCCGGTCGATTGTCGTAGATCTCATGCAGTCGCGCGTCGAGGGCCGCTTCCGTTACCGGATCGGTATTGATTGCGAGCGTGCCATCGGCCCGCATCTCGAGCACGATCTGATCGCTCTCACCCTCGGACTGTGATTCCTCACGCTGCTCCACTGGAGGAACCTGTGTATCCATCGCCTTGCGCTGAAGGGGTACCTGCATCATGAAGATGATGAGCAACACTAGCAGGATGTCGATCATCGGCACGACATTGGGTTCGTTTAGCGGTCCACCACCGCTATCACCTACTTGCATACCCATTGATCAATCCCCCCCTTCTCTTACCTGGCGGGCCTGCCCAGGCATTACACGTCTCTCCTCGGCAATCGTCGCCAGCACGCGCACACCCGCCTTCCGGCAGATCTCTACTGCGTCCTGGATCTGACCGTACTCGAGATCGTTGTGAGCGCGCAGATACAGGATTTTGTCCTTCGTACGGGCGTCGTAGATGGCCCGCAACATGCCTTCGAGCGCTCCTTCAGGGACAATCCCGATCTCTTTGGTGCCTGGATCCAGGAAGTACTGCCCCCTGGTATCGATACCGAGGATGATGTCACCATCTTCTTCGGGCCGATTCTCGATCTCCTTGGCGTAAGGCATCGTAGCCTGGAAGCCAGCGGAGATGATCGGCGTCACGATCATGAAGATGATGAGCAACACCAACATGATATCGATCATCGGAACGACGTTGGGTTCGTTCTTTGCCGCAGTCTTGGTTGATACTTCCATAAGACCAGCTCTCCTTTGTCAACTGGTCCGTGAACTCAGGTCGTGGGCTCTGTTGCCGACGCCTGCTGAGCTTTGAACTCCTTGGTGAAGATCGAACGACCGAACTCACTGCCGACGCTCTTGATAAGGAAGTCAACGAGCTCCTTCGACGTGTAGGTCATCTCAACCGTGATGTTCTCGATCCTGGTGGTGAAGTAGTTGAACAACCACACCGCCGGAATCGCCACACCAAGACCAAACGCGGTCGTGATCAACGCCTCAGCGATACCAGCCGAAATAGCGGCCAGTCCGCCAGAACCGGTCAGCGCCATACCGGTGAATGAGTTCACCACACCCATCGTGGTTCCCAACAGTCCTACGAATGGTGCAGTCGCACCAACCGTGGCCAGGATACCCATTCCCTTCTTGAGCTCCGACAACAGAATCAGGCTCTGACGCTCAATCGCACGCTCGGCGGAATTGATGTCAGCAGCCGTGATCGTAGCACGATCGCGGATGAGCGGCTTCACCTCGGCTAGTGCCTGACCCAGCACACGCGCGACGTGAGAGACGTTCTCGGCTTCTGCCAGCTCGATCGCCGCATCCAGCTCCTCTTCCTGGAGGAAGCGAGCGAACTCGGGGGCAAACCTGCGGGTCGCCTTGCGGCTCTTGCGGAATCTCCACCACTTGGCGGCACCGACCGAAAGCGAAAAGACCGACATGGCTAACAGCAAGATGATGATGAACCGGGCAAACGTACCGGCGTCGTTCCAAAGTTGAAGTAGTGATACTTCCATTGCCTAACAGGCCTCCATCATGGGTTTAGATCGAACAACTCTCATCTATAGTCAGTCAACTGCAGGATCACTCACCGCCAATAAGCGTGAATTGGATCGGCAGCTGGATAAGCACCCTCACGGGCTGTCCCCGAACCCTTCCGGGCCGGAATAGGCTCCGCTGGAGCAGCTGTCTCGCAGGTCCCTCAAAAGCACGATTCGTGGAGCTTATGACCACGATCGAGCCCTGTTCGATACGACCCGTCGTATCTACAACTCCCTGTAGGACGACCGAGCCTTCAACACCTGCCTGCTGCATCATGCGAGGATACTCGAGCGGTGGACTGGAAATCCGCTCAGGTGCTTCGTCGACCACGGCCTCAGTGAAGACTTGAGCTAGGTCGATCGGTCCTTCTTCAACTCCCTCGAAAACGCCTTCCTCCACGCCGATACCGCTGAAATCACGCGGGTCGAACTGTTGTGTCAGGTCGATCGGCGGGATGCCCGTCGGGATGTTGATTGGTGCTGACAGGGTCCGGAATCCTTTCGGTGGTGGCAGATCGAGCACCTCCGGTGGAGGGGGCTCGTCTTCTTCAGGCTGCTCCTGAATGAAGACCATCGTGGTATCGGCCACGACTTCCTCGACTTGTTCCGGGCCTCCCATGGTCATGACAACAGCGAAGTAGATCAGTCCGGTGTGCAACACCACCGAAACGGTGGAACCGGAGAACATTCGCGTCAGCATGCCTTCTTTGTTGGGATTTGACTCCATTAGCTGGTCAAACACGACTCGCCTCCGAACAGTGTTGTACTAATTGTACCCCGCGGTTCCTGCACAAGGCTGGCAGCAGCGTGGGCGAATCATTACAAAACGATGACAAAAATGTGACGTACCTCACAAACGGAGGGTGGTACGCGCGCGGTAACCTACACGTCCAAGAACGGTCCGCAAGAGGCTATAG
>CP070792.1:606717-610770 GCA_020346845.1 Gemmatimonadota bacterium
GGCGTCGGGTCAGTCATACGGTGATTACATCCAGAGTTCGATACTGGATCCACTGCACATGAGCGCCACGTACTCCGACATACCGGTAGCCGAGCACGGTGGACGCATGGCTCAGGGCTATAGTGCGCGCATGCGAGACGGGTCACGACCGGCCGTCAACGTCTTTCAGGCCCGCGGCATTGCACCTGCAGCCGGGTATGCATCTACGGTGGAAGATCTGGGCAAGTTTGCCAGCTGGCAGTTCCGCGTGCTGCACCACGACGCTGATGAACTGTTGTCGCGCAATACACTGCGTGAGATGTATCGCGTCCATTGGCTCGATCCCGACTGGGAAACAAAATGGGGATTGGGTTTCTCGACCTGGCGTGCAGACGACAAGACCTATGTAGGTCACGGTGGCAGTTGCCCCGGTTATCGCTCACAGCTGGCAGTAGAGCCCAAGGGCAAGGTGGCTACGGTCTTCATGGCCAACGCCAGCGGTGTAAACAGCGGCCTGTTTGCACGCAGGGCCCAGGAGATCATGGGCCCAGCTCTCGCGGAGGCTGTAGATACATCGAAGCAGGCCGATCCAGCCGACGAGTCGCTCGAGATCTATACCGGTACATATAGCACCGCACCCTGGGGTGGAGAGATGGCGGTGCTCGTGTGGGATGGCAACCTCAGCATCATGTCGCTGCCCACCGAGAATCCACTGGAGTCCATGATAGAGCTCAAAAAGACGGGCGAGCATACCTTCCGCCGTGTACGCAGCGACAAGTCGCTGGGTGAGGAGATCCGCTTCGACATCGGGCCCGACGGCACGGCAACGCGTATGTGGCGGCACAGTAACTACGATTTGAGGATTGTGCCGGAGGGTTGAGATTCGATGTGCGCTAGGAGAAAAGGCCCCGTGAAGAGCGGGGCCTTTCGTTTGGCTCAATTCTGAGAGCGCCTACCGTCTTGCCCCTTCCGCCTCGCTCTCAGTAGTGAACAATCGGCCCGTTTCGATTTCTGCCAGTATGCGATCGGTCGAGTAGACCTGATCCAAGGCCGCACGGATAGCACGGACGTCGACCATGATGTTGCGGCCACGTTCGGGCAGGTAGATGAAGTCACGGCTCAGACCTTCGATGTTGCGATCGAAGTTGAGACCCACGATCTCCAACGCGGGAGTCACGGCTGGGGACCCTGAATTACCACCGTATGTATCGGCGGTCGACACGAAGTTGAGTGGCGTTCTGAGATCGAGACCGGCCGGCGGTGTCCGCCACTTTCCCGGTAGCGCCCAGTCGAATTGCCGCTCGTGCGAGAAGTAGCGGTCGTAGATCCCGAAGAAGGTGGTGTAAGGCGGCGCTAAGGTGCCGTTGTACTCGTACGACCTCACCACTCCGTCGGTGATCCTCGGCGAGGACGTCGCATCCGGCGGAATCTCACTGCCGTATACCTCGAACCGAACCCGACCAAGGTCGCTGGCGAGTTGCCGCTCGCGGGCAACCAGCGCGCGATAGTCGCGCAAGTAGGCGTTGTAATGCGGTTCGATTGCTGATACGAGACTGACAGCCGGGTCGCTCGGTCTCAGTGAGCCAGCGGCAATCGCCTGTTGCGTGCGACTCTGGTCGCCCAACACGGATCGTCCGATCATTGCGGTAGCCGCGGCGGCCGGGTCCATGCCCTGCAGTGCTGCGCGTGTTATCTCGTGGTCAGCACCGAGGTATTGCTCGAAGTCTGCGAATCGCGCGGTCAACAGCGCCTGCTCCAGTTCAGCGGGATGGCCCGCCAGACTCGCCAGCGTGTCGCCCAATGCGGGGTTTGGCTCGGCTATCATGCGATACGCCATCAGCGCGCGACGTATGGTAGCGGACCCCGAGCTGCTATTGCCCAACGACTGGAACGCTGCGTACTCTGCTGCGTGCCTTCTCTTCTCTTGCTGTATAGCGGCTATCTCGTCCAGCAGGTTGCCGTATTGCGCGCTCAGGTCGGCGCGCGTTTGGATGGCGACTCGCAGATCACGCTCGGCGCCTGCCTTGCGGGCCATGATTCCCAGATCGCTCAGCGCCTCGAGTCGGCCGCTGTTGGCTTTGAATGAGTTGGACAGCGAGAAGGCGCGGGGGCGGATGTTGAGCTGCTCGCCTTCTTCCGGATAGTCGTTATAAAAGTCCCACAGTGCGGTGAGCCGAGTCTCGAGAAACGCAACCCTCGCCGGAACGGTCACATCGCGTTGGAACTCGAGCTGCGCCATCGTGTTGAGCCGGCTGGTGGGTCCGGGGTTGCCAATCACAAACACCACATCTCCCTCTTCGACACCCTCGTTACCCCAGCCAAAGAAATGATCGGCCTGATGCGGGTTGCCGTCATTGTCGTACACGCGGAGGAACGCGAAGTCGAGCGCGTATCGCGGGTAGGTGAAGTTGTCGGGATCGCCACCGAAGGACCCGATTTGTAGCTCGACCGCAAACACCAGCCGCACATCGGTGAACCTACGGAACACGTATGCCGAGTAGCGTCCGCCGTGATACAGCGAGATGATCTGGACCCGGATGTTTGCACCCTCGACCATGTAGGTTGAACTCAGCTCCGTCTGGATCTCAGTCAGCACCGCTTGCCTGACCCTCTCCTTCTCAGCCGGATCGTCAACCCGATCGATCGCTGCAAACACTTCGTCGCTCACATCTTCGATCGCAATCAGTTGGTCCGCATAGTACCCGGGAATCGGGCGCTCTTCCTCCAGCGTGGCGGCGTAAAACCCGCTGTCCAATAGCGTCTCGCCGGGCTGCGATACCTGCGCCACTCTGCCACGCACACAGTGATGGTTGGTGACGAGCAGTCCATTGGGCGATACGAACGATGCCGAGCATCCTGGGATCCTGACTGCCGAGAGCCGCGCCTGCTCGAACCAAGCAGCGTTGGCGTCAAACCCGTATGTATCAGTGAAGTACTGGCTCGGCGCGTACTCGAACGTCCACATCTTACCGTAGTCGAATTGGCCGGTCTCGACCGTATCTTGCTGAGCGACTTGGGCTGTTAGGGATATCGGGAGCGCCGTGAATAGCGCTAAAGAGATGAACGATCTTCGGACGTGTGTCATGACCTGCCTCGGGATTCGGTAGTGGGTGGAAAGATAATTGGCCCGGCACCCCGGTGGCCCGGGATCCCGACCGCACAACCCCACCCCCGGACGCTCCGATCTCCTTCCCCAGCTTCCCCTCCTTCCCCTCCTACTCCGTGACTGCACTCAAGCTCACCCGGACATGCATCAAAGCCAACACCTACAGCGCCGCGCTATACACCCTCCCGAATCGATCCGTCGCTTCGACTGTGACATCAGCATTTCTGGACGCAGGAGCATAAAACAAATGCGCTGTAGGCACCGGTTCCACCCACTCACGTCCCACTGGAAGATCGGGGCCGGTGTGAAGCTCTACGCTCAGAGGATCGTAGCCCACCCGCTGCGCCATGGAGCCACGGCGGTCACCGTCTTCGTACCACACGACCTGCCACTCGGGATCCCAATCCCACACGTTGGCTATTATCTCGTCGGGGGCCTTGGGATCTGCGCCGTGGGGATAGGTCCGGATCTGATGATCGAAGTCATAACCCGTGGACTTGTAGCGCCATGTCACTTCGGAACCGTTTATATCATAGACACTGTAACCATTGGGAGTACCGTCGGCGCATATCGGACCACTCCACCACGCACCACACACCGCACCGTTTACGTGCTCGTGTACACCATGCTCGAATACGTGCTCGCTCTCGTGAGTGTGCCCGGTGAGGATGTGGGCGTCGAACGGCTCGAGCAGAGCGTACAACTGGTCACGATTGGTGACTGCCAAGGTGAAGCTCGGGTTCTCTTGACCAACCCGCACGTGACGCGACCCGAGTACGGGGATGTGTGCGGCCGCGAATACCGTTGACCCCGGCTCCACCAGCGCCAGGTCTTTCTCGAGCCACGCCAACTGCTCTGCATCCAGGTAGCCGATGTAGCCCTTGCCGTGCCAGAACACATCGTCCAGCACTACGTAGTGCACCGCACCCCGATTGAACGAGTAGTACCGTGGGCCGAAACGACCGGTG
>CP070792.1:610870-614897 GCA_020346845.1 Gemmatimonadota bacterium
CGGTGAGCGAGGCTGTAGCCCGAGCAATGGCGGAGGGCGCATGCAGTCGGTTCGGTGCCGAGGTGGGGATAGCTATCACGGGGATAGCCGGGCCGGGCGGTGGCACTGAAGAGAAGCCTCGCGGAACGGTGTGGATCGCCGGCAAGGTTGGTGACGTAGTTGAGTCGCACAAACGCTGGTTCCCGGGAGAGCGGGATGAAGTACGGCATCGGGCGGCGCAGGCGGGGATGGATTTGGTGAGGCTGATGCTGGGCGAGTGAGTGCTGAGTGCTGAGTGCAGAATGCAGATTGCAGATTGCGCCACGCCCGCCGTGACCGTCGCGACCGCCGAGAAATGACGACGGCAGAAGATGGGTGGGTACGGGAGACCGGGCTACAGGGAAACCGGGTTGCCGGGTCGCCGGCTAGTCGCAACCGGCGCGTTAACTTATAGTTCTTGCGGGAATTACGAGGTTTTCAGTGGGATCAGAGGCAAACGGAAGGACTGATGGGGAAACGGAAAAAGAAGCACAAGACCGAAATAGAAGTGGAACAGCCGGGGGTGCCGGAGCCGGAACCAGCAGCCGCAGCGGATGAGACGATAGCCCCTGTGGCGGAAGCCGCGGAGGGCGAGGTCCCGGTTGAGGCGGGTGAAGAGGCCCCGGACGAGTTGTTCGAAATGCCGGAGGAGACGATCGCCCGACTCAAGCGCGAACTAGATGAGCAAAAGGACACGTACCTGCGTCTGGCCGCTGAGTTCGCGAACTTCCGCAACCGCCGGATAAGAGAGCGCAGCGAGACGTGGAATCAGGCGCAGGCGGACTTGATGGGAACGCTGCTCGACTCGATTGACGATCTGGCGAGAGTGACCGAGCTGGATGCGGATCAGGTGAGTGTGGCGGATGTAGTGGCAGGAGTCGATCTAGTGGAACGCAAGCTCCTGCGCGAGCTGACGAACAAAGGGCTCGAGCGTACCGGGGAAGCTGGAGAAAGATTCGATCCCAACTACCACGAAGCCGTAGCAACCGCGCCTGCGCCGAGCGAAGAGCAGGAGGACCATGTGGCGATGGTGCTGCAGGTAGGGTACAAGATGGGCAAGAACTTGCTGCGACCGGCCCGGGTCCAGGTGTACGTCGAGGCCCCGCCGGATGTAGGAGCGGAGGCCTGACCGTGGCTCCGGCCCAGGATTACTACCAGGTTCTCGGTGTATCCGACAAGGCCTCGGCGGACGAGATCAAGAAGGAATACCGCAAGCTGGCCAAGAAGTACCATCCGGATGCCAACCCGAACAACAAGGCGGCTGCTGAACGGTTCAAGGAAATCTCCGAGGCCTACTCCGTCCTGAGCGATCCGGACCAGAAGAAAAAATACGACACCATGCGGAAGTTCGGCGCGTTCGCGGGCGGGCCTAAGAGCTGGGGCGGCCGGCCGGGCCGGGCGGGCTCCACCAAGTTCGAGGACATGGATCTGGGTGGCTTCACGCAGGGTGGCTTCTCCGGCCTGGGCGGGTTGGGTGACATCTTCTCGTCGATCTTTGGCAAGGGTGGCAAGCGATCGGGCGATGTCGAGCCGATCGAACAGACAGTGGAGATACCGTTCAAGGTCGCCGCGCTGGGCGGCAAAGTGCCGATAACGATACCGGTGACCGAAGCGTGTCCCACTTGTGGAGGGTCCGGCGCCGCCCCCGGGGCTCAGATAGACACGTGCAAGGAATGCGGCGGTCGTGGCACTGTGAGTTTTGGCCAGGGTGGGTTCGCGGTCAATCGCCCGTGCCCCGCGTGCCGTGGCCGAGGAAAGACCGCCAGCCAGGCGTGCGGTCAGTGTTCCGGTGGCGGCGAGGTATCGATCAACAAGAAGTTACGGGTCAGCGTGCCGGCAGGCACGGACTCGGGGCACAAAGTGAGACTGAAGGGACAGGGCCAAAGGAGTCCGACCGGAGGGCGATCGGGCGATCTGATCGTGACGTTCCAGGTCAAACCCGATCGCTTCTTCCGGCGACAAGGCCTCGACATCTATTGCACCGTTCCGCTTAACTTCGCTCAGGCGGCTCTGGGCACCAAGCTGCAGGTGAGAACCATCCACGGACAGAAGGTTGTCGTGAAGATACCGCCTGCAACGCAGCCGGGACGAAAGTTGCGCATCAAGGGGCAGGGGATCGAGCGGAACGGCCGCAAGGGCGATCAGTTTGTGGAGATAGCGGTGCAGATTCCAGAGGACCTGACGCAGGAACAGCAAGATATCCTCAAGCAATTCGCCGAGAAGGCGGACCTCAAGTACTAGATCGTCTAGGGACTTTCCCCTAACCAGTTGCTCGCGCTGTCCGGGCGGATGTCACCGTACGTGCGCGTCGAGAACGTCGCCGATGGTCCCTCCATCCACATGGTTATCTCCCCGTTTACGGCATCGAACGCAAACACCACGAAGCCTTCACTGCCCTCCTCGCTCGCCAGGAGCAAGGGTCGCCCGCGCGAGTCGATGGCTAGGTCGGCGACGTAGGTGGAATCCGACCAAGGCCAATCGATACGCCATCTGATTCTACCCAGGCCGTTGTAGAGCGTGATGGTGTGAGGAGGCACTGCGTGCAGCACGCCACCCCGTGCCGCCACGAGTGCGCCCGTCTTGCGACTGGAATCGTTCAACGCAAACGTGTCGAGGCTGTCACCCCGCAGCGCCACCAGCCTGTCGTCTGTAGTCTCGAAAACGATCTGTCCGTCAGGCAGGACGGCAAACTGGTGCGGCACGGCTGCTGTCGGGCCCAGATCTATGCGCTCGAGCAACTCACCGCTCGCTGCAAACACTACTACCTGTGGTCGACCTCCATCGACGTCCGAGACGTATATCCTCGCGTCGTTCCACTGGACGTGTGCGGGGCTGTTCAGCTCGTCGGCGCCGATCAAGCTCCTCTCGCCAGTCCTTTGATCGATTATGACTACACCGCCCACACCCGGTGCTGTCATGGCCAACACAGAGTCAGACGAGACAGCTACTGCCCGCCCGTCAATGAACAACGGCTCAGCTCTCGGCCCGGCGATGTTGCAGGCGGAAGCCGTGATGATGCCAAGAACCGGGATTGTCAGATCAGCTATTCTCACGTCAGTCCTCGGGACGCTTGGTGTCGTGGAACGTAATTCGGGGAACGGGGAACGGGGAAGGGGGAACAACCGGCAGGTGTAGAGTGCTGCATGGGCGGTGCAGTGCGCCCGCCCCTCGCTGGCGAACGTTCTACATTCTACATTCATCATTCTACATTCAGGCCGGGTAGTGCCGGTCTGACAAGATCATCGAGGGAAGGATCCGCAATGCCTGCTATCCAACGCAGCTTCTCATTCCAGCTTCCTGCCGAGTACGGCCACCGCGATGTCACCGACGAGGTGGTGCAGACAGTTGCAGAATCAGGGGTGCGAACCGGAGTTGCCTCGGTGCAGCTCGTCGGATCGACGGGCGCGGTTACGACTATCGAGTATGAGGGTGGTGCCCTGGCCGACCTGCAGCGGGCGCTCGACCTACTTGCGCCAACTAACGCTCACTACGAGCACAATGCACGCTGGGGTGACGGCAACGGGTTCTCCCACATCAGGTCGGCTTTGCTGAAGACCGGCATTGCCGTGCCCATTGTGGACGGTAAACTGGCCCTCGGCACGTGGCAGCAGGTGGTGGCGATCAATCTCGATAACAGGCCCAGGAGGCGAGAGATGGTCGTGGTGGTGGTCGGGGAATAGGTGGAATGATGAATATTCAATGTCGAATGATGAATTGAGCAGTTCGTGCACTGGCCGCCGCGTCCGTCGGATGAACGCGACCGCCGGGGAACCGGGTGCCCGGGACGACGGGAAATTGCTACTTCTTCGGGGTCTCCTTCTTACCGATGAATACGTTTGCTGCCCAACCGGTCAGACTCACGATGATCGACGCCAGGATCGCCATGCCGAGGCTTTCTGTCTGGAACGAAGACATCATACGATCGACCAACAGCACCATCGCGCCGTTCACGACGAATACGAACAATCCCAAGGTTAGTATCGTTATAGGCAACGTGAGGATGAAAACG
>CP070792.1:614997-619006 GCA_020346845.1 Gemmatimonadota bacterium
CCCAGTCCATTCTCGACGTCAAGACAGATGGAGACTTCATCTACGACACCATTCACACCATCGCGCCGGAGATCGAGGGGTACGACGACGTTCTGCTGCACGAGCATCTGGGTCTTGCGTACCTTACCGGGCGGGACGGGTGGATATGGCGTGTGGACCTCAAGTCTGGAAAAGCGAAGCGTCTGGTCGACGTTCCGCTGATGGCTGCCGGCATCCATCGGCTTCCTGGAACCGAGGACACTGTCATCCTCACGATTTCGCGACGCGGCGGGGCGACCTACCCTAAGGGCGAGCAGGTTGGCCTCTACACGTTGAACCTGTCCAGCCTCGAGGTCGCGCCCCTGGTGACGCGGGTGCCTCACTCGGCGGACGTCTCGAAGCCGACCGTGTTCGCCACGGCCAAACAGAAGCGCGTGCGTGTGGGTTCGCTCGACCGGTCGAATAGCAGGCTGCTCGCTGTCTGTAACGACGCCGCCGTCAGCGTGGACGGCAAACGTATCTATTTCACCGAGTCATATGTGGCGCGCGGCGCGACGATGGGCGGCAGCGCCGCCCTGAAGCCAGTCATTATGCTCGGCCGTACCGGGCGCCTGTGGATGTACGATTCGGAGGATAAGACGGTGGGGCTGGTCGCAAACGGGTACGCGTTCACTGACGGCATTCTCATGGAGGGCAACGGAAACGAACCCGAAGAATCGGTCCTGCTCACCGACAATCCGCGGTTCCAACTCCATCGCGTCCACCTCGCCGGTGCTCGGGCGGGGGAGAGTGAGGTGCTGTGGCGAGACCTTCCGGGACTGGCGGACGGGATGCGCAGAGACTCGAAGGGCCGGATCTGGCTCACAATTATCACCAATCACGGCAACCAGATTCCGTGGGTTCACGCCCACCCTGGGGTCAAGCCCATGTTGATGAAGCACCCTCAGTTGATCAGCTTCCCTTCCGTGACGAGTCTCCTGCTGCTGAGCCCGGATGCCTCGACTGCTCTGTGGTACACGGAGCATTCCCAGACCCGAGTGACCTCCATCGCCGCGGTCACTCCCGGAAAGTCAGGCCTGTACCTTGCGAATTTCAGCGACAAGACACCGGGACTTCACCGGATCGACAATCCGGTGGACTGAAACTAACTCGGACCCGCAGCGATTGCGGCGGGTTTCCCTCCTTGAGAATGGAGCAACGCAATGAGCGCAAAAGAAGCCGCAACCATACCCGCCTACGCGGGGAAGCTCGGTATTTCCGACATGACCGCCAAGGACGCCGACGGAAATCCACAACCCGGATTCGCGCACACCAGCAGCAAGGCCCAGCAGGCCGATCCAAAAGCGCCCTACCAGATGCCGCTCACCAAGGAAGAGCAGGACATCATGGATGGCAAGAAGGGGCCGGAGCTGGCCAAGGTCATGAAAATCGTCGTCGCCCATGGCAATGCCTTCGGAGCCGAAAGACTGGTCGATCTCGGCGGCGCGCCGCACTGCTCCCTCTACACCGGGACGGACTACATGAAGCCGATGATCGATCTGTTCCAGGAATGCGCCGAGGCCGGGTTGAAGGCCTACGCACCCTACACCGTCAATCCGCGGTGCTACGACGTCTACAACGTCAACAACAACGCGCAGGACCTCGAGTTGATTTACGAGGGTTACCGGTACCAGCGGGACCTGGATTGGGTTCATGCTCAGCTCGGTGCTCCGGACCTGAACTACCGCAGCTGCATGTGCTACGTGGACGAGATCGGCAACAAGCCCCCCCCGGGAACCTATGTGGCCTGGGCAGAGTCCTCTGCGATCAACTACGGCAACTCCGCCCTCGGACTTCGGACCAACCGCAACGCGGGCGGCATGGAACTGCTCTGTGCACTCCTCGGCAAGGCGCCGCTCTTTGGACTCATGACGGACGAGGGCCGCATGGCCAATTGGCTCGTGGAAGTGAAGACCTCCAAAGAGCCGGATTGGGGCGTAATCGGTTCTGCCATCGGCTACAAGGTTGTGGACGGCGTCCCCTTCATCACGGGCCTCGACAAATACCTGGGTGACAAAGTCACCAACGACAACATGCACCACCTGAAGATTATGGGATCTGCCACCGCGGCCTGCGGCGCCGTTGGCCTCTACCACGTGGAGAATGTCACTCCCGACGCCAAGGAAAAGGGGCGCGATCTGCTGGCTGAGGGCTACCAGACCTACGTGATCGACGATGCCGAGCAGGCACGGGTTCTCGGCACCTTCCCGGTCGAATGGGAAGGACGTCCCAAGAAGCCGACGGCCTGTTTCATCGGCTGTCCGCACAACACCTACCAAGAAATCCTCACGTGGGGAAAGAAGGTGACGGAGGCTGTGGAGAAGAGAGGCCTGAAAACGGGCGCCGTCCCGACCATCATGTTCACTCCGAACAAGGTGCGGGACCATCTCCTCGAAGCTGAGCCGGAGCTGTTTGGCAAGATGCATGCGGCCGGAATGAGGTTCACCAATATGTGCCAGGTGAGTTACGCGGGCATGAAAGGCTTCTCCGAAAGGACTTTCGGCGTCACGAATTCCCCCAAGACGCGGAACTACTATCCCCACGTGCGCTACCTCAAGGACGATGACCTCCTCGAGGTCATCTGCACGGGTGAAATTCCCAAGGATGCGTAGGGTCCGGTCGTCCGAAAGCGAACCAAACAATCAACAAAAGCAAAACAGCTGGAGAAACCATTGGCCAAGAAAACATTCAAAGGGCGTCCCCTGCTTCCCGGCAAGCTCGAGGGAGAGGTGCTCGCTTCAAAACAGCCTTTCAATACGAGCGGATCCTACCTCGAGAACCTGTTTGCCAACAGGAAGGACAGCGCTCCCTGCACCGATCCAAACAACAAGGATTTTTACGGGAAAGAACTGAGCGGCGCGATCATCTGTACCACGGTGACCGTAGGCTCCTCTCTGGGCGGGGCCTCGTTGATGGGCGTAGGGAGTTTGGGCGTGGGTCCCAAGGCGATGTTGTTCTCGCAGCACATCGACTCCGTCTCGTTTGCCGGACTGTTGATGGATGATGTCTGGAATGACCGCCGCGTCATCACGATCGACCTGCTTGGGGATGAGTTCCTCGATACGGTCAAATCCGGTGATACAGTCTCCATCAAGGAAGACGGAACCGTCGAGGTCGGCTGAGCGACGTTCGAACGGAAGGACATCTACAAATAGCAAGCCACGAAGCGAAAGTGGGAAGCGCATCACTATCGCTCAAGTGAACGTGCCAGTAGCCGCAAGACGGCGCGCGCCAGCTCACGCGACGCTGCATGCCTAGAGCTCGACAAGACCTTGCGCGCGAGCGTGCCTAAGGTCTGGGCGGTGGGTACGTCTCCCACGTCCGCCCTTCCCTGCATAGTCTCGCGTTCGATTTTGCCAGTTGGCAAAGCGGTTTCCCGAAAGTGCTTTTCGCTGTCTTTTGATTCCGGTAACTCGGGATCCGGTTTCCTGTGATTACCCGTAGTTGCCTGATTCGCGGCGAAATCGGATGTTTTCGATTCCCACCGCCTCCACCATTTAGGCGAAGCAATTGCGCGTGGTTAGCGAAATCGGCCATCGCGCGAGTGACCAAGTAGAGACCGGCATCCGCCGTTTTCGGCATCCGTTCGTTGAGTTCCGCCAACGTTTTGTAGGGGTACGGATTGGCATTGGGTGCCTTTGCCCAAGTCCATCCTGCCCATGGCGAGCTCGAGGGCACGGCGCCCTCACTTGCGCAAATCCTGGCGCAGAGCTAGTCTTACTAGTAAGAATCGCTGGAGATCACTCATGGGCAACATCGCGACCACCAAGCTCTCGTCCAAAGGCCAAATCGTCATTCCCGAGGAGGTCCGAAAGGAGCTCGGCCTCGAGCCGGGTGCTCAGTTCGTAGTTATGGGTGAGGGCGATGTCGTGATCCTGAAGAAGATCGAGGCGCCCGACAGGCGAGAGTTCCTCGCGCTCACGCGCAAGGTCCGAAGTCAAGCCCGCAAGGTCGGAGTGAAACGCTCCGACATCAAGAAAGCAGTCCGCGC
>CP070792.1:619106-623110 GCA_020346845.1 Gemmatimonadota bacterium
CGCGTAGGCCGTCACCAACGAGACTGAACCCTATCACCGTGATAACTATGACCAAACCGGGGAATATCGAGACCCAGGGCGCTGTAAGGATGTGCTCCCAACCCTGACTAATCATGCGTCCTAGGGAAGCGGTCGGTGGGCTGACACCGGCGCCGAGGTAGGACAATCCGGCTTCGAGCAAGATGATATATCCCATGCCCAGGGTAGCCGCCACGATTACTGGTGCAATAGCATTTGGCAGCAAATGGCGCAGTATCAGGCGCCATGTTCCGATACCAAGTGAGTTTGCCGCCACGATGAAATCGCGCGCCCGCAAGCTGAGTACTTCCGCTCGTACAATGCGGCTCGTACCGAACCAACTGGTCAAGCCGAGCACGATTGTCAATCCGAGCACACTGACGTTGTCAGCTAGAGCTAGGACCACCAACAAGAGGATGACTCGTGGAATTGCGAGGGCTGCGTCAACACCGCGCATTAGTACTGTGTCAACGAAACCTCCTGCGTTGCCTGCAAGCATTCCTATCGCGGTACCTATCGTTACCGACACCACGATCGAGAAAAAGGCAATTGAAAGTGAGATGCGGGTGCCAAACAGCACTCTCGTCAAGAGGTCTCTGCTGTAGAAATCAGTGCCGAACGGATGTTGCAAGCTGGGTGATACGAGCTGCTTAGTCGCCAGATCCAGTTGTACGTCCGGATCGTATGGGGTCAGTAATGGGGCGAGAACTGCCATGACTGTCAGCGCTCCGATGAGTGTCAAGCCCAGTCGTGCACGGCGACTGCGGATTAACCCACGGGGCAGCAGAGACCGAGTCATGCTTCCTGGCGAGTCCGTGGATCGACTACGCGGTACAGCAAGTCTGCCACCAGGTTTCCGACAACGACCATGGTTGACGCCACTATTGCGATGCCGGTTATGACGGGGTAGTCGCGAGCTTCGAGCGCTTGTACGACAAAGCGACCCAGGCCGGGCCACGCAAACACCGATTCGACCAGGACTGCACCAGAAAGAAGGATTGGGAAGGATAGACCAAACAGAGTGACCATTGGTAACAGTGAATTGCGGAGTCCGTGACGTAGTAGCACGAGCTGTTCGGTCAGTCCCTTGGCACGGGCCGTCCTGATGAAAGCCAGCCTTATGACATCTTGCATTGCGGCTCTCTGATAGCGCGCGGTCCCGGCAGCGCCGACGAGTCCCAGCGTCAGGGCTGGAAGTATCAAGTGGGATATCCGGTCCCACGCTTGTTCAAGCAGCGTCATTTGCTCGAAGCCGACCGGACTCTGGGATCCTCCGACTGGCAGCCAGCCGAGTCCCAAAGCGAAGACCAGCACTAGTAGCAATCCAAACCAGAATACGGGAATCGAGTAAAGGGTGAGCGTGATTCCTGTCAGCACATTGTCGGCCCTGGACCGAGCGTAGGCACCCTGTAGCACACCTGTCGCGATACCGAGCGCGAAATCGATAAGGAGCGCCGCAACGGCCAACACTACGGTTGCCGGTACCCGCTCTGCGATGGCCAGTGTGACCGGACGTCTTTCAGAGAACGAAACCCCGAGGTTGCCCCTCGACACCTTGCCTACGTAATCCAGGTATTGAATCGATAGTGGCCGGTCCAACCCGTGAATGCGCCGCTGCCGGGCAACGTCCTCTGGGGATGTCGCAGACCCTTCGACCTCTCGAGTGAAGGGATCACCCGGCGCCAGACGAACCAGGAAGAATGTCGCGCTTGTGACCAGGAATACGATCACGGCTCCCTGCAGAAGCCGGCCGATGAGAGTGCTGATCACGCTAGTTGGGAGCTATCAGATCTCTGTCTATCAGCTGCGATCCGGAAACCTGCCACTTCCAGATGTGTCGCCACCACTCATCAGCCGGAATCGATACGTTTTCGAGCCGGGCATGGACTCCGGCCACGCCGATCGGCGAGAACAGCCAGATAGCCGGGGCGTCGCCATTGATGATGTTGAACGCATCTCTCCAGTATTGGCGTGCAGCCTCACGGTCACTGGTTGCACCTGCCTCGGCCACCAGACGATCGAATTCAGGATTCGAATAGCGGACTCCGTTGAAGCCACCTATTCCAGCGGAAATCCACATTTCCCCAACAGATCCAGGACTTGCATCATGGCCTAGTGATTGGAAATAGGCGTTGAAGTCCCCAGCGCTGGCGCGGCTGTTCCACGTGGTCGGATCGAGCTCGACAACTTCCATCTCCACTCCGATGCGTCGGAGCTGTTCCTGTACGATTACGGCCGCTCGCATTCTCGGGGTGCTCGAGGTTGGCACAATTAGATCGAATGACAGTGGCTGTCCGTTTCGATCCAGGATATCATCGCCGTCACTGTCCACCCACCCAATTTCGGCGAACTCATTGCGTGCGGCTGCGGTGTCGAACGGAAGCTGATCGATGTCATCAGGCCATATCCAGATCACGGGGGTCACCGGGCCCACTGGTACCTCACCGTACTCGCCCAGTACACTCTGCGTAATGGCTTGGCGGTCTAATGCCATCGACAAAGCACGGCGTAGTCGGCGGTCTCCAAACAGCGGATGGGGCTGGTCCAGGTTGTCCGGGTTGCGTTGGTTGAATCCCACGAACGAGTACACGCCTATCTTGTACTCCTCGACCCGCAAGTGATCTTGGTCGGCCACCCGGGCGACATTCTCTGGGCCGGGTACGAAACTGAGGAAGTCTGTTTCTCTCGCGACGAGCTGGCTGACCATATTCACGGGGTCGTCACTGAACCGCCACACAATTCTCCGCACGCCGGGCCGGCCTCCGAAGAATGACGAATCGGCGGCTAGCTCAATCGCATCTCCCGCTCGCCAACGCACGAACTTGAACGGTCCGTTCCCGATAGGGTGCCGCACTATCGGATGTGTTGCTAGCTCCGCTGGTGGAATCGTGTCCAGTATGTGCCGTGGCATGATACGCATGTGATAGACGGCGTCAAACAGTTGTTCGGGATAACTGCGATCGAACTCGAAAACCACGCTCAATGAATCTCGAGCAGTCACTGACTGGATAGGTGATAACCGGCTCCGCGATTGGTATACGATAGCGGGATCTAGGTATAGTTCGTACGTGAAGGTCACATCCGCCGCCGTGACCGGCACTCCGTCGTGCCACCTGGCTTGCTGATTCAGCTTGAAGACCAATGTGTTTGCATCTTCAAACTCCCAGCTCTCCGCCAATCGTGGCTGGAAGCCTTCTTCACCATAAGTATTGAGATCCGGACCAACGTCGGCGAGCTTCCAAAACAGGAGGTCGTCGATGGCGATGTGAGTGTCCCATGTTGCCAAGGGTGGCAAGAGGGCCTCCGGTTCCGCGTGCGACACCACCACCAGCGTCCCGCACCACCCACCCTCACACGTGAGATCCTGCGAGCACCCCCATGATCCAACTAACAGCCCAACGCAAAGCGAGAGATAGGAAACCCGTTTCATAAACTCCAGCCGTTTCATGAAGTAACTAACGTCGCCAGGTCCACTCCGAGTCTGCGAACCGAGCGACGCTCGTGTCCGCTAGTGGTCGTTCTGCTTCCAGCCATTCACCGGGCCAGTCCTGCTGAGCCCGGAGCTTCATGGCAGCAGCAACCTCGTCGAACGAAACAGTGCGCCCCAATAGCGCACTGATTGATGTGGCTACTGGCATTATCGTGGTGCCCTTGGTGACCTGGGAAACCACATCCTGGCCGTCCTCCAGCAGTATCGAGCCGTGCTGCAGGAAAGCCTTGCCCTCTCGTACTTGCGCACTGCCGACCAGCTTGCGTCCGCCTGCCACGACCTCGCCACCCGCCGGCGAAGCGAAACAAGATCCGCCGGCCAGGCCGGATGCCCGGGAGTCTGAGCGGCCAGCTTGTTCCGCCGGTACACCCAGGCTACGTAGAGCTGCTGCGATCGTAGCGTGGATAATATTGTACGTTTCGCGCAGCGCTCCAAACGTTGCGGCAGGAGCGGCCACCGCATAGGTCACTTCGGCGTCGTGCCACACCGCTCGCCC
>CP070792.1:623210-627168 GCA_020346845.1 Gemmatimonadota bacterium
ACATCTTCACCTGTAACCGCCACGAGGAAAGCATCGAGCCCCAGTGGTCCGTGCGGTTTGTCGCCCGATTGGGTCAGCAGCTCGCCGAGAACTACGTCACCCATCCCGAACCCGACCGCAGGAAGGTCCACGCCTCCGAGCGCCGCCAGGAGGCCGTCGTACCGGCCACCACCGCAGATAGCGCGCAACGCCTGATGCGCATCAAACAACTCGAACACTATGCCGGTGTAATATGCCAACCCGCGCACTATGCCCAAATCCACATCCACGAAATCGCCCATACCCAAGGCATCGAGTGCGGCCACACACTGCTCCAGCGGTTCGCCCGAACCGAGACCACCAGGCACCGAGTTCAACGCAGAATTGACTGCACTCATCCCGCGTATGTCCCCTATCGCAAGCACGTCGGCCGCTACCTCGCCCGAAACCCCGGCGGCTACAACGAGTCTATCGATCAGTACGTCGCGCGGTTCCCGTTCAATCTTGTCTATATGCTGGAACGCGATCGGAACCTGGCTCTCGTCGAGTCCATGAGACTCAACCAGTACTCTGACGACTCGACGATCCGAAACGCGCGCGCGAACATCATCTGGACCCAATCCCAACGCCCGCATTATGTCGAGTGCGGCGGCAATCAGCTCGGCATCGGCCAGCGGCCCTGGCTCTCCTATGATGTCCATGTTGAGCTGGAAGTGCTCCCGCAACCGTCCGCGCTGAGGGCGCTCGTAGCGCATCAGCTGTGGCAGCGAAAACCAGCGAATGGGCTTCTTGAGTGCCTGACCTCGGGCAGCGACCATCCGCGCCAACGTTGGTGTCATTTCAGGTCGGAATGCGACAGCCCTTCCACCCCGGTCCTCGAACGTGTAGAGCTGTCCCACGATCTCCTCGCCGCTCTTCTTCACATAGAGTTCTAGCGGCTCGAGGGGGGGACCATCGTACTCCTGAAAGCCATAGCGATGGGCTACATCGCGCCATGCGGAGAAGATGTGGTTTCGGAGAGCTGCCTCGTCGGGGTAGAAGTCTCGGAATCCAGGCAACCCTTGCGATTGCATCGCCACAATCTACCCGAGCGGCGCAAAGCCCGGCAAGCGATTCATCGCGTCACCGACGGTGTGGAACGAGCCTGTAACCAGCACCGTCCTGGCACCGATCTGTACCCCCTCGACTGCTCGTGCGAAATCAGGCTCGATGACAGCATGCTTCCCCGTGTATCTGGCCAGGGTTCCGAGATCGGAACGGCGGTCTTGTGGAGCCGATGGTGGCGTGGTCACCCACAGCGCATCCAGCTCCTCCTCCAGTGCACTCAGAATGTACCCGGCATCCTTGTCGTTGAGAACTCCCACCAGACCATGAATCGGGCAGTCCACCTTCGCTTCCCTGAGGCTGTCAATCAGCTTCCCAACGGCTGCCGGGTTATGCGCGACGTCGAACACCCATTTCCCTCTGCGATCAAACCGCCCCGGGAGCCATGCCGAGGCAATCCCCGCTCTCATCTCCCGGCTGTTTGGCCTGAGCTCCACCGGCAGGGTCTCCAGCACGGCAACGGCGAGCGCCGCGTTGCGGTCCTGATGGGGCCCCTGCAATCCTATTTCACCTTCGTATCTGGATTCTGCCGGAACGGTTTCAACGTCCGCACCAGCCTTCATGGCGCACTCTGTCAGCACTGCCGCCAACGTGGCATCGGGCTCTCCAATGACGAAGGTTGTGTTCTCCTTGGCGATGCCGGCTTTCTCGCGGGCGATCTGTTCCAACGAATCGCCGAGGTAGTCGGTGTGCTCTAGGCTAACGCAAGTCACGGCGCTGACCACAGGTTTGATAACATTGGTGCTGTCCAGCCGACCACCGAGTCCCACCTCAACCACCGCTACATCGGCCCCACGCGCCGCGAAATCCGCAAACGCAATTGCGGTAGTCGCCTCAAAGAAACTCGCGCCTGACTCCCTGATTGTGTCTTCCAACAAGTTTGTCCACTGCGCAAACGCGTCCCGCGAAATAGGTCTGCCACCGACCAGCATCCTCTCTCTCACATCGACCAGGTGTGGTGACGTGTAGAGTGCCACATGCAGGCCTGATTGCCTCAGCGCGCTGGCAATCATCGTACACACAGATCCCTTGCCGTTGGTCCCACCGATGTGGATGGCAGGAAAATGTCGTTCGGGGTTACCTAGCTTATTGAGGAGTGTGCGTGTTGGTCCCAGAGACCACTTTTTGCCACCTGCAGGGCGAGTCGCGAGAAAGCTGTAAGCCTCGTCGTAGGAAAGTCTCAGCCAGCAACCTCCACCGATTTCAGACCCAGCATCATTCTCAGTAGACGAGCCAACGTCCCTCGCAGTTCGTTGCGGGGCACAACGCGGTCGACCATCCCGTGCTCGGCCAGGAACTCGGCCGTCTGGAATCCCTCTGGCAAGTCCTGACGAATGGTCTGTTGTATTACCCTGGGACCCGCAAAGCCGATGAGTGCACCTGGTTCGGCCAAGTTGACATCACCTTGCATAGCGTACGACGCCGTTGTACCACCGGTCGTGGGATTGGTGAGCACCGAGATATACGGGATCCTCTCTTCTCTGAGTTGCGATATCATCGCGGATGTCTTGGCAAGCTGCATCAAGCTCAGCACGCCTTCCTGCATGCGCGCACCACCGGATGCGGACACTATCACTAGCGGTATCTGCTTCTCGAGCGATCGCCTGGCGAGCCTGGCAATCTTCTCCCCTACCACCGACCCCATCGAGCCGCCCATGAAGGCAAACTCCATGGCTCCGATGTTCAGGTCCATCCCAGTTAGGGTACCATACCCCGTCACAATGGCATCCTGCGGTCCAGTTTGTTTCTCGGCCCTCACCACCCTCTCTGGATAGCCTTCGAATTGGAGTGGATCTACCGAACGAAGATCATTGAACAGCTCGACGAAGCTGTCCGCATCGGTGATGATCTCTATGAAGCGGTGGGCTCCAATGCGGCGGTGGTGGTCACATTCGGGACATACCTGCAACGCCCGGTCGAAGGCCTCGGTCAGGTCGACATGCCCACAGCGCTCACACTTGTCCCAGGCATCGGGTGGAATCTCCAACCGATCCTGCTGTGCCCTGCGCCTTTTTCGCTTCTTCTGAAACCAAGCCATATATCGCTCAATAACCTCAATCTAGTCCCACGGGGATCGCACGTGGCGCCAAGAGCTAACAATCTCGCCGCGACGTGCCGACTCCGCTAGCCCCTTGGGGGTTCAGACGTTCAAGTAGCGCAACCCCTCGGAATCCCATGACACACGCATGGCCAAGCCAACAGCGATGCAGCATGTCAACATGAACGACCCACCGTACGAGAAGAAAGGCAATGGTATGCCCGTTATGGGCATGACACCTATCGTCATCCCGATGTTTACGATGATGTGCGTTAGCAGCATTGTGGCCAGACCCGCGACAACCATGCTGGAGAACGGATCGCTTGCTTTTCGGGCGATTCGGATCAGCGCGAGTAGCAACATTGCAAACAACGCCAATGTGACGAGAACACCGAGAAAGCCGAATTCCTCGCCGATGACCGAGTAGACGAAGTCGGTGTGTTGCGCCGGGAGAAAGGCTAGTCGCTTCTGGTCACCATCACCGAAGCCAACTCCGATCAAGCCACCCGATCCCACTGCGATCTTAGACTGTATAATGTGCCAGCCCGTAGCGCGTGGATCCAAATCGGGGTTGAGAAACGACAGCAACCGCTTCTGTTGGTACGGCTGGAGTTGCTCCCAGAGAGTGAGCGCCAAAATCCCCATGCTCGCATTGACAAACCAGATCGTGATGCCTTCGACTACATAGGGCCGTGTCCACAGCACGAATAGGGTGAGAAAGACGATCCATATGCCCCACGATACAGTCGAAAACGACAACAGCAGGCTGATCCCAGGTGACAACAACAGAAGCAGTAGTGATGGCTTCAACCCGGCCCAATAGAGCGCCCCGAACAG
>CP070792.1:627268-631201 GCA_020346845.1 Gemmatimonadota bacterium
GCTCCCAAGTTGCCTGGCCGACGTTCTCCACGACCACGTCGACACCGCGCTTGTTAGTGAGTCGGCGGACTTCAGTGACCACATCTGACTCTGCGTGGTTTATTGCGGCGTCTGCACCGATCGACTCTGCCGCGGCGAGTTTGTCATCGCTCGAAGAAGTGACGATCACGTTGGCCCCGACGAACTTCGCGATTTTGAGCGCAGTACTCGAAACACCCCCACCCACACCCCAAATCAATACGGTCTCGCCCGGTCGCAGCTGGGCGCGTGTGACCAACATGCGCCACGCCGTCAGCGTAACCAACGAGTACGCAGCAGCTTCCACCCAGTTGATTGGGCTGTGTGGAGAGGGTAGCTCTGGGATGACCTCGAGGTTCTGCTCGGGCACCACCAAATACTCGGCCAGCGTTCCCGGAAGGTGCTCGCCCAGCAAGCCGTAGGCATCACACAGAGAGTGCTCGCCCGCGAGGCAGTACTCACAGCGGTGACAGGATACGCCCGGATTGATCATCACTCGATCACCGAGCTTCACACGGGTCACACCGGCTCCAGCCGACTCGACGATACCTGCTCCATCTCCACCAAGAATGTGTGGGAATGAGAGATCGAGGCCGGGTAGGCCCTTGAGGGTCCACAAATCGAGATGGTTGAGGGCTGCGGCCTGAAGCTTGATCTTGACGTCATGGTCACTGACCAGTTTGGGCGCTGGAACGTCGGCGACCTCCAATTGCGACAGATCGCCATGTCCACGCATGACAAAAGCTCTCATTTTATCCGATCGATGAATGTTTCGCGGCACGTGACGGGTGGCGCAAGCGCCACCCGTCTGGATCAAGGTCGGAAAGAGGGTGAGAGTATCTGATCTCCGCTCGAGCCTCGCGGCACCTCTTGCGGCACCGACTCACCTACCATCGGGATCAGGTACAGGCGCCTCTCGGTACCACCCGGTCCCTCGGCCGACACAACGACTGCAAGCAAATCACCGGCGGGAGAAACTGCATAGTGGTCTACGGAAAGAGCCGCCGGGGACAGCTGAGTTACCTCACGGGCAAAGTTCATGCGCTGGACGCTGCGCGTTGTGACGCGGCGTTCCCGTTCCTCAACCATGTACACCAGCGTCGAATCCCCCAGCCACTCGGGCGCCACCTCGTCCACGTCCGACGACGTGAAGTTGCGCTGGTTGGCGCCGTCCAGATTCATCAAGTAGATGTCTTTCTTCTCATCGCGCTCGGAGCTGAACGCTATTGTCTGCCCGTTTGGCGAGACTACGGGTTGACCGCTGGGGTACTCCCCATGGGTGAGTTGCCGCACGTCACTGCCATCCACATTCATGATCCAGATCTGAGAAGTGCCGCCGGCGTCCGACTCGAACACGATCTGTTGACCGTCGGGCGTCCAGGCTGGAGAGTTCTCGAACGCGACGGTGGTGGTTAGTCGCATCGGATTGCTGCCGTCACCATCGGCCACGTAGATGTCGATGTTCCCACGCTCGTCCGACACGTAGGCGATCTTCGTACCATCAGGTGAATACCTCGCGTTCAGCTCGTTACCAGGCAAGTCCGTTACCTGATGCCTCGTGTCGACCTGGTCCCGGTCGAACGAATAGAGATCGGCCTGCCCGGCCGAGGTGTACGTCACCAACACCTCGCCCTGCACGTAGACCGTGGTCGTATCGGCCGACCCCCACGGTGTACTCACCACCACCTGGGCCGTCCCGAACCCGCCCGGGCTCAGTTTCCCCACATCATCCACTTCGAGGACCGCGGGATCGGTCGAGACCCACGTAACGCCGGTCGCGTCACTGACGGGCGTGCCGCTCTGGTCGGTGAACGAGGCTTTGAGCTGGTGGGTCTCAGCTAGCCCAAGACTCATTCGCTCGACGTCCAAAGAGAGACCGCCTTCGATCACCGTTATCTGCCAGGTCTGCTCCAGCCCCTCACCCGGCGCCCTCACCTGGAGTTCGGTCGCGCCCAGCGACTTGCCGGTCAGCAGCCCCGTGGCCGGGTCAAACGACGCAATCGTGGTGTCGGGCAGGGACCATGTGAGCGGCGCCTCCAGCACCGGCGTCTCGTCTGCCGCCAGTGGAGTCGCGCTGAACGGAATCGCACCTCCCATCGGCACCGCTACGGGCCCCTGGTCCTGACGCGGCAGCGTTTCGAGGAATTCCACCGGCCTATGAACTGTCACAGCCAACCGGTTTTCTTGACCATAGCCCGATACCACCAATTCGGCGTGGCCGGCACCGACCCCGGTGGCCATGCCGATCGGCGACACCGTGACTATCGACGGATCGGTGCTGCGCCACATCAGACGCCGTGACTCAAGCTGCCGGTGATTCTGCTGCGGAACACTCACGACTACGGTGTCGGATTGCCCTGGTGAGAGAGCCAGGATCTCATTGCCGACCTCAAAGGTGGCCTGGGATATCTGAACTGACACGCGGGCTATCAGACCGCCTGCTGAAACCGCCTCCACCACTCCCTGTCCGCTGGTCAATCCCACGACCGATCCCCGCTCCGAGACTGTGGCAATCGTCGGTGTCAGCGAACGCCAGGTAACTGCCGAGGGAGTTCCAGGCGACCCGTCATCAGTGAGGAACACAGCCCTGAGGTCCACGTCTTCGGTTGGCAGTAGGAACACAGAGCCCGGTTCAATCTGCAACACCGTGGCGTTCCCGACCGGCACCGGCGTACCTCCCCCACCTCCACCTGAAACCTGGATCGCAGAAGAGGCTGACCTGTCTCCTACCTTGGCCTCGATGCTGGCCAGCCCCTCAGCTACGCCAACTACCTCGGCGATGCCGGGCATATTGGGATCCGCCTCCACCCGCGCAACACCCGGATTGCTGCTCACCCAAACGAACCTGGCAGTGGAGACTATGTCACCGCGACGATCGTACGCGGTTGCCAAGAGCTCCCGTCTCTCGCCGACTGCCAGCCTCATGGTGCCGGGAGCGAGTTGAACTTCCGCTACGTTTTGCGCCCGTCCTGTCTGCGTCACGACAGTGGAAAGGAGCAGTAGAGCCAACAAGAATAGAAATCGCGACCTAGCCATCGAAATCCGTCACCGCGTAAGGGACTGTAACCGTATATCAGTAATAAGGATATGTCCGCTACTATTAGGTGCCTCAGCTGATAGTGTCAAGGCGCCAACTCACGAGCAAACCGTGACCTGGACCCCTATCTTGCGCACGCATGGCCCTATCTTCATTGGCGTTCACCGAATCTGCCCACACGGGCTCTTGCGGTAGACCGCTGCCTGTTAGCACAGTATAGACGTGCCATTATTCGACCGAGGGTGTTTGCAATGACCACGTATTTCGACTCCAGTGGCCCGAGTTTCGGCGGGCCCGGTATGTGGGATCCGATGCCGCTGCCGCCAACACACTTCCCTCGTACCCCGAAGGAACCCGGCGACAAGAAACCTGAACCGACTGAGCTGATTTGGTCCAAGCCGGAGAGCCGTCAGACGGCGTCGGAGAAGCCGGCTAAAGAAGCGGCAACGACCAAGGCGCCAAAGAGCCGAGCTGGCAAGTCAAAGGCAGGCTCCAAGCGGATCAAGAGAAAGGCTGCCAAGAAGAAAGCCACGAAGAAGACCGCCAAGAAGAAGCCAGCCCGAAAGAAGGCTACGAAGAAGAAGGCCGCCGGTAAGAAGGCCAAAAAGAAGGCATTGAAGAAGACGGCCAAAAAAGCAGCAAAGCGCAAGGCAGCCAAGAAGAAGAAAGCGGTCAAGAAGAGAACCGCCAAGCGCAAGGTCACCAAGAAGAAAGCGGTCAAGAAGAAAACCGCCAAGCGCAAGGTCACCAAGCAGAAGGCTGCCAGGAAGAAGAAAGCCAAGCGGAAGGCCGTGAAGAAGAAGGCCACAAGGAGAAAGAAGAAGGCGACCAAGAAACCCGCACCGCGTCGCAAGAGGCGGAGGTAACGACGCTAACGT
>CP070792.1:631301-635223 GCA_020346845.1 Gemmatimonadota bacterium
TCACAGTGATGTCTTGAAAGAGAAGATCATCTTCGCCATGTCACAGCGGTCCAACGACGCGAGCCGCAGTTGGCTGCTCGACGTCGCGCAAAATGGCTCGGAGTCCATAGAACTCCGCAAGAACGCCGTGTTCTGGCTCAGTCAGATGGGCGAGTATGAGAGGAGTCAGTTCAAGGACTTGTATCGCGATGCCAAGGAAGTGGAGCTCAAGGAACAGGTGCTGTTCGCGCTTTCACAGTTGGATGACCCTGATGCAGTGGCCGACCTGATCGAGATCGCCCGCAATGAGACGAACGCCGATCTCCGGAAGAACGCCATGTTCTGGCTGGGGCAGTCCAGCGATCCTAGGGCGGCCGAGTTCCTGGCGGAGGTAATAGGAAGATGACTGCCAAGGAGATTAGGAGGGGAAGAGGGGGAAGGAGGGGAAGGAGATTGGCCGTCCTGACGGCTGTGTGCACCGCGATGGGTGTTGTCCTGGCAATGCCTCTTGCGAGTCAGTCGATTGCAGATCAGGTCGCGGCGGTGAGAGATGGTCAGGTACGCATGAGCTTCACAGCACGTGAAGGCGTGTGTGGCAATGGCCGTAACATCACTACCCATCGCGACGACGACGATTGGGAGTCGTGGTGTGAACCCGGCCCGGTGCGGGTTGCGATCGATATTCGGGACCGTGAGATCGTGGATATCGACACGTACGTGGGTGGTAGATGGCGAGCGCGCAACAACGTAACCGATTTGCAGATGGTACCAGCTCCAGCCGCCGCCGATTACTTCATGTCGCTGGCGCAGACAGAGCGGGGCAAGGTGAGCAAGGATGCGATCTTTCCTGCGACCCTGGCCGACAGTGCCGTGGTGTGGCCGGAGCTGCTGGTGATCGCCAAGAACACCGACCGGCCACGAGAAACCCGCAAGAGTGCGGTCTTCTGGCTCGGTCAAGCCGCCGGCGAGGCAGCCACCGAAGGGCTGGGAGAAATCGTGTACGACGAGTCGGGAGACGGTGAGGTGCGTGAGAGTGCAATATTCGCCCTGTCGCAGCTAGACGATGACGCGGGTGTGCCGATCCTCATCGACATCGTTCGCAATCACCGCGACCCGAACCTCAAGAAGAAGGCGATCTTCTGGCTGGGCCAGAGTGAAGATCCGCGAGTTGTGGCGTTGTTCGAGGAGTTGTTGGTGAAGCCATGATACCGGCGGTCGCGTAATCCCGGCGGCCACGACGGTCGGAGTATGCCGACTGACCGCCGTGACCGTCGGGACCGACGAGGCCGGCGGGACGCGACCGCCGGTAACGTCCAGGCCGTGTCGCGTCGATCTTCCCTCCCGCACTATCGGCAAAAATGCAGAACTGCCGTATTTTTCGTTCCATGAACTCCCCAATAGCTAAAGCCGGCATTGCAGCAGGCCTTCTACTGTGCGCATCGCTCACCGGCGGCTGCGCTGTCAATCCCGCTACCGGCCAGCGTCAACTCATGTTGGTCAGCGAAAGCCAGGAAATCGCAATGGGACAGGAGGCGGATCCTAGCATCTCCGCCATGTTCGGCATCTACGAGGATGCCGATCTGCAGCAGTACGTGGCGCGGCTCGGTGATTCGCTCGCCGCCATATCGGAGCGACCGCAGCTACCCTGGACCTTTCGTGTGGTCGATGACCCGATCGTCAACGCCTTTGCTCTACCCGGCGGTTTCATCTATGTGTCGCGCGGGATCATGGCTCACTTCAACTCCGAGGCCCAACTGGTATCGGTGCTGGGCCATGAGATCGGTCACGTGACGGCTCGCCATTCGGCCAGCCAGATGTCGGAGCAGCAACTCGCACAGATCGGGCTCGTTGCCGGCGCTGTCATCGTTCCCGACGTGGCTGCACGCTATGGCGGTATCGCGCAGCAGGCACTAGGCATTCTCTTCCTCAAGTTCAGTCGTGACGACGAGCGTCAGGCCGACATGCTCGGCTTTCGTTACATGACGCGGGTCGGCTACGATCCCAACGAGATGCCCGAGGTGTTCGACATGCTGGGTAGGGTGACCGAAGCCGGTGGCGGCCGCGGGCTGCCCGTCTGGCTGTCGACACATCCCGACCCCGGTGATCGCGAACAGCGGATCAATACAATGATTGCCGAGAGCGGTCAGGATTTCACCGGCACAACCGTGGGCGAGAGAAGCTACCTACTCAAGATTCACGACCTGATTTACGGTCCCAACCCGCGTGAAGGATTTTTCCGAGAGCAGCTGTTCCTGCACCCCGATCTCGAGTTCCAGATCCAGTTTCCCGCCGATTGGCAGACGGTCAATCAGAAGACGGCGGTGATGGCCCAGAGCCCCAACCAAGACGCGATCCTGCAGCTGACTGCCGACCAAGGTGCCGCAGGACCTGTTGAGGCCGCTCAGGAGTTTGCCAACCAGGATGGTGTCAATGCAGGAGCCGTGCAGCCAGGCACGATCGGTGGCTTTCCGTCAGCCACAGTTGCGTTTGCCGCCGAAACCGAGCAAGGGATTCTGCGCGGGGCCGTAACCTACATCCAGGATGGGGAGCTCATATACAGGCTGCTTGCGTTCTCGACTTCAGCGGCGTGGTCGAGCTACCAGCAGACCGTGGCCAACTCCGTCGCGAGTTTCGCTCGGCTTACGGATCAATCGGCACTAGCTGTCCAGCCGTTGCGACTCAGCATCATCGAGCTGCCCCAAGCGATGACCATCGAGGCGTTCGACCAGCGGTACCCGTCGCCCATCCCAATCGAGACGTTGTCGATTCTCAATCAGGTCGAGCTGGGTGTACGGATGCCGGCGGGAACGTTGGTGAAGCGGGTGGTGGGGGAGGTTGCCCGTTAGGGGAACCACTTCGGACTTCAGACTTCGGCCTTCGAAATTCAACCTTCACGGCCACCTCAAGCCCCTGGACGCAGTCTGAATGTCGAATGTCGAATGTGGAAGTCTGAAGTGTACGTTGCACGCTGCACGTTGCACGAGTGCACCCCGCACTTCGCACTCCGCACTTCGCACTCCGCACCTCGCACTCCGCACCTCGCACTTCGCACCCCGCACGTCGCACCCCTACTCCTCCGGCCCGACGCTATCGGCCACCAGCGGCACATCCCCCGGATCGTGTGGTAGGCTGCCTCTGCGCGATCTGAGATACTTGAACGGAGTGTGTGACAGAAAGTTCGACACGCGCGACATGTAGATATCGGCGTACCGCTCCACCTGTCTCGCAAGTTGGCTCTTGTCATTGCCGGCACGCATCAGAGGTCCCCAACGTGTGTTGCCTATTGCTCCGGCTGCCGCCGCCAGCGGCGCAATCTGTTGATCGAGTTTGGCCAACTTGCGGTGTACTCTACCGATCTGAGAATCCAGCTCTTTGGCAGAAGCTGTGGGCTGCGGTCCGTATCCGGCCTTCTTCCGCATGGCATCGAGCCTGAGTTCTGCCAGCCTGAACTCCAGTTCTTCCTTCTCCGTCATGAGCTTCGACAGCTGGCCCTGATATCCCTTGAACTCTGCCAAGCCCGCTAGGTCGGTCTCCAGTTCTCTCAAAATGAGAGCGGTGCGCCACCGCAGTATGTCTTTGGAAACGTGCACATCAGTGAACACATGGTCGCCCACGTAGAGGATTTCGTCACCGGAGAGACCGAAATAGTCTTCGACCAGTCGAGCGTTGCCTCCCAAGTACGTACCGTCGGCGTCGATTCCGAGAGGACATGGCTCGAGCAGTCCTTCCTCGGTTACTACGCGAAAGACAGGACTTCTGGTGGAAAAGAATGCCGGTTTGCGGGCAGACACGATGATCAGGTCGAACAGATCGCGCCAGGTCACACCCTCAGGTAGGAACGAGTCGAAAGTGTACTGCATGATCGAAGTGGTGTAGCTCCACTCCGAATTGGTGATCAACGCCAGTTTCTTCCCGGAGTGGTGTTGGTCGAGCAGTGCGAGGG
>CP070792.1:635323-639212 GCA_020346845.1 Gemmatimonadota bacterium
AACAAGCCAAGGAAGGCACGTCGCTTCTTCTGGTGGCTCTTCGTGTTGGCACTGGCAGGCGGCGGTTTCGGTGGTGGTCTGGCGTTGGGCGTGTGGACCCGTGCGTGTGCCGGCAACAGTTGCCCGTCCATTGAATCACTGGCCGGCTATCAGGCAGCGCAGGCTCTCAAGCTGTACGCAGCAGACGGTCGGCTGATTCGCGAGATCGGACAACATCACCGCACGGTCGTTCCGTTGGAGGACATGGCGCTAGCGGTGCAGGCCGCGTTCCTCGCGATCGAAGACAAGAGATTCTACCGTCATGCCGGTATCGACTTCCGTCGTATCGCGGGTGCGGCCCTGCGCAATGTCATGTGTCTCTGCTTCGCCGAAGGCTTCTCTACCATGACAATGCAGCTCGCACGCGATGTGTGGCCACGTGAGCTGCCCAAGGAGAAGACGCTCGCACGGAAGATCCGTGAAATGCAGGTTGCATTGGAGATCGAGCGCACCTACTCCAAGAAGCGCATTCTCGAACTGTATTTGAACGATGTGTTTCTGGGCGGCAACGCCTACGGTGTGGAGGCCGGGGCGCGGCGTTACTTCGGCAAATCCGCCGCTGAACTGAATCCCGCCGAGGCAGCCTTGCTGGCGGCACTGCCACCGGGCCCCAATCTGTTCAATCCGCGGCGCAATCCCCAGCGAGCGCTCGCCCGTCGCAACACGGTGCTCAACCTGATGCGCAATCAGGGATACCTGACCGCCGCCGAGGCAGAGCGGTGGAAGGCGTACCCCATCAACGTGACTTCCCGGGTGGATTACGGTGACATAGCGCCGTACTTCGTGGAGTGGGTACAGCGTGAGGTCCAAGCTCGGCTGGGCAATGACATCTACGACAAGGGTTACCGCGTTTACACGACGCTCGACATCGAGATGCAGATCGCGGCCGAGCGTCAGCTCGAGACGCACTTGGAGCGAATTGAGACCGGCGGGTTTGGTCCATACTATCACATCACCTACCAGGAAGACCTCGAGAACGAGCGCGAGCCGGGTGACAAGCGGCAGGAAACACCGTACCTGCAGGGAGCACTCGTAACGCTCGATGCCGACTCCGGCTATGTACGCACCATGGTTGGTGGTCGTGATTTCTCGGATTCCGAATGGAACCGTGTGACGCAGGCCCAACGACAGGCCGGCTCTACGTTCAAGCCGTTTGTCTACACCGCCGCGATTCGCGCCGGCATCCCGCTCAGTCACGTGATAGAAGATGCTCCGATCAGTGTCGAGCAGCCGGGTGACACACTGCCGTGGGAGCCACAGAACTTCGAGTTGAACTTCCTGGGTCCGATGACACTGCGCAAGGGATTGCGTCTTTCGCGCAACATCGTGGCAATCAAGTTGGGCATGGAGCTTGGTGTACGCCCCGTGATCGGCGAGGCCCGCAACTTCGGCATCTCCACTCGGCTCTACCCGGGACATGCGATCCACATCGGCGCCGGATCGGTGATGCCGCTCGAGATGGCGTCGGCCTATACGGCGTTTGCTAACCTCGGCGTGCGCTCGTCACCCATCGGCGTGCTGCGGGTGGAAGACGAAGACGGCAACATTGTTTGGCAACCACGCGTGCGGCGCGATCGGATCATGGACCGGGAACACATGTGGTTGATAACCAACGTGTTGGAAGACGTGATCGACATCGGTACTGGCGCCAATGTGCGACGCGGCGGCTTCACCCATCGAGCGGGTGGCAAGACAGGCACCACCAACGACGGCACAGACGTATGGTTCGTGGGCTTTACCTCGGAGCTGGTGACCGCAATCTGGGTCGGGCTCGACCGGCCGCAACGGATCAAGGCGCGCTCGTCAGGTGGCGCATTGGTGGCGCCGTTGTGGGCTACCTATATGAACGAGGTGTACGAATCGCGACCGCCACCAACAGCGTGGGACCGGCCCGCGAGCTTGTTCCTGTTGCAGATCGACGGCCAGACCGGCTACCTGGCTACGCCCGATTGCCCCCGCGAGTCCGTGGTGCACGAGTGGTTCATCGAGGGTACCGAGCCGTACGATCTCTGTCCCATCCACGGCCGTGAGGGCGGCATCCCCGGGTTGCGGCGCGAGCGCTAACGAACAGTGTCCTGTGCCTCTCCCCTAGAGGCGATACTCCCGCGCCAACAAGTCCACCATCGCCTCGGCCTGTTTGGGCTCTAGTGTGTCGACCTTCTCACGGATTTCCAGCAGAATGCGACGGGCATACTCCGAGCCTTCGATCTGCCGTGCCATACGGTGTACTTGAAACGCATGGTGAATCCCAGCCAGGCCGTGTCCGAACAGCAAGGTGGCGGCGGAGATCGGCTCGACCTCCGCAAGCACGGTTAGCAGCACCGGCAGTACGAGCTTGGTCTTCTCGACACGTGGTCCCGTGAACTTGGCCGTACGTACCTTGACTTCGTCTAGTCTCTTGTCCTTCAGCGTAACACGCCGATCACGGGTCATCTCATGCCATTGGGCGAGTGCCAGTGCCCTGTGATCGCGCGCGATTCTCTTGCTCCCCAACTGGTCATCTGTGATGACGATGCGGTTGTGCTTCAACTCGTTGGAGAATGCCGCCGGGTTGTCACCCAGACCGTAATACTCCGGTTCCTTCAAGCCGGTTTCCTCGGATGCGAAGTAGAAGCCGCAAACGATCTCGGTATCCTTTTCCTTCCTGTTTAGCGTGACGCAAGGAATCACGAGGAACTCGGTTGGCGACACGGGCTCGTAATCCTGAATATCCAGGATCACCTTGCGCGCCTGTAGCCGTGCGGAAACCAGGGCGGCGTACAGCGGGCGTAAGGCGGGGTCCACTTGCTTCTCGTCACGCAGCATGGCCAGCCGATCGGGGCCTTCCGACACGAACAACTCGGCCAGTCGCAGGGCAAAGGGTCGCTTGTCTCCGCTCAGCAGCGCGTTCAACGCACCACAACTGTGCGATGTGTCTTGGTAGCGCTGCATAACGCCGAACGTCTGGGTACCGTGTTCTTCCAGCACTCCCACATGTGAGTTCACCTTTACCACCAGCACCTTCTTCACCGGCACCGATTCGGCAGCGGCATAGTGGTCCTCGGCGATGCGAACACCACCCCAGTCATAACGGCCACCCAGATTCGCGATCCTGAACGCCGACTGTTGCGCGAACTTCAGTTGTGGCAGGAGCAGGTTCACGAACCCTTTTTGAAAGGCCGTCACACATTCATGTTCCGACTCGTCGGCGCATGTGATGTGCATGGCTCCTACTACAGAAGGGATCCTGCCAACTACCGACATGTGTATGGCGTTGCAGACTCCCTCAAGCCCGTGTTCGACGCCTACCAGTTGTTTCAGCTGATCCATGGTGGTCTCGGTTCTATTGACGTGTTTGGTGCCGAGAGGTCCGGTGTGTGAGTGCCAGAAATCTAATGTCGGTGGCCAGCTAGATCAGCAACCAATGCTGCACTAGGTGCCGCCGATATCTCCGACTAAGCGATGTAATGAGTGAGTGGCGGGTTAAGGGCTCTAGCCAAGTTTCAATGCAAGCCGGCTAAAAACTCCGTCAGATGCGTGTTGAACTCTTGGGGCTTCTCCATGTTGACCATGTGAGCTACATCGGGGATGACTACCCGTCGTGCGCCCGGTACCTGCGCCACGATGAGGTCCACTATCTCCAATATGTCCGGCATGTCGATGTCTCCGACCACCGCAAGTGTCGTCACATCGATCTCGGCTAGCCGACCCACCGCCGGCGGAGTCAGGGTCTGTGCCAGACCGGAGTAACGCCATCGCAACTCGCTGCCCGCGAGCATCTCCAGAACCTTCTCCCGCACCAAGGGGTCAACGTCCTCGGGTCGGCGGTGCGGCCCGTCGCACCACGCTCGCGCGAATACCTCGTTTACCT
>CP070792.1:639312-643173 GCA_020346845.1 Gemmatimonadota bacterium
GCGCCGTACCGACGAATGTGCCTGCCTCGCTGCGCTTGATTTCGGTGTAGGCGGTCGCGCCGTCCGAGCCGTCGAACTTGGCGAGCAGTACCACATCGTCCCAACAGTCGTCACCAACTACAGGGGTGGTGGTACTCGGGACGCGGAAAGCTCGGCGGAGAGGGGACGCCAGATCGGACAGGCTGGCGATTTCAGACATCGCTCTGAAACCACGAATCTCCCCGGAGAGGAGTTTGGTGTTGCGAGCCTCAGTCGCGTTCATTGCAGGCAGGAGTCGGTCTGATGTCCTAGGCACCAATCCTCGAAAACCTTCAAACTTTATACCTGCCATTAGCTCGGTGCGTTCCCTTCGATAGTGGTTACAAATATATCGTAATCTGACGGCCCGTGGTCGAGGAATCTGAACGCCTCAAACAGTACTTGCGGGCCGCCGTCAAACTGCGGCATAACGCCTGCCCCGGTGGTAAACCCTGTTTCGCCAGCGCACATAATTGCCAAGCCATCCTGTACCGGGGGCAGCTTGGGCTGATTGCCCTGAGCGATGTTCACATCATATAGACCTGTACCAAGTTTGGTACTACTCCACCCGGCAGGTTGACCGCCGATGAACGAGGCACCGTTAATCTGCGCCCCGGCCACGGGTGCGGATAGGGCCGTGGTGTCGATCCAGACCGCCAAGTGATCCCTGTCGTTCGGTGCGCCGTCAAGCGTCCGGTGAGTCTCAACCTCGGCGTTCGTGTTGGTGGTGGCAGGCGTCCAGCACACGCCGGTACCATTGCTCGCGTTTCCGTAAGCCTGTACTGTAAACGCGCACTCGGCAGCGAACGGGGTGAGGTTGGTAGTCTCGTTGGTCGTGATTACATACGTACCTGTGCCGGTACGGGACGAAGACCAGCCGGACGGAGTTCCGAAGATACCCGTAAACAGTCCTGTGCTGCCGCTGACAATACCCCGCTTGACGGTGGCCGCCGTACCGGTGGCGAAGTAGATGTAGAATCCACCCACCTCTGTCTGTGCGCCATCGCTACATCTACGGATGTAGACATCGACAAACTGGGAGGTGAGAACGGAGTGGCTGAGGGACGCTACATGGCCTTCGTTTGACGGGACGCTAGTACCAGAGTGGTACCAGCACCAAACAGCGGTACCGGCTGCTGTGCAGTCCTTGCCGAAGTTTACTCGGACATGTCCGGCCGTAATCCTACTCGCAAACCAGCCTACCGGCCCGTATAGGGTGCCATCGGCGCTCACGAACGCCTTCTCAATAGTCAGCGTATCGGGATCAGGTCCGGTGAAGGCTCCTGCGAAAAGTCCACCAAAAGGCCACATAGTATCTCCTTATGGCGTGGCGAAGTTGATACCTGCGGCTCCATACCATGTGGTACCGGCGTCGGCTGTCCAGAGGTCGACGAAATCGACTTCGTTAGCGCCAGTACTAAGTACCGGCTCCGTGCCATCCAGCCAGTTGACTGTAGGCCACGTGATTGTCTTGGACCCGGTTCCATCCTGCTGAATCCTGATTCTCACAGTCGCCATCGTACCGCTGGCCGGTAAGTTGGAGAACGTCAGAGTGACGGGGTTGGCAGCGGTGGAGAGGTCAAGTTCTACATAACTACCAAGCGTGTAGTCGATATCAGTTGGGCTGCCAGCGACAGTAATTGCCTGCCGGGCCACACTGAAGTCGATAATGTTGGGGCGGATCAGATCGTTGTCGGCGAGGTCGAGGTCGATACCTGCACCGAAGATCAGATCGCCGGTAATGCCGCCGAAGTTAATGTCTACCGTGTTTGCGCCGGTCACATTGACATCGGTGTCGTCGTGGGCCAGTTGCAGGTAGTTCGCAGCGGTAGCACCGGCCACGCGCAGGAAGGCACCTCCGGGGACGATGACGCCGACCGTCGCAGAGTCGAGAGTAATCGTACCGGCAACGTCGAGTTCAGCCACAATGTCGTCACCGGACTTCAGGATGGCCGCACCGCCGATAGTCGGGGGCAGGCCGCCAGAGGGGACGGCAATCTCATTACTGGAATCGCCTGTGGCACCGCGCAAGGGTACGCCGACGATCTCACCAGCGAGCATCTGGGTAGAGGCTCCGGTCAGGACTGCACTCTGAATCTCATTGCCATTCGCATTGAGGTTGCCGGTCAGCGTGTCACCGTTCACCTGAAGGAACTCGTTGACTACGGCAGCGGTGAGGCGAAGCTCAACACGTGTTACGTTCTGCGTGAAGTTCTGGGCGACGGTGTTGTCCTGCCCACGGACGACCGTCAGAAGGTCATTCGAACGAGCGGTACATCGTACAATCTCAAGGTTGCCCTGATCGTCTTCAAGGGTCGCCATGAAGTACTGGCTGCCGGTCGGGTTCGGGAAGCGGGTGCCAAAGCCTGTCTCAAGTTCGATGGTCAGGTCAGTAGTAATAATACTGGTGTTCAGCAAAGCCGAAGCGTTGTTTGTAAAAAGTACATCAGCCATTACGCACCATTCCTCATGCCGGGCCTACGGGGGGACCACCCTCTCGGATAGCCCCAAGAAGCCGCGTCATTATATCCTGCTTTCGCCTGAGACATGTAGTACCCCATCCTACGCCGGAAGTTGTGCCGCATCTGGCTCCCGAGGGCAGGCTGCGAGTACGGCTTGTTGGGGTGCATATACATACGTGCGAGGAATCCTTCGATGATCGCATCGTAAAACTTCGTCCCTATCTGACGCGGGAAAGTGGTGAGGTCCAAGCTATCCTTCGGCGTCAGCGCTACGTGAATGTCCATCAGGCCGGTGCTGGCGTTCTGTAGTTGTGGATGCAACTTGAACTCGTCCGGGTTGGAGGTCATGTAGAAGTTCGTCGGAAGATCGCCAGTCTCCACCCGGTTCACCTTGAACGGGAGGGGGCTGAGTACCACACCGTTGTATACAATTCGGAGGATGCCAATAACGTCCGAGTTCGTATCGCCGTCATTCGCATCGCTGAGTAATCTGGGGGTGTCCCCGGCAGGGGCGTCCACACCTTCGATGACCGTGCGCCATGCGTAGGTTCGCTCGAAGAACTCGCGGATGGTCTGCCGTAGCTCTCGCTCGGCCACCGCTCGTACAACGCCGGGGAGCTGAGGGATTGTGTCCCTCAGTATCGTGTTCAGATCGTATGTGTATTCGGTAGCCATCAGATGCCTATACTGTTGTTACGGAACATCTGTAGCAGGATTGCAGCCCTACCATCGACAGTGTACTCGTCATCTGTCATCTCGGCCACTGCTACGACATATTCCACCATCCTGTTGTAGAACCACTTCTCCCACGGCCAAGTGTCGGTCCATTCGACCTCATCGGCAGCGGGGGGTCCAGTGATGATGACCTCTGGTACTTCCAGAGAGTTCGCGTCAAACGCGGTGTAGGTAAGCTCGGGCCTCAGCTTGGACAGGTCGTTCAGGCCGCGATTCAAGATGTTCAGGAGAAAGTCGTCAGAATACCGTGGGACCGTGGAATCCGAGTCCTGTAGCATCTCACGCGCCTCAGTGACGAGGCTTTGATAGGTCTTCGCCATTGCCTGCTCCTGAAAGAAGCCCCCTATGCGGGGGCCTCCCTTAGTCGGTCAGGCCAGCAAAGCCGACCGTAAAGTCAAAACTAGGTGTCGTTCCACCTATAGCATAAGCCGCACGGTACTGCTGTCCCGGCAAGCCACCCGGATCGGGCGCACCCGCTCCTGTCACACTCGGAGAGAGAATCCGCTCAGTAGTGACAGCGTTTGCCTGCGCGAAGCTGGCTACGACAAACCACTTACCACTGGTCGGATCAAACTCCTCAATGTCAACATCAAGGGTGGGGGTAGTGCCGGACGCCGCAGTAACGTCAAGGTAGAAGACGCCTTCA
>CP070792.1:643273-647075 GCA_020346845.1 Gemmatimonadota bacterium
CAGTTTCAGGCCAACGTCGTCGAGCTGGCCCACTACCTCGGCTACCTGACCTATCACACTCTCGACTCTCGGGGATCAGAGCCGGGCTTCCCCGATCTGGTGATCGTGGGGCGCAACCGCCTGCTGTTCCGTGAGATCAAGTCCGAGAAGGGAGTGCTGACCCAAGCGCAGCTCAAGTGGGGCGGCGCGCTGATGGCTGGCGGCGGCGACTGGTCGGTGTGGAGGCCGAGCCAGATGGAGCTGGTGCAAGCAACCCTGACCGCCGATCCCGTAGACTGACGGGATGTTCCCCCACATTCTCATGGCCGCCATCGCGTCCCTCGTCATCACTCCTGGCGAGGTGCCGGTGGTGGCCGAACCCCATCCCGATGAGACCGCGTACGTCGAGGAGTTGAAGCAGGCCAGACCCGCGCCGGCACCAATCGTGCTCGTCGCCCAAGCCTCCCCGTTCCCCGACAACTACCACTACCCGCCTGAGACGGTTGACGCGATCCTCCGTACCTACTTCCCCACCGAGGAGGGACTGACCTGGGCGCGCCTCGTCGGCTTCTGCGAATCATCGTGGGATATCAACGCTGTCGGCGCGGTCGGGGAGATCGGCTGGTTCCAGCATCGGCCCGAGTATTGGGCCTACCGCTCCGAGCTGGCGGGCTATCCCGGTGGTGACATCTGGAATCCCGAGATCAACACCGCGGTCGCAGCGTTTATGTATTACAGCCCCGACTTCGGCAAGGGCCATTGGACATGCACACGAAAGGTAGGGCTATGAGCAAGCGCAAGGTCGGATGCCTGGGCTATGCCGCTGCGATCCTGGCGGTCACCTGGGTCGTCGTGTTCTGGTGGGGCTTCTTCTCCTGGCTGCCCTTCTAAACCGGCGACACCTTGCCGCGGGCAATGAACCCGAGAATGAGAATCCAGACGGACTCCGCGGCATTCCACCAAGTAACGTCGCCCTGGAGGGCCGACGCGGCTGCGGACAGAATCGCTGCCAATAGGGCCAGGTAGACCACCGGCTCGCGCGGCCAGGTGAATCCTTGCAGTGACAGGTTCTCGAACATTGGTCCTCCTTATACGATCCGGTGTGGATGGTCCCTTGCCGCGTAAAGTTCGTTGTGGTGGTGCGCTCCAGCGGGGGTCCCTTCGGCCATCTTGACCAGGGCCGAGCGAGTCTTGGGTCCGTAGAGCCCGTCCTCCACCAATGGGTTGTTGTTGATGTCGGTCACGCCCGCGGCGTTGAGGATGCTCTGCCACTCCTCCACTGATATAGATGCCATCGGATCTCCTCCTCCACTGTTCAGTCCGGTTAGGTTCCAGGCGCTCGAATCGTCATAGCGAATGACGAGCCCCGACACGCTGATATGCACATGATTGGCGTGCGGGTTGGTGCCTGTGTATGGCGATGGCTCCCAGGGTACGGTCCCTGCCCGCGCATAGGAGCGCCACATTTGCTGCTCGTGAATGATGTATTTGACGCGCGGATCGCGGGCCGCGACCAGGGCCGACACCAGGGCCGCGCCCCGGCCCTCCACCACCTCGTCCATGTCCAGCGCCGTCACCACCCCCTGATCGTTGGGGTTGTGGTCTGACCGGCGAGCTGCGTGCGCGGTGTCTCCGATCGTGCCATCCGCCGGCCCACCTTGCGGCCAGATCGCATCGAGCTGTTGAGCCAGCGCAACCAGGGACTCGGCCAACCGCCACGACACGCCCGAGGTACGCCACCTCATAGGTGCTGGATGATTTCTACTATGACCAGGCCGACCGTGGAGATGATCGCCGCCCATAGTGCCGGTGGCAGCTTGATCTTGACCGGCTGTCCGTTGCCGAGCTTGGCGTACAAGTCCTCGATCTTGTGGTCCCAACCGTCGTCGTTGCGGCCACCACCCTCGAACGGTGTCCGTCGAGTACCAAGCACCGTGTCGGCCAGAGTATTGAAGTCGTTGGACATATCGACCAGCGACCGGACGATCTTCTCCGGGGTCTGACCGGGGAACATATCGGTCATTGCCGGATGGTGCCGGTCGTCTATGTGCTTCTTCTCGAACTCCTCAAGCATCTTGTCGTGATGTTCGATCAGCTCCTCCTTGCAATCATCGAGATGCTCGTAGATCGCCTGGTGAGCAGCGCTGAGGGGTATTCCCGTGACCGGGTCAATATGATCGTCCTCTCGTCGCTCAGGCATCATCCACCGATCGGTATGAAGCCGACGCCGACACCGGCCCCGGCCTCCTGGTAAACGTGGTCGTAGATGTCGAGGTTGTAGGGCGAGCCCGTACCATCGAGATAGAAGATCTGAGCGGTGCCGTCGGTCGGGTGCTTGTTCGTCCCGACGCAGTTGCGGTTGGCGAGGCCGGTCAAGGTGCTCGTCACCAGGGTTGTCCAGCCCGACCATGATCCGTCGTAGACGTTCAGCTCCAGGTCGCCATCCGTTCCGTCGATCCCGAAGAGGTAGACCGTGTCGTTGACCAGGGCGACCGCGTGGCCGACCACCGTGCCGCTCATGTTGGCGATGCTGGCGTATTGGACGGGCGTAGGTGACTCAAGGCTGCCGTCGATCCGCCACCCCTCGATGTTGTTGGTGGCCCCAGGGTTGCGACAGAAGATCACGAAGTCGTTGCCGTTCCATCCGCCCACCGCGTAGCCCTGGCTGTTGCCGGTGTCGATATTGATGGGGGAGTCCCACGCCCAGCTCGGTCCAGCCGAATACTCGAGGCGGCGATAGACGGTCTCTCCGCTCTTGTTGTTCCACCCGACATAGACATGCCGGTTGGTCAGGGGCGTCTTGCCGTCGCCGCTGTGGGCGAAGTCGATGAAGGGGTGCGACTCGTCGTAGTTGGTCTGTTGGGCTACCAGAAAGGCGCTGCCGTCCAGGCTGACTACCTGGCCCGAAGTGATGTCAACGCGCTGGTAATAGACGCGGTTGTAATAGTCCCAACCCGAGTCGGTTACCTCGTAGTAACTGTCGGTGCCAGCATCGGTGACGCCGTGGTTGTGGCTCGTCAGCAGCGTGTAGTTGCAGGTCTGAGGGTTGCCGTTGTTGGGCCAGGACTCACAGGAGGGACCGCAGGTGCTGTCCGTGTTGTAGTGGGAGTGGCTGCCGAACCCCGAGCAGCCTGCCGGGGTGCCGGTCGTCCAGCCACCACAGGTACGGGTGTGTAGGTGGGCGTGACCACCCGAAGGGTGGTCACACTTGCGTCGATACCACCACGTTCCGGTCTCCCAGTAGTCTTGATCCTTGGCCCCCCAGATCACATGGGCCTTCCAGCCGGTGCCTTCCGAGTGGGCTACCACCCGCGGGTTGTGCTCGACGTTGTCCGACACCTCGATGGCGGTCGGCCCGGCCCAGGTCCAGCTCGTTATCCCGCCGTTGGGAGTGCCTCGGTAATAGTCGATCCGGCCACTGTCGTACATGACCAGATGCGCGTAGTCGTCCTCGTCGATGAACAGGTTGGCTTGCTTGCCAGCCGAACCTACGGTGCCGTCTGAAGTCCAGCCGCTCCCCGAGTCGTACTCCAGCTCGATGTTCGACCCGTTGTCATAGGCCACCCACTTGACCCCGTTCGACGCATACGCATATGAGTCGGACTGGATCGCATCATTGGTCGTGGACGTATCAACCGTTGCCATGGCCTCGCATCTTCAGTTCGCGCTTGAGTTGCCAGTCATAGGCGAAGGAGTCGGCCTCTTCTCGAACCTCCGGGTAGCTGTCGCCCAGGAAGGCACCCAGCAAGTAGTCGGTGGAGCCGTCAAAAACGAGCATCAACCACCGCCCGTCAGACACGATCCGCTTCTCGGTGAACCGGAG
>CP070792.1:647175-650976 GCA_020346845.1 Gemmatimonadota bacterium
ATACTTGACATTCTTCCAGGCTACGCCGTTTCTTATGAGCCGTCGAGCATTGAATCCCGTCGCAATTCCAGAGAATTAGAGATGTCACACGTATCCAGCTCTTTAGGCCGCAGGCTCATTTCACTGGCGCTGCCAGTCGCCTTCATGTCCCTGGCCGGGTGCCAAGACAGCGCGCCGGCCTCTCAGACCGGAGGACAAGGAGAGCTGTCGCCGGTTGACGAATTGCTACTCGCATCGGTCAAGGTAGCGTTGCCACCGCCGGGTGTGACGCCGGCTGATCTGCCGGACCCCGGTTCTCAGGGCGCTCGTCTCGTGACGACTCACTGCATCGCTTGTCATAGTCTGCCGTCTCCGGCCTCCCATTCAGCAACCGATTGGCCGCGCTACGCCAGAAGAATGTGGCTGCGCTTGGACCGGCTACAGGACTCGCTGAACCTCACGGTGCCGAGCACGGCGGAACGTCAGGTGATGCTGGAGTATTTGATTGAGAATTCGCTGCAGGTGGCGAGTGCATTACCAAGCGGACCCGGACGCGACTTCTTCCGGACAACATGCACCTCATGCCACGACCTGCCCGATCCGAAGGTCCATTCCGCCGAGGATTGGGTGGCGGTGGTGCGACGGATGATGGACCATATGCAGGAGATACAGGGAAGATCGCTGACACCAGAACAGTTCTCACGCATCGTCTTGTACCTGGAGACCGCTTCCGGGGCCTGAGCTAGCTTTGCAGACCGCGAACTGATACGCCCGTCCCGAGTCGTTCGGGGCGGGCTTTCTTTGGAGAAGAGGCTGAAGACCACATGCCCCCCAGCCACCACAGCCCCGACGGAGGGTTCCGCAACCCGTGGCCCAAGGCCACGCAGCCCGTCTTCACCGGGATGCTGCGTTGGGCCGTTACCCGTACGGTGAAGCCACGGATTGATCGCACACCAAGAGGATCATTCCCGACCGCAACCCCGGGATTTGAGAGACCTCGTGCAGCGCTGGACGCGGCGTCACTCACCTGGGTAGGTCATGCAACGTTTCTAATTCAGATCGGGGGGAAGAACATCCTGACGGACCCCATTTGGAGCAACCGATGCTCTCCGGTACGATTCGCGGGCCCACGACGTTACATGCCACCCGCCATCCCGTTCGAGGAATTGCCTCCAATCGACCTAGTGCTGCTGACACACGACCACTACGATCACCTGGATGCCCCTACGGTACAAAGGCTAACCGCGGCCCATTCCAGTGCTCGCTGGCTGGTGCCGCTGGGACTCGTGCAGTTCATAGAACAGCGCGGGGCCTGTGAGATAGCAGAGCTGGATTGGTGGGCCGAACTGGAAATCGATGGTCTAAACGTGACGAGTGTTCCCGCCCAGCACTTCTCGGGTCGCGGCTTGAAGCGTAACCTCAGTCTCTGGTGTGGTTGGGTTGTCAGAAGCACGGGTCACACGCTGTACTTTGTGGGTGACACCGGCCGTCACACGTCCTTCTCCGAGATCGGCGCCCGGCTGGGTCCGTTTGATACCGTGATCATGCCAATCGGCGCCTACGACCCACGTTGGTTCATGGCACCGGTCCATATCAACCCTGAAGAAGCGGTGGGGAGCTTCGTGGAGCTCACAGGCGGCTCGGGTCGCGAGTGCTCCATGGTGCCGATGCACTGGGGCACGTTCAAGCTCACAGACGAGCCGATGACGGAGCCGCCCGAGCGCGCCAGAGCCGCCTGGGAGGCCAACGGCCTCGATCCCGAACGGTTGTGGGTCATGGGCCACGGGGAGACCAGGTGGATATGAGAGTGCAGATTGCAGATTCCAGTTGACCGCCGTGGCTGCCGTGTAGTCGGGACCGGCACGTAGAGTGCGAAGTGCAGGGTGCAGGGTGCGGTTGGCCGGTGCGACCGCCGAGTAGCGTCCGCCGGGTCAGGGCGTCCGCCACGTGAAGCAGAGTGGTGTGGAGGTGTGGCCGGGATAGCGGGTCACCGGGATACCGGGCAACCGGTGCTTACAAGATCCTTACATATCCCCGACCCAACCCCTACAGAATCTCATTGTCCGGCCTCCGGGAAACAGTTAACGTGATTAACGGTGCTGAGACCCTTCTCAGAGCACCGTTTTTCTGCCCCGGATGGCCGAATGCCCAATAGATCCAAGCTGCAGCGACGTCACTCTTCGCGCACGATTCTCCTGGTTTCGCTCCTGGTGATCGTGGCGCTGTCGTTGTGGCTGGGTTACAACGCCATCGCTACCGCACGGTCGCACGATGAGACGGTTGATGGTGCATTGCGTGACTATTCGAGCATGGCGGCATGGGAGTTCTCTCGGCGCGCGCGAGAGAATCTCGACTGGTTGCTGTGGAACGCGTTCGAGCAGGTACCGGGCCGCACTCGCGACCGAGACCTCCCGTCACCGAGCGTCATCGCCAGCGAGCTAGGGCAGACCCTACGTCGGCTCCGTTGCGAATGTCGTGAGCTGAGACGGCCACTGGTCTATTTTCGGGCGGATCTACAGGCCGCGAGCCTCACGGCCATACCGGACACATTCTCACGAGCTGTGCTGCAGCTTCTCGCCGACAGCATCATAAGCCGCCAACGTGCAGAGGCTATCAGTAGAATCGGGCTGATGAACGTTGACTCCACAGTGTGGCCCGACGTAAAGGGACTCGCGGCATACAACGTGGTCAATGACCGCAGCGGCAGGCCTCGAGCACTATACGGGTTCGTCACAGACGCCAGGGCGTACGACGAGCTCTTTGACCGCTGGTTCGGTAAACCCTCTCTGCTACCACCCGCCATTGCCGGCGAAGAACCGAATGATTCGCTGCTGTTCGTCGTTGTGTACACCGAGGGTGGAGCACGCACATTCGAATCGGCGGTCGAGTACCCTACTACATACGGTGTGCGCGATACGATGGGGCTGGGGTACGGGGGTCTGGTAGTCGAAGCCGCGGTAAGACCTGACGTAGCCGACCATCTGATCATAGGTGGACTGCCACGCTCGCGGCTGCCGCTGATCTTCGTGTTACTGTTCATAACTCTGGGTGTCGGCGCCGCCGCACTACTTCAACTCCGGCGCGAGCACCAGCTCGCCCGCCTGCGTGAAGACTTCGTTTCCGGTGTGTCCCATGAGTTGAGAACTCCGTTGGCCCAGATCCGCATGTTCGCAGAGTTGCTCGAAGCGGGGAAGCTGCGAACTGACGCGGAACGCGACCGATCGATGGGAGTGATAAACCGCGAAGCGCGCCGGCTGACGCACTTGGTTGAGAACATCCTGCAGTTCTCTCGGTCAGGCCGGGCCACGGTGGACCTCAAGATCCAACGACTTGACATCGATAGGACAATCCAGGCAGTGGTCGAGGCCTTCAAGCCGATCGCCTCATCACAGGACGTGGATATAGAAGTAGCGGTACCTCCCGGTCTGTCGGTGCGTGCCGATCGGGACGCGCTGAGTCAGATCCTGCTCAACCTGTTGGACAACGCCGTGAAGTACGGCCCGCACGGGCAGACGATTTTGGTCGAAGCGTCACAGGAGCTGAATCGGCTCCGGCTATGGGTACAGGATGAAGGACCGGGCATCCCGCAGCAGCACCGCACCAGTATCTGGGAGCCATACAGGCGTCTCACAAACGATGAAGGTGATACATCCGCCGGCACTGGTATCGGGTTGGCTGTTGTGGATGAGCTGGTAGCGCTGCACGACGGGCGCGTACGCATAGAGGATGCGCCCGGTGGCGGCGCGAGATTCGTGGTGGAGCTACCAGGTGCCTCAACACAGGCCGTGCATCCCGGGTCTACGCACGAGACTGAAGCATGAC
>CP070792.1:651076-654869 GCA_020346845.1 Gemmatimonadota bacterium
AGCGGAGCTGCCGAGCCCGATTTTCGCTCGCCTCACACGGACGTTCATCTCCTCAAGCGTGTAGCGGTCCGGCGTCCGTGGCGGCGGCACAACGCCAACACCAGCATCGTCCAGCTGTAGCTGCAACGCGGGCTCCTCGGGTGCAGACTCCTGTACCGCATTCGGCTCCAACGCTGCGCCTTCCTCCACCTCTTCTGCGCTCGCGCTCAGGGGCAACGCCGCCAACGCTGCGAGCACCATCGCCAAGACAAGCCTCATGACACCTCCCCGTTCAGTAAGTTCGGTTACGTACCGCATCACCACCGCCACAGTTCAGTAAGCCCCGCATCTTCGTCCGTCGATTCTTTGCTCCAGTAAAAGGTCGTTCCCGGGACAGACATGGCCAGCGTGTCTCCGGAGACGCTCCACCCGAAAGTCGTTATTCGGGGAGGGTCAAGCGGTTGCAGATTGTCGGCGTCTGGGCCTGCCCTCAAACGCGTCAGAGTCAGGATGCTCCCGCGCGTGGACCACGTGCCTTCGCCCCTCTCCGGAAGACACGTGGGTACCACTATCACATATGTGCCATCGGCATTGAACGTGACTCTGGCGCAGTCGGTTAGGCAATCATCCGACCTCATTCCGTTTAGTTCGGTGTACGTTGAAACCCACGTGCCGAAAAGCTCCGGCGCTAATGTCGCAGCGTCATCGCCGCAGCCGACCGCCGGCAAGACACCCAATGCGCAGACACACAGAAGTCGCAACAAGTAACCCATGAGCACCTCCCCGGTTCAGTAAGCGCAGTTATGTAGGTGCATCAGCCGTGCCAGTTGACGCGCCGGAATCGCTCAGCTTTTCGCGCTACTTCCGCGCAGGTCTTGCGTTGGGAGCGCTCGGGGCGCAGCGGGTGCGCTACGGCTGCGGAGCCAAGACGAGCTTGTCTCGGCTTTGCACCTCAAACGCCCCGACGTCGCACGACACCCCTAGCCCCAGCAAGTCCAATTCTGGGTGCCGTCGATGTCACCGGGACAGACCGAGTACCCGTTGCATGAGCCCGGCGCGCTGCAGTAGTCGCACGAACCCACCGTGCCATCGGCACAGTCTGGGTCGATGACGCCGCAGCCGCAGTGGCATCCGTCGGCGACTCCGTAGTTCTCCGGTGGGCAGGTCCAGCTCGCTGAACCGCCGGTCCCGCCCGTACCTCCACCTCCAGTGCCCCCTGTGCCACCGCTGCCGCCGCTCCACTCCTTACAGAGCACACAGCTCTCTTCGCCTTCGCAACTCGAGCAGCCGGGGCAGCATACCAGGTCGGTGCGGCTCGGGATGGTGCACGGCAATATTTCTTCGGATGCGGGGTCGCAGGAAGGGGCGCAAACGCCTGCTTCGCAGATGCCGATCCCCCCGATGATTTCGTAGGGCCATCGGGGATCGTCGCGGGCCAGAACCCCCTCTTCGTAGTAGCACGGTGTCCCTTCTTCCGCTGGTCTTGTGTAGTCGCACAACCCCGTGACAGAACTGCAGATGTCCTCGGTACATGGATCACCGTCGTCACACGTATTCGTGAAGCGACACTCGCCATCCTTGAACACGCACTCGTCGTCGGTGCAATCTAGACCGTCGTCGCACACAACGCCTGCGCAGAGGTTCTCTCCGCACCCGCCGTCCACGCAGACCTTGCCTGAGCCGCAAGGCGTCCCATCGGCCGACCATGAATGCTGGCACGTCTGCTCGTCGTCGTCGCAAAAAAGATCAATATCAAAAAGTGGTGGCTCGGGGCACCAATCCGACGTGCACGGGTTGCCGTCGTTGCAGTCCGCATCGTTGACGCACGAGTCCTCCCCGCAGGCCGTGACGCGCAAGGTGCCTAGCCCGAGCAAGAACAAAATAAGAACAATCCAGTGACGCATAAGCCACCTCCCCGGTTCGGTAAGCGCCGTTATGTTGGTGCATCAGGCGTGCCAGCGACAGCGCCCGACTTTGTTGGGGAATCGCCGGTGTCACGGCGCAGGTTTTGCGTTCGGGATGTGGGGGGCGCAGGGAGTGCGTGCCTACGACTGCACCTCAAACGCGCCGACGTCCTATCGTAACTCCAGTAACCTCATAACCCAAATCCATCCAAACCATTCTCGTAATGGTCTTGGATTTCTTCTGTGGTTAGGGCTCTGTTATAGAATGCCACTTCGTCGATTGCCCCACTATAGAACGCGTCGGGTTCGTGTACTTTGTTATAAACACCAATCGAAGGTAGAAACGACGATCCGGGATCATAAAGGTTGTAGTCGGGAATTTCGGTAGCGCCGGCTAGTTCTCCATCGACATACATTCTTAGGGAGTCACCTTTAGTCCAAACACCAACGAGGTGGTGCCAAACTCCCGGTGTCATAGGAGGTGAAAGAGCATGATACCAACTCCCGTTTGCCAGCTTGACGCCGAAGCTGGCTAGCGAGGAAGGCGTCGCGGATATGTTAAATTCTCCGTTATCTCCATGATAAAAAACACAACCTATATCGCTCAAACTGGGATTTATCCACGCCGAAATACTCAACGAGGAAGGACTTGTCGAATACAGTAAGGGAATCTCAACATAATCATCCAAACCATCGAAGTATAATGCTCCACCGACTTGGCCGGAGATCCATGTTGGTCCATTAAACAAGGTTCCATCGTTGTCGCCAACAGAGTCAGTGGCTGTTGTTCCGCTGCCATCATCAAGTCTCCAATAAGAAACCATTCCTCCTGGATCAACTTGGCAGTCACCGCGGCAGTACTCCCAGCCAGGACAGCAGAACAGGTCTTCAAGGCCGATGATGGGGCATTGATACTCTTCGTCTGAGGCGAGGTCGCACGGCGCCATGCACGAACCGGCCTCGCACATTCCGAACCGACCGTCGCACTCCGTTCCATCCTCGACTACCGAGAAGACGCACCCATCCATGGGGTCGCACGTGTCTTCAGTGCACGTCTCATAGTCGTCGCACACAACGGGCGTGAAGACGCACGTGCCGTCTCGGTAGTCGCAAGTGCCGTCCGTGCATGCATCCCCGTCGTCGCAGTCAACGTACTCGCACAGATTCTCTCCGCAGACCCCGTCTACGCAGACGCCCTCGTTGCCGTCGAAGACACAGGGGGTTCCGTCTGGGCGGTTCTGCGTGTAGCTACATGACCCATCGACGTAGTTGCAGACCCCTTCGCTACAAGGTTCCTCGTCGCACACGACGTCTTCGCACAGGTTCTCTCCGCACACGCCGTTTACACAGACGCCGGAAAGGCCGTCGTAGGTGCAGCTCCTCCCGTTGGTGACCGGCTCGCTCCTACAAGAACCACCGCTGCAATACTCCCGGGTGCACTCGTTGTCGTCGGGCGGGCACACGACGCCGCTACAGGGGTCGCTGGGTCCGTAGGGACCGTCCGTGCCATTGGAACCGTCCCAGCCCCATCCGGATTCGCACCCCTCTGAGTCTACTTCGTAACACGCATAGAACCAGATCAGCACCAGCAGGCAGATGCCCAAAAGTCGGATCAAGTAGCGCACAAGCCGCCTCCCCGGTGGGTGACGCTCCCCACATGGAGCGCCAAAGAGTCGGGCTATGTAGAAGCATTTCGCGTGCCAACGCAGATCTGCAGCGTTTCTGGGCGTTTTACAAAACCATGACACGCACGTTTTGCGTTTCGGGCAGTGGGGGCGCAGCGGGTGCGCGCTACGGCTGTGAAGCTGCGGCAAGCGCAGCTTGGCGTTGCGGAGCTTCGACGAGTCAAGCTCGACGTTGCAGAGCCAAGACGAGCTTGTCTCGGCTTTGCACCTCAAACGCCCCGACGT
>CP070792.1:654969-658760 GCA_020346845.1 Gemmatimonadota bacterium
CTCCCGCAGGCGGAAATGGCCGCGGGTCCTGGCCCGCATATCGAGCACTACTGAATCACCACGGGCGTTGACGTATGACAGTGTACCCTGATGGTACTCACTCTCCTGGTCGCGGTCCTTGAAGATCGTTGTGAGCGGGGCCTCGATCCTCAATTCCAGCACGTCGTGTGATGCGAACAGCGGGGCCGTTTCCGCGGCTCGCTGCAGTGAATCGACCGTAGCATTCTCCTGGGCCGCCACTCCCGATGCTACCAACAGAATACCCGCAAATGCTACATGCGCGCGCGTCATTCTGCCTCCGCGGAGTCCAGCTCGGATCTGCCAGCCGTGTCCCCCGCTACAGCTGCTGCCATGAGTCGGTCGAGCACACGTGCGTTCAGCAGGCCCTCGTTGGAATTAAGGAGGGGTGGTGTCCCGCCCAGGATCGCCGCGCAGAGGTCTTCGATCTCCCGCTCGAAGGTGTTCACCGGCTCGAATTCGATCACATCCTCGCCGTTGTCAGTCTGGACTGCGAGACGAGGCCTACGCAACCATGTTACGAACGGTGCATTGAGATCAATCACACCATCGGTGCCGATGAGCACTGCCCGTTGATAGAGCCCACCTTCAAAGCCGCAGGAGACGGCAGCATGCTTGCCAGACTCGTACTCCAGTGCACCGTGGACGGCCATATCGACCCCGTGCGTGCGATCGATCTTGGCCCACGCGCTTACGTTCTGCAGAGAGTCTCCCAGGAACAGCCTGGCGAAGTTCACGCAATAACAGCCAACATCGAGCAGGGAGCCGCCACCCCATGCCGCATGCAAACGAACGTCATCCGTTTGCCTCAGGTGGACGCTGAATGACGCTTCCACCGCCACCAGCTCGCCGACTACACCATCCTGCAACAGCTTCTGTGCCCTCCGAACCTGGGGGTGGTGGCGATACATGAAGGCCTCCACCAGGTAGCGCTCAGCCGAGTCGGCAGCCGCCACCATCTCCTCGCACTCAGCAGCTGTGCAGCCAAGAGGCTTCTCACACAGCACGTGTTTGCCATGCTCGAGAGCCTCAATCACCAACTCCTTGTGCAGTCCGTTGTGTGTACCGACGTACACAGCATCGACATCCGGATCGTGCAGGAGTTTGGAGTAGGAATCGTAAGCCCTCTGTGGATTGAGAGCCTTGGCCCGGCGAATGTCTCTGCTGGCTGCCGTCTGGAGCACCGCACACTCCGTGTTCACCAGAGCGGGCGCGAACTGCTCTCGGGTTATGCGACCCACTCCGACAACACCGAAACGCACCGGGCTCGAGCTCATCGGGTCGGCCTCATACAGGCAGGGTCCTCAGAACAGCTGACGCTCTCCTCGAGTGAAGCATGTTGATGTGCTCACTCTGACTTTCACATCCGGTCCTGGCGGTTACTGGGCGTCAGCCAAGGCAAGCTTGCAGTACTCCACACATCGCTTCACCTCGGTTACGGCATCCGAATGCTCGGGGACCTCATATTCGAGTTCAATGTCTGCCGGGAACGTGTATTCGTTCCTCTTCATCAGCTGCAGAATCAAGGCCAGCGGCGTATCGCCCTCACCGAACGGCATGTTGGCGCCATTGTTCACCTTGCGGTCCTTGATGTGTAGGCTGACGATGCGCCCGGCGTCACCATATTTCTGGATGATCGGGATAGGTGACTCGTTCGTGCCGGCAACATAGTGCCCGATGTCCAGATTCATACCGAGATACTCTCCGTGAGAAAAAGGCGCTTCCCAGCTCGAGGCGTTCACCTGTGTGTGGTTGTGGAACCCGATCATGACTCCGTGCTCAGCGGCAAATGGGGCCAAGAACACGGCCTTCTCCTCCGAGATCTCCGTTGTGATGCCCTTTGCTCCAACCGCCTTGGCTGCGCTGAAGCAGTAGTTCACCTCATCTTCCGACATGTTGGGACCGATAGCGTCGAACTTGATGATGTGAATGTTGACGCCGGCGTCGTTGTACTTCTTGTGCAGCGCTTCGAACCCGTCCATCGAGGCGGATAGGCGCCATTCTCTGACTGCCTCCGCGTGCGCCTGGCGGGCCGCCCGATACTGAGCACGCTGTTCTGGGGTGAATGCCTCGCCACGACCCGGCCAGCTCGGTCCGTCATAGGTTGGGGCTCCCGCATACTGTTCGGCCGGCCCACCCATTAGCTCGATCGAACTGATGCCGCATTGCAGGGCGTAGTTCAGAAGATCATCCGCTGTGCTCGGCATCGAACGAAAGCTGTAAGTGATTGTGCCTACCTGCACACCGCTGAATTTCGAGTCGGGCTTGGCATCCTGCTGAGCTAAGACCGACCGTGGCATCAGAGGCATCCCCGCTATCGCTGCAGTGTACCCAACGAAATCTCGTCTGGTCATTTGGCTTGTGGCCTGTCTTGGCTCTCTCATGCGTCGTCCCTCGATGATCTGATTCGCTTTGTGTGTCCATTCGAACAGGGTCGGGTACAGCCACTCGAACGCTGACAGAAGCCGCTTGAACGGCCCTGGCCAGCCATTGCTCTAAGCTACGACCCGGGAAGAGTGACTGCCAGGTTGGGGTGGCGAAATAGGCTGCCAGTGGTGTCTTCGGTCTAGACCAAGTCTACGCCTCATGACGCATTGCCTTTAACAGCATCTCCGGAGCACTATCTCCAGCCTGCAAAGGCTTCGAGACATCATCAGACAATGCCGGCCCCTGTGTCGCCGCGTGCTGCCCGGTAGTGCTACATTGTTGGCATCCACTGAGGAGCCCGAGCCAGAAGACATCTGCCAGCAAAGCTCGGCCAGCGCCTCAGCAATCCTCGCCAAGAGCGAATCACCATGCCTTGGTTGCCCCAGCTCGGACGAAAGTGCACCGTCGCGTTGCTTGCGCTCTTCGTACTCGCTACAGCGGTGCGGGCGCAAGGATCGGGGCGTATTGTCCTGCCTCGTGTGGACGGTCCTATTCGGATCGACGGCTTGAGCGACGAACCGGCCTGGGAGACCGTCGAGCCATGGCTACCGGTACAGTACGAACCGGACAACGGTGCGCCACCAACCGAGCGCACCGAATTCCTGGTGGCCTACGATGACGATTACATCTACTTCGCATTGCGAGGATACGACCGGGATAGCACCGGTATTCGCTCCAACACCCTCTATCGCGACCGGCTGAGCGGCGGCGACCACTTCGAGATCCTACTCGACACGTTCAACGACAATGAGACGGCGGTACTCTTCACGACCACACCGGCGGGGAACCGTATAGACGCTGCCATCTCCAACGATGCCAGTGGCGGTGGTATCGCCTCGGGCGCGTGGTTCAACGGAGACTTCAATACCTACTGGGATGTCGAGACTGTGGTGAATGAGCAGGGCTGGTTTGCCGAGATGCGGGTGCCATTCACCAGTCTGCGCTTTCAGGACCAAGGTGGAGAGGTCGTCATGGGCATCACCCTGCAGCGCAAGGTTGCGCGCAAGACGGAGCGACTGGTTTACCCTCCCGTAGCATCTGATGCCAACTGGGCGTTTCTCAAACCGTCACTTGCCCAGAAGATCGTCATCCAAGGCGTCCGCCCGCACCAGCCACTTTATGTGACACCGTACGGTCTGACGGGGGTGGAGCAGTCGTTCGCGCTAAACGACGCCGAGACCGGCTACCCTCGTGAAGACGACGTCAAGGCAGAGGTCGGCGTGGACCTCAAGTACGTCCCCACCAACAACTTGGCGCTTGACGTGACGATCAACACCGACTTCGCGCAAGTCGAAGCAGACGATCAGCAGATCAACCTGACTCGTTTTCCGCTGTTCTATCCCGAG
>CP070792.1:658860-662633 GCA_020346845.1 Gemmatimonadota bacterium
TTGTGAAGTGTGATCGATCCGCGGGTCGACCGCGGAGTGATGCCTATTGACGTGCTGAGGAGATAGCGATGGCTAAGGAGCGGGTAACCGAGCGTCGCAAGAACCAGAGGCGCAATTCGGATGACCGCCGATCCCGAGAGGATCGGAGGGAGGAAGAGAGGCGGGTTGAGGCGACGGTCCTGCCAGTCGGGCAGAGGAGTGGCAATGATCGTCGCGACGGCATTTGGCGCAGGCGGAACGAACGGCGCGAGGGCTCTGACCGGAGGGACGTGGCGTAAGTCTATATCTCGCAACAAATTAGAAGTCGCTGCCATAGCGAAGACCCGCCCGTGCCAAGCTTTGTGCACGGGCGGGTCTTCATTGATACTCTCTCGGTGCCGAGCATTGCACCGGCCAGGGCAAATCCCTACCTTCCCCCGAGAACTCAGACCGAATCGGACCGTTGTCTGAGGAGGTCGTGGAGTTCGTTCGCGCCCGAGGCCATAACTCAACAAAGGAGGTGATCCATTGTCTAGTCTAGGTACCGCCCGCAACCTGGCATGGGCAAGCGATCGCCGCACGGGTCTCTGATCCGGACCGAATCGCACAGACTCTACTGCGCCGGCAGGCGCTTGGTGCAGCATCGCACCAGGTTGCGGAGGTAGAGCGAAACGCCGCCGGCGGTTCGGTGCCGGCGGCGTCTTCACTTTCAGAAGAGACTGATTTCGATCGCATCGTTTGGGGCTTGACGTAGGAGGTGAGGGAAATCGCTAAGGACGTGAATTCTACCGAGAACCAACGGCGCTGTCCGTGGTGCTGGGAGTGGATCGAGCGCACGGCCACGGAGTGTGATCACTGCAAGAAGGAAGTCCATCCGCTGCCGGCGGTTGGACCGGCCGTAGCGGAGGGCCCGACTGACGAGCCAGCGGTGGAACCATCACGTGCTGGAACGATGGCTCACACTGATCCCGGTCCCCCGCCTGATACGGTCGACCTCGAGAGTTCGTCGGGGGTGGCGATGTGGTGGGTCACCGCGATCCTAGTGTATGGGATCCTCCTCTCCGGCGTGGCTGTTGCGTTCCCGTTTCCGAGCGCTGGTGTCGGGATCGTGCTTCTCGTTGTCGAGATCGTGGCCGCATACTTCATCAACCGGGCTATCTGGAAGAAGGCGAGACACTGGCCGGCATCGAAGGTTCACAAGGTAGTGATCTACCTCGTGATCGCAGTTGTTGTATTGGCCGTGCTGGTCTGGGTGAGGCGCCGGTTCCTCGGATAGGATACGCCACGACCGAAGGCCAACCTCCGATCACAATCACCCCCTAGGGCAAGCATCTGATGACAGAGCCCTTGTCGGAAGTAGAAGCCAAGCTGGTGATCCAGTCGGATTCACCGCATGAGATAGCCGACGAGATCGCTTCCATCGGATCCCTTGGCGGGATTGCCCTCCGGACCGTCGAGCCGGTGACGGTCCGCGATGTATACTTCGACACCCCCGACCGGCAACTGGAGAGCCGCGGGCTTGCACTGCGTGTGAGGACAATCGAAACCGGTAGGTTGCTGACACTCAAGGGGCGTGAGGTCAAGCTCGGGAGCCTGGTTCAGCGTGAGGAACTGGAGCTGGACTGGTCGGTCGACGCGCTGGCAAGAATCCACCAACGGCTTGCGGCACAGGGAATTGACCTCGCGGCTCCAAACCCGCAGGGGTCAGAAACTGACGCGAACGGCGTCATGGCGACCATGGGACTGGTCCAATCGCAAGACCGGAGCACCAGCAGAAGACGTAGACATGTGGTTGGTGGGGCGGGCGGGGATGCTTCTGTGGCCGAGTTGGCGATCGACCAGGTGACGTTCAGCATTGGCGGCCGGCAGGTGTTCCACTACGAGGTCGAGGTCGAACTGGAAGCTTCGAACGATGTAAAGCGGGTGGAGGACCTGATAGTGAGTCTGCGCGAGCGCTGGCCCACCCTGAAGGTATGGCACTACAGCAAGTACGCTACCGGAGAAGCCATCAGGGTGTTGTTGGAGCAAGAGAGCTTCCCACACGAGGTAGGCCCCGGCGGCAAGCTGTCAACCGAGTTCTACGAACGAGTTGAGTCGTGGCTGCGACAACGGGCTTAGGAGACACACCAGTCGCCGCAACCCCGTTGACTCACGCCTAGTGCCAGATTAGCCCGACCGAGATCAGGAAGATCGAGCTGTTCTCTGACTCATCGTCCTCTTCGATTGCCTGGAACAGCCAATCAAAGGCTGGTACCAGGTAGATGTTGCTACCCAACCTTATGTCGTATCCGAGGCCAAAGGACGTACCAAGCCCGCCACTCGATGCCGAGATATTCAGGCCCTCGATGTCGGCGCTGCGAGTGACGTAGGAGAAGCCCAAGCCACCCTTGAGGTAGAAGCCGCCAGAATTGGAGGGATAGAACATTGCGATGAACGACGCGTTCCCTCTGCTGAGCGTGACGTCGGCCCCCAACACGGCGTCTTCGGTTCGCCGTCCCCATCCGTAGGCCTCGCCTCCGAGTAGCCATTTCTGACTGAGGGTGCCGCCCAGCCTGGCGTATAATGCCCCACCGGCCTGAGTGTCCTCGTCGGGCACTGTGTTCCAACCGGCGCCCAGACCGAAGCCGATCCAAAACCCTCGGTGACTGTTGCCGTCCTGAGCCTGTGCGCTCCCTAGCGCGAACATCGATAGGAGCGCTCCAGCGCACACAGCACGAGCTGTCATCATTGTTCTCTCCCTCTTTCGAGTTGCCGCCGCGCGTCGAGACCACTCAGGGCCGACCACGGCTCTGCTTCTCTAGTTAGGAGCGTGGACACCACTACCGCCATAATCGCGGTCGCGACCTATGGTGGGTCCGGAGATTCTGAATCCGCGATCGTTGTCGATGCTCGCGATGAACTGCCTGACCGAACCCGGAAACGGCTCAGGCCGCCCGTTGTGGCCAAACGGATCGGTGTACCAGACTCTTGGTCCGTCCTTGTTGGAGACATTGTTGCTGTTGATGTCCACGAAGCGTCCGGCACCGTCAAACGGAGACCGCACGTCCGTATACAGCATGTCCATTATCGTGCCTTGAGCGGTTGCTTCGTCACACACATCCGAACGTGTCCGGTCCCCGTTGGCCTCGACTTCGTAGCAGAGGTCTATTGAGCGCCCGACTCCGTCGGGCATTGAGTCGTCGTAAAACCGACTCGGCATCAATACCTGAAAATAGGGATTGAACGATGCCAGGCGTCTTCCATCGGCAGCCCGGATACTCTGTGATATCTCCCAACTCTCGCGCAATCCCGAACCGAAGCTCGAACTCTCCTCGGCGCCCACCAGAATGTGCTCGTTGACACACGCCCGATCGGGAATCGCCCTCTTGCCGCCTCCGCTGGGTGAGTTGGCGGGAACGGCGGTTCCTGCAACGATGTGTCGCTCCCGATCACATGAGGCCACGAATTCTCCCGGGGTGCCGATTATCGCCATTATGGTGACGTGCATCTCTGTGCCATCGGTGCAGCTAATGTGATAGGCGAGCTCGTGCATGTTGTTGGTGAAAGCGTCTTTCGAGTGCGTGCCTTGATGAAGCTTGGTGAGAACGTCGCAGCGCACTGAGAACAGGCCGGCCGCGACATCGTCGCCGAACCTCATCTCCATGTCGTTCTCCCACTCGACCTTGTGACCCACATGGTCCTCATGACGGGGTCCCTGCGGGTCGTGGACATCCAGGGCCTCGTTGGCGAGCCCAAATGGGATTGGACCCACTTCGCCGTATAAGGCTGATCCGCTGGGGTCACGTCCATGATCG
>CP070792.1:662733-666504 GCA_020346845.1 Gemmatimonadota bacterium
ACCATGCCACTCAAAGCCGATCTGTACGACTTTTTGTGCAAGAAGGACTTCCAGGGAATCGCTGAGCTCGCCAAGCGGCGTAAGCGAGTCCTACCCACCCTCGTATCTCTGACCTTCGACAAAGAGCCCCTGATCACCTGGCGCGCGGTCGAAGCGATTGGAATTGCGGCGACGAGCGTGGCCGCCGCTGACCCGGAGTTCGTACGGCAACAACTCAGAAGACTCCAGTGGCTGATCAGTGAGGAATCAGGCGGCGTGTGCTGGCGCGCTCCTGAGGCCATGGCTGAGATAGTCAGGAACAACCATCATCTGTTCTCAGACTATATCCCCATCGTGATCACGCTGATCGAGACAATCGAGCCGGAGGACCTCGAGCATTTCCGGCCCGGAGCACTGCGTGCAATCGGCAGATTGGCCGATGTAGCCGGTGACCACGTGCACAGCGTACTACTGGCGATCACGGACGCTCTGAGTGACACCGACCCTCAGGCTCGAGCAATGGCGGTGTGGTGCTTGGGCCAATTGGGTGTGACCGAGTTGCTGGTCAGCAGGCCCGAACTGGGTGCGGATGACGCAGCGGTTGAGTTGTACGAGAGCGGATGCTTGATACACACCACTATAACTGAGCTCTACCGACAGACGGTTACTGCGTGACCTGGCCTAGCTCTGATGGATTTGCCGAGCGTTAGTGGCACGGTTACTCTAACAGATTGTTCAATATGGCCTGAACCAATCCAGGAACGGAGTGGGGCGAGGCTTCGACGGCTACCGCGACTCCGAGCTCTGCGAGTACACTAGTTGTAACGGGACTCATACTCGCGACTCGGGCTGTCTTGAGTGAATCGCCATATAGCGCATGAAGTGAGCGCGCCGTTGCCGAGCTGGTAATCGCTATCCAGCCGATGTCTCCCGCAGCCAGCGCCTCGGCAACTTCGCGATCGACCTCGTCGACATCGACGCTGGAATACACGACTATTCGGTCAACCTCTGCGCCTGCCGCGACAAGTGCATCATCCAGCACCTGACGACCGCGACTAGTTCCGGCCAACAAGAAGCGACCGCCATTCGTTTCCTCGAGCAGCGCTGCTGCCAGAGCCTCAGCCACAAACTCGGGAGGAACTAGATCGGCCTTCAGATGATATCTCTTGAGTCGCTCGGCGGTACCACATCCAGCCACAGCGATTCTCACACCACTCAGGCTACGTGCGTCGCCTCCCGCTTGGAACAAACGCTTCATGAAGTAGTCCACGCCGTTGCCACTGGAGAACACCAGCCAGTCATAGCTGTCGAGTTTTTGAATTGCGGCATCGACAGGCGACCAATCGACAGGATCCGTGACCCGGATCGCCGGACGAGCTATGACCTCAGCCCCGACAGCCTCCAGTTGTTGCTGCAACTTGTTGGATGTGTGCAGTGAGCTCGGCACGAGCACACGGGTTCCGAATAGAGGACCGCTTGTGAACCAAGAGCGATCAGGTGCCCGATCCACTACATCACCAACCACAAATACCGATGGCGGGCGTATGCCGGCAGTCGTCACCGTTTCCGCAAGCGTCTCCAGGGTACACCTGGTCATCTCCTGTTGAGCACGAGTGCCCCAGCGAACGATAGCGACCGGAGTCGTGGGATCCTTGCCTTCGCGGATCAACGCCTGACTCCATGTGGCAGACCGCTTCACTCCCATGTACAGGATCAATGTGCCCGGGAACTTGGCCAGGGCAGCATAATCGAGACTTGTCTCGGACTTGTCATCTCGCTCGCGGCCCGCCACCAATGCAACTGCTGAGGCATCTTCGTGGTGGGTTACAGGAATCTCACAAAAGGCCGCGATCGCCAACCCCGTCGTGATTCCCGGCACTATCTCATATTCTATCCCCGCATCCCTCAATGCCCTTACCTCATCCGCGCCACGCCCGAACACCGACGGGTCACCGCCCTTGAGCCGCACCACCACCCTTCCCTGCTGAGCCTCCTCCACCATTCGCTGGTTGATCTCATCCTGGCTGAAAGTGCGTCCCGTGCCCGGCTTGCCCAGCTGCACCAACTCCGCCGTGTCCGCCGCATGTTGAACTATGGCTGGATTGACCAGATAGTCGTAGATCACCACATCTGCCATCGCAAGACACTCCACAGCCCGAACGGTGACCAAGCCCGGGTGTCCCGGCCCGGCACCAACAAGGTATACCGGTGCGATGTTCGAAGCTTTCTCGTTCATATGATCTGCCGGTCAGCCATTTCCAACCGTGCTTGCACCTCATAAACTGACGGCACACGCAGGTCAGTAGTTATCATCTCTTGCCACGGCCACAAGAAACTCACGGAATTGCCGGTGGTGCCCTAGAGACGGTAACAGCTCTATTGCCAACGTACCGTGCGCAGTCCGGACCTCGTCCACCAACGGTTTCACATTGCGCTCCACATGTCCCTCGTCTGCCAGGAATAACGGCAGCACTCTGATCCTGGTCACGCCTGCTTCCACAGCCTCTGTAGCGATCTCCATCAATGTGGGCGGAGTACATTCCATATAAGCCAGCCGCACGGGGACATCACCAGCCCTCTCCCCCACCAACTGCGACATCCGCTCGACAGAGGCCCGCCAGCTGGGATTAGGACTCCCGTGCGCTACTAGAATCAACATTGGCCAGCTCACACTTTGCTTGAAGTGGACCCGTGTTTCCGCACGCCACTATCCACCATCAGTGTGCTGGTTTGGAACTCGTAACATCGAGTTCTCCAGACGTTGGTGAAGACGATTCCCGTATTGGCGGGATATGGCGCTCGATCCAATCCTCAACCTCGCCCACGGCACGCAGGAACGAGTCGCGTGCTTGCATGATCTCCGCGTGCGCGGCTACTGCACGGTCCAGATCTGCAGCACTCCAGATCGAGAGTCCCTCGATCGGATCCAGATTGCTCAGCGAGCCGAACGAATTGAAGTCGACGATTTGCAGGGGCCTTTCGCTATAGTCCCTCAAGCCCTTCAGCTCGGACGCATCCAACACCGGTTCTGGGTGATCGATACCGAAGAATACGAAATCCGCATCGGCGATCGCTTTGACCACTCCTCGTTCGGCATAGGAATTCACACGCAGGCGTTTGCCATTACCGATGGCGTTACGGAGTAGCTTCATCTGACCATGGTTGCAACGATAGACGAGCGTCATTTGCCGATGCGGTACTTGGAAGTGGTCGGACAACGTCGCCACGACCGATCGTGAGGTAGTAGAGCCACCGATGACCACATGGCAAGAGTTATCGAACCTCGCGGCGCCAACCTCATGCAAGCGCGATAGCGCCGCAAAACAGTAGCCCGTGCTGAATCTGCCCCAAGTGGTCTCAGCCCGCACGCGCTGAGCCATCTCAACAGCTTCCTCCACGAGCCCGTTCGCCCGCGGTCCGGCGGTTGCCGTTCGTTCCGCTATCCGACACGCAGTCTGCAACTGTGCTGAGACATCCGTGTCGCCTGGCAGAGCGCTATTGAGACCCACCGCCGTACGCATGAGATGGTGCCATGCCTCAGCCGCGAACAGCGTGTTTACTTCTAGACCTTCCGGCTCGGTCCCGAACAAGCGATGCCTGATCTGCGATATGGTCCACTCTCGACCGGCAACATCGTCCGGGTTCTTGAGCCATCCGTAGAATTCGATACGCTGACAGGTGTCCCAGACAAACGCCTCCTCAGTAGGCGTCTGTTGCTTGACCCAATCCAAGAACTCGAACAATCCTTTGCGCGATTTCTTCACTGCACCGAACACGTCGGGATCGCTATGG
>CP070792.1:666604-670300 GCA_020346845.1 Gemmatimonadota bacterium
CAGAAGCGGCGCAGTCAAACGAGGCGGTCTCAGCCGAGGATGTTCAGATCGTCCAGGTGACAGTACAGGCGAGCAACTACGTATTCTCTCCGGCGACCGTTCAGGCGGGAGCGCTAGTCCGTCTGGTTTTCGATGCCAACGGCCTCCCCGGGTGCAGTCGCACGGTCACTCTACCGGACTACGATATCACCAAGACGATAGTCGCGGGGGATGAGACGATCGAGTTCACGCCCAGCGATGCCGGGCCCATCGCCGTTGCCTGCTCGATGAACATGTTTACGGGAACGCTCATGGCGGAGTAGACGGGTCGCATACTGGGAGGGAGTGCGGGTAATGGCGGTTGGTGCAGCGGCGGGGTTGTTGGTCTCACTTTGGAGCACGCGGCTACTCGAGAATCTGCTGTATGAGGTTGCGCCGCGAGATCCCAGGACCGTTGGCCTCGTAGTCTTCGTGCTCATGATAGCCGGTCTGTTGGCGACTATGATTCCGGCACGAACGGCATGCAGGCTGGATCCGGTTCGGGCTCTGCGAGCAGATTGATCGGCAGGATCGGCACTGCACTGATGTCAGACGTGATGCGGACGGCCAGATACCACGAAGAACTTCTTAGTCAAAGTGTGCTCGGTTGCGTAGTCTAGTGCAGGAGCTAGGCGGCCCCTCTGTGTGGGAGGCGCAGCACGCACCGGTGTGAGCTAGCTCCCTCCCGACCACCCGCAGCGTGGGACGGGGTACCGCTTCGAGGCAGTCGCGACCAACGGCCCGGCTTCCGCGCAACGCGTGAACACCGAGTGCAACAACGTATGTCACCCCAAGGATGATGTGAGTTATCGCCAAGATCTGCAGCAAACGCTCGTGGGTGATTACCTGAATCAAGTATCCGGTTACGATCATTGGCACAACGCCGGCTGCTACTAGCAGCCCTGATTTGCTGACCGCCTTTATGCCGTTGCGGAACTGGGGTAGGACATGACGTGCGAGCACCGCTCCAAACACGAAGACCAGTATCGGAGCGGTCATGATGTGGAGCTTGAGCATCAGCGGTTCTAATGGATGGTTGATGACCGCCCATTCATCGACCGGCTGCATGAAGTACCTCATCCACGTGTATATCGCGCCTGTTCCAGCCGTGGCCGCTGTCGCCAGCCACAGGGCCCACCTCTCTACGGCGTTCATGCTACTGTACACCCTCGTGGGAGCGTTCAATGATGCTGTGGATGGCAAGCACACGGCGGACGGCATCTGTTACTGCACTAGAGGTGAGTGTCGCGCCGGTAATTGCGTCAATCGATCCTTTCAGCGACAGCTCTTTGGCGAGACGATGGCCGGCGAAACGTTCTAGCCACCCCCCGGGCGGACGGTACTCAGGTGGCTCCGAGAATCTCAGCACCTCGATGCCTACGATCTCGTCGGCGGGCGAAACCACGACCATTAGGACCTCGGGCAGAGTTCGTACTCGGTGAGAGTCGAAATAGGCGTAACCCAACAACTCACTGTCTGTCTTGCCCACATAGTAGGTGACGACTGACTGAGACACTTCGACTCCGGGCCCTGCGAGATCGCGCGCGGCTACCTGGTCGGCTTCACTTAGAAATGCGGTACGGCGCTCGATCTCGGACGCTCGTGGGAACGCTGCCGCCAATGCCTCTTGTTGCGTTAGCGTTGCCTGAGCTTGCAGTGGATTCGCCGAGGTTGAGATTGCCAGAAGGATCCCAGCCCAGGGTGCTCTTGCTTCTATGCTCATCGTGACCTTGCCATCGAGTTGCACCGTCCCACACCGCTCGACATTAGAAGACGTATCCGAGGGCTAGGTTGAATTGGTTTATGCCTGTGTTGGCCTGGTTGCTATGGAACTGGTATTCCGCCTTGGTGACGAAACTGCTTATCGGCTTCCAGCTCACACCAAGGGTGATGATGCGGCGGTCGTTAGCCGGATCGGATGCATACCCGCTGGGGACTCGCCTTTGCGTATTGAGATGTTCGTACCGTGCGAAAGGTATCAGTTGGTTGCTGGTATTAATCGAACGCAGTATGTCATACCCTGCTTGAACGTACCAGCCCACCAGACGCTCACCAATCGACTCGGTGTTCTCGAGCGATTTGAACTGGTTGAGTAGAGCTACGTCCTGAACATCAGCCAGCGCAACGAGGCCGCGGATGTCGAAACCGTGAGCTTTGTATTCCGAATGCCCTTCCCAAATGAAGGTCTCGGCTCCGATTACTTGCGGTGGCGAGCCGACCACGTTGTTTTGGCCGGATCCCCCGTAGTAGGCCGAAGTGCCGAGGCTGAGACCGCGGACGACGCTGTAGTCAACTCTAGCCACCAACGCAAAGTCTTCTGCGACGGCCTTTGAACCCTTTTGTCTTCCGCCTCTCAATCCAGTGGCTGAGAAACCGCTGGCCTTGGAGGTGCCGCCGCCAGCTCCGTCCAATCCACTCACCAAATACGCGCGGAAAGAGAGAGCGGAGGCTTCACCGAACGCACCAATTCCCACCTCGCGCCATGTTGAAGGGATGATTTGCTTTTCGGTCTCCGGCCGCTCGGTGCCGAGGAATGTTGTGGGCTCATGCATTTCGTTCACGAAGCCCATCGGCAATAGAACCAAGCCCGATCTGATACCCGCTGCATTAGTGAAGCGATAGTCGACATACGCGAACTCCAGGGCCACAGATCCGGCTTGGCTGGTTGCGCTGTGCTCGACTTCGATTTCGGAATTGAAGAGGAATTTGTCGTTGAACTTGTATCCGACATACACGACCGCTCGTAGCGCATCGAGCTGATCCGTTTTACCCGATGGCGAGCCATCTTGTCGCTGGGACTCGAAGTTCTCGTACAACACCTCACCGTACCCACCGATGGATACGCCACGCTGCACCCTATAGACCTTTGAGGCCGCCGGCCCGAATCCCCACCGGCTAGTATCGGCTCGAACAACCACGTCTCTACCCAACATGAGCTCTTCCAGCTGTCTGGTAACCGCATCCATTTGCCGTTTGAGTCGCTCGATCTCGAGGCTGTCCGTCTCCTGGGCTCTAGTAGGGCTTGCGAGCGCCAGGGCTACGTGACCTACTGCCAAGCCCCAAATGAGAGGTTTCACCACGCTACCAGTCATCACATATCTCTCCATGTCCTCAAGACATGTTGGTTACTTCATTGATGCAAATGAGAATCGTTCTCAATTAACATCAAGCTAAGCGGCGCTCGATTAAGAAACCATGAAGTTGGTGGCATGGGAGATTAAGGACGGAGCCAACTTGGAGACATCTCTTACGATAGACGGTCCCCTAGACAATCCTGCTTGAAGTGCAGGGACGGCCTGTTAAAGGCAGTCTATTGGCAGGCCTTGCCCTGGCCGAAAACGCGTAAAGAGATCGAGCTGACTGTGAACCCCCTGGCACGGGCCACGCGCCCGATGATTTCCTCAATGCTGGGGTTACGGAACTCGATAACCTTGCCGCTATCGGAACAGATGAGGTGGAAGTGGTTCTTGTGGCCGAGTACGTGCTCGTAGTAGAGCTGACCCCGGCCGAAGTCGAGGGACTCGACAAAACCACCTTCGCACAACAGTGAAAGCGTTCGGTAGATGGTAGCCGTGGAGATGTCCTCCCCTTTTTCACGTAGCATGGTTTTCAGTTCATCGGCCGTGAAGTGCTCGTGTGTGGCGAATACGGCCTCGATGATCTTGCGTCGTGGCTGAG
>CP070792.1:670400-674087 GCA_020346845.1 Gemmatimonadota bacterium
CCAACAGCGATGTTCTTCAAGTCTTCGAAGCCGGTCGTGGCAGTACCGCCACGGCCGAGTTCGTCGCCCAGCTCGTTGTTGTCGGGGTGATACGCCAACGGTATGTATGTCAGGAAGCCACCAGTCTCGTCTTGCAGGTCCCGTAGCATGATTAGGTGGTCTATGCGGTCGGCGTGCGTCTCCACATGGCCGTACAGCATCGTGCAGTTGCTCGGAATGCCAAGCTCATGGGCCTCGCGGTGGACACGCAGCCAATCCTCTGCTACCAGCTTCCGATCGGCTATCGTGGAGCGAACCGCTACACCAAACACTTCGGCACCACCGCCGGGCAGGCTCGTCAGTCCGGCTGCCTGTAACTCCTGCAGGACTTTCCGCGTGGATGTCTTCTCGATGCGCGCCAGGTGCGCTATCTCTACCGCGGTCAATGCCTTGATGTGCACGTGCGGGTGCCGCTGCTTGAGGCCCCTGATCATGTCTAGGTAATACGCCAGCCGCAGCTTCGGATGCAGCCCACCAACGATATGGAACTCGCGCGTCGGACTGTCCTTCGCGGCATCTGCCTCGGAGAAAACCTCCTCCAGCGAACGTGTGTAAGCCCCGTCTTCCTTCGGTGTGCGGGCGAAGGAGCAGAATACACAGACCTTCCGCAGTATGCAGACGTTGGTTGGATTGATGTGCTGGTTGGCCGAGAACAGAACGCGATTGCCGTTGAGTCTCTGGTTGACCTCGTTCGCAAGCGCCCCGATGCCAAGCAGGTCGTCGCTCTCAAACAAGAGCTGTGCGTCTCGTGTTGTTAGCCGTTCCCCTACGGCCACCTTGTCTGCAACTACTGACAGTTGCGGATCAGAGACTACTGGATGAGGCATTGTCCGCTTATTGCTGATAACGCCTCATCGCCAACGTGACGTTGTGGCCTCCGAATCCGAACGAATTGGACAGGGCGACATCGATCTCGCGCTCAACGGCCACGTTGGGAGCGCAGTCTATGTCGCACTCCGGATCCGGATTGTCGTTGTTGATGGTTGGAGGGATAACCCCATTGTTCATCGCCAATGTGCAAACGATGAACTCGAGACCACCGGCGGCTCCCAACAGGTGTCCTGTCATGGATTTTGTGGAGTTCATGACGACCTTGTCTGCGTGAGCACCGAGCAGCTCCTTCACCGCCAGGGTCTCTGCGATATCCCCGTGTGGAGTTGCAGTGCCGTGGGAGTTTATGTAGTCGACCTCCGCCGGTTCTAGGTTTGCATCGGATAGGCACTCCTGCATTGCCCTCTTGGCCCCTTCGCCACCTGGAGCAGGTTGGGTCATGTGGAACGCATCTGCGCTCATACCATATCCGATCACTTCACCGTGGATGGTAGCGCCGCGTTGCAGAGCCGATTCGAGGTCCTCGAGCACTACTACACCCGCACCATCACCCATCACGAAGCCGTCGCGGTCCTTGTCGAAAGGCCGCGATGCCCTTTCCGGCTCGTCATTGCGGGTCGATAACGCCTTCATGTTGGAAAAGCCCGCTATCGACAGTGGGGTTACAGCCGCTTCAGCCCCACCCGTGATCATCATGTCCGCCGCTCCGGATTGGATCAGACGAAACGCCTCGCCTATCGCATGCGCCGACGACGCGCACGCCGATACCGTGCAGTAGTTGGGGCCCTTCGCTCCGAGCCGGATAGATATCAGGCCCGATGCGATGTCAGGTATGAACATCGGCACAAAGAACGGGGACACGCGGTTTGGACCCTTTGTGAGGTAGAGCTTGCACTGTTCCTCGAAGGTCCAAATGCCCCCAATGCCACTGCCGATCAGCACTCCCGTCCGCTCGGCTGCGGGTAGCCCGTTCTCGATCCCTGCGTCCCGCACCGCCTGCTCTGCCGCTGCAATGCCGTATTGGGCAAAAAGGTCCGCCCGCTTGATCTCCTTGCGATCCATGTAATCCTTGGGATCGAAGTCCTTGACCTCGCAGGCGAAGCGAACGTCTAGCTCCGAGGGATCAAACCGCTGGATAGGCGCAGCACCGGACTTGCCGGCCACAAGACCGTCCCAGCTGTCGGCCACGCTGTTACCGAGCGGGGACACCAATCCCAGCCCGGTCACCACCACACGTCTCGCCAATGGACTAGCTCCCGGTCTTCTCGTCCAGATACTTCAGTGCGTCACCTACCGTGCGGATCTTCTCGGCATCCTCGTCCGGAATGTCGACGTCGAACTCTTTCTCGAAGGCCATCACCAGCTCGACCGTGTCGAGGCTGTCGGCCCCGAGGTCTTCCATGAAGCTGGCATCGTCCGTCACCTTGTCCCGCTCGACACCAAGTTCTTCAACGATGATGTCTTTGACCTTCTCGTGCAGATCGCTCATTTCCATCCTCTGGGTTGGGTCTAGTGTCACATTACCATTCCGCCATCCACCACCAGCACTTGGCCAGTAATGTAGCTGGCGAGGTCCGATGCGAGAAAGAGGACCGCATCGGCAACATCTTCCGGTGTCCCGAGCCGCTCCAACGGGATCTGATTCATCAGAACCTCCCGCGCTGCGTCGGGTAGCTTTCTGGTCATCTCAGTGTCAATGAAGCCCGGAGCAACGGCGTTGATCAACACATTGCGCGAAGCTAGTTCCTTTGCCACTGCCTTTGTGAACCCGATCAGGCCGGCTTTGCTTGCCGCGTAGTTGGCCTGCCCCTTGTTGCCAATGATGCCCACAACGCTCGCCACGTTCACGACACGACCGGAGCGCCGCTTCATCATGCCGCGACTGACGAGCTTGGTCATCAGGAAGGACCCCTTCAGATTCACGTCCAATACCAGATCCCAGTCACCCTCGCCCATGCGGACAAGCATGCCGTCTCTGGTTAATCCCGCATTGTTCACCAGAATGTCTATCTGGCCGAGTTGTGATTCGGTTTCGGCCACAACCGACTCGACCTGTTCCACGGCCGATACGTCGGCAGCCAAGGATATCACCTTTCCCTTGCCGGCGAAATCCGCAGCTGCCGCAGTCACGCCAGCCTCGTCAATGTCCACTAGCGCCACGTTGGCACCGTGATCATACAGGCGTCCGGCAATTGCGTGGCCGATACCACGGGACCCGCCGGTCACCATTGCCACCTTCCCAGTGAGATCGATCATCCCAGCTCCTCCATGAATCCATTGATGTCACTGGCCGTTCCAACACTCCTCGAACTTGCTCCACGCACGATGCGCTTGAGTAAACCAGTGAGCACCTTGCCGGGTCCCAGTTCCAGGAAGGTCGCGCCATCCTCAACGTCAGCCGCAGCGCGTGTCATCGACTCAACCCAGCGCACCGGGCTGGTAAGCTGCTGCCCCAGGAGTTGGCGTGCCGCTTCCGAGTCACGCACCGGCTCGGCTGAAGCGTTGGCTATGATCGCAAACGAGGGATCCGAGAAATCGACACGCTTGAGCTCCTGCTTGAGACCCTCACCGGCCGGTTCCATTAGCGGTGAGTGGAAAGCCCCGCTCACCTTGAGGGGAAGTACCCGTTTCGCTCCCACTTCCTTGCAGCGGGCTCCGGCAGCCTCGACCGCTGCGGGATCACCAGATATCACCGTCTGGTCCGGAGCGTTCATATTGGCAGCTACTGCAACCGCGGTCTCATCGCTGCTTGCGTCACAGAGCTCGGCTACCTTGTCTGTCTCCAGACCCATCACCGCAGTCATGGTTCCAGGCCGC
>CP070792.1:674187-677868 GCA_020346845.1 Gemmatimonadota bacterium
ACCTGAACAACGAGGACGTGTACACGTTTTCCTTCTTCTTTGATAGTGCTTCTGGTACCATCCGGTTTCAGAACCAAAGGGAGCTGGTGTGGACTAGGTAGCAGTTCGCTAACGAAGTAGATCGACCTCCTCCCCCTCCTCCAGGCCTAGTCGTCGGTCCGCAGTCCTCGTGCGATGCGGCCACGCCCGCCCTGGTCGTTGCTTAAAGAAGCACTCAAATCCACTGCTGCAAGGCGCGTCAAGCTAGCCTACTGCCAGACAGGCAAGGCAACACCAAACGCGGTACATTTCTACTTTGTTACTGCAGCTTCGCGCCGGGGTCATGGCCCAGTCTCCTGCCACGATCGCCTGGTCCGGCCCCGCAATATCGACTTTCCAACGGAGGTCTCTTTGCAAATGAGAGTATTGACGACGTTTGCGCTCGCGCTCGTCTGTGCAGGCTCATTGGCCGGACAGTCCGAAGGGATATTCCCTTTCGACTACCGGCTAGTCGAGCTGGACAACGGGTTCAAGGCCTACCTCATCAAGGCGGGGGCACCGGGACAGATAGCATACGTCTCGATCGTTCGCACAGGCAGCCGCGATGAGGTCGAGGCCGGGAAATCGGGATTCGCGCACTTCTTCGAGCATATGATGTTCCGCGGGACCGACAAGTACCCCAACTACGACCTGATTACCAGCCAAATGGGGGCTTCACGCAATGCCTTCACCGGCAACGATCTAACGGTCTACTATCTGGTGGCGTCGAGCGAGTATCTCGAGCAGATAGTCGATCTCGAGTCCGACCGGTTCAGGAATCTCAACTACGATGAGCCGGGCTTCCGAACCGAGGCCGGCGCGATTCTGGGCGAGTACATGCAGGGCGCTCTTTCACCGGGCCGGTGGTTGGACGAAAGGGTGCGCTCTCTGGCGTACGACCGGCACACCTATGGACATACGACCATCGGCTACGAGGCTGACGTTCGAGCCATGCCCGAGGGATACGACTACAGTCTCTCCTTCTACCGCCGCTTCTATCGGCCGGAGAACGTGGTCTTGGTTCTCTCTGGCGACTTCGACTATGACGAAGCCGAACAGTTGATTCGACAGCACTACGATGCGTGGGAAGCCGGCTACGTGCCGCCGAACATCACGGCGGAACCGCGACAGCGTGGAACACGCCGTCAGACCGTGAGGTACCCTGGTAGAACTCTGCCGGTACTGAGTATCAACTACAAGGCACCGGCATGGAGCGACACCAACAAAATGGCTGTGGCGACTGAAGTGCTGGGAGAAGTAGCATTCGGCCCCAACTCAGCCATTTATCGCAAGCTGGTGATCGACGAGCAGCGGGTTCAGTACCTCGGTGCCGGCTTTGGACTGGCTCGCGACCCGGCATTGGTATCCATTAGTACAATGGTCGTCAATCCCGATGATGTAGAGGCCGTTGAACGAGAGATTCAGGATGCGGTCGAGCAAGCCCGTGAAACCTTGGTCGACGAAAGAATGCTCAACGATACTAAGAGCGCCATGAAGTACGGCTTTCTCATGGGATTGGAGACAGCTCAGAATGTCGGCTTTGCGATGATCTCTTATGTCATCAATACGGGCGGGATCGAAGCCGTTGATGAATACTACCGTACTCTGGATTCAATCACACCCGAGGATATCAGAGAAGCGGCACGTACATATCTCATAGACAGTAGCAAGACAGTTGTGTTGATGGTACAGGAAGGGGGCGAGTGATGAAGCGTCTCACACTGATATCGGCATGCCTCGCGGCCATGGTAGCGTGTGGCGGTCCCAAAGACACAATCACGCTGGAAGAACCCGACTCTCCATTCATTGCCTTCAACATATGGGTCAAGGCCGGCTCGCAAGACGATCCCGCAGGCAAGGAAGGTCTTGCAGCCCTCACGGCCGCTCTGTTGTCCGATGGCTCGACAACTCACGACAGCTACGAGCAGATACTGGAAAAGCTCTATCCCATGGCCGCTGGGTACGGGTACAACGTAGATAAGGAGATGACAGTATTCCGCGGCAGAATCCACGAGGACAACTTGGAGTCCTACTACGAGTTGTTCCGCAATGCGCTGCTCTCTCCTGCGTTCAAACAGGAAGACTTCGACCGGGTCAAGAGCCAAACGATGAACTACTTGGAGCGGTCGAGACGTTTCAGTCGGGACGAGGAGCTTTCCAAAGAGCTGTTGTTCAACGTCGCGTATGCGGCCACTCCCTATGAGCATCCGGAAGAGGGATACGTGGAGTCGGTCCGCTCGATAACCCTGGATGACGTACGCGAGTTCTACGACACCTACTACACCGCCAACAACGTGGTGGCGGGTGTCGGCGGTGGCATCCCGGCAGGGTTTGCCCAAGAGGTCCGCGCCGATTTTGACCAGCTGCCAATAGGCGACGTCACTGCTCCGGTGGCACCAAACCCATCGATGCCAGAGGGTTTCAAGGTTCTTATCGTTGAGAAGCAGACGGATGCATCGGCGATATCCCTGGGATTCCCCATTTCGCTGGTGCGCGGGGATCCTGACTTCTTTGCGCTGATGGCCGCAAACTCGTGGTTCGGTGAGCACCGCAATTCGTTCAGCCACATCTACCAGGTGATAAGGGAAGCTCGTGGCATGAACTATGGTGACTACAGCTATATCGAAGCGTACCCGCGTGGCTACACGACTCAAGTGCCACCGACCAATGTTGCCCGCAGACATCATCTGTTCGAGATCTGGATACGACCGATCTCACTCACGGAGCCTGGCAATCTCCACGACCGCACGTTGTTCGCGACGAGGGCTGCATTACGCGAATTGAAGGCGCTGGTCGACAACGGCATGCCCGCCGACACGGTGGAGGCGACCAAGCAGTTCCTGCGCAACTACACTGTCAATTGGGGATCAACCATAACCCGCCGCCTGGCTTACGCTATGGACGACGAATTCTATGGTTACCCGGGCGCCGGCTACCTGAACGCCATGAGGCCGGGCATCGAAGCACTCACTGCAGAGGATGTTAATGCAGCGATCTCGCGCCATCTCCAATATGACAACATGTATATCGTGTTCGTTACAGCGGATGCCGAAGGCATGAAGCAGAAGTTGCTGAGTGGAGTTGCGACACCGATCACATACGCCGGGGAGAAATCAGCAGCTCACATGGCGGAGGACGAGTTGATCGCGAGTTTCCCGATTCCGGTGCAAGAAGAGGACATTACCATAATCGGGATCAACGAGGTGTTCGAGCGGCGCTGATAGGACGAAGCAGCAGTAGCCGCAGACGTGCGGCACCAAAGCAAACGGCCGGTGGGGTTGCGAGCCTCACCGGCCGTTCATGCACGCACCGAGACTTGTCGTGCACTAACTCGGTGAGCGGAACAGGCGGTTCCATCTGACCGCCGTGACAATTGGCAGTGGACGCCAGTGTTCCGGGTTGTAGCTCCAGTAGATGAACATCGGGTGACCGATCACTTGGCCGCGTGGCAGAAAACCCCAATGTCGTCCATCATAGGATGAATCCCTGTTGTCACCCATCGTGAATAGGTGCCCCTCAGGTACCACAAATGGCCCCCAATTCCTGAGGTCAGGCAGGTACTCGTTGCGATCGACGGTATCGAGCAAGTGTGGCAGTTGCCAATTCTTGCTTCTCTGCCGCTGCATCCGATCCATATTGGCCGTAGGATCGATGTGCTGAGCG
>CP070792.1:677968-681625 GCA_020346845.1 Gemmatimonadota bacterium
GTTCGTTGAGTGGATCAAGCAGGCAAGCGGATTGCCAGGGAACGTGCTTTTCTAGCCGGTCGTGATCCCGCCCACATCCAGCATTCGGAGCTACACAGATACCCGACCTCAGATCACAGCACCGGCCCGTGAGCCAGTGTTCGGGAGTCTTTCTAGACCGGCAACCAAGATCGGCGACTATCCGAACGCAGTTAGACCGATCAGGAGAAGGAAGACGCATAGCGATCCGAACGCCCAAAGGCACCCGACCTGCACAGTCCACACACGGTCGAACACGTTCCTGGGCGGCCTCACAGTGCCGCAATTGGACGTTGCGCTAGGTCAGCGCAGAGCAGAAGATGTCAACGGGCCAGTAGCCGCCCCAGATGGGATAGAAGTCAACATCCCACTGGTCCTGCGGTGACTCCCTCGTCCAGTTGACGTCGAGCAGGTTGCCTTCGTCGTCGAACGTCAACACGAACTCGACCGCATAAACCGCGTTCTGGCCCCTGTAGTGCAGGTTTGCCAGCAGTGCCTGCTCCGTGTTGATCACGATAGTGTTGCCGTCGTCGTCGAAGGTCGTCTCGAACGTCTCGTGCCACACGGCCCGATCGACGAAAGTCCCGTGTTCAGATTCATACGTCCACACGGCCGTGCCTGTTCGTTGGACATAGTCTTCGCCATCGATGTACATGTTCCGCATGTTCAACTGAAACGTCGCGAACACGTCCACACCACAGTAGGCCGCTAGCTCGACTTCTGGGTATTGCACAGTCCAGCTGACGTGTTCCACTTCGGTTGGGCCGTCCAGCCCTCCCGCGAACGAGGCAGTGGGTGTCAACGCGACGAACATCGCGGCTGCGAGTACAACGATCTTTCTCATTTCGGTCCCTCCTCCGATCACTGGACCCTACATGAAGTGCCCGGCTCTATGCCGAGGGTGTGACAGATTCGAGGGGATATACCTCTCTTCCTCGACACCCTGTTTGGCGCAATTGACCGATTCGGATGTCCATAGCCCTGCTGCACGCCTGGGCGGGGGTACGCGTAGCGTGCCGTAGGCGAGCCATGGACTGACTGCGAAGCTGTGCTCTTGTTGAGGGGTTCGGGGATGGGTGGACAGCGCGAGCGGAGGTCTTACCCGAAGGGACGCTCATCGACGAGGGACAACGGCCAGTTCCGCCTTATTCTCTATTGGCAGATCGGAAATATGCGCGGCCAAGTCCTTCGAGTCTGCTGTCACAGACGGTTCACGAACTCGCCTTGAGCCTGAGAACCCTGGTGGTGTGTCAATAGGATGTGGACGGTGGATCGCAGGTTTGTTGGTGTTGCTCTCGTCCTGGCCGGTTTGGTTCTCCAGTTCGACGAACTCGAAGGGGTGCTGTTGGGTGGGTTCACGCAGGTGGTGGGCCTTGCGATGGCCGTCGCCGGTCTGCTGTTGCTGGTGTGGCGGGTGAATCGGAGGCTGCTCGGAGGGTCTGTGCTGATTGTGGTGGCTCTGTTGTTGGTGCCTGTCGGATTGCTGGCCGCGTGGCCGGTTGCCGACACCACGCCGGGACTGGTCGCAGCAGTTCCGATCTGGGGGATGGCTGTCGTGCTGTTCGTGGTTGCAGTGAAAGCAATCCGCCCAGTCTTCCATGACCGTCGAGCGTCCGGTGTCCGCACCAACCTGGACATCCCTCGGTCGGTGTGGTTCCTCCTCTCCGCAGTGTTCATCGCCTTGGCGGTGAGCCTCAACCCTCTGACCCTACGAATCGTTTCCGTGGTGATTGCGGTGGCTCTCCTCTTTGGAGGTGTCCGCTTCGGGACAACCCGCCCTCAGACATAGACGGGCAGATCAGGCAAAGCCCGTTCTGGGGTGGCGGGTGGGCGTAGTGAGCCGGAGGCGAACGGTGGGTCACGGCGTAGCCGTGCCCTTCTATTTGCGGGTAGTTGGCAGGTCTGGCGAGTAGGGGTTGCAGGTGGCTCGGCTTCAGAGACAGCTAACCGGCTAGTCGATAGCTTCTGAGCGCGGTGTCAGGGCCTATTGTCTCTGTTCGTGGAGGGTTCGGGTTCGTATGTTGGTGGTGACGGTAAGGGGGTCCCTATGTCTTCTTCGGCTGCCGAACACCAGATCATCGTGTGTTGGAACTGCAAGACCGAGGTGACGGTTCCTCACCGCAATCTCAATGCGGCTACCTGCACCTCCTGTGGTGCTGGGATCAGTCCAAAGGGCCGTATGGTCCCAGTGGACGCGTTCATCGAAGAGCAACGCCGACTGCGTGCCCGCAGCTCCGCTGGTGCTATCACCACTGACGAAGAGGAGCTTCTAACGCAGCGCCTCGTCAGCTACGAGGACGAGTTCGATCAGTCCAATCTCGACCAAGAGTTCGCCACGGCCTTCCAACAAGAGAAGGAACGCTTGGTGAAGGCATACCGACAGCGGCACGGAAATGACCTCGATGACCTACCAGACGCCGGACACCGACCCGAGGTTTCCGCGCATCCTCGCAAAACCTCCGGCGACGACCGCAAACCAGCGGGGGCAAAATCTGGGGAAAGTGCCAGAGTCCCTGACAGGGTGACTCGCGACGACTACCGCCCGTTCTTGGGTTGGGTCAACAAGAACTGGCCGGTGGCGATCACCGTCATACTGCTGATCATCGTTGCGACTCTGTTCCCTAGTGAGGACCAGCCCAGTGCGGACGGGCTACTGGAGGTTGGTGATTGCACGGACCAACCCGCCGAAGGCCTTGAATACTTCCAAGTCAACGAAGTGCCCTGTGACCAGGAGCATGTACTTGAAGTGTTTGCCCTCGTCGATGCTCAGCCTGCTGACAATGCGCCCTTCCCTGGTCACGAAGAAGCGTTCAGCGCGTACTACCAACTCTGCGACGCTGAGTTCCCTGAGTACCTGGGGACAGTCTCGCTCTCTTCCGAGTTCTCTATCTACGCCGTATATCCAAGCAAAGCCGGTTGGGATGATGGATTCACCCAGGGAATATGTCTGCTGGGTCGCTTCGATGCAGCCGGGGGGTTCCTCCCATCTGTCGGTTCGGCAAGAGCAAGTGGGAGTTGACCCGTCTCATCCACCGGAGAGCCACGAAGGCGAGTCCCTTCACTGGCGGGTGGGGATTGCGAGTGGTATCGGTAGACACGTCTTATGTGACGGCGCTCAAAGGGAGCCGTGAACCCGTTGGCTGGTGGGCGGGGGTTGCGGCTGGTGTTGTGTGTTCAAAGTGGCCCGGCTGCTTCCTCGTCTTTTTTCCATACGTGTGTGGGAGTTCTTCGTATGGAAAACAGACGACGACGGGATCGCCCGTGTCTTGGGGGTGGGCGTGTGCGAACGGTGGTCTTCGACAGCGGGCCGCGTCAGTAGGAAGTGGGTAGCCGGACGGTCCGCTTGGGTGTTTAATCAAACGGAAGGGGAGACCTGACCCGTTGGGGGTTGGTGACTGGGAGGTGCACCCACCCCGGATGCGCCCGCCGCATCTCCACCACCCGCACCTCAACCTCAGCCGGCATCTGATGCGGACACGAACCCGGCTTCGATGACCGATCCACCAACCCCGCCAACCCATCAGACCCATACCGACGCAGCCAGGTGTGCACCGTCTGGCGGGCCACCCCATAGCGGCGGGCCACCTGCGTCACCGACGCCCCGCTCAGGACTTCCAACACCGCCTGATACCGCTGCTC
>CP070792.1:681725-685379 GCA_020346845.1 Gemmatimonadota bacterium
ACTGTTGCCGGTCGCATGTCGCGGACATCCTTACCCCAGAACGGGACCCCCGTGACTCCGATCTGTTGCCGTGGCTCACGTTGTGTGTTGCGCGATACGATTACGAACGCACGGCCAACGATCGGCACCTCCAGGCCAAGCTCAGATACTTCGGCGGCGGCAGCCTCATCCAGTCGCAGCTGGAAGCGCAACGGCCGCTGTACTCCCTGCTTTGCAGAGGCCAAGCTCAATACCAGAGGAACGGGTAGAGTCAACAAGGCAATACTCAACAGGCTACGGTATCGAGCTGACACAGAAGTCTCCTTTACGGTTGAACGGGAGCAAGCGAAGGGGCTCGGTGTTCAGTGCTCGTCCCCTTCGAGCAACTCGCGCATCCGGTTGAACTTGGCCTGATCTTCAGGCTCGGGAGAGGGGTACTCCAGGTTGAGGCGCTCAAGCGTTGCGACAACAAGCTCGGCCACCACTACCCGCATATACGGCTTGCTGTCGGCCGGAACCGCATACCAAGGTGCCCAGCTCCGGGAAGTTGCGTTCAACGCTTCCTCGTACGCCGCCATGTACTCACCCCAGAACCGGCGTTCTTCACAATCCGCCACTGCAAACTTCCAGTTCTTATCCGGTTCGTCCAATCGAGCCAGAAAGCGCTGGCGTTGTTCTTCCTTTGAGACATTGAGCCAGAACTTGAGCACAATGGTCCCGTTCATCGCCAAGTGTTGCTCGTGGTTTCTGATCGATTCCAAGCGTTCCTGCCACACCGTGGCTCGGTCGACCCTCGGGAGTCGCTGCGATTCCAATATCTCGGGGTGCACACGTACTACGAGAACCTCTTCGTAGTAGCTGCGGTTGAACACTCCTATGCGGCCGCGTTCGGGAAGGTTGCGGGAGGTCCGCCAGAGAAAATCGTGATCCAGCTCCTCTTTGGACGGCTGCTTGAATGAAAACACTTGGCAGCCGGCCGGGTTGACACCCGTGAGCACCGAGCGAATGGTACTGTCTTTGCCGGCCGCGTCCATTGCCTGGAAGATCAGCAGCACCGAGTACCGATCGTGGGCGTAGAGAACGCGTTGCAGCTCGCTCAGCCGCTCAGTTGCACGGGCAAGTCTCTGTCTCAGATGCTTCTTCTTGGGTGCGTCTTGTGGCTTCCCGGTAAGAGCGCTCGCCACTGTGAAGGACCCGTCAGTTGGGACGAGATAGGGACTTTCCACCGCATCGAACATGGGACCTCCATGTGACCAAGTAGCTTGCCTCACGCTTCACAGCTAAACGGATACAACAGGTCCCGGTACGGGAAACACCGCACCGGGACTCGACCCTACTGGATAGGGCTCAAACGACGCCGTAAGACATCATTGCATCGGCTACCTTCACAAAGCCGGCAATATTGGCGCCCTTCACGTAGTTGACCCAATCGCCCTCGTTACCGTACTCCACGCACTTGGCATGGATGTTCTTCATGATCTCCACCAGCTTGCCGTCTACCTCGTCACGCGACCAGCTTATACGAAGGGCGTTCTGGCTCTGCTCCAGACCAGATACGGCCACACCACCAGCGTTGGCAGCCTTGCCCAGACCGTACATGATCTTGTTCTTGAGATACACCTTCACCGCATCGAGATCGGACGGCATATTGGCGCCTTCCGCCACACCGATGCAGCCATTCTTCACCAGCTCTTCGGCTTCCTTGCCGTTGATCTCGTTCTCGGTAGCGCTGGGGAAAGCAATGTCACACGGCACCACCCAAGGTCGTTTGCCCGCATGGTACTCGCAGCCAAATTCGTCGGCGTACTCCGAGATCCTGCCGCGGCGTACTTCCTTGAGGTCCTTGATCCACTCGAGCTTCTCAGGAGTGATGCCGTCGGGATCGTAGATGAAACCGCCCGAGTCCGATGCCGTCACGGCCTTCGCACCCAGTTGGGTCAACTTCTCGATCGTGTAGATGGCAACGTTCCCGGACCCCGATACTGTGCAGACCTTGCCCTCCATGCTATCGCCACGGTGCTCCAGCATGTTCTGCATGAAGTACACCGTCCCGTATCCAGTCGCCTCTGTCCGTATCAAACTGCCGCCAAAGCTCAGGCCCTTACCCGTGAGCATGCCGGTCCATCTGTTCTCCATTCGCTTGTACTGTCCGAACAGATAGCTAATCTCACGGGCGCCGACCCCGATGTCACCCGCGGGAACGTCGGTGTCCTCGCCGATATGCCTGTGCAGCTCAACCATCAGGGATTGGCAGAAACGCATGACCTCACGATCCGATTTGCCCTTGGGGTCGAAATTGGCACCACCCTTGGCGCCACCCATAGGTAGACCAGTAAGGCTGTTCTTGAAGACCTGCTCGAATCCCAGGAACTTGAGCACACTGAGATTCACGGACGGGTGGAAGCGTAACCCGCCCTTGTACGGTCCGATGCTGTTGTTGAATTGCACACGCCATGCGCGGTCGGCTCGCACGTCTCCGTTGTCATCCTCCCACGTCACGCGGAAGATGATGATCCGATCGGGTTCGGTCATGCGTTCCAAAATCTTCGCTTTCACGTAGTCCGGATGATCGAGGTAGAATGGCATCAGGCTCTGCGCTACTTCCTGCACAGCCTGAATGAACTCCGATTGACCGGCGTTACGCTGTATCACGCCTTCCATGAAGCGCTTTACTGCAGCGTCAACTTTTGATGGCATCTAAAAACCTCTCCATTTCGACACAGGGTTCAGCTCCCACCGCCCACGCCAACGCACCGTCACAGGAACCGCGGTCACAACAGTCCTATACATGGAAGCGCCAATGCAGTCCGACGAAGGGTCGGGAGGGAATGCTGGAATGAGGATTGAGTGAATACCACTAACTACATCTCCCCAGAACCAGATTGGGTTAGTACCCAACGCGGAGTGCTTCATCCGATCGTCCCCGCGATAAAACATCGTGGAATGTACACAGTTCCGGGCCGAAATCCACGGCCCGAGAAGGGCGATTCTTGATGCTGGAACCACCTATGTCCGCGGATGCCGGTGCAGCTACCAGGCCAGTGTCACGCAGTCGCAACTCAGGTCGAATCAGCGGTTGTGCAGCGCTTGGAGGCTGCCACTGCTTACAACGCAACTCACTTTACGATAAGAACTTACAGAATAGAAGCTGGCACCACACAGACAGCAGCAGATTCAGGTGGGGGAGGTCCTGATTGTCACACTCTTGCGGCAGAACGTGCAGTGCACCCGTCGCACTATGCCACCATCCTTCCGCATCGGCGGGCCGAGCATCAAGTGACCCTCACAGGCAGGGCAGCGCGTGCTGCGTGCTGGATCGCAGATCATTCCTCTGATCTCGCCCGCCTCATTGTCATCGTAGGAGTGCAACGACTGGCGGCGCTCCACTCGCTGGCGGCGCTCGATGCCACTACGGCGGTCGATTCGGACAGGGAAAGACACACACCGCCTGTCTCCGTACGAGCGGCGCTCGGGTGAGCAGCGCAGGTCAGACAGGAACCGTCTCACTCCTTCAGATCGCAGGCGAGCGTTCTTCTCGTCCACACCAATCTCTGAGTTACGGTAACGAACCAAGCAGATTCCTCACTCATAAAGTGCATCCGCGGTACGCAGTCCGGCTAGGGTAACGGCGCTTCCGAGACACCGCTATTGAACCAGCTACTACAATATTCATTC
>CP070792.1:685479-689129 GCA_020346845.1 Gemmatimonadota bacterium
GTTGATCGAGTCCGCTCCCATCTGGACAGTTGCCATCCATTTGAACAGCAGGTAAAGAATCCGCGGTATGAGCAGCAACGCTAATAACGCGGTTACCAGTATGAGCAGGTTCAGCACCAGGTTGCGCACGTACACGGCGATGGCGGTCCAGGTGTCCGCGCCGGTCACGCCCTTACGCGGTGTGAGGTAGTTACTGAAGCGCCGTAGGAAGCGGATCTCCCGCGGCTCTCCGCTTCCACCCTGCCGCTCAGTGGAAAGTCCCTCGGTGACATCATCCAGACCGTTTGCGGCACGCTTGATCCACGCTGTCAGCCAGGTGCCGACGTAGCCACCGCCGGATACGGTGGACAGGTAGTCGAACCGCTTGAGTAGTTTGAGTCGAGCCAACTCCTGCAACACACCGAGGTTGAAGGTCGCGCTGCGTATGCCGCCACCCGAGAAGGCGAGGCCTACGAGCTGAGCCCTATGTGCTCGTTCGATTGTCTCGTCCTTATCGGCGGTGGAGCAGTCAGCATCAGCCTCCTCTTCTGAAGTGCTGGTCACCCAGCTACGCTGCCCGCCTCTGCGCAGCTCGCGTGAACGTTCGATATCACCCAGTTCCTCGCATAGTACGTGAGTGAACCGTCGGGCCAGGTTCTCTTCACTGCTTGGTCTTCTCATGCGATTCTCCCGGTTGTACCGCAGACGGCAACAGCGACTGCACAATATTACGTTTCGAGGGTCAATTGGCGATCAACCGTAATGTGGAAACTTGCGTGTTTTGACATAGTCTGGTTCCTCTCCTTCCCCTCCTTCTCCTTCTTCCCCGCCTGATCTGTGAAACAGTTGACCGCAGCCATACAGCAATTGACCACCAATTGAGCGGTCTGCCCTAGCTTCACTGTCTCACCCACTACTTATCGTGCGTGCAATCCATAAAGGGGGGAACACCGGTGGACACCAACATCCAGCTATCGACCAAATTTCTCACCACTCAGAACGCGCATCAGGTGGGTATGCTCATCACCGTTGCGGGAGAGAAGCCCGTTGACCGCAGACCGATCAATGTCGCGCTGGTTTTGGACCGTTCCGGCTCGATGACGGGAGAGCCACTCGAAGCAGCCAAGGACGCGGCCATCCGGTTCGCCACCTTCCTGGGCAAGCAGGATAGGCTGTCGGTCGTTGTGTTTGATGACAGCGTCGAGACCGTGTTTGGCCCACAGCCGGCGGGAGATACCGCGGCAGAGGATGCCATCAGACGCGTCGAAGTAGGTGGAAGCACAAATCTGTCGGGTGGCTGGCTCAAGGGCCGCGAGCACGTTCAAGCCCAATTGGTGGAAGGCACCAACCGGGTCGTATTGCTGACCGATGGTTGTGCCAATCAGGGGATCACCGACAGCAGCAAGCTCAACCAGCTCGCGCGTGGTGCGTCGCGCGATCGTGTGAGTACCACGTGCATCGGGTTTGGCGAACACTTCAATGAAGATCTTCTCAGGGAGATGGGAGAGGCGGGTGGTGGTAACTACTGGTACGTGGAGAACATCGATCAGATGGGCGGCATGTTCGACGAGGAGATCGAGGGTCTGGTTGCGCTCGCTGCCCAGAACTTGGAAATAAGCGTACACCTGACGGATCCACGTGTTGCCGGTGTCTCGTTCCCTCAGTCGTTTGAAGTGGAGCGCACCGGTGAAGGCGCGTACGTTGTCACGTTTGGAGATCTGTATGCTACTAGTCCCAGGGTATTGGGCATCATCTTCCACGTCGAGAACTTGACTGACTTCGGACAGGCCAAGCTGGGTGACGTGGTCGTAAAAGGCGACCATCTGGTAGAGGATGGTGTGGAACATCGCATCACCAAGATGCCGGTGATAGCGAACTTGGACACGCACGATCACGTCGAGCCTGAGGTCGAGGCTAGGCTCGTGCGTTTCGAGGCTGCTAAGGCCCGCGAGGAGGCGGTGCGCCAGGCGGACGAGGGAGATTTCGAAGGGGCCGCCCGCTCACTACGCGGCGCGCATGCAAAGCTGGGATCGTTGCCGCGCACGGCCGAGCTCGAGGAGGAGATGGAAGACCTCGATGCCGAGGCGAGGCGCATGGAAGAAGGCGAATACGGTGCAGCGGACCGTAAATACCACTTGGCCCGCAGCGCAGGCGCGCACAGCGTAACGCCCAGCTACATAGACAAGCTTTCGCGCAGCAAGCGGAAGAAGAGAGGGCAATAGCACGTGACACGCCGGCCCGACCCGGGCTATAGCTCCGGGTCGGGCACTCCAGTCGGTACCCGGCGGCCGAGACTGCACAGCGGCCACGCCGGTCGGCATCCGATACAACTGCAGCTTCTTCCCCTGCTTCCCCTGCTAATCCCTAGCGATCCCCCCAGCCGCCAATTCCTTGAGCGTACTTACCAACCGCACCGTAGCCCATGTATCCCGCCTGCAATACTCCAGCAGATTACGCCGTAGCGCGGGTCGTTCTTGCTCCGGGATCATGTGTGGCTGAAACAACAGACGGCTCAGGTGAAGGCTCGCTGTCTGACCTTCAGAGATCTCCAAGTCGTCGTAGCTCAGGTCGGGAACCAATGCCGGCAGTACGGCCTTGAGACTGAAGCTTCCCAGGAACTCGGGATCGTAGATGTAGTTGCGTATGGCCGGAAGCGGATCGATCAGCTTGTCGGTTATCGCGGTCAGGTCAGCCACGTGCTCCGGTGCAGCCTCTGCGATCTTGCGAATGCAGTTCTTCTCGAAGCCGGCGTTGTAGGCCACAACCGCATCGGCGCCGCGGCACGATTCGACCAATACGGCAGCCATTTCACTACGGCAGTCGGCTCCCGCTTCGGCCAGGAACTCGTGGTGCTCGAATTCACCTGGTGCGACTTCCGTGTGACAACTGAATTGCACCGGCATCTGGTGCCACGGTCCAAACCCATCCCATACGGGCACAGCGAGGCTCACCGTCTCGAAGTCCAGGTGTGCCAACCGGCCCTCAAACGGTGCGAGCGCCTCGGCGAGACCCGGCCCGATGATGGTGGCGTCTTTTGTTACCGCGCGCACCTGACGTTGCGCCTGCTTGTTGAGGGTGACGTCAGAAGGGACATCGAGGATCGAATCGATTCCGCGCTGCAACAGATCCCACTTGGTGTTCGCATCGGTGCGATAGAGTGTCAGGACATGATGCTTGTCGATTTCGGGCCAGCAGCGATCGTGAAAAGGGCAATCTCTACCGGTGAGGCAGTGCTCGCCAAAACCAACGTCCGGGAAGTCACCCTCGATAGCGCGCATTTGATCCTCAATCGCCTGCGGGATCAGCGGTAGGATGTCTTTCACCTGCTCTGACACATCATCGCGTACGAACAGGTTCGATAGATCGGGATAGCGGCACTCCCGATTCAAATGCATCAGCTCCATACCACGCACATCGATTCCAGCCTTGCTCAGTACATGTGCTTGCACCGCAATGTCGGGGATATGCTCGTCTTTCACGCCGGTCGTCGACTTCACTTCAATCAGGTTGTACCCGCTATCGGTATGCTCGAGGATGTCCACCGCCACGAACACCGAATCCTCCAAGAAAGTCGCCTCGTACACGGCTGGTGCACCCGACTGCAGTGCGCCTTGCGTAGCCGCGAGCCGCTGTTCCACGGCGTTGTGCGGCAAGTCGATCAACACTCCATC
>CP070792.1:689229-692875 GCA_020346845.1 Gemmatimonadota bacterium
ACTGGCTGTGGAGACACGTGTCAGGTTGCGACCGTCCAGGCCAACTCGATAGAGCGGACTCTTGAGTGGCCCCTCGCCGGCGCCGTTGAAGTAGACAACATCGGCCCGCTCATCGACGCCATGCACCCTAGCAACGTCCCACTCCGACTCTGTGACCTTGCGCACTAGCGACCCATCTCGATCGAACATGAACAACTGGCGATAACCGTCACGCTCACTCAGGAACAGGAACTGCCTGCCCCGGTTGATCCAGATCGGTAGGCCGTTGTCGACCCAAGCCTCATCGGTATCCGTCATGACAACGCGCGTTTCACCGCTTGCGACATCCCCTAACATCAGATCGAGGCGATTCTGATGTCGGTTTAGCCGAGTCAGCCAGATCTCGTCAGACGAGTGAGCGAAATCCATGCGTGCAACGTATATGTCTCTGTCTGTGCCCAGGTCCATCCAGGTGGTCTCACCTGAAGAGATCTCCACAACGCCGATCATCACTGAGGAGTTCTCTTCTCCGGCTTTGGGATATCGTACCGGTAGCAGCTGGGGATAGAGCGACAGATTGTCGACCATATAGAACGTCTTGATAACGCTCTGGTCCAAGCGCCAAAACGCGATAGACCTGCTGTTGGGACTGAATCGGAAAGCGTCCCTGACACCTAGTTCCTCTTCATAGACCCAGTCACTCGTACCATTGATGATGTTGTCGTCACCGTCGAAGGTCAGCTGACGCTCAGTCTGTGACCGCAAGTCGGTCACGAATATGTTGTTGTCTCTCACGAAGCCCACGTACCGACCGTCTGGCGAGAACTTGGCGAACTGTTGCAACCCTGGTTCCCTACTGATCGGCGTGAGTCGGTCGCGGTCGAGATCCCACACGTAGAACTCGCCCTTTGTGTTCTGGCGCCACACCCGCACCGAATTGGTGAAGATCAAGACCTTCGAGCGATCTCTCGAGAACTGATATGACTCGATTGAGATAGGCTCGACTTGACCGGGAGGAAGTAGATCGGCCCCGCTTACGAGTAGTTCCCGCTCGCCCGTGCTTGCGTACACACGGTAGAGATCTGTGGTGTTACCGTTCTGTTCAACGGTGGAGAAATACTCGGGCTCACTGGACCAGGTTACCGCCGTCAGGTCACTGTCAAACTCACCAGTTCCAAAGATGGCGTCGACCGTGAGCACCTGCGTCTGTGCTAGACCGGGAAGGGCTAACAACGGCAGGACCGCGAACACTACAATCGGCTGGAATCTCATAGCGCTTGGGGTTGGGGACAGTTTGGAAAGATAGACGGTGGCCCTCGAACGGGAAACGACCGTGCCCCAGACGACCGTAGACTCTATCCGCCCGATGGATTTCTAGGTGGACTCTCTGGATCCTTCCGTTCTCTTACGAGACAACGCCTCGGTCGGCAGTAGTTGCAGCGTAATCTTGTCCACTTGAAGCATGAACGGTTCCGAGTTGCCACCGAGCCATTGTGTCTGGAGTCGCTTGAAGAGCCGCGTCTCCGCTTGTCTCACACCAAACAGCGCCGCCGCCATACCGCGGATGTCATCGGTCTTCCCCCCCTTCCGCATGATGGCTGCCAAGGTTGACTCAGTGGTAGCAGCCTCGACAATCGCGCGGGACCAGTCGGCGGCACCCTGCTTCAGCGAGGAACGCACACGCTGCTCCAGAAGCTGCAGGTCCCGAATGTCACCGAGCACATCCTGCAGTCCTTTCAGCTGTCTTATTACGGTGCGCCCACCTACCACGAGCATGCGGACTGGCTCCAACACATAGCGCATCCGCTTGGCAGTGAGCCGCGTCCTATGAATCCGCTTGGCCTGGTTCAACGACTCGATCGCACCCAGCCTGCTACCGAGCTTCGCGGTCAGATCCCGAATGATCTGGCCAGTTGCGCCCGCGAAGCGCAGGCTGTCTCCATGCTCCGTCAACTTTATGGTACGCAGTGGCTCGCCGAGACGATCGCCTAGCCTCTTTTCGATTCCAGTGTATTCCGCCTTGAGGGCCACCAGCTCCTCTGTCTCCGAATCGAACGGCACCGACTCGAAGGTCGCTGCCACCTGTGTGAAACCCTTCCTCATCAGGAGCGGCAAGTTCTTGCGGGCTAGCTGGCTGTCGAGCCAGCGAGATTGCACTTGGTCGTCGCGGCCATGGTTGGTCACCGATATCAGATCGCCCAGTTGTCGCCTCGCCTTGCCCGCGACGGCCTTCGGCAGATAGGACTGGTATGCCCCCAGGTATGTTCGCAGCCTTCTCACACTCACCCTGAAGTCGTGCAGCGCTTCCGTATCCGCCGCACTGCCAAGCCTGCCGACTTCGGTAGAGCAGTCCCCGAGCAACGCGATCGCGTGCTCGCGGCATACGACCTCTACCGGTTGCTGCAATTGTCTGGCAGTGCTCTTCATCGGATCCCGCCAAGTGTGAGGACGTCGGTCAAACCTGCACTCGCAAACTGACCTGAGTCCAATGCTCAGCCCGTCCGATACCACGTACGGTACGCAGCTGAGCTGCGGTATTGACCGCGAGGAGCTCAACATGTTCCGCAACCCGGAATCGGGCCTTATGCTTAACACTTCATCACACCCGTGGCAACCTGCTCTTGGGAGCCCATCCAGTCAGGTCGGAGTCGCATATGAAGAGATCTCACCAGATCCAGTTCGGGTATCGTTGGCCGACATTTGTCACAGCGATGGTACTCGCGACCGACGCCGCACCAATGGTGGCTCAGATCGCAAAGTCCCCGCCACCAACGGGCGCTCGTGTTCATGAGATGATTCCGGGTGAACGTTACCACGCTGGTGGATTGCATAGTTGGCTCTTTGGAGCAGACTATCGCCGACTTTGGGCTACCGCTGTCGACGCGGCTGTACTGGACTTGGACAGCGTGGGGGGAGGTCTATCGCCACTCAGGACGGGCGGGTTTGGCCAGTCAGTGTCGCTCCACTTCCAGGGCGCCGACGGCCGCCGTTACGTGGTTCGCTCGGTTGACAAGGATCCGACCAAACGCATGCTGCCGGATCTCAAGGGAACCGTGGTCGAGGGAATCATTCAGGACCAGATCAGCGCCCTTCATCCTACTGGAGCTTTGGTGGTCGATCCGCTACTGGAGGCGACCGGGATTCTGCACGCGCGACACTGGCTGGTTGTCATACCCGACGATCCTCGCTTGGGCGAGTTCCGAGACGAGTTTGCCGGCATGTTGGGAATGCTGCTGCTGCATCCGGATGAAGGCCCCGACCACACCCCCGGCTTTGCGGGCTCCCAAGAGATCAGTGGGACAGAGGCGTTCCTGGACAGACTCGAGGAGAGTCCCTGCGACCGGGTCGATGCGCGCTGGTATTTGAAGGCAAGACTGGTGGACATGCTCATCGGAGATCGCGATCGGCATGCCGGGCAGTGGCGTTGGGCGCGTTTCGCCGCTGGGGACTGTGGCACCTGGGTACCCATTCCTGAGGATCGTGACCAGGCATTCGTCGACTACGACGGCGTGGTTAATTGGTTCCTGCGTCGGCCACGACCTCAGCAGATAACCTTCGGACCGAGTTACCCCAACCTGACTGGCCTGACGTTCAATGGGTGGGAGCTAGACCGCGAGTTACTGGCCGAACTGGACCGGCCCGTTTGGGACTCTGTGGCATCAGTTGT
>CP070792.1:692975-696608 GCA_020346845.1 Gemmatimonadota bacterium
ATCAATGCGGCCGCTCATGTACCTCATTGCGATTGCGGGTGCATTGGATCCGCTACCGGGGGCTGTGCTTTTTACCCTGGTCTTCCCCAACTACATATGTGCTGGAATAGCAGTTGTAGGGTCTCGCATCATCTACGGTCTTGGGAGGGACATCAACCGCGCACAGCAGATGGGTAGCTACCAGCTGGTCGAGCTACTAGGTGTGGGTGGCATGGGCGAGGTCTGGAAAGCGGAGCACCGCATGCTAGCCCGGCCTGCTGCCATCAAACTGATCCGTGGCGGTAGTGGCAGCAGTGGCTCCGGCCAGGATTCCAGTGGCCACCAGCAGCGCTTCGAGCGTGAGGTCCAAGCTACGGCTCTCCTCCGCTCACCGCACACGGTCGAAGTCTACGACTACGGCCTCACGGAAGATCGGACTTTCTACTACGTGATGGAGCTACTCGACGGTATCAGCCTCGAGGAGTTGATCACGAAGCATGGGTCTGTGAAACCCGAGCGGGTAATCCACGTCATGCGTCACGTTTGTCACTCCCTGGCGGAAGCTCATCAGAGCGGCCTCATCCACCGAGACATCAAACCCGCCAACATCTTCCTATGCCGTCACGGTATCGAGTTCGACTTCGTGAAGGTGCTCGACTTCGGGTTGGTCAAGAAGGTGGACGAGAAGGCCGAGGGTGAACTTGGCATTACACAAATCGGGACCTTCATCGGAACGCCCGCCTACGGATCGCCCGAAATGGCTTCCGGCAGCGATGTGGTGGGTGCTCCAAGCGACATCTATTCTCTGGCCTGCGTTGCGTACTGGATGCTCACCAGCCGAACGGTGTTCAAAGCTTCCAGTATCCAAATGATGCTGGTGAAGCACCTCAACGAAGAGCCGAAGCCGCCGTCTGCCTACGCGAAACAGGCGGTACCGGGAGCACTCGACGAGTTGATCCTCGAATGTCTGCACAAAGACCCCGAGAGTCGACCACAGTCTGTGACATCATTGGATCGGCGCCTGGAGGAAATCGAAGACTCCTACCCATGGACTCAGGAGCAGGCACGACACTGGTGGCGTCATCACGTCCACGCCAATCTCGAATGAGATTCGCTGACGGCATCGCAGTACCGCGAGACCTACCTGAGTAAGACATACGGCTGGCTTTGGGAGCCGGGAGCACTCAGGTTGTTGGCGTGGTGGTACGCCAGCGACTCGGGCTCGCTACGATGGGAGCCCTGGACGATATCTTGGCGTCGCTAGCAACCACCCGGGCTATGTCCCGATTGTTACACGATGTGAGCCCGACTAAGCGGTGGACTCTTGCACCGGCTGCTCTAAACGGTGGTAAATACCACCTTGGTGAATTGCTACCTCGCAGCGCGTCGGACCAGCAAAGTCAATCCGCTAAACGCATTGAAATCGACTGAACGCCACGTGAGACGTCACGCCCAGTCCAATCGCATTCGTGCGAGCAACTGCTGAAACCGCGGGTCGGGTCTGACTCGGTCGAACAAGGGATCGACGCGAAGCCAGACTAGCCACGGGGCACGCTCTTCGTACGCGCAGTCTATCCATCTAAAGCCCTCCTCGTCTTCTTCTAACGCAAAATGGATCACGGCGTAATCGAAGCAGGACACGAAATCGTGTTCTGATCTGGCCCGCAACTCATCGAGTGCTTTGCGCGCACGCGCACGGTCCCCTGCAAGTGCGTACGAGGCAGCCAGATATGCGGCGGTAGTCGGGCGTTCGGGTGCGAGTTCCACCTCGCGCTGAAAGGCATCTATTGCTTTGTCGTACTCTTCGAGTTGCAGGTACGCCTGACCAAGCCAGATGAACGTGGGTGCAAACGCAGGTTCCATTTCGAGAGTCTTGAGACACTCGCGGACTGAATCAGCCGGGCGCCGGGCAAGGTAATAGGCCATTCCAAGCAGAACATGAATGATCAGCCCAAGAGGATCGAGTTCGAGAGCTTTCTTTGAATGGTCGATTGCGTCTGTCAGTCGCCCCATCGCCATGAGATACTCGGCGTACCAGTGGTGTGTTGTCGCTAATCCCGGATTCAACTCCAGAGCCCGATTGAACGCACGTCCGGCTCCAATCCAATCCCACTCATGCATAAGGAGAACGAACGCTAAAGACCGCTGCGCCTCGGCCAATCCGCGGTCCAAATCCAAAGCCCTTTGCGCTTCTTCCATCGCGATAGGGAATGCTTCCCGCGGCGCCATCGCCCTGTACCATCCAAAAAGCGAATAGGTATCTGCCAAGGCGCTGTGAGCCAATGCATACTCGGGATCTTCTGCGATCGCTTCCTTGAAATAGAGAGCCGCCTTCTGCAGCCCGGCCCCCCGCTGATTCCAGAAGTAGCGGCCTTTCAGGTACAGGTCGTACGCATGCATGTTGTCGGTATGAGACTTCACCAGATTCTCCGCTCCTTGTGACACAAGCGTACCCTTCAAGGTCTCGACAATGGCACACGAGATCTCGTCTTGTATCGCAAAGACGTCAGCCATCTCCCTCTCATACTGCTCCGACCAGAGATGATATCCGGAATCCACATCGATCAACTGTGCAGTCACGCGAAGTCGGTTGGCGTACTTTCTGACGCTACCTTCCAACACAGTTCTCACGTTCAGCAGTCTTCCGATATCGCGAATGTCCTGCCCCTTGTGTTTGAAAGCGAACGACGAAGTTCGCGAGGCAACCTGGAGATCACTCACCTGGCTCAGCGCATTTATCACATCCTCCGTCATTCCATCACTGAAGTATTCGTTGTCCGGGTCAGCACTCATGTTGGCAAATGGCAATACTGCAATTGAGGTCTTCTCCGATCGATCAGTGGACCGGTGGACCTGCGCCAACGGTGCACGCAAGGCACCTATCAGCGTGTTGGCAAATTCGGAGATTGTTGCTGGACGATCCACTGGTTCTAAAGCCAAACCTCTGCTGATCGCGTCATGCACTTCCGGTGCTACGTCTGTCCGCTCGATCGGCGGTAGCTTTCCGGTCATACGCTTCGATAGCACTGCCAGAGGCGTGGCACCCGCAAATGGTGGTGCGCCTGTCAACATCTCGTAAGCCACACATGCAACGCTGTAGATGTCACTGCGCGCATCTAAAACACCGCCCGCATCGATCTGTTCGGGGCTCATGTAGACCGGCGTCCCCATGACGAGCCCGGGATGCGTCATTCCTTCTTGTTCCATTGCGTCCGCAACAACGGCAATTCCGAAATCGGCCACCACGGCGTGGCCTTGCTCCAGGAGGATGTTTCCGGGTTTGATGTCTCGGTGGACCACACCCTTCCCATGGGCATGGCTCAATGCGCCTGCTACGTGTTCCACAATCTGACTGACCGATTCTAGCGGCAGACTCCCCTCACGGTCCAGGCGCTCGCGCAGCGACTCACCCTCAGCGAATGGCATGACATAGTAGAGCAATCCATCCACTGTCCCGGAATCGTGCACCGGAAGTATGTGTGGATGGCGCAGGCTCGCTGCCAACTTGATCTCACGAATGAAACGGTCCGAGCCGCGTCCCAGCTCAGGCCGCAGGACCTTCAGCGCTACCTCACGTTCATGCCTAATATCATACGCTAGATAGACCGTAGCCATGCCGCCTTCACCTATCTGGCGAACGACCTTATAGCGATC
>CP070792.1:696708-700295 GCA_020346845.1 Gemmatimonadota bacterium
GAGTCCGACAGTCCGCGCGGCCGTATAGTACTCATGCGCAGCCTGGCTCGTGGCACACTATCGCCGACAGCGCCCAGGTTAGCCTATCATTTGGACCGTTGTCTGGGTTGCCTCGCCTGCGAACCAGCGTGCCCCTCAGACGTGCGTTACGGGGCTGCGTTGGAGGCAACGCGAGCAGCAATGGCCCGGTCACGCCCGGTGCCACTGGTCGCGCGATTGGTGAACTCCGTCATGGCAGATCGCCGCTTGTGGCGCCCGCTGTTCGCGATGGCCAGGCTGACCCGTCCGGCAACCAGAGCCGTGTCCGGTCAATCGAGGTTGGCGTTTGCCTTTGGAATGCTCGGCGCCACGAAGAACAGACGGCAGTGGAAGCACAAGAGGAACAAGTCTCACAGGGGAGTGTCGCGGTCTTCCGTACCCTCTGCACTCACAGGCTCCTCTGCCACCACTGTGCTACTTTTCACCGGCTGCATCATGGATGGTCTGTTCTCACACGTGCACGATGCGACCGAGAGAACGCTCGCAGCTAACGGATATCGCACGGTCAGAATCCCGCGCCAGCGGTGTTGTGGAGCCCTACACGCTCATACTGGAGACCATGACAAGGCCGTCGAGTTGGCAAGAGCCAACATCACAGCGTTCGCCGACGACTGCGAGAGTGTGATTGCTGTGAACAGTGCTGGCTGTGGAGCCATGCTCAAGGAGTACGGCCGGCTGTTCGCCGGTGACCGGCTCGAATCTGAGGCCATTGCTTTTTCTGGACGCGTGCGTGACGTATCGGAGTTACTAGGCCAAAGGGAGATTCAAACCGCGCAATCGTGGACCCTGCGAGTGGCGTACGATCCGCCGTGTCATCTGCTACACGCGCAGCGGATTGCCGACGCCCCGCGCACTCTACTCGCTACCATCCCGGGATTAGAAATAGTCCAGCATGATGATGCTGAGATGTGCTGCGGCAGCGGCGGCAGCTACTCTCTTACAGAGGTGCAGTTGTCGCGAGCTGTGCTCGATCAGAAGGTGAGCTCGCTGCTAGCAGCCGACCCCGACGTGATTGCAACCGGGAACCCTGGTTGCATCATGCAGATCGGTGCCGGTCTAGCGGCCGCAGGATCGCGAATACCGGTAGTTCATCCGATCGAGCTCCTCGACCAGTCCTACGCCATGTCTGGATTCTATGATGAGTGATTCTCGCCTAGACTCGCCGATGACCGACGGTGTATGTGTGGTCGCGCGCGATGAGTTGCCGAGCCAGGCCACCAGCGCTGTGCTCGAAGGCGCCGTGGTAGCGATCACACGCCAGGCAGCTATCGAAATCACCGGACCCGGTGCAATACCATGTCTGCAGGGGCTCGTTACCGCGGACGTGGATAAACCCGGCGACATGTCTTTCCTATACGGGGCTCTGCTCACCGCCAAGGGAATGATCGTGAGCGATATGTGGATTGAACGCAGAGACCCATTCCTGGTCCTCTACATGGCACAGCACAGGAAGGACGAGGTTCTCACGACCCTTGAGCGGTCTCTACCACCACGCTTGGCCCAGTTCGCCGATCGCTCTGACAACGTGGGCATCGTTCGGCTGACCGGACCTCGCACTTTCGATGTTGTGGCTCGCGCTGGCCTCGATACGCCCCAGCCTGGCAACGTGGCCACAGTCGAGCACGTCACTGTCGCGAGACCGGCCTTGGGCTATCCGTTCGCACTTCAGTGCGTAGGGGATATTGGATCGATCGATCAGGTCCGCAGTTCTTTGACCGAGGCAGGAGCGATCGAGACACCGTATGCAGCACTGCATTTGCCACGCATCCTCGCTGGCTGGCCATTTTCGGGTGCGGAGATAGACACCAAGACCTTGCCCCAGGAAGTGAGATTCGACGACTTGAATGGAGTTTCACATTCCAAGGGCTGCTACCTGGGACAGGAAACCGTGGCCAGACTCCATTTCCGCGGGCACACCAACAGGCGCATTCTCGGACTCAGATTCGCAGGAGCGCCGGACCCGACCATGAGCTCGATTGCGCACGAAGACCGACGCGTGGGGCGCCTCACGAGTGTTGCCTGGTACGGACACAACATTGGCTACCTAGGCCTCGGGATGATTAGACGTGAGATTGAGATCGGCCGGACCGTGTCCGCTGGTGGCGTGTCCGCTGTCACTGAATCACTTCCTATTGAAGTTGGCACATGAGATCCTGGAGGGGTCTGGGCCCCGGCGTCATCGTTACCGCTGCTTTCATAGGACCTGGCACGGTCACTACCGCCACGCTGGCCGGTGCTAACTACGGTGTAACGCTTCTGTGGGCACTTTTGTTTGCAACCATCGCAACTATCGTACTCCAGGAAATGAGTGCCCGCCTTGGGCTAGCCACTGGCGCAGGATTGGGTCAGGCCCTACGAGCAGTCAGTCGAAGACCGTGGATCGGAACCTCGCTGGCGGCATTGGCCGCTGTCGCCGTGATCGGAGGTGCTGCGGCATATGAGGCCGGCAACCTGACCGGAGCCGGTTTGGGGCTCGAGTCAGTAACCGGATTATCGCTGAGAACTTGGGTGGCCCTTGGGACCGTCCTCGCCGGGCTCCTACTGTGGACTGGCCGGTACCGTCTGGTCGAGCGCGTGCTTGCAACGTGCGTTGCCGTAATGGGCTTGGTGTTTCTGGCTACGGCGATCTTGGTGGCTCCGAGCATCATTGACATCCTGTCCGGCGCGCTGCGACCCCGGCTACTCAATGGTTCTGAGCTCACGGCTTTGGCGCTGATAGGTACGACCATTGTCCCGTACAACCTGTTTCTCCATTCTGCGGTTGTGCGCGAGCGGTGGTCCGACGTCACAGATCTTCCTACGGTCCGCCTAGATCTGGTTCTCGCAATCGGCCTAGGTGGGATCGTCTCAGCGGCAGTTGTGATTACGGCGTCGGCAGCATTGGACGGCGGTGAAGTGCGGTCTGCAGCAGACATGGCTACGCAACTCACTCCCTTGCTCGGCCCTTGGGCTGGACAGGCCTTCGCAGCGGGGTACGCAGCCGCGGGTGTGTCTTCCGCAGTGACCGCTCCTCTGGCTGCAGCATACGTAGTACTGGACACGCTTGGGCGTGGCCGCGACGTGCGATCTCCATTGGCCAGGATCGTATGGCTCTGCTGCATAGTGATAGGTGGTGTGACAGCAATGCTCGGGACTCGGCCAGTAGCCCTGATATTCGTGGCACAAATCGTAAACGGCCTCGTACTGCCGATTGTTGCTATCGTTTTATTGGTAGCAATGAACGATCGCAATCGGCTGGGAAGCCATATCAACGGTTGGCGCGGCAACATCGTCGGTGGTGCCGTGGTGTTGTTGTGTGCCGTGCTCGGTATCAGATCTATAATGCTCGCCTTCTAGCTGGCGACACGTTCCGGACGAACTGAGAGGTAGAACGTGGACTTCTGGACATTTGTCTTGATTCTGGTCGTGGGTGGCCCTATCGCTCAGGCAGTCGCCCGTCGCATATCTCGCCCAAACAGACCGAGCGACAAGGCCCTACTCGACGCAATGGAGCAAACCGAGCAACGACTCGACGATGCCGAACAGCGACTGATGGACACCCTCGACCG
>CP070792.1:700395-703942 GCA_020346845.1 Gemmatimonadota bacterium
CATATAGATCGTCTCGTCCTTCTTTTCGTGATATTGCAGACTGAGTAGATGGCCTGGCTCAACATGTAGGATCTTACCGACATACTTGTCTGTCCTGGCCCAGATGAGTTCGTACCCCCAAGGCTTTTCGACACGGTAGGGAGTTTCCACTTTGTCTCCTGTGTGGTTTGAGATGAGTTGCTTACGATGTCAGTCAAGGTGAAGCTTGAGTGAAGACGGCGTCGTAACGCAGGCGCGCACGCAGACGCCACACCCAACGCACCCCTCGGCGCGTATGACCGGGCGCCCCCGGTCGTCCAATACTATTGCGACATCGCCCAAAGGACAGACGCGTGCACAGATGCCGCATTCGACATCGTTGAACACGATGCACCTGTCGGGGTCTAGTTCGAGGTCCGCCAGCCGGTACCCATCCCACAGGCTTTCGGGTGGCGTAAGCGCCTCGGTGGGACACACTTTGGCACAGGGCATGTCGGGGCAGACCGTGCATGGCTGGATTGCCGGATCTATGATCGGAGTTCCGGCGGCCAAGCCGGCCTTGGGTGGTGCCTCGATTATGGCACGGACCGGACAGACGTCGAAACAGTCACCGCAGCGCGTACATGCGGCGATGAAGGCGACTTCCTCCAACGCCCCGGGTGGTCGGAAGAAGCGCTGCGGCACAATGCGTCTCTCGGTGCGCTTGGTAACTTCGTCAACCAGGCGCCCCAAGGTAGACCGGAAGAAGTTGCGCCGATCTCCGTCACGACCGACCAAGAAATCGTTACCACCAGGTGCCATAAACGTTCGACGCCTCTCAATGAAGACTTGTAAGCTAGACTGGGTTCCTCTCGCAGTCGAGGGCATCCCGCTTATCTTTAGTCACGCATGATCCAACTACTGATGCTTTTGCTGGTCCAGTTTCAAATCCCGCAGCCAACGGGCTTTGTCAACGACTTTGCCGGTGTCATCGACCAAGCGTCCAGACAAACGATGCTGGCGGTCATTCAGGAGGTGCGTCAGAAATCGCGCGGCGAGATAGTGGTTGTCACCCTGCCGGACATCGGCGGTCGTGCGTCAATCGAGGTGGCTCGCGACATCGGCCGCCAATGGGGTGTCGGAGCGACCGGCGAGGCAGGAGACCGAGCTCGTAACACCGGCGTCGTCGTACTTCTTGTTCCCGGTGAGCGATTGGGTGATGGGCGGTCGCAGCTGGCGATTGCCACCGCCAGGGGCGCAGAAGGCTTCTTGACCGACGCCCTGACCGGAAGAATCCGCGACGCCATAGGCCGCGTCGCAGTGGAGAGCAACGGCTTCGGAGTGGGACTCGCCACTGGTGTATGGATGATTGCTGAGGCGTATGCGCAGGAGTTCCAATTCGAGCTCACGGGCGCTGCACCGATGGAGGTAGCACCTGCACAGCGGACTCGTTCTCGCGGCGTGAGCATCGTACCGCTACTGGTGCTCATAATCATCATTATCGCACTGGGGAGAGGTGGCAGGCGTGGACCGGGAGGTAGATATCGCGGCGGTCGGGCAGCAGACTGGATGATCCTCGGCATGCTGCTGGGTGGAGGCGGCCGAGGATATGGTGGCGGTTGGGGTGGCGGCGGATTCGGTGGTGGAGGTTTCGGAGGTTTTGGCGGCGGCGGTGGATTTGGCGGTGGCGGAGCATCGGGGAGCTTCTGATGGCAAGAGACATGATGACAAAGGTTGGCGAGTTCGCCACACAACTTGAGCAGGGCCTCGGAGGCAATCTCGTCTCCTTCCTGCTCTACGGACCTGCCGTTCGTGACGAAGGCACCGGGGATGCAACCACGCTCCTGGTCGTGAACGACACATCACCATCCGCACTGAGACCGATCGAGCCGCACGTCGCCAACTGGTGCAAGAAGGGCAATCCACCGCCGCTCATCTTCTCATTCCGGGAGTGGCGATCCTCGACGGACGTCTTTCCGATCGAGATCGAGGATATGAGGGAGGCGCACATCCTCATACGCGGTGAAGACCCGCTAGCAGAGGTCGTGACCACTCGGGCAGACTTGCGACGCGAACTAGAACGCGAGATCCGAGGCAAGCTGCTGCAGCTACGCACCGAGTTCACTGCGGCTGCATCGGACGGCAAAGCCTTAGGTACGCTGCTGCTCGCATCAGCCCGCACTTTCTTCATACTGTTTCGAGCTACTCTCCGCTTGGTGGGAGAGAAGGCACCCCAAGAACCCGGAGCTCTGGTTGCAGGCATTGCCGCGGTGTCGGACTTGGATGCCACCTGTTTTGATTGGATTCTGCAGAGAATGGCAGGTGAGAAGAACGCCAATCTCACGGCGTACGATCCTGTCGGCGATCGCTATCTGCTGCAGATCGAGCGGCTGGCCGAGTTCGTGGATTCATTCGATGTAACGAGCGCAGAGAGCGCACAACAACAAGGGAGTACTTGATGAAGCGAGTAGTACTGACCGCACTGCTGATGCTAACTGTTTCGAGTTGCGGTTACAACAGGATTCAATCGCTGGATGAGCAGGTGGACTTGTTTGAGAGCCAGATAAAAGTACAGCTGCAACGCCGCGCTGATTTGATTCCCAACCTGGTGAATACCGTCAGAGGATTTGCGGAACAGGAACAGGCGATCTTCGAGGCCGTAACCAGCGCGCGGTCAAGACTGGGTGGCGCAGTGGAGGGCGGTAGCTTAGCAGAAATGGCGGCGGCCAATCAGAGTCTCAACTCGGCGCTAGGAAGGTTGCTGGCAATAGCTGAGGATAACCCCGAGATCCAGTCGAACCAGAACTTCAGGGACCTTCAGGTACAACTGGAGGGAACAGAGAATCGCATATCCACGGCGCGACAGGATTACAACGAGGCCGTACAGGCCTATAACTCCTACATCCGCCGATTCCCACAGATTCTGACGGCAAAGATGATCGGGGCCGAGGCCAGGGAATACTTCGAGGTAACCGACGAGTCGGCCACTGAGGTTCCTGAGGTGGAGTTCTAGGGAGGAGATTAGTAGGGGAAGGAGGGGAAGGAGGGGAAGGAGACGCAGGCCACAATCTCCTTCCCCTCCTTCCCCTTCTTCCCCTCCTTCCCCTCCTTCCCCTCCTAATCAGTAGTAATGTCCCGGCGCGCCAATTGCCCTAGATTTCTCTGGACACTAACTACGCTACCTCCCATGCCCCACAGACTATCCAAGACCCGCTTCGTCGCAGGATGCCAATGCCACGATTTGCTGTGGTGGACGGTGCACGAGCCCGACGCACCCGAGCTCGAGCCGGACATTTCGCTCGAGCACAGGTTCGAGCAGGGTAACCATGTCGGCGCGTTGGCGCGCGAGTACGTGCCGGATGGAGTGTTGATCGACTTGCCGCACAACGCCGTGGAACAGCGGCTCGCGGCTACGCAAAGCGCACTGCAATCGGGCGCACCCGCGGTGTACGAGGCAACTTTTCTGGAAGACGCCGTGTTCGTGGCGGTGGACATACTCGAGCACACAGACAGCGGGTACAACCTGATTGAAGTGAAGTCGACGACCGGCGTGAAAGACGAGCATATCCCCGACATTGCGGTGCAAGCA
>CP070792.1:704042-707581 GCA_020346845.1 Gemmatimonadota bacterium
GCTGATCTTCCTCTACTCCATCGCCGTCATTGGCCAGCGGTACGACGAGATAACTTTGTTCGATCAGACCAGTGAAGTGGTACTGAGACACGAACTAGAGATAGCGGCGAGAGCTAGGCAGCCATGGGGGAACATCAACGCCTCGTTCTTCGTCGGGAACTACCTGCACGACTTCTCGCTGCACAGACTGTCGTTTTCGGGGGGGCTTGGCGTGCGGATCTTCAGGGGCTTCAACGTGAACGCGAATGGTTTGGTGAGTCGTATCAAGGATCAGATTTCGCTGCCACGGGGTGGCGTGTCGGACGAGGACATTCTGCTGAGGCGCCGACAGATCGGGACCGATTTCCGCTACAGGTTTCGGCTTGGCTTCAGCTATGAGTTCGGTTCGATTTACAACAACGTCGTGAACCCGCGGATGAATCGATTCTAGCGGCGGGCGGCACGCAGTAGAATTGACGCCACGAGGCCCATGGAAGAATCCCGCATGTCCGGGGTTGCCGCGTTGTAGGCAACGTGGTCAGGAAGACCATATCTTTCTCCTATGCAAGGCCCAGCCTATCCGGCATACCTCTCACTCTCGCGGGATGACCTGCACGATCGTGCGTACCGTGCAGTGGCTTCTCTCGCCGATTGCCGCGCCTGCCCCCGTGACTGCGGTGTCAACCGACTAGAAGACAAATGGGCGGCCTGCAAGACGGGACGCCATGCGGTGGTCAGCTCGTACTTCCCACACCGCGGGGAGGAGGGCTGCCTCAGAGGTTGGAACGGGTCGGGCACGGTATTCTTCTCACACTGCAATCTGCGATGCGTGTTCTGTCAGAACTACGACATCAGTCAGGCGGTGAAGCCGGGGCCCGCAGAACGAGGCTCACCGCCGGACGAGGTCGCGGCCATGATGCTGGCACTGCAGCGACAGGGGTGTCACAACATAAACTTCGTCACTCCGGAGCACGTCGTTCCGCAAGTGGTCGAGGCGCTCGTAGTGGCAATCGACCACGGCCTCAGCATTCCCATTGTCTACAATACGAGCGGATATGACTCGCTCGACAGCGTTTCTCTAATGGACGGCCTGGTAGACATCTACATGCCTGACCTCAAGTTCTGGTCGCCAGAACCGAGCCAAACCTATCTGAAGGCAAAGGACTACCCCGTAGCGGCGCTTGCCGCGGTCAAGGCGATGCACGATCAAGTGGGCCGATTGCAAATAGACCAAAACGGTCTGGCGACACGTGGCTTGTTGATCCGTCATCTAGTGATGCCCGGTGGGTTGGGCGAAACGCGTTCGCTGCTCAAATGGATAGCAAGTGAGTTGGGCCCTGACACGTACGTCAACTTGATGGATCAGTACCGTCCCGCCGGGAAGGTGAGCCAGGACCGTTACCAAGAGATCAACCGCCCGCTCACGTCGGACGAATACCTGGAGGCTCACGAGTTCGCGATGGGCCTAGGGCTGAGGTTGGATTCAAGGGGAAGGTGAAACCCTGGGGACCCCGGGTATCCGGGATCCCGGGCAACTGAGCCTACGGCTTTATCACTTCCGGACGCACGGCCAGAATCACCGTCTCCATATTCGGATGCGGCTTCGTGCTTCCCAGCACCATGGTCTGACCCATCCGAACGTTCGCGGTCGTCTGGAACATCTCGCCGGCCGATTGCCCCCACAGGCCCACATCGAACCTGACCGTGCCACTGTCCCCGCTGCCCCTAACGTCCAGAATATTGGCCTTGATTCCCATGACGCTTCCCGGCTCACCGCCCAGGTTCTGGCTCACGCTACTGCCCTCCACACCTGCCAGCACCGCCTCCGCAAGCAAGCGGTATCCTTCGAAGCGAAACAGCTGGCGTAACGCTGACTCTACGTTCTCGATGGCGGGATCAGTTGTGTTGGTTCCGTTTGCCTCGATGACCTGGAAATGCAGTTGCACCATTGGCGCCGGCTTATCGTAGTCGGATATAACTCGTTCGATCTTGTCCAGATTGTCTCGCGTCTCACGCACCGTGATCAGGTGGCTTGCCATGTCGCCGGCCGTACTGATTGTTCCCGGCGTACCTTCCCGGTCGAAATACACGTACGGCTCGATCAAGCTCGCCGCGGTTTGCGCGTCTAAGTATTGCAGCTCAAATGTCTGCGTCTCGAGCTGCGGGCCGCTGCACGCTGAGGTACCGATGGCGATTGCTGCTGCTGCAGAAAGAAGCAGAGATTTCATGTCAGTCTCCTTGGTCGTAGAACCAAACGACCACGATATCATGCCTGTCTTCTACCTTGAAGACGGCTACGTTCTTTCCCGGTGGTGTCTCTATCTCAAAGCCGACGGCTGAGCTCGGTTCCGGAGCCTGCCACACCGAGTCGAGTCCGCCATTGCGATCTCCATCGCTCAAGAGGATGCCGGCTACACCCGCAGCTGCAGCCACGGGGATTGCGGTGCGCCATGCCCTGCGACGGCGCTTGGAAGCAACAACTCTCTCGTCGACCCGAGCCAGCGCAGTATCTACGCTCGTCTTTGGCTGCTCGGCCCGGAGCAGACCGTTCAGCTCCCGCTGCTCTGACAGGATCTGCTGGACTAGCTTCCCACAAGGGGAGCAATCGCGCACATGCGCACTCAATGCGGAGTCACCGCCGCCTTCCAACTCAGTAACGTCTGCCTCGAGTATCAGCTCCAAAGCTTGGCTGCAGTTCACCGTCCTAGCTCCTCCACCATCTGCGGGTGATGCTCGATCAACTTCGCACGAATCGCCCGTCTCGCCTTGCATAGATTGGCGCGCACCGTTACCGGATTCATGTCCAACATCTCTCCTATCTCGGTCGGCGAGTATCCTTGCAGGTCCGCCAGATCGAAGATCTGACGTTGACGCGACGGTAGTCGCTCGAACAGAACTCTGATTGCCGTGGTCACCGCGTTGTCCGGCCGCTCTTCAGCCGCTACCGCATCCGTACCTTGATCAACTTGCCCCAACTTGTCTCTATACCGGAATTGAGTAGCCCTCTTGCGTCCCAACTCGTAAGCTGCGTTCCGCGTCACCTGGTACAGCCAAGTGGTGAATCGAGATTTCCGCTTATAGCTCCGGAGCTTGGTGAACAATCGAAACAGGACTTCCTGAGTGACGTCATCTGCGTCGTCGTTGTCACCGGTTTGCACTAGTGCCCAGCGGTAGACCTGATCATAGACTCGACGCACGAGTGCCTCGAAAGCCTCGCTGTCACCGCCCTGCGCCCGCCGGACCAGGACCTCGACCGTATCATCCGGGAGATTAGCCCCGGTCAACACCACTCCAGAGTGTCACCATCAGCCTCACAACTGAGACGGATCATACACACACAGCGTTTACTCACGGGACCCGCTCCGGTCCACGACTGTGCATTCAGCTATCCGCTTTGTACCTTGTACGACTTCTCAAAGGAGTCGCCCATGTCGCGTTTCATCACCGGAGCCTTCGCGCTGGTGCTTTTGCTGCCTGGCTCACTGCAGGCACAGCAGAAGTCAACTGACCAACTGATCGCGGAAGCACTCAGTCCACTGCCTGAGCCACTCCGTGATGGT
>CP070792.1:707681-711191 GCA_020346845.1 Gemmatimonadota bacterium
ATCGACGAGTACCGTGATCATCTTATCGCGACCGGAGCAAAGCTGGTGCGTGAAGAACGCGGTGCAGACGTGATACTCGATAGAGCCTGGCGGATGTATAGGATGCGCCGCCTAGTAGTGAAGCAGGAAAGTGGATTTGTGGTACTACCCAAGCAGCGGCCGCTCCTGGAATACTACGCAAACTCGATCGTGCATCTGTTGCCCGGGCAACCATCCCGGAGGCAGATGCACCCGGCACACGATGACGACCGAGATCTGCCAGCGTTGAGACCAAGGAATGGGCTGGAGCGCGGGGAAAAGCAGGGGAAGCCATCTTAAGCGACTCGATGCTACCGCCGCCACCACTGCCACTGTCGCCTCCTCTCCCCTAGCTTCAATCATGCCTCCAATCCACCTGCCATCCCTGCAGATCGGTGACAGGATCGAAGATACTCTTCTGGTACTCCAAGTAGAGACCAGATCGCTCGAATCCGGCGACCCGTACACATTCCTCACGCTGGGTAACAGCACCGGCTCCATCTCCACCGAACCATTCTGGCCCGCGAGACAAAACGAGATCGCCGGTATACACAGGGGTCACCCCGTACAGCTAACCGGCGAGATTGGGAGCTACAAGCAGAAGAAGCAGCTCAAGGTGACATCGATACGCGTCATTCCGAAGGACAGCGTAGATATCAGGCAGCTGCTCCCGACGGTCGGCTCGGTCGACCGCTACTGGGAAACGGTGGACGGGTGGCGCAACGCTATCGAGAAGCCGAGACTGAAGCGCGTACTCGATCTCTTCTTTGAGGACGACGATTTCAGACGTCAGTTCGAGCAGTGCCCTGCGAGCATCCAAGGACACCATGCGCGACTCGGTGGACTACTACAACACACGACCGAGGTAGCAGCCATCGCTCGTGCTGTTGCACGTGCGTCGGGTGCAGACCTGGAAGTAGTCCTAGCCGGAGTGCTGTTGCACGACATCGGTAAGCTCGAGAGTTACAGTTGGGATGGAGTCTTCGAGTACACCCGCGCCGGTTCATTGCTGGGGCATGTCGTAATCGGGGCACTGATGCTGGACCGCAGACTCGACGACGAGGACGACCCACCGTGTACGGAGGAGGAGCGTGAGGTTCTGCAGCATCTGATACTATCACACCATGGGAAGCTGGAGTTCGGCAGTCCGGTGAGTCCTATGACGCTAGAAGCAGAAGTGCTTCACTGGGCCGACAACGCAAGCGCAAAGACAGCGAGTGTTGCGGATGTGCTTGCCAACCCGGAGAACTTCCCTGAGGGTGCGATATCGAGGCCGAGTTGGCAGCTCGACCGGCGACGTGTGTACCGACAGAGTTGTGATTGGGGAGTGGCGGATCCCGGAGAGTAGGCTGTGAGCTACCGTTTCCTGCCCCACACTGCCGACCTGATCCTAGAGATCAGTGGTGCCAGCTTGGCCGATCTCTTCAACGATGCGACATCTGTCATGCGAGCCTTGACAGTCGGGAACGGGCTGGTAGAGGCAACCGAGTCACACCTCATTGAACTCCAGGCGAGTTCCCCGGACGAGCTTCTGATCCGCTTCATTAGAGAGCTACTCGTACACTTTCAAATCGACACGTTCGTTCCGGCCAATCTCGTTATTTACCGACTCTCACCGTCACGTATTTCGGCGACGGTTCACGGAGAACGCTTCGACGACAGCAAGCATGAGCCACAGCCGGAGATCAAAGCCGCGACACGACACAGACTGTCTGTAGAGGAGGTGGAAGGCGGATGGCATGCGGTGGTTGTGTTGGATCTGTAGTGGATGGCAGCACATTCTCGCTTGGGTTGCCGGTCGCTGAAGCCGTTGACAACCGACATATTAGAGACATGACGTCGGCATCATCCATAAAGGTCAGTCGAATCGATGCCTACCGCTGGCGGGTAGAGCGCAGTGGCAGGATGAACACGTATGGCCTCATCTTTGCCGACTCCGATTTGATGCATGACTTGGAGGGAGATCAGTGTATCCAGCAGGTGGTGAATGTTGCACACCTTCCCGGAATCGTTGGCCCATCAATCGCGATGCCGGACATACATTGGGGCTACGGATTCCCCATCGGTGGTGTTGCAGCATTCGATGAGCACGATGGAGTCGTCTCGCCCGGTGGTGTGGGCTACGACATCAATTGTGGCGTCCGCCTGTTGAGCACCCCGATCACGATAGATGACCTACGACCGAAATTGGCCTCATTAGCAGACAAGCTCCACGCAACGATCCCCTCCGGTGTCGGATCTTCCAGGTCAGATCTAAAACTCACCAAGGCAGAACTGAATGGAGTTCTCGAACGAGGTGCCGAGTGGGCCATCGATCGAGGGTTCGGACCGGAGAGAGATCTCGAATGCATCGAAGCAGGCGGACGGTTGTCTGCAGACCCCGATTGTGTCAGCACCAAGGCGAAGCAGCGCGGTCTCAATCAAGTCGGAACGGTGGGCAGCGGAAACCACTTCGTCGAGGTCGGTTATGTCGATGAGGTTTACCGGGTTGACGTCGCAAACCGATTGGGGCTCTCACTGGGTAAAGTGACTGTCTTCATTCACTCCGGATCGCGTGGTCTGGGGTACCAAGTGTGCGACGACTATCTCGACACCATGGTACGAGCCTCCGCCAAGTACGGCATCGAGCTGCCCGACAAGCAACTCTGTTGCGCGCCACTGGGCAGCGAGGAGGCCAAATCCTACCTGGGAGCCATGAACGCAGCGGCAAATTACGCCTTCGCCAATCGACAGTTGATGAGCTACTACGCACGCCGGGGTTTAGCTGCCGTGTTTTCGCGAGAAACGGCCGATCAGACAGATCTCGTCTACGACGTGGCACACAACATCGCCAAGTACGAGACACACATTGTCGAGGGCAAGACGCGACGCGTGTGTGTGCACCGCAAGGGAGCAACTCGCGCGTTCCCGCCGGGGCATCGCGAGTTGAATCCACGATACCGCGATGTAGGTCAGCCAGTACTCATCCCGGGTGACATGGGTCGCTACTCGTTCGTGTTGACGGGTACCGCTGGCGCATACTCGGAGACCTTTGGCTCCACTTGCCATGGGGCAGGGCGACGGATGAGCCGCCATCAGGCCAAGAAAGTGGCCAGGCCCCGGAACGTGGTCAAAGAGATGGAGCAGCGAGGGATTTTGATCCGTGCGGCGTCCAGGCGCACCGTGGACGAGGAAATCCCCGAGGCGTACAAGGATGTGGCCAAGGTCGTGGACGTGGTGCACTCAGCCGGCATCGGTAGGAGGGTTGCCCGACTCCAACCCGTTGCAGTGGTAAAAGGGTAGAAAAACAGACGGCGGACACACCCAAAAGGGCGGCCCGCCGTCTAAAGCACTAGCTACCCGGAGCCAGGGGATTCACTCCCTCTGTTCTCCTTCCCGCAGCCGCCGCTGGGCTGATCCACCCGCGGTAGGGCTGTGAGAGCTCCGGCCTCCATCCCCAAGCGGCCTGGCCGGGCCGCAAGGTTCGCCAGTGCCGGCGCTGCGAGTCGGACC
>CP070792.1:711291-714790 GCA_020346845.1 Gemmatimonadota bacterium
TCCGCGCTGCGGTTGCTGTTCGTGAGCACAACCACGCCCAACCCTCGTTCCCGTACGAAGCCCGCGAAGCTGCGGTATCCCCCGGTGCCGCCATTGTGCCACACCGCGTCCACCTCACCGGATCGTATGTGCCAACCGAGACCGACGTGCATCGAAGGAGATCCTGCTTGCACGCGCGGCTCGTGCGTGCTGCTCAAGGCGGGTGACAACGGACTTTCACTCACTCCGGCATTGGCCGCAATGAAGCTGAGCATGTCAGCCGGTGTGGAGCGCAGCGCTCCGGCCCCGGCCAGTGCTGGGATGTCCCAGTTGGGAACGGTCATGGTACCCGCATGACCTGTTGCCAGCCGTTGCTGCTGATCCGGGGTCAATTCGATCGATGTGTCATCCATGCCGAGCACCGCCGTGACTCGCTGCTCGAGCAACTCCCCATATGTCTTACCCGCTGCATTGGCAAGCAGGTTACCCAGCAACCCGGCGCCGAAGTTGGAGTACTCGTACTGACTCCCGATGTCCCGCTGCAAGGTGTATCCGTTGATGAAGGCGTACATCTGATCGACAGTGTAGTCGGCGTAGGGGTTTGTCCCGTCCGCGGGCGCGAAGTTGCTTGGCATGCGGGGCAGTCCAGACGTATGCGTGGCCAGATCGTACAACGTGATACTGCGTTCGCCCCTCGTTGGAGCCGCCACGCCATCCGGCAGGTATAGCTCGATGGGGTCGTCGAGACTGACCTCACCTCGCGCTACCATATCGGCGAGGAGTATGGACGTGAACACCTTCGAGATCGAGCCGATCTCGTACACCGAGTTCTCGTTTGGGGTGATGCCGTTTCCAAACTGAGTCTCACCGTAGCTGAAATAGCTGGTGCCCTGGGGGTCAACAACACCGATGATGATTCCGATGTTGTACCCGTTGTCTACGCGTGCCCTTATGCTTGCCTTGACCTCGTCAGAGATCCCACTCGACTGGGCTGTGACGCCGGGTGCAACAATGATAAAGGCGGCAAACACCACAAGTCGGATTGCGGCGGCAATGGCACTGTTGTAGCCCGAGGACATCCGCGGAAGTTTGCCGCTCATCTTTCCTCTCCCTTCTCCGCCTCTTCTATCCCGCTGCTGGTGCCGGCAGCCCGACGCTTGGCCTCGTCATCATCTATTTCCGCGTCGGCCCACGACGGTGTTCCTGCCGCATTGAGCGGTACCGCCAGTAGCGAGCCGCCCTTAGCTCCTCGGGGCAGTCGACCCATGGGGAACGCAGTCTGGTGGTTGTCGTCGTCGACCAGCAGGGCGACTGGCCCGCTGATACCGGCAACCGTGTAGTAGCGTCTTTGCATAGATATTCCTATTCAGTCCGAGGGGCCATGGGGCGGCGACGAGGACCGGTAATGTAGACCCACTGCGTGTCCAGTTCAATCTGGGTTGCCAGTTCCATCAAGATCGAGTTCTGAAGCCGCTACCTATATGACGGGGAGTGCATCTAAGGGCTGAGGAATAACCACATCGGTGGGCGGATGAGTCGTCTAGCCCGGGTCGGAATCCGGCGATACGTTTAGTGCCTCAAACAGCTGGAACCTCAACGAATCCACGCCTCCTGGGAGGGTGACGATGGATCTCTTCTTCGGTGACAGTGCCGTTTGGTTCACCATACCGGCCTTCATAGGGTCGTTCTTCTTCCTGCTCCGTCTCACACTCTTGCTGGTGGGCGGACATGGGGATATGGATGCCGACGTGCACGGAGATCTGCATGCAGATGTGGGTGCAGACGTGGATGGTGACCTGCACGGCGATTTCCACGCTGATACCGACGCTGGCGATCTCGACCACACCGATTCGAGTAGCGCATTCAAAGTCCTTTCAGTACAAAGCGTAGCTGCCTTCATGATGGGATTCGGCTGGGCGGGTTTGGGAGGCTTCAAAGGCGCCGGATGGTCCGCCACTGTGAGTACACTCTTTGGGTTGGGCGTAGGTGTCGGGATGATGTGGATTCTCGGCAAAGGATTGGAGGCTGTGTATCGCCTACAGAGTAGTGGAACGGTATCGATCAACTCAGCATTGGGCGTGGAAGGTAGCGTTTACATCGAGATCCCGGCCCAGCGCCAGGGCCGCGGTCGAATTCGGCTGGTTGTCGATAGCAGAGAGCGCTTTTATAACGCTGTCACCGACGGTGATGCCATTGAGTCACATTCGCGCGTTCGAGTGACGGAAGTGAACGACGACAACACTGTCACGGTATCCAGGGCCTGAGGCCCGATGGTGAAAGGGACATAATCATGTTCTCACTGGCATTCCTGCAATCTGGAGTGGAGGGCAATCCGATGATGTGGCTCGGACTGCTCGGCTCCTTTGCATTGCTATTCCTGTTCTTCCTCGTATTCGTGGTAAAGCAGTACAAGAGGTGCCCGAGTAACCGTGTGCTCGTCATCTACGGTAAGGTGGGTGCCAATCGGGCGGCACAGTGTCTCCACGGTGGCGGTAAGTTCGTGCTACCGCTACTGCAGGACTATGCCTTCTTGAACTTGGAACCCATGGTCATCGATATCCCGCTCACGGGAGCGCTGTCGCTCAACAACATCAGGGTGAACGTTCCGGCCACGTTCACGGTCGGCATCTCGACTGACTCCGTATTGATGAACTCAGCGGCAGAGCGGCTGCTCCACCTTAGCGAAGCAAAGGTTCAGGAACAGGCGCAGGACATCATTCTCGGTCAGCTCCGTTTGGTGATTGCAACCTTGTCGATCGAGGAGATCAACAAGGACAGAGAGAAGTTCATGAGCCTAATCAACGAAAATGTTACGGAGGAGATCAACAAGATTGGACTAGCGCTGATCAACGTCAACATCCGTGACATCACCGATGAGAGTGGATACATCGAGGCGATCGGTAAGCGTGCCGCTGCCGAAGCGATCAACCGCGCCAAGGTGGAGGTGGCGCAACAGGAGCGTGACGGTGCGACCGGTCAGGCCACCGCAGACCGTGAGCGCAACATCGGTGTTGCCAAGGAAGCTGCCACTTCAGCCACAGGTCAGAAGGAAGCCGAGCAGCAGCAGCGTGTTGCCGTGGCAGCGCTCGAGGCAGATGCGATCAAGGGCGAAGTCGAGGCGAAGCGGGATTACGAAATCGCGACTGCCGAGCGCGACGCGGAGACTGTTGCGGCCAAGAAACGCGCTGAGCAGGAACAGCGAGTCCACGTTGCCAACGCCGAATCGCTTGCAGTGCAAGGCGAGAACAAATCGCGAGCCGAGATCGCAGATTCGAACGCAACACTCGCGGAGATCAGAGCCGAGGCCAAGCGAAAGGCTGAAGTCGCGGCGGCGAAAGCGGATGAGAACATCTTCATCGCGCAACGCGAGCAGGAGATCGCGCGGCTCGGTAAGGAAGAACTAGCACCACAGGAGATCGAGAAGCGGCGCATAGAGATCGAAGCCGAGGCCACTGCGGAGCAGGCACGCCGCGAAGCGCGCGGTGAGGCCGATGCTCTCCTAGCGAGATACACAGCAGAG
>CP070792.1:714890-718386 GCA_020346845.1 Gemmatimonadota bacterium
ACCAGCCCGAACCCACCCGGGCCGAGCAGCACGCCGGCGAGGATGAAGCCCACCACCGGCGGCACCGACACCCGGCGCAGGGCGGCCGCGACCACCACCGAGGCGCCGAGCACGAGCACGATCTCCGCGAGCACCGTGTGAACCACCGAGTCCTCCTGGCCGCTGCCGGTGGCGAGCCTGGCTCGCCAAAGGGACGACAGCCCTCATTATTCACGAGCCGTGCCCTGCAGGCCATGGTGCGTCGGCCCCGGTTCGAGCCTATCGCCCGAGGGAGACGGCGCGGTCCTGTCGGATCCGACCTCCCCAGGAGGGGAGTTCCGTGGTTCCCTTTCGGTGCAAATGAAGCCAACTTTCCTCAATCGGCGACAGTAGAGGTCAGCAAACACCAATAGATGCGTGATTCTGGCAAGCCGTTTCAGGTGGTCGAAGGAAGTGCCAGGTACAGATTTGTATAATTAAGACCGCGATCGCTCAAAGTGTATCAACCGCGATTGGCCCTAATGATACAAATGTGTACCTGGCACTGTTGCGGCCAATGCGACGGCATCGTGAGAAGAATTCACGTCAACGTTACCTCCCCGTTGAACTCATCGGTGCGGTCGATCCTAGCAGGTTGAAGAGGATGTTGGGAGTGGCGTCAAACGCCGCGTGGCAGGGGCCGGTCATCAAGTATCAGATCGGTGGTCCGCCGCTGGGACGGGCCGACGTGATGCGTCGCGATGTCCATAGAATAGAACCTATTACATCAGGAGATGTCGTGTCGGCTGTGAGCAGACGTGTACGCTGATACAGTATGATACTTTTCGCCACGAGGGAAATGCGTTACAAGCCGAATGAGACGAGCGACTTTCGTGTAGCAGTCCGTGTCGAACGAAGTGGAGGCCGCCTATGAGTGCCAAAATACGCACCCGAATGGGGGACGGTGAACTGGTCGCCATGTCCCCATCCGAGATCAGGGAAGACATCGCGGTGGGCACCCGGGATGCGGCCGGCAAGGCCGGCATACCAGAGCTGACAGACGAGGAGCAAGAGCGGCTGTACGAGATCATCGCCGATCCTTCGAGGATTGTCAGCGTTGCTCCCGGCGACGAGGTCATCGTGACGGATGATGGAGTTCCAGGGAGCCTCTACTGCGGCCAGGATGACAGCGGCGCCGGCATCCCGATGAGCCGCGGTCAGGCGACCCTGACCTATGAACGCGCATGCGCGGCCGACACCGTCTCGTTGGGTCACAGCGACTACAGCTTCAAACCCGTCAAGAACGTCATCTCAGAGGAAACCAACGCGTACTACAACATATCCATGGGCACCACCGCACCGTTCATCTATGGTGCGCAGCCCAATTTGGGATCGTACTACCAACCCGACGGCCCGGTGCGCAATCCGGCGGACCTGCTGCTGGGCGGGGATGTCAAAGCCGCCCAGGAAGCCCAGGAAGAGGCCGCGGAGAAGATGCGGCAGGATATCCTCTTCTGCGGCAGAAAGCTCAACGACGTCGGCTGCGAGGGGCTCAACCTCGACACCAGCGCATCGGGCGGCGATGCCGACTTCATGGGCACCCTTCAGGTGGTCTCCGAACTGAAAGAGGAGGCGCCAGGAATGCCGGTGATCGTGGGCGCGTCCGGAGAATTCGTGCTCGGGATGCACGGTGAGGTCACCTTCAACGACAAACAGCTCGCCGGCATGTATCCCCACGATCAGGTCAAGGTGGCGGAAGAGGCTGGGGTGTCCATCTACGGAGTGGCGATCGGCACCAGCACGAACGAGTCCTTGGCGTGGAACGTGGCCCGGTCCGTGACCTTCACCAAGGCGGCCGTGTCAGCCGCCAACATACCGATTCACGTGAATGTGGGCATGGGCGTCGGAGGCGTGCCCATGTGCGAGGTGCCGCCGGTCGATGCACTGACGAGGGCCACCAAATCCCTGGTAGAGCTCGGCAAGGCGGACGGGTTGTAGGTAGGCGTGGGTGATCCATATGCGTGTCTTCACCACATCGTGGCTGCGGGAATGGGCGGCATCCGCACTACCGGAGATCTGGTGGCCTGGATGCAATTGGCCCGCAAGATGAAAATCGCCGAAGCCAAACAGTATGTGGCGGACAAGCTGGGTATCGAGGTGAGCACGCTGACCGACGAGGAAGAGATGCGGCGGCTCAGAGAAGAGCTGGGAATCGGTACGATCATCTCGGTCTCCGGCAGCCCGAAGGGCATTCTGGCAAAGATCAGGATTTCCGAGCTGCTGGGGATCCCGATCAACTCCGTGGAGCTGTTCAAGTCTCAGTTGAGTTGAACGATGCTCTCCGGTAACAGCGCAAACCTCTTGGTGGGGTCTGGATTGAAAAACGGATCCATCAGAATACCGTGACGTCCGGGATGAGGAAATGACACAAACAACATTTGAAGAAGCCGCAAGATCAATTTTGAGCGGGGACGCCGACGCGGCGGCCGCCATCGCCAAACAGGGGCTCGAGCAAGGCATCGACCCGCTTCGGTTGATCAATGAAGGATTCATTCCAGGGATCAACGAGGTGGGAGACCAGTTCGGTGCGGGGAGACTCTTCATCCCGCAGTTGATGCTGTCGGCGAGGGCCATGGAGCAGGCCACGGAGATCATCAACGCCGCGTTTCCTCAGCAGGAGGGAATCGCCCAGGGCAAGATCGTCATCGCGACGGTCGAGGGGGACGTGCACGATATCGGCAAGACGATCGTCGCGACGCTCTTCAAGGCCAACGGTTTCGAAGTCATCGATCTCGGCCGGGACGTTCCGACGGCGCGCATCATCGAGGCGGCTGAAACAAACAATGTCGACATCATCGGCACCAGCACCCTGTTGACCACGACCATGACGGTCCAGAAAGATCTGGAAGAGGCTCTCAAGGAAGCCGGCCTGCGCGACAAGTACAAGACGATTGTCGGCGGCGCGCCGGTCACCAAACGCTGGGCCGACCGTATCGGCGCCGACGCCTATGCGAACGATGCTCTCGACGGTGTCAGGGTAGCCAAGGAACTGTTGAAAGGGCGATGAGTCGCGAGCCCGGCAACGGCGCTTCGCGTCGCCACCTGTGCGTGAGATAACCGAGCACATTGCCGGTGACGTGCCCGTGGCGTATCATGGCTCACCTCGACACTCGAGGGTTCCAATGATCGCGGGCGGGGGGTGGATCGGATGTGATCACGTGGACTCTAAATCCGCGCAGCTCGGTGCAACTCCGGGGCCTCCCACCATCCTCATTGGAGCGATCACACCAGAACACTCGAGCCGGCCGGTCTATCTCGTGGGGGAGACACATTGACTGTTTCTTGGTCCGATATCCAGCGCGAGCGACTCAGAGCGCTGGGAGCCGTCGCGCCGACCATCGAGGCGCAATTTGATGATGTCAGTTCGAGGAACACGGCGTTCCAGAGGATTGAAAAAGAGCTCGTCACCGAACAGAAGAGACGACTTCAGGAGCTGCGGGACGGTGCTCGCCGGACGAAACTCTCCCTCCTGGAGTCA
>CP070792.1:718486-721978 GCA_020346845.1 Gemmatimonadota bacterium
GCGATCTGAGTGAAGTTCAGATACCACAGGGGGAGCCGACCGTGGTGGTGCAGGCGGTCATGCGTCCGGACCTCGACCAACAGTTCATCGTGATTGAAGAGACTTTCACTGGCACGGTGGACTACGGGTTCAGCGTCGATGCGATCATTCCGATTGAAGGGGCGCCCAAGAACCCGATCGACGGTGCTGTCGTTGCTGTCGCGAACATTGATATCCCCTCAGACTCGTGCGGTGACAGCGTGCTGTTCACCACTGAACCCCAGGCGCCGTCTCAACTTGAGCTTCCCGGCGTGTATTGGGGGCCGCCAGGGTGCCCCACGATGAGACCGGGCGACAGACTCGAGTTGCTGGTGACCACACCAAGCGGCGATACCGTGAGTGGCAGCACGCGGATACCGGGGATGAACGGAGCGACACTCGGGATCGGAATAGACACCCTGGACTTCGGCGGCGATAGTGCCTTGGAGCTCAACCGGGATAAGGACACCCTGAAGGTGTGGCTAGATGCCGTTGCTGGAAGGCTGCTGCAGCTCGAGACGAGACGCACCGGTGTGCTCGAGTTCTCCGGTGTGGAGAGATACGAACCTGGAGCCAAGATATTCGCCGACACCACTGCCGTGTCGGTACCAGGTGACGCAGTGGACGTGTTCGGTGGAGGTACCGGAGACGATCTGTTTGTTCCCGGCCGCCACTATGTGCTAACGGTAGCGCTGTCGGATACCGGCTACTACGACTTTGCGCGCTCGGCCAACAATGAATTCACGGGACGCGGATTCATCAATCGACTGTCGGGTGGCACCGGTGTATTCGGTAGCCTGGTCGCAACTGCAACGCCAATCAGGACAGTCGGTGAATTGGACGATGAGCGAGAGGGCGTTTACCGGCTCCAGGGTCAGGTGCAAGGCATCGACGTAGATGCTGAGCTGACGGTCTACCTGGCGCGATCGTTGGAGGAATCGGAACTGTCGGGGTTCCTCACCGGTGATTGGGTCACAACTGCCGGGGGACCGGGTGGGGCGGAGGTTTGGGTGTCGCGTCAAGTGGAGCTCTGGAGTGTGGAAGGCAGCTTCGAAAGCCAATCCCTGACTGCCGTAGTGATGATGCCAGCGTTCGAGCGTACCATGCGCCAGGTGCTGCGCGGCATCAGGACGTCGGGTGCTCCGTTCAGAGTCACGATGGCCGACTCTGCCGGGCTGGGGTCCTACGGCTTGGGAACGCTCACCGCCACTCAACGGTGAGACTCTTAGTAGGAACCTGCTACCTAGTCCCGATTGACCGTCTGTGGCGAGCAATTGACTGCCAATTGATACACTGTCGCTAGACTGAAAACGTACGATGCCGCGGGTGGCCCTTTGCAGTCCCGCCGCCAGACCGACGCCGACTGTAACCACACTGTAGACGCCAGCCAGACGACGAGACCTCCCATCCACCCGTGGTGACCCGCGAGATGCTGGGAGGTTACCATGAGACGACTCATCACACTTGCATTGATACTTCCCGTCATTGTCGCGCTAACGTCGTGCAAGCCGTACCAAGTGACGGGGCTGCCCAATTCGGAGAACACGCGTGTGCCCTCCAGGTATCAGCCCACCCGTGAGTCTGCTTGGATAGGTACCTACACCGGGTCGGGGACGCTGAACATACTCGAGACGGGGAACAACTACGCCAATTCGCCGGTCTGTATGGAAATCCGGGTGGAGAAGCTACAGTTGGAGCCTGGAAGGGAATTCCGGGCAGTGGTCGCCGATATCCACATGAGCGCAATGCCGGCGCCGCTGGATCTGGAAGACGTATCCGATGGCTACTACATGGGCGACGAGAGCGAATGCACTGGCGATCAGGTCGGACTGGTCTTGGAGAGCTACACCAGCGTGAGGAAAGTGATCTCAGAGGACACCCTGTCTCTCTACGGGCCATTGATGGGCCAACAATGGACTGCTGGCAAGCAACAACGCGTACTGATTACTCGGCAGAACGGGGAGCTGTTGGTTCTCGTATACATAACGCGCTGGCAATGCAAAGCCGATGGCACTTGGTGCACGCGCAATGAGGCAGCCAAGTTCAACCTGTTGGTTACCGAGGCGAAATAGCATTGAGCTTCTCAGGCCGGCGTTTTGAGCGTATCTTGGCTAGGTCTGCTCTCTACCATGCGCTGTGGAGCCGCTTATGTGCCGCCCACTCAGTCTGGTTGCCGTCCCAATGATCGCAGCCTTGGCAGCTGCGTGTGAGCCGTACACCGTTACCCATCCGGGTGAATACAATGGTGGCAATACCGCGTCTCCGCGGATCGTAACAACCTACGAGTCGTGGTGGGCCGGGCAGTACGATGGATCTGGTCAAGTGAGATTGCTCTCTACTGGCGATGACTACAACGATGTCAGTGTCTGCTTCGAGCTGTGGATCGACCAGGATCGGCTACGCATCGATGCGTACGTGAGATTGCTGTCCTCGCCGCTGGAGTTCAAGGAGATCTCCGACGGCACCTACTCGGGCGGGCAACCCACAGGATGCGCGGCAGGCGAGGGTGGTGTTCGCTTCGAAACCTCCAGCTACATCTCCGAAGTCACTTCGCAGGACTCGGTTGTGGCTCTCGATTGGGGCGAGAGCTTCTTTGGTGTTCAGAGACACGTCGCGCTGCTTCTAGCGCAGGCGGCGCCCTCTGAGTTCTTGGCGAAGATCGTAGTTGCAAGAGAAGATCCGTTGTGTGCGGCTGGCGCTCTGTGTAGCTGGATCGAGGCCGCCAAACTCACCTTCGACCTCTCTAAGACGAACTGAACGCCGCGTAATCTCTTACACGATCCAAGGCAGACCAGAACCAGGCCGTATAGTCTCCCGGCCGTTCCGTGTGATGCCGTTCCAGTTCGTCGATCTCGATCCAGCGCCAATCACTGACCTCGTCCGGGTCCGGTCGGGGTGTGCCAGCGTACAGCCCTGCAAACAGATGATCGTACTCATGTTCTATGAGACCGTTCTCCAGTACCGCTCGATAGCTGATGCGACCCACTGACTGAAGTGAGCATTCGAAGCCCATCTCTTCCCTCAGCCGTCGACTGGCAGCTTCTGCCGGCGCCTCTGCGGGGTAGGGGTGTGTGCAGCAGGTGTTCGACCACAGGCCTTCCGAGTGGTATTTCCCGTGTGCGCGGCGTTGCAGCAACAGCCGGTTTTTGCCGTCAAACACGAAAACCGAGACCGCTCGATGCAGCTTGCCCTCGGTGTGTGCCAGCAGCTTGGGGTAGGTGCCAACTTCCCTGTCGTTGTCATCGACCAGAACAACCAGGTGTTCCTGCTTCAAGGTCATATCCCAAGATAAAGTACTTTGTATCATAGAGTAAGTCGCATGAGTGCTTCCCTCGAAACCCGCCGTGGAATAGTCCCGTAGGGAAGGACAACCTAACAAGGTTAGTATGTGATGACCTCCAAGAAATCGTTTCTCGGTGAGTTCGAGCACATGGTGCTCGCCGCGGCGGTGAGACTGGGTGACGGGGCATACGG
>CP070792.1:722078-725560 GCA_020346845.1 Gemmatimonadota bacterium
ACGGCCAGCTCCGCCCCCGCGGTATCTCCGAATACGATTACGGCGAGGGTTCCGAGCAATACGAACATTGCGGTTCGCATGACGTCGTAATAGTGCTGGACTCGCGTCGTCATGAGATTGGTTCTGGTTTGAGCGTCCATGATGCCTCCCTCGATTCATTGGTTAGAGAGGGCCGGACTATACCGGAAAACGTGAACAATCTGTCTTACGTTGAGCAAGAAGCGAAAATATCACCCAGCTTGTTGGACCAGGGGCCCCATGGGGACGCCGAGATGGAACCAGGTTGTTGAAAAAGCCCGGCCGAAGCCGGGCTCGATGGCGTCCCTAGTGATTCCGAGTTGGAATCGCGTGTGGGATTCCTCAAGTTGGGTTGTTTAGGGGTCTAGCCAGCCGCGGCAGCGCTGATGAACTCTTCGGCCTCCGCAGCGCTCACCAGCGGACGGACTTCGAAGGCAATGTAGGGAGCGTACTGCATGGTGAATTTCATTACGTCCATTTCGGTCCCTTCGATGACCGAGTAGCCGCCGAGGCTTCCGGGAAAGGCGCCCCACTCTTTGAGCGTACCGGAGTCGAAATCCGCCTTCACCATTTCCATGAGCATCTTCCAGCCGCTTGCGATGGTCGCTGGATCATCGGCCATCCGCTCGCGAACGACGTGCCAAGTTGAGAAGTACCTTGCCATGGTTGCCCTCCTTTCCCGATTGTGACCATCAACCCGACGTGGGTTGGCGTTCACCAGGGGAGACCGAGGCTATCCGACAGGCTCGGCGCTGCCAAGCAACAACGCGGAAGACCGACCCCTGATTCGAGGAGGCCGCCTCAAAATGAAAAGCCCGGCCGAGGCCGGGCTGGATGGCGTCCCAAAGCATTCCCAGTTGGAACCAGATCATGGAGTGGTTGCGGGAGGTGCAGCGGATTCGGGAGATTGCGGGCGATGTGGCTGCGTGAGCCGAATCAGGGCCTGCTAGCCTTGTGCCGGATATCCCGAACTCCTACTGCCAAGGAGGATGGGAACCATGAGCAGAGACGTGACAGAGCCCCAGATGGCCTCGGGGTCGGTGCTCGCAGGCTCCACGGACACCAGGCCGACGCGAACGATGCCGCGTTGTGACGACGTTGCTGGAGCAGATGCACTACGACTGCGTCTGGGACCAGCAAAATGCCCACAGTCGGCGTCAGTTCTCCTCGTGCGCGTGGCAGGTGGCTTACCGGGTCCAGCACTAGGTCCAGCGGCGCCCAGTCTGGCGTCAGCGTTCTTCGATTTCCCCGGGTCTTTCAAGCTCCAGGAACCAGGGACCCGTGGCTACGTTAGCCGGAGGACGCCGTTCTTACCAGACAAGGAGGCGGCGTGACGGGGAAGGATCCGCTCCCTTGGAGGCAGCGGCGCACGCCGAAGCGGCATAGTCGCCGAGCCCGCCGCTGGCGCAAGCTCTATCCGGGCTACCACTTCCCTGGCACCGCATGGACCCTCGTAGAGGGCCCTTACATGCGGATCCGCCGGGACCGGACCAAGGCCTGGGTCATGGTGCGCTGCGGGCTGTGCCAGCGGCAGTTCGAGAGAAGATTGGACCATCTGATGCGGGGACTGACCAAGCGCTGCGCTGACTGCTGGCATAAGCAGCAGCAGGGGTTGCTGCCGGGGCTGAGTAGCGATGGGCAGGGAGGGTGAGCAACGTGAATGACGCCCGCACTCGGCCTCGTGCACGCGTGCCTATTCCGTGGCGAGTCTCGAGTGCAACCTGGGGGAGGTTGGGGCGACGGAGCTGCGACCCCCCACCCCGTCTTAGGGCCGAGCTGCAAGGGCGCCGTCGGGGGCACCCAGACAATTTGTGGAGCACCACCAAACCCCAACCGCATAGCGAGGTAGCTCAGTGGCAACCAAGTTCACCCCTGAGCGGCAGGCACTCATCCTAGAGGCGCTGCGCCAGAACCCGTCCATCCCCTCCGCAGCGAGCAAGGCAGGCATCAGTCCGGTCACGCTCAATCGATGGTTGCAGCAGGGGGAGGAAGGCGATCCAGAGTATGCCGAGTTCGCGCTAGAGGCTGCCGAAGCCCGACGCACTATGAAAGATGAGGTTGTCGCGGCGCTCTACAGGACGGCGACCGACGAGCTGCATCCGCAGCAGACGAAGGCGGCACATCTGCTCTTGACGAGCCTTTACCCGACCGAGTTTGCCAACGTGAAGCACACGGTCACGCACAAGAGTAAAGATCCTGAGATCGATCTCAGCTCGCTATCGACCGAGGAGCTGCGGGCGTTTCACAAGATGTTGAAGCGTGTCACCAAGGGCGACGACTCGGAACACAAAGCAGTCCCGGTGCTTGACGTGACCAGCAAGGGCTAGCGACTACGGCTGCACCTCAAACGCCCCGACGTCGCACATGGTGCCTCCCGTTTCCGGTCTCGGTTCCCCACGCTGGTCGGTCGTCAACGGTTCGCCGTCCGCATCGACGCAGTCCTCTAGTGGAATCTGATCGATGGCGACGCTGCCTGCTCCAAGCGCGTGCGTCTCGGTCGGTCCGCCGTTGTTCTGTAGCGGTCCGAGGTTCAGCTCCGCTTCCGTGACCTCCGACTGGTCGCCGGTTTGGTTGAAGCCGCAGGTGTCGCCCGGGGACTCGATGTTGTAGCCGTTGGAGGTGACAAGCATGTCCACGCAGGCGCCAACGATGATGCTGCCAGTCGCGTTCAGCGTTCCATCGGCGCTGGGGTTGCCAACGTCTCCTCTCACGGTGCTGTTCACCAGCGTCAGTGCGCTGCCGCTGGCACTGATACCACTCGCGTTTCCGGAAACGGTGCTGTTGGTCAACACCACTGATGCCTCATCGCCATCGACACTGATGCCGGCCTCGATACCGCCATTGTCAGAGACAGTGCTGTCGATGACCGCCAGTGAACCATCTCCGTTGAAAATGCCGCCCACGGAGTTGCGCGAGACCGTGGTTCGTACGAGCGTCATCGAACGGCCAGCGCCGTTTCCAAGAGGGGTTCCATCGTTTTCGACCACCTCGCTGTCCACCAGCGTTAGGGCCCCTTCGTTGCTGATGGCACTACCGATGTCGTCGCCCTCTGACCGTCCCTTGGTCACGACAAGGCCACGCAGCTCTGCAGTGGCGCCTTCGGCTACAGAAAAGACACGGTGGTCGTCGTCACCATCGACGGTTAGGTTGCCCTCGCCATCGAGGATGACGTTGTTGTCGATGGCGATTTCGGCTTCAGTCGTGACCCTCTGAGCCCCGTCGCAGTCAAACGTGTGCGGACCGCCACCTTCAGCAATGGCGTCAAGGATACCCTGCTCCGTGCATGGGAACTCCTGCGCGCCGCCGCCTCCTGCTCCACCGCTGCCTCCTGTGCCATCGGTGCCGCAATAAACGGTGACGTTGGTATCACCGCAGCCACCCAACGACATCACGGCCAGCGCGAGCACGCACATGAATCCGAATAAGTAACGCATATCAACCTCCCCGGTCGCCGCTGCCCACCT
>CP070792.1:725660-729136 GCA_020346845.1 Gemmatimonadota bacterium
GACGCACGGGCACTATTGGCCGAGGAGTTGGAACAGCGGTCCGAGACCGCACGCGGTGAGGGACGCTACGAGGAAGCTCGCGCAATCGCGTTGAGGGCCGCCTGGTTCCGGGTGCATCCCAAGCTGGGAGAAGACGATCCACCGAGCGTGCTCGATCCCAATGAGGGCAGACACCTGCGATTCGCGAGCAACGTTTGGGATGCGTATCGTGAGGCACGGGCAGCGAACCCAGACGGGGATATCGATAGGTGGCTGCCCTACCCCGCGGAGTCAGTCCGAGGATTGTTGCGGTTCCTGCTCGACGTCGGCGAAGGAACCATCAGGTCGGCTCATGTTGGCCCAGGCGAGGCCACCCCGGAGATTCTAGAGGAGCTTAGGGGGGCATTGGCAGATCTGGAAGAATAGCAGCCGCGGATCACCCCGCGGATCCGCGCTGATGGTAGTGGATCAAAGCCAACGCGGCCCCGCCATCCAGTACCGCTCGACGACGGCACCAGACACCAGAATTCGCAGTTTGCCTTCTGTAACCTGCGTCACAAACTCCTGCATGTCGCCGGCTTACCGTTTAGTGATCCACACAGGCGGGTTCCTCCAATTCCCGCAGTAATCGCGGGACATCCGCCCTCGTGCACCTCGAGCCGAAGGCTTCAGCGATGTCGTGTCGCAGCGGCCCGAGAACATCTGCATCTGTCGATCCCGGAGTTGCCGATGAGCGTCAAGCCACCCCTTCGTCCCCCGGACTCCACCGACAAGGTGGTCAAGGAGCTTCTGAGGCAGCTGCCGCACGCCGATCCAGACCTAAAGGGCGACCCCCAACCCACGAGGCCACGGACCCCTGGCCCGCCACGACCCAGCTCACCCCAGATAATGAAGCCACCGCCACCAGGATGGAAACGGTCTTGGGGCTGGGTGGCACTCGCACTAGTCTTGGGGATAGGCCTCACCCAATGGCCTTATCCCCGCGGTTGCGGGTTACCACTTTACGGGTACCTATCCGTCGTCGCCTTGCTTCCAGCTCTCGCGACCAGAGCAGTTGTAGTGTCGTGGGTCGACCGACGAGCCGTGGCGCACGGGCTGGCTCTTCTCGCACTGTTCGGCGGGGCTGTGTTCGCCGCCGAGGCGGTGTTGCCCAGGGTGGGATACGCGAAACAGGCGGCGTCGTGGAGCTGCGATATCGTTGAACCGAAGCCGGTTATACCCACTCGGCCAGCGACGCCCTCTGATTCAGTGCCGGCTGTGCCGGCCGTGACCGAATATTGAATGTTGAATTTCGAATTTAGAATGTAGAAGTCCCTACCCAGCCCCCCTGTCCGCGCGCGACCCGTCACACTTCCGGGTGGGGGTGCGGGGCCTTCTACATTCGACATTCATCATTCTACATTCATCATTCCCAGAGATGCGCGTACTTGTGACCGCTGCCGGTATTGAAGAGCAGAACCTTCTCACCCTGTCTGATCCAACCTTCGTCTCTCAGCTTCTCGAATGCGGCCAGCGTGGCCCCGCCTTCCGGTGCAACGAACAAACCCTGAGTGCGTCCGATCTTGTTAGCACCCGCCATGAGATCCTCATCGGATACGGCCACAGCCGTGCCATTACTCTCTCGCAGGGCGCGCATGATTAGGAAATCCCCCACGGCCGCCGGCACCCGGAGACCATCGGCCACCGTTTTGGCACCCTCCCAGGGATCTGCGAACTCGTCCCCCTGATCGAACGCCCGCACCATCGGCGCACAACCGGTCGATTGTACCGTTACCATTCGTGGGCGCCTGGGACCAATCCAACCGAGCGCCTCCATCTCGGCAAAGGCCTTCCACATGCCGACCATCCCGGTGCCACCACCCGTAGGGTAGATGATCACGTCCGGTAGCTCCCACTCCATCTGCTCCGCCACCTCGTAACCCATCGTCTTCTTTCCCTCGATGCGGTATGGCTCCTTCAGTGTGGAGACATCGAACCGGTTGTACTTCTTCACCAACTCGGCAGCCGCCTTGCCGCAGTCGGTTATCAATCCGTCAATGAGTGTGACCTCAGCCCCCAGTGCTTTGCACTCGGATATGAACGGAGTTGGCACGTCCTTTGGCATGAACACGTACGCCTTCATGCCTGCCGCCGCCGCGTAAGCACTCATTGCACCTGCCGCATTGCCCGCCGACGGGATCGAGACTTCCTTCACCCCCAGCTCATAGGCACGGGAAATTGCCATTCCCAGCCCGCGCGCCTTGAATGACGTGGTGGCGTTCAACCCTTCGTCTTTGATGTAGAGCTCTTCGAATCCGACCTCAGCTCCCAGTCGTTTCGCATGAGTGATCGGCGTGTATCCCTCTCCAAGACAGATACGATACTTGGCGTCCCGCACCGGCAGCATCTCGTGGTAACGCCATAGAGTAGGCTCTCTAGTGGCGAGCTTGTCTTTGTCAAAGACCTTGGCGGCAGCCTCGAGATCATAGCGTGCCAGGAGTGGCTTGCTACACTCCGGACATAGGTTCCAGACTTTGTCTGCGTCTTGTTCCTTATTACAGAATCCACACTCTAAGTGTGACAGAAAGCTCACGGTCTACTCCAATCAAGCGGTCATCTCATGGCACTGCGCAGGTGTGCGCCTTCCCGACGACCCTGGTAATCGGGAGAGTAAAAAGCGGTTGAAAGATAAGGGGAGTGTCCAGCTATCCGCCGCAGACCGCCCAACGCGGCGGCCAGCGAGAATCTGCCGCTGTTAGCGCCGCTCAGGTTCGAACGAGAAATCGAGACGGATTACACCGCCGGCAGAGACAGATACTGTCGTATTCTCTGGAGCCCTACCCTCAACACTCACGGTGGCCGTCAGTGGAACGTCGGCGGGGACACCACAGATACGGTAGTAACCGGCATCGTTGGTAACGGTCTGCCACGTCTGGATGGACGCCGCCGGCTCGTGCACGCTAGCAGCCATGCTATCGCCGACAGCCAGCCCCACCCGCACACGACGCACCGGCATCCCAGTACCCGCCTCGCGGACGAGTCCCGTTACGATACCACTCGAGTAGTCGCGCTGATCCGGATCGGGGCACACCGCTGACCACACCATGTCCCTGGGTACAACGGCAACATCGATCTCGAACGAATAGTGGCCCTCGACGCGCACCTGAATCGGTGGCGGGACGTACCCCAAGCTGTCAAGGAACTCGTCTCCCAAAATCACGAAGTACTCGCCCTCGGGTACATCGTCGATCCGGTAGCGCCCGGTCTCACCGGTCACGGAGCGCATAGCGCTGCCCAGCAGCTCGACGGCGACGCCCGGAATGGGTCGATAGGAGTTCTGCTCAGTGACGCGGCCGACAACTGTCGCTCCGGTTACCCTAGGTACCGGCGCACCGCTGCGAGTGTAGACCTCATCGACCCACCCACCTACCTCGTGAATCGCCATGAGCTCATGAGGCTCCCAATAGTCGGGATCGGCAACAGGTTTGGTCTGGCGGTACGAGACGACCGGCATGCGT
>CP070792.1:729236-732710 GCA_020346845.1 Gemmatimonadota bacterium
TAGGTGGCTAGGTCTTCAAACCGTATCACATCCGTGAATACCGAGTCGGACACGCCAGATGCGATATCACCCAAAACCGAGTCGATTACGGCGACGGCGGTGGTCTCCTGTCCGGACTCCGACAGGCAGGTAGCCCGGAGCACGGCATGGGGACCGAGATCCATCTGTAGGCATTGATCGACCATGCCCTGCAGTAATAGAGCCCGGGCCTGGATTGCGCGTGGCAACATCAACGCCGGTTCCAGCGATGACGCGGTTTGCGCCTCGGCGACCGCCCAGCCGTATCTTCCCAGCTGCAGGCCCCAGTACGCCACGGCTATGTGGCGGCTCGCCGAGTTGGGATCGAGCCTCACGGCCCTCCTCGTCTCCGCAAACGCATCCTCAAACCGACCAGCTTTGGCCAACGCTCGTGCCGACCAGCTCGGTATGCTGGGCGCATTTGGCTGCAGCATTACGGCCCTATCGAAATCCTGCGTCACTTCTTCAGTGGACGCATTGGAAACTGCTCCTATGTAGCCGCGAGCGGCCCAGGCTTTTGCCAACGTGCTGTCGAGTGCGATGGCTCGCTCGGCCAGGGCCAGTGCCATGCCTGCTGCCTCGTAGCCTCCGATCCCGATGTTGTAGCGGTACGTGAGTGACAACGTGTACGTGGTCGACAGGTCGGCGTAGGAAGCAGCGTCTTCCGGATTCAACAACAAGGCCTCGTTGAACCAATAGATAGCCCGTCGAACACCCTCGGGTGTTCGACGCGACAACCAGTGACGGCCCAGCAAGTACTCTTCGTAGCCAGGTCCTAGGTCGGCCTGTAGCGTGTCAGTGGGTGCACTGATCCCGCTGATCGCGCCTACCAGCCTTGAACTCACATCCTGGGCAATTCTCTCCTGGGCTGCGAATATGTCCGTCGTATCCGTCGTGAAGACTTCTCCCCACAGTGTGGCATCTGCTTCAGCATTGACGTGCTGGACGTTCGCGCGAATCACCCCATGATCCATGCTCAGCGATCCCCTGACGACATGTCTCACTTTGAGGGAGTCCGCCAGCTGCGGCGTCGTCAAACCACTTCCACTTAGGGCCGCGGCCGAGTTGAGCGAAATCACCTTGAGCGGCCCAATGCGCGAGAGCCGGTTGATCACCAATTCCGCGATGCCGGTGCCCAGATAGTCGTTGTTGGGGTCTCCGGTCAGGTTGTCCATGGGCATGACTGCAACAGAATCGGTGTATCTGTTGTCATCTGCGGCCATGGGCGCAATCGGTCCGCGCCATGGTTGCCACAGGGCCGCCGCCAGCACCAGCGCGATCGCGGCAACAGATGCGTCGCGAGCCCAGCGGCGTCTGCGTGCCTTGGCGTCAACTACGGCAGTGATTGGCAGCGGTGTGTTCCAGCTCGACCGCGGATCTCCGCTCGCCTCCGATAGTGCCTGGGAGAACTGCTTGGCAGTCTTGAATCGATCGGTGGGCGATTTGGACAGCGCGCGGTTGATTACGTTTTCGACACCAATGGGAACCGTGTCTCTCGCGGCTCTGAGAGATGGTACCGGGTCGACCATCTGCCGCGCCAGGATCGTGCGATTATCGCGACCGCGGAACGGCGGCTCTCCGGCGAGCATTTCATACAGCACGCAGCCAAGTGCATAGACATCGGCGCGACCGTCGACTGTTACCTCAGCCGTGACCTGCTCGGGACTCATGTATGCGGGCGTGCCCAACGCGACACCAGTTTCGGTGATCGGTTCCGACCCGGCAACACTCAGTGCTCTGGCCACACCGAAATCCGTCACCATAGCATGATCACCATGCAGCAAGATGTTGCCCGGCTTGATGTCGCGGTGTACCACCTTGTGATCATGGGCGTATTGGAGTGCGTCCGCTACATCGTAGGCGATCCGCAGGCTGTCATCGATCGGTAGCTGATGCTCACGAGCGATCCGCTCACTGAGCGACTCACCCGATACATAGGGCATTACGTAGTACAACAGATCGCCCGCGTCGCCCGCGGCGAATATGGGAACGATGTGTGGGTTCGTTAGCTTGGAGGCAAGGTCTATCTCACGTAGAAACCGCTCGCGCCCCAATTGTGCAGTGATACCAGGGTCGAGAACCTTGATTGCCACCTGTCGATCCGGATGGTTCTCGCGCGCGAGATACACAGTACCCATTCCCCCGCGCGCTATCTCGCGCTCGAGGGAGTATCGTTCTGGGAGTTCTCGCTGCAGCCGGTCGAACAGATCGGTCATTCGGTGGCGACTCCTGAGAAACCTGAAGATACACGCCGCTCTGGGACGCTGGCCAGGTGAGCGTTGGATCCCTCAGTCGTTACGTAACAACTCGTCTACTATCCGGTCCGCATCGTAGATGTTGCGCAGTGCTTCGATGATCGCCTCAGCCCTGACCGAGACCGATCTCGCGCCTTCGGTCGTGTAGATGAAATCGCCCGACAAGCTCTCGATGTTGCCATCGAACAAGAGGCCCACTATCTCGGCGTTGATATTTATGAGCGGGCTCCCCGAGTTGCCACCAACAGTGTCATTGGTGTGAACCATGTTGAGAGGCGTGCTCATATCGAACTCGGGCGATGGGTCAAGCCACCGATCCGGCAACGCCCAGTCTTCAGAACCGGAATGGGAGTAATGGCGGTCGTACAAACCGTAGAAGGTCGTGAACGCCGGAGCTTTGGTGCCGTTATAGTCGTAGCTAGAGACGACACCGTCCGCGATACGTAGTGTGAAGGTCGCATCCGGCGCCAATGCGGTGCCGTGAACCTCAAAGAGTGCACGCGCTAGGCGGGCCACTTTAGCCTCCTCCTGCGTTACCAGCTCTTGAAACTGGATCTCCGCGTCGATGAACCGAGGCAGTGCCTCGCGCATCAAGAGGATTGCCGGATCTGTGCTGTTGATCAAAGCCGATGGGTTTTCTAGCAGCCCGGTGCGTTGCTCGGTATCGGTCACGGCTGTTGCACTTTCGACAATTCGACGAGCGGCATCGTCCGGTGTCTGTCCGGCCAATGCAGATCTGACCCAGGGATCTCCCGACCCGAGCCAACTCACCGCATCCTCTAGCTGCAGCGCCAAGATGTGATGGTCGAGATCCGTGTCGATTGTCAGCTCGGTGAGTGCCGACCTGATCTCTTGTGTAATCTCGTCATTGTACCCGTTGAGCATCCGGACGGCATACAACACCATGTTACCGGCGGCGGACAGCGTCTCCGACCACAGTGGCCCATCGAACCAGAGCCCGTTCCGCATCGGTGCCAGCGAAGCCATCTGGGTCCGTATCTGGGCGATCTCGTCCCACAAAGTGCCGTATTGCTGATTCAGCGTCGGGTCGTTGCGGACTGCCTCGCGGAACTGCCGCTCGAAACCACGCTTCCGCCCCATTATCTCGGGGTCCTGTAACGCTGCATGCCGTCCTTTGAACAACTTCAGCGAGTTCATGTGGCTGAAGTAGTCGTTGATGTGATCGGAGCGCTTGTCGGGG
>CP070792.1:732810-736257 GCA_020346845.1 Gemmatimonadota bacterium
GCCATAGCGCGACATTTAAACGCCCTCAACGACACTCTGCGCCAGACGGAGCAGATCTACATGGTATTGGTCTCCGTCGTGATCGGGCTGCTGGGTGGCTTGTGCGCTGTGGGATTCCGGCTCCTCATCCAGTTCCTGAACCGGATATTCTGGGGTGAGGGTCAGTACACACTCGAATACATCTACGGGCTGCCCTTCTGGTGGAAGATCGTCGCACCTGCGGTCGGCGGCCTCATCGTCGGATTCATCGTCTATCGCTTCGCCCGCGAGGCCAAGGGGCACGGAGTACCCGAGGTCATGGAGGCGGTGGCGGTTCGCGGTGGCAGAATCAGACCACGCGTCGTGGTGGCCAAGATGTTTGCCTCTGGCATCAGCATCGCATCGGGGGGCTCGGTGGGACGCGAGGGACCGATCGTCCAGATAGGATCTGCGCTCGGATCCACCATCGGCCAGTGGCTCAAGATCGATCAACAGCGGCTGCGCACGCTGGTCGGCTGCGGGGCCGCGGCCGGCATCGCCGGCACGTTCAACGCTCCGGTGGCCGGGGCGCTCTTCGCCGTCGAAATAATCCTGGGTGATTTCGGGGTCGCCCAATTCTCGCCCATAGTGATCTCTTCCGTTGCCGCAACGGTGGTTAGTCACAGATTCCTCGGCGATTTTCCCGCCTTCGAGAACGTCAGTTACTCGCTGGTAAACGCCACGGAGCTGTTTGCCTATGCAGCATTGGGGATCCTTGCTGGCGTCGTGGCTCTAGCGTTCATCAGGACGCTGTACCGCACGGAAGATCTATTCGACAAGATCCAGCTTCATCCCGCCCTGAAGGCAGCCATCGGTGGCACGCTCATCGGCGTAATCGGCATCTGGCTACCTCACATCTTCGGTGTGGGCTACGAAGCCATAAACGAGGCCCTGGACGGGACGATGCTGTGGCACATCATGGTTATCCTGGTGGTGGTCAAGATTGCCGCAGTATCCATAACAATTGGATCCGGTGGATCTGGCGGAATATTCGCACCGTCGCTCTTCATCGGCGCAATGCTGGGTGGTGCAGTCGGCACCGCTGTTCACACAATTTGGCCGGATGCAACGGCAAGCCCCGGCGCATACGCTCTAGTAGGCATGGGTGCGGTCGTTGCTGCCGGCACCCATGCACCCATCACCGCCATACTCATCATCTTCGAGCTCACAAACGACTACGAGATCATCCTGCCGCTGATGATCAGCTGTATCATTGCCACGCTGCTGGCCACCAGGATGCAAGCCGCTTCTATCTACACCATGAAACTGCTGCGTCGCGGGATCGACGTCTACAAAGGTCGGGCGGTCAATGTGCTGCAATCGGTGCCGGTACGCGAGGTGGTACGCTCTGACGTAGTGTGCGTGGCGCCGGAAGACGGACTCGGATCCGTCGTTGCGAAGCTGATCGACCACCCGGGCACTACGCTGTTCGTTACCGATGAGGACAGTCGACTCGAGGGCATCGTGACCGCGGATCAGATAAGGCCGGTCATGAGCGACGCTTCGGCGTTGGACGCACTCCTCATAGCACAGGACGTGATGACGGGTGGTGAGTTTCCCGCCGTTTCGCCGCAGGACTCATTGGCCGATGTCATGCGACATCTAGGGATGTATCGCGGTGAGGTCCCGGTGTTGGAGGACGGCAAGCTCATTGGCGTGATTTGGCCCAAGGACGTCATCGAGCGCTACAACACCGAGATATTCAAGCGCGATATGGCACACAGCATGGTGTCGGCCGTGACACCGGACAGCAGGGCAGAGATCGTGCATGCCGCCCAGGATGCAGTGGTGGCCGAGGTGCCTGTACCATCCAAGTTCGTGGGCAGGACCATTCGGGAACTGGACATCCGACAGCAGTTCGGGGTCAGCATCTTGATGATCAAGCAGCTGTCCCCCGACGGAGTCGAGCGACTCGAGGCAACCCCGGATGCGAACTACTCCTTCAGCGAAGGGGACGTAATTCTGGCCATGGGACCTGATGAAGCATTGAGACAACTGCGAAGAGGAACCATCCGGAAGAATCGCGAGTGAGCCGAGGTACGCAGCGGTCCGGGTCGGCTACTCGCACGATCGCGGGATATGTCGGTGCTGCGTGGGGTGTCCTCGGAGTCTCTCTCCTCCTTGCCATCGCTAGCTATCGTCTCGCTCGCCTTGCCGCCATTGCGCTGGACCATGCACTCGACTGGCAGCACTGGGCAGGCTCAGTGATCTTCACAGCGTTCATGCTCTATTCCGAGGGTTACCGTGGCTTCCAACTGTCATTCTCACCGATGGTCGCAGCTCGTGCCCGGTATTTGAGAGCGAACCCTCGCTTGACACATGTCGTTCTGGCACCAGCATTCTGCATGGGCTACTTCCACGCGACCAGGGCAAGGCGGATCAAGTCGACGTTGCTGACAATCATGATCGTGATATTCGTTGTATTGGTCCAACGGATCGAGCAACCGTGGCGTGGCATCGTTGATGCCGGGGTGGTTGCGGGCTTGGCTTGGGGCCTGGTCACGCTGGTCGTGTTCTGCCACCAAGCCCTCAGTAGGAGAGAATTCAGATACTCCCCGGAAACGCCCGAAATAGGCCAATCATGACGGTCGATTGGGCTGCTCGAAACCAGCCAGACCGGCCATCCGTACGTCTACTAGAAGCCGAAAGTGAGCACCAATGGACATGATTCTGGCGTGGCTTAAGCGAATACTCGAGATCGGAGTTCTGGTCTTCCTCAAGAAGATCGGATGGCAGGCGGCGCTGTGGGTTGTACTCGGAGTATTGGGCCTGATTGTGCTGGTGGTGGTGCTGCTGGTTGTGATATTCCTTCTGATATTCTGATTGCGCAGTACCTCCAAGCTGAAAAAACAGACGGCGACCCAGATGACACTGCGGTCGCCGTTCTAGTATGACTCCTGAGGTTGTGGCTCCACGCTCGGTAAGGCCTCACCTCTGGCGCAGCGCGTACAGGACGATATCACCCGACCGGCCGGCGGCACGAGCATCCTGCAGCACAATGGCGACCGCTTCGGAATCGTCGGTGTAGAACAGCACGCGATAGCCCAACTCCCGGGTCTTGCCCACAGCTTCATCGACCTGTGCCTGCAGCTTATCTTCGTAATCCTCGTCCCCGAATACCCTCTTGCCCCAGCGTGCCATGAATTCGTATTCGCGCGCTACGCTCTCCAACTCGGCCCGCGACATGTTGCGTCCGTCAATAACCGTTACCTCAGTTCTCTCATCCAAGGATGAGGGTCGGCCGGATGTGAAGTGAACAACGTTACTGCATCCGGTGACCAACAGCATTGCCAATGCGCTACCAAGAACTGCCCTAGTCATTGCACGCAGCATAGTGGCTCCTCGTTGTGATTCCCCGACCTCGTAAGTTAGACCTTGATCGTGTCAAACGGCAGAGTCTGTGCACCTGCCGCTCGGCTGCGGGTGTGC
>CP070792.1:736357-739797 GCA_020346845.1 Gemmatimonadota bacterium
TTGGCGAGCCCAAATGGGATTGGACCCACTTCGCCGTATAAGGCTGATCCGCTGGGGTCACGTCCATGATCGTGACCGAAGCTGCAACCGGTCGCTGGGTCAATCGGTGGATGCCAGGTTGGGTACAACAAACCGTCCGGGCCGACTACTGAGTACTGGTTGTGAATCTCCCGCGTACACGTGTCGTCCGGACCGGGCTGCCAGATATCATACGCCCGACTGAACCCGGCCGAGTTGGTGGGTGACAGGGCGTTGTCGGACTCACAGCTGACCAACACCAGGCACAGGGCGAGTGCGCTCAGTGGTGTCGGCTTCAGGGAGCGGAGTTTAGCTATCATGTGGTCCCTCCGGTTACGGCTGCTAAACTCAGTGCCAGCCCACCGCCAATCCGAACTGGATCAGCGTCAGACTGACACTCGTGATGGTTGTGTTGCCTCGTGTTAGATCTGCCTTGAACGAGCCCGTGAATGTAACATAGGGGCTGAGTGTTATGGCTCGCGTGATAAAGAACTTGTATCCAGCACCTATCTGCGCACCAATAGCACTGGACTCGAGAGGTTCGGCGTCATCATCTTCCTCGGTGCGGATGTCATCGGCCTTGTATGTGACTGCACCGAGCCCACCCTTCAGGAAATAGCGCTTGCTGTCCGGAGCAGGATACCAATATGCCACCGCACTTATGGTGATGAACCGTTGGGTCAAGTTGAGAGAATCGTTGCTCTCTCTCCATCCGCCCAGCTCGGCACCGATAGCGAGGTGCTTGCCGAACAATCCGCCCACACTTACGTATCCCGCAGGTCCAAAGTCCCGCCCGCCCTCGCAGATATCACAGTGCAGCCGGCCCCAGCCAGCTCCGAGTCCAACGGAGGCCCAGATGCGATGGTCTGACGTTTCCTGTCCGTTGAGTGAGCCGACAAGCAGCAGTGTCAGCATCAGGCTCAACGTGAGTGTGGGAACCTGCAATGACTTCGGACTGTTGAGAAATACCACGGCACCTGACTCCTGCTAACATGAAGCGGACAATATTGGCTTGGGGGAGGTGTGTTGCCGGTGATCCCGGTCACGCCGTGGAGACCGACTTCTAGCTGGGAATCAAGATAGCGGGGACTTGCTTCAAATTCACCGACAATGGTTACTTGGGAGATCGAGTGGGAGGTTTAACCGGTTATGGATAACAGGGTTAACAAATCTGACGCAGAGTGGCGGGAGCAGCTCACGGATGAGCAGTATCGTGTGACGAGACGGAGAGGCACGGAGCCTCCGTTTACAGGTGAGTACAACGATACTAAGGAGGCAGGCATATACCGTTGTGTTTGCTGCGGCAGCGAGCTGTTCAGCTCGGAGACAAAATTCAACAGCGGATCGGGCTGGCCCAGCTTCTATGCGCCAGCGGCTGATGCTGCGATCGCAACGGAAGAAGACTGCAGCCTGAATATGATACGCACCGAGGTCACCTGCGCTCGCTGCGCAGCTCACTTGGGACACGTTTTTCCCGACGGACCGGAACCCACGGGCCTGCGCTACTGCATCAACTCGGTAGCGCTTCGATTGGACAGGGAAGGTGAGGGCCAAGAATAGCGACTGAGACCGCTCTGGTCATGTTGAAGTCAAAGTATCTCGACGGACCCCGTGCCTTTCACTCTTGCCGCAACTCCATCGGGCAGAAGCCCCGAGATTTCCGGACTCAACTCGATTACCGGTATCGTTCCATAACCCAGTTCCCTGGCAACCAACACACCCAACGCCAAGATCCCGTCATGGCGCACCAGAAGCAACGCAGCCGGAGCCAAACCGTTGCGCAACAACTCCAACATGATCGCGCTCGACGAGCTGGATCCGGCGGTGGCAGGGATGATCAATATCCTATCGGTTATGCAGTCGTCGTAGTTGGGGTGACGCGGATCGGAGATGCGACCGGTGTGTGGGTCGACTCCGCCCCAGAAGCTGATAGGCGAGCGCAGCAGCAGAGTTGTTCCTGATGCCTCGCCCGCAATCAGGGCGCGTCCGGTCATATCCATGGTGGTGTGGTCAACTCCACAGCGATTCGTCTCGTGTTATGCTGCCGCTGACTGCAGAGGCGACACAATCTTCGAGACTGCCGTACACTACGTCGTACCCGGTGTTGGCCGGTGTATAATGTGCGAACTTGCCTGAACTAGTCATGAGGACGCCACCCGTATCCGGCAGTATCGGTGTCACAACAACACATGTATCCACCACGATCTCCACTCCACGTTGGGTCAGACTCTCAATACCGCCGGCTTTCTCCAGTGACTCGAGCACACCGCGACCGGTGCAGGCGTAGAACGGGACTTTGAATCGTTGGCCACGCGACAAACGCTCGAGCTCGGCGAATTCATCGAGCGAAAAGTGCGGACTTCCCACTGCGACCGCATCGATCCTACCCGTGCTTGCCGTCGAGAGCCGATCCCGCGTAGACCGAATCATCTCGGAAGTCAATTGGACGACGTCTGGCTGGTCCGAGTGCATCAGGATGGACTCGATGGTAGTGGCCTCCGGAGTAACTCCTGCCACATGGAACAGCCCGACGGAACCTGATGAGCTTGCCGCTGCGCCCAACGCCTTGAGCCTGTCTTCGCTGGTATTCAAGGGCAGGCCATCAATGACGGCGATCTCGCTACCGACCGTTCTGCCCAACCATGTCCCCAGCACAGGATAGAACACGTCTGATTGCTTGAGGGTCTCGGATATCGAGCTCGTGTCGACGAGCACAGTCGCTTGCCTGTTCTCGTCGAGATGCAGCCCCGTCAAGGGGGCGCGACCCGTAAGCGCGCAGCAAATGTCGAAGAAGTCTCCGTAGCGGTTGGTGCGTGCTCCCAGTACAGAGTTCGCAAACGCGACGGCATTGCTCTCCCCCCAGGCCACATGTTCGCCGAGGCCGGGCCTGTGACCTGCCTGATAAGGCGCACACGTCCACGTGGGTGTGCAGCCGAGTTTGACGTAGGCAGACATCTGCCGGTGAGCCATCTCGGCGGTGTGCGAGTCGGCATGAACCCGCTTGGGGTGTAGCAGATCCAGCGCACCAACATTGAGCGTGGTAGGTACACAAACCTCACCGTCTTGATGCACCAGATGCTCTGCAAACTCGACCCCGCTATCGCCGTGATAGAGACACCCGTCGATGTGTGCCGACGCGATGGGTGTCAGACGCTCTGCACCCATCATCTCGGCCATGTCTATCACGATACGCATCGCCATGGTGGCAGCGGGGCTGAAGCGGCCGTTGGCGATGGCGGTCTCTTCCGCGGTGAGCTGTAGCGGCGTTGCTGGTTTTCCTTTCTGGGTGGCCCGTTATCGCGTCATCCCGGCGGTCGCGACCGTCGGTCACGTTACGTTCTCCTTCCCCTTCTTCCCCTTCTTCCCCTCCTCAATCCGGCACAGTGCAATGAAGCGACCCGCTACAGCTTGGAAACCACGAT
>CP070792.1:739897-743321 GCA_020346845.1 Gemmatimonadota bacterium
GTTCCGGCGTTGGCTGATATCTGAGGGTCAACTGTAGTAGGTAGACCCGGTGTAACATCACCGAATGAGAGATCCTGTACGTTCAGCAGTGACAGCGAGACGTCCGTGACCTCAGCCCTTACTGTTACCGAGGCAGTCTGCCCCCGAAGCGGATACGCGATGGCGCTGAGTGCGAGTAACACACTAAACATCAACGTCAACCGGTGTATCCTCGGGAGCACCATCGTATTACCCTATCTGGATTCCGAAAGACCGGGCGATCGAAGCGGCGGGCAGCACATTTGCCTGAGGGATGTCTTCTCTAAGCGTGGAGAGTTCAAACCGTACGCGGTATGTACCGGGGACCAATCCCGTAAGCGGGAAAGCCATGCGCCGGTTGATGTCATGGTATACCGCCACCGGAGTACGCCACTCACGAACCACGGCTTCGCTTTCATCCACGACAGCAAAATGGATCGAGCCGAGATAAGCTGCGTTCCCAGTGCGTTCCAGCCCAATCCACGCCACTAGAGAGTCGCCCTCGACCGCACCCCTCAGTCCTGTGAGTTGCACGCCCGTGTGAGCGTCTCCCTTGCGATACGCTGCAGAGATGATCGTACGCTGGCGAAACGTGATGCCAGCCCGCAGTCCCGTGTCTCCGGGAATCGCTTCCCTGATCTTCTGGGCCGTCACTATTATTCTCGACCAGTGTTCCCCATCAGCTAGATCGGCGGGCGGTGTGGCGAGGAGCCGCACCACTTGACGCTGTCCCGGCTCGAGGCGTATGCGCCTCGGGTAGGCCCGTATCCACTCGGCGGCGGAACGATCGTCAGGGCCGGGATCGTCGATCAGTTCGACGTACGGGTTACCCAAGGAATCTGTTGTGGGGTATCCGAACTTGAGTTCGATTTCTACTTCTTCAGGCTCGGTACCCGGATTGGCGAGAGTTATTTGACCAGTGCGCGAGCGGTGGTCGATGAATACCGCATGAGGCGCCACCAGCACGGCACCCATCATCACGGGGTGCAGGACGATTGCCAACACGGCTATCGTCACTGCTCTCCACAGGTACTTGAAAGATCCGCTCGGACTCATCAAACCCCCGTATAGGAAACCGTCAATACTATGGTTGCCGCGTAGTCACCCTGCTCCTGTGTCGGCACCGGAAGCACTGTTCCACCAAGCCAAATGTACAGTCTTCCACTGGCACTCAGGCCGGTTATCAGGGGCGCACGCGGGTCGAACACTTGTGACGACCTGATCGCAGGTCGGTCCGCGAAGCCACCATCGCCTGCACCGAACTGCAACGGCATCGCTGCGCCCGAAGGCGAATCCAGTGTTGCCGGCAGAGTCAAGTCGACTCTGACTTCCGTGAGCCGCTCACCGCGGATCTCGTACTGCCCGGAGTTGGCTGCGTCTAAACGACTAACCGCCGTAGGCAATCCCGGGATTACGATTCCAAATGTGAGGTCCTGTGTACCGACCGGAGCCAGCGGTCTTTGCGCCTCTAGCTGTGCAGCGAGGGTGACAATGGCTGCCAGCGCCACCGCCACCCTCGATCCAGCGTGCACAAGTACGGAGTTGATCCGAGCGCACACCGCGGTCCCGCCTAAGCGCGGTCTAGTTCTTAGTTGCCCGTGTAAGCGGCTGTCAGTGTCACCGTCCCGGTGTACGTGCCGTTCGGCGGTGACAAAGTCGCGTCGACCGTACCGCCCAAGAAGATGTACAACTCTCCTAAACCGGAAAGGTTGGTCGTGGCGCCTGCACTCGGAGTGAATGCCGTCGCTCCGGCCCCCGCGTTGTTCACCGTGTTGTGAACACCCGTGTAGGTGATCGGCAGATTGTTGCCGCCTCCATCCGTCAGCGGGTTGTCCAGCGTGCTGAAAGAGAAGTTGACTTCCGCCCCGGCTCCACCGGTGATCGAAAACGTTCCAGCGGTACCGTCGGTCACGGCCACGGTCTTCGTGAACCCTGGAATGACAAGCTGGAAGTCCAGGTCGTTCCCGGCCGTAAGTGTGAGCGCTGATGCCACGGTCGCAGTGGCGGTGATCGATGCCTGTGCCCTGGCTGCAGTCGGCATCATCAGAGCGGCGAGAACCACTCCTGAAAGCGCTAGAATCAATGCACTCCGTCTCATCTGTTTGCCTCCGTACGCAATTAACTCTGTTCCGATCTACTTGACGGACAGACCGGATGCTCCCTTGACTTGTGCACTGATTTCGCAATTGATATGCCGCTCTCGGGAAAGGTTTAAAGTGGTAACTGCTACTATTGTGACGCACCCCACACTGTGTAGCTGTCGTTGTCGCTTTCGGAAGGACGCTACTGTAATTCATGTGATCCAGATCACAACTCCGCAAAGAGACGTTTCTCGTGTGATGTAGATAACCTATTGTTTTAAAGAGAGTTGCGCATCTGTCAAGCCTGGTACTCATTACCTGTGCGATAGGAAGTAATTCGTCGTATGGAGACTTGGACTCGAGCTAGCCTTACCCGTGATACCCAAACGCTGTCTGAATGCTGAGTCTTGAAGGCACAGCGGCAGACGCATAATGCAATCGACATGTGAAGTTGCAAGAAGTTGCTCTGCAAGTCGTTTTGTGATGTATGTCGCAGTCGCCTTGCCAGACGATGTTGACCGATCCCGTCGATTGCGTCAGAATAACTGGCGCATATTGATCTCCACACGTATCGCCGGTGCGAACGGCTTGTCTCAGCCTAGCAGCGGCGCTTTTGAGGTAGCGTGACCGAAAAGCAACCAGCTAAAAGAGTACAAGCCGGATCCGGACCGCTCAGGCTCAAGCCAACGTTGCGACCACAACTGAAGCGGATCCATCGATTCGGTTGGGCCCTCTTCCTGATCTGGTCCGTCACACTCGTGGTCTGGGCCATCATCCAGCCGGAGCCCTACGCCAGCGGTTGGCGGCTCGTACTGGAACTCCTCTTCCTCGGCCGAGCCATTAGCATCGCCGACGGCATCGCTACCGGATTCGGCTCGGCCTACCTCGTGTTCCAGAACGGGCTCGAAGACATCATCCTGCTCCTGGTGCTGTACCCCTGGGTGGTAGCCGCGTACGAGGGTGTCTCTGGGCATCGGTGGTTGAAGGGAACGATCGACAGGGTGCGACGAACCGCGGAGCGGAACCGCAAGGTGGTCGAGCCGTGGGGCGTGATCGGTCTGTGGACGTTTGTCTTTTTTCCGTTCTGGAGCACCGGTGCGCTGGTAGGTGGAGTCGTGGGCTATCTGCTTGGGATGCGAACCTGGGTGGTATTCACGTCGGTATTTGCCGGCCACGTCCTGTCGGTGGTCTCACTCGTCTGGTTCTTCGATCAGACTCGCGGGGTGCTAGCATCGTTCGGTCAAGGCTGGGTGCGGTTCCTGCCCTGGATTGTGCTCGCTGCGCTCCTGCTTGGTACGTTGGCGTGGCGTGGCATACGGAGATTG
>CP070792.1:743421-746796 GCA_020346845.1 Gemmatimonadota bacterium
TCTGATGGTGTACGTCGAAGCCGGCAACCCGCGCCGTCCCGGATGTGGGCTTCAGCAATCCAGTCAGCATCTTGATCGTCGTTGTCTTGCCGGCGCCATTGGGACCGAGGAACCCAAAGATCTCCCCGGCTGAAACAGCGAAGCTCACGCAATCCACTGCAACGAAGTCACCGAACTTGCGTGTCAACTCGCTTACGTGGACAGCTTCACTCATGCTTGCTCCGTGCAGCTCCAACCAGCTCGATGAACACGTTCTCGAGTGCGGGCTCAACCGGCGCTTCCGCCAGAATCGAGATGTTCTCGGCCTCGAGCAGTAGTTTTGCCTCTGGCCAGTAGCGTGCACGATCGTCGAGCGTGACGTGGATGGTGTCGCCAAACAGAACCGCGTCACGGATGCCAGGGAGTCCTCGCAACAGATCCCTCGTTTGCCGTGGGTTGTTTGTGTGCACCGTTTGGATCTCGCCGCGGAACTGTTGCTGCAGGCTGTCAGGTGTGTCGAGGGCGATTACCCGGCCGTGGTGCAGCATCGCCACCCGATCGCACCGCTCCGCCTCATCCAGGTAGGCTGTCGACAAGATGACCGTCATACCATCGGCGACCATCTCGTGTAGAATAAGCCACAAGTCACGTCGGGAAATGGGATCGACACCGAACGTGGGCTCGTCGAGCAGCATGACCTCGGGATGGTGGATCAACGCGCAGCAGAGAGAGAGCTTCTGCTTCATGCCACCCGACAACTTGCCCGCGAGCCGGTTCTCGAACGGACCCAACGCCGAGAATTGATACAGACGTTCCAAACGCTCCGGTCGCTCCTTGCGCGGCACCTGATACAGATCGGCGTAGAACTCGATGTTTTCGCGCACAGTCAGGTCGACATATAGTCCAAACCGCTGCGACATGTATGCTACGTGCGGTTTGACGGCTTCCGGGTCCTGCGCCACGCTCACTCCGGCGATCGTCGCGTCGCCCGCCGTGGGTCGCAGCACGCCAGCAAGCATCCGTAGGGTCGTGGTCTTGCCCGCTCCATCGGGACCGACGATCCCAAACAACTCGCCACGTGCCACATCGAACGTGAGACCCTGGACCGCACGCGTGGCACCAAAGTCCCGGGTCAGCGAGCCGAGCGAGACCAGTGGAGTCATGCTCTGGCTCACCCTCCTTCAGTTTCCAGTCTGACGTCTGCTGCGAGGCCGGGCTTGAGATCGAAGGATGGGTCGCCAGTGATCTGCACTTTCACGCGATAGACGAGCTTCACTCGCTCGGCCGTCGTTTGAACATTCCGCGGAGTGAATTCTGCCTCGCTGGCGATGAAGATCACGCGTCCTTCGTACTCGCGGTCGCGATATGAATCAGCAGTTATCGTGGCGGTCTGACCGATCTGTACCCGCCCCACCTGATCCTGACGGATGTAGATGCGGACCCACCGGTCGGCAGGATTGATGATGGTCAGCACGGGTGCGCCTGCCGGTACCACCTCCCCGGGCTCGCGGTGCCTGACTGTCACCAAGCCATCGAATGGTGCTACGATCACCGCATTGTCGAGCGTTGCGTCTATCTGTGCCGCAGCGGCTCGGGCCTGCGCCACAATGGCACGTTGAGCGGCAATGCGCTCAACCCTAGGTCCTGTCTCCACCATCTGGAGCTGCTCACTCATCCGATCGTACTCGGCTTGCGCTAGTTCCAGAGCAGTCTCCTGGTGGTCGAGAACTTGACGACTGACTGCGCCGCCCTCAAACAGACGCGTTGTGCGGTCGAAATCGCGCTTGGCGTTGGTGAGATTCTGTTCGGCTGCTGCTAGAGCAGACCGGGCCTGAGCTACCTCTTCGGAGCGGGACCCGGTTTCGAGCTCCCGCAGCGAAGCGCGCGTGGCATCGACTTGGGCCTCCGCTGCGACCCTCCGCGCGCGTAGCTCGGTGCGGTCGACCCAAGCCAACTCGGACGACTGCGTCGCGGTATCACCTTCGAACACCTCGATTTGCTCGATCCGGCCTGGGATCTGGAAGCCCAGGTCCGCCTGCGTGGCTTCCACGGTGCCCGAGGCGAAGATCACATTCACGTCCTCACCGGTTCGAAATACGAGGAAGCGTAGCACAAGGACCAGTACGACAATGATTACTAAGACAATCGGTATGCGGCGTTTGACATTCATCGGTTCATCTCCACTGCGAGATCCAGCCACTCTTGACTCAGAACGCCGGTTACTCTTGCCAACTCTACGTGGGCTGCGATCTCGGCGTGTCTCGTTTGCACCAGTGCAGCTCTAGCCTGGCTTAGCTCCGCTTCTGCTCTGAGGTAGTCTGTTTGGGTTCCTGCACCTGCGTCCAGCGCCAGCTGTTCGATCCGCGCCACCTCTGTCAAATGGTCAACTGCGCGGGTCATGGCGAGTACGCGCGCTCTCACTTCGTTGACCACGGTCACCGCTGCGTCAACCGTTTCCTGGATCGCCAACTGTTCGACCCGGAGTTGTTCGCGTGCCGCATCAGCTTGCGCAGTGGCTCGGGCCACTGAGCTCGAGCGTGCAAAGCCTGTGAAGATCGGGTACTTGAGTTTCGCACCTACCTGCCATTCGGTGCTGAAGCCGTCCGGATAACCGTACCCGATCCAGCCACCCATCAGCTCGATGCTGGGCCACCATTGCGCCGCCGCCGCCTTTCTTCCCGACACGGCGGCACTCACGTTCTCGCGTGCACGCTCCAGACTGGGATTTGTTTCGCTCGCCAGATCCTGATATGCATTTCGCTCTCTCTCTTCTGCTGGCGTACTGCTGAGGCGTACGGTCTGCAGTCTGTCTGCGTTGGTATGCTCTGCATCGGCTCCGATGAGACGGGCCAAATTGCGCTCCGCTACGTCGAGGCTGGCCGCCGCTGCGACTCGGTCGGCTTCGGCCGCGGCCAAGGCCGCTTCAGCTCGCAGCAGCTCTACGCGAGCCGCTGTGCCTTCTGCCATGCGCCGGTTGACTCGGTCGAGTTCCGCCGTGAGTGCGGTGAGCAGATCCTCATGAGCTTGCAGCACGCCTTGAGCTGATAGCACACCCAAGTAGGAAACCGTCACGGATGCGATCAGCGCCTGGCGTGTCGACTCCTCTTGTGCGCTCGCACCACGCACCTCGGCGTTGGCCATGCCAATGCGTGCAGTGCGCCCCCCGCCGTCAAACACGCTGAAGCCCACCATGGCGCTGCCGCCGTACAGTGTGCGATCGAATGGTGGGATCGCTTCGACCGTGAACTCATGGATCGGTGAGGTCAGCATTGGCAGCTGGAATCGTGTAGCGGAGGCCTCCAACTGGATACGGGGCCACCATTGTGATTTCGCCTCACCCACGGTCGCTGCTGCGACATCGATGCCCGCCTCAGCCAGCTGAAGTGACGGGTGATA
>CP070792.1:746896-750244 GCA_020346845.1 Gemmatimonadota bacterium
CCGCGAGAAACCACGTCTCCCCCAAGCCAAGGCCGAGATAGCCACCCAATATCAGCCCACCGTCGCTGGACAGACCTTCGGCCTCGGTTAGACTCGACTGGGTATACCCCAGTCTGCCTCCGAATGTCATGTTCTGGGCTTGAAGCCCGCCGACTCCGATCGTCAGGCCAAGCAATGAGGCCGTAAGCTGGACCTTGTATCGCACCATCCCTCCCTATCGTATGGATCCTGACATCGCATGACTGCATTCACCGCCCGATTAACCGCAATCTATGCCACTCCGGGCAACCGGTCACGGACGGGCGGTACGTGGACCGCTGGCTGAGAATCTGGGGCCCAATGCCCCATCGACCTCGACAAACCTCGACAGACCTCGACCCGTCCCAACCAACCTCGCCCATTTTAGCTCATTCTCATGCAACCTGACGCAACCCGAACAGAGCCAACTCCTTCCCCTCCTTCCCCTCCTCAATCCATCCAGATCCTCCAAGCCGGATCGACCTGATCCCACAAACCGATCCCCCAATCCAACCACGCAACCACCCTTGCACAGACAATGAAGCTTTCTTAACTTTCGAACGAACGTTCGAATCTGTAGCCGAGGGACATATGTCGACCCATCAGTACGACGAGCGTCTGCACAACCTGCTTCGCACCGCCGCAGACGTCTTTGCCCAACAAGGATATCACGCCACTTCGATGCGAGACCTCTCTAAGGCAACGGGTATGAGTCTCGCCGGCATGTACTACTACGTTCGCTGCAAAGATGAGTTGTTGTATCAGATACAGGAACGTTGCTTCATGGGTGTTCTCGCTGGTGCGCGTTCGGCGATTGAGTCCGGCACCGATCCCGCCGCCCGTATCGATCGCCTCATTCAACATCACGTCACATTCTTCACCGAGCACATGAGTGAGATGAAGGTGCTCTCACATGAGGCTGATAGCCTGACGAGCGAACGTCAAGAATCAATCAACCAACTCAAGAAGCAATACGTCACTTTGTTAGCAGATCTAATCGGTGACGCTCAGGAAGATGCAGCCAAAGCGGACAAGCGTGTTGCCGCTTACGCCCTCTTCGGAATGATGAACTGGATCTACACCTGGTACGATCCCGAGGGTGATATCAAACCACAGGATCTTGCCGAACATTTCTCCGAGATCTTCCTACACGGAATACTGACTTCCACAACTTCTGCGTTATCACACGGAGGATGACTGCAAATGGGGACCACAGCTACTGCCAACCCTGGCACAGACAAGAGCGCCGAAACACTGGTTCACTACTCCGTTGAGGATGGTCTCGCAATCATCGAGCTCAACGACCCACCGGCCAATACGTATACCTATGAGATGATGCTGCAACTGGATGCTGCCATTCTCAAGGCCCGTATGGACGATGACGCGCAGGTGATCATTCTCCGTGGCAGTGGTGACAAGTTCTTCTCGGCAGGCGCTAACATCCAGATGCTCAACGAAGTCACGCCACGGTTCAAGTATTTCTTCTGCCTGCACGCCAATGAGACCCTGAATCGACTGGAGCATACTCCCAAGTTGGTTATCGCCGCACTGAACGGTCACACGGTCGGTGGCGGACTCGAGATCGCCATGGCCTGTGACATCCGGCTAGCACGAAAGGACTCCGGCAAGATCGGACTGCCAGAGGTGAACCTGGGGGTACTACCCGGAACCGGCGGCACTCAGCGTCTGTCGCGCATTGTGGGCAAATCGCGTTCAATCGAGATGATGGTGAAGGGTGAGGTCTTTTCCTTCGAGAAGGCGCAAGAAATTGGCCTGGTCAACCAGGTCTTTGAGAATGACGGATTCTGGGATCAAGTAGTGATGTACGCCAAACAGTTCTGCACACCCAACAAGGCGGCCAAGGCCGTTGGCAACATAAAGCGAGCGGTTTGTTCCGGACTCGAGGTACCGTTCGAGAGCGGACTGGCAATCGAGCGTGAGTTGCAGCAGTTGTTGTTCCAGAGCTCTGATGCAAAAGAGGGATTGGCAGCGTACGTGGACAAGCGGATGGCGGAGTTCAAGGGTGTCTGAATTGAGGACCCAGCTGTTCATCAACAACCAATGGTGTGATGCTGTCTCGGGCAACACGCTCGAGGTGGTCAATCCCGCTACCGAAGAGGTGATGGCAAACGTCGAGTCGGCCGGTGAAGCAGATGTGGACCGAGCCGTAACCGCCGCACGTGGTTGTTTTGAGAGCAACGAGTGGCGCGATCTCTCTCCACGCAAGCGTGGTGAGGTGCTGTATCGGGCTGGACAGCTGTTGGTCGAACGCCGCAATGACATTGCGCGGCTCGAGACGTTGCAGAACGGCAAGCCACTGTTCGAGTCGAAGATCGACGTTGCGATGACGGCCGAGACGTTGAAGTACTACGGCGGTTGGGCAGACAAACTTTCCGGGGATGTCTTGCCGACCAGCACCAACGATCTCGTTTACACCAGCAGGGAGCCGCTGGGGGTGGTAGGTGCAATAGTCCCCTGGAACTTCCCCCTCAATCTTGCGAGCTGGAAGGTGGCCCCGGCACTGGCAGCCGGCTGCACCGTCGTGCTCAAGCCGGCGCCAGAAACACCGTTGACTGCTCTAGCTCTCGCGGAGTTGCTCCACGATGCGGGAATGCCGGCTGGCGCTCTCAACGTCATTGCCGGAGACGGCGCCAGCACTGGAGCAGCTCTCGTTCGACATCCAGAAGTCGACAAGATCGCTTTCACCGGCTCAACCGAGGTCGGCCAACAGGTTATGCGGGTCGCCGCAGATACCGTGAAACGCGTTACGCTCGAGCTCGGAGGCAAGAGCCCCAACATCATATTCGCTGACGCCGACCTAAAGGCTGCTGTTCGCGGCGCGATCAACGGAATCTTCTACGGCAAAGGCGAGGTCTGCGCAGCCGGCTCACGACTGCTGGTACAGCGGAACGTGCACGACGAGGTTGTCGAACAGCTGGTCAGCCGTGCATCGAAGATGACCCCAGGCGATCCGTTCGAAAAGGCGACTCGCTTGGGCGCGATTGCGTCCAAGCGACAGCACGAGAAGGTGCTCTCGTATGTAGAGACCGGTAAGGCAGAAGCGGAGCTCATAGCAGGCGGCAATGCAACACAAGTGGATGGCAAGGGCTACTTCGTCGAGGCCACGGTGTTCGATGGAGCCAGACCCGGCATGAAGATCGTGGATGAAGAGATCTTCGGACCCGTCTTGTCCGTCCTGAGCTTCGACGACTTCGATGAAGCTGTAGCTCTGGCCAACCAGACACGTTACGGACTGGCTGCCGGCGTGTGGACCGGCAACATAGGCAGGGCTTTCAGGATGGCTCGCGCGATCCGCGCCGGAACCGTCTG
>CP070792.1:750344-753686 GCA_020346845.1 Gemmatimonadota bacterium
ACCGAGTCAGAGTCTTCTACGGTGACGAAGCTGGCGTCACTACCGGGCATTTCGCCGAGAGTGTCGAGTACGCCGTACGATAGCTCGACAGCCCCTAACCGGGCATTCAGGTCGGTGTGAAGTAACGCATCAGATGACGGCCGCACCGGACAGAAGATGCACTCGCATGGCTGTGCTATCCTTCTCCGCTGCGGCCGTACTCTTGGGTGCGTTGAAATCCGCTCATTAGGATCGGATCAATCGGTCCAGCTGACTTCATCCCCGGTACGGATATCGCCGTCGTCGAGTACGTCTCCCCAAGCACCACCACCCCAACCTGGCTTGAGAGCCTCCTGCAACCCCGGGCAAGCCTCGTCCAATCGGTGGCACGGCTTGGTTTCACCCTTGATGAGAATGCGGCAGGGGCCGATTCGGAGAATCCGATCTGTGGTGTTGGCCAATCTGATCCCGCTGATCATGATGTTGGCACGACGCGCGCTCGGATCGATGGCATTCCTGATGTGATGCGGTAGCGACTCGAAGACCTCTCGTTCCACCAGAGTAACCTGCCGCTCTGCACCGAAGTCAGCGTTATCCCAGAGCCCTTTGCCGGTCACGGCCCTCGCCACGTTGACGGGGTCCATGGCTTGTCGCCGAGCGCGCTTGATCCAGATCGCTTCCACCCTCGCGCTGTCAGGCACTCGGTTTCCCTCTCAACGCGGCTTCGAAGTCACTGCCGGACGGCTGCTGGTATAGTCGCAGGCCGAACTCCGGTACGATCGCCATGATGTGGTCAAATATGTCGGCCTGGATTCCCTCATATGCAACCCATGCAACGTCGTTCGAGAACACATAGATCTCGAGCGGAAGACCCTGGGGTGTCGGCTTCAACTGTCGCACCATCAGTGTCATACCGCTGTGGATCTTGGGATGTTGTCTCAGGTATTGGACCACGTATTGGCGGAAGGTGCCAATGTTCGTGAGACGGCGTGCATTCGCTGTGAAGCGCGGATCTGGTAGATGCTCGGCATTGTACTCGGTGAGCTCCTTGATCTTCCCCTCTACGTAATCCTCGAGTAGTACGAACTTGCGGAACCTCTCGATGTCGCTTTCGTGCAGGAAGCGGATCGAGTTCATATCGATATTGATGGCGCGCTTGATTCGCCTGCCACCGGATTCTGACATGGATCGCCAATTCTTGAAAGAATCGGACAGGAATTTGTGTGTCGGAATCGCCGAGATCGTCTTGTCCCAGTTCTGCACTTTGATCGTATGAAGGCCAATGTCCACGACATCGCCATCGGCTCCGTATTGTGGCATCTCGATCCAGTCGCCAACCCGCATCATGTCGTAGCTCGATATCTGCGCGCTGGCAACCAATGACAGGATGGTGTCGCGGAACACAATCAGCAGGACTGCAGTCATTGCGCCCAAGCCACCCAACATCACCAGTGGTGATTGGCCCGTCAGCGTTGCGATAACCAGCACGGCCGCCACTATGAAGAGGACGATCTTGGCGACCTGGATGTAACCCTTGATCGTCCTCCCCTCAGCGAACTCGCTGGTTGTATACATCTCGTTCGCGGCGGATAGCAGACGACTCGCAGCACGCGTTCCGATGAGTACCATTGCCGCCAGCGCAAGGGCTTGGACCAGTCCGATGAACTCGGCCGACAAGCTGGGAACAAGGTGGATCCCGTAATAAACCGCAAACGCCGGGGCGAGATTTGCGAGACCTTCGAATACCTTGAATTGCTGCAACACGTCGTCCCATCTGAAGGTCGTGCGCTTCACCACTTGGCCTACTGTCGCCAGGATAATTCGCTTGGCGATCCAGTTGACGATGTATGCCAGCAGCACCACGAGTGCGATGGCGAGCACTTGGGCAACCAGTGGGTGCGTGTCGAGCCATGCCGTGAGCGAATCGAACCTGCCCGGGTCGGTTGTTTCGGAGATTTGAGGCGTGTTGGTCATTAGATCTTGTGCTCGTTCTCGATAGACCGGTGAGTCTGTGATTCGCGCTCTTAGACAGCTCTTGTAAGGTATCCGCCACAGCCAGTTCGCTGAAGATCTCTTAATGCCCGGCTGAGGGTTTCGTCAAAGTGTGGTGTTAGGTTGGACTAATCTGGGGTGGGTCAGATATCACAGCCGTCTTGGGTGTAGAGGTGTCATCCTGCGTCTTTCCCCGGTCATCCAGTCGTATCTGCAACGGAGGCCCAATCTCATGTTCGCTTCAATATGGCCCCACGATAGGATCGCGTGTGTAGTCAGTGCTGTCTTGGTGGCCGGAGTCGTCCTGTGTACAGGGTGCAGTTGGGACGACCTCGATCTTCCCAGCGAAGACGGTAATGGCCCCGAAGTGGCGAGTGTCGCAGTCACACCGACAGCACTCGGACTGGGTGGAGTCGGTGATTCGGCCCTGATGCTTGCAGAAGCGTACGATCGACTTGGGCGGTCACTGGAGAAAAGAGCGTTTCAGTGGTTCGTTTCTGACTCGACCATAGCCTCAGTCGACGCAGCCGGCCTGCTACGGGCTCTGGCCTTGGGGAACGTTACGGTGGGAGCGACAACCGATGGCGTGTATGGAACTGCTGAGGTCGAGATAGACGCATCCTTTGCTGTTGAGCGTGCCTGTGGTCAGTGCCACTCAAACCTCATCGGAGATCATGTTGACCTAGGCTTTGCTTCCGTTTCCTGTTGGCTGTGCCACAACCCTGCGGGCGAGACGCACAGGCGATTCCAGAACAACCATATGACAGTGGCGGGAGGCTTTCAGCTTCTCGGCATACATACGGCGATCCAATGCTCTGGCTGCCACGTGAAGGAAGGGAGCGGACTTCGCTTCACCCCGTCTGATGTAGATGATTGCGTGGCGTGCCACCGGAGCGACTACGATGCCACACATGGAGGATCCTCCTTCCCGACAATCTGCACGTCATGTCATACCCCCAGCACGTGGGTGGGCGCGACGATCGAACACGGCGCAGTCTCGGGCGGTTTCGATCTGGTCGGTGTTCACGCCGCCTTGAGCTGTACTAGTTGTCACGTGGCGGGCAGCTATGCACCGTTGTTCTCGCCCACCGATGAGAATGACTGCATCGCATGCCACCAGATTGACTATGACTTGAAGCACGCTGGGTCGGGCTATCCCACTAGCTGCTTGTCTTGTCACGACGGTACGGTATGGACCGGAGCCACGTTCGACCACGGTATAGCATCGGGTGGCTTCGACCTGGTGGGTCAGCATACCAGTCTGAGCTGTACGGCTTGTCACGATCCTGTGACCGGCCAGCCTCTGTTCTCACCGGTTGACGAGAGCGATTGCATCGCGTGCCACCAAAGTGACTATGACTCGCAGCATGC
>CP070792.1:753786-757102 GCA_020346845.1 Gemmatimonadota bacterium
CCACTTGTTGAGCGTCACAAGTGATCAGTTCCACCTTCCGAAGCATCTACAGGGAGAGGACCTCCGTGTCGCCATCATGGAGGCTCTATCGGCACTCCTGACTATGCAGGCCGTGCGGCAGCCATTGGTACTGTTGCTCGAGGATTGGCATTGGGTGGATGAGGCGTCCGCCGATGCCTTGACCCAGTTAGCGGCACTGGTGCCTACATATGCGATGTTGGTCATCGTGACACACCGTCCAGATTACTCAGGCGATTTTGGCAGCGGACCGAACTACACAAACATGACGCTGACACCGCTCGAGCTGAGCGCATCGGTCGACATCATCAAGGCAGTGCTAGAGGTGGATGCCGTACCGGATGATTTAGCCGAGTTGATTCATGGACGCACCGGAGGCAATCCGTTTTTCCTCGAGGAGATCTCTGAGGCCCTGCGCGAAGATGGGACACTCGGGACTAGAGATCGGCAGATCGTTCTTACCGGGTCACTCGACTCGCACAAGCTCCCCAACACTGTACAGGCGGTGATTCGCAGTCGCTTGGATCGGCTCGACGCCAACGCCCGCGACGTTCTCTGCTATGCATCCGTGATCGGGCGCGAGTTCACCCGTGACATCCTTCAGAGCATTCGACCCGATGACGTGGTGCTGCCGCAGGCGCTGGAGACGCTCAAGAGCCTAGGACTCATTCAGCAGACCCGGATTCTGCCGCATGTAAGCTACCGGTTCAAGCACGCCTTGACGCAAGACGTCACCTACGAGAGTCTACTGCAACATCAGCGTAAAGACTTGCATGGGCGTGTGGGAGAAGCGATCGAAAAGGTGCACGCTGACCGCATCGACGAGCATTACGATTTGCTGGCGCGGCATTTCACACGCGCCGAACATTGGCACAAGGCGGTCGACTACGGACTGGAGTCGTCCTCTCGTGCATGGCAGCTCAGCCAGTTCCAAGAGTCCCTCAGCATTCTGGAGAACACTGAGGCATGCCTCATGAGGCTGCCGGAGGACGAACACCGTCGTAAGACTCTTACTCAGGTACTGCTACGCAAGGAGCGCTTGTTTGAGCTCATGGGTCTTCGACGGCGGCAGCTGCAGATCATAGATCGTCTGATCGCGCTGCCGGAAGTGCTGGCAGACCCAGCCCAGCTCAGCGAGGTGTACATACGCCTGGGGGATGTCCACATCCTGCTACGCAACTACGACGACGCAGAGAAGGCCCTGCAGCAGGCACTGGGGTTATGTGAGCGACTCGACGACGCCGTACAGAAGCGCAAGACGTTGAGAAGCATCGGGTTGCTTAAGTGGCATCAGGGTCACAACGAAGAATCACTCGAGATAATGGAGCAGGTACTGGCGGCCGATAGATCCAACAATGACCTGGAGGCCGTCGTGGGGGACATGACTAACATCACTGCAGTCTTAAAGGACCTGGGTGATTACGAGCGCGCTCTCACGTATCTGGATGAGGCCGTACAGATCGCGCAGGCCACAAATAGTACGTCCAAAGTAGTGTATTTGGAACATCTCCTCAGCACGATCTATCGACTGATCGGCGATCTGGAAAGTGCACTGGTACACCTCCGCAAATCCGCCTCCGTCTCCGAAGGCAGTCGTCTCTGGGTGCAGCATGGTTTCAACCTCTCTAGCATTGCCCACGTACAGTGGCAGCAAGGCAAGACCGAAGAGGCAATCCAGACTTACGAGACGGCGATCCGAATGCTGAGGCGCACCAGGCATGCTGAGGGATTGTCACACTCGCTGCGTACGCTGGCTGACATACTGGTGGGTCTGCACCGGCACGGTGAAGCACTGCCGCATTTAGAGGAGGCTGCCGAGCTATGCGCACTGATGGAGGACAGGCAGACCGAAGCGCAGTTGTGGTCGGGTATAGGTGAGGTTCATGAAGCAGCTGGCGATTACCCCGAAGCCATGGCCGCGTGGGGCAAGGGACGCACGCTCAGCCAGCTGGTAGGCGATCCCGCAATCGAGTTGAACATACTCGAGCGCATGGCTCGTTTCACGAGAACGCAGGTCCCGGAACCAAGTCTTGCTCTGCAGTACTACCGTGAAGCACTCGAGGTGGCCCAGGCAATGGGTGATGAGGCCAGAGAGAGCGATCTCCGGAATACCATGGGTATAATCGAGTGGGAAAGGGGCAAGTTCGACGAGGCGCTGCCGCATTACGAGCGAGCATTGGAGTTATTGCGACACCAAGAAGATTCTGCTGATGCTGGGTTGCTGCTAACGAGTATCGGCGTGACACTCCACAAGCTCGGACGTATAGATGACGCGGTCGATCAACTCGAACAGGCAATTCAGCACAATCGCGCAGTTGGCTCGCGAAAGCTGGAGGGTTTTGCCCTAGCGGCTCTGGGCGACGTCCATCATGACAAAGGGAACCTGGATGAGGCAATCACCTGTTACGATCAGTCGTTGAACATACGCCGAGATATAGGCGACCTTCGCGGTGAGGGCTGGATGCAGCACAATCTAGCTCGCACCTACGCCAAGCTGGGCGCCCTCGATCGAAAACGAGACTGTGCGACCGAGGCATGGCGCATAGGCGAAGCATGTGATGACGAAGAACTGATCGACGCTCTACGACACTTACAGAACTAGCCTAGGGAGAGAACATGCCACGATACATCGTAGAACGCACCGTTGGGTCACTGACTCAGGAGGAACTGGCAGATGTGGGCAGGAGATCGAACGAAGTCATCGAAGACATGGAAGGCATCGTGTGGATCAAGAGCTATGTATCTGAGGCCGAGGGAAAGATCTACTGCGAGTATGATGCCCCAAGCCGAGACGCGATAATGGAGCACGCTCGCCGTGTAGGTTTGCCGGTCGACAAGATCTCTGAAGTGAAAATGGAGATCAGCCCGGCGATGTTCAAATGAGACGCTAGCAGCTCATTCAAGATTGTATCAAGTGCGGATCTGTGCCTCCAACCGCTCGGCCTCGGCAACGCGACCCATCTGGCGTAACATCTTGGCTAGGTCCTTCAGTGTCTCGGCAATTGCTGTATCGTCGGCGTCTAGGGTACTCTGACGAACGCTCAGTGCACGGCGGTAGATTGGTTCGGCCTCGGCGTATCGTTCCTGGTCACGATAGACATTCGCGAGGGCATTCAGCGTGACGGCCACCGACGGATGGCCGGGCATCACCCTCTCCTTGATGGCCAGTGACCGCAAGAAATATTGCTCAGCCGCTTCATAATCGCCGCGTATCCAATAGGTCTCTCCCAGATTGTTCAGGATCGCAGCTATGTACGGATGATCCGATTCGAGCGTCTTCTCCCATATCACGCGAGCC
>CP070792.1:757202-760494 GCA_020346845.1 Gemmatimonadota bacterium
GGGTTCACTCATTGCGATCCACACATATCAATGTGTTCACTGATCGATCTCACGGATTGATATACCACGCTCGTCAGCCGCTGCAGCTGAGCCCAGTCCATTTCGTCCGCGTCGTCCTGTGGCGTGTGAAGCCACTGGTGTTCGCCGCCCGAGCTGAAGAATATCGCTGGTATATCGGCCAAGTAGAACGAATAGTGATCGCTGCGAGTGAACACGTCGTCTCTATAGCGCTCTGTAATTGCGACACCTGCACCGTCTCCATGAACACGTATCATGTCGAACAAGTCCACGCAGACGCGTCCTTCGTGTAGTGCAGCCATCAACGGTCGGCCGGCCGGCCCCCTCCCAAGATGCCCGACGTCGTCGATGTTGATGTTCGCAATCACCGGTACGGCGTGCTCCACCAACGAGTCAACGAGCATCAACGAACCGACGTGACCAACCTCCTCGGCCCCAAACGCAGCGAAGACTACCGTGCGGCCAACCGGTCTGCGAGCGATCAGGCGTGCCACCTCCAACATCACGGCGACACCACTAGCGTTGTCACTGGCGCCATTGAATATCTGACCACCCCGCTGAGGGACGTGATCGAGATGTGCACTCACGACCAGCTGCTCTGAGGCAAGTGCAGGGTTGTTGCCGGGAACGACCCCGATCACGTTGTACGACACTACATTCCCCTCATACCAACTCTCCGGGGGGAACTCGTACTCGAAGGTGTGGAAGTAATGAGTGAGATCAGAGCCACCCTGCCCTGCTCGTGGACCGACCCCGACGCGCCGAAACTCCTCTGCCACGTAGCGCGCCGCCATGTCGTAACCCTCAGTGTGGACTGCCCGCCCCATCATACTGTCATCAGCAAGAGCATAGACGTGACGCATGAGGTTGTCGGCCGAAGGCAGGTATGGATTCGCGGCTGAGCTCGATCGGTCACTCGATTGGGCCTGCGTTTCGATTGACATTGCTGCCAAGAGAATGGCCGCCAGGATTGGCGCGCGCACCAACCTGACGCCTTTGCACTCGAATTCAAACATCTCCACCCCTTAGCCACTCCACCGCAGCTTCCTTCTCGTAGAACGGTTCCGATTCAATACCCCCGGCTTCCAGCAACACACCTAGTTGCCTGGCTCTGCCGTAGCGTACCTCGTTCGCCAGCAGTACGGCCAGCCGAGTCGCTACCTTGTCACTGTTTGCATTGAGGGTTGCCGCTATCAGCCTAATCACATCGAGCGCTGGGATCTCTTCCGAGTCGGTGACGTTAATCATCACTCTGGCATCGGGGGGCAGGTCTTCGCTTCGAGCATGCAGCGGAATCCAACGAGCAGCTCCTCGGTCGAAAAGTGACCCGCCACGACTAGCTCGACGATGTCACCTTCAATGCGATGTAGGATTCCCATACTCCAACTCCTCGGGAGTCAGGTGACCGGCCGGTGTGACCGCTCTATACGAGTTGGAAAGGAACAACCCGTTACAGCCCTACCATATCATGGGGATCAGGCATCAGCAATAGTCAAAACGCGCAAGGTGCTGCCGCGGATCTCCGGTGAGTTGAGCAGATTAGCGCGGATGCGTGTCGTTCTTGGTTGACGTTCTCCTCTACATCGCTACCAGTTCCACTCTTCATTGTCGAAGCGTCTTCTAACGGGACGGTCAATCAACACATCCTCGCCTCGCTGACGCGCCATCTTGCCAGCTTGTTCCCATCCCAGCCGAAGCTCGACTGTTCGTTGTTGCATTGTGGGCTTTGGTTCGTCACTCATGGTACACTCCAGACGCCTTTTCGACCTCGTTTCACACTAGTCTTCTTGGCAGGCCGAACTCGCGACCCGGGACTAGGATCAGTACTCGCCATGACCGCTGCGATTTGCCGCATTGTCACGCCCGTTGTAAGCAGCGCTTTGATTAGCAGATCGAGACTCACCGATGGATGTGCCGCTTCCATCTTGGCTACACGTGACTGACCCGAGCCTATCTTTTCCGCCAGCGTCGCCTGACTCCATTGCTTCGCCTTGCGGGAACGTTGCAGCAACACTGCGAGAGCTGCCTTCGTGCTAATAAGCTGCGCAACTTCATCTGACAGGCCGAGGAACTCCTGAACGGTACCCTCGCGCCAGTCGGATGACGACCGCACGGTCGTCCTGTGCTTGCGCTCGGTCTTCTTACCGATCTTGCCCATGGCGTTTAAGCCTCTTTCTGCAGCGCTCAACCACTTGATGTGGTGTACGTTGGGACTTCTTGCTGAATACCTCCAAGATCACGACTGCGTCTGTCGCCACATGGTAGATGACCCGCCAAGTCTGATCGCGATCGTTCACTCGCAACTCGAAACACCGCTTCCCGATCGTCGGCATCGGTCGACAATGCGGCATCGCGAGTGTACCGCCCAATGACACCATCTCGAGCAGAGCCCCAAGCTCCCCGGCCGCCTCATTGGAAAAGGGAGGGACCGTAATCTCTCTAGCCAGCCAACGCAGCGGCTTGCTCATCGAGCATATGACATATCTGTCATATTGTCAACACGCGCTATCAAGGTGATTGCTTTCTTTCCAGCGCTTCATTGCCAGAACGACTAAAGGGTACAGCGGGATGCGGTGGGGGCGGTAATCAGATCCTTGCAGCCGTGGTCAATTGATTGCGTGTCAGGAACGCCACGGTGCAACTCAGATGCGGCGGAGCGAGGCAGGGTGAAACCGGCCGCAGGACAGCCGCTCTCCGGTTGTGAGGTTGCGCTCTCCGGTAGTAGACGGAAGCCAGACTCCGTCTATCTCGCGGAGGTCGCTCCACACACCTTCGATCGGTTGAGCCTCAAGATATGAACTGACTACACTTACTGCTCCATCATCGCGTGCAGCCGGATCTCGAACATCGATGGCCACAGCTTGCCGGTCACGTACATATGGCCCGTGCCCGGATCGAACGCGATGCCGTTGAGTACGTCGGTAGCACTGGTGCGTTGGTCGCTGGGCAAGATGCCCGCCAGGTCGATCCAGTCCAGCACTTCACCGGTGTTCGGATCGATCCGCACGATCCAGTCGCTCTGATAGATGTTGGCGTAGACCTGACCTTCGACGTACTCGAGCTCGTTGATCTGCGACAGCGGAAGGCCGTCATCGGTTACCGCCACTTCACGCGTGACCTGAAAGGTTGCGGGATCGAGCACGCGCAAGCTGGACGTGCCGTCACTCATGATGAGAGATGTGCCGTCGGTTGTCAGTCCCCAGCCCTCGCCGGCATAGTTGAACGAATCCTGCAGCGCCAGCGTCGCCGCGTCGTACACGTACCCTACCCCACT
>CP070792.1:760594-763796 GCA_020346845.1 Gemmatimonadota bacterium
GATCGTTGCCTTCTGCCGCAACGGAATCCGGGCTCATCAGGTACAGCCCATCCACATGTGTCAGGGGAGTGCGGTCTGTGTACTGGGCGATTCCCTTCATCGGCCCGCCGGCGATTACGCGACCCACGTCATCAATCGAGATGCCACGCTCCGCCAGGATCGCCCGGATCGAAGTACCCATGGGAACCCTCAGCGTGACCGCCCGCTCCAAGTCGTCTCCCGCCACCGTCACGCACTTGCTCACGAACGGTTGCCGTGTCTGGAGAGCGTCGCGCAGCGCGAGCAGATACTCAACCGCCATCACTGCAACGCCATGCTCCGTGTAGGCCGCGCGATGCGGAATGGGAGCACCGACCAAACGCGGCACCACATGTCTCTCTATACGGCCACGGTAGTGGTCCGGCAGCGTAGCGATCTTTGCCTGCGCACCAAACTCGGATCGGGCCCACTGCTCGTCACGCTGCGCGACCGTGAGCCAAATCGTGGCACCCGGAGCTATCTCCGCTACGTGTTGCAATCCCTCGCGCACCCGCTCCGACTCCTCGTGGAGCAGCAGCTGAGACGTGAAGATGGTCGGCTCCTCGTGGACACCCTTGATCACCACAGTCCGGATATCCGGGAGCGCTGCCGACTCTTCCTCTCGATAGTTGAAGCCGGTCAACGTCCACGGCGACGCAACGCCCGACAGCTTCAACGTATTGAGCCACTCGGGTTGACCGTCTTCAGAAGGTGCCACAGGAGCCGCGGCGAAGTCAGTTGACGGTCGCCCGCTGCTCTTTATCACCGCACTAGGAACGTGGTGACTGTACGGAGACCATGCCGCATCGATCTTCTCCACGGTACCGCTGATCGAGGCATGGATGAAGTTCCCGCCTTGCGAGTGGCCGATAGGCTGACCCCGTTCGACGGAATCGCCCTGCTTGACGCTCGGTGCGTATTGGATGTGTCCCGGGTAGTCGAGCAACACAGACACCTGTTCCGGCTCATCGAGCTGCTCGATTCCCGCGTCGAAGGGTACGGGTGCTGGTCCCAGTGACTGGGGGCGCAAGAAGTCGCCTAGCATCGCAACACCTTCGCTTCACCCGACACCGTCATTGGAGATGACACCAGCCGCACTTCACATCAGCTGCGGCGTCGAGAAATCGCTCTGCGTTCCGCTCGACGTGACAGCCGGTGCAGCTGTCATGGTAAGCCGATCCGACATTGCGGATGCGATGACAGGTCTCACAACCGGTAGCCTGGTGCAGCGTCATCAAGAGCTCGTGGTTCATGCCCGCCGGCCGCTCGAAACCGTGACACTGATCGCACCCGACGGTGCCCACTTCTGCGTCTTGTTGTGCTGGATGACAGTTGCGACACGACTGCGGGTCACGCTCGTCTGTCTGATCCTCGTGACAGGTGGCACAACCCATCGAGTGTAGCAGGCCCAGCGCCTCGTGGGGCAGACTACCTCTCGCGAAACCTTCTCCGTGACAGCTGGAACACTCGCGAGGAGCGGTATTCCACAGCTCATGGTGACACGAGATACAAGACTCGGGACGCTCCACGTGGCGGGCGTGATCGAATACGACGTCACCCGCCGTGTGGGTGAACATGAAGACTCCCTGACGACGCTCTGGTTCGGACGGCTGCACCACAAAAGCAAGGAACGCCCCGGCTAGGGCGACGACCAAGAGCCCCACCTGCACACGTGTCAGCCCACGCATCGCCGTTCGATCACCACTCGTCACTGCCCTCGAGTAGCAGTCGTTCCTCGCTATCCGCATCGAGCCCATACCAGCGACAACCACTGCGGACACACACGGTGATGTCTACCTTGGTACCGCCGGCCGACACCTTGAAGCCGCCGACCTTTCCACCGCACTCGGGGCATTTCGGATCGGGAAGGATTAGGCTGGCGTGACACGACGAGCAGCGAGCGTCGCGTAGCTCACTGCCTTCCTGCAGCGACAGCTCGGTTTCACGGTGGTAGGAGTTCAAGTATGCCGCTACACGGACGATGCCGACTTCACCCTGCGCCGTCTCTACCTCGAAGACGGCCATGTCGCCGTCGTTCAACCTGGCTTTGCAGTGCGGGCAGTAACAGTCGAGGTAGTTGCCTCGTTTGATGCGATCGCGCTGGATCGGAGGCACCTGACCCCACATTTGGGAGTCCCAACCGGTCGGACTGCCTGATGCGTCGCGGTTGGCCAACGAGAGTAGCTCCTGTGATCGAGTTAAAGGGGCACCGGCACTGGCTGCATTAGTCTAACCCGGCACGAGTGGTGACGCTATCTGCACGTCCACCGAACACGCCGGCAATCACCTGCACTTCGTATCCGGCGTCTAGCAGATCCAGCGCAGTCTGATGGACGCAGACATGGGTCCGCCTCACTTCAGCCTTCGAAATTCGGCCTTCGACATTCAGCCTTCAATGGTGTGGTGGAGATCAACGGAAAGTCGTCGTCCTTCACGCAAACACCCGTCCTCCGCATCCTGTTTGTAAGCCCGCAACGCCTGCTTGCAAGCCAACAGTGGTTGTTTGCAGGCTTGCACTGGGCGGTCGCAGCCTCGCATCCGACGTGTGCAAGCTTGCAGAGAGTGCGCGCAACGTTACGAACACCTTGTGCAGGCCTACGTGCGTCGTGTGCAACGTTACACAGGCCTCGGGAGGCTTTGCATTGGGGTATTGCGGGCTCGCATACAGCTATTGTGGCCTTACAAACACCGTTGGTGGACCGGCTAACCCTCTGCTATCCGCGTATTAGTTGATTCGTCGGCCGTATGTCACTGCCGTGCGGCCGCATCAGCTGATGGGAAGCATCCCATAGCGTGAAGTATGGCCGGCAAGATCCGATTCTTGCCAGCAGCGACACCCACCGTTAGATACAGCGAGCTTCAGTCGGGTCCAACACTTCCAACCGCTTGTCTCTGCCCTCATGAAGAGAACTGCTGTGCTCGGTGTCGCGGAGGGAAGAGCGGAAAGTGTGACAGAAAGTAAGGTCATGCAGCACGAATTCTCCTGGGTGCTTGACGATCAGCTTGCCGGGATGTCTCGGCCCGGGCTGTACACGGATGTGGATAGCGATTTCGCGTTCCTGCAGACCAAGGGGATCGATCTGCTCGTCTCGCTGACGCTCGACGTGCCAGGTGCATCACAGCTCGCTGAGCACGGCATCGAGTCACTACACGTACCGGTGCACGATTTTCAGGCGCCAACCCA
>CP070792.1:763896-767093 GCA_020346845.1 Gemmatimonadota bacterium
TGGACACGGGCCTGCTAGGTGTACCCACCGAAGGCTTTGGCTTCTCCAACAACCCGCGGATTGGATTCGGCGCGCCATCTTTCGAGAGCTGTCGGATCAGATTCGATCAACCGGAAGTCGTGCTGACAATTGATATGATGCATTTTTGACTGGTCTGTTACCGGCGACAGCAGCTATCGTCTCATCACCAGTGCCGCGTTTACTCCACCGAACCCGAACGAATTGGACAGGACGTGCTCTACGCGCCGTTCACCGTTGCCGTTTGTCACGTAGTCGAGATCGCACTGCTCGTCAGGCGTGCCGAGGTTGAGCGAGGCAGGTAGCGACTGGCGTGACAGTGCGATGGCGCAGATGGCGGCTTCGAACGCACCGCTCGCCCCCAATGCGTGGCCGTAATAACCCTTGGTACCACTCACGGCAACCTTGTATGCGTGATCGCCTAGTACCCGCTTGATGGCCAGTGTCTCGGTGCTGTCGTTGAGCGGTGTGGAAGAGCCGTGAGCGTTGATGTAGTCCACTTCGCCGGGCTGCACTCGTGCGTCTTCCAGTGCAAGTGCCATTGCACGAGCAGCCTCTCGCCCGTTGGGCTTGGGCGCAGTCATGTGGTGTGCGTCGTTGGTGAGTCCGTAGCCAAGTAGCTCACCATAGATATGCGCGCCACGCGCCTCTGCTCGATCGTAACGCTCCAGTACGAGAACCGCAGCTCCCTCGCTCATCACGAAACCGTCACGATCGCGATCGAATGGGCGTGATGCTGTCTGGGGGTCATCGTTGCGCGTCGACATGGCGCGGATGATGGTGAACGACGCGTAGCACAGCGGTGAGAGCGGCGCCTCCGAACCACCGGCAAGCATTACATCCGCATGTCCGTCGCGGATCGATCGCAGCGCTTCACCTATGGCGATCGCACCCGATGCACACGACATCGCGTTGGTTGCGTTCGGTCCCGTTAGGCCCCAGTTGATCGCTATGTTGCACGACACGGCACCGCCGAAGACGGTCAGTGCCAGATGGGATGCAACGTTCTGCAATCCGCCTTGGCGATAACGCTCGGCCTGCTCTTCGCCAAATGCGATACCGCCGAGCGCCGATCCCATCATCACGCCGAACCGGTCGCGATTCTCTCGCTCTGGATCTATCCCGGCGTCCTCCAGGGCGAGCTGTGCTGCCACCACTCCCAGTTGTGAAAACCGGTCGAACCGCTTGACCGTCTTGTGGGGCAAGTGGTCTGTGGGGCGGAAGTCGGGGACCTCACCGGCGATCTTGCTACGGAAGGGTGAGGGGTCGAACCGCGTGATTGTGCGCACCGCCGATCGCCGCGCGTCCAGTCCACCAGTCAGCTCGGCCACGCTGGTTCCGATTGGTGTAACGCAGCCGATGCCTGTGATAGCTACTCGTGTCATGCTTGCTCCGCGTGGCTCTTGACACCAGCCAGGGTCCGGCTGGCGATCGCGTGAATGAATACTGGGCCGATCACCAAGTCTGCCGCCAGCTTGCCGATCAACGGCCATCTGGGTCCGCTCCACTCATGAACAATCGTGATGTCAACGGTGTTACCACCTGCATCGGTCAGGCTCCACTCGACGTCCATGCCTTTGGTAATTCCTCGTACGTGCTTGTACAGCACCTTGAATTCGCCGGGAATGACGGTCATCTCCGAGACCCACCATGTGGGATACTTGAACAACCCGAATGGACGCCAAGCCGCCATCTCGACCAGTCCACCTTTCCCGTTCCTGCTGAGCATGGTGACCCAGCGATAGTGCGGCAGGAATTCCGGCCAGCGTTCCACGTTACTCGCAACCTGGAAAGCACGCGCAAGTGAGCTACGCAGCGTGATGCGGTCAATTGTCTTCATGATTGGTTCTCCAATACGCCACTACTCTCCAGCCAGGGCGTCGCCGCACCGTCGCGTCTGTTACACCTGCGTCGGTGATTATGCCGTTCAGCTCGGCGACGGTGAAGCCGCGTTGTATTGACAGCAGTCCATCGCGCCGAGTCCCCTCGTGCAACCGCAAGATCCGCCCGGCGAGATCGAACCCGATGCGAGCTAGTGTGGAGCGCCGCAGGTCCGCGATAACAACGCCCAAGCGCGCTACCGCGTCGAGTTGCGCCACGAGGGCTACCGCTTCCGTGCGTGTGACATGATGCAGCACCAAGCTTACGATTGCGATGTCTATGCTTGCGGGACCCAGGGGAAGCTGGCGCAAGTCGCCCACGATAGGTGTGACACCCCTGGCACTACACATGTGCGCGGAAGTCCTGTGATGGTCCAAAGCGACCGGGTGTGTGCGCTGTTCGCCTAGGAGCCCGCACGCACGACTGACAACTTCGCCTCCGCCGGCACCGACGTCCAGGATTGAGAGCGGCCCGGAGCTACATATGCCTCGCATGAGCTGCAACAGACCGAACTTGACCGCTGCGTTTCCACCGAACAGAACGTTGGTCAGTGCGATCTCGCCCATCATGGTCTCTGCCACCACGTTGTCGAGATCACGATTGTCCAGTGCCTCTACTCCGTGGGGTCTAATCTGGCGGGTTTCCGTTACCATACCAGTTGCAGCGTGTATCCGGGTCGTAGCACTTGTTTGGCCGGAACGAAGTCGCCGGTCACTCCCACTAGCAGATCCGCCAGGTGTGGCTTGGACGCCAGACGCTTGGCCGCGTGATCGAGCGCAAAGGGGTGCCCCACCGTCCAGGCAATGATCCGCTCGAGGATCCACTTGCCTCTGAATTCGTGGTGGCGGGCCCGGTCGTAGGCAGTGAGGTTCGTCGCGTCGAGTCGATCAGACTCGAGGCGGCTCGATACGGTCGATGCCAATAGCTCCGCACCGCGCAGAGCCGCATACACTCCTTCGCCCGTAAATGGATCATAGAAATCGGCAGCATCTCCCACCAGCACAGCGCGATCCGCCGTAGCGCGGGTTGATCGACGTGCGAACGGACCAGCCCCGCGCAAGGGTCCGGTGAATTCCGCACGGGCCAGCCGACTCTGAACTTCAGGTATGCGACTGATGACTTGCCGGAACCAATCGATTGGCCTGCCTCGCACTGTGCGTTGATCAGCCACCACACTCACGTTGGTGAGTCCGTTTCCGACTGGTGCAAGTCCCACGTATCCGGAACCCGTCACGTGCATCTCTCCCACCGTTCCCATGCCGGTGACACCGTGAGCATGGGCGACCAGTGCAACTCGT
>CP070792.1:767193-770383 GCA_020346845.1 Gemmatimonadota bacterium
ATCGGGAGCGGATTCCTCAAGCTCGTGGCGATCGAACACGGCAAGGGGGAGCCACAACTGAGTGGTGTGTCCGTGACTCCGGTTCTCGCCGATGCGATTGTGGAAGGCGAGATCATGGATCCGGGGATTGTATCGGACACGATCCAGGGATTGTTCAAAACCGCCGGAATCAAACAGAAACGAGTGGTGGTCGCGGTAGGTGGACGCGACGTCATCATCAAGAAGATTCAGGTTGACCGAATGAAGGAGAGCGAGGCGTACGACGTCGTACGCTGGGAAGCGCAGCAGCATGTTCCCTTCGATATCGAAGCGGTCGAGCTGGATTTCCAGATTTTGGATCCCGAGGGTGAAGGGCTCCAGATGGATGTGCTCTTGGTGGCTGCCAAGCGCGACCTAGTCGAAGACAAGGTCCAGCTGCTCTCTCAGGCTGGCCTCGAGGCCGAGATTGTAGACGTGGACGCGTTCGCGCTTCATAACGCGTTCGGTCTCAACCATCCGGAGGCTATGCAAGGCCTCACGGCACTGTTGAACATCGGTCATGAGTTGACCAATGTGAACGTGCTCGATCAAGGGATTCCACTGCTCACCCGAGATCTGACCGTTGGCACGAGGAAGATACGGGAGGACCTGCAGCGTGAACGTGGTGTGTCGGCGGATGAAGCTGAGGCCATGATCAAGGGCTTCGAGCGATCGCCCGATCTGGATCCCTACGTTCAGGGGCGGGGCGAGGAGATCGCTGTGGGTGTGGAGCGGGCATCCGCATTTCTCCAGTCGGCAAGTCGCGAGGCTGGCTCTATCGAGCGTGTCTACTGCTGTGGTGGAGGGGCACGTGTGCCGGGACTCACGGAAATTCTGCATCAGCGCCTCAACATGTCGGTTGAGGTGGCAAACCCGATCCAGCGCCTGAGCGTAAAGGATGGGGTGTTTGATGCGGTCAACCTAGACGAAGTCGCGCCGCTGCTCATGTTGGCGACGGGGCTCGCTCTACGCTCAGTCTGAGGTTGGAATCGTGCAATCGCAATCGATGATTGAGATCAATCTTCTTCCCGGTAAGAAGAAGAAAAAGGCCGGTGCCGGTGTATCGATGCCAGACTTCTCGGAAGTGGCCGGGAAGATCCGGGATCCACTGATGATTGCAGCGGTCGGTGTGTGGGTGATAGTCCTGCCTGTAGTTGGGTACACCTATTTCAACGAGGGCCGGAAGCTGGCCGAGCTGACGGACGAGGTCGAGCGGGTCACGATCCAAGCCCGCAACTTCAACACTCTAATACGAGAGAAGCAGACGTTGGAGAGCCTGCGGGATTCCCTCGTGGTCGAGCTAGCTGCCATTCGTGAAATCGACGCCGATCGGTACATCTGGCCTCACATTATGGAAGAGGTGACCAAGGCGCTACCCGATTTCACGTGGCTCAATAGCCTCGAGTTCGTGCCTGCTGCGACACCGGATGTGACAGAAGAGGCGGATCCGAACGTTCGGCTGCCAGTTCAGTTCACCATAGACGGTCGGACCGGGGACATGGGCGCCTATACCCGCTTTCTCCGAAACCTGGGAAACTCACCGTGGATAGCGAATGTACAAGCCGGAGCGACTCAGACCGTGTTAGAGAGTGATAGACCGGTGATCGCGTTCACGATTACGGGAACATATCAACAGGCAGACTCTGCATTCATTAGAACCGTTCCGTTGCAGGAGTCGGTGAGGTAAGGGAGAGCTGGCAATGGCGATGACGGCCAAAGAGAGACAGCAAGCTCTGATTCTCGTGATCTTCGTTGGGGTGGCGGGGGCCGCCGGGTTCTGGATGTATTGGCGTGGTCCCAAGATAGAAGAACAGAGGCAGCTGCAGACCCAGATTGACACTCTCCAGCAACGCGTGGATGCAGCCAGGAGAGATCTGGCCACCGGGACTGTTGAGAGCATCCGGGACAGGAACAGGGAGTACGAAGCTACTCTCGAGCGGATGAAGGAGTTGGTTCCGACCGGAAGCGAAGTCACGACGTTGATCGACGAGATATCTGTCCGAGCCAAGCGCCACGGCATCGAAATTGGGAACTTCAATCCGATGGGTGTCGAACCGGGCACCAACTTCGATGTGGATCGATATCGCTGGATCGTCTACGGTCACTACAACCAGATAGGTGCGCTCATGACGGATATCGCGCAGCTGTCCAGAATAATGGTGCCGTACGATGTGTCGCTTACGCACGCCAGTACGCAAGATCAGGCGGCATACGCCGATACGACCGGTGCGCTGGTAAGAGCTCAGTTCCTGCTGCGCACATTTGTGAAGCCGCAGCTACAGCAAGCTCAGGGAGGTGCGGGTGGTGACCGCTAGACTGCTCAGCGGTGGCGTTGCCTACCTCGGGCTGCTGCTGGGCTGCAGTGGTGCTGACGCCGAACCGGAGCAGACTCCGATTCGCACGGCACCCGCCGCTGCTGTGAGTCAGGAACAAGTTGCGGATACGACGGAAGCGCAAGGTGAGACCGAGCTACTGCGTGAGGTCTTCACGTTTCAGGGCTCGGGGCGAGATCCGTTCCTATCCTTGTTGGAGTCGGGCGACGTCCGGCCATTGGCAGAAGATCTTCGCATCACGAGCATCACTTATGATCCACGCTATCCGGCTGCGAGCGTGGCCGTGTTGCGGGATACCGTCGTTAACCAAGCATACGCTGTCAGGGTCGGCGACGAGCTTGGCAGACTGAGGGTTGTTGGCATAAGCCCTGGTGAAGTGATTCTGGTCCTATCTGAATTTGGCAGTGAACGCCAGGTAGTATTGCGCCAGAGGCGCAGGCAGGAGGGAACACCATGAAGCGGTCGTTGATTCTCGCAGCCGTGGGGTTGACCCTGGCGGCGCCACAAGTAATAGCCGGATCTGGTGACGCCACGGCTGGAGAGGTAACCGCAGTGAGCGTCCTACCAGGTGCCGGCAGAACGCACATCGTGATCGATGTACGCGGCTCGGTGGACGTGCGTGATTTCATGCTCGACAACCCAGCCCGGCTGGTGATCGATTTCGAAGGTGCCCAGTTGAATGCACCGGGCTCGCTGTATGACGGGGAGGCCCGGGGCGGCATAGTGAACATCAGGTACGCCCAATATGAGTCAGATATCGTACGGGTCGTGATCGAGTTGGAGTCCATTAGAGGCTATCAGCTCGAGAAGGTGGACGAGCAAGTCCGCGTATCCTTCGG
>CP070792.1:770483-773665 GCA_020346845.1 Gemmatimonadota bacterium
GTATGTCCAGGACCCCCATCACTCGGTCGAGCGCCCAGAGGGCTCCAGCAGCCCCCACGCCCGTCCATCCACCGCTGTCGAGCTGTCTATTGGCGGCTCGGACAAACGAAAACACGGCAGCCACGGCCCTGGGTGCGTTGAGGTCTTCATCCATAGCCGTCCCGAACTCATCCAACAGATCGGCACCCTCAGACGGCAGGTCCCCTTCACTGCAAGAGGCGCCCGCCGAGACCTCCAAAAGTCGCCTACGGCACTCACCCAACCGTCCAACGCCTTCCCGCGCTGAATCCAGCGCATCGTCCGTGAAGCTCAACTGCTGGCGGTAATGCGTTGAAAAGCACAGCATCCGCACCGCACCCGGGTCGACCCCTTCCTCCTTCAGATCCCTCGCGGTCAGGGTGTTCCCGAACCGCTTCGACATTTTGGTCCCACCGATGGTGAGGAATTCCCCGTGCAACCAGTAACGAGCGAATGTCCTCCCCGTAGCCCCCTCAGATTGAGCGATCTCGTTCTCGTGGTGGGGAAAGATCAGGTCGATTCCGCCCGCGTGGATGTCGAGAGTCTCAACTCCGTACCGTTCCCGAATATGTGTCAGTGCGATTGCCGAGCACTCCAAGTGCCAGCCGGGTCGGCCCCTTCCAAAAGGTGCTTCCCAAGCGGCGCCTACATCCTCATCCTCCGGTGCGACCGCCTTCCACAGAGCGAAATCCCTGGCGTCTTCCTTGGCATACTCGTCGCTAGCGACCCTCGACCCGACCTTCAGCTCACGCTTCTCCACTTGAGAAAGACGCCCATACGTTTCAAAACGGTCCACCGCGAAGTACACAGAACCATCATCACCTCGGTAGGCCAGGCCGCAATCCAGAAGATCCGATACCAACTCGATCATCGAGTCTACGTGCCCAGTTGCACGCGGATAGACGTGTGCCGGCCTGATTCTCAAATACTCGCAGTCGTCGAAGAACGCCTTCACGAACGGCTCGGTGTGGTCGCTCAGGGACCGTCCGGCTCCGGCCGCTGCAGCGATGGTCCGATCGTCCACATCAGTGAGATTCATGATGTGAAACACCTCGTTGCCCTGGAACTCGAGATATCTGCGTAGCAGGTCCTCGAACAAGAAGGTGCGAAAATTCCCGATGTGCGCGTAGTTCCAGACCGTGGGACCACACGTGTACATGGTCACCCTGCCTGGGTGAAGGGCCTCGAACGGTTCCGTCCGACGGGTAAGCGTGTTGTACAACTGGAGTGACATGATCGGCCGAAACCTAGAGTCCGCCCAACATATCGTCAACGAACCGCCTCTAAGGCTTCCCCAAGAGTGCGGCTGTGGCCAAGGGTGTCCCCACCCACGTGATCACACCAGCAATACCCATACTCGTAATCGGTACCATAACATGCCATGTCTGGAGTCTACCACGGTCCAGGGCGCGAAGGCCCATGGTCCAAAGCGCGAGGCACCATAGAGTGATGGCGTTGATGTGAGAGTCGAGAATCTGAAGCCAAAGCGGTGCAGGCGTTTCTCCTCTCCAAAGCAGCAATGGTCCCGTCACGAACCGATTGGAGAGACTCACAGCCTCACCCGGTGTGGGATCGGCGGGAGCCGCCAGATAGGTCAACGCCAATTCGCCAACTTCCTGTACCAAGAGCGGCGCGAGGCCTAGCAGCGCGATCACCCAGATACCTGTTCGGCGGTCGTCTGCCAAAGAGAGTAACGGGTGACTCACCACCGCAATCAGTGTTGCGGCCAATACGATGGTGGGCGAGGGTACGAGACGGTCGGCAAGGATGACCCGCGTGAGCCCTGACCGCATCGCCTCGCGGTGCATGTCCAGGGCGACCTGGCCGAGCGGGGCCAAAGCCTCACTCAACAACGCCAACTGTCGCGGCAAAGACAATGCGCCCAGAGCCATCGCCACTCCGAGCACCATCAACCCAATCGCCCACGGGTTGGATCCGGTCACCGCCGATCGAGTTGCGCCCGCGGGGTCCACTAATACAGCCCCGATCCGTTTTGCAGTCCCTATTCCGACCCTCACCGCTCACTCCTCTCACCAGTACTCGCGGCGTCCACCAAGATGTCCTCGAGCGCTCGGTATCGAGTCCGAGACGCGGCTACCGCTATGCGAAGCGAACGACACGTAGTAAGTACCTTTTCCACCGTGAGTCCGTCGGTGAGAGGAACGGCAACCCCTTCTCCAGTCCGCACCGAGCCGGAGAAGCGTTCCAATAAGCGATCGATCCCCACGAATCCCGAGCCCGACAACGACAGCTCCGCCACACGCTCCTCCACCAACCGAGCTACTGCAACGTCGGCCGAGAGTCGTCCATCGAAGATCACGAGCACGCGCGTCGCGATCCTTTCCAGTGCTGCCAGATCGTGGGATGCAACGACAACGGCACGACCGAGCGCAGCGAGCTGGACTATCTGGCCTCGCAGCTTCCTTGACACCAATGGATCGACACCGCTCAAGACCTCATCCAACGCGAGGACGGAGTTGCCGCATAACGCGGCTGACGCAAGCCCGAGGCGTTGCATCATGCCCCGCGAGTACTCCCCTATACGCCGCCCAACAAACGCCTCCAGGTCTGCCAACTCAACCGCCCATTGGAGCTGTGCGACCCGCTCACCAGGATGGCTTGCACGATGACTCGCTAAGTACTTGAGCCATTCGACCCCTGTCAGCTCAACCGGAGCCATCGGAGGATCTGGTGCGTATCCGACTACCCTCCGGGCCCGCCGAGTGCCCGCGTGGTTGCCGTCTATGAGCAGCTCACCCTCCGAGAGCGTCAGTTCACCCGCAATCAGACGAAGAAGCGTGGTCTTACCGGCACCATTCGGCCCAACAAGTCCAACGATCTCACCTCTCTGTATCCCGATCGAGCATGGTAGCAGAGCTACTTTCTCGTTCCTGCCAGAACCGAAACGACGTGTTACGCCCTCCCCCCGCACGACTGTCATGCGGCGAACCCCGGCTTCTGGTTTCGTGACTGTAGCACCCAGGTTAGCGACCATGCGGCACTCGCTATCCCGAGCAGTAACCAGCCGAGCAACAACAACGCGTCGCCGTGCGTCCCTCTCTCGAACCAGCGAGCGGCTCTCCAACCGAGCGGCAGCGAATTCCAGGCAATCACCAGGACCCGCTGAACGAAGGGCCACCGTTCGAAGGCGGCCACTATCGCCG
>CP070792.1:773765-776926 GCA_020346845.1 Gemmatimonadota bacterium
GCAGCCAGTACCAGCCACACCCACCACGGCACTGCGATACCTACTCCTCCTCACCCCACACTTCGCATTCGAAGCCAAACAGCTCTGCATCCCGATCGCGCCAGGTTCCCGGGGGCAATCCGGCTTTGCGGCAAACCGAATCGAGGAACTCCTCACGCGACCAGCGCCACTCTATCGGTACCTGAGGCAACAGAAGACCGGAGTTGGCTCCTTTGCTGATCATGAGGCCGTGCCTGCCGACTTCGACCTGTTCCGGTTCGATGGGCTGCATTGGGGTGAGCACGCTGATTTCGATGTGCAGCGCTGGAACCTCGTCCGCGGTCACCGGGCGAAACCGTGGATCGTCTATGGCCGATGCGATGGCATTGTTCATCACCGACTCGAACAGCGGCTGCCTGGCCACCACCTCACCTCTACAGCCCCGGAGTTGACCGTCCGCTCGCACCGTCAGGGTCACGAATGTGGCACGTGGCTCCTGTAACGCAGTGGAGTCGATTTCAACGTCGGGCTTACTTCCTGTCTCCAGGTATTCCTCGAGTGTGTGTCTGGCAAGCTGCAGCAGGGCCTGTTTGTCTCTGGCCGTGAGCTGAACGTCTGTCGCTCCGCCCGGTTCGCTCGTCGGTATGTCGTTCATAGTGCTGCTTCCGCCCTTCCTTCATTATCTACTTCGTTGCGCGGCAGAAGTACTTGAGCATCACGTGCTCATCGTCACAACGCTCGACTGAGAACAGAGGTTCCAGTTGTTTCTCGAACGTGCTGCGCGAATGGCGCACTCCTTCTCGTCCCAAACATTTCTCCAGCTGGAACATCGTGTCAACATTGGGATGCTCGAGGTTTGGGATATCCAACACCACTTTTGCGTCCGGACGCACTACCCGGTGTAGCTCCCCCAGAGCGTACCCGACATAGTCTGCCGCACAGTACTCCAATACGCCTATGACGGCGGTTATGTCGAACGAATTGGCGCCGAACGGCAGGTTCCCCACCTCAGCAACGACCAAGCCCCCGACTGGAATCTCTCGCGTCTGTGCAAACTGGGTCATAGCCGCAATGAGCTTTGGGCTGATGTCGACAGCGAAGTAGGTCGAATCCCACTCGTACAGCCTGTGCCTCTCGAGACCCGTAGCGCATCCCACATCGAGGAATCGCATGCCCACCCTCGGCGCGAGGAACCCCCGGTTTTCCGGCGCCCCGCTGTTACACGCGGCAGCGTCGTTAAGCAGATCAGCCAGTTCAGGTGAGTTTCTCAGAGCGGTAGGAACTAGATCTAGTGGGTCGATCCCGGCGTGATACTGCTCTACTGTGAGATCGTAGGCATGTCTAATGCGCGCGAGTCGCTCGTCCATGGGCAGACGCGGTGTGCCCTACGAAGCACGCTTACGATATAGCAAGTTCACAGTCACCCGGTATCCGTCCTCAGTCGGAACTTGTGCCGTCTGTGTCGGGATTTCGGCAACCAGACCATAAGCAGCCATCATCTCGTCCCAATCATCCTGGTCGATCAGGCAGAGCGGCCCCGATGAGAATCCCTCATACATGTGGTCCTGTCCCGGCACCGGACTCAGGGGCTCACCTTGTGGCTGGGATTCCGGACTGAAGGTGGCGGCCAGCAGCAGCCCGTCCGCTGCCAGAACCCGGTGTGTCTCATCCAGCGCACGCCGCCACTGTCCGGGTGATCGTGCTTGGTGATAGATACCCAACGACACGATCAGGTTGAAGAAGCCGTCTTCGAACTGACTCAGATCTTCCATCCATCCGACCGCGACACGATCGATCGCAGCAGACTCGCCCGATACCTCGGCAACCCGCTCACGCGTCCTCTCCACCATGGGAACGGAGCTATCCACAGCGTAGAAGTCGAATCCCAACTGTGCGAGCAGAACGGTATTGCGACCACTGGCACAGCCGAGGTCTAGAACACGGGTGTGACCCGGGTCCGAAAAGGACTCGAGCAGCTCGACCAGCCTGTGGTCGGGTTCCTTCTCAGCGAAACGTTGGACTTGTTCCGGCTCTTCCCAGAATGACATTGGTCCGGTGTCCCGGTATTCCGGTGTCGCGATATCCCGGCCACCCCACCCCTTCGCGTCGGCCCCGTTCACCCAGCGGTCGCAGCGGGCGGCTGCACCATGCACCATGCACTCTGCACCCAGCCTCGCGTCATCATCTTCGTTCAGAAAGGTACGAATGCCACAGTATCCGGGCCGCTACCCCACGCCACGGCTTCCAACTCCCTGCGATACGCCTCAGGCGCTCCACTGACGGTCGTTTGCGCAGGCGTTTGACGCGACGCGCCGCCGCGGCGAGTGCCAGATCACCATCGGGCCACACATCGGGACGCCGCAACGCCATCAGCAGATATATGTCGGCGGTCCAGGGCCCGATCCCCCGAACGGCGCACAAGAGTTGTCGCGCTTCGGTGTCGCTTGCCCTCGCGACTTGTCGTAAGTCCAATCTTCCCGTGGTTATCAATCGCGCCAGGTTCGAGCAGTAATCCGCCTTTTGTCTGGTTATCCCAAGGTCCCGCAACTCAGCGATCTCGAGTCGCGCAACTCGATGTGCTGTGACACTTCCCAGCGCCGCGCGCAGTCGCCCGTACGTTGCCTTCGCTGATGAGAGTGATACCTGCTGTTCTAATACAATGCGCACCAGTGTGGCGAATCCCGGGCGTCTACCCCATAAGGGCGGGGCACCGAATCGGTCGACTGAGCGCGCCAGATCGGCGTCGCGCTCGCACAGCGCCTCAACGCCTACCTGCAATCGCTCAGGTGTGAGCCGCCTTATTCCGTCCACCCCGTCTTACGTGACCACTCCTCGATCTCCCACTGTCGTGCACTGTAGTCCGCCGTTGGTTTGCTACCCTCGGCCTCAGCCTGGTTGCGGGCGTCCTCCACTGCGTCCACCAACGGGGGCAAGCCGACGGAGGATCTGCGCTCCTCCACGCCAGCCTCGTCCTCGATGGTCCACGGACTCAGTTGGCCATGCTCATCCCAATCGAAGATCGTGCCGTAGATCTGCGGCTTTCTTTCGTTGAACCGGATGCGGTCGGTCAGATAGGCCGCGTGGACAGCGGGAGCTTCTTCCTTCGTTACTGCGGTATTCAATAGATCGAGACAGCGACGTTGGAAGTCCGGCAAGCCGATGGCATGTTGTGCAATCATCCA
>CP070792.1:777026-780179 GCA_020346845.1 Gemmatimonadota bacterium
ACGGATCGAACAGCAACGCGGGGTGCACCGCGTTGGGGATATCCAGCTCACGGATCTGCTCGTACCTGCGGAGATTGCGGTTCAGACCTTCGAGCATCAGCTCGCGTTCGGCGTCGTCGAACTCGAGACCGGCCACCGTCTCGGCCGCGGCGAGCATCTCCTTGGTGATAGCACCCTCCTCCTGTGCCTTGCTCCACAACATCGAACCGGCGCCGCCACCGATGCCGACCAGGGAGCAGAAAGCCATGAACTCGCGTCGGTCCATGGCGGAGGAAGACCGAGACTTGCTGTCATTGTAGGAGGAGGCTCGACCGGTCATGATTGCTCGCCTGTTTGGTGTGATGTGGAATTGGTGCTCGCGAGATAAGGCCTCAGCTCGCCACGCCGTCCAGTACGCGCTCCAGCCGCGCTCGCACTTCCTTGGCAAACGGCTCGATAGCCGGGTTACCGGCCAGCTTCAACTGTTCCACCGGATCGATTGCGGCCACAACCGACTTGCCCGCATCGTCAGTGTAGACGATCACGTTACACGGCAGTAACAGGCCCAAATCGGTCTCGGCGGACAGCGCTTGGTGTGCGATGGGTGGGTTGCAGGCGCCCAAAATGATGTACGGACGGAACTCGACGTCGATCTTCTTCTTCAGCGTTGCTTTCACGTCGATCTCGGTCAGGACGCCAAAACCTTCCTTTGCGAGCTCCTCACGTGTCTTCTCAACAGCCTGGTCGTAACTCAGTCCGATGCTGACGCTCAATCCGTAGTTCGTGGTCTGCTGGGGCATTGATTCCCCCAATGGGTTGTGTTGATGAAGGAGAATAGCTTACCGACGTCAGTCACTTCAACATTCGACATTCGAAATTCATCATTCGCAGTCACGCCGGTAGTTAGCACGACGAAATATATACCTGGCTAACACAAGTTGACCTTATAAGGTCCCCATGGTACCATATTCGGGCCTGCCTCCTGGCCGGCATTTTTTCTGGGACCGATCAACACTCGAGTAATGGATTTGATACGGCGCAAACAGCGCCACGGCCCGAGAGCTGTGGCAGCAGGGTTCGTTGCATTCGCGGCCATTTGGCTGAGTGGATGCAGTGGGGAATACCCGCAATCGACGCTGGATCCGGCGAGCGGCTTCAGTGCCGACCTGGCCGATCTGTACGGCACCATCTTCTGGTGGGCCGTGTTCGTGTTTGTTGTGGTCGAAGCTCTGCTGATCTATGCCGTCATCAAGTACCGGGCACGACCCGGGCAAGAGGGCATGCCGAAGCAGGTGCACGGTCACACCGCACTCGAGATCGCTTGGACGCTCGCTCCTGTCGTGATTCTGATCTTCATCGCGGTCCCCACGATACAAACGATCTTCAAAGTAGACGGAACACCGGAAGCAGGGGCGCTGGAGATCGAGGTGATCGGTCACCAGTGGTGGTGGGAGTTCAGGTACCCCGAATACGGTATCATCACCGCAAACGAGCTACACCTTCCCGTGGGCCGACCGGTTGCGTTCACCATGACATCGGCCGACGTGATTCACAGCTTCTGGCTACCACGTCTCGGCGGCAAACGCGACGTGATTCAAGGGCGTACCTCACGCCTTGCGTTGACACCGGATTCCGTCGGCATGTTCATGGGCCAGTGCGCCGAGTACTGTGGCTCGTCACACGCGAACATGCGGACGATAGCGTTTGTCGATACCCAGGAGGACTTCGACGCCTGGGTCGCGCTGCAACAGACGACACCCCCGCCAGTGGCAGAGCTGGAAGGATTGGTGCGGCGCGGAGCTGAAGTGTTCTCCGGCATTCGCGAGCCGGCAAACCACTCCTGTCTGGTATGTCACCGGGTGGAAGGAATCACCTACGGTGCAATCGGCCCCAACCTGACACACCTGGCAAGCCGCACGACCATCGCAGGAGGAATCCTGCCCAATACTGCCGACGGCTTGCGTCGTTGGCTGCGCGATCCGCCGGGTGAGAAACCGGGTGAAATGGTGGGGCGCTCGATGCCGGATATCGATCTGACTGAGGAGGAAATAGAAGCCTTGGTCGCGTACCTCCAGAGTCTGAGATAACGGGACACGCCAATGGCAACTTCAGTCGTTGAGCACGCACCAACAGCTGCAGCCGAGGGCCCTACGGGCGTGTGGAGCTGGATTACCACCACCGACCACAAGCGGATCGGCATACTCTATTTCGTAACGGCGTTCATCTTCTTCCTTATGGGCGGCGTAGAAGCCCTCATAATCCGGGCTCAGTTGTCGTCGCCCGACATGGCGCTCGTAAGCGCCGATACGTACAACCAGTTGTTCACGATGCACGGCACCACGATGGTGTTCTTGGCCATCATGCCGTTGTCCGCCGCGTTCTTCAACTACATCATTCCGCTGCAGATCGGTGCCCGTGACGTGGCCTTTCCCCGGCTGAACGCATTCAGCTACTGGGTGTTCCTGTTCGGCGGACTGTTCATGAACGCCAGCTTCCTGTTCGGGGCCGCACCCGACGGTGGCTGGTTCGGTTACGCCAATCTCACGTCGAAGACGTTCTCACCCGGTCTCAACATCGACTTCTGGGTGTTGGGTCTGCAGATCCTGGGTATCGCTTCACTGGCGGCAGGCTTCAACTTCATCGTCACGATCGTCAACATGAGAGCGCCGGGCATGAAGTTGATGCGTATGCCGGTGTTCACCTGGATGACGTTGGTGACGCAGTTCCTCGTTATCACGGCGTTTCCGGTGATCACCATAGCGCTGGTGTTCTTGATGTTCGACCGATTCTTCGGCACGAACTTCTACAACGCGGTGGCTGGCGGCGATCTGTTGTTGTGGCAGCATCTTTTCTGGCTGTTCGGTCACCCCGAGGTGTACATCCTCATCCTGCCCACGATGGGCATGGTGTCGGAGGTGCTGCCGACGTTCTCACGCAAGCCGTTGTTCGGCTATTCGGTGATAGTGTACTCCGGTGTGTTGATCGCCATCATGGGTTGGGGCGTTTGGAGCCACCACATGTTCGCCACCGGACTGGGGCCGATCGCGGACTCGGTGTTCGGCGCCACCACGATGTTGATCGCCATACCGACCGGAGTGAAGATCTTCAATTGGATCGGCACCATGTGGGGCGGGCGAGTGGAATTGAAGACCCCGATGCTGTTCGCCATCGGCT
>CP070792.1:780279-783431 GCA_020346845.1 Gemmatimonadota bacterium
ATCCACTTCTCGCACTTCGACGGCGCCATTAGCGATGGCAAGGCTGACTATCGCTATGCAATCAAGCCGGGTGTGTCGGATCAGCGTTTTGGCTTACAGTTGCTGGAACAGGAAGACGTGCCGCGGTTATTGGAGGAGTTGGGCAACGTCACCATGAGTAGGACCAAGAGCGTCGGTGAGGAATCGTAGCAGTGAGTGCACAACGTTGATGACACGCAAATCCACGAGGTTGATCGGCAAACTCCTCGCGCTGCTCATTCTGGGCGCCGTATTGGGACTCGCAGTGACGTTGGACCCGTCCCAGGAGCTTTCTGCTTGGACCGCAATTGTCGCTGCTAGTATTGCGATTGCCTTCATAGTTCTCCTCTACGAAGGACTGTGGCGCTTGATCGATTGGCCGCTTCGCATGCTACTCGGTGTCAACCGGCTAGAGCAGAGTCATCAGCTTGAGCCGTATGACACAGCTCACGTGATTGCGTCGCCTTGGCCGCCACAGCCGGGTATACGCCACGCGGTCCTCCTGATCGCTGCCTACTTCGGCGGTATGACTCTGGTTTGGATCGTGTTGGGTGGTATCATCGGAGCCACCGCCACAGAGGATCCCACTACGATGCTGGATCTTCTCATACCCGTGCTTCCCGGCGGTCTTCTCTCGGCTTGGCTACTGGGGTTGATCTGTGTTTGGCTGGCGGTGCAGTGGCTGCGAAACCGTCGTGGCTTGGACCTGAGAAAGGTCGCTGCCTGGAGCAAGCCGTCGCTGCAGAATGTCACGGTATACCTGGCGGTGGGTCTGCTGCTTGGGTTGGTGTATATCGTGGTAGGGCTCTGGCTCGTGCCGCCCGATGATAGTACGTCGTCTGGTCTAGTCACGACCGCGGCGATGGAGTCTGCGGCAGTGCGCTTGGTGTGGGGTGTGGGTGGTGTGGCGTTGGCGCCGTTCGTGGAGGAATACCTCTTCCGTGGTGTGTTGCTTGGCACTGTCATGCAGCAGAGGGGAGTCGTTGCGGCCATCGTCCTGACAACGATCCCATTCGTGCTGCTCCACCTTCCAGAGACAGGATCGTATTGGCCCGCGTTACTGGGGATCACGTCGATGGCAGTGGTGGCAGCGGTGGCAAGACTACGCACCGGTACGCTGGCTGCAGCTATTGCTACCCATCTCGGTTACAATCTGATGCTGGTAATGGTGGCGATGTGGGCCTTTCGGTAAGCCCTTTGCGGAGGCTGCAGAAGAGTGCAGAGTGCAGAGTGCGGAGTGCAGAATGCAGAATGCAGAGTACAGAGAGGGAGGAAGCTTGAGATCGCATCTTCGTATGATCCTACCGATTGCGCTGGTGCTACTATGCTCTTGTGCAGGAGACGCAGCCGACGGCAACGAGACGGTTAACGCAGTAGCTGCCTCCATCGACCTCGAGATTGGCAGGCTGGACGGACCGGAGGAGTACACATTCGGCAGGGTGTCTGGTTTGACAACGGATGAAGCTGGAAGGATCTACGTAGTCGATGCGATGGCGGATGTGGTACGCGTGTTCGACTCACAGGGTGAGTTCATGTTCAACGTTGGTCGCAGCGGATCTGGACCCGGAGAGCTGAGCGGTGCATGCTGTATTACCATTGACAATATGGGTCGCCTGTGGGTCCGCGACGGCGGTAATCGGCGCTACAACGCATACTCGGTGGGTGATACGGCGGCCGAGTATCTCGAAACCCGACGCATGGCGCACAATGCTGGGGGGTTATGGGCACCAACTACGCTCGTGGAGCCTAACTTGGTGATCGATGTTGGCAGCGAGTTCGATGCCGAACAGGGTTCGCAAGTTGTGCGGCTGTTCCTCGACAGCGCCAGCAATGTCGTCAAGAGGGAAATCATCCCGCAGCCGCCACTGGACAGTCTGGGGCAGGCAAATGTGGAACGAAGCGAAGAGGGTGGCACGGCCGTTTACTACTTCTATCAGCCCTACGGTGCGATGTACCTCAGGGCGCATTCACCGCTGGGCGGATGGGCGAGAGTCGTGAGCTCCAACTACGCGGTGCGCTGGCATGGACCGGATGAATCGTTCAACTATCTCTTGACACGTGACGTGATTGGACCGCTGGTGTCGGATGGCGAACGCGCTAGAGGTGAGGAGCAACTCGAAAATCAGCGTGAACGAGGCAACCTGAGTCGACGCGATCTGCCGTTCGATGTCCCAGAGCGCAAGGCACCCATCAGATGGTTGCAGTTCGACAGTGAAGGCCGGCTGTGGGTGTTCCGTACCGCAGCGGAGGATGAGGCAAACACGGCCGACGTGTACGATCGAGACGGTGAGTTGTCGTTCGGTGTTACCTGGCCCGCCGAAGTCGGTCTACGGTTCGGTTACTTGGGCGACGGTGTGGCGCTCGGCACTACGAGGGACAGTCTCGATGTGCAGCGCGTGGTCCGCCTGAGGTTCGGGCAGTGATTATTGACAGTCAGGCGCGTGGTAGAGAGGGGAGGTTCCGTGTCGAGTGGGAAGACTCGGACGTGGAGCATGTGTGGGTGTATCGGTTCGAGGGGGTGCATGATCTCCGGCCTGTGTTGGCGCAAGCTGATTTCTGACTATTATCAGTAAAGATGGAATACCAGAATTGGTATTACTGCTTCGCTGAGCCGCTCGGTGGGATGTGCAGAACCACACGAGAGCGGCGTCACACTCGCACAGGTCGCTTGAAATGAGAAGATTCACGATGACATGGCTGGCCACGGCACTCGCCCTCACCTGCATCTCCTGCTCGGGCACCACGGGTCAATCAGAGTACGACATCGTACGTCAGATGACCCACGACGTGAGTGCCTACACCCAGGGTTTGGTGTACGCGGACGGCAAGATATACGAGAGCACCGGCCGACTCGGCTACTCGCAGGTGCGAATACTCAACGCGACAAACGGAGCGTTGGAGTCACATGTGTCTCTACCGGATGATCGGTTCGGCGAAGGCCTTGCGTTGCTGAATGGCAAACTGTACCAGCTCACCTGGAAGAGTGGGGTAGGGTACGTGTACGACGCGGCGACGCTGGCGCTGCAGGATTCGTTCAACTACGCCGGCGAGGGCTGGGGACTGACAACCGACGGCACATCTCTCATCATGAGTGACGGCACGTCCAGCTTGCGCGTGCTCGATCCCGCAACCTT
>CP070792.1:783531-786641 GCA_020346845.1 Gemmatimonadota bacterium
TCGGCAGCCGCCTGCGCTCAGGATTCCGACGTATGGTCAACAGACTTCTCCAAGCGCACTGTGCCGCTGGAAGAGCTGTTGTCTGGTGGGCCATCGAAGGACGGCATCCCCGCCATCGATCGCCCGAAATTCCAATCGGTCGAGCAAGCAAACCGCTGGTTGAGTGAGCGAGAGCCCGTCGCTGTCGTCGAGATCAACGGGCAAGCCAAAGCCTATCCACTACAGATCTTGATATGGCACGAGATCGTCAACGACGTGGTCGCAGATGTCCCGGTTGTCGTCACGTTCTGCCCGCTGTGCAACACCACGCTTGCGTTCGATCGACGGTTCGACGGTCGGATTCTGGATTTCGGCACGACAGGTTACCTGCGGCACTCCGATCTGGTGATGTACGACAGGCAAACTGAAACATGGTGGCAGCAGGCAACGGGAGAAGCGTTGATCGGTGAATATGCGGGACGCGAACTCACATTCATAGGTTCGCCGGTAGTCAGCTGGGCAGAATTCAAAGGTCAGTACCCTACCGGGACCGTTCTGTCACGCGATACCGGACATCCGTCCTACGCCGACCGGTACGGTCGTAACCCCTATGTTGGCTACGACAAACCTGGAAGCTCACCCTGGTCTTTCTTCAGCAGAAAAAACGACGACAGGCTGCCGGCCAAGGAACGCGTGGTTGCAGTTGAGTTGGACAACGAGACACGCGCCTATCCCTTCTCAGCCCTCAGCAAACGACGCGTGATTGAAGACAAGATCCGAGGCCGGCACATAGTGGTCCTTTGGGCACCGGGCACGGCCTCTGCCCTGGACTCGGCAACGATATCCAGCGGTCGGGATGTTGGGGCAACGGGTGTGTTCGACAGGGAGTTGGACGGTAAACGACTCAGACTCGAACCGCTGGGAGAGAGCCGATTCCGCGACAAAGAGACCGGCAGTACGTGGAATGTGTTGGGATACGCGATCGCTGGACCGCTCGCAGGTCGTCGATTGACACCGATCAACCACGGGAATCATTTCTGGTTTGCCTGGGCCGTCTTCAAACCCGAAACGAAGGTCGTTCGGTAGTCCACTTCCCCTCCTTCACCTACTTCCCCTCCTAACCTCCTACGAAGCCTTCTTCTTACCAGCCGCCTTTTTCACCGCTTTCTCGTCGCTGGCAGCGTCATCTCCGCTGGCTGCCAGGCTGGCCTTGAGAGCGGCCATGAGATCGATGATCTGTGTCTTGGGCTCTTCGGTGGGCGCGAGCGTGATTTCCTCACCATCTACCTTTTGCTGGATCAACGCCAGTACGCGCTCACGGACCTCGTCTGTGTAGTTCTCCGGCTTGAACTCGTCGGTTGCCGCCTGCTCGATGAGCTGAACCGCCAGGTCCAGTTCCTGTTCCTTCACTTCTCCCTCACCACGCGGCACCTCAGAGAACGAACGGATTTCCTGCGGGTACAGTAGCTGTTCCATGATTAGACCGTCGTCCATAGGACGGACCATCACCAGATACTGCTTGCCCCGTGACGCGTATTTCGCGATTGCGGCGCGGCCCGTCTTTCGCAGCGCCGCCGCCAGCAGACGATAAGCACGCTCCCCGCCCTTGTCGGGACCCAGATAATAGGGTTTATCGAGATAGATGCGTTCGATCTGTTCGGCTGGAACGAATTCAGTGATATCGATCGATTGAGACGCCTGCTCCTCCAGCGCCTTGAGTTCCTCGGGCTTGAAGGTGACGTACTGTTCCTTCGCAAACTCGTAGCCCTTTATCATGTTGGCGCGATCTACGATCTCTCCATCCTTGGGGCAGAAGTACTGCTGCTTGAGACGGGTTCCGCAATCGCCATGGAGCCAGTTGAACGATATCTTCCTGCCCGACTCACCGGTCGAGTAGAGTTTGACGGGCACGGATACGAGCCCGAACGAGACTGTTGCTGTCGCAATTGGACGTGCGCTCATGGGGTCAATCTATATATCCTTACCCCAATGCCCGCAAGAAAAAAGCCCCCGCAAGACAAGCTAAGTGCTTATCGTGCAAAGAGATCCGCCGACAGAACGCCGGAGCCTTTCACCAGTGGAGCGAGTCCACGTGGGCAGATGTTCGTGGTTCAGCAGCACGCCGCACGTAGAACGCATTATGACTTCCGACTCGAGATGGACGGCGTTCTGGTCTCGTGGGCGGTGCCCAAGGGCCCTTCACCCAACCCAGTCGACAAGAGGCTCGCCGTACACACTGAGGACCATCCCGTCGAGTACGGTGACTTCGAGGGAGTCATCCCCGCAGGCAACTACGGCGCTGGAGCAGTCATTCTGTGGGATCAAGGCATTTGGATACCGTTGGAGGATCCAACCGAGGGAATGGAGAAAGGCAAGCTCCTGTTTGAGCTACGTGGCTACAAGTTGCGTGGCAAGTGGACACTGGTGAAGACGAAACAGGACTGGTTGTTCATCAAGGAGCGCGATGCGTACGTCTCAGCCGAGAGTACAGAGTCGTATCCGGCCGACTCGGTCTTTTCCGGTCTGACAGTGGAACAGCTGCGAGACGGGATCAGCAACGGCGAGCAGGTCGCAGCACATCTGGCCGCGTCGGGAGCTCCGCGGTCGAGTGTGACACCATCTAGTGCCAAGGTCATGCTCGCAGAATCGTCACGTACGTCGTTCTCCAAGCCGGACTGGTTATTTGAGCTCAAATACGACGGTTATCGTCTGATAGCGGGACGTGAGAACGGAGAAGCCGTGTTGCGGTCGCGCGCTGGTAACGACCTGACGGCCACGTTCCCCGACATAACCAAGGCCGTGAACCGGCTGCCATACGATGATTTCGTATTGGATGGCGAGGTCGTGGTGCACGACGATCTCGGTCTGCCGAGCTTCCAGCGGTTGCAGAAGCGCGGGCGTCTCAGCCGCCGCCTGGAGATTCAGCGTGCTGCTGCCGAGTTGCCGGCAACGTTGTACGCGTTCGATTTGCTTGGCTTTTCCGGCTACGATGTGCGCACGCTACCCTTGGTAACCCGTAAGGAGCTGTTGCGAGCGATCCTACCGACGGTGGGCACGATTCGTTATTCCGAACACATAACGGAACAAGGTGAAGCGATGTTCGACCAGGTGCAGCAGATGCGCCTGGAGGG
>CP070792.1:786741-789797 GCA_020346845.1 Gemmatimonadota bacterium
CCGGAAGCTATTTGCCTATTTGGCTCTCTCCGTGGTCAGCATCGGACTGGCGCTCTACCTGTTTGCAAGCACTGGCAACGGCACGGGCGCGATGGTCCCGCTCGTCGTTGGTGTGATTGCCCTGCTCGTCGTGTACGACACCTGGCGCCAACTCGACAAGTGAACCCAGAGACGGGGCCGACCCTATCGCGCACCTCGGGTCTATATGCATGCGGGTCACACGTATCTGTCACAACGCACAAAGGGATTCCGACCGTAATCAGAATCCCTTGGTTTCATCGTGACCCAAGCAAGGCTCGAACCCGCGTTTCCGGGGTGAGAGGGGCAACCTGCTCTAGGGCGTGCGAGCCTTTAGCCTGGCAGCGTGGCTTGGTTCTACTGACGACGTCCTCAAGCATCGGGCGCCGCAGAGGGGATCTTCCGAGGGAGCCTCGCGTGCGAAGTCGCGCAGCGCGCTTGAACACAAACGACTTCACGCTTGCACAGCCCGAAATCGTCAATGACCAAATAGTGACCAGAGCGCAGGGCAAGCGGGAGGATTCCAGGGTACTGCAGGCTATGTGAGTAAGAAGTCGGGTTGCGTGCCTTTGCTAGCGATACGCGGGAAAACCGAGTGTCCGCGTAGGGTTAGCGTATCGCTGACACCAGGGTTCGATTCCCACCGCCTCCACCGATAGCTATCTGAGATCATTGATGTTTAGATGAACCAGCGCCGAAGGCCGTGCGTGAGCCTCCCGCGCTGGTACTGCCAACAAAACTGCTCGCGGTGCCCTCTCCCGTTCGTCGCGTGATCGGTCGCGCGAGTTGCGCGCTCAACGCCTTCGGCTTATTCGCTCGCGCTCCGCGGCGCAGCAGGTAGTGTCCGCCAACGCCCTTTCAGATTCGGGCTGGCAACACAACGAGCTAGTACCGCGAATATTGGGCTCTTATCTTGAGCCTGATGGGCTAAGAGAGCTGATATCCTGCCGTCTTACCAATTCGGAGAGGATGGCAGTTGGCGGAATAAGGTGTTGTCGAGTAGGCAGCATGGGAGAGGGAATATGAGCATTGGCTTATTACTCTTTTGCACAGCACCGGCCACCGCTTACAGGCGTGGCGCAAGACCTCACCTACAGGCGCATTTTCCGGACAAGTCGGATCAAGTGTGGCGCTCAACGCGCACTTGGCAATCTCAGTTGGCGCCCAATCGCCCTCGCCGTAGCGGTAGCGCCGGGGTGAACTTCATGATGCGGTACCTCGAGTGGAGTTGCGCGCTCTATCGAGCTGTGCAGGAGCACGGCATGAGTAAAGCCGAGGCTGCCGCGCTTGTCGAGACGATCATGACGGACGTCTATCGACCCGTGCCGGCCGCCATGTTCAAACTTTCGCGGCTCCGCAGCGCCAAACGAGAAGCGAGGGTCAGATGGATACTGGGCAATATCACCCGGCACTTCTTGCCAGCTCCTCCGTTCTGTTATCGGCACCTCCCCTCGGAGACAGGCGTGGCGTTCGACGTCACCGTTTGCCCGTTTGCCAACTACTTCAATGACCAAGGTGTTCCCGAGCTAACCGAGCCTGCAGCGGGGAACATGGACTACGTCATGGCGCGCGAATGGGGTGTCGAACTGGCTCGCACACAGACTATCGCGGATGGCGCTGCGCATTGCGACTTCAGATGGAGATTTCCGGCAGCGGGGGATTGATGCAAAATTCCCCCGGATTCTATTGTCCACTTCGGGTCACGAGCTGCAATCACAACAAACGCCTGGCACGGAGATTGAGAACGCCTACTCGGCCGCGACGTTGGCGTGTAGATTCTGGATCGGCGACTGGCTGATTCGCAAGACGCCCTTGGCGCCGTCGTCGAGGTCCGCAATCGTCACGAGCACCGTTGAAAAGGTCACGGCGAGTAAGATCGCGCCAATCGAGCGACGGTCGGAATCCAGTCCGAACAGGTACCCGACCGAGACCATGGCCAGGGTCGCCACCAAGTAGAGTAAGCCCCAAAGTGGACCCGGTATGCGGTTCGTGATGCCCTTGGTAACGCGCTCTTCATGAAGGTCGATCACTTCGTTCAGGGAAGCCGTGAAGAGTGCTGTCATGGGTGAGGGCCGAGCGTTTCCCGCGGCGGCGGCCAATCCCCAGAGCTCTGTCTGAATCCTCGCGGCGCGGGCAAGGGTGGGTTCAAGTCTCTCGCCCTTGAAGTTCTCCACGTCGGCGCGAAGAGCGACGTATTCCGTAAGTAGGCTTCGGGCCTCCGCGCGCTGTGCTTCAGGCAGGAAATCCGTACGCAGAAAGCAGGTGCCAATCGCGTTGGCCTCGTCGACCACGAGCTGTTTGCGCGCATCGTACCGCGAGGCGGCGATTCCGAACGTGAAGGCGAGAATGAAAGCCAGGAGACCGAGGGTTGCGCCAACGGCACTACCGACTGGCCCGAGCGATTCCCCGGCAGATTTGCGGCGGTAAACGCCCAAGCGACGCCCGGCCTCAATCGCCGCTAGACCGACGAGGAGCGTCGCCCCGAATAGCAAGGGAATCGGGATAGCGTATAGGAAGTGAGTCTCCATGGCCGACGATGGTAGCGGTGCTCAGCAACTTGTCCACGTACTCCAGACGGCTAACCACACTGCGGTTGGAGCTGGGAACGAGTTGCTCATGAAGGCTTTGAACAACCTGAGGAGACGTGCCCGTCTCGACCGCATTGGAGACCAGTTGTCTGTGCCTGTCCTGCATGTGAAACTCGCGCCGCATGCTCAAAACTCGACTGACACTGACTCTCTTGTGCTGGATGCTGGTGTTTTCGGCATTCGCCTGGCCTGCTGCGGCGGAAGAGCCCTTCGAGAGCCCACTCCAGCCGCCCGATACCTCGAGCCCACGAGCCACGCTCAGGAGCCTTCTCGATAACGTCCAAGAGGCGTACGAGGTGTTGATGCCTGTTTATGCATCGTACCGGGCCGATCCGAGCCTGTTCCCACCGGAATCTGCGCGTGATGCGGAAGCGCGCGCAGGAGAGGCGCTCGAGCGGGCCGTACGCACGCTCAACCTGAGCGAAGTATCCCGAGCACTCACGCCAAAGG
>CP070792.1:789897-792943 GCA_020346845.1 Gemmatimonadota bacterium
TATCGTACTATCAGCGGATTTTCTCCATCGACATAGACTTCCAGGACGTCCGGAAACGCGTGAAGCAATTGGCTCAGGCAGACAGTTGAGCAACGCAGAGTCCCGAGTGGCACGCGTCTCTATGGCCGCGATTCAGGAGCCGGTTCACGCCGAGCTCGACGCTGTGTTCGGTGAACTGGGCCGTGTCGTACGGGCTGATTTCCCCTTGGTTGAAGAGGTCAACAAGCATCTCCTGCGCATCAAGGGAAAGATGTTCCGTCCGACGTTGGTGCTGTTGTCAGCCCAGGCAACGGGTCATATCAGCCGACGTGAACTCACGCTTGGTGCCATTGTGGAGCTGATCCACATCGCGACACTCGTACATGACGACTCGGTTGACCATTCGCCGCTACGGCGCGGTCAGCCAACGGTGAACGCTGAGTTCAGTCATGAGATAGCGGTCATCATGGGCGACTACCTGTACTCCAGGGCAATTGAGGAGTTGGTCCAGCTCGGTTCACTCGAACCGCTGCGTATCATGAGCCGCGTGACCAATGAGTTGACCGTGGGCGAGATGCGTGAGGTCGTTGCCCACGATGTTCTCAGTTTCACTCAGACAGACTACGAGCAACTGATTCACTCGAAAACGGCCTCACTAATGGCCGGATCGTGCGAAGTCGGTGCACTAGCCGGCGGCGAGGAGTTCAGGGCACCCCTTCGGCAATACGGCAGTTGTCTGGGTTCTGCCTTCCAGATCGCGGATGATCTACTGGATTACACGGCAAGCGAGTCCGATACGGGCAAGCCCACCGGTCAGGACCTGCGGGAGCATAAGATCACCCTACCGCTCATCGCTGCACTCCCTCAGATGGATCCAGCTGAGCGGCAGAGGGTCGAAGACCTGATGGCGGACTTCACACCCGCGACTGAAGAAATCAAGGCGGTGATCCAGATCGTGGAGGCCCGCGGTGGCATCGCTGCGGCCCACCAGCGTGCCGAAGAGTTCGCGATTCAGGCGGAAGCGGAGCTTGATGCGGTACCTGCGGGTCGAGCCCGCGACGCGCTGCGCGACTGTATTACGTACTCTATTGAGCGGAGGCGGTGAATCGTGGCTATCGGACCGCGCCGGCCGTTATTTTACATTGGGGTCCTGTCGCTCGGCTTCGTGTTGGGTGACTTCATCTCGGCAATACTCAAGGAGCTGCTGCCCCCAGGAAAGCCAACGGATTTGTTTACGTATACTGTGGAGCCATCGATTGGCCCCTTCCATATCGACCTGCTCATACTGAGCCTGACCGTGGGACCTCTCATGTTGGAGGTGTCACTGCTAGGGCTCATTGGCATTGTGCTGGCGTACATGCTGGCGCGTTCCCTTTTTTAGCGAGGTTGCCATGCCATTCAACCTCGGCATGACCGAGATTCTCGTGATTCTCATGATCCTACTGCTGGTCTTTGGTGCCAAGCGGCTGCCCGAGATGGGTGCGGGGATGGGGAAGGGGATCAGAGAGTTCAAGAAGAGCCTGAAAGACGTGAAGAACAGTATCGAGAACGACGTCGATGAGGTCCCCACATCACGCCAAATCGATTCGGCGCCGGCACCATCAGATGGAGAGCCGAAGAAGCTGAGCGAGTAGGGCTTCAGGGGTGGACCCCTGCATCGGAGAGCCCCGGTCGCACGATCGGGGCTAGGTTTCTAGAAGTGGCTTCCAGCTTTCGTTTACGCGCCCTGCACCTTGTCGGGTCAGAACCCCAGTGGATTTCCTGGAAACAGATCCTGCGGCACATTCCGCAACGCTTGGGCGACCTCGCGTCGCAGGTCCTCAACCTCACCGAGCTGCCGAATCGCGGCCAGGGCCATCTGAACACGTGATTGCTGGGCTGCGTTGAGCGCTCTTTCGCGATACGCGTCTATCTCTGCTGCGAATGCCGCACTATCCGCTAGTTGCCTGGTAACCGGTTGGATGAAGAAGATCGCCTGCTCTGAGTGGATCGGGCCACTGTGCTGACCGATTTCCAACCCGAACGCTGCACCGACCACGGCCGGAGCCTCATACAGTGCCGGGTTCGGTACTAGCCGAGTGAAGAGCGGTGTCTCCACTGAGCGTAGCCCATGACGGTCCGCTACCTCATCCCACGTGTCCCCGGCATTCAGATCGGTGTGAATCGCAGCTGCCAACTCTTCGGCTTTGGCCCATTTCAGCTCTTGCGCTGCTTCAAACGTGACCCGTTCACGCACTTCCTCGAACGGTGTTACTCCTTCGGGAACGATGCTGTCTAGCCTGAATAGATAGAAGGCTGCATCGCTTTCGATCACGTGTGAAGTCTCCCCCTCGAGTGCCTCAAATGCCCAAACGCCCACGTCGGGCACGAGATCCAACCCAACTCGCAGTCGGCCGCCCTCGACTAGCGGGTTGGCTGCGGTGAGTTCCAGCCCCATGCTTACCGCGAGGGAGTCCAACACAGTTGGATCAGCTTGCTCTGCTCCGTATAGGTCGAGCGAGTCGCCTCTCGATTCCACTTCAATCAAGTGATCCCCATCGAGTTCTACTGGAATCAGAATGTGGCTTGCGTGGTAAGTGTCTCCACTCTTTGAATGCAGCTTGATTATGTGATAACCGTAGGTGGTGAGGACGGGCTCAGAGAGTTCTCCCGGGTTCAGGGCCAGGGCTGCTTCGGCAAAGATCGTGACGTGCTGTCCTCGGGACGCCTCACCGAGGTCACCGCCGTTCATGCGGCTTGCTGAATCGGCCGATTCCCTGGTAGCCACCTCAGCGAAGTCAGCTCCGCCACGCAGCTCGTCGAGTACCATCTGTGTTCGTTGTAGAGCAGCCGATGAATCAGTGGCGTTGGGCACACGGGACGTCGTCACGTAACTGAGGTATGCAGTGGCCGGTCTCAGATAGTCGTCTCTGTGTTCTTCGTAATAGGTCTGGATCAGCTCTTCCGTCGTCTCGATCTCATCGTCATCGACCACCGCCTGTGGGAGCAACGCGATCATCCGCACTGAAACCGAATCATTTTCATCTTGATAGAGCTGCCACAGCTGTGCGTCGGGGATGTAGATGTC
>CP070792.1:793043-796065 GCA_020346845.1 Gemmatimonadota bacterium
ATCGGTGACCGCGAGGCCAAACCCGCTACTGACATCTACGCTCTGGGAAGTGTGTTGTATGAGATGTTGGCCGGCGACCCGCCGTTCACGGGATCTAACGTTCAGGCAGTGATTGCGCAGGTTGTGAGTGAGAAGCCGCCTAAGCTCCGGACGATCCGTGACACCGTGCCCGCACACGTCGAGAATGCGGTGGACAAGGCTCTGGCGAAGGTGCCGGCCGATCGGTTCGACAGTGCCAAGGCCTTTGCAGACGCACTCGTGGCAGAGCCTTCGTCGACAACGGCGCGAGAAATGATCCCGAGATCACGCATCGCACGAATCCTTGTTCCTGTTGCCGTGCTGGCCTTAATCGTGTGGCTTTTTTGGGGACGTGCCGGCGACAGTTCAATGGGAGACTTGAGAAGTGCAAGTTCGCCAACAGGGTTGACGTATGTGGATCTGGCCGAGGATCCCCGTCCGGCGATTGCCGTGCTCTCGTTTGACGACATGAGTCCGGAGGGAGACCAGGAGTACTTCAGTGACGGCATATCCGGAGAGATCCTAGCGGTGCTGTCAAAGATTCGTGGCCTCCGAGTGGCGGCGCGGTCGTCCGCATTCACCTACAAGGGTCGTGACTCTGACCTGCGGCGGGTTGGTGAGGAGCTTGGTGTGCCTTACTTGTTGGACGGCAGCGTGCGTAAGGACAGAGATCAGTTGCGCATCAGTGCTGAGCTGGTGAGCGCATCGGATGGTTTTGTCATGTGGTCGCAGACGTACGAACGTCGGCTCGAGAACGTCTTTGCTATCCAAACGGAAATCGCGGAGGCGATCGCCGACTCGTTGCGGGTGCCGCTGGGACTGAGTCAAGAAGAGCTCGTTTACCCAACTCTCGATATGAACGCGCACGACCTGTACTTGAGTGGACGGGCGGCGATGCGTCGGCGCGGCCCCGGCGTAGGGGAGGCGGTACGGCTGTTCCAAGCGGCCGTCGCCAGGGATTCGATGTGGGCGCCAGCGTGGGCGGGGCTAGCCGAGGCACACGCCGTGAATCCGCTGTACACGGGATTGGGGGGCGAATCCACCGACTCCGCCTTTTGGGCACGTAGTCTTGTTGCGGCAGAGGTAGCGGCCCGCCGCGCACTTCAACTCGATCCGCGGAACGCTTCGGCACGCGTAGCTCTGGGCGGTGTCTACCGTGACCGGTGGCAGTGGGAGGCCGGGGAGCGCGAGTTCCTCAGGGCGCTGGACCTCGATCCGGACAGTGAGGAGGCGCACCTGCAGTATGCGGAGCTGCTGTGGGGTATGGGGCGATTGGACGAGTCTTTGCGCGAGACCGGCCGTGCACTGGCGCTCGACCGGGCGCCCATCTTTCTGGACGCGCACGGCTTCGTGCTTCATATGAATGGCCGTCTAGAGGAGGCCGAGGCGATGTTGGAGGAGGGGCTCGCTATCGACACCGCCGGCGACGTGCACTTTCTGCGGACTGTGCTGGCGAACCTGATGCTGTTCGACGGTCGTTACCTGGAGGCGATCGATCGCTTCGCCCCCTACCTTACGGACTCTGTTGGCTTCCGCCTGCTGGGCGAGGCGTTGGAGACGGGGGACGCTACGCACTTGCCGGAGAGCGCGGGACGGGGCCATGCTCAGTCGTTGGTGCTGCTCGGTGAATCGGATCGGGCTTTGGATGTACTCGAGGGTATTGTATCCGCCATGCCGTTTCGCGTCGCCTACGAGATCTGGGATCCCATCGTGGCCCCGATCTGGAACACGCCGCGGTTCCAAGAGGTCATCCTACCGCGTGTGCGGCTCGAAGGGGCCAGAGCCAAGTTCGCGGGGCGACCGGAAACGAGCAACTAGTAAAGCCAAACCACTGCAGTGCGCTAAGATTCCAGACCGCGGATTAGTGGACCTACAGGCAATCGTTTGGTGACACATGGCGTGAAGTTGGACCACATGCTTTCTCCGTGTCGCCTCCTTGCCTGCAACGACCAGCCGAGGCCACCTTATGGGCATGGTTGCACCCGTCTACTATACGGCCGAAATGGTGCAAGCGCTCCCCGACGACGGAAACCGCTACGAGACGGTGCACGGGGAGTTGTTGGTGAATCCAGCGCCTCAACTGTGGCACCAGGAACTAGTAGGGCGTTTGGCGTACGAACTTAGGGCGTACCTGGATCGACATCCGGTGGGACATGTACTCACCGCCCCGGCCGACATCTCCTGGGGATCGGATGTACTGGTGCAACCGGATGTATTCGTCGCCGATTCAGCCGAAGTTCGCACCTTGGATTGGGCAAACGTGAGATCGCTGAAGTTGGTGGTTGAGGTGTTGAGTCCGACCAGCAGTCGGTCCGACAGATTCACCAAGAGGCGACTGTATCAAGAGGTGGGCATCCCGGTCTATTGGATCGTCGACCCAAATGATGAAGTTGTTGAGGTGTGGCACCCGGATTGGACACTGCCGAGAGTGGAACGAGAGAGTGTGAGTTGGGATCCGCGTGAGGCGTCAGAGCCGTTTAGTGTCGAGCTAGCGACACTGTTCAGGCCGCTCTAACCCCCGCGCCCGCCCCACCTGCAACACACGTCAGGTCCGGGCAGTAACCCCACGTAATCCACCAGAGTCATCTCGACCGTGCAGTACCGACGTCCGCCAGCCATAGTGAGCTATTACGACGAAGCATATCACAACCAGCACAAATGACACGCGCACCGCCGGGAACGACAGACCGCCGAGACCGACGGTTTCCAGATCGATGATGGCGCCCTGGACAGGCGGCATCAGTGATCCACCTAGAATAGCCATAATGAGACCGGCCGCGCCGAGCTTTGCGTCCTCTCCCACGCCTTTGAGCGCAATACCGTAGATGGTCGGGAACATGAGCGACATGCACGCCGACACGCCGATCAAGCAATAGAGCCCCAGCATTCCCGGGATGAATATCGTTCCTAGAGTCAGCGCTCCGCCCCCAATAGCCAGCGCCAACAGCAAGCCGCCGGGACTCACGTACTTGAGCAAGAACGTGCAGATGAACCGGCTGGTCAC
>CP070792.1:796165-799170 GCA_020346845.1 Gemmatimonadota bacterium
GAAATCCCCGGTCTCACATATAGGACCCACCACATCGACGCTGGTCAGATCTTCCGCGCCGTGGTCCTCTCCGGTCACGACACGAATGTCGTGCACCGCCTGGTACAAACTCGGCCGGAGCAAGTCGTTCATTCCGGCGTCCACCACCACGAATCGGCGACCCCCCGATCGTTTGGTGTGGACACAGCGTGTCAGCAGGTAGCCGGCGTTGCCCACGAGGAAGCGGCCGGGCTCAAGTACGATCGTCAGTTCTGAGCTCCGGGCCAGCGGTTCGATCGCCGCGGCGTACTGGTCCGCATCGAGCCCCTCTTCGTCGGTATATCGGATTCCGATTCCACCACCCACATCTACACTATGCAAGCCTTGGATCCCTGCCTGCCGCAGCTCTTCCAGGAGCTTGGCAAGCTTCTCTGCGCCCTGCCGGTACCTACTTGCATCCAAGATCTGTGAGCCTATGTGCATACCCACACTTTCGAGAGATAGGTACTCTTGGTCCTTGGCCCACAGAGCCAGACCCACCACCTCCCGCATTGGGACGCCGAACTTCATACCGCGCTCGCCGGTCTGTGTGTACGGATGGGTATCTGTGGCAACGTCGGGGTTGACCCGGAAACCGAACCGAACAACGACACCCATATCCTGCGCGACTTCATTCAGCAGCTCGAGCTCGTCGGGTGACTCGACGTTGACCAGACCGATCCGGTTGGCGATAGCATCTCTCAGTTCTCCGCGTGTCTTGCCCACACCACTGAAGACCACCTCCGCGGCGGGGAAACCGGCTCGTAGGACCCGCGCCAGCTCACCGCCGGACACTATGTCCGCGCCGGCGCCCAGCTCGCGCATCAGCCTGAGAACCGACAGGTTGCTATTGGCTTTGACGGAATAGAGAATCTGGTGGGAAAAACCCGCTAGAGCATTTGAAAGCTCACCATAGCTGCCCCGGATCGCTGCGGCATCGTACACATACGCCGGCGTGCCGACCGCGGCAGCGATCCGCGCGAGAGTAACAACCGGGAGGTCTAGTAAGCTCTGGCCCACACCGCCTCGGTTACGGCCTTCTCTCCACACCAGACGCAAGTGGTCGGGGCCGGTTCGGAGCGAAATTCTGCGCCAGGCAGCACCCTGATAGTGGCCTTGGTGGTGTCCTTTATGTCGATCTCACAGCGCTCTTTGCCGCAATATCCGCCATATGCGAAGCCGCCGCTGCCAGCCATGAGCTCAGTGAGTTGAGCTTTGGATACCGATCTGACGGAGTTGGCATCCCTCCTGGCTACGGCTGTGTCGTACAGTTCCTGTTGGATTCCGTCGAGGGTGGCACTTACAGTCTCCACCAACCCATCCAGCTTGGATGGCTCCTTGCCACCGATCCGCCGGGCCACCATCACCTGTCCCTGCTCCACATCGCGCGGTCCGATTTCGAGGCGGACTGGTATCCCCTTCCCCTCCCACTCGTAGTATTTGGCTCCGGGCTTGAGGCCATCTCTCTCATCCAGGTCCACGCGGATTCCTGCCGCTTTCAGCTCCTCCGCCACCTTACTACCCACTTCCAGCACGCTCGTCTTCTGATCCGGCGACTTCCAGATCGGCACGATCATCACTTGTACCGGCGCCAACTTTGGCGGACATACCAAGCCGGTGTCATCGCTGTGACTCATGATCAGACCGCCAACCATCCTGGTGGAGACACCCCACGAGGTGTTCCAAACATAGTCCAGGCCCCCCTCGGCGGTTTGGTACTGAACCTCGAACGCCTTGGCGAAGTTCTGGCCCAGGTTGTGAGACGTGCCAGCCTGAAGTGCCCGATTGTCCTGCATCAATGCCTCGCAGGCGTACGTCCTGACTGCCCCGGCGAACTTTTCCGACTCGGTCTTGAGACCGGTAACCACCGGCATGGCAACCCACTCCTCCATGAACCGGCGGTAGATGTCGAGAATGAGAAGCGTCTCCGCCTCGGCTTCTTCGTCCGTCGCGTGCGCTGTATGACCCTCTTGCCACAGGAACTCAGTGGTGCGAAGGAACAACCGTGTCCGCATCTCCCACCGCACTATGTTGGCCCACTGGTTGAGCAGAAGCGGAAGATCACGATAGCTCTGGATCCACTTGGCGTAGAGCGAATAGATGATTGTCTCGGATGTTGGCCGCACTACCAACGGCTCCTCCAGCTCCTTCCCTCCGCCGTGCGTCACAACGGCCGTCTCGGGCGAGAAGCCCTCAACGTGCTCCGCCTCTTTGGCAAGGAAACTCTGAGGAATGAACAACGGGAAGTATGCGTTCTGATGCCCCGTCTCCTTGAACATCTCGTCCAAGGCTCGCTGCATCAGCTCCCAGATACCGTAGCCCCTTGGCCTGATGACCATGCAGCCTCTGACCGGTGAATAGTCGGCCAGCTCTGCCCGCATGATCACATCATTATACCATTGACTGAAGTCTTCAGTCCTGGGCGTGATGCCTTTCTCTTTGGCCATTAACGTCTACGCCTCAATCCTTTGCTTTCAAACTGTGTTCTTGGAGCAGGGGAGTCTTGGTTCAATCCCAAACATACCCATCGAGGAGTCGATCGATTCGCACTCGTTCTTCGCTTCCCGTGGAAAGATCTCGAACCACAACTTCGCTCATTTCACGCTCATCCGGACCTAGTACGATCGCTCGTCTAGCTGGACGAGATGCAGCTAGTTTCAGCTGCTTGGCGACTGATTGGTGTTTCAACGCGTATTCCACCCTGAGCCCTCTATCTCTCAATTGGCTGGCCATTCGCAACACGTGTTGCACATCTTCACCTGTAACCGCCACGAGGAAGGCATCGAGCCCCAGTGGTCGGTGCGGTTTGTCGCCCGATTGGGTCAACAACTCACCGAGAACTACATCACCCATCCCGAACCCGACCGCAGGAAGGTCCACGCCTCCAAGCGCGGCCAGGAGACCGTCGTATCGGCCACCACCGCAGATAGCGCGCAACGCCTGATGCGCATCAAACAACTCGAACACTATGCCGGTGTAATATGCCA
>CP070792.1:799270-802263 GCA_020346845.1 Gemmatimonadota bacterium
GTTGGCAAGAAGAACCTGTTCATCATCTCGTTATTCTTGGGCGGCCTCATTCTCTGCTTCATATACTTTCTCACGCCTACGCAGATCTACGCACTGTTCATATTGGGCATCAGTTCCGAATTCTTCGCCGCTATCATGCCGACGCTGTTCTTTAGCATGTTGGGCGACTGCGCCGACTATTCCGAGTGGAAGAACAGGCGGCGCGCGACCGGGCTCGTCTACTCGGCTGGAACGTTCATCAACAAGACCGGTGGCGGATTTGCCGGGGCACTGATTCTGATCGTATTGGCAGCCTACGGTTACGACGGCATGGATGAGGCAACAATAGCAGGTGCGACCGTGGGCATGAAAGCGCTGATGAGCTGGATTCCGAGCGCCTTTGCGTTCGTGGGAGCTGCTGTGATGCTGTTCTATCCGCTGAACGACACCAAGATGACGCAGATCGAGTCGGAGCTCGTCGCGAGACGGGAGGGTTAGGCTCCTTACGTAGGACGGATGGGGTCCTGTTTACGGCGGCACCGGACCCCGAACGCATCGGCCAGCCTTAGCGCCAGGTCGGTTCACTGTACTGCATTGACCGCCGAGGATACTTTTGGGCCATGACCAAGATCAGATATTCCCTCAGTCTGCTGGCAGCTGTAGGCGTCCTGTTGCCAGCACCTGGCGTCGCCCAGAGCGGCGAGAGCCAGCTTCGGATCATCGTCATCGGCGCACACCCTGACGATCCCGAAAAAGTCGGCGGCACCATGGCCAAGTTTGTGGAAATGGGTCACAAGGTGCGACTCGTTTCCCTCACCAACGGCAACGCGGGCCACTTCGAGATGGGTGGCGGACCGTTAGCTCAGCGACGGTACAAGGAAACCCAGTGCGCGGGAGGAGTCATCGGGGCCGAGTACGTCGTACTCGATAACGACGACGGGAAGCTCATGCCCACGCTGGAGAATCGCGAGGAGGTCATCCGCCAGATCCGCGAATTCCAAGCGGACATCGTGATCAGCCCCCGGCCGAACGATTATCATCCGGATCACCGTAACACGGCGCTGCTGGTAAGGGACGCGGCCTACATGGTCACCGTACCGAACATTGTCGCCTCCGTCCCCCACCTCATGAAGAATCCCATCTTCATGTACATGGCAGACAGGTTCACGGAACCCTCTCCCTTTGTTCCGGATATCGTGGTGGCGATCGACGATGTGATCGAAAAGAAGATCGACATGTACCACTGCCACGAGTCGCAGATGTATGAATGGCTGCCCTACAACCAGGGGGTTCTCGACGCGGTGCCAAGTGATACATCGAGGCGGCGTGACTGGCTTGCCAACGTCAGAGGATTCAGGACGTCCCAGCCCGGACAGACCTACCGAGAAATGCTGATCCAGCTATACGGACAGCAGCAGGGGAGCCAGGTGCGGCAGGCGGAAGCATTCCAAGTGTCGGAGTATGGGGCGCAGCCATCCCTCGAAGAGTTGAAGAGGCTGTTTCCGTTCTTCAATTGAACGTGCTCAAGCAATGAACCGAACTACAAGGGGCGGTTGAGGGTCGTCAGTCAACCGCCCCAAGTTGCTCAACCACCCTACTCACAGAATGGTGCCTCGGGCACAGCCCGCGCGTCTGCCAAGATTCCTTGACGCAATCTCATTGCTCCCTTGACCGCCCTCGGCTGGCGGAAGAGCATATCGACGCCAATACTTAGAGTGATCCCTGACAGGGGAACGCATGGCGGTGAGTCAGTGGCTGCGACCCCCGCGCCATCTGGTGGTCTTGTTTCTAGGCATTGCGCTCGTGCTGCTATGCGCGCTGGCCTGGCTGGGCTGGCGACTTTACCAGCAAGATCGCGCGTTGGAGCAGCAGCGCGTTGAGATAAGGCTGGAGCATGCCACGGATGTGGTGGCAACCGAGCACACTCGAAGGCTCGCCACAATCCAAGATCGGCTCGCGGCTCTCTCGAGCGATCCACTGGTAGATCCATCTGATTCAGCCCGTTCGCTCGCAACACAGTTCTCCGCCAACGCAATCGTCCTGATCATAGGCAAAGCTGGGATTGCTGCCCACCCCAGAGGCCGCCTGCTCTACCATCCGGCCACGAAGCCAGAGCCACGGACGGAGCCGAGTGTATTCGCAGGTGCCGAGACGCTTGAGTTTCGAACGCGCGATCTCACTGCGGCGGCACGCGAGTATCGCAGACTTGCGCAGCAACCTGATTCACAGATCCGCGCCGGCGCCCTGCTGCGACTCGCGAGAGTAGAGCTTAAGGCCGAGCATTTCGATGTGGCCCTGGATGCGTACCACGAACTCAGATCTCTGGGCAGCGTGGAAGTTGCAGGCCTACCGGCCGAGTTGGTGGCACGACACGCCTGCCTGTCAATCGAGGAACAGTTCGAACCTGACGACCTGCAGGCCAACGCGGAAGCACTGCGCAATGACTTGAACACCGGACGCTGGCACCTCACACGAGCGCAATACGAGTTCTACGTGAGCGAGACCTGTCGTCTGACGGATTGCAGTGCGGACAGCATCGCTGACGATATGGCTGCAAAGCAGGGTCTTGCCGCGGGGACCGAGTGGCTGTGGAACCAGCGTGGCACACTCGAGGGCCACGGCCACGATATTACCTGGGATGACGGACAACCCGTTTTTGCCGTATGGCATGGCTCCGCCGAGCGTACAGTCGCGCTGCTTGGTGGCGCGACGCATCTCGCAGAGGACTGGATCGGCGCTCTGAGCCCGTTACTCGACGAACAGGGCGTTGCAATTACACTCTCCGATGTGAGTGGACGAGACCTGACTAAGTCGATCGATTCAGATCTACAGCCCGCGGTTACCCGAACGGTGGCTGTCACTCGTCTGCCGTGGACTCTGACGGTCGTGAGTGCCGATCCACTCAACGATTTTGCACAGCTCGAAGACCGGCGTCGTCTCATGCTCCTCGGCCTGGCGGTGCTTGCGTTGCTTGTTCTGGTTGGGTTGTATGCGGTCACGCGTGGTGTGAGTCG
>CP070792.1:802363-805345 GCA_020346845.1 Gemmatimonadota bacterium
GGGGCATTCCAGCGAATCGTACACCCATTGCTCAGCGTGCTGAAGCTATTTGGCGTTGACATGCTGGAGCAGAACGAGTGGGAGCGCGACAGCCTACTCACGGGCACAAACGGCGCTGACGGTATCACGTGGGTGCTCACACGGCCGGTGCGGCCGACCAAGACACCATTTGTCGGAGCGTACGTGCACAGAGACAAGCGCGGACCGATGAACTGCTCTATCTACGACCACGGCGATTTTTGCCTCTACTGCGTGGCGTCGACCGAGTGGGACGAGTTGGCACCTCATGTCAGCTCCGGGCCGCAGCCTGCGGCCTAACAGCCAGCGGTCCGTTCAGCTGCTGTCAGTCGCCCTACGGTGACCCTTCCTTCAGTTTTCTCCGCATACACCAGCGACACATTCTACATTCTACATTCGACATTCGACATTCTACATTCATCACTCTACATTCGTCTCGATATTCATACTCGACGATGAGCTGAGCTCCCATGTCCGATCTCCAACAACGTCTGCAAGAGGCACTATCCGATCGATACAGAGTGCTGAGTGAGATCGGCCACGGTGCAATGGCGTACGTGTATCTGGCTGAGCGACACAGCGATAGCGCGAAGGTCGCCGTCAAGGTGATGGATCCGGACATGACCATGGGCCTGGGAGCCGAGCGCTTCTTGCGCGAGATCAAGATCAGTTCGGCGCTAGAGCACCCGCACATAGTTCCGATTCTCGACCAGGACCACGGCGGCGACTTGATGTACTTCGTGATGCAGTACATCGAAGGTGAGTCTCTGCGAGCGTTGATGACGCGAGAGGGACAGATGCGAGTCGACCCTGCGCTGGGGTTCTCACAAGAGGTCGGCAGCGCTCTGTCCTACGCCCACGCCCACGGAGTGATCCACCGCGACATCAAACCCGAGAACGTTCTCATATCAGATGGTCACGCAGTGGTCGCAGACTTTGGGGTCGCGCGCGCGATCCAGGAGGCGCACGAGGATATTCTCACCGCACCCGGCGTTGCACTCGGTACGCCGGACTACATGAGTCCGGAACAGGCCCGTGGTACCCGCAGACTCGACGGTCGCACCGATATCTACTCGCTCTGTTGTATGCTCTACGAGATGCTGGCAGGTGAGCCACCGTTTCCTGGGGACCACGAGAGCGCCATCATGGCACGGCGGATCATGGAAGAGCCACCCCACATCAAAGACGTGCGCAAGGACGTGCCCCGAGCCATCGACAGGATTTTACTCAAGGGCATGGCCACCAATCCCAAGCGACGCTACAGCACGGCGACACAGTTCGTGGAGGCGATCGCCAAGCTCTGAGGCACTTGACGCGCGCTTGACGGGTAAGACCTAACATGCGTCATCCTTGGTCGTAGGTTAGCGAACCTCCACGGGAGGACTCATGCAGCCACTTCGACGCGTCATTCCCGCCCTCACAGTTCTCTTCTTACTGTTCACCATCCCGCAAGCACTGACGACTCAGGTAACACGCGCCGACTCGGCAGCCGTGCTGCTCGACGCCGCGCGCGAACTGCAGGCCGAAGGCGATGCGGAGACCGCATACCAGCTCCTGCTGTACATCGTCCGCACCTACGACGGCACTGCGGCCGCGGGAACCGCAAGCACTTGGCTGGCTTCACTCACGGGGCAGCAGCGGGCATCTAGTGGCAAGGCCGGGCTCATAGTGTGGAACACACTGTTCGCCGGTTGGCTCGGCGTCGCGGTTCCAGCTGCGTTCGGTGCCGAGTCGGAAAGCGCTTACGGGGCCGGTTTGTTGATCGGCGCACCACTTGGGTTCTTTGGCACCAGGGCATTCACAAACAGGTATGCCGTCTCCTCCGGTCAGGCGATAACAACTGCTTTCGGTTCCATCTGGGGTACGTGGCAGGCCCTGGGCTGGCGCTCGGTGCTGGAGATCGGCAGCGAAGAGTACTGTGATCCGGTCGGTGACTACTGCTGGGAAGACACACCGGAGGAAGCACCGTTCACAGCCGCGGTGGTAGGTGGTCTCGCCGGCATCGCAACCGGTGGCCTGATCGCAGCCGCCAAGAACCCTACGGCCGGTGACGCAACACTGGTGATGTGGAGCTCCTTCTGGGGAACGTGGTACGGAGTGGCCTTCGGCGTGCTGACCGATGCGGAAGACGACGCTCTCCTCACCTGGAGCCTGATGGGCGGCAACGTCGGACTCGCGGCATCGGCGTTCGCCACCAAGACCTACAGTGGAAGCGCCGGTCGCGTTTGGATGATCACGTCGGCGGGCTTGGCTGGCGGACTGGCCGGCGTAGGTATCGATCTGCTCGGCGAGATCGACGATGAAAAGACCGCGATACTGATACCGACAATTACCAGTGCCGCAGGTCTGATCGCGGGCACATTCATAACTAGCGGGCGGTCGAACGGTCCCGACGTAGGCGAGCCAGCAGGACCGGGCGCGCTGATCAATCTCAACGGCAAAGGCTGGAAGCTGGCGTTGCCCATGCCACAGCCCACCGTGCTACAACGAGTCTCGCTCGACGGACGCACGCGACCAGTGATTGGTGTGAGGGTGCCGGTGCTGGCGGGCGAGTTTTGACAACTGCGAATTTTGAATGTTGAATATTGAATCTTGAATTTTGAATTGGGTTGGGTAGGGTACTTCAACATTCAACATTCAAGATTCAATATTCGATATTCGCTGTCTCCCAGCTACCTTATCACGTACTCCCCAATCCTGGAACCGCACTATGAAACGCGCCCCATTCCTCCTGCTCGCCCTGCTACTCGCATCCTGCGCCCCCGACTACGACGTCGTGATCCGCGGCGGTACGATCTACGACGGCACCGGCGGTGCGCCGGTGGTCGGTGACGTTGCCGTGAAAGGCGACACGATCGTATCGATCGGGATTCCGGTGGAGGGCAGTGCCCGCACCGAGATCGACGCGACCGGTCTCGCAGTAGCACCCGGCTTCATCAACATGCTGAGCTGGGCCACCGAGTC
>CP070792.1:805445-808416 GCA_020346845.1 Gemmatimonadota bacterium
CGTTCATAATTCGTTTGTTGCGTTTCCTTAGTATCAGATTATGCTGGGATGACCCACAACGGTATCAATCGGCGATATGGAACGAAGAGACTTCATTAAGCGCACGGGGCCCGCGGTAGCCCTGGCCGCCGTCACCGGATCGACCGGTTTGATATTCCATAACCGCGAGACGACTCGGCGACGCGTGGTGTTTGCCAAGTCGACCAGTTTTGAAGTTCCTGCCGATCCCGCTCTGCCCATTCTCACTTCAGCCACCAACCCCGATCCGGCACTAGCACTGAACGCTGCACTGGATGGCATTGGCGGGATTGGACGATTCGTGCAACCGGGTGAGCGTGTTGTCGTCAAACCGAATGTTGGCTGGGACCGGACACCGGCTCAGGGGGCGAATACCAACCCGGTGCTAGTGAGCGAGATGATTCGGCTGTGTCTGAGTGCCGGTGCGGCCGAGGTGATAGTCACTGACGTCAGCTGCAATGACCCTCGCAGGAGTTTTCTCAGATCGGGCATTCGTGAGGCCGCGGAAGCTGCTGGAGCGAGAGTGATGCTTCCCAGTGAGGAGGACTTCGTAGAAGTGGATCTCGGTGGGGTGGTGCTTCAGCAGTGGTCAGTGCTGCGGCATTTCATTGAGGCCGATCGCTTGATCAACATGCCGATAGTGAAGCAGCATTCGCTGACGCGGAGCACGGTGGGAATGAAGAACCTGTATGGCATTCTGGGTGGCCGGCGCAATAGGCTGCACCAGGAAATCGACCAGTCGATAGTGGACCTGGCAGCTTTTGTGAGACCGACGCTCACGGTCGTCGATGCGACGCGTGTGCTCGTGAGAGGGGGGCCCCAAGGCGGATCCCTCGACGACGTACTCATCGAAGACACTGTGATGTGTGCAACCGACCAGGTGGCCGCTGATGCCAGAGCGGTGGAGTTCCTGGGACTGACTGGTCAGCAGGTTGGCCACGTGGCCCTTGCCGCGCGATCGGGCCTGGGAACGCTCGATTTCCGCAATGCGGGATTCAGAGAGATAGCGTGATGGTCGTACGAGTCTCATGACCATTCGGACTGTCAGGGGCCTCCGCCGAACCTCCCAAGTCGCCTTCTTCCTGGTCTTCTTTTGGCTGGTGCTGAAGACTTCGTTCGAGGTCGACTTCAGTCCGGTCCAGGCCTCAGATATCCGGCTTCCCTATCCCGTCTCGATCGCACTGGAGTTCGATCCGCTGGCTGCTTTGATGACCCTGCTAGCGAGCGGAACTCTCTACAAAGGTCTTCTCTGGTCGCTCGTGATCGTGATCCCGACGATATTCATGGGTCGCTTCTTCTGCGGCTGGATTTGTCCGCTTGGTAGCCTGAACCACTGGCTATCGGCATTCAAATCGGAGCGCAGGTCTCGCCGTGGCAAGAAGCTGTTGGATTCCAACAGGTATAAGCCGTATCAGCGTCTGAAGTATTACATCCTCTTCTTCTGCCTTGGCGCGGCGCTGCTGGGCAGCTTGCAGGCCGGCCTGCTCGATCCACTCCCGCTGCTTGCGCGTTCGATCGGGACTGCTGTCTTGCCGACGCTGCATACCGCCGTCTTGACACTGGCAGCGGTTTCGCGGGACACGGGGATTACGCCGATTGCAGTGGTAGGCCAGGGCTTGTATGACGCGCTGGCCGCAACACTGCTACCGTTCCGCCAGGCCCACTTCCACGGCTTGATTCTGATCGGGACTGTCTTTGTGGTGGTTCTGATCATGAACCGGGCGTACACACGCTTTTGGTGTCGCGGCATTTGTCCGCTAGGAGCGTTACTCGGTGTGTTCTCCCGCTTTGCGATCTTTGGTCTGCACAAGGACGAACAGGCATGCAGTGGCTGTAACAAATGTCTTCTAGCTTGCCAGGGAGCCGATAATCCCGAGGTGGGCACAAAGTGGCGTCAGACCGAGTGTCACATGTGTCTCAATTGTCAGGCGGCCTGTCCCGAGGGTGCCCTTCAGTTCAGGTTCTTTCCTACCAAGGTCAGCACCAAGACCAATCCGGCCGGTACATCGAAGATTGATATTTCGCGTCGCAAGCTCATTGCATCCGTCATCGGCGGGGCGGCCGCCGTGCCGCTGTTCCGATCCGGCGATGCGCACGAGGTGAAACGCTCACCGTTTGTGATCCGGCCACCAGGTTCGTTGGCAGAAGAATCGTTCCTGGGCAGGTGTATCAGGTGTGGCCAATGCATGAGAGTCTGTCCCAACAATGCGCTTCATCCAACCCTGCTCGAGTCGGGTATCGAAGGGTTATGGACGCCGTTCCTGATTGCCAAGATTGGCTACTGTGAGCCGACGTGCACTCTATGTGGTCAGGTGTGTCCCACAGGCGCGATTGAGGAGCTGACCATGGTGCAGAAGGTGGGTGACGAAGAAACGCCACCGCTGCGCATCGGCACCGCCTTCTTCGACCGTGGCCGTTGTCTGCCCTGGGCGATGGCCACGCCCTGCATAGTGTGTGAGGAATGGTGCCCGACCTCGCCCAAGGCGATATACCTGAAAGAAGAAGTGGTTCTCGATAGAGAGGGTAGGGAGGTCACTGTGCAGCGGCCGCATGTGGATCCGGCACTCTGCACGGGCTGCGGAGCGTGCGAGTACGCGTGCCCCGTGTTTGACCGCAAAGCGGTATATGTGACTTCGGTAGGTGAGTCGAGGTCGCCGCAGAATCAGATCTTGCTGGAGCGACAGGTCTAACCGGACGTCGGACACGGAATCTGCGGCCGTTGCTCCGCGGCCGTTCAGATCAGACTCCCCTCCTCCCATCCCAACCGCACTAGTTCGATCCTACTCATGTCTGCGTTGCCGAGCCCGTACTCGGTGTCCGCCAGCGCTATGTGGTGGGCCGTAGGCTGCAGAGGGCGGTCTTCACCGAACTCCAAACGCCGTTTCTGTTGGATTATCTGAAGTCCGACTGCATCAGCTGCGACCGGGTCGGTGCTCACCACCAGGCCACCATA
>CP070792.1:808516-811471 GCA_020346845.1 Gemmatimonadota bacterium
TGGTGCGCCCATGAACATCAGTGCCACTTTTCCCCGCGCATCCACCCCGGCGTAGTCGTCCCAGCCCTGCTCGCTGTCCACCAGGCCGTAGCCCACGAACACGACTTCGGCGTTCTCGATTCGGCCGGATCCGGTGAACCCTCGCGCGACGTAGTCGCGACCGAACCGGTAAGGAGCGCCTCTCCACCCGTCGTGCTCGATCCGCAGCTCCATGGGACCGGTGACCTCGTTCGCTTCTACAGTGAACGGCTGGACGAACGAACCGTCCGGTCCGCCCGGCACCAGACCGGCGTTTCGGAAACGTTCGGAGGCGTACCGCGCTGCCAGGGCATATCCGTCGGTCCCGGTGAGACGGCCCTCAAACTCCGGTGATGCGAGCTCGTATAAGGCCTGCTTCATCGCTTCCCGCTCGATGAACGGCAGACCCATGGCGCCACGCATGATCGAGGCGCTCGGCTGCTGTTGGGTCAGAACGGTTTCTGGAGTTGCCAGCGCGGTCGCGAGCACGAGACCGAGCAAACAAGGGCCGGACCAAGCGAGGACGCGATTGCGCGTATATGTCGGCAAAGAACAGGAGGCGATCATGGTAACCATGCTCCTTAGTTGCTAATTGGGATGAGTCTGCAACCTACGCGTGGGGTGGTACGGGGGCCAGGTCAGGCGGGAACTGCAGGTGGGTGATTGGCTGTCTCAACGCAGGGCAGGGCCGAGTCGACTCGCCGCCAAACACTCCGATACTGTATCTTTGCCGACCATGACCAAGACTCCCCCCCAACTCTCCGCTGCTCTCAAGGACCGCTACGTCATCCGGCGTGAGCTGGGCGCTGGTGGCATGGCAACTGTGTATCTCGCGCACGATGTGAAGCACGACCGTAACGTTGCCGTGAAAGTGCTGAAGCCGGAACTCGCATCCGTGCTGGGAGCCGAGCGTTTCTTGAACGAGATCAGGGTCACGGCCAGGCTGCAACACCCGCACATACTTGCGCTACATGACTCGGGCGAAGCTCATGGGCCGGACGAGTCGGGGCCGTTTCTTTACTACGTCATGCCATACGTCGAGGGCGAGTCACTCCGGGACAAACTCAGACGAGAGGGTGCGCTACCGGTGCCGGAGGCGGTCGAGATCCTTCGTGAGCTGGCGGACGGTCTGTCATACGCGCACGAACGAGGCATCCTGCATCGGGACATCAAGCCGGACAACGTGCTTCTTTCGGGTCGCCATGCACTGATTGCGGATCTAGGCATTTCCAAGGCAGTGAGTGATACGACTGGCACGGAGCAACTCACGACGGCGGGGTTGGTACTCGGCACTCCCGAGTACATGGCGCCGGAGCAGGCAGCGGGCGATCGCGACCTCGATCACAGGGCCGATGTATATGCCTTTGGAATCGTGGCCTACGAGCTGCTGACCGGAAGCACGCCGTTCCGGAGACCGACGCCGCAGGAAGCGCTGGCGGCTCATGTGATAGATACTCCGGAGCCGGTCACAACACACCGACCGGGATTACCACCTCGTCTGAGTCAACTGGTGATGAAGTGTCTCGAGAAGAAGTCGGCTGATCGGTGGCAATCGGCGCGCGAGATGGTCGAAGAACTCGAGTCGATCGCCAAGACAGGTCAATCCTCGGAGCCGAATGAGAGACTCGGGTCGGCTTCCGACGTCGTACCGAGAAGTTGGCGGGCCAAATTGGGCACACTCGTAATCAGCCTGTCACTGGTGATGACTGTGTGGCTTATGAGTACGAGCCTTGGTGACGGCGCTCAGGCTAGGAGTCGCATAGCAGTGCTGCCATTCGAGAACCTGAGTGGAGCGGATGACGAATACTTCAGCGAGGGCGTAACGCAGGACATCAATACGCAGATCTCGAAGATCGGTGACTTCGCTGTGATCGCTCACGGCTCGGCACGACGAGCGCGTGCGGCCGGTCATGGTTACCAAGAGATAGCTGAGCAATTGGGAGTCGACTACATCGTTGACGGGAGCGTTAGTCGTGCGGGAGATCGAGTGTTAATCAGCGCTGCGCTGATCGATCCTGACACGGACGAGCAACTCTGGGTAGAAGACTACGACCGTGAGCTGTCTGCAGCCCACATCTTCACGATCCGCCGCGACGTGGCTACACAGGTGGCCGGTGCACTCGATGTGACCCTGTCACCGGACGAGGAAGCCGGACTGTCCACTCAGCCGACGGACAACTTGGAGGCCTATCAGGAGTACCTTCTGGGTCGCTTCTTCTGGGAAAAGCGTACCATCGAGGCTTTTGAAATTGCGATCGAGCATTTCGAGCGTGCCGTTACTCTGGACTCCGGCTACGCGCTGGCGTACGCCGGTCTCGCCGATGTGTACCTGGTACGGCCTTGGTTCTCTGCGGAATTCTCGAACCGAGAAGGACTGGCGCTGGCCGAGTCGGCTGCACACCGGGCCATTGAACTGGATCCGACACTGGGTGACCCACACGCGACGTTGGGGCTGGTGCACGAATGGCAATTCGAATGGGACGCTTCCGAGCGCGAGTTCAGGCAAGCGATCGCGCTCGCTCCAGATTACGCGACCGCGCGCCACTGGTTCGGACTACTATTGGCTCGCCTCGGTCGTCACGAGGAAGCGAAGTCAGAGGTCACAAGGTCGCTGGAGCTCGATCCGCTGTCGCCCATCATCAACCAGGACGTCGGGTATGCGCTCTATCTTGCCGGCGAATGGGAAGCCGCCATAAGTCAGTACGAGCGCACTGTGGCACTACACCCAGGTTTCACGACAACGCGTTTGGTTCTAGCTCTGGCATTGCTGGCGAACGGTCAGTTCATCGAAGGGGGTGACGAGCTGGTGCGGTGGGCCGATTTGACCCGCAGCGACACGCTGCTGGTCCGCAACCTGGTCGACAAGATGGCGGACTTTTCCAGGACTGGGGAGGCACAGGACGTCGAACCGGACATGAATGTGGAGGCAATCTTCCC
>CP070792.1:811571-814506 GCA_020346845.1 Gemmatimonadota bacterium
GGCGCTGTTCCAGCACTCCACCACAGCCGGATTGCGCCACTGGCAGGCAGAGCGTAACACATTGAAACGCAACGAACTTACGGTCTTGCTGGACGATGCCGGGAGCGTGAGGGTGAAGGTCCTGGAGGGGGCTGGCGGTGTTCGGGTGAAGCCGGAATACGGTGATGTGTTGGAACTGGCTGCTGCGATGGGGCTGCCGGCCCTGCAGGTAGCCCGTATGGCACAGCGCCGGGCGGAGACCATTCTCGGGGAAAAAGGGTATAAATTGTTATAGATATGGGTAGATTTTACCGAAGAGAAACCCAAGGAGAGAAGGATGAATAGGTTGGTCGTTGGAGCCGGACTCGTGCTCGGGTTTGGTCTTGCACAGGGACAGCTGTTAGCGCAGGAGCAGTACCGCGATCCCGCCTGTGAATTAGACCAGGGCCATTTTTTGGTGCGGGCTGCGAAGACATATATCCAGGGTGCCACCGAAGAGGCTGATCCGACAAAGCGCGATGAGCTGCTCGTATCGGCCCTCCGCAACTTGGAAGATGCAATCAACACTGATCAGGCGGACAATCCGGCCATATGGTACTTCCTGGGCCGCTACTACTACATGACCGGTGATGGTACCGGCGCTGACTCCGCCTTTGTGAGGACGGTGCAGCTAGCTCCCGACTGCGGTGACGATATCGCCTACTACAGGGAGAGCATGTGGGTCCAGTCCGTGAACCGGGGCATCGATTCGCTGCAGAACGGCGCTTTCGAAGGTGCCAAGAACGAGTTCAGGGCTGCCAACGCACTGATGCAAGAGTCAAACGTGGCGCTGTTCTACATGGGCGGGATATTCGCCAACGAAGGCGATGTCGATAGTGCCATGCATTACTTCAAGCAGGTTGCCGATATTGGCATGGCCGATGCCGAGCACCTCGAGAATTATCACACGGCAGTAGAGAATGTCGCGACGCTGTATCAGCTGCTGGGCGAATGGGACTCCACCGTCGTCTGGTTCGAGAGGGTGCGTGAGCTGGATCCCACGAACAATGATGCTCTATTCGGCATGGCTGAGGCCTACGTCAACATGGGAGACCAGGCGCGGGCGGTAGAGATCTTCGACATGGTTTTGGCGGACGCGGCTTCCATGAGTTCGCTGGATCTGTTCAGTACCGGTGTCCGGTTGTACAACGCGAACGAATTCGACAAGGCGGTGCAGGCGTTCGAGGCTGGTCTGGAGAAGAACCCCTACCACAGGGATGCTCTGTTCAACCTAGCCAACACGTATCTGGAGATCGCACAGGACGAGAGTCGCCCGCAATCCGAGCGTGATGCCGCGCTCAACAACATGGACGATGTCGTCCATCGCCTGCTCGCGGTGGACCCCAATAACCGGGGTACGTACCGCATAATGGCTGCCGCTCACACGCTGCAGGGTCTCTCGGATACGACCGAAGTGATACTGGACCAGATGGAGGCGCTGACGTTCGAGATCTCGGTCGATCTGGCGCAGCCCATGTCGGGTGGTTATACCGCGGCTGGTAGGATCATCAACCTGAAGGACACTCCCACCGACGTGCCGTCCATCACGCTGGAGTTCCTCGACGCGACTGGTCAGGTAGTGGCGAGCGATACCATCGGTGGAGCGACACTGGCGCCGAACGAGTCGCAGCGATTCCAATCGTCGCAGGCAGGCGACATCGTGGCCTGGCGGTATCGAGTGGGGTCGTAGTAGTCTAGATCGTCATCGTTTTGCGGGTGGGGTTGGCGGTTGCGCAGCCCCGCCCGTTTTGTGTTTGTGACGTTCGTGCAGGGTGCAGGGTGCAGCGTTCAACGTGCAGCGTGTAAGGGCGGGGATGTCCCGGATGTTCGGCGACGCATCCCAGGGCCCACCGCGCCGCCACCCCCGAAGAGGAGGAGATGAGAAGATCGAGTGTTTCGGTGTCCGGTTCTCCTCATCTCCTCATCTCCTAATACGTATCCCCACTCTAGAAGTCTTCCCATATTTCACGGGTACCCCAACCAAGCGAGCGGATTATGGCCGTGGGACAATACCAGCTCATCACCAGAGGTGAAGGCCCGAAACTACGACTACTGCTACTCAATACCGCAACGGGGCACGTGTATCTCGCCGACCCTCAGGGCGAGGATCCCGAATGGCAACCACTCATTACGAAGTCACCGCCAATGAAGACCGTGACGTTAAAAAAGGGCGTTGACGAGTCCGGCTGACACGCCGCCCCGCGCCCTTCCGAGATTAGGAGAGGAGGGGAGAAGAAGATCGGGTGCCGCCGGTTCCCACATCTCTTCTCATCTCCTCATCCTCTAATATTGGAAAGGGGGGCAGCGGTGGAATGTGTTGCGGCTCTGCGACTCTTGCCGAACGCGCAACGAGTCTGCACGTTAGCCTTGCCCTCAAGGTCAGCGCGTGTACGGACCACACACGCCGGTGGCCCTTTGCGTTCAGCCGCCCGACAGACGCCGTTGCAAGATGCCGCAGTAGACGTCACAGTGTGACGCCGCAATAGACACGCATTAAGACGCCCGCCAGACGACGCGACCCAGGACACCGAGAAAGACGCTGACAGTCGCTTGGGATCTGCGATGGATAGCAAATCACCGGGAGGATCACGTGCACGCTCCAATGGCACGTCAGGACTCCTGCTGTTCAACACCCGGGCAACCTCTTGGATACCCGCTATGAGGCGGGCTCAGACAAGTCTCTCAACGGCGAAGGCGGTCACTCATGCAGATCATTAACAGGATTGTAGTACTGTCCCTTGGCCTCATCATGCTGGGATCGATTACTCAGTGCACGAGTGATGGGACAATGGCTCCGGAAGAGCAGCTTGAATCAGTAGCTATGGTTCAGTCGACGGCGCCACCTCCGGGCGCTCACTGGCTATCAGACTATTTCCCACTCGATCCGCACAGGTTCGGCATCAGGACCTATTACTCG
>CP070792.1:814606-817528 GCA_020346845.1 Gemmatimonadota bacterium
TGGCAGTGGGCCGAGGCCGAGGAGGATTTGCGAAGAGCCATCAGCCTCGACCCCCGGAATGCAACGGCGCGCCAATGGTATGGCGAGAATCTGATGCTGAACGGACGCATAGACGAGGCCATTGCCGAGTTCGAACGAGCGGCGCAGATCGATCCCGTATCGCCGGTGTTCCCGGCGTTGCATGGCCTGGCGCTCGCGGTGGCCGGCGAAGCCGATGCAGCGGTGGAACGTGTGCAACATGCAGCCAGCCTCGATCCACTGGCTCCCGTGGCGCAGTACATGCTTGCGGGAGTGTACTTGTACGTAGGTCGCGCGGCCGAAGCGCTACCGCTGCTGGAGGCTGCAATGCAAACGAACGATGGGGTGGCGACGGTGAGCGGGCTGCTGGGCTACGCCTACGCGGTGACCGGACAGCCCGAGCGAGCGCTAGAGTTATTGCGTTCCATCGACTCCACCAATGTTGCCACTGGCAATGCGGCCGCCATCGCCCGGATCTACGTGGGATTGCGGGATCTCTCGGCCGCGCTGGATTGGCTGGATCGGGCGGCCGACGCGCACGACCCATTCTTCGGATCTGAGCCACTGGCATCTCCCTTGTTCGATCCCCTACGCGAAGATCCCCGTTTCGCCGCCATCGTGCGGAAAGCGAATCTCGATGCTGCCGTGTTGGCCCGACCACGGTGATATGCTTGACGCTGACTTGACTGACATGCCGTAGTGTCCGGATGAACCGCCGCCCTTGGAGTCAGCTAATGCGGTCCCGTGCCCCCTGGAATCTGATTCCCCTGCTTCTGGTTGCCGTGTCGTGTAGCGACAATGCCCTTGAGCCAACAGGAAACGATGATGACACCCTGAGCGGAGCTACCGCCAAGCTCCGTGTGGTCAACACGCTCGTAGACGCCGGGGAGCTCGACGTGTTGGTGGCCGACCGTGTCGTGCTGCAGTCACTCGCGTTCGGGATGCCGAGCGCTTTCGTGGAAATACCTGCAGGCGACCAAGCCGTGGGCTTCCGCCTCGCAGGATCGAACCTTGCCCCACATACCAGTTCGGTACCATTCGCCGAGGGCGACAGCATCACACTGCTCACCATCGACTCGTCCAGCATCATCAACCCATGGGTTCTCACCGACACCGGCTCTGTTGTGCCTCCGGACAAGAGCAAACTGCGGGTGGCTCACTTTGCAGCTAGTGCCCTGGCCGTGGACATCTGGCGTACCCAGCCCGACTGGCAGCAGTTCATAACCATCATGTTCCCGTTCCGCCATCAGGAGGCGTCACCGTACCTGCAGAGTGACCCAGGCGTGTGGCAAGTGCTAGTATCGACGGAACAGCGCCAGGGCGGTGTGCCCGTGTTGACTGACACACTGCTGCTGAGCGACCCGATCGACGTTCCGGCGGGAGAGTCGCGCACCGTGATTGTGCTCGATCGCGAGGGCGGTGGATTGCAGGCGAAGGTGATCACGCCATAGACAATCTCCCTCCCTCAATCCGCCACACTTCTCTCGTCAATGCTGCTGCGAACCGGTCGTCATGACTGACTATCAGCAACGCGGAGGAGTATTGGGCTAGCGCTGCTTCCAACCGCTCGATGCTGGGCAGGTCGAGGTGATTGGTGGGTTCGTCGAGCATCAGCAGCCAAGCTTGCCGAGTGAGTCCCATCGCGAGGGTCAGCTTGCGCGCTTCGCCGGGTGACGGTTGATCTGATGCGAGAAGACGCTCGGGTGGGATGCCCAGGGCCGCAACGATCTGCAGTAGTCGTCCCTTTGCCTCGTGAGATAGCGACTCCATCTCCCTCTCATTCTCACCAATGCGAGCGCGGGACAATTCCTGTGGCAGATAGAGAATCCGCTCCTGCGGTAGCTGCGAGGCGCGCAGCAATTCCTCTATCAGCGTGGTCTTGCCGCTGCCGTTGATACCCGTCAGGTGGATGCGGCTGTCCCGGCGAACCAACACGTTCACATCGTGTAGCAACGCGCGCCCACCTCTGTCGATTCTCGGCTTCTGCAGATGAATCAGGGTCCGCATCGGGGCAGGCTCTGCCAGCACGAACACCGACCGACCTACTGATTTTTCAACTCGCGCCTGATCCACAGCCTGCCTAGCCTTGTCCACTTTGCGGCGGAGTAGCTCCACTTCGCGACCCAGTCGCTTCTCGCCTGAAGCCGCACGGCCCTTAGCCGCCATGCTGCGGGCATCGGTGTCACGTACACCCTTCATCCGCTTGCTCGTGCTCGTATTGGATTCGGCTTGTTCGCGCGCGCGCCGCGCGGTGTCCAACCTGCGCTTGAGCTTGCTTCGCTCTGCCTTCCGCCGTATGCGTTCCTCACGCGCATGCTTCTCCTCGGTCAGCCACACTTTGCATGCTGCACTGTAGCTGCCGGTGTACAACTGCACCGATCCCCCGGAGCGGATCCTGATCGTCGATTCCGTCAGCGCATCCAGCAGGTCACGGTCGTGTGATACCAGCACACCTATCCCACGGTATTGCCGCAGCCGTTGAGACAGGAGCTTCTTCGCCTCTGCATCCAGATGGTTGGTCGGCTCGTCGAGCAATAACAGGTCGGGGTTGTCAACCAGGGCGGCGCCTATCTGCCACCGCTTGCGCTCTCCGGGTGAGAGTGACTGCCAACGACCCAGCTGACCGTGCTCGAGCTGTAGCTGCGCCAGCAATCGACGCGCCTGACCATCAGTATTCTCGGCGAAGGTGAGTATGGCGGCAGTAAGCTCTCGGACGCGTTGGGGACAATAGCGCACAACCATTTCGCTGGGTATGTGCTGAACCATCGACGGGTCGGTTGGCAGTTCTCCGGCGAGCACCATGAGCAGTGTGGTCTTCCCGCTACCATTTGGCCCAACGACTCCACACCATCCCTGAGACAGGTGGATGGAAACGTCGGTCAGGACGTCAACAGCACTAGAGTA
>CP070792.1:817628-820545 GCA_020346845.1 Gemmatimonadota bacterium
ACTCTCATGAAGAACGAGGTCATTCTCATCTGTCCCCAGGGCACCGATGAGAAGCTCAAGGCCGAGGTTCTACGCGTTAGGGGCCGTACCGCCGAAGCACAGGTATTCGAGGAAACCAGAGGGGTTGCGGTCGGAGATCTGGTGGAGCAGACAGGCAAGATGTTGTCCGTCAAGCTGGGGCCCGGCCTGCTGGGGCAGGTCTATGATGGCCTGCAGAATCCGCTCGAGATGATCGCTGTGGAACACGGCTTCTTCCTTCCCCGCGGCGTCGAGGTACCGCCTTTGAACACCGAAGACAAATGGCCGTTTGCACCGGTTGCCGAGGTCGGCCAGCGGCTGCATGCTGGCGATGTGGTTGGAACCGTGCAAGAAGGCCGGTTCACTCACAAGATCATGATACCGTTCGACGAGCCGGGCACAGCCGAGCTGACATGGATCCAGGGTGGCAACTTCACCGTCGACACAACTGTCGCTCGTGTACGCGAAGAAGGTGGCCGCGAGCGGGCCTTGACCATGGCACAGCATTGGCCGGTCAGGAGAGCGATTCCCGAGGCGCTGCTGCGGCACAAGTACTCAGAGCGGTTGTATCCGTCCGAACCGATGGTCACGACCCAAAGACTCATCGACACTTTCTTCCCAATCGCAAGAGGCGGCACCGCATGCATTCCCGGTCCCTTCGGATCGGGCAAGACCGTGCTGCAGCACTTGATCTCACGCCACTCATCTGTCGACATCGTGATCGTGGTGGCGTGTGGTGAGCGAGCCGGTGAAGTAGTAGAGACCATTACAGAGTTCCCCGAACTCACCGATCCAAAGTCCGGCGGCGCGCTGATGGACCGAACCATAATCATCTGCAACACGTCTTCCATGCCGGTTGCGGCGCGGGAGGCATCCATCTACACCGGCATTGCACTGGGAGAATACTATCGGCAGATGGGCTACGACGCGCTGCTGCTTGCTGACTCCACCTCGCGCTGGGCTCAAGCGATGCGCGAGACCTCGGGCCGCATGGAGGAGATCCCGGGCGAGGAAGCGTTCCCTGCGTATCTGGACTCGGCCATAAGGGGGGTGTACGAGCGCGCCGGTGTGATCCGGGCCAACGATGGCGACGTCGGCAGCTTGACGATGATCGGTACCGTTTCGCCTGCCGGCGGTAACTTCGAGGAACCCGTCACCCAGTCGACACTGAGCACGGTGAAGTCATTCCTGGGTCTCAGCGCGGACCGCGCTTACAAGCGGTTTTATCCAGCGGTAGACCCGCTGTTGTCCTGGTCCCGCTACCTCGATCAGCTCTCGGCCTGGTTCGACAAGGAGATGGAGTTTGGCTGGACCGACCGGGTAAAAGAGCTGATGGAGTTGCTGAAGCGCGGCGATAGCATCCAGCAGATGATGCAGGTGACCGGTGAAGAGGGTGTCACGGTCGACGACTTCATCACACACCAGAAAGCCGTGTTGGTGGACATGGCGTACCTGCAGCAGGATGCCTTTGATGACGTAGACGCAAGCGCATCGCTCGATCGACAGAAAGAGGCATTCGATCTGCTCTACGACTTGGTGACGCGGAATTACCGCTTCGAGGAGAAGGACCAGGTAAGGGACTACTTCACTCGTCTGACCGGGATGCTGAAGAACCTTAACTATACCGGTGCGGACTCACCGGAGTTCGAGCCGCTGAGGCAGAAGGTAGTGGAATCGGCGGACGCGAATTCAGCGATCGTGGCGACAGCCGGAAAGAACTAAAGAACGCAGAGTGCAGATTGCAGAATGCAGAATGAAAACGTTCTGCAACCTGCACTCTGCATTCTGCGATTCCTAGTTCTGCACGCTGCATTCTGCATTCAGCGCTCGATCGTAACTTCCCTTTGACCCGGCTCTAGCGGTAGCTGTGTAGTCTCCCCGCCAGGCCACCGAACCCATACAGCGATCGCTCCCTCGACTCCACCCATCACCTGGAGCGGGCCGTCTAGTGACCAATAGCCCGACCCGCCGTGTACCTCACGTAACGGCCCCCAGCGATCTTCATATATGAGATGGATCGCTGCACCGATGGCATGCGGGTTACCCGGTCCACCCTGCAGACGAACACGCAAGCCCGGCTCGCCTCGCTCGTTGCGGTACAGCTTCGTCTCGCGACCGTTTTGTGAGATAGCCAGGTCGACCCGACCGTCGCCGTCGAAATCGGAGAAAGCCGCTCCGCGCTGGTCTCCATACACCTCGATGCCCGATGTGCTTCCGGGAACCCGCTCGAACTCACCGTTCCCCACGCCCCGGAGCCACAAACCGCGACCGGCGTCATAACGCGGTGTGGTTATCGCTGTGGGAAAAAAGTTCTGCGTAAGGAACAGGTCTTCGGTACCATCCCCGTCGAAGTCGACTACACCGACGTAGAACGATGGAGCCAGCTGTGCTGCTGGGGGCAGCGAGACCGGCTCGAAAACATCGCCCCTGTTCAAGAACACGGCATGGTCATATGTAGTGATCGAAAGAACGTCGGCCTCGGCCAAGCGCTCGCCAACCACCTCTGACAGAGAGGCATCGGCATAAGCCCGGGAACTTGGGACCCGCCGTCCAATGTACGGCAGGGCGTCGACCAGCACCGAGCGGTTCTCCTCTAACGGAGCTACCTCACCCAGCAGATCGTCGAACTGAGCCTGCAACACATCCAGCGTGCCGTTGCGGTCGAAATCGGAGTAGTACAGCAGCAGTGGCCGTGTCACACTGGCCCTGAACTTGGTATTGCGACCCCAGCTGGTGGCCACGATGTCGAGATTGCCGTCGCCGTCTACATCACCCGTCGTTACCCCGTTCCACTGACTCAAATGCGATGCCAACCCCATGCTTTCAGTTGCATCGCTGAAGCGGCCGTCCGTGTTACGCAGCACCGTGACCGGACCCAGGTCCAACGCCAGAATCAAGT
>CP070792.1:820645-823544 GCA_020346845.1 Gemmatimonadota bacterium
GGCGGTCTACTAGCTTGTTGGGTCCCAAACACGCTGGAATTCCTATGTCAGACCGCGCCACTCACAAACCGGTAATACGGATCGCGACGGCCATTGCCGTTTCTTTGATGGTCACTGCATCGGCATGTCCGACGACGGACGGGAACGATCCCGTAGATCCGGGTGATCAGACGCCGCGACCCACATCTCTGTCCATAGTATCAGGTGATAGCCAACAGGATACGGTTGGTCGGCTGCTGGCCGAGGACCTCGTGGTAGAGCTCCAGGACCAATTCGGCAACACGATGTCCGGCCGGGAGATTGGGTTCACCACGACGGCGGCCGACGGAAGCGTGGGTAGCGCGAGCGTGAACACGGGTTCGGACGGACGGGCGGCGACGACCTTCACGTTGGGGACTGAGTCGGGCAATCAACAGGTTATGGCCGCCGTAACCGGGACTGCGACAGTAAGCGCAACCTTCACGCAACAGGCCGTGAACGATTTTGCAGTAGCGGTTCGAGTCAACGGTGGAGATGGGCAACAGACTGTGGGCGGTCTTTCAGTATCCGTCTCACCATCGGTTGCTGTCGAAGACCAATACGGAAATGGCGTACCCGGCATGGAAGTGACATTTGCCGTAACCGGTGGCGCTGGGAGTATAACGGATGCTGTGGACACCACCGACTTCAACGGTGTGGCGGCCGTGGGAAGCTGGACGATTGATGTCGGTGCAAACAGTCTCGAGGCAACCGTTACCGCTACGGGCCTCGGTGGCAACCCGGTGGCATTCACGGCAACTGGGGTGACGAGCGCATTCAGCATCGACGTTCGTTACTCGGACAGCAGTCTGGTGCCGTCTGACACTATCAAGGCCGCATTCGACAACGCAGCGGCGCGGTGGGAAGCGCTGGTTGTGGGAGAGCTTGCGAATGTGTCGTTCAACCTTTCCACGGGAACCTGCAGCGGGGTCTGGTTCCCGGATTTCAATGAAACGGTTGACGATGTGCTGATTTGGGTATCGGTCGACAGCATCGATGGAGCATTCGGCATCCAAGGTCAGGCCGGGCCGTGTCGAATACGCGTCAGCAACAGCCTCCCGGTCATGGGTGGCATGGTCTTCGACGTCGCCGACTTGAGTCGATTGCAGAGCCGAGGCCAGCTCGAGGCGGTGATATTACATGAGATGGGTCATGTGTTGGGATTCGGCACAATATGGCCGCTCTTAAATCTACTGCAGAATCCAGCGTCGGATACGACCGGGGCACCCATTGTTGATACGTACTTCAGCGGCTCGGCTGCGATCGCGGCCTTCGATAGCATAGGTGGTACTGCATACAACCTTGGTCAGAAGGTCCCCGTGGAGAACGACAATACTCGCTTTGGCACGGGGAGCCTCAACGGCCACTGGCGCGAGTCGGTGTTCGGCACGGAGTTGATGACGCCTCAGCTCAACGCCGCCACGGATGAGTTGAGCATCGTAACCGTGGCGTCGCTGGAAGATATGGGGTATCTGGTCGTCTTGGGATCGACTGACGCATTCGTCTGGCCCGCTCCGCCACGGGCGGCGAGTAGCGCGGGACAGGTCTTGATGGTCGACGACATGTGGTTGGGTCCGGTCTACAAAGTGGATAGCAGTGGAAGAATCACTGGAGTGTTCAGGCGATAACACTGACAACAGCGTCGACAGGAAGCTCCAAACCAGCTACTGGAAGGGTGCCAAGTGCAGAGTGCAGAGTACAGAGTGCAGATTGCAGAGTGCAGAATGCAGGGCGATCACGGTCGTTGGTTTTCTCGTCTGAAGGTTTCGCTCCCGGTCGCTTTCACTGCCGCGATGCTCAGCGCCTGTGGGGCGAACAGAACTGCGGACAACGCCCAGTGCACGTCAATGGCGGAGAACATCGATGCCAGCACGAGCGCCGCGACATTGGTTGGTGAGTACGTGCTGACAATGGTGGCAACCACGGGCGCGCAGCAAAGCAGTAGTGAGTCCGGCGAACTCGCACTGATGGAGCACAGTGAGGAGAACCGCTATTTCATGGCTCCGGATGGCTCCACAGAGCCGGGCGTGACCGTTCCGCTTTACGGAACCACCACCGTCGTGCTGGACGGTGTGGGAGCTGTGAAATTGGGTGATCTTGATTCGAACGATCCGATGAAGCCCGGTGTAGCCGTGCTCGAGCACCGGCAGGGCAGCTCTGTGCCCGATATCGTGCTGCGTCTGGGCTCGTTCGCCAACGATCGGGATATAACTCGGTTCGATGGTGGGTTTACTGCGCTGCGAGTCAAGTGGGTCCGATCGAGCAACTTCGGGGGAACCTGGGAAAGTGGTGTGACCGGCGTTGAGGCGAGTGGCTATTTCTGTGCCGTGAGTAGATAGTCCGGTACCTAGCGGACTCGATTGAGTAAACCCCGGCCGAAACGCCGGGGTTTCTTGTTGCCAATCTCCGAGCGTAAATAGTCCAGGCGAGTCGGTTGCTCGAACGATGCTTGAGGCAATCGAAATCCGGCGTACCTGGGGTTGGAACCAGTCGATGGCTGAGGGTTAAGACTGATGTCCAGTTGATACAGGTTCGCTCACTATGCCTCGGAAACTCGTCGGAATCCTCTCGTTTGTCTTGGTGCCTTTCTCGATGCCAGGATGTGGTGGCGACTCCACCTCCCCTGCTACAATCTCAATCGCCGCGGATTCCGGAACCCGCCAGTCCGCATTTCGCGGTACGAAGCTAGCCGAGCCAATCGTGGTGCTGGTTCGCGATCAAACCGGCGCCGCGATTGCCAATCGGATGGTGCAGTTTAGCACCGCGAGTGGGAATGGCACCGTTGACTCAGCCGTTGCCTTCACAGACGCTACGGGCCGGGCGCGAACGGGCTGGACGGTTGGAACTGAAGTAGGCGAAGACACCGCATTGGCCGCCGTCG
>CP070792.1:823644-826541 GCA_020346845.1 Gemmatimonadota bacterium
CGCTCACCTTGCAGCACGTGGATTTCTACCGTCGTCTGATTGTCCTCGGCGGTTGAGAAGACCTCTGCCTTCTTCGTGGGAATCGTGGTGTTCCGCGGGATCAACACCGTGGTAACCCCACCCAGCGTCTCGATACCGAGTGAGAGCGGTGTGACGTCGAGCAACAGCACGTCCTTCACCTCACCGGCCAGTACGCCACCCTGGATAGCCGCGCCAATGGCAACGACCTCGTCGGGGTTCACGCTCCGGTTGGGATCCTTGCCGAAGAACCCCTTTACGATCTCTTGCACCTTGGGGATACGTGTGGAGCCACCCACCAGGATCACCTCGTCCACGTCACCCGGCTTCATGTTCGCGTCTGCCAGCGCCTTCTCCATGGGCGGCACACAACGCTGAATCAGATCGTCCACCAGCTGCTCGAATTTGGCTCGCGTCAACGTGTAATTCATATGCTTGGGACCGGACTGATCGGCCGTTACGAACGGAAGGTTGATCTCCGTTTCGACAACGGTGGACAACTCCATCTTTGCCTTCTCCGCGGCTTCCTTGAGCCGCTGCACGGCCATCGGGTCCTTGGAAAGGTCGATCCCCTGATCCTTCTTGAACTCGGCTTCGAGCCACTCTATGATGCGCTGGTCGAAGTCATCACCACCAAGGTGTGTATCACCGTTGGTCGACTTGACCTCGAACACGCCCTCGGCTAGCTCGAGCACCGAGATGTCGTAGGTTCCACCGCCCAGGTCGAAGACGGCGATCTTTTCCTCTGCCTTACGCTCCAAGCCGTAGGCCAGCGAGGCCGCGGTAGGCTCGTTGATGATCCGCAGTACTTCGAGTCCAGCTATCTTGCCGGCGTCCTTGGTGGCCTGGCGCTGAGAGTCGTTGAAGTAAGCGGGAACAGTGACGACCGCCTTCTGCACCGAGTGGCCCAGATAGTCCTCGGCCGTCTGCCGCATCTTCTGCAGTACCATGGCCGAGATCTCCGGCGGTGTGTACTTCTTGCCCTGGACCTCCACCGACGCGAGGTCGTTCTGACCTGACAGGACCTTGTAGGGCACCAACTCCGTCTCGTGGGTCACCTCGTCTATGCGACGACCCATGAAGCGCTTGATCGAGAATACCGTATTCGCCGGGTTGGTCACCGCCTGCCGCTTGGCGACCTGGCCGACGAGCCGGTCACCGTCCTTGGTGAATGCGACCACGGATGGCGTCGTCCGACCGCCCTCGGAATTGGGGATGACGACCGGGTCGCCGCCCTCCATCACGGCCACCACCGAATTGGTCGTGCCGAGGTCGATTCCTATTACTTTCTCTGCCATTCCTCGTTACTCCTGACTGAATGTGTAGATGCGTACCTGAATCCGACGGTCGCAGGAGCAAGCCACATACCAGAAGTATCTGCCATATTGGCAGCGCAGGTGGCCAGGTCGACCGTCTGTATAGCCAGCTATTTCAATGATTGACATACACTTAGCCCTAACGTAGCTTAGCGGCTCGATGTTTCCCTACCGGGATGAGAACCCGACAATATTGACACCCTACGTGACCGTCGGGATCGTGGTGGTGACCTGTCTGGTGTGGTTGTTCTACCAGAGGGCGGGCATGGACCCCGGCATGACCCAGTCGGTGTGCGATCTCGGTGTGATACCGGGCAGGCTGTTCGGCTATCCTCCCGAGCCGATCATGACTCAGCGTGGTCCGGTCACGTTGTGTCCGGACGCGGTCGGTGGCTGGCACACGATCCTCACGTCGATCTTCCTGCACGGCGGCTGGTTCCACCTCATCGGCAACATGCTGTTCCTGTGGGTGTTCGGAAACAACATCGAGGACGCCATGGGACACGCCCGCTTTGTCGGGTTCTACCTGTTGTGTGGTGTGCTGGCAGCCCTCGCTCAGATCATGATGCAGCGTAGCTCGCCGGTACCGATGGTGGGTGCGTCGGGCGCGATCAGTGGCATCATGGGTGCGTATCTGGTGCTCTATCCCAAGGCCCGTGTCCACATGCTGATCTTCCTCGGATTCTTCATCACCACCATCACGGTACCGGCATATATCGTGTTGCTCTACTGGCTGTTTCTCCAAGCGCTCGGCAGCCTGCCGGCATTGACTGGAGCTGCGTCCGGTGGCGGTGTGGCCTTTCTGGCTCACGTGGGGGGCTTCGTCGCCGGTTTTGTGCTGATCAAGTTGTTTGCCAAATCGGAGCTGGTGGAGGCGCACAAGCGGCGGAGGATGGTGGAGGTACATCGGCGGAGGCCGTGGTGAGGGTGGGAAGGGAAAGGGGAAAGGTGAAAGGGGAACGGGAACATGAGACACCCGCTTCCACTTCGGAGCGCGATGTGCAGTCGTCTCTCGCAGCGTTAATCGATCACACCCTTCTAAGAGCTGAAGCAAACCGGTCCGACATCCATCGGCTGTGCGACGAGGCTCTCGAACACGGCTTTGGGGCTGTGTGCGTCGCTGGTAGCTGGGTAGGGGAGTGTGCGCGGCGATTGAAAGGCAGCCGTGTCGCGGTCGTGAGTGTGGCGGGGTTTCCCTTGGGCGCCTCAACCACCAATTCGAAGGTGGCGGAAACCAGCGAGCTGATAGAACTGGGTGCGGACGAGATCGACATGGTGGGACCAATAGGGAGGATATTGGACGGAGATTGGGATTACGTCAGCGACGATATCGCCGCAGTCGTGGAGGCTGCCGGCGGGCGCATAGTGAAGGCGATACTGGAAACCGCCGCGTTGGATAGAGGCACTATCCGGAAGGCAGCCAAGATCGCCGAGGAAGCCGGGGCCGGCTTCGTGAAGACTTCAACCGGCCTGCATCCGGCCGGAGGTGCTACTCTGCGGGCTGTGAGGCTGTTGCGGCAATCTGTCGGCCCCGATGTCGGCGTCAAAGCCGCCGGTGGGATA
>CP070792.1:826641-829536 GCA_020346845.1 Gemmatimonadota bacterium
ATGGCTGGCAACGTAAAGGAGTGGCTGGCCAATCCCGTGGGTGACGGGTTTGCCGTCGCCGGAGGCTCATGGCAGGATCCGGCCTACTTGTTCTCGGAACTTGGCTCGTTGCCGGGTACCACCGCTACGCCGGCGCTAGGCTTCCGCTGTGCCCGTACCGCCGTGTCGACCATGGGCAACCAGGGTGCTGATGCGCTCACGCTCGAAGTCGAGACACCGGTGTACAGCGCGGTCGATGCTGTCACCTTCGAGACCTTGCTGAGCTACTACCGATACGACCGGCAGCCGGCCAACGCGCGTGTTGTTCAGACCGTAGAGACCGAAGACTGGTCGCGAGAGCGGCTGTGGTTGGAAGGTGTCGGCGGGGACCCGATCCTGGCGTATCTGTACTTGCCGAAGCGCGCCGCACCACCAATGCAGACTCTGGTGTACGTTGCCAGTGCGAGCGCCTTCTTCTCGGAGCCCGTGTGGCAGCAGGCTGAAGAGGTGTTGGGTCCACACATCAAGGCCGGGCGCGCGGTGTTCACGGTGACGCTCGAGGGGATGGTGGAGCGAGCCTGGCCCGCCGACTTCGTTCCGCCCCCGTCTAACTCCGTGCGATTTCGAGACCAGATGGTAAAACATGCCACGGAGTTGCGCTTGGGTATCGACTATCTGGAGACCCGCGATGAGATCGACATGGAGCGGCTAGCCTACGTCGGCTTGAGTTTGGGAGCCGGTTCGCGGCTGCCATTCGCCGCAGTCGATGAGCGCTTTCGTGCTGTTGTTCTCATAGGGGCTGGCATCGACGAACGTATGCATCCCACGCTGCCGGAAGCCGCCAATTTCAACTTCGCGCCGTATATAATGCCACCCAAGCTCATGATAAACGGTCGCCAAGACGAGGAGCATCCGTGGAGCACGCGGGCCCTGCCGCTGTGGAACCTCCTGCGGGAGCCTAAGGAGTTGGTGCTGCTGGATGGTGCGGGGCATCACCCACCCGTCGAGCTGCGTGTCTCGCCGACCAACGCCTTCCTGGACAAAACACTTGGGCCAGTGCGGATGCGCAACGATTGAACGGCTTGGGATGGGTGAGTCGGTGGTGTATTGCACGGCGGACGGTATTCCCGGTGTCCCGGTAACCCGGCCACACTACCCAACTCAACTCAGTACGTGTGCCCGTCGTCTCCATCTTCTGCCGTCGTCCGTCGTCTGTGACGCGTCGGTCGCGTCGTTCCGGTGGTCCGCCCATGGTCGCAATCCGTGTTTGTCCGCGTCCGTCCGCGGTAGTCCACGGCCCTGCTAGTCGCACCGCAGCACTTTGAGCGGATCCAGCCGCGCGACTCTGCGTGCCGGGAAGTAGCTGGCCGCGATACCCGAGGCAAGCAGGAGGACAACTGCCGCACCGAACGAGACAGCGTCGAACGGACTGACTCCGAATAACCACAGCGACATGCCTCGGGCTACAAGTGCTGCTGAGAGGAGACCGATCGCGATCCCGATACCTGTCAGAGATGCGCCTTGGCGCAGGACTAGACCCAGTATGCTCCCCTCGCGTGCGCCCAGCGCCATCCTGATTCCCATTTCCCGAGTACGCTGTGCTACCGAATACGAGATGACTCCGTAGACTCCGGCTACCGACAGAACGAGCGCGACGACTGCAATCGCGGCCATCATCTTCGCCATCAACGTGTCCATTTGACGGCTCTCGCTCACGACTTGCTTCATGCTCATCATGCCGTAAAGGGGGAGGTTCGGATCGAGTGATGCCACCTCTTCTCTGACGGATGCCCCTAACGCGGTGGGCTCGCCCAGCGTGTGCAGCACGATGCTCATGCTGTTTCTGGGGGCCTGAATCGCTGACATGTAGAACGTCGGTCGGCTTACCTGATCGTATACGATCGTGTTCTCCGCGACACCCACGATCTCGCGAGTCTCGCCCCAGAAATCCAGCTGCTTGCCGATCGCGTCTTCATTGGGCCAGTGGCGGTCCGCTAGCATCTGGTTTACGATCACCACGGGCCGTGTGTCGGGACGGTCACGTTGGTCGAAGTTGCGACCCCGCACCGTCGTGATGTCCATTGCCGCCAGCAATCCGTGCGAGATGAGGCGGTACTCCGCGAGCGGGCGTTGCTGCGGAGTCGGTGCCTCCTGGCCGGGTACGTCGTACAGCGTATTCGAGCGGCTTTGCATCGGTAGGTTTGAAATGGCGCCCGCGGACGCTACGCTGGGCAGCGCCTCCAGCTGTTGAATCAGTCGTTGGTAGAAACCGCTCACCGACTCTCCATCCGGGTACTCACTCTGAGGCAGTGAGAGACGGAAAGTGAGAACGTTCTCCTCACGCCAACCCGGATCCAATGCTTGCAGATTCCAGAATCCTCGCACGAGTAGAGCCGATCCGACCAGCAACGTCAGAGCCAGCGTGACCTCCGACACGACGAGCACTTTGCGCAGGCGGTTACTGCGGCTACCCGATACTCCACGGGCACCCTGCTTGAGTGACTCGGAGAGGTTGGGCAGAGAGTTTCTGATTGCGGGAAGGACCCCAAACACGATGCCGGTCAGCGTGGTAACGATCAAGGCGAACGCCAGCACTCTGCCGTCGATCCCAACCTCTTCCACGCGCGGTGCCCAAACGGGAATGAGAGATATGTACCAGCGGGTTCCTGCCACTGATGTCACAATCCCTAGGATGCCCCCGAGGAATGCCACGACCATCGAATCTGTGAGCAAGTGACGTGCGATTCGGGTTCGACTGGCACCGAGTGCGCCCATTACCGCGATCTCGCGGGCCCGTGCGGTGGCTCGCGTCAGCTCGAGGTTGGCCACGTTGGCGCATGCAATCAGAAGCACAAAGGCCGCGGCCACGCTGGTGATCACCATGCCGACTCGAGCTTCGAGCGGAACGACGAAATC
>CP070792.1:829636-832526 GCA_020346845.1 Gemmatimonadota bacterium
CGGCTTCACGCAGCACACGAGCCAGATCCCGGGTTGCATCGGCAGCTAGTTGAGGTCGGCTCAGCGACTCAGCACGCTGGATGACATCGCCAAGAACTCGTTCTGCTTCCTCGAGCTGACGGTTTGCCATCAAGAGCAAGCCGACGATCCGGAGATCCTCGGCCTCTTCAACCGCGTCACCCAGGCCACGGTGGAGCTTCAAGGCGCGGTCTATCTCCTTCTGTGCGACCTTCAGTTCGCCTAAGCGCAGCCGCACTTCCGCGCGTCCTCTGAGGGCCAACCCACTCAGCGACACATCACCACAAGCATCGGCCTTCTCGACTGAGAAGTCGGCCTCCTCGAGAGCCCGCTCCAGATCATGCTTCTCACAGTAGGTAATCCCAAGGTTGTGGTGCGCTTCTGCCAATCCACGGACCATGTCGGCCTGCTGAAATGCGGCAATGGCCATGGTGTAAGAGCCGATAGCTTCCGCGTACCGGCCGCGCATGTTGTGTATGATCCCAAGGTTGTTTGAGCACCGGCCGATGGTTGCATTGTCCCCATCGTTCCTGGCGGCTGCAAGCGCTTGCGTGAAGTACTCCGCAGCCTCGTCGATCGATCCAGATACGAGTGCAATCGCACCGCGAACGTTGAGCGCACGTGACTCAACGGTTCTGTCTCCGCGATCGCGGGATTTGCCGAGGGCAAGCTCCACCCACTGCGTCCCCTCTTGGTGGTTGCCAAGGCGCGCTTGAGCAGTTCCGAACAGCAACGCTAGTGTGGGGGATTCTTTGAGCTCCATGTCCGGTCGGTCGCTCAGGTAGTCCACTACCGCAGCGTGCTGGCCAGTCTCGGCTAGCTTGCGGACCCTGTTGAGGTCTTCGAGCGACTTGAGCATCGGTTTACCTATTTCTCCCAGGAGACGGCATAGCCGGAGAAGTGGAACAAGTGAGTCTTGAACCACTCTTGACCGGTATCATGCATTGACGAAATCGGATACCACAGGTCACCCGATTCCTGCTGATAGTAGATTCCTAGACGGGCCTGCTGAATCGACGTGTCGTCAGGGTCGACATCACCGTCGTTGTCCAGGTCTCCCTCCGTTGCACCATACCACATCTCTAGCTGAGCGGGTTCCATCGCGCTGAACACCAACCCGGAAGGTTGGAACCGGACCAACAATGTGTTGGGGTCAACACTCAAGGTGATCTGAACTGAGTCACCCCATGCAATGGTCGATCCGTCAGGTTTGCGCTCCAAGGCGCCCGAGGGCACTCTGAACGTGAGGAACTCACCGGATTGCTGGTCGTCTGACAGGTAGTTAATGTGAACTTCCGCTGCGGTGCCGCGAACGGCCCAGAAACTGAGTTGGTAAGTTTCGAGGCTTGGTCCTCCGACGGACGAGGCCGACATGACGTGAAACAGCGGTTCTCCACCCGGAGTAACCACCTTCACGTTGTGCCGCAGCACCTGTAGCCCGACATCAGCTACCCCGGGTCCGATGATGGTACCCAAACCGTCTTGCGGGCGCACATCAGCGGGTGGACCAGTGCCGTCTGAACATGAAGCGATTGCCAGCACCAGCCCAACTGGTAGTAAGTGGACTAGGCGAAACACGTTTTCCTCCCTCCTTGAGTACTTCACGCAGGTACTCCTTCACCCTCGAGCAGGCGTCTCAGACGCCGCCGAGAAATCCCAAGACGGCGAGCGGCCTCGGAGCGATTGTCCTGGCACAGGTCGAGCGTCGCTCGGGCCGCGGCCGTCGTTATGTCGTCGAGTTGTGCCGGGAACGGGATAGGACCCGAGGCACGAGATTCGATGTCCGTTGCAGGCAGAAGCTCCCTGGCATCCAGCTCACCCGGAACTGACAACAGCAGGGCGCGCTCAACGGCGTTCTTGAGTTCGCGCACGTTGCCTGGCCAGTGGTATCCGAGGAGGGTACGCGTAACCTCTGGTCGCAGGGGAGGCACAGGGAGCTGATGCTGCCCGGCCAGTTTGTTGAGTAGCGCTTCAGCGATCATGACAATGTCGTTGCCGCGTTCGCGTAAGGTTGGTAGCGACAGTGTTATGACGCCAAGGCGAAAGTATAGATCCTGACGGAAGGTCCCGGCGCTCAAGGCGAGACGTAGGTCCTCATTGGTGGCTGCGATTATCCGGACATCAACGGTCCGGGCCTTGGTGCCACCCACCCTACGGACTTCCTTGTCCTGTAGCACCCGCAGCAGTTTCGCCTGTAGCTGAGCTGGGAGAGTTCCCACCTCGTCCAGGAACAGCGTGCCACCCTCCGCCACCTCGAATAGTCCGGGCTTGCTGGAGTGAGCGTCGGTGAAAGCACCACGCTCGTGGCCGAACAGCTCCGATTCGATGAGATTATCGGGCAGTGCGGAACAGTTGACGGCCACGAACGGTGAGCCACGGCGCGTGCTGCCGTTGTGGATTGCGTTAGCCAGCAACTCCTTACCAGTGCCCGTCTCTCCTACTATCAGGATGGTAGCCTCAGGGTGAGTGAGCACGCGGGCGGCTCGTGACAGGACTTCCTTTAAGGCCGGGCTCTCGCCAATGATGTCGGCGAATACTCCCGAGTGCTCCTGGTCGGGTACCGCGGCGAGTTTCCTCAGTGCCTCAGCTCGGCGCTCGATAGCGGCCTTGAGCGTGTTGGTGCTGAGCTCCAGGTCTTCGGGCCAGACGAAATAGTCGGATGCCCCACGACTGGCGATCTGCGTGGCTATCCGCCGGCCCGCGTCTGCTCCAACCACATATAGAGGAACACCTGCAGGCCAATCGTGACTCTCCAACCACTCCAACGCGTCTCGCTCAGCTCCGCCCGCTGCCAGCACCACCGCCGCCGTGGTGGCGGAAGCGGGCCCGACCTCAACTGTATCGAGTACCGTGAGTCCGACCTCGAGGTCGC
>CP070792.1:832626-835510 GCA_020346845.1 Gemmatimonadota bacterium
CGGCGCGTCGTTCCTGTTCTTCATCTACAACGTGTTCCGTACGCGGTCGAAGGGTGAGTTGGCGGGCAAGAATCCGTGGAACGCGGCGACACTCGAGTGGGCGATATCTTCGCCGCCGCCGGTCTACAACTTCTCCGTCATTCCAGAGGTGAGGAACCGGTTGCCGCTGTGGGCCGAGAACGGCATGAGCGATGTGCCCGACGTGCCGCCGGAGCCGGTACACGTTCCCGGCGGAACGATATGGCCGATCCTCACGGCTACCGGAATACTGCTGATGGCTACCGGCGCGATCACCATGACGCTGTGGATCGTCGTGGCCTCTGCGCTGCTAACCGTGTTCAGCATCTACCGCTGGGCGTTCGAGCCCTTCGAGGTCTGATATGTCGCATGCCGTAGCTCACGCCACCAGTACGGGTTTGGACAACAAGAAGCTCGCCTTCTGGTTGTTCATCGGCTCGGAGTGCTTGCTGTTCGGGAGCCTGATCGCAACGTATCTGGTGTATGAGGGCAGGAGTGTATCCGGACCCACCACCCACGAGATCCTGGACATCCCGCTCACGTCGATCAGCACCTTCGTGTTGTTGATGTCGAGCCTGGCCATGGTACTGGCGTTGGCGGCGGTTGCCCGAGCGGACACCGTCTGGTCCCGCGTCTGGCTCGCCACGACCGCGATGCTGGGAATCGTGTTCCTCGGCTTTCAGGCCTACGAGTTCACCCACTTTGTGCATGAGGGCCTGACCCTACAGGTGAACCTGTTTGGGTCGACGTTCTTCGTGCTCACGGGCTTCCACGGCGGACACGTGTTCGTGGGTGTGCTCTGGTTGCTCACGCTGCTGTTCCGTTCGTTCCAGGGCAAGCTAGGGCCTGACAAGGCGCTCAACGTCGAGTTGGCCGGTCTCTACTGGCACTTCGTGGATGTGGTGTGGATCGTGATCTTCACAGTCGTATACCTGATTCAACGCTAGCAGGTAGCACAATCATGAACGAACACGCACAAGCCGCTCAGGAGCACGCTCACCCGACTACCGGCACATATCTGGCAGTGGCCGGTGTGCTCACCGTCATCACGCTGGTGGAAGTCGGTGTGTTCTACGTACCCGCGTTTGCGAGTGTCCTGGCACCGGTGCTGCTGATTCTCTCCGGGGCCAAGTTCGCCCTCGTCGTGATGTTCTACATGCACTTGAAGACCGACCACAAGCTGTTCACGGCGATATTCACGTTGCCGTTGTTGATTGCGGTGGCGGTGATTGTGGCGCTGCTGTTCCTGTTCGGATCTTTCTCGCTGGAGGCGGTGCAGGCCGCGGCGTGAGCCGGTTGCCCGGCCTCCCGGTGACCCGGTGTCCCGGCCACCCACCCCCTCGTCTTCATCGTCTTCATCATCCCCATCGTCTATCAAACACAAACGCGCCGAGGCCTTCCGACCCCGACGCGCCTGCTGACAAATTGGATTCAGGTAAAGCGATCTACATAACCGTCACCCGGCGTCCGTCCGGATGAAGACGAGTCTGGATTGTTGCCCTCCACCGGTTATTGTGACCACCCGCAGCGACACCACCTCACCCGCCGGTACTTCATCTAGCACGTTGTCGAGCTCTCGCTTCGTTGTGACTCGCTGGCCCTCAACGTGTGTTATGATCTCGAGTAATCCGTTTCTTGGTGACGACGTATTGAGCTTGCCGCGTGCGGGCCCGTCACGGTTAACCTCGAGCACCATGAGGCCGTAGTCGACGTCACGCCGCAAGCCCATGCGATTCGCCAGATCACGGTCGAATTCTTCGATGGAGATACCGAGGCGCGATTCGAACGAGCCGGCGTACTCGGTTTCCTCTTCGCGCGGCGTGCTGGCGACGGTCTGTTCTGCGTCTGTCACCGCCTCGATCAGGCGGACCGTATAGGTGCGGCGCTCTCCGCCACGACGCATGACCGTGATCTCGGTATTGTCACCGGGTCGTTTGAACCCGACGATAGTCTGCAGTTGACTCGTGTATTCTATCTGTTCGCCATCAACCTCGACGATCACGTCGCCTTGTCTCAGGCCGGCGTCGCGGGCAGGGCTATCTCCGTCTGGGAAATCGGAAATGAGAACGCCGCGGATCTCGTCCAGGCCAACGTAGTCTGCCGCCTCCTGGTCCACTGCCGTAATCGACACACCGATTGCAGCTCGCCTGACCCTGCCTTCGGAGATGAGTAGTTGGGACACGCGCTGTACCAGATTGATCGGGATTGCAAAGCCGTAGCCGTTGTAGGTGCCGGTCTCGCTCGCGATGGCAGAGTTGATGCCGATAACCTCACCGCGCACGTTGACCAGCGGGCCACCGGAGTTGCCGCGGTTGATAGCAGCGTCCGTCTGGATGAAATCCTGAATGCCCCACGGTGACCGCACCAGACCAGCTAGCAGCCTGCCGTGCGCGCTCACGATGCCCGCCGTGACCGTGAACGAGAATGCCTCGCTCAACGGTGTCCCGATGGCCAGGACCCACTGACCGACAGCCACCTCATCTGAGTTGCCCAGCGGTACTGTGGGCAGGTTGGATCCATCGATCTTGATGACCGCTACATCCGTGAGCGGATCACCGCCAACTACTTCGGCGTCGAATTCCCGATCGTCGAACAGCCTAACCCGCACGCGCTGTGCCCCTTCGACCACATGGTTGTTGGTCAGTATCAGACCGTCCTGCGAGATAATGAACCCGCTGCCCGATCCCTGCTGCAACTGCGGCCGATCGGGCTGTTGGAAGAAATCAAATGGGGATGGCGTTCCCTGCCGAGATGAGCGCTCTGCCTCGACTTGGATGTACACCACCGCGGGTCGAGTTGCCTCGGCCACGGCCGTGAAAGCGTTGCCCAGTTCCGCCAGGGGGCGTGCCTCCGGGATCACCGGTCG
>CP070792.1:835610-838465 GCA_020346845.1 Gemmatimonadota bacterium
CCCAACACCGCCGACGTGAAGATCCCGTTCGACGTGACGTATGACGAGTACGGCTTCATCGATGGAGGTACCGGCGTCCCTGGCATCTATGCAGTGGGATGTGCCAAGCACCCATGCGACGTATCGCGTGCCACCAAGGAATCGACTGCAGCGGCACTCAAAGCCATTCAGTGCCTGGACAGGGGATAGATCAATGGACGACAAGATCGGCGTTTTCGTCTGCACGGGCTACGGCATAGCCGAGGCCCTGGACGTGGAAGCCCTCTGCAAGGTCGCCACCGACGAGTTCAACGTACCATTCTGCAAGACGGTTGAATCTTGCGAGGGCTCCGGTCTTCAAGCGATCAACGAGGACATCGAGCGCGAAAGCCTGAACAAGGTCGTCATTGCCGGTATCTCACCGCGCCGTTACCGGGATGACGCATTCCCCAGCGACGTGATGGTCGAACCCATCGGTATCCGCGAGCAGGTCGTATGGTGCCTTCCGCCGGCAGAAGAGGACACGCAGATGATGGCGGCGGACTATCTCCGCATGTACCTCACTCGGCTGCAGAAGCGGAAGCCGCTCGAGCCTTTCCAACCCGAGGAACAGATCGACAAGAGTCTTCTCGTGGTCGGTGGTGGTATCGCAGGCATGACTGCGTCACTGGAAGCAGCCCGGGCCGGGTACCACGTGAGACTGGTTGAAAAGACCGGCGAGCTGGGCGGCTGGTTGGCCAGGCAACACAAATCCATTCCCACTACCCCACCCTACCGCGACCTGGAGGACACCGGCGTTGAGGCGCTGGTAGCCGAGATCGACCGGAACGATCACATACAGGTGTACAAGTCAGCAGCAACGAGCGAGATCGCTGGCGCCCCGGGGTTGTTCGACGTGACTCTGTCCTCGACGGGGAACGGCAAGCCTGAGGGTGAGGTTGTCGACCAGTTCCGCGTGGGAGCCATCATCCAAGCTACGGGATGGAGACCGGCAAATCCTCGGGCGTCGCTGTCATACGGAGACATCGATGATGTAATCCTCAACGTCGACCTAGAGCGCATGGTGAAGACGGATGGCCGCATCACTCGCCCGTCCGACGGCAGAGAGGTGAAGCAGATCGCCTTCATTCAGTGCGGCGGTTGCACGAACAAGGAACACCACTCGTATTGCTCGTCGATCTGCTGCATGACGTCGCTCAAGCAGGCGCTGTATCTCCGCGAAAGTGATGCCGATTCCAAGGCCTATGTCTTTTACGAGTTCATGCGAACACCCGGCAAGTACGAGAACTTCTACCGCCGGGCGCAGGAAGACGAGGGTGTCTTCCTCACGCGGGGAGAAGTAACCGACGTTACGCGCAACGGAAACGGCGGCCTGAATGTGTCCGTGCGTGACACCATGGTTGGCGAGCAGATCGAGGTTGCTGTCGATCTGGTCGTACTTGCAGCCGGGATGATACCGAACGCCGCCGACGGCGAAGCAGTGCGTGCGTTGGAAGATGCCAAGATCATGGCGGTCGAGGGTGACTCGGAGACGCGGAAGAAGGATGCTGCGGAAACAGTCGAGAAGCTGAAGCACCACGAAGGAACCGAGATCCTAAACCTCAACTACCGCCAGGGACCGGATCTACCCACACTCGAGTACGGCTTCCCGGATTCGCACTTCATCTGCTTCCCCTACGAGAGTCGACGCACCGGCATCTATACAGCGGGCGCCGTGCGTCAACCGATGGACGGCCTCGCCAGCAGAGAGGACGCAACCGGTGCGGCATTGAAGGCGATTCAATGTGTGGAGATGACCTCCCGTGGTGAAGCAGTGCATCCGCGCGCCGGCGATACGTCGTACCCCGACTTCTTCATGCAGCGCTGCACCAAGTGTAAGCGCTGCACCGAGGAGTGTCCCTTTGGCGTTCTCAATGAGGACAAACAGGGTACACCGCTGCTCCAGGCTACCCGGTGCCGCCGCTGCGGCGTATGCATGGGAGCGTGTCCGGAGCGCATAGTCTCGTTCAAGGACTACTCGGTCGATATCGTCGGTTCGATGATCAAGGCCGCTGACATACCCGATGAGTTCGAGGAGAAACCGCGAATCCTAGTGATAGCTTGCGAGAATGATGCGTTCCCTGCGCTCGACCTGGTGGGTCAACATCGCCTCAAAGGCAACCCGTGGATCCGCGTCGTGCCAGTGAGATGTTTGGGATCGGTGAATTTCGTGTGGATCACCGACGCCATGTCCGCCGGTTACGATGGAGTGATCCTGCTCGGTTGCAGATATGGGGACGACTATCAGTGTCACTTCGTGAAGGGCAGCGAGTTGGCACAGGTACGCGAGAAGAACGTGCGCGAAAAACTCGAACAGATGGCAATGGATATAGAAAGGGTGGAACTCCATCAGCTGCAGATAGACGAGTACGAGAGATTGCCCGAGATCTTCGATAAATTCGCGGAGATGATCGATGAGATCGGCATGAACCCGTTCAAGGGGATGTAGCCGGGATGTGATTGACGAGTAGCGGTCCGCAGCAGCTGGAGTTGGGGACAACTCACAGGTCGTAGCTGGAGGAGCTACAACCATGGAGACCGCTGAGAAACTATCGGCCGCAGTGTTGGCGGAGCCGGAGCAGGATGTCGCACAGATGCCTCCGGCGCCATCGCAGGACGGCAGATCGGTCCTGATCGATCCGGATCTGGACTTCATCCGAGCGCTGAGCCAACACGGAGCAGATTCCTACAAGAAGTGTTTCCAGTGTGGTACCTGCTCGGCTACTTGCCCGCTATCACCGGACACAGATCCATTCCCCCGCAAGGAAATGGCTTGGGCTGCATGGGGCTTGAAGGAGCGTCTCCTGACAGACCCCGATGTCTGGCTGTGTCACCAC
>CP070792.1:838565-841403 GCA_020346845.1 Gemmatimonadota bacterium
TGGATCCACCCTCGCTGCCCTCCTTGCCGGTAACAACGAAGCCCCCGCCGCGACGATGACCAACACGACCACAACACCGCCATAGGTGATCGGGTCCGTTGGCGTTATTCCGAACACCATCGACTCGAACACACGAGACAAGGCAAAGCTGCCGGCCAAGCCCACTCCCACCCCGATCACGGATAGCACCAGACCTTCTTTCAATACCTGAGTGAGTACGTTGCTACCCTTGGCACCAAGGGCCATACGTAGACCGATCTCGTGTGTTCTTTGTGATACAGCATAGGATATGACGCCGTATACGCCCACAGCTGCCAGGAAAAGGGCCAGCAGTCCAAACACGGCAAGCAGGGTCATCACAAAACGTTGGCCACCGACGGCGCCGTCCAGTATCTGCTCCATGGTTCGGACATTGGAGATGGGCACACTGCTGTCGAATTCGGACATGAGGTTCCTGATCGGGCCCAGTAGCACAGTGGGATCGCTGTCGGAGCGAACGGCGATCGTAGTGGACAGCGGCGACATATAGGCAGACACATAGGCCTGTGCGTGGGGCACATACCAGCGCGGCCGTGGCTCCTGGTTGGGGCCTCGGTGCCGCACGTCTTTTACGACGCCGATCACTTCGATCCAGGGCCAATCGGGACTGAACACCTTGAAGCGCTTACCGATGGCACCCTCCCCCGGCCAATGCTTCTGCGCCATGGCCTCGCTGATGACCACGACTGGAGGAGACTCTGCATCATCGCGGTGTGTGAACAAACGGCCGCGCACAAGCGTCATTCCGAGGGCGTCGAAGTACTCCGGCGTGACTCGCTGCACCAGGTCGGCGGGAGCCTCACCTACGTTGGCGACGGGCCGACCCTCTATGATGATTGACCAGTTGTTGCCTCCCGCAGTCATCGGTAGCGAGTATACTGCAGCAGCCGAGCGCACGCCCGGCACCGCGTTCATGCGTTCCAACAACTGCGTGTAGAAAGCGACCCTCTTGGGCTGCGTATCGTACTTGCTGGACGATGGGTTGATGCGGAACGTGAGGATGTTGTCCGTCTCGAAACCCTTGTCGACGTTGTACATGTTGACCACACTGCGCAACATCAGGCCGGTAGCGGTGACGAGCACCACAGCGAGCATGACTTGAGTCGCGACGAGGGTTCGCCGCAGAGCGTGACTTGATCGCATCCCGCCCCTGGCACCACCCTCCTTCAACACCGCCTGCACGTCCTGTCTGGCGGCATGCGTGGCGGGGATCACGCCGAACAGCAGGCCGGTTGCTATCGCTATTGCCAGAGAGAAGCCGAGCACGTTTACATCGATCCCGATCTCGTCCAGGCGTGGCACCGCGCTCGGTGCCATCGCCAGCAACGAGTCCACTCCGACCATTGCCACTCCCAGCCCGACGATGCCGCCAAGCGCGGCGAGCAAGAAGCTCTCTGTTAACAGCTGCCGCGCTACACGGCCACTCGAGGCGCCGATCGCGGAGCGAATCGCTATCTCACGCTTGCGTATCTCACCCCGCGCCAGCAGTAGATTGGCTACGTTGACGCAAGCTGTGAGCAAAACGAACCCAACAGCTGCAAGCAAGACCATCAATGGTGTCTTGACGTCCCCTACGATGGAGTCTTGAAATGACTGCAGCTGGACCTGCAAGCCTTCATTGGGATAGTACTCCGGATAATCCTCGGTAGATCGAGCTGCTAGAAGGTCCGTCTCGCTACGCGCCTGTTCGAGAGTTGCGCCAGGTGTCAGGCGAGCGATGGTAGGCAGATAGTGGTTGTTGCGCTCCCAGGGGTCTTCCCTGTCAAGCTGTAGCTGCGAGTAAGCATCAACCCCGGGCCGCGGAAATTCGAAGCCGGCCGGCATGACACCAATGATCGTCACGGATCTGTCGGCTATGATCATAGAGCGCCCCACGACGTTGGGATCCCCACCGAACTCGGTCTGCCACATCCCGTAGCTCAGCACGATAACGCGCGGTACCTCGGGTTGGTCCTCTTCAGCCGAGAATGTGCGACCCACGATGGGGTTCACACCAAGAAGCGGAAACAGGTTCGCCGTAGTGAGCATAACCCTTATACGGCGAGCCGAGAGTGAGTCACCCATCGTGACTTCGCTGCCGCTATACCCAGCTACTTCGGCGAACGATGAGATTTGAGAGCCGAAGTCGAGAAACTCAGGTTCTGACAGATCGTAGAACCCTTCGGTGGAGCCGATGCGGCTATTTACCTGAATCGAGACGAGCTGCTGCGAGTTAGGGTAGGGCAGGGGACGTAGCAACACGCCGTTGACCACGCTGAAGATCGCTGTGCTTGCGCCTACACCTAGTGCTAGCGTCACGATTGCGATCACCGCGAGGCCAGGCTGCCGCAAGTGTCCTCGGATTGCGTAACGCAGATCTGATATAATCGTCATAACAATCGGTTCTTTCCGATACTGGTCGCGAAAGTGTTTGTTGGCGCGCGCATCGGAACGACGCTCCGCCAGGCCGGCGCGCAGGACGTACCAGCTCGAGGTGAGAGTGAGTTTCCCGCGACTCAACGCTGCAGAAAGTGCGGAACGGGCACTTACTGCATTGTCCTTCTGATCGAGAAACGCTTGCAACAGGTCGTCGCCGTACTCTCGTCTGAATTCGGTGGGGAAGAGCCGCATCAGGAACTTGATCCACGTACCGCTCAAACCGAGGCTGCCGGAGTCGTTGGGATTCACGGCTTCTGCCACAACAGTTCGGCTTGCTCGGACTCGAGCAACTCGCGCAAGCGTACGGCTTCGGCTTGTGTCACCCTGCGCCCCAGCTCAGTGGCCCGGTAATAGCGGCGTTGCCGCTTGGAGTTCGCCTGG
>CP070792.1:841503-844312 GCA_020346845.1 Gemmatimonadota bacterium
GCAATCGGCAACACACACGGTGTCGGACAGGTTGACGATCAGATGGAGATTGTGGAAGCTGCAGCCGCGGCTCAGCTATACACTGTCGTGAGGGGCGACTCACTGTCTAAGATCGCCAAGGAGTTCTATGGAGATTACAAGCAGTATCCGGCGATCTTCGAGGCAAACCGGCCGATGCTCGAGCATCCCGACAAGATCTACCCTGGCCAGGTCCTGCGCATACCAGCACTGGGCTGACCCGACGATAGCACCCGCTGCCATCACTGTTTGCAGCCGGTGCTTCCAGTAGCGCGAGCCAAGCCACAACCCCTCTAACGGAGTTCGCATGGCGCGGACAAAGAAACAGACGGACACAAAGACCTATGAACGCCTCGGTGCGTTTTACCTAGGCCGTACGTACGACTCAGAAACGGGCACCACAACGGCCGAATCAGTTCTCTATGACTCGAAGGACCTGACCACCCATGCCGTGTGCGTTGGGATGACAGGTAGCGGCAAGACCGGACTCTGCGTATCGCTGTTGGAAGAGGCAGCCATCGACGGCATACCTGCGATCGTCATCGATCCCAAGGGCGATCTGGGAAATCTGCTGCTGAACTTCCCCCGGCTCCAGCCGTCCGATTTCCTGCCGTGGGTCGATCCGGGACAGGCCGCACGCAAAGGTATGTCACCCGAGGAGTACGCCGCCGACGTTGCCGGTCTCTGGAAGAACGGCCTGGCCAAATGGGGGCAGGATGGCTCGCGTCTGAGGTGCCTGCGCGATTCCGCCGATTTCACGATCTATACGCCGGGCAGCACTGCCGGTATTCAGTTGAGCTTGCTGGGCTCCTTCGCCGCTCCTGGTGCGGCCCTGTTAGAGGACGCGGACGCATTCCGCGAGCGTGTCAACGCGACTGCATCAGGACTCTTGAGCCTGGTGGATGTTGACGCTGATCCGGTTACGAGCCGGGAACATATCCTACTATCCAATCTGTTCGACCGTGCTTGGCGCGAGGGTCGCGATCTGGACCTTGCATCACTCATTGCCGAGGTCCAATCACCGCCGCTCGAGAAGGTCGGTGTCATGGACCTCGACACCTTCTATCCCAGTAAGGATCGTTTCGCCTTCTCGATGATGCTGAACAACTTGCTTGCATCACCGGGATTCGCAGCATGGATGGATGGTGAGCCGTTTGACATAGGTAACCTACTGCGAGCACCCGACGGCCGACCACGCATTTCGATTCTATCCATCGCGCATCTGTCCGATCCCGAGCGGATGTTCTTTGTGACTTTGCTGCTGAATGAGGTCGTTGCCTGGATGCGATCGCAGGCCGGCACAGGAAGCCTGCGCGCATTGCTGTACATGGATGAGGTCTTCGGCTACTTCCCGCCAACGGCCAATCCACCGTCCAAGCCACCCATGCTCACGCTCTTGAAACAGGCGCGTGCCTACGGGCTGGGAGTGGTGCTGGCCACGCAGAACCCGGTGGATCTCGATTACAAAGGGCTCTCCAACGCCGGCACTTGGTTCCTAGGTAGGCTGCAGACCGCACGCGACAAGGAGCGTGTGATGGACGGTCTCGAGGGTGCCTCAGCTGTATCCGGCGCAGCATTCGACCGAGCCGAGATCGAGAAGGTGTTGTCGGGTCTCGCTAGTCGTGTATTCCTAATGCATAACGTGCACGAAGACACGCCTGTGTTGTTCCACACACGTTGGGCGATGTCGTATCTGCGCGGTCCACTCACGCGCACACAAATCCAGAGTCTGATGGCCGACCGGCGGGAAACTATGACGGCCGAAGTGTCCGCTCCGCTCCGGCCGAAGGCCAAACCTTCCAATGAAGGGCGTGTTACCGCGGCGCGGCCGAGCGTTCCCGATGACGTCATCCAGGCATTCCTCCCCACGGCGTTCGCCGGTAACGAGAGTAGTCGGTTGATCTACCGGCCAGCACTGTTGGCCACGGCGGATCTGCATTTCGCAAACACGCGGGCCGGCTTGGACAAGTGGGAGACTGTGTCCTACGTCGCACAGCTGAAGGGTCGTGCCGGGGTCAATGTGTGGAACGGGGCCGAATTGTTGGGTACGGTCGAACCAGATCTGGTGTATGAGCCGGAGGAATCAGCCGAGTTTGCCAAACTGCCGACGAGCGCCGCCAAGAAAGCGTCATACAGATCCTGGCAGAAGGCATTCAAAACACACCTGTACCAGAGCCATAGCGTGGACCTGTTACGGTGTCCCAAACTGAAGCTCAAGGCCTCGCCTGATGAGGGCGAAGCGGATTTCCGAGTCAGGGTACGTGAGGCGGCTCACGAAAAGCGAGACGCCGCCCTCGAGAAGTTGCGCAAGCGCTACGCGCCAAAGCTAGCTACTCTCCAAGACCGTATCCGCCGAGCCGAGGAGAAGGTCGGGCGTGAGAAATCACAATACGATCAGCAGAAGATGCAGACGGCCATCTCTGTCGGCGCAACCGTGCTCGGCGCTCTGCTCGGCAGGAAGGTAGCAAGCGTTGGCACTGTGGGTCGAGCCACAACGACAGCCCGTGGCATCGGACGCACGGCCCGTGAGAAGAGTGACATTGCTCGGGCCAAACGAGATCTTGATGCCCTGCACCAAAAGCTGCTCGACCTGCAGTCCGAGTTCGAGCAGGAGATCAACCTGCTGGGCGAGCAGATGGATCCGGCATTATTCGAGATAACCACAACCACAGTACGGCCTCGCAAGACAGACATAAATGTGGGGAACTTCTGCTTGGCCTGGCTCCCGCACTGGCTGAGTGAAGACGGTCTCGCCGAACCGGCGTACGAATGATAACAGCCGGTCCTGATC
>CP070792.1:844412-847211 GCA_020346845.1 Gemmatimonadota bacterium
GTGAGCCGCCCCACCACGGTGGTGGTGGTGGCAGCGTTGAAGAACTCGACCGCCCATTGCGGCAGCGCCGAGCTCTGGGACGGCGGCGGGCCAACCTGTGCGACCAGAGTGTCTTGGTCAAACATTCCCACCGTCGACATGACGAGCAGCCCCACGGCCGCGAGGAGCCTGCGGAACCTCACTTGGACTCCCCGCTCGCCGTGATTACCTCGAGGTTGAGCGTATCGGTCGGCAGAATAGCCGCCTCCGCACCATCTACCTCGATGGGCTGCAGCATCAGTTGGAACCGCAGCTCGTAGCCCCACAAGTGGATGGACCGGTCCGCCTCGACGGCCAGCCGCGGGGGACCCGAGAACCCGAGCCACAGCGCACAACCCACGATGAACCAGAACAACATGCGTTTTACCATGATGACCTCCGGCCATCTCCAACGCATGGTCCATTCCACCGAGTCGACTCACTTTAAGTATTTCAATGACAAAGACTTAGAGGTCACAGACCGTGGCCGTCAATCCGAGAAAACGTGTCACTTAGACACGCCCGTGTCGTTTCGACTCAGGCCCAGTCGCCGCATGCGGCGGTACAGGTTGGCGCGGTCGGTTTCCAGTTTGCGGGCCGCCTCGGCCACGTTCCCGTTGGCCTGCTCCAGTGCCTGCTGGATCAGTTCCGACTCGTAGGCATCCAGCGCAGCCGCCAGGCCAGGAGCATCGGCGGCGGGTCTCGCTGGCCGCGCACGGCGCGCACCTGAGCTTATCACCTTGTCGACGCTCGCAACGGTCACCGGCCCATCACCCCCGATGATCGTCAACCGTTCGATCACGTTTGCCAGCTCGCGCACGTTGCCAGGCCAGCTGTGCGCTGTCATACGCTCGACCACATCAGGCGGGAACTCGCGTGGCGCCCGCGTGCAGCGTGCCCCCGCTAGCGTGGCGAGGTGCCTTATCAGGTCGGGCAGATCGTCCATACGGTCACGCAACGGCCGGACCTGAATGGGAAACACATTCAGACGATAGAACAGATCTTCGCGGAACCGGTCTTGTGCTACCTCCCGTTCCAGGTCCTTGTTTGTCGCCGCTATCACGCGAACGTCGACTCGTTTCGTCCGCTCCCCTCCTACACGTTCCACCGTTCCTTCCTCCAGCACTCTGAGAAGCTTGGCCTGTGCCTCCAGATGCATGTCGCCGACTTCATCGAGGAACAGCGTGCTCTTGTCGGCCAACTCGAACCTGCCATGTCGCCTCGAGACCGCACCGGTAAAGGCGCCCCGCTCGTGGCCGAACATCTCACTCTCGAGTAAGTCACGCGGTACGGCCGCGCAGTTGAGACTCACCATAGGGCGCTGCGCCCGCGGGCTCTGCTGGTGGATGGCGCGTGCAATGAGCTCCTTGCCCGTACCCGACTCACCGCTGATCAGCACGCGGGACGGTGTGGGTGCGACCTGAGCAATGAGGCTGCGAACTTGCTGCATCGCCGCACTGTTTCCCACGATCTCACCTGAGTCCGGCAGCTCAGCACGCAGTGCCCGGTTCTCCGCACGCGCTTGCATCAGTGCCACAGCTGCACCCACCGCTGTAAGTAGGCGTTCGGGAGTGAGTGGTTTCTCCAAGAACTGGAACGCACCCAGCTTGGTGGCCTTGACGGCGTCGTCGAGCGTTGCCTTACCACTCATCATTATCACGGCGGGATCTGGATGTTGGGTTCGCAGTTGCTCCAAGACGGCCAAGCCGTCAGGACCCGGCTCCATCACTAGATCGAGCAAGATCACGTCGGGTTCGACCTCAATACACGTGGCGAGTGCGTCTTTGCCCCCCTCGACGTCATGCACATCGTACGATTCCTCCTCCAGAATCGCACGCAACATGCGCCGCATGTTCTTCTCGTCGTCTACAATCAGGATCCGCGCGCTCACCTATTCTCCGGCAGATTGATCACGAACATTGCGCCCCCGTTCACCGACTCCTCCGCATCGATCGTTCCACCATGCGCCAACACGGTTTGCTTCACCATGGCCAAGCCGAGACCAGTGCCGTGTTTCTTCGTCGTGAAATATGGTTCGAAGACCTGTAGTCGCTGATCGGCGGGGATGCCCGGTCCGTCATCCGCCACAGTGATGCGGACCACGCCGGCGGCGCGGTTCATTCCGATTACTATGCCGAGTGGACCCGCGACGTCCAAGGCATTGCGCACGAGGTTCTGTAAGGCCCGTCTCAGCGGCTCGTAGTGGCCGCTAACGGTGGCATCCTGCTCAATATCTACTTGCACCCGTACTCCCTCGGGTACGGTTGCTGTTACAACGCTGTCCAACAACTCCCGTAGGTCGATCTCCGCTGCCGGTCCCTCAGGTAGCCGTCCAAACTCGGAGAACTCGTGTGACATACGCTCCAACCGTTGAGTCTCTTCGTCCACCACGCTCAGCAGCTCGTCCCCCCCTTTCCCTTGGAGCCTCCTGAGAGCCAGCCGCGACGCCGTGATCGGTCCACGCATCTCATGCGCTACCCTGCGCGCAGTTTCACGAAATGCGCGTAGCCGTTCCTGCTCCAACTCTCTTGCCCGCGCCGCTTCGAGCGCTGCGGCCATTTCTCGCACCGCATGTTGCAGATCGGCGAATTCCGGTGCGCCACGTGTCGCACTTTGGGATGGGAGTTCTTCTTTCCGCTCGATTCTTCGCACCCAGTCAACCAACTCCTCTATCGGTGCGGAGACGTAGCGCGACCAACGTCGCGCGAGTACCAACGAAACGGCGATGAGTACTATCGCGGCTGCCAAGATCGCGAAACCCAACACGCCTGCCGCGACACG
>CP070792.1:847311-850093 GCA_020346845.1 Gemmatimonadota bacterium
ACGCTCTGCACTTGAAGTCCTTCGATCAAGACGAGCCGACGCGTCGACTCCGTTCCTGGTAGCGGATCTCCCACCGTGTCCTGAGCCGCCGTATCCGTCAACGCGCTTACCGCAGGGTCAATGGTAGCTGCAGACGGCTCTATCTGGCGCAGAGAATCGGGTACTACATCCGGCGTCGTGAGCGTCGCAACTGCTTCTGCCAGCGAATCCCCAAGCGCCGGTGACGGATCCAACGGTTGGGGCCGCGATGCGCCGCTGTCGGACCGGTTTGGAGTGACCTCCGCGGTATCCGTTCCAAGTGGCGCAGCGCCCTGTGAATCCGGAGAATCCGATCCACCGCCAATAACTCCGCCCATCACCAGGCCAGCCCCGGCGCCACCTACCGCTACTATGCCCACCACCATCCAAATCCATTTCGATTTGGAGGAGCTGCGACGTTCAGTGGTGAAGGTGAGCTGTCGACGGGGGCCGGTGCGCGTAACAGGTCGCGCCGGCCGTGGCTCACGCGGTGCCTCCGGTTCGGCTCTCTCGGATTCCTTTGGCGCCTTATCTGCCTCCAAAGGCGGCTCAATAGTCTGTGAGACACCAATACCTGATGGCTTAGACTTCTCCTCCAGAGGAATCCCACCCGCGCCAACTTTCGGTGCGTATCCCGGCTTTGGCGTTACGGGCTTATCCTCCGAAGGAATCCCCGGGCCAACCTTCGGTGCGTATCCCGGCGTCGGCGTTACGGGCTTCTCCGAAGCTGGTGGCTCCACCACCTCAGCCGAATCCTCCGACGGCTCCTCCGATTCCGGCTGGGACGCCAAGTCAGATACCGCAAGGGGGGTCTCCTCCACTGAGTCAGCAAGCGGCGCCTGTTCCTCCTCGCCCCGGAATACCTCTCCCTCTCCCTCGACCGCGTCATCCGCACTCGCCATTGCGATCTCGTCGGCCGGCTCCTCTTCCGCCACCCTCGCCTCAGCTCTGGCCCGCAGTTCCTCGCTAGGCTCCGCGGCAATCCACCCGGAAATGTCTTCCCGCGGCCGGGCTGGCTCAGCAGGTGCCCCAGCCTCGAGTTCACCGGCTGACTCCGAGGGAGGTTCCTCAGCCACCCCCGGCTGGAGCGCTTCCGCCTCTTCCTGCGCCACATCCGAGGTGTCATCTGATGCCGCGGCTTCCGGCGCGGGTTCCTCCTCAACACCCACGGCTGCCTTCAATCTTGCGCTCTCGGCCCTCCCCGCCACTTCCAACAGCATCTCCAATACAGGTCTGACCTCTTGCTCATCGCCCTCCGAGATTCGTTGCAGCACCTCCCGCGCCTTGCCGAGTCTCGTGCGCTCGGAGTACGCGGCCAGCACCTTCACTGCCTCCGCAACGTGGCCGCGTTCGATCATCAGACGGGCGTGGGTCAGATACACATATGTTCGCTCGGGATCCACTCTGAGCACCTTGGTGCAGAGGGCCACCACGCTCTTGCCCGAGCCGTGTTGAGCGTACCGCTTGGCGGCCCGCTCATACATGGCCACCGCCGTCTTGGCATCTCCGAGCTTGAGGTTGAGATCACCCGCTTTTACGTACAGCGGCAACTCCCTCAAGATTGCCGAGGTTCCCTCTAGGTGGGCTAAGACCTTCCGGTAGATGGCGAGTGCATCCGCAGCCCGGCCCTGCTGCTCGAGCGTGCGCGCCTCTTCCTTCAGAGTTGCGATGTCCACGAGTCAGCCCCCAATGGCATTGGTGTGCGGGGAAGTGGAATCCACAGCCACAAACTAAAGTCCCCTGGCACAGGAGCAAGAACCGATTTTCCAACAGCCCTTGAAGCCCTCCGCTTCGAGGTACTGACGGCCGTCCGGGAGCCTTTCAAATAGGACTTACGGTGATGGTCCGGGAACCCGGACAGCGGATCCCGCGTTCACAGTCAAAACAGATCATGACTTCAACGTCTATACCCATTTTTGGAGGTTACATGAAGAAGCTGCTCATCGTCCCGGGCATCCTAGCGACCGGGGCACTTACAATGGCCGCTTCAGGCGGCCAGCCAACGTTGTCAACATCCCCGTGGAACGTGGACGGCGCTCACACTGAGGTCAACTTCAGCGTGAGGCATTTCTTCACTCCGGTATCAGGGTCGTTCGACGACTACCAGGTGACGCTCGATTTCGATCCGGATTATCCGGAAAACAGCACTGTTGAGGTGCAGATCAACGTCGCGAGCGTGAACACGGGTAACGAGAAGAGAGACAACCACCTGCGGTCGGGTGATTGGTTCGAGGTCGAGAAGTACCCGCACATTACGTTCAAGAGCACCTCTGTGCAGTCGGCCGGTGCCGATCAGTTACTAGCCAAGGGTTATCTCACCATCAAGGACGTGACCGAAGAAGTCGAACTTAAGGTCAAGCTTCTCGGGGTGAAAGACATCCCCAAGCAGATGAGAGACATGTTGGGCGGCGTCGTGCGAGTGGCAAGCTTCCAGGCCACCACGGAACTCGATCGCCGTGACTTCGGCGTAGGGGTCGGTAGCTGGGCCGAGACGGTGGTTGTGGGTGCAGATGTGGAAATCGAGATCGCAGTTGAGGCGAACCACAAGTAGTACACTCAGGGAGTACCTGGACAACGAGGCCCGGATTACGCACTAGGCGCGATCCGGGCCTATGTCTTCTGAAGCACGAGTCGGCGGCTAATCCATCTCTCTGATTCGAACCTCGACAGCCTGTTCAGCTTCCATCAGTGTCACCAGTTCGGCTAAATCGGTGCTCCCGTAATGGTACGGGTAGAGAATCGTCGGTCTGAACGCCCTTGCGGC
>CP070792.1:850193-852975 GCA_020346845.1 Gemmatimonadota bacterium
ACAGTGGGTGTTTGCCGCCGTGTGCCTGGCCGGCACCGCTGTTTCGTTCCTGATGGTCGAGGCTGATGTGCTGGTCCAACCACCGGTCGATTCACGCGTCACAGGGCTGCTCGTGGCCATCGCTCTCGTCTACTTGGCGGCTCTGCTGGGGACTCGAATTGTTGAGTCCCGCGGTGACGTGAGCGGCCATCGTTTGGCGGCATCACGGGTCCGGGCAGGCATGCTTGTCGCGCTGCTGATGGCGTTTCAGTCCATGCTACTCGACGAGAATGGTCTGGCTCAAAGTGCCATCATATGGGCCGCTCTGGCGGGCGTGGCGGTGACCGCCGTCGTCATACGCCCCCTGGGCAGACGGTTAGGGCAGTGATGCCGCGCATCGTCGACTTGCCCGCCGACAACAGTGGACTGCGAGAACAGACCGCAGGGCTGCTGTACGAGTCGTTCCGAGCACTGACACCCGCCTGGCCCGATATGGACTCGGCCAGACGAGAGGTCGAGTCGGCGCTGGAAAGCGAAAAGATCTGCCGGGTGATGCTGGACGACCAGCACAGGGTAATGGGTTGGGCCGGGGCGATGCCGCACTATGACGGCAACGTGTGGGAGTTGCATCCGCTGGTGGTGGCGGAGAGCCACCGCAATAGGGGGTACGGCAGGGCGCTGGTAGAGGACATAGAGGCAATCGTGGCAGCCCGCGGTGCATTGACGCTGTGGCTCGGCTCGGATGATGAGACATATGCCACGAGCGTGTCGGGCGTCGATCTGTATGACGACATTCCCGGCGCAATCCGCAATATCGAGAACCTCAAGGGCCACCCATACGAGTTCTACACCCGGATAGGCTTTCGAATCGCGGGTGTGGTACCCGATGCCAACGGACGGGGCAAGCCCGACATACTCCTGGCCAAGAAGATCGGTTAACTCAAACAGAAGGTACGTCTGCTGATGCATGCGCAAATGAAGGCTCTCACTATCACGGTTCTGGTTGCCGTAGCAGCCAATGGAGTAGCACTCGCGCAGAGCGAGAGAGAGGGCCACACGCTCGGTGTGAACGGCTTCGAGATGTACTATGAGACAGTTGGCTCAGGTGATCCGCTCTTGATCCTGCACGGCTGGTCCGGCACATGCCATGACTTCGATCCTTTCGTCCAAGAGCTGGCAGATCACTACCGCCTGATACTGCCCGATGTCAGAGGGCATGGAAGGTCGACCAATCCGAGTGGCGAGTTCACCATAGGTCAGTCTGCCGAGGATGTGCTGGCGCTGCTCGATCAGCTTGGAGTCGAGACCACGCGCGCCATCGGTGCGAGTATGGGAGGCATCACGTTGCTTCACATGGCCGCGCGACAACCGGCGAGGATCGAGGCGATGGCCATAGTGGGTGCGGGGAGCGCGTTCTTGCCCCACTGCAGAGAGAGCATGGCGAGCGCCAGTGCCGATAGCTATCCCGCCGAGTGGTGGACTGAGATGAGGCGTCGGCATACGCACGGCGACGAGCAGATAGCGGCAATCGCCGCAATGTTGCCGGCGTTTGCTGCAAACGAGACGGATGTTGCGTTCACCGATGAGGATCTGTCTCAAATCGCAGCCCGGACTCTGATCGTTCACGGCGACCGTGATTGGTGCTTCCCTGTGTCCATGGCGGCGGACATGTACGCGGCGATTCCCAATGCATATCTCTGGGTCGTACCCGACGGAGGCCACGTACCGATTACGGGTGAGCACGCGCCGCGGTTCATGGAGACGGTGCTCGATTTCTTCGGCGGTACATGATGTCCGATACAGACAATACAGCGAGGCTAGAGGAGCTAAAGGAAGCCTGGCATACCAACAATCGCATCAATCTCTTTCTGATCGATCACATCAGTGATGCCGGTATGAAGTGCACATTATCGAAGCGTGGTGGCCGCGACGTGGCGCGCCAGTTCGCCCACATGCACAACGTACGGGTGTGGCACCTGGAGAAACGGGCCAAAGATCTGGCAGAGGGACTCGTTTTATTTGAGACGAAAGTCACTCCGGACAAGTCCGCACTGAGAGGTGCCCTGAAAGCGTCGGCGACCGCGATGGAGGAGTTCCTGGGCGGAGTCCTGCTAGGGCAGCCCAAGCGGCGTGGCTTCAAGAAGGGAATATTCACCACGCTGGCGTATATCGTCGCGCACGAAAGCCATCATCGCGGTAGCATACTTCTGACGCTGAAGGAGTGCGGGCACAAGCTCGATCAGAAGACACAGTACGCCATTTGGGCCTGGGATCAGATGTGATGCCCGAAGAGAGAGGTTTCTCCGGCGAAATAGTCATGCAAGGCAAGGTATGTGTGGTGACCGGCGCCAATTCAGGCGTTGGCTTCGATACGGCCAAGCAGTTAGCTGGCCTCGGTGCGCATGTGGTGTTGGTCTGCCGTAACGACGAGCGGGGGCGACAGACCGAGAGCCGTATCCGGGAAGAAGTCGCTGCAGCCGATTTGCGTGTTGCGCATGCAGACTTCGCCAGCCTGAGTCAGGTGCGACAGCTTGGAGCTGTATTGCGCGGTGACTATCCGGCCATCGATCTGCTGGTGAACAACGCCGGTACGTTCTTCGCGCGCCGCAAGCTCACGGAGGATGGCTTCGAGAGTACTCTAGCGGTGAACCATCTGGCGCCGTTTCTGCTCACCGATTTGCTGGTGGCGTCACTTCAAGCCGCATGCGGTAGGATCATCAACGTCAGTTCCGAGGCGCATCGTCGGGCCAAGCTCCGTAGGTCTGCGCTGGAGGATATCATTCGTGGTGGCGGGTCCTACGAG
>CP070792.1:853075-855837 GCA_020346845.1 Gemmatimonadota bacterium
CGCCGATAGCGATGGAGGAGGGTTTGCGGTTTGCGGTACGTGAGGGTGGTCGCACAGTCGGTGCAGGCGTCGTCACAAAAGTCATCGAGTAGATAGCGGTTTGGAGCAAGCATAGCGCGACTGCGTTACACAACCTAGGAAGTATAGAGACACCAAATGGCCGGACAGATCAGAATTCGACTCAAAGCGTACGATCATGTCGTACTCGATCAAGCCGCGGCGGATATCGTACGAACTGTTGAGAAGAGTGGCGCTCAGGCATCGGGTCCGATCCCGTTGCCGACCAAGACGCAGCGATGGACAGTGCTGCGGAGTCCGCATGTTGACAAGAAGAGTCGTGAGCAATTCGAGCTCAAGACTCACAAGCGGTTAATCGAGATCAAGGACTCTCGCGCGCAGACGGTAGATGCCCTGACGAAGTTGGATCTACCGGCCGGTGTGGACGTAGAGATCAAGGTCGAATAGCGATGAATGGAATCATAGGTCGCAAGATCGGGATGACGCGCCTATTCAAGGAAGACGGGCAAGTTATTCCCGTGACGGTTATCGAGGCGGGGCCTTGCCCGGTAGTGCAGGTGCAAGAGGGATCCCGTGGCTCGAAGGCCGTGCAACTCGGTTTTGGTGCACGCAAGCCGAAGCGGGTCAACAAGGCACTCGAGGGACATGTCAGAGGAGCCAATCTGGACGTGACTCCTGCAGTTTTGAAGAGCATTCCATTGGCCGAAGGCGCTGAAGCGGCGCCTGGTGACGTCGTGACGGTAGAGATCTTTGAGCCGGGCGACCGTATCAAGATTACAGGTAAAACCAAGGGACGGGGGTTCCAGGGTGTGGTCAAGCGTTATGGGTTCCGCGGTGGCCCGGCGACGCACGGTAGCACTCGGTACCGCAATCCAGGAAGCATGGGTGCGGGCACTGACCCATCACGGGTGATCAAGGGCAAGCGACTGCCGGGACAAATGGGTGCCGTACGACACACGGAGATGGGGCTGTCGGTCGCAAAGGTGGACCCTGAGAGGAACCTCCTCTATGTGAAAGGTGCCGTCCCCGGCCCGATCAAGGGGATAGTACTCGTCAGAAAGCAGGAAGGCGGGAGCCGCTATGCTTGAAGCGCATCACTATAGCGCGTCGGCCGAGCGTAAGGGCATGTATGCATTGCCGCAGGAATTCGACGGTACCGTGAACCAGGCCGTGTTGTATCAGGCTGTTCGCGCATTCCGGAACAACCAGCGTCAGGGCAACGCGTCCACCAAGACTCGTGCTGAGGTGTCAGGCGGTACGAGGAAGCCATGGCGTCAAAAGGGAACAGGTAGAGCTCGCCAAGGAACAACGAGGTCACCAATTTGGGCAGGTGGCGGTATCGCGTTCGGTCCGCGGCCTCGATCGTACAGGATAGAGCTTCCCCGGAAGGTGCGACAATCAGCGCGCCAGTCGGCACTGAATGCGCGAGCCAACGAAGGGGCGCTCTACGTCATAGAGGCGTTCGAATTCGGGCAGCCCAAGACACGGGAAATGATACAGCTGTTGGAAAAGCTCGAACTGAGTAGCAAGAAGGTGTTGATCCTGACCAACGGTGTACGACCCGAGGTCTTCCTGTCGTGCCGCAACATCCCGACGGTAGATGTCATGAGATACACGGATGCATCTGCCTATTCGATCTTGTGGGCAGACGCGCTCGTGATTGAGGAGGGCGCCATTGGTGGCGAGGTGGTGAAGCGTGCCAAGACCTCTGGAAGCCGCACCAAGCGGGCAGAGAAAGCAGCTGCGGTCAAGAAGTCGGCGAAGAAGGTTGCCAAGAAGAAGGCGTCAAAGGCTACCGTGAAGAAGGCATCCGGCAAGAAGAAGGGTGGTGACGATGCTTGATTACGAGGTGGTCATCAAGCCAGTAGTGACAGAAAAAACATCTGCGGCGTACGGCGCGCGTAAGGAATACGCATTTCGTGCTCATCCGAAGGCGACCAAGCATCAGATCAAAGAAGCAATCGAGCAGCTGTTCGATGTTCGGGTCTTGAAGGTGCGAACGATGCAGCAGCGCGCCAAGATCAAGACGATGGGTCGGACAAAGGGGCTCAGCACACGCTGGAAGAAGGCGTACGTCACGCTCCACGAGGACGACTCGATCGAGGTATTCGAGGGCTAGAGCGAATGGGAATTCGAAAGTTCAGACCGATCAGTCCCGGCACCCGCAAGAGATCAGTCTCCGATTTCGCGGAGATTACACGGTCGACGCCGGAGAAGTCGCTACTGGCGCCTCTCAAGAAGAGCGGTGGCAGGAACAACCATGGGCACTTGAGCATGCGGCATCGTGGTGGCGGGCACAAACGTCGCTATCGCCGAATTGACTTCAAGCGCGAGAAGTTCGGTGTGCCCGCTCGGGTGAGTGAGGTCGAGTACGATCCTAACCGCACAGCGCGAATCGCACTGCTGCAGTATGCCGACGGTGACAAGCGATACATCATTCACGCCAGAGGCATGCGGGTGGGTGACACGGTCGTTTCAGGACCGGGTAGTGATGTCAGGAACGGCAACGCGTTGCCACTGAGAGAGATTCCCTTAGGCACCACGGTGCACTGTGTCGAGCTCAAACCCGGCAAGGGCGCACAGCTGTGCCGGTCCGCCGGTACCGGTGCCCAGGTAGTCGCGAAAGAGGGCGCTTACGTTGCACTGAAGCTGCGTAGCGGTGAGGTCCGCATGGTTCGAGCCGAGTGCATGGGTACGATAGGCGAGGTCGGCAACTCGGAGCATGAGCTGATCAGAGTCGGCAA
>CP070792.1:855937-858671 GCA_020346845.1 Gemmatimonadota bacterium
TCTTCGTCGCGTTGTATCTCTGGCTGTGGAAGCTCGGACTCATGGGTCCAATGGTTTGCTCGACCGGTGGCTGTGAGACCGTGCAACTGAGTGAGTATGCGGTGTTCTTCGGGCTGCCCGTGGCCTTCTTCGGCACGGTCGGCTTCGCGTCTCTGTTCGTCGTCAGCTTGGCAGGTCTGCAAGACGCATGGTTTGACAAGAGAGGACCAACGGTGCTGCTGTTGGTCCTCTCCGGAATAGGTGTGATTTTCGTGGGTTATCTCACGTACCTGGAAGCGGCAGTCATCCATGCGTGGTGCCAATGGTGCGTTGTATGCGCGATCCTGGTCACCACCATCTTCTTGATTTCACTCTACAAGCTGCGCGGCTGGCGCGCAGCGGCTGAGACCGCCAGCGAGGAATAGGCCCTCTATCCCTCCTCTTCGTACTTCTTCTTCAGCTCCTCGACCGCGCCAGGGTCCGCCAGCGTAGTCACATCCCCCAATGCCCTGCCGGAAGCTATGTCACCGAGCAGCCGCCGCATGATCTTACCGCTCCTTGTCTTGGGCAGATCCGGTGTGAAGAAGAGATCCTCCGGCCTGGCGATGGCCCCGATCTTCTTCACGACGTGCTCTTTCAGCTCGCCTACCAGTCCCGGCGAGCGATCGGACCCGCTTCTGAGGATCACAAATGCGGTGATCGCCTGACCCTTCACTTCGTGCGGCTTACCCACTACGGCGGCTTCAGCCACTGCCGGATGGGATACCAGCGCACTCTCAACTTCCATGGTGCCGATGCGGTGACCCGCTACGTTGAGTACATCATCGACCCGGCCCAGAATCCAGTAGTAGCCGTCGTCGTCTCGCTTAGCCCCGTCACCCGGGAAGTAGAAGCCGGGGTACTTGCTCCAGTACTGCTTGCGGTAGCGCTTGTCGTCGCGATAGATGGTTCGCAGCATTCCGGGCCACGGGCTCGTGATCACTAGATAACCGCCACCGACCTTGATCGGCTCTCCCTTTGCGTCGAACAGATCCGCTTCGATTCCCGGGAACGGCACCGTGGCAGAACCCGGCTTCGTGGTGGTCACGCCGGGGAGTGGTGTGATCATGATCCCGCCGGTCTCGGTCTGCCACCAGGTGTCGACAATCGGGCACTTGCCACCGCCGATGTGCTTGTGGTACCACATCCAGGCCTCGGGGTTGATCGGTTCACCCACAGTACCGAGCAGGCGGAGCGATGATAGATCTCGCTTCGAAGGGTACTCGGGGCCCCATTTCATGAATGCGCGTATGGCTGTCGGTGCCGTGTAGAAGATGGTGACACCGTAACGCTCCACGATTTCCCACAGCCGATCCTTGTCTGGCCAATCGGGCGAGCCCTCGTACATGACCGCTGTGGCACCGGCGGCGAGCGGACCGTACACGAGGTAGGTGTGGCCCGTGACCCAACCCACGTCCGCGGTGCACCAATACACGTCGTCGTCCTTGAGGTCGAATACCCAGCGCGTGGTGGCCAGCGCCTGTGTCATGTAGCCGCCCGTAGTGTGGACGATGCCTTTGGGTTTGCCGGTGGTGCCCGATGTGTAGAGTATGAACAGCATGTCTTCCGCGTCCATCACTGCTGGCTCGCAATCAGCCTTGGCTTTGGCCATGAGGTCATGATACCAGTGATCGCGGCCGGGCTTCATGGTCATCAGCGAGTCATCGTATTGTGCAAACGCACGGCGGCGGACCACCACTGTGTGCTTGATGGAGGGAGTCTCCTCTAGTGCCTCGTCAACGTTTCGCTTGAGCGGAACGATTTGGCCTCTGCGATAGCCGATGTCGGCCGTGATGACGATCTTCGCCTTGGCGTCGTTGATACGGTCTCTGAGCGATTCGGCTGAGAACCCGCCGAACACGACCGAGTGTGGCGCACCGATGCGAGCACACGCGAGCATCGCGACTACCACCTCGGGGATCATCGGCATGTAGATGGCTACCCGGTCGCCGCGCTTCACGCCGAGTGACTTGAGCACGTTGGCGAATCGATTCACCTCGCGATACAACTCCCAGTAGGTGATGGCACGGCGATCGCCCGGTTCACCTTCCCACAGAATTGCTGCCTTGTTCTTGGTGGCGGTCTTGATGTGGCGGTCGAGACAGTTGACCGACGCATTCAGCTTCCCGCCCAGGAACCACTTGGCGTGGGGGGGCTTCCACTCGAGGACCTTCGACCACGGCTTGATCCAGTCGAGCTGCCGTGCCTGCTTGGCCCAGAAGCGCAGCCGGGCCGCACTCGACTCCCGGTAGACCGTTTTGGCCTTTACATGGGCTGTGCGCTTGAATCCCGCCTTGGGTCGGAATACGCGCTGTTCATCGAGCAGAGTAGAAATCTGGTCCGACACACGATCCTCCATGCCTGTGGATGACTGGTGGTCCCTGCCGAGTTGGAGCTTTCGAACGGAGCTCGAGCGGGATGTTATATAGCTCCGTGCACCAGGGGGCGCCATTGCACAAAGCGCGCCGACTGGGCGAACTGTCACTGCAAACTGAGTGACATCGCTCGCACGTGAGTGCGTAACATGTTGGCCCTTAGTTGTTTAGGTGTTTGTGGCCGGTTCTTGCTTGATGCGCCTCGATGCCCTAGTTCCGGTAATTGCACGAAGATTGCATTGGCTACAGCCGTATGGTGGGAGGGCTCGAGGTGATTGAGATGGTGCTGGAAGAACGGGTCGTAGTGGCTCCCGAAGAACTGGGGTTGGACTCACGGATCG
>CP070792.1:858771-861503 GCA_020346845.1 Gemmatimonadota bacterium
TTCTTCGGGCTGTTTGCAGTTCTTGCGCTCGTCTCGTGTGTTATAGGTGTCGTGCGATTCGTCCGGGTAATGAGGCAACCGCGCACTTGGGGTGCTACGGACAGACCCGACAAAGGGCTGTTTGCCAGCGCCATCAAGGCGATCGGCAAGATCATCAGACACGACGAGTTCACTTCCTGCGCAGCGGAACACACCCGCGCTGCCTCCCACTTCCTGGTCTTCTTCGGCTTCATTGCCCTGGCTGCCGTCACCTTCTGGGTGATCACTGGTCCGATCAACCCGCTCCTCCGGAACGGTTTCCTATATCCATTCAGTTTCTGGAGTCCGTGGAAGGTGCTGGCAAACTTGGGCGGTCTTGCCGTGTTCGCCGGGTGTGTGTTGATGATCCGCGATCGCCTTCACAACCGAGACAACGCAGGCTCGAGCAGTTACTTCGACTGGGCGTTTCTGTGGACGATCTTTGCCGTCGTCGTGAGTGGCTTCGTGACCGAGTTCCTGCACTACTTGCGTATGGTGCCGCACCGGCACGTCGCTTACTTCATACACCTCGTTTTTGTGTTTGCCCTGCTGATATATCTGCCCTACTCCAAGTTCGCGCACCTGCTGTACCGTACGACGGCGATGATATACGCCGAGTACTATGGCCGCACTAGAGACAACGCGGCTCGTGCGAGGAACGACAAAGGTAGCGACAGCGCAGCCAGCAATGAGGTCTCGCCATGAAATTCAGCAAGCTGCTGCATCAGAAGAACACCGGCCGATTCGTGGCGGCTGCCGTACTCATCATACTGGTGCCATTCGTGTATGGCCTGGTCCGCCCTGTAACTACGTCCGGAGAGACAGATGCACGGCTGTTCCTGGAGCGGCCCGACGAAGAGCACGAGGAGTGCGTCAGGGAAACCACGTACATGCGTTTTCAGCACATGGAGCTGCTCAAGCAGACCCGAGAAGACGTGATCCGTCACGGTATCAGAGGGGAAATAACCCTGAGCGGGTGCCGCGAGTGCCATACCAGCAGGGAACGATTCTGCAACAAGTGTCATGATGCCGCCAGCCTGATTCTCGATTGCTTCGGCTGTCATTATTACCCCGAGCCAGGCGAAGAGAATCCGACGCCGGAACGCGAGGCAGACGATGGATAGACGCGACTTTCTCAAGAAAGGCGGAGCGCTGCTGGCAGGAGGCTCGAGTGCGCTCGCCTTACCAGTGCTGACCTCCTGTGACACTGGAACTGAGCGAGCCGATAGCCCCCTTGCCGGTCGCAAATGGGGCATGGTGATCGATCTCGACAAGTGTCAATCAGACTGCACTGCCTGCTTGGACGCGTGTCGCACCGAGAACAACGTGGCATTCCACAACGACAAGCGATGGGACATCCATTGGATCCGCAAGGCGAGCATCAAACCAAAGGATGACGAGCACGCTGAAGGGAAGCAGGTACTACTGCTGTGCAATCACTGTGAGAACCCTCCGTGTGCACAAGTCTGCCCGGTTCAGGCCACATACAAACGGCTCGACGGCATCGTGGTAGTGGACCATCACAGGTGCATCGGGTGCAGGTACTGCATGATCGCTTGTCCGTACAACGCCAGATTCTTCAACTACAAGGAAAATGAAGACTGGCCCAACACAGACTTTCCCAAACGGTCGCACGGTGTCGCCGAGTCGTGCACCTTTTGCGCCCATCTGGTCGATCAGGGAATGCAGCCCGCCTGTGTGTCGGCTTGCGCAGCGGAGGGCACAGGCGCGTTGGTGTTCGGAGATCTCAACGATCCCGACAGCGCGGTGTCGAGACTCATATCGGAACGTTCGGTCAAGCGTATCAGGCCGGACTGGGGAACGGAGCCCAAGGTCTATTACCTGGGCTTGTAGTCGAGTGAATGTGAGGTAGCCCGATGGATGTTCAGTTTGCCAAGATCGAGGGCACGTCGAAGTCGTTCTATGTCGCCGCCGCCGTCCTGGCGGTGCTGGGACTCGCGGGAGTGTACGCGACATACTTGATGAGCGTACACGGGTTGTACCTGTCGGGGATGACCAATCGGGTACCGTGGGGATTGCAGATTTCGATGGCGATATTCTACATCGGTCTATCCGCCGGATCCCTCGTGGTTTCAGGGCTCTACGGCATCTTCGGCCAGACGCAGTACAAACCGTTTGCGAGAATAGCCGCCTACCTCGCGATGTTGTTCCTGATCGCGGGCCTGCTTTCGATATTCACCGACCAGGGCCGCGTCGACAGAGTGCTCACCAAGCCCTTCACCCACTTCAATCTGCGGTCGATGTTCTCGATCAACCCCTCGCTCTATTCGGGTCACGTGTTGATTTGTATCATCTACCTCTGGGCGCTGTTCCGTGAGAAGGGCACGCTGACGAAGATCGCGTCACTCACGGTGTGTCTGTGGGCAATCGGTACCCACACTGGGACTGGGGCGATCTTTGCGTTCGTACCGCGGGAGCTGTACAACTCGTCGCTGCTTCCCCCGAGCTTCGTCGCGGCGGCGCTCTCTTCAGGTGCGGCCCTCATGATCCTCGTGAATGTGCTGCTCTTCCGAGCGGCCAAGCGGCACCTCGACGATGACTTGGTGATCTGGCTGGGCCGCCGACTGCTCGCGGTGTTCCTGCTGTGTACGCTTTACGTGCTATTGATCGAGAACTTGCACCGCTTCTATCTGGCTGAATCGCGCGAAGCCGGTCTGTTCTTCCTATTCGGCGGGCTCCACAGCGCCATGTTC
>CP070792.1:861603-864314 GCA_020346845.1 Gemmatimonadota bacterium
TCAGCTTTGAATGCAGGTCTCAGGCTGCCCAACTTCTCCATACTCGTATCGAGTACGAACCGGCCATCCTCAATGCGATAGCGCGGGTGTTCGTCCGTATCCACCAAGATGGGATCGCCCCGTCGTTGCGGCACGGGGATCGGCACGATCTCGTCCTTGAACCTACCCGCGTTCAATGCCTCCACCGCGCGGCGTTGACTCTCGAGCGCAAACGTGTCCTGCTCGGTTCGGGATATACCGAGCTCAGCGGCAATGTTCTCGGCGGTCTCGCCGAGACTGACGATGGGGTACAACTCATCTAGCCGTGGATTGTTGAACCGCCATCCCACAGTAGTATCCCACATGGTCCTATGACCGACGGGCTGTGCACGCTCCGGCTTGGGAATGGCCCAGGGCGCTCGGCTCATGCACTCCACACCTGAAGCGACGAACACGTCTCCCTCACCAGACACGATTGCCTTGGCAGCCTGGTTCACGGCCTCGAGCGCCGAAGAACAGTTGCGGTTGACGGTTACACCCGGAACCGTCACGGGCCACCCCGCGAGCAGCACCGCCATCCGCGCCACGTCACGGTTGTCTTCGCCCGCCTGATTGCCGCATCCGGCGTATACATCGTCAATCAGCGCCGGGGCAATCCCTACGCGTCGCACCAGCCCATTCAAGACCTCTGCAAGAAGGTCGTCGGGGCGTACGGCAGAGAGACACCCATTATGGCTGCCAACCGGCGAGCGGACTCCATCCACTATTACGACGTCATTCATGTTGTGATGCTGTCACGATGAGTCAGACTACGGCCAGATTGGGGACAGTGTCTGGTTCTCCGGCTTCGTGCTTGAGCTCCGCAACAAACTGCGCGAACCTCTCCGCCACCTGCTGCATCCGGGGATGATGGTCCCGGATAAACCGCTCCGGGTTAGGATCATCCATGAAGGCCGCAAGGAGGCGATCGGCGTGCTCGTCTGTTGCCACATCGATGTAGCTCGATGAGATCCTGAGGCAGAAATCCTGAGCGGCGTGGAAGTCTGAGCCCGGCAGAGTTGCTATTTCGTAGCGATCGAGCAGGTGGAAGGCAAGATCGTTGTCGTTGTGCACGCCGCGAGCCGCCAGCTGCTCTTTCCATCTCTCAAACGACGGGTAGATGTAAAAGGCGCCGGCCGGCTCAACGCAGGGCACTCCTAGCCGATTCATGGTCCGGTAGAGGAACTTCGTTCTAATCGCGTGCATCTGTCTGCAGATTTCGATGTACTCCTCGATTTCCGGGTCTCCGCTATACGCGATCAAGGCAGCGTATTGTACGGGTGCCGGCGTGCACGTCCAGATGTTTGACGCGATATTCGACATCGCCTGCCCTAGCGCCTTGCCCCCCTTTTCGCGAGGCATGATCGCCGTCCCTACCCGCCATCCACCCAATGGTAGGCTCTTGCTCAGACCTCCAAAGACAACGGTACCCTCAGGGTAGAATTGCGATATGGATACATGGGGGATGGTGCTGAAAAGCGTCAGTGCATAGATCTCATCACTCAGCACCATCAGCTCGTGGTCCCGGGCGAAGCCGGCGAGAGCCTCCACCTTCTCGGGCCGCATCACCGTACCCGTGGGATTCTTCGGGCTGTTGACGATGAAGACCTCGGGATTGCCCCAGTTCTGCCGAGAGTCGTGGATTCGCTCCTCCAAGACGTCCAACTCCAACTCGTAATTCGTCTCAGGCCTAGTCGGAACGAACGTGACCGGTTTGCCCAGGATGTGGACTTGCGGACCATAGGAGACCCAGGACGGTTGCGGGATTATGATTTCCTCTCCCAGGGCCATCAGTGCCGAGAAGATCAGCGACTTGCTACCTGGCCCCACAACGACTCGTTCCGGTGCCACATCCAGATCAAATCTGCGACCATAATGCTCTGCTATCGCCCGGCGAAGCTCCGCGATACCCAGGGCACTGGTGTAGCTTCTTCGCTGGGCGTTGGCTCCTAGGGCTGCCGCTATCTTGGGATGGATCGGGAAACGGGATTCTCCAAACGCCAGATGATACACGTTCCTGCCGGCGTCCCACATCTCCCGCACCCTGTCATTGATGGCTATGGTGGCTGATGCTTTGAGTCCCCGGATGCCTGCGCGGGAAAAGCGGATGGGTTTAAAGCGCTCGACCATCGAGGTACCCCTGAGACTGAAGGAGCCTTGAGCACTGGGACCAGCACAGCGAAGCCACTATACAACAAAGCCCTACTCTTTTCCAGGGTGCCCGATTCGCACAGCAGACTTCCAGCACTTGTCTGAACCAGCGCTCGCGTAGACACCAAGGTTAGACCGGGCTGCAACACCGAGAATCGCCAGCGTCTCGTAGGAAGGCGGCACGACCAAAAAGAGCCGGGTGGCTATACACCCGGCTCTCAACGCAGCGGATCGCTGCGGTAGACGCGCCTCGCACACACGTCAAAGATATGCTCAGCACCCATGCGATGCAACAAAGAATGGCCGTAGGCGCGGTGGGTACCGACGGTGGGATTCGAACCCACACGGGCTTTTGCCCAAGCGCGTGCGAGGCGCTCGCGTCTGCCACTTCCGCCACGTCGGCACCACTTCACGGTCCACTGACCGCTGGTGGCATCTCGCACCTGCCACCGTACCGCTAGGCGAATCTGGCAGTGCCGACACGATAAGTCATAACCATACTTGCGAACGTGGGAGCGAAATTACGCGTATCACATCTGCTA
>CP070792.1:864414-867078 GCA_020346845.1 Gemmatimonadota bacterium
TGCTGCCCGACTGGCGGCGGGATGGGGAGAGTTATGTGTGGGCGAACACGCGGCGTGCGAATCCGGGTTGGGGCTGGAAGGGGGCGGTTCGCAAGGTCCTGGCTTACGAGGCGGGGTCGGGTCGAAAGTTGTGGGAGAGTGAGAGTCCGGTGGCTCCGTGCAGTCTGGCGGCTGCGGATGGGCGTGTGGTGTTTCACGACGGGGAGAAGTTAGTTTGTCTGGACGGCAAGAGTGGGGATGTTGCGTGGGAGGGGGGCGAGGCGCCTACGGCGCTTCCGGTGCAGACGAATACGGGGCCTCGCGTTTTGATATACGGTGAGGTGGTGTTGTTTGCGGGCAATAACGGGAAGATGTCGGGGTGGTCTCTGAAGGATGGTAAGCAGTTGTGGGAGCAGAGGCATCGGCCGAGCGGGCATCAGTCACTGAAGGACCTTTTTGTGGTGGACGGGCTTGCGTGGACGGCGGCGATTGCCGGCAGCGGAGACGACGGGACTTTTGCGGGATACGATCCGGCCAGCGGGAAGCTGACGAGAGAGTTTGCAGCGGATGTGCATGTGAACTGGTTCCACCATCGGTGCTATCCGGCGAAGGCTTCGGGCAAGTATCTGATTACGGGTCGCAACGGGACGGAATTTGTGGATCTGACGAGCGAGCACTGGAAGCCGCATCACTGGGTTCGCGGCGGGTGTATTTATGGTGTGATGCCGTGCAACGGGATGACTTATGCTCCGATGAACTCGTGCGGGTGCCAGTTGGAGGCGAAGCTGACAGGCTTGAACGCCCTGGCGGGCGGGGAAGTGGTGAGAGTCAGTCGTGCATCTCTTTCGGGCGAGGCTCGTCTGCAGCGCGGTCCGGCGTACGGTGGTAAGGCCGGCGCTGCGGCCGGTGCGAGCGACTGGCCCACGTATCGTCATGACGGCAGTCGTAGCGGGGCGTCGGCGAGTGCTGTTTCGGCTGATCTGAAGCAGGTGTGGCAGGCAGAGATCGGCGGGCGTCTGACGGCTGTGACTGTTGCGGCGGGGAAGGCTTTCGTCGCTTCTATCGATCGGCACACGGTGTATGCGGTGGATGGCGATAACGGTGAGGTGCTGTGGTCGTACATGACGGGCGGACGGGTGGATTCGCCGCCTACTTATTACAAGGGGCTGGCGTTGTTCGGCTCGGCGGACGGGTATGTGTATGCGGTTCGGGCCAGTGACGGGGTGTTGGCGTGGCGGTTTCGGGGGGCTCCTATCGATCGCCGGATGATGGCGTGGGAACAGTTGGAGTCGTCGTGGCCTGTGCATGGGAGTGTGTTGGTGCATGAGGATGTGCTCTATTGTACGGCGGGGCGGAACATGTTCGTGGACGGGGGTGTGCGTTTGATTCGGCTGAATCCTGTTACCGGCCAGTTGATCGGTGAGACGGTGATGGGTGATACGGACCCGGCGACGGGCGAGGACATGCATCTGGTTTATGTGAAGCAGATGCCGGGCAATAATATGCCGGTGGCTCATACGGATATTCTGTCCTGCGACGGAAAGCATGTGTGGATGCGGTCGCAGAAGATTACGTTGGACGGTAAGCGGCTGGAGATCGGGGTGGAGCCTGTGACGCAGCAGGAGAATGAGGATTTTCACGTGTTCTGTCAGAACGGGTTTCTGGATGACTCCTATTTCTTCAGGTCATACTGGACTTACGGCCGCCGGGTTTCGGGCGGATACGGCGCGTGGCTAAAGGCGGGGCGTCTGGTGCCTTCGGGTCGGATTCTGTGCTTCGATGACGATGCGGTGTACGGGTTCGGCCGGAAGATGGAGTATATGGTAAATTCGTCGGTGCTGGAGTACCAGTTCTTCGGAGCGGACAAGACAGTGACTGCGGCGGCGATCGATCGATTGGGCAAAGCAGAGCGCGAGATGAACGAGCGTTCCAAGCATAAGAACGCGAGTTCTTCGGACTGGAAGCTGCGTTACTTCTTCCCGATGAGCGATCTGAGTGCTGCGAGCTATCAGTGGTTAGTGGATCAGCCTTCGATAATCGCACGCGGCATGGCGGTTGCGGGGGATGTGATTTTTGCGGCTGGTCCGGAGGATCTGATCGACGAGCGGTATGCGTTTTATAATCCGGACGATCCCAAGGTGCAGGCTGCGCTTGAACGTCAGGAAGCGGCGATCGAGGGCAAGTTGGGCGGTCAGTTGTGGGCGATGAGCAAGGGCGACGGCAGGGTCGTCGTTCGCTATGCTCTGGATACGATACCGGTGTTCGACGGGATAGCGGCCGCCGGTGGCAGTGTTTATATGAGTACGGTGGACGGGCGAGTGGTGCGGCTGGGTGATTCCGGTGGTCAGGCGTTGAAGCCGGTTGTGGATTCGCCGATTCGCAGGGCGTGGGAGAAGAAGGAAGATCCGAGTTATCTGGTCAAGCCGTTGGTTCGCAAGGAAGGGGATTTTGCGAAGGTTGCGCGGTGCAAGGTGATGGAGTCGGAGTTGGGTTATCGACTGGAGAGTACGGGTAAGAAGCAGATGAGTGTGGCGGTGAAGAAACTGGCGGAGCCTGCGACGGGCCTAGTTACGCTTTCCGGGAGGATTCAGGCAGTAGGCAATGCCGATGGGCTGCTGAGCAACGGGTATCTGGCTTTCGGCGACGGGACGCAGGAGTCGCGGCTTGTCAAGTGCGGGGCGAGAT
>CP070792.1:867178-869833 GCA_020346845.1 Gemmatimonadota bacterium
CCCACATCCGCGTAGCTCTTGTAGGCGAGGTCCACGGAGAGTACGGTCATCGTGACGCTTTCAACGCGTAGCGCTCCGCCAGGTCACCGGTGAGCAATACTCGAAAACCGGCCCCATCGTTCATTGGCTTTCCCTAGCGTCAACAGATACCTGGGACAGCTTGACCTGTTTCGCCTGCCACAAATGCCTTCGCTCGTGAGCCGCCATCCCTGCAAACAGGCCACCCAACGGAATACGCAGCAACCCCACCACCGGTGAGCGCACCTTCACGCGGGAAAGGTGCAAGCCATTGGCAGCATCCAGACATTCTTCCCACTGGAGCCCGACGGCGGTGAACTCGTTCAGCAGGACTTCCATATCGAACGCTTCGGCCCGGCCAACGAAGCGAGCGGGTGACTTGTATCTCCTCCGTGGCGGCGGTTCCATGGCTCGGATCATCCGGCGCACCAGCCAACCTTGCCTTTGCGGACCCTGCGCCAGGTAACCCGTGGCCCGCCCGCGCTCGATCGCGGCCTTCACATTGGGGATGTACTCATGAGCGCTCACGTTCAAATGCGACAAGCACTCGGCAATCGACCAACGCTTGGGCCCGGGCCGATAATTGAACTGCTCGCCGCTCAGCCCTTCACAGATCGCGGCAGCTTCCCGCCGGTTCGCCCGGAACTGAGTCTGGTACCAAGCTAGGTCAGGGTCGATTCTCTTCATGTCGCCATCATACGCGTCATTCTACGCCACCGCCTGACTATCACCACGCCCACCGCTGTGACGGCGCAAAGCACGATCAACTGGAAAACGAAGCCGACCTTGTTGAACCCGACCCTCGTAAGTGCTAAACGCTCTTCAGCCGCTCGACGGCGGTCCGACTCGGGTACGTCGGGCACCGCGTCGTGCGGCTCGTCGTGGATTACCCTGTATGCCTCTGCCTGCGACGGCGGATTCCATATGGGGTGCCATCCCAAGGACGTGTGCCTGTTGACACCGGACTGATCGTACACGCCGAAATACGGTGGGAACAACACCATTAGGAGCAAGATTGCGGTCGCAACAACCAACAGGTGTTTCGGTTTCGGCATGGTCATCCTCCCAACGATACACCAAGAAAGCCGACATCTGGGCGTGCGGAATCACCGCCTGTAATCACATCATTCGTTGACCGCATACAGCTCCACCCGCCCGCACCTGGGGCACCGCAGTGCCGTGATTTCGTAGCGTTCCTTACCCTTCACCTTGGCACCCGCCCAGAAGGAAGCTTCCGGTTTACCTTCGACCCATGTGTCCGGCTTGATCCGGTCACCTTGTCCACGATCGGCAATGAAGCCTTCTGCCATGCGAACACCGCATTCAGCGCACTCTCTTGTTCTCATATGTGCCAGTCCTCGAACCACGCCGGGGTCATTTGAAGATCAGCCTTTACCGATACGGCAACGTGTACGTCCGCTGCGCGTGTGCCTCCACATCTTCACGTGCAAACCAAGCGGGCTTGAACTCACTGGCGGAATACAACTCCGCCTGGTCGAAGTAGTGTGGTGACCGTGGGTCGCCGCTCTGACCGAATACGAATATGGAACGCGCGCTCACGGTGGGCGTGAACTCCACCACCTTGACGAACGAGTTGCCGTGCTGGCCGTAGCTGCGTTTGCCACCCTCGGCTCTTTGTGCATGGAACACGAACACCGAGCCGAGCCATCCGGGCGCCCCGGCTACCGGGAGGCTGGGCAGCGAATCGTTGAACGGGAGATGGCCGGCAGCGTCCGGACGCTGTATCCGGTTGATCTCGCCCCACGGCACTTCCCACGTGCCCCAATCCCGTTCAAGATCTTGCACGGCGTCAACCAACTCGGTGAGCCACCGGTCCTTCTGTGTCACACGATCGGGGTTGAATGCGTTGGCCCATTGCACGAACAGCGTGGTCGGCACCGACGCCTTTGCGGCCACACGGTCCCACTCGCGTAGTGCGGCGATCGGGTCTTCGAGTATCGCCCGACGCGGATCACCGGGCGCCAATTCACCGAACGCCGCGAAGAGATCCTCCAGCCACTCGTCGGCTGCTATCAAACGCCTTTCGAGCACGGCGTGCGCGAAGTCGTCCAGCGTGATGTCGTTCAGCTCCCGGAGCACCCGGCGCGAGTTCTGCGCCCTTCTGTTGTCGGTCTCTCTGCCCACCATGTATGTGGGAAAGCCCTCACGGCCAACTTCGATCCCCTCCGTGGCAGCGAATGGATCGGAGTTCGTGTTCTGTAGATAACCGCTCTCAGGGTTGAGGAACTGCGGCAGCTCATCCAGCGAATGGTAACCCTGCCACTCGGTGCCGGGATCGCTACCGTCAACCGGCTGCGACCAGTTGTACTCCGGTGAGCGGCGCGGTATGGCGTGGTTGTAGATGTACAGTATGTTGCCGGCGCGATCGGCGTACATCGTGTTCATGTAGGGTACATTGAGCAGGGCAACTGCATCGCGCCATTCATCGAGCGAGCTTGCCCGCATCATGCCGTACCACTGCTCGAACCAACCGCCCTCGTCCAACTTGGACAACCTCGCCGCCAACGGCCTGCCGTCTTCGGTGTATCCCAGGATCGGACCGTGATGAGTCTTGCTGAAGTGGAACACGCGCGGCTCCATGCCGGCGTCTGTGAGAACATCGATGGTCTCGCTCCA
>CP070792.1:869933-872563 GCA_020346845.1 Gemmatimonadota bacterium
CTCTGTCGATCGCATCCCGTAGCTCGGTCATACTCTGCCATCTGCGTCTCGGATCCTTGTGGATACAACGATTCACTAGGTTGACCACGGAGCGTGGGATCGCACTGCGCAGCGAACGCAGCGGGGCAGGCTCCTCGTAGAGTTGGGCATACATGGTGCTCTCCAGCGTCTGGTGCGGAAACAGTGTGTTTCCTGTCAAGAGCTCGTATGCCAGGATCCCGGTGGAGTATATATCGGCGCGATGGTCTATGGAGTCCTGTCCCATTACCTGCTCGGGCGCCATATAGGATGGCGTTCCCAGTGGCGTTCCCGCAACGCTCAAGCGTGACCTGGCTGGGCCATTGATCGGCTTGGCAATTCCGAAGTCAGCTATCTGTGCATGATCACCCGACCACATCACGTTGTCGGGCTTGATGTCACGATGCACTACTCCACGGCGGTGAGCAAACGCCAGCCCGTCGGCAACCTCACGTATGATCCGAAGTGTGGTGTGGATGGCTACCCGTCCTTCTGTGGTAAGCAAAGCGGCGAGCGATCCACCGGCGACGAAGGGCATCACGTAGTAGAGCAGGCCTGACGTGACACCGGAATCATACACGGGCAAGAGGTGAGGATGGTTGAGCCGGGCGGTTGTCTGGATCTCGCGCAGAAACCTCTGTTCCCCTATCGAACTCGTTGTGCTACTCGAGAATACTTTGATGGCAACTTGGCGCCCGTGCCGGAGATCGTGGGCCCGGTACACATCGGCCAAGAGGCCGCCACCCAGTCTGCATTCGATGAGATAATGATCCTCCAACACCTGCCCCATCCGCACCACCGACGATGTCACGCAGCCCTCGCACGCGTGATCCGGGGGGTCGGATATCGCCTGGTGTGACAAAACCTCGTGCCGGTGGTTTCCGGTTGTAATTGGGTCGAGGGATACGAGTCTCATTGTCTCATCCAGATCGTTCGAGTTATGCAACTTCTGCTGTCTGAGGTTGCAGCGGGCGGTCTAACACGTAAGGCGCGGTGCTCGCGGAATGTGGCTCATTCGAAATTGGCATTAGCCGAGTGTCCTGAGGCATTCGACCGTGTAGTGGGAATGCCCGAAACAGTCAGACCGTATCCGATTGCGGCTGTCCAATCCTGTCAGACCGCTTACCGAAGATGCGCGGAACGAACATGGGGACCTTGCGACGGTACTCGGCGTACTGCGGGCCGTGTATGGTAATCAGGTCGCGCTCTTCCAGTCGGATCGCCATCAGTATGTAGGCAGTGGTTGCGACTGCGAACACCAGATGGGTCACGGTCATGGTGGGAGTAGCCCAGAAAGCGAACAACCAACCTACGTAGAGTGGGTGACGGATCCACTTGTATGGCCCCGGTGTCACGAACCGTAGTGGAGTGTATTCCTTACCACGTAGATAAAGCCACACCTGTCGGAGACCGAATAGATCAAAGTGGTTGATCAAGAAAGTGGATACGAGAACCAACAGCCAGCCGAAAACGAACAACGACATCATAATCGCGGCTGCCGGGGTACCACGTAAATCCCAGATGACCCCTCCAAGCGGCTGCCACATGGCGAACAGGAGAATCAACGCCAGACTGGACAACAGCACGTACGTGCTACGCTCGGCTTCGGTGGATACGGTCTTGGTCCACCATCTCTTGAAGGCGGGACGAGCCATGACACTATGCTGTACTGCGAATATCGCCAGCAGAACAATGTTTATCAGCAGTGCGATACCCAGGCTACGACCCGGAGCGGAATCCATGGATTTGGGAACGATGATGTTGCCGACGAACCCAACGGCATAGAGAAACGTGGCAAAGAATATCGCGTACGATGCTATCCCATACGCGAACACTGCTATTCTGCGGAGCATTGGCTCCCTCCCATGTTCGCAGATATCTGGTCGCGGACCGGCTTGCCGGTCAAGGCCGGCATTCCGGCGTTCTCACATGGTTAGGCGCAGTACCCCCCCGAATCGGCTCATTAGATTCTGGGAGGCAGGGAAGGCTTAGGAGGAGGTGTTCTCTATTGCATCGAGGCGTGCGCGAGCTGCCCGGGTAACGCGTGATTGGGGACCCAGATGGTCTCGTACGATGGAATGGCCCTGCTCCAACAGCGGGATTGCCTCGTCGCGAAGGCCCTGCTGCAGGAGTGCTGCTCCGAGCAAGCTCTTCACCGTTCCTATCCGCCAGTCCGAGTCGGGTAGCTCCGTCAGGTTTGCTGCGGACTCCAGGCTGACCTGCTCCGCTCGGACTGGATCACCGATCGCGAGGTACGCCTCTGCCATGAGCAGCTGAGTCAGGCCGATCCGGCGATGGGGCTCCGGCCGTACAGCACGCTCGTGCGACAGCACTTCTTGTAACAGATCCAGTGCGCCGGAGGCACGACCAGTAGCAGTCATTATGATCGACACCTCTCGATTGATGGCAAGACGGTAGCGATGATTGGGCCTCAACCGCTCGTCGGCTATCGTCAGTGCCTCGGTCAGCAGACTATCTGCCGCTTGGAAATGCTCTTGCTCGATCTCGATGCGCGCCAGGCCATACAGCGCCAGCATCTCTGAGACGCCGCGTGATCCCGTTGAGAGACGTTCACCCATTGCAATCGATTCCTCGAACCGGGATTGCGCCTC
>CP070792.1:872663-875291 GCA_020346845.1 Gemmatimonadota bacterium
GGCTCTCGATGAAACCTGGAATCGCCAACATACCATCCAGATCTACCACTTCTGTCTCGGCACCTATATAGGCCCTGATCTCACGGTTGGAACCCACGGCTAGAATCGTGTCCCCTTTCATCGCAATGGCCTGTGCCTCGGGAACATCATCATCCACGGTCACCACTTTACCACCATGTAGTACTAGGTCAGCGGCAATCTCAGGCTCGGCATAACAGCCGACCATGATCGCAAGTGCCACTACGAAGAAAGATTCGGCTAAGCGACTATCCTGTCGCACCAACGCTCTCATTCTCGCCTCCGCTTGGGGATGTCGGGATTCGAATGGTTGGCAGATAAACTACGCCAGTACCTGCCAAACCGTTAGATTCACGGCCCGTTGTCACAGGCTACATACGATCCTACTTTGCATGTCGGCATCACAGACATTAGAAGATGATCCCGCTCTCCAGCTTCCGGATAGTCCCAAACACGACTGTCGACCGCTCCTTGACGTTTGGTGAGTCCGCAGTCCGTGCACTCGAGGGTGCTCTCGGTGACGAGATCGATCTGCGTACTTCCTTTCGAATAGCACGCTCGGAAATCACCACGTGGCCAGATTATTGTCCGACACCGCTGGTGGAGATGTCCGGCCTCGCACGAGACCTCGGGGTGCAGCAACTCCTCTACAAGGACGAGGGCTGGAGGTTCGGCCTGAGTAGCTTCAAGGCGATGGGTGGTGGGTATGCGGTATCTCGAATTGTGGCCCGGTACGCAATGGAGAGCACCCACGCGGCGAACATGACCTCCAAGGATCTCCTGAGCGGACGCTATAGCAGCGCCACTTCACAAGTTACAGTTACGTGCGCCACGGATGGGAATCACGGGCGTTCGGTTGCTTGGGCGGCCAGAGAGTTTGGCTGCAAGTCGGTCATCTACATGGCATCGATAGTCAGCCCCTTCAGGGAACAGGCCATGATATCGCTGGGTGCCGAGGTCGTTCGCTCGCAGGGCAACCATGAGGATGCAGCCGCAGAGTGTCGAGCTGCGGCAAGCGAAAGAGGTTGGTTCGTGGTCTCAGAAACCGAAAACGCCACAGAACCTGCAATAGCAGCAGATACGCTCGCCGGCTATGCCACAATCATGTCAGAGGTAGCTAAACGACTGCCATCCGGAGAGCCACCCACACACGTCTTCGTACAGGCTGGTGTTGGGGGACTGGCAGCAACTTCAGCGGTATTCTGCGGTCTCCAATGGCCTCAAGAACGGCCGAGGCTCGTGGTTGTCGAGTCTGACCAAGCCGACTGCATACTCAGAAGCATCGAGGCCGGTGAACCGATCACCGTAACTGGAGACCTCGACACGGTCATGGCTGGGTTGGCAGCGGGTGAGGTGTCGTCCTACGCCTGGTCCATCCTCAGAACCGGGGCAGACTACGCTATGGCGATACCGGATGAGGCGGCGGTTGCCACGATGCAACTCCTGGCCACCCCGCAGTCGGGCGATACACCGGTTGTGGCCGGTGAATCGGGAGTCGCCTCGTTAGCAGCAGCTCTGCTGGTCCTCCAAAACAATGCGGTCCGCGAGCAACTTGGTATCACGCGTGCTGCTAGGATCTTGACCATCGGCACCGAAGGGGCCACCGACCCCGAAGTCTACCGGCGTCTGGTCGGACTCTCACCTGAAGAGGTGATGCGGCGTACCTAGGTAGGCTGCCACGGGGTGCAGAGTAGTAGTGTAGTATCTTCCGCAGCAATGAATTCAAACTCTCATCAGTTCCACGAACACCCGAACAGGACCTTGATCGGGCTCGCATTCCCGGTCATGGCATCACTGGTCGTCGAGCCACTCGCGGGACTGGTCGATACCGCCTTCGTGGAGAGACTCGGGGCGGCATACGCCGCAGCGTTAGCTGCAGCGACCACGATATTCGCCAGTGTTGTCTGGATCTTCAGCTTTCTGGGGATCGGAACTCAGACGGCGGTGGCGCAGTCCCAGGGCCGCGGCGATTCCGACGGTGCTCGACAGGCAGGATCCGTCTCCATTGTGCTGGCGGCTGTATGCGGCGTCGCACTTGCTGCGTTGATCTGGCCCGTTCTCGGCGCTGCTGCACGATGGATGAGCCAGGACTTGGTGGTACAGGACGCAACCGTCACCTACCTGAAGATCAGGTTTCTGGGATCTCCCGCAATCCTGATCATTGTATCGAACCTCGGTGCTCTCCGTGGGCTGCAGCGCATGCGAGCGACGTTTTGGATCGCCGGAGGGGTGAGTCTAGCAAATATCGTGCTCGATCCGATTCTCATTTTCGGATGGGGACCGATACCAGAGTTCGGTATAGCCGGAGCGGCGTGGGCCACCACGGCGAGTCAGGCTGGCGGAGCCGTGGTGTCACTGCTACTCGTCGGCAAGAGCCTCGGTTACTCGCGTACTGTATCCTGGGAACGTGTTGCTGATCTGCTGGTTGTTGGACGTGACATGATCCTTCGGACTGCTGCGCTACTGGTCTTCCTACTAATGGCCACGCGAACGGCACTGCAAATAGGAGTCGACGCGGGTGCCGCCCATCAGGCAATCCGTCAGGTCTGGTTGATGACGGCCTTTCTACTCGATGCTTTCGCCCATTCGGCTCAGAGCCTCATCGGGTTC
>CP070792.1:875391-878017 GCA_020346845.1 Gemmatimonadota bacterium
CCGGTGAAATCCGCCGCGGGTACCGGGAGCCGCTTGCCACTATTCATCTCCCAGTCGGCTGCAAACCGCTTGAGCTGGTTTATGGCCAACGGATCGTCGTGGATGGTGCGACGACACTTGACGGCACACAGCTCGGGGCAGACACGTCCGGTGCTCGCGGGAAGTGGATTTCGTTCCTTAATGGCTAGAATTGCCTGGGCATATTCGCCGCGCCTCACGTGACCGATGTAACGCGGGATATCGATCTGTGCCGGGCAGCGTTGGCGACAGGGGGACAGACACTCTGTTTGTCGGTTCCAGCGCAGGATGTCTGCTTCGGCCGAAGTCAACGCGATGATACCTTTGGGACACTCCTGTACGCAAGCACCACAGCCAACGCAAAGACTGGTGTCAAACTTGGGCAGGTTGTCGGAGCCGATCTCGATCGCGTTGAACTTGCACACACTGACGCAAGTGCCCAGCCCGAGGCACCCGTTCTCGCACCTAATGGGACCGTGGAACAGATGCATCGCCGCGCGACAGTCCTGAACACCGGAGTACTCGTACTTCTGGTCGGCGCGATACCCGCCTTCGCACAGCGAGCACGCTGTTTTTGGCTCTGACGCCACGCGGTCGTAGCCCAAGAAGTTTGCTATCGCGTCGGCAGTCTCACTCTGCCCCACGACGCACTTGTTCACCTCGTCAGCTCCGCTCACTACCGCGGCTGCGTACGCATCACAGCCTGCATGGCCGCAACCGCCGCAGTTCGCACCCGGCAGGATGTCGCGCACCTTCTTTATGCGGGGATCTTCATCGACCCGAAATATGCGTGACGCTATCGTGAGCCCCACTCCAGCTATCAGGCCCACACCTCCGAGCACGGCCGTCGGCAGTAGCATGGGCGCCTCCTACCCGGTCATCCCCTGGAAACCCAGGAATGCAATGGACATGAGGCCCGCGGTCACGAGCGCGATGGCAGTACCCTGCATCATTTTCGGCACATGGGAGATGGCGAGCCGTTCACGGATCGACGCAAACAGGATGATCGCCAGCGCCCACCCCACGGCGCTCGCCGCCGCGAACACCAGCATCTGTTGAAACCCGTGGCCTTGATTCACGATGAGCAGCGCGACTCCGAGCACGGCGCAGTTGGTGGTAATGAGCGGCAGGAAGATGCCGAGCGCCTTGTACAACGCTGGCATTACTTTCTTGAGCACTATCTCGACGAGCTGCACCAGCGAGGCGATAACCACGATGAACACCATCGTCCTCATGTAATCCAGCTCATACGGTACGAGCACGTTGCGATCGATGAGCCACGTGAACAGCGACGCGAGCACGATCACGAAGATCACGGACACTCCCATGCCCACGGCGTTGCGCAGGTCGTTCGACACACCACAGAACAGACACTGGCCGAGATACTGAGCCAACAAGAGGTTGTTGACGAAGATCGCTCCCACCGCGAGAACAACTAGGTCCAAAATCTTCTCCTAACCCTGTACGAACACTTCGCCGCGTTTGCGGCTGATCCAGTTCATCAATCCCAACACCAAACCGAGCGCCAGGAATCCACCGGGCGCCTGCGCCATGAACGCCAACGGCTCGAACCACCCGGGGAAGACGGACACACCGAACCATTGGCCCGCTCCGAGTATCTCACGGATGGATCCTATGAGCGTGAGTGAAGTCGTGAAGCCGAGACCGACGCCAAGCCCATCTAGCAGCGAGAGGGACGGCGGGTTCTTGGACGCAAACGCCTCGGCCCTGCCGAGTATGATGCAATTGACCACGATGAGTGGGATATAGATCCCCAGTGCCACCGAAAGCGGGAAGAAGAACGCCTTCAGCAGTATTTCGACGATGGCGCCCATCGTGGCCACGATGAGGATAAAGCTCGCCAGCCTCACCGTGCCTGGAATCGTTCTACGCAGCAGTGATATGAACAGGCATGCGAACACGAGCACGAAGGTCGTGGACAACCCCATGCCGAGTGCGTTCTCGGCGGTAGTGGACACCGCAAGCGAAGGACACAGACCCAGTGTAAGCCTGAACGGCGGCAGGTTCTTCCACAAACCCCGCGTGAAAGTCTCCCTGAACATCCCGCCTTCGTGCATCAGCCGGTTTCCTCCCCTGTTGCGCTACGTTGCTCGGTGATGGCTCGGATGAACTCGTCCCTGTGCGATGCGATCAGGTTCACTACCCGGTTGGTGCCGTCCATGGCGGCGCCCGATGTGAACGTGGCACCCGTCAGAGCGTCTACCGCACCTCCGTCTCGCGAGAGTGCCACCGTCTCCGTCGCGGACAGACCCTGCCATTGCGAGCGGAACGGCGGCTCCACGATGAGCGCGCCGAGGCCCGGGGTCTCCGAGTGCGACACCACCTCCATGCCGAGAAACGAATCGTCCGTGAGATCGACACCAAACAGCATGACTATGTCACCGCCGTAGCCACCCACACCGGTTGCCTCGATCGCGACGCTGGCGATGGTTTCTCCTTGCATCACGTAGAATGTTGGATAGCTCACACCTTCGATTTCGATCACGACCTTGTTGGTCAGCACCGATTCGGCAGGCAACTGAAACAATCGTTCCAGAGCGGGCCCTCGAACGAACAAGTCAATTTGTTGCTCGACACGCGCTCCGAG
>CP070792.1:878117-880736 GCA_020346845.1 Gemmatimonadota bacterium
GTAACGAGCAATGGTGTCTCTGGGGTGTGGGATAACGACTACCAGGGCGTGTGGCACCTGAATGAAGCAACCGGTGCAACGAACATCGACGCAACGAACAACACGAACGATGGCACGCCAAGTGGAGACCCGGCCGCCTCAGTGGGTGTGATTGGCGGAGCACTAGACTTCGGCGTTCCTGGGGATTACACCCGCATAGCCATTCCGGACGACCCCACGCTCGATCTGGCCTCTTATCCCAATTGGACCATGTCGGGCTGGGCAAGGCCGACGAGCTACAAGGGCATCAAATGGCCCACGATCTACGATTATCAACTGACTGCCATAGGGCTCACCGTCAAAGAGGGGAAGGATCCCCCCCCCGAGGGGTCAATTGAACATTGGCGCAATGACGACACCCACGTCCACGGCAATACCGTCGCGAACTTCGATGCCTGGAACTACGTCGTGGTCGTTCGCACTCCTACGACAACCAACATGTATCTGAACGGGGTCGCCGATGGTAGTGCCGCCAGTGTTGCCTTCATTCCGCTTGGCGGAGGGGCAAGTATTGGGGCCGACGTTGCCTATGCTAAGGATTCCGACTTTCTGGGGTTGCTCGACGAAGTCCGCTTCTCTGGTACGGACCGCAGCTCTGGGTGGATCCTAACCGAATACAACAACCAATTTGCACCTGCGACCTTCATCACGACCGGCCCCGAGGTGTTTGCTGCCGGCGCCACTGTGAATCCCGATACGACCGCGGCGTCCGCCCTGCCGAGCAACGGCACGAACTACACGGTGGACTTTACCGTGGTCAACGACGGGATACAGACCGACGACTTCGATCTACTGACAAGCCAGATCCCGGGATCGGCGATCAGCGTCGTGTCGATCACGGGAACCGGCGTGACTCAGGGTGCGGATCCCGACAGCGCTCGGGTGGCGCTCGTGCCCGCTGGAGACTCCGTCCTGGTGACGGTGACATACTCCTTGGCCGACGTGGCGGGGGGCACGACGGACACGTTGCTCTTCACCGCTCGCTCTGTGGCCGATCCCACGGTCAACGCTGACGGCCGGTTGGAGGTGACCGTCATCAGGCCCAACCTGATCACCACCAAGGCGGTGAACCCCAGCGGCACCCAGGCCCCGGGCATCGACCTGACCTACACGGTCACCTTAACCAACGACGGGGACGAAGCCGCTACCAGCGTTATGATCGTGGATTCGCTGGCGGGTCAAGTAGAGTTCAAGGTCGGAACGGTGGTCAACAACCTGCCGGGTGGGGTCGGCGTGGTGGTGGAATACTCCAACGACGACGGCGGCAGCTGGACCTACACACCTATCTCTGCCGGGTGTAGCGCGCCCGCGAGCTACGACGGGTGCGTTACCCACATTCGCTGGAGGTTGCAGAACGACCTCGGATCAGTCGCCCCGGACAACACTGGCGACGTGCAGTTCGTGGTACGCATCAAGTAGCACCGCTCTTCTCAGCTAACGCTGCCAACACCAGTTCCCACGGCTAGCATCTAGGGTCTTGCCAACTTGGCCATGACCACCCATATCGTTGGCGGTGTCGCCGCCACCGTAATGCGTGACGCTATGTTCCTACGATGGAATGATGTCTCAAAGAAAGAGGCAAGCCATGAGCTTTCACCGAACAAGAGGTCGGTTGTTTGCAGGGTTGGCCGTGACGTTTTCGCTTGCGCTGCTGACTGCGGGTTGTTCGCCCGAGGCTGTGCCACTTCAGGAAGTGCCGTTCGTTCTCCCCGGCAGCTTGATCGACAACGCCGAGTATGCGTCGCGCAGAGCTAGACTGATGGATGAGGTGCCCGACGGAGTCGCCATCATCCCGGGGGCCACATCACGAGTCGCGGATTACCAGTTCTTCCAGAGCAACGACTTTCTCTATTTCACCGGAGTCGAGGCGCCCAACGCCTGGCTGGTGATCGACGGTGTCAACCGTGTCAGCACTCTGTTCCTGACGCTCGACGAGCATGACGCGCGGGGTGAGGGAATCCCTGCGGAGCTTGCCCTTGCCCCAGCGGAGTACACGGGGATCGAGCAGGCTCTGCCGGTGGAGCAATTGGGCGATTTCTTGGCGGATCTCGCCGGACAGGTAGACGCCTTCTGCCTCTCTCACCGTCCGGAAGAGCTGCACCGTATGAATACCAACGAAGTGTACGGGGCGTTTCGCCGGACGGTGATGGAGAACCCGATGGACGGGCGTCTCACCCGAGAGCTGCAGCTGGTCGAAGTGTTGGAGCAACGTTATCCCAGAGTAGAAGTGCGGGATTGCTTCCGCACCATCCAGGTGTTGCGCAAGGTCAAGTCGCCGGCAGAGGTGGAGTTGATCAGGGAAGCGGCTCGCATCGGAGTCGAGGCCCACCTCGAGTTCATGCGCGCTACCGAGGTCCGGATGCCCGAGCGAGCGTTGGCGGCGCTGTTCGAATTCGTCAGCAAACGAGAAGGTGCCCAGGAGTTGGCATACGAGACCATCATAATGGCGGGCGACCACCATCCCTGGGGTCACTACCATCGCCACGATCACACGCTCGAGGATGGCGACTTCATCATTCTCGACGCCGGTCCCGACTACGCCTACTACAACGCCGACATCTCGACCACCTTTCCGGCGAA
>CP070792.1:880836-883453 GCA_020346845.1 Gemmatimonadota bacterium
ACGAAGCATGGTACCCCCCGATCATTTGAGAACGTTGTTGATCACGGCGAATACGGCTGGTATACCGTAGAAGAAGAAGAGTACCCATAGGATGGCCCACCGGCGTGATTCCGCGGCTGTATCTGCCAGCCACCGCGCAGCCGCAAGTGGGATCTCCCGAATGCGCTCTACCGGATATATGAGCAAGGTACCACTCAAGTTAAATAGCAGGTGTACCAACGCGATCGTGATGCCCGCCGCTGCGTTCTGGCCGGTTGCCGCCAGCGCCGCAAGCAAAGCCGTCACCGTTGTACCGATATTGGCGCCAATAGTGATCGGAAACGCCTGTTCCAGGGTAATAAGTCCGGCACCTGCCAGCGGGACCAACAGAGACGTGGTGATAGAGCTGGACTGGACCATAGCCGTCACTATGAGACCGATCAGCATTGCGATGACGGCACCCCGCCCAAACGCTCGTGTAACGACCATCTCAACACGTGTCCGCAACGCGGATCTGAGCGTCCGTACCAGCAGCATCAAAGCAGTGAATATCATCGCACCGCTCAAACAGATCAGCACAATCCCGGCGAGTTGCTGCGATGCGGTGGTCAGTCCAATCAGATCCTTTATGGGATCCAATGCAGCTTTGAGTAGACCCTTGATAGGGCTGTCGTAGTCCATCCCCCCTATACCCGTGAGTGCAGACGACAATGCTGTCGCAGTGCGCTGTAGGTAGTTGGTCAACAACTCCAGCGGAAGAAGAACGGCCACAGCCATGACGTTGAAGAAATCGTGGCAGGTGGCTACTCGGAAGGCGCGTCGGAATTCCTCTTTGCGTCCAATATGCGCCATCGACACGATCATATTGGTAACCGTAGTGCCGATATTGGCACCCATCACCATCGGTATGGCGTTGGCAATCGGAAGAGGATTGTCCGGCACCGCCACCAGACTCACGATCATCGAGGTCGTGACGGAAGAACTCTGGACCAGCGCAGTGGCCAGAATCCCAATCATCAGCGCTATGAAGGGGTTTTCCGTGACCGCGAAGAAGGAGTCTAGTAGTCGATCTCCAGCAACTCCGAATCCCTCGCTGAGTCCATTGACGCCCAGTAGAAATACGAAGAGCAGGAACACAACGAAAACTGCCAGAACCAGCGGTTGCTGAGTTTTCGCTTGCGTGGGATCGGGGGCAGGCGATGGCTCGTCTGTCACTTGAATTGGGTCCAAGTACTCACTTTGTCTGAGGAGTCCGACCCAGCTCTAGGCCACGTGGAATCTGGCGCACATTGGTGGTAGGAGCAAGTCGGGTGATGGTCGCAAAGGGGGTGTTTGGCAGATATGCTGCGAGCGTTGGTGAGTATGCATATGGCGAAGGAAGTGCTGGGGATCTAGGGGGAAGCGTCAAGAAGCACCAGGCGGACGCTGTTTGCCAAGGGGTGAGGTCAAACGGTCTCGGTAGTAGTAGCTGATCGCGAGGAACAGGGCGCCGAAACCCAAGAACAACAGTATGCGCAGGAAAGGATCCACACGGTCGAGGTCAACGAGGAACAGCTTGGCCACGGCGATCAGTAGAGTGGCAAGTCCAACCTTACGTGTCTTGAGCGACGCCAACAGCAACGTCAGCCCGTACACGCCGTATGACGTTGTGACAATGGCGTCGCCGCCGGGCAGCGCAGAGAGCTCGCGCCACAGCCAACCCAAGAACGCGGCATGCGCCGCCAGTTGATACCACTTGGCCGAGCCGTCCCCGCTCCACTTCGACGCAAGCAGCAAACCCGCAATTACGGCTGCGTTGCTCAGACCGCGCACCGTGATCACCGCCGTCTCCACTCGGCCCTCTGCGGTCAATCTTTGCAGGAGCCAGATTCCCACTATCATAGCCAGAAGATGACCACATACGGCCAGCGGTATTTCATCGAGCCGACGCGCCAGGTAGAGGAACACGATTGTCAGCGCTGTCCACAGGAGCAGCTGCGGCTCGTTGTCGAATAGCAACGCCGCAGCTATGACTGAGAGGATTGCGACGGCGACGACGTGCGCCGAGGCCAGCATCCTGAGGTTTGACTTGCCGCTAACGAACCAAGCCGCTCCCGCGTAGCACGAAGCCGCGCCCAGCGCGACCAGACCCCACAGCGTATCACCCGTATCCCATATCGAGCGAGAGAAGAACAAGACAGCAGCTGGCATCGCGACCGTGAGCAAGGCAATGTCGCCGTGCCGGTTCAACGCAATACCGGATTGCGATAGCTGGTCCGCTATATACGATTTGGGGTAACGCCACTTGGCGGGGTCGTGATCTGCCAACAGCACCCGACCCACACTCACCCACCACATGATGACCCACGCGGCTACAATGCCGGCCTGCAATGCCCAGCGGTCACCGGGTGTGGCGTTGGCCAACGCGATGAGGAATATCGACCAGCCGCCGATCACAGAGGTCCACAGCAGGGATCTCCAACCCTTGACCAGGTATATGCCGCTCGTTCCCACCAACACCAGGCAGGTGTATCCCACCAAGCCCGGTATTGAACCTTCTCCGGTGTAAAGAAAGATGGGTGTGCCCAACCCACCGATAGCCCCCAGCACACCCAGTGCCGATCCGTCTTCGCGGATGGCGGCCCAGAAGGTGTATACC
>CP070792.1:883553-886168 GCA_020346845.1 Gemmatimonadota bacterium
CCGCCCCAGCATCGGCCAACATCCGGGCAGTTGCCGCGCCAATGCCCCGCGATCCTCCCGTCACCAAGGCGACCTGCCCCGAGAGATCGATCAACGGCACGTCTACTTCCTCATGTCCCAAGGATATTCTTGATCTTGTCCCATACTCCCTCCCGAAACGGCACGGCTGGCACCGAGACCATGTCAGTATCTTCGATAACAGCCCTCGTGTTCCGTTCTGCCAACAGGGTAGCTATGTCCGCTGAGCCGTTGTCCGCCAAGAACCGAACGGCGTTGGTCAGCGTCCGATCGTCGCCATGATTGTCGGCGGCAACGACGTCAACCACTCCGGCTCCCAGAAGTTGTCTTGCATACTTGCCGCGCTGCGTCGATCTGCCAAGTGTCGTTGCGTCCACCTGAATCTTTGCGCCCATGTCGCGCCATTTGGATACCGCTCGCAAATGGCAGTGCTTGTAGCGTTCGGCGTGTGCCACCAGCGGTACCGCATGCTCGTTCGACAAGCTCTCCAACAACTCGGTAGCGTCATTCTCCGAGACTGACATGAAGAACTCGACCAGATAGTAACGCGAGCCGGCCAATGAAAACGCTCTGTCCTTTAGTATCTCGGGTGGCAGCGGATGGTTCAGCATGATCTCAAAGCCCAAGTGTAGCCGAGGAACCCGAGGTGCTTCGCGAGTCAACAGCTGGAAAGCCACTTCCCTGCGTTCCAATGCGTCTTCCTTGTCCTCTGCAAGCTCCCACGCAGTCACGTGTGGAGTCAGTACAACGTCAGTGACACCTTGCTCCGCAAACTGCTGCAACACGAGAACCGACTGCGCTACCGACCGTGATCCGTCGTCGAGTTCTGGTAGCAGATGGGAGTGAATGTCGATCATCCCGGCTCCCCAAGCCTCTCCGGTTCGTGCTCAGCCACAGCCTCACACGCGTACGTGATCAATGCATCCGCCGCCAGCAAGGTCATCGCCGTATCGTGATTGGGAGGCCCCTCTTGCGCGGCCTCCATGAGCTCTTGCGCGATGGCTTCTAGCTGCTCGGCAAGAGGAAGCGAGGAGCGGGAAGTGTTACTAGACGACACCAATCCGAGGATTCGCGCACGCAGCGAGGCCGGTGCGTCATCAAGCCGTCTCTCCAGCCAGCTCCTCAGATCAGTCAGTTGCGTTGTACTCCCAGGAGTTCAGCTACTATCTGCGGCGCCTCGGCGCGCGTCTCGGCCACCTTCGAGACATCTCCCATCCCGCCCGATGCGAAGTGCGGACGACCGCCACCTTTTCCGCCACTGACCGCAGCCAATCGCTTTGCGATCTCGCCCGCACGCACGCCCTTGGACACAAGGTCGTCCGTAACACCAACATGGATTCCGGGTCGATCGCCCGTGGTGATAACCACGCGAACGCTGTCACTGTTCTGCTCACGGAAGGCATCCATCATCAGGCCGATCTTGGCGCGGTCTGCTATGGAAGATTCCTCGAGTGACAGCGTCGTGGTGCCTAGTTCAATTGCTTCCAACCGCTCCGCGCTGCCAGCTCCCCCCTCGCGGAGCAGCTGCTGTACCTGCTTCTCCAACTGCTTCTTCTCTTCGATGAGCGACTCAATCTTGCGAGATACGTGTTCCGGACTAGTACGCAGCGTCTCGGATGCAGCCTCGAGACGGCTGCCCATGGCCTTCACGTACGCATACGCTCCGGGTCCCGTGACTGCCTCAATTCGCCGCACCCCGGCCGCCACACCCGTCTCATGGGTGAAGTGGAATAAACCGATTTGACCGGTCGAGCGAACATGAGTTCCACCACACAACTCAATCGATATTCCCGGGACCTCGATTACGCGGACAACGTCGCCGTACTTCTCGCCAAACAGCGCCATCGCACCGGCACGGATGGCTTCGTCGTAAGGCATGTCGCTGCTGTTGACGACTGCGTTGAGCCAGATGCCGCGGTTGACTTCGGCCTCGACAGCACTGAGTTCCTCTGCTGTAACCGGAGCATGATGAGAGAAATCGAACCGCAGTCGATCTGGAGCCACTACAGAGCCCGCTTGACGCACATGTTTGCCCAGCACATTGCGCAGCGCAGCGTGAACTAGATGCGTTACGGTATGGTTTCGTTCTATGTCGCGACGCCGCGGCTCATCAACTATCGCTTTGACTTCAGTCGGCTCAAACGGTCCCTCATATGGGCCTATGACGATCTGCTTGCCTTCCTCCTTGCGAACATCTTCTACGGGCAACTCCCAACCCTGACCCTCAACCACACCGGTGTCACTGACCTGGCCACCCGACTCTGAGTAGAACGGATTCTCACGCAGCATGAGTGCGAGCCGATCATCCGTCTGCCGAAACGCTATCACATCCGTATCCGCGTTCGTCACCTCATAACCCACAAACTTCTGGCGCACCCTGGGAATGACACGAGTGAACTTGCCCTTGACGCGAGCGGCCTTGTCGGCTCGCGAGACGGACGATGAAGACGGCTGCTGCGACTTGCGTTTCTGAGCCTCCAGTGCAGCCTCGAACCCGGAACGATCGACCGACCAGCCTCGCTCTCGCGCTATCAGCTCGGTCAGGTCAACCGGGAACCCGTATGTGTCATGCAATTTGAAGGCGTCGACGCCTGAGA
>CP070792.1:886268-888882 GCA_020346845.1 Gemmatimonadota bacterium
ACCTGACGACCATGATCGCCCATTTTCGTACAGTCATGAACGAGGGTGAGGTGTCCCCGTTGCTCAAGGAGCTGCTCGCCGTTCGCGTGTCGTCAATCAATCACTGCAAATACTGACTTGCTTCTCATACCGCCTTGGCAAGGCGGCTGGGTGCGAAGGAGGAATGGATCGCCGCCGTAAGGCAAGAGGAGCCTGAGGAGGGTACTACAATTGCCGGATCCGAAGATGGCATGGAACATAGTTGGCTGTTGGCATTGCGGTATGCCGAGCAGGTAACTGCTAGCGGGCACGCAGTGAGCGATTCCGATTATGAGCAGCTCGCTAACCACTGGAATGAAGGCGAGATGGTCGAGATCACCATGGTTGTCGGATTGTTCAGCTACTTCAATCGGTTCAACGACGCCCTCAGAATAGAGGTCACACGGTGAGCAATCGTACAGAACGCGACCCGCTAGGCGAGCTGCGTGTCCCTGATGCTGCGCTCTATGGCATCCAAACCGAGCGTGCCCGGCTCAACTTTCCCGTGTCGGGAATGTCGCCTTTGCCGATATTCGTTGAGGCGATCGTGTGGGTGAAGAAGGCAGCAGCACTGACCCACAAGGAGACGGGCCGGCTCGAAGGTCGATTGGCGGACGCCATTGTGACTGCCGCCGATGAGGTGCTGGCCGGGGAGCACCGCGACCAGTTCGTTGTCGATCCGTTCCAGGCAGGTGCCGGGACTAGCCACAATATGAACGCAAATGAAGTCCTGGCCAATCGGGCCAACGAGCTTCTTGGTGGCAAGCGTGGCGAGTATGATCCCGTCCATCCGAATGATCACGTCAACATGGCGCAAAGCACCAACGATACGATCCCCACCGCGATTCGTCTCGCAGTGCTCTCCCTGCTGCCAGACTTCCTGCACGCCATGCGAGTGCTAGCTGACTCGCTGCTAGCTAAGGGACACGAATTCGATCTGGTGCTCAAGTCGGGACGCACGCATCTCCAGGATGCGGCACCGATTCGGCTGGGTCAGGAGTTTACCGGCTACGGTCATACAGTGGAGCGGAGCATCCACCGCTTGGAATCTTCGGCCCAATGGGTGGCTGAACTCAACATTGGCGGGTCCGCGGTGGGAACGGGGCTGAACACAGAGCCAGAGTACCCCAGGCTCATGATCCGACATCTGCGAGCAATCACTGGATTGGAGTTAAAGGAGGGTAGGGACCGCGTTCAGCTAATGCAATCTATGGGCGACCTGGCAGCATTCTCTGCGACGTTGCGCACATACGCCGGTGACCTCAACAAGATCGCCGACGACATACGGTTATTGTCTTCTGGTCCCACCTCAGGTTTAGCAGAGATCTCGTTGCCGGCCGTTCAGCCGGGTTCGAGCATCATGCCCGGCAAGGTGAATCCCAGCATCGCCGAGATGGTGAACATGGTCTGTTATCAGGCAATGGGAAACGACCTTACCGTTGCACTGGCGTCACAGGCTGGAGAGCTGGAACTCAACGTGATGATGCCGGTCATCGCGCACAATCTCCTGTTCACCATACAAATCATGACCAATGCTTGCGGTATCTTCGCCAGGAGCTGCGTTGTTGACATTGCGGCAAACGAACGACGCTGTCGCGAGATGCTGGAACGCAACCCCGCCATTGCCACTGCCCTCGCCCCCATGCTCGGCTACGCAGCAGTAGCCAAGCTTGCCAAGGAAGCGCTGCAGAGAAGGATGACCGTGCGGGAATTGGTGTTGGAGAAAGGGCTGTTTTCGGAGGAAGAGGTGGATTCAGTGCTGGATGTGCGCAAAATGACTGAGCCGGGATCTTAGAGGGGACTAGAAGGGGAAGTAGGGGAAGAGGGGGAAGGAGATATAGAGATCGGGGAAGGGACTGGATCCTAGTCTACTTCCCCTACTTCCCCTCCTGATCTCTCTATTAACCTTACTACCATGTCGAATCTGCCGAACACAGATCTGAACGGGTTTACGCACCAAGAGCTCATCCGCTATTCCCGTCACCTCGCTCTGCCGGATGTGGGACCCAGCGGGCAGCGAAAGCTCAAGGATGCACGCGTGCTACTGGTGGGTGCTGGCGGGCTGGGATCGCCGGCCGCGATGTACCTCGCAGCCGCCGGTGTAGGGACCTTGGGATTGGTCGATTTCGATGTGGTAGATGAGTCGAATCTACAGCGGCAGGTCATCCACGGAACGGGCTTTGTGGGCAAGTCCAAGATTGAGTCGGCCAAGGAGCGGTTGCAGGACATAAATCCCCATGTTTCGCTCGAGCTGTACGACACCCGGCTGATGTCGAGCAACGCGCTGGAGATCGTCCGGGATTTCGACGTAGTGGTTGACGGCTCCGACAACTTCCCCACACGGTATCTCGCCAATGACGCATGTGTGTTGGCTGGAAAACCGTACATCTATGGCGCGGTCTATCGGTTTGAGGGGCAGGCCTCTGTATTTGCAATCCCGGATGGACCCTGCTACCGCTGCCTGTTTCGAGAGCCGCCACCGCCGGAACTCGTCCCGTCGTGCGCCGAGGGTGGTGTACTTGGCGTGCTTCCCGGGATCATAGGCAGTGTCCAGGCGCTGGAGACGATCAAGCTCATCCTCGGTCGAGGGCGGACA
>CP070792.1:888982-891593 GCA_020346845.1 Gemmatimonadota bacterium
TCTTGCTGTAGAATGGTCTGACTCTCATCAAGATGTCTCCGGTCTCCGCACCCCGCTTAAGCACGATCACCGCAGCATGATGTCTGGCTCCCCGCCGGCACCGGCACCAATCTGGGCTCTCCGCTGGCTCGCGAAAGTGCGTTCTGGGGACATTGGGGGGCGAAATTGGGACATTCGGGGGTGGTAAGGGCGGATCGCTGCGGCTTCCATGCCCCCAGCAAGTGTGAGCGCGAACGCCGTAGCCATAACCCTGGGGCAACGCGGGTCACAAATACTATTGTGACCACGTGGCGCCCGTTCGCATCGGCTGGTAGCTATGGTAGGAAGGCCTGATGGTGGTTAGCACCAACAAGCCCATGACTCTTTTGCACGCACGTGACAGGACGAACCCGCCGCTGGCGCGTTATCGGGTGGGTCCCGGGGAAATGTTCTTGTTTACTCTAAAGAAGTTTCCTGGATCCCAGGTGCTCTTCACCTGGGCGAGCCGCTCGAAATGCCCTCCGTAGGCATCGTGGATACGGTCGCCGACCTCCTCCTCGGTCAAAAAGTTGATGTATGTGCCACCAGTCGAATAGCGGCGCATGTCTGTCCAGGCGTCGCGCGCCCAGGTGACATTCTCTTCGTCATCGTCGGAGGAATCCCACGACGCGGTAATGTTGAGCACGTACTCCGCGTCGCGGTTGCCCATTGGTGACACATCGTGCGCAGCCTCGTTGAGGGCGCCACCGAGCGGAAATAGGACCACCCCCGAATGGGGGGATCGCAGTTGTCGTGCGTATTCGAGGCATTTTTCGAGCAACCCGTCCTCGAGCGAAGACAGGTACTCCGATTTCCAGTAGTAGCGTCGGCCCTTTGGCTGAGTTGCATCCAGGATGGACTGCTGCGAGAGATACGATCGTCGCTGCAACACATCGCCCACCGGTTTCCCGTACGCCTTTATAGGTGCTACGAGCTCATCGCCATGCTTCACCGGCCCAGTGTAGCAAGCGAAGATGGCCGCGATGAGTTTGCCGTGAATCTCCTGGGGCAGCCACGGCGCCGGGGGTGCCAGACGCAGCACAGCAACGAGGGCCAGTTCCCGTGGGGCCTCTGCTGCCATCCTGCGGTACAGCTCGAGCACCTCAGGAGCCGCGTCCCCCGACCAGGCCACCGCACCTCCCACAATCACGGGGCCGACCGGATAGAGCTCGTAGTCGAATCGCGTGGCGACCCCAAAATTGCCGCCACCGCCGCGGAGCCCCCAGAACAAGTCGGCATTCTCATCCTCGCTAGCTCGGACGAGACGCCCTTCCGCCGTTACCAGTTCGATTGCGCGCACGTTGTCGCAGGTCCAACCGAACTGCCGGGTCAAATACCCGAAACCACCTCCCAGCGTGAGACCCGCGATCCCCGTATTCGATACAAAGCCCAACACTGCCGCGAGACCGTGGATCTGCGTCTCACGGTCAACGTCCCCGAGAAGACAGCCGGCATGCGCGCGGCCGATCCTCTCATCGGGGTCCACCATGACACCCTTCATTGGGGACATATCCAACATCATCGCTCCGTCCGCCACGGCGAGACCTGAGATATTGTGTCCGCCACCCTTGATAGTGAGTGTGATACCGTTATCACGCGCGAAGTCCACTGCTGCAATGACGTCTGCTACGCCGGTACAGCGAGCGATGAGGGCGGGCCGGCGGTCGATCATGGCGTTCCAGACAGTGCGGGACTCCTCGTACCCAACGTCTCCCGGCAGTAGCACCGAGCCGCGCAGCCTGGTACGCAGATCCTCCACCGCCGCAGAATCCAGGGTTGAGTTCGAGTTCAACGGTGGCATCATGGTGTTGGTGTCCTTTCGAATACAACGTTGCAGAGAGCCTCATCATTGTCATAAGCGCAAACGCAGCTGTTTCCGGATCATTGCTTCCGTACCAGCGAGCCATGCATCCGCTGACAACCAGGATCGATAATCTCGCAAGCGCTGCGGCTATCACCCAGTTGACTGCTCGGCTCTTTTCAATGATTTGCGGAGGCATGACGAGGCGGTCAGGAGAGGTCGAAGCTCCTGTTAGGAGGTTCCCGCGATACGAAGGCGGTGCGGTTGCAGCTCTCGCATTTCACGTACACCCTACCCTTCAGCTCCTCGACCTCAGGCTCCTCCGTCCGCAACTGGCTCTCGCACCGCGGACACACGGGCGGTTTGTCCCAGTTGTTGAGCATCACCCTGATCTCGCCGACCTCTTCGCGGGAGAACGTAACCGGTGTGTGTGATTCACCTGACATCGGTACTCCAGCTGATGTCCTTCAAGCCACTGCCGCCTTCTTGGAACCATACGTGCCGGGACCCGGCCGTGCAAATGAGCGCCCTTGTCAGTTGAGGGCGTCATCGTCATACCGCTAGCCAAGCCTCTGCCGGGCGGATCTTGGCGGCCCTGCAGATCGGAAGGTAGGTTTGCCCGATACCGACAACGCGTTTGCAGGCCTCGCGCCTGTGGCGCTCGGACGGCATCTTTTGACGCGCTGACGCTCGCAGACATCTCAGGCCACACTTCATCCGCGAGTAGCTAGTGAGAGCATACCGAAGTTCTCGGACGGCAAGTCGAATCGCCTTGGTCTCGATCGGTTACTT
>CP070792.1:891693-894299 GCA_020346845.1 Gemmatimonadota bacterium
CGTCCAGCGTGGCAAGATTCAGTTCGGCGGCGTTCTGTGCGGTCCACTGGCCGGTAGCAAAGTCATAGCCGAGGATGTCGTTGTCGGCGGGGCCGCCTGTCGTTACATCTTCGAGATCGTCCAATACATTGACGCCGGTACCGCTGTCACCACCTGTGTCAAGAATGAACTCGCCTGTCTCGTCAATGATACCGAGTTCCACCAGTTCTTCGAACCGGATGAATGACTTCAGGTAATTGGAATTGCGGCGCTCGTGAGTCTCGATGGACTCTCGAATCTGTTGCAGAGCATTGGTATGGGTAGACTGGTCCTCAGTAACGCCGGGGATGCTCGGGTAAAACCTGTTGGGTCGGGTTGAGAGCTTCGGCATTTTAGAGTTCCGCTAACTGATTGGGTGTCTCCGCGATCTGCAATGAATAGACAGTAGTATTCCCGAGCATCTCAAACTGCCACAGGTCCGACTTGAACCCGGATGGCAGTCTGAAAATGGCCTCATCGAGAATCTGCTTGTCGAAGACCACCCTCTCTGTCTGACTGTCTTCCATGATCTTAACACGCAACCGCACGGATAGAGTAGTCAGGAGGAGGAACCCGAGGTCATACATCAGGCTGCCGCCGAGCGGCTGCCGAGTCTCGATGACGGTCGGCTGAGTAGGTACGAGGCCGGTGCGAGGTTTGGCTGGCTGCCCTCCCAACACCTGTCCGTTAAGCGTGTTCAGGCGGCGCAGGTTGCCGGGCAGAGCGTCAACGGCAGCGAAAAGGGCCTCGTCATAGGGCTTGAACACTTCCTCGACCGGGAGGAGGTTAGACGTATCGCCGATCTCAAATTTCAGTCGTCCTGCTCCAAAGTTCATCGGCTTCGGCGGCTGGTACCATTTGGACTGCCAGCGCCACTGTAGGCGGATGACCGACTCGGGGTCCCACTCCCACACCCGGTCTTGGGCAAGGATATTGACGTTGCCGCTGTATCGGTCAGTCTCGATACCCTCCACGCCGCTGAAGTTGTCCAGCTCGACATGGCGCTGCATCGGGTTCTCGGGGTCGATGATGAACCCGAAGTTACTGCTGTTGAAACAGATGTACTGAAGTCCAAGGTTGGCCGCGAAGAACTGCGAGGGGTTGAGATCAGACCACTCCGACTTCGTGAACAGGTCCTTCGTAACCACGTTCACACCGCTTGAGTTCGCCAGTACGAGGCCGTTGATGCTCGGGTAGAGGACACCCGCTGTCGTCGTGACCAAGCCTCTGCGGCTCAGGCACGGCTCCACGGTGTCGATCTTCTGGGTGGTGAACGAGGCCGGGCTGATGCCCTGACCAAAGTACGGTTGGGACTCAGTTGCAATCACAAGTGTGGAACCTACAACACCGAGAGCCACGATATCGAATTCCGTCGCCAGCTCGTACTCCGGGGGCCACGCATGGGGGCGGTAGGGTTCACTGAACACCAGACGCCGACCCACCCATCCGACTAGGTACCCGTTCGGCATGACCACGAAGCCTTGCAGATCAGACGGCGGCTCTAGGAAGTTCGTAGATTCCAGAAGGTTGTTGGAAGCGACAGTCTCATTCGTTTCATTATCGTTGTACGAGGTCGTCCCAATCGGAACCTCCGCGACGAAGAAGAAACTCGTCGATACGTTGCCGGGGACGGTCCTGTATATCTTCTTGGTCGTGACATTACGGAAGCCGCCATCAGGCACGGTGGTGGTCATACCGATAACCCACGGCGTACCAGCGCCGCCCTCGATGACGGTCGGTTCGCTTGGGGGGCCTTCCTCGCCATACTCGGTGACGAACGTATAGACGTAAGCCCGAGTCTCGTCAGCACCGGCAGGGGGTGTAACCTGCGGGGCGGTACCGGGTATCGGGACGCCGAGGTAGAAGCCTTCGTCACCTGCCGCGATGCGTGCGGCGGTATTCATCATGGGGCGGCCGATGAAGCTGTCGCCAGCCCAGTAGTACCGGTCGAAGCTGTCGTTCACCAGAGGGCTGCGGATGATGTCCACATCACGTGTGTCAAACGCCAGCCACTCGATAGCGGCCGGTGCGCCTGCCTGCTCGGGGTAGTCGGCGTCAGGGATGGTATACGTGGCGACATCGCCGTACCGAGCGCACTTCGTCACGCGCACGCTGTCAATCCAGCCGTCGAAGAACTCGCTGTAGACACCTGTGTCAGCATCGTCCCACGCGCCGATGCGGATGGGCTGGTTGGTGCTGGCTGACGGGGTATTCGTGCTGGACACCGCCGCCAAGCGAGTACCGTTGAAGAACAGGTCTACGAACGTAGTACCGCCGTTGTACCGGCGCTGAACTGCGTAGTGGTACCAGATGCCTGTCGAAATAGTCATCGCAGCGGTGGGGTGGTTGCCGAAGCCGAACCGACCACGAAGCTCGTAGGTACCACCGTTGTTCCTGACAGATGTCTCGAAGTTTACAAAGTCCGTGAACGCATTGTTGACGAGCTGCCACTCCTCACTGACGGCAGGTAAAGTGTTAAATCGGATGAAGCCTTCAATGGTCGCGTCGTCAGTACTGGCGAGCTGGTACACAGCACCGGAGGTGGGGTCGTCGCCAAAGTACACAACGTCGCTGTCGCCGTCGAGGAG
>CP070792.1:894399-897001 GCA_020346845.1 Gemmatimonadota bacterium
CGATGTGCTTGCGGTACTCGTCGAGTGTGGTTGCCCCGACCATGTGCAGTTCACCACGCGACAGCGCCGGCTTCAACATGTTGGAAGCATCCACTGCCCCTTCGGCCGCACCTGCCCCCACTATCGTGTGCAGTTCATCGATGAAGACCACGAAGCGCCCCTCCTGACTAGTGATCTCCTTCAAGACTGCCTTGAGTCTCTCCTCGAACTCACCGCGGTACTTGGCGCCGGCCAAGAGCAAACCCATGTCTAGCACCACGATGCTCTTGCCACGCAACGACTCGGGTACGTCACCGTCAACGATGCGCTGAGCCAATCCCTCTACAATCGCGGTCTTGCCCACACCGGGATCGCCAATCAGTACCGGGTTGTTCTTGGTACGCCGTGACAGAACTTGCACTATCCGCCGGATCTCCTCGTCGCGACCGATCACCGGATCGAGCTTGCCCTGGCGCGCTAGATCCGTGAGATCCTTGGTATAGCGCTCGAGTGCGCGGTACTTGCCTTCCGGATCCACGTCGGTCACGCGGTGACTACCGCGGATCTGGTCCAGCGCTTGAAGTAGATGCTCCTTATCGATACCGCGCGCACTCAGCAGCTCACGCGCCGTCGTTCCCTTCGTGTCGACCAGACCTATCAGCAAGTGCTCGGTCGAGATGTAGCTGTCACCCAGCTTCTGGGCCAACTTGTCCGCTTTATCGAGCGCGTCCGCCAGCTCGCGTGACATCGCATTGCGATCGCCACCACCCTCCTGCTTGGGCATGCGCTCCACTTCGCGCTCGGCTTCCTGCCGTAGCTCGGTGACATTCAAACCCGACTTCTGCAACAGCGGAACGACGATGCCCTCTTCCTGGTCCAACAGCGCCAGGAACAGATGCGCATCGTTCACCACCGGATTGCCCCGCTCGGTAGCAATCGACTGGGCGCCGCGGATGGCTTCTCCGGTTTTAACCGTAAATCTCTCTGGCGATATCATATGGTCTCTAAGCTAAGCCTCGGTTGCTGTCCGTAGGATATTGAGGGGGAGAAACAGCGAATGTCGAATATCGAATAATGAATGTTGAATATTGAAGTGCACCATAGACGAATTCCGTACCACTTCGACATTCATCATTCGATATTCAACATTCAACATTCGCTGTTTCCGTTCCCCGTTTCCTATCCCCTCCCCAACGAGGCAACCCCCATGCCCAGCATTCCCTGCAAATCTGGCAGATTCCCGCCAAAACGACAGAGCGCGCCGACCTATCGCCGACGCGCCCTTGTCGTACAACCCAGATTGTGACCCTCGTACTCTCAGCTAGCCTTTACCCACGATCATCCGCGTCAAATCCGCCGATTTCCGCGGCCAGCCGCGGCCCTCACTTGATGATCGTCATTCTGTCGGTAAACGACTGCCCGTCCACGATGAGCTGGTACACATAGACCCCGGAAGGCGCCTCTCGGTCGGTGCCACGGATCTTTCCGTCCCAGTACGCCGAATATCTGCCGGTGCCGTTCCACTCCAGCTTCATCTTGTCGAGCGGCTCTCCCGATCCCTGCAGGATCGGAATCGCGACGAGCTGCGCGAGCACGTTGAAGATCCGAAGAGTAACCGTTGGCTGGTGTCCATTCTCGAACAAGGACTGACCCAGCTCAAACGGGATCGTGGTCTCCGGATTGAACGGGTTCGGGTAGTTCCTGCCTAGCCGCACCGCATCGGTTGGCCTACCCTGCTGTGCCTCCATTGCGGACGGCGCGGCCAACAGGAGCCCGAGCGCCAAACACGCCCAGGCTAGGTGCTTCATGTTAACTCCTTCTGACAATTAGGTTCCTATCGCCCGCTCCTTATGCGTCTAGAGTGCGTACTTTCCCACCACTTAATAAGTTACGCACCCAATTCAACCGGTGTCAACCGACCCCAGAACCCTCTTGGCAGCCGGGCCCAGAGCCCTGTTATCGCCTCTACGCACCGTGTAGGAGTTTACGTCCATCCACTCCAGCAGCGGTATCAGGAACTTCCTGGAGAGGCCACTCAGGTCACGTAACTGGCCTGGCGAGGCCTCGCCCAACCGCTCCACCTCCTTCAAGAATTCCTGCAAGAGGCGATCCAAGCTCTCTTTGCTGTAATATCTTTCCTTCCCGACTCGGACCGCTGTGCCCAGCCTCACGTAGTACTCGACGAGTTCCGCAGCTCCTCGATCGGGTACCACAGCCTCCAACTCGGCTGCGGTCTTGCCCTGCCGATCGGCCCGCTCCAGCTCCAACAACACCCGCTCCCCAGTCTCACGCTGGTCTCCGGTCAGTTCCGGCCGGTGATCGGCCAACCTGAGGGTCTGACCTTCGATGACGACGAGACCCTCGTGCGCCAGCTGTTGCTGTACGAGATCCGCGAGTTCAGGATCGCGGACCGTTTGGCGGGCCAGCTCACGGGACAATCCGGGCTCTAAAGGGCTATTCCTGTGATACCCCGCAATCGCGCCCAGCGTTGCGCTCCTGGCCTCGGCGATGACATGAGGCGACAGCAACCGCGCACCAGCGGGTATCACCTCCGGCGTACCCGACACAGTCGACTCGACCTCATGCGGGTACAACCCGACCCTGACCGGCAGGTCTTCCACAC
>CP070792.1:897101-899684 GCA_020346845.1 Gemmatimonadota bacterium
ATCGCCCGCCTGGTTGCACGACTGAGAGCCGGGTTTGGGCCCGGGTGCCCCCAGGTTGACCAGCTGTCGCGGTTCGTACACCGGCATGGAGCGAATCAGGAACTCGTCGAACACCGAGAAGATCGCGGCGTTGGCGCCGATGCCGAGGCCTAAGGAGAGTACGGCCACGGCGGACACAAACGGCGATTTGGCAAGTGTACGGAATGCGTGCTTCAGGCTGATCATGCTAAGCGTCTCCAGAGTTGGTTTTGACCGATCCGACCTCTACCCTACGGGCGTCGCCCAGAACCGATTCAACCAGGATCCCGGATGTGACTTGCTGGACCCGACAAGATGCCGAAGACTGACCCGATGTACGGCAACATTAGGCGCGCGATATGAGCAGCGTGCCCATCTAACACTGTGATTCCGATCCAGGCATCTTACAGGGCCGTGTCTAGCTGCCAGCCAGCCTTAGATTGAGTCCGATAGGAGCTTGGGATGCAAGCACAGCTACGGTACCATCGTATTCCTGAGACATTGTCTCTGTTCGCCTTTTCAATGCTGCACTTTGGCTGCGGCGCGGAAGGAGATCGATCGCAGGTGATACAACGAGATGAGCAGCCGGGTGCTGCCGTAACGCGCGAGGAGTTCGGTGAGCTAACCGATGGGACCTCTGTCGATGTGTTCACTCTGACAAACATGGATGGCATGGTGGTACGTGCCATCACGTACGGCGGCATCATCACCTCGCTACGTGTGCCCGATCGGGACGGTCAGATCGACGATGTCGTGCTGGGCTTTGACGATCTCGCTGGTTATCTGTCTGAGCACCCCTACTTCGGTGCAATCATCGGTCGCTATGGCAATCGTATCGCTGGCGGTCGATTCACACTCGATGGACAGGAATACACACTGGCGACGAACAACGACCCCAACCATCTGCACGGTGGGATCACCGGATTCGACAAGGTGGTGTGGCAGGCGGAGTCGTTTGAACGGGACGACAGTGTGGGAGTGGTATTCACGTACTCTAGCGCCGCCGGTGAAGAGGGCTACCCGGGCAAGCTCGACGTACGTGTAACGTACACGCTAACAGAGAACGCCAACGAGCTAGTGTTCGACTACTACGCAGTCACGGATGCCCCGACACCAGTAAATCTGACACAGCACAGCTACTTCAATCTGGCAGGTGACGGTAGCGGCAACGTCGTGGGTCACGAGCTCACGATCAATGCGGATCACTACACGCCGGTGGATTCCACGTTGATTCCGAGCGGAGAGATCGCGCCGGTGGTCGGCACGCCATTTGACTTCCGTACGGCTACAGCCATCGGCGCCCGGATCGATCAAGAAGACGAGCAACTTCGCCACGGCTCAGGGTACGATCACAATTTCGTGCTCAATCGATCCGATGGTCCGCTGACCCATGCGGTGCTGGTTTACGAGCCACAGACGGGTCGCACGATGGATGTGTACACCGCAGAGCCCGGCATTCAGTTCTACGCGGGCAACTTCCTGGACGGGAGCATCACCGGTAAGGCGGGCAACGTATACGGTCACCGCAGTGGATTCTGCCTCGAGACACAGCACTTTCCCGACTCACCCAACAAGCCCGAGTTTCCGTCCACGATATTGCGACCGGGAGAGGAGTACCGAACCAGAACGATCTACGTGTTCGGCGTCAGGCCGTGATCACAGCTCGTTCAAGGCGTCGGGCAGGCCGTGCAGGGATTCCAACCGCACGTCGGCTCGGAGCACGGCCTCGTGGTCCGATGAAGTGAAGCCACCCGGGATGGCCACGACTCTTGCATTGGCGGCGATGCCGGCTTGAATGCCGGCGGCCGAGTCTTCAACCACCGCGGTTGTGTCGGCGTCGAGACCCATGCGACGCATGATCTCCAGATACACGTCGGGAGCGGGCTTGCCCCGTTCGCATTCATCACTCGAGATGATCTGATCGAACGAGTTGTGCCAACCGGCGCCGGTGAGCGCGGCATCTATCAGTACCCGGGGTGAGCCGGAAGCGAGTCCCACTCGGTAGTTGCCGGCACAGTACGCTAGGGCTTCAGCCGCACCGGGAAGCTGAGGAACGTCACCGCTCTCATACGCCGACACCATTATGCCCAGGACGCTTTCCAATACCTCGTCGGCGCTCATGGCACCGTCCAGCACGCTGGTTACGTATTCGACCCAAAAGGCTGTGCTGGCACCCATGAGAGGGCCCTGGTCGGAATCAGTCCAAGTCTTCCCGAAGCGGGCCAGCAGTTCCTGCCGAGCTCGAAACCAGATCGGTTCGCTATCGACCAGCAGTCCGTCCATATCGAAGATCACTGCCCGGATCACGCCGTATCCCTCCCCTGGTTTCTTGGGCTATTCTCCCACATCATACTGCACTGGCATTGGACACGGCGCTAGCCGGCAGGGTGGCGCTGCACGCTAAGGCAACCGGAGGGTCGGGTAGTGACTACCACTCGAAGACGGTTCGCAATCGGAGTCGATTTCGGTACCAACAGCGTGCGCGCGCTCGTGGTCGATGTGGACGACGGGTCCGAGATCGCCTCCCACGTGAGTGATTATCCTAGCGGCGAGGCCGGCGTGCTT
>CP070792.1:899784-902361 GCA_020346845.1 Gemmatimonadota bacterium
TTTTCAGAGGGAGATGGCCAGGCTGAGGTACTCACACCAGACGAGACACTGCGCTTCTCGCAACAAGCACGTTGCACCGATTGCGGCACAGCAGCTATCCAACTAAGCCCAACATTGTTCTCGTTCAATAACCCCAGAGGAGCCTGTCCCACATGTAACGGTTTCGGGGCAGTGCTCGAGTACGACGAATCGCTCGTTGTGCCGGACGTCGGACGCACGCTGGCTCAGGGCGCGTTGGATCCGTGGACCAAGCCCCGCTACACCAGCAAACGCCGCCAACTCAAGGAGATGGCGGAGCGCGAGGGAATCCCGTTCGAAACACCGTGGCACCGTCTGACACCGAAGCAGCGTGAGCTGCTACTGCACGGTCGGTCCGGCCGGTTCGTCGGCGTCTTCACCTTCCTACGGAGGCTCGAGAGAAAACGTTACAAGCAGTACATACGGGTCTTCTTGCGCCAATATCAGAAGGCAAACACCTGTCCCGACTGCGGCGGCGCACGCCTTCGGCCCGAGTCATTGGCAGTCAGAGTGGGTGATGCCACCATAGGCCAGGTCGGAGCACTCACCGCCGGGCGCATGGCAGATTGGCTCGAAACGGTCGACCTGACGCAGTTCGAGCAAGGCGTAGCAGCGACGATATTACGTGAGTTGCGCGACCGAGTCAGCTTCCTGTGCGACGTGGGCCTGGGATACATGTCCCTCGACCGGCTCACCCGGACCCTTTCAGGTGGCGAGGCTCAGCGCATCTCGCTGGCCAACGCCCTGGGCGCCAGTCTGGTGGACACGTTGTACGTGCTGGATGAGCCCTCGATTGGCCTCCACCCCAGGGATATAGGGCGCCTGCTCGATCTGCTCCGCAGGTTGTGCGACGCCGGCAATACGGTCGTCATGGTCGAGCACGACTTCACCGCGATCCGCGCAGCTGACCACATGGTAGAGCTGGGACCGGGAAGCGGCGAGCACGGTGGTGACATGATGTACTCCGGTCCAACAGTCGGCCCCAAGGCAAGCACGACACTGACGGGACAATACCTAACAGGTGTTAAGAAGATTGCGGTGCCCAGCTCACGACGTGTCTCGGGCCCGCGATGGCTGAGTGTGGCGGGAGCCAGGTTACACAACCTCACCGACGTCGACGTGGCCATTCCCTTGGAAACACTCACTGCCGTGACTGGCGTGTCGGGGTCCGGCAAGTCCACCCTGGTACACGACATCCTTTATAGACAGCTCGCTGCCAGGTTAAAGGGGGCGCACGGGGCCAAGGAACACCTCGGCGAGTCTGTCGGCCATGTCGAAAGCATGAGCGGGCACGAACGCCTGGAGGACGTGGTCCTGATCGACCAATCGCCCATCGGCAGGACCCCGCGCTCCAACCCCGTCACCTACGTTCGCGCCTTCGACGAGATCCGCAAGCTGTTCGCAGCACAACCTCTGTCGCGAGCGCGCGGATATTCGCCCACTACGTTCAGCTTCAACGCGCCCGGTGGCGGTAGATGCAACGCCTGTGAGGGGGCCGGCCACTTGCAGATCGAGATGGTGTTCATGGCGGACGTGTTCATTCCGTGCGAAGCATGTGAGGGATCGCGGTTTGAACCGGAGGTTCTGGACGTGCGGATAAAGGGATTGTCCATTCAAGATGTGCTCAACCTGACCGTGGATCAGGCCGTGGTTCGGTTCCGGCACCAAGAGCGGCTCGGCAAGACGCTGTGGCACCTGCAGCAGGTGGGACTCGGTTATCTGCGCCTGGGACAGCCAGCGACCACCCTGTCGGGCGGCGAGGCCCAGCGACTCAAGATCGCGCGTCAGCTGGCTGGAGCTAAGCGCAAGGCCCAACGGCGTCTGTACATTCTGGATGAGCCGACCACGGGTCTGCACATGGATGACGTGCGCACCCTCATCAAGGTGCTGGATCGACTGGTCGATGCCGGCCATACCGTGCTGGTTATCGAGCATCAACTCGATCTGATCAAACGTGCCGATTGGGTGATCGATATGGGTCCTGAGGGCGGTGACGCTGGGGGGCGCGTCGTGGCTCAGGGGACGCCAGAGGAGGTAGCTCAGGAGGAGACGTATACTGGGCGGTACTTGAGGGAGGTGCTGGCAGAAAACTCGGACACGGCAACCGTGGAGAGTGCTTAGGAAGATGAAGAGAGGAAGGAGGGGAAGGAGGGGAAGGAGAACCACCACCCGTTCGCTTGCATTGGAAGTGGTGATAAATTAGACTGCCGTCCCGCCACAAAGAGTTGTTCTAGCGGGCGATCCGGAGTAGCTCAGTTGGTAGAGCAGACGGCTGTTAACCGTCGGGTCGGGGGTTCGAGTCCCTCCTCCGGAGTGACGCCGCGGACTTACGCGGAAAAAGCGGACGAGCGCGGAATGAACTAATGCTAGGGCGCGGCTTCGGCCGCGCTCTTTCGTTGTCGAGCCCCCCCTGGGCTACGCGACGGCCAACAGGACAACAAGAACTGATTGACCGCAGGTATTCTCTTCAGGAGATGTCAAATGACGGTGCACGTTGTCAGGCTGGGGAGCGATCGGCTCAAAGATGAAGGTCTGCGGATCGGTACCGTCCGTCGCCCA
>CP070792.1:902461-905029 GCA_020346845.1 Gemmatimonadota bacterium
CGAATCCGCACCAGATACATGTCCGAAGTGACATACAGGGTGGAGCCGTCGTCTCCGAACGTACAGTTGGACGTGCGTTCCGTAGTCACCAGCGAGCCCAGCTGTGTCCCGTCGGGCGCGATCACCAATACGCCGTCCAGGCCGGCCGTGACATAGATGTTTCCCTGTTGGTCCAAGGCCATGCCGTCACCCCAGGAATCGAAGAAGACGCGATCGTTCGCGAGGTTGCCGCCATCCTGTACGTCGTACGCCATGATCACACGTTGGTCCGGGTCGGAGTTTGCGACGTAGAGAATCTTTTCGTTTGGCGAAAAGGCGATTCCGTTCGGTCGGGAAAGATCGTCGACCAAGAGCGTCACCGATCCATCAGTTGCCAGCCGAAAGACTCCTTGAAAGTCGAGTTCCTTGGTCGGGTCGTCGACACCCTCCTCCAATCCGTAGGGCGGATCGGTGAAATACAAGTCACCGCTACTGTGTACCGCAACATCGTTCGGCGAATTGTACCGCATCCCCTCGAACCTGTCGGTCAATGTCGTGAAGGCCGGTTGTGGCTCGGTCAACTGCGCCTCGAGCCGTGCGATGCCGCGATCTCCGTGTTGGGCCAGAATGAGGCGGCCTTGCGAGTCCAGGACGAGGCCGTTGGACCCACCCATTCCACCGCGTTCGGTCTCCCCCGTGTACCCGGATGGCGTCAACCAGATGGATACGCTCGTCCCCTCGCTCCAACTGTAGATGGCGTTTCTGGGGATATCCGAGTACAGCACCGAACCCAGCGACGCGACCCAGACCGGTCCCTCGGTCCACTCGTGTCCCTCCGCGAGTATCTCGAACACGGCATCCGATGGAACGATAGCGTCCAGCCGGGGATCGAGGCGTTCGATGTGTCCGATGGTGCGAGGCTGAACGTCGTCGGTCGTCGAGTCTGCGGATCCGCAGGCGGCGATACCGATAACGGCGAAGATCGCTGCCGAGGGCTTCACAATCTGGAAGAGTCTCATCTTCTGCGAGCTCCATAAGAGGTGATCGCACTCCCTGTCATCCCAGTGGCCTACGAGTCACGAGGACGTTACCGAAGGCGGTGGCGGCCGCCGACGGAGCAACTATGCCGACTTTGCCGACCCAATATCAAGGGGATGTACGGGATTATCGGTAGCAGGTTGATTCTGCTATCTTCGACGACTGTGCCGGGCCGATCTACGCGCGATGCATCGCGCAGCGAGTGCCGGCCACGTGCCCGATTACATGCACGCGGCTGAACCCAAGCAAGCGCGAGAGCCGCCTCCGGTTTCGCTGATAGTGGTACTGATTGGTATTCCGGTGGCCATGATTGTCGGCAATACGTCGCTGGCGCGACTCTGGCGGACGACAGCGTGATTCGTGCCTCGCTCGCCTTTGTTGGCCATCCCATGATGGTGTTGCTCATCACGACGGTACTCTCGTTGGAGTGGGTTCCGTGCTAACTTCTTGATCGTATCTCCGTTCCACTCCGATTCGGACATGGAATAGCGGAGGAGAAAAGGGCCCCAGGATAGGACGGAAGCCTCATGGCCAAACCCCTCGTGATTCTCACCCTAGTCTTTGCCGTTCTGAGCGTGGCGTTTCTCTTCATATCAATGAGGGCGTTCAAGAAGAAACGCATCATGGGCACGGCGAGTAATACGCTGGCCGCGCTGTTGATGCTCTCGCTATCCGCGCTGTTTGCGACCCTCACCGTGTCGACTCAAGGGTATCGTGCGTTCACCCGTGAGGAAGTGGTCGCTAAGGTCACCACTCGTCGGTTGGCTGACCAGCGGTTCGAGGCACGCGTCGAGTTTGCCGATGGTCGGGATACCACGTTTCTGCTCGCCGGCGACGAGTTCTACATGGACGCTCACATCCTGAAGTGGAAGCCGCTCGCCAACGTATTCGGCATGCATACCGACTATGAACTGGACCGGATCTCGGGCAGGTACATGGATCTACAGGAGGAGCAGGACAACCCCAGAACGGTGTTTGCGCTATCGTCGTCGAAGCCACTCGATCTGTTCCATCTGCGCTTGCGTCATCCAATGTTGGGTTGGCTGGTCGATGCCGAGTACGGGTCCGGGACCTTCATTGCAACCGACGATCACGCGGTGTTCGAGGTTCGGGTGTCTACGTCGGGGCTCTTGGTTAGAAAGACGGGGAGCTTGAATGAGTCGGTGCCCCCTGACCCCGCTCCCCGAGATTAGGAGGGGAAGAAGGGGAAGGAGACGGCGGTTGCTTAACATTCCGGGGCTGTGGGAGTCTGATGGAATGGAGGGTAGGGTGTTGCAGATCAATGGAACCGCCGTTCTGTGGACGCAGTACTACAGGGGTGGCGGCTGATGTGCTGCCTGGGGCTGGAGGTTCACCGCAATTAGCAGAACTGAGGAAGTCTCCCATGAGAAGCGCTAACCCACATACGCTTAGCCGAATCAGCGCAGTGATAATCGCAGCTGCGGTCTCGCAATCAATGATGGCCTGCAGCGGTATACGCATAAACCGCGACTACGATCCGCTGGCCTCCTTCGATCACGAGGGGCGCTACGACTGGGCAGATTCGACGAA
>CP070792.1:905129-907693 GCA_020346845.1 Gemmatimonadota bacterium
AACTCGCTGGCGACGCTGTCACTTCCCTGCACGAGAATCCGGTTCACGACGATGTCGGCACCCGGGACGCCACGCGCAATGTCACCCGCCAATTGTCTGTCCAGCGCGTCGGGCACGGTACCTGTGAGTTCAACGATGCCGTCACCCAGTGCCGTGACCTTCACCTCCAAAAGGGCGGCTTCGGGATCCTCATCCAGGGCATCCTCGACCGCGTGCTCCACCGCTGCCACGTCCTCAGGCTCGAGGTCCGCCTCGGGTTGGCGGAGACGGTTCAGGGCGTTCCTCACCGGCTCGGTGCTCACGCCGCTCAGCAATTCGCGCAGCACCATACCGCCGAGTACGCCGATGCCCAAACCGAGCGCCGCCGAGAGGGCGATTCCGGTGACACCTCTCTGATCCTCGTCCTCTCGTCTGATGCGAACCAAACGTCCTCCCGTAGCAATGAAACAGTGCCTATGCTACAATTATAAGACTCTACCTATACCATTGGTATACCGAGGATGTCGGACGTATCTGACCGCAGGGCATTCAGTCGCAGGATTGTCCTATTCACCAGCATTCTAGTCGTAGTCGTGCTGGTGGGGGCGGTTCTGTTTTTCTTGTATTGGGGAGAGGTGGACCCCTTGATCCAAGCGAACCTACCAATCACGACCGTTACGACTCTATGAAAGAAACCGTCCGTCTAACGCTACCCGACGGGTCGGTCCGAGAAATGCCCGTTGGGACACCGGCTCGTGCCGTAGCGGAAGCAGCCGGGCCGCGCCTGGCCAAGGCCGCGATCGCCGCGACGGTCGACGGCGAGGTGTGGGATCTCGACCGTCCGATCTCGCACGATGCAATCGTGGAGATCATTACTGACACCAATCCGCTGGCGCTCGAGGTGTTGCGGCACTCGACGGCGCACGTTCTCGCCACGGCGGTGCGCGAGCTGTTCCCCGAGGCAAGGATTGGGTTCGGTCCGGCGATCGACGACGGCTTCTACTACGACTTCGAGGTTCCCCAGCCGTTTACGCCGGATGACCTCGAGAAGATCGAAGCCAAGATGGCGCAAGTGGTCAAGCAAGACCATCAGTTCGTGCGGGAGGAAGTTGAGCGGGAGGACGCGGGCGATCGATTCAAGGACGATCCGCTGAAGTTGGAGCGTTTGGCCGAGATGGAAGACGGTGAGGTGATATCGGTCTACACCGATGGCCCGTTCGTCGATCTCTGTCGGGGTCCGCACCTGCCCAGTACCAGCAAGATCAAGCACTTCAAGCTGTTGCATGCCGCCGGTGCGTACTGGCGTGGCGATTCCAACCGTCAGATGCTGCAACGGATCTACGGCACGGCGTGGTTCAAGAAGTCCGATCTGGAGGACTATCTGCGGCGGCTGGAGGAGGCCGAGAAGCGAGACCACCGTACGTTGGGCAAACAGCTCGATCTATTCAGCATCCAAGAGGACGTCGGCCCCGGCCTGATCCTATGGCACCCGAAGGGGGCCACGGTTCAGTTCGAGCTGCGTCGCTTCATCGAGGACGAGCTAATCAGGCGCGACTACGATCTGGTCTACACTCCGCACGTCACCCGCGAGCAGCTCTTCATTCGCTCGGGTCACATCCCGTTGTATGAGGACAACCAGTTCCCGCCGATGGCAGCGGGTGAGGGTGAGTCGCAGGAGTTCCAATATCGGGTGAAGCCGATGAACTGCCCGATGCACACTTTGGTGTACGCCGCGCGACAGCGGTCCTACCGCGATTTGCCTGTGCGGCTGGCCGAAGTCGCCAACGTGTACCGCAACGAGCTGTCGGGTACTCTGCATGGGCTGCTGCGGGTGCGCGGCCTCAGCATGGATGACGCGCACATCTTCTGCCGCGAAGACCAGATCGAAGACGAGATCTTCGACCTGATCGACCTGACCGATCTCGCGCTGAACCAGACTTTCGGTATCGAGTACCGCATGGACCTATCGACCAGGCCTGCCAAGAAGATAGGCTCAGACGACATGTGGGACGTTGCCGAGGCCGCTCTCAAGCGGGCGCTGGACCGTAGGGGGCTCACGTACGGAATCGACGAGGGTGGTGGTGCCTTTTATGGGCCCAAGATCGACATACAGGTAAGAGACGCCATCGGTCGTGAGTGGCAGGGTGCCACCATTCAGCTAGACTATCAGCTGCCGGAGCGTTTCGAGCTGGAGTACACCGGCGCGGACAACAAGCCGCATAGGCCGGTAATGATCCACCGTGCTATTCTGGGCACTCTCGAGCGATTCGTGGGGTTCCTGATCGAGCACTTCGCCGGTGCCTTTCCGCTGTGGCTCTCACCGGAGCAGGTGCGGGTCATACCGATCTCGGAAGACCAGGCGGCAGCCGCACACGAGATCGCCAAGCGGCTCAAGACCTCATCCGTGCGTGCCACTGTGGACGACCGCAATGAGACCCTCAACTACCGCGTACGCGATGCAGAGCTGATGAAGGTGCCCTACATGGCCGTCATCGGAAAACGCGAGGTGGAGCAGGGTACGGTCGCACTGCGCGTGCGCGGGGCGGGGAAGAAGCAGACGGTCATGCCGGTGGAGGAGTTCGAGC
>CP070792.1:907793-910353 GCA_020346845.1 Gemmatimonadota bacterium
AGGCGATTGCGAGGCTCGCCAGCGAGATGGCGTGCAGTACCCCGGATTTGACGTGATTTGGCCAATGCCTGGGGAGGCTGAGGCGCGAGGGATCTGCCATCATGAACTCCGCTTGATCGGGAAGGGGAGTCCATCGTAACACCAACAAAGTGAAAGTGTTCTGCAGTCAAGGGTGGCGGCTCAATCGGCTGGCGCACTACACTGGTTGCATCACTGTTCATTTACCCAGTCTGCCTGCCACTGCCTCGAGGTGACAATACCTTTACGGGGCCTGACTGCAACCGCTGGGGGGAGTGCACTCCACAACGAGGCCGCCCCCACTGCTGTCGATGTACGTCACCGAGCCGTTGCCGGTCACCGTAGCGACCAGTCGCTCGCTCACGTTCACCGATGCGGAACCGGAGTCGCCGACGGTCAGCGTAGCTTCGCGGCTGGCGAGACTCGGTGCTTCGTAGCTGCCTACTCCACTGACGGTGACGGTTTGCACATCCACCTGTCCGGCGCAGCGGATGTCACCGACTCCCGAGAGCACCGCCTGAAGCTCGACAGCGTCCAGGTCGGAGCACTCAATGCCATCGACCGATACGCCGGCGAGGGTCAGCGACAGCTGGTTCGCCGTCAGGGCGGGCACCTCGATGCTGCCGACGCCCGAGATGGTCAACAGCAACTGATCCACCGTCAGATTCGGCAAATCGATGTCGCCGACTCCAGCCAGCACGACGCTGTCCAACTCGACCACCGTGAGGAAAAACTCGATCGCCTGGGTGGGCACAATGTCGATGTTGCTCTCGGTTTGAATCTCGAGGACGCCACCCTGGACCTGCGTGATGAGGTGCTGTAGGAGGTTCTCGTCGGCCTCGATGCGCAACGCTTCCTCTGCACCCAAGGTGATGTGCAGGTTCCCTTCACTCGCGTGAGTCACAGCCGAGAAGCCGCTGACCAGACGGTCTTCCGATACGATCGTGCCGTTGCCGAAAACGGTACGGTTCCCGGTCGTGCCCCCGTCATCATCGTCGCACCCGACGACCACAGTGAGGGCCAGTGTGACCAGCAGCGCGATTCGGTAGGCGTCCTTCATGTCCGTCCTCCGCAGAGTTCATGAGCAGGCGATTCGGCGGTTCTGGTTGGAAGCCTACTAGGGCGGGGCGGCTCGGTGAAGATACTAAAAGGACAAATACGGTTGCTAATGCGAGAGAATGTCTCTTCCCGTTGTGCCTACCAGAAAACTCATCCGCCTTGTAGTTTCATACGCTTAGCCCGCGCCACGTATACTTTGGCACCCACACCGACACCCCGGCGACACGGCCGGTTCCCCCGCTCAGCACTCCACCGTTCGCCTGTCTCCCGTACCGCCGCTGCCCCTGGTAGTTGACCGGGTTGACGGGTACTGAATCTATGAAGCAAGCCTCCTTTCGCTCTTCGGCAGCGTTTTCCGATTAGCCCTCGAAGGCTAACCGAGAGGGGGCTTGCTTCATAGATTCAGTACCCTGGCCAATGCGCGGGGAGGCTAAGGCGTGAGCGATCCGCCATCTTGAACTCCGCTGGATCGGGGAGGCGAGTTCATCGTAACAATCACGGAACAGGACACTTTCGTAGTTGATCGGTGCTACTCAGATCGCTGGCGCACCACGAGGAATAGCAAAAAATGACGCGAACCGGTGGGACGGCTACTCGCTCTTGAGTGAGTAGTCCGTGCGCCTTGCGACCTCTCCCGGATCGAACGAACGTGGAAGTCCATGGATGTCGTCCGCCCATTTCTTCCCCAGACCATTGCACTCCGCGTTGTCCGTGTAGCAGGCGAACCACCAGTAGCGCCCTCCCGACCAAGAGGAGTACGAAACGGTTCCGCCGGGTCTGACCTTCAGCGGCCGGCACCCGAATCGAGCGATGTCGTCAGCGGTAGCCTTCCCGTGCCCGCAGCTCCACCGTTCCTCCGTCCCGTCGTTTCGCCAGAAGACGATCGCATCCCAGACGTGGATCACTCGGTCACAGCGATTCACGAGGTGATAGTCGTAGCGTCCCCAGTCCAGTGGCCCGGATTTTCCGGAATCTTGCCAGCAGTGGTTCTGGTTCTCGACGGCGAGCGGAGCCGCGTATGATAGCAACGCGGCGAGTACCAGGATGGGGACACTCATGGGCTTCCGCCTATGCAGTTCTACAAGAAGTCGGTTCAAGCGTCGTGCCAACCGGAAGCGCAGAATCGGGGCGTTGTCTCGGTTCTTCAGAAAACGAAAACGACAGAGTGTCCGACGAAAGTGAAACAACTGGCCAGGAAATCCCGGTTACAGCCAACGCCCCGGCAATGGACCACCGTGGTCCAAATTGTGAAGGAACCCGAAGGCCAGGGACAGTCGGCTCGAACTAGTTGCTCATCACTTCCTATCCCTCCTGAAAAGTCCATCCGTGACTTCTGCGGCCGGTTTCACGCTCCGGTGGACAGGTGCGAATCGGGCTGGGTCTGCGGAGGTGCGGCGTTGACCATTGACCTGATTACGAGCGGCGATTTAGCTTCAGGGCGCGGAACATACCTACCGGGTGCAGCCCGAGCAGCTGAGGGTGC
>CP070792.1:910453-912969 GCA_020346845.1 Gemmatimonadota bacterium
GCCGCGTTGTAGATCTTCTTTATCTTCTCGATTTCCTCATCGAAATTCTTGATGTCCAGACCGCGCAGCGTGATCTTCTTGCGCTGCATGATGAGGCGGGCTCCACGCATGAGCCGTTCCGGCAATTGCGGGCTGACGGTCTGGTACTGATACATGTCCATCGACTTCGTCATACCCGAATTCTCCAGCAGGTCCACGTAGTAGCGTGGATTGTGCGGGTTCAACACGGTAGCCGGAGTTTCGAATCCGTCGACCAGGAGTCCGCACTCGTCATTCGTCGAGAACGATGCCGGCCCGCGCATCTTTTCGAGGCCGCGTTGCTTCAGCCAATCGGCCGCCGTGTCGAGCAGCGCTCGGGCGGCGTCCTGGTTCTCGGCACAGTCGAAGAAGCCGAAGAAGCCAACCGCGTCCTCATGGAATTCATTGTGGCGTCGGTTGTGGATGGCGGCTATGCGGCCGACTATTTGGCCGTCACCCTGACTGGTGGCGAGGAAGTACTGCGCGTCCGCATGGTTGAAGAAAGGGTTCTTCTTCCTTGACAGCAGTTTGCGTATGTCCATACGCAACGGGGGGACCCAGTTGGGGTCCCCTCGGTGCAGTCGGTATGGAAAAGCAATGAACTTCTTGAGGTCGGCGGCCGTCTCAACCGGCCGCACGACAACCGCTGAGCTCAAATGACCCCCATCTCCTTACCCAAACGCCCAAATGTCTCGAGAACAGAGTCGATCTGGTCTTTTGTGTGTGTCGCCATGAGGCTGGCGCGCAGACGACACTGGTCCGGCGGCACCGCGGGTGGCACTACCGGATTGGTAAACACGCCCGCGTCGTATAGCTGACGCCAGAACATGAACGTACGCTCGAGCGTGCCTATGAGAATCGGTATGATTGGCGTTTCCGTGGGCCCGATGTCGAACCCGAGACTGCGGCAGCCTTCCTGGAACCGCCTAGTGTTCTGCCATAGGGATGTGCGCCGCTCGGGCTCCGAGATCATGATGTCCATGGCGGCCAGCACTCCGGCGGTGTTCGCCGGTGGCAGTGCGGCTGTGAAGATCAACGGTCTGCTGTGATGCTTCAAGTAGTGGATTACACTCTCTGAAGCAGCGACAAAACCGCCGATGGAAGCCAGTGACTTGGAGAAAGTGCCGACGATGACGTCGGTCTCCTCGATCAGCCCGAAATGGGCGGCGGTGCCGTCGCCGTTGGGGCCAAGCACACCGATGGAGTGCGCGTCGTCAACGGCCAGGGCGGCACCGTATCGCTGGCACAGCTTCACCAATTCGGGTACATCAGCGACGTCCCCTTCCATGGAGTAGACGCCATCGACGATTACCATGGTACCGTTGCCGGCTTGACGCTTGAGCTTTCTCTCCAGTTGCTCGAGATCGCCGTGATTGAACCGCTGTGTATCGCCATACGACAGCTTGGCACCGTCGACGATCGATGCGTGGTCTAGCTTGTCGATCAGAACCACATCACCGCGACCGATCAAACCGGAGATCAGGCCCAAATTGGCCTGGTACCCGGTCGAGAATATCAGAGCGGCTTCCTTGTTCAGAAAATCCGCCAGTCTCGATTCCAATTCCTCATGGAGTGCCAGAGTACCGTTGAGAAAACGGCTCCCGGTGCAGCCCGAGCCGAACTGCTCGAGTGCTCTCTTGGCGGCTTCGAGAACGCGCGGGTGATGCGTGAGGCCCAGGTAGTTGTTGGATCCCATCATCACTCGTTCCTGGCCCTCGATGACAACGACGGTGTCCTCAGCCTTCGAGATTGGCTTGAAATAGGGGTATAATCCCTGTGCTTGGACTTCACGCGCCTGAGTGAATCCTCTGCACTTCTCGAATAGCTGGACCTGTTGTAAGATCTGCGTTTCCACGGTCACTCGACTCGATTCTGAAGCTGAGAATGACAACACAACATGGTTTTTTAGGCCATACGATACTACAGGGGCCTCGAGAAACGCACAACCCCCGAAAAGTGGTGGTTGTGCTGACTTTGATGGCCCTAACTTGTTGCAATATAAGTGCTTGGGCGCAAGAGGGCGAATCTAAACCGAAGGCAGATGTAAGCCAGCTTATTTCCGTCGGTGTTAGTGGCGGATTCAGCCTGTTATTCCGCTCTCTCAACATCAATCAGCCACCGGCGGAGTGTGGTCCCTGCGATAGAGCAACTGTGCCGGCATACGACCGCTGGGCCATTGCCGATCCGAATGATTTCTACTCCGACATGAGCGATTATCTGCTGCTGGGGCTTGCGTTGGGCACCTGGATCGATCTTGCTGCCACAGAGGGCAGCAAGGCTGTACTCTCTTCCATAGAGGCGACCGGCTGGACATTGGCTGCGACGGAGCTGGGCAAGGCTCTCCTTGGCAGGAAACGTCCTGTTCTATACACCGATCATGCGGCGGACGAGATCCATAAGAAGGAGAACCTCCGTTCCATGCCCTCAGGGCACACCTCGGTCGCATTCGCGCTTGCCACTAGCTACATGCTCAATACTCGAGATCGTGAGAACAAATT
>CP070792.1:913069-915571 GCA_020346845.1 Gemmatimonadota bacterium
GAGGACGACGAGGTTGCTGGGAGAGTTTCTGCGTTGGTGGGTCGTTGGCCCTGACGAACACATCACGATCAAGCAGGCGCGTCAGTACACGCCGCATCTTTACGCGGCTGAACACGCCGATGTGGGCAAGCAAAAGCTTGATGCCTGGGTGCGGCGTGGTTGGGTGTGGCTGGTGAAGGACGAGGAGCGCACGGAGGGGTCGGACAGCTGGGCGGACCTAGTGATCAAGGTGCATCTGACTGAGGAGGGTCGGGCTCTGATTGAGGCGCTGGAGAAGGATTGACGGGCGGGCGGCGAAGATCGCGTTCGAGTGCGTGCGAGTGCGATGCGGTGAGAGCGAGAGGGGGTATGCAGTTAGTAGCAGCTGCAACAATGAGCCGCCGAACCATGTCGGAGCGGGAGCATTTGTGGAGCGAGGCTAGCTCGTCGAGAGTGGCGAGGTGGGGACGGGGCATAGAGACGCTGAAGCGTGTGCATGTTGAAGCCGGGTGAAGACGGCGGTTGTGGATGTTGGGATGCCAAGCCATAGCTAGAGCGAACAGGGCTAATCGGAAAAAGGGGGCAGCCCCAGCGCATGATACGCCGAGGCTGCCCGTAGCTAGTCACGGTATGGGAGAGTGTGACTAGCAGGTCTGATCGTGGATGTCTGCGACGCGGTCGTCGATACGGTCGATCATGGTGTTGTTGGAGTCAACGGTGTTGTCCATGCCTTCGCAGAGGCCCATGAGGTCTTCGAGGCCGGTCTTGAAGATGGCCTTGAGTTGCGTGTCAAGCTGGGGCTGCTCGACATACTTGGGCGGACGAACCATGGTGGCAGCTGCACCGAGGACATCGTCGGTCGTCATGTCGCGTTGCGAACCGAAGGCGGTGACACGGGCACGCTTGGCGACTTCGGCCAGGTCGGCACCGGTCATGCCGTGGGTAGCTTTGCTGACGGCGTCGGAGTAGGTGGAAGCAGGCACGCCGTGAACTTCGAGGATGCGACAGCGCGTGTCGGACTCAGGAAGGTCGAAGCGGATGCAGATGTCCATGCGGCCAGAGCGCGTGATAGCAGGATCAAGACGCTCGGGGTGGTTAGTAGTGACAACAAGCGAGATCGGCGCGTCCTTGAGAGCAGCGTCGTCGAGCAGGTTGGTGAGGGTGCGGTTAGTCGCAAGGTCAATGTCTTCGCAGAACACGAGGCAGGGACCGAAGTTACGAGCGAGGTGCATGGTGGACAGGAGCTTGCCCCAAGACTTCTCGTAGATGACGGTGATGCCAGCTTGGATGGCGTGCGTCATGAAGACGGCAGCGGCAAGGGTCTTACCGGTACCCCAGGCACCCCAGAGCAGGACACCGCGCTTGAACGGGATGTCGAGTTCGGAGGCGATGCGTTCGTGCATGTCGATGTGAGTCAGGAACTGCTGACATGCGGTAGCTTCGACGGGGTTGAGGGCGATGTTGTCGAGAGTCAGCGAGGGCTGCTTGATCTCGGGCATGCGCGGCTCGTTGGCGTCGCTGTCGTAGATGAGATACTGGCCGGCCCAAACATTGGGGGCAGCGTCGAGGTAGGTGAAGAGGTTCATAGCCAGGGGCCTGTCGACATTGCGGCAGGTGACGATGACCTCGAGACGGGCGATGCCGTTGTCGTCGATGCGTTCCGTGGTCTTGACCTTCATGCCGTTGAGGCTGAAAGCGCCAAGCGTGACGGTAGCTTTCTCGGTGGGCGAGATAGGAATGGTGTACTGCACGGGGTCGATGGGTCCGAAGATGGACTGCTCGGAGCGTGCGTACTGGACGCCGTAGTGGTCTTCGAGGATACGGCTGAAGGCGTAGCAGCCTGCGTAGAAGGGCAGGTGACGCACGATGTGGCGGACTTTGGTGGTGTCAGCCTCGGCCTGTGCAGCTGCGTACAGAGCATTGGCAGCGTCTTGCAGGGAGATGTCGTCGGCGACCGAGATACCGGAGCCACGCGTGGCGTTCTGCTCGATAGCAGTTGCGTGGTTGGAGATTTCGGTGACGGTGAGTTCGGCAGCTTGGCGTGCTTTGCCAAGGCCAGGGTTACGAGAGATGTTAGTCATCACAGGTTTGCGTCAGTTTCGCAGAGTAGAGTTACAGAAATGTCGAATGTGTCCGGTGTGTCGGACGAACAGGTGACGAGCCAAGTACGGGCGTACGCTGTAACGAGGCTGTCGATGTGTTGGCGGAACTTGTCGTCGCGGTTGTAGAGAGAGATGACAAGCTCAGCCCAACGGGGGTCAGTAATGATGAGTGAGGTAAGGGCCGGCTGGCATTGACGATTGAGTTGGCGGCGTAGCTTGGTGTGTGCGTTGCCGTTGGCGTCTGTGACCGAGTAAGCCCAGCGATATCTCATAGAAGCGCGTCCATAGTGCGGAGCAGAGGTTTGATGTGGTAACGGCTGGCAAGCTGTGTGATCCAGGGATAGAAGTGGCATACAGCTTGAGCCGGGTAGGCATTAGATTGGGATAGGGTGACCAGCTGCTGCTTGGTCGTGCTGACTGT
>CP070792.1:915671-918147 GCA_020346845.1 Gemmatimonadota bacterium
CAAGCTCCGGCGGTGTTATCTCCAGTGCCCGTCGAACGGCATCGACGATCTGCTGCACCGGCTCCTGGATGGCCTCACGGATCTCGCTCGAATGTATGCGGACCACTTTGGGAATGCCCGACACCAGATCGCGACCCTTGGCCTCCATGTCCTTGTCACCGTCAATTGGTGCCGCAGAACCGATCTGGATCTTGATCTGCTCTGCAGTGGGCTCGCCTATCAGCAGATTGTAGTTCTTGCGCATGAACTGCACGATAGCTTGATCGAGCTCATCACCGCCCGTTCGGATGGACGTATCGCTCACGATGCCGGAAAGGGCTATCACCGCGATCTCTGTAGTACCGCCACCAACGTCGATTACCATGTTGCCCGTGGGCGTCTCGACTGGTAACCCCACCCCAATGGCAGCAGCCATGGGCTCGGCTACCATGTACACTTCCTTGGCGCCTGCTGAGTGTGCACTATCACGAACAGCACGCTTTTCAACCTCTGTGATTCCGCTCGGTACGCACACTATCACCTTCGGCTTCACCTTGAATACGTGCTTCTGGATTATCGACTCGAGGAAATAGCGGAGCATCTTCTCCGTGACATCGAAGTCCGCAATGACCCCGTCTTTGAGCGGTCGGACAGCCAGAATTCCATCCGGCGTACGGCCAAGCATCCTCTTGGCCTCGAGACCGATGCCCTTGATCTTCGACGTCGCCTGTTCCACAGCAACGACCGAGGGTTCATTCAGAACGATGCCTTCACCACGCACGTACACCAAGGTGTTGGACGTGCCCAGATCAACGGCAATCTCGTTGGCGGGCAGTAGACTGCCAAGCGTAAATTTTGGCCAGCGCATCCGATTTCTTCACACGGTAGTCGTCAGGTGGGCGCACAAACAGGGCGCCCCGAGCAATTGAGGCGCCCTAACATAATAAATGCCGTAAGTTAAGACAATACCGATACTTACCGCTTTCAACCCTGGGCTATCACCGCCTCGGCATCGGCCACACCTATTCCAAAGGCCTCGCCTACCCCCGGGTAAACCACCTGCCCCCTGATCACGTTACAGCCAAGGAATAGGGCCCGGTCCGTCACGCAGGCTTCCTGCCAGCCGACTTGCGCCAGCCGGCGTGCGTAGGGGAACGTTGCATTTGTCAACGCCAACGTCGATGTACGTGGCACCCCGCCGGGCATGTTCGCAACTCCATAATGGAGCACTCCATCCACCACGTATACCGGCTCTTCGTGAGTGGTTGGCTTGATCGTCTCAATACAGCCACCCTGATCTACCGAAACGTCGACGATCACAGCACCCGCCTTCATCAACTTCAAATCCTCTCGCGTCACGAGGTGCGGCGCTTTGGCGCCCGTGATCAAAACGCCCCCGATCAGCAAATCGGCCTTGGGCAATTGCTCCAGAATGTTGAACCTGTTGGAGTAGACCAGGTCGACATTGGCTGCCATCACATCCGACAAATACCGTAGTCTCTCGAGTGACACGTCAAAGATCGTCACGTGAGCGCCCAGACCAGCCGCCATCTTGGCTGCGTTGGTGCCGACCACGCCCCCACCCAGAACGAGAACCTCGGCGGGTAACACACCTGGCACGCCGCCCATAAGCAGTCCCCTACCACCGTAGTGCTTCTCCAAATACTTGGCACCCTCCTGAACAGCCATCCTACCCGCGACTTCACTCATGGGTGTCAACAGCGGCAACTCACCCGACGGCAGCTCCACTGTCTCGTATGCTATGGCGATGCACTTGGAGTCCATCACCGCGCGGGTCAGCTCTTCGCTTGCAGCGAAGTGGTAATAAGTGAAGATGACCTGGCCCTCGCGCATCTTGGGCCATTCGGGCGCGATCGGCTCCTTGACCTTTATTATCATGTCAGCTTGAGCCCAGATATCGTCTACACTTGCCACCATCGTCGCGCCGACTTTCTCGTAGACGTCGTCGGTGAACCCACTTCCGACACCAGCATTTGTCTCCACCAGAACCTTGTGGCCATCGCTCACCAGCGTCTCGACACCCGCGGGCACCACTGCCACGCGGTTCTCATTTGTTTTGATCTCTTTCGGAACGCCTATAATCATCGGATCAGACCCGTATCAAGTGAGGTTAATGGATTCTGTGAATCAATTCGGACCCAGCCATACAATGGTCTGACGGTCCGGGTTCAGAAACTCGTGGCCCACCTGCGCTACCTGTTCGTGACTCACGCGGTCGATCTCCGTCAGTACGTGATCGATTGTACGGTACTGCTCGTCGTACAGTGCAAACGTTGCGAGCCGATACATCCTGGCTGACGGGCTCTCCAACGACAGCGTGACCTGTCCCTTCAACTGCTGTTTTGCCTCTGCCAGCCGTTCAGCGGCTAGCCCCTCAGCGGCAAGCTTGGACATCTCGTCGCAGATTACATCTACTGCCTGAAGCGAGGTCGACGGATGCGTGCCCACGTAGACGCCGGCGACCCCGGTCTCCCTA
>CP070792.1:918247-920715 GCA_020346845.1 Gemmatimonadota bacterium
GGCACGAGCACGAGAGCCCGTATGCCTTGGTCGCGAGCATACTCAGGGATCGTGGTATCAGAACCGGAACCGTAGGTATGGAAGAGCGGGTCCGGTTCTTCTTGTACGATGGCATCAGGAAGGAAATGGGCCGAACTCAGTTCGTCAGTGCGGACCCGGTCACGATTGGGTGTCGGGTCATAAAGTCACCCGCCGAGTTGGCGCTGATGCAACGCGCCAACGATATCACCGTCGCCGCCTACAAGGCCGCAATCGCAACTCTGTACGAGGGGATGCCGCGTGGTGAGTTCAGTGCCAACACCTCGGCGGCCCACCAAAAGCTGGGAGCCTCGGGCGGGATCGGCGCGCAGTTCGGCGAGGCCTCGGCGTACCCGCACGGCAGCAGCAAGCCACAGTTCCTGGCCGAGGGCGATGTCGTACTGATGGACGGCGGCTGCAACGTGGATGGCTATAGGTCGGACATCAGTCGCACGATTGTATTCGGCGAGCCCACGCAACGCCAGCGCGACGTTTGGGACTTGGAAAGGGAGGCGCAGAGCGCGGCTCTCGCCGCTGCGGGGCCAGGTGTGCCATGCGAGGATGTCGACGCAGCCGCTCGCAAAGTCATCACGGATGGCGGCTTCGGACCGGACTATGCGTACTTCGCCCACAGGGTAGGCCATGGCATAGGCTTGGATGGACACGAGTGGACCAACCTCGTGCGCGGCAACAAGACTCCCATGCAGCCAGGTATGTGCTTCAGCAATGAACCAGGCATCTATATCTACGGTGAGTTCGGGGTCCGACTGGAAGACGACATGTACATCACCGAGGACGGTGCCAAGCTGTTCTCGCAGCAGAGTCCGTCGATCGATCAACCCTTTGCGTAGTTGAACATGGTCGGTGGAGTCCGCCACCTTGGGCTCCACCGAATCTCTTTTCTGTCATAGGAGAACGACGATGAGATCCCTCCGCTCTTACGTCGCACCGCTGATCTTTGCAGTCGTAGCGGCGGCAACCCTTTCGATTCCAGCATCGGCCCAGTCAGAAGCAGCCGCCCTCAGCAAGTTGGAGTGGCGCAACATCGGGCCCGCCAACATGGGTGGTCGTGTAACCACGATACTTGGCATCCCGGGCGATGCACGTCGCTGGTGGTTCGGTGGTGCCGATGGTGGCCTGTGGATGACCAAGAACGGCGGCACCACTTTCGAGGGCCAGTGGCAAGACGAGATCGTCTACTCGGTCGGCAGCATCGGTATGGCTCCCTCCGATCACAATGTGCTGTACCTCGGCTCGGGCGAAGCCGACCCGCGTAACTCGGTCAGCTACGGTCGCGGTGTGTGGAAGTCCACCGATATGGGTGATACTTGGCAGCATATGGGGCTCGAAGACACCGAACGCATCAGGCGTGTCCGCGTTCACACGATCAACCCGGACGTAGCGTATGTGTGTGCGATGGGGCATGAGTGGGGTGCCAACGAGCAGCGTGGTGTTTTCCGCACCAAAGACGGCGGTCAAACCTGGGAGAAGATTCTCTACATCGATGAAGACACCGGTTGCTCCGATCTGGACATCCAGTGGTCCAACCCCCGCATCCTCTACGCGGGCATGTGGACGTTCAGGCGTCAGCCATGGAGCTTCGTGGATGGCGGCAGAGAAACTGCGGTCTACAAGTCGCTCGATGGCGGTGACACCTGGCAGAAACTGAACGTTGTCAGCGAGCCAATGGCTCGCATCGGCCTGGCCATAGCGCAGAGTGATCCCAGCACCGTGTATGTGGTTACCGAGACACCCAACATGGGCACGCTGTTTCGCTCTGATGACGCGGGTGCAACGTGGCGCGGTGTCAACGACAACCGCAGCATCAATTTCCGTCCGTTCTACTACAGTGAGATCTATGTCGATCCCAGTAATCCTGAAGTAGTCTGGTCGTTGTCGGGTGGGCTGTACAAGTCAACCGACGGTGGCAGGTCGTTCACCTCGGTCGGTCGCGGTGTTCACGGCGATCATCAGGCGCTGTGGATCGACCCGGAGGACGGTAACCGCGTGCTGTCCGGTTCGGACGGTGGCTATCAGATCACGTTCGACGGTGGCAGAAACTGGGACATCATCAACAACGTGACTTTGTCACAGTACTACCAAATCTTCGTGGACGATCGCGATCCCTATTTCGTCTGCGGTGGGCTCCAGGACAACGGCAACTGGTGTGGCCCCAGCCGTACCAGTAGTGGTGGCATCCGTAAGGACGAGTGGTACACCGTCTCCGGTGGTGATGGCTTCTACACGGTGCCCGTGCCCGGCAGTCCGCACATCGTGTACTCGAACGCGCAGGGTGGCTACTTACGGGTTACCAACACGCAGACTGGTGTGACGCAGTCCATTGAGCCGTATCCCCGCATGCACGGCTCGCAGGGGCAGGGGATGTATCAAGCGAAGTATCGCTTCAACTGGGATGCGCCGATCCACATATCACCGCACGACCCGGGCAT
>CP070792.1:920815-923281 GCA_020346845.1 Gemmatimonadota bacterium
ACACCGGGGTACATGAGCCCCGAGCAGGCAGTGGGTCGCACGGATCTCGACGAGAGAACCGATGTCTACAGCTTGGCCTGTGTGTTCTACGAGATGGTGATAGGCCAGACTCCAGAGATGTGGCCTACGGACGAGGCGGTTAACCTTGGCAGATTTGTTGATGCCTCGCTGGAGCATCGGGCTGCGCTGGATCGCCTGCCGGGGACCACGGAACAGGTTCTGGTGAAGGCGTTGGCATTGCGACCGAGTGACAGGCATGTGACTCCGAACGAATTCGCAGCCGCGCTCAGGGAGTCATTTGGCGCCAAGAAACAGTTCCGTCACACTGAAGCCAAGGATCTCATACGGCGCGCGGCCGACATACAGGTGCGCAAGCCCACTCAGTCTGATGCGCTATCGCTGGGCGGCGTGCAGCAGATTGCAGCGGAAGTAGGTATTCCGCCGGCCTATGTGGAACAAGCGGCTAGATCTGTCAGTGTGCCTACTCGTGAGTCGCGACACAACCCATTTCTCGGCGCACCGCACATACTGCAGTTCGAACGGATCATCGAAGGCGAGGTTCCTGAGTCCGAATACCCCGAGTTGGTGGAAGAAATCAGGTCCTCACTTGGCACCATCGGTGAGATCGACACGCTCGGCCGCTCTCTCACGTGGCGCACGCCCGCGGCGCAAGGTGTACGGCAAGTGAGCGTGACGGTGAGACCACGTGCAGGGCGCACGACCATCAGGATCCAGGAGCGGCTGGGCAACCTGGCAGGCGGGTTGTACGGTGGCATCATGGGTGGCGGGGGTGCCGGTGGGAGTAGCGTAGTGCTAGGTGTAGGGATCGGTGCAGCCGGGCTCCCTGTCGCACTTGCCCTTGGACTTGCTGGGCTCGTGATCGGTGGTTCCTACGCGCTGGCCAGGGTCATATTCACTGCCAACGTCAAGAGCAAGACCGTCGAGCTCAAAGGTTTAATCGATCGCCTGGCGCAGCATGTGGCTGAGACCGCCACTCTTTCCTGAGCAGCCGGACTGGCCGGCGGCGAGCTTCTAGGTATCTTATCGGCTCGAGTTTCCTCCCGACTGAAAGGAGCAATGATGCGATATCGCGTGTTGATGGCATTGGCCATGGTGCTGTTAGGCACCTCAGTGGTGAGTGCACATGACCTCTTCATAAAGCTGGAGAGCTATTACCTCGAGCCCAACACCGAGGTAACGGTCCCGATCCTGAATTCGAGCTTCATTCTGAGTGAAAACGCGATCATGCGCGATCGGGTTATCGATATCAGCTTGGTCTCGGCCGCTGGGCGTACGCACATCGACACCACGATGTGGTCGGGCGATACAACAGCCGTCGACACAACGTTCCTCCAGATCCAGACGGGCGACCCAGGCACTTACATAGTCGGTGCGTCTACCAAGCCCCGCGAGCTGGGAATGTCGGGCCACGACTTCAACGAATACCTGGCTCACGATGGGATCCCGGACATACTCGCGGCCCGTGCCGATGTTGACACCACTAATGAGGAAGTCTGGGAGCGCTACGCCAAGCACGTGAAGGCTGTGCTCCAGGTGGGTGACAAGGCCAGTAAGCCGAAGACTTGGTGGCGGTTCTGGGGTGAAAAGAACCCCGCCTATCTAACGCGGCTTGGCTATCCCGCCGAGATCGTCCCGCTGGAAAACCCTTACGCAATGAAAGTGGGTGACGAGCTCTCGTTCCTGATCCTGGTGGATGGTGAACCGGTCGCGAACCAGAACGTGCTATTGGGTGGTGAGCAAGGCGGAGAATTGTTTGAGGGCGAAATTGAGGCCCGAAGCGACGCGGAAGGGGTGGTCAGGTTCGTCATCGACAAGCCCGGCAACTGGTACGTGGAATTCATCCACATGGCCCCGGTTGAGACCGAGGAAGACCTGGACTACGAATCGAAATGGGCCACCCTGGCGTTCGAGATGCGATAGCTTCGTTCACCGGAAACCCTGAACCCAAAAGGAATACCCCGGGCGTCCGCCCGGGGTGTTTTTGTGCTCCAACAAACCACGGTGCCTGTGGCTAGCGTCGAATCGCTCCGTCCTCACCAACCGTGAACTTGTACCTGCCCCTGACTGCATGGTCATTGATCGGTGTGCCGAGCCATGAGACCGTGTATTCACCCGGTGCCAAAGTCGCAGAGAACTTGGCCGACATCGACACCGAATCGGCGAGCGCCGGCTTGGCGAGCTCGACCGCTCCGGTGGGGCCCCTCACCCCGATCCCACACTTGCCGATGTCCAGCGGTTGATTGAACCGCAGCCAGATCTCTGGCGGTGATTCGGCCAAGACGGCGCCCTCCTTGGGTCGGCTGTCGATCAAGGTCAAATGGAACGATGAGGCACCTACGAGCACTGCGCTAACGGCAATCAAACCAGCGGTGAGGCCAAGCTTCATAGCTCCGTCCAGGTCAGGTTAGAGAAACACCAGGCTGAAGTCGCAAGATCACCGGGCAG
>CP070792.1:923381-925846 GCA_020346845.1 Gemmatimonadota bacterium
CCGGTGCCACTGGAGCTGTTGGCCGACATTCGCGAAGAGCGTGGGCCCAATGTGATCAGTCGCGAGAATGTGCAGCGCAAGCTGGTGGTGCAGTCGAACGTGGAAGGTCGCGACGTTGGTAGTGTGGTGGATGAGTTCCGCGAACGTATCCAGAGGGATGTCGTGTTGCCGGAGGGCTACTACATAGAGTTCGGTGGCCAGTTCGAAAGCGGTCAAGCAGCAACACGCACCATAGCGGTGCTGTCATTGCTGTCGATAGCCGCGATCTTCTTGATTCTGTTCCAGGAGTTCGGCACCATGCGGGCGGCGTTGCTGGTGATGGTCAACCTGCCACTGGCTTTGATCGGTGGTGTGTTTGCGACGCTGGTGTCAGCGGGCGTATTGAACGTGGCTACCCTGGTGGGCTTTATCACACTGTTCGGCATCGCGGTCAGGAACGGCATTCTGCTGGTGAGCCATTACAACAGACTTCTCTCAGAAGGGAAATTGTTGCGTGAGGCGGTGTTCCAGGGCTCCATCGAACGGCTGAACCCGATATTGATGACGGCGCTCACCGCGGCATTGGCGTTGCTACCGCTAGCCATGGGTGGTGGGGAGCCGGGTAAGGAGATCCAGGCACCAATGGCGATCGTGGTGCTGGGGGGATTGCTGACCTCGACCGCGTTGAATATGGTCGTGGTGCCTGTACTGTTTCTGAAGTATGGGATAGCAAAGGAGGTGCGGAGCTAGGGTCAGGGTTTGTGTGGAACGGTGGGTGTTAGGAGATGAGGAGATGAGGAGATGAGGAGATGAGGAGACGGGGAGAGGATAAGCGAGCCAACTGCCAAACCCGGGGGGCAGCCCGGGGACAACCGGCAGGGATTGCCTGACCGCCGAGTCCGCCGTGAGCTTGTGACCGCCGTGACATGACGGACTGAGACAGACGACGGCAGACGAAGACCGACGAAGGCAACCATGAGGGTGGGGCGGGGGTGGCCGGGACGCCGGGTTACCGGGTGAGGGCACGGGTGAACTTGAACCCGAGCGTAGCTGTCGGCAGCAGTTCGGAACACCGGTTCGCACCACGTTTGTCGTTGGAGCTAGCGGAGATTGGCTGGAAGACCAACGCCACCGAGCTAACCGGACTCAACGGGTTCCGGGGTGAAGTGATCTGCCCTCCGGGTGGAACGGCTGCGGCCGTGTGGGGGACCGAAGTGTACGCCGGTGAATCTTCGATATGCACGGCGGCCGTGCATGCTGGTCTCATCAGCTTCAGGGACGGGGGCACGGTCACATTTGAGATCTTCCCGGGAGTATTGAGCTACGAGGGCACCGAGCGGAATGGAGTTGCCAGTCGGTTCGCGTCACAGTCACGAGGTGGTGGATTCAGGTTCGTGCCGCGGACGGACGCTGATGAGGGCGGATGACCGCGGATGGGGCCACAGATTGACACGAATAGGGGTGGACGAACGCGGCGGAAGTTGTGCGTGGTGAAAGCGTGACCGCCGAGTCACGACCGCTGGGCTTTGGCAGCCATACTCTCGCTATTGACAAACCCCACAGGAATGAACGAATGTATACATTGTAGGCATTCAGGAGGGCATGTGGGTGACCATACGCCAGTAGGTGAATTCGAGCAGCTTGTGTTGCTCGCTGTGCTGCAGATCGGACAAGGGGCATACGGTGTCCCGATCCGGCGTGAGATAGAAGAACGGACGGGCCGGTCTGTGTCTCGCGGCGCCGTGTACACGACGCTCGACCGGTTGGAGGGCAAGGGACTACTAGGCTCCTGGCTGGGCGAACCAACGCCGGAACGGAGTGGCAAGGCCAAACGACTGTATCGGGTGGAACGCTCGGGTATAACAGCCCTCAAGGAGTCGCGCTCAGCGCTGAGGAGCATGTGGACGGGACTTGAGGCCATGTTGGGTGAGCTGTGAGCGGATCGCGCGCTGGTCCGCGACTGGCTGCGCTGCTGCTCCTGGTGATTCATCGCAGAGCACGGACAGTCATTCGCGCTGATCTGGATGAGGAGTACTACAACGACGTTGTGCCGAGACTCGGTCGGCGGCGCGCGCGTTGGTGGTACTGGCGCGAGGCAGCATCTCTGATGAAGTCGTATCTGTGGGCTCGTTTCCGCGGAGATGTACACCGCTTTCGCAGTCACTCGTCGCCCGACCCCGAGCGGCGGGAATCAAACACCATGAGCCAACCACGCGCCTTCATCGAATCCGGTTGGCAGGACGTCCGCTACGGCGTACGCTCGCTCCGCACACGACCGCTGTTCACGACGGTGGCCGTGATCACGCTCGGTCTCGGCATAGGGGCGATGACCGCAATGTTCAGTGTTGTCGACGGAGTGCTGCTGCAGCGGCTGCCGTACGGCGATCCCGCGAAGCTCGTGAGCGTCTGGGTAACGCACCCTGAGTGGCGTGGTCACCCGTTCCTCGGTGAGTACTGGAACAAGGGCCCGTTATCCTACTCCGAGT
>CP070792.1:925946-928360 GCA_020346845.1 Gemmatimonadota bacterium
CCATAGACCCCAGTATTACATCCATGCGCTCCGGCAGAGTCCTGATCCGGATGATCTTAGCGGTCGCGATCGCGTCTGCGGGCACAACCAGCGCACGCTCCCAGACAATCACCGGCCACGTCCTGGATTCCCTATCCGGTGCACCGGTGGCACGCGGATTCGCAGTGCTGCTAGATGCATCCGGCGCCGAGCTAGATCGAACATTGACCACGAGCGATGGTACGTTCTCCTTCTCGCTCGAATCACCGGGTAGCTACGTGATCCGCTCCCAGCGGATCGGGTATGCAGCGGGCGAATCTGCCTTGCTGACGGTGGCGCGGGATCAGGCGTTGACGGTCACACTGCGCGTGCGGCCGTTGGCTCAGTTGTTGGCGACAATTGAGGTGCGCGGTGAAGCGAGGTGTGGTGACCCGGAGGACGACCCCGGCTTCGGTGCACTATGGACCGAAGCGCGCAAGGCACTCGAGGCAGCGGCGTGGACCAACCGACAAGCGTACACCCATCTACTGCACGGTTATCGCCGGGTCCGCGGCACTCGCTGGCAGACCGTCGAGTACGAGCGGAGTTGGCAGACACTCGGTTTCGCAGTGCAGCCGTTTGCCAGCATCCCAGCCGAACGGTTGGCCAGGTACGGGTTTGTGGTAATGACAGGTGGAAGACGGATGTACTATGGACCTGACGCCAACGTACTGCTGCACCAGAGCTTTCAAGAGAATCACTGCTTCGAGGCGGTGACCGGGGAACGCGAGTTCGAGGGCTTGATCGGTTTGGCCTTCAGTCCGGTACCGGAACACGAGTTGCCAGATATAGAGGGCGTGTTGTGGATCGATCCGGAAGCATACGAGCTGCGGCGCATTGAGTACCGCTACACCAACCTCGAGCACGTGCCCACCGAAGATGACCGCATCGGCGGCTCGATCTACTTCAAGCCGCTCAGCTCTGGTGCGTGGGTGCTGGAGGAATGGCAGATCCGCACACCGGTCATGGAGTACCGTACTCAGCGTGACGGCTACGGCGGCTGGTACAACTACCTGGCCTTGGTTGGGATCGGAGAAGAGGGCGGCAAGATAATCGAAGTGGCAGACGACGCGGGTGAAACGGTTTACATGGCTCCCGACATGGCCTACGTGACCGGAACGGTGTTAGACGAATCGAGTGGCACGAATCTCACCAACCACTTCGTAAACATCGTTGGCACCGGTTACACCACGCACACCGACCCCAACGGCATCTTCTTCTTCAAGACACTGTTGAGCGGTCCGCACACCTTTACTACAGCAAAGCTCGACTCATTGGGATACGTACCGGGTCGAGTAACCCGCTGGTTCGTGCCACGCGATACACTCGAGGTACAGCTGGTCATCCCCGACTCATCCGACATCTGGTGGCATGCCTGTCCCCAGGGCGGGTTGTACGGTTTGGACCGGGCTGTTGTGGGGTTCGTGCATGACGCACTGACCGGCGAGCCGCTGCCAAACAGGAAGATCGTGGCCACGTGGCGACCCGAGCGTATGCCCGAAGCCAAGCCAATCGGGAGTCTGATAACGACAACCGATTCCGTTGGCAGCTACCGTATCTGCGGTCTCCCAACCGAGCGCACCACCCGGATCGAGTTGGATGACGCTGACTATCATGTGGCCCCTGTCGAGCTGACTTTCCGAGCGGACTGGGTCGTGATGGAGAATCGAACACCGCGCCGAGGGCAGCCCACGCCGTATCGCATATGGAAGGTGGATTTGTTGGCGATACGTAAGCAGTGAGGTGCGTTTTGAACCCAACATCGTCTTTCATCGTCTGTGATCGTCTTTCATCGTCTTGACCAGGACGATGACGACGACGTAGACGACGTAGACGATGTACGAAGATCCCAAACGCTACGGGATCCCCAGCAGCTTGTGAGTCTGCAGACTCAAGCGCCACCGCGGATGCTCTTTGCAATACTGTACCGCTAGCAGCGTGTTGCGGTCTCGCTCAGCATCATCGAGTGGCTGAAGAAAGAAGTGCGTGAATTCCAGGTGCTCGAACTGCTGTGGGTCTACCCCTTCTTGTGGGAACACCAACTTCAATTCATCGCCTCGCGTCTGCACTAGCTCAGTGCCTGCCTTGGGGCTCACACAGATCCAGTCGAGGCCAGCTGGAGCCGCAACGGTTCCATTGCTCTCGATGGCGACGGCGAAGCCCTGATCGTGAAGAGCGGATACGAGCGCGCCGTCAAGTTGGAGACAAGGCTCACCGCCGGTACAGACAGTTAGCGGGCGGTTGCCCGGTCGCCCGTGTTCCCGGTTGCCCGGCCCTTCCTCCACTCCTCCGGGCCAAAGGTCGGCAACGATATTCACTATGGTCTCTGCGCTCTGATACCTCCCGCCGTTGGGGCCATCCGTTCCGACTATGTCCGTGTCGCAGAACTTGCACAC
>CP070792.1:928460-930871 GCA_020346845.1 Gemmatimonadota bacterium
CGCCGACAAATAACGGCCACCCGATGATCCGGACAGCGGTGCTCGCGTGTAGGGAGGGCCAATCCGACGGGCTGTTGGCGTAGGTGAACCAGGCCCACGTTCCGAATACGGCAGTCTCTAGGAAGCTGCTGATTAGAGTGAGCTTGCCCTTGACTTGATAATCGTGCCGCACCACCACACGAAAGACAACTAAAGCTGCAGCCATCAGCAGTGCCGCGTATATGGCATACGCCTCTGTTTGCACGCTTAGATCCTCACGCTAACCGTTACGGCTCAGGGCTTTATCAGCTCGTGTAGCCTGATGTGCTCCACATCGAGCTCATCTCTCCACCGTCCGAGTACGTAATCCTCGCCGATCTCGTATACGAGCAAGCCTGGCGGAATTCCAACTTGTCCCAACAACTCACCTTCAGCTGCAAACACCGAGTACACTACCTCGGTCTCACCGGGGACACGGTAGTTCTCCACCCACAGGCGACCAGCGTTGTCGGCTAGAATCGATCGGAAAGACGGAAACTCTTCAGGATAGGGAGCTGCTTCAGCCAAGTCTCGCTGGAACGCACGCTCGTCGGCACTCGTCGCCTGCTCCAGTTGCAGTTGCAGGTAGGTCTGGATATCGTCGTCGGTAACAGCTCGGTTGGGCCTCAGCAAGCGGATCAGCCGCATGAGGTTGCCTGCCGCATCATAGGAGCGGATTTCAAAGACGCTGCTGTGTCCCAGGTGCACATGTGTAGCAGTAATAGCGACGAAAGCCTGAGGACTGAACGGCTGCTGCGCTATCACGCGTCTGGGTCCGTTGGCAAAAGCGAACCACGAGGCCGGCGGCGCTGTTGCGATCGTGTCCCCTCGCTCGCCTTCTGCCGAGTAGCGTAGCAACCAACCGTCGACGTGATTCAAGCCTTCGGCAACCGTGCTTGGCGTGACCAGCGAGTTGGCTTGCACGATGACCGTACCGTCATCGAGCACGCCGAGTGCTGTGGGACGCAGGTTACCGCCGGGCGCCTCAAGGTTCGTCGTGCGCCCGAACGCACCCGATATATCAAACACAGAGATGCGACGCAGCGATCGATCGTATGCCACGATCGAATCAGCACCGAGTCGCCGAACCCAGCCGAGGTTGCGGAACTCGCCAGGGCCTGCACCGTTTCGCCCGGCAGTCCACATATGGTTGCCGGAAGAGTCGAAACATCTTAGCTCATCCGAGCCTGAGTTGGCGACGACGATGTTGCCGTTTGTGAGACGGAGTGCCCCGGAGATGTATTGAAACTCGTAGGCCTCAGCGCCTTCCACCACACCGATGTCGAGAAAAGCCGCATCTGCTATGGTCCACTGCTCCTCTGCACTCCAGGCGGGATCCGTACTCTCGACTATGCGGATACCGGCGCTGTCACGAACGGTATGAGACGCTATCGACTCGCCCCCACTCACACAGCTTGCGACACATAGCAGCAGACAGGCATAACCGCCTAGCCGAGGATCGATCACTGTCTGTCAATCCCGCGCAGATGTTTGTCGAAGAACTTCATGGCCCGCTTGACGTAGTCGTAGCGACTGGGCTCGGTCTGTATCGTGTGCGGCTCCACCGGGTAGTACATGACTTCGAAGTCTTTCTCCAACTCTATTAGCCTCTGAACCAGTCGGGCCGCGTCCTGAAAGTGCACGTTGTTATCCACCAGGCCGTGGGTGATCAACAGGGCGTCCTCCAAGCCCTCGGCGTAGTAGATCGGGCTCGAGATCTCGTATGCCTCCGGATCTTCGTGCGGTACGCCGAGTATGCGACTGGTCCAACCATCGCTGTAGTGAGCCCAGTCGGTAACGGCAGCTCGTGCGATTCCTGCAGCATAGACACCGGGGTAACGGAACTGCGCCATCAAAGTCATGAATCCACCGTACGAAACTCCGAAGATACCGATGCGGGTGGAATCGATGCCGTGTTCGTGCACCAGGTAGCTCGCAGCGGCAGCCGCGCCGTCGGCATCCTTGATTCCCATGGAGCGAGCAATGTCGGTGCGGTAATCACGGCCGAACCCGGCGCTACCACGGTAATCGAAGTCCAGTACCGTGTACCCCTGCTGCACCATGTAATTGATGGGACCGAGGTGCTGTTGGTAGCCGTACACCGAATAGCCACGATGCGCGAACTGGCGATAACCACCACCGTGAACATGGACAATGGCGGCACGCTCGGGGTTGGGTTGCTCAGGCTTGAATATCGCGGCCCACAGCGGGCCACCGTCGGGATGGGTGAACTCTACGATCTCGGGTCGCACCAGCGGGTGTGTGTAGAACGCGTCGGTCCCACTCTGCGTGATGCGTGTCTCATCCGCCCCCGGTCGAGCGCGCCGCAGGAACAGGTCGGGTAGCTGTACGGTCTCGCTGTACACAACCGCGAGCCGTGATCCGTCCGGCGA
>CP070792.1:930971-933364 GCA_020346845.1 Gemmatimonadota bacterium
ATTGGCTACCGTCCGGTGGTTCATACTGGGGTGCGCATCAGAGCTACCGAAACAACCACGCTCGATGTCGCGTCCGAGCGGGCACCGGTACAGCTCGAGGCCATTACGGTTCAGGCCGACGAATCGATGGTCGAGCGTAGCACGCAGCAGGTCAATTCGACTGTGGACGGTCAGGCCCTAACGATCCTGCCCATTCCTCGCACGGCTGTGGAACTGGTCCAATTCACACCCGGTGCTAGGGCTGATCAGGTGTGGGGTGGCTCGACGGAGCAGGCCAATGTCTACCAGCTCGACGGGGTGAACGTGAACGACCCCGGGTTCGGGGGTGATTTCCTGCTACCCAACGTCGATTGGATCGAAGAAATCAGCGTAAAGGGATTGGGCGCCGGAGCCGAGTACGGCGGCTTCCAGGGCGGTGTGGTGAACATCGTCACCAAGTCAGGCACCAACACCTTCGAGCCCAACCTGCGGTTCAACTACGGTGCATCGTCGTTGAACGCGAGCAACGTGAATGCCTTTGAGGCCGGGTCGGAGGTCGACAGTCGCTGGGAGATCAACGGTGATGTGGCCGGCCCGATCGTGCGTGACAAGCTCTACTATTTCCTGTCCGGTCAGTACGTCAGAACCAACACTCGCGTGGTGGACTTCAAGACGTCGACCGAAGAGGACGTGGATTATCTCACCGATCCAAGTGGTAGCACACTGTTTGAAGAACGTAGCGAAGCCAAGTTCCTTGGAAAGCTGACATACAAGCCGACGTTCGAGGATGCGTTCGATTTGTCCATTGGATACGACGGGTTGTTCACCGACAACGCCGGCCTGAATAGCTTTGATGATCCCGCCACGGCTCTGAAGCAGGAATCGCCGGCAGTATTCGGCAACGCAAGCTGGCAGCGGATGTGGAGCGCCCGGCATCACACGGAGTTGAAGGTGACAGGCTACAATGCCGGCAACGACCTGTTACCCTTGAACGGACCCAACACCACCAACGTTCGACTCCTGGGCGGTAATCGTGAGTCGTTCCGCAACAACGAATACACGCGGCTGCGCAGCCCGGACAACGTAGCGGTGACCTTGAACTGGGATTCGTATTGGTACACGGGGAAACTGCTGCACAATCTCAAAATCGGCGGCGAATACAAGATCGGGTGGTGGAAGGAGGGCCGCACACGCAACGCCAACCTTGCATGGCGACCCGACACGAGTGGCTCCGGCACAACCTTCAACCCAGACGATCCCTCCACTTGGACATCGGCTAGCGGGGGATTCATCTCGAGCGACTGGGGCGGTGACATCAATCTCGATGCACGATCCACCAACGCGTCGATCTATGTGCAAGACTACATCGACATCACACCTCGCGTCAGCATCTCACCAGGTCTTCGCCTCAGCTACTTCCGGGGGGATCTCACACCGGGAGACGGCAGCGGCTCGCGGTTCAAGGCCACCGACGATGTGCAGATTGCACCACGTCTCGGGGCCAGCGTGAGTCTGCTACCGGAGCGAAACCTCACGCTCAAGGGCCATTGGGGGCGGTACTATCAAGACATGTTTGCCCTCATGTTCGATCGCACTGAGGGGGGCAACGTCTTTACTAACGTCGAATACTGGGATTGGGCCGATGCGTCTGACCCCGAGCTAGATCGTGCCTACACCGAGAGTGAACGAGACCAACTCTTCGTCTTCTTTGGTGAGGAAACCCTGGGCGACGAGGTCGGGCCGGTGGAGAATTGGAAACAACCGTACGTGGACCAGTTGGTAGCTGGACTGGAGTTCGAATTCGCCCGCAACTGGAAAGCTTCGGTCTTCTACGTCAACCGCCGCAACAAGAGCATCATCTCGCTGGTGGACAAGAACCAAGCGACCAACTACACCTCGATGAGCAACATCGAGGTCTTCGACTTCGAGACTGGTGATCCGGTGCTGGACCAGAACGGACAGCCACTCGTGCTCGACGGTATCCTGGTATCCAATGACGACATCTTGTACGTCGATGAGGAGTTTGGCCTGACCCCAGAAGAATTGGGTGCTCTCGGCTTGACACCGGGCGAAGTGGCGAACCTGAGCTACGATCAGGATTTCGCCCTCACTGTTGCTGACGAGGCGAGCCGCAAGATGGACCAAGTCCAGGTATCAGTTGAGCGAGCGTTCCGGAATTGGTCGCTGCTAGCATCCGTCGTTTGGACCGACCTGCGCGGCAACTTCTTCAGCGTTAGTGGCTACGACGACGCCTTCGGCATCGGCACGGGGCCGTTCGTGCGGCCAAACGAGCGGATCAAGTACGACGGCAAGCTCCAGAACCACTCGGAGTGGGAGTTCAAGCTCAGGGCCAACGCCGTCTTGCCGGCCAATTTCAGAGTCGGCGCCTTCGCCACCTTCTTCTCGGGCGACTT
>CP070792.1:933464-935854 GCA_020346845.1 Gemmatimonadota bacterium
AGTTTGAGTAGGTCGAACCGAGGAACAGGCGAATCGGTCAGGGCCACAACACCGGTTTCCTGATATAGTCGTTTAGGTTTTCCTGCTTTGTAATCGTCGCAGAATTCTCGCCATGTGTACTCCGCCTCACCGGCCACGACACAATCCGCAATAGATGCGTATGATTCTGGACACAACGATGCGTAGCTGCCGCCAGCGACCACAAAGTAGCCTTGGTTGCGATAGTAGCTGAGTAGCTCCCGCTGCCGTGGGAACTGCACGCCCATGCCGCAGATGCCTATGATGTCTGCCTGCGGCGTGTGCGGTACCGACTCTACGTTTTCATCAATGATTGTGACTTCCCAATCTGCCGGACACAGGGCAGCAACCGTTGCGAGGCCAAGCGGTGGATTCAGCGCCCGCTTGCCAGGCAGTACCGTATCAACTGCCCATTTGAAACTCCAGAAACTCTCCGGAAAACGGGGGTTGATGAATAGAATCCGCATTGTCGGTTCCTTTAGTGGCAATGGTTGCGCGTCTACCTATCATGTGGATGCGCGCTTTGCCGATGGATGGTCCGCTCGGTGAGACGGGCGTGGCGACAAGAACCGGCAGCGGATGGCGCGGGCCACTGCGAACATCTGGTCCAAAGTTGGCAGCATCGGCACCCAGTTACAAGAGCGGTGTGGCAACTGGGTGAGCCCCCAGGTTGACTTAGGGTACCCGGCCCACTATGGTTCCGCAGCAGCATAAGCAGGCCTCCGGCAACGGAGGTGTCCATATTCGAACGTCAGCGGGGGACCCGGTCACGATCGGGTCCCCCGCTTCCGTTCTCAGATTGAACGCCGCGCATCTTAGCGCGACAACCCAACGCGGGGGCATCAATCCGCGGAAAGTGTAGTCGGTTGGTACGGCATTACCCGCACCCCCGGCCACAGCAACACAAAGGGAGTACGTAATGCGTACCAAAGGAACAGTGAAGTGGTTCAACGACAGCAAGGGCTTTGGTTTTGTAACACCCGAAGACGGTAGCAAGGACTGCTTCGTACACCACAGTGCAATTCAGGGTGAGGGCTTCAAGTCACTGCGTGAAGGCGAACAGGTCGAGTTCGATGTTGTCCAGGGTCAGAAGGGCCCGGCGGCCGAGAACGTGGTTGCCATCGGCGCATAGCCAACTAACCTAAACGATTTGGCGGGCCGTCCCGATCAACGGTCGGGCGGCCCGTTCTATACATGCATGTAGGGCCTTCCCAAGAAGCGCTGAGCAACTCAGTCGAACACACGCCCGCCAACCCAATCTCGCGCCATGGTCAGCGGCCTTTTCAGAGGATGCCAAACCGGCATCTTTGAGGTTCTGCGCATTTGTACACCCACTCCCTGAGGCGACGCGCCAAACCGATGATTAAGCAAACCGGGGCACGCTGTAGCGTGTAAAGCTATGTTAGAGAAGGACTTACGGCAGCAAGAATGCAGTCTAGCCTTCCAATGGCGGTGCGGGACGAGGAAGAAAGTACGCCTGCCGGAGGGCCAGGCACGCGCGATCTCACCGGTCGCACACCTTCCCGTGACCCGGGGGAACCTTCCCGAGGCGTTAGCAGGCCTTCCCGAGACAATAGTAGGCCTTCCCGAGGCAATAGTAGACCTTCCCGAGGCAATACCAGGCGTGCCTCCGGCTTGACCGGATAGCCGGCAATAACAATCTTGTCGCAACTTCGAATGGGGCCGGTCCATTTCCCACCACCGACCTAGTCGAGTTCCTTGCGGGAGCGAGTCGCCGGCGTGATGCGCTCCTCCGACTACCTATACACCCTCATAGTGACCCAGACAGAACAGGTATCGCTGGGTATCAGCCAAAGCCTACTGCTCGGGATAGCGGTGATCGCGATCTTCGGGATCGAGGTTTTCGCGACTGGTTTTGTTGCCAAGAGATTGGACATATTCGATGCCAACTACGGCAAGGCCCTATGGGCTGCCTTGCTCAAGAACGGCATCTCCCTGGCATTGGCCTACCTCTTCGGTCGCTACATATCCGATGCCCAGCGCATCCCGGTGCTCATGATAGTTGGCGTGATCGCACCGATCATCGTCTACAAGCTCGTATTTGAATCAACCTTCGCTCAGGCCGGGTTGATCTGGATTGCAGTATTGCTGGTCGAGCTCTTGCTGGGCGTTGCTCTCGTGTACGGTGCGTTGAGCATAGGAGCGAGCCTCGATGAGCGCTTCGATCTCGTGACTCACCCGAGTGGTTCGACGGTCGCCATAGCAGTTGTGCAGGCTGCAGCGCTGCCAGGGGTGACCGCGGCTAGACGAATCCATCCGAATCATCTTCAAGGGGGAATAGACTCATGTTCATCGATCTCATGACAACGGTAGCGTCCATGATACAGGAGGCCCCGCGCGAGAGCACCATT
>CP070792.1:935954-938343 GCA_020346845.1 Gemmatimonadota bacterium
GCCGCGTCTCAGATACCGCTTGCTGGCATCAACCGCCGCCGTGGCGTACCTGAGATCTCCCGTGATATAGTCTCTCATCAGCATCAAGAATATTCCGCTAAGAGCCAACACCGCTATCAGGTTGGGGATGGCACACACACCGACTGCGATATTGGCAAACACCCAGATTCTATCCACGTCGGCGACACCGGCAAACAGCACAGGCGGTATGAAGTATAGCCATCTCACATAGCGGGTCTTGTCGCGACCAAAGAGGTTCACAGTCGCCGTCTCGAAGTACACGAAGAACCCGATCTGCGTCGATAGACAGAACGTGAGTATGCAGAACGAGATAAGGTTGCTGGCGATCGATTCGGGGAACACCGATGAGAATGCAGTGATCACCAGTTCGATGCCGGATTGACCACTTGATAGCACACCGGTGGAGAGAATCGCAAACGATGTGATGGTACAAATTACGAAGGTGACGACAAAGACCTCGAATGCACCCCACATTCCCTGCTGCAGCGGGTGCCGCGTGTCAGCAGTGGCGTGCGCCATCGGTGCCGTGCCCATTCCGGCTTCATTGGAGAACATCCCACGGGCCATGCCGGTCTGCAGTGCCTGGAACACGGCTGCGCCTGCAAACCCACCAACAGCCGGGGCCGGCGCAAAAGCATAGTGAACGATCTGACCGAACACCGCGGGTATCTCACGGTAGTTCACGATGAACAACACCAGACCACCGGCGACGTACACAAACGACATCAGTGGCACGAGTGCCTCGCTGACACGACCGATGCGTCTGAGGCCGCCGATCACCACTATGGCAGTGACAAAGATCATCACCGCTGTCACGACATATGGATTCACACCATAGGTGACCAGGAACGACCGCCCCACGGTATGTCCCTGGAGCAGCGAGGCGCTGAACAAGGCGTTGATGAAAATGCCGAGGGAGAACAACGTGGCAAGCAGTGGCCAGTTCAAGCCACGTCGAATGTAGTACATGGGCCCGCCGCGAATCCGACCGGTCTCGTCGATGTCGCGGTAGTGCACTGCAAGCGTTATCTCGGCCGTCTTGGTGATCGTACCGAACAGAGCCAGAATCCACATCCACAGGATAGACCCGGGCCCGCCCACCGATAGAGCAGTGGCAATCCCTGCGATGCTGCCCATGCCAACGGTGCTCGCCAAGGCAGTTGAAGTTGCCTGCAACGGTGTCATGCGACCACGCTTGGCAGCGCGATCACGCGATGCCGGCAGTGCTCCGGATTTCTCGGATCGATCTCGTGTGGTGGTGAGCGAGCCAACGGTGGATCGCACAATGAACCCGAGACGGCGCACCTGGAACAAGCGGGTGCGATAGGACAGGTATAACGAGACTGCAGCGATGAAGACCACTGTCCACGGACCCCATAACAACTGGTCCAGACCCTCAGCGGCCCGCAGCACCCACTCGATCACGTGAAGTCCCTGACGATCCGGCGGATCTCTTCAATCGTACGCTTCATCGCATCGAAGGTGACTTGTGGCCCGACGGCGACGAAACGGAGCGTTGTGTGACCGTCGATCTCGCTGATCGAGGTGGTTCGTCTTCCCTCGGCCAGAACGACCGTGTAGATGTGTCGTTGCAATTCGTTCAGACGTTCAGCGGGCACGTGATCCGGTACCGCGCGGAAACAGAGTATCCCCGTGTCGGGTTCGTGGAATGTCTCGAAATCTGGCTGCTGTTCCAAGTACTCATACAGTTCACGAATCGCGACTATCGGTGCGCGCAACCGTTGGATCAGAGCGTCGAGCCCTTGATGTCTGATCGATGTCACCAGTGGCAGTGCCGTGAGGGGACGTGTAGACGGGATCGATTTCGTTCCCGGGTTGGGCTCGGTCGCGTCTGCTCTGTTCCAGTAACTGCTGAACAGGGCCACCCTGTCAAAGTCATCCGGGTTGGTGACGAACAATATTGAGCTGGGAATCGGTACTCCGGACTGCTTGTGTGGATCCCATGACACTGAGTCTGCGTGTTCGATACCGGCAAACAGACTAGCTAGCTCCGGCACCAGCTTGTATGCGAGTCCGTAGGCGCCGTCGATATGCAGCCAGGTTCCGAGTCCCGCGGTTATATCTGCTATCTCTCCGACCGGATCCACGGAGCCGGTAGACGTCGTGCCGCTAGTCGCTACTACGCACACGACTTCACGTGAACCTCGGAGTTCCGCCAGCGTTGCCCGAAGTGATGCGGTATCCATTCTACGGTTGTAGTCGACCGCCACCGGTACCAGACACTGCTCACCCAGCCCGAGGAACCGTACCGCATGCTTGAGTGAGAAGTGCGCATCTACCGACACGACAACGGCAAGTCGTGTGGGGTCGTCGAAGCCGGTCAGCCCTCGTTCCGCCAAATCAAACC
>CP070792.1:938443-940821 GCA_020346845.1 Gemmatimonadota bacterium
AACAGCACGGTGTCTGCGGTTCCAGCAGCAATGAACGCAGGTATGTGGTCCATGGCGAACACTATCACGCCAGGTTCCCCATCGACTATGCGACGCTGCATGAAGTTTCCCAATTCGACCGCATCGAGCACATCGTAGCCGCTTTGCTCGAAATATGATCTCACCATTGCATGCGATTGATGGTACGTGAAATCACGAAATGCCTCATCCCAGAAGACCGCCCGGTGTGGGAGTTGCCCCTCACCTGTCAACGCATAGATCGCTCCATCGTCGCTGCCGAAATAGACTACACCCTCATGTACTACAGGACTCGAAAGAACACCGTCTCCGGCCTTGTAGTTCCATCGCTCTTGTCCGGTCTCGCGGTCGATCGCTCTGAGATAGCCACCACCGTCACCGATGTATACGGTGCCACCGGCCACCGCCGGTGACGACCATGTGTAGCCGGCACCGACAAGGCGCCACAGTTCCTCGCCGGTGTCAACATCCAATGCATGTACGAACCGTCCATCGGATGTGCCACTGTACAGCACGTCTCCCAGTACCGCAGGTGACGACATCGCCCATGAAACGGCGTGATCGGCGCGCCACTTGAACTCACCCGTTGCCTGATCGAGCGCATACATGAAGCCGTCGCGCGATCCCACGTACACCGAGCCATCCACAACGGACGGTGAGCTGATTATCGACTTTCGATCGAAGCCAAAATCTGCGGATACGTGTGACACTCCTTCAGGTTCATAGCGCCAGCGCTCTGTCCCGCTTGCTAGATCGATCGCGTAGACTCGCCCATCCGCACTTCCCACAAACACGACACCCTCCGCCACGGCCGGCGATGAACGGATCCGTCCCTCGGTGGTAAAGCGCCACAGCTCACTCCCGTCACGGATACTGACTGCATACAGGTTCCCGTCGCCCGCGCCAAACAACACCATCGAATCCACCACCACCGGCGACGAGGTGTAGGCATCCCATCCCTCGAAGCCCCAATCCCAGGGAATGAGTTCTCCGGTTTCGAACCTCCAGCGCTCCGCCCCACTTCCTACATCCAATGCGTAGAACGTTCCATTGCGACTGCCAAACACCACTAGTCCCTTGGCAACTGCGGGTGTGGAGCTCACTGGATTGGCCACATCGACACTCCATCGAGCGGTACCGGTGTGCCGGTCGAGTGCGTACAGGTGTCCGTCCCCACTGCCGACAAAGAGCCAATCGCCCGAGACGGTGCTTGACGAGCGTACCGGTCCGTTTGTCGGAAACCGCCAGAGGACCCCGCCGAGCTGATCGACTCCTGTGGTAGCGTATATACCGGTGTGTTGGGGATCGCCGCGGAACATTGCGGTCTCTTCAGCTGCCTGTTGCTGTGTGCAACCGAAAAGTAACGCGACAGACACAGCTCTGATCAGGCCGGTGGCAGTCATGCTCTCACCTAGATTGGGGATTCGCACTTAGATGTGACATTAAGAACCCGCGAATCGGTGGGAAGATCCCTCGACCCGCGGGACTCGTATTCCATATATAGGAGAGCTCGTTACACCGGTGTGGACTCCCTCTGTTCTGCGAAGCGAGCGCGCGACGCCCTGAGCAACATCCGTTCGGTAAGATCGACCCTCTCATTCACTTCTTCCAGCTTAGTACTCACGCCGCCCTGCACCGCCTGTATCTGGTCCCTGATTTCATCCAAGTACTCGAGGATCTCCTGCCGCATCTCCTCTTGCGACCTAGCTGCCTCGAACCGGGTCCTCTCAACCTCGAGCTGCTTCATGTTGAAACGATGTCTCAAGACAAGCCAGATGGTGGTTACCCAGGCGAGCGATCCAGCAACGGAACTGATGGCAATGGCCGCGCTGTGGCTTATTTCCATGTGTGGCGTTCCCCCCTGGTGCATTATACGGCGAGCGTCGGGGGGGAGTTTCGGGGTGCTCGAGGAGACGTAGGAGGGGAAGAGGGGAAGCAAAGGAAGAAGATTCACCACCCCACTCAGGGAGATGAGGAGAGGAGCAGTCTCCTTCCCCTCCTTCCCCTGCTTCCCCTCCTGATCTATCTACCCACCCCCGGTTGCCACGCTGCTCCCACTCTTCACGTACCTCCCATACCACTGCAAGTACCTCTCCAACCGATCCTTCTGATAAGAAGGTACTCGTAGACCGTGTGATTGACCCGGATATACGACTAGCTGGGTCTCACGGCCCAGCCGCTTGAGTGCCTGGTACAACTGTTCCGAGTTCTGGATTGGGACGTTCCAGTCGTGCTCGCCACCCATGATGAGCGTCGGTGTGACGATGTTCTCTACCTTGTTGAACGGTGAGATCCGCTCCCAGGCCTCCCGGTTTTCCCATGGCAGTCCGAGTTCCTTTTCCCACTGCAACTGGTAGTGG
>CP070792.1:940921-943286 GCA_020346845.1 Gemmatimonadota bacterium
CCCGTTTCGATGAGAGTGCCAAACAGGACTACCTGAAACACGATCTGGAATGCGCGGGACCCAAGCAGCTCTAGCATGTGATTCGCGGGTACCGGGCGGTCGAGGATCTCCGGGTATTGACCCGATATCGCGAGGTAGAACAGCAATGCGGGGATCATCGCGATCGGGCCCGTCAACAGGCCGGCGCTGACCGCCTCTTTGCGTGTCTCCGTGTGCCTGACCGCAAACAAGACGGCGGGGATTATGGCCAGATTGTAAGCGGCGTACCGCACGCCACCAATAACCCAGCTGGGCTGTTTCACTCCGTCACTCAATGCCGCGGCAGTCGCGCCGCCGAACTTGGCGATCGACCACACGAACAGTACGATATAGACGGAGTACAGTACCAAAGACCAACTCGCCAGCACTTTCTCGATTGTGGCACTACCACGGAAGACGAGGTAACCCACCGCGCCCATCATTCCGAGAACACCTACCAGATAGTGCAGACGGAAGGTCTCCTCCAGGATACTGCCGGCCGCCGCAGCGATTACCGCCAGGATGATCAGTAGCAGCGCGAAGTAACAGATCTCGAACAGAGGCCAGCCCTTGCCCAACAAATGCGTGAAGAAACTCCGATAGTCATAGCTCTTGAACATGCGGGCGAACTCGTACGAAGCGGCGCAAACGGCACTCCAGATCACCGTTGAGACAAGGAGCATTGCCAACAGCCCACCGAGCGGTCCGTATGAGAGGAAGAACTCCACCAGCTCGCGGCCGGTACCATAACCGCCGGCGATCACCACTGACTGAAACACGAAACCAGGTAGCAGATACTTTCGAAAGGTGGCGGTGATCTTCACAGTCATCCAATCCGTATTGAGCGATTCCCTTACGTTGGCCACCGACGATCGATACTTTGGCCGGCACTATTAAGCGGCAGTTGCAGTGTATTCGCAACCTCACCGGTGGAATCTGGACCAGGAGGTGAGCTAGTGATCGTAACCAAGTTGCGCTGGCAGACCACTTGGTTCGCATGGTTGGCCATTCTGATTGCGGGTGTGCAATGTGGCTCTGAGGCGGGTTCGGTTGTACCAGCCGGGGGCTACTCTGACGTTGTCGCCGCACTAGAGTCGCTCATCGAGCACGAAGTGCGTGACAAGGAGATATCCGCCCTCTCGATCGCTCTCGTCGATGGAGAAGAGACGGTTTGGGCGAGCGGATTCGGCTACGCGGATCGCGTGGATAGTGTGCGCGCCACTGCCAAGACTGTGTACAGGGTCGGTAGTGTATCCAAGTTGTTCACCGATATCGCAGTAATGCAGCTGGTCGAGCGGGGGGAACTGGATCTGGATGCGCCGATCACGCAATACCTGCCGGAGTTCGCGCCGGGGAACCCCTACGGCACACCGATCACGCTGCGGCAACTCATGTCACACCATTCCGGATTGGTGCGGGAACCTCCTGTGGGGCACTACTTCGATCCTACGGAACCGTCACTGGCCCAGACCGTGGCGAGTCTCAACGAGACGAGCCTGGTATACCAGCCGGAAACACGTCGCAAGTACTCCAATGCCGCCATCGCCACGGTTGGCTACGTACTGGAACGGGCTCGAGGCGAACCGTTCGCTGGGTACCTCAAGCGCAGCGTGCTGCAGCCAATTGGGATGGAGCGAAGCTCCTTCGAGCCGGAACCGGAGATAGTTGCTGAGCTGGCACAGGCGTTCATGTGGACGTATGACGGCAGGGTATTCGAGGCTCCCACGTTTCAGTTGGGGATGGCTCCGGCCGGAAGTATGTACTCGACGGTCGAGGATCTGGCGCTCTTCATGAAGACGCTATTGCGGGATAGCGCCACATCGGGTGGACGCATTCTCGAGCCGGAGACGTTGGAACAGATGTGGCAACCGCAGTACGCCGAGGACGGGCAGACCACCGGAGCGGGGATTGGCTTTGCCATCTCGAGCCTGGATGGAAGGACCACGGTGGGCCACGGTGGCGCCATCTACGGTTTTGCCACCCAACTCACGATGATGCCCGACGATGGGCTGGGCGCAGTCGTAGTCGCTACAAAGGATGTTGCCAACTCCGTTGTCGAGCGGATTGCAAACGCGGCTCTGCGTGGCATGCTCAGCGTGCGAGACGGAGACGCAGTGGCTCAGGTCGAAACGGCCGTTTCGCTGCCGGCTGGTCGGGCACGGCAGTTGGCAGGTCGTTACGGAACGGGGGATGGGTCGCTGGTTCTGGAACAACGAGATGGCAGGCTCTTCTCGTTTGCCACGCGGGGCGGATTCCGAAGCGAGTTGCGCTCCTTGAACGGTGAGCTGGTTGTCGATGACGTGCTCGACTGGGGCAGGCGAGTCATCCCGTTGGGCGATGCCGTCGT
>CP070792.1:943386-945736 GCA_020346845.1 Gemmatimonadota bacterium
AGCAACGAAGGCATGTCGCCGCTTGTTAGCTCCGCTTGGACGGCTGGTGTTCTACGGATTCAGCGAGGCAATGCCATCGAAAAAGCGAAACTGGCTGCGAGCCGCCAGGGAATGGCTCCGCATGCCACTGATTCACCCACTATCGTTGATTCAGCAGAATATCGGGATCTTCGGGGTGCACCTGCTGCATCTCCAGAACAAGGAAGTTGATGTACTGCGGACGGCGCTGGAAGAGATCTATAGTCGTGTTACGGAGGGTCAGTTACAGTCGGTGGTTGATCGAACGTTCAGCCTGAGCCGGGATGGCGCGGTTGAGGCTCATAAATACATCCATGCCCGCGAGAATCTGGGTAAGATCGTTCTGACGGACGAATAGCGACTCTCGGACGCCTGGCCAGTGCTTTCGCAGGGTGGCGCCTGCCATATCCTCACTCGAGCAACGTGGAAAGACGCCGATTGGTGGCGCTCAATACGGCCCGCACTGCCGAATCACCTGGATTCTCTTTGATCTGCGAGACACCGATAGTGTACTGGTGGCTCACAGCCGAGCCGATAGCAACGGCAACCACCGCAAGAGTCTGACCGACGGCGGTCACGGGCTCACATTTGAGATACTCGAACTTAGCCTTGCTTTCCGCCGTCACTGCTTCGAGCGCATTGCAGGTGGCCTTGGCACAACAGATGAGTTCTTGATGCTCCAGCCACTCGGTGTCTGCCGTACCGTGGTAGGTCTTCCCCTTCCACTGCAATTCCACACGTGCGCGGAGCACATTGTCCGGGAGATATTCGAACTTGAGATCGGTGAACTTGACTCGCCGTGGAGTTACCACTCGTTCCCTCCCCGTGCCGCCGAAGCCGACGACTGGTGGGTCAGCTGAACATTCGCAGTTTGAACGGTACCCTAATATCCATTCTTTGGGCCCAACAGTAAACCGCGATCTCGTGTCAGTACGCGATCGGCAGCTGCTCCCGATATTCTCCCACCTGCAGTCGATTCGTAGCGCACAACACTGCCCGTACCGCCGAATCTCCTGGACTGTCTTTGATTTGAGAGGCGCCTACCATGTACTGGTGGCTCACCGCCGAGCCGATTGCCACGGCCGCGACGGCCAGAACCTGGCCGACGGCCGTCACCGGCTCACACTGCAGATACTCGAACTCTGTCTTACTTTTTGCCGTCACAGCTTCGAGTGCCAGACAGGCGGCTTTTGCACAGCAGATGAGTTCCTGATGCTCTATCCACTCTGTTTCGGCAGTACCACGGTATGTCTCTTCCTTCCACTCTAATGTCACCGTAGCACGGAGCACTTTATCCGAGAGATATTCGAGCTCGAGATCGGTAAACTTGACTCGTCGCGGATTTACCACTCGTCCCTCCCCCGCCACCGAAGGCGTCGGCCAGCAGCCTCGCTAGCGTTCGGGTTTAACGGTCGTCCTAATATTTGCATTTTTGGTCCAGCAGTAAACAGCGGGCCGGAATCTGGATGCAATTGGCAGCCACGCCTGATATCTTCCCACCCAACAATCGAGGCAAGACTTCCTGAGGAGAGCCGACCATGCTCGCGCCAAGCCACCTACCCCGACTTCTCGGACTGCTCACAGTGGGACTGACCGTGTCCCTGCATGCACAGCAACCGGTAGTGCCCGGACCATCGTTCAAGGACATCATGGATCTGCGTGATATTGGCGGGGCTGCAATCGCGCCAGATGGCAATGCCGTCGCGTATACCGTCCGGACCACCGATTGGGACGAGAATGGGTACGACACCGAGATATGGTTGGTGCGTCTCGGGGAGCAGCCGTTCCAGCTCACGTACACCAACGATGGCAGCTCCACCAGCCCCGCATGGTCACCCGACGGCAAGTGGCTAGCGTTCGCCGCTGACCGCGGGAACAAACGACAGATACACCTGATAAACCCAAACGGCGGCGAGGCGTGGGCACTCACCGAGTCTGAGGACGGCGTTGGGAGTTTTCAGTGGTCTCCTGACGGCAGTCACATCGCATTCACCAGCTCGGAACCGGAAAGCGAGGCCGACAAGAAGAGAGAAGACACTTACGGCGCCTATGCCGTGGAGGACCAGGAGTACAGATTGAGCCACCTGTGGATGGTCGAGCTTCCAGATGCTCGTGGTACGGTTGAAGCGACACGCCTCACCGAAAGCGACGAATTCACCGTGACCGGATTCAGTTGGTCGCCCGATGGCCGGCAGATCGCATTTGTCCTTCAGCCAGATCCGCTGATCAACTCTTGGATGGGAGCTGACATCTCCGTGCTCGATGTCGCGAGTGGTGAGGTTCGCATCTTGGTCGACGCCGACGGACCGCAATCCAACCCGACCTGGTCACC
>CP070792.1:945836-948185 GCA_020346845.1 Gemmatimonadota bacterium
AGCGGCAGAGTCTGCCCGCAGGAGCGAACTAGCTCGAGATAGGCGGACCTCTGGTGTTCGGTAGTGAGAACAAGGGGGTTTGATCTTGCGCAGCAGGAAGCATTTTGACCTCCTAATGCGAGTTACGGCGATCCCGGGCATCTTCGTCTTGGCCGGAATGGGTATAGTGCGTCCGGACCTTGCCCCCACCACAGCGGGCCACCCCACGAGAGCCGCCACGTCGTACCTCAAAGTGCAGGGGACCTGGCCGGTGGGATACACGCTCCGCCGACAGATCACGGTGACCACCGGACCTACCACGCCGGTCAACGGCTACCAGGGGTATACGGTACGCATCACCGGCTTCGACTCGGCCAGTGAGATCGCTGCCGGCGAGATGCGGGCTGATGGGAACGATCTCAGAGTCTTCTATTGGGACGGAGCCTCCTGGATCGATGTTCCGCGCATCGTGACCGGCATCAACACGGCCGACACGCACATCATTTTCCAGTGTCAAGCAGGCATACCAGCGAGCAGTTCCGACGCCAATTACTACATGTATTACGGAAACGCCGGTGCGGGTTTACCGCCCGCGGTGACGCGAACGAATGTCTACCTCTGGCAGGACGATTTCTCGACCGACCCTTTCAGTGGGGTGGGACGCTACACTCTAGCGCGGGCCGTGGACGTTCATGGCAACAGATACCGGGCACCGAGTTACTCCGCGGCCGGACAGAACGTACGCTTCAACACAAACGACAACTTTGGGTCTGACATGTACATCAGCGACCCCGGCTTCTCCAATGGCGAGCAGGACGTACTCATAACGGTCGACCAATTGAGCGACCGCACGTGGCCGACTAACGGCACCAATGTGATAGTCGCGCGTCTTTCGGCAATAAACACGTCGTCCACCCATCTATACGCCCACTATTCGGCGGGGTCATATCCCAACTCACCGGCAATGGCGTGGGATACGTGGACGAACGGAGAGCGGAACGCACTGGGCGGTAGCGCGGTACCCACAGCGTACTGGTCGTTGAATCAAGCGCGGACCTGGGCGCTGGCTGTGTTTGGCACAACCGCCCGGTTCTGGGATGACGGCGACATAGATACCGAGCCGTGGTTTGGCACCGAGGCTCCATTACTGACCGGGACTACACCGGCGCCGCAGTTCGGCTATGTAGGAGTGGTACCCGCACAGGCCAGAGGCTGGTGGGACAACCTGATAGTACGGCGCTACACTGAGCCGGAGCCCGCGATGGCGTTGGGGGCCGAGGAAGGCATGTTCGCCGATATGAACATCGCCAAGTCGGTCAATCCAGCGGGTATCCAGACACCCGGCACCGAGCTCACATACACGATCGCGATATCCAACCTGGGCAACACCGACGCGCTCAGTGTGGTTGTCGCGGACACCCTTCCGACCCAGGTCGACTTCAGGGTCGGCAGCGTCGTCAGCAATCTGCCCCCGGGCGTCAGTGTTACGGTCGATTACTCCAACGATGGCGGAGCCACTTGGACGTACGTTCCCGTTTCGGGCGGCTGCGGTGCGGCGGCTAGCTACGATCGCTGTGTGCGCAACATCCGCTGGACTTTGCTCAACGACCTGAGCCCCCTCGCCCCTGACAACGCCGGCACCCTGGAGTTCGTCGCCATAATCCAGTAACACACCGAGCCGGAAAAGTCGTGAAAACAGGTCCGACCGGCGGTTACCAACCCCGTTACCAAACGGTAACCATCGACTCCATTCTGGCCGCTGTACACCCCTGATCCAAACAACGTAAACACTTCAAAAACAACGGCTTAGCCACCCGAAGGTGAATCCGTCGGGAGCGGCATACTGTCTGCCCCCTCTAAGGAAAAAGCATTCACTCGGGAGTGACGAAAGTGATCCTGCGTTGCCCACACTGCGGAATGATCGGCGGTCATGACCGCACCGCTTTCTTCGGCCACTGGGTCGTCTGCCCCAGCTGCGAGCATCCGTTCGCCTGGAAAGAGGCCCGTGCGTGCGCATGCGGAAACAAACAATCGGAAGGTCGCCCCACCAATTCTGACGAGGAGCAGAGGAGACGGAAGATGAAGGCCCTACGAAACATGATCTACTCACTTGCCGCGATCACGACGCTCGGCGCTTCGATCGGATTCGCTCAGAATTCGACTGAACAGCGGCCGCTTGTGATCATCGCCGAGAACCTGATGGCTGGTGATCCCCAGCATCAGGCGTTGGCAAACGAAGGGGGCGACCCCAACACGCTGCTCAAAGGAGACGTGGTTCAGTACCGCCTCGTCTTCACCAACGTCACAGGCGCACCGGTCCAGAACATCGAGTTCAACGATCCGCTGCCTGGCGGACTGCACTACGTGGCG
>CP070792.1:948285-950628 GCA_020346845.1 Gemmatimonadota bacterium
TGATCTTGCATTCCACGACATCTACCCGATCACGCCCGCGCCTGACTACAAAGTCGACCTCTCGATGTGACTTGTCCTGCCAGTAGAAAATATCCTCGTCCGCAAAACGGTTGCGTAATGTGTCCAGCACGAGATGTTCCCACAACAGGCCTCTGTCATCGTTGCGGATGCTGTCCCAACCTTTTTCGAAGGTGACGAAACCGGTGTCGAATGCATAGCCCTTGGGCCGGCTGACGATTTCCCGCTTGCCGCCACCGTGAAAGGGACGTAACAGGTGCACCGCATGGGCGATCTGCAACGCCTCGATGTGCGCCTTGACCGTAGGGCGACTCAACTCGCACGAACTTGCCAACTTACTGTAATCCAACTGCCCGCCGCTCTGGCGCAGCAACAGCCGGAACAGCGATAAGAACCCCTGACGGTTGCGGATACCAAACAGTTCCTGGATGTCCCGTGCATAGAAGCTGTCAATCCACTCACCGAAAAATGAGGGATCCTTGCGCGTAGCCAGCAACGGCTCCGGCAATCCACCGTGCAACAGGCGGTGGTCGAGATCGCGCACACCGAATGGTTCGGCGCATTCTTCCCAGAGTATCGGGCACAGGTGAACTGCCTGCTTGCGGCCAGTCAACGAATCGCGGAATTTGCGGGTTGCCGCCAGAGTGGAAGAACCGGTAGCCAGGACCTTCAGTCTCGGATACTCGTCAGCGGCAATCTTCAACAGGCCGCTGGGATCATCGAGATGATGCACCTCATCGAACGCCAACACACTGCCTGGCGCCTGACTCTCCAGGAATAGCTCAGGATCCTCCAACGCCTGACGGGCAGAGGGCAAATCGCAATTCAAATAGACGGCGTCGGGCAACATCTGCGTCAACGTCGTCTTGCCCACCCGACGCACACCTGAGAGCCAGACAATGGATCGTCGATCCCATGCCTGTTGTATTCGTTCTAACCACAGATCGCGTTTGATCACATTCGTAATTTACATCTAGCCGTCCATTTGTAAAGTACGTTTTGAGCCTAATTCCAGCACGCCAGCCCCCCCTCTTCACCCTAACCCTGCCACCCATAGCCACTTACGCGTCCAGTCACCGCGCCGCACGCATCACAACCAAGCCACATATGCCACAAACCTGGCCTCGACCAATGCATTCCTGGCTTGGGTCAACACGTTCCTGGCCAGGCCCAACACAAACCTGGCCAGACCCAATAGAAACCTGGCCAGGCCCAATGCGCTCCTGGCTTGGGGCAATGCGCTCCGGCTCTCGGCCCACCGGCGCGAGGCCTTGCTCGAGGCAAACCAGACCTGGACGGTGGCGGGTGAGCCCTAGCGCTACACCTGCCGAGCCGGTCTGCATTGACCCTGGTCTCGAGTGCATTGACCCTGGTCTCGAGTGCATCGACCCTGGTCTCGGGTACATTGACCCTGGTCTCGAGTACATTGCCCCTGGTCTGGAATGGGTAGCCCCAAGCCTCGTCCGTGTTGCCCCAAGCTTCGCGGGTCTTGCCCCAGGTCTCGTCCGCCCCGGCCCTGGCCTCGTGATGTGCGGCTCTGCGCTGGCTTCCCATGGCCTTGAACTGCACGATTGTATCGCGTGTTGTCGTGAGATTGTTGGCGCAAGTGTTTGCTATCAGTACTGAATGAGGTCCAACTGCCGTTCACCGATAGGTTGGAGGGGTCGGTTGTTATCGTGGAGCAGCCGCTCGAACGCTGCGACCTGCTCGGCTGACACCACCAGTGGATTCGGCAACACAATCCATCGTACACCTTCGGAACAGGGTGGGGTGGTGAGGGAGCCCATGTAGCGGAAGTACTCTGTCTGCTCCGGTACGAACGCATCGACATCCAACCCCACCCCTTCGAGATGTCGCTCTGCGCCGCTTTGCGATGGCGACTCGTCTAATAGACCTTGAAACACTTCACTGTGTTCTCCCTCGGCAACGAATACTCCTACCACCGCTAGCGCACCGTCCTCCGCTTGATGCACGAAGTGCATCTCCATGGGGTAGTGCTGCCCCTCGACCGTGTGCTCGCTCGGTGCATGGAAGTGGAACTGTACCAGTTCGTAGATGACGCCATCCGCTTCAATGGTGCTGCCAGCGTCGTACGTGATCTGGATCGTGTGGCCGTTGTCAAGCAGATCTACCGCATGCTCGTTGCGCGCAATCGAAACAGCGCCTGCCCGATACTCGGGTTCGAGAGAAGCACCTTCAACGACAGTGGCATTGCGCAGGTCGATAGGCGACTGCTCCACGCCACTGTCACATAGCGCATAGTCAGAATCCAACTCGGCCCAGCGCTCGGGACCGTCGTCACCGGAGTAGCTCCAGTGAGTTTCG
>CP070792.1:950728-953070 GCA_020346845.1 Gemmatimonadota bacterium
ATCCGGCAGTTCGAGTTCGAGCTGCAGTACGAGCATCTGATGGACTGGCGCTGGGATCTGGAAACGAGGTCCACGCGACTGACGCCGCTCGGCATTCGGTTCGAGACGGGGGACGAGTTTTCGTTCCAGGTCGAGCAGCTGTACGAGCGGCTGTTACCGGAAGACGAGTTCGAGATTGGCGGCGTGCCGATCAGGGCTGGGGAATACAACACGGTGCGTTGGATGGCAGAGCTAGAGACCGCCAGTCAGCGCAAGGTGGCGGCGGACGCGCGTGTCGAGTTCGGTGAGTTCTGGTCCGGGCGCCGCAACGAGTACGGTCTTGGTGTGACTATGCGGCCCTGGTCGGGGGTGAACCTCGGGGTGGAGTACGAGTTCAACGATGTAGATCTGGCCGAGGGTGCCTTTACCACTAGTCTGTTTCGCATCGACGGCGGCTGGCACTTCAGCCCGTGGATTTCGTTCACTGGTAACGTGCAGTACGACGACGTGAGTGACATCGTTGGCGTGTACACGCGGTTTCGCTGGATCGTCAAGCCCGGCAGCGACCTATACCTGGTTTACACCCACAATTGGTTGAGCGAGGGCAGTCGGCTATGGGATTTCAGGGGCAGTACCGTTTCGCAGGGGTTGGCCACCAAGCTGGCGTACACGCATCGGTTTTAGGGGTACGAGACCTGGGGCAACATCCGCGAGGCTTAGGGCAAGACTCACGAGGCTTGGGGCAACGCATTCGAGGCCAGGGTCAATGTACTCGAGACCAGGGCCAATGTACTCGAGACCAGGGGCAATACACTCGAGACCAGGGTCAATGCACTCGAGACCAGGGTCAATGCAGACCGGCTCGGCGCGTGGTGGTGCTAGAGAGCACCCGCCACGAGCCAGGCTTGGCTCGTCTCGAGCAAAGCCTCGCGCCGGTGGGCCGAGAGCCGGAACGTGTTACCCCAGGCCAGGAGTGCATTGGGTCTGGCCAGGTTTGCATTGGGCCTGGGCAGGTTTCTGTTGGGCCTGGCCAGGTTTCTGTTGCCCCTGGCCAGGTTTGCGTTGGTCGAGGCCAGGTACGTGGCATATGAGGCTTGGCCCGGATGGGCGCGACGGGGTGGGTGGAGGTGTAAGTGGATGTGGGGGTTGGGTTTGGGGCACATTGGGATATACCTCGGTGTCACTGACCGTGGATATCATGGGTGCAATTCACCCACGTGCTGGGTGATTATCACCCACCATGTCGGTGACGGTTGATTGAGCTTGCGCCCCGCTACACCGTTGTGATAGCATGATATCCGTGCTACCATGCTAGTATGATCCGATCGTTCGCTGATCGTGGCACCGAGGACGTCTATTACGGCCGTCGGTCCAAGCTTGCTCGGAAGGTTTGTCCCGAGAGGTTGCATCGGTTGGCTGGACGAAAGCTCGATCTACTCGATTCCGTTGTGGAGTTGGATGAACTGCGAGTTCCGCCCGGCAACAAACTAGAAACACTAAAGGGCGATCGTGCAGGCCAGTACAGTATCAGGATCAATCAGCAGTACCGTATCTGTTTCACCTGGAGTGACGCCGGACCTGCGGACGTCGAGATAGCGGATTACCACTAGGGGGCAGCACATGGTTCATATTCCAACGCACCGTGAGCCGACGCATCCGGGCGAGATGCTCCTGGAGGAGTTTCTCAAGCCTTTGGGTGTATCACAGCGGGATCTCGCAGAGCGGATTGGGGTGCCGTACCAGAGGGTGAACGAGCTGGTAAACCGGCGCCGTGGTGTGACGCCGAGTACGGCCCTGCGTCTGGCCAAGTTCTTCGGGATGTCGCCGGACTTCTGGATGAACCTTCAGCAGCGCTGGGATCTGTACCATGCACAGCAGGAGGAGGCAGGTGAGCTGCGCAGGATAAGGAAGCTGCGCAAGGCCGGCTGAGCCGAGGCCGGCTATCCGCTCGATCCCGCAGCCGCCGGGACAACGCGACCGTCGTGACACGACGGCCACGGAAACGAACGGCTGGCCACGGACACGAACAATCACGGAATCTTAGGGAAGCGGAAGCAGCGGCCGCGGATAAGCGATGTACGATCGCGGATAATGCGGCCGCCGGGTCACCTGAACTCCCCTGCCCACTGCCGCCTGAGCCTGTCTTTGCGCTTGAGCGTAGATTTGATGATGGCCGCGTCAATAAGATGTTGTCTACGAGGCGATGGCCGCACAACGTACACCCATGCCTGGAGACCACGTGACTGCCCAGTATCGGGTCATCATCGAGCAGGATGAAGACGGCGTTTACGTTGCCGAGGTTCCTTCGCTACCAGGGTGTGTGAGCCAGGGAACGCTCCACACCCGATTCTCGTGCACTTTTG
>CP070792.1:953170-955509 GCA_020346845.1 Gemmatimonadota bacterium
ACCGAGCTGGAGCGCCACAAAGCGGAGCTGCTACGCTGGATGGAGCAGGCGTATGCGGAACGGGAGAAGACGAATTCATCGGCGTACGCGTACGAGTACGTGAATGCTTTTCTGCACGGTGATCCAATTCCAGGTGTGACAAACGAGTACGAGTTCTATCAGCAGTTTCTTCCTGAGATCGAGTTGGCAGAGATAAACCAGTTGGCACGGGAGTGGTTGGTCGACCGCAACCGAGTGATCGTGGTCAATGCCCCTGAAAAGGAAGGCCTGGCGTTGCCAACAGAGTCAGCGTTAATGGCAGCGTTCGAGAGAGTGAAAGAGCGAGCTGTCGAGCCATATGTGGACAACGTGGACGACACTCCCTTGGTTGGCACGCCACCAGTGCCGGGCCGCATCGATGCTGAGGAAGTGGATGAAGAACTTGGGATAACCACTTGGACTCTGTCGAACGGGGCACGTGTCATACTCAAGCCCACTGATTTCAAGGATGACGAAATCCTGTTCAGGGCATCGAGCCCCGGTGGTACCTCTCTCGCCGCGGATGAGGATTACATTGCCGCATCCACAGCTGCAGAAGTGGTTGCCTTCAGTGGTCTTGGTCGCTTCGGCATGGTAGAGCTACAGAAGAAACTGGCAGGTAAAGCGGTCGGTGTAGGTGCGAGCTTTGGACCGCTGCACGAGGGCCTCGGCGGTAGTGCGTCTCCCGAGGACGTCGAGACCCTGTTCGAATTGATCTATCTCTCCTTCACTGCGCCGCGCCGCGATGAGGTGGCATACCAGGCCTTGAGAAAGCAGATCGAGGCCATCCTTGCCAACCGTGACGCAAGCCCGATGGACGCCTTCCAGGACACTCTCACGGCGACCCTGTCGCAGTACCATTTCCGCACGCGCTCACCTACGGCGGAAGTATATGACGAGATGGACCTGGACAAGTCGCTGGAGTTCTACCGTGACAGGTTCGCAGACGCCGCTGACTTTACGTTTGTGTTCGTGGGCAGCTTCGAGGTAGAGCAACTGAGGGCGCTCGCACGCACCTACTTAGCTTCCCTGCCCACTACGGGTCGGGAGGAGACCTGGCGTGACGTAGGTATCCGATCACCGGAAGGTGTGATCATAAAGGAAGTCAGAAGGGGTATCGAGCCGAAAGCGCAGACGCACATCGTGTTCACCGGACCGTTTGAATACAACCGCGAGAATCAGTATCTGATTGTCTCGCTTGCCGACGTGCTGCAAATCAGGCTGCGAGAGCGGTTGCGGGAGGACCTGGGGGGTACCTACAGTGTGTCGGTCGCGGCCAGGCCGGAACGCGACCCGGTTCCGTCATTCTCCATTCAGATCAGCTTCGGGGCTGATCCCGGACGACTGGAAGAACTCGCCGGCGTTGTGTTCGAGGAGATTGAAGGGCTCAAGACATTGGACTCGTTGGAATCCGATGTAGCCAAGGTCAGGGAGAGTCAGCGGCGTCGCCTGGAAACCAACCTCAAACAGAACAACTACTGGCTGTGGCAGCTAGTGACGGCTGATCGGCTCGGGATCGATCCAACCGAAGCGCTGGTGTACGAGTCTCTGATAGAAGGCCTGGACGCGGAGACGGTACGCGAGGCTGCCCAATCGTACTTGCCCACGCAGAACTACGTGCGAGTCTCCCTGCTACCCGAAAAGGATGATTGGCAATAGGGCGCGCGTGCTCATCAAGCGTCCGTAAACGGACAACGGCATCCCGCATGTGGGATGCCGCAGCTGCACTCGGTATGGCGGGGGTGGGGCCTGTTAGCGAGTCGAAACTCACTGCTCATCTCTGTGCACCAAATCAGGGGAGAACGCCGGCAGGCAAACTGCGATGTACTGTGCTCCCTCCGGGCCAGGCGTGCTGTATTGGACCCAGTCACCACGTTGGACAATCACTGCCTCACCTGCGTTGACGTCGAAACCGCCTCCCTCACACGTGACCCGAAGCGTACCTTTCAGGACAACAGTGAATTCGTCGAACTCAGGTCGTTGCCCAGGCTCGATCCACCCGGCTGGGCTCTCCATTCGTGCAACGCTGACTTGGCTGGTATCGGAGTTGACTAATCCCACAAACTCTTCGATAATCTTGGGCTTGTTGCCGGCAGCGGTGACACGCGACGGCGAGTGAATGTGGATCGGCATGGAGATTGCTCCATCGTCATTGGTTTGGGATCGTGTGAACCAGGCATGTCGATGGGAACTTAATGGCTTTGGCAAGCGTACGTTCAGGCATGAAGCACTCGACATACCAAGAGACGTGGTGGTTTGTAGTGATCCTCGTGCTCGGAGTGGCGGTTTCTGGTTGTGGAGAGGATTCGCTACGTGGTCTG
>CP070792.1:955609-957915 GCA_020346845.1 Gemmatimonadota bacterium
CGGCTGCGATCGCAGCTGTCACAGCCGGAACAAGTCTCCACATCCTCTCCCAGGTACCCCAGCACAACCCGGCGCCGGCATTTGGCAGTCCGGACGTAATGCCGCATCGTGTCCAGACCACGTTTCTTAGCCTCCAGGTGTTTTGCCGCAGAGCGCCTGGTCCGGTCCGTGTCCGACAGTGACATACGGGCGGCCAACCGGAGATCCCCATCGGTCCATAGCAGCTCACATCGCGACGGATGTCCATCCCTGCCCGCACGCCCTGCCTCCTGATAATACGACTCGGGGCGCGCTGGAATACCGAGATGCACCACCAGTCGCACGTCCGATTTGTCGATACCCATCCCAAATGCATTCGTCGCCACCATTACCCGGATATCGCCCTGAATGAACCGACGCAGCAGAGTGCGTCTCGCATTGGCGGGTAGCCGCGCATGATAAGGCGCTGCATGGAAGCTCCAGCGACGCAGGATGGAGGCAATTCCGTCTGCGCGATTCCTGGTCTGCACGTAGGCGATAGCAGTACCGGGGTTCGTGCGCAGCAATCTAGCTGTTTCCTGGACTCTTCCCCTTTCACCGTCGAATCTGCGGGCCGCAAAATAGAGGTTGGGTCGGTCGAACGACTGTGCCACACGCACCGGCTGCGACAAGCCCAGTACACGCACGATGTCGTTTTGCGTTTCCGGAGTCGCCGTGGCGGTGACTGCTATGGTCGGTGGCGAGCCTAATCTTCGTCTGTACCTTCCGATCGAGCGGAAATGAGGTCTGAAGTCGTGTCCCCACTCGCTGATGCAGTGTGCCTCGTCCACCGCTAGCAGAGAGACTTCCACATGCTCGAGACACTCTCCCAGACGCTTCAACCGCTCTGGCGCCACGTAGAGCAGTTTCAGCCTATTGTGCGCGATCGCGTCTTTCACGCTCCTCTGCAAGTGAGGCTTTTGGGTGCTGCTGAGGTACGCTGCCGCCACACCGCGGTGACTCAGAGCCGCGACTTGATCCTGCATGAGGGAGATCAACGGGGAGACCACGAGGGTCAAGCCAGGCAGCAGTAACGCGGGTAGCTGGAAGCAAATTGACTTGCCACCACCCGTCGGGAGTACGGCCAGACAATCGCGTCCTCGCAAACAGGCCAACACCGCTTTTCTCTGGTGGTAACGAAGATCCGAGTAGCCCCAAACCGACTTCAGAACAGACCGTGCGGCCTCCAGAGATGTAGATGTGTCCTGGCCCGAGTAAGCAACCATGGCGTAGCATAATCTGGCGGAACCAACGAGACAGCAGCGTGATTACGCGATTGTGTTCAATTCCATGCGACGGTCCTGCATCACACCCGGGATTCTGCCGTCCGTCAGCGGTATGTATGTTGCACTCCGAGCGGGAATCGCACGGCTGACCAAGGGAGGAGTAGTGCTGAGTATTTCGACCCGGCGAATCATACTGGCTGCATATCTCGGCCTAATCCTGTATGCCACACTTGCACCAATATCAGCCAGTTGGTACAAGACGGTTTCAGCGCTCGACAAACTGGCACATGTTGGCCTCTTTGCGGGCATGTCGTTTCTGATGGTACTGAGCATGACAGATGGGTGGCGCAGGGCACTATGGGCGATAGCACTCACGTCCGCTCTGGCTGCGATCATTGAGCTGGTGCAGGGCGCGTTGCCGTACCGTAGTGCTGAGTGGTGGGACCTCTGGGCTGGGGTAGGCGGAGCCGCCGTCGGAACGCTCGCGGCGATACTGCTGGATGTGAAAGCGCGATCTCACCCACGGCGCAGTAGGGCAACACACCCGCCGGCTGCGCACTCAGCAGCGCCGCTGGACGAATCAGATAATTAGCGATCATCCCAGACGCCTCGACGTAGCATGCACCTCGCAACTGCCCTATTTTCCTGCGGACCACACACCGGTCAGCGACGGAGAGCGAGACCACCATGGCACGTAAGAAGCAGAGCAAGACAAAAAGCCGAAAGTCACCCAGCACGGAGCCCCAACAGGCTCTCAAGCTCTCGAAGACACAATACGAGAAGGAACTGGCCAAGCTTCAGGTAGAACTGGTGCAGCTGCAAGAGTGGATCAGGCATGAGAGCCTGAAGATCGTCATCATCTTCGAGGGACGAGATGCGGCCGGCAAGGGTGGGGTGATCAAACGGATCACCGAACGCCTCAGCCCTCGTGTTTGTCGAGTCGTGGCCCTGCCTGCCCCCACCGAGCGAGAGAAGACGCAGTGGTACTTCCAGCGCTACGTAGCGCATCTGCCGGCGGCCGGTGAAATGGTGTTGTTCGATCGCAGTTGGTACAACAGGGCT
>CP070792.1:958015-960319 GCA_020346845.1 Gemmatimonadota bacterium
CAAGGCGACCAGGAACACCCGACCGACGAGCAGTTGACGTCGCTTGAGCATGGCGTAGAGAACGTGACCGCCGTCCAGCTGGCCCATTGGGAACAGATTGAGCATCGTGACTAGCACACCAAACCACCCCGCCTGTGCAAGCGGATGCAGTAGCACCGTACCCTCTCCCAGCATCCACTTGCGCGCTCCCCAGGTCAGCAGCGAATCACCCAGCCACATCCGAACGTTGGCAAACTCAACGAGTAACGGTTGTAGTCCGTCCTGCTGGATGATCTCCGAACGCTGCAACCCCAACACGAGCAACGCAACCGCCACAACGAAACCCAACCATGGCCCGGCCGCTCCGACATCTAATAGCTGTCGCCGGTCCACCACGGGACTCCGGAGCCGGATGAACGCACCGAAAGTACCGACGAAGAATATCCAAGGTGGCGCCGGCAGGAAGTAGGGCGGAGAGGCATCGATCTCGTAACGTTTGGCCGCAAAGAAGTGTCCGAGCTCGTGGGCCAGGAGCATCCCCATGAGCCCTATGGCGAACAGGAACCCTGCGCCGGTGTTCACGTGTTCGATCCAAGCCCGGAGTGGATCGGTAGCAGCGGGGAAGTTGCTGATAACCGGTATCGGTAGGGCCACCGGTGCGCCGTTCAACAGAGCACCGGCCATCCACACGGTCCCGAACGAGACTAGCATCAGCAGCACGTGCAGCCACCAACGTTCTCGCCGGCGAGCACCCAGTGGCCGAATCAGTACGATTCGACCCTCCCCATCTTCCTCCGTCCAGTAGTGGGTGCCCGGGAGTTCCCGTAGAGCCTGAGACAACTCCTGAGACGGACCCCTGTGTTCTGGGCGGACTGTCCCGTCGATGATCTCGCGATCGCGCACAGCGACAGTGCGCCACACAGAAAGGAACCGGCTGAGCGACGTCATCTAGCCTCTTGACGGTATCGAGAATCCTTGATATGATAACGTGCTTTCACATCTAGATTTCCCCGAAACGCAATCCCGAGATTCAGTGCCCACGGCATACCGTAGGTTCTATTAACAGCGCTCGCCGCAGCAGTCATCCCTCCAACTATGGAGTCCCGTTCAAGTGGACATCGCAGAACTAAAAAGGAAATCGGTCCCCGAGCTACATGAGATGGCCGAGGAGTTGAACATCACCAACTACTCGGGCCTCCGCAAGCAGGACCTCATTTTTCGCATCGAGCAGTCACTCCTCGACTCAGATACTGTTCTGAGGGGTGAAGGCGTCCTGGAAATCCTACCGGAGGGCTATGGATTCCTCCGCAGCCAGGATTGGAACTACCTCTATGGCCCTGACGACATATACGTCAGTCCCAGCCAGATAAAGCGCTTCGACCTGCGGACGGGCGATACCATTCTCGGCCAAGTCCGTCCACCCAAGGAGGGTGAGCGCTACCTCGCTTTGCTGAAGGTAGAAAAGGTCAATTTCGAAGAACCCGACAAGGCCAAACATAGGATCGCCTTCGATAACCTCAGGCCACGCTATCCCGAGAAGCGTATTCCTCTCGAGCGCAAGGACGGCGACCTATCAATGAGAGTCGTCGATATACTTGCCCCGATCGGGTGCGGTCAACGTGGCTTGATCGTCTCCCCACCCAAGGCTGGTAAGACCATATTGCTTCAGAAGCTCGCCAATTCGATCACTGAGAACTATCCCGAGGCCACATTGATCGTTCTGCTCATCGATGAGAGGCCAGAGGAAGTGACGGATATGGAGGAACACGTAGCGGCAGAAGTCATCTCCTCGACCTTTGATGAACCTGCGGACCGTCATGTGCAAGTCGCCGACATGGTGTTGGAGAAGGCGCGCAGACTGGTTGAGCACGGTAAGGACGTCGTGATTCTGTTGGACTCGATCACACGACTGGCCCGGGCTCACAATGTGGTGATTCCCCACTCCGGCAAGATCCTGTCGGGTGGCGTCGACGCGAACGCCCTGCAGAAACCGAAGCGGTTCTTCGGAGCAGCGCGAAACATAGACAAGGGCGGCTCGCTCACGATCATAGCCACAGCATTGATCGAAACCGGAAGTCGCATGGACGAGGTGATCTTCGAAGAGTTCAAGGGCACCGGCAACATGGAGTTGGTGTTGGATCGCAAGATCGCGGACCGTCGCGTCTATCCCGCGATAGATGTCCAGCGGAGTTCAACTCGTAAGGAAGAGCTGCTCCTCGATGAAGGTGAACTGAACAAGACGTACTTGCTCCGCAATTTCCTCGCGGACATGCCGACCGTGGAGGCCATCGAGTTCTTGCTGGAGCGTATGAAGCGCACCAAGAC
>CP070792.1:960419-962721 GCA_020346845.1 Gemmatimonadota bacterium
ACTTGGCTCCGCTTTCCCTCACGATGCGTCCGAACACGTCTCGGTAGAAGGTCTGGGTGACGGCTTCTCTCTTGGCTTCCGGGTCCGTGACTCGCTCGAGCGCCGCGAAAAACTCTGCGCGCGCATCGACGATCTCCACCGGCACGCCGAGCTTCTCGAAGGCGTCTACGACCTGGTCGGGCTCCTGCTCCCGCATGAGGCCGTTGTCGATGAAGACAGTCCTTAGCTGTTTCCCCAAGGCCCGGTGTCCGAGCAACGTGACGGCGGACGAATCCACACCTCCTGAGAGTGCGTTGATCGCCATCCCTTCACCTACGGCTGCGCGAATCTCGTCGACCCTCTCCTCGATAAACCGATCGGTGTTCAGCTCTTGTGCAGCGATCTCTTCGGTCACGTGCTCCTCTCCTTCAGGCGTTCTGGTTGATCGTTCAGGGGGGATAAGATGCACCCCCGCCACGGAGACCGCGAGCCTGCAGTATCATGGGGTGGCCGGAGTCCCAGGGGGCCTGGGGAAAGAAGAGTGTGGTAATCCTCGCACCGGCGCGGTAGCGCCGTGATATAGCGAAGGAGCGTAGCCGCCGTTCCCCCAGGGGTTGCAGCCTCCTGCGTAGGGGTGCAGACTTGCGCTGTTGATTGTCGCCTCTTCTTTCTCGCCGTCAGGAGGCACTCATGAAGTTGCGTTGGATTCCCTCCGCAAGCGTATCGTTCGCTCTGCTCCTCACCGCTTGTCAGCCGCAAGCTGGTGCGTTGTCTGAGGAAGATGTTGCCGCGATACGGAACACCCACGCCGCGTACTACGCAGTTGCGTTGGACAAGGACTGGGACGCAGTCGTGACGTACTACGCGGCTGATGCGGTGATCATGCCTCCTAACCAGCCAGCGGTCCATGGACGGGATGCCATCAGGGATTGGTATGCGAGTTTCCCCCCCGTGACTGCGGTGGAGCTTCCCATAGTAGAGATCGATGGCCGGGGTGATATGGCATACGTCCGGGGGACCTACGTCCTCACGATGGTTATCGAAGGCAATCCCGAGCCAATCACGGACACCGGCAAGAACCTCGCAATCTGGCGCAAGCAGGAGGACGGGTCCTGGAAGATGGCAGTGGACACATTCAATTCCGATCTGCCGTTGACCCCGATGGAGGGTGAACACCCAGAAGAAGGAGAACACAACTAGGGCTCTGACAGGACTGCGGGAGTGCCATTCAGGTGGCCCGGCCCGACCCCTCACGTTGGGTGACGTTGTCGCAGTTAGCTTTCGTCGCAAGCGATGTCCTGAGTGTCAGACCTACGGGGCCTTCGCAAGTTCGACTGCGGTCGCTGGCTACAGTCGGGCGCAATGTTCAGACCTCATGCGGTTTGCCGGAGGATACTGAGATGAAACTGTTCTGGCTCTTCATGTTGATCGCTCTGTTGCCGCCACCCACCGTGAATGCTCAGAACGAAAGCACACTCGAGGAAGACGAAAAGATATACTGGCTCTCCAGGCTGTGGTCGGAAGCCGCCTACAATTTTGCGTTCTTCGATCAGGTGCCCGATTTGAACTGGGACGATACCTATCGGGAATTCATCCCGCAGGTCCTGGCGACCGAAACGGATTGGGAGTACTACACAGTCTTACGGCGATTCTATGCTCTGCTGCATGACGGCCATACCAGGGTCTTTCCACCGCGGGATTTGAGAAACCGATACTACGGAACGGCCACCAAGAAGATCACGACTCGGCTGATCGAAGGGAGGGTCATCGTCACCTCCGTACTTGACGATGCAGTCGCATCCGCGGGACTTGAGCAGGGCATGGAAATCACGGCGGTCGACGGCCACGATGTTTTCGACTACGCGGACCGGTTCGTGGCGCCCTTCGTATCCGCATCGACGCCTCAGGATATGGCGCTGCAGATATACGGTCACTTCCTGTTGAGCGGCGATGTGAGCAAGCCCGTCGAGCTAGAGGTCAAAGGATTCTCCGGAGAAACGAGAACCTTCGCTATTGGTCGCGAGCTCTGGATCTTGGAAGACGAGGTCTTCCAAGGCGAGCCGTTCCTGTTTCAGTTGTTGCCGGACAATATCGGCTATCTGAAGATCAACAATTTCGTTGATACCGATCAAATCAGGCCCAAGTTCGATTCGATCTACGCGAGAATAATCGAGACAGATGGTCTTGTTATCGACGTGCGCGACAACTTCGGCGGCGCCACCCAGCTAACCCATTATGTGCTGCAACGCCTCACGGCCGAGCAGTTCCCAACGGTCAAATGGAAGTCGCCCATGAATATCGGCGCCCACCGGGCATGGGGACA
>CP070792.1:962821-965120 GCA_020346845.1 Gemmatimonadota bacterium
GTGCTGCACGTGCCCCGAGGCCGCGATCTGGAGATCCGCGTAAGTAGCACAGGCTACCGGCAACGCACGGTTCGCCTCTCAGCCGATGAAGCGACGATACTCATAGAACTCGAGCCGGACGTGCTCCAGCTGGAAGGGGTCTTTGTCACTGGCCACGGTGTCCAACCTCGCCAATATCTCGCCACATCTCAGTCTCACATCAGGGGCGAGGATCTGGTCAACGTGCCGGCGGCCACGATCGAGCAAGCGCTCGCAGGCAGGGTCGGGGGGGCGGATATTAGCCAGAACTCCCACACGCCCGGAGGCGACATTCAGGTGCTGCTGCGCGGCGTAACAACCATCCTCGGCTCGGCCAAGCCGCTCTACGTCATCGACGGGGTCATCTTCAACAGCCGGTCGATCGGTTCGGGGGCCTCGGCAATCACGGGGGGCCAGATCCCACCCTCCAGCCGAGTGGCCGATCTAAGCCCATATGACATCCAGAGCGTTGAGGTACTAAAGGGGGCGGCTGCTACCGCACTGTACGGTTCGCAGGGGTCGAACGGTGTAGTGATCATCGAGACCAAACGTGGCCGGTGGGCCAGCTGGCCGTAATCACCGCGATCGGGTCTAGCGGATCCAGAAGAAGTAGTTTGACCGGCTGAGCGAAGTCTCGATTACCCACTCGATGACGAGGCCAGGTTCCACCCGTATCTGTTCCGTGGACACGCTTGCCGACGATCCTATGACCTCGACCCGCAGGCTGATTGTACTGCCGGCGACGAGCAGCTCCTCGGATATGTCGAACTGCCGCTCATTCAAGCTCGTGACGGTTCCCAGGCGATAGCGGTTGGTGGACCTGACCAAGAACACTCGTATGTCGCGGGAATTCCGATTGGTGACCGTCACCGTAACGCCGGTGTGACCGCTACCGACGGTGACCACATCCGCACCTTCGAGCTGGATCATAGCCAACACGCTGGCGAGATCGCTCACTGCAGCCGCTGCCAGTCCGAGTTCGATGGCCTCATCACCTCCAAGAGTCAGTAGTTCACCTGCTTCCACCAGGCCATCGATTGCGACCGCCGGATCAAGCATGGCGTGCCCGATCCTTGGGTCTGCCCCTCGGCGCTCGACCAGTCGGCGTAACTCCGCTTCCAGTGCCCGCCGGGCAACCTCGGGAAGCTCGGCCAACTCGCTGGATCCCGTTGGATCGGCGCCGATGGACGATGAATGTGTGACCAGCGTGGTGTCAGTGGCGAGCGCGATCATCGCACCTGGGCCCCAGGCACGATTCACCCATGCCACAGTGGGGACCACGGCCTGCTCGATGTCCTGCACGATGAGCTGTGCCGCTTGTGCCGACCCGCGGGTGACGTCCAATTCCAGCACCACTGCTGCAGCTCCGTCGCGGTTTGCAACTTGGAACGCGCGCTCCACGATGCGGCTGTGCTCCAACTGGATCGGACCGCGCAGAAATACGTGATGAACTAGCGGTACCTGGGCAAGGACAGCATCTGAAGGTGCTATTGCCAGAAGGGTCGAGACAATCGTCACGCGAAACATCGGTTGCGCCTTCAATCGGAACTCGGTCTGCGCCAACGTCCTGTGGCGTCGACGGCAGCGCGCGAAACACGAGAATGAATCGGCCAGGAACGTATGTAGAAATCTACACTGGTGGGCACAGTCAGAGATCGAGCCACCAGCAGCTATCGACCGATGAGCAGCCCGCGTTCAAGAAATCACATAGGCCCCCGTTCCAACGGCGATGAGCTCGCCGGATTCATTCGCCACCTCCACTCGCGCCACTGCAATGCGTCGACCCGTGCGGAGATTGTGTCCCGTAGCGACGAACTCGGTCCCCCGACCAGGGCGCAAGAAATCGACTCGCAGATCGATAGTACCCAGGCGCTCAAACTGCTGCAGCTTCTCGTCGGCTGTATCGTCCGCCAGGTTCTGTTGCAGGCCGAGGAACGCCGTGAGACCTCCGGTCATGTCGATTACCGCGGAAAGCACACCGCCATGAAGGGTGCCGCGCACGTAATTGCCAATGAGTTCGTCGCGCATACGAAAAACTACCTGTGGTCTCTCGTGGCCGAGCGTTCGAATCTCCAAGCCGAGGACCTGGTTGAAGGGGATGCGTGCAAAGATCTCCTGAACTCGAGGCAATACTGCATCACTGCCGGCTGTGTCTACACTGTTCATGTTTCACCTAAAATCGATCTGTATCGCCATCGCGTATGAACTGAATCAGGTCATCGAAATAGACCTCTTGCTCGTCATACTGCACCTACTCGGGCCGCAGTGTCGTCATCGGATC
>CP070792.1:965220-967519 GCA_020346845.1 Gemmatimonadota bacterium
GTTTCGGAATCGATCCAGAAGACGCCTTTCACGTCGGGGGTGCTCCGTCCCGGAATCGGTTCGAATCGGAGTCCAAACATCGGTCTCCCCCGCCTTCGCGCCTGATCGAGCCGGAAACAATGGTGCTGCAAGAATGGAGTCGAGAAGAACACGTGTGCGTCTGGAGCTTCGTAGATGACGCTGTCCTCCTCCACGATCACATAGCCGGTTTGCTCCAACTCCTCCACCGTCCTACTGAGGAACGGCATCACATTATGAGTCGGCGTAGTGTCCCGTATCTCGTGTACCATGCGGAAATTGGGAGTGTACCAGCGCTCAAACCGCTCCAACTCATGGATGAGTCGATCACCCGGTCCCGTCCATGCGACAGCCGCCAGCGCCTTGCGGGCCTCCTCCCACACGGTCAGCACTTGGATTGCCTGATCACCGATGACCAGGCACTCGTCGGCACCCTCGACCGTCAGCATATCGAGAGTCAGCACCACCGGCTCGACCGTCAGTTCTAACCGGCCCACCTCAGTCTCCGTCAGCTCAAAGAACGAGGATACGATGCTGCGGTACCCTATACGCTCCGTCCTGACTCTATACGTTCCCGCTCGAGGGGCATGGATCATGAATTGACCGAGGGGATCGGTGAGCGCACGGGTCACCTCAGTGGAATCACCGGCCAGTAACACGATGTAAGCACCGCTCACCGGTGCTCTCGTAACCTCGTGCAGCAACCTCCCCCTGATACTCTGCGCCTCGAGCCCCGCTGCGATCAAGCAGGCAAAGCCTGCTGACAGCAGTGGCACAATCTGCCACCTGATCACCGACCGATAGCTTGTCTTGGAAATGGTGTGCACCTTCATTGGCCGCACCGTTTCTGAATCGTAGCCGACTACATGGATCCCAGGTACCGGAATCCTAGCATGAAGGAACGCCCTGGGGCCAGTACCCCATTGATCCGCCTGTATTCAACACCCAAGGCATTCAACAGATCCAAATAGATCTCACCAAACTGAAATGGGAGTCCCATCCGTACATCGAGCAGCCAGTACCCATCCTCGTACTGCCTGCGTCTGTATCTACTGCTTAGGTTGGCCCTTGCTGGGCCGAGATCGCGTCCGAGCTGCAATATGAGTTCGCGCACCAGTGGCCTAAGTGCATACTTCGAAACGAGGCCAGGATCATTGTCGCTGGTCAACGAAGTCGCGCTTGCTTGAAGAGATACCCGTGTGGCTGCAACGACCCCGCTCAACCCACCCTCCAGTCCGTAGAAGGTTGCTGACTTCACGTTTGTCGTTTGCCACACACTGGTATCGTCAACAGTGCTGCTCCGGGCCCAGTCGATGAGATCGCGGGATCTCCTACTAAAGGCGGTAAGGTTCAGCGACATGTCGTCGGTCATCCACAAATCAGCACCGACTTCCGTCGTCCATCCTCGCTCCGGTTCCAGATCAGGCTGGCCGCGATTGTAGGGATCCTCGTAGTACCGCTCGGTCCAGGTCGGTGTTCTGAATGAGCCTGCAAACGATCCACGGAACCTCAATTGTGAGAGCCAGACGGCTGCCGATACGGACGGCGAGAGCACGAACCCGTAGTCTTGGTAACCATCGCCCCGCAAGCCGGCGTTCAGCGTTGCGCTCCCGATCTCGGTAACCGCTTCCCCATAAACTGCCCATCGATTCTGCGAGCGATCTCCCAGATTGCTGCTCTCCAAAAGGTCCCTGCCGGCCAATCCGCCAAAGGCCAGATCGAATCCGTCTCCAACACGATAGCGGACCACCGCCTCAGCCCCAAGCTGACTCGAGAGATGTGAGTTGGTGTATCGCGTCGGATCATCTCTATGGAGCACGAAGTCATCGTTGTGCCGGCGCACCCACAGTCGCGGCTCTAACTCCACGTCGCGGCCGAGTGATCCACGCCACCAAGCGGCGAATCTGGTCGTTCGCGTCTCCTCGTACGAGGGGAACGGAGCGTAGAAGTCGGCGGCGCCGAAGTTCTTTCGAGAGTGGCTCAGTTGGGCAGCAACATTGCCGGCGGCCAGCGGCGATTCCAGTTTGAGCTGCAGCTGCCGCACGTCGTAATCAGTGCCTTCGCGATAGCCGTCCGAACGATTGAGTGCTCCGCCCGCCGCCATGCGAACGTGGCCGACACGAAATCCAACCCCGATCGTACCCGCAACGGTGCCGAACGAGCCAGCCTCTATCCTGCCGCCAAGCGGCTGCGTGGCTCCTTTGGTTACCACATTGATAGCACCACCCATCGCGTCGGCGCCGTATTGAGCCGAGGCGGCTCCCCTCAGTACCTCAATGCG
>CP070792.1:967619-969917 GCA_020346845.1 Gemmatimonadota bacterium
TCCAACCCCGAACTGGAAGTACCGGATTCGCTCGGCGCGGAGCCGATTGAAGGCTCGGTAGTGATCCAGTTTGTGATTGACACCGAGGGCAAGGTGGAACCTGCGTCTGTGAAGATCCTCGAATCTCCGCACGAAGGGCTCAATGAGCCGGTCAAGCAGGTGTTCCTTGGCGCCGTTTACAAGCCGGCGGAGTTCGAAGGTAAGCCGGTACGTTTGCGGATTCGCCAATCCATGGCGATTGGGGGATAGCAGGCCGCAACGGTCGGGGAGTTCCAAGGCCTGAGGCACAGAGAACCGCAGGGGATCAGTCATCGAGTATCACGCGAGTTGATCGGCTGGCCTCTGCGGTTCCGCGTTTCGCGGCAGCATTCACGGCCCCACCGCAATCCTGTTCTCAACTAGCACAGACTGGTAGCTCACCCACTTAGGGTAACCTCCCCTACACGTCAGCCCTAGTCAGCCCGACAGGCGTATCATACATTAATCGCCCTGTCAGCTCCTACGCTTGACATGACTCGTCAGGGGTATGCAACGATGCTCAGGAACAATGTGATCGTGCGACTTGTGCTGTGGTACTTGGCGGTACTGGTCTTCTTAGCGACAATCATGACTGCCTTCCCGATCGTGGTGGAGTGGCAACTTGCCGAGCGCGCACGCACACCATTGGGATTCAGTGCAGCCTCGCAGACACCGGAGTTCTCGCAGCAGGTGGCCGAACCCCGATTGCTCAACCCTCAGGCACTCGTGCCTGTCGCGCTCGGAATGGTTGGTGCATTGTTGCTCGCCCTGCCACTGTCCTGGACCTACAGTTGGACGCGACGACCGAAGAAGGTGCGTCGGGCAATAGCGCAAACACTGATAGCCTTACCCGTTGCGGTAGCGTTGGTGTTGTTCCTGGTCAAGGGTAGCCTCGCGCTTGCCTTCAGCCTCGCCGGTGTGGTTGCTGCCATCCGGTGGCGGACCAGCCTCGACAACACGATGGATGCGGTGTTCGCCTTCGTCGCTATCGGGATAGGCCTCGCAACCGGCGTGCAATACCTCTTCGTTGCATTCATCGCCTCCGCGTTCTTCAATTTCTTAATCGTGTTCATGGCCCGGTATCAGGTTGGTAGGGATCCGATGCAGCTGGACGGTTGGACTCTCAAGCCGGTGTCGGAGTATCAGGTGGATTCGACACAGGAGATCACACTGCAACAGCGAGATAGCCAACCGTAAGCGCTGTATCATCAGGGAGGCACAATCGTCCCACAGCAATCGTGGATCGGTTGCTTGCGGAGCGCATTTCGCGTCCCACTCCCCGCTCCCTGCTGCAACCCACCATCCGCGACTACCGTATGGACTGTGAACCTTCGTTCCCAGCTCACGCTGTCTCAGGAGGCACGTAATGCACCGCCAGCGTCGTACCGCCGTTCTGACCATGACATTCTCTCTGATCCTGGCAGTTCTTCTCACAACACCTACAACGAGCATAGCACAAACCACCAGCGATCGCGTTCCTAGTGAACAATGGATGCAATTCGCAGACGTGACCCAAGCAGGTTTCGATGCTGCGAAGCTCGACGCTGCACGAGAAACGTGGGAAGGGCTTCCCTCCTCGGCCTTCATGGTGATCGCCGATGGCGCAGTGGTCGCAGCCTGGGGTGAGGTAGAACGCCGTTTCATGTGCCATTCGGTTCGGAAGAGCTTCCTCACCGCACTGTACGGCATCTACTGGGAGCGCGGTGAGATCGAACTCAACAAGACGCTGGCCGACCTCGGCATCGACGACGATCCCGATCCACTACTGGAAGCCGAGAAACGAGCCCGCATCCTAGACCTCCTCAAAGCGCGCTCCGGCGTGTTCCACCCCGCCGCCTACGCCGGGCGTACCGACTCGCGGCCCCGGGGTAGCGAGGGCCCTGGTCGCTACTTCGCATACAACAACTGGGACTTCAACACGGCTGCTACGATCTTGATGCAGGAGACCGGAATCGACGTGTTCGAGGCGTTCGATGAGCACTTTGGTCGACCCTTGCAGATGGAAGACTGGCGCGTTTCGGATGGCTATTACCACTACGAGCGCGATAAATCCCAATACCCCGCTTATCCGTTCCGTATGTCGGCGCGTGATGCTGCGCGGTTCGGGTTGCTCTATGCCCGCTTCGGCTTGTGGGATGACCAACGGATACTGTCCGAGCATTGGGTTCGACGCAGCTCGGCACTCTATTCGATCGACAGTGACGTGATGGGTTACGGTTTCATGTGGTGGGTGATGCGCGAGCCTCGCTTCGAGCAGCACGGGATGTTCGCAGCACTCGG
>CP070792.1:970017-972314 GCA_020346845.1 Gemmatimonadota bacterium
TGACCGTTCCACCGGTACGGGTGGCGGCAACGGCGGCGGTCAGCACAAGGCTGGCGGTAAGTAAGATGCCGCAGAAATCCAAGACCAAGACGCTCAACCTGTCCAATCTGGATGGGGTATACGATGTGACAATCAACAAGGCAGCGCCGTCAGCGCGTCGTATGCGGGATGCTTCGAAATCTGGTAAGGCTGTGGCTGCCGCCGTAGAGTCTAGCCAGAAGTACGATGACGCCCGTGAGAGAGCAGTCGAATATGGGTATGACCCCAAGGCACCGCTGCCTCGTGGATTCTTTGATTGAAACCGACCAAACTAAAGCTCGACAAACAAACAGCTCAGTCACTTACTAATCTCCGGGGAAGCCCGGATTTTCAACATTTTCTCAAGTGGCTGAAGGGACACCGTGAACGGTTCCGAGATGAGTGCAGCACGACTGAAGGCGTTCCCCTGTATCGTTCGCAGGGGAAGGCTTTTGTCGTAGACGGCATTCTTGAGGCAGCGCACACGGCCCCGGATGTTACTGAGAAACTAAAACAGGGGTAATACGCCATGTCAGCGCTACCGAAAGCAGTACAGAGTCAAGTCGACAAAGCTAACGAAATCATTGCCGAGATACAGAAACAGGGTGAGAATCCTGAACTCGATCCGATTGAGGATGGGGTCAAGGAGCAGGGTGCCGAGCCGAAGGCCGAAGAAAAGCCTGAGCCGAAGCCCGAGGCCAAACCCGCCGAGGACGATTTCGCACACAAGTACCAAGTCCTCCAAGGCAAATACAACGCCGAAGTCCCCCGCCTGAAGCGACAGCTCGATGCCGCAGAACAGTCCAACATGGAACTGAAGCAGCGGCTCGGGACTGTGGAAACCATGCTCGCTACCATGCAGGCTGTTAAGCAGGACCCCAAGCCTGCTGCCCCCGAATTACCAAAAATCTCCGACGACGAAAGAGCGCAGTTCGGGGATGATTTGATCGACCTCATCGAGCGTGTTTCAAAGCGTGCGACTCTCCCCGAGATTCAGCAGGCCAAGAAGACGCTCAATGAACGTGTGCAACAGGTGGATCAAAGTGTTGCATCTACTAAAGAAACTATGGCAGAATCTCAACGTCGACAGGTCTTCATGGACTTAGACAAGGCAGTACCCGATTGGAGAAACCAGAACGAGGACCCCGCGTTCTTGAACTGGCTCGATGAAAGGGATGAGTTTTCAGGACAGCCCCGTGGAAAACTGTTGACAGATGCGATGAACCATTTTGACTCCGAAAGGGTCATCAGGTTCTTCAAGAGCTTTCGAAGCGAAAACGCTGGTGCTACGAGCCAGCCTGCTCCTGAAGCAGCTCCCGCAAAAGCGGAGAGTCAGGAACCACAGGCTAAACTCGACGATTTCGTGGCCCCCGGAACGCCTAAAACCGGGACACCGAGCGCTCCTGATGAAAGCGGTGGGCGGATTTACACCCGCCAAGACATTGCGGCCTTTTATGCTGCGAAGAATGAGTTTGTGAAAAAGGGCAAGCCCATTCCGAAGAAGCTGAAGGAAGCGGAGGAGGACATCTTCCGCGCCCAGAACGAAGGCCGGATACGCTAACCGTTTACAAGGAGTAGTTCCAAATGGCATTTCCAGTAGCAACAACCCCGTGGGCTGGTTCCAATCCGAACCCCGCCTATAGCGGGACTTTCATTCCCGAGATTTGGTCGGGTAAACTCGTAGAGAAGTTCTACGACGCTACCGTGCTTGGCGCTATCGCCAACACCGACTACGAGGGTGAGATCAAGAATCAGGGTGACACGGTGAACATTCGCCAGCGCCCCGATGTCACGATTAACGATTACACGGCGAACGTCGATCTTGCTATCGAGCGTCCGGCCGAAGCGATCATCCAGTTGCTCATCGATCAGGGTAAGTATTTTAACGTCGCCCTCGATGACGTAATGGAAGTTCAGGCTGACATCGACCAGCTCTCCATCTGGGCAGAAGACGCTGCCGAGCAGATGAAGATTTCGGTTGACACCGATGTCCTCGACTTCCTGACCAACGTAGGCGCAACCGGTAATGGCTACGACGACATCGCTGCCGTCACGACCATTAACCCGGTGCCGAACGTAGGTACGACTGCTGGCCGCATCTCGGGTGACATCAACCTCGGCATCAACGACGTTGTGGGTAACTCCATCCTCGTCGACAATGGTGGTACGAACACCTCGCCGATTGAGTACATCCTGCGTGCTGGTCAGGTACTTGATGAGCAGAACATCCCTGAGAGTGGCCGCTGGATGGTCATTCCGGCATGGTTCGCTGCTCTCAT
>CP070792.1:972414-974709 GCA_020346845.1 Gemmatimonadota bacterium
CCTGGAACACCTGCGGGGCGTTCATGTGGGCGACGCTCGGCGTATATCCGTTGTCTTACCTGCCCTTTGCCTTCTTCAACCTGGCGATTCCGGTTGTGCTAATTGTCTACGGGTTCGCGGGAATCACGATGCACGAAGTTGACAACGGGCAACCGGATGCGTTGAGTGAATAGCAGGACCCACCCAGGGGTCCGACCGCGTCGGTTATCGCATGACATTACACTACCAGGATGATGGCAACTGGCGGGATGAGCCTGTGAGCTACCTTAGCCTTACCACCCAAACCTGCATCGCTGCGGGAAGTGTCTGCCCCTGGTCTCCAGCTACCTCTAATGCCGTGGCAGCCCGGTTCGCGCCAGAAATGATCGTGTAGTAGCTGGAGCCTCCGCGTACACTCGCTGCGTTCGCGAAGTTGGTGAATTCCACACGATCCGGCTGCAGGTGCAATGCAGTGATGAGACCGTCGAATATGTCGAACAGGTTCCAGCTCGTCAGCGTGAGCGCTGGGTTCGCACCGCCCAGCCGATCGTCCACATAGAGCATCGCCGCCCACTGCGCCAGCAACGAGTCCATCGGTACGCCTAGTAGAACCTCCAGCAGCTCGAAGCCAGTGTGGGAATCATTGGATATGATATCTTGTTGCAGGCCGGGTTCCCCGCCGGGATACGTTGAACCGTATTGGTCGGACAACCAGCGCAGCAGGGACCACGGTGTCCCGTAAACGTCCCTCCCGCCAACACATGGACCCGGGTTGTCAACTCCGACGTCCAAGAAACTACACTCGTGTGGCGCCCCCGCAGTTCTTCCGTTTACATCACCATTCGATATGGGGTCCCACCCGAAATAGAAGGCCAGGTCCGTGAAGAGGATCGAAAACCAGTCTGTCGACGCCGGATCGTCCTCGTTCAGCGCGGCTTCAAATCCCAAGTTCTGTCCGGGGGCTCGGCCTTCGTCGGCGAAGCCCACAATCTCTTCACCCATACTCGCCTGACCTTCGCCAATCCAGATCGCCGGGAAGCTTCCCCCCGCTGCAAACCGCTGACCGATCTGGATCACATGCACCAGCTCATGCGCCTGAATCGAAGGCGCGAACAACAACGCACCCTCCACGTCAAACGCGAACCCAAAGATACCGTTGGGGTCGGGCGTCTCGCCGTAGAACACCTCACCCTCGTTGCTGCCTTCGTTCCCCGCCGACCTCGGTGCATAATCACAGCTGCTGGTGAATCCGAGAGACCCACGCCTGTTAACCTCTTTGGTTATGACCATCACGATACGACCGTTGCCGTCGTCATCGGTAGGCGGACCGAACTGAGCGACGTCGGCGGCATAGATGACGTTGTCGAACCGATCGACGAAGGAGTCGAAATCTGATTGCTGGTAACCGCCGGCCGGATTGTCGACGTCTTCGAGCCAGATGCTCTTGTCACCCATGGCCCTCACAACCGTGGTTATCTCATCGTACTCACTGCAAATCAGGGCATCAGATCGTATTACCCGAATCGCCAGTGTATCGTCCACTGCAACGTCGGGTCCAATCGCTGCGCTGGATCTCGTGATTGGTGCGAATGCCGGCCTGTTCGAGCGCAGCATCTCGTAGTTGTCTCGGTTGAAACTCCTGATCGAGGCCTCAACCTCACGATGACGTCGCAGCCTGGTGGCGCTCGCATCATGCAGTAGGCCGGTCGCCACGACATGACCTGCTGGATGGGTCTCACCGGGCATCTTCACACGCGACGCAACGATCCCCGTGGAAGAAACGATACCAGCGACACTCACCGGCGTAAGTGACGTTACGTCCTCAGCCGTCGACTGAACGCCGATCAGATACTCCTCTGATCCGGTCGCTTGATCGAATTGAACACAGAAATCGTCCGGATTCGGGATTATTAGCTGCTCGCCCACTGCGATGTCTAGAAACGATGCGGGAGTAACGTTGACCCACAACGGCGCCGAAGTGATGGAACCGATTGATACCAGGAGATCGTAAGTACCCTCGGGCAGGCACAACATTGGGACGGTCACTTCTAGCTGTGTTGGTGAAGCTGCCGTAACTGTTAGAGGTTCGCCATTGATGGTCACGACGTTGTTCGCGGGTATGGGATCAAAACCGGTACCACTGATGCCGACAGTTTGCCCCAACACGAGCGGATCGGCGTCCGCCGATGCTACGCTCAGATTGTGAGCCGTTGCGGTGAATGTGACGGGGCTGCCGAGAGCGCCTTCGACGGCGGCCGATGCGGTGTCTTCGCCTACTTCAGTTCCAACCGTCCAGCCCGTTCGCGCCCGGCCCGT
>CP070792.1:974809-977083 GCA_020346845.1 Gemmatimonadota bacterium
GAACGCGTGGGATGGTTGAACCCGCTTCAAGGTCGGCGGGCTGACGCCCACCGCTCGCCTTAAACCGCCTTGGACCGCTCATCTGATGTGTGCACACTCCCAACGACCTGCGCAAGCACGCAGCGACCGCACTGGCGACCGCCCCGGCCACCGCCCTGGCGAGCCGGAGCCGTCAGGCTCCGAGGAACGCGTGGGATGGTTGAACCCGCTTCAAGGTCGGTGGGCTGACGCCCACCGCTCGTGCGCCTGTGAAGGCGTTTGATCAGGAGGGTGAAAGTCCCTCTCAGGCTAACGTTACCGGCCTGAAGTCGATAGTGGTAACTGCGTTTCCGTAAGGAAGGGTGGGGAGCAACCTGAGACGAACGACCAGTCCGTAACCTCGGTGAACTCGATTCGGCCAAGCCTGTCGGGGAGGATGCGAGCGTAGTCCGAACCCTTGATCGCGTGACGGCAATCCCACCGACCGGAAAGGTCTGCCCGGGGGATCGACGCGGCAAGCCACGACGGTGAAGTAACGTGATAAAGCGATCGTGGCGAAATGGCAGTAAGGTGCTTGGAGATGGAATGGTCGGAAGGTCAAACGAGATAAGCAGGGAGACCTGTCAGATTCAGACCGTGGACGACTGCGTGGATAAGGCAGTGAGGAACGCTGCCAGATAAAGGTTCCCGGCCGCTGTGAAGCCTCGATCGTCTTGCAGCGGAGCGAAACAACGATCGCGACGAAGTCGGAGGACACGGCTGACAGGAGTCAGAGGCCCCATATGAGCGTAGAACTCGAGGAACCAAACCTCGAGCGAGCAAAGGGGGCCAGGAAGGTCGATATGAAACGCACTGACAATACGCAACGCCGTTCGCAAGAACCGTTGCCGGAAAGAGTACCATTCGCGGTTATCCCTACCGGAGAGACACCCTCGATTGAAGGGTGGGCTCAGCGTGCTGTCTGGACGGATCGTATGTTGAGGGCACTGTTAAACAAGACAGTGAAAGGAGGACGATGGCACTCGCTAATCGACAAGGTCTACAGCGAGCTGAACCTTTACACAGCCGCCCGCCACGTATGCGGGAAGAAAGGTGCAGCCGGGATTGACCACCAAACCACCGAAGAATTCGACCGACACCTCATCGTGGAAACACGACGTTTATCGGAACAAATTCGCGGTGACACGTATCAGGCTCAGGCGGTACGCCGGGTTTGGATTCCCAAGCCAGGCAACGCCACCTCCCAGCGTCCGTTGGGGATTCCGACCGTACGTGATCGCGTGGTGCAGAAAGCGTTAGTGAACGTTATCGAACCCATCCTCGATCACACGTTTCACGACCGCAGCTTTGGTTTTCGCCATGGTCGGTCGTGTCATGACGCTCTGCGTCTGGTCGAAGACCAGCTCAGGGACGGATACGTGTACGTGGTTGACGCAGACCTGAAGGGGTACTTCGATTCGATTCCCCAGGACAAGCTGCTCCAGCAGGTCCGGGAATCGATATCGGACCATCGGGTTCTGAAACTGATCGAACACTTCCTCAACCAGCGTGTTATGGAAGAGCTGCGTGAATGGACCGCGGACGCGGGAGTTCCACAAGGTGCAGTTCTTTCCCCCGTACTGTCAAACGTCTACCTCAATCCACTGGACCACTTGATGGCCGAAGACGGCTTCATGATGGTGCGATACGCCGATGACTTTGTCATTCTCTGTCGTAGCGAATTTGAAGCCGACGTCGCGCTACAAACGGTCCGCGAATGGGTCGAGGCAGCGGGGCTGACTCTGCACCCCACGAAGACGAAGATCGTGGACTCGCGTGTGAACAGCTTTCAGTTCCTGGGTTACTCGTTCCGCGGTGAGCAAATTCACCCGCGGTCTGACAGCCTGAACAAACTGAAGCACACAATTCGCCAGAAGACGCCGCGTAAGAGTGGCGTTCCTCTGGAGTTCACCATCGCGAGCCTGAATTCGACACTTCGGGGCTGGTTCGGTTACTTTCGACACGCCCGCTGGCCGGTGTTCAAGGCTACCGACGCAATGGTTCGTCGCCGATTGCGCCGTATCCTCCAAAAACGGCACCGGAAGAACCCAAGGCGGCTTCCCGCCACCACGCGATGGCCCAATGCCTACTTTACGGATCTAGGTCTCTTCAGTCTGAGAGAGGCTCACTTCCGCTTCGCTCAATCCCCACGGGGACCCGACTAACCGGAGAGCCGTATGCGGGAAAACCGCACGTACGGTTCGGAGGGAGGGGGAGTCGAAACCAATCGGCTCCTCCTACCCCCTATGCCTGGGT
>CP070792.1:977183-979449 GCA_020346845.1 Gemmatimonadota bacterium
GAGGCGGTACTACAGCATCACGCGAGCTGGACGACGAGCGTTGGAGCAGGAAGCGCACAGGCTCGACCGTGTGCTTGCCGCAGCGCGCGACAAGCAGGTCATTCGCGAATCTCGGCCGGCATGATGTCTAGCACCGGCCGTTTGTATCGCGCACTCCTTTGTCTCTACCCGGCGTCAGTACGGCAGGTGTTTGGCGCGGAGATGTTGGAGTTGGTCGAGGCGCGTGCCATGAGAGAAATGCAGTCGGGTAGGCCGTGGGCCGCCGGCTTGTTGCGGCTACCCTGTTGGCCGAAAGTGACACAAATTGGGTAACCCGTCGTATCTGGTATATGGTGGGAGGAGTGAGATGTGGGGCACTTGCGGTTGTATCACTTGACCAGAACAGTAGGTTGCGTGAGGTCAATCACCCCGACATGCTCGCACCGACGATGACGTCGGTACCATCATCGCTTGGCTTGTCACTGGCTTCAGCGGTGGTGGCAGTCGCCTGTTATGCAGATCTGCCAGGGCCCGATCTCAATTCCCCTCCCTCAATTGAGATCTTGAGCCCGGTCCAGGGCGCCGTAGTCAATACCGGGGACACCGTCAGGATCGTGGCACAGGTGACAGATCCCGACGGTTCTGTCGCCGATGTCAGGTTCTTTGTCGATGGTGCCCGCCGCGACACCGATGTATCACCGCCCTACGAATTCTCCTGGAACACGTCAGATGTGGTCACGCGGGATCATGAGATCGTCATCGTTGCATGCGATGACCACGGGGCCGTGTCTGATGCAGCCGTACAGATCAGAGTTGACTGGGTGTACCAGCAGCCGGAACAGGCGCAAGATGGCTGGACAACCGCATCACTGCACGGATCTGATGTGGATCTTGAACCGATCCGGCGACTCATGGAGAGATTGAGAAGCCTGCCTGACACGCTGGTGCATGGTGTCCTCATAGTCAAAGACGGGAAGTTGGTGCTCGAGGAATACTTCAAGGGAAGGAGGTACACGAACCCGGAATCCGAGCCAACGGCACCGATCATTCGATTCAACCGTGAGACAACTCATAACATTGCGTCGATCACAAAGACCGTCACGTCAGCCCTGCTGGGAATCGCTATTGACCGTGGCATCATCGACAGTGTTGAGCAGCGCGCCGCCGACTTCTTCCCCGAGGTGGATGCGTTCGACTCGGAAGACAAGAACTCCATAACACTCGAACACCTGGTCACGATGTCTTCGGGGCTGCAATGGGACCAACGAACATACCACTTGCTGGATCCTCGTAACGATATAGTGCCATTCTACTCGGCGGCTGACCCGGTTTCGTTCTACGTTGGTCGGCCGCTTGTGAGTAATCCCGGGTCTACCTTCGTGTATAGCGATGCAAGCATAAATGTGGTGGCGAGGGCGATAGAGCGCGCCAGTGGTATGCTAATAGACCGGTTTGCGCGTCAGTATCTATTCGATCCGTTGGGTGTTGGAACCGCAAAGTGGTTGACTATTCGCGATGGCTTTGTCTGGGCATCAGGTAACCTAGAAGTGACGCCGCGTACCATGGCCAAGATAGGGCAACTGTTTTTGGACGGCGGTATATGGAACGGCGAGCGAATCATATCCGAGGAGTGGGTTGACCGTTCAACCAGCCCCTATCACTCTGTTGACCAGGGCTGGAACTACGGGTACTGGAACTACGGCTATGGGTATGCTTGGTGGCTGGTTGGATTCGACAGGCAGTCGGTACGTTGCTTCTCAGGCGCCGGTCTCGGGGGTCAGCAGATCTATGTGTTTCCCGAGCAGAACGCCGTGGTGGTTCTGACGGGTGGTCACTATTGGATTCCCGCCATCACGGAACCGGAACACATCATGGACCAGTACATCGTTCCGGCTCTTCAGTAACGTGAACCCCGCCCGCTCTCGTATTGCCCTGACCCGCTCCGCTGGCTAGCCCCCATCTCTGGCATGGCTCGCATTTGAGCTCGCCGCTTCCAACCACCGACCTCGCAGTTTCTAAACGCCCATCACTGCGACCGTGGAACCCAGCCAGACATCTGTTGGTAGATGGATAGATGGTTCATTCCAGATCAAACCGAGATTCAGCATAGAGGCCGCGGGAGGCATGCAATAGTCATGACAAGAAGACTCGTCGTATCGTTGGCGATCCTCATGACGGGATCGTTGGGCTGTACCGCCGGTGCAGAAGTGAACACTGCTACGGTTCGCGATAGCGCGGGCGTGACAATAGTTGAGAACAGTGGTGGAAGCTGGCACGAGGGTGATGC
>CP070792.1:979549-981811 GCA_020346845.1 Gemmatimonadota bacterium
GAGTCATATGTGATCCCACCAAACCGCGCCTCCCAACCCGGATCGTAGAGTGCCGATTGGAGATATGTACTGTTGGCTAGATAGGGATGGATGTCGGCCATGATATCCACGCCATTGCGTCTGGCCCCCTCGATCATCGCAAGGGACACGTCCATCGATCCTATCGCAGAGGACGCGAGGTGTACCACCTGCGCGCTCGCTCCGGTTATGGCGGCGGCCGCAATCACCTCTTGTACCGATTGGACTATCGTACCCGGGAACACCGAACCCTTGTAACGGGAATGCACGTGTGCCGGTACGTGATATCGGGCTGCCACGTCGAACATCGCAACGATCTCCTCATAGGAGGAACCCGGCACGTAGTTGATCCCGAACCCGATACCCACCGCTCCCTGCTCGATGGCGTGGGCTGCTATCTCTCGCATCTCGAAGATCTCGTCTTCGGTAGCAGCCCGATTACCATCGACCACACCCGCCGCGATTCGAATGGACGTATGTCCCACGGTCATCCCGTAGTTGACCAGCGATCCCCGGGCAGCCATCGCCGCATAATAATCGTCGATCGCTGTGGGGCCACCGTGCATCTGAACCACGGTGGTGACACCGTCCTTGATCTTGTAGCGCTGCGGCTCTGCATTGGGGCTTGGCGTCGCCAGGATGTCGATGAAGCCTGGTGCCACGACCAGCCCAGTTGCGTCGATTAACCGGTTAGCGACCACAGCGTCCTCAGTTATGGCAACGATCCGGTCACCTCGGATGAGGACATTCACGACGCGGTCCGTACCGCTGGCCGGATCCACCACCCTACCTCCAATGACCGCTAGGTCCCCAGCTTGCTGTCCCCATGAGGGTGTAGCGGTTATCACCAGCAGGACAGCGCACTTGAGGGCTTGCGAGGCTCTATGATGCCAAGTCGTTATACGCATAGTCCAGCTCACCTTTGGTGCTCTGAAGAAGGCTACTTCCACCGGCGTCGAGGTCAAGCCACGGCCGTTGGGGACCTCTGGATGAGCCAGCCGGCAGGATGGATTTGAGAGCCAGATCACAGATAATCGGTGTCCCCTCCCTGACTTTGGGCATCCGTCCGAAGAGTGAATCACGGGTAGGGAAGCCCTCGAAGGGGGATGCACAGATGACCGGGACACTTGGCTGGGCCCGCCTGTGGGCTGTGGCTAACGCGTCCAAGCTCCGCAGTGGTGCCTGGTATCCGATCAAGACCGATCGAGAGAACTCGATCGATGTTGAAGTCGCCGGTGGCACGGTAACAGTGCCGCGTAGCCTCGTTGAGATACGAGACCAGCGACCACATCGATTCACAGTGGTGTACCGTCCCGTCGAAAGCCACAATCCTGCAGAAGGAACCAAGGCCGACGTGGGAAGCACGTATGCGGTATGTCCCTTTTCGGGATCACGGGTTCGGCTCAGTGGGCACCCCGATTACGTGGAGTGTCGCGCGTGCGGATATCGTGGGCTCGTGGCATGGTGGGAAACGGGCTAGCGGATCTAGATCCACTTCTGTAATAGCTACAGCGACGACCGATCCACACGGGAATGCCCACCTTTTGTGTTTCGTGGTGGGAGATCGGGAATGAAATCCTCTCCCGGGTTGATGAACCGGTTGAGCTCGATCCTGTATTGCCGTTCGTAGAGCTCACGATAGCGACCGTCGACAAGCAGAAGCTCGTCATGCGCGCCACGTTCGACGATCTCGCCACCTTCCAGCACCAGGATCTGATCCGCGCTTTGGATAGTCGACAATCGGTGCGCAATCACGAACGTGGTCCTGCCCTCGCGTAGTGCTGCGAGCCCTTCCTGTATTTGCGCCTCACTCTCGCTGTCGAGGCTCGAAGTTGCCTCATCAAGGATCAGGATCCTGGGATTCGCAAGTATGGCACGAGCTATCGCTACCCGTTGTCTCTGGCCACCAGACAACTTGACACCGCGCTCACCCACAATCGTGTCATATCCGTCTTCGAATCGATCCACGAATTCATCGCAATGAGCCAGCGATGCGACCTCACGGACCTCCTCATCAGACGCGCGTGGCGCTCCGAACCGTATGTTTTCGGAGATACTGCCGTCAAACAGGAAGTTCTCCTGCAGCACCACACCGATGTTACGCCTGTAATGGTGCAATTGCACCTGAGACAGGTCGTGACCATCCACGAGTACGCGACCCGATTTGGGTCGGTTGAAAGCAGCTACTAGGCTGGTAAGCGTGCTCTTGCCCGACCCGCTCGAGCCCACGAGAGCGTTCGTCGT
>CP070792.1:981911-984149 GCA_020346845.1 Gemmatimonadota bacterium
GCTGGCTGCAACTGCACACAGAATCCGGTAGGTGACGATCACGAGATGACCACGGCTGAGGTGATGCAGGTGCTGTGGAAGATCTTCAAAGATGCCGAGGTACCATCGGTGAGTTTCACCGGTGGTGAGGCGACCTTGCGATCGGACCTCGTCGAGCTGGTGAACCATGCCAGCGACCTGGGCATGCGTGTGAATCTGATTACCAATGGTACTCGCATCACGGCTGAATACGCGGGCGGTCTCGCCGCCGCCGGCCTCGACTCGGCTCAGGTCAGCATCGAGGGCGTGACGGCGGAGACACACGATAGCATCACAAAGGTGCGGGGCTCGTTTGTCAGAGCGGTTGCTGCCGTGCGGTACTTGGCAGCGGCTGGGGTACACATACACACAAACACCACGATCAATCGCGACAACCTGCACGAGTGTTCTGCGGTGCCGGTCTTTGTACGCAGCGAGCTGGATCGCGACAAGTTCAGCATGAACCTGGTGATACCCAGTGGTACCGCCGCTCTGAACTACGGGCTGGCCGTGCGGTATGATGAACTGGGCCCGGTGTTGCTCGACATTCTTGCCGAGAGCAGTAAGCACGGAGTCGAGTTCATGTGGTACTCACCCACGCCCATGTGCTTGTTCAACCCGATAATCCACGGGTTGGGCAACAAGGGCTGTGCCGCCTGCGACGGACTGCTTTCCGTAGGTGCAAATGGTGACGTGATACCATGTGCCTCATACGACGAGAGTATCGGCAACATCCTGGAGAGCGAAGTGCTCGACGTATGGCATTCCGGGCGTGCCGAACTGTTCCGCGAAAAGTTCCTGGCACACCCGGAGTGCAAGGCGTGTGAGTACTTCAAGATTTGTAACGGAGCGTGCCCACTTTATTGGCGCACCATGGGCTTCGACGAGCTCTGCAGTGCGCGTGGATTCCAACCGGTGGTACAGGAGCACTTCGACCAATGATCCTTCCCGCCCAATCTGACAGGGGAACGGTGGTGTTCTGGTTGTTCCCCTCAATGTCGTACAACACGCGAATGACCGTGAGCTTTGTCGTCATCGCGTCTGGTCTTGCCCTGCAGTTTGTGACGGGCGCGATTCTCCCGGGAATCGTATTGGTCGCGTGTGGCAATCTGCTGCTGATCGTTAAGGGATATGACAACCGTGTCGACGTGGGTGCATTCGATGTCACCGCTCAGTGGGAACGTGTTGGAATCGAGAAGCTGGAAGAGCTCAAGGTGCTGGATAAGAAGATGCGACGCTGGGACAGAAGCCTGCTGGACATCACCAATCCCTTCGGAGTCGTCATCTTCATTCTGCTGCTGGGTACGCTCGTTCTGGTGGTCGTATTCGGGGTGATGTTGTACGAGACCACGCCCCTTGCCCTCATAGCGGGGCTAGACGCGGCAGTGCTATTCCTGCCTCACTGGTTCACCGGCGTCAGGTCCATTCTGCGCAAACCCGGGCTTTTGGTGCGGATAGAAGCGATCGAGTCTGTACTGGACCGTGCCAAGCGCCGGCTCAAGGACCATGAGGTCAACCTGTTGATGCTGCTCACCGGCGGCGATGTATCCATCCCCGAAGATGTGAAGTTCAAGATCGACGTTGCCGGGCACGACAAGGATTTCCTGGGGCTGTACGGCCAGGTTGTGATCAATGCGGTGCAGGGCACTTCTTATCCCTACTTCTACGTCGTGCTGGTTGCCCGCAAAGGCTATGGACTGCGTGATACCTACAAAGCTCATAGAACCGGCGGTGATATCACCAAGGAGTTCAAGTACGAGGGCGAGGTCGAGGTGTTCATACTGCGGCAGCACACGACGGAGCGATCGGGATATCACACCAAGCCTGCCGCTGCGTTTGAGATCTTCTTGGAGGGACTCATCTTGGCCGAGAAGGTCGCGGTGAGAGCGACTGTGTAATCGAACTGACAATCCAACGCGTCAAGACACGAACCCCCGGAGCGTCGAGCGCCATCGGGGGTTCTATCGTCGCTACCTGTTCATTCCTGCTGCTATTGTCTTACCGTCAGCCACCAAGTGGGAAGCGGTACCCGAGAGATATCTGGAATACGTTCGACTTGACCGTCTGGCCTTCCTCATCGCTAATGTCTGTGAGGCCGAGCTGGTAACCCAAGTCGAGCAGCAGGCTGCCGGGCCCGGTGGCGAAGCCAATGCCGGCGCCAAATAGGGCTGAGAAGTAAGTCGTCTTACGGGGACCTACATTCTCATCGTCGCAATCCTC
>CP070792.1:984249-986483 GCA_020346845.1 Gemmatimonadota bacterium
CCTGCCAGGCCTGGCAGGGTTCGTTCTGTCTCTAGGACTAGCGGTGGATGCAAACGTCCTGATCTTCGAGCGAGTCCGTGAGGAGATCAAGCTGAATAAGACGCCGCGGTCTGCCGTCGATGAAGGCTTCCAGCATGCGATGCCAGCCATTATCGACGCCAATGTCACGACCGTGATCACCGCTGCGTTCCTGTATCAATTCGGCACAGGACCGGTCCAGGGATTCGCGGTGACGCTCATCATCGGTATCATAGCGTCGCTCTTAACCGCGGTGTTCGTGACCAAGACACTGTTCCTGATTTGGCTCCAGCGACCCTCGGCAGCAGAAGGGCTTTCGATATAATGTTCCGCCTCTTTGATAAAGCAGACTACGACATTCTGAAGAACGCCAAGCTGGCGTTCACGATCGCCGCGGTGTTCACGGTACCTGGTTTGATCCTGCTAGCCATTCGCGGGCCAAACCTCAGCATCGAGTTCACCGGTGGTACACTGATAGAGTTGCACGCCCTAGATCCCAACATCCAGACCGAGGGCATTCGATCGGCGCTCGCCGGGGCCGGATTCTCTGGCGCTGAGATCCAGACATTCGGTGCCGAGAACGAGTTCGTCATCCGCGCCCGGCTGGAAACGGAAGGCGACGAACAGCGTGAGACCACGCAGGAAACCCAGAGCGCAATTCAGACAGCGCTGGCCGGAGAGTTCGGGGAGACTAGCTTCCGCATCGTCCGGGCAGAAGCAATTGGGCCAAAGGTAGGGAGTGAGCTACGTACCCAGGCTCAATACGCCCTCCTGCTGGCGTTCGGTGCAATCTTCATCTTCATTTGGTTCCGCTATGAGTGGCGGTTTGGGTCTGCGGCGGTGCTGGCGACCGTGCACGACATTCTGGCGACCTTCGCATTCATCTCGTACATGAATCTCGAGATCTCGCCGGTCGTAGTCGCCGGCCTTCTGACCATCATCGGTTATTCTCTGAACGACACGATCGTGACGTTCGACCGAGTGCGCGAGAACCTGAGGAAGTTTCGCCGCAAGAACATCTACGAGATACTCAACCGGAGTATCAACGAGACCCTACCGCGCACGGTGCTCACGTCGGGCACGACACTGGGTGCGACGCTGGCCCTGCTGATTCTGGCTGGTAAAGTCATCAGTGGCTTCGCCTGGGTCATGACATTCGGGGTCATCACCGGTACGTTCTCGTCGATCTTCATCGCCTCACCGCTGTTGTTGGCAATCGAGCGGCGCTGGCCAGGTGAGGACGTGCGGGGTGCCAAGAGCATTGTTGCTTCCGGCGCCACGGTAGTCAGCTAGTTCACACTCCTGGCGCGTGCTAGTCGATACGCACTGCCACTTGGGAGATGAGCGGTTCGACGAAGACCGTGCCGAGGTGCTTGCGCGAGCGCGAGACGCAGGCGTCGGGCACGTGGTTGTCATTGCGGATTCGCTTCCGGCCACCCTGAGGGCGATCGAGCTTGCCAATGAATACGGACTATCCGCCACCGCCGGGGTCCACCCTCACGTTGCCACGTCCTGGACTCCTCAGGTCGCCCAAGCCATCGAGCAGGCCACAAACGACCCGACCGTTGTAGCCGTCGGTGAGGCGGGCCTGGACTATTACTACGACAATTCTCCGCGAGACGTCCAACGCCAGGTATTCGCCGCACAATTGGAGTTGGCCGCAAGATGCCGGCTACCCATCGTAGTCCATTCGCGCGATGCCGACGATGACATGGTGGCGTTACTGCAGGACAGTGACGCCACTGTCGTATTGCACTCATTCAGCTCCGGGCCCCGTGTGCTACAGGCGGGACTGGACCGGGGTTGCTACATTTCGTTCAGCGGAATGGTCACATTCCGCAACTGGAAGAACGTGGAGGCGGTCAGCGCGGTTGCGCCCGATCGCCTCTTGGTTGAGACCGACGCGCCCTATCTGGCGCCGTCTCCGTACCGAGGCAAACGTAATGAACCGGCGTTCGTCGCCCACGTTGCGGCGAAGGTGGCCGAACTGAGGGATGTGGCGGCGGATGAGCTGGCTCGCCAGACCACCGCAAACGCCGCTCGCTGTTTCGGTCCCAGAGTCACCCTCCAACCAAGCCGAGCAAGAACATGACCAAGAAATACTTGAGTGATATCGAGATCGCACAGGCCGCCAAATTGAGACCGATCAGGGACGTTGCAGCCGAGCTCGGTCTCAAGGACTTTGAGTTCACGAGCTACGGTACCAACAAGGCCAA
>CP070792.1:986583-988788 GCA_020346845.1 Gemmatimonadota bacterium
AATCCCTCGGCCATCTCGTGGACCGCGCTGCTGCTCTAGCGGGGACCGCAGTCCGTAACGCTACGAACCGACAGGGAAAACCATTACGTATGGCGCAAATATTTCGCCGGACACCTCCATTGCTGGCTTCGCTCGTCAAATTTTCCCGAAAAACCGCCCCCACGTCACTGGCATGGTTGATGCAGCTCCCTAGCTGCGCTTACTGAACCGGGGAGGTGCTTATGCGTTATGTAATCGGATTTCTGATGGCGCTCGCGGTGTTTGCCCTTGCTGCTTGCGGCGACGGTGACTGCGCTGAGCCAGTTGACGTCGCGGGTGAGTGGCAGATGGTGTCCACAGTCGTGTCTGACGATTGCGGCGGGAGAGAGAATCAAACGTTTCGAATGACGATCGCACAAGACGGCAACGATGTAACCGGCGAGACCCAGGAATTCGGGACTTTTAGGGGAAGCATCTGTGGCGACCGGATGGAACTGAACGGTAGCTTTCCCGAGGATGGCGGCACTGTGACAGTCAAAGCCACACTCGTTGTCTCCGACGGTTCCATGGAAGGTACAGACAGCTGGACTTGGACGGATGGCTCCGAGAGCTGCTCCGGGTCAGATTCTCTCAGTGCCATTCGCGCCGCCGGTTGCGTCGACAACGTTTGCCCATGCACCGAAGCAGGCATTCGTGGCGCAATCGCAGAGGGCGGTGGGCTCTTCACCTTCGATTGCGATGGACCGACGACGGTTGAGACCATAGCTGAGATCCTGATCGACAAAGACGTCAGTCTTGACGGCCAAGGCGAGCTAACGGTCGATGGTGACGGCAGCCACCGGGTTTTCGCTATCGAAGAGCTCGCGACGGCCGAACTCCAGGGCTTTGTGATCACCAACGGTAGCGCGATAGAAGGAGGCGGGATCTACAACCTAGGAGACCTGTCCATAGAAGACTGCACCGTGCGCGGGAACACGGCCGAGATCTCTGCAGGTATTTGGAACGAGGGGACTCTGAATCTGGTGAACAGCACCGTGTCGGGAAACAGCAATACGGGAGCCACCAACGGCGCCGGTATTCACAACGGCAATTCCGCTAACGCAATGGTGACGAACAGCACGGTGTCAGGGAATACCGGCGAAGGAATTCGGAACGCGGGGAATCTGAACCTAGCGAACAGCACTGTGTCGGGCCACAGTGACGGCGGCATTATCAATGATGCCGGGGCCAGCCTGACGTTGAAGAGCACCCTGATAGATGACGACTGCGACGATCAAGGTGAGACCGTCTCGCTCGGATATAACATCGAGACGGGCAACACCTGCATCCTGAACCCAGCTGGTAGTGACCAAATCGATGTCACGGTTGACCTTGAAGCGCTCGCCGACAACGGCGGACCGACCATGACTCACGCACTTGGCGCGGGGAGCATCGCCGCCATCGATAAGATTCCGGAAGCGGAGTGCGGCGTAGAGACAGACCAGCGAGGGCAGCCACGTCCGGAGACAGGCGGCACGATGTGCGACGTCGGTGCGTTTGAGCTGCAGCCGTAACTGAGGGAGGTCGTCATGCGGTACTTCTTGCGTTTGGTTTGCGCGCTGGCGCTCGGCGGTCTGCCCTGGATGGGGTGCGGCGGCGAAGGGGATTCGGGAGTATGCGGCTCATTCTGTGCGCAGGATGCGAAGTGCTATCCGCCCCCAGAAGGGATCCAGAATTGCGTGCAATACTGGAACGACCTTCTAGGGGACGCTGCGAGTGTTAGCGCTGAGTGTGAGACTCTCTATGCCGAGTTGTTGGCGTGTGTCGCCGACCTGCCATCGTGTGACCAGGTAGACGCTCACTACAGTGAGGATCCACCCGACAGCTACCCCTGCAAAGCGGAAGAGGATGCAGTGCGATCCACGTGCCCGGGCGTTTGAGGCGCAGCCGTAGGGCGTCGCACCGAGTGCAGCCCCGCGGCGATACTTCGGAACGCGTTGCTGGTCGAGCGGGAGTCGAAGTCCGTGAGGCTCCGCAGACGCAAGGAGGTTCAATGCCGACCAACGGAGATCGCGGCCGAACGAGGGTTGGACGTTGCCCAACAGCGTGAGCGCTGACATCCCTGGTTGATAGCCCCACACTCCGTTGACGAACACGCGTCGGGCGGGAGATACGAAATACGCCGAAGCCAGGCGAAGAACCGACAGGGAAGACCATTACGTATGGCGCAAATATTTCGCCGGACAC
>CP070792.1:988888-991072 GCA_020346845.1 Gemmatimonadota bacterium
CCGTGGGACTATAGAGACCATAAACCCCGTGGTCGAGCAGCAGACCCGCACGGCCCGGGTGACAGTGATGGTGCCCAACCCGGACGGCCGCATTCTGCCCGGTATGTACGCCCGCGTCTCGTTGGAGGCACGCACCTTCCCCGATCGGATTCTGGTACCGCGGGCCGCGATCCTGGAGCGCGATCGTCGCTCGATGCTGTTCGTGTTCGAGGGCGAGGGGCAGCAGGGCTTGGCCAAGTGGCGCTACGTGACCACCGGCCTCGAGAACGAGACGCTGGTCGAGCTGGTACCCAACCCCGATACCGACATGGTGGAGCCAGGCGAGGTAGTACTCGTAGATGGCCACTATACCCTGACACACGATGCACCCATCAGGCTGGTTGCAGACGTCAGGGCAGCTGGTGGGAGGCCCCAGTGAACTCCCAGCGAGCTGGGAGATGTGGGCTGCGGGGAAGTGGGAAATGGGAAAAGGGAAAGGAGGGTCAGGGAACAGGGAAAAGGGAAAGGGGAAGAGTCGCTTCGGTTTGGGACGTGGGCGCCGCCGTGCTAGTCGCAGCAGTGGTCTTGGCCGGACCCGCTATTGCGCAGGAGGTGCCGACGCGGCTCACGCTAGACGACGCGTTGCGATTGGGTCGCGAGTGGAACCCGCAATACCGGCAGGCAGTGGTGCAGGCAGATGCAACTGGTGCAGATGTGAGGGCTGCCACTGGCGCCTTCTTTCCGGATCTCAGAGCTAGCCTCGGTTTCAACGGTTCTCGCAGCACCACATCAGTCGGTGAAGACGATTTCGGAGGCGCCATATTAGGTCAATCTCGTACGATCGAGAGCAGTGGCTCTTCGCAGGGCCTGAACTCGAGCATCACGCTGTTCAACGGCTTGCAGAACTTCTACGGCCTCAAGAGTTCCAAGGCCAACTCAGAGGCGGCCCGGTACGGGGTCGACTCCGAGGCGGTCACTCTGGAGGCTCAGATCAAGCGGCAGTTCTACCAGGTGGTCGCTGCATTGCGCTCAATTGAAATCGAACAGGAAATTCTCAGAATCCGCCAGGAAGACTTGCTCACGACCGAGCGGCTATTTCGGGTTGCCGCGAGGGATCAGTCCGATCTACTCGGAGGTCAGGCGACAGTAGCAAGTCAGGAGCAGCAAGTTGCACGCGCACTGGGCGACTATCGCAAGGCCCTGCTGTTGCTCGCCGAGGCCATCGGGTTTGACGACGCAGTGGAGTTCGAGATAGATGGTGATTTTCCCAACGCCTTCGATCCTGCATTGCTCGATGCCGAGACCTTGGTAGACTACGTGCTGCGCCAAAACCCTGCGCTACTCCAGGCTACCTTCAACGCCGCGCGCGCTGACTATGACGCGAGTCGGGCACGTGGAGCACGGTGGCCTACCCTGTCTCTTTCCGGTGGGTTCACCCGCAGCGCCAGCGAACAGGGCTATGGCGGCCTGTGGAACTTCAATCCGGAGAACCAGTACTGGCAGGCCGGTCTGAACCTCTCGTGGCCGATCTTCAACCGCTTCAGTACCTCGAACAGCATCGCACAGGCCGCCGCAAACCAGGATGTTCAACATGAGCAGCTGCGACAGACTCGACTGCGGCTGGAGCGCGAAATCAGGAGCGCGTTGATCGACGTCGACAACACGCACGAGCAGTTGTTGCTGGCCGAACGGTCGGCTGAGCTGGGCCTGCAGAGGGTTGCCATGACACGAGAGCAGTACCAACTCGGCATGGCTTCGTTCTTCGAGTTGCAGCAGGTCGTAGCGCAATCGACCAACGACGCACGTGGAGCGCTCAATGCGCGCTTGGCCTACACCAACGCAGTGGTCGAACTGGAGCGGCTGGTAGGCCGTCCGGTGCGACCGTGATTTGGGATAAATAACAGGAATGTCACTTCCCCGAAGGTGTATCAAACGCCCCGTCGCGGTGGCCATGTTGTTCCTGGCGGTCGCAATGCTGGGAATGATCTCTTTCTTCCGGCTTCCAATCGATCTATTGCCTGACGTCGCCTACCCACGACTCGTCATCTACACGACGTATCCGGATGTGGGCCCGTCGGAGGTCGAGCGGTTCGTGACTGAGCCGATAGAACGGCAAGTAGCACGCGTACCGCGCGCGGAAAAGATAGAGAGCGTATCACGTGAGGGCGTCTCGTTGGTGACCCTGAGGTTTACCTGGGGCACCGA
>CP070792.1:991172-993350 GCA_020346845.1 Gemmatimonadota bacterium
CTGGTGAAGCGAAGGTTCTGGCCTTCGACGACGATGGTACTTCTGGTAACTTCTACTTCCAGATCACCAAGGGCGTAGCCCCGCTGGACAACACGCGCTTCTACGACGCCACGGATCACACTGATTACTACACGCTCTCGGCAGCTGCTACTGAGCGCACGGTATCGACCCCGTTCGTCGGTGTATCGACCGGCTCCGCACTGATCGGTGCGTACGGTCTCGGTTTGCAGGCGGCTGACACCGCTGCTGCCGATACGTACTTCGATCTGCAGAACAACCCGATCACCCCGCCGAACAACGTTACCTTCACGGTTTCGGGCTTCATCTCGGGCGACTACGTGCTGTGTACCGAGGACAACTCTGGTGACATCAACTTCACTCAGATGGTCTCGGACACCACTGCAAACAGTGTTACTCAGACCGCTATCTCGGTTGTCAGCATCCCATCGGATACCCCGACGACTGCTGGTACGAAGGGCGGAATCCGCGTCGAGCGTGACGACGGGCTGTACAGCCTGCACCGTTACACCTCATGGTCGAGTGCTACCAATGACTTCACCATTCCGAGTACTGACTTCAGCGTCAACCCGGCAACCACGCCGTTCAACGTGTTCGTGTCGTATCTCGACTTGACCACTGCTGCTACGAGCGAGAACTTCTCGTACGTATACAGCTCGGACCGCACGCACTTCGTACGCGTACGAGATGGCGGCGCGACGCCGATCAAGACGGCTGAGACCACCGGTGTAATGGGTACCAATGGCGGCACGGCATCCGTGAACCGGATCGACGATGCATAAGTTTGAAGGTACTGGTACACATTGAACAATACGATGTCGTAGGTATCTTGCCATCCCAGCTCGAAAGCCTTGTGCTGCTGTGCACAGCTGCCGGGGTAGAGGAGCTGGGATACATCGACGGAACTCCAGATGGCTTCGCCAAGGTTGGCGGAGCCACTAAATTCTCAAGCATGGAGGATTTTTTCGAGAAAACTGAGGGACCGTACATCGCGATGGACCCCGGTAAAGGGGCCAACATTCGCGACTTGAAGTCCAGCGACGGCTGGTTTATATTCGGTCCAAGTATGGGCCTCAACGATGTTCTCCCCGAGGGCATCGATAGAGCACACATCCCCGGCGGAGTACTGAACAGCCGGGATGCGGTGCCCATCGTAGTGTGGGAACTCGCATGGGAACGGTAGTATTTATAGAATCAGTTTCAGGCGACGGGGGCGATCCCGGCGCGAACCCGTCGATAGTCTTCGACGGCAGCACCGTTACGGGCTGGGTAAGCTCAGCATCCGTTGCCACCAACTCAGATAACTTCCTCACCGGCACGACTTCCATCTCGGACAAAGTGTCGAACGCTACCGTTACCGGCTACGGTCTCGGCGCGGGCGTGAACGGCGAGCCGTGGGACTTCTCGGCTACCGGTACCGACCAAGAGAACCACATCTTTATGATTATCAACTCCTCCGGTACGCGCGACACGCTCGCCAACGGAGGGTACGGCATCATCGTCGCCGACGATCTGGCCACGGACAGCTTCGGTACGTGGTACGTAGGACCGCAGGCGAACTCACTGGGTGGTTGGGAATACTTCGTAATCAACCCGGCCGCTGACTTCGACGCGGTCACCGCCGGTACCGCCACGTGGACGCTGACCGGCAACCCGGCGCAGCTCTCAGGTGTGGATGGCATCGGCGTGCGCTGGAAGATCACCAACTCAGTAATGGGCGCGTCGGACAACGCCTTCGTGCAGTCCGGCAGCATCGGCGTGGGCTACCGCGTCACCGGGGCCAGCTCCGTCTTCTCGGACTTCTCCACCTACGAGAACACGAACCGCTTCGGTGCTCTGCGCACCATCGCGGGCATCCTGTTCCCGCTGTGTAAAATGAGAATCGGGACTCCTTCAGGCGCGGGCGACACTACGTTCAGCGACTCCGGCTTCACCGTTACGTGGGAGGGGCAGACGCTCTCTGACGGTACGAGCAAGGCCACCGCCGTCGGCTTCTACGGCCTGTACGCCGATCAAGGTACTGGTACGACCACCATCACCATGACCAACGGTAACCTTGCAGCCACATCTCCCGAGGAGTTCGACATCGATCTCGCTGGCGTCAACAGCGTGACGATGACAGCCGTCAACGTAGACCGCGCACGCCTCGTCACGCTGGAC
>CP070792.1:993450-995618 GCA_020346845.1 Gemmatimonadota bacterium
AATCTCGATCACACGCGCGTAGTAGAATGCCTTCTGGCTTGGATCGAAATCGGGGTCGGTCCAAACGGTTCCCAGTTCAGCTGCTCCTATAGTGTTGGTCCAGTTGGCATTCTCAACGTCGACGGTGTTGCCGACCGGCGGGAGTTTGCCATCGCTTGCGATACTCCGATTACCCGACCAATCAACGTCGTACACCTTCTCCCGGGTCTCACCGTTCTCGAGCCAGCCTTTGACGATCTGGATCCGATCCAGGTTCGCACCTTGTGGGTCACGCAGGGCGTAGACCATGAATGTCGGGGCGGATGCTCCTGAAGGCCGAGCCGCTAGATCTTCACCCATCGGCACGCCCTTTTGGTACCCGGCAAACGCCGGCTGGCGGCTGTTCATGTCTTGTTCGGTGAATTCCCAGCCGCCAAAAAACCGCACCATCATGCGCGACCCCGTGGTGGCGTATACTTCCTTGCGCTCCATGGCGTCGAACAACGCTTCCCTGGTGTTGTCGGTTGCCCAAACAGCGGCCAGGCCGGATGACACCTGTTGCCAACCGTAGATGGTCCCACTCTCGGTAGCCATGAACGGATGCTGCATACGCGCGGGGTCCGGCTCAGCACCCGAGTGCTTGCCGAAGAAGTTGTCTTCCTGCGCCGTCGCAAGCGACGTGTGGCTGTCGGTTGATCCGATCATGCCGAACTTGTAGGGATTGATGCCCAGATCGGACTCGATGGCAAGTCCACGCTTCAGTGCTTCGCGGCCGTATTCGCCGGCGAGCATGTCATTGGTCTTTGCTGCGGATACGTCGAGGTTCCCGACGTCCCAGGTTTCATAGTCCGCAAACTCGTCATCGGGTGAAAGAAACGGATGCGTCTCGCCATCGCCCTTGATCTGGGTTACCTCGTAGAGGGGTTCCCACAGCGATCGCTTAGTTACGTACTCCTGGTCGAGCACACGGCCGTCGTACTGCGCCTCGAGCGGGAACATGATGCCGTTGGCCAGGTTGCCGTTGTGCGCAATTGCCAAGACGTCGCCCCCGGTCTGGGCTTCGTAGTTCTCCAGCCACTCCCAAAGGTCGCGCGGGTTTGTGCTGCCCATCGGAGGGACCGTCGTGTAGGGTACCATCTGGCTGCCCTTGTCACCACCGTCCCGGTAAATGACAACACGGTGCATGTTGTTGCCCCGTACCAGGGACGTCCATTCGTAGCCGATGAATGCGGTGAAGACACCTGGATCGTTGAAGCTTTCGGCAAACTCCACGGTGCGCTGCCATGCATCCTTATACGGCTTGGAATCCGGCGCGTACATGAGCCCTTCCGGGAACTCGCCCTGAGAGAACATCCCGATCAGCTCCAGGGCGACGCCCACTCCCTCGCCAGCCTGGATCCGGTTGTACCAATCCTTCCCCAACGGGTCGCTCATGATGTGTGGCGCGCCGGCGAACATATCCGGGAAGAATCCCATGTTGTCGGAGTGATCTGCGACCACCAGAAAGTCCAGCGGCCGTGAGAGTCGCGCAGCGAGGCCTGTAGCACTCGTGACCTCTTCTCCACGAGCAAAACGATAGGCGTCGTCGATGCCCAAACGATTACCGAATGCGCCGGCGTCCATCGACATGTCGGTGTGCAGGTGCGTGTCACCCCAGAAGACCTGGCTGGGAAACCCACGGCCTGCGTAGGGCGAGTAGGTGGTTCCTCGGTAGAGTTTCGAGAGCGCTTCCGGGTCTGGCGGCGGGACCTGCGCCACGGCGTCCATGGGTCCGGCGAGTAGCGCCACCATGGAAGCCATGACGAGGGTTGATCGGGTTACCATCTCGGTCCATTTCACTATCACGTCTCCTCGGGTTCAGGCCTTTCCGGGTTATCACGGAATTCCAGGCAGTGACGGCATCGCTATCTATTCGCGCAGACACGTAGGTGCACGGCACGAAGCCAAACAGTGTACCCAAACGTCGGCGACCACACAACCACGGCTCAATCGTTAACTATCAAGTCCATTGACTAGGTCTCGGGAGGATCTAGAACACACTGACCGAGAATCAGGAGGGCCGCCGATGGGCGCGGATTGATGCGGAAGGCCGCCTGCGTGTTTCTATAAGCCCCTCTACCATGGTATTCCGACGCTGGAAGCGTCGGCTCGCCGTTAGCGCGACGCGTCGTAAACGACGCCACGAGGAG
>CP070792.1:995718-997875 GCA_020346845.1 Gemmatimonadota bacterium
TTGGGCGTATCCAACGGTTTCAGAGGGAGGGAAGAGGGCGCCAGGTATTTCGATCAGCTAGTGGAAGAGATGGAGTACAAGGCCAACAACTGCATCGGTACACTCACCGATGAGAAGTATCGCTTGGTTTTCGTGGGAGTTCCGTGCTACCCGATGTTCCGTCGCTTCAACGAGTTGTTCACCGAATGGGGTGGAACCTTCGTCAACTCCACGTATCTGTGGTTTGCGTCAGGCGGCTCGAACTTGGGATTTCAATATGATCTGAGCCGGCCGTTGGAAAGTCTAGCGGAGGGAGTGCTCGTCTCAGTGCGCGATGCCATGGATAGCATGTTCTATCAAACGGGCATCTTGCTCGACATGATCGAGGGCTACGCGATCGACGGCGTCATCTATCACCCGATCAAGAGCTGCCGTACCGTATCCACGGGCTTGGCCGACAACCGGCGCGATCTCATGGAGGCACGCGACATAGCAACACTGTTCGTCGAGTCAGACATGATGGACCGGCGCGTGGTATCGGAAGCCCAACTGAAGAATCGAGTTGACGCGTTCTTCGAAGGCTTGGCTGCCCGTAGGCATCACGCCACCATCGGGAAGGCGGTGTAGCAATGGCCTATGCAGCGGGAGTGGATGTCGGATCCACGCAAACCAAAGCGGTGATCATAAACGAGCATAAGGAGATAGCCAGCCGAGCCTTGACGGACACAGGAGCCAACGTGATCCACGCGGCGGAGGCTGCGTTTGAAGAGGCATTGCGCAACGGCGATATCCGTGAGGAGGAAGTCGAGTACGTGGTCGGAACCGGCTACGGTCGATACAAGGTCACCTTCGGAAACACGCAGGTGACCGAGATAAGCTGCCACGGGCGTGGAGCGGTCCACATGTTCCCCGGTACCCGTACAGTGGTGGACATGGGGGGGCAAGACACCAAGGCGATCCGAGTTTCTGATAGCGGCGAGATCGTCGACTTCTGCATGAACGACAAGTGCGCCGCGGGAACCGGACGCTTCCTGGGCGCTGCTTCCACTGCGCTCGAGATAGACCTGCCCCAACTGGGCCCCACAGCGCTGCGCGGCGAGCGAGCTGTCAAGATATCGACAACGTGCACCGTGTTCGCGGAATCGGAGGTCCTGTCGTGGCTGGGGAAGGGGAAGAAGATAGAGGATATCCTGCTGGGAGTGCACAAGTCGATTGCGGCTAGATCCGCCGGCTTGCTACGGCGGGTGGGGATCGAGGAAGAAGTGACTTTCACGGGCGGTGTGGCGAAGAACCTGGCAATGATCGAGACGCTGAACGAGCGGTTGGGTCTCGAGGTGAATGTCAGCGAGGATTCACACTTCATGGGAGCACTCGGCGCGGCTCTGTTTGCGCTGGATCACATCCTGGCGAGTAGGTCACCGGTCAGGACCGCAGGAGGTAGGTCATGACCTACGCCGCCGGAATCGATGTGGGCTCGACGTATACCAAGGCAATCTTACTGAGCGACAACAATGAGATCGTTGGGCGCGCAATGCTTCCCACCGGGTTCAAGCTCGCGGAAGTTGCAGAGAAGGCGTGCAGCCAAGCCGTAGAGACAGCCGGCGTGGAACGCGAACAGGTTCAGTACGTGGTGGCAACGGGGTTCGGCAGACATCAAGCCACCGTTAGCGATGTGCAGGTCACCGACCTCACCGCGGCAGCGCGCGGTGCTACGTTCTTCTTCCCCAACACCCGCACGATACTCGACGTGGGCGGACAGACCATGAAGGCCAGTCGACTCGATGACAGGGCGAAGGTCAAGTCGTTCCGCCTCAACGACAAGTGCGCGGCCGGCACCGGTGCGTTTCTCGAAAAGACGGCCCGCTACATGGGGTATTCCACCGAGGAGATCGGTCCTCTGGTATCGATTTCCAAAACTGCGGCATCGATCTCGGGCGTGTGCGCCGTATTCGCAGAATCGGAAGTAATAAACCACCTGTCACAGGGCGTGGCTCCGGCGGACATCATGTATGGAGCGATTACATCCTTGGTGGGGCGCTCAGTGCAACTCATGAAGCGAGTGCGTATGGAACCGGAATTCACCCTCATTGGCGGTATCCTGCGGTTTGCCACGATGATAAAGGTGACAAAGGAACACCTGGCCGCGGAGGTCAATGTCCCCGAGGGAGACCTGGCGCA
>CP070792.1:997975-1000121 GCA_020346845.1 Gemmatimonadota bacterium
TGCCCCAGGTCTGTCGGAAGCTCGGAGTTACGGAGGAGACGTATCCACGTTGCACCTCCTGTCACACTTTCACTGGAGGGTGATCAGCGGCTTCTTTTGGTGTCTGTACGTGGTCCGGGCCGTCTCGTCGGCGTTTGTACGCGGTTAGCTCGCGTCGTTGTTCGTCGTTTACGCGGACGACCCAACGACTCTGCGGACCGTCCACCTGCCTGGCCGCGATTCGACCGGCTCCAATCCAAGTATAGATTGTTCCGTACGAGATATCGAGTTCTTGAGCGAGATCCGGAACAAGCCATTCGTCCGAACGCAGTCTGGGTGCATCGTTCGCACGGCTACGCCGGATGGTGGTGAGACCCAGGCGCGATAGCCACATGCGAACACAATCTGCGGTGAACGGCGTACCGCTCGGCGTGCGTAATCCATCACGATTGAGCGCTTCGGCAATGACCGGCGCCCGACACCCCTCGCGTTTCAACCGCGCGATACGGTCACGTAGATGAGGCCAAGTACTCAACTGCTCCATTCGTGCGACCGGGCGACGGAAGCGCGTATACGTTTGCTCGCCACCAGCCCACTGGATTCTCGCCTCTACCCATTCCGTGTTTCCTTCCACATTCACTTCGACACGATCGATAAGTTGCCTCAGGACATTCTTGCGATCGACATCCGTCGTGCTCGAGGCGTTCCACAACGCCGGCAGATCGCTCGCGAGTCGCCGAATCTGGTCTTGTTCTACGGGAGTCAACAGCTGCGGATGTTCGCATTGGAATCGCTTGTGTTGTTCGACCAGACCCCGGTGCGCACGCAACTTCTCTTCCCATACATCTTCCAGCGTACGGGCTACAAGACGGTTCTCCGGCTCCACCGTGTCGTATTGGCGTTTGGCACGGTCGGCTTCATAGTTCGCACGTTCCAGCCTCTGCCGCCATTGCTTCTCCAACTCGTCGCGCCGAGTCTCAAGATCCGCCGCAACCTGGAGGCTGATCTCCAGCGCAGAAGGCTTCATTGCCATCAACGCAAGCCGCACCACTTCGTCATCCAACGCTTTGGCAGCAAGCCGCTGACAACGCGGCGCGCCGTAGTTGGTGTGGGATGCTGTACAGAAGTAGCTCGGCCGGCTGGCCTTGCCTGCGTAGCGTGTCATCATGCGGGCGCCGCAGCGGCCGCACACCATCATGCCCGTCAGCAGTGCACGTCCCCGGCGCACCGCGCCTCTCGCATCGTGGCGAGATCGGTTTTCTGCCAGCTGCGCACGATGCTGTTCGTATTGTACCCATGAGATATAGGCTGGATATCGATCTCGCAGCAGAACCGTCCACTGATCGGGGTCCGATTTCCGAAGTCGAGAGCGCCGGCCTTCAGGTGTTTTCTTACAGCGGGTGCGTCCGTGCACGTATGCGCCTGCATACATCGGATGGTCCAGCATGTTACGCAGCGTGCCTCTGTGGGGGCGGCGCCATTGCAGTTGGCCCTTGTCCGGGCCGTGATCCACGCGGACCGGCAACTGGATCTCATTGTTGACCATGTAACGAAGGACGGCGGCGACAGTGCCATATCGGTTGAACAACTCGAATACGAGATGAACCACTGATTGTGCTTGTTCGTCTGGATCCATAATAACCTGCCCGATGGCATCACGAACGTAGCCGATCGGAACCTTGCTGACCAGTTCTCCGCGCCGCGCTTTGTGCAACGCACCTTGCCGCATGCGCATCTGCAGGATGTGGAGCTCTGCTTCTGACATCGTGCCCTTTAAGCCCAACAGGAGACGGTCGTTGTAACTGGCCGGGTCGTACAAGCCATCGAGGTCGCAGATCAGCGTCGCAAACAAAGCGCAAAGCTCAAGCAAGTGATACCAGTCTTTGCAGGAGCGCGCCAACCGCGACATCTCGACACCTAGGATAAGGCCGACGTGATCCAGCGCCACTTCGCTGAGCAGGCGCTGGAAGCCGAGACGACCTTCGACCGAAGCACCGGATACACCGAGGTCGTCATCCACCACCAGGATACGCTCACGAGGCCAACCCAGGCGATTCGCCAGATCAACGAGACCATATTGCACCTGTGTCGATTCCTGATGATGTTGTACCTGTTGCATCGTCGACTGTCGCACGTACACCACAGCCAATCGTTCATGATGTCGCCC
>CP070792.1:1000221-1002364 GCA_020346845.1 Gemmatimonadota bacterium
ATTCGACGTATCGCGCCGGCAGATCGGCAGATTGGGTCAAGATACGCGCCGACCGCACCGATGACTTCGTAGTCGTTGGGTTCACCGACCGTAAGGGAGCTAGTGGCGGATTCGGAGCGCTACATGTTGCCCAATACGACAGTGAAGAGTTGGTGTACAGCGGCAGAGTCGGAACTGGCTTTTCTGCTGACGAGCTCGACGAGACTCGGGCGCAACTGGACGGATTGTTGCGCGAACACCCTGCCTGCTCGGGCCCTTTGCCGACCGGCAAGGGCAACTACTGGGTAGAGCCGGAGTTAGTGTGTGAAATCCGGTTTCGCGAGATCACCGAAGACGGTCTGCTCAGGCACCCCGCATTTCTACAGTTTCGTGAGGATAAGCCTCCCGAGGAGTGCGTACGGGGAGATCATCAGGCTGAGGTAGCGGAGCCCGTCCCCGTCACCGATGCCGATCTCGACGAGCGTACGGTACCGTTCACCAACCTGGACAAGGTCTTCTGGCCGGAAGAGAGATATACCAAGGGTGACCTCATCGATTATTACCGCTCGGTATCTCAATGGCTGTTGCCCTACCTCGAGAACCGACCTGTGGTGATGACGCGCTATCCCGACGGGATAGACGGGAAGTCGTTCTTTCAGAAGGACGCACCCAAGTTTGCGCCCGATTGGATCAGACGACTCAGGCTTTGGAGTGAGGGCTCCGAGCGCGAACTGGACTACTTCGTCGCCGATGATCTCGAGTCGTTGCTCTACATAATCAACCTGGGCACGATTCCGTTACACGTTTGGTCCAGTCACGTCAACGCACTAGAAACACCCGACTGGTGTATTCTGGACCTAGATCCCAAAGAAGCACCCTTCACGGACGTGGTGAAGATAGCCCGTGCCATGCGCGACCTGTGCGACGAGATCGAACTTCCTTCGTTCGTCAAGACCAGCGGTTCATCGGGGCTGCATGTGCTGATTCCCCTGGGTCATCAATGCACCTACGAGCAATCGCGTACGTTGGGGCAGCTTCTTGCACGTGTGATCGTGGCAGAGTTGCCTGAGATTGCGACGGTAACCCGGATCCCCTCGAAGCGGGAAGGCAAGGTCTACATCGACTACGTGCAGAACGGTCACGGCCGGCTGTTAGTTTCCCCCTTCTGTGCTAGGCCACTCCCAGGGGCTCCCGTGAGCACGCCGCTCAAGTGGAGCGAAGTCACCGCCAGATTGGACATTCGCAAGCACACGATAAAGTCAGTACCGAAGCGGATGCGGCGATTGAAACAGGACCCCATGAGAGACGTTCTGAGTCTGCGACCGGATCTCAATCACGCACTCGGTCTGTTGGGAGACAAGTTCGACGAGCAGTCGCCGCGGATGGATTAGACGGGGTCAGACCGTAATGCAGGTTCAGGCGATCAAAGGCCGCACCGGGGAGGCTGAGTAGGAGAAGGATCATAGCAACAGAGGCAGGGGATTGGGGATTTGAACAGAGCAAAGCCGGAATCTGGATCTACACGACTGGCCTGGAGCATCGTCGGGCTAATGGTCGTGGTGAAGTTGGCGTTGCACTTCGGGGTGAATCTATTGGGGCCGTACGAGTTCCACCGTGACGAATTCCTGTATATGGCCATGGGTGAACACCTCCAGTTGTGGAGCATGGACTTTCCGCCCTTTATCGCGATCGTCTCGGAATTCACGCGGAGTCTCTTCGGGAACTCGCTCTTTGCGATACGGCTATTCCCTGCTCTATTTGGCGCTGCGTTGTTAGTTCTGGCAGCAACGCTTGCCAGGGATCTGGGCGGCCGACGGCTGGCCCAATTGCTCGCCGCATTCTTCGTGTTCGCGAGCCTCTTATTCATGCGGGCGGCCAACCTGTTTCAGCCGGTGGTATTCGACCAAGTTTGGTGGACCGTTGCCTTGCTGGCACTCGTCAAGCTCGGCAGCAGCAACGACCGTCGTTGGTGGATACTATTCGGAGTTGCCTGCGGATTTGGCCTGCTATCGAAATTCAGTGTTTTGATCTTCGGATTAGCTGCCTTGATCGGTCTGCTGATCTCCACGCGCCGTACCGATCTATTGACACCGTGGCCCTGGTATGCCGCACTCATCGCGTTTGCCATCGGCAGCCCGAGCATAGTCGGTCAGATCCAACTAGG
>CP070792.1:1002464-1004593 GCA_020346845.1 Gemmatimonadota bacterium
AATTCAACATTCAATATTCAAGATTCAACATTCGATGTTTCTGCTACCTTGCGATCCGCCGCGTCGAAGGGGACATTGAACTCTCGCATGGTCCCTAACTCCCGCTTCTGGTCAAGTTTCGGTCCCGGCCTCCTCTGGGCCGCGGCGGCAATAGGCGTTTCACATCTCGTTCAATCGACTCGAGCAGGTGCCGTTGCAGGATTTGGTCTAGCCGGTGTCATCCTGCTGGCTTTGGTCATCAAGTATCCGTTCTTCGAGTACGGGCCGCGCTATGCGGCCGCCACGGGTAGCAGCCTGGTCGAGGGTTATCTCAAGATCGGCAAGTGGGCGCTGTGGCTCTACTTCATGATCACTTTGGCCATGTCGGTGATCATCCAGTCTGCGGTGGTCATGTTCACGGCTTTCCTCGTACGCTTCGTGTTCGGACTCGACTGGTCGTTGGCTGTTACGGCCGCAGTGTTGATTGCGCTCTGCGCACTGCTGCTATGGATGGGCAGATACAAGGCGCTCGATGCTGCAGTCAAGATCATACTGGTGGTGCTGGCAATCTCCACCCTGATCGCCGCCGCCGTGACACTGCCGAGGGCCGACCTCTCAACTCTGGCGTTGTGGCCACGTGGTGCGGGCGCCCTAGTTCCGTTCGCCTTCATTCTGGCGCTGATGGGTTGGATGCCTTCGGCGTTCGACATCGCGGTGTGGAACTCGTTGTGGACTCTCGCCAAGGACGATGCGTCGGGTCAGCGGGCTTCCGTGCGAGACGCACGCCTAGATTTCTTCATCGGTTATGCCGGTACGGGCGTATTGGCATTCGCGTTCGTCATGCTTGGCGCTGGGGTGATGTTTGCGTCTGGTGAGTCTTTCAGTCCGCAAGGAACCGTCTTCTCTACTCAGCTGGTCGATCTCTACAGCCAAACACTGGGCGCCTGGACCCGCCCGATCGTCTCTGTGGCTGTGCTGACTACGATGGTCTCCACTACGCTGACGGTGATGGACGGATTCCCCCGCGCCATCGAGCGGTCGCTGGCAAGGTTGCAGCACAGCGCGGCCGCGAACTCGGAACTGCCCAGTGCGGGCAAGGCTTATTGGTACAGCCTGATCGTGTTGGCCGCGGTAACAGTGCTCGTACTTGCGCTGTTCATCGGCAACCTCACCACCATGGTCGACTTTGCCACTATCGTGTCCTTCTTGACCGCCCCAATACTCGGCTACTTGAACCTCAAGGCGATCACGTCGGACGAAGTCGCGCCGGAGCATAGGCCGGGACGGGGGATGCTTGTCCTCTCATGGGTGGGGATGGTTGTGTTGGTGGGGTTTGGAGCTGTGTATGTTGTTTCGTTGTTCTCTTGAGTACTGCGAAGTGCGAAGTGCGAGGTGCGAGGTGCGAGGGTGCGAAGGGCGGAGCTTGCCGTCGGCACTCCGCACTCCGGACTCCGCACTCCGCACGATTCCTACCGATAACCAAAGGACTCTAGATAAATGCCAATACGCGCCGCGGTAATGACAGCCCCTCATGAGCCGATCGAAATCTGGGAGCTAGACGAACCAGAGTTGGAACCTGGCTCAATTCTATTGGAAACCGTCGCCAGTGAGGTGTGCGGCACCGACGTGCACATCCATCACGGGCAATTGGCGGGTGTGCCGTATCCCATCGTTCCGGGCCACGTGAGTGTCGGCCGTGTGCTGGAACTGCGTGACGTGGAGACTGACGCCGTCGGTGTGCCGTTGCAGCAAGGCGACGTGGTGACGTTCTACGACGTGCACGAGGTATGTGGCACCTGCTACTTCTGTTCGGTGGCCAAATTGCAGAACCGTTGCCCGTCGCGCCGCGTCTACGGTATCACGTACGGCACCGAAGACGGTCCTCTCGGTGGATGGGCCGAGCAGATCTACCTCAAGCCGGGCGTGCGCGTCATGAAGTTGCCGGACGCGCTAACGGCAGACGATGTGATAGGCGGTGGCTGCGGTCTCTTTACCGGGTTCGGTGCAGTCGAGAGAACCGGACTGCTGTTGGGTGACTCGGTGGTGGTGCAGGGGTCCGGTCCGGTCGGTCTGTCGGCGGCCGCCTTTGCGATCCTCAAAGGCGCGGGCACCGTCATAGTAGTCGGGGCGCCCACCGCTCGGCTCGAGCT
>CP070792.1:1004693-1006799 GCA_020346845.1 Gemmatimonadota bacterium
TTGGTTGGCTATGGTGGGGCAGTTGTCTTGTGTATCGGGCACGCCGTCGCCGTCTCGGGTGACCTGGATCGGGAAAGTGAGAGTGTCAGTGGTGCCGGTGGTATCGGTGATGCGCAAGTGTGCCTGGTATGTTCCGATTCGGGTGAGGGTGCGAGTGATCTCAGGTGTAGCACTATCGATTTCGTAGTGTCGGTCACCGTCTAAATCCCATTGCCAGCGGCGGATATGGCCGAAGGCTGTATACGACGAGGACGCGTCTAGGCTCAACGGGTTACCCCGGCGCACCTGGCTTTGCCCGATCACAGCGGCACGCATCCGCACCCCCGGCACCGAGGCCACCTGCGCAACACTCTCAGACAAGCTCGCACTCCTGGCTGCTCTCGACAGGAGCGCATCATGGACCAGCCCAGCAATCTGTTCATGACCAATCACATTCGGATGATAATAATTGCTCATGTCTTGACTCGGATATGGTTGGGTTAATCCGTCTTCGTTTCGATGCCCAGCAGTCTCGAGAACGCCGTTTATCCATCTATACATATTCTGTTGATGGCCTGGACTTGTTGATACCCACATCAGTGTTTCGGGTTCATGATTCGTGAAGAGAGCGGTGGTGGGGGTGTAGGTCACTTTGAGGGCATGGGACGTGTTCCATGCCTTGATGGTGGCGGCTTGCCTGGTGCGGAATTCGTCCTCGGCGGCCCGCACCCGAGTCGCCGGCAGATCTCGGAACACATCGCGGTCTGTTTGGATGAGGTAGGGGTATCCGATCAGGATGACCCGTGTGTGAGCCGGATCGGCCAGCCGCTGCTGAATATGCGACAACAGTGTCGTCGTTTTCGTCATCGTGGCACTAATTTTCCCCCGTGCTGCATTTACGGCGTCACCGCAACTAGCCATAGCCCATATCTTGACAAGAAAACACCTCTCGACGACGGTGGTGAAGTCTAGGTCGTTGCCTCCGGCGGTCATGAGGACCACCTTTGTGTGGGGATCCATTCCGTCGGCCTGACTGACAATAGTGTGGTCCCCGGTAGTGATTTGGGCGCCACTCCAGGCCCGCACATCAGTCTGAAACGTGGTATCGTCCCCGAACTCCCGATTCAACCGGCGCGTGAGCACCGAACCATAATTCTTAGGACTGCGATACGAATGGTCCGTTGGATATTCATCATCTTTTAGCGTTCCGTTGCCTGCCGAGTAGGAGTCTCCCAGCACAGTCATCTTCACTAACCGGCGAGGCGGCACCCACCCATCAACCGTGACCGCCCGAGCCGGATTAGCACCAATGCTGTCGAATGATTGTAGGCCCCGCAACACCGGAACCGCCTGCGTCGTTGCCGTTATCGGCGTATACCCCGCGAACGAGCCGTCAACCTTCTGCTGACTGGCAAGCCACGCTTGGCCCTTGACAGCCTGGTCTTTGTGGTTCGCGTCACCGGCCCGATACAAACCCGGTGCCACCCGCGTCGTCGCACGCACCCTCGGACCTGCGCCTTTGGAGCCCCACGCATCTCCCTGATGATCGGCATCCAGACGTTTGACAAGCGCCGCCTTGACAGCCGTAATCCCCTTCTGATCGTATGCTGTAGACACCACATGCGACAGGGCGGCGAGCATAAGACCATCAGTACTCGGCTGATTCCGCTTGGGAGGTGTCAAGGCATAGTCGGTGATCGACTTGAATAGCTTCTGCGGGATCGGTTTGCCCAGCCGCTCCAACGCGATCATGTCCAACGCCTGATGAAACGGGCGCTCCTTGAGTGCCGAATCCGGCAACGACGTCACCGGCTTAGCGTAATCGACCCCGCCATAGGTGGTCGGCTCGCCAGCTGCCAACAAGGTGATCGTCACCTTCGCACACCCACCCACATTCTTAAAAGTGCAATACGACTGCCCCTTAGCCTTAATATCTTTCTTGATCGTGCCGAAAAGCTTCGCATCGGTCTTGCCGGCAGAAATCAACGCCAGCGCCCCGTCCAACTCCGGACCCAAATCACCCTTCGTCAGATCAGCACTGTGACTATCAATGTAGTCGACCGCCTTACCGGCCTGGGCAGCGTAATCGGCGGGCTTCGGCCCACCCGCTGCTAGAGCCGGGACAGC
>CP070792.1:1006899-1009003 GCA_020346845.1 Gemmatimonadota bacterium
GAAAACGTGAGGTCGAATGGGACTGCGGTCTTCGATTCCGCAAGTAGCAGCGGATGCTGGGCTCTGATAACGGATAGCGGCTGCCGATCATCATCCGAGCGTGGACCACCGGGCTCGCTGCTCCACTGTTGGTGCGATTGGTTCGGCGGTGTGGGTGGACACGGAACGGTATCCGCGATCGCCTCATCATCCGTGGCCGTATCTTCCGCGGCCACTGCAACTATCGGCACTACCCCATCAACCGCGATCGCGTAGCGAGCTCGGGCATAAGCGTCATCCAATTGCACGCACATGTTCAAGCCAGCGGTAAGCAGATCGACATGCGGTCGAAGCTTTCCCGTGAGATCGCGCAGCACCGCAAGTACGGCTCGAGCCTCCTCTGCCTCCCAGGCGTTGAGTTCGTTGCCGAGTTCAACGGCTTCGGGTGGCTCAACGAATAGAGTTGCACCCGACGCAGACTCCCCGTGCACGATACCCGTGATGCGGTCCCGGTCGTCACGCCGTACCGGGATGACATATCGCCCATCCTTGAGAGTCACTTCAGCCTTCTGGCCGCCGAACGACGCCTGCTGTTTCTCCAGAAATCCAATGAGACGCGACCGTGTCTCCCTCAGCCTGCGCCTCGCCTTGGCAAGCTCTTTTGACGCTTCGTCCTTGACGGTGCCGTCCGGATTCAACGCGCGACCGATCGCTCGCGCGACTTCCTTGGGCGGGATCTCGCATGCCAACGAAGCCAACAGCGGCGCCTCGTCTGTCACGCGGGTCAATCCCTGAAGCACTGCGTACATGGCATCGAGCGCAGAGAGAACGGCGTTCAGCTCCGGTGGTTCCAAGACATCACCAGGGATGCCAAGTCGCTCGATAACGGCCCTGATGTCCGGAAGCGGCTCGGGCACGAGCGGATCGCCCGAATCGAGTAGCTGCTGGAACTCTGCGACCGTGGCCAGCTCGGTGCGGATCCAGTCGATATCGGCAGTGGGTTGCCGCTGACGCACTGCATCCGCCCCCAGCTCACCCACGGCGAAGCCGGCTACCGCTTGCAGAGTTGCTGCGAACTCGAGGGCCTCGAGTGTGTTGACATTGGCCACGGCCGGAATTGAGGAAGGGGTGCCGGCGATTTCTGTCGCCAACACCCCTCGCTGCTGATCCGCCGTACGCTCGCTTGTCATGTAGCGCGCGGAGCGACGCCCACGCCGGGCAAGACCCGACGCACGTAGCATCTGCCGATTCTCAGAACTGCCTTAGGTTGGAACACTGCGATGCGAACTGCTGGAAAGCGAAGGTGCCGTAATCACTCCAATAGGGCAAAAAAACTAACGTGGCGGACGACGCCGCTTGCGCTTGGCCGCGTTCAGTTTGCGCTTACGTCGTTCGCTCGGCTTCTCATAGTGACGATGCTTGCGAAGATCTGACAGGATCCCGGCCTTTTCGCACTTCTTCTTGAAGCGCCTCAGCGCACGTTCGAAACTCTCGTCCTCGTAAATGACTACTTCAGCCATAAACCCCCGACCCCGTGGGTCGTACTAGTAGCAAAGTTGCCTAGACTTTTAAAACTAGGCCGCTCCAAGCTGAATCTCAAGGAGTTTAGCCCGGCGGCCACCGCATTGGCCTGCCACCCAACACGTGAGCATGGATGTGAAAGACCGTCTGCCCAGCCTCCGCATTGGTGTTCAGGACCACCCTGTAGCCACGTTCGGTCAGCCCCTCTTTCACCGCCACACCTCTTGCAAACAGCAGCAGTCTACCCATCAGTTCGGCATCGGTTGCTTCGTTGAGCGATGCGATGTGGGTACGCGGAATCACTAGCACGTGCGTAGGAGCCTGCGGCTCTATATCGCGGAACGCGATGAACTGGTCATCTTCCGCCACTATTGTTGCGGGGATCTCCCCGCCCACGATTTTGCAGAAAAGGCATTCGTTCATTGGATCAGGCCCCAAACGCCTCCTTCATCTTGTTCCAGATGCGGCGGCCCAGTGTGTCTTCCGACGGGGGGTCACCCTCCAGTTCCGCAAGTCGTTCGAACAGCTCTTTCAGTTCCGGATCTAGTTTGGTCGGAGTCCAGACCTGTACGCGAACAAACAAAGATCCACGGCGGCCGTCGTT
>CP070792.1:1009103-1011181 GCA_020346845.1 Gemmatimonadota bacterium
CTCAACCAGAGACTCTCCCACCTCGAACCCCATCGCCAAGAAGAAGGTACATGCCATCGCCCCACCAATGAGGATTTCATCCACTTTCGGCAGCAGTGCCTCTATGGCATCTATCTTCCCCGATATCTTGGCGCCCCCCAAAACTGCCACGAACGGTCGCTCCGGCTCTGCCAATGCCGATTGCAGGTATTGCAGCTCCCGCTCCATGAGGAAACCGGCCACCGCCGGCTTGAGAAGATGTGCGACCCCCTCAGTTGATGAATGTGCCCGATGGGCTGATCCAAACGCGTCGTTGACGTAGAAGTCGCCCAGTTTTGCGAACCCACGCGCCAGTTCTGCATCGTTCTTGGACTCACCCTCGTAGAACCGCGTGTTCTCGAGCAACATAACATCGCCGCGCTTCATCTTGCGCGTCCGTCCTTCGGCCTCCGGGGCCAATGGATCATCGATGAACTGTACCGGGACTCCCAGCCTGCGCTCGAGCTCTACGGCCACAGGTCCAAGCGAGAACTCTGGTACACGCTTGCCCTTGGGCCGACCCAGGTGCGACATGAGGACCACGCGACAGCCTCTTTGCCGCAGCCACTCGATGGTGGGCATGGCCCCGACAATGCGCTTGGAATTGGTGACATTGCCATCCTTGATCGGCACGTTGAAATCGACCCGAACCAGGGCGCGCTCACCCTCTAGCGGCTGAGACTCCAGTGACTCGAGTGTGCGTTTCAACTCAACGACCTCGCCATGATCTCCATCATGTCAACGCAGCGAGCCGAGTATCCCATTTCGTTGTCGTACCACGATGACACATGTACGAGATTCCCTCCGATGACGTTGGTGCTCAACGTGTCCACGATGCTGGAGTGCATGTTGCCTATGTAGTCACTGGAGACGAGAGGCTCGTCACTCGCTGCCAATATGCCTCTGAGCGAGCCCTGCGCGGCCTTATGAAAGGCGCCGTTGACCTCTTCAATGCTGGTCTTCTTTTCTACCACACATGTGAGATCGACCAGCGACACGTTGGGTGTTGGTACTCGCAAGGCCATGCCGTCTATCTTGCCCACAACGTCAGGGATCACCAAACCCGTCGCCTTGGCAGCACCCGTTGTAGTCGGAATGATGTTCTGTGCCGCCGCTCGGGCACGTCGCAAATCCTTATGCGGGAAATCCAGAATCCGTTGGTCATTGGTGTAGCTGTGCACGGTGGTCATGAAGCCATGCTCGAAGCCAAACGTATCGTTGATCACCTTAACCACGGGGGCAAGACAGTTGGTGGTGCACGATGCATTTGAGATCACATGGTGCTCCGCCGGATCGTAGCTATCGTCGTTCACTCCGAGTACGATCGTAGCGTCAACATTCTTGCCGGGCGCGCTGATCACAACCTTCTTTGCACCAGCTTGGAGATGTGCGGTCGCAGCTTCGCGCGTGCGGAACTTTCCGGTTGATTCCAGAACTATCTCCACGCCCATCTTCTTCCACGGCAACTGGGCCGGATCCATTTCGGAGAGTACAGCGATCCTCTTGCCACCTATCACCAGACCATCAGCATCTACTTCCACGGAATCATCGAAACCACCGTGGACCGAGTCGTACTTGAACAGATGCGCCAAGCTCGCAGCATCCGTGAGATCGTTCACCGCCATTAGGTCGAGATCGGAGTCGGTTTGTGCCATTGCACGCACAACGAGACGTCCGATACGGCCAAACCCGTTAATACCGATCTTGGTCGTCATGGGATCCTCATGTCGAAGTGTACGTCGTTAGTTCATTGCCACTTCCGGAACCGTAGCTCAGGCCAATTCCACCCGGGCTACGAACGTGAGCGCCCGAGCGAATGTCACCGCCCCCACGCTACTCCAACCAGCTTCCTGCAAAGCCGAGGCAGCCGCGACCAGCGTGGCGCCGGTGGTAAGCACGTCGTCGACTAAGATAATACGTGTGGGAACTGATGGCTCAGCAGGAGATTTAGGAGGGGAAGTAGGGAAAGTAGGGGAAGGAGATATCTCCTCACCGCACAGTTCATCCCTTCCTTCTCCCTCTTCCGCTTCCAGTTTTGGAGATGCCGGGGGTGGGGCAGC
>CP070792.1:1011281-1013349 GCA_020346845.1 Gemmatimonadota bacterium
CCCAGCATTTCGGCTGTCGAATCCTCGTCAGCACCGGCCGCGTGACAGGCGACACCTCTGAGGGTTCTACCGGTCTTCCGGAGCAGCTCTCGATCGTAAGCTGCCAGGCTACCGACAATGTGCTCGATGTCGGATGTGCGCAGTCTAGTCATTGGTCCCTGTAGTCAGCTCAGCATCGATGAACTCGCTGAGGTTGCACTCGTCCATTATTCGGGCGATCACTCGCTCACGCTTGGCCCAGGCCGACCCGCGATCTTCGGCGGACACGATCAGAGTTGCGACCCATTCGTCCCTCTCGGAATCAAAGTCGGTCAGCGCCTCGTCCGCCCCGAAGAAGTCCTTGCGAATATGCAACGGCGCGCCACCTGCCATGACGTGCTCGCCTTTGACTCGCAGTGAACCGCGTCTGCACTGCAGGTGTTCCAGGATCACACCGCGCGGCGCCGTGCCCGTCGAGGGTGGTTCCGTGTGCTTCCCCGTCCACATGTCGCCCAGCACACCGAAAAGGTTCAGGCCTGTGGACCAGAACACGGCCGTCGGCGTCTGGCTCGGCAGACGGGCATCAATTTCGAGCACGTGGAGGCGCCCGCCATTCAGGATGACCTCCACGTCCATGATCCCGTTCAGTTCCAGGGCGCTACCGATCGACACCGACATCTCCTCAAACGACGCGACCAGGTATGAACTCAAATCCGAGGGAGCCGAGACCCGTTTGCAGTCATGGTCCGGATCCATCGCCAGATCCGTCACCTGGAGAGGAAAACAACGACCTTCGTGGCCGACCACCTCCAGCGAGTACGAAGGTCCTTCGATGTACTCCTGAACCACCCAGCCTTCCGGCGGATGCGAGCTGCCGAAAAAACCCGCCAGGCTGTTATGGTCGCGGAACAACCTCACGCCCTGGCTCCCGCTCTCGGAAACCGGTTTGGCGACGACCGGGAAGCCACACCCGGGCCAATCGGGCGGTGTCGCGATACCAAGCTCCTTGAAGAGCCTATTCGACGTGACCTTGGAGGACGACACGGCATAGGCCGCAGGGTCGAATACCGCCGGCACACTCATCCTCTGCGACGTGGTCCACAGGCTGCGCAGTGCCGACTCGTTTTCCAGTGCCGGGACGATCAGGTCGACGCCGTTCAGGGCTTCTTCCAGCCCGCCCTCTTCCGTAGCATCCACTTGGCGGAACTCGTCGCACAAGCCGACGGCCGGCGCCGCGCTCTTCATGTCGATCAGCAGGACCCGCCATCCGGCCTTGCCGGCCAGGTAGCAAGCCTCGACACCCTGGAGATTGCCACCAACGACGGCCGCTAACATACGCGCCTTTCCTGCAACGGCGGTGCACCGAGTTCTCCCCGCCGGTGCGCCACCCAATCCCTGTACTCGTCAATCGTGGCCGGTTCAAGATCGAGGGTCTCCAGCTCCGCGACCACGCTTGCTGTGGTCCTGCGGGAATCGGAAATGTCGAACGAGCTCTGGGCGACGCCGGCGAGGCCGTGACCGGGGGGCACGATCGAGGTCACCACGTTGGCGCCGGCGTTCAGCCTGGGTGTCAGCCCGGTCAATCCCTCGACGTCGAGCGAGGCCGGTATCAGACGATCGGGACATGCGAGGCGCATCACAGCGATGCACAGCAACTCCCGCGAGGTAGACGGCGCCGGACGGGAGGCCATTGGTGTGCCCCGCTGGGGCACGAAGGTCATCGCCCGCATTTGCGCAATCTCGAGCTGTCGCATCCCCAGAATTGCATCCGCGACGTCTCCAGTCGTTTCTCGAACTCCGCACAGAATGCCGTCTTCGACCAGCAAGCCGAAGTCGGATGCCCGGCTCTTGATCGCCCAGCGTTCGTCATAATCCTGGTCCGGCCGCAGACGTCGAAACAGCTCACGGTTGTGGGTCTCCTGATAGCAGGCGTACCAGTTGGCGCCCGCCTTGGACAGCTTGCCGAGAGACTCACCGGGAACGACTCCCGGTGAGATCATCACCGGAAGCCCGGTCTCCTGCGAAACGCGACGGACGAGGTGCTCCAGCCTGCTGATCCCGGCGTCGTCTGTGCGGAAGAACTCGGGGT
>CP070792.1:1013449-1015513 GCA_020346845.1 Gemmatimonadota bacterium
CTTCGATGCCGACATAGCCAACATCGACACTTGCAACATGTACGGTGTGTCGCTGATTCATGGGGGGACGTTTGACATCGCCAGCACGGCTAATTCGTGGATTAGTTGTACGTGGATTGACTGCGACAAGGCGAATGTCCAAGACGCAGAGATTCTGAGTTGTACCGTTGTTGACGCAAATACCGCAGATGGCGTGGCATTCATGGTGACGAACGACTTCGCTGACATCGTGAAATGCTCGTTCCAGTTCTCTGATGGTCACGCTATCGAGCTGACAGACAACACGACTGGCAGTCAGAACAATGTCGGTAACTTGTTCTCTGGCTACACGAATACGGCCGACAGCACGGACGCTGCCATATACCTGAGTGAAGCTGGTAATCCAGACCTTACTATTAACTCGTCTGATGGCTCCAATCTACAAACGAACTCGTGGCGTACACTGGGTACGGGTACCATTACGATCAACAACACGGTGACGGTTACAATCACGGTAGTGGACACTCTCGGAGTCGCTATCCAAGGTGCTAGGGTCTTTCTTGAGGAGGACCCCGGTGGCACGGACATCATTTCCTACGGTACCACCGATGTGAATGGAGAGGTATCTGCCAGCTACGGCGGCACAACCCCGCAGGATGTAACAGGCTTTGTGCGGAAAGGAACTGCTTCACCGGTCTACAAAGCGGCACCAATTACGGCTACTATATCTAGCACCGGCCTCTCCCAGACGGTCACACTGGTATCGGATGAATAATGGCTCTCGTACAAAGCGTAAACTGGGTAACAGGCGAGATTACGATATCTCGCACTGACATGCCCCTTATCCAAGCCTCTCCCGAAGTGAGGGAGCTGGATACTGTTGCGCTGTTCGATGAGCTGAAACTGCTTGAGGCGTCGGAGGAAGGAGCGCCGTGGCCGGACACTCAGCGTCACAACCTGCAATATGTCATATCTGGCATAACCTACGCGGAGTCGGTCGAGATCATCCCGCCGTACTCCATCACGTTTGAGGACGGCCAGTATGGCGTGTCCCTGAAGGGATCGAATAACAACATCATCGACGTTTCCAACAGCAATCAGGTACGCATCCTCGGCAACAACTCTGCCGGTCTGATCGACGTACCGATCACTGACGCCGACAAGACTGACATTGTGAATCAGGTTTTCACACGTGTGATAGAGAACGGCGAGACATTCGAGCAGGCCCTCCGACTCATACGAGCCGAGGCCGCAGGTTCCATCACGGTGTCTGGTACCGAGAATCGGGTCAAGTCTGCTGACGGCCTCAAGGATCGTGTCGTCGCTAACGCGGATGAGACTGGCCGCACCGTCACGAGTACGGATAGCTCCTGATGTATCAGACAGGCTATTACGCTACCGGGTATTACCAGACTGGGTACTACCTGCCGACATTCGAGGAGCGGTTCCCGAATGACCCACGGTGGACCTACGAGTACCTTATATTCGAGGCCCGTACCATGCTCGGGGACGACAACGAGCTGTGCTACCGCTGGTCTGATGAGACACTTGTTTCAACCATGAACAGGGGACTCAATGAACTACAGCGGATACGCCCGGATGCGTGGTATGACACAAATGGTGTGGTACCGGAGGTGACGAGTGACTTCCTCACGGTCGGCGGCCTGCTTAGTTGGAAAGCTCCGTTTGGTCCAGACCTTCGATTCTGGCACGCGATGGTGCAGTACATAGTCAGTATGACACAGGTGCAGGAAGACCCGTTCGTTGATTCTGGCGATGTTCAGCGGCGCTACGAACTGTTTAGAACGCTTGTACTTAACACATGAGTCCCGTATTATCGGCCTGTAACCCCATCTCATAGCTATGGAGATTTTCACATGAAGGGTAAACATTGGGGCGGCCTGACGGCCCCTGTAGCTGAAGGCTATCGTCAGGTAAAGCACGGCAGCCACGGCGGTTCTCCGGGTGGTAAGTACGTTGCAGTCAGCCGTTCGAAAGAATATGCGACCAACGTCAAGGGTTCCCACGGCGGCAAGGTCAAGGGCAAGTTCCTCGGCCATACGAAGGGAAACCGTGACCTCCCGA
>CP070792.1:1015613-1017673 GCA_020346845.1 Gemmatimonadota bacterium
TCGCTCAGTCCACCATGCTCCTCCTCCGCATCGCCAAGCTGCTCTCTTGGGGTCGAGGAGTCGCCGATGTCATTGTGCCCCCCGTGGGTGAGCGTCATGTAGCGCGCGCCCAGATTGTAGTACTGCTCGACCAGCGTCTTGTCCCGGCCCACTATGTAGCCGTTCTCGATGCAAATCACCGACGCCAGCTTGCCGCCCTCGACTATGCGCTCAACATCGTCCGGGGTATATGCAATCTCGATCTGGTCGGGATGCATCTCCTCTGCCATCCGATGGATCGCCTCGAACTTCATGAGTGCGTCTTCCTTGGCCCGCCCATAGGCGTCCGGATTGCGTTCTCCCTGTCCCACATAGACCACGAAGAAGGCAACGTCGAGACCGCCTTCCCGCATCTTGGGCAGGGTGACCTGCCTCCCTTCCCGTTCTCCCGGATCGACCTCCTCGGTAGCGAAATTGGAGGGGATATCGTCGTGAGTATCGACAGTGATCAGACTCGAGTGAAGCTGGGCCGCGTGCGCTAAGATCTCTTCTTCGGACATGTCATTGGCGCACGACGCAAGAAACAGGGCTGCTAACGCCAATCCCGTGAACTTGGTCAATCCACGTTGCACAAATGCCTCCGCGGGACAGAGTTTTCGGTTGTTGCTGGATTCGAAGGACTGCGAATAATAACGCCGATCGCTGATATTTGCCGATCAGCCAGATTCGTCCAGTCGAACCTGACCTGACACGAGACCAGCAGCCCTTTGCGGCTTGCCGATTCCAATCTGCCGGTTATATAGCAACCTAGGTCGCTGTCCGTGCTTGGGCCCCCTTAAAACAACCAAGGCTCGAACGCGGCCCTCTCCAGTCAAGACCACACCAACGGAGCCTCCACAAATGCCCTCGCAACTGCCACAAGCGGACCGCAGTACCAGGCAAATGATCGCGCTCTTTGCGCTCGTTGCCTTGGGAGTCGGCGTCAACGCACAGGACACCCATGCGCAAGAGGTCGATAGAACCTACACCGCACAGATCCTAGAATTCACAACAGAGCCGTTCTTCCTGACGCCTCATGTGGATCACCTGCCCGCCTCAGAAACCGTCCCAACGCCGCTCGACGTTCTCGGACACATAGCGGGCGCTGCGGACGTGCTCAGCTACCCCTCTGAGATCCATGAGTACATGCGTGCCGTGGCTGCTGCGTCACCGCGCGTGGAGGTCATGTCCCTCGGGATGTCAGAAGAAGGGCGCGAAATGATCCTGGTGATTGCCTCCGACGAGCAGACCATCACCAGGCTCGATGAGTACAAGAGCATGCTACTGGCACTGGCAGATCCAAGAGCCATTGATGAGGACAGAGCCGAGCAACTCATCGGCACCGCTAAGCCCATCTATTGGGCAACCGGCGCAATCCACTCCGGTGAAACGGGATCTCCCGAAATGCTCATGGAGTTGGTCTACCGGCTTGCCGTGGAGGAGTCGGATTTCATCCGGGAGATTCGGGACAACGTGATTGTGATGGTGACGCCCGTGATCGAAGTGGACGGGCGTGCCAAGCAGGTCGATGTGCACATGGCCCCGCGTAAGGATCCCGATGTCAGCGTTCCGTCGAGGCTGCTCTACTGGGGCAAGTATGTGGCACACGACAACAACCGAGACGGCATCTCCCTGGGTCTCAAGTTGTCACAGCATGTGATGCAGGCGTTTTTGGAGTACCGCCCCACGGTGTTCCACGATCTGCACGAATCGGCGTCACACTTGTACACGTCGACCGGCAGGGGCCCGTACAACGCTTGGGTCGATCCCATAGTCATCAACGAGTGGAACAACATCGCCTATCACGAAGTCCGTGAGATGACGGCATTCGGAGTGCCTGGAGTGTACACGCACGACTTCTACGACGGTTGGGGACCCAACTACATGTTCTGGGTTGCCAACATGCACAATGCGATCGGTCGGTTCTATGAGACCCAGGGAGCTGGTAACGGGTCTACCCGCGTGCTGCGCACCAACGTGGAGCGGAGCTGGAGTCGACCGAGCACGCCGCTGCGCGAAGTAATGTGGTCGATTCGCAACAA
>CP070792.1:1017773-1019810 GCA_020346845.1 Gemmatimonadota bacterium
CGTGCAACGTGTGCGGGGCAGAGGGAGTCGTAGAGGCATTCCTCGAGCACACCGGGTGTCGCGAGTTAGGCGCGACCTCACCGGATGGGAAATTCACTGTGATCGAGGTCGAGTGTCTTGGCGCCTGCGGTTTCGTGACTCCTGTGCTGATCGACGACGACTTCCACGATAGTGTAACGGTGGACAAGGTGCCTGAGCTATTGGCGAGGTATAGATGAGGAGCGGTGCGGAGCGCGTGACCTCGGTTGGGGCTGAGAAGGGAGGTCGGGAGTAATGGGTTATCCCCACGAGTCGCATCCCAAGGAATCTGTGGTGTTGAGTGAGTACTTCGGCGATGCCGAAGCGCGCACATACGATGGGTGGATCAAGCGTGGTGGCTACAAGGCGCTGGAAAAAGCGCTTGCTATGGATCGGGAAACGATCATCGATGAGGTGAAGGAATCGGGGCTGCGGGGCCGCGGCGGAGCCGGTTTCCCAGCGGGTGTCAAGTGGAACTTCATGCCGAAGGAACCGACAGGGCCGCACTACCTGTGCTGCAACGCCGACGAGTCGGAACCTGGGACGTTCAAGGACCGCGAAATCCTGAGATGGACACCACACGCGCTGATAGAGGGCTGCGCGATAACGCAGTACGCGATTCAGGCGGAGGTCTGCTACATCTATATCCGGGGCGAGTTCACCGAGGCCATCGGGATCATGGAGCGGGCGCTTGCTGAGGCATATGACAAGGGCGTGTTGGGTGGGAACGCGATGGGCTCGGGCAAGCGGATCGACATGTACGTACATCGCGGAGCAGGTGCGTACATCTGTGGTGAAGAGACCGCGCTGATGAACTCGATCGAAGGCAAGCGTGGCAATCCGCGGATCAAGCCACCGTTCCCGGCCGCGCGAGGTCTCTTCGGTATGCCCACGACCATAAACAACGTCGAGACCCTGACGTCGGTGCTCCATATAATCAACCGCGGCAGCGGATGGTATAAGTCGCTGAGCTTGAACAACCCCAGAAGCACCGGCACCAAGCTCCTCAGCGTCTGTGGGCAGGTGAAGAAGCCGGGCAACTACGAAGTCGTCATGGGATTCCCGCTCCAGGATCTCATATACGATTTGTGCGGGGGCATGAATGATGGCCGTACGCTCAAGGCCTGTATACCCGGCGGCTCATCGGTTCCGATACTGAATCGAGAGGAAACGGAAGCCTGTCTGTTGGACTACGAAGGGTGTCAGGAAGTGGGGACGATGCTCGGGTCGGGTGGTGTAATCGTATTCGATGATTCGGCAGACATGGTCTACCAAATCATGCGTCTGGCGCACTTCTACGCACACGAGTCGTGCGCCCAGTGCACCCAGTGCCGCGAGGGCACAGGATGGACGACGCGGATCTTGCGTCGAATCCTGGCGGGTGAAGGTGAGATGAGCGACCTCGATCTGTTGCTGGATCTCGCCGACCATATGACCGGCAGGACGATCTGCCCGCTGGCGGACTCTTGCGCCGCACCCGTCATAAGTGGGATCACCAAGTTTCGCGGTGAGTTCGAGGCTTACATCAAGGGCGAGAAGCCCGCAACTCTGGCCGCGGTGTGAGTGAGATGGCTGAGACTGAACTGGTAACTCTGACGATCGAAGGTGTCGCAGTCTCCGTACCCAAGGGGACTACGATCCTGGAGGCCGCGAAGCGTGCGGGGATTGTCATTCCTCACTACTGCTATCATCCGGGCTTGCCGGTGGCAGGTGTGTGTCGCATGTGTCTGGTGGAGGTCGAGGGTCTACCGACACTGCAGATCGGTTGTGCCACTCAGGTGGCTGACGGACAAGTCGTTAACGTGTACAGCGAACAGGCTCTCAAGGCCAGAGAGAGCGTACTAGAGTTCTTGCTGATCAATCACCCACTAGACTGTCCCATCTGCGATCAAGCGGGTGAATGCGAGCTGCAGAACTACGTGTTCCGCGAGGGGCGGAGCCAGACTCGCTACACGCCCCGCTTCTCAAAGCGGTTTGACCCTGTTGAGGATTTCGGTCCCGATATTCTCTACGTCGCCA
>CP070792.1:1019910-1021945 GCA_020346845.1 Gemmatimonadota bacterium
CAGGCCAAGTTGGGACTCCAAATATCCATCGCTAACCCGTAGGAGCCGTCTTCCCAACAGATGAGCGATCAGCAGCAGAATCCAAGCCATCACTAGCGCCGCTAGTCCTTTGTCGTTACAATAACTAGCAACGCTAGTCATCGTGCCAGGAGCCGACTCATGGGCAAGAAGTCTCTCGGGGAGTTCGAGCAACAAGTCTTGCTTACAATCCTGCGTCTCGGATCGGAATCATACACCGTCCCGATCGTCCTGGAATTGGAGGAGCGCACGGAGCGGCCTGCTTCGCCTGCCGCGGTATACATAGCGCTCCGTAGACTCGAGAAACGCGGCTTGGTCGCGTCGCGTCTCGATTCGGCGACACCTGAGGAAGGTGGCCGCCCCAGACGCTACTTCAAGCTGAAGCCAAAGGCCTTGGAACAGCTGAAGCAATCACGTCGTATCCTCGACCGGCTGTGGGAGGGGGTTGGTTCGGCGGCGGAGCCAGGCTGATGCAAGATCTTGGAGGAGTGCCACCACGTCTAGCGGAACGCGTACTCGCCAGCATCCTGCCGCCCGAGGACCGAGCACCGGTCACCCGTGACCTCGAGGAGCTGTTTCAGCTACGGTGCCGCACCAGCAGCAGGAGACAAGCGATCGCATGGTACTGGACCCAGGTCTTGAGCTTTGCGACTAGACAGGTAGTTGAGCGACTGAGCTGGGATCGGCGGCACCAACCTGTTGCGCACGTCGCTGGTGCCAGTCGCAGTTCCGTCACGGAGCTGCTCGTGAATGCGACGCTACAGGATCTGCGGTACGCAGTCAGAGGCTTTGTGCGCTCGCCCGGTTTCACGCTTGTTGCGGTAGTGACACTGGGATTGGGTATTGCCGCGAGCACATCCATCTTCAGTGTGGTCAACGCGATCCTGCTTCGCCCCCTACCGTATCCGGAATCCCACCAATTGGTCGAGGTGTTCCGGGCAGAACCGGGCGGCGAACAGCTCGACAACCACAGCGGTGCGAACTATCTCGACATCAAATCTCAGAGCAGCTCGTTTGCCGGACTCGCCGGTCACAGGGGGTTGAGGTACACCGTGATCACCGATGGCACTCCGCAATTGGTGAGGGGAGCCTCCGTGACATCCGACTTCTTTGATGTGCTCGGAGTTAGGCCTGCACTTGGCCGGGTACTTTCACATTCCATCGACACGCCGGGTTCGCCACCCGTGGTGGTTTTGAGCTACGCATTGTGGCAGACTCAGTTCGCGGGTGATATCGCTGTTCTGGGGAAGACCCTACACGCCAATGATCAGCCGTACGCGATCATTGGGGTCATGCCTGCCGGTTTCCGCTTTCCAGCGGAGTCAATGTTCTGGACCTCATCGCCATATGCCGTACCCGAGTCGCCCGTTGACGCAGGTGAGGACCTCGAATCTTTGCGCAACCTGAGTTGGTTCAGCGTACTCGGTCGATTGGGCTCTGACGTGACATTAGAGCAGGCGCAGGCCGAGATGAACCTCATTGCCGAGCGTATCAGGCAGCAGCATCCGCAGGTAGATGAGGGCACTTTACTCGTGCCCCTGCATGAAGCGACTGTGGAAGACGTGAAGACGTCATTGATGGTGCTGTTGGGCGCCGTAGGCCTCCTATTGCTCATCGCATGCGCAAACGTGGCCAACCTCATGTTGGTTCGCGCGAGTACGCGAGAACGTGAGATCGCAGTACGCATTGCACTCGGTGCTGGCCGTGTCCGACTCATGCGCCAGCTGGTCACCGAGAGCCTAGTATTGGCACTAGTGGGCGGGGCAGCCGGTTTTCTGTTGGCGTTGTGGGGCACCCGCGCTCTGCTTGCACTGGCACCCGACGGAGTACCTCGCATCACGGAAGTAGGCACCAACCTCACCGTGCTCGTGTTCACGCTTGCTACTGCAACAGCAACCGGTGTGCTATTCGGTCTCGCTCCTGCTATCCAAACATTCTCTCTCGACGCTGGCAGATCAGCAGCACTTGGCGGTGTGCGCCAGACGGCTGGCAGGCATGGCAATCCATTGCGCAACTT
>CP070792.1:1022045-1024060 GCA_020346845.1 Gemmatimonadota bacterium
ACCAACTTTGTGGCAGGTAGCATTGTCATCGACCCCACCTCCGCTGGCAATCCGGGCTTACCCCCAATCCTGGTCAGCCCCCTGACCATAACCGCCAATTCGCTGGCGACCATTACCTATCAGGTGACCATCACCGATCCTGTGCCAGCCGGTGTGGAAACGATCACCAATACTGTGTTTCTTACCAGCACTTCCGGTGTGACTGGCACGGATACGGTCACGGATTCGGTTGCGTCGGCCGTGCCTGCTCTGACCATCACCAAGACCTTGACAGTCAGCAGCCCCGTAACAATCGGTGCACCGGTCCAGTTTGAGATTGTGGTGGAGAATACGGGTGACACAGAGCTCACATCGGTGCCGTTGACTGATACCTACGACACTACGTATCTGAGCTACGTTGGGGCCAGCCCGGGGTCGGATGACAACTTCGACGATGGGGCCATCAATTGGACCAATGTAGGACCTATTGCAGTGGGTGATAGCATAACCGTCACGGTCAATTTCACTGCGATCACCTCTACCGCTCCTCTTAGTACCGTTAATACCGCCTCGGCTTCAGCCACGGATCAGAACGGAGTTGATGTGCCTGAAGAGAATGATGACGCTGAGGTTCAGATCGTCAGCCCGGCCATTCAGATCACCAAAGGACCGGACAATCAGACGGTGGTGAGTGGTGACACGGTGACCTTCACCATTACGGTGACGAACACAGGCGACGTGACCCTGAGTCCGGTGGCTATCACCGATGCGTGGGCTTCCGACTGTGACCGGACGATCCCCAGTTTGGCTCACAGCAACAGCACAAGCTACACTTGCAGCGTGACCAACGTCCTCACTGACTTTACCAATACAGCAATAGTTAATGGCACTCCACCTACTGGTGAGGTTGTCACTGACACTGACGTAGCCGAGGTGGATGTCTTGCCGACGATCACGGTAGCCAAGACGGCCTCGCCGACCAGCGTGGCCGAGCCGGGCGACGTGGTAACCTTCACGGTGCGAGTAAAAAACACCAGCGCCGAGACGCTGACCTTGACCTCGCTAGTGGACGACATCCACGGTGATCTGGATGGACAGGGGACGTGCTCAGTCACCCAAACGATTGCGGTGGGCGGCTTCGACCAGTGCCAGTTCTCAGCCACCGTCTCAGGCAGCGCCGGTGACAGCGAGACCGACACGGTAACGGCAGAGGTCGAAGACGACGAGGGCAACACGGCCAGCAACGACGACGATGCCACTGTAAACATCACGGATGTGCTGCCGACGATCACGGTGGTCAAGACGGCCTCGCTGAACAGTGTATCAGAGTCAGGTGGGGTGGTAACCTTCACGGTGCGTGTGAACAACACCAGTGCCGAGACGCTGACCTTGACCTCGCTAGTGGACGACATCCACTGCGACCTGAACGGCCAGGGCACTTGCTCAGTGACCCAAACGATATCTGTTGGTGACTACTACCAGTGCCAGTTCAGCGCGATGGTGAGCGGCAACGCGGATGACAGTGAAACGGATGTGGTCACGGCGGAGGCTGAGGACGACGAGGGCAACACAGCCAGCGGCGACGACGATGCCACGGTAACCGTCAGTGATGTCTTGCCGACGATCACGGTAGCCAAGACCGCCTCGCCGACCAGCGTAGCTGAGCCAGGTGGGGTAGTGACCTTCACGGTGCGGGTGAATAACACCAGCGCCGAGACACTGACATTGGCCTCGCTGGTGGACGACATCCGCGGCGATCTGAACGGCCAAGGGACTTGCTCTGTGACGCAGACCATCGCGGTAGGCGACTACTACCAGTGCCAGTTCACGGCGACGGTGAGTGGCAACGCGGGTGACAGTGAGACGGACACAGTGACGGCGGAGGCTGAGGACGACGACGGCAACACGGCTAGCGGTGATGACGAGGCCACAGTAAGCATCACAGACGTGCTGCCGACGATCACGGTCGCCAAGACCGCCTCGCCTACCAGTGTGTCAGAGCCGGGTGCGGTGGTAACCTTCACGGTGCGAGTAAA
>CP070792.1:1024160-1026159 GCA_020346845.1 Gemmatimonadota bacterium
ACGCTGACTTGGCTGGTCTCGGAGTTGACTAATCCCACAAACTCTTCGATAATCTTGGGCTTGTTGCCGGCAGCGGTGACCCGCGACGGCGAGTGAATGTGGATCGGCATGGAGATTGCTCCATCGTCACTGGTTTGGAATCGTGTTAGCCAGGCATGTCGATGGGAACTTAATGGCTTTGGCAAGCGTACGTTCAGGCATGAAGCACTCGAGATACCAAGAGACGTGGTGGCTTGCAGTGATCCTCGTGCTCGGAGTGGCGGTTTCTGGTTGTGGAGAGGATTCGCTACGTGGTCTGTTTGTGGGGTACACCCCGCACGAGCGCTACGAGCAGAGCCTCAAGCGGGCAGGGCTCGACGAGACCGCTCTGGGACGCGACTGGATTGCAGCAGCGGATCAGGCGGTGGCAAACCCTGTTCCCATCAGTTCCCCCTACCACGAGGTCAGCTACCTGGATTCACGTGAAGCTCATGCGGTGGGCTATAGCGTTGAGCTCAGGCGTGGACAGATGATCTCGGCTCGGTTCGAGTCCGATAACGACACGAGCTACCAAGTGTTCCTCGATATGTTCGTGATCCCAAGTAACTCCGACGGATCTCCCAGATTGCTCGCTAGCGCGGATAGCCTCGAGCACGAGTTGGAGTACACGGCGAGACGTGATGGCGAGTACATAGTGCGGGTACAGCCCGAACTGTTACGAGGAGGTAGCTACGAGATAACCGTTATCGTCGGAGCATCACTGGCGTTTCCGGTTCACGGTCACGACACGACGGCGATCAGGAGCTGGTTTGGCGACCCACGCTCAGGAGGCGCTCGCGAACATCACGGGGTCGACATATTTGCGCCGCGGGGGACGCCTGTCATAGCGGCGGCCAAGGGCCGGGTAAGAAGCACGCGCCCGAACAATTTGGGTGGTCTTGTCGTCTGGCTCCGGGACGAGTTGGGTCGCTCTTTGTACTACGCGCACCTCGACAGTCAGACGGTGAGGCGGGGAGACCTGGTAGATGTGGGGGACACGATCGGCTTTGTGGGAAACTCCGGCAACGCCCGCACCACGCCGCCGCATCTCCATTTCGGAATGTACTGGGGAGGGCCATCCGATCCGTATCCGGCTATTAAGCAGCTGCCATCGACCCCGGCCCAATTCAGCGGTGACCAAGGACTGGTGGGAGGGTTGGCGCGGGTTGCCCGCGGGGTCGCACGGGTCAGAGAGGAGCCGAGGAGCAGGTCTCGAGTGCTGGCAGAGCTGCCGGTCCATACGCCGCTACGGATATTGGGAGGCACGGGTGGCTGGTATCGGGTGAATCTACCGGATGGCACCTTAGGATTTGTAGCTGCGAACCTGACGGAGCCTGCAGACCGGCCGATTAGAAGTGAGGTGGTTGCTGAGGGGGGAGTGTTGCGCTCGGAACCGGAGTCAACGGCCGACCCGGTGGAAAGCCTGTCGGCCGGCTCAGAGGTGCCCGTTCTTGGAGCCTATCGTGGCTTCCTCTATGTGCAGGCGCCGAGTGGAAGGGCCGGCTGGTTGTCGCTGGACTAGTCGGGGGGTGTCAATCAGTGCTGGTTGAGAGCCGCACGGAGTGATTTGACGCCGTCCTTCTCATTCCTCTGGACTTGGCGATCAGTGCAGATGCCACATGCAACCAGGCCGATCCAGTACTCACTCCGCAGGGCTGCGCACTTTCTAGCGAATCGCTAAGATCGGCTGCGGTCGAGAACTCAGGCACTTCGGTGTAGGCTCGCCCGAGCTCCCACGGGAAATGAGCATCCGAACTGGCGGCTGCGGGCAGCTTAAACGAGTTCGCCAGTTCCACAGCCTTTTGGTTCCACGCTGGCATGAACGCGCGTGAGTTGAAGACCTCCACCAGATCGGCTACTGCTGCCACTCGATGGGCACGCCAGTCCGCTTTGGTCAGATAGGCAAACGGGTGGGGGGCGTACACCAATCCTCCCTGGGCTCGGATCCTGTCCGCAGCGGCCTCGATTGTGAGTCCCGGGG
>CP070792.1:1026259-1028250 GCA_020346845.1 Gemmatimonadota bacterium
ACCAAGCTGGAAGAGACCGAAGGACTGCTGGCTGGATTCTGGCGTGCCTTTGATCGCGGGTACGAAAGCGTAAGAGATGACTACCGTGCCGCGCTGGGATGGGTACTGGCTAAGCCCAGCCACGGATGGGCTGTGATCGGCGGGACCGGTGTTCTCGTCGTATTAGCGCTCATGGTGCAGGTTGCCTTCGTCGGCGGCGAGTTCATGCCAGAGCAGGACGAGGGTTTGGCCTTGATCACTCTCGAGTTCCCACCGGGCACCCCACCAGAGGGCACGTCCATGTCCGCTGTCAGAGCGGAATCCCTGTTGGCAGAGATTCCAGAGGTTTCGTCCGTCTTGACCCAGATCGGTGGGCAATCGCGCACGTTCGGTGGTGGCTCCGTATCCGAAGTGAACCTCGCCCAGATTCAGGTTACTGTAGAATCCGACCTACCAACCAATGAGTTGATTCCTCGACTGCGCGAGGAAATGGCGGCGATCCCCGACGCCGACGTTACTGTAACGCTCACGCAGTCATCTGGCCCAAGCGGTGGAGCTCCTCTCATGATCCTGATCAAGGGTCCGGAGCGTCGCCGATTGGAAGCACTGGCTAGCGAAGCTACCACCGTCATTGCCGCCATTCCCGGACTGGTCGATGTACGCAACAGCATCGAAGAGCCGCGCCCGGAGTGGGTCTTCCGGCCCAACCGGGATGTGATGGCCGATCATGGCCTCACGGTGTTTGCCGTAGGCGGAACACTGCGGGCATCGATCGAAGGGGTGGTGCCAGGAGTCTATCGCGAATCAGGTGACGAGCGGGACATTCGCGTGCGTCTGACTGAAGAATCTCGCAATCGCACGGCGGAACTCGGCTCGATGCAGGTGCGCAGTCGATCGGGTATGGTGCCGGTTGGTAGTCTCGGTGACGTGGAGGAGCAACCCGGCGAGACCACCATCCAGAGAGACGAGAAACAGCGTACGGTCCAGATCGACGCTTACATAGGCGGTGGTAACCTTGCGGCACTGGCCAACGAAATACAACTGGGCCTGGACGCGCTCGGTTTTCCCCCAGGGTACAGCTACGAGATCACAGGCGACTTCGAGATGTTCGAGGAGTCGCTGACGGAGATGCTCAAGGCACTGGTGATGGCCATAGTGTTAACGTACATCGTACTTGCCATGATCCTGGAGTCGTACGTCCATCCGTTCACGATCATGCTAACACTGCCTCTGGGATTCGTTGGTGCGGTCTTCAGCTTGTTCCTGGCCGGTGCATCACTCAACATCTTCAGCATGATGGCGATCATCATGTTGGTCGGAATCGTGGTGAACAACGCTATCCTGATACTGGACTATACGCATCAGCTGCGTGAAGGTGGGATGGGAATCAAAGAGGCGCTTCTCGAGGCGGCGCCGATTCGACTCCGGCCCATCGTGATGACCAACATCGCGATCGCCATCGCGCTACTGCCGCAGGCTATGGGTTCCGGAGCTGGCTCGTTCTATCGCATTCCGATGGCAGTTGTCACCATCGGCGGTGTCTTGGTGGCAGCGGTGTTCACACTCTTCCTGATACCGGTGATCTACACCAAACTCGACAAATTCGCGGCAGCTTCAGTAAGAAGCCGTAGACAGGCACGTAAGGAGAAGAAGGAGCGAATCGCTGCGGCCGCACCAGAAGTATCGCCGCAGGAAGGGTGACGATTGGAGATTGGCGATCTGCAACCGGAGATGTACGATTGGACGACACACACGAACAACCAATGTCAACCTCGAGGTGGGTGATGCACGTTAACCTGCTGGCCGGCGCCATCTGTGTTTCTGCCACAGCGGCCCTTTCTGCCCAGAGTCCGTCTGCTTCCCAGATCGATTCCGTCTTCGCCGAATTCGATCGGCCCGGCTCCGTGGGTTGCGCCCTTGGTGTGGCACAGGGTGGGGAGTTCCTCTACAAGAACGGCTACGGCTACGCCAACCTCGATTGGGACATACCGATTACACCCTCGACCGTATTC
>CP070792.1:1028350-1030320 GCA_020346845.1 Gemmatimonadota bacterium
GATGGGAGCTCAAAGAGCGCGTGAGTGGGCCGACGAGCTGTTCGATAGTGCAGTCGCGCATCTCGCACCTTTGGGGTCCAGCAGCGAATCCCTCTCGGACCTGGTACAGCTGCTGTTCCCGCGGCGTCCCCAGACCTGACGAGCCATTCTGAGAGCACGAGACTTGTCTGAACCAGAACACCCTGTACTACGAGTTAGCGGCGCAACACGGAGGTTTGGATCCAACGTCGCGCTTGCCGGGGTGGATCTCACTATAGAACCAGGTGAGATATTTGCTCTCATCGGACACAACGGCGCAGGAAAGACCACCTTGGTCAGGTCTATTGCGGGACGCATCGGTCTCGATTCCGGTAGCATCAGCATTCTCGGGCGTGACGTGCAAGGGGACACGTCCGCCAAAAGGTTGCTCGGATTGGTACCACAGTCGATCGCACTATATCATCACCTCACTGCGCGCGAGAATCTGGAGATCTTGGGCCGTCTGAGCGGCGTCCCCGCTCGCGAGATCCCAGTTGTAGTAGATAGAGCGCTTACTGTTATGGGTCTGACCGACAGGGCAGCAGATAAGACGGCAACCCTGTCGGGTGGGATGCAACGTCGCTTGAACATCGCCGCCGGTACCCTGCACCACCCTCGCCTCCTGCTCTTAGATGAACCGACCGTTGGCGTGGATGTCATGGCGCGAGAAGGCATCCATGATCTGCTGCGCGAGCTACGCCGCGATGGATTGGCCATTCTGCTCACAACACACGACCTCGACCAGGCGGAGGACTTGGCTGATCGAGTTGGGATCATCTCGAGCGGCCGCATACTAGCCGAAGGAAAGGCCGCTTCACTAGTCCGCGACGTCTTTGGGGAGGCGAAGGAACTCATTATGACCTTCGCGCGCGAGCCTGACACCCGTGGACTGCAGTTCCTGACAGAACAGGGACTGCAAAAAGTTGAGGGTGGCACCGCCTGGACGGGGCGCTTGAGCGGTGGCTTCCACGAAGTCTCCCGGCTCGGCAGCAGTGCGGCAGAAGCAGGTTTGGCTGTCGACGAGGTGCGGGTGCGCGAGCCTGGTTTGAGAGGCGTGTTCTTTCACCTGACCGGCAGGGATCTGGAACCGTGAGCACGGCCATTTTTCGAGTCATGCTGCTCGGCCTCCTGCGCGACCGAGGTGCGTTGGCCATGAGCTTCGTGGTGCCCGCCGTGTTTTTCCTGATCTTTGCATCGATCTTTGCGGCGACGAGCGGAGAGAACTTCCGACCGCGGATCGTACTTGCAGACGAAGCCGACAATGAGTGGTCCCGCCGGCTCACTGTGCTTTTGCGCGACAGCACCGAATTGGACGTGATGGAAGGTACCGTGACACGAGAAGAAGTGCGTCGTATGGTCCGTCGCGGTACCGCCGATGCCGGGCTCATCATCAGAGCACCAGGAGATACGGTCGACAGCTCTCTAGCGGAACCACCGTTCACTGTGCTGAGTGATCCATCACGCGGTGTCGCCACCAGCGTGTTGTCGGGCCAAGTGCAGCGTACCTACGCCACAATGTCGCTTGACACAGCAACCGCACTCAGACCTCTGGTTGAGGAAATCAACGTCGCCGGTGAGTCGGCGGGTCTCAACAACATCGCCTATTCGGCAGGTGCCGTTGCAGTCTTGTTCCTGCTGCTTTCAGCTGTACATGGTGCTGTGACCCTGTTCGAAGAAAGGGACAGCGGAGTTCTCGAGAGGATAATCGCCGGGCCCGGCACAACTGTCGTGCTGGTGAACGGAAAGTTCCTCTACATCGTGGTCCAGGGCTTCGTGCAGGTATGGGTCATCTTTATGGTCGCATGGCTGGTTCACGGTGTCGACCTGCCGGGTCATTGGTTGCAATGGACCGTGACGACACTCGCGGCCGCGGCCGCGGCCGCCGGACTCGCGTTGGCCATCACGACGTCGTTCACGACTCGGCAACAGGCCCAGACATTCGCCAACATCGC
>CP070792.1:1030420-1032389 GCA_020346845.1 Gemmatimonadota bacterium
GCCACGCCCTACGATGCCAAAGGTCTACTCAAATCCGCAATCAGGGACGACAATCCGGTGGTGTTCCTCGAGGGTGAGATGATGTACAACATGAAGGGTGATGTTCCCGATGAGGACTATACGATTCCGTTGGGTGAAGCGGAGATAAAGCTCGAGGGATCGGATGTCACCATCGTGAGCCATGCAAAGACCGTGGTCATCGCACATGAGGCTGCGCGTCGGCTGACAGATGAATACGGAATCTCGGCAGAGATCATCGATCTGCGAACCATACGGCCCCTTGATATAGACACGATCCTCCAGAGCGTCGCGAAGACGAACCGGTGCGTGGTGGTCGAGGAAGGATGGCCATTCTGTGGTGTGGGCGCTCAGGTCGTGGACTACGTTCAGCTTCACGCATTTGACCACCTCGACGCACCGGTACTGCGGGTTTCACAGGCCGACGTGCCAATACCATACAACAAGCGACTAGAGAAATCGGCCAAGCCAAACGCCGACAAGGTGATCGACGCAGTCAAGCAGATCACCTATCTGGACTAAACGTAGGGCGGAATCGACATGGCTACGAAAGTCTACATGGAAGCACTCTCTCCCACGATGGAAGAGGGACGCATAGTCAAGTGGCTCAAGCAGGAAGCTGATCCGGTGATGGACGGAGACGTTCTCGCCGAAGTCGAAACCGACAAGGCGATCATGGAGCTTCAGGCGCGGGGCGAGGGAGCCCTGCGAGCGGTGTTGGCTCCGGAGGGCTCCACGGTCGAGGTAGGCAGCGTCATCGCGGTGATTGCAGCAAAGGACGAAGATATCTCAGACGTACTGGCAACGGTTGGAGTACCACCCAGTGATGAAGAGAGGGCGGTAAAGCCTGCGAGGAGTCAGCCGAAACTCGAGGCTGACGCGGTCCCTGTTGCAGAAGTTCCGGCCGACGCAGCGGCAGAAGCTGCTCCCAAGGTTCCATTGCAAAGCGAACGCGTGAAGGCATCACCGCTGGCGCGTCGGCTCGCCAAGGAACGCAAGATCGACTTGCGCGCCGTCACAGGAACGGGACCAAGTGGTCGCATTACGAAGCGCGACGTTGAAGCCGCCGTGCCAGGTGCCAGGCGCGCTGCCGCGGAGCCCGGCCCCTCTTACGAAGACGTGCCTATCACGCAGATCCGCAAGACGATTGCTCGCCGTCTCAGCGAGTCCATCGGCCCGGTACCACATTTCTTCTTGACTTGTGAGATCGACATGGATCGCACTGCCGAAGCGCGAGCAGCACTCAATGCGTTGGACGATGGACCTCGTGTTTCGTTCAACGACATCATCATCAAAGTCGTTGCCCAAGCGTTACGACAGCATCGTGAATGCAATGCCTGGTGGCAGGACGAGTACATTCGCTACTTCAACGACGTCCACATCTCCATAGCAGTGTCCGTGGAGGAGGGGCTGATCACGCCAGTGATTCGCAATGCGCACCGCAAGTCACTGCGTGAGATAGCAGCGGAAGGACGCGAACTGGCCCAACTCGCACGCGAGCGCAAGCTCAAGCCGGAAGAGTACTCAGGAGGAACATTCTCCATATCCAATCTCGGGATGTTCGACATCGATCGATTCACGGCCGTGATCAACCCGCCGGAGGCTGGTATACTCGCTGTCGGATCCATCAAGGAGCGGCCGGTGGCCGTCGACGGGGAAGTACAAGTTCGCAAGCGCATGCAGGTTACGATGAGCTGCGATCATCGTGTGATTGACGGAGCAACAGGATCGAGGTTCCTCCAGACAGTGAAACAGATGTTGGAGTACCCTCTAGCCATCGTCTGGTAAGCGCGATGGATGTACACAACGCAAACAAACCGGTGACCGGAACGGAACAGTGGCAAACAACTACGACATAATCATCCTCGGCGGCGGCCCCGCCGGCTACGTATGTGCCATTCGGGCGGCCCAACTTGGCCTCTATACGGCGGTGGTGGAGCGTGACAAGCTG
>CP070792.1:1032489-1034448 GCA_020346845.1 Gemmatimonadota bacterium
GGAGACCAGTGCGCTCTCGGGCCCACGCCTGAACATGGTGCTGCTGTCGATGTTCGCAGCCGCGGCCCTGGGATTGGCCGCCTTGGGCATCTACGGGATCACGGTGTATTCGGTCACCGCCCGAACCAGAGAGATCGGTGTCCGCATGGCTTTGGGGGCGAAGCCGGCCACCATTCTGGGGATGGTGCTGTCACGGGGCGCGCGCATCATCGTCACGGGCACGCTGGTCGGGCTGATAACGGCGTTCGTCGTTTCTCGCTTCATGGCCAGCCTGCTGTATGAGATACGGCCTACGGATCTGGCGACATACGCCGCCGCGACCCTGATCATTACCGCGATCGCGCTGATCGCCAACTACATGCCGGCCCGTCGGGCGACCCGAATAGATCCGCGGGTAGCCTTTTCCACGGAGTGAGCGCGACCCCCTGAGCTTGTGGTGGCCGGTACGGGGCCACAGATTGGCGATATAGGCCCTAGCAGGAGGTCACCATGTCTAGAGAGATGGTCGCGGCCTTCTTCCGCGAGGCTAACCGAAACCCTGTGCTGAGACAGGAGTTGGCGGCGCTAGCAGCCAACCACGGTTTCGCCTTCGGCCCGGACGAGCTGAGCGAATTGGATTTCACTGAGCTGAAGCCGACAGCGGCACGCCCTGGGACGGAGGCGTTCATGAGCTCCGCTGTGGAAGACGACGAGTCCGATCCAGGATTCGGTATCATCGAGATTCCGGCCTAGGCGAGCGTCCCGGCCAACCTTCGGCCACGGAAACAAACGGTCACGGAATTCATGGGGCGGCCCCTACGAATTACATGATCGTTTGCAGTTCTCCGTGGCCGTTTGAAATCCGTGACCGGTCGTGTCCGTGGCCACCCTACTCGTCCGTCACCATCACCAAAGCCCGATTACTTTCCACCACAAACCGCCGAGCCCGAGCCAGATCACGACGTTCACCACACTTATCACTGCCCCCAGCTTCCACCAACGGGCGAGTTTCACGTAACCGGCTCCAAACCACACTGGTGCTGGGCCGGTGCTGTAGTGCGTCATACTGCTGAAGAGGTTACTGAAGAACGCAAGTACGAGGCCGGCCAACAGAGGTGGCGTGCCTACCAACAGTGCAACGGCAAGGAACGCGGCATACATCGAGCTGATGTGTGCCGTGTTGCCGGCGAAGAAGTAGTGGCTGTAGAAGTATGTCAGGCTCAGGACCAAGAACGCCGGTAACCATCCGACACCACCGACAAGTCCGCCGACCGAGCTGCTGAACCACCCGACCATGCCCAAGTTGCTCAAGTATGTGCCCATCATGATCAGCGTGGAGAGCCAGATGAACACGTTCCAGGCACCGCGCTCTTGCAGCACGTCGTCCCAGCTTATCACACCGGTGATGAGGAGTATAGCCCAACCGAACAGAGCCGTCACAGTGCTGCTGACTCCCAACCGGTTGCCAAAGATCCACATCAATAGCAGCACGACAAACGTGCCGAAGAGGATCTTCTCACTGCTCTGCATCGGTCCCATCGCGGTCAGTCTCGACCGGGCCAGTTCCGGAGCGCCGGGAGTGTGCGTGATCTCCGGTGGATAGAGTTTGTAGAGTACGAACGGTATTACAAGCAGACTAGTCAGCCCTGGCACTATTGCCGCCGTGGCCCAGTTCGACCACGTGATGGTCACGCCTTGATCGGCGGCAAACTGAGCCGCCAGCGGGTTGGCCGCCATGGCCGTGAGAAACATGGCACTGGTGATGAGGTTCACGTGAAATGAGTTCTGTACTAGAAACGCGCCGATGCGACGCTCAGTCCCGTCACCCGACCTACTGTCGAACGCTTCGGCAATCGATCGTACAATCGGATACATCACCGCACCCGACCGTGCCGTGTTACTGGGAATAACGGGTGCCAACACCAGCTCCGTTGCCGCCATGCTGTAGCCCAAGCCGAGGCTCCTCTTTCCCAGAAACCG
>CP070792.1:1034548-1036483 GCA_020346845.1 Gemmatimonadota bacterium
CTCCGGTACTCGAAACGACGACATCGGTCTCGCTCCCCGCTCACTGCCCTCAACTCACTGCGCTACGAAGGTCGGCTGCGCCGGTACGTGCAGCTGTCCCACAACCCCTGCGTGGTCTGACGGCCACAGATAGTACTCGCCACTCGTCAGGAATCGGTCGCTAGCTTCATCTCCTACTATGTCGACCACCGCCCATCCGAGGCGCGATGCCATTATGAGGTCAATGCGGTGATAGAACTCGGCGGTTTCGTTCGTGAGATCGGGGACATGGCTACTCGTGAATCCCGGCTCCCTGCGACCGGCGTATTTGACCCAGGCATCCTTGTACCCAGCGTCCGTCAGCAACGAGTATCCAGGCTCTTGGGTGTAGCCGTCCGTATTCATGTCCCCTACGATGATGACGGGTAGCGTTTCTTCTGCCAAGAATGCGATCAGTTCAGCGATCTGGCCTTGTCGCACCTGAGCGGAAAGATCGGGGCCCGATTCCGGATGCGTATTCACAAAGCGATACGTCCGGCCGTTCACCGCGGCGTCCAGCGCCACGAAACCGCGCAGGATCTGCAACTCTTGGCCGCCCAGCGGGAACGCAGGCAACCGGGTCACGTAGTTCTGTTCCACCACGTTGTCGACAATGACATCCGAACGTGCCAGGACCACGTCATAATCCACGAGTGACACCAGTCCAGCTTCGTCGCCAGGAATCACTACGTCGGTGTTCTTCACCGAGCCCGCCACATAGTAGTCCAATCCCCGGGCTAGTAGCTGCTGCTGCAGAATCCATGTGAAGTCCAGCAATAGCCCACCGGCGCTGATCACGTACGCCTCCTGTATGCCTATCAGGTCGGGATCGGCAGCCAGGATCTCGTCGGCAATGGCGCCGGAACGCTCGGGATAGTTGGTGAACAGCATGGTTTGGAACGCCTCGTCCACCAATCCTGGAATCAAATGCGTTTGACCCATTGCAGCAGCTGCGATGATTGGATCCACATCTGCACCGATGTAGAGGTTGCGAGTCATCACCGTGATGTAATGGGAATTACCTGGCGGCCCAGCACGCTTCGCCAGCAGTGAGTCCTCCAGGCCGGTGGTGCTGTCACTGTCGCACGACGCGAATGTCAGCGCACTGGCGAGGATGGGGAAGAGAAAGAGCAGACGTTTCATTGAGACCTCCTTGGTCGAGCCCCAACTTCCATTCAACCGGTCGGTCTTGGTGGTTGAGGCATTTCCGTGTGCCGCGACGCGCCAATTGTCATTCCGGAGCGTCAAGGAGGCGTCAAAGGCCCAACTCTGTGCTCCGGCTGGTCACTTGCCCACTACTTGCTGGCGCAAGGTTAGCCTGATTCGGTCAATTGGCGGTCAATTAGTCGTAGGGTCGGACTCGGGTCGAGGATCGGGACCCGATCAGGTGGCCGGCACTATGATCGCAGCAGGGCTACATGCGAAATATCATGGCTAGGACCCCGCCTCTCGCTTCCGCCGCATTTGCTGCAGCTTGACTTCGACTTCGGGCGACACCGTGAGGTCGTCAGCGATCGCCGCGATCTCTTCAGCTTCCCGCCACGCGAGCTCGAGCAGCCACATCTCACCTTCCAGAGCGCAGCGCTCGGTCTCTTCGTTCACGGCCATCTCAATAGCCAGACGCATGTCCAACGGAAGCGTGGCCAGCGTGCCACCTGGGCGCAGTATGCTCGAAGCGGCAGCGGAGCGCAGGTAATCGACCGGGTCAGTGAAGTTCTCCAGTCGCCTTATGGCGCGCTGCACCATTCGCTGCGGGCCACCCTTGCCGTTGATTGCAGGCATGATGAGTTCGGCAGCCTGCAGCGCACGGTCTCCGTGCAGAATGTCGGCGCCACCAGCGTGGGGTAGCACTAGCTTCCATTCTCCGGCGTGCTCAGCTCGAGGTAGTAGCCGAATGTCGGCAAGGTGTTCGCCGAG
>CP070792.1:1036583-1038517 GCA_020346845.1 Gemmatimonadota bacterium
GCGGCAGTGGTGAGCGCTTCAGTTCTGATTTTGTTTTTGGATGTGGCTCTCGCCAAGGTTCTCTTGCAGTGATTGCGCTCAGAGACGTTCACAAGCGTTTTGGCGACCTCGTCGTACTCGATGGTGTGGATTTCGAAGTTAAGCGCGGTGAAACAATGGCGCTGTTGGGACCATCGGGCACGGGCAAGAGTGTACTGTTGAAGCACATAAATGGACTGCTACACCCCGACAGCGGCTCGGTGAATGTGGATGGCATGGACGTGGCGCACCTAAAGCGCAGGGAGTTGGCGAATCTTCGCAACAGAATCGGATACGTCTTTCAGTTCGGCGCGTTGTTCGACTCCATGAACGTATTTGAGAACATCAAACTCGGGATTACGGATAACGAGTGCGCATCGGACAGGGGTTACTGTGAGAACCGTGTGTTAGAATGTCTTGATCTGGTCAATCTGCCGCAGGCAACGGCACAAAAGTTTCCGGCCGATCTGTCTGGCGGGATGAAAAAGCGCGTCGGCCTGGCGCGTGCCATTGCGGGTCAGCCCACATATCTCCTCTATGATGAGCCGACCTCAGGGCTCGATCCTGTCAACGCCGACATAATCGACTCGCTCGTCGAGAAACTGCGCGATGAACTTGGCGTCACGAGCGTTGTAGTGTCCCATGATGTGCGAGGCTCTTTCAGGGTCTCGGATCGAATCGCCCTGCTGTCCGAGGGCCGGATTCAGGCCATGGGAACGCCGGATGAGATGAGGAAAGCTGAGAACTACGCGGTGCAGCAATTCCTAGAGCGCGATTTCAAGTAACACAGGGGTGATCTGAAGGGTCGTTTCCAATGGATCTCTATTACAAGCAGGAAGTCTCGGTCGGTCTACTGGTCATAGTTGCCATCATCGGGTTCTTCGGTGGCCTGATGTGGCTCACCGGACGCTCGTTCAGGGCATCACAGATCGAGTTCCCGGTTCAGTTCACCGAGGTCGCGAACTTGAACGTGGGAGATCCGGTGCAGATCTCCGGCGTGAATGTGGGCAGGGTGTCCAAGAGGGAGCTGCAGGAGGAAGGTCGGGTGATCATCACCTTGGAGGTCAGTCGGAGATTCCCGCCGGCAGTAGATGCAAGAGTGTCAATCAAGGCGTTGGACTTCCTAGGGGCCAAAGTGGTCGCATACAGTCCGGGCACGTCTTCGACCCCACTAGGCGAGGACCAGGTCATCATTGGCAGTAGCAGCTCAGACATTGCCGAGCGGGTCGACGACCTCTCAGAGGAAGCCGTTGAAGTCCTGATAGGAATGCAGCGCTTGTTCACCGCTCAGATAGCGGAGGATGTTCACAACACGCTGCAGGCGACAGAACATGCATTGGAGGTGATTGCCCGAGCCGGGGAGGGACCTCTCATCGGTCAGACCCACGATGCATTCAGGGCGCTGGAGCAGGTGGCGCTCCGGCTTGATACTACCTTGGCCAACCCGGCTATCAACGAGTCGCTGTCACAGCTCGATGAGTTGACGGAGAATGTCACCGAGATGACGCAAGGTCTAGCAGGGGCCACGATGGCACTGCAGGCAATGCTGCAGCAGATGAACGACACGACCGGGTCGGTTGGCATGTTGCTGAACAACAAGACGATCCACGACGATCTGCACGCGCTGCTGGTCTCCATGACGAAGCTGTTGGACGACGTGCGGGAAAGACCCAGTCGCTACACCAATATCTCGTTATTCTAGCATTGAGAGGGAGTGGGGGGCGGGGGAACGGCCCCCCAGCGGGCTCCCTCGAGACTAGCCGTCGCGCTTCATCTCCTTCTGGTCCCTGCTGCCTACTCCCCGCTCCATTATATTCGCTCCCATGCTGTCACTCACCTTTCTGGGAACTTCTGCGGCACGGCCAACTGTAGAACGTTCAGTCTCCTCGATCGTGATCACGCGTGAGGGCGAGACT
>CP070792.1:1038617-1040542 GCA_020346845.1 Gemmatimonadota bacterium
GGATCGGGCCAAGGAGCTGGGTGAGTGGTTCATGGACCAGTTGCGCGCCATAGACTCACCGCACGTGGAGTTGGTGCGGGGTAAGGGCTTGCTGATCGGAGTCGTGATCAAAGACGAAAGCGGACCCGCGCGGCCCTTCTGTGAGGAGCTACACCGTCGTGGCATCCTGGCGAAGGAGACACACGAACAGGTAATCCGGTTTGCGCCACCTCTGGTAGTCGAGAAAGAGACGTTGGAGTGGGCGTTGAGCGAGATTAGGGAGATTTTGGCCGGGGTGCCCGCGACAACCTAGAACCGAGTCGGGGGGCAGATAACGGCGAATATTGAATGTCGGATTTTGAATACTAAATGTTGAATTGCTGAGCTATGCGTCACTAGCGCATCGGCTCGAACGATCGAAGTTCATTATTCATCATTTGTCATTCGAGACCCCGCTCCCCGCTCCCGGGTCAAGGAGCTACCTTTCCAATACCATGCCTACTCCGATAGAAGTAACCGCTGAGCCGGTCGACCAGGATCGCTGCAAGTTCATACTGAGCCGGGCCGTTCATGAGCCCGGAGTGAAGAAGTACACGTCAGTGGAAGATGCTGCAGAGTCGCCAGTGGCTGAAGCTGTGATGGAGGTGTCTGGGATCAGTGAGGTGGTGGTATCCGGTAATGTCATTACGGCGGCCAAGTCGGACCCCGATATGCCGTGGAGTGTTCTCGAGCCGCAGATCCGCTATGCTGTAAACGCTGGTGCAGAACGCCTCGAGGCGTCTGCTGCGTCGGTAGGCGGCGCGATGGACGACGATGCAATCTACGATGCGGTAGCGGAGATATTCGAGACCCAAATCAATCCCGCCGTAGCCCAACACGGTGGCCGGATCGATCTGATAGACGTCCAGGATGCCACGATCATTGTGCGCTTGATGGGAGGATGCCAGGGATGCGGTATGGCGAACGTTACGCTGCGGCAGGGTGTGGAGGCCGCTGTGAAGAGGCTGGTTCCGGCGGTCAAAGGAGTGAGGGACATCACGGACCACTCCTCCGGCTCGAATCCGTACTTCCAGCAAGGTTCGAAATAGAGTGAGTATCGGAGGTGACCGACCTCGTCTCCTCCTGCTGATACCTACTACAACCTACAGAGCCGACGCGTTCATGGAGGCAGCTCAGCGGCTGGATGTTGACCTCACCGTTGCCTCCGAACACGACAGCACTTTCTCCCTTTCGCAACCCGATAGGCTTCTCACTCTTGACTTTTCGAATCCTGTGCGTGCTGCCGATCAGGTCAGGTCGTTCGCTGCGAAGCACCCACTTGTGGCGGTCTGTGGTATCGATGACGACACGGTGGTTGTTGCAGCTCATGCCAGTGCCGTCCTGGGCTTGAGACACAACTCTGTTGTCGCGTCCAAGGCGGCGGGAGATAAGTACCGCCAACGCGTGCTGCTGTGGGAGAAGAATGTATTAGTACCGCGGTTCAGGCTCGTATGCGAGCATGAGCGGCCATCCCAGGTAGCGCGCGGAGTCGGGTATCCATGCGTGATCAAGCCGATTCATCTTGCCGCAAGCCGCGGTGTCATAAGAGTGAACGATGCTGATGAATTCGAAGGCGCACTCAGTCGAGTCAGGTCAATCGCTGAGCGAGCCGAGTCGCACGCACGTGGCTGGACAACACCGGGGATCTTGGTGGAAGACTTTGTGCCGGGCAAGGAGGTGGCACTCGAGGGTTGGGTCGAGCGAGGCATACTCCACATTCTCGCGCTGTTTGACAAGCCTGATCCCCTCGAGGGACCGCACTTTCCGGAGACGATATACGTCACTCCATCACGACTCTCAGCAAAGGTCCAGGCCCGATTGGCAGACTGCGCTCAGCAGGCTGTGACTGCATTGCGTTTGGAGACGGGGCCAGTGCACGTGGAATTGCGCCACAACAGTCGGGGTCC
>CP070792.1:1040642-1042546 GCA_020346845.1 Gemmatimonadota bacterium
ACGACCACGACCGTGGTCCCAAGGCTATCGCGCAGCTCCAGAATCAGATCGTCCAATAGGCGAGAACTGATCGGGTCGAGTCCTGCGGATGGCTCGTCGATGAACAGCATTGCCGGGTCCAAAGCCATCGCGCGGGCCAAGCCCGCCCGCTTCTGCATGCCGCCACTGATTTCTGACGGATAGAAGTCCTCGAATCCCTTGAGTCCCACCAGCGCCAGTTTCAAGGACGCGACATCGCGGATCTCTGCCGGACTGAGGTCAGTGAACTCACCCAGGACCAGTCCGATATTCTCGGCCAGCGTCATGGAGCTCCATAGGGCGCCACTCTGGTAGAGCACACCCACGTTGCGCAACATCGCTTCGCGCCGCTCCGGCTCCGCTCCGGTGAAGCTTTCCTCGCCATAAAGGATCTCTCCCCGGGCCGGAGCATTCAGACCGATCAGATGACGCATCAGCGTACTCTTGCCGCAACCACTACCGCCCATCACCACGAATATGTCGCCCCGGTCGATCTTGAAATTCAGATCGCGTTGCAGCACGAAATCGCCGTACGCCATGGTCAAATCACGTACCGTGACTTCGGGAACGCTCGACTGAGGCTCGTTCATCGCCGCTGTACCCTAGAGACCAAGCACATAGAAGACGACCGAGAACAGACCGCAAGCCGCAATGATCGCGACGATTGCGGTCACGACTGCGGAGGTGGCTGCATCCCCCACCGACGAGGCGCTCTTGCCCGATTGCATGCCACGCATGCAACCGGCGATGGCAACGAGCGCACCGTACACCGAGCCCTTGAAGATCCCTCCCAAGAGCGCGCTCACACTCAGAGCACTGACCGTCTGCTGGTAGTAGGTGAGTGGGGACAACTCCAACATTGTGACACCTACTATCGCTCCACCGACGATGCCCACGACATTGGAGTAGATCGTGAGCAACGGCATCATCAGCACTAGCGCGATGACACGTGGGAGCACGAGAAACTCCAGCGGCGATACACCTGCTGTGGCGAGCGCGTCAATCTCCTGGGTCACCTTCATGCTGCCGAGTTGGGCCGCGTACGCGGCACCAGTCCGTCCCGCCATGATGATGCCCGTCATGAGCGCACCCATGTCGCGGACCATGGCGACACCCACCAGGTTGGCAACGTAGATCGTCGCCCCAAATGCCTGCAGCTGGATTGCACCTACGAAGGCGAGGATGAGGCCCAAGAGGAAGCTCACTACCGAGACGATCATCAGGGCCTCGAGGCCCGCCTGCTGGATCAGCAGCAACAAGTCTGATTTCCGGTAGCGCGCCTTGCCTACCATGAACTTCCCCAGAACAAGCGTGACGGCCCCAAGGAAGTCGAGCATTTCGGCTACTGAGTCGTGTGCAGCGAGGTAGATGGAACCGACGCGGTTGAGGAAAGGCAGTTCCAGTTCGGAGGTACGCGCGTCGGTCTTCTCCGGCACAGCCTCGGATAGGGCGAGCAACCGTTTCACACCCTCGGGTAGACCCGAACGATCAACGGCGATTCGGCGCTGGCTACAGGATTCCAACACGTACACCACGGCAGTCAGCAAGCCACTGTCCCATTCGGTTAGCTCTGAGGTATCAAAGCCAACGGTGCCGGAGCCCTTCAGTGCATCGAGCTCATGCTCCAGCTTCGGCAGACTCGGGAGTCTGCCTCGCAAATGCCATGGACCAGCAAGCCTGATCGTGAGCATACCGTCCGGCCGGTGTTCCACCGTCGCCGTTCCAATCGTAGCTACTGCCGTCATGGCCGGGAATTATAACATCACGAGATGGCTTTGCGAGCGCGTCTCCAAACTCATCTCGCTGCCATAAAAGAACGGCCCGGATTGCTGTCCGAGCCGTCATGCCGTGGTGTCTTGCCGCGCTTCAGGATTCCGAGAGCACTC
>CP070792.1:1042646-1044535 GCA_020346845.1 Gemmatimonadota bacterium
GGGGATGGTGTCACCGCCTTGGCAATGCCATCGGCATCCTGTCCCTGTTGCGCCAGCTCGTCGCGCTGTTTGGCGATATAGCATCGCATCACCGCCTCAGTGAACTCCGGGTGGAACTGAACTCCCCACGCCCTGTCACCTATCCGGTAGGCGTGGATTGGCTCGTGCTTGCTGCTGGCCAACGTCACTGCATTGGGCGGCAACGACAACACCGACTGAGCATGACTCGATTGGGCGGGAAAAATGTCGGGCAGCACCGCGAACAACGGATCCGACTGAGCCTTTGAGTGGCAGTGCACCGTAACGGTTCCCACTTCACGACCCGCAGGATGGTATCCCACCTCGCCACCCAACACCGTAGCGAGCAACTGATGCCCGTAGCAGATCGCGAGAATCGGGACTCCCTCTTCCACCAGCCGGCGGAGCCAGGCACTGACCGACTCGAGCCAGGATCCGCCGTCAGTAACCATCTCGTGAGCACCGGTTACCACCACACCCCCGACTACTGTCGGATCGGGCAGCTTCTGCTTCGCACTGACATCGACCACCGCCACACACTCAGCGGGCAATCGCAGGCCGTCCATCACCCACTGCTCGAAGTCGCCATGCTCCGCGGCTATGTCCGGGTAGGTCGATCCCGTCTTCAAGATGTACAGTTGCTTCATCTACCCAATCCCACCGCTGGCAGAGTCCTGTACTTTGGAGCGCCGCTCCGAATCCGCAATGATCTCCCGCAACGCCTGACCGTGTTCGGGCGATAGCAACTCACCGGAGATCCCCTTGCTGACTTCCAGCACGGCGGACTTGGCATCTGCAACGCCGTGTTCATCACGTTTGTATGCCTCGATGGCTAGCTCGAGTGCACGGAGCCTGATGCCTTCTGCAGCCTCATGATCCCCCGCACTGGCCCGCAAATCCGCCTCGACCCGGAGTAGTCGGGCCAGGCCCGCCAGCTGCACCGGATCGGTCAACAGCTGCACCACGGTGCCAACATCTGCCTGCGCGAGGAATTCACCCAAGGGACCGAATAGCTCCACGTAGGAGTGCTGGATCACTTCTAGCGCGCCATCCAGATCTTGATGCTGCTTGAGCCCCAGAATTCGTGCGATAACCGCCACTATCCGCTCGATCTCGCGCATGATGAAGTCCTTCTCATGCAGCATGCGATGCACCCCTCATCAACCGTCACTCCGCAGCCCGAAGTCCGACATCCCTCTGAACATCATATCCATTCCAGGTCCTCAACCGTGCGCTGGGTCCGCTCATCACCGGTGTTCAAGGTGGACTTGGGCTCGAACAAGAGTACATGCGCTTCGGTTGCAGCCACCGGCTTGTGTTCGACACCGCTCGGTACTATAAAGAACTCCCCTTCCTCTAGAGTGACGTCCCGATCTCTCAGCTTGATGGTCAAAGTCCCGGAAACGACCAGGAATAGCTCATCCTCTTGCGCGTGTCGGTGCCAGTCAAACTCACCTTGGAGCTTGGCGAGCTTCACAAACTGTCCATTGAGCTCACCCACAATGCGTGGGTGCCAGTGGTCTGAGAACAGTCTCAGCTTTTCTACGACGTTGACCTTCTCCATACTCCGACGCACCCGCCCTTTCTCTTCAGAGCGTCCTCTTCGCGCTCAATCGTTATGCCTTTTGCGCTATCGCGAGCAATATCGTGGCTGTCGGCCCATAGGGCGTGCCCTGCAGATCTCCGTAAAAGTCTACCTTCTGGAACCCTACAGACTCGAGCATGAGACGAAACTCACGCGCCGAGTAGATCCAGTGGCGTAGCCTGTAGGTCTTCATCTCGCCATCTCTGATCAAGATCCACTCGTTCTCCATCCGGCTCCAGTCATCGACGGCCTTGCGTCGCTGGATCGACAGACCGACCCCTTCGAT
>CP070792.1:1044635-1046490 GCA_020346845.1 Gemmatimonadota bacterium
CCGGCGACAGTCCGTCGTGAGCGCGCCATGGTCGCTTGCCACGGAGCCCTCCGTATCTAGGAGATGCAAATGTCCAAGATCATCATCGGAATTCACGGCCTTGCCAACAAGTCGCGGCGCCCCGTTCTCAAGCAATGGTGGCGTGACTCGATCGCCGAGGGATTGCGACATAACGAGGGTATCGCCCAGCCACGCTTTCGATTCGAGATGGTGTATTGGGCAGACCTGCTGTACAGACGTCCCCTGCACGACGATCCCGCGTTCAACTTTGACAAGCTCTACAACAAGGAACCGTATTACGCCGCAAAGAAGAGCGATCTCAAGCGTTATAACGACCGCTGGCTGGATCGGGTGCGAGCCGAGGGAACCGAAATCCTGGGGCGTGGGCTCGAGGCAGTAAAAGACACGCTTGGTGTAGGGCGCATTGCCGATGCATTGCTCGCGCGTGTATTGCGCGACCTTGCTTTCTACTGGGACCGGTCGCGTAAAATCAGAGGACGCGACGATGTGCTGCGGCCAGCCGAAGATGTCCTGAACGCCGAGTGCTGGGACGCGTTGGTGGCACAGAAACAGCATGAGATCTGCCTCATTGCACACTCTATGGGCTCCATCATTTCCTACAACGTGCTGCGCGATCTGGGTAGAACAGATCTCGCAGTGAACGTATCGCATTATGTAACCATCGGATCTCCATTGGGTCTGGCTCACGTGAAGTCCAAGACGCGCGAGACACGGTGGGACAACAAGGTGCGTACACCAACGATCGTGACGGAGCGATGGGTCAATTTCTCAGACCGCCGGGATCCGGTTGCATTCGACACGCATCTAGCTGATGACTATGGACCGAACGCGTTGGGTGTGAGAGTAGTGGACGACTTGGTGTTAAATGACTATGCAATGGATGATCCCAATCCTCACAAGTCATACGGCTATCTGCGAACACCCGAGGTGTCTGCGCTAGTCGCCTCGTTCTTACGATGAAGCTCTAGCAGCTTGGTCATATACTGCAGGAGGGTAGATCATGCCTCGCCCGAAGTACACGAGCTACCAGCCGGGGGTGTTTGCGGCTCCTTCGGCCAGCGCTCGTTTCGCCACCCGCAACTACACTGTCGACAACGTCCTGCGCGAGTACCGCAAGATCAGAACGGAGGGCGACTACCTGCGCGCTCACGACAGCGACGAGATCCCGGAGATGCGCTACACGGCGCATGTCGACAACGGTCTTGGGCTGGGCAACCACTTCCAGGGAATGCAGCGGTTGCGCAAGGGGCAGTACGTCGTGATATCCGGGGGTGACCCCCACAGCAATCCGAAGCACAAGCGTGCTTCGCATGTGTTCGTCGTCAAGATGGGCAGCCGAGCATCGCGCGGCCCCTGGGGCTCGAACATCGTCAAGCGACAGGTCCCGCCCACCTCAGACAGGATCGTAAAGACTATCGGCATCGACCGTCAGTTATGGCACGCCGGTGGCGTCAGTGTGTGTGGTGATATTCTGGCCGTGCCGGTGGAATGCAACACGCCTGAGAAGTCGCGCATCGTGTTCTACAACATGCAGGATCCGGAAAAGCCACTGCAATTCAAGCACGCAGTGAAGCGGTCCAAGGGCAAGGCCGGGGCCGTTGCACTCACCAGGCTGCCGAATGACTACTACCTGTTGGCCGTATGGAGCGACAGCGACAAGAAGCCTCGGCGACTGGACTTCTACATTTCACAGAGCACGCGGTTCGCAGACGGCTTCGCTCCAGGGCCCGTGACATGGTATGCCCGCGATGTTGTGGCCGTAGCGGGAGAGGACGCCAACTTCAGCAACTTCCAGACAGTCAACTTCGTGAACCAGACCGACGGGCGCCTGTTC
>CP070792.1:1046590-1048423 GCA_020346845.1 Gemmatimonadota bacterium
TCCTTCTTCATCTCCTCGTACTGCGCGCGCTGCTCTTCATCCATCGCTTCCCCGAGGCCCTGCATGGTCACTCTGATCAGGAAGGGCTGGACCATGCCTTCCACCTCACGATAGTCCTGGAACTCCACGATGCTCGTCACGTCGTGAGTCTCACCGTCCTGTGTCAGTTGGCCTTCGAACACCATCTGCCGCATCAGGGACTCATCCACGTCGATGTACATTCGGGCGCGCTGCGGCTTGAAATCCTGGTCCTCCATTGCGGTACCAGGCCCGAACGCGAGTTCCTCCAGGTCAGTCACGGATATGACGTGAACTGAATTGCCGTCAACGTCCTCTCGGCCTTCGTACGTCGCGCGCGAGATCAGCTCGGGAGCCATGGTGTAGAACTCGTCCCATTGCTCCGCGTGCTCATCCTGTTCATTCATTACCACGCCCATTGCCTGGGTCTGGCGCAGGCGGAACACCGGGCGTCCCTCGACTATTTCCTTTTCGAAATAGCTGACGGTCTCAATGCCCATGGTTTCCTGAACCAGCGTGTAGTTGTCGACGCCCTCGACGTTCTTTTCGTACGCCGAGACCATTGCATTGATGACGTCGGCGGCTGACTGGCCCTGGGTGTTTGACAATCCAAGCGCTGCCAAGGTGACTACGGCTGCGCAGACGCGATGCGTTGTGGGCATGGGACCTCCGTCGTTGCGGGAAGGGCCATAGCATACACTGCTGCTCGGGCTCGGGCAAGTCGGGTCGGCGGTCCCGCAGTGTCTGCCTGACCGGGTGCGGCATCGTCAGTAATCCGAACTCTGTCAGGAAGCGCGGCGTCGGCATGCGAAATATCCGCCGCTCGGATCTGATGGTATATTCGGTTCGATACCCGCCACGAGGGAGACTCGCAATGCGATTCCGTGTGATCCCCGCCGCTTTGGTAGCGGCGGCACTGACACTAGCCTGCGGTGTGTCCGAACGCGAACACCCCAATATCATCTTTGTATTCACGGACGATCACGCCGCTCAGGCGGTCGGTGCCTATGGTGACCGTCTAGCCGAGCTAAACCCGACGCCAAACATCGATCGGCTAGCCCGTGAGGGCATGTTGTTCCGTAACGCATTCGTTACGAATGGTATTTGTGCGCCGAGCCGAGCCGTGATTCTCACGGGGAAGCACAGCCATCTCAATTCGGTGCCAACTAACGCCGAGAGGTTTGACTCGTCTCAGGTGACCTTCCCTCTGCTCTTGCGGGAAGCCGGTTATGAAACTGCAATAGTGGGCAAGTGGCACCTCAAGAGCGATCCGGTCGGGTTCGATTATTGGGAAGTTCTCCCAGGGCAAGGGCACTACTACAACCCAGATTTCCGCACGGTCGATGGTGTCGCCAGGGATACGGGATACGTGACCGACTTGATCACGGACAAAGTGATCGAATGGCTGGAAACGGGACGGTCTGGGGACAGGCCGTTCATGCTGATGTATCAACACAAGGCACCACATCGCGAGTGGTCTCCGGGGCCAGACCATCTCACCCTCTACGACGATACGGAGATCCCCGAGCCGGCCACACTGTTCGACGACTACGAGGGCAGGACCTCAGCGGCGCTGACGCAGGAGATGACCATCGCACAGCATCAGCATCTTGGGTACGACTCTAAGGTCTACCCCAATCCGACGCCGGGAGATGACTGGTTCAGTGGGTCTATTGAAAGATTACGTGACCGTATGACGCCGCAGCAGTTGACAGCGTGGGATGCCGCCTACGGTCCCAAGAACGCCGCAATGCTGGATGCGGAACTCGAAGGTGACGAGCTGACACGCTGGAAGTACCAACGCTATCTCAAGGA
>CP070792.1:1048523-1050351 GCA_020346845.1 Gemmatimonadota bacterium
CGTCACCTCATTGGTCGTGGATGCTTCGGTGGCCTGCTTGGCCGCCTCTTGTGCCGATGAGATGTCGATCTGGCGAACAATCCACCTGATCAACGGTAGTGCGCCGGGAGATGCACTCAGGACTCGATAGCCCAGACCCAATAGCAGTAGTGTCGACAGCGGTTCGGAAGCCATCTCGCCGCACACGCTGACGTCTAGGCCACGACAGACGCCACACTCGACAATCCGTTTGAGTAAGCGTACCACAGCGGGATGTAACGGAGTGAAGCGATCGGCCAGCCGCGCGTTACCCCGGTCGACCGCGAGAGTGTACTGTGTCAGATCGTTGGTGCCAACGCTGATGAAGTTGCTGTGGGCTGCCAACTGCTCCACCATCATGGCCGCCGCAGGCGTTTCCACCATGATGCCAACGGGCAAGTCGTCACCAATAGGTACGCCAATAGCGTTCAGCTCCGCAATCGACTCCTCCAAGATCTCCCGTGTGCGGATCACTTCCTCGACCTGGCTTATCAGAGGCAGCATGAGCCGGATATCGGCCGACGCTCGGGCCCGCAACATCGCCCGGATCTGGGTGCGCATGATGTCCGGCTGGTCCAGACTGACCCTGATCGCACGCCAGCCCAGGAACGGATTCTTCTGTGGAGGTGCCCGAAATGCGGCCGGAAACTTGTCGCCACCGAGATCGAAACTGCGGATTACCACCGGATACCCGGCGAAGCTCTTCCCCACTCGCATGAAGAACTCCGTTTGCTCGTCCTCACCCGGTAGCTCGGTCCTCCCCACCACCAGGAACTCCGTTCGCAAAAGCCCAACACCCTCGGCGCCATGATCCGCGGCATTGGCTACCTCTTCAGGCAAGTCGATATTACCGCGCAGCGTTACCTCACAGCCATCGCGCGTGATCGAGGGCAAACCGACCACGGCCTCGAGTTCGTTGTCCAGCTCCAGCCGCAAGCCCTCGCGCTCGTACGCTTCCTTGATCTCATCGTCTGTTGGATTGATGAGTAGCGTGCCACGCGTACCGTCGAGGATAACAGTCGTACCCGACTTGACCTGGTCGATGCCACCCACTAATCCCATGACACAGGGCATGCCAAGACTGCGCGCGAGTATAGCGGCATGAGCTGAACGCGTCCCATACTCACTGGCCAAGCCCGTGACCAGCGCTTGTTCCAACTGGACGGTCAGACCGGGAGTCAGCTCCCTCGTGAGAACAATTGCAGGTCGGTCACCTGCCTCGTGCAGCACATCGCCGAGCGATTCACCCAGCAGCGCCTGCAACACACGGGTCTGTATCCCGACCAAATCGGCAGTACGTTGCTGCAGCGTTGCACTCGATGACTGTGCCCAGAGCTCCTTGAGCTCCAGTATCTCGAACTCGAATGCACGTTCGGCTGTAAGTTGATTCTCGCGCACCAACCGGCGAACGTCTCCGAGTAGCTGCTCGTCTTCCAACATCGCAATCTGGGCGCTGAAGATCTTCGCCTCTTCGACACCCGCGCGTTTGCGCGTCCGCTCCCGCAGCGATTCCAGCTCGGTGCGAACATCAGACACCGCTTTGTGTAGTCGTTCGATCTCGGCTTCGCACTCCTCACGGGGGATAGTCCGGTGGGCGATCTCGGGCAGTTCCGTGTGGAGAACGTATACCGGTCCAATCGCCACACCTGCCGATACACCGACACCCGTGATTACTCGCCCGTCCATCACAGGTCCCCGAAGTCCCGTGTCGCCACGTCGGCCAGGGCATCGAGTGCCGTTTCCGCATCATCTCCCGTAGCTCGCAACACGAGCTGACTGCCACATTCGGCAGCGAGAGTCATGACGCCTA
>CP070792.1:1050451-1052277 GCA_020346845.1 Gemmatimonadota bacterium
GTATGTGCCGATCACTCGACCGGGCTCCAACGCCAACACACGGATCGGTCGGTCGGCTGCGTCCCTCATTATGTCCGGGCCCTCATCGAGCACCTGGAGATTGCGCCGCTCCGAGACATCGGCCAGGTAGTCTGCCTTCCACCGCTCTACCAACACACCTCGGATCAGCCTCTCGAAATCACCGTCCGTGTCCTCCAACGCTGGACGGCGGATGATGTGGTAGCCAAAGCGAGTCTGGACTACTTGCGAGATCTCTCCCGGCTCGAGCTCGAAGGCCACCTGTTCGAATTCGGGTACCATCTCCCCGATCGTGATCAAGCCTAGCCGCCCTCCAACGTGCCTCGTAGAGGGGTCCTCAGAATTTGGTGATTCGCGGTCCCACGACCCGCCCCGCGCCAAGCGCGCTTGGGTGTCGTACGCCCTGATGCGTCGTTGCTCGTTCTCGGCAGGCGAGAACCTCATGCCCGTTGCCACGAGTATGTGGTCGATCAGGCGGTGATCACCGGCGTTGTACGCGCTGTCGATTTGTTCCTGACCCACCGTCATCTGCTCGGTCACTAATCGATCGTAGTAGTTGTCGACCGTTGCTATCAGCACTTCCGGCCACATCGCATCGAGCACCGTTGCAGTGTCGACCAGTGAATCGCCCCCGGCCATACGCTGCAGGAACAGCGAGTACTGCACCCAGAGCCAGGCCCAGCGCTCGACTGCCGGTGGTTGCAGCAGGTTTTCACCTTCCGCCAGCGTCGACGCGAACCACTCGACCGACAACTCATCTGATCCAGCTCTTGCTACAACGTTTCGATTGAACAGGTCACCGCACCCGAGCAGCGCGGCTGCCGACATGACGATCACAAAACGACGCATCTATTTCCCCCAAATGGCTTCTGGCGCCGTAGCATCCTCACTCAGCGCCGCAGCCAACGCGCGAACCAAGCCGGAGTGGATCGGTACTCCACCCAAGCGCGTTAGCCGCAGATAAAGCGGTACAGTCCTTCTCACATCAGCCGAGAACTGCACTTCGTCCAAGGCCGCCGAAAGCCGCATGAGCCTGGGTGCAGTCCCAGTTCGGAACTTGAGGCGGGCCTCATCACCCCGAACCAGAATCGTCTCGAGTCCCAGGATGGCCCCGAGCGTCCGTAGCTCGGAAACGACTAAGAGCCGCTCGGCCTGCTCCGGTAGCGGCCCGAAGCGGTCGCGCAGCTCATCGCGTAGCGCATGAATCTCGCACAGCTCCTCCGACCGCGCCAGTCGACGGTAGAACTCCAACTTCGCATCGTCGTCGGGCACATACGACTCGGGCAAATACGCCGGTGTGTCCAGAATTACTTCCGGCGCCGGCCATCTATCACCCCCAGCGTCACCCTTCAAGGCACTGGCCGCCTCGTTCAGCCACCGCATAAACAGATCGAACCCCACCGCATGGGCGTGTCCCGACTGCTCTGCTCCTAAGAGATTACCCGCGCCCCTAAGCTCAAGATCCCTCAAGGCGATCCGGTAGCCCGAGCCCAACTCCGTGTGATGCTCCAAGACCTTCAATCTGCGCTCGGCGTCAGGGTGCACGTTGTCCGGTACTATCAGGTAGCAATAGGCACGGCGGTGTCCGCGCCCAACCCGCCCCCGCAACTGATACAGCTGGGCCAGCCCAAACTGATGTGCCTGGTGCACTATCATCGTGTTGGCATTTGTGACGTCCAGGCCCGACTCGACAATCATGGTAGACACGAGCACATCTATCTCACCGGCTACGAACCGGCGCATCACCGCGTCTAGGTCGCGTTCCCTCATACGACCGTGCGCCACCTCCACGGTCCCGCGATCGTGCG
>CP070792.1:1052377-1054183 GCA_020346845.1 Gemmatimonadota bacterium
CATCGGAGATCTGCGTTGCAGTCTCGGCACCCAAGGACAGGACCGTCGCGAGGGCCGGCTGGTGGAAAGGCGTCAAAGACGACGTCCTCAACCCACTCGGTGTACTCACAGGAACGGCAGCGGTAGAGGTACCATTCGCTCGGCCCGAGGAACGGCTCGTCGCGCAGTCGGTTGGGATGGTCTGGTCGGTCTTGGTCCAAGGATGACCTCGCGCATTTCTTGTTCGAAGTAGTTGCGAATGACGCCGTGCTTGGGGTGCCACAGGAGCTCGAGCTCCATCTGCTCACCACACTTGGGGCAGAGTAGGGGGTCTTTGCCGAAGGTGAGCAGGAAGAGCTGAACGAAGGAGAGACGGGGACGGATCCGGTATTCACCGTCCGCGGCTCGGAGGTGGGGCACCAGCATGGCTAGCTTGCGCCTCATCTTTCTGTAGCGAGGGTGGCTGTGCAGCCCGTAGTAGCGGATCCTCTGGAAGCCTTTGGGTAAGATGTGCTGAACCATGCGTCCGATGAACTGTAGGACGGGGAGGTTCAGATGCTCGATGGCGTGGGTGCGATGGTCACGGTACCAGTATCGAACGGAATTGCCATCGTAGCTGACGATCCGTCGGACCGAGATGGGCGGTGAGACGAGGTATTTCGCGAGGTACTTCGCCAGACCCTCCCCGCCAGGCGGCACGGCACCCTTCTGAATGTTGGCGACGAAGCCCTTGGGGTATTCATTCCAGCAGTGGTCGATATCCGGTTGAGCCGCAGGGCCGACCTCTCTCCTGAGCATGGATAGCAGGTGATACTGCCACTTCTTGTGCAGCATTTCGTAGGGGAAGAAGTCGGCTCGTGACCAGTTGCCCGTCTTGGAGTGGAGGCCGCCGGAGGTCACCAAGATGTGCAGGTGCGGATTGTACTCTCCGGGACGCCCAGCCGTTTGCAGGACGATGACCGTACCGATATCGATGTCGGCGCGTTTGAACGTAGAGAACACGTCCTTGAGGCAATCGTGGCCACAGCGCATCAACGGAGAAAGCAAGGCCGGGTTGCGATAGAACCAGAGCCTAAGACACTTCGGCATGGTCAGAACGACATGCCGGTAGACGACGCCTGGAAGGAGCCGGCCACCGATGAAGGCGGCCCACTTCTCGGTGTAGACCTTGCCGCAAGAGAGGCAGAACGAAGACTTGCAGCTGAATGCGACCTTGTGTGCCTCGCCACAATGGCAGCAACGGTACTGGGCGTACCCCATCGTCTTCGGGTCACCGCAGTTGAGCATCTTCGCGATCACCGTATCGTGGTACTCGTTGTTGTAGCGCGGATTCTCGGCCTTGAATGCCTCCCAATGGTCGCGGAAGATCTGCTTGAACGTCTCCTTATCGATGTGCTCCTTGCATCCGCCGTTCTGTCGCCTGTGATTCCCCCTCTGCATGACAATTTACATCCCATTGCTGTGCCGTCTTGACGCCACTTGCGGTCTCCTCTCGGTGCTCCCAACCTGCGGGCCGCGTGAGCAGCGCTGCGCCCAGCCACGGCACAGGACATCAGCGCCAACCACCGAGGCGACCTAGCAAATCGGTGGGAGTCCGTGAAGAAGACATGGTCGGTGCGGAATGCCGCGCCGCGCGATGTGCGCAGGGGCGAGCGGTGAGGACACCTAACTCACCTTATGATGCTGCGCGGCATCGCTGCCCTCTCCTGCGGCCGGGGCGGACGCCAACCTCCCGGAGCACGCTCGAAAAGTCCGCGGGCGAAGCCGCGCTATGTTCGAAGACAGGCGGAAAGCTCCGAGCCTACGTCAATGGTGGAATCGTGCACG
>CP070792.1:1054283-1056071 GCA_020346845.1 Gemmatimonadota bacterium
CTGACGCGAAACCAACCGTTCATGGAAGATGTCCGGTCGGCGGCCAGACGCGGACTGCCGATATACGCTGAGTGCGGTGGAGCTGTCGTCCTCGGTCAAGAACTGGTATATGAGGGCACGAGCTACCGCATGGCCGGCGTACTGCCAGTGACTTTTGGCTTCCAAGCACGACCGAAAGGACACGGATACGTCGAGCTGAAGGTCACCGATGAGAATCCATTCTACAGCGGCGGGACTGTTCTCCGCGGGCACGAGTTCCACCACACGTATTTAAGTTCGGCCGCGACTGAGGACCTGCAGTTCGCCTTCGAGGTACAACGTGGGTTCGGTTTCGACGGACGGCGGGACGGTATCACTCAAGGCAATGTGCTAGCGTGTTACACGCACATCCATGCTCTTGGAACTGAGAGCTGGGCGGCGGCTCTCGTGAATGCCGCTGCGCGCTTCAAACTGACCGACCGGGGCGGCGTGAAACATGGATAGCGGGCGTTCGAAGGCAATGAGATTCCTGCCGCTCGGCATCGACGTTCGAGGGATGAAGTGTGTTGTCATCGGCGGAGGCACCATAGGATCGCGCAAGGCGATGACGTTGGCCAAGGCTGGGGCCCATGTGACGGTGATATCTCCGGTAGTGACGGACGAGTTGAAGGACCAGCTTCGAGAGCCGGACATGAAGTGGATCGAAAGTGAGTTTGGTGAAGAGCATCTGGAGGGGGCATTCCTCGTAGTTGCTGCTACCCCCGACAAGGGGCTGAATACAACCGTGGCTCGACTCGCTAGAGAACGCAAAGCGCTCGTGTGTGATGCTTCGTCCGCGGAAGGGTCCCAGGTTATCTTTGGAGCGCTTTTGGATGCCGACGAATCAGTTGTGGCGGTCTTCACGGACGGTCGCGATCCGGCGAAAGCCCGCCGCGAGCGCGATGAGATAGCGGCCCTCCTTTCTTCGGACCGCAACGACGGCAAGTAGGGTTTCTGTGCTGCGTACCACCGAGAACCAAATGCCAGCAGCCTGTCGCAAAGGCGTGCTGTTGATCAGCCTGGGCTCGCCAAGCGATGACCGCCAGTCGAGTCTGGCCATGACTATGTCCGGTCAGGCAAGAGCACTGACCAGCCTGCTGCCCGAGGGCTGGTGTGTGCTGACTGCGATCCATGGTGGGCAGCCAGATATTGGCAGTGTCATCAGACAAGTCGAAGCCGATGGCATAAACGAGCTGACGGTGGTGCCGATGCATCCACACTTCAGCCGTGACACCACGGGTGCGATCATGCGGGAGCTCTACCATGCTCTAGCTGCGTATGGGCTGAATATCGATCTCGTCACAAGGTCAGCGTGGGGCGATGAGCTGGGCTATGTGAACGCACAAGCCCGAATGTTGGCCGAGTTTGCGATCTCGAGGCGGCTGAATCCGGGTGACGCTCACGTACTGTTTGCAGCTCATTCACCCATCTCCCATGACGGAAGGCCAGATGCGAGGTATACGAGGCAAGTCCGACGCAGTGCCGAGTTGGTGGCTGAGCGTCTCGGTTGGCCTGACAGTCGTGTCTCCTTGTCATTTGGGAACAAGCCTGATTCGCAGATGCGACTGAGGCCCGATGCAAATCTTGACGTCGCGCGACTGCTGAGAACCATCAAGCGAAAGGTCATTCTCTGCCATCTCACGTTCCCCGTTAACTGCTGGGATCTTACGAGTGACATTGTAGGCATGGCCGGCGATGTGCACGTGTGTCCAGCGCTGAATGCCTACGGGCCGTTCATAGCCGCTCTGAAGAACATCGTGCTCCGGGGGC
>CP070792.1:1056171-1057939 GCA_020346845.1 Gemmatimonadota bacterium
GCTGATGGCGATCGACATTGGACGGGATGTCTATATACGACCGGAGGATAGGAAGAAGGCTGTCGAGAGATACCGTATGGTGGGTCGCTATGACGCAATAGAAGTGGATTGGAAGCGCAAGGATGGCACGCCCATCACTGTATGGCTGAGCGGCAGGCCAGTGAGAGATGACTCTGGAAACGTACAGTACTTTGAGATGATTGCTGAAGACGTGACCGAGAGACGAATGCTTGAGGACCAATTACGACAGGTCCAGAAAATGGAAGCCATTGGTCAACTCACCGGCGGTATCGCTCACGACTTCAACAACCTCTTGACTGTCATATCCGCTAATGCCGAGATCGTGGCAGAGTCGCTGCCAGAAGATCTCTACCAACTTCGTGGCGACGTCGAAGATCTTCTGGCTGCGGCAGAACGAGGCACGGCTCTGGTCAAGAAGCTTCTCGGATTCGGCAGGCAGGCAATGCTAGATATGCAGCCGGTGGATTTGGTGAAACTCGTGTCCGATACGGCGGCGATGGTGCGAAGGATCGTACCGGAGAACATTGAAATGGATATCGTCCCTTCAGGCCAGGTGAGCAGCATCATGGGCGACCCCTTGGCTATTGAGCAGATCCTACTCAATCTGGCCACCAATGCCAGGGATGCTATGCCAGAGGGCGGCGCACTTCGTATCGAGATCGCAGACCAGCGCGTAGATCAGGATTTCAGCATGCTTCATCCCGGGCTGAAGCCGGGCCTGTATGCCTGTGTGACGGTTTCTGACACAGGTATTGGGATGAGTACGGACACAAAGGAACACATCTTCGAGCCCTTCTTCACCAAGAAGCCACACGGCCTCGGAACCGGTCTCGGTATGGCGATGGTGTACGGCCTGGTGAAGCAATTGTCTGGCTACGTCAATGTTGTGAGCGAGCCTCATACCGGTACCACGGTTCGGCTGTATTTCCCAGTTCCTGAGGCAACTCCATTGGCGGATGCAGGTCACGATCAACCCAACGAGAAGCAAGGCGGTCATGAGACCATACTCGTTGTGGAGGATGAGAAAGCCATTCGTAGGACAATCAAGCGCGCCTTGGAGAGTCAAGGATACACGGTCCTATTGGCCGAACACGGCGAGGAAGCTCTAGAGCTGCTCCACGAGCTTGATTACAAGGTAGACATGATCATCTCCGACTTGGTTATGCCCAAGATAGGCGGTCGCCAGCTGTATGAAACTCTGGAACAGGACGGCAAACACACGCGTTTCCTGTTCACCAGCGGCTACGCGACCACAGAGGTCGGACGGAGCAGCAATATCTCATCCAATGTGCCTCTACTCACCAAACCGTGGACACTAAGCGATCTCTTTGCTCGCATTCGTGAGGTCTTGGACCGAGCTTGATGGAAATTGTAGCTGAGACACCACAGATCCGATTCACGGTACAGACTGTTCTATGAGATGATGCGCGGTCCTGATACCTCGCAGCCCGCGAAATCTTGCAGCAACGGCTCAGAGGTCTTCCATGATAGACAGTGACAAGAGCAAGCTGCAGCTGGTAGAGGAACTGCAGAGACAGGGTGTGCGGCTAGCTGAGCTGGAAACTCTGGTGGAGCAAACCACATCTGCGTTACGCGACAGCGAAGAGCGGTTCCAGCTTCTAATGGACGCATCGTTCGAAGGAATCGTGATTCATGACAAGGGTACCATCCTGTTGGCGAACGATCTCTTCGCAAGAACGTTGGGCTACGAAACGGCGGACGTGATTGGAATGCAGGCAACCGATTT
>CP070792.1:1058039-1059796 GCA_020346845.1 Gemmatimonadota bacterium
AGCTGCAGGATACCAAGCACGTCATCCGCTATCCCGGTCGCTGCCGAGTCATCCAGCGTCACGACATGGAACTGCACGGATTGGCCGCCGCGCTCCAGCGCTACAGTTCGCAGATCTTCTGCCGCCACCAGCACGATGTCGTTGGTCGGTCGTCGCCACTCCCAAGACCACCCGCGTGCTGTCCGGCTTACGTCACCCAACCCCCGCGCTACGTAGCTGCTCTCCATAGCTACGTCGACTTCGTATGTGAATTGACCCAAATCTTCGCCGTTGTAGGGGAACCATGGCAGGTACAAGCCGATCTCGGTCCAATCATCGGTGATGACATTGGCAGACCACTCGGGCCAAGCGGTCACATTTCCACTGTACTCGAAATGAATAGCGGTGCGTTCTCCACGCTTGAGCTCTCGATAGAGACGCACACTGACCTCGGCGGCCTGCGGCATCCACGGCGCACGGCCAGGCGGGTTGCTGTCGAGCTCGAATCCGGCTACGAGAGGCCCGGCTATTGTGTCTATTGTTAGCTGGCGATGTAGATAGAAGCCCAAAGTTGCGGTGCTTTCCGCAGTCGGCTGCAGTGACAGGTCGACCGAGGCATCTATGAGACCGACTGCCGGGTCGAGCCTCACGCTGATCTGATAGTGGGCGGACTGATGTGAGGGATCAGCAGATGTGCATGAAGCGATTGCGGCGAGCGCCCAAGCTCGCGCCACGAGGATCCGGCGCCCGCGCATATCGCTTAACAATCTCGCTCACCCGCTCTCAGTTTCAGGGAGCGGCACCGGGTCTTCGTCGGGGACCTGATAGTGATCTCGCAACCGACTCAGAACTTCCTTCAGCTCGCTCACGACATCTGCATAATCAGGGTTGTCATAGACAGAACGTAACTCGTCTGGATCGCCTTCCAGATCAAACAGCTCCCACTCGTCGATCAAGTAGTAGTGAATCAGCTTGTACCGATCGGTGCGAACCCCGTAGTGCCGTTGCACAGCGTGGACACCAGGGTACTCGTAGTACTGGTAGTAGATCGCATCGCGCCAATCACCGGGATCCCTTCCTTCGATCAGCGGAACCAGACTCCGCCCTTGCATATCGGCAGGAATGCTCGCACCGGCGATATCTAGAAACGTCTCGGCGAAGTCGAGGTTCTGAACCAGGTGATCGTCTTCCGAGCCCGGCTCCGTCACTCCAGGCCAACGCACGATCAAGGGCATGCGCAACGATTCCTCGTACATCCAGCGCTTGTCATACCAGCCGTGTTCACCCAGGAAGAAGCCTTGGTCCGATGAATAGATCACGACGGTGTTGTCAGCCAGGCCGCTCTCATCCAGATAGTCTAGCAGCCGCCCCATGTTGGCATCGACCGAAGCAATCGAGCGCAGATAGTCCTTGAGATAGCGTTGGTACTTCCAGCGTGTCAGCTCGTCACCTGCGAGTTCCGCAGCCAGCATTGCGGCGTTCTTGGGACCGTAGGCGGCATCCCACGCTGCCAACTGCTGCGCCGTCATACGGTCACGCAATCTTTCAATAGACCCACTGAACCAGTCATCTCCCGGCGTCGGATTGGGGTAGACCTTGGAGTCGTACCCAAGATGCTGATGCTGTGCGATGGTCATCTCCTGCGTCAGTGCCGCCGAGGTCCTGCCCTCGTAGTCGTCGAAAAGTGTGGCCGGCTCGGGGATCTCCGTATCGTCGTAGAGGGTGAGATGGTCTGGCCCCGGAGACCACTCGCGATGTGGTGCCTTGTGTTGATACAT
>CP070792.1:1059896-1061650 GCA_020346845.1 Gemmatimonadota bacterium
GACGGCGACAACCTCTACTTCGCGTTTCGCGCACTCGACCCGGAGCCGGATAGGATCAAGGCATCCGTGACGAATCGTGACAACATGCTGCGTGATGACTGGGTCGCGATCAACCTGGACTCATTCAACGACCAGCAGTCGCTGTACGCGTTCTACATCAACCCCCTCGGTATCCAGGGTGACAGCCGTTATTCCGCAGGTCACGAAGATCGCAGCTTTGACCTGGTATGGTACAGCAGCGGTCAGATAGACTCCGCCGGCTACACCGTGGAGATACGGCTTCCACTGAAGAGCATCCGCTACGCGGCCAACGACACCGTGAGTATGGGTGTCATAATGGAGCGTCACGTGAGCAGAGAGGGAGAGAGCGCGACCAGCCCACCGCTCGATCCGGCTCAAGGTGACTCCTGGCTGACACAGATGCGCCCGATCTACTACCAAGATTTCGGCCATAAAACACTGCTGGAAGTGATTCCCGCTGCTACGTACAACCTGTGGCAGTCGGATCACCAGGGCATTCTGACAACGGATGTGCGCAGAGCCGATTTCAGTTTGACGGGGAAATACGGCATCACATCCGACCTCATCTTCGACGGCACATACAACCCTGATTTCAGCCAGGTCGAAGCCGATGCAGGTCAAGTAGATATCAACCTGCGCTACAATCTCTACTACCCGGAGAAGCGCCCGTTCTTTCTCGAAGCTCGAGAGGCATTCACCATCGCCTCTACCGGAGTGTCGGGCGTGGACCCGGTCCGTGCCATCGTATACACTCGAACGATAGTGGACCCGATCGTGGGGGCACGGCTGTCGGGCAAGCTCGGCTCGAAGAACACTGTTGCCTCGATCTACGCGGTGGACGAACTGCCAGCGGTGGACGCCAACTCCCGCAACACATACGCACACTTTCCCGTGATCCGTTATAAGAGGTCGCTGGCGCAGGATAGCTATCTAGGAGCGATCTACGCCGGGCGCGAAGCCAGGGCCTCGTTCAACAGGGTCGGTGGCGCGGATGGACAGTTCAGAGTGAGCGAGTCCAGCATGCTGGGATTCCATGGATTATTGTCCCGCTCCAGCATGGGGGTCGACTCGGAGTCTGCAACCGGCCACTCCTTTGGTGCTGACTACTCGCAGTCGAATCGCAATCTCGACTACGGGTTCATGGCGAACGACATCGCAGAGAACTTCAGGGCAGACATGGGATTCGTAACGAGAACGGGGATCTCGCAGGTCGGGGGCCGGGTGCGGCCCAAATTCTATCCCGACGGCGCCTTTCTGCGACGGTTCGACGTGGAGCTGTCGACGGCACAAACGCTGGACAAGTTCAGTGACCTGTGGGAAACATTCAATCAGTTGTCGCTACAGAACTATCTGTGGAGAAACATCAGTTTCCGAGTGCGGCTCTTCTACTCGACAGAGGTGTTCCTTGCCGAGCGGTTCAATACCAGCGGCATTAGCGTCTACGGCGGAGGCCAGTGGACCAATCAGCTGTTTCTAGGGGTCAGTTACAGCCACACCGGCGCCGTCTTCTATTCGGAGGACCCTTTTCAAGGCAGAAGCAACACCGTCAGCGCCAACCTGACATACCAGCCTTCGGACAAGATCCGGGGCGAGGCCACCTTCACCTATTCGGATTTCACCCGCTCATCGGATTCTGAGAAGATCTATGACTATCCGATTGTCCGCGGCAAACTGACCTATCAGCTCAGCAAGTACCTCTTCTTCCGCGGCATATTGGAATACAACGACTTCCG
>CP070792.1:1061750-1063482 GCA_020346845.1 Gemmatimonadota bacterium
TGGAGGACGTGCTGCGAGCGGCGCAAGACGCCAACGCTGTTGCGTCGGGCGGTGTATACCAGGTATCGGGTCAGGAGATCTTGATTCGCGGGCTGGGCAGGGTCCGTCAGTTAGAGGACATCGCCAAGACAGTAGTGCTCACGCGGGATGGCAGCCCGATCGTGTTGGGGGACGTAGCGGAGGTGAGGATCGGACCCAAGCCGCGCTTCGGTGCCGCATCGGTCAATGCCGAGCCGGCTGTGATTCTCACGGTGCAGAAGCAGCCCAAGGCAAACACGCTCGTGCTCACCGAGCTGATCGAAGAGGAACTCGATCGGATCCAAGCCGGTCTGCCCGAGGGCATGATCATCAACAGTGACATCTTCCGCCAGGCCGACTTCATCGAGTTGGCGATCGACAACGTGATCCACGCACTGCGTGACGGCGCCATCCTGGTGATCATCGTGCTGTTCCTGTTTCTGTGGAACGTGCGCACAACGGCGATATCGGTGTTGGCGATACCGCTTTCTCTGGTGGTGGCGATACTAGCCATGCGGATAGCTGGAATCACGATCAACACGATGACGTTGGGTGGCATGGCGATCGCAATCGGTGCGTTGGTGGACGACGCGATCATCGATGTCGAAAACACCTACCGGCGACTGAAAGAGAATTTCCGAAAACCTGAAGACGAGCAGCGTCCCATGTTGACGGTCGTCTATGATGCGGCCAAGGAGATCCTGGGTCCGATCGTGAACGCAACGCTGATCATAACGATCGTGTTCGTGCCACTGTTCTTCCTGTCTGGCGTCGAGGGCCGCATGCTGCGACCCCTGGGGTTTGCATATGCCGTGAGCATCTTGGCCTCGTTGCTCGTGGCTGTCACCGTCACTCCGGTGTTGTGCTCCTATCTCCTGCCCAGCGTCGCCTTTGAGCAGCGCGAAAGGGAGAGCTGGCTGGTGGAGCGGTTGCAGGCGTTCTACGGGCGGCATCTGACCGGTATTCTGGACAAGCCACGTACGGTGATGATGGCTGCGGCCGCGGCCGTGATCGCGACGCTGGCAGTGTTGCCAATGCTGGGGCGCGGGTTCCTGCCGGAATTCCAAGAGGGCACTCTCACTCTGTCGGCAGCCACGATGCCCGGAACCAACATCGATGAATCCGATGCGCTCGGTTCACTTGTCGAGCAGACGCTGCTGCGGCACCCCGCAGTCGTTTCCACCGCGCGCCGCACCGGTCGCGCAGAACTGGACGAGCATGCACAGGGCGCTAACGGCGCCGAGATCGATGTGCTGCTCGATCTATCCGACCACAAGCTGGCCGATGTCATGGCGGAGCTGCGTGATGACCTGACGATAGTACCGGGTATGAACGTGACCATAGGTCAGCCGATCGGACACCGCATCGATCACATGTTGTCGGGAACTCGCGCGGCCATCGCCGTGAAGATCTTTGGCCCCGATCTGTACGAGCTAAGGCGCATAGGTGAGTCGGTGCGTCAGGCGGTGGAGGACGTGCGGGGTGTAGTGGATCTCTCGGTTGAGCAGCAGGCCGATGTGCCGCAACTGCGTGTGTATGCCGATCGCGACGCGATGGCAAAGTACGGCGTGACTGCCGGCGATCTGACTGAGGCTGTCGACGTTTCGTTCTACGGCGAGGTCGTATCGCAGGTGCTGGAAGGTCAGAACGCGTTCGATCTGGTGGTGCGCTTCGAGGAACAGCACAGATCTACTGATGACCAGATTCGGGCGGC
>CP070792.1:1063582-1065309 GCA_020346845.1 Gemmatimonadota bacterium
CGTTGCTCACCCGATACTCGATGTACCCCGACACACGATACGACCCCTCCAGTGGTGAGAGAGCTGGTTCGTCGGGCTGGTTGACCAGCAACCGCTTCACGAACTCGAACGACAGCGACAGATCTTTCGGCTCGAACAACATGCGCCCACCGATGTCCAGAAAGTCTCCGGCATCGGCCGGCTCGCGATTGATGATCACACGTTCAACCAACAGGAACTCGAACTGAGGGCTCGGTAGCCTATACCCCAGGGTCACCCACCCGCCGATCCTCGTGACCTTCCCGTCGTCGAAGTTGCTCGTGGGAAATGTGGCCGCGAACGCACCAGCCAGCTCCAGCTTGAGACCGATACGACGCCTGTCGTGTTGTTGAATCTCTATTGCTAACGCACGCGCTTTCTCCGCCAGCCGGTCCTCTTCTGCTTCGCTGTCCGCATCCAGAATCGAATCCTGGATTATGACGAGGGCCTCCCGGGAGGCCTTGAGTCCCTGTGACGGACGGCCGCCGAGTATCATCGTTCTGAATCCGAATCCCACACCGGTGCCCACGTTACCCAAAGAATCCACCTCGAGAGTCGTGGTTGCCATCGAGAGGGAGAGAGACTGCAGCAAGCTCTGTCCCACATTGGCGTTGTAGTAATCATCGAACGTGAGTGTGGGGTGCGACGCCAGCCAGTACGGCGCCACCTCCAGAGCCACGTTGCGAGGTATAAGATCGCTTATGCTGGTATTGGAGAGAATCGTGGCGGCCAGCGCCCTGGGAGAGTTGGGCCGCTCGACGGCAGTGGGCTCGATCCCGAACAGAACGAATGCCGGCGAGGACGGCGCCCGCAGGTCACTCGGTGTGATCTTGGCTTCTTGTGCCTTCGCAGCGGACATCGGCAACAGCCAACTCAACGACACAGCAGTGACGAGCGTGCGCCCTCGGGCACAACCCGAGGTACGGCAAAGGAGGTTCAAACACCGCATGTCTACCTCCTACTCGAACGTGATTGTCATGCGAAAGATCGCCGAGTCGCCTTCCAGCTCCACAATGGTCTCCACATCCTCTGTGAGCGGCTCCTGCCCACCGGCAAGCTCGTACCGCACAGACAGTCGATTGGTCTTATCGTTTACGTCCGTTACGACGGACTTGATTGTGAGGATCTTGCCCAGAAGCTCACTCCCAGGAGCGATCTCCGCCTGGCGAATGTCTATTCCACGCCTGATCAGCTCTCCCTCCAACTTGACCACTGACCGGCCCAGTTGTGCCTGTCCAATGATTACCGATAGTGTGACGGGATCGTCGGCCACCTTGTAGGTGATCTCTTTCTTCACGCGAAACATCAAGAACCTCCGAGACGAACGCGGAACCGTGGCGGGTGTGAGATCCACACGAAGGGTGCGGAACTCACCACACTATTGTACGACCTGGGTGTCTGTGCAAGCCGCTCGTACGGCAATACGAAAGGACCGTCGGAGTTCCGCCAAAGAATGTGGAAAACTGGGTTGTTTTGGCGTGTTTTGACATGAAGCGAGTCGATTCGATCGCTTCTCTACCACCCCGAGGCGAACAGTCTCCTCAGGCCGTTTGTTGCTCGAGAAAAGAGCCTTGTCAACCTTGGAACGCCGCCACAACTTCGCAGCAGCCAGCCCGGCGACAGTCCGTCGTGAGCGCGCCATGGTCGCTTGCCACGGAGCCCTCCGTATAGAGGAGATGCAAATGTCCAAGATCATCATCGGAATTCAC
>CP070792.1:1065409-1067123 GCA_020346845.1 Gemmatimonadota bacterium
TCTGGCAGGGGTGGGAAGACCCGGTGTTCCAGGTACCGGTTCTTGGCCATCCATGCTTCGAACTTTCCTGTGAATAGCGTTCCGCCACGGATGATGTCCCGTAGGCCCCAGGCATCGTTGATGCGCACGTTCACATCGTACCCCGGCGTGTACACGCCGTCGCCGTTCTTGTCCGTGCACAGTCCGTGCTTTCCTTCCTCTACAGTGAGTGTGAACGGGAACTGGGTGTATCTGTCGACCTCCAGCACGTTCCAGAACCACTGCAAACCGTGAGCTTCGGCGCTGATCCGGCTTACCCCAACGACATACATGGGCCTGTCGCAACGCACCGAGTAGCCGATTTCCTCCAGCTCCTCCGCTAGCGCTTCACTGCCGGCTCGCGCGATCCACAGTCTGAACTCGGCCGGCTCTACGTCGTGCGCGTGACCGCCCAGCCCCTCCTCCTCGGCGAAGTAGGCTATGTACTTGAGGTTGATGACGGCGACGTTGTGGAAATCGATGATGGAGCCGGCTTTGTCGTCGCTGGATACGAAGCCGGGCCCGTCACCGTCCGTTCGTGTGTAGATCGTGTTGAACTGGTAGTACACGACGGGCGCATCGGGCGCGTCTTCGAACGGCAGTGGCTCGGGGACACGCACCTGCTTACCCCTCCTGTAGTCCATGCTCGGTTCGTCCATGGAGAACCAGAAGATAGGCGCCGCATATTCCGCAAACCGCTGGATCGTCATCTGCCGCTCGACACCGTACCAAATGACACCTGGTACAGCGCTGTAGTCGCAGTTGCCGATTTGTACCTGGTCCGACTGCACCAAACCGGCCTGCGCCGATCCATCCGACGGTAGCGCATAGCCGGGCAGAAGTAATTGCAGTACGACGAGGAGGGACCTGCGTCTCATAGGGTATTCCTTTCGGACTTCCTCCGACTGACCTGACAACACGAGGAGCAGCGGAATCACCCTGCCGTGCTCTCGTTCGATCGCTGTTGCTCCTTTTCCTCTTCTCTCGCCTTTATCTCAGAACGGCCACACCACAGGCAGCAGTATTAGGGCGAGCAGGCCGACCAAAAGATTCAGCGGGGCGCCAAACCGGAGATAGTCGCTGAAGCGGTATTCTCCCGCTGCATGCACCATCAGGTTCGTCTGGTATCCCATCGGGGTCATGAACGCTGCGGAAGCGGCGAAGCAAACCGCGATGACGAAAGGCCTCGAGTCGACCCCCAAGGCAGGCCCGAGGCTGAGAGCGATCGGTGCTACCACCACCGCTGCAGCATTGTTGGACACCACCTGGGTCAGTACCACCGTCACGATGTAGACCATGGCTAGCACTACGTAGGGCAGAAGTGCAACCGGTGCCCAACTGCCGATCGCCAGCACGGTGCGGGCAAGGAAGTCTGCGGTGCCGGTTACTTGGAAGCCGTGGCCAACCGGCACGAAGGCCGCGATCACGAAAATGACGGGCCAGTCGACTGCACGGTACGCCTCCTGGGGTGTGATCACACCGAACAGTAGAAGCAACACCGCTCCCACCAGTGCTCCAGCGGCGATATCGAGTGCACCGAATGCTGCCGCCAGAACGACCAGCGGCATGACTACCAACGGCAGCCACCACATTCTGCCCTTTCGCAGGGTGACATCCCGCTCACGGAAAATTACGACGTTGCCGTCCCGCTCCAGGCTCGGGATGCGGTCAGGGGGAATCAAGATCAGCAGGGCGT
>CP070792.1:1067223-1068932 GCA_020346845.1 Gemmatimonadota bacterium
CGGTCACAACATGTTTGGGGTGCAGGGTTTCGATGGTGTGGCACCGGGTGCGCAGGTCCTCGGGCTCAAGATCGCCAACAACGCTCGTGGCGGCATCTCGGTCACCGGTAGCATTGTGAGAGCAATGCATTACGCGGCCGACTTCGCCCAGCAACGCAATCTGCCACTGATACTGAACCTGAGTTATGGCGTCGGGAACGAGCTAGAGGGTTCAGCCGCGATCGACTCGATCATCGACGATTTCGCATTGCGCCACCCCGAGGTGCTGTTCGTGATCGCCGCCGGCAACGATGGGCCCGGCGTGTCGACGGTTGGATTTCCCGGATCGTCGCAGCATGCCCTCTCCGTCTGCGCAATGTTCCCCGGTGTCTTCGCCAAGCCTCCCAGGCCGGGAACGACTCCGCCGGCAGACATGATTGCCTGGTGGAGTGCACGGGGTGGGGAATTGGCGAAACCCGACGTGTGTGCTCCCGGAGTAGCGTTCTCAAACGTGCCGTTGTGGAACTCCGGAGAAGAGATCCAGCCTGGTACCAGCTTTGCGGCTCCATACGTGGCGGGTTTGGCAGCCCTGCTGCAATCGGCTGCCCTGGAACGCGGTTGGCGAGCTCGAGCGGTCGATCTGACTCGCTCTCTCATGAACACTGCCGTGGTGCCGGAAGGTGCAACCTGGATTGATGTGGGTGCCGGCGTACCCAATGTAGGTGCAGCCTACCGGTGGCTGATGGCTTCGCATCAGGCTGGTGTCTACTCGGTGAGAGCGCTGGCGGACGGCGGAAATACGTCGCTTGGCACGGCCGCGTACCGCCGCAACGGTCTCATCTCGCCCGGTGACACGATTCAGAGGTTCCTGGTAACGTCGGTGAGCGGTCAACCAGCCGCGCGGTTGGAATTGATATCCGACGCTGACTGGATCGAAGCTCCTGCTCACATCGAGCCCGCAGGACGACCGGTGACCATAACTCTCCGCTACGACCCCGCCGGCCTCACCGATCCTGGACTGCACGTTGGCACCGTGTGGGCACGGCCCGTCACAGATACCTCGGCTGGCCCTTCGTTCAGATTAGTGAACACAGTGGTCGTACCTGAATCGCTGTCCCGACGGTTTGGTTCCGATGGAAGGCTCGCGGCCGGCGAAATAGACAGGTACTTCTTCGATGTTCCTGAGTCCGCGGGGGGGCTGGACGTGCGCATGTCGGTGTCGGGCGGGGAGGCGGGTGCGACGCTCTATCTGTTTGAACCTGATGGTCGACCTCAGCGTCACATGAGCAGTGTCATGGGCATGGGTAGTGAATGGACCGACCTCAACGTCGCCGGCGACCATATAGTACCCGGTGTGTATGAGGCCGTAGTAGTTGCGCCACCCTCGGAAGGTGTGAGCTACTCGCTCGAAGCCGCACTGCCCGATGTGAGCCTGACCAGTGTTGCGGAAGACGCCGCGGTATCGGTGCGTAATACAACGGACGATCGGATAACGACTACGCTCACGGCTTCGCTCGTCGGCGCGATGGTGCAGCAGGAAGTAGGGGCAAGGGGGTCTGATCCCTATACCGTGAGAGTAGAACAGCCGGCCTGGGCACACGAATTGATGCTCGAGGTTGACTTGCCATCGGGATACTGGCAGCAGATCACCGACTTCGGAGTAACGCTGTTCGACTCGGCCGGAGCCAAGTTGTTGGACAATCCGCTCAATTATTCATTCGGTCGACAGA
>CP070792.1:1069032-1070741 GCA_020346845.1 Gemmatimonadota bacterium
GTCGAGAACACGGTCATAGCTCTCGACAGTTGTCTCCAGGTAGTCGAGGCGCTCCGGCGGCGCAATGCCTGCAGTGTTGACCAACAGATCTATCCTGCCGAACCGCTCGAGGACGGACCGTAATAGACCTTCGTGTGTCGACAGGTCACTGATATCCGCTGGAATGGGTAAGAAACTCGTGCCCGCTCGCTCGACTAATCCTTCCGTCTCCGCCAGGCCCCCAGGCTTGCCGGGATCATAGCTCGTTGCATTGCCGGCGATGTCATAGCCTTCGCCTGCCAGGGCGATTGCGATAGCCCTCCCGATACCACGGCTGGCACCGGTTATCAGCGCGCAAGGTCGATCGGACACAGGGTCTCTCCTTTCAGCGGCTTACGATGACGGAGCCGTGCCATTCCATGTCATTCGATGATGCTCCCCGAACGATACTCCCGCCACATCTTCTCGAACCACTGGTCGGTGTCGGGCAGCGAACGAGTAGATACCCATTGTTTCGTAACCTGATCCTGATCGTCCAACTGGATCTCGAGAACCTCGCGATCCACTCGCGCGTCGGTCTCATTCAGTCGGAACCGCCATTGATCGTCCAAGGTCGCGGTCGGCAATTCGCCATCTGGCTCCAGCACGACGAACGAGCCACGGGAGCGTCCATCCGAATCCAGATACTCCTTCAGTGCCTCCAAGAACATCACATGGGTTATGCAGAGATCCACAGCTCTAAATGCCACAGGCAACGACTTGGCACTGCTGAGGTGTAGGTCGCGTCGCACTCGTCTTGCCAACTGCCATGCTTCCTCGAGGCCGTTCGAAACTCGATCGGCAACGCGAATGTGGGCAGCGACATTAGACATTCGCACCTGTATCTCACCCACTACGGAAGCCGGCGTCACCGACTGCGGGGGCTTCTCGCCACTGCACATCCTATCGCAGAACGCCACGCACTCCAGGATCTGGGGCTCTACCACACTCTGGAAAGCATCCAAATCCATCGGGGACTGATCATACCTGTGCACTATGTACAGCGCCGCGCGCAAGCTGCCCACTTGCCCCGAGTTCAGTGCAGCTCCACCGGGCCGTTTGACACCGTGCGTGCCGCACACCTCGCCAACGGGGAAGAGATGTCGCAGGTTCGATTCCCACCAGAGATTGGCACGCAATCCACCGTTGTTGTGCTGAGCACAGACCGCGATCTCTATCCGTTGCGATGTCATATCGATGCCGTTGTCGCGATAGAGCGCCACTGCCGGCTCATTCAGCCTCGTGAGTCTGTCAATGGGCGTGTCTGCAAGCGCATCGGACTTCGCCAGATAGCTGTGAGCTTCATCGTCGAGCATCTCCAACGCGAATGCATCTAGGCCATCCCCACCTTGGGGGTTCCGAGCGTAATCGAGATATACCTTGCGCCCGAGTGATTCCGATTCCCGATGGACGAGCAGGTCTATGAGTGAGGAACCGTGGTCGTGGATCTTCTCGCAATCGAACGGCCACTCGTATCCCTTGCGAAAGATCGCGTTTGCCAGCGTCGTCATATCCGGGAAATGCGCGTTGAGGAATTCTCGCTCGTCGTCTCCGTCAACGGCTGTGGACACGTAACGTGGCACTACTTGTTGGTAACTTCCCGAGAGATTCCAACGAAATCCCACGGAGGCCATTCCGAATTGCGATTCCGTGAGATTGTGCGCGATCGCACCGGCACGCAGCCCTAGACC
>CP070792.1:1070841-1072547 GCA_020346845.1 Gemmatimonadota bacterium
GCAGTCGATAGAAACGCCGATCTGCCTGGACGAATCCCTCACATCAGCCGATGTCGCCCGTCAGGTAATTGAGATGGGCGGTCCATCTATCTGGAACCTCAAGGTGCAGCGAGTCGGCGGTCTGGAGGAGGCGTGCAGGATATACGCTGTTGCCGCGGAATCGGAGGCCAAGCTATGGGCCGGCACGATGCCGGAAACCGGAATCGGGGCGCAGGCTACGCTTGCACTTGCCAGTCATGCAGGGTTCCTCTTCCCGTCCGATCTCGAACCGAGCGAGCGCTGGTATGCGGCAGGTGCCGATCCGGTCGAGCTCACAATGGACCCTGATGGAACGATGCCGGTACCGTCCAGCCGGCCGGCAGTGAATCGCGACGGCTGGACTTTGGTTTCCGTGGTTGAATAGTTGTGCGAACCGAGCTACGCCGGTTGTGCTGCGGGCTCCGTCGAGTATTTTACCTGCGGCCGCAGGTGAAGCTCTACCGGAAGTCCTTCCCTACGGCCGTCTCATTTGTCGCTAATCAACAACTCCGCCCAACTGGCGGGTGACGAACGGACCTTCCGGTCCGGAGCCGCTTAGTGCCAAAACAGGGTGATGTGACAAGGCGTCTGTTGTGGATCGCGGGGCCGCTTGCGGTTGTCGCGGCCTTTGCTTTTGTCATGACCGCCCCTACCAGCAAAGCGCTGGCAACGCAGCAGACCGCCGCTGTGGACACTGCATATGAGGCGCCGGAGATAACCGACACCGCGAGTCTCGCAGGACCGCGTCAGCCCATCTTCTTCCGCCACGACGTTCATGCCGGGCAATATCAAATCGATTGCCAGTATTGCCATGTCAACGTCGAAGTCAGCGCCAAGCCTGGGATACCCACCGTATCGTCATGCTTGAACTGCCATCTCATCGTCGGAACGGGGATAGCTGAGGTTGACTCGGTTCGTGCATATGAGCGCGACGGGCGCCCGATCGAGTGGGTCGAAGTCCACGACCTCGCTCAGTTCGTGCATTTCCCTCACCAGGTACATGTGAACGCGGAGGAAGAGTTCGAAGTCGTGTGCGAAGACTGCCACGGCCAGGTAGACCGCATGGCTCAGATATATCAGTTCGCACCGTTGAAGATGGGGTGGTGTCTCGATTGTCACAAACAGAAATCCGAGGAATTCGGCAAGCCCGTGTCGACGGATTGCTCGGTATGTCACTACTAGCGGAGATGCGTTTTGTCTGAGGGAATGGACCGCAGGAGGTTTCTCAAGGTACTCGGTGTGACGAGCGGTGGCGCCACTGCGCTGTCGGGTTGCTCCACCGACAATGTCGAGAAGCTGATTCCCTATCTGGTCCCCCCGGAGAACGAGATCCCCGGAGTGGCGACATGGTATGCGTCTACCTGCCGTGAATGCCCGGCAGGGTGCGGCTTCCACGTTCGCGTGCGGGAAGGTCGGGCGGTAAAGGTCGAGGGCAATCCCGAGAGTCCCATCAATCGAGGCAAACTGTGCGCCCGTGGTCAGGCTGCGACACAAGGGCTGTACAACCCCGACCGGGTACGCACGCCACTCGGGCGTGGCAGCAACGGCTTCTTCGAACCCATAACGTGGGATGATGCCATCGCTCGCGTTACCGAGCGGCTGAGTGCGGCGAGCGGAGACAGCATCTGTTTCGTCACGGGCAATGAGGCTGGCTCGTTTGACGCTCTGGTCTCTGAGTGGCTTGTGGC
>CP070792.1:1072647-1074351 GCA_020346845.1 Gemmatimonadota bacterium
AATGGACTCACATGTAATCCGCCGAGTGCTCCGCAATGTGCCGCACGCAGCGAAGTAACTCGTCGATCTCCTCGGGCATATTGTAGAAGTGCGTAGACGCTCGACAGCCCGACACATCACCTCTGCTGGACGTACGAATGTGTATGCGGCCCAGGTCCATGATTCCCTGCCGCACGTTGTTCATCGGAACGTCTGCCACCGAGAAGTGCGTCAGGCCTGCACCTAGATGCGGGTCCACGCAGGTCTGCAGTCTGACGCCGGGGATCTCAGTGAGTCCGTTCTGCAGCCGTGTGGCCAGTTCGCGGACCCGGGTCTCGATATTGGCCTTGCCGATCGTCTTCTGAAACTCCACAGCGGTCTTGATGCCGAGTGCTGATGAGATGTGTCGCTGACCGCAGTGCTCGTAGCGACTGGCATCTTCGTGCAGCACCCACTCCCCGTCTTCCTCGTGCCCGTCCGCACCCATGAGCGGTAGAATCTCGTCCTGAACTTCACGCTTGAAGAAGGCCAAGCCCGTACCAGTACCGGCAAGTAGCCACTTCTGCCCGGCTGCCGCGTAGTGATCGCATCCGATGTCATGGAAATTGACATCGATCATCCCGGGTGGGTGCGCGCCATCCACTGAGATGAGCAGGCCTCTGCGATGGGCCATCTCCGACAGCTCTTTCACCGGTGTCAGCAATCCCGTGATGAAGGTGATGTGGCTGACCACGATGGCACGCGTCTTTGGTGTTATCGCTCTCTCGTACAGCTCGACCACCTGCTCGGGGCTCTCGGGAATGATGGGAAGGTCGATGTAGTGGATCTTGATACCCACGCGCCGCTCGAGCGCCTGGTACGCGCCATAGCCGCCCGGATGCTCGTGGCTGCACATCAAGACTTCGTCCCCTGCCCGGAAGTCGATCCCGTGGGCGAAGTTGTTCATCCCCTCCGTGGTACTGCGCATGTAAGCCACTTCATCGGTATCGGCCCCAAAGAACTCAGCTAGCACCGCCTTATGGTCGTGCAGCTCACTGCTTCTGTAGTTGTTGCGCGGGTCCTCGGACAGCTCACGTTGGATCTTGATATGCTCGTCGAGCACCACGCGCGGCGGTGGCCCGAACGTACCGGTGTTCATAAACGTCAAGCCGTCCTGGATGTTGAACTGGGAGCGGATCTTCCACCAATAGGCCTCGTCCAGCGTTTCCGGTGGTTTCAATGCTGCCAGCGGGGAGGCAAAAACCGGCTCTTGCGCCTTCACTTTCTGCGGCAGTGATGTGGTTGCCAGTCCTGCTACAGCCGCCGAGAGCGAGCCGCCCAGGAAGTGGCGACGGGAGATTCCGGATCTCAGACTAGTCATGGTTCCCCCTCAGATGGGCCATGGTATCCGCCATGTCGCACGGGGGCGATCGTGGGAGAATGGAGGACTTGGTGTTCGTGGGATGCGCGCCGACCAAGGATTCTCACGAGGGATAGGCGCTGTTGCGAGGAATGCGAACGACAAGGTGTGGCACGCATTGCATAGACAATATGGCGCTGCTGGCTGGTGCCGCGAAAGATGTGCCGCGGATGAACGCGGACACTTGCGGACGATACACGGACTAGCGCGGACGAACCCAATGCCGCGTCGTCCCGTTCTTTCCTTACAGTTCTCTTACAGTTAGAGCGGCAACAATGCCGGGGACTTAGCCGTATGTTTGTAAGAGCTGTCGCGCATGCGCGACA
>CP070792.1:1074451-1076139 GCA_020346845.1 Gemmatimonadota bacterium
CTCGCGCCGGGCGGCATCTTTACCGATATCGTGATTGTCTGACGCCGCCCGTAGAGACTCTCGAACGTGGTGAACGGCATCAGCACGAACCCGTCAAACGACTGTCCCAACACCGTTCCCTTCTTCTCGGTCACACCTTTTACTACCAGGGGCAATCGGCCGACGCGGACTGTCCTGCCGATGGCGTGCTCCGGGTCGCCGAATAACTTGTCGGCCACGTCCCAGCCAAGCACGACCGTGTAACGTCGCTCGCGGTCGTCGATATCGCTCAAAGCCTCGCCGGCGATGAAACGGTAATCCTGCACGATCTGGAACGGCGCAGTTACGCCGAAGACGAATACATCGCCAACCGTCTGATTGCGGTAATGGACATCTACCATCGGCGTTGGGAAGCCGGACTGCATCGATATCGCCACTGCTTCGGGCAGCGCACGGCGCACATATTCCACGTCACGGTTGCCGATGAGCGGTCGTCGCTGGATGGTACGCCACTGTTCGTCGTCGAGCTGGCCCACCGCGATGGGCTCACGTCGTATCTGGAATGCGTTGGTGCCCACGATGGCGCCCGCTAGCTTCTCGCTCACGTACGCATTCATGCCTTGAATGATGGCGACGACGGCAACGAGAAACGCGACGGAAACGATGATTCCCAGGAGGGTGAAGAACGAGCGCAACTTGTGGGCTGCGATGGATTGCAGGGCTACGCGGAGAGCTTCTGCTATTGGCATAGCAAGGAGATTGAGGAGGGGAAGAAGGGGAAGGAGGGGAAGGAGATACTCTCCTGGTCTATTCTACTTCCCCTGCTTCCCCTACTTCCCCTCCTCATCTGTCAAGGAGTGCAAGGTGACAGTCATGAATCACTCATACCTCAACGCCTCCACCGGATCGAGCCGCGCAGCTTTCGCCGCCGGATACATGCCAAACATGATCCCTGTTACAATCGATGCACCTAGTGCCGCGAACACAGACCACAATGGGATTTGAGCCGGCAACGGTGTGAGTGCCTTCATGAGCACACTGGCGAGACCACCCAGGCTCAGCCCGATGGCTCCCCCTATCAACGTCAGGGTTGCGGCCTCCACGAGGAACTGCCACAGAATCTCACGCCGCTTGGCACCAATGGCCTTCCTGATCCCTATCTCACGTGTTCGCTCGGTAACAGATATCATCATGATTGCGATCACTCCGACACCTCCAACCATGAGCGCGACGCTGGAGAGCACGAGCATAACGAGGAAGATGACACCCGTTACCTGATCGAAGTTTTCGAGCGCCTTTTCTTGCGTGACGATGCCGAAGGTGTTCTCCTCACTTGGCCCCAGCCCCCTGATCGAGCGCATTGCAGCGGTCACGTCTTCGGTGGCCTGCTGTACCGTGACGTTGGTCGACGGAGACACATAGAAGACGAGATCGGCGCGCCATGTCCTCACGTACTTGTTGAATGCTCCTTGGGGAATGATCACGAACGGCCGATTTCCCTGCCCGAAGATATCGGGCGGTGGTTCGTAGACACCAATCACGCGAAATGGGACTCCGCCCACCTTGACGCGATGCGCCATGGGATCGCGCAGGCCGAACAGATCGTCTGCCAGCTTGCGGTTGATCACGGCAACCCGTGTACTAGCGGCAGATTCGAGGTTCGTATAAGACCGACCCGGGTAGATGTCACCTCCCATTACCCGAGGCCA
>CP070792.1:1076239-1077920 GCA_020346845.1 Gemmatimonadota bacterium
AAGGTGATAACAACGATCAAACCAACACAATCGCTGTCTCCGGTAGCAATATCTACGGCCCCTACGATTTTGCTTATACCCAGAGCGGTCCCCTCGCGCTGGGCGATACGCTCTACGTTGACTGGAACGGCGATGCCGATCAAGATGCCGGTGAGGAAGGCATCCCCCACATCACCGTTTCCCTCTACGAAGACGCCAACGGGGATGGCATCATTGATCCCAATTTTCACGCTTTGATCGTAACCACTACGACCAGTATTACCGGCTATTATCTCTTTGATGATCTGCCTCAGCACGACTATGTGGTTGTGGTTGATGAAGACGATCCGGACTTTCCCTTCTCGCCGGGTAGCTACCAGCAGACACAAGACTATGATGGCACGATTGATGGTCGAGCGGTTATCAGCCTGACGACCAGCGTGGACATAGTTGACTTTGGCTACCGGCCCATTGGCACCGGCTCTATTGGGGATTTTGTTTGGCGGGATGATGACCGTGACGGTATCCAAGACGCTGGCGAACCGGGCATCAGGGACATCCTGGTCACTCTGTACGAAGACAGCGACAGCAATGGGGTCATCGACCCGGCGGTTGATGCTGTGGTGATGACCGCCACTACCGATTTAAGCGGCAACTATCTTTTTGAGAATCTACCTGCCGGGGATTATCTGGTAGACGTGGACACCGGCGACTCCGACTTGCCTGCGGATGGCTATGGCAACCCTTACATTTTGAGCACCAACAACGATCCACACATTGTTGGTCTGACTGATGGCCAAGTCTATGCGCTGGCCGACTTCGGCTTCACCGCCGGCGGCACCATCGGCGACCTGGTGTGGCGAGATGACAATCAAGATGGCGACCCGGCAGGCGAGCCGGGGATAGCTGGTGTGAGAGTGTGGCTTTATGCCGATTTAAACGGCGATGGGGTTAGGTCTATCACGGATACCTTGGTTGCAACCACTACTATCGGCGCCACGGGTATCTACAGCTTCACCAGCCAACCGGCGGGCAATTACGTGGTCGTGGTTGATACCACGACGACACCAACATCCACTTTCACCTACGATCTGAATGGCCCATTGGATGGTCAGGCCGGGGTCACGTTATCGGCTGGGCAGATCTTCCTGGGGGCAGATTTTAGTCTGCCAAATGTGAATGGGTCTATTGGCGACCGCCTGTGGATCGACCTGAACGGTAACGATACCTATGAGACGTATGAGCCAGGTCTGGCGGGGGTGGTTATCACCCTCACCAATAGCTCCGGTGGAGTCATTACCACTTCCACCGATGCTGATGGCTATTATCTCTTCTCCGACTTGACTGGCGATACTTATACCGCCACTGTGGATACCTCCAGTCTCCCGCCTGGGGTGGTTCAATCCTTCGAGGCCGATGGGACCCTGAATCAGGAAATCACCGTTAGCCTTGGCAATGGAGAGAACAACCCAAATGTTGATTTTGGCTATGTGCCGGATTTGAGCGTTAGCAAAGCTTCGAGTGGCGGTGGTATACCACTCAACGCCGGAGATACCCTGACGCACACCATTGTCGTCTCGAATCCGAGCTCGGCTACCGTCACCGGGGTGACCATCTCGGACACCACGCCGGTTAATACCAGCTTTGTAGCAGGTAGCATCGTAATCGATCCCACTTCTGCTGGCAATCCGGGCTCACCCCC
>CP070792.1:1078020-1079642 GCA_020346845.1 Gemmatimonadota bacterium
CCTGACGGATGGCACAACATGTTCTTTGGCTGGCGGCTGGACTTGGATTGGGCGGGGATCCTCGATGCGGCTGCGGGCAAGATACAGCAGGATGGGTGGGAACTCTTCTCAATCTTCTTCATGCTGATGCTGTTCAAGGGCTATCTCCAGGCCATGGCCGGTCCGGCGCCCAACTATGACATGCAGCGTGTACTGTCAGCGCGGACTCCGAAAGAAGCGGCCAAGATGAGCGGGATCGTGAGCCTGGTGCTGCTGATTCCGCGATACATGCTGATCACGGGCCTCACGGTATTGGCGCTGGTGTTTTTCAGCGGCGAGCTCAACAGCATGGGGGAGGCTGTCGACTTTGAGATGGTCTTGCCCTTCGCCATGCGTGAGTTCATACCGATCGGACTGCTGGGATTGCTGATTGCGGGGCTGCTGGCGGCATTCATGAGCACCTATGCAGCTACGGTCAATGCGGCCCCGGCGTACATCGTGAACGACATCTACAAGCGCTACATAAACCCGAACGCCACTGAAAAACGCTATGTCTGGATGAGTTACACTATCTCGCTCGCCGTTGTGGTCGTGGGCACGGCGTTCGGTTTCTTCATTCCCAATCTGAACACAATCGTTCTGTGGATCGTGGGTGCTTTGTACGGCGGCTATACGGCCGCAAATCTGCTGAAATGGTACTGGTGGCGCTTCAATAGTTACGGCTACTTCTGGGGCATGGCGGCGGGGATCGTGGCCGCGGGAATAGTGCCAACAATGATGACACTCTTGTTCGGCGAAGGGGCGTTCGGAGAGGCGAGGCCGGTTTACGGATTCCCAATCATACTGGCGTTTTCTCTAGTCGGATGTATTGCGGGGAGCTTACTGACGAAGTCCGACGATGAAGTGGTGCTGAAGAATTTCTATCTCAAAGTGCGACCTTGGGGTTTCTGGAGGCCGATTCACGAGAAGGTGAAGCGGGAATACCCTGAGCTCGAGGCGAACAAGTGCTTCAGACGTGACATGTTGAACATAGTCGTCGGCATCATCTGGCAGACCGCTCTGACGGTGAGTGGCATCTTCCTGGTGATTGAGGCGTGGACGTACCTACTGGCCTCTGCGGCGGTGGCGATCCTGACCTCCATCATCCTCAAGTACAACTGGTATGACAAGATGGAAAATCATCCCAGGGATCTTCAACTTGGTGCGGAGTGAAAACGGACGAGACCATGACAGCAGGCAATACGGAGTTCGATACGACAGCCGGAGTCGACGAGCGACTGGCGGCAATCCAGGTAGCACAAGAGGCTCTGCTCGAGCGGCCGAACCAGCCGGTCGATGAAGGGAACGGTCTTTACACACGCTACCGCCACCCAATTCTCACAGCCGATCACGTGCCGTACTTCTGGCGCTACGATCTCGACCGTGCGGCCAATCCGCTGCTGATGCAGCGCATGGGGATAAACACGGTGTTTAATGCAGGCGCGATCAAGCTGGACGAACGTTACCTGGTGGTTGGACGGGTCGAGGGGACCGATCGGAAATCGTTCTTCGCGGTGGCCGAGAGTCCGAACGGCGTGGACCGGTTTCGCTTCTGGGATTACCCGATCACCATGCCGGAGACGGACAACCCGGACGTGAATGTC
>CP070792.1:1079742-1081339 GCA_020346845.1 Gemmatimonadota bacterium
TCCGGATTGTTGGCGAGTATCTCGTCGAGCAGACGCTTGACCTTCTCAACGTCAGACCCGTACTGTACGCCGACACGCACATGGGAGCGCAATTGTCGATCGACTATGGTCCAGTTGATGACCGTATTCTCCAGAAACTGGCTATTGGGGACCATCAGCCGTACGCCATCCAGCCTTCGTATGCGTGTGAAGCGCGTTTTGATCGTTTCGACTGTACCCAGCATGCCGCCCACTTCCAGGAAGTCGCCAATTCGAATCGGGCGTTCCCACATCAGGATCCAGCCACTGATGAAGTTATTGATGATGTTCTGTGCACCGAAGCCGACGCCAATGGCGATGGCCCCTGTGATGAAGGCAAACGCAGTCAGTGGAATGTCGAGGAGGTCGAGTGTGGTGATGACAAGGACTACGATGACCACGGTGTAGAACAACCGCCGGATGAGTTGGACGACGCCCGCATCCACTTCGCGTTGCTCCAGCCGGCTGCTCACTTTGCGGTCGGCCCAGCGGGCAACCCAGAATCCGATCAGGAGGGTCAGCGCAGCAATAGCGATATTCAGAACGGTTATGCCGGGACCATCACCGATTGCCAGGACAGTCGTGTTCAGGATCTTGGCTACTGATTCCATTCAGACTCTCGTTTCGTTTTGTGACTCGGCGGCATTATAGCCACGTCACCGGGGCGGGCCGTAGGGCAAGCTCTGCTTCAGGGCAGCTTGCTCACAGCGATAGAGTACAGTTGGGACGAATGAACATTATAAGGTTTACCATCGAGCGTCTGCTGCTCAGAGGTTTGCAATACCGGCTGATCTTGGCGGCGGCAATCGTTGCCTTTGTGGCGATCTCGGCCGGACTTTTGGTACTTCTGTTGGATCCGAATTTCGACCAACCAGGCGAGGCAATCTGGTGGTCGTTCCTCCGTCTGACCGACCCCGGATACCTCGGTGACGACGAGGGCGCGGTCAGCAGATCGATCTCCACGGTCGTCACGGTTCTCGGTTACATCGTCTTTCTCGGGCTGCTGATCGCGATCCTGACTCAGTGGATGAATACACTCATTCAGCGCGCGGAATCGGGAACGACCCGGGTGGGTTTCAAAAACCACATCCTCATACTGGGTTGGAACCGCCGGACGCCTTCCATTGTTCTCCAGTTGCTCGAAACCGGAGGACGGGTTTCGCGCTTTCTGGAGGATACCGGCGCTCGTGACCTGCGTATCGTGATTCTCGCAGAGCAGGTGGACGCGGAGTTGAGGGAGGATCTCAAGTCGAGGCTCGGGGCGCGTTGGGACGATCGGCGTGTAGTCCTGCGGTCCGGTTCACCGTTGAAGCTCGATGGCCTCGAACGAGCAGCGTTTCACGATGCTGCTGCCGTCATCCTGCCCGGTGCCGACTTTGCGACTGCCCGGCCCGGCGTAGCGGATGCGGAGATCATCAAGACGCTCGCTTCCATTTCTCAAGCCGGAGGGCAAGCGGGGCACACACCGTCGGCTGTGGCCGCCCTCTTCAATGCCAACCGCAGCGACGTGGCACGGCGTGCCTACGGCGGCGAGCTCGAGGTGATCGCGGCGGATCAGCTTATCTCGCGGCTCACGGCT
>CP070792.1:1081439-1083008 GCA_020346845.1 Gemmatimonadota bacterium
ATCCTCCTCGTCCTAATCCTCGACCGCACCACCTAAACCAAATCAGGACGAGGCATCGGCTCAGACAAACGCGCACGCACCCACGCACCGCAACCGTTGCACCGAAACCGGCGATACGTTGCCACACGCGTAGTCCGAACCCCCGCCGACTCAAACTTGCCTTCAACACCGCACCGCGGGCAAGCCTTTGGTTTACTGTCGTACAACGCCACGTTCGGATGACTTTCGAGCCAAGGCAAAAGACGGTCATACAGGCGTTCGGTCAAGAGAACGTCCTGCTTGTTGTAGCGTTTCATCAGAGCCCACGCCTTCTCGTCGTTGGCGATACACCCCCGCCACAACTCAAACCCAGTGTGCTGCGTCTTCCGGCCAAGCCCCAACTGATCCGACACATGATCCAGCTTGTTCGACGCAAACTTGAACTTCTTCCGCACCGCCGTCAACAAGTCAATGTCCTCATGCGGAGACGCCGGCCCCAGGTCGGCCAGGAGAAACTCCCGCTGGAGATGCTTTACGTCGAACGCTTTGCCGTTGTAGTGGACCAGAGCATCAGCGGCCGACACTAGCTCGTGCGCTTGCCGCACCATCTCGTCGTGGCCGTCATGAAAGTCCGAATGAAACATGACCTTCTTGGAGCCATGCCACTTCGCAGCGAAACAGATGACCGAACCAGTCTTCTCAATCTGGTTCAACCCGACCCGCTGATCCCACAACCCCCACACATACGCAAGGTTCGGAGAAGTCTCGATGTCAATGACAAGCTTCTTCACTGCAAACACCCCCCACAGGGTTATCCACAGTCTACGGCACCGTCAGCAGCCGCAACGTCAACGTGCCTTCCCACCAATCACCATCAGACGACAACCGATCAGCAGACATCGAAATCTGATCCACCACCACCGACTCAGACCGCGACCCCTCCTCATACGTCACAATCTCCTTCGACACCATCAACGCCCGCACCGTGTCGTACTGGCCCTGCGGATCCTGCTGCACCGCAGCACCCATCCCCCTCGAGGAAGCCACTCGTTTCTGCATCACGATCGGCACAACGATCTCGTCAATACGGGTCGGAGCCGGGTACGCAACGATCTGCCACGACTGCAAGTTCGGGCCGGCAGTCAACGTCGTGCCGTCCCGCTCCAAAGTGATCTTGAACGTGTACTTGTCCGACAGGCTGTACGCGACATCGACAGGGTTCCGGTCGGTCAACGTCAGCACTGGCAGGTCGATTCCGGTGTCGGGCGTGAACGTGCCCTTGATCGCGCCTGACACGGGCGACAACAGACCGTTGTAGACGAGGTCGGCGTCGTCATACGTCTCGCCCGCTTCCTCATACGCTGTCGCTGTGGCGATCGCCTGCGTCGGTTCCGCACGCACATCGACCTGACGCAACACCTTGTCGAAGATGCTGTTCCACCGGATGTCCCCGACCGTCAACGTGCCCGACGCAACCTTGTTGCGAGACGCAGCCTCGCCCTGCACACCGTTCGCCACATCCACAAAGAACGTCTCGCCATCCGCACGCGCAATCCACGTCACGTTCCCAGGCGTCGAACCGGTCGACAC
>CP070792.1:1083108-1084674 GCA_020346845.1 Gemmatimonadota bacterium
ACATGAAGCTTCAGAACGTCGATATGAAGCTTCAGAACGTCGACATGAAGCTTCAGAACGTCGATATGAAGCTTCAAAACATCGATGTGGAGCTTCAAAACATCGATTCAGAGCCTTGAAACTTCGATTTGAAGCTCCAAACGCTCGATATGAAGCTCCAAATGATCGATTCGATGCCTCAGAATCGTCTGCGACACAGTGAAGCAGCGGGACATCTTCGGCCGCAAGTTGAGCGCAGTCACACGCCGGCACCAACCCAGCGCCGCCGCTTTCCGCCCGTGCCCGCCTACGTGGCTGCAACCTCGGCCTGTTGCGGGATTTGCAAATCACCTTCGGTCTTGGCGACCCACACCGCGCAAGTGGTATCACCCGTCACATTCACCGCAGTTCTAGTCATGTCGAGTATCCGCTCGACACCCACCACCAAGGCTATGCCTTCCACTGGAATCCCGATCTGCTGCAACACGATGGTGAGTGTAACCATCCCTATTCCGGGCACGCCGGCCGCACCAATGGATGCCAGTGTCGCCGTCAGCACAACGATGATGAGGTCTTGCAATCCCAACGACATGCCGAACACTTGGGCGATGAAAATGGTGCTCACGCCCTGATATATCGCGGTGCCGTTCATGTTGATGGTGGCGCCCAGAGGGAGCACGAACGACGCTACATCGTTCGATACACCGAGCTCCTCTTCCGAAACCTGGATGTTGATGGGCAATGTCGCGTTGCTTGACGAGGTTGAGAACGCGAACAGTGCCACTTCATAGTACTTCTTGAAGAAGTACCTCGGGGACATGCCCGACAGCCGCAGCGAGATGGGGTAAATGGTTGCCACAAAGGCGACCATCGTGCCGATCGTGACGAGGACGTACTTGAGCAGCGTCAATAGAACACCGTAGCCAAACTGTGCGGCAACGGCGGCAATTAGGGCAAATACACCCACGGGTGCGATCCTCATCACCATCTTCACGAGTACGATCATCGCGTCGTTGACTGACTGCAGCAGACCTAGAACTGGTTTTCGCCTTTCCTCCGGGAGGATCGTGAGCGAGATCCCGAACAGCAGCGCAAAAAAGATGATCTGGAGGAAATTGGTTTCTACCATTGCTCTGAAGGGATTTCTCGGGACGATGTTCACGAGAAATTCTGACAGGCTGGGTTTATCTGCTACGCGTTCCAATTGCTGCTCGGTCACGCCGGCGTAGTCGGTGAGCATCCTCGCCTTTACGTCCTCGTCCAACCCTGCCCCAGGATTGAAGGCCTTGCCAGCCACGAGCCCAAACGACACGGCGATTGCCGTTGCGACCAAGTAGTACCCGACCGTCTTTGCTCCAATGCGACCCAGCTTCTTGAGATTGCCAAGGCTCGCCGTCCCGACAATCAGTGACGCCATCACCAACGGCACCACAATCATGATCAGGAGATTTATGAACGCATCGCCGATGGGTTTGATCCAGAGGGCCACGTCTCCCATTAGAGGTCCCAGCAATGCGCCCAGGATCAAGCCGATGAGTATCTGGGTGTGTAGCTTGATCCCCTTGCTCTCGGTCTTCGTTCTTTCCA
>CP070792.1:1084774-1086339 GCA_020346845.1 Gemmatimonadota bacterium
TACGCCCACGAACACGGGCTGGACTAACCCCCTACCGATGAGAGCTGGATGGTAACCAGCCGAATCGCCCTCCGGGGCGACTAGGGAAACCAACAGGAGATTGATATGGAACCCCAATCATTCGCAGACCTAGAGCGGGTCGCCGAGAAGTACGGCGAGCTGAACGACTGCACGGTGAAGGCTATCGCCGCAGCGTGTGGGGTGTCCTACGGGAAAGCCCACAGGACGCTCACTAAGCTGGGTCGACTGCGTCGGCGAGGCGCTACCGTAACGCAGATCAATGCTGCGCTGGACGCCATCATGGGCACTGACACCAACGTGATCGAATCTTACAGGGGGTCGAGCATCGGCCTGACCCTGAACCGCTTCCGGAAGGCACACCCCACCGGCAGCTACATCATCTGTTCCCGGGGACACGCCATGGCGGTCGTTGAGGGCGAGCTTATAGACTGGACTGCTGACACGGCAGGCCGCAGGAAAGTAACCAATGTTTGGAGGATTAAGTAATGGAACAGGGAGACACGGTTTACGTACTACGCGGGGCTTATTTCGAGCGCGCGGAGGTTGACCACACTTACACGAGCGTAACCGGCACGGCTTGCGTATCATTCACTAGCGGGCCGAATGCGGCCCGTGAGCAGGTTTTAACCAATGCTGAGTATTGGCAACGGCAGCGCGCTATTCTGGAGGGTTACTAATGATTGAAGTTAAGCGAGTTTACGTATACGGCTACGGGTATCACTACGACGTGGTCGTCAACGGTCAGATGGTTGAGCGATTTGAGCGCAAGTATCAGGCAACAGAGAGCGCGGCGGATTACGCCGCAATGATTGAACAGGAGATGAAGCGATGAAATTCGAAGTATTTTGGACGGACTGCGAGGGTCAAGAGTGTTCTCTGCTTTGTGAGAGCCGCGAGACCGCAGAGGGCTTTGCCCAGTGGTGCCACGAACTGGGCGACACTAATATCAGAATTGAGGAGATGAATAATGAGTGACAGAGAAACCGAGCGTGTGGTACGCTACATCGTATGGCCGGGGATGGTCGCTTTGATCATCCTCGCTTTTTACCTACAGGGAGTACAGTGATGACTGATTTCTACGAATATCAACTACCTACTTGGGCGGCTGTCTATTTCGTCAACGGCGATAGGGACACGCTTACCGACGCAGAGGTGGAGCTTGCAGACGAGTGGTACGATAAAGCTGTTGGAGAGAACGCCGTTCTAGACGTGCCCGTACAGGAGCCGTACTTTGCGTACTCCAACTGTGTTGATAGTCTTGGTAGCGACGTTTACGACGTTCGCGTATATGTCTTGGGAGGTAAGTGATGAACAGACAAGAAATCTATCAAGAGGTCGCAGACGTGGCGCAGAGCATCCGACAGGACATCATCGCCGGAGAGTACGAGGCAGGCAATCTGGACGGTATGATCTACGACCGCTGTTCAGAGGAGGCCGACCGCCTCTGTATCTACAACTATTACAACCGCTGCGTCGTGCGTATGCTCGAAGACGAGGGCATCGAGGACGATTACATGGAACTGGTGGACCCGAGCGCGTCCCGT
>CP070792.1:1086439-1087993 GCA_020346845.1 Gemmatimonadota bacterium
CAATCGCCTCGTCTATGCGTCCGTTCAGCATCAAGTTCTCGCCATACCATTGACGTGCCGTGGCGTTCCGGGGGTCGAGGCTGATGGCTCTTCGCAAATCCTCCTCGGCCTCGGCCCACTGCCACATGTTGTTGAGCAGACCGCCTCGGGCAACAAAGGCGGCCGAAAGATTGCTGTCGAGAGCCACGGCCCTCGCTGCTGCACGCAAGCCGAGTGGGAGAACGGAGTCACCTGGCACCCCGGTATAGAGCGGCAACAGCCCATACACATCTGCGATCCCGGCGTACGCGTCAGCATAGCCCGGATCCCTCGCCACCGCCTGCTCGAAATAGTCGAGTGCGCCGTAGAGACCCTCAGCTCCGCGCTGCCGGAAGAAGTAGCGACCGCGCAGATAGAGATCGTACGCTTCGAGATCATCCGTGCCACGGTCGGGCGCGGCGTCTGCTGTCATCACACCACCGAATCTCCCACGTAGCGCCCCCACGATCGCTTGTGTGAGACTGTCCTGCACGGCAAACACATCGCTCAGCTCACGCTCATACGATTCAGACCAGAGTGAGAGACCATCCGAAACATCGATGAGACGCGCGGTGAGCCGCAGTCGGTTTCCTTCACGACGGACGGTGCCCTCCAGGAGGGTCGACACGTTCAGGGCTTCACCAATCGCCGTCGGGGTCGCGTCACTTCCCTTGTAAGAGAACGCCGCAGTTCGCGATGCTACTCGCAGACCTGGAATCTTGTTGAGCGCGTTCATCAGCTCGTCGGTCATCCCGTCCGCGAAATAGGCGTCTGAGGTATCGCCACCGATATTCACTAGCGGCAACACTGCTATCGACCTCTGGCCGTCTCCCGATGCCGATGCCCCAGGGTTGTCATTCCGCCCCAACCAGAGTGTGGCTCCGGCGGCCACTATCACGGCAGCAGCAACTGCCGCGACCCACACTTTCTTCAGTGGACTCGGTCGCCGTGGGACACCTACCACACCGGACGGGTGCGTCACGGTGGCGTCCTCCAGTGCTTCGACGAGCTCGGAGGCAGATTGCTGACGATCAGCAGGATCCTTCGCGAGACACTGCATCACCAGCGATGCCAGCTGTGCTGAGAGCCCCTCGCGCTTCTGGTCCAGCGGCACCGGGTCCGTGCCGAGGTGCGCCGCCATGAGTGCCTGCAAGGAAAGGTCGTGGAACGGCGGTGTCCCGGCGAGCATTTCGTAGCCCATCACACCAAACGCATAGATGTCGGCCCGGTGATCGATAGATGCCTCGCCCGCAACTTGCTCGGGAGCCATGTACGTGGGTGTGCCGAGGGACGTGCCCACCCGGGTTAGCTCGCTCGTCTCTCCGCTGATCACGCTCTGCGCCGAACTCAGCGCCTTTGCGACACCGAAATCAGCGAGCGTGGCGGACCCGGAAGTCAACAGGACGTTGTCCGGTTTGATGTCACGGTGCACGATGCCGCGCTCGTGCGCGTAACTCAGCGCACGAGCTACATCCCTCAGGATGCTAACCGCCTCGCGTGGCTGCATCGGGCCGTCACGTTCGAGCCGTTTTCGCA
>CP070792.1:1088093-1089645 GCA_020346845.1 Gemmatimonadota bacterium
AGCGGAGACAGCATCTGTTTCGTCACGGGCAATGAGGCTGGCTCGTTTGACGCTCTGGTCTCTGAGTGGCTTGTGGCTTTGGGTGCCAATCCGCGCGTGGTGCACGAGCCCTTTGGCTACGAGGCCATTCGGCAGGCCAATGAAGCGGTGTTCGGTACAAACACGATTCCACGGTACGATTTCGCCGCAGCCCAGTACGTAATCTCCTTCGGCAGCGATTTCATGGAGACGTGGCTCAGCCCGGTCGAGCAGACACGTGATTTTTCGGCCGGCCACAGCTACCACGAGGGGTCGATGGGCCGGTACGTCCACGTCGAGCCGCGCATGAGTATGACCGCCATGAGCGCCGATGAGTGGGTTGCACCGAATCCAGGTACGGAAGGTACGTTGGCTCTGGGAATAGCCCACGTGATCGTACGTGATCGGATGGTGGAGATACCATCCGACATGTCACGAGTACAGGAATTGCTCGACCGGAACGCCCCGGCCACGGTATCGTCCGCGACGGGCGTGTCAGTCGAAGTCATAGAGCGTTTGGGTCGGGAGTTCGCGTCGCATCCCAGCCTCGCGGTCGCCGGTGGCATGGGAGCGCAGCACGATCAGGCACACTCAACCGTCGCGGCCGCGAGTATTCTCAACTACGTGGCCGGCAATATCGGAAATACGGTGGTCTTTGGCCCCGACGCGGGCACGTCTACTGCATCCAGTTACAGCGACCTTACATCCTTGGTGGGCGCGATGCGGGATGGCGGCGTCGGTGTGCTATTCGTGCACGGTGCCAATCCCGCCTATGCCACACCCGCTGGCCTCGGCTTCCGTGACGCCATGCGTCAGGTCGGTTTCAAGGTGTCGTTCTCACGCTTCTTGGATGACACAGCCATGGAGGCGGACCTCGTTCTACCAGATCACGATCCGTTGGAACAGTGGAACGATTTCGAGCCGCGAGCAGGAATCCACGCATTGCAGCAGCCGGTGATGCAGCCGGTGTTCGATACCCGTCAAACAGGTGACGTTTTGTTGGCGGTGGCTGCGCAATTGGGTGGTGCCGTAGCCGGGGCGTTCACCGCCGCGAATTACAAGGAGTACCTGCAGAACCGGTGGCGTGGACTGCAGCGCGATCGCCGTCCGTTTGACGTCTTTTGGAATGAGGCCCTGCAGCGTGGCGGCATGTGGACTGACGCAGGAAGCCGCAACGTGAGACTGACAGCGGGTGCTGCTGCTGCGGGCGACGAATGGGCTCGGCCGGGTGGAGAACAGCTCACTCTGATCGCGTACCCTTCACCGAGTCTGCACGATGGCCGTGGCGCCAATCGGCCCTGGCTGCAAGAGTTGCCCGATCCGGTCACCAAGCTTACCTGGAATTCCTGGCTGGAGATAAACCCACATACGGCAGAGCGGCTCGGGATCGCCGACGGCGAGATGATCGAAGTCACCTCGGCCCATGGTAGTGTGACCGTGCCGGCGTACTTGTACCCGGGCATCAGGGAAGACACGGTTGCCATGCCCACGGGGCAGGGCCACAGATGGTTCGGCCGCTATGCGGGTGCACGTG
>CP070792.1:1089745-1091290 GCA_020346845.1 Gemmatimonadota bacterium
GAGTAACGGTTGTGCAGAGTGCAGAATGCAGATGGGTAAAGAAATTCTGTTGATCTTCCAGTCAATTGAGAGTTGCTATCCGCTGTGGTCAACCTGATCGAGACCTGACCTGCCAGCGGAAAACGGCTGTCTGTCGGGCCGCAGCCCATCCGCCGGCACTGTTTACAGTATCGTGAGAACCTTGCGGCCGCTGGATCCACTACGCCTGGCGCGGGTGGTACCCCGGGCTTCCGCCCGGGGTTAGCCCGATTTAACAAGGCAGAACGGTCGGTTTGGTCAGCCCTACCTGGCTTGCGGTATCAAGTCGGAGTGATGTTCGTGCTGGTTAGCTATGTAATCCTCTGCTCTGCGCAGCTCACTCTTGCCCACCGAGGACACGTGACCCCGTGCACCACTTTGGTGGCCGGACATGTGAGCCAAAAGCTAACCCCGGGCGGCAGCCCGGGGTTCACCAAAAGCGCGTAGTGCGGTACCGAAAAAGCGCGTGGTGAGGTACCGAATTACGAGTTGCGTTGCTTCCCATCCCCGCACCATGGCGATACCGCACTAGTGAGACACCAGTTCCAGGACCCACTAGGCCTCGCACGGACAGTTCGACTGTCGTGAGACCATGCATGTGAACTTGTCAGCCAAATCAGACGTAACCCACTGCTCTGAATCGAACATTCTATCTTGGCCATCAACCGAATTTCTTTACCATCCCCAATCTGCAATTCTACGGGGTTACTATCCTGACTCCCTCCGGAACATCGAACCGTAGCTCGGCATCGGGAACAGGTTGATTCGCGCGCAGGTTCTCGAATACCAACGTCCTGCGCTGGCCCGATACCTCCCGTACCGCCACACGAAGCACAAACCCGGTCTCACGTGATATGGCGATCTCGGCTTCCCTGAACGGGAGGTCGGCCGTGCGTGGCAACAGGCGAACCACATCTACCGTCTCACCGGACAATTGTTCTTCACCCACGTAACCCGCACGGTAGTGCTCCAACGGTCGGTCCACGAACTGGGCAAGTAGGTTGGGGCTCGCTGCTCCCAGCTTGGGGATCGGTTGTCGAATCACCTGACCGGGTACCGCCTCCGGTGAGTAGGCCCAAAGCCACGTGCCGTCAGCCACGATCCGGTCGTTGGGCGGGTCGCTGAATCTCATCGCGAACCTGCTCGGTGGTACCAGGTAGATCGTGCCATTGGTTACCTCGGGACCGCCCAGCATCGGATTCACTATTGTCTGGGTGAACTCTGCCGTTAGCGTTTCCAGCGAGTGATAAGCGTCTTCCGCTCGCTCGAGTGCCGCCACGGCGCCCTGTGCGCTCAGGGGCGCTGCAGCCAGTAACAGAGCTGCTACTAGCCTCATGCGGTCACCCGTGATGCCAATGGCTGCGCGATCTTGCGACCGGTTGCTTCGGCTATCAACCGGGCCTGACGCATCAGATCCTCGAATTGCTCGGGGTAGAGACTCTGAGCGCCATCCGAAAGAGCGGTATCGGGCGTCGGATGGACCTCCACGATGATTCCATCCGCGCCGGCGGCCACCGCGGCACGAGC
>CP070792.1:1091390-1092909 GCA_020346845.1 Gemmatimonadota bacterium
GGGGCAATTTCGCGGCTGAAGCGCTCGACGGGTGCCCTTTCCCTGGATCGTACACCCACACGCAGTTGGACCTCTGGTATGTCGTTGCTCACCGGCCCCGCGAGTCGGCCGTGCGTCGCGTTGACTCCAACCATCTCGGTCAGTATCTCATCGAATTCCAAACCCAAGCGTCGCAGCCGCTCACGTAGGATGCGATCTGCCTTTTTGGCCTTCTTCAGTGCGTCGGGCCACGCATAGACGAGAGTACCGATGGCCTTATAACCCCACGAATACGATATCGAGACCTTGAGAAAATCGGTGGCAGGGCCGCCGGTAACACCGGTCACACCGACACGATCTTTCCCCAACTGTCTGAGCTTGATTGTTGTGAAGTCGGCAACGCAGTCCGGTGTAATGTAATTCCTGGGATCACCCATCTCGTAGAGTAGCTGTTCAGTTACACCGGCCACATTGACACGACCACCGGTTCCCTCGTGCTTTGTGACGACGAAGCTGCCGTCCGACGATACCTCAACGATGGGGTAGCCCACATCATCCATGCGCGGTATGCGTTCCCAGTTGACCAAGCAGTTACCACCCGTTGATTGTGCTCCGCACTCGATGATATGCCCGGCTACCGTTCCCGCTGCCATCTTGGTCCAATCATCTGCGCGCCAGCCGAAGCTGTGAATCATAGGGGCTAATGCCAGGCCGGTATCGGTCACTCTGCCCGTGATCACTATGTCGCCACCACGATCGAGCGCTGCGACAATGGGCCAGGCTCCCAGATACGCATTCGCACTCTGAACCAAATGTCGTATCTGCGATAATGGTGCGCCCGTATCCATGTTGCTAAGTTCGTGCCCTTGCTCGACCAGCTCATCCAGTCGACCCAAGATGTCATCGCCGGTCACCAACGCCACCGACACTTTGCCGGCGAGCCCCTGCTCCCTGGCATTGGCGAGAACTGCCTCGGCGCACGCAAGCGGATTCACACCTCCGGCGTTCGCGGTCACACGGACGCCGCGAGCGACTATCTCCGGCAGCAACTGACCCATCAACGGAACAAAGTCCTTCGCATACCCCAAGGCCGGATCGCGTGACCGTTGTTTCTGCATGATGGACATTGTCACCTCAGCCAAGTAATCCATCATGAGATAATCGATGGGGCCACCGGTCACCTGACGTACTGGGGCCTCCAACCAGTCTCCCCAGAAGCCTTGGCCTGACGCGATTCTGATTGGTGCGTGTACGGGCATGCTAGTCTGTCGCTTGCGTGGTGCTATGAGCCTGCTCTCTGCATCGTAACTGTACCACGGCGAACGGCTACGGGGCCAGAGGCCGTCTTGGCAACGACCTCTATCACCGGCTCGAATCCATCCGGCAGGATGAACTCGGCTGGCACCGAGGGAAGATCGATGGTCCTAATCTCAGCGGGGGCTAGCTGCAGTGTAGAGCCATTCAGAGCAACAGCGGTGTCGAGCGACAGGGGCTCAACGAGCTCGAAGTGAACGCGCACCTGACCTTGCCACTCTGGCGG
>CP070792.1:1093009-1094503 GCA_020346845.1 Gemmatimonadota bacterium
TCAAACGCCAGCCGTGCAATCTCGGCACTCTCCGCCGGATTATAGCTGGGCATGAAGTTTCTGATAACGAAGTTCCAGTCGTGCACGCCGTGTACGTCGACGCCTGCGGCAAACAAGTCTGACGCGCGGGCAAGCCCCAATGCGGTCAGGTACCCTCCGTAGGAACCACCCCACAGACCGATGCGGTTGGGATCTACATCTGCCCTGCTCTGCAGGTATAGCCCTGCGCCCATTACGTCGTGGAACTCACTGGCCCCGCGCGCGCCGTAGTTGACAGCCTCGCGGAACTCCATACCGTAACCGATGCCGCTGCGGTAGTTCACCGACAGCACGACGTAGCCCTGACTCGCCAGGTACTGGTTCAGCGCGTACGCATTGTGGTAGTAACCGCGGTAATGCCAGCCGAGCAGCATCTGGCGGCGCGATCCACCGTGGAAAAACAAGACGGCCGGGTATTGCTCCCCGCGTCGTTGGTTGGCTGGTAGAAACAATTGTCCGTGAATCTGCATGCCGTCGGAGGCGGAGAAGATGACCTGCTGTGGCTCGACCAGGTGATCGCTGGGAAAGTCACGTGGCATGGTCTGCGGAGCCATGGGCCGAATGTCGTTGGAGCCCTGCTTGATCGCCGCGTGCGCCGGCACTTTCGCGTCGGCCACGAGCATGGCCACTCCGCCATCGACCACAGCCGGTGTCCATTCGCTGCCGGTTCCACTCGTTATGGCCCGCGGCCTTCCGCCGTCGACGGCCACCCGCCAGATGTGACGTCGGTCGATATCGTCTTGATTCGAAGAAAGGATGATCTCGCTGCGATCGGGTGCGAGCACTACGTCTTCTACCTCGAACTCACCAGGGGTGAGCAGCGTAGCGCTCCCGCCGTCAGCGGACACAGAATACAAGTGCGTCCAGCCATCTTTCTCCCAGGGGAATACGATGTGGTCGCCAGCGCCCCACAGAAGCTGGTTGCTCGCGGTGACACCGCGGAACACGCTGCCCGGTCCTTCATCGGCGCGCCAAACCTCTCTACCCATGCCCGACTGCACGTCCGCCACGCGGATCGACCACGGCAGTGCCTCGCGCCGCGCCATGAACGGAACGGTCCCGCTCACCTGCGGTTGTCGGATGTACGCTATGCGACGGCCGTCTGGTGACCACACCGGGCTGCCATCGCGATCCACGCTCGGATCCAAGTATTTGAGCGATTCCGTATCGAGGTCGAAGACTCCGATGAAGCTGTGATCACCGCGGCTGCTTACGAAAGCGAGCTGAGATCCATCGGGCGACCAGCGCAGTGACCCCACACCACCACGGGCCTGAAACAGCCGCGCGGCCTCTGCCTCATCCTCCAGTGTCATCGACATGATTTGTCCGCGTTGCATGAACACAAGACGATCACCTGCCGGAGACAGCGAAGGGGAACTGCCATCCGACAGCTTGCGTGGCTCCCCACCCGCGAGAGACACGATCCAGATCGCGCGTTCGGCACCTTCCGGATCG
>CP070792.1:1094603-1096073 GCA_020346845.1 Gemmatimonadota bacterium
ACAACTCGGAGGAAGGTGGGGACGACGTCAAGTCATCATGCCCCTTATGGCCAGGGCTGCACGCATGCTACAATGGTCGATACAACGGGCAGCGATCCAGCGATGGTGAGCGAATCCCTTAAAGTCGGCCTCAGTTCGGATTGGAGTCTGCAACTCGACTCCATGAAGTCGGAGTCGCTAGTAATCGTGGATCAGCAAAGCCGCGGTGAATGCGTTCTCGGGGATTGTACACACCGCCCGTCACGTCACGAAAGTCGGCAACACCCGAAGTCAGTGGTCCAACACTTATGTGAGGAAGCTGCCGAAGGTGGGGTCGGTGATTGGGACGAAGTCGTAACAAGGTAGCCGTACGGGAACGTGCGGCTGGATCACCTCCTTTCTAAGGAGCAATGAAAGTCCTTACGACGGACTTGAGCGGATACTGACGTAGCATTACACAGCAGAATCGTAAGATTCTGCAACGGATTTGCTACGCAAATCCGCGCTCTTAGGTTGATGTACTGACTATTCGATTCTCGTGAGGTCTCTCGCAGGAGGAGGTAACTCCCCGGAGAGGACGCGCGAGAGTCGGGCACACTGTTTAGTTGTGAGGGAGTCTGATGGCCCACAAGCCATCAGGAGGGAGTTCCTAACGGAACTCCGCCCTCGTCGCGATTGGTCTTGCCGATTGCGACAACCGAGTTTGGCGTAGCCAAACTCGAAACCTGCCGGCCTTGGCCGGCAGGCAGGTACCTTGAGAACTGCATAGCGAGCACTAATGTCTTGGATTCTTTTATGTCCAAGCTACTAAGGGTCCACGGTGGATGCCTTGGCGTTAGGAGCCGATGAAGGACGTGGCAGGCTGCGAAAAGCCTCGGGAAGCTGTCAAGCAAGCGTAGATCCGAGGATGTCCGAATGGGGAAACCCGGCTGGGGTCATGCCCAGTCACTCCGGTCTGAACACATAGGACCGGTAGAGGGAACTAGGGGAATTGAAACATCTCAGTACCCTGTAGGAAAAGAAAGCAAAAGCGACTCCCTGAGTAGTGGTGAGCGAAACGGGAAAAGCCCAAACCAGTGCGGTGTCAAAGCCCGACGGCGTTGCCGTACTGGTGTTGTGGGAGCCATCTGATGACTCGTCGGGGTCATCGAGAAGTTACAAAATCGAGTGATAGTCGAACCAGGCTGGAAAGCCTGGCCGCAGAAGGTAAGAGCCCTGTAGACGAAATCACGTCGATCTTCTGATGGAGTTCCCAAGTATCACGGGGGATATCCCGTGTGAATCTGCGAGGACCACCTCGTAAGGCTAAGTACTTCCTAACGACCGATAGCGGACAAGTACCGTGAGGGAAAGGTGAAAAGCACCCCGGTGAGGGGAGTGAAATAGAACCTGAAACCGTGGACTTACAAGCAGTGGGAGGGATCTTCGGATCCTGACCGCCTGCCTTTTGAAGAATGAGCCGGCGAGTTATTGGTGTGTGGCAAGGTTAAG
>CP070792.1:1096173-1097628 GCA_020346845.1 Gemmatimonadota bacterium
GGTCAGGTGCGACAGGTCGGAGCGAACCGCCACACGATCGAGCGTCAACATGACCGCTATGGCCGCCGCGAAAAACCCGGCACCCGTCAACATCAACCCCACCGGCAGATAAACCGACTCGGTCATGCCACTGACGATGTTTGTGGCCCAGCCTCCCACCAATGCGCCGAGCGTACCACCTATTCCGATGAAGGCAAACATGCGTTTGCCCTGATCCACATTGAAGATGTCGACCATGAACGCCCAGAACAGGCTATTCACAAACAAGTTGATCGCACTTAGCCACGCATAGAACGTATAGCCTACAAAGCGGGCCAAACTCGTCTCCGCATCGGTGCCGATCAGGCCGCCACCTGCACCTGCATCCACGATCAAAAGACCGGAGAACCCAAGTAGGCACACGATCACGAAGAGGTAGCCGACAGGTATGAAGCGGCGCCGGTTCAAACGACTGACGACACCACCGAACAGCAGGACCAGGATGAGGGAAGCGATTGACGTCAGCACGAACAGCCCGCGGAGCTGGTCCATGCCTCTCGACACCCCCATGGCGTCGCGCACCGGGCGCAGGAAGAAATAACCGCACAGCACGCAGAAGTAGAACACCGCGGCGAGTGCTCCCAAAGTGAGCTCTCCGCGTTTGAAATTCAGGGTGCGTGCCACCCAGTCCGTCATTCGCTTCTCCGGCGGTTATGTCGCAGCGCTAGGTCACTTGGTGGCGGCGTGCCACTCCCGCAGCAGCTCCGTCTCGCGCTCGGCCGAGATACCGGCACGCAATTCCACCTGGCGTTCGGCGGGCCGCGAGTAGTGGTAATCCAGCGTGTCTTTCGCGGTGACGGCGAGTGGGCGGTACTTGATCCCCATCGCCAGCGGTTTCGAGATGTCGAATTGCTGGAAGCCAGCACTTTCTCCGCGAGCCGGCACCCACAGCGGCATGTGAGCATAGGGCCGCACTTCACGATCCAACAGGAAGTCGGTGTCGACCCAGGTGAACGAGACCGGAGCAGAAGTGACGGCGCGAATGCCGTAGAGCAATTCGGCAAACGAAAGTGGGGTTTCGGGGCCAAGTGCATTGAGCACGCCGAGCGCGCCCTGTTCCAGAAGGTGGACGTACCACTCGGCCAGATCCCGCACGTCGATGAACATCACCGGGTTTGTGGGATCGCCTGGCGCCAGCACCTCACCGCCGCGATCGATGCGCGCCGGCCAGTAGGTGAACCTGTCAGTGGTATCGCCGGGTCCAACTATGAGCCCAGGCCGTACGATCAGGGTGCGGCCGGGGAATGCGTCGTTCGCTTCCATCTCGCATAACACCTTGGCGGGCCCGTACTGGATGCGCTCGTCGCTGTCGACCAGGGCGCGGTCCACTTTGTGGAGCTGTCCGGTTTCCTCAGTCAATCCTATTTGACTCACGTCGGAATACACCGAGCGGGTGGACGTGAACATGTAGGTATC
>CP070792.1:1097728-1099182 GCA_020346845.1 Gemmatimonadota bacterium
GCGGCGGTGGTGTATCAGATCCGATTCTAGCGGCCATCTCAGAAATACTGGGCTCGGTTGCCCGGTGTCCCGCTAAACCGGCATCTCGGTCACGGCACCACTCATTCCCGTTCGGGTAACCGGGAAACCGGGTATCCGTGCACTAACTGCCGCATTACAGGACGATTACGCCGGGAACGCCCCACCAGGCCAGGTTTATATTCAAGTACATGCTTAAGGCTCGAATCAGACCGTTGTTGGCCTTGATGACGCCGGTGGCGCTAGTGCTGTCCGGCGCTTTGTTAACGCCCTGCACCGTATCAGCGCAGACAGACGTTGAGATGGTGGGGCGGATGCGTCGTGCCAATCCGCCACCTGGTTTTTACCGAGTGCTCCAGCGGGACCCGGCGGCTTTCAGATTCTCGCGCCGGAACGGCTGGATCCGACGCGGCGAAGCCGTGGCAGCTGAGCGTCGGCGGAGGCGTGATCTCATGGTCGATGGAACGGCCCGCTCCGATGCTAGGGCGGTGACCGCGGTCGCTGCAGCAATGGGTGTTGGCCAGGCACCAGCGGTGTCCGGCACGCTCCACATGCCGGTGTTTCCCGTCCTGTTTGAAAACACCGATTCCAGCGATATAGCATCCAACGTCCCAAGGGCGGTGTTACAGGCCAGACTGTACGGTACTGACCCAGCGCCACCGTACTCAATGCACACGTACTACCGGGAGCTGTCCAACGACCAGATGATCGTCAGTGGGACCGTGTTCGAATGGGCGCGTGTCCCCTTGCCCGATAGCATCTACGAGGGGAACAGTAATGGCCTAGGCTTCGACAGCGATATGCCGCAGCTGTTGTCGGACATCGTATCGGTTTGGGACGCTACTGTCGATTTCGGACAGTTCGACAACGATGGCCCCGATGGTGTTCCCAATTCCGGAGATGATGATGGACGTGTGGATGCCCTTGTACTAATTCACCCGAAAGTGGACGGATCGTGTGGCGGAGTGAATCCTGAAGGCGAGAAGAGTATCTGGGCCCACAGGTACGCCTATTCTACTTGGACCTTTGGCGACTCACTCGTAACCGGGGATGCCAGGTTCGGTGGTGGTAGTATCCTGGTCGATGACTACATAGTCCAAGGTGGGCAGGGCGGTGACGCTGGTTGTACCAGCGATGAGCCGCTTGCATTCGGACTCGTAGCGCACGAGACTGGCCACCTGTTCGGGCTACCGGATTTGTACAACACATCCAATAATGGCCCGGGGATCGGACGCTGGGGTCTCATGGGTATGGGGCTTCAGCAGACGTTCAACAGACCCACCCACATGACGGCGTGGACCAAGGCAGAGTTGGGTTGGATCACAGAGGTAACGGTCGCGACCGACTCCATCATCGATGTGAGCCCGGTGGTCACGTCTGATACTAGTTACATAGTACCAATCATAGATACCAACGAATACTTCATCCTGGAGAAC
>CP070792.1:1099282-1100728 GCA_020346845.1 Gemmatimonadota bacterium
CGTATGCCCGCGGCAGGTCACCGGGGAATGCCGCGACGAAAGGTCTGAGAGTGCCCACGGCTACCAGAGCACCAGCTACCCCTCCCGCCAGCGCGATCACGATGCTCTCGCTCAGATGCTGTGTCAGCAGCCTGCCCCGCCCTGCTCCTAATGCCTGACGCACACCCAACTCCCTCCGCCGCTCGGTTGCACGGACTAACAGCAGGTTGGCTATGTTGGCACACGCAATCAGCAGCACGAGGCCAACAGCTCCCAACAGCAAGAGCAAGCCGGAACGAGAATCCGCGACCAGCAACTCCTTGTGAGAGAAGAGGCCGATGCCATGCTCGACTTCTTCGGGATGCAACTCCCCATTGCGGCGCGCCACCGCATCCATTTCACGCTGTGCTTGCGCCAGTGTGACACCCGGCTTGATGCGTGCAATGACCTGCAGGTAACCGGCGTTTCTGACCGGCCGCGTCTTCCTTGCATCGTCGAATGACACCCACACGTCTTCTTGCCCAAATGGGAAACCGAAGCCGCGGGGCATGACACCCACGATCTCATAGCTGGTCCCGTTCAGGACCATGCTCTTGCTCACGATCTCGGGATCGCCCCCATAACGGCGCTGCCACAAGCCATGACTCAGCACGACGTGCATCGGTGCACCTACTTCATCGTCGCTCGGTATCAATGGTCGTCCAAGCAACGGTGCAACTCCCAGAGCCTCGAACACGCCAGACGTTACCATAGCGCCGCTCAGTCGCTCCGGCTGATCACCGCCAGTTAGAGTGAAGGAAGGCTCGTGATGTGCACCGGCTGCCTCGAACACGGGGCTCATGTCACGCCAGTCTTCGAAAACCGCGTACGGCACTGCCCACAGATTAATCAACCAGGCAGGGTCCGGATCCGGACCGGTCACCTCGGGATCGATACGGTATACGCCGACAAGACGATCGGCATCCGGATATGGCAGCGGTCGTAGTAGAATGCCGTCTACCAGACTGAAGATCGTTGTGTTTGCTCCAATCCCAAGTCCCAGAGTAAGGATCGCCGCGGCAGTGAAGCCGGTCTTCCTGCGCAGCATTCGCAACGCGATTCTCAGATCGGTAGCGAGATTCCCCAAACGGGTCGCAAGTCCTCCATACGGCTGCACAACTGGAGCCTTGGACGCCGACTTGCCACTTATGAACCGTGCGATGATCGGCATGATGTGTATCCAATACCAGATAGGCGCTGGTAGCAGAGATTTGGATCGGCAATACTCCAGATACTCCTCGCGTGCGTCGCCTGCGATGCTGCGGCCGGCAACACCTGGTGGTACCACTTTGAGCAGCAGGTACTCGGCCATCCGAGGTGGTTCTCTTTCGGAGCGGTTCATGCGTTCCTCGGCTTCCCAAGCACCGAATCCAATCCCTTCCACAGACTGAACAGCGCATCACGTGATGCCTGGAGTGCTGCTACGCC
>CP070792.1:1100828-1102272 GCA_020346845.1 Gemmatimonadota bacterium
ACACTATGTAGTGAGCGACGGTGGATATTGTCTCGGGCACTCCACGGCCCAGCTGCATTCTCGGCAGCACGTCCTCTTTCAGCAGCGCTCGAACGATCTGCGAAATCCAGAGCGCGAGCCACAATGTCAATACGAACGCAATGATGTCAGCTAGCGAAATCGCCCAGCTGCCAACTTCCCACTGTCTTCCCAGCACCGCGGTCAACGAAGTCCACACTACATCGGCAATGTTGAATGCTTGGAGCGATGCGTAGAGCCATAAACAAGCGATACCGAGCTTGACCAAGAATTCCATGCGCCGAGTCAAGTTGCCGTACGACATTCGCACCGACTGGAGCCATTCTACGGGTCCATGTCTGAGCAGTGCCCTGATTACGCCGGCTATCACCTCGACCAGCACCAGGGCGATCAAGGCGGCGAACCCGCTTGTGAGTGTGCCCCTCGTGAGCAGCGACGCCAGCCTGACGAATCCCAATATGTTAGCGGCGACGGAAATGCCTAGCACGATTGCAGCCAGCCGGGCGGCAAATATCATGATGTTGTGCCACTTGCCCGTGCCGGGAAGGCGCACTCCATGACCAGACCGAATGGTGAATACGATGCCTGCTAGAGCAAGCATCGTCACGACAAGCAACACAAGACGGGACGTGATGGCGAAACCGGACACCAAATCTTCGATTTCGGCCAGCGCGAAGAGTCCCATCAGGCCGTACGCTGGCAGTCGCATTGCCGGCTGGAGGATACCCGGAAGAAGGCGCAATGTAGGGATCAACCACAGCATTGCGGTGAGATCGAAGACTACGGCGGGTGCGCGTGGGAGGAAGAGGCGTGTGCACAGTAGCGTCAATGCCATGGCCACTGCGATCGGCCGCGAGAGAATGTGGAACGACGCCTTCATCTCCTCGTCGTCTTCCCATGCTCGTCCGGAGCGTCGGATTGCGAACATGAGCGCCACCAGCACAACGAACAATCCGAACTGCGCAAGTAGTTGCTGTACGCGCGTAGCAAAAAACTCGGCCATCTGTTCGGTGTTGCGATCCCACTCCGAGCGCAGGTGCTCTCCTGGCGTAACCGAGTCAGCCCTCGCGGCCCAAGCCTTCCACAGTGGTTGGCTCTCGGGGACCAGAATACTACGGCGCGCAATAGCACTGGCCTGCTCGACTCGTGCCTTGGCCTGCGTGACCTGGGTTGCTGCCTGAGATACCCGGCTCAGTATGGTCAGAATATCGTCCCGCCATACTGTGAGCTCCTCGTCTGCCTCAGCTACGTTGTCGAGTATCTGCCGTATGGTCCCAACCATGGCCTCGGGTAGCTCTTGTTCCGTTGCCGATTCCTCAGTTGCTTCCCACTCCTGCCGAATTGCCGTAAGCGTGTCTCTGGTGGCGTCTAGCCTGCGCGACTCCCCCTCTAGAGCCTGCTGCCACCTCCGTAGCTGCTCTTCGCG
>CP070792.1:1102372-1103815 GCA_020346845.1 Gemmatimonadota bacterium
CAGATGCGAACGCTGCTGGAGCTGACCGAGCAACGTGACCTTCTCCGCCAGGCGCTGCAGCAGCGGAGGGAGCCCGGCATCACCGTGACCATCGGTGGTGAGAATCTCGATCCCAAGCTGAGCGCGTTCACAATCGTCACCTCCACCTATCAGTCGGGCTCGCTATCTGGTGTTATTGGAGTCATGGGACCAACGAGAATGCCTTACCGCAAGGTAGTGTCGCTGGTGGAACACACTAGTCGCCTAATGAACAATCTCGCACCCACTGGGTCCGGTTAGGTCCGTCTCAATGACACGTGATCTTTACGAGGTCCTAGGTGTGTCCCGTGACGCATCCACCGACGAGATCAAGAAGGCGTATCGCAAGCTCGCCATGAAGTACCACCCCGACCGCAACGACGGGGACAAGGAGGCGGAGGAGCACTTCAAAGAGGTCAGCGAAGCCTACGATGTGCTGCACGACGCGAACAAGAGATCGGCATACGATCGGTTTGGCATGGCCGGTCTCAAGGGTGGAGCCGGCGGTGGCTACGGCTTCCATCCGTTCGACTTGTCAGAGGCCCTCAGCATGTTCATGCGGGACTTCGGCGGTATGGGTGGGTTCGATGCTTTCTTTGGGGGTGGCCAACGCGCCCGTCGGAGCCAACGTAGGGGTCAAGACATCCGGGTGACACTGAAGCTCACACTGGAAGACGTGGCGCACGGCACCGCCCGCAAGATCAAGCTGAAGACGCTTCACCCTTGCAAGGAGTGTGGCGGAACCGGAGCCGAAGCCGGCAGCGCCCCCAGCCCCTGCGCAACATGTGGTGGTGTCGGCGAGGTACGCCGCTCCCAGCAGTCGCTCTTCGGCCAGCTGGTATCGGTCACAGCCTGTCCCACATGTAACGGTGAAGGGACCATGATCACCAGCCCGTGTGAGGAATGCCGTGGTGACGGTCGCGTGCGGACCGATTCTGTTGTGGATATCGAAGTGCCCCCAGGCGTCTCCCATGAGAACTACCTCACGCTGCGGGGAAAGGGAGCCGCGGGACCGCGCAATGGGCCTCCAGGCGACCTGCTGGTCGAGCTCGAGGTGGAGGAGGACGAACGCTTCGAGCGCAGAGGTGATGACCTGGTATACGATCTCCCCGTTGCGTTCAGCCAGGCCGCTCTCGGCTCAGAGTTTCAGATCCCGACACCCTACGGCGACGAGACCGTTGAGCTGCCTCCGGGCACGCAGTCGGGAACCGTGCTCACTCTGCGCAATCACGGATTGCCCAACGTCAACGACGGCCGCCGTGGATCTTTGTTTGTTCGCGTACAGGTCTGGACTCCGACCAAACTGGATCCGGAACTGAAAGATCTGTTCGAACGACTTGCGGAACTGGAGGGTGACCCCCCGTCGGAAGACACGCTGGGCCGCCGCATTTGGAATAAGATGAAGGAAGCGTTTGGGGCTTGATC
>CP070792.1:1103915-1105319 GCA_020346845.1 Gemmatimonadota bacterium
GTGCCTCTTTGCCAGCCGAGCCGCTCACGGTTGAGCCGCCACAGCGACGCAACAACGAGCACAGCCAAAGCGAGTGACATCGTCCCCCACAGTACCGCCAGCACTCCGTCCCACCCGCTCACTGATGCCGGCACTCCCACGTATTGCTGTAGCGGACTGTCGAGCAAGCTCGTCACCACGATGGGAGCCAAGGCCACCGCTTCTGGATTATCTCCCGCCGCACCGGCCCACAGGATTGCACTCAAGTTCACGACCGGGACAAGCAGGGAACCCAGGAGGGCAACCACCCACACCCCACGCGCCGGTTTCCCATAGAGACGAATCAGATGCTCGGCCGCACTCGCAGCCACGCCAAGACAAAGAGCGACCAGCACGCTGTAAATCATCCAGGAGGCAATCATGGCTCCATTTCCTCCAGCCGCTTGTCGAGCAGCTCCTTCATGCGTCGCAACTCTTCCGGCGATACTCGTTCGTCGGCCACCAACTCGGCCACCAGCATGGCGCGCGAGCCCTGATAGACCTTGTCCAAGAGGCGGTTCAGTGTCTTGGCGCCGGCAGCTGACGGCTCGACCTGCGGGTAGTAGCGGTAGGCCCTGCCCTCCAGTTCGTGCCGCAAATGACCCTTGGACTCCAGCGTCTTCAGCATCGTCATGACGCTCGTGTAGGCCAGCCGATCACCGAGTTCCTCCTGCACCTCGTTGACGGTGGCCGAACCCAGGCGCCAAACGATCGACATCACATCTAGTTCGCGGTTGGTTAGTTGTACTCCCATTCTCGGCCCCAACAGTTAAAGCCTTTTGCGAAAAGCACTTACGAGCCACGGCAAAAGTCAGCTCTGTAGGCATTACTACTATATCTATAGTACTAAGTACTATAGATTATGTTCCCTGTCAAGCCATAGGCTTCCTCGGCTTTCTCACTGGTGGGTCCTGCGGCTCTCGCATGCCCGAGCAATGGATGCGGCCCAAGACCATGTCCCAACTGGCGATCGGGTCCTCGGAGTCATCCGCCGCCTTGTCGTACTCGAGGCCCACGCCCTGGGCGCCCTCCTCGTAGAGGGCGAGTTGATATACCTGACGCACTGAGTCGTTCTGTATCGTTACCGCGACGGAGTCATGAACCACCTTGCGCCAACGGTTTTGCCATGGGCGCCAGCCATTCGCCGCCAGCGCCAGCCACGCCGATCCGGCCGTATTGTCCACCACTGTGTCGGCCAAGCCGTGGATTACGAGATAGGACGTGTCGGTCTCGACAAACCGCTCCGCGTCACCGAAGCCGGGCAGGTCGAAGGTGTACGACTCATAACAGACGGTGTTGGTGTTGACGAGCGGTTCGGTTGCCACCCGTGGACCGGACTTGCCGCACGCCACCACCACCAACGCGATGACACAACAAGCCGATTGC
>CP070792.1:1105419-1106815 GCA_020346845.1 Gemmatimonadota bacterium
GGTGGCTTCCAGCAGGATGGCAGTGGTCTGGTGTCGATGGAGGCCGAGAGCTATCAGGCGAGCGTGGTATCGCCGGATGGGCACGAGTGGTTGTCGGTGGGCGCGAGTTTTGGGGGGTATTCGGGCACGGATGCGCTGCGGGCGTTGCCGGAGGACACGGTCAGCAACCCGACGAGCTATTCGAGTCTGAGCCCACGGCTGGACTATGAAGTGAACTTTGTGGCGACCGGGACGCACTATGTGTGGGTGCGGGTCCAGGGGCCGTCATCGAGTTCCAACTCCCTGCACGTGGGTCTGGATGGTCAGGAGGTGGCGAGCGCGGCAAACATCAAGATGTCGGTGACGGGCACTTACCTGTGGATTGGTACGATCAGTAATGGCTCGCGGGCGACGTTGGACATTGGTACGACAGGGTCGCACACGGTGAACGTATGGATGCGGGAGTCGGGGGCGGTGATCGACAAGGTGGTATTGACCACGGATGTCGCTTTTGATCCCTCGACGATCAATGGCGGTCTGGGGCCGGATGAGAGTGTGCAGGGCAACCCCACTGATGCGGATTTGGCCGTGTCCAAGGCCGTAGACAATTCGACCCCGGTGGAGGGTGACACGATCATCTACACGGTGAGTGTGACCAATGGCGGACCGATCGATGCCAGCGGGGTGATTGTGACGGATCTGCTGCCGTCGGGACTAACATTCGCAGGTGATGACGCGGCGGCCTCGGGCACGTTCTACGATAGTGCAACCGGTATCTGGACGGTGGGTCCACTGGCCAATGGACAATCCGCAACGTTGAATATCACGGCGACGGTGGATGTGGGCACGGGTGGCAGCACGCTGACGAATACCGCGAGTGTGACGGCGTCGGATCAGCCGGATCCTGTCGTGGGCAATAACAGTGCCGCAATCAACCTAACGGTGGTAGCACCGGGTACCGACGCGGATCTGGCGGTGACCAAGAGCGTCGACAACGCCGCCCCGAACGAAGGGGATACGATTCTCTATACCGTGACGGTGACCAACAACGGCCCGAGTGATGCGACCGGTGTGACTCTGAGTGATGTGTTGCCGGCGGGTGTGAGCTATGTGAGCGATGATGCGGGCGGGTCCTACAGCGGCGGTGTGTGGGCGGTGGGCAGCCTGGTCAATGCGGCCAGCGCGACGTTGAACATCACCGCGACGGTGGATGCGGGCACCGCTGGCAGCACGATCACGAATACGGCGAGTGTGAGTGCGCTGGATCAGACGGATGCGGTGCCGGGCAATGACAGTGCGGCGGTGGCTATCAATGTTGTTCCCGTAGGTGGCGGTGGAGGTGGCTTCCAGCAGGATGGCAGTGGTCTGGTGTCGATGGAGGCCGAGAGCTATCAGGCGAGCGTGGTATCGCCGGATG
>CP070792.1:1106915-1108298 GCA_020346845.1 Gemmatimonadota bacterium
TACGATCGGCTCCCACTTGAAGTGGCTCATCGACATCGAGTACTACCGGTAAGTCGGTGCTAGAATCGATTAGCGTGGGTTTGACACCAACCGCCTTTTCTACTCCCGATGAAAGGCACTCTGTGACTGCCGGCGCGACTGAAGCGCCGACGGCCGAACTGATTTCCTGGGTAGAGTGTCCCGCATGAGACAAGTATGACGTAATAATGGTCGCCCATTCGTCCGGGGTCCGCTTGGTGCCGCTTGTGAGGCGCCACTCGGTGACCAGATGATCGCCTTCGAACAGTCCGAGTGTGATCTCGGTGTTGCCGATGTCAATCACCAGCAACATCAACACGCTCCTCTGGCTCTTCCGGTCGCACAAAGTCTCCCAGCAAACCGTTCCGCCTAAACACGACTGCGGCCAAACCGATTCCTATGACCAAGGCCACCAACCACACTGACGTGGAAACTCCGCTGCCGGCTTCGCCGCTCGCTTCCAGAGTCGACAGGTTGAGCGCCCAATAGCTGGCCATGAACGTCCCACTGTAGAGCGCGGACACTAACAGCGAGCGAGAAAGCACATAGATACCACCGGCGTTGAGTGCACCTACCGCTCCCAGTATCAATGGCACAGGGTATTCAACGACCATCAGGCGGAGCACGGCATACCAGCCAGTTGCGATCAGTGCTGCTGCCAGCAAGGACACCAATCCTGCCTTTTCCGGCTGGCCGATCAGCAATCTGCGAAAGGCCAGCTCTTCGGTCACCAGGCCGGATGTGGCCCCAACAGCCACGAGAAACATAAGCGTCGGCAACATGCCTGCCTGACATGCATCCAAGCCTTCTGGCGATTCGACCTGCCGCGTCCAAACACATCTTCCCGAATCAGCTCCAACGGACAGCATTAGATCGATGAGGTACGGCAGTAGGGCCAATGATACTGCTAGTAGGTACCAGGTTATGAATGGCCGCTGTTTGACAAAGCCAAACGAGAAACCCCAGAACACCGCCCCGGCTACTACCAGAACAGTCATGCCCGGATCAACGATTTCCTCGAGGGCTTCGGGTTGGCTCAATCCTGAGAGCAGAATCAGCGCTGCAATCATCGCGGCAACGGCGATAACGGCAATCAGGCTAAAAGACCGACGCCACGGTCCGAATGGCCAGACGGCGAGCGGCAGGTGCATACCGCGCAACACGGACCCGGCTATCACCCCCAGACAAAGGATGCCCACTGAATTCCCCAGCATGCTGCGCAGGGCATCGGTGCTCAACAGCCACCAAGAGGCAAACACCAGGAGCCCTGCCGCCACTCCACGAGCCCACAGCGGTAGGTCACGTTGTGACAACACTACCTCCGAGTATCCGTTCTACTCCTTTTGTCGTCTGCACTAACAGCGC
>CP070792.1:1108398-1109757 GCA_020346845.1 Gemmatimonadota bacterium
GGCGAAACGTACGTCACCATTGCACCGCGTCAGGGCAAGACGGCGATGAGAATAGGCGGCCACTACGGAATCGGTGCCGGACTGGTATATGGAGTGGTGGGCACAATAGGCGCTGCCCTTCTGATCGGTACCAGTGTTTCCACCGGGAGCGCCATAGATCTGGGGACGCTCGCCGCAGTGGGGGCTGGCTCATATCTGGCAGCGCGAACCACGTGGCAGGTAGTAGCGGCAAGAACGGAGCGCCGGCTTCGGAAGATTCTGGAAGAAGTGACCCTCAAGGTTGTACGCGTGGCCAACGCAAACAGAAAGGATGCGGAGGATTCTTAGGCGATGAAGACCCGTTGTGAATGGTGCCTCGGGACCGATCTCATGACAGCTTACCACGACGAAGAGTGGGGCGTTCCCGTTCACGACGACCTCAAGCTTTTCGAGTTCCTGGTGTTGGACGCCTTCCAGGCCGGTCTCAGCTGGTCGACGATCCTCAAGAAGCGACCAAACTTCAAAAGAGCGTTCAACAACTTCGATGCTGCAAAGATCGCCCGGTACACTGATCGCAAGATAGAGGGCTTACTAGCCGATCCAGGGATTGTCCGCAATCGACTGAAGGTGCTGGCAACGATCGGAAACGCCAAGGCGTTCCTCGAAACCCAGGACGTGTTTGGCTCGTTCGACGATTTCATTTGGCAGTTCGTGGACGGCAAACCACAACAGAACAAATGGAAAACCATGACGCAAATCCCGGCGCAAACCAAGCAATCGGATGCCATGAGCAAGGCTCTGAAGGATCGGGGCTTCAGGTTCGTTGGCTCAACGATATGCTATGCCTTCATGCAAGCCGCCGGATTGGTGAACGATCACGTGGTGGGTTGCTATCGCCACACTGAAGTAGGGAAAATGGCCATCAGCGCTAAGTGAGTTGCACTGTTGCGCCGGTCCTCTTTTGGTGTACCGTTAATCAGTTCAGAACGCCGTAACCATCACGAGGACTGCTGTGAGTGGAACGAAGACAATGCAGCGATTGCTGCTTGTTGATTGGATAGTCGCTGGCTACAACCTGGTGTTTGGCCTCATCTGGCTGTCTCAGGTGGCCAGGGTTTCGTTTGCGCTGGTGTTAGCCTTGGCGCACCTGGTGGGGCTGTTGTTGCCGTGGCTCCTGGCGAGGGCACCGGCAGACATGTCAGAACCCATGAAGACTCTGCGCGAGATCTATCCTCTTCTGTTCCTCGCTGTCTTCTGGCCCGAGCTGGATATCCTGCGGCCGGTACTTGCGCTCGAGAGTGGTGACGCGCCGGTGGCGGCCATAGACCTGTTCATCTTCCGAGTGCCTCTCCACGATATCTGGATGCCCAACATGGCCGC
>CP070792.1:1109857-1111181 GCA_020346845.1 Gemmatimonadota bacterium
AAAAGAAGGCGATACGGGTGGTGGAGAAGCAGGGCAGATCGCGCAGTCTGTCTAGGAATAACGGTATAGTATCGGGATCGGCTTTCCCTCGGGGCCGCCTGATAAGCGTGAGGCCGGAGGTTCAACTCCTCCCTGGCCCATGAATGCCGCGGACGTCCGCAGAAGGTGCGGATGAACGCGGATTTCTTTTCCGGGAGCCGGTGTCCCGGTTTCCCGGCCACCCCTCCCGCCGCCGTCGCTCTTCATCGCCCCTCGAGCACACCGTTTAGGTCCGCTGTACGTACCCCTCTATTGCGGTCACGAAAGCACCGAAGTCACGATTCGCGAGGCCGACCGCATCCAGCACTATCGAGTCATCGATCGCGTCATACTCATGCACTAGTCGATTGCGTAGCCCAGCTGCTGGCGCGAGCCGTTCGGCCAGATTTTGTGCAATGACACCGCGCCGCCCCAGCTCGATGAATGATGTGTAGTAATCGCCCGGGAGTTCGACCTCGAGTGTGCGCAGCACGTGGAGGTTCACGTCGACTGCTGCCTCGACCACTTCCTGCAAGAGGCGCTCGACCGCCTTGCGCCGCAACCGATCGGACATGTACTCCGACAGCGACAGGTCGGCAATCGGACGCAAGTCTGCCAGGTTCTGCGAGATGGCCGCAAGCTTGCGGCGGACCAAAGCGCGGTCCAGCTCGGTCATGAACTCGAGCCGCGAGCTGTGATTTCGCGCAACGCATCTGCCTGGGCGTTGCGGAACTTCTTGGTATCAGCGAAACGCCGCGCTGCAAGTGAAGCGAATCGGGCGAATGTACCGGGCTCGCTCTCGAACAGGGGTATTCCTTCCCGCGCCACCAGGGCCAAGAGAATGGGATCCGCCCGGCCAAGATCGGTGACATCTACATCTTGGCTCTTTAGACTCTGCGTGAGATCGTTGGTAACGGCAACCACGTCCACGGGGCCCGATCCGAGTATGCCAATGTCGATGTCTTCGACTGTGTCCTCTCCGCGGGCCGCTGAACCGAAGAGCACGACGAGGTGAGCGTCGAATCGTCGCCCGACCCTCGTTGCTACGTCACGCAACTTCCCGTCATTGCCGGTACCCAGCTGCCGAGCCATGCTGTTCCCCGCGGTTAGTGATTCCGGGTAACAAGATACTGCGATTGGCCCCGAGGCGGCTGCCCCCGGGGCTCCGCTCCCCACCCCTAATCGGGTGTTCAGCAGCCTAACATATCTGTCCTGTTGATGAGAACGACGTCCCTCATTGTGGCCAGTGTCAGTACTCGATCCTACCCGGGCTGTACCTGCCGGCCACGAAATCGAAGTAGGACAC
>CP070792.1:1111281-1112598 GCA_020346845.1 Gemmatimonadota bacterium
TGCCCGTGGCTGCGCGGCACCGGGCTATCAAATCGGCAAGCACTGTGCGATCCGAGGAAAACTCCTCGTTACCCCTGTCCGTGTTGGGACATGAGACATTCAGCTCAAACGCAGTGATGATGTCATGGGAGTCCAGTCGCCGGACCACGGTCGCGAAATCGCCGAGTGCGAAACCGACCACGTTGACCAGAACGCGGGCCCTGGTGACGTGCTCGGCCAACCACGGGAGTTCCGAGGCCGCCACCTGCTCGACTCCAGGGTTCGCCAGACCCACCGCGTTGAGCATACCACCAGGGAATTCAGCCACCCGTGGGGCTCTATTTCCGGCCCGTGGCTCGGGACTGACCGCCTTTGTCACGATCGCGCCCAAGCGATTGAGATCCACTACCCCCGAGATCTCACGGCCAAAGCCCGCGGTGCCGGCGGCAAGCACGATCGGGTTCTGGAACGTTGTGTCGAAGAGTCTGATTGGATGCCTTGCTGTAGTCACCGGTGATTGGAAGTTGGCAACTCTCGAGAGTTAAGCAAGGTCCGCAGTGAATCTTCCAGCGCCTTGAACTCAGCATCCGCCTCACCGCTCAAGACCAAGGTATAGGGAGAATCGGGGTATTCACTATGCAGCACCGCCAGGAGTGAATCGGTCCGCGTCTCATCGAGCCACGCAGCGGCGAGAATCGCCTTGGGTGCAATCGGTGATCGGGGAAACCTGACCGGAATCTCACGAAACAGGACTGCGGCCAACGTCACCGCGTCCCAGGAATCCCTCATGGCTTCAGCCACCAAGAAGAGATCCAGGTCGTCTACGTGGCTCGTCAGTTCGTCTGGAACCTCCGTTGTCTCCGTGGCGGCCAGCGCAGACGCCGCCAACTCCAAGTCCGACATGAGTGCTGAGTATCGCAGCTCGCTAGCAAGTCCCTCGTCTAGATTCACTGACGAGAGCGAGGCCAGCAGAGCGGGTAGTCGAAGCGGCTCGCCAGTCGTACGCAGCTCAGCCTTTACGAGCTGCACCAACGCCACCTGCGTGACCAGCGAATCTTGCACAATAATCGTCACCTGCTCGAACCGGGCGGCAGCCCGGTCCGGCTCACCCCTCGCAAGCCACCGGTCGCCGTCGGCCAGCAGTAAACGTCCCCTCTCGCCAGCGGACAGATCGGGACGCCGCACAAGGCGCTCTACCGCCGCAGTGGCAACTTCGGGAAAGTCCGCTCCAACCGTATCGAGAACCGAAAGCCAAGCTGATTCGTCATAGCGGCCAGCCTGATTGTTTAACAGAGCCCGTTCGGCCTGGCTCGGTCGCCCCGCCTTGGCCTGTGCAAC
>CP070792.1:1112698-1114010 GCA_020346845.1 Gemmatimonadota bacterium
CCCGAAGCGTGCCACGAGTGCGGGCTCTGCTCCTACGTCTGCCCTTCACAGCGTTCCTTGGTCCAGCTGATGCGACTCTGTGTCGAGGAGGCTGCCGCATGAGCCGCTGGCTGCCGCAGCTCGACTCCACGATCACCCGCATGTTGCGGCTCAGTGTGGCGGTGGGGCCCCATTGGAAGAAGGGTGGCACGCTTCAGGGCATGCAGGCGCGGTGGCTGATCGCGCTGGCACCCGCTGTAGCGGCGAGTCTCTACTACTTCGGTTTTGGCGCACTGCGCGTGCTGAGTTTGGCGATTCTCTTCTCGTTACTCGCGGACGTCACTGTCGAGCGGTTTGCACCAAGCAAGGACCGGACGTCCAACTGGACCAGCGTGACCTTTGCCGTCATGCTCGCTCTATTCATGCCGCTGGGTACGCCGTGGTGGCTGGTATTGGCTGGCTGTGTGCTCATGATCGTGATAGGCAAGAAGCTGTTCGGCGGCTACGGAGGGTACCCTGTCCATCCGGTGCTGGCGGCAGTGGCCATGCTCGAGTTGTCGTGGCCCGCGCGGCTCGACAGCACGAGAGCGATGATCGATTTCCCGTGGGCGGCCAACCCGGTCGAGCCGACGCGGTTTGCAGCGAATGCGGGTGGTGGTGTCGAGGCACTGTACCCCTGGCAAGACTTGTTCGTCGGGTTGCAGGTGGCAGGAATCGGCAATGCGATGGTTGTGTTCCTCCTCGCGGGTGGCCTTTTCCTTGTCTTGATTCGGGAAGTGCCGTGGCAGCTACCGCTCAGCTTTGTGGCCGGGTTACTTGTGACCAGCCTGGTAGTGGCTGCGCTCGGTGATCCCGGAGAGTTCCCCTCACCACTGTTCTTCGTGTTGACCGGTAGCGTCGCGTATGGGGCGTTCTTCTTCGTGACGGATCACACCACATCGCCCGTTGGCTCTCTGGCAATGGTTCTGTACGGGTTGCTGGCCGGTATGCTCGTGATGTTGATCCGGGCCTTCTCGGTTCATCACGACGGCGTGGTATTCGGAGTACTGTTAGCCAGCCTCGCTGTTCCTCTCTTAGATCGCATCAGCAAACCGGTGGTCGGATTGGAGGCTGGATCATGAACCAGTCGCTCAAGCCAACCGTAGTGTTGACCGCGATCTGTGTCACGTGCGCTGCGCTGCTCGCGGGAACACAGAGCCAGCTCGGAGCGCGTGTCGAGCAACAAATTGACTTGTTTGTTCGAGGGCCCGCTCTGGAACGATTGTTTGAGTTGCCTGCCGAATCGGTGCTGACCAACAAGGTCGTGATCGAAATCGAAGGTGTGAGCTATCCA
>CP070792.1:1114110-1115414 GCA_020346845.1 Gemmatimonadota bacterium
GATCAGATATTGACCATTCCGCGTGGCTCCAAGAACGAAGCCGCGATCAGGCAGCACGTCATAGCGCTGGCCGAAAAGAATGGATTGAAGTACGAGTTAGACAGGACCGGAAACCTATTGGTCCGCAAAGCGGGCCTGGCCGGCCATGAAGAGGCGCCTGTAACAGTTCTGCAGTCGCACTTGGATATGGTCAACGAAAAGAATTCCGATGTCGAGCACGATTTCGACACTGACCCGCTGACTCCGCAACGTGACGGAGAGTATCTCAAGGCAACCGGCACCACCCTCGGGTCAGACAACGGGATCGGCGTTGCAGCGGCCCTGGCGGTGATGGATTCGACCGACATCGCGCACGGGCGCCTGGAACTCCTATTCACGATCGATGAAGAGACTGGCCTAACGGGCGCGAGCGGTCTGGACGGCAAGATGCTCGAGGGTCGGCAACTCATCAACATGGATTCGGAGGAAGAGGGCACACTTTGCGTGGGTTGTGCTGGAGGTGCCGACTCGACCCTAACGCTCGATCTGGCGACGACACCGACCCCTCCGGGGTTGGTGGGGCGGAAGATCCGTCTGCACGGCCTCAAGGGAGGCCACTCCGGCGTGGATGCGCATCTCCAGAGAGGCAACGCAATCAAGCTCTTGGTACGCGCCTTGAATGCGGTCGCGATCAACACGCGGTTCCACATCGTAAGCGTCGAGGGTGGCAGCGCTCACAACGCGATCCCACGAGAGGCGTTCGTAGAAGTGGTAGTAGCGGAGCGCGATGTGGCGGCTTTTGAGTCCAGGCTGAAGCAAGAGATCGACTCGATCGCCGATGAGTTCCGACCAGCTGAGCCCGACATCACGCTCGAAGTATCGCAGACCGAGCCGGCGGCTCAAGTGTTCGCGCAAGACACTGCCCAGACCGTAGTGCGACTCATCACTGGGTTGCCGCACGGCGTCATGAGCATGAGTTACGACATCCCCGATCTGGTGGAGACTAGCACCAATCTCGCAACCGTGGTGCAGAGTGATGGGAGGCTAGTGATCGGGATGAGTAGCAGGTCCTCGGTAGAGTCTGCACTGGTGGCTCTGCGTCAACGTATCAGGGCAACCGGTGAGCTCGCCGGCGCCGCAATCGAAGAGGGCAATGGCTACCCCGGCTGGAAACCCAACCTCGATTCACACTTGCTCGCGGTCTTCCAGCGGCTTCACGAAAAGGAGCTTGGGTCTGAGCCTCACGTGAAGGCAATCCACGCCGGCCTCGAGTGCGGCTTGATTGGGGAAAAAGTGTCCGGAATGGACATGATTTCTTTCGGCCC
>CP070792.1:1115514-1116813 GCA_020346845.1 Gemmatimonadota bacterium
AACTTGGTGGTCGACAACGGAAAACTGCGCCCCGATTTGGAGCTGATATCTGATTCGCTAACCACTGACGACGTGCGTGGTCTCGTCTCCGAAGTCCCTGCCGGTCTGTTGGGAAGCGGCACAATGGTTGTCCGAGCCCGGGACGATGGCGGGTTGGAATTCACAGGAGAAGACTTTGCGGTAGATGGGATAGGGGGAGGGGGCACCGCCAGTGGCCGATTGTCCATGACAATGGGCCCCGATGGGTACTGGGCGTTTCGTAACACGCGTCTGGACCTGCGCGATTTCGATCTCGAGTACATCCGATCGTTCTTCGACACGCTACCACTTGCCGGACGGACCACTGGGAGATTCGAGGCAGATGGACCCAAGAGCTCCTTGAACCTGGGCTTCGATGTGGTATTCAGGGACTCATTGGTGGAAGGATGGCCCGCCAGCACGATTGACGGAAGTGGAACGGTTGCCATCGGAGTACCGGGTGAGATCGTGTTCCGCGACTACGAGCTGCGTCGCGCCAACATAGACATGGGCACAGCGCGTCGCATCCTTCCAGCAGTGGACCTGCAGGGAATGCTCACGGGCTCGGGAACACTCAACGGCCCGTGGCTGCAGCTAGAATTCGCAGGAGATCTCACTCACGTAGCAATTCCGACGCACGAGACGCGCGCACGTGGCACGATAAGCTTCGACGCGCGCGATGAGATCCTCGGTGTCTGGTCTGATCTTGCGTTCGACTCGCTAGACCTCGATGGTTTGCATACCAGTTACCCGTCTATCACCGTGAGCGGCAGGCTTGCAGGTCGGGCGTTGGTCTCAGGTTATGTCGACTCCCTTTGGGTCGATGCCGATCTGGAAGGCCCCGCCGGTGATTTCTTGCTCAAAGGTGCGTTCTCGCTTCTGTCTCACCGCAGGGGTGTGTATGGGTTGGATCTGAACGTTACCGACGTGGACCTCAGAGAACTCCATGCCACTCTGCCGAACACTTCCCTATCCGGCCGGATTGAGGGCTCTGGAATATCTGACTCCGTTGCCGGTCCGTGGGCGCAGGCAACAGCCGCACTGCGGAGATCTTCCATTGAGGGCGTGCCACTAGACAGCGTGCACCTCGAAGTTGGCATTGCGGATAGCAGCCTTCTGCTGGACACGCTGCATGTGCGGAGTGAGGCACTGAATGTCGCTGGCGGTGGCGATATCGGCATCTGGGAATCGCGGAGTGGGACGATTGAGGTCTTCACCGGTACCGATTCGCTGGGCGCCATCGAGGGTATTGTCGAGAGCTTCCTCGGGCCCATTGAAACG
>CP070792.1:1116913-1118211 GCA_020346845.1 Gemmatimonadota bacterium
GTAGTGCGCAGCACATTCCGATCCGATCCCGATTCACTGCAGGTCTTCATGGACGACGGTACGGTGATCTACGTCGAGCTATCCAGTGGCGGGGTTTTGACGGAGAGTGTTAAGAGCCGAACGTTCCTGCGCGAAGCGAACTTCCTTCACTTGAATCATGCAAGAGAATTGTGGACCTACGCGGCCGACGCATACGCAGCGGCGCTGTTGCTTCTGGCTATAACCGGTCTATTCGTGATCAAGGGCAAGAAAGGAATCACCGGGAGAGGGGCCTGGCTCACTGGTGCCGGCGTCATCATCCCGGTGATCTTCTTGCTGCTCTATTGGTAGCTGAGAGTCGTTCCCGCCGCTAACCCCTCTAGGCCGATGCCTGCTCGGAACCTGGCTCCGTATCACTCCCTACGGCCCGGTTCATGGTACCCATGACCACATCCCAGAACGGTGAGCTGACCCCATAGTTCTTGCGGGGGTCCATGTAGTGGTGCCGGAAATGGTGCTTCTTCAGATAGCGTCCGATTCTGGTCCGTGGCCTCACGTGATGCACCGCGTAGTGTGTCATGTCATAGACCAGATAGCCCGTCACCAGTCCGGCAAACGCGGGCAGCATATCTACAGGCCCAAACGCCAGTTTGAACAGGAAGTAGAACAAGACCGCTAGAGGTATGCTCACCACCGGTGGCATAACCAGTCGCTTGGAGTCATTGGGATGGGTGTGATGTACTCCGTGTGCCAGAAAGTATCGTAGCTGCTCGAAATTCCCGATGGCGCGCAGCGCGGATTGGTCGGCGGCGAGACCGTCTATCGTGTCCTGAACCTTTTCCTCCGCGTCGCGGGATACGTGAAATCCGAAGCGGTGGACCACGTATTCGGCGATCGACCAAATGATCAGACCGGCCACAAAGAGCAGCACTGCCCTCCCGAGTCCCATATCCTCCCGGAAGGTCAGAAACAGGGCTCCAGCCACGACGGGTATGTAAAGAAGCAGCGGTAGCCAGTGAGGCACGTGAGTGAAGGACTCCAACGCCCCACTCCGAAACATGCGAACCGATTCGTCTTTGTTGGAAACGTAGAGCTTAGCCATTCGAGGTCCCCTGAAGCGTCGGGTTCATTTTAGCCTACCGGCTCCCAAAGGCAAGGCTGGTGGCGGTTAGGGAGTTGCTGCCCTTTCGCCAGCTCCATTGCGTGCTGCGGACACATAGCCAGAGGAGTAGGGGAAGGAGGGGAAGGGGGGGAAGGAGATCCGCCCACCCCATCAGCAGCATATGGTCTTCTGATCCATCGTCTTCCCCTCCTTCCCC
>CP070792.1:1118311-1119609 GCA_020346845.1 Gemmatimonadota bacterium
CGTAGGTCTTGATAGCGGCCGGTCGCAGCGGGCCGTGGAGCCCGGTCAGTCGATGCGGTACGCCCAGTTGTACCGGCCCAGGTCACCCAGGTCTATTGTGGTCGTACCTTTCGCGGTGAACTCTCCACGTGCGGGGAAATGGATCTGGGCTCCGTCGACGGCCTTGAGCAACTCCTCGCTCACGACGTCGACGTAGAATTGGTACTGACGCCGATAATTGCACCCCATGCGCAAATCGGCTCTCATACTCCAAGTGCCCTGCCCTTGACTCATCACCGTCCAGCCGCTGCGTCCGTTCCACATGTACTCGTCTTTGTACCTGCCTCCTGGATAGAACTGTACAGAATGCAGCGAGGCGCCGCTCAGAGGCGACCAACTGCCGCCCTTGATTTTCACACGTGATTTCATGCTCGATGACCATTTCATCCTGATGACGCCGCGATATCCCTGTGGTATGCCAGTCCAGCGCGCTTTGATGCTGACGGCGCAGCCAAGCGGCGACGCATCGAGCGTCGGTAGCGACGGGGTGGTGAACGTTCCGGTGAAAGTGCACGCCCAAAGAAGAGCGGGAGCGAGTATACACCGCATGAGAACCTCCTGAACGCGCCACGCCGCAGACGGCCGGCGCAGCTGAAAGTCGATTGCAGTTCACTCGATCGTATCGACTACCTTGGTGTTGGCGATCTTGTCTCCTAGCCTCCGCCCCTCGGGATCACCGAGTACGAGGAAGAGTTCGAGGATCCCGATAACCATGCCGACGATGGCGACGGGCACGACGAGCAAGAGGCCTACAAAGGGCACGGCCAGCAGTAGCGTCACTATGCCGCCGATTGCGAACATCCAGTTGCGCTTTGCCGAGGCCACTAGGTCCATCGGCGATCCGTCGAGAGTGACGGGTCGAAGTTGCATGAGCCGCTTCCCCACCGATCGGCGATCCATGAACTGAAGCTCGAGGCCATCCCGCACCAACCAGTATGCTGCGGCTGCGAGTCCGCCGATCGCGGGTACCAACCCGAGTACGATCGCAATTACCGCATCGATGACAGCAGCAACGAAGCGTTTGCCGAGGTCGGCCTTGCCGGCTTTCGCCCGGGGCTGATTGTCCGCTGCCGAGTCGGTCTGCGCCTGCTCTTCTTGCGTGGCCGTGTTCTGCGCTTCCATGTAGCCCCCTCTGACAGATCGATGAGTGGATTCCGATGCGGGCACTAGTTGCCGCACACCAGTATTGCCTGCGTCGTGTTGTTGGCTTCCCGAGCTTCGGCAACCACGCGATTGGCATCGATGGCCACCGCCACCGC
>CP070792.1:1119709-1121001 GCA_020346845.1 Gemmatimonadota bacterium
CCCCGAAACGACACCCCTGCAGCCAACGCCTCCTCTACCAGCCGGACACCCTCGGCCAGCGTCAGCCCGCGCCGACTACGACCCTTGCGTTGTTGTAAATTGCGGGCCAGTGACATCAGATTTGGGGTCATGCACCACTCCCCTGAGAATCACGACGGGTTTCAATGTTAGCAGTACCGCAGCATTAGCCAAGCCTTTGGAGGATGCGGAGTGCCAGCAGCGCAATGAACATCGCTCTCACAATTGCCGGTTCGGACTCGGGTGGCGGGGCCGGAATACAAGCGGATCTCAAGACATTCCATCAGTTCGGAGTATTCGGCACCAGCGTCGTGGTGGCAATTACGGCCCAGAACACCCTGGGCGTTACCGCGGTGCACGCAATCCCCAGTGACATGGTTGAAGCCCAGATCGACGCGGTGGCGACAGATCTTCCACCAAGCGCATTCAAGACAGGTATGCTCGCGACCACTGAGCTGGTGGGCATTGTCGCGCGCGCGATCACGAAGTATGGACTGCCCAACTACGTCCTAGATCCGGTTATGGTCGCCACCTCCGGTGACCGACTGTTGGACACCGACGCCGAGCGCACTGTGCGAGAGAAGCTCGTCCCGCTGGCGACCGTGGTCACGCCGAATTTGGATGAGGCGAGCATCCTCATCGAGGACAGCGTTGACTCCCTGGAGCGGATGGTCTCGGCCGGCCGGTCACTGGTTCAAATGGGAGCCAAATCGGCCTTGGTGAAGGGCGGACACTTGAAGAGCGATCACACGGCCGACGTGCTCGTGACAGACGACGAGGTGTACCACTTCGAGCATCCCCGAATCGACACCAGCTCGACACACGGCACCGGTTGCACACTTTCATCGGCCATCGTCGCGTGCCTCGCGTCGGGAAAAGATCTGGCAGCTGCAGTAAGCACCTCGCTCGACTACGTACACCGTGCCATAGCTTCGGCCCCCGGGCTAGGCTCCGGACATGGGCCATTGAATCACCTCGTAACGCCAGGGGATTAGACCGGCTTTGCCCGACAGAAATACAACGCCGCCACCTGAGAGGGGCATCTACTGCAACCGCACCCTCAATCTCCGCTCGATCAAAGCCATCGGGTACGACATGGACTACACGCTGGTGCACTACAAGGTGGATCAGTGGGAGCGTCAGGCTTACGGCTACATCAAGCGCAAGCTTCTAGCACTCGGCTGGCCGGTGGAGCAGCTCGAGTTCGACCCCGATCTCGTCATCCGTGGTCTCACCTTGGACATCGAGAACGGCAACATCCTCAAGGTCAATCG
>CP070792.1:1121101-1122378 GCA_020346845.1 Gemmatimonadota bacterium
TTCGGCGACCCGGAGCACGCCATCGGCAGGACAGTCCGCGTCGGCCGACTGCCCCTGGTCGTAAAAGGTGTGACCGAGAAGAAGGGAACGGTGTTGGGACAGTCATTTGACGGGTTTGTGCTGATGCCGTTCACCACGTTCGAGAGTCTCTACGGGCGGCGTCAGACAATCACGATATCGGTAAAGATGCCGCCCGGCGCGAGCGTGGAAGAGGCAATGCTGCGCAGCGAGGAAGCGATGCGTATTGCCCGCCGTCTGCGGCCGGGCGATCCCAACAACTTCGCAGTCGACAAGGCGGATGCGCTGGTGGAATTCTGGTCCAACCTCACCGCCGTCTTATTCACCGTGATACCGGCAGTGGTGGCAATCGGATTGATCGTCGGCGGCATCGTAATCATGAACATCATGCTGATGTCGGTACGCGAACGTACCCGCGAAATCGGTGTGCGTAAGTCGCTCGGTGCGAGGAGACGGGACATCAGACGCCAGTTCCTCGCCGAATCGACCACGTTGGCGATCATCGGCGGCGCCCTTGGGGTCGCAGCGGGCTGGGCGCTGGCGCTCCTGGTATCCGTGATCTCACCATTGCCCGCCCGTGTCACCCCGTGGTCGATTACTGTCGCACTCGGTCTAGGTGCAACCATCGGCATCATTTTCGGCGTATACCCAGCGGCCCGTGCCGCGCGACTCGATCCGGTCGTCGCGTTGCGGCAGGAGTGACCGTGAGGCTCGCCACACTCCTCGAGGGAATGGGCATTGCCCTGGCCGCAATCGCAAGTAACAAGCTGCGCTCCGCACTCACCATTCTGGGCGTGGTGATCGGAGTGTCGACCGTCATGGCGATGGCATCGATTGTGGAAGGATTGCGCTCGCAGATCATCCGCACCATTGAAGTGGCGGGACCGACGACGTTCTATGTGGTCCGTTTCTTCTCGCAGACGCCGCTCAACCCCGATGCGCTACCACGTGAGGTGCGTATTCGCCCGGTACTGAAGGCTGAGGAAGCCGACGTCATCAGACGCATACCCGGCATCGATTACAGCGGTATTTGGATCCAGATGTTCCAGCGCATGGAGTACCAGGGTACTCGGACGCAGTTGGTCATCATCTATGCAGCAGATGATCGCTACATGGAGATCGCGGGTGGCACCCTGTTGAGCGGTCGCTTCTTCCTGGAGAGCGAGCTACGCGGCGGCGATGCCGTCGTGGTGCTGGAAGAGAAGTTCGCGTTGCGTCTATTCGGCCAGCTCAACCCACTGGGTCACACGATGCGGATC
>CP070792.1:1122478-1123753 GCA_020346845.1 Gemmatimonadota bacterium
ATAGTCATCAACGAGTGGAACAACATCGCCTATCACGAAGTCCGTGAGATGACGGCATTCGGAGTGCCTGGAGTGTACACGCATGACTTCTACGACGGTTGGGGACCCAACTACATGTTCTGGGTTGCCAACATGCACAATGCGATCGGTCGGTTCTATGAGACCCAGGGAGCTGGTAATGGGTCTACCCGCGTGCTGCGCACCAACGTGGAGCGGAGCTGGAGTCGACCGAGCACGCCGCTGCGCGAAGTCATGTGGTCGATTCGCAACAACGTGAATCTGCAGCAGAGCGCATTGTTGATCGCGATGAACTACGTAGGTACTCACCGAGAAGAATTCTTGCGGAACTTCTACCGCAAGAGCCAGCGCTCGGTTGCCAAGGCCACAGCAGAAGGACCGGCGGCGTACGTATTCCCCGCCAGCGATCACAAACCGGGACAGCAGGCCAGGTTGCTGCAGCTACTCCAGAGGATGGGAGTGGAAGTACATCGGGCCGACCGAGCCTTCACCGTTGAGGGTACCGAATACGGTGCCGGCAGCTATGTGGTGCGGATGGACCAACCATACTCGCGCGCAGCCGATATGGTGTTGGACAAGCAGTACTACAACCCCAACGACCCGAGACCGTACGACGACGTCGGCTGGACACTCGGTCCATTGTACGATGCTCAGACAACGCGGATAGAAGATCCTGCAATCCTCTCCGAGCGCATGTCACTGGTCGACGACACAATCACCGCCCCGGGCGGGATTGAGAACTCCTCCCGTGACGTCTTCCTGGTTCGCTACAATGCAGACAACAACCTGGCGGCTTTCAGGTTCGCGCACCCCAACCTGACGATTGAGGCAGCCGAGCAACCCTTCACCGCCGAAAACATCAATTTCAGTGCTGGTAGCTTCATCATCCGTGCAAGTGACAACTCTGCCAATCTTGGTGAGCTGTTGGAGCGGGCCGGTGAACAGTACGGGTTCTTCGCACTGGGGGTGGCTTCAGCGCCGCAGGTTGCCACACACACCGTGGCGGTACCCCGAGTGGCAGTGATGCACACGTGGACTACCACGCAGTCCGAGGGCTGGCTGCGCATGGGTTTAGACGAGTATGGAATACCATACGACTACATCTCGGTGCACGACGTTCGTGACGAACCCAACCTGATCGACAGCTACGATGTGATCGTGATGGGGCCGTCTTCGGCCGACGCGCTGAGCATCCTGAACGGCATGTCGGGTGCCGAGCCGATTCCGTGGCAGGCCACAGAGCTCACGCCCAATTTG
>CP070792.1:1123853-1125112 GCA_020346845.1 Gemmatimonadota bacterium
ATGGCAATGTACATGAAGCCCGCTCCGTCTGAGGAGGCTCACGTGAGCTCCCAACTCGTTGGAGCGGCACGGTGGGTCGTAGGGGTAGCAGCCGTGCTGTTGATGCTGTTTGGGTTCTGGCCCAACCGTGTGATGGATGTGGCAGCCGATGGTGCCGATGGAATACGCCCAGCTCCAACTAGGGTTCTAACCGACTGACCGGCCCAGCTTCATCTGAGGTTCCGATGGACATTCCAGCAGTAATCTTCCGGCAATACGACATCCGTGGTGTCGTGGGCGATGAACTGTCACCCGAAGTGGCCCACGCTGTTGGTCGAGCACTGACCACAGTTGCGAGAGGGAGTGTGGGCCGAGATCCCAAGCTGGCAGTTGGCCGTGACAACCGCCCGTCGGGCGAATTGCTGTCTCGAGCCATGCGCGACGGTATTGCAGCGGCTGGTGGAACGGCGGTCGATGTGGGGATGCTCCCAACACCGGCGCTGTATTTCGCGCTGCACGAACTGCAAGTGGATGGTGGTGTGCAGGTCACCGGTTCGCACAACCCGCCCGAGTTCAACGGCTTCAAGATGGTTATTGCAGGTGAGACGATACACGGAGAAGCAATACAGAGAATAAGACACCTGATTGAGACCGATGCGCTGGACTCGGGCCACGGGACGATTGAAGCGGATGACTCAGTATTGCGGAGCTACTCCGACGCCATTGCCTCGATTGTGGGCCCGCTGGCTGAACCGGTCAAGGTGGTGGTAGACTGCGGCAATGGTGTGTCGGCCCTGGTCGCAGAGCAGACGCTGTCCAGACTGGGTGCAGACGTTGTACCGCTGTTCTGTGAATCGGACGGGACCTTCCCCAATCACCATCCCGATCCCACGGTAGTTGAGAACTTGAAGGACTTGCAGGAAGCCGTCAGAAGAACGAACGCCATGTTGGGCATCGCGTTCGATGGGGATGGTGACAGAATTGGGGCAGTCGACGAAGCGGGCAATGTCGTATACGGCGACCAGCTCCTCATCTTGTTCGGACGTGAGTATGTGGACCGAACTGGAGACGGTGGAGCGGTGATATTCGATGTCAAATGCTCTGATGTGCTCGTCGACAAATTGAAGGACATTGGGCTCGAGCCGGTCATTTGGAAGACGGGACACTCGCTGATCAAAGCGAAGATGAAGGAACTGGATGCACCGCTGGCAGGTGAGATGAGTGGCCACATGTTCTTTGCTGCGGATTACTTTGGCTTTGATGACGCGATATTCGCTGCC
>CP070792.1:1125212-1126469 GCA_020346845.1 Gemmatimonadota bacterium
GAACGATGCTCCAGCAGGGCTGTCTCCGAATAATCCCAGAGAGTCTCTGACATGCGGGTTATCTCCCTGCTGAGCGCGTCAGCGGCGGACACCGCCGTAAGCTTCTCGCGGGACATTTCCTGCGCTGTAAGCGGTCCGGCAGCGACCACGACTAGAGCCCAAATACACAATTGCGCGGTTAACCTGCCGACGTCCCTTGCTACCAACGGAAGTATCTCATTCATCTGCATCTCCTGGTCGGGATTCGAAGGCCTTCAAAGTAGTAAAGGTTGCGCACCGACAAAAGGTAGCGGTTGCCCGACCACTGGCCAGCGTAGAACGAACACGTCTAGACCGATGGCCGAACTCTGTCTATCCTTAGTTTACAGTGGACTGCGAACTGAAGATCCGTCGGATCCTGATAAGACACATCATCGTCACGGCGTCAATCACTGCTTTTTTGCTGAGCCAAGCTGACCAGCTTTGCGCTCAGGAAGAGCTTAGAGCGTCCAAGGAGGAAGACGCAGCTGCGCCTACCTGGCCTATCGATCCCAGCATAGCTCCACGTCCGGTCGCCAACGCCGTTTTCATAACTCAAGCCATCGAGATCGACGGTGTCCTCGATGAACCGGCGTGGCAACAGGTTGACTCTACCAGCGGATTCATACTCAATCTCCCACGTGTGGGATATCCAGCTTCGGAGAGAACCGCCGTCCGGCTTCTATATGACGACAAGAACCTCTATATCGGTGCGACGATGTACGACTCGGAGCCCGATCGTATCATCATCGCGGGCCTGGACCAGGATTTTGAGACACACAATTCAGATCTCTTTGGTATCGCACTAGATACATACCATGACAGGCAGAACGCTTTTCTGTTCGCGGTGAATCCTGGTGGCGCGATCTTCGATGCTCAGGTGTTCAACGACAGCCGCTACACCAATCGCGCGTGGGAAGGGGTCATTCATGTAGACGCCCAGATACATGACTTTGGCTGGACGGCCGAGATCGCGATACCCTTCACGACACTGCGGTTCAACGGCATCGATGGAGAGCAGGTCTGGGGTATCAACTTCCTGCGACGGGTCCGGAGGAAGAACGAAGATGCCTACTGGGCGCCGGTCGACCGGCAACATCGCGTGCACAAGATGTCTCGAGCGGGGACTCTCACCGGCTTGACTGACCTACAGCAAGGAAGGAATCTCACAGTCAAGCCCTACTTGCGTGCGGCACGACAGGAAGGCGTCCTGCGCACCGACGACTCCGGTAACCAGGC
>CP070792.1:1126569-1127809 GCA_020346845.1 Gemmatimonadota bacterium
ATCAGGTATGATTAGAAAAAGGAGGTGCAAATGAGGCGTATACCGACGGCGGGCACTAGTACGCTGAAGGGTTGGGGGATGAATTCCCTGACCGAAGATGATCTGGAGCAAATTCACGCAGCAACGCTTGACGTTCTGCAATCCACAGGAATTCTTGTGGACCACGATGAAGCATTGAACATTCTCGAAAAAGGGGGGTGTTGGGTTAATCGGAAAACCAAAGTGGTTCGCTTTCCGCGCCATCTGGTCGATGAGGCAATGGCTCAATGCCCGAGTCGCATTTTGCTGGCAGGGCGAGATCCCGAGCATGACTTCATGATGGGGGGCAGGAACGTCGGTTTCACTCCATTTGGCACTGGTGCGCTAACGCAAGATCTTGAAACCAACGAAATCCGAGAGTCCACGCTCGAAGATGTCAAAAACATGGCGATGCTGTGTGACGCCCTGGAGCATGTAGATGTTGCTCAGCCACCCGTTTCGGCTGAAGACATGCCAAAGAGCTCGTACGACCTCCATGGCCTCGCTGTGACTCTTCCAAATACAACTAAACATATTGGCACAGACGTTGAATCAGGCGATCGGTGCAACAAAATGATCGAAATGGCTGCTGCTATTGTGGGCGGCAAAGACGAACTGAAATATCGACCCATTGTTTCTTTTGGAGTTTGCCCCACCAGCCCATTACAGCTTATCGATGAATGTTGTGACGTGATTATCGCGGCTGCAAAAAACTGGATGCCGGTAAACGTTTTGAGTATGGCGTTATCCGGAGCCACGGCACCGATTCCATTAGCCGGAACGTTGGTGATCCACAATGCGGAAGTAATCAGCGGCATTGTCTTGGCGCAGCTGACGAATCCAGGAACCCCGATAATTTACGGAAGTTCAACCACTACTTTTAATATGAAAACCGTGACCGCGACCGTTGGTGCCCCTGAAATGGGCATGATCAGCGCGGCTGTCGCTGAACTGGCGCATTTTTACGAAGTCCCGTGTTATGTAGGAGGCTCTTAGGTGGATTCCAAACTACCTGATGCCCAAACCGGCCATGAAAAAACCCTCACCGCGATGCTACCAGCTTTGGCAGGTGCCAATCTGATATACGGTATGGGAATGCTGGAAATGGGCCAGGTATTGAGTTTCAGCCAGATGGTCATGGATGATGAGTTCGTTGCCATGATCAAGCGGTCAATCTACGGAATTGAGGTCAACGACGAGTTGATGGCGGTTGATCTGATCA
>CP070792.1:1127909-1129142 GCA_020346845.1 Gemmatimonadota bacterium
CCGCCGATCATGAGCAGCTCGCCACGGCCGTGAATGCGGGTGCCAAGCCACAATCCCCAAAGGGATGCCGCCGCGGCGATGGTCGATAGCGGTACCCATGCCGCTGGCGGCAACGACCAATCGAAGCCACCGACCAGCATCAGCAGTCCGTATACGACTCCGGCAATCACGAGAACGGGAAGGGCGCAGATGACAACAGGCCCATTGCACTGGCAGGTGGAGCCGCAACAGTTGTGTGACATATCGTCTCTCCTCTTCAAATCGTTCTGCAGGGCGCTGCTCACACTTCTGCGTCGTCGGATCCCCCATCAATTTGGGAATCGAAAACTTCTCGCACCTTCTGCCTCAACCGATCCTTCGCTTCTTCGACACCCGATAGCGCGTCATCTAGTTCGTCCAACTCACGCGCGTGCACCGTGAGCCCCTCACGAATGAAGAGCGCCGCGGCCTCCGAGCGACTCTTGAACGCACCCGTCTCGACCCAATGGTCGAGCTTCTTGCTCGTATCCTCGTCGATCCGGACCATCACTACCTGGTCGCGCGATGTCCGCCCCATTTCCTTCAACGAGTCCGACAGTCCGCCTGCCATACAAACGACCCTCATAGGGGCGCCGGGATCGGTCTCGCAACACCCCGCGTCGAGGTCGATGCCCTTATCCTTCAGCTCTTCTCGAATGCTTTCCCAGATCCGGGAAAGATTGATCTCGGTCATGACCGCCTCTCCGTTGGGTACGTATTACAGGGTCGCTGTATCGTTATTACGCATTACGCAGCTCCCTCCGTATTGTTTCAACCATGGCAACGGTCAGAAGCCCATCTACACGCTGGCAGAGTCCGCTGTGCCCATAAGTGGTTGTGAAAAATATGTTTACACAACTTGACAATCCGGAAGGTGCTACCTTGAAACAAAACGCCCGCACCTCGCGTTATGTGAATCATTCAGATAATTATATGAATTATTCATGTAGATCGACCCCCGTGGCTGAACGACCACCTTGGAGCAACGAGTTCGACATGAAAGACCCAAGCGAAGCCCTTCCTCTCACCCCACTCACGTACCACATCCTGCTCGCGCTAGCCGATCACGACAGGCATGGATACAGCATCATCAAGGAAGTGGAACAGCGAACCGGTCAGACCATGCAGATCGAAACCGGCGCCCTGTATCACGCCATCCGCAGAATGCGGAATGAGGAGCTAATCGAACCGGCTCCAGCAAAGGAAGGCGAATCT
>CP070792.1:1129242-1130468 GCA_020346845.1 Gemmatimonadota bacterium
ATTTCGAGAGGCTGATCCGAGGTGTGTTGGTGGAGCGGTGGAAGGCCGACTACCTGGCCGATGTCTCTGAGCGGCGAAGTCTCCAAGTGCTGCATGAGGGCCCGGACATAATGAGGGACGCAGCCGACAGACCGATCCGTGTGTTGGCGTTGGAACCTGGTCGAGTGATCGGCACATACCAGGGCGGTGAGCTCACCGATACGGACTTCATCGGCTGGCTGCAAGCTTTGCCCAGCTGGGAACACATGAGTATCGAGGGCGCCGGTGATGAGGAGCTCAAGGAGAAGGCCCGACTGGCTATGCAGAACGATATCCTGTTCCTCGAGGCTAAGAGCGTGGGGACACGCCTGAGTGATGAACAGTTCGCGACCATCAAGGAACAGCTCAGTCGCAGACTCAGAACGCTGCGTAGCGCGATGCGGGTGGATTCGGTGATGGCACGTGCTGCTCCGGAGGATCGCGAGAGTGTTGCCAGGCAGGTGCTCGACGAATACGTGACGCGTGTGCTGACAACGCATAGGAACGTGCAGGTAGTTCCGCCGTTTCTCGCCCGCAAGTTGCGAGCGGAGTCTGACTGGAAATTCTCGTACCCGGGCTTGAACAGAGCGATAAGGCGTATGGTTGAATTGAGCCAGGAACGCGGTGAAGGTGAAGCGCAGTAGTAGACAGAGGGACATGTCTTCGGTGATTCGGCGCGGCGTGGCGATCTCTACACTCGCTCTGTCAGCGTCGTTGAGCGGATGCGATGCGTTCAGGGCGCACAAGGATACTGTGGCAGTTGCCGGGCGGAATGAGCTCACGGTCGACCGGCTGGGTGAGATCTTGGCTTATGGGCAAAACGTGCCACTGGAGCGCGATGTAGTCGAGCGTATGGCCGGTTTGTGGGTGGATTACATGCTGCTTGCGCAACGCTTGGCACACGGCGACTCACTGCTCGATTCGGCTACCGTAGTGAACTCGCTCTGGGCTGAGACACAGGAGCAGATCGTTATCCACTATCACTCCCAATTGGTAGGCCAGAACGTCCGGGTGACCGATGAACTGGTCGACAGCGTGTATGAGGCCGGTGACCATCGGCTCGTCTATCACATTCTGGTGCGCACCTCCGCCGAAATGAGCGAAAGCGAGAAGGAGGCCAAGCGGACTCAGGCCTCGAGGCTGCGTCGGGTCGCGATGAGTGGTACGGCTGGATGGGAGCGGGCCAACCGCGAGAATGAGGATTCCGT
>CP070792.1:1130568-1131787 GCA_020346845.1 Gemmatimonadota bacterium
CACGGACGCATCGAGCGGCACAGAATCAACATTGCGGCAGGTCTCAGGTCGATGGGGTGTGTGTATGATAAATGCTTGTTGGGCACGGCTGAGCCAGGACGTCGATTGCGGGCTACGGCGCGGCGCGTGGTACGAAACGGTCTCAGTTGGCCAGTTCGAGGTGTCACTGGCCATATACGGCCACGAGCGCACCTTCTCAAGGGATACGTTCGAGATTGTGTCGATGCGACCCACCAGATGGACGATTGTTGCCCATGCCAGCAATTCGTCTGTCATCCCCCCGCGCTGGGCCAAGGGATACGCAGTTTGCCCGCAATGCGCCATGAGGCAGCTGCCACTGGGCCGACCTCTTGTCTTGAGGTGCGACGGCTGCAACGGGCTATATGAGGTGGCTTGGGACGAGACATATCTCGATAGCGAGAGGTGTTCCGGCGGGCACAAGCCTCCCCGTTTCTAGATCGATCATCTCCACATTGACGTGGAAAAGCGCTATATCGTTGTCATAAAACCATTTAACATAGACAAGTTGAAGTTGTTTGCCCAATCTGTTGTTGTCCGGGCCGCTCGCTACTGGCGGCCCGTTCTCATTGGCAGCCCAACGAACGTAGCGGTAGTCTAAATGCTGTATGGTCTGTCTTGAGGAACGCTCTTGTGACGACGGGGCTTGCCAAAATCCCTGATCGGATGCGACACAGTTAACAATCAGGCAAGTTGAACTTATGCACAGTCAAGCGTTCAGACTTATTTCACAGATGCTTTAAGTCTAAGCTAGACATGAAGTTCCTTCACTTGCACTTAATCCCTACTTCATCCCTCCCGAGTATTGTAAGTAGTGGGACCGTACTCGCGTACGAGACGGACAGTATGGGTAAGAGAATTCTTTGTTCAGCTTGTGTGACGTTCGTTCTGGCACTGCTCGCGATTGTGCCGGGAGTCTTCGTGTGGAACTTGTTCCGGAACGGGCAGGGCAGCGTCGATTGGGGCGTCAGTCTCGGTGTTGCGGCCCTGGCCGCGGGCCTAATCTCGGTCGCGCAGGCTACAAAGACCACAGCGGGACACACGCGCCACCACTAGCTGCTCGCTAGCCGGGCCAAAGCGGCCCAGCCACGGGAACCTAGCGGGTATTCCAGCGGGCAGGATCGCCACCCATCTCTACACTTTTTGTGACCTTCCTCTCAGCGCCGTGGCGGGCCGAAATCCATTCTTATGAGTGTGGGAT
>CP070792.1:1131887-1133102 GCA_020346845.1 Gemmatimonadota bacterium
GAGAAGGAGGCCGATCGGGCGAGGCCCCAGGTAGGTGACCCACTGTCCCTCGGCTCGTTCCTCGAGTCCTAAGGTTTCTCCGACCAAAGCAGAGCTGACCGGGATGTGGCGACCGCGGAAAGCCACGTAGCGGTTGCCACTGACCTTACGTTGCTCAAAATGCGCTGGATAGCTGAATGCCGGCAGACTCTGCGGCAGCTGGCGTTTTGACGGTTTGTAGACCTGAGCCGGCGGTGCCTGACCTAACGCCTCGTGAGGCCTGTTCTCATTGAAGTCCCGACGATAACGCGCAAAGCGACGTTGTTGTGCTGCACAACAAACTGATGGCGGCACGGTTGCCTCACTCTTGAGCGTCCTATGAAATCGCTCGTGACGTCCGTTCTGGTCCGGTCGGGCCGGCTCTATCAGCTCCGGGGTGATCCCCAGGTGTAACCACCACACCGCCAGCGGCGAAAGACGCGCCAGCGAGAAACTGTGCGCAAACGGAACACCGTTGTCCGTGCGAATCACCTGCGGTAGACCATAAGTGCGAAACACACGACGAAAGCTGGCTGCTGTAGCCCCATAGCACGGACTAAGAAACGCATCACACGCCAACACAAAACGACTATAGTCGTCCACGATCGTTAGCGGATAGCAATAATGCCCGTCCTTCGTACGAAACTCACCCTTGAAATCAGCCGTCCAGATATCGTTGGGAGCACAACTCCGAGTCCGGGGACGACCAGGATGTGAGTTCTTACGTCGCCGACGCCCTCGAGGTGCTACCAAACCATGACGCCTGAGAATCGCCTGAGCCGTGCTCACAGCCGGGAGCGGCCACTCTGGCTCCCGCTGCCCAAGCTGCCACAAAAGCTTCTTGGCACTCCACTTCGGGCGACGACGGCGCAACTCCAGCAACGCCTCCACTACCGGCTCCGGCGTGGCAAGCGGGCTCCTATGAGGCCGTCGGGAACGATCCACCAGGCCACCGAGGCCCTCCAACTCATAACGCTCAATCCACTTGTAACCCGTCTTACGGCTGATCCCAAACCGGTCGCACAGCTCCGTAACTGACCACACACCCCGTGAGTGATGGATGATGAAATCGCGACGCTGGTCCATGAGTGACGCTTCCCTCCACGGCATCGGGCACCTCCTGGCGAGGTACCCATTTTGTGGAAAGTGTTACCCATGTCCTCAGGCAATGTGTTACCTATGTCCCCGGTACATACC
>CP070792.1:1133202-1134412 GCA_020346845.1 Gemmatimonadota bacterium
AGAAGATCTATGACTATCCGATTGTCCGCGGCAAACTGACCTATCAGCTCAGCAAGTACCTCTTCTTCCGCGGCATATTGGAATACAACGACTTCCGCAAAGAGATACTCACGGACTTGCTCGCGTCATTCACGTACATACCGGGAACAGTGGTCCACGTGGGATACGGGTCACTGCACGACAGAACCGAGTGGCGCGACGGTGATTATGTGCCCAGTGATGAATTTCGGCAGATGCGGCGGAGGTTCTTCTTCAAAGCTTCGTATTTGTGGCGGCCGTAGACAACGCGACGTCACTGCGTATGTAACAACTCACGGAACCATCGGCTCGTCGCATTGCCCTCTAGCTGGGCCAAGAGATCGAGCGCCATGTCGGTCGAGCTGACTTCCCGTTGGACTAGTTGCCTGCACCACTCCAGAAAACGGTCGACGCCAATTCGGTCCGCCAGCCGATCGAGAAGCACTGGGCCCTTGCTGTATAGCACCAGGTTGACCGCACGGGCCTGCGGTTCGGTAGCGACATCGGCGCGTGGCAAGTCCCAGATCGCGGCGGTACCGGCCGCAGCACTCTGCTTCTCATGCAGCCGGTCAGTGAAAGCGCGGTCTCCCAACTGGTGGCGGATCACCATTAGTGCGGCGTACTCGGCAAACGACTCGTTGAGCCAATCCTCCCAACTGTGTGCCGGAGCCCGATTCCACCACCCGTGAGCTGCCTCGTGGGCCACATAACTGATGTAGTCGGCTCTGTGCTCCGGCGCCAGCACGACGCTCAGCTGCCCGAACACGATGAGACCTTGTCTTGCATATCCTCCACCCCGATCGCGCAGCGACTCCACCAAGGTCAGATGCGTGAGATCGGACTCGCCAAACCACGCTTCATAAAGCTGCAGGATACCAAGCACGTCATCCGCTATCCCGGTCGCTGCCGAGTCATCCAGCGTCACGACATGGAACTGCACGGATTGGCCGCCGCGCTCCAGGGCTATCGTTCGCAGATCTTCCGCCGCTGCTAGTACGATATCGTTGGTCGGTCGGCGCCACTCCCAAGACCACCCGCGTGCTGTCCGGCTTACGTCACCCAACCCCCGCGCTACGTAGCTGCTATCGATAGCTACGTCGACTTCGTATGTGAATTCGCCGAAATCGTCGCCGTTGTAGGGGAACCATGGCAGGTACAAGCCGATCTCGGTCCAATCATCGGTGATGACATT
>CP070792.1:1134512-1135702 GCA_020346845.1 Gemmatimonadota bacterium
GAGGCCATTCCGAATTGCGATTCCGTGAGATTGTGCGCGATCGCACCGGCACGCAGCCCTAGACCGGCGGAACCGAGCTGGCTCTGTGGATAGACGGAGTTTCGGTACATACCACCGGGGCCGCCCGTAGCCAGCACGACATTCAGCGCGTTGAACACCACCAAGCCGTATGATCCCTCACCCAGTTTGGTCTTGTCCAAGGCGAGAGCGCCACAGACTGACTTGCCGCCGCGTGACGACGGACGTGTGAGTAGCACAACAACCTGGTGGCGATCGAACACGATGACATCTTCACGTTCGAGCGCGCGCCCGAGATGTTCACACATGAGCTTGGAGGTCAGCGGTCCCGCCGAGGTCGCGCGGCCTCGAACGTCATTGTCGGTACGATATCCAGCGTAGCCGCCGTGTCGATCGTGCGGAAACGGCACGCCAAGTTCCACCAGGTTGTAAAAAGCCTGTGCCGAGTGGCTGGCTTCACACAAGGCGATGTCACCGTGCATGCATCCACCGGACCACAGGTCGTGTGCCAGTAGCTGGGGTGAGTCGACTGACGCACCGGCCAGTGACAGCTTGTAGTAGGTCTGCTTGTCGGAACCCGCGTTGTACGAAGTCCCAGCATTCCAGCGCTCCGTGACGATTGCCAGACTCCGGACGCCGCGACGCACCAACTGCAGCGCGGCGTTGCGAGCCGCGGCTCCACTCCCGATGACCAGCGTGTTCAGCGAGTGAATCGGAACTTGCTGGCCCGCGAATGTGGCTTCAGTCGACGTCACCGACACATCGCTCACCTCACCCATCACGCCGGCCGGGGAAGTCGGTACAGTTCGTTATCACGCACGATGCATCCCGATTCAATGCTGGCACGCATGAGCTCCGAGCAGCCCGAGCAGCCGACACATGACTTACTCGAGTTGAGCTTGCCGTGCTCTATCAAGTCCTTTGCGTAGTCGGGGTAAGCGAACCCCATTCTGCCCAAGCCTACTATCGAGACCGCACCAGACCGAACTGCTGCGGCTCCGACATGCGGGAAGAATTGTCGCAGCCAACTATACCCGGTTCCAACTAACGGTAAGTCAGGATATGTGCGCTGCAAGGTGCCGGTCACTTGCTGGAAGCGGGCAACCCCAACCAAGGGATGCTCCGGCGGCTGCGCATTGCCGGGTACCGCTCGGTTGAACGGTCTACCGATG
>CP070792.1:1135802-1136990 GCA_020346845.1 Gemmatimonadota bacterium
GCCCGTCGGGATCGAACACATCCCAGATGCGACCCGTGTCCTCTTCGTCCGTTACCGGCGATACCCACATGTAGCCTTTGTCGTCGGCGTAGAACGTGTTGAGCGCCGGCTTGGTACTGGGAAAGCGCGATCTGTCGATCTTGCCGCCCTGGCGCGTGAACCAGTCCAAGTTTTCGATGGCGGCGTCGATGTCGGCTTCGGTCACCGTCAGGTGGGAGTACTCCCGAGAGACGACGCGCACCGTGTCACCTTCGAGAGTGCGGTGGTAGATCCGATACTCGCCGAGGTCGGCAAACCAGAACTGCGGCTGCGGCACTAGCCTGTTACGAAACCCTCCCGTGTACGGAACGGTCGACCGCATGATGGAGTTCTCCGACCGAAGCGTGAAGAACTCGCCTTCACCCTGCATGCGGGGCATCCGGATCGTGTCCGCCGGCTCCATCGCTGCGTCGTACCGCACCATTACCAGCCGGTCTTCCGGCTCAGCCTCAGTATCGACTCCGTAGTTGTAGAAGTTGCCCGCGTTGTCGAACCCACCGGGCCAGGGATTGATTATGTAGTTGCCGATGGTTCGATGGCTCGTGAGGTAGGTTCCTGCGGTATCGAACAGCGATATCCGTGCGTTGCCCGGATCGACGACCCACAGCCTTCCTTCCGGACCCCACGCCATGCCGATCACGCTTTCGAACTCACCCGGTCCGCCACCTTGCCGCCCAATCGTTCGCACATGCTCGCCCGAGGGGCCGAACACTCGCAGCTCATTGGCCTGCGAGTCAAACACGTAGATCCGACCGTCACTGTCGACCTCGATGCAGCCAACGTTGCCAAACATGTCCGGCCCACCGCCATCGAGTGTCCCGATCCGGATCTCCTCCACCACACGCCATGCGGTCTCGTCACGCCACACGCCTGCGGCAGGATTGCTCACGACCACGGTACCGCTTGCCAGTGTGTCCATCGTCCCGCGCCAAAGTGTCGCGGCACTGGAATCGGCGGGGCCACAGCCGGAGGATGTTGCGAGGACCGAGAGCAAGACTGCTGGCGCGGCTGCCTGCTTGAAGTTCATCCTAGACATTACCAACTCCCTCTCACGTTGGACCCGAGCTCACGACGGCCACGGCGGTCGGGCACTCACATCTCCTTCCCCTCCTTCCCCTTCTTCCCCTCCTCATCTGTGAAGATCTCCTA
>CP070792.1:1137090-1138259 GCA_020346845.1 Gemmatimonadota bacterium
TCACGCACCATGCGGGATCTGGTCGCTCAGGACGTCATCGAGGTGACCCGCAAGACGATCCAGATCCAGAACCGCAGGGAGCCTCTAGCCGAGGGGGCCGGGGGCACAGCCACGGCCAACATGGTCGAGGTTTCGCGTCGGGTGATCGTGATCCAGAACCGCGACGCCCTGGAGGCCAGCGCCGGCATGAGCTAGCCGCTGGGTCAGGCTGTGGTCAAGAAGGCGGCCCAACGGCCGCCTTTTCTGTTGGCGACCCATCAATGATGGCTTGGCGCCACATGGTGTCGCTACGGCCTATGTTATTCATTTACAAGCGCTTAGTGACGCCGACCGAGGCGACTGCCACCGGGCAGAGGCCTTCGCCCGCTCCCAGGATTGAGTGCACCCTCACCTCCCCAGCCGCTGACCAGCTCGAACCGCCTGGCCGCCACTCTAGCCCCAGTCCGGCGCTCATTCCCGGGTGCCCCGAATCGCCCGAGGAGCCAAGCGACATCAAATGCGTCGCGTCCCTGCGGGCCAGCAGTTCCCTGGTGGTGCGGGTCTCCCGCAGCACGTAGAGACCGGTACCGATTATCACGTAGGGATTCGCCTGCCATGTCTCTGGCAGACTGTATCGGGCCAGCGCGGCCAGAAACCAGAATTGGCGCTCCTGACGCTCGCGTAGTGTAGTCGGCCCTAGCGTGGGATTCCTGAACGGGACGGTCCAGACATGGCTGCCCAAGCCGAAGTGTCCGGCTTCACCGCCCACCGCGACTACGTCCGTTCGTTGCACTAGGACGCTCACAGCCCCACCGACCGAGCCGGAGCCGAAATCGAAGGCGTGGGCATAACCTGCCTGCAGTGCGATCCGGACTCGTCGCTGACCCTCGACCGGTGCGGACCACAGCGCCGCAGCGGCGGCAATCAGGACTACGGCCAGCGTGGATCTCGTGATCACGGATACTCCAGGTGCCACTGACCGAACATGGCTCCGAATACCGCCCCCGTGATCGAGCCGAATACAGCGCCCGTGATTAGGCCAACCCCGGTTATCTCCGGGTCAACTGAGCAGCTCGCGGCATCGCAGACCGCATATGACATGAACGCAAAGCTGAGTGCACCGATAATCGCCCCGGTTACACCACCAATTACCGCTCCCTTCTTGGTGGCGGTTCGCCTTATCCAGAGCT
>CP070792.1:1138359-1139524 GCA_020346845.1 Gemmatimonadota bacterium
GTGCTCCGGGCTACCTGCCTGTCGGAGTCCGGACAGGAGACCCCCGCCGCCGCCGTGATCGACTCGGTTTTAGGTGATGTCGAATCTGGCGTGTCCGACTCGGTATTCACGGATGTGATACGGTTTGAAGACCTAGCCACCTATTACGCGCTGGTCGGAGATGCCCCAGCTGCCGCTGCATGGGCCGAGCGAGCATATCGACTGTCTCCCAGTGGAATCGAATCGATGGTGCTCCAGTCGGCACTGTTCGATGGAGTACGTCAGAATCCCGATTTCCGGGAGGCCGTAAGCCGTATCCGGTCCGGCATCTGGGATCGTGTGAAGACGGAGAGTCAGCAGGTCATAGTACCCTAACGGCCGCACCTCAATCCCGGGCATTGCCCGATCCCGCAGACTAGCTGCCCGCTCCGAAACGGTGCAACTGCCTCGTTTCGATACACCTCTTCCGACACTCGGCCACCTCATTTGGACCACTGTAAGTCGTTTTTCTTCAATATCTTAACTGCCTCCGACACAGTCTGAGACCATGCGGCACCCGGGTTGCTCCTAGGGCACGGCAGAGGTCGCGCTACCGAAGCAGCGGCTACGGACCAAAACCTTGGAGGAAGCGACAATGAAGCGCACGACTTTGGCAGTTCTCGGATTGGCCGTCACATTGGCGGCGTGCGGCGAGAGTACCGGGCTGGGCGGTAACGGCCCAGGACAGGTTTCCCTCTCGATCACAACGTCCGTTTCGGGCGGGCCGGCAGCTAGCAACGCGATGTTCATGTTGGCCGGTGTCGATACGCTCAGGGACGGGCAGAACGAGCTCATCATCACGAGCGCCGAGCTTGTCTTACGTGAAATCGAGCTGGAGAAGATCAGTGACGATGCTTGCGATTCGCTCGCCGTGGACGACGATGGCTGCGAGAAGTTTGAAACCGGTCCCATACTCTTGGACCTGCCGTTGGACGGCTCTGTCGAGCAAGTGCTGGTCATCGAGCCGGACACTGGGACCTACGACGAGATCGAGTTCGAGCTACACAAAGTCAGCAACGACGATCCCGAGGACGCAGCATTCAGGGCCGCATATCCTGATATGGTGGGCAAGTCCATTCGCATCATGGGTTCGTACAACGGTCAGCCGTTCACCTACGAGAACGACATCAACGACGAGCAGGAGTAC
>CP070792.1:1139624-1140788 GCA_020346845.1 Gemmatimonadota bacterium
AGGGGAAGGAGGGGAAGGAGATCGCAAGCAGGGGGATCCGGCGGTGGTCGGGTCCCCATTTCCGTTAGTGCAGAGTGCAGAGTGCAGAGTGCAGAGTGTAGTAGCGGAAGAGGAGGGACGATAACGGACGATGGCCGGCAGTGAATCCGGCACAGACATTCGATAGCCTTAACTTCTGATTGCTACGGATCGTCTCTCTTATCATCGGACTAGGAGCTGCGACTTGCGATCCGTCACGAAGGTCCATGCTGCAACGTGTGTAGTCTTTCTGGCGGCTACACTCTCTTCTATATGGGCCACCCCACTCTACGGCCAGATCGATCGCCGTCCCACTTCCGACTCGCTCCGTGTGCCGTGGCTTGAAGTCCAGGCCGACTCGGTCAAGACCGTCGTGTTTGGTGCTTCGCTCGGTGTGGCATCCGGTACTGGCGAGGCCCTCGACAATACAGGCGCCGGACTGGGATTGCAGCTCAGTGCAGGCTATTCATTTGGTGCCCTGACCGAGCTGCACATTGGCGCCGCGACCAGCAGTTATTCAGATGATGTGGCTGACGGCAGGGTCACGGTGTTCGGTCTGTTCGCTGAGAACCTGTACAAGAAGCGAGTATCGAGCGTTGTGCTGTACGGCGGTCTGCGTGTGGTGTGGATGTGGCTGTCGCGTGCTAACGTTTCCGGCACGCCGAACGGTCCTGGAATCGGCTTGTTCGCGGGTGGCAGGCGACCGATAAGCACACGTGTCTCAGTCGAAGCGAGCATCTCGTACACATCTATTTCATTCACCGGGGTGGACTACCCTGGACTCCCCGACATTGACGATCAGGCGAACGGGACTGTATGGGGTTTGAGCCTGGGTTTGGCTTACTTCTTGAATCCCGAGAGGTGACCACTTCTTCCCCTCCTTCCCCTCCTTCCCCTCCTAATCTGTCCGGTAACCTCCGCCGCTTCACCAATCCGCCAAGCCGAAGTGCTCCTGAGCAATGACCCACCAAATGTCCCAATTCCGCACCACAATGTCCCCAAACCGACCTTTCGGGCTTGGCCGGTGTAGCACATCTTAACATTCGTTAGTCGCCCTCTCAGCCTAGTAACTCAGCAGATTCAGGGGCGCCGTGCGCAGCACGCATCGCCGCCTCTTTCTACGAGTTAAGTGCACGCGCATGTGAG
>CP070792.1:1140888-1142034 GCA_020346845.1 Gemmatimonadota bacterium
ACGGACGAGGTGCTCCAGCCTGCTGATCCCGGCGTCGTCTGTGCGGAAGAACTCGGGGTCTTCGCCCAACGTCAAATCGATGAGATGAACACCCGAGGCAGCGAGCTGTCGCGCCGCCGAGGCGATCTCGTCCTCGTCGCGGCGGTATCTGAGCGAATCGGCGTTCGAACGCCGATAGAAACAGAAGTGGCAGTCGTTGCGGCAGTAGGTGCTGGCGTACAAAAAGCCGTACAGGAACACCGTATTGCCGAAGTGTTTCGTCCGCAGCTCGCGAGCGGTATGAAACACGACATCCAAGGATTCATCGTCTTCGAGCCTCAGGAGAAACTGGATCTCCTCTTTCCGCAAATCCTGCCCACGAACAGCGTTCTTGACGATCCCCCTCAGGTTTTGGTCGATTGCTGCCATCTGCGTCTGACTACCGCCTTCAGTTTCCCGTCGATTGAACTTCGAGTCTTACCTCAGTCCACCTACATCGGGGACCGAACTCGCCTTCGAGTCCGTCAAATGTTCAGAGGGACGCCGTTCAGATACGCCAGGCTGCGGCCCACCCGGCCGAGGCTCTCGGACCCCTCCGCCACCATCAGCAATCGCTCCAGTCCGAAGCCGATCCCGACCCACGGTTCGGCAATGCGCCAGGGCTGATCCAACGGGTGCGGGCCCATGGCGGCGGATCCAAGTTCGACCCTCCCCTCTCCGGCCACGATATCGATCGTTTGACCATAAATGGTCGATTCCTCGGTTTGGAGCTCATGTTCGTCGATTCCCGCCGCCTCGACGATCAGGGCCGCCAGCTCGTTCAAACGGGATTCACGAGACTCGAGCTCCAATCCCATTTCCACGAGGTTGAGCATTGTGAACTCTGTGGAGTGCCTCGCCCCCGACGATTCCTTGCGAAAACACGACCCGACCTCGAAGATGCGTACCGGTTTCTCCCACAACCGCAGGAGATCCTTGAGCACGTAGTACAGGTGAGGTGCGAGCATGGGCCTCAGACAGGTTTTGTCGTCCAGCCAGAAGACCTGGGATGACAGGGGGTGGTTTGCGTCGATGGACATTCGGGCCAGCAGACCTCTCGACATGATGGTGGGCGTCGCCACCTGCACGAATCCGTTGTCGACCAGGACATCCGTGAGTCGTGACTCC
>CP070792.1:1142134-1143267 GCA_020346845.1 Gemmatimonadota bacterium
ACGACGACGAGTTCCAGCTCACCACCGTGTCGACGCAGCTAGGCGATCTCACGATACACCGGCGCCCGGAGGAGCCCGGTACGCGCATGCGGGTGCAGATCAATGCACGCGATGTGAGCCTGGGACTATCTCCCCAGCAAGGGAGTAGCATTCTTAACGAGCTGCAGCTCGTGACCCAGCAGGTAACGGACCATTCACCGTCGGACTGCATCGTTCGGTTGGGCGCTTCGGAGAGTAGCGACGGACCGATGCTACTTGCACGGATCACACACAAGTCGAGGGCCCAACTCGACTTGAAGCAGGGCGCCCGCCTGTTTGCCCGCGTGAAGTCAGTTGCGGTGTTGGACTGACCCCGAAACCACTCCCTCACCTTTCAGCGACACCAGAGGCCTACTACGACTGAGACGAGTCCATATTGGGGCGCTAGCGACCACATACCATTCATGCTGCACCGGCCTTGACCCTACTCAGGTACACTTGTTAGATGTTCTGCTCACGTAGCTGGGACCACAACTGACACACTCTCGTCATTTCGCACCGACAACGAGCGTTGCGGCCGTTAGTCTCGTGCTCTGGCACGCTATCGCTCTGGCCGTGTTGCTGCTGCTTCCTGGCGAACAAGTCGTGGGCCAGTCGTCCGACAACGGCGATGAAGCGCGAGTCGTGCAGGCCGTGCAGCTCGAGCCGAGCGAGAACGTAGAGCTCGATGGCCAACTGGTGGAGCCGATCTGGAACCGGGCGCTGCCCGCAACGGAGTTCCTGCAGCGCGAGCCGGTCGAAGGAGCGATGCCGTCGGAGAGCACGGCCGTCTACGTGGTGTTCGACCAGGACAACCTGTACATCGGTGCGATCTTATTCGACGATCCCGACGGAATTCTAGCCTACCAGAAGCAACGCGACGCACAGCTCAGCACCGATGACCGGTTCATGTGGATCCTCGATACGTTTCTCGACGGTCGGACCGGCTACTTCTTCGAGATAAATCCAGCGGGTTTGATGGGCGACGGGCTGCTCGGTGGGGCCGGGTTCGGGGTAAACAAATCGTGGGACGGTATCTGGGAGGCCCGCACCCATCGGCGCCCGGACGGTTGGTCGGCAGAGATCCGCATTCCGTTTCGCACTCTCAACTTCAA
>CP070792.1:1143367-1144498 GCA_020346845.1 Gemmatimonadota bacterium
TTTGCTCGTCGGAGCAGATTCGTACCAGGATCCGCACGGCTTCTACAATCTCTTGGGAGGTATGAAGGCTGTTGCTGCCGCGGCGACGCCGGCGTACCTGCAGCTTGCTGTGAACGCCCCCTTTCCAATGAATCACGAGCTCGATCCGCCCCGCCTCGCTGTCCACATCAGCAATAATCTCCTCGATCAGCGTTCGGGCGATGCGCTTCTTGATCCGGATATCGGTCTCGGGATCGTTCCATACCGACTCCAGGTCGCTGGCCAAGGTCTCGAATGCGTCAGCTTCTAAAGGCTGGACTCGGTCGCGCCGGGTCTGTTCCTCCTCGATACGACGCTCGACTCTCTCGACATGTTCCAGTGCCGTGTTCCAGCGGCGCTCCAGTTCATCCGTGACGAGACGATTAGACGGGTCGCTCGCGTCATACTGCTTCCAAGCGCGCTCGGCGGCGTAGCGCGCCGCTTCACGCTCGAGCCTCAGCGCCTTGACAAGCTCATCGTACTCTTCGGAGTCTTCACGCCCGACCTGGATCGCGGCCTCAATGGCCCCAGGCTGAATCACACGCAGGAGCTCACGCGATACGATCGTGTCGACAAGGCTGCCGCCGAACTCGATGCAGCGGGGTTCGGCATGGTCCAAGGCTCCTCGACTGCACGCGTAACGTGCTACATCGCTACACCTACCCGTGTACTTTACCGTCAGTTTCCGCCCGCAGCGCCGACAGCGAAGCAGGCCGGTCAACAAGGCCGGACCCTTCTTCGAAGCACCCGGTCCAGCCTTCTCACCCGGAGCGTTGTTGGAGATCATGGTTTGAATCCGCTCGAACTGCTCCCACGCAATGTACCCCTCGTGATGATGGGGAATCAATGCTAACCAATTCTCTCGAGGTTTGCGCCTGACTGCCTTGTAGGGCATTCCATCGCGAAGTGTCGGCAGTGTTTCGGTCTGCCCATACACGTAAGCCCCGCCGTAGATCGGACGGGTCAGAATCCGCCAGACCAACCCGTACGAAGGACGCTTCCAGCGCGTTTCCCATCCGCCGACCCCGTACCGGCGGCACGGCAACTCGAGATTGTGCTCGTGGAACCACAGCAGGGTCTGGCGCACCGAGCCCAGCTCAAGGAATTTGGCGA
>CP070792.1:1144598-1145704 GCA_020346845.1 Gemmatimonadota bacterium
GCAGGTGAGATGAGTGGCCACATGTTCTTTGCTGCGGATTACTTTGGCTTTGATGACGCGATATTCGCTGCCGCACGATTGTTGTCATACGTGGGACGGAAAGCGAAGCCGCTGTCGGCCCTGTTGGCGGATCTGCCCGAAATGTTCTCCACCCCAGAGATCAGAGTAGAATGCTCGGAGGAAGAGAAGTTCGAGGTGGTGCAGCGTGCGGCAGAACACTTCTCACAACACTACGATGTGCTGACGCTCGACGGTGCTCGTATCTCTTTCGCCGAGGGCTGGGGCCTAGTGAGGTCTTCGAACACGCAACCGGTTCTGGTTATGCGTTTCGAGGCCTCTTCGAAAGAAAAGCTCGAGGAATACCGCGGCGAGTTGGAACAGTGGTTGAGAGAACAGGGCATCTCCATATAGCGGATTGAGGGGCGGCGATACGCGTGGCCCATTCACCTGGAACAATAGTGGTCGCTATTGGCGGCAATGCGCTTGGGCCCGCAAGCGAGAATCCCACTATATACGATCAATTCCGCTACACTCGTGAGTCTCTGTCGGTAGTTGTTGCCTTGGCGAGGCAGGGATGGCGCATTGCCATGGTCCATGGAAACGGTCCACAGGTTGGAGACGCACTGGTACGCAACGAGTTGGCACGGATGGTGGTGGAACCGTTGCCGCTCGGGGTACTGGTTGCAGCCACAGCAGGATGGATCGGCTATATGATCCAGCAGTCATTGCAGAACGCGCTGTCCAGTCAGCACGTCGATAGAGATGTCCTGACAATCATCACCCAGACAGTGGTGAGCCGGGATGACCCGAAACTGGGCAATCCGACCAAGCCAATCGGCCACAACCTGACTGCCGCAGAAGCCGAGCAGCTTGAGTCGAGAGGTGTGGCAATCGGTAAGGATGGACATGGAAATCTGCGGCGTATGACAACGAGCCCCACACCGCTCGATGTGGTGGAATCCGACGCAGTCAAGCAACTCGTGGATGAGGGCAAGATAGTGCTCGCCGGTGGAGGAGGTGGACCACCGGTATACGTCGATAAAGACGGTAGGTGGGAAGGAGTAAACGCGGTAGTCGACAAAGACCTGGTGGCCGCGATACTGGCC
>CP070792.1:1145804-1163894 GCA_020346845.1 Gemmatimonadota bacterium
CGCAATCCGCTCGGGCTTCTCCACAATCATCTACGTTGTCCGCCGGGAGATCGAGCGCCAATTGCGCGCTCATGTGGAACCGATCTTCGGAGACGCCGCCTCATTGAGGTTCGTGCATCAGTCGCTGGACAACGTGCCACCGAGCTTCTCAGTACCCGCCGGACGTACCAAACCGTGGGGCACCGCTCATGCGATCCTGGCTGCCGAACCGCATGTGGACTCGCCATTCGGAGTCTGCAATGCGGATGACTTCTATGGCGCCAAAGCTTACGGCATGTTGGCCCGCCACCTGAGCATTTCTGGATCGAGCACGCAAGAAGAACCGCGTACTCCGGTGTCCTCCGGCCGGGGCGGCAAGGACACGCGAAACCGGGCGACCGACGATTACGCACTCGTCGGGTACCCACTGGAGAATACACTCTCGCCTCACGGTGGAGTCTCCCGAGCCGTCTGCAGGTGTGACCCTACCGGATACCTCGAGCGGCTCGAGGAAGTGACTCAGATCGAGAAGGTCGATGGGCAGCTCACTGGCATCGACAGTCGAGGAGAACGGGTGGTGCTACAAGGTGGCGAGACCGTCTCAATGAACCTGTGGGGATTCGCCCCTGATCTGTTTGACCGGCTGCGGCGACAGTTCCTTGAGTTCCTGTCTTCCTACGGCTCGAGCCCCGCCGAGGAGTTCCTGATTCCAACGGCTATCGGCCGGCAGCTTGCCAAAGGGTGGGCAAGGCTTAGAGTATTGCAGTCTTCCGATCGCTGGATGGGTATGACTTATTCTGAAGATAGTCCCCAGTTTCAGCAGAAGCTGCTCGAGCTAGTGCATCGCGGAGTATACCCGGAAGACCTGAAGCTCGGATTTCCCGACCCACAATAACCTTCAACACTCTGAACTATGCAACTTACGAACGTTGACTGGATCGTCGTGCTCAGCTATGGGCTGGTTGCACTAGTGGTTGGTATCGTGTTCGCCCGCCGTGCTGGGAAGGGTACGGGTGAATTCTTCCTTTCGGGGAGGAAGCTACCGTGGTGGCTGCTCGGTACATCGATGGTGGCCACGACGTTCTCAACCGATACGCCCAATCTCGTGACCGATCTCGTACGATCCGGTGGCGTTAGCCAGAACTGGGTCTGGTGGGCATTTCTGATTACCGGAATGTGCACGGTATTCTTCTACGCCAAGCTTTGGCGCCGTTCCGGTGCTCTTACTGACATCGGGTTCTACGAGCTTCGCTACTCCGGTAGGCCAGCCACGTTCTTGAGAGGTTTCCGCGCGTTATACCTCGGAGTGTTCTTCAATGTGATGATCATGGCGACCGTCACACTCGCTGCGATCAAGATCTCAGGCGTTCTCCTCGGCGTAAACAAGTATTGGACCGTCCTATTCGCCGGAACTGTCACCGTTGCCTACTCGGCTCTATCGGGCCTATGGGGTGTCGTGGTTACCGACTTGTTGCTGTTCGTGATCGCAATGGTTGGGTCACTGGCAGCTGCGTATTACGCCCTGGCTCAACCCGAGGTCGGCGGCCTTGCCGGCATGATCTCACATCCGTCATTGACCGACAAGCTGTCCCTCCTACCTGATTTCTCCGATTGGCGTACGGCACTCCCAATTCTCATCATACCCATTGCGGTCCAATGGTGGAGTACATGGTATCCAGGAGCAGAGCCTGGCGGCGGTGGTTACGTCGCACAGCGTATGCTGGCAGCACGGAACGAAAAAGAGGCGATGCGAGCAACACTCTGGTTCAACATCGCTCACTATGCGCTGAGGCCCTGGCCTTGGATCATCGTCGCGCTCTGTTCATTGATCGTCTACCCCAACTTGGATGCCATTACCGCCCGGTTCCCGACCCTGGATCCGTCGATTGTTCGCCACGACCTCGCATATCCGGCAATGCTCGTCTTCATACCGCACGGACTCCTTGGCCTCGTGGTAGCATCGCTGGCGGCCGCGTACATGTCCACAATAAGTACGCATCTGAACTGGGGAGCTTCTTACATCGTAGAGGACTTCTATCGCCGCTTCATCACAGCCGATCAGAGTGAGCGCCACTACGTCGCCGTAGGACGAGTCTCTACGGTGCTGCTCATTGTGCTCGCCTGCGCCGTTTCCTTGTGGCTCGAAAACGCCAAGTCTGCGTTTGAGATTCTGCTGCAGATAGGTGCCGGGACCGGGTTGATCTTCTTGCTACGCTGGTTCTGGTGGCGCATAAACGCGTGGAGTGAGATCTCGGCGATGGTCGTCTCGTTCCTAGTTGCGGTCTACTTCCAGTTCGTGCATACAGCGTTGGGGTTCGAGCCTCTCCACCCCTCGCTCATGCTCGTGGCCGGAGTCGCCATCACTACCACGACATGGCTAGTCGTAACTATGGTGACGCCACCTACGGAGACTGCCACACTCCAGGCCTTCTACGACAAGATTCGGCCGATGGGTGCCGGGTGGCGCAGCGCCGTACAGGCACGACCGGATTCGGCGGACGGGAGTCTCGGTGCTGCCCTGCTCTGCTGGTTCCTCGGCTGCGTAGTGGTGTATGGTGCGCTTTTCGGCACCGGCTACTTCATCTATGGCGAGACCGCTTGGGGAACCGCTTGCGCGATATTGGTGGTGGTGGCCGGATTCGGCTTGTTCAACACATTGCCAAAGGTAGGATTCAAGTAGGAGATCAGCTGGCGAGCACTCTAGACCTCCATCACGCAGGCGCCCTTCGACGGCTCGGCAATGAACAGGACGTCTTCTAGTTGCTCGCCGAACTCACGGCCGGAATAGAATTCAGCTGTAAGTGCATCGACCACACCATCCACGTCGTCGGCAGTGCACAATGCCACCATGCAGCCGCCAAAACCGGCACCAGACAGTCTGGCGCCGCTCGCGCCCGAACCTGTGGCTATCTCAGTCAGGTTGTCGAGCTCTTCACAGCTCACTTCGAAATCGTCGCGCAGGCTGGCATGCGATTCCGACATCAAGCGTCCAAAGGCATTCACATCATCAGCCCTCATGGCCTGCTCTGCGTCATCAACACGCGAGGCCTCAGTGACGACGTGCCGGAACCGCCGCACTAGAGTGGCCTCTAGCGTACGTTCCGCCACTCCGAGTAGCTCGCATGCCGATGCGTTCGACATGAGATCTTTGTAGGATGTCCCATCGGGGACCCGGCACGCTGCGGTCACGAGCCCCAAGGCCTCTCGGCACTCCCGCGTTCTGCTGTTGTATACCTCGCGGGCTGCGCCGGACTTCTCGGCCTGAACCAGACTCGAGGCAATCACGAATCTCCAGCTCGACGGAACCGGGATTGGAGTGAGTTGCATGGGATTGAAGTCGATGCGGCTGGCAGACTGGGGTTGAGCACCCAGACAGATAGCCTGGTCCATTCCCCCACCCCGAGTGCCGACGTAATGCTCCGCCCGCGCCATCATCTCCATCAACTGCGGTCCCGAGATGGCAACATCATTCAGGTCGAGGATCATCAGCGCACTCGCCATCATTAGAGCCGTTGAAGAGCTGAGTCCAGAAGCAATTGGAATGTCAGACGACACCATGGCATCGAATCCGCATAGCGATGCGTATTGCTGTGCCAACGCCTGACCGCCGGCCTTGAGATAGTTGCCCCAGTCGCCGGGATCGTAGGGGGCTATCTCCTGTTGAATCTCGAAACTTCGGGGCGCGAACTGACGGTCGACGTTGGCCGCGCGGACCGTTGAGTCCGTCCTTGCCCGGCAGAGCAGCATCAGATCGCGCTGTATGGCCATGGGCATGACCGGCAGTCCATTGTAATCGGTGTGGTCGCCAATCAGATTCACTCGCCCAGGGGTTCGAGCCATGTGGGTGCCTACGGTGCCGTACTCCTTGGCAAAGGCTTCGTGCAGGTGTTCTTCCCTCCGGCTCGTCACGGTCGGCTCAGTCACGCTGCGCCAAGCCCCTTGCTGAGCCATCCAGCTCCCACGACAGATCGACCTCCACCTCGAGGTGCGACAACGCAGTAACCGCGACGTCCACTATGTTTGGCGCCGGACTCAGCTCACCCTTTTGGGCTGATTCACCGCTCACCAGGTAGAAGATCGTCCGCTCCTGCGGTGATTCACCACCGTGGCCACCGGCATCAGTACGACCGTGGTCGGTAGATACTATGATGAGCCAATCCTCTCGATCATAGTTCGGGCGGTTCCTAATGGCGTCCAGCAACTCACCGACCTGACCGTCAGCGGTCTCAATTGCAGCCTGGTACTCCCGTGCAAGCGAGCTGTAATCATGCCCCACGACATCGATGTCGCCCAAGTACACGAATGCCGCATCGGGGTCCTCATTCGACAGATGCTCGATAGCGGAAGTCAGCGATAGCTGGTCTGCCTCCGTGTACCCGAGTTCGTCTCCGTCGAAATTGAGCTTCACGTCAACTGTGTCACTGACGAGAGGGCCACCGGACGCGGTCGTGCCGAGTGGCGGCCAATCTAAGACGGCGAACGTATTCAGCTCCGGCTTGACCTGTTCTAAGCGAGTGAGAAAATCAGGATATCTATGGTAGGCGTTGCCCTCGAAGTTGTTACCTGTTACCAGGTGCTTTTCTGACCACACACCGGTGAGCATGCTGGACCAGCCCGGTCCGCTCACCGTGGGAGGCCTCGTTTGAGCCCGATCGCTGAAAGCCCCGGAGGCAATCAAGGCGTCTATGTTGGGAGTCGCAGCCTGTGCTAGAATGTCGACGCGGACTCCATCGAGGCCAATCAGCAACACCTTCTTCACGGCCGGTTCCCGTCCGCAGGAAATCGACAGTAGGCAGCCGGCAACGATCACAAGGTTGCCTCGGAGACTAACGGAACGGTTGTAGCGCAATCTCTCCTCGGATTCTCAATGTTTGAAATGGAGCCCCTCGAGAGGGTGATCGTCAGGAGCTCGATGCGGAACCGCACCGTCACGATAACACAATAGCTCGCGTCCGCAATGGCGTGGCGGCACCGGACCCCTGGTCACTATTCCGGCCCCGGTGATCGGACACCCGTGGTTCGACGATCCCCCGTGCCCTATAGTACTTTTATCCAGGGTGGCTTGCTGTCACCCCCAATGCAGCCGTCGCCACGAGATCGGCGACCTAACCAGCTACTCACACAAACGACTCCGGTCCGTGGCAAGAGAGATGAATACCGTTGAAACGAACACCGACACTCCGTCTACACCTGTAGTCACCCTACACGGGTGCCGAGATCGCGAGCGGATATATACAGTCGTGGTCGACGACCCCGAGGATCTGGCGATCTACCTCGCAGACCGGATAACGACGGTCATTCGTGAAGCGAGCGAGGCTAGAGGTTCCTGCGTTCTAGGCCTGGCCACTGGCAGCACGCCGATTGGCATATACCGGGAACTCATAAGGCGCCATCAGGCTGGAGAATTGGATTTCACCAAAGTCGTGACATTCAATCTCGACGAGTATTACCCGATGGAACCTGACAACATCCATAGCTACAACATGTTCATGATGGAGAACTTCTTCTCTCAAGTGAACATCGATCCGAGCAACATTCATATTCCAGACGGGAGCGTCAAACGTAGCCGCATTCACGAGCACTGTGCGGCATACGAACAAGCGATAGTCGATGCTGGCGGCATCGATTTCCAGATCCTGGGCATAGGCCGCAGCGGCCACATTGGATTCAATGAACCTGGTTCGTCGCTCTTGTCACGCACACGTGCCATCACCTTGGACACGATCACACGTAGAGATGCTGCCGCCGATTTCTTCGGCGAAGACAACGTTCCCACCGAAGCCATCACTATGGGCATCGCGACCATTCTCGATGCGCGCGAGATAGCTCTGATAGCCACCGGAGAGCACAAGGCTGACATAGTGAGACGAGCCGTAGAGGAGGAGATATCAGCGGATGTCACCGCTACCTTCCTGCAGGAACATGGCAACACCTCAGTCTACCTCGACGCGCCTGCAGCGGCGGACCTGACACGCATCAAGACCCCGTGGGTCCTTGAGCCAGTTGAATGGGACAAGGCCACCACGGAACGGGCAGTCGTGTGGCTCGCGGATCAAAGCGAAAAGGCGATCCTCAAACTTACCGATGCCGATTACCGTGAGAATCACCTCAGCACTCTCCTGTCTCTGCATGGGTTCGCAGGCAAGCCGAACGGGGAAGTGTTCAATCGACTGCGCAAGAAGATCAAGGGGCGAAAGAAGTTGGCAGCGAAGAAGCGTGTCCTCGTGTTCTCTCCACATCCCGATGACGACGTCATATCGATGGGCGGGATCCTCCGCAAGCTGCAACAGAACGAGAACGAGATCATCGTGGCCTACATGACGAGCGGAAACATCGCAGTGTTCGATCACGACGTGTTGCGTCATCTCGATTTCGTGGAGCGAGCCACGACCACTCTGGGACTCAGCACAGATCTCGTGCGTCAGAAGCGAAAGGAGATAAAGAGGGGCCTTGCCAAGAAGCACCCCGGCGCCGTCGATTCGGACGCGGTGCTCAATCTCAAGCGGTTCATCCGGGAGTCCGAGGCGATATCGGCCATCGTTGCAGTGGGGCTCCCGGCCGCGGCCGCGAGATTCCTGAACCTTCCCTTCTACCAGACTGGCGAGGTACGCAAGAGGCCTGTCGGAGAGGAGGACGTGAAGATTGTCAACGGACTGTTGAGCGAGTTAAAGCCGGATATCGTCTTCGTCGCAGGGGATATGTCCGATCCCCACGGCACCCATCGAATGTGCAAGGCAGCGATCGATCGGGCTCTGACCGAATACGATGGGCGCCATCCGGAGGTTTGGCTGTACCGGGGTGCCTGGGAGGAATGGCCGCTAACCGAGGCAGACGTGTTGGTACCGCTGTCACAGGAAGAGGTGAGCCAGAAGATCATGGCGATCTTCAAACACCAATCACAGAAGGATGTTGCGCCCTTCCCAGGTGGGCACGACGACCGGGAGTTCTGGCAGCGCGTGGAGACTCGCAACCTGGACACTGCCGCGCGTGCGGACCACTTGGGATTGCCAGAGTACTATGCGATGGAGGCGTACAAGATAGAGAGGAGGGGGGGAAAGAAATGAGAAGGGGGGGAAGAAGATGAGACCTCTGTCTTCTCCCCCCGATTCTCCTCGCATCTACGGCTTGATCGGTTTGGCTTTCACGCCACTGCGAATACTCCCCTGCAACTTGGTTGAGTCCGGCTTCACCTTGGCCGTGTCTTGCTTGGCTTTGGGCTGGATCTCGATCTTGGTTGAGTCCTCACCACCTTCGCCGATCTCCTGCAACCCTGGGAACTCGGGCAGTTCTATCTCGGGTGTCTCAGGTTCGTCGACTTCACCGGTCCCCTCGTCGAGTGGCGGCACATGCGCAATCGGAGGATACCATCCTTCCATTTCCGTTACGAACCGCCGTGCCAGGACTTTGAGATCCACCGGAATCATGGCTGGATTCTGCTCGAGCTTCTCGACTCGTGCCAGACTAACTAGAGCTTTGTCGTAACCCTCGTCGAGCACCAGAGCAGCCCGATAGGCCTCCGCCGCAGCTTCCAGATATCCGGTGCGCTCTAGTGCTATGCCCAGGTTGTTCTGGAACACGTCCACGTCATCGCGCAGCTCTGTTGCGCGTGCCAGCGCCGGCAGCGCTTCCTCGAACCGTTCAGCTCTGATCAGCACCAGGGCGAGGTTGTTCATCGACCAGGCATCATGAGGGTTGATCGTGATCGCCTCGCGGAACGAATCGATCGCATCCTCGTCACGTGCCAGATCGTAGTAGGCCAGCCCCCTGAGCCGATACCCGTCGTCTGATACCGGATCGATGTCGACGACGACATCGAGGTACGGCAGCGCCTGCTCGGGTCGTCCCGTATTCAGGAGCACCCGGCTGAGATTGAGCATGCTCTTGAGGTGGTTCGGATCCAGTTCCAATGAACGCCGGAGCGCACTCTCGGAGCGGTCGAATTGACCTGCCTTGAGAGCAGACAAACCGAGCATGTAGTGACTCCAGGCATTGTCAGGGTGTCGTTCAGCGTAGGCGGCAAACATGTCCACGGCGTCTGAGTAGCGCCGTTCGTCGTATGCCACACCCGCCTCCTCGAAAGTGACAGTCGCCGGATCGAACTTCGGGATCACGGTCTCCTCAACCGCGACCGGCTCCTCAACGGTGGGCGCTACCCAGGCCGCAGCCGCGACGGCGGGTCTCTCGTTCACCGGCTCGGCTTCCTTGTCGTCGTTGATCGGGATATCGCACCCGCTCAAGCCAAGGAAGACGACTCCCAAAAGCGTTGCCACAGCGATTTGGCCCAAGCGTTCCTGCAGCTTGGATTCGGGGTTGAATGTGAAAGGCATCGGTACCTCCTCGGATACGCGCCAATGGCGCTAGTGGTTCGCCTGCGGTCACCACCCCTAAAAGGCAAACACGCTGCCACCCGGCACCGACGTGAAGCTGGAACAGTTAAATGCTTGCAGGGGAAAAGGTTAGGAATAAAAAATCGAGATGAGACAAGCTCTGCGATCACTCGATTGTGTCCAAACGGACACTTCACGCGGAAGGCAATCGTGTCCGTGTGGACACATGCGTTTCAGCTCACTGGTATCGGATCACCGCCCAACGGACCCCAGACCGTATTATGCCGAAAGGCATTCTCATGGTCCGGTCTGACCGTAGCACCATGAGACCACCTGTGCCCGAATCCTCGACGTTGATATACCCCGTGCTGCCGATCTTGCGGCTGACGGATAAGGTATTTCCCGAACCGAGTTCATAGGTGCCTGCAGACAACCAGGAAACTCGTGCACCTTCGGGATTCCACGCCTCGAGGATCGCCGGATTCTGAAAGCGCGCACTCGGAGTTCTGTCGTCGACGGCGTTGCTCAGAGTCCAGGTCAAAACAGCCGTAATGGGATCCCAATCTTGACCCAGTCGTTGCTTCATGCGGTTGGAGAGGCCATCTCCAAGTTCAGCCGTCGTCGCGCCATACCATCCTTCCAGCGCGCCGCGTAGCACCGCCCTGATCGCAAGTGTGTCCGCTTCACCTGCCTGATAGCGACGGATCACGAAATCGCGCAGCATGTTGGCGGCGTGCTGATAGCCCGTTGCGATCTCACCCGCGTGCCCAAACGAGATGGCGTAGAAGAACCGATCCGGGTCCAGCTCCCACGTTTGGAGATCGATCGCGCCCGCCGCATTGAAATTGCCGTCGAGAGAAATGCCCGCTTGGCGTCGCACGAATTCGGAGGCCATGAAGTCAGCACCACCTTCCTTGGCCCACTCGTCCTCGAACACGAAATCTCTTTCCCATGCGAACTGACGCTGGAATGCGTGCGTCAGCTCGTGGACCAACGCTAAGGCGAGTCCCTTATCAGGACCGCCAGCGTCAAGCGACGTGCTGACCTGCAGCAACACATGAAACTGCGGATCTGATATCCAGCCTACACTCTGTGACTCCGGCCGTGTATGGAGCAGGACCAGGAGTTGACCGTTCTCCGGGCTCGTCACCGGATGTTCCCGTGTGAATACACTTTCTAGGAGCGGCACCGCATTATCGTTTACAACACGTCCCACAGAGTCGACCAGACCCTGACACCACTGACAGTCCAGGAACCGCGTCAGGTCCCGCTCGAGAATGGCGAATACCAAGTGGCCGTTGACTCCAATCACCGTCGCCGTTTGACCCGCGAAAGCTCCCAGGAAGTGCACGTAGTCCGAATGGACACGAAACTGGTCACCTACCGCCCAAGGTTGTGCCCAACATAGGACCTCATCGGCGACTGCTACAGAGCAGATGCCCTTCGGTTGGGCCAGCCGGGCTGTCGGGGCCGGCACCGGTGTGGTAGCTCCAGGTTCCGCGACTACGCTAGCGCCCTGCAGCTCACCTTCACTGACCTTGATATCGAACCAGTATGGTTCGGGCCAGGGCTGCTCCTTCCCCCTACGTGCCTGCTCAACGAGACGAACATCGTAGTACGCGATGGCATAGCGTGCTTCAATCGGTGGGAAAGACAGACAGATCGCATCGGCTGCGGTCAACATTGCCCACTCCCCAATCTCCAACCCAACCCGCTGTTCATAGCATTCAATGGGGCCTTCGGGCAACAACACCAGAGCTTCATCGCTGCACCCAAACTGGACGGAAATCAACGAAGTCACGAGCGAAATCGCGCTCGTACCACCTGCCCCCAGCTTCACCGTCGACCGCCACAGCGCGACATAGAGCCCGCGCTACGTTTCGCGTCTCTCAATCCCATGCCGCCTCATGATCTTCAGCAGGCTGGAATGATCGGCCAATCCTAGGTCCGCAGCGGTTCGGGTCACGTGCCAGCCGTTTCGCTCCAAGGCGGCTACGACGATCCGCCGCTCAGCCTCCGCCTTTTGTTCCTGAAAGGTCGCCGCAGGTGACAGACCCGCGGCATGGTCGGCGTTCCGGATCTCGTCAGGGATATCGGTTACCTGTATCTCGTCACCCTCCGAGGCAATCACCATCCGCTCCACGATATTGCGCAGCTCCCGGACGTTATTCCGCTCCCAGCCGTACGCCATCAATATGTCTAGAGCATCCGAACTGACGCTCTTCTCGCGCACCCCGAACCTCTCACACGTGGAGATCAAGAAGTGATGCACTAGAGCCGGTAGGTCCGACAAGCGATCGCGCAACGGGGGCACATGCACGATGTGCACGTTGATTCTGAAGAACAGATCCTGTCTGAACCTTCCAGCCGAGACCTCGCTATCGAGATCCCGATTGGTGGCTGCAACGAAGCGTGCGTGGATGCCGACGGTTCGGTTGCCGCCGACGCGAGTGACCTCACGTTGCTCCAACACTCGAAGCAGCTTGGCCTGTACCGGCGGCGCCAACTCACCGATCTCGTCCAGAAAAAGCGTGCCGCGAGCTGCGGCTTCAAAGGCGCCCTTCCTGGTTGTACTGGCTCCCGTGAAAGCGCCACGCTCATGACCGAACAGTTCGCTCTCAACTAGACTTTCTGGTAGAGCTGCACAATTGATGGCGATGAATGGTGCGTCATGCGAACGGCGCCCCCGAGTATCCGCTGCACCACCCAGTCGATGTAGCTCACGGGCGACCAGTTCCTTTCCGGAACCGCTCTCACCCACAACCAACACGGGACTCGGTATTGGCGCGACCCTCTCGATGGATTCGCGCAGTTGCCGCATCACCTTGCTGTCACCGATCAGCGGTGAATCGGCTCCGAGGCTGCGCCTGAGAGACCGCACCTCGGACACCAGCCTGCGGCGCTCGAGGGCATTCTCTATCTCCTGCACCACCCGTTCCATCGACTCAGCCTTGTCGATGAAACTATAGGCACCCAGGCGTACAGCCTGAATACATCGGTCGTAGTTCCCCGTACCGGTGTACACGATCACCGGGATGTCGCTCCCAGCTTGCTTCAGCCTGCGCAGCACCTCGAAGCCGTCAATGTCCGGCATCTCCAGATCGAGGATGATGCAATCCACGGATTCTGTCTCGATCAGATGCAGGCCGGCGGCTCCACCAGTTGCCACAAGCGTGTCGAACTCGCCCAGCCGCGTCAGATCGTAGGCATACTGCTCGGCCATGGCCGGGACGTCGTCTACAATGAGGACGAGGGTCATTAGTCAGTATCCCGCTGTCACGGTGTCCCGGTCTGGGAGTGAATGGGTTTCGGTCCTTGTCGGGCATACCTGGCGCAAAACGGATTGTTCCGTGTCAGCCATCGTCACCCCTAGGTAGCTCTACGGCGAATGTGGTACCGACTCCCGGCTCGCTCTCGACTCTTAGTGTCCCATTGAGGTCCAGAACCAAGCGACGCACAACGGAGAGGCCTAGCCCCGTCCCAGACTGCTTTGTGGTATGGAAATCCTCAAATGCACTCTCCAATTCGCTCTCGGTCATTCCTCGCCCGGTGTCAGATATGACGATGCTAACACCTGTGGTTCGTGGATCACCAAGCGGCCGCGTCGTGATCTTAACAGTCCCTGCCCCATCCTCGAGCGCCTCCACCGCGTTGCGCATCAGGTTCTCTACGATACGTCGCAGGGCTACCGGATCGCCCATGATTGCGGGCAGCTCCTCGCCCAGATCTAGATCTATTAGAGAGTCGTCTGAGCGTCTCAGGCCGGCGCTCACCTGTCGGACGATCTCACTGACGTCACATGGTCGTCGATCAACTCGCGGGTAGAGACGTGCATAGTTGGCAGCCAGTTCCTCGAGATAGGTGATGCCGGACCTCAGCGTTGCCTGCCGCTCCTGGTACACTGATGCCAATCGGTCCGGATCATCCTGCGCCACTTGCTCCAAATGACGTAATACGTTCCGAACGGGGATCAGGCCGTTCTTGATATCGTGATTCACCTGACGTGCGATCTCGCCGACCGTGGCCCGACGTTCGATCTCCTTGAGCTTGGCTGCACTGTTGCGTAGTCGTTCGGTCATCGATCCCAGGAGCAGTGAAAGAGTGCCGACCTCGTCTTTGCGAGCGCTCTCGAATCCAACATCTAGCCTGTCCAAGTCGATCTGGGAGGTCTTGCGGGCCAGGTCGGCCAGTGGCCGACTCAACACTGCTGCCAGCCAGGTGGCTACCAGCAAAGCCGCAACGGCCGTGATGAGCACGGCGCCAGCGAACCACAGATCGATGCCGCGGCGCAATTCGTGTAGTGGACTCAAGGGGTGTGTTACCAAGATGCCGGCCGAGGAGATCCCTCCCATGTCCGGAACCAGATAGGGAACCTCGATTTGAGTTACAATTTGGTTGGTTAACAACGAGCCATAATCAAGACTCTCAGAACCGTTCGTCTCACTAATGACTCGCGTTAGCGTGCGTTCCAACAGGCTGTCGGACGACAGCGCCTCACCCATGTACACGAGCGACACGGCCAATTCCTGACCCGCTGCCATACGGCCCAAAAAGGGCCTTCCTACCGACACTCCTCCGACGATGTCGAACCCGATTGCACCAAGACGAATAGAATCCAACCTCACCAGTGCCAGAAATGGTTCAGCAGCAGTTCTGGCACTTGCCAGCATCACTCTCCCTGGCTCCGATCTCAAGGCACGCGGTAGTTCCGGCTCCAGTCTGTCATATTCGTTTCTGAAGTGACCCGAGCTGATTATCCGCCCCGCCGTGTCCTGGATCTGCAGCATGGACAGGCCACCTAGCCGCATCGCGCTGCCAGCATAGTCGAGCAAATACTGTCTGGAGGAGTCCTCGCCTCGGAGAGCTGCCCTACGAAACACGTTATCCGCTTCGATATCGGCTACCAGGGCATCGAGTACGGAGCCGATTGTCTCACCCTCGTGTTCCAGTTCCGACTGAATCACCGATGCTAGTGCGAGGGCCCGCTGCCGGAACTGCTCACTGACCTGAGCCCCCACGTAGTAGCGGATACCAGCGCCCGCGGCCACCAACGGAATAATCACGAGTGCCGTAAAGGCCAGCAGCAATCGTGAGCGCAAGTTCATGGCACGAGGAGTATCGGCACGGCGTCCCAATCCACCGCGAGCCCCATGCTACCGCGATAGACCACCGCGTGTCTGCGGGTGTCCACAAGCGGTACGACCACGCGGCCAAGCTGCAGCACGGTAGCTCCCCCCTCAGTAGATCCTGATGGGACCATCCAACTTGCTCGTGCAACCAGGTCCGACGCGGATCTGCATGGGGCCATGCTTAGGCGCTGCAGCGGCAGCACGTAGGCCATGCTGTTACCCGACAGGAGTTCGCGTCCATAGTCCTCCTTGCTGAGGGCCACCGCCTGGAGTCGGGTCATTCCGCTCGCGACTGACTCGGCCAACTCCCGTTCAACTCCTAGTTGTTGCAGAAGCTCGCGACCGCCAGCGGCCCCCGCCAATGCGACGATGCGTTCAGCCAGTCCGCGAGCTACCGCGTCCGCTGATTCGAATGCGATGCGAGCCGAGCCCTGCTGCGGGCGCTCAGAAGCCACCTGATGCTCTGCTGGTTTGATGTGACAGTCGGCCAACTGGTCCCACCAAGAAGGTGGCGTGGACGCACGTGCATCGATTCGGACAGCATCCCGCGCAAGCTCCTCCCTCATTTCAACCGGCAAGCCTAGCCTTACATCGGCAGTTTGTTCTCGCGTTCCTCCTGCGCGAGCAGCAGCAAAGACGTAGCTCGCGTCCCACGGCAGAGCCACGAGATCCCGATCGGGCTTCGCCGCGGCATAATCCAACGATCTTGCATCACTCGTGATCACCAGATCGTAGCGATCGTCAATCACGTCGCGTGGATCCCTGCCCCGCACGGCCTGAAACTCCAGTGTGGGCTTCCCTCCTCGCCGGTCGGCAGCAGGCTCTACTACGACTCTGCCGGCATCATACCTCGATATCTGATACGGTCCTGTGCCCACCGGCCAAGCCACGCCGGTAGTTCTTCTGATGACAGCCATTTCAGTTGCGGCAAACAATGAGGGCACCGACTGGAGTGGCCGGGCGAAGACCACCTCGAGCACTCTCCCTCCGTCAACAAACAGCGAGTCAGGGTTAAGACCATGCAGCTCGGCTGAACCGGTTTCCCGCCAGCTATCCACGACCAGTGCAGCGGTTACGGGAGTACCGTCCCAGAATCGAGCATCTGACCGAAGGGTGAACGACCATCGACGCCCTCCGTCCTTGCGCCTCCACGCTTGCGCCAAGGAGGGGGTAACCCTGCCTGTACAGTCAACTCGGATCAGCGTTTCATAGAGCTGACGATAGAGGAGCCTATCACTGTAGTGGTTGGGAACGGGAGCTTGGGAAATATCGACTGCGTGCTGGAGCGCGATCCGCAACGTATCTGCGATTGCTGCTGGTACCTGAGCAACTGTGCACTCACCTCCAATGGCGGGGGCGCTCGGCGCACGTCTGGCAGTCCTACCGCATGACACCATCATCAAGAGGGTAACGAGCGGTATGAAGAAAGCTCCATGGCTCACGTGGCTGACTATGGTGTGAATACGCGGCGCGGCCATCGAGAGTACCAGTCAGTTCATCCCGGTAACCAACATCTGCGCAATTGCCATTCCGTACTTCGCAGAATCGAACGGCAACGCATTCACTTGCAGCGCCAACACGATACCCAATTCTGAGTAGTTCATGAGGAAGGAGCGCGTCCCCTTCACCGTCCCCGTGTGGCTCGGGAAATCTCGTCCCTGGGCATCGGTTCGGATCCACCAGACAACGGCCTGTTTGTGTTCGAGCGGTATCGGCTCGCGATTCGGTACAAACCGCTGTACTGAAGCCCCCAGCTGTGGTCGGTACATCTCCTCAACTGTCTCGGGCCGGAGCAGTACGCCGCGATTCAGCGCTATCCCCAGCCGAACCAAGTCTTCCACCGTCGACAGCATACCGCCGCCGGCGTATTTGTAGCTCACATCCGCGTAGCGTGGATTCACGAGGACGCCGTTCTGGTCACGGATGTAGCCCCGTCCCCGGTTCTGAACCACCCTGGAAGGAACATCGAACGAGGTACTGAGCATACCTGAAGGCTCCCAAACATACCTACGACAGTATTCCTCGAAGTCCACACCCGTTACACTCTCCACGATCCCGTGCATGAGGTTCATAGCATGGGATGAGTACAGCCAGTGAGTACCCGGCTCGAACAGAAGTGGATCGTCACGCCAGAGTTCAGTGGCCTCCTCGAACTCGTCGTAATGGCGCATCTCCAGGAGTCCGTAGGGCCCAAACTCTCTTCCGTTGTAGTGTCGAATTCCCGACGTATGCGTCAATATTTGACGCACCGTGATGGGGAATTCCTTCTCTGGATAGTACGGCAGGTATGTTTGTATTGTGGCATCCAAATCTACTCTACCCTGCTCTACGAGTTGCATGATCGGTATGACCGCCAAGACTTTGGAGACGGATCCGACATTGTGAACGGTCTTGCCAGTTGCCGGGACCTTATTGTCCAACTCGGCGAATCCCACCCCGCCCGAAAAGACGAGCTCGTTGCCGATGGCGATTGCGACTGACATGCCCGGGACCCCCGTCTCGTTCCGCACCTGCTCCATGTAGCTCCGGAGCTGTTCTTCGTCCACCTGGGCGGATATGATGCCGGGTGCGGGCACAAGCACAGCCAGCACGAAGAAGAGCGGGAGGAACGCGCGTGTGGCTCGCCGCTGAATTGAGTTCATGATGGTTAACCCTGATTGTGAGCGACGCCTCAGACTACGTCGCAAACGGTGGATTCGCTAGACCGATTAGGCGGTTAGATTGAGCCCACCACGGCCAACACCAACGGCAGGATACCACCAAGGACCCCTTCAATTGGTGATAGTCTCCCACTCAGTCTAGCGACACTGACGCCTGCATACACCACTCCCAAGGCACCGCCAGGTCTGTCTACCACATCTACCGACAGTCTGAAACTCACGTGTTTAGTGACACCTGCACCTACATGAGCGGTGGCTCCAAGTCCTCCCCTCGAGTCAAACAGTAGGGCACCAATACCCACGTCTAGTACGACCTTGTTGAGTTGTGTCCGTTGGCGCGCCTTGAGCCCCACCTTAGTGTCACCCGACAGATCCACCCCAACATAGGTGGTACCCCCAAGACCCGTTCGGCCATCGCCAACCGGTTGTAGCAGTCCAAACTCCCACGTGAAGTTATGATCTGGACCTGATCCATCGGGGGGCACTCTCAGTGCGTACGCGATTTCCGAGATCCATGTGGACTGGCAATCACCAAACTGTGAGCATAGCACCGACGTGTCTTGTGATTCGAGCGGGCTCACCGGCGCCACAACCGTGCCCAAGGTCAGCGCCCACGTCAATTTCATGGACCGAACGGGTATCATATCATTGAATCAGTACCGTGGCCCGCTACTCTTGTTCCGTGAGGATTGTTGATGTGTCGGGGAAGACAGAAACCGGACCGCTGCACCGGGACCTGACGGCGACTGGTGCGTAGTCCGGTCGTCGGTGTGTCTCACTTGCCAACAGACCGAGACCCTACGAGAATGAGAGGGTGGCCTCCCGCCGAAACTTTTGTCGGGTCTGAGCCGTCCAGATTGGCAGAGATATCCGAAAGGGAGCGACATTTGCGATCAGATGGGCAACCGCGGTGGCATTGATCGAATGTCCGGAGTGTGGCACCGACGTGTCCTCTCGCGCTCAAACGTGCCCCAGATGTGCCTACCCGTTTGGCAAAGGCCGCAGGGGATTACGCAAGACAGTTCCACCGGTGCTCCCATCGCCGTACCGCGGCCTGGAACTAACAAAGACGATCGTTGCCAGGGTGCTCGTGGGCGGAATAGTGTTGGAAGAAAGGCTGGATTTCACGGAGCGGCTGTTGGCCAAGCAGACCGACCCAATGCAGGGAGCAAATTGACGATGCGACCGAATCCAGCCAACGTTCATAGGATAGGTTAGATCGTGAAACCAAGTATATCACCACAGCGCATTTCAATCTAAGATGGCCAAGCACGACCGCGATTACGACTACGACTTCGACGACGACTTCGAAAACGACCTCGAGACTGACCCCAACAACGAATATGGATTGGACGGGGAACTAGAGTTCGCCGAGGACGAACCGGGCATAGGCATAGGTGACGCCCCGGGGGACGATGACAGCGTGGACATCTCCATGGAGGTAGATGCGGAAGGCCAGGAAGTATGGTATGCCGAAGACCCCCGCATCCCCGGTAGCAGCTCCATCGGTCACAGTGCAGAGGAAGCGGTTGAGGGAGTAGAGGACAGGCGGCAGCAATACCGTGAGATGCTGCGCCGCTCCCGTGAAGAATCGTTGGATGAAGACGAACTCGATGAGATTCCGGAGCTAGAACACACCGGCGAGCATGAGGTCAAGATCTCGATGGAAGTCGACGAAAGCGGCCGCGAGGTCTGGTACGCGAAGGACCCACGCGTTCCCGGGAGCCAGTCCATCGGACATAGCGCAGAGGAGGCCGTGGACGGACTCGAGGAGCGGCGTAAGAAGTTCCGGGAGATGCTGAAGAAATCTCGGCAGAAGGACCAGGACGACTAGGTCTACCCTGCGGATCCGAAGATTCGTCCGAATCTCGTTACGTTCTCCTGCATCACACTCAGGTAGTCACCCTGCGCCGGTCGGTTGCCGCACGGATCGAACACCAGCGGTTCCACCCCCATATCACGCAATCGGCGAGCGGTCTCCGGCAGTGGTGTGCT
>CP070792.1:1163994-1178354 GCA_020346845.1 Gemmatimonadota bacterium
GCGGCGGCCCTCTCGGGGCCTTTGTAGAGGTCGCCGAGCAAGGTCACATTTATTGCCCCCAACGCGGCAGATCCCACTCCCTGTAAGAACCTGAGTGCCACGAGCGTCTCAAACTCACGTGCGAGGCCACATGCCGCACCAGCCATACCGAATAACACCAGTGACGGCACGAGTACCTTCTTGCGCCCAATCCGGTCACCCAACACTCCCATGACCGGAGTGAATAGCGCTCCCGGGAGTGTGAACGCCACAATGAGCATGGCCACTTCTTGAGGGGTTCTCCTGAACAATCCTGCAACTTGCGGGAGTATCGGGGTGATGGACGAGACACCCAGCACCGCCATCAACGTCACGCTGAAGATGACGTGGAGGTTGTTGTCCTTTAGGAGATATCGAGTGTTACCGTGAGCAAATGCCAAGAGGTACACCGATCCGCGCTGGGTCAGTTCACGTCACCCAGTTTACCGCATCATCCCCGTTTGGTGTAGTCCCACGGTGGGATCCAAGCCCTACGGTGTATTGTGTTTCGGCACCACCTGTTCACCAAACCTCTGGCCGAGTGCCCGCAAACATCTATCAACAGCGGTATGGTGTCCCAAGAACAGCCGCGCTACCAAGCGGAAGATTGGATTGAATACTTCACCGTCCTCGGTCAGCGTCACCCTGCTGCCGTTGGCAGTCTGCTCGATCTCGTACGTCCACACGCCTGAATACGGGAGTTTCTCCGCAGCTATCTTGGTCACGAGTAGGGTCGGCGGAGCCGATTGAACGACTAGAAGTGGCAGAGCGTGGCCCTGAGCATCTTTCTGGATCCAAATCTCCTCATCTTCGGCTTGTTCGTCGGGAACGGAACTCTTGATGTCGGACCACCAGTCGGGATAACTCCCCAGGTCACGGATCACCGCCCAAACTGAGTCCGGCGGCTGCGGCAGCGTTATGCTACTGCTCGCAACGTGTCTTGCGGGAAGGAACATGCCGGCGACGAACGGACCTGCCACGAGTGCTGCCAGCAGTCCGAGTAGGATAAGAACCCATTTCAGCATTGACAATCCGCGTGTGGTAGAGGCTGTTAGCGGTCTGCAACAAACTTATAGACATTACCGTTCGCCGACAGAACATACAGCTCACCCTCACCGTCCTCACCGAATGAGAGTACGTTTCCGATGTTACCCAAGTCCCACTGGCTTAGACGCGCTGCTTGGCCGAACTCCAAGTCGAAGCTCCTGATCCAACCGGCACAGTTGTCTGAGTAGAAGTATGTACCACCGAGGCCGTTGATGGCATCTCCGCGATACACAAAGCCACCCACCACCGCACAGCCTTCCGAGCCGTTGGCGTATTCGAGAACTGGGATATGTAAACCGGATTGATTGCAGCTGGCGGCGTTGAAACAACTGGCTCCTTCCATCACGTTCCAGCCGTAGTTGACCCCTCCAACCATATCCGACTCTACATTGATTTCCTCCCAATCGTTCTGCCCCACGTCAGCTATGTAGATGGCACCTTGTTCAGCATCAAACGAGTAGCGCCATGGGTTTCGCAGCCCGTAGGCCCATATCTCGTCCAGCGCTGCAGCGTTACCGACAAAGGGATTATCAGCGGGAATACCGTAGGGATCCCCGCTATCGACGTCTATCCTGAGCAAAGAGCCAAGCAGAGTACCCAGGTTTTGTCCGTGCCCATCAGGGTCGCCTCCTCCCCCCCCATCTCCGAGACCGATATACAGCATCCCGTCGGTGCCAAATGCGATCAAGCCTCCATTGTGGTTGCCGTACGGTTGCGGCAGCGCGAATATGACTTTGTCAGATGTCGGATCAGCCACGTTCGCGTTACCCGCCGAAACGGAATAGCGCGCTACTCGCGTGTCACCGTTGTTGTCTGTGTAGTAGATGTAGAAGTACCCGTTGCTAGCATAGTCCGGGTGAAATGCCATCGATAGCAGGCCTTGCTCTCCACCGTTGCTAACGAGCGAGCTCACATCCAGGAAGGGGGTGTTGAGCAGTTGTCCGCCGGAGACTATTCTAACCCGCCCCACCTTCTCGACTATGAACAGACGCGAGTCTCCAACAGGCGCGGTCAAATGAACGGGCGAACTCAGCCCGCTGGCAACCCCAATCAGCTCGACCTCGTCAATCGGTGGGCCGCTGGTGTCTGCAGGCGGATCGCCCTGGACCCCCGCGGGGGATTCATTGCAGGCAGCGATCGCAGCAATGTAAAGCAGGACTGGCAATGCGTGCGTGACCGGCGTGAATCGAGGCATCGACCTTTCTCCCCCAAGGCGTAATTTTCGTCTGTCTCTCCGGAAGACCACTTTCCCGGCTGAGACACAATCTACACCGGCCCCTCAAACTCGTTTCACCCCTTCACCCAATACGCACGTCCGGATGAGCTACCGACTGTTGCAAGCAGGGGCGAATCGGCAGTCTCCCGGTGACGAGCATCACAGGAGACAGAATGTTAGTGCAGTAGTTTCGCGTCGTGGCCCAGAAAACGCCGGGTCCACGATACCTCAGCACGGAGTCGTTACCATGGCGATGTTCTCATCTACCGGTCGCGAGACTGGAGCAAAGCCCAGTCCCCGATCCAACGGTACGGACGACCTCTCAATCCTCGGTCCTGGGGCTCGGGTCAAAGGTGAGTTGGAAGTCGATGGCGTAATCAAGATCGAGGGTGCCGTAGACGGTACGGTGAGAGCCCGCGGTCAGGTCCTAGTGGTCAAGGGTGGCAAGGTCCAGGGAGACATCTACGGCCGCGAAGTTGTGGTCGGCGGTGAGGTCCGCGGTGGTGTGTTCGCCGATGAAAGGGCCGAAATTCAGGCGACCTCGGTTATAAACGGCGACATCACAACCCCTCAGATCACAGTTCTCGAGGGGGGCACCATCAACGGCAAGATCAACATGGCAAAGCCCAAGGCCGCAGATCACAAACCTGCGCCGATCCGTGAGATGCCACAGGACGAGCAGAAAGAGCCAACTCAGCTTGGCGAGCTGAGAAGAACTGGATAGCCATTTATGTGATTGTAAGACAACAAGTTACACTGCGGTGGCGTGGAACGAGAGCCGGCACGAGTCCGAACTGGGAACTGTGCCGGCTTCTTGCTTCACACCTTCTTGAACACCCGGGCCAGAAATAGGACCAATAACGACCCTGCAAACGCCATCAGAACGGCGCCCAGCAAGCCACCGGCGTGGAGTCCGAGGAGTCTGAACAGGAAGCCTCCCAGGATCGCCCCCAAGCAACCGAGAGCCAAATTGCCCCAAAGACCGTAGCCTCTGCCCCTCGTGACCTTACCGGCCAGCCAACCGGCAATCAGGCCAATGAGCAGGAACCAAAACAGGAAACCCATCCGTCATCTCCCCATATGCGTTTATGAACTGTACTCAGAATACCCTACGGAACAGCCACCAGCCGGGTTACACTTTCCGCAGGCGAACCGCTACCCAGGACAAGCCCAGCAGCCCCTCTACGCCTCAATCGAGACCAGTTGGCGAGCCGCATGGCTCAGCCCCTGAACGCCTCCAGCCCCGTTATTGCCTGTCCCAGAACGAGCGTGTGTATGTCGTGGGTCCCCTCATAGGTATAGACACTCTCCAGGTTCACCATGTGTCGCATCGCCTGGTATTCAGCAAGGATGCCGTTGGCACCCAGCAATCGGCGGGTTTCCCGCGCGCACTCGGTGGCCATGTTCACGTTGTTGCGTTTCGCCAGTGAGACCTGTTCGGGTGTCATCGCGCCCAAGTCCTTGAGTCGCCCGAGCTGGAGGCACAGCAGCTGAGCCTTCGTTATCTCCGTCGCCATCTCGGCGAGCCGCTGTTGCTGCAACTGGAATCCTCCGATCGGTCTGTTGAACATGATCCTGTTCTTGGCATACCGCACAGCCTCGTCGAAGCAGGCCATCGCGGCGCCGACCACGCCCCACGAAATACCGTATCGCGCCTGTGTCAGGCACATGATTGGGCTGCGAAGTCCCTGGCTATCCGGTAGTATCGCTTCTGCCGGCACTCGCACCTCATCCAGCACCAGTTCGCTGGTGTCGCTCGCTCGGAGTGAAAGCTTGCCGGCTTGGTCCTTGGCTGAGAATCCCGGGGTGTCAGTCGGCACCAGGAAGCCCTTGATCGAGCGCGCATCATCCAAGTCACCCGTCTTGGCCCATATGACTGCGATGTGAGCTGTGGAGCCATTGGTTATCCACATCTTGGACCCGCTCAGGACCCAACAATCTCCGTCCTTTCTGGCTGTCGTGATCATCCCGCCCGGGTCGGATCCATAGTCAGGTTCCGTCAACCCAAAACATCCAATCACCTCTCCGCTCGCCATCTTCGGCAGCCACTTGCGCTTCTGTTCCTCACTCCCGAACGCGTATATCGGATACATGACCAAGGCACCTTGTACCGAAGCGAACGATCGCAGGCCGCTGTCACCACGCTCCAGCTCTTGCATGATCAGGCCGTAGCTGACGTTGTCGAGCTCGGCACAGCCGTATTCCGCCGGCAGGTTGGCTCCGAAGAAACCAAGGTGCCCCATTTGCGGTACCAGATGGAGGGGGAACTTCCCGTCGAGGTGGTGCTGGGCAATGATAGGGATTACCTCATCATCCACCCACCGTCGCACCGTGTCTCTCACAGCTCGTTCTTGCTCCGTCAACATCGCGTCGACGTTGTACAAATCCACGCCTTGGTAAGCCATCTCTTCTCTCGGTTCTTGTTTAACTGGACGGACGGAAGCTGTCGACCGCGCGGCTAGCCCGCGGCATGACGCCTATTTCTCTGGCTTTCTTCCTAAATGTGGGGCCGTGGTCCAGCGACATTCCATTCTCAGCCTGCCACTGGTGAATCATCTCGTGCAGTATCGTGTGTCGGACATCGTCCCAGGGATCGTGCTCCAAGTGCTTGCGACTGATGGCTATCTCAACGGCCACTTCGGCTCTTGAATCGATGCTCAACTCGCCGAGACGAGTCCGCATGCGATTGGAGATGCGGAATTGTACGGGCGCTAGCCTGCCACCGAAGTGGTCGACATTGAAATCGGCATGCAGCCGACTCAGTATATCCAGCTTCTTACGATCTTCAGGTCGTAGTCGAGCCCGCCGTTTGCGGCGTTGCCGCGGTCGCACGTAATTCTCGACCGGAAAGGACACGACTACATCCTCTGCGCTCTTGCGCGTCGAGCGGCGATGACGCGGGCTTACGAAGGTAATGACTGCACCCAAGACGCGGTCCGAGGCGTATGCGTAACCACGGTGGATACGCAGCCCACGCCTTTCGGTGAAGCTCACTAGCACGGTCCGATTCTCATGCACTTTGACCGGCCACTGCACCCCGAGCTGCTCCAGACGCCCTACTAGGAGATTCTCGTCTGCAAGCCGGGCGTCGCGTTCAGCTCGCTCGCGCCGAGACTCTCGCTGCATGTACCTCGCTCTGTCGGGCGAACACGTAGACGTCGGCGCGAATGAAGCGACGGCGCTCACCATCCCACCGGTACTGCTCTATCTGAATCGACTCTGCATCCCATCCTATCTTGTGGAAGACAGACGGGCGGTCACCACGCGACCGTGTCGAACACGTACCGGTACAAGACACAACGACCTTGTCCCCAAGCTGCCCAATGGACTCCTGGTGATCGTGCCCACAGAGAACCAACTCGGCACCCGATTCCACGATCCTCTGTTGTGCACGCTTCCATCGGGCCAAACCCATTCTCCTGGAAAGCTCACCTGGTAAGACATTGTGATGCAGCACTAGAACCCGAAGCTGCGCCGGATCCGCCTGGTGAAACAGCTCTGCCACACGCTGGATCTCGTTGGCAGGCAGATGTCCTTTCACGGCGATGTCACGGGGCTGAAGAGTAAGCGAGCCCCAGGCCACACCGTGGGCGGTCACAGCGGAGGCAATGAACACCTCGGGAAGAGAAAGGGTCGGTGTGGCATCCGGTCCAAAATAGGTACAGTACTTCCGGTACTTCAGGGCCGCGGAGAAGGGCAGCAACGGTCGCCACCACCACTGAACGTCATGGTTACCCGGAATCACCACGACCGGTGCCGTGCGCTCCAATTCGCGCACGAACGCCGCGGCGGCCTGAAGCTCACCATGTCTGGCTCTCACCGTGAGATCACCTGAGACAACGGTTGCGGTCGGTTCTAGATCGGGGATGAGATTCTCGATCGCGACGATCATGGAGAGATCCGCCTCACCGCCGAAGTGCGTATCCGACAGGTGTACGATGCTCCCTATCACGAACGTGCTTCCTTCACTTCAGCATCTCACGCAGAATGCGGCGGGTCACCAGGCCAGTCAGGATGTACCAGGCCAGGACCGACATGCCACCCACCATGCGCGCAGTTGGGTCGGCGGGCATTCGCAGGAAGATATAGACTGCGAGCAGCATGGTGGTGCTCAGAGCCACGATGCGGCCAATCTTGCGCGCTCGTAACTCTATCTCACCCGTGCAATGCGAGCAGATCTCACCGAATGGAAGCTCAACCTCCCGCCCGCACCGAGGACATTCGTGCTCGATCAGTATGCCTGATAGAGGTCTTTGTGAGCTCAGTGGTCCCAACGGTACCATTCAAATCCGGGGTTAGAAGGTGGTTCGCCAGAGACCGTCCATCCGCTACACAACATCACCACGTTTGCGATCACGGGAGCCCGGGTACAAGAGTCTTCAGAGCATTCCATGTTGCCGTCCACGCATCCGCGCCCACGCCCTCGGCGACAGTACGCCAAACCGGTCTTCCGTAGCGGACATCAACCAGAACCATGGTGAGTTCCGCACGACCTTGACCGTCGGGTTCCTCATAGAATACCAGGCTGGCTGGCACCAGGGCCCAGCTCTCACCCGCAACGCCGGTGAGGCTTCTCATTTGTATGCGCAGCGGATCCGGCACCCTTTCGAACTCTGCCCGCAGCAGCGACGTTCCCATCTTGTCCGGGTCGGCTAGCATATTGGGTGCTTGTCTATGTACTCGTCGTAACTCTTCAGGTAGGACCCAGTCGGCCTCCGGCGCTCGTTCAGTCAGGAACACGGCAATGAGGCTGTCCACCGTGCGCAGCGCCTCTTCTCGTGGCTGCACCTGATCCCCCCATGCAGTCTGCCGCAACGTCTCTTCGGTGACCAAGAAGGTAAGGGGATAGACAGTGACTGGCTGCCCAGCGATGCCCGCCGTCGGGAGAGGACGGGACTCGGATGGCTCAGCCTCAGGTCCTGGTTCGTCGGGTGGCTGACTCCCGCCACATCCGACCAAGTAGATCACACAGGATGTACGGATCAAGCGTTTCAGACACTCTTCCACTCTCACTCTCACTCTCACTCCCACTCTCCAAGAAGCTGAGGGCCTTCGCGGGTATGCCTAACCGGCTCCATGCTGATTATGGATTCGGACGGTGCCATTTCGTACCCGCATAATATAGAACGAGCAGTTGCTTTCCAACGGGCACCCAGAATGATGCTTAGTTATGCGAGTGTTACTCCACCGTCAATCAAGATAACCTGCCCCGTTATGTGACGGGCTTCGTCGGAGCAAAGAAAGACTACGAGAGGGGAAACGTCTTCCGGTTCGGCGATCCGACCCAACACCGACCGCTGCTTTGCATCTTCCAGCAGTTGTTGCGGTACTGCATTGACAAGTTCCGTTCGGACAAAGCCGGGAGCGACACCGTTCACGTTGATCTGGTACGGGCCGAGTTCCACGGCCGCTGCTTTGGTGAGTCCTACGATAGCAGCCTTGCTAGCCGCATAGTTCGACACACCGAAGCCGGGCCGATACACCTGTCGCGATACAATGTTCACCACCTTCCCGTACCGCTGTCCACGAAAGCTGGGCGCGACTGCCCTTATGCAGTTGAAGCAGCCCGTCACATTCGTTTCCATGACATCTCGCCACGCGCGTTCCGACAGACGCCACAGGGCTCCATCATCGTGGATCCCGGCGTTGTTCACCAAGTAGTGCAAGCCACCGAGGGCATCGCGTGCCCGTTCGACAAAGTTCTCGACACGTTCCCGGTCACGAACGTCACAGTGCTCGCTGTAGACTTCGACCCCGTAACCACGAATCGTCGTTTCAGTAAGCAGTGCTTGCGCCGATATGTCTCGGCCACGGAGTTCTATGTAGTTGAAGGCAACATTGACCCCACGCCGAGCGAATTCCAGGGCAATGGCGCGACCCAGCCCTGATGCACCACCTGTTATCAAAGCCGCGTTTCCCCGCATTTCGCGAGTTGGTAGCCGTTGGCCTTCGGGTTGCTCCGCAAGCATTGAACCCGAGTGTCGCTCCCGGCGGGGAGTAAATCCTGTCGGATCAGGTGGAGTGTAGGAAATCGCTCAATCCTCTACTTTTGGGAACCCGAACGTACGTGCGTATGGGCCAGCGTGCAAGGAGGTCATCGGTTCCCGTCAATCGTCGACTCCTGTCCCCCACGCAGATCCCTGGAGCTCCATAACCTTCTCAGCGCTGCCACAGCTTCGAAAACCAACCACAGCTCGAGCACAAAGATCGCGCCACCCACAAAGAGTAACAGAGCCTGACTGTCCGAGAAATAACGGATAAGGTTGCCAACCATTGCCCAAGTCGTCATGAACAACAGAAACGTCATCGGGATGACCGTGGGCCACACAGCGCGGCGCAGTCGCAAGAGAAACAGTGTGATCACCAGCAGGCTGAGCCCTGCGGTCAGTTGGTTGGTAGTCCCGAAAAGGGGCCACAGCCTCATCCCACCAGCGCCACGATCTATGCCCAGCGCCAAAATGGCACAGCTGGTCACTGCTACGAATGTCGCAATCCACCTGTTTTGGACAATCTTGATCCTATATTGCGCGCCTAGCTCAGAGATGATGTAGCGCTGTAAACGGACCCCTGTATCCATGGTCGTTGCCGCAAAGCTAATGACCACCACAGCGGCGAATATTACAGCCACATTGTGCGGTAACCCGACCCCTTCAGCGATGACTCCGACACCGTTCACAAAGGCAGTGGTGGCACCAGTTGAGGCACTGGCCCAAGTACCATAGTGCTGGTGCCAGCCGTCCACTCCCGCGAACAAGGCAAAACCTGCCGTGGTCGCCAGGATAGAGGTCAGGGCAAGAGTTCCCTCGCCGATCATGCCGCCATAGCCGACATACCTGGCATCGGTTTCCTTGTTGAGCTGTTTGGAGGACGTTCCCGATGCCACCAAGCCATGGAATCCGCTGATTGCCCCGCAAGCAATGGTTATGAACAAGAGCGGAAACCAACTCGGCGCGTCACTCGGCAAATCGGTGTTGATGGCGGGAGCTATAACCTCAGGGTTTGTGATCAGTATGCCCAGTGAGATGATGCCCAAGGCGACAAACAGCTGATGGCTGTTGATGTAATCACGGGGCTGCAGCAACAGCCACACGGGGAGTACGCTGGCGAAGAAAGCATAAACGAGGAGTATGATTATCCACCCGGCCCTGACACCATCAGCCTGGGCCGCCGTTGCAGCGGCACCGGCATCACCCTGAGCCGCTGACAGCTGAGCTGCAGTGGGCGCGAAGCTGAAGAAATCGGGAAGCTCGAGCGGAGTGTATTGCCCCAGCCATATCAGCACGTAGATCAGGATCAGTGCACCGATCGATGGCCACAGTAGCCTGATCCGAGTTCGGTAGATGAGAATCCCCACCACCAACGCAATCGCCAGTGTTCCCCACACTGGGAGTACGGCGCCTGGACTACCGATGAAGCGGTTGGCGATCACCACCGCGAACACTGCGTTCACGAGCAGTAGCAGGAAGAAGATGATTAGAAGAAACAGAATCCTTGCACGGCTGCCTACCAGCGACTCAGCCAGCGTGCCGATCGAATTAGCCTTGTGCCTAGTCGAGATCCACAGTGTTCCGAAATCGTGCACAGCACCTGCGAATACCGTTCCGAGAACCACCCACAGGAATGCCGGTAGCCAACCCCAGATCACGGCGATAGCCGGACCGACAATAGGTGCAGCTCCCGCGACCGATGTGAAGTGATGTCCGAACAGCACGTGCCTGTTAGTGGGGACAAAGTCAACACCATCCTCGAACTCATGTGCCGGTGTTTTGAAATCCGGATCGAGCTGATATATCCTGTGGGCAAGAAACTTCGAGTAGATGCGATAGCCGGTGAGAAAAGCCGTTAAGCCCATGACGAGCAGTAAGATCGAGCTCACTTGCCGGACTCCTTAACCATGAAGTAAATCCACGTCTGGTCGGCACACGGTGGTCACTCTCTGTTCGCTCTGTCCCATCTCGATACACTCAAACGACGCAGGGCATCGACCCCAATGACATCTCGATCCGACAAAGGCACTTGAAAGAGTGGTCGGCTTCCGAAGATGCGCGCGATGTGCTCTAGGTACACTACTTCTCGTTCCCTGCGGCGATTCAGGAATTCACCATGCACATCATTGGGAATCACTCTGTTTACAAAGATAGCCCCAACTGGTATCCCGTATTTCACCAAGACAGAAACTGCCCTTTCGGTCTCGAGGATTGGGAGTCTCTCAGGCGTTATTACAAACGAGAACCCAGTCCTACTGGCATCAGTTAGAAACTCGCGGACCCTGCGAAACCGCGCTTGACGTTCCTCTAATGCACAGACGACAGGATCATCATCCTTCTTATTGTCTCCGGCTGCTGCGCCGGCAACATTGCGCCACATCCGGGCCAGAGAGTTCACCTTTCTGCGCCGGTCAATTAGTCCGCTGATCCAGGTGTTCATGAGCTCCGGTAGCGACAGCAACCTCAATGTCTGGCCGGTAGGTGCCGTGTCGAATACAAGCCGATCGAAGTCATCGGTCGCCTCCTCAATGATCCGTGCAAATCGTTCGAAGAGCGCTGCTTCCTCCGCGCCCGGAGACACACGTGCTATGTCTATCTGCCGCTCGACCTCTTCCACCAAGCGTGGGGCGGTGCTTTCAGCAATTCGCAGTTTCACATCGTCGATGAATGCGGTCGCTTCACGTTCCGGATCGATCTCGACAGCCCAGCAGTGATCGTATACTTGGCGCGGTTCCGGCCCGAGAGTGGCATCGAGTATGTGGCTAGTGGAGTGCGCACGATCGGTAGAGATCAGCAATGTCTTGCGCCCTTGCTCAGCACTCCATAGCGCGAACGCGGTGGCGAGCGTGGTCTTGCCGACACCTCCTTTGCCGCCGAAGAAGGAGATTTCTCTGTCGCGTATCTCTCCTACGACATCCATCTCATCCCACCCCACCGAAGAACGCGCTGCTCAGCAACACCTGAAACCACCTTCGGGGGCTTGTGGCATGCCCATCCGAGTGTGCCACTCATGGAATTGTTCGATCAACTCCGGATACAGTTCCAGCGTATAAAACGCAGTGGGGTTGGGCACTCCCAGTAGATCGGCGAATCCGATCAAGAAAAACAGATCACGTTGCCGAAGGTACTCCCTATTGATGACCGAGCGGTATGGCGCGAAGTACACACCCTCGTAGATATCACGAAATGCACGCAGCCGCTGCATTAGCACTAATCGCAGAGTTGATACCTCTGCTGCTGGCGAGTCCGGAGAATGTCGATCACTCATTCAAGTTCATACCCCAGCGCATCAGGCTGACCGGCAGGCCACCGTAGCTCATCACCTCACTGTGAAACTGTGCTTCCGAATAACTGCCACCTGCGGCGGTGCGATAGTCGCTGCGCAGAGAAATCAGTTCGCGGCATCCAATGGCATAGCACAATTGGTATGCTGGCTGTGCGCAGTAGCGTCGCACCTCCGCTTCGGCACTCTCCTTGTCGAAGTGAATCTTGTCTATGAGCAATTGAACAGCATGGTGGAATGTCATGCCTCGAGTGTGAATACCCACGTCGATCAAGATGCGAACTGCTCGCCAAAGCAATGCCAGTAACCTGAAAAGACGTTCTTCCTGACCGCGGTAAAAGCCGTGCTCACCCATCATTTCCTCGCAGTAGAGCGCCCATCCCTCGACTGTCAAGGGAGTGTGTATCACCTTACGCACGAGTCGCGGTTGGGCTTGCGCGCTCAGGAATTGCACATGGTGGCCCGGGTATCCTTCATGCAGTGCGGTGCAGGCGATTTCATATACGCAGTGGTCTCTGAGCCGCCGCTCCGTTTCCGCCGAAGATGCCACTCGATCAGGTTGTGTGACATAGAACCACCCGGTCTTGTCGCTCGAGAAGGCGCCGGGAGGCTGGTACGCCGCAAACGGAATCAGCGGTCGGAGGTACTGAGGTGTTGGTACTACTTCCAAAGTACCATCCGGTATCGGAACGAGATCGTGCTCCGAGACAAAGTGCCGCGATCGCTCCATCTCAGAGGCATAAGCGCCCACCAACTCATCGACGTCGGGGTGGTCTGATCGCAGCCGGTCAACCAAGTCCGGCCAGGATGTCTCTCCGTCAATCGCTGCCGCAACGTCGACCAGTTCGTCCTCGGTCTCCTCTACTAGCTTCATGCCATAGCGCCACAGCTCGGCCGCGTTTGCATTGAGCGCATGCTCGTAGTGAAGTCTGAAGTTGAATGCCTCTTCACCGATCCCGATCTCATTTTTCTGTTTGTCTCCAGCTTCTGCCCGCGCGCGATCGCTGAACGCGACCAGCGACTCCTGTGCACCTTGACCAACAGCATCCAACTCAGGTTCACCACCGGCAGGAAGCTCGATAACTACCTCGTCGACGAGTGCAGCGCCCGACATGGCAACGTCTGCAGCCGTGTTCAGCAGCACTGCGGGTGGATTTACCAGTGTTTCCCAGGCGGTGTCGAGGAACGAGGGTATGGCCTTGAGTCGTTCAGCTGCCGCCCTACTTCGATGCTCTTTCGGCCGGTCTCTCAGAACCAACAAGGAGTAGAGCCCTTCAAGAACATGTGAGATCCAGAACAACGGATCTCGCTCCTGCTGCCGCTCACGCTCGAACCGGCTGATAGTGACACGCAGATCGTTTAGCAGAGCTGTTTGGTCGACTTCGTCCTGTATAGAATCCATTGTAGCGCCTTCCACGGCGCTACTGAGCGACTTCAGGGCTGCGAGCGATTGCTTCAGTTCATCAGCGCTGAACGCACCAAGCCGGTGGTCGTGGTCCTGGATGCCAGCATTGGTGGCCTCCACTGGGTCCAAGTGCCACTTGAGATCGAGGCAGGATGCCACTAATCGGTCGAAAGCGCTTCCACCCATGCCCTAGTGTGCAAATGGCACTCACTCACGTCAAGCAACACGGATCAATCGACTGGCGAGCCTTCCAACAACGGCTCCAACGGCATTTCTGTTGCGCCGTTTTCGTTGCACACGGCGAATGAAGTCTCACCCGACGCATACATAGTCACACCAGCATACTCGCCGACCGCATTCAGCACGAAGAACCTGACGTTGAAGTTTGGCAACCGTCTCTCGTTCAGCAAACGGTCTTCCACCGTATTGGATCTGATGCGTCTCAGCGCCTCCATGCCGGCATCTTTGGGGTGAAGTCCGTTTCTCAACTGCTCAACAATCAAGTATGAGCTCAAATTGAAGAGGTTAGCTTCACCCCGACCGGTGGACCCAGCCGCGCCCACCTCGCCGTCCACGTAAAGACCCGCACCCAGGATTGGAGAGTCTCCAGTTCGCCCCGGTATTTTCCAGGCAAGCCCGCTCGTTGTCGTGACACCACAGATATCACCTTGCGCATTGATTCCATTGCAGTTGATGGTGCCCCACAGATGACTCTCCTCGATAAGACCCTCACGCAGCATCTGCAGCCCTGCCTCGTACCCGACCCTAGAGCGCTTCTTGGGATCGAGATAGTGCAGCGGATCCACGCGGCGCTTCCATTCGAGCCAGAGTTCCCTCGATCGATCGGTGTTAAGATCGTCTTCGATTGTGAATCCCATGCCGCGTGCAAACTCTTGTGCCCCGGCACCGACGAGGAGGTGATGGTCGGTGTGCTCCATGACGGCCTTCGCCACCAGCGACGGTGTCCTGATACCTTCGAGTGCCGCCACACCACCTGCCCATTTGCGTGGCCCGTGCATGCAGCAAGAGTCGAGCTGAACGACACCGTTTGCATTCGGTAGTCCGCCGTACCCGATTCCCTGCTCGGCCGGATCCAATTCCGGGATGTTAACCCCCGCCACCAGTGCATCCAGCACATCTGATCCCGCCGTGATCTTTTGAAATGCAAGCTCGACGCAGCTGGACGGACCACCATTTCTGTACCTGATGCCACTCACATCAGATATGACCACCGGACTCACAGGGCTCCGAGTTAGAACGCTCGGTGCTGCAATTGCATCCTTAGGCGCGGCCGCCGCCACCGTTACTGCAGACGCCGTCGTCCGGACGAAATCTCTGCGGCTTAGTCTCTTTGCCATCATATCACCCCTCAAATGGTGAGTCCCAACTAACAACAATGCTCCT
>CP070792.1:1178454-1190665 GCA_020346845.1 Gemmatimonadota bacterium
GGAATACCTTGGACGATGGGTGGTATACAGACCAGGCAAACCAGAACAGAGTGTAGCCATTTTCAATCTGTTTCAGGCGATTGCCGGTCAGCGGTCCAGAGACAGCAACCCCACTCAGATTCCACTCCGAGCTCGTTTCCTCGTCGACGATGACCTGGCGGGCTGTTGCCGAAAACGTCAGTGTCTGTCCATCCAGCTCACGGTCGAATGCGATCGCCGTGCGCGACTGTCCTTCCCACAAAACCACCACATCCCGACCACCGACGTTATCGTTGATTGCTGCCAGGTCACCAAGCAGTGCTAGTGCGCCAAACGGGTACGCAGCGTCTTCACCTGCGTGACTCAGGCCGAGCACCAACTCCTTGGGCGGGCGCTCGTCGCTATAAGTCGAACCGGGGAAAAGTGTTTCGCCATTCGTCTCCTGTGCATAGCCACCGTAGGGGTAGAATCCGTACGAGAATCCCGAGCCTGTGTTCTCGGTAACGACTGTGGTTTGTGGGTGAAGCTCACGCCAATGACCTAGAGTCGTCTCCACGATTGGAATGAGCTGTAGATTTGTTCCCCGCTCGGCGCCACACTGTGCTCCGAGGAGAAGCTGATTCCACAGGCTCTCAGTCTGGCGGTCGAACATGATCAGATTGTTCTCGTACAAGAGGCCTGATACGCCAAAACTCCTTGTCTCTCCTCTGATCGAACGGTCGAAAGCAATCCCGGATCCCGTGAGTGGACAGTAGCTGACTAGGACGCTTTCTCCACCGAGCTGATCGTTGATAATCTCATGAAGCCACAGAATGGTGAGCGGATAGGCGCGCGCTTCTCCGTTGACGAGAATCCCAAGGACGCGTTGACCATCTGATATGCCAGCTCGGGTAGGGGTCAGTGCCTCCGGGTTGGAGAGTGAGGCAATGCCGTCTCTTCCAGGTCCACCATTGAAGATGGCAGAGGTAGGTATCGAGCAGTCGAGGTCGAAGGGCTCGCCCCCAGGTTCCGCGTCCAAGGCTAGGCAAGCGCTGCTGAGTATCGCAGATGTGAGTGCCGTTGTGATTGTTGCTGACCGCATTGGATTTCGCTCCTGATCGGAACCCTCCAGGCAAACGCGTGCCGCTATGATCTGGTTCCCGGGCCAACACGAAGGAACAGTTTTGGCAACTACGTTGTTCGAGTAACGATCTCCGAATCCGCATTTGAGTCAGGGAGGACATCCATGCGGAGCCATGTGCTCGCCGTCATCGCAGTACTCGTTGTCGTACCGCGGTCGGCGGACGGTCAGGCATTCTGTAGCGCTCCGCACTCTTCCCCGGTCCTGGCCGGTGGTGGATCGATCACCACCCTGGCGCCTGGTACGGGATGGATCCAGGCATCGGCGCTGGGGCAGTCTTCGAGCACCTTCTTCGACGCTAATGGCGACCGCCGCCCCTATCTGGCAGGTGGTCGGGTTCGAACCCGCTCGGTCTACTTCACGGGATCTGTTGGCGTGATCCGCGGAATCGACATGTGGCTTCAGGTGCCGGTTCACCAGCTCAACATCGCCGATGAGACGGGTGAACGAGAGCGCGTAGGAATTGGCGACCCCCGATTCTCAGTTCGGATTGGGCCCGGCCTGGTTGGTGTAAACACCACAGCCGTGGCTGTGCGGCTGGGCGTCAAACTGCCCGGCACCGAGTTCCCAGTCGATCCGCGGATAATACCGCTGAGTGAAGGGCAACGAGATTGGGAAGTGAGTTTGGAAGCGGGAAGAGGCGTACCCGGCATCGGGACCTACAGCTACATGATGGGATGGGTCGGATACAGGTGGAGGGAACGCAATGACAAGATCGGCTACAAGCCGGGTGACGAGGTGTTCGGGCATCTAGCCGTGGGCAGCCGCTGGAGATCATTCAACTTCGAGCTGGCCACCGAGTTAATGCTAGGGCGCTCGGCTGAGCAATTCGGTCTGGCGCTAAGCACGGCGCAACGCAGACTCGTACAACTGCAACCAACTGTGGGGTACAATCTTGGTGCTGGAACATTCGAGTTAGCGGTGTTGATACCTGTGGCTGGCAAGAACCTACCAACTGGGGTGGCAACGAGCTTGGGCTATAGACTTGCCTGGGGGACACCGTGAGCCTTTCGATGATAGCGCACAGTGTCATTCGTCCATTAGCGGTCGTCCTTCTGTGGCTCATATCTACTGCGGTTTCGGACGAGCAGATCCCAGATCGGGGTGTAGGATTCGACCGCGGTGACCCAGACGCACCACTACTGGTAGTTGAGTTCGCGGATTTTGGATGTGCCGCCTGTGCACAATTCGCGCTGGAGACGTTCCCGGTCATCGACGAGCTACTGATCGACAGCGGACATGTGCGCTGGAGGGTGATACCGTTTGAACTAGGTGCATTCAAGCGCTCGCGCGAGGCAGCCGTTGCCTCAGTCTGTGCGTCTGAGCAGAACGCTTTCTGGCGATTCCACGATTCGCTGTTCGCAAGGAGGGGCGAATGGCAACGCGCGCGCAAGCCTCAGGCTCTGTTTGAGACACTTGCTGCGGGCATGGACCTCGATGTGATCGCTTTCTCGCAATGCTACGAGAGTGACGAGACAGAGCGGTACGTGAAGGAACTGCGCAAGGTTGCGCGGAAGAGTGGTGTGCGGGGGACACCGACATTCTTCGTCGGGGAACGAAAGTTGGAAGGAGCTCCACCGACTCAGGATTTTGTTGCGTTGCTGACGCCAGGAGACAGTGCGGCGCGATGATGTGAGTAGTTAGGTCTTCTTCTGAACTCTGAAGTTCACTGTACCGCTGGTACCCTCAAACTTCACCTCGATGATCCAGTTACCAGCGGCACCCACTGCTGTGTCAGTGTCGTTGTCCTGCGCGAGATCTTCTTGATGCACGGTTGTACCGGCATCGTCTCTAATGGTCAGAATCGCACTGCCTACGGTAATCGACTCTGAGATGTCGATTGTAGCCTGTTGGCCGGTACACTCCCACGTGTAGGTCAGCGTCTGGACGATTCTGTCCAGGTTGGACACCTGGAATTGGAAGTCGTCGACCGCGTTGTTGACTTCCAATTGGTTCGAGGGGCCGATGAGGTTGCTGGTCGCGCAGCTTGCCAGGGCTAGTGTAGTGGTCAAAGCTGCGATCGAGCTACTGCGTGCGATTAGTCTTGGGCACCTGCACATTCTTGCGTTCTCCAGTGAGAATCCCCACGCATCGAGCGCATTCCAGTGAACGGAAACCGAGGGGAGTAGCTCCCCCCGGCTCAACTGTCAGGCTCCAGGCAAGCCGAGAGTGCTACTGACCACCCTCGTACTTGAATGAGACCTTCACCTTGGCGCGGAATGCTTGGACCTTGCCGTCATTGAGCTGCATGTCCAATTCCGATATTTCCGCCACGCGTAGATCCCGCAGGGACTCGCCGGCTCTTGTCACCGCTGCAGCCGCTGCCTTCTCCCACGATTCGGTACTGGTGCCGACGAGCTCGATCACCTTGTACACGCTCTCAGACATGGTGCCCCTCCTCGGTTGATCAGTCTGTCCCAAAACGTGCCACGTGGGACTGCGGACTGCAAGAAACACGGGTTGTCTGAGGACCGTGGCACATCTTCTCCGGCAGAGGCCTCCTATTTGTCCCCGCCGGACCTCCCTGGCCTACGCCACCGTATCGGTGCCGGCGGTTCAGCCTTCAATTCGATCGACTCAGTTTGCAGCAAACGCAACGCCTCTTGCACTGCTGCTTCTAGCTGCGGGTCACGCCCGTCGATGACGGGTCTTGGATCGTTTCTGACCTCAATGTCAGGAGCAACGCCTTCCGCCTCGACCGCCCATTGACCGTCAACGTCAATGAACCCGCCCCGCGGTGCCACAAATCGGCCACCATCCAGCAGTGGTGGTGTATCCCATGTTCCCACTAGACCACCCCACGTGCGCGTTCCCACCAACGGTCCGACCTGCTTGAAGCGGAACAGGTAGGGAAGTAGGTCGCCACCCGAACCAGCGCGCTCGTTGATGATCATTACTTTGGGGCCCCACAAACCAGCCATCGGCTGCGTGAACGGCTTGCGGTCGCCGGCGCGGGAGTTGAAGTAACCGGTGAGCTCGCGGCCCATGACTTCGACGAAGTAGTCGGCGGCAGAGCCACCGCCGTTGTTGCGCTCGTCGATTACCGCACCATGCATGTGCTGCTGTGCGAAGTACATGCGGTTGAAGTAGCTGTAGCCGCCGCGACCCGTGTTGGGCAACCAGACGTAGGCGAGTTGACCATCGCTCATTTCGTAGACTTTCTGGCGGTTGCCTTCAACCCAAGCCCAAGTGCGCAACTGACCCTCGCTCGACACTGGTCGCACTACGATGTCCCGTGCACCGTCGATGGAGGGTCTACCATTCACGCTCACTGTGATCGTACGGCCCGCGGTGCCTTCGAGCAGCATGAATGGGTTAGTGGGGGACCTGAGCTGTTGGCCATCGATGGCTACAAGGTAATCGCCCTCGTTCACGTTCATTCCCGGCATCGCTAGCGGACCCTGTAGTCCGGGTGTCCAATCTTCACCGGTGTAGATCCTCGTGATGCGGTAGAATCCGTCTCGCTCCTCCAGATCGATGCCCAGAAGTCCGGTGCGCGGGCTAGCGAGGTCGGGATAGTCACCTCCGCGTACATATGAGTGACCCACCGCAACCTCGCCGGATAGCATATCGAGTAGGTGATTGAAATCAGAGCGATGGTTCACATCGGGCAACCAATCACTGTACCACTCCCACACATCGTCCCATGGTGCACCGTGTACGTTGTCCACGTAGAGGAAGTCACGCATGAAACGCCACCCGTCGCGTAGCATTTGGGTCCATTCGGCGCGGGGCTCCACACGAACTCGCATATCACTCAGTGAGAGACGGCCATTGGTGCCACGCGGTGCAGCACCACCGGTGTTGACGATGGTCCAGTTGCTACCGGAGCGGTACAGCAGCTTCTTCCTATCGTGCGAGACCGTGGCGGCGAGAACTCCCTCCAGGAAATCTTCAGCCTCGGCATCTTCCAACGTGTAACGGTGCAGCTTCAGGCCTCTTGTGTTCGGAATCGCTTCGGCAACGAATACTCTGCCCTCCGGTCCCTCAACCAGCCCCTGGTAGTTCCGCAGTGGCAAGCCGGGCGCGTCCACGATCCGTCGACCGATACCTTCGAAATCAATCACGACCTCAGGCGCTTCAGAGGCTGCACCGCCTCGCGCACCTCGAGCCGGGCGATCTCCTTCCCCTTCTTCCCCTTCTTCCCCTTCTTCATCCGTAACCACTTCTTCCTCGTCACTCGTAGGCAGGAACGGCGATTCCTCTCCCTCCCGGAGAAGAGCCACATACAGCGCTCTGTTAACCGGTCGATCATATGAGGTCATGTCCAGCCAACCGGTGTTTAGTCCATAATCGGTGGACGCCAAGAAGTAGAGGTATTTGCCCGAGGCATCCCACACAGGGGCAATTGCGTCGGCCATGCCGTCGGTAAGTTGACGGGTGTCACCGCTTTCCGTGTCGTGTACGAAGATGGCCCTCAATTGGTTGTCGAGCCGGCGCGAGTACGCAATCCAGCGTGAGTCTGGTGACCACACCGGGTTCATGGTACGCTGCGGGTGGGCAAACCGATCGGTGTCGATATGATCGAGATCGCCCGATGCCAGATCGACGATCAAAACGCGGTAATCGGTATCGGTGAACGCCAGGCGCGCACCGTCGGGCGACCAGGTCGGTACGAAATAGAATGTTGGGTCAGGGATATCTATGCGTCTGGCGTTGTCGCCATCCTGGTCTGCGACAACCAGGCCGTATTCACCGCCCGCGTCATTGAACCAGGCAATCTGGTCACCTTTGGGTGACCACACAGCGTGACGGTCCGCCACGCCGGGTGTGCGCGTGATGTTGCGCCAGCTACCCTCTTCTGCCGGAACGGTGAACAAGTCGCCACGGTACTCGAACAGCGCGCGCTTGCCGGTGGCCGAGAGACGGGCCTCGCGCAGCCCCGTAGCCGGAACATCTACCCAGCGTGGCCGAGCCCAGTTGAGGTCGCGGTCGACGGAGATCACGAGCTGGCGTGTGCTACCCGTGCTGGTATTCAACTCGTGGAGGTAGCCACCCTGCTCATAGACTATCACACCGTATCCCGCGCCGAAGCTCTTGACGTCGAAATCGGCGTGGAAAGTGAGTTGTGCCTCTTCGTTGGTACGGGGGTTCCACGACCAAACGTTGCTGGCCCAATCCCGTTCTGACATGTAGTACACGACGCCATCCAGCCATACGGGCGCCATCTGTCGCTCGCCCTCCCACGGTGGTGTAGTTCGATCCCAAGTGCTGGTTGAGACAACGCTGATCGGTTGTGCCTGCCCACCGCGATAGTTGCGCCATTCGGGGTCCCAGTAACCGATCTCCTGATAGGCGATCCAGTTGCCGTCAGCGCTCATCTCACCGTGGTAGGCCTGGGGTAACGCCAACACTTGTGGAAAGCCACCCTCAACCCCAACCGTGTAGAACTGCCACAGGCGAGTCGGCGCCCCCATCCGTGAAGATTGGAACAGGATCTTCCCGTCAGGAGTCCAGCCTTGAACTACATCTGCTCCGGGGTGCCATGTGAGACGGTGTGGCTCGCCACCAGTCGCTGGAATCAGAAACACGTCAGTGTTGCCGCCATATTGGCCTGTGAAGGCGATCCAACTACCATCGGGAGAGAACACCGGGCCTGTCTCGGCACCTTCGGAGCTCGTTAGACGTATCGCATCGCCACCGTCGCGTCCCGCCAGCCATATGTCGTTTGCGTGCACAAACACTATGTGGTTCGGGCCTACATCGGGGTCGCGCAACATGCGGGTGCCCTGTGCCAAGGCATGTTGGGTAGTCCCTATTTGAAGCGTCAGTAAGATCGACAGCGAGATCGCATGAGTCGGTAATTGATGGACCAATGAGCGAAGCATAAGTGACTCCATTCATTTCATTATCAGGCGTGGGATCGGCCGGTGGCGACTAGTACTGCGGACCGGCCGGGTGAACAAAAGGTACTTGGTGGGGACAACGATGCGGGAGTGCGAAGACTCGGTCAGTCCGTTCGTAAGTAGCGCCTTCCCCTGATCCACGCTCCGGTGATAACCGCCGGCGGGGCGATAATGAGTAGTGTTATCCACACCCAAATCGGTGTGTGCGCTTGAAGCGGGTTCCCCGAGAAAATGGCCCACACGATGCCCACTACCTGGGCTAGAGCGACTGAGACTCCGGCCAGGATTCCCATCCGTCCACCAATCCACGCCGCCAGGTATCCAGCACCTACCCCTAACGCTGCCGTGTAGAACAACTTCGCGACCAACACCTCAGAGTGGTTCCTGATCAAGATGTACTGCATGCTGTCCTGTGGCATAGACCCGTTGACATAAACTACGAGGCCCAACTCGATAATCTGCCCTAGCCCGTAGATCACGATGGCGCCGGTAATGACTGCGAGCGCGAAACGGAGGAGTTGGCCGGGATCTTGTGTTTCTTTCATGGGAGCTCTCGTCGGTACGTCCATCGGTACGTCCAAATGTAGCTGGTAAGGTGATATGGAGGGGAAGAAGGGGAAGGAGGGGAAGAAGATAGGAAAGAGAAAGAGACGAGCCCACAAGAGGATGAAGAGATGATGCCGTGGAACTTGTTGTTGGGTCGCGGAATATTATCGGGTATGTCAGCCCGCCAACGTCTGCACTTCCTTACTACGTCCCTTCTATCGGTGGCCCTGGTATCGGGCTGCGATTCAGCGGACCCGGGCGCTGAAACCGCCCTACAGATCACAGTGCTGTCACCTTACTCCGACGATGCAGCAGCCCTGGTCGAAATCGTGGGCACGCGGGTCGATGTGACGGAGCAAGAACAGGGCAGGGTGCTTGTTCATGCGAGCCATGACACTACCTGGGTGTTCGTTGCTATGGATGAGGCGGGGCGAATCCGACTCTCGGCTATGATGCCACGGGGCAGCCCCGTGCCCTCGGCACGGCTTTTACAAGTTGCTGATGGCGGCAACAACTTGAGGGCTGCTCTCGACGGATACTCCGTGCGGATTCGCCCATGAAGAGACCGTACTCGCCAATCTCCCAGCTAGGTCTAGTCGCTGCAGCGTTTGCGATACAGGTAGCGCCTATGCATGCGCAACATGTGGAGGATCTCGCGTTGCTCGAGGCTCGGTTGGGATTGCGCGCTCCGCCACTGGGCCCGAGTGTTGCTGGGTTCAGCGATGAAGGCTGGGCACTCAGGGCTGAACGAGCTGCCGCGACGGGGGAAGCGATCACAGGTATACTCACGGTCATGCTGGTGCCCGCGCTGTTCGCCGACTCCGATGATCCCCTAGCTACAGATGCCAGTCTCCGCTCGCTGTTCTTCACTGGGCCATCGGCGGCCGGGACGCTGGCTGAGTTTTTTGAGGAAGCGTCTGGTCAGCGGCTAACAGCGAGCGGAGATGTGTCACCGTGGTATCGGACTTCCGTCACGCTGGAAGCTGGCACCGGGGGTGACACATCGGTTTTCGGGATCGGGCCGGATTTCGGCGACTATCTCATGGAGGCCATCACAGCAGCCGATCAAGTGTTGGACTTCGGTCAGTTTGACAACGATGGACCTGACGGTATCCCCAATAGTGGAGACGACAACGGCACTGTCGATGCACTCGCGTTCCTTTTTGCGGAGGCACCGCGCTCTTGCGCTGGGGCGGGGGTGTGGCCTCATAAGTCAGGTCTCTCGCCCCGCAACAACGGAGTACCATACTCGTCGAACGACCTGGCGCCTGACGGCTCGCCGATACTAGCTGATGGCTATGTCATCATCAGCGCATCCGAATGCGATGGCTCTCCGTTGTCGAGCGTTGCCATTGTGGCACATGAATTGGGTCACGAACTCAGGCTGCCTGACCTCTACCATCCGATTGGCGAGGGTATCGAGAGCATCCTTTCAGTCAATCGCCGGTGGGTAGTCGGATGTTTTGGCCTGATGGCAGCTGGTGCGTGGGGCTGCGGTCCCGCGAATGAGTTTCCCAGCTTTGGGCCGACCCATTTCTCCCCGTGGTCGCGAGATCGACTAGGATGGATCAGTCTCGTGACGGTAGGTGATGTACGTCGGCGTGAGTACGTGCTCGACGCAGTGCAGGGTTCACAACAGGTGTTGGAAATACCACTCGATGGTGAGGAATCGCTATTGGCTGAGTACCGACCCGCAAGCGGGTTCGATAGTGATCTGCCGGAATCGGGCGTGTTGATCTACCGTCACAATCTCGCCGGTGTATTCCGCCCTGATCCGCAACAGCCATCCGCCCAGTACCGGATACACCTGTTGGAGGCCGATGGAGACTCTGGCCTGGTCAAGATCCACGCCGAGGGGGGCAACCGCGGCGAAGCTGGAGATGTCTTCGCCAGCAACGGCTCAGTAGCGTACTTGAGTAACATGACACACCCGGGAACGCAGCTTGCCGATGGAACACCGAGCTCTGTTACGATTCACTCAATCACGGTGGCCGGCGGCTCCGCGCGCATCGTGGTCTCCACTGCTAGGACACCAGGCATAGCTGGTACGACAGGATTGGGATCTTATGACGCGCTCGATTCGCTTTCATTCGACCTGCCTGTTGGGGGTGGTGCATTGCCGTATGAACTCGCGGCTACTGTGCCGAATGGGTCTCCGGTCGGGCTCAGCTATCAGTTGTCCCACGACCGACTGTTGATAGCGGGCAGACCGCTCCAGACTGGTCAGTTCGACATCGATGTTGTAGTGCGCGATGAGCGTGGGATAACCGGATCTACTACCCTCACTCTCACGGTGTTACCGATCACCATTCCGGATTCGGCGTTGATGATGGGACTGATAGGCTTGCCTACATCCACGCTCACCGCGGACGAGCGGCTCCTGCTCGATGCCGATGGCAATGGCAATGGCAGATACGACGTGGGGGACCTACGTCGCTACATACTTGAACGCTGATGGGAGTCTGCCGGTCCCGAGGGAGGGCTACCTCCCCCGCTTTCCCCTCGTCACCCCTCTGACCTGGATAGGTGTGTTGTGGTAGCGTCAGGCATCAAAGACGTGATGAAGCCGGTTGCGTTGCCGACGTCGTCGTAGATCGCTACAGCGCGAGCGATGGCCCTCTTGTACGAGCCGTCCTTGCAGCGAATGCGTACTTCGAATGGCTCGTGACCACCCGTCTGCCTGAGCTGGGCGACGGCGTCCGAGGTGAGGCCAACGTCATCTGGATGAATGAAGGATAGGGGACCCTTGGCTGTTACCTCCGCTATGCTCCAGCCAAATAGGGTCTCCGCTCCAGCCGACACCCACCTTGTCTGCAGATCGGGTCCAATATGGTAGAGGGCCAATGGCAGTATTCCGATCATTGCTGCTAGGCCGTCACGCACCGCGAGGGTATTCTCGGTCACCGTTACGATACGGTTGACCCAGTAGACAACATCGTGAATGGGAACCGCATCTACTCCGTCGGACAGGCTGCGTGCCACATCCCGCCTGAAAGAACGAAGACCTCGAATCAGTTCCCGTAGTTGGTCTGCAGTCTTGTCCTTGTCATGTCCCGATAACTTGTCAGCCAGCACACTAGGCTTCGTTCCCTCCAACTGCTGCAAGACGTGCTCAACTCGACCACGCTCAAAACTCGAGGGAGGCTCGCTTTGTAGCCATCGGAACAGCGTGGAAGGGTGCAGCTGCAACTGCTGAGCAAGGGCTGCCTTGGTCACGTGCGCGGCACGAAGCCGATTGTCGATATCGCTTCCCCAATCGGAGAGTGGGTGAGTGCGACTGGTTGGCATTGGGCGGCCCCGGTAGAGCGTGGCGATTCATTGCCGTTGTTGAATGATATTGCGTAGAGCCAATTTGATGTTGCATGCCGTGAAGGTCAATAGTTATTCGCACGTTGGCTCGATAGGAGTTGGTCGCGTAATGTGTTGAAATGGTGTGAATTATGGATTTTGATCGGAAATGAAGTGACTGAAGTCACAATGTTGCAGCGACATCATCGTTATTCTGTCTCGGTAGGATTGCGTTATTCCACTTCCACCAGCTGCGGGAGATCCGGTCATGACCGTTACGCATACATGTTCTCTCTGTCGCATTTGTCCGCCCTGGAGAGTGAAGCCGCGCGAGATTTGAGTGCCGTGCAGCCAGAGGCATCTGAACCGGACGTGAGCGGTAGGCTCAAGCGGGACATCGCCGATGCGGTGCTGGTGCTGATGCGGGCTGCGGTACACGAGGGTGATGATGCTGGCGATTCCGGCCGGCATAGCTTCCAGTCAGCAGTCGACCGATTGCTCGTGGCAGTCAGCTTGGGTCGTGAAGGCGGCCTATCGCGTCTCGATATCCAGTCAGCAATCACTGATGCCGCTCGCGGCGAGGCGACGACTCAGAAGGTGAGATCGGCGCTATATGACGCCATCAAGTCGATCGAACCTGGTGTGGATTGAATCGATTGCCGCTAGCCCGTGTTGTTACCTGAATACTCCAGCTGTTGGCCGAGTTGCTGTATAGTTGTTTCCGCAGTGAGTCTGCCCTTATTCGAGTAGTGCTATGTGGCTCCTCCAGCCACCGAAGCAAAACACTATTCACATCTTACGAGCTCTAACGCTTCGATCGTGTATTCCCACTTCAATGATCGAAACACGCGGGCGACACGCCCGTAGGTATAGGTGAGGCTGACAAGCTGCGGTGACCGTGCGGTCACGACGCATTGAGCTGCAATCAACGGTAGGCGGAAACAATGAACCAACCTCGCAACGCAAACGGAGCATCTCGCAAGCGGAAGAAATCCAGTATGACGGCGGCAAAAGTAGCCCGCGGAATGGTATTCCTGGCTAATGACCCCGTGCATCGTAAGCTGATGCCTGATGGCGCGGCGGATTCGGTTGAACGGCTGTGTCTCGCTGCTGGTGTGATCAAGCCCTGGATGTGTCGACTGTTTGCTTCCAACTGGTATCGGCGGCTCGTGACCGGCTTGACCGAGCGTTTCTGGCCGGGTGAGTTGATGCGTCTGACACTGCGGAAGCGATTTGTCGACGACGAGGTAAGATCCGCGATTCGAGCGGGAGCCTGTCAGGTTCTCATCGTGGGAGCGGGCTTCGATACACTGGGACTCCGAGCGGCGGCGGCTTTCCCGTCAGTGCGTGTTGTGGAGGTCGACGTACCGGCCACCGTTGAGCGAAGACGCAAGGCGATCGAGAAAACGGGTGGGAGTCCCGAGAACCACCA
>CP070792.1:1190765-1196924 GCA_020346845.1 Gemmatimonadota bacterium
GAGCGCAAGGAGGTGGAGACCAGGGTGATGACGGCGATCCGGATGGAAGAGCTCGCGGAGCCGTACATCCGAAGGCGCGCTCAACGCCATCTCGAAAAGGGAAGGGCGGTGTTCTTCGCGGGCGGAACCGGCAATCCCTACTTCTCGACCGACACTGCGGCCGTGTTGCGGGCGCTCGAGATCGAGGCCGACCTGCTGATAAAGGCGACCAGTGTGGACGGTGTCTATGCTGCAGATCCAAAGGTGGATCCCGACGCCGAGTTCATCCCCGAACTGTCGTTCCAAGAAGCGATCGTGAAGGGATTGCAGGTGATGGATAGCAACGCCTTTGCACTGTGCAAGGACAACAAACTGCCAATCGTAGTCATGAATGTGAATCAATCTGGCGCCGTGGGCAGAGTGCTACGAGGTGAACGGGTTGGCACAATAGTCCGATAGGGCCCAGGAATGATACAACATCAACCTTCTTGAACCATGGATACGCTACCAGAAGTCACCAAGCACGCCAAACAGCAGATGCGGAAGGCGATTGACAACACCAAGCACGAGTTGGCTACCATCCGCAGCGGCAAGGCAACCACGAGTCTTCTCGACACGGTGAAGGTCGATGCTTACGGGCAGCAGATGCCGCTCAACCAAGTCGGTTCCGTAGCGGCACCTGAAGCACAGCTCCTGACGGTGCAACCTTGGGATAAGGGCCTCCTGGGGGCGATCGAAAAGGCTATCATGACGGCCGACCTCGGCCTCAATCCTTCGAATGACGGTAACATCATAAGAGTACCACTCCCGCCGCTCACCGAGGAACGCCGCAAAGACTTGGTGAAGATCGTCCGCAAGCTTGCCGAGGAGGGCAAGATCGCGGTCAGACACGCACGGACTGAAGCGATATCGTCCACCAAGAAGGTCGAGCATGTCTCGGACGATGAGAAGCACCGCACCGAAGGCGAGATCCAGAAGCTGCACGACGAGTTCATCGAGCAGATCAACGCCCTGGTACACGCCAAAGAAGAAGAGATCATGGAGGTCTGACCGCTGCCGGCTGTTTTTCCTTAGGTAGAGGGTCGCGATTCAATGTCCTCCAACATGATACGCCGAGTGTCGGTAGCCGCGGTGGCGATTCCCACCGCGATTGTCGTGGTCTACACGGGTGGATGGGCGCTGGCGGGTCTGCTCTCGGTATTCGCGGGGCTGGGAGCTGCAGAGGTCTTCAAGTTGGCCGAGCGTGCCGGTATCCGGCCGCTGAAAGAGCTGGGCTATGTCGGTGCGGCGGCCATTCCAGTCACGGTCTTTGCAGCAAGTGCAGACGGTCTGGGGCTGGATTACCAGTACATTCTGTTTGCCGCTCCTGTTTTCGTGATAGCCGTGATGGCTCACGCAGTATTCAAGAGATCCCCTGAGGAGAAACCACTAGCGGCGGTTTCTATCACCGTCTTTGCCGTTATCTATACGAGCGGTCTGCTGGCCTTCTTGATCCTGTTGCGACACCCGCCTGTGCCACTGACTGCGTGGGGGGCGACGTGGCTGGTGTTTCTTCCGCTCACGGTGGTTTGGGTCTGTGACAGCATGGCGATGACGTTCGGCTCGATGATCGGAGGGCCCAAGTTTGCGCCCGTTGTGAGTCCCAACAAGACGTGGTCAGGCACGATCGCCGGGTCTGTTTCCGGCGGAGTGGTTGCTCCTATCTACTTCTGGATCTTCTTGAACAGATTCCCGTTCGACTTGAGCTTACCGCAACTCATCGTCTTTGGTGTCGTAGTGTCTTCCGTGGGCCAGGTAGGTGATCTTGCCGAGTCGTTGTTCAAGAGGGAAGTGGGCACCAAAGACTCGGGCACGTTCTTCCCAGGGCACGGTGGCATTCTGGACAGATTCGATTCGCTCTATTGGGCCATTCCAACTGCGGCGTTGCTGCTGAGGATCTACGGGGTCATATGACGATCGGCGTGGCCGTGCTCGGATCGACAGGTTCGGTTGGGACCAGCACCCTGCGGGTGCTGCAAAGGCAGAGAGACCGGTTCCACGTTGTTGCCTTGACTGCATTCGGGTCGGAAGAGCTCTTGAAGCAGCAGGCGGCGGGCTTCGGCGCCGATTTCGTGGGTCTGGTCAACGGCTCCAACGGAGCCGGTGCAGCTGGATGTATCGGGTCGGATTGCCTTGTTGAGGCGGCAACGCACCCTGACGTCGAAATCGTCGTGAATGCCATTGTGGGTGCTGCCGGACTCGAAGCAACCGTGGCCGCGCTGAAGGCCCAGAAGCGTGTGGCGCTGGCCAACAAGGAGACACTCGTGATGGCCGGCGATCTGGTGACACGTACGGCACGGGAGTGCGGTGGGGAGCTGATTCCGGTAGACTCGGAACACAGTGCAGTGCTGCAGTGCATCACGGGACGACCCGAGATAGAGCTGAAGCGGCTCATACTGACTGCATCGGGTGGACCGTTTCGCGAGTGGGACCGCGACAGACTCAAGACGGCCCGGGTGGAAGACGCATTGCGCCACCCGACGTGGCAAATGGGACGCAAGATAACAGTGGACAGTGCGACTCTGGCCAACAAAGCACTCGAGGTGATCGAGGCGCACCATCTGTTCGGATTGCCGTACGATGCCGTAGAGGTTGTGGTGCATCCACAGTCGATCGTACATGCGTTCACGGAGTTTGTGGACGGATCGGTGCTAGCCCAGGTGGGCTTTCCCACGATGGAACTGCCAATTCTGTACGCACTGACTCATCCAGAACGCGTTCAGGACGATGCAACGAGAGCGTTCGATCCGATCGAGGCGGGGCCACTCACGTTCGAAGCCGTCAGGCATGATGATTTCCCCACGTTCTCGTTGGGAGTAGAGGCGGGCCGTACGGGGGGAACTCAGCCTACGGTGTTCAATGCCGCTAACGAGGTGGCCGTGAGGTCGTTTCTGGAGGGTCGCATAGAGTTCGGCCGCATACCGGATGTAATTGAGAACGTGCTCAACGCGCACCAGGTCACGACGGCAGACGACTTGGTCGCGGTGGTTGAGGCAGACCGTTGGGCTCGGAAGGAGACGGAGAATCGGTGCTGACTATCGCGGCATTTGTGTTTGTTCTGGGCGTATTGATCTTCGTGCACGAGTTGGGGCACTTCCTGGCCGCAAAGGCGGTCGGGATCGGGGTGCCCCGCTTCTCGATCGGGTTTGGGCCAACCACGCCACTTCAGTTCCGCAGGGGCGAGACGGAATATCGGGTATCGTGGATTCCTCTTGGTGGGTACGTGAAGATGGCGAGCCACGAGGAGCAGGAGGCGATGGGAGCCCTGGAAGGCGGTGACACGGAAGAGAGATTTCCGCCGGAGAAGCTCTTCGAGAACAAGCCGCTTGGCGCCCGCATCCTTGTCATCTCGGCCGGTGTCGCCATGAACGTGATCTTTGCGTTTGTCGTGTACCTTGGCATCAGCCTCCTGTACGGTCGCGCGGAGGACCCAACCACCAGGATCGCCACAGTCCGGGAGCAGTCCCTGCCGGCCGAGGCAAGTGAGCTACAGGACTTGCCGTTCGGCACACAGGTCACCCACGTCAACGGCGACACGGTTGCCTCGTTCAATGCAATTGGCGACGCAATCCTCGACGTGCGTTCCGAGCGCCTCGTGTTCGCGTTCGCCGATGGTATCGCCCCGATCACCGTGAGGATCCCCGGTGTAGAGGCCGAAGATCGGGTGAACCTGTACAATTCTCTGATCCCACAACACGAGCCACGCATAGGCCTGGTGACCATAGGACGACCGGCCCACGAGGCCGGCATCGAACCGGGCGATCTGGTGCTACGTATCAACGGCGAAACGGTCCGGACCTGGTACGAGATGGTCGACATTGTGGAGGTAAGCGCCGGGGTGACGCTGGGGCTGGAAGTGCAGCGTGGCGACAGCGTCGTAGCCATGGACGTGGTGCCCGAGGAGGAAACGGTCAGGGATCCCTTTACCGGCGAGGAGCGTCAAGTCGGGAGGGTCGGTGTCGGAAGGAGAAGCCCGGAACCGATAAGAGTGCAGTTTGGCCTGGGAGGGGCCATCGTAGAGGGAGCGCGGCTCACGTGGAACGACGGCAGCAGGGTATTGTACACGTTGTGGGGCATGATCACAGCGCGCATCTCACCGCGTGAGCTGGGAGGCCCGATCTACATCGGACAGGTATCCGGTCAGATTGCCCAGGCGGGATTGTTGCCCCTGTTCCTGTTCATGGCGTTTCTGTCGGTGAACCTGGCTGTCTTGAATCTGTTACCGATTCCGGTGCTGGATGGCGGCCACCTAGTCTTTCTATTCCTCGAGGGAATCCGAGGCAAACCCCTCTCTGTCAATGTGCGCTATCGATTGACGCAGGTGGGGCTGTTTGTGCTGCTGGGGATCATGGCATTTGCGCTGACCAACGATCTCTTCAGGGCCATTGGCAACTAGTACTCGAACCCAAGGGCGCGGCGAGTCGTATCGGGCTCAGGGTTTACAGCGGGAAGAGGCTCGGGTACATTTGAATGCTGAGGAAAATCACGGGCCTAACCCTGTACATGCCCGTGTTTGGAGGAACGATTATACATGAGTTTTGACAGGCAAGCAGTGGTCCAGAAGTATCAGCGGCACGAGAAAGACACGGGGTCGACCCGGGTCCAGATAGCTGTGCTCACTGAACGCATCAACGCGCTGACGGACCATTTCCGCACCCATGCCAAGGATCACCACGGACGGCACGGCCTACTGGCCATGGTTAGCAAGCGCCGCCGCCTGCTGGATTATCTCAAGCGCACCGACCTCGAAGGTTACCGTCAGCTCATTGCTGAGCTGGGGCTCCGCTACTAACGATGGGTGTGGACATGAGGCTTCCCGGATGAGCACGACGGGCGCCTCTGTTCATTTCTGAGTGCTCCAACAAGGAACAAAATGGTAAAACACGTAGAACGGCCGTTTGCCGGGCGCGATTTCCGAATTGAGACCGGACGCTTGGCAAAACAGGCGGCCGGTAGTGCCGTTGTCCAACACGGTGATACAATGGTGTTGGCGGCAATCACGGTCTCCGACTCTGAGACACACCTACCCTTCTTTCCCCTGACCGTCGAGTACCGAGAGAAGAGCTATGCCGCCGGGAAGATTCCGGGCGGGTTCTTCAAGCGCGAAGGACGCCCCACCGAACAGGAGATACTGGCGGGGCGTCTGATCGACCGCTCGATCAGGCCACTCTTCCCCAAGGGGTTCAGGAACGAGGTCCAGGTGTTCGTCTATGTTCTGTCTGCCGACCAGGAGAACGACGCAGATGTTCTCGGTCTGACCGCAGCATCGACGGCTCTGGCACTCTCCAAGATTCCGTGGGAAGGGCCCATTGCTGGAGTGAGAATGGGTCGTGTTGGCGGAGAGTGGGTGGTGAATCCCACCTTCCAGCAACTGGAGGAGAGCGATCTCGACATGGTGGTGGCCGGATCTGCCGACTCGATCATGATGGTCGAGGGTGGAGCTTTGGAGTTGACGGAACAGGAGATTGCCGAGGCGCTGGAGACCGCGCAAAAGGCCATTGGCGAGCTAGTCGAGATCGAGACTGGTGTGGTCCAGGAGCACGGCGTTCCCAAGATGGAGTGGTCCAAGGAAGAGATTCCCGAAGAGATCCTGACCAAAGTCACCGAACTGGCCCAGGAGCGCGTCAAAGAAGCTTTGAATCTCGCCGAGAAATCGGAGCGCATACAAGCGCTGGCGTCGGTGCGGTCCGACGTCGTGGAACAGCTGTCAGAGGCGTTCCCCGACAACGTGGCTGACATCAAGGCTGTTCTCGACGACATCGAGTACAAGACGATGCGGAGCCAGGTATTGGATCATGGCGAGCGGATCGACGGACGCGATCTCAACACGGTCCGACCCATCAATTGTGAGGTGGGACTTCTCCCCCGGGCACACGGTACAGCGCTGTTCACACGTGGCCAGACCCAGGCGTTGGTCAGCACGACGCTCGGTACGGTCGCTGACGAGCAGAGGATCGAGAACATCCAGATGCAGCAGGAGACCACCAAGAGCTTCATGCTGCACTACAACTTCCCCTCATTCTCGGTGGGCGAGGTTAGGCCGATCCGGGGAACATCCAGGCGTGAGATCGGACATGGGAACCTGGCGGAACGGGCACTCCAGGCACTGCTTCCATCATACGATGAGTTCCCGTACACCAT
>CP070792.1:1197024-1221085 GCA_020346845.1 Gemmatimonadota bacterium
TCGGATGTGTGGCCGGCGCGCTGGAGGAGGCCGAGTTCAGACAGAAGCTGACAGATGCGGGTTTCACCAACGTCGACATCGAGCCGACACGGGTCTATGAGGCCGACGATGCAAGATCATTCCTCGAGGAAGCGGGCCTAGACGTAGATACGCTTGCATCTGAGATAGACGGTCGCTTTATATCGGCCTTCGTGCGAGGCACCAAGCCCACCGCGTGACCTGGACATTTCAGGATCAGAGATAGAAGACCCCGGGGTTTGCACCCCGGGGTCTCGACATAAAGCCGCTATGGATGCGCTCAGCAGCCCATCGATTTCTTTTTCTTCTTCTTGGCACCGCCTGCCACCACTGGCGGTGCAGCAACCGCGGACGGACGCACGGCAGCACCAGAGAAGAAGCCAGCTATTTGGTTCTGCCACAGAATGAACTCGCGTTCGGCTGTGCCATATCCGCTGGGTTCTGCAGGAGTCACGACATCCGTCTTCCAGCCCTGCAAACCGCCCACCAGGCTATAGTAGGCCAACCCGGCAGGCCATGTTGCTGGAGCCAGCTCGAGACTGCCTGTTTCATCATAAACCACGACCCTTGCGGCGGAACCTGCGGAGTTCAGCAGCTGCTGCGCAGCAAAGTCGGACGTGATTCTCGTCGATCCAGGTATACCGGGCGCCGAGTCGTTCTCCGATCTCAGGTCCAGAATCACCAAGTTCGGGTTGCCGACTATGATCTCCTGCGCCAGGTCCAGAGGAGCAACCTCGCCCATAGGCTGCGCCGGCCGCTCCAGGCTGGGAGCGGTCGCCCCGGTTGCAACCAGAGCCACTACTACCAAAGCACCCGCAATTGCAAACTTGTAGCGTGCGGTCCGCGGTGTCTGTTTCGGACCCAGCTCCACTGGCTCATGACGTTGCCGGAAGATGCGCTCGACCTTCTCGGCGCCCACGAAGGCCGCACCCGCCATGATCACCACACCCAGTACGAATACGGGTGCCGGCACGTGAAGCAGCGCGGGCAGCACGGACTCGCCCATAGATCCACCACTGTACAAGCTGCCAAGAGCTGGGAACCAATCCATGAACACGGCGAACAAAAAACTGCCAACGAAGATTCCGCCGAATGTCATGAGACCATCCCAGCGGCCCGATGCGGCAGACACGACCGATGTACCGGGACACAGCCCACTCATGATGAACCCGGCTCCGAGCATGAATCCGCCGATCACCTGAGCCCACATGAACGTTGGATTGATCCACATGCGAGACATGTCCAGCAGCCCGATGGCGCTGAATGAGTACAGGCCAACCATGGCGACCAGGATCGCCGTGAACATGACTTTGAAAACCGTCATGTCGTGGAGGTAGAACTGGGCAGCCAATTTGCGCGCGTTGCCGAAGCCCGCACGCTCGAGTGTGAATCCGAACAAGAACCCGAGACCGATTGCGGTCAGTAGACGCAGTTCCTCGGAGCCGAATAGCAGGGGGAAGATTGCCTCTGTCATGTCCACTGCCTCCTCACCAGATAGGCAAAGGCATACCCACCGGCGAACACCATCATCATGAACGCCCAGCTACCTGTGGCAAGCAGTGCTCCACCACTCAAAGCCTGGCCGGAGGTACAGCCACGTGCTAGAGCGGCGGCGAAGCCCATGATCACCCCTCCACCTGCTGCGTACATCAATCTGCCTCGCGTCGATATCCTTGGTCCCTTCTCCACGGTGGGCTTGAAGCGACCGGCACTCAACGCTCCCAACAACCCACCGAGCATCACGCCGACGACCTCGATGACGAGCCAGTTGCGCAACGGGTTGGAGTCATCCTCCAGGTACATACCCAGTGAGGGGTTGCTGGCCGTCCACTCCGGCACCACCTCGCTACCAACCGTAGCGAGGACTCGCTTCGGAAAGGCGCTAGCACCGAGACCTTGGCCCGCGATCAAGAACGTCGCGAGCAGCGTGAGCCCTAATAGCACGCCCGCCATGTATGGATTCCAATATGGTTTTGCTTTCATGATAGAGAATTCCCCTTTTAGCGCTGCGCCAGCTCACTGACCCAGCCCGAGTGTTGTCCGGCAAACACCACAATCCAACGCAGCGCGAAGCCACCTATGAGAACCAGTACAGCAGTAACACGCCCTGGGACGACCTTGTGACGATGCTCAATGATCTCTGCCACCAGTGGAGTCACGAGACCCAAGGCTATGACCAGAGTCCAGAATGCGGCGGTGTAAGGACCACCGAAGAACTGCCAGACGGCCGCTCTTGCCGCGGCTCCACCGCTTGCCAATCCGATGAACCACAGCGTGATGAGCAGCAATTCGACCACGATTAAACCCATGTCTATCTTGCTCAGCGCGACACGTTCCTTATCGGCAAGCCGATAAAGCAACAGGAACGCGGCGCCAGTTGAAAGACCGGATACGAGAAACAGCGGACCCAGGATCGCCGAGTTCCACAACGGGCGTGCTGCCATAGTGCCCAGCAAGACGCCGGTATAGATACCCAAGGCGGCTCCGAGGATGACGTTTGCAGCCGCGAGCGGTTTTACCCGTGCCTCGGACCACGAACTCCAGCGATCGAAGCTCGGGAATCTGGCCAATCTCTTGATACAGCCCTGCCGCACGTCTGCGGGCGAGCCCACCCAGGCGAGCAGAATAGACGCTGGGTAGATCAACAAGAGGATCCAAGCACCCCATGACATCGGTGAGCCCAACTTGAAGCTGAGATAGAAGCGCCAGGCGTTGAATGGATGCTCCAAGTCGAGCCAGAGGAAGAACATCCCCGCCGACAGCAAGACTGGGCTTGCCCAGGGCAACATTGAGAGGGCTCTCGACCGCTCATCTGCTGGTCGCAGAAGATGCCACAAACCTGAGAGAATCATGATTCCGGCGACTATTCCACCCAGAAACAGATAGAGCGGAATCTCGCTGTGCCATATATGGAGCACCGGATCGATGTATTGATTGGTGCGCGTTGTCGTTATCTCTTGCATGTTCGCCCGCTCACTTCAAGTAGAAGTGTTTTGGCTTGGTCCCGGCACTCGGCTGTAGCGTGTAATGCTCCCGGGTGGCCAGCAATTCCGAGACCTCGCTATTGGGATCGTTCAGGTCACCGAAGTAGATACTCTGAGTGGGACATACCTCCTGACAGGAGGTCGTCGGGATCCCGTTTTCTATGCGGTGTACACAGAACGTGCATTTGTCTATCGCACCTACGTTGGGGTCAATGAACCGGGCGCCGTAGGGACATGCCGCAATGCACGCCTTGCAGCCGGAACACTTGTCTTGGTTGACTTGAACCGTGTCGCCCGGACCATAGTGCGACGCCCCGGTTGGACACACAGCAACACAAGGTGCGTCTGCACAGTGGTTACAGCGCTCCGAACGTATCGTCATCCGTAGATCGGGATACTTTCCCGTTGTTTCAGTGAACACCCAATCGCGTGCGTAGTTTCTTGCCACACCGTTCTCGGTCTTGCAGCCGACAACGCACGCGGAACATCCGACGCAGGTTTTCGTATCGAGGACCATGGCATAGCTCTTGGTGCTCATGATGCCACCTCCTCGACTACATCCTCAGCTCGCAAGAACGTCACGAAGTTCACGTTCATACCCGTCCCACCCATGATGGGGTCGGTCTTGTAGCGCGTGATCAGTTCGTTGTCGTCGATCCCCTTCCCGTGTGCAAACCGCATCTTCTTCGGTTTACGCCCGTATCCATGAACCACGAAGACTGCATCCGGCCGAATCCGCTCAGTCGCCTTGATAGGCGCACTGAATGACGATCGCACGCCATCCTGGTTCTGCAGGTAAACGCGGTCTCCGTCGACCAATCCCCATTTCGCCGCCACCGCCTTGTTGACCCACACAGCGTTTTCTGAGTACACCTCGGAGAGGAGCCTGTTGTTGGTGGTGCGTCCAAACGTGTGCGTGGGCGCCCTACCGAACAGGAGCCTGTAATAGCCCGCTGGTGGATCATCTACCTCATCTTCGTGATAAGTGGGCATGGGATCGAACCCGTGGCTCGCCAACCGGGGGGAGTAGAGCTCAATTTTGCCCGAGTCGGTATAGAAGTCTGGCGGCGCTCCCTCTTCAAAGTAGAGTGGCTGCGTTCTACCAAGGATGACTCCGTCTCGTTGCAGCGCGTCACAGTCATAGTTGGCCTGGTGCAACCTCTCCCTGGCGTACTCCATCGAGTTCTCCCAAGGGAAGAAGTCCGTGAGCCCCAGCTTGTTTCCCAACGCTCGTGCAATCCACCACCCCGGCTTACTGTCGTACATTGGTGGAACCACTTCCTGACGAACCGCTATGTAAGGCTGCTTGTAGCTCGGCGTCAGAAGCTCATCACACCGCTCTAGGTAGGTGGCCTCTGGCAGAACCACATCGGACCATCCAACAATCTCGGCCGGAAGCACATCTACCGTGACAAGGAAGTCGAGCTCCTCGATTGCCCTATACGTCTTGGCCGGATCGGGCAGCGTTGTCGGCAGGTTGGAGCCATAAACCATCCACGCCCTTATGGCAGAGGCTTCCCGCACTCCCGGTATCGTGGCGTCGCAAATACCCTGGGCCAGCACCTGATCGCCCAGTGGGTAATCACTCGGATCGGGACGATCTGGTACTGTCGCGTCGGACTTCTCATATCCCGGATACGGATAGGGGGGGAGCTCAACCTGTGAGGGAACGAAGAATCCACCCTTTCGACCCCACGACCCCAACAGCGCGTTGAGGATTGCGATGGCGCGCGATCGCTGAGTGTCGTTGCCATACCAGGTGACACGCCGGCCCGGATGCACCAGTGTAGCAGGGCGAGCTGCGGCCATTATTCTCGCGGTTCGCCTTATAAGCTCCGGGTCCAGCCCAGTGCGCGGATAGGCCCACTCAGGACTGTATGCCTTCACATGCTCCTCGAGCTGTTCCAATCCGTATGCGTATCGGTCCAGGTATTCGCGATCGTATAGCCTCTCCCCGATGATGACATTCATCCATGCCAGCAAGAGCGCAGTGTCCGTTCCAGGCTTGATTGGCAGCCAGTACTTCGCCTTCGAAGCGGCAACTGAGAAGCGAGGATCTACTACTATGACATCGGCGTTGTTCCTGATCGCCTGAGCGAAGTCCTGGACCTGCGTGTTGTGCATGTTTTCGCCCAGGTGTCCACCGATCAGCACGACGCAGCGGCTGTTGGCCATGTCCGTCACTTCGGGCGAACCCACACCTGACCCGAAAGTGAGATCGAAGCCAACTTCGCGCGGACCACGGCATTGAGCGTAGGATGGAGCGGCTATGTTCGCCGACCCATAGGCCTTGAACAGATGCTTCATCCAATTACCACCATAACCGTGTGAGAACAGCGCAAGCGCCGACGGCCCGTATAAGCCCTTAATGCGCTCGAAGTTCTCGGCAACCTCGTTGAGCGCGGCATCCCACGACACGGCCTCGAACTCGTCGCTACCGCGCCTGTTCACTCGTACCATTGGCTGCTTCAATCTGTCAGGATCGTAGAGCAGTCCGGTTCCGCCTGCCCCACGGGGGCAGAGATGACCCCGAGAAAGTGGATCCTTGGGATTACCCTTGATCTTGGTGACACGCCCGTTCCGGACATGTGCCAGGATTCCGCACTTCCAGAAGCACAGCTCGCAGAACGACGGGACAACCCGATCGCCGTCGGTCTCTGGATCTGGCAGTGAGTTGCCATATAGCTTGAACCAATCGGTGCTCAGGCCCCCCAGCGCTGCAGCTCCAGCCACTCCCGAGCCGACTTGGATGAATTGCCTTCGTTTCATTCAGCCTCCTGTGCGAGAAGCTCGGCGTAGCTGCCCGCGAACTGTTCGCCAGTCTCCGGATGCACCCATTCACAGACTGCACCCATGATTTGCCTGGTTACGTGACTCCCAAGCTCCAAATGCACCTCGGGCCCGTGTCTCTTGGCGATCACCAGACCTCTCTCACGCAGCCGCGACAAATGCCTCGCAGTGGTCGACTGCGGCCAGTTCAGCTCCTCTACCAGTTCCTTCTGAGTGCGGCACCGACCGTCGAAGAGTAGACACACGATCTTGAGACGGGACGGGTGCGATAGTGCCTTGAAGATCGCGGCGGCACGTCTGATATCTTGCGGATCTGCTTGCACTTAAAGCCTCCTGCCGGAGCCTCCAGCCACTTACCGGCATATCCGGTTAAGTGGATACGAAGACACAAAATAAAAGCGCTTGTGAAACATTTCACAAGCAACATATCTAGGCCATCGTTAGGAAATCGTGAAGCCTTTGTGAATCCAGCTTGCCGCAATCATTGGATGGGGAGCGCTGCACATCGACGCGATGGAGTGGCAGAAAGCTCACGGCAGGGACCGGCGTGGCCAGCTCGCTCCGCTGGGGATCTCGTGATGTCCCTGGCCGCTCAATCGTGGTCCGGGTGCCAGCCCGGCATATCTACCAGGCTGCCGGCGACCTCGACCAGTTGATCCTCACTGAGCTCGCCTATCCTGTGCCGGTGCAAGGCATCCAATACATCGGCAAGCTCCGACACCGTGAAGTCTAGGCCGATCTTTGCTCCTTGTTCTACCAAGACAGGTGCCTTCTCAGGCCGTCCCTTTTCCGCTTGGCGGACTTGCTCCCGCAGCGCCTCTTCTTGAACCAGCCGCTGCAGGAAATTCGTAGCTGCTCGATTACTCATTGGTTCTCACCTCCAGAGATTCACGACGCCAGGATCACCTTCCAATCGAATAGGTGAGCGCAGTTGTGAACAGCCAGTCATGCTTCTCCACATCGGGCCGGGGGTTGTTGTTGTACTCGTTACGCGACCCGATCCTGAACCCGAGTCCCTCAAAGATGGCGGTCGTAAGAGTCGCGCCCGAAACCACTCTCCAGTCCTCTCCATCTTCCAAACTCGGCGTAAAAGCTACTGTCCAGTCAAAGACCATCGGCCCGAGCGACTGCCTGTAGCCTCCACCGAGGCCCAAGACACTGGTAGAATTGTCTCCACCGGAGGTGTACTTCTCCAACCGCACACCACCGGACCCGTAGAACCGCAAATCAGAGTTGGCCGTCTCCAAGACCTGGTAGCCCAACCCAAGTGTGTAGTTCTGACGCAGGTCAATGTCCTGGAACTGATCCCGATCCCAACCAGCAAAGCCAAATGTGAACAGCCGCGAGACCAGAAACACATCTAGACGCACCGAGCCATAGTACTTCTCGACGGTCGACTCCAGCGCGTCGTTGTCACCCGGCGCGAATTGGCGGTTCATTCCGCCTCTGATCGACTGTCTGTCCTTGGGGCTCTTGCGATCAATGTCGAAGGAGAAGTCAAAGCCCCGGGCCTTTGAATTGCCAGTGTTGTTCGAGAAACCGAAGCCCACCGTTGCGCCCCAGAATTTGGAGAACGGCCTGAACAGGCCGATCTCGATCGGCCGCAGTGCTTCTAGATTTCCCGGATCTCCCACGGCCGCCACGTCCGCAGCTGTGATCGTCCGTGAGGTGCCGTCCGTCAGCGCCAGCTGCAGCTGATCGCCCACGGTCGCGACGCTCGCCGCAACGAGCGAACCATCGGACAGCCTCATACCTATCGCGTCTGTCGCGGTGAAGCCTGCCACCTCCGTTGCCGGAACCTTCAGCTCACCACTGGCCATCTTAAAGACCCAGTTGCCACCATCAATTGCAGACAGAGTTCCGCTGAGCCGGTCTCCGTTGTCGAGCACAAGCGTCTGCTGCGCGGCTGCGGCCGAGACAGCCGCCAACGCCACTGCCAGAGTGGCAATTGTGCTTCGCATCACTAACCTCATTCAGTCATCTCCCATATTGCTGAATTCACTTGACTGCGATCACTGTGCGTCACAATTGTAACTGGGCAGCGGCATCGCCGCCATCTATCGGTTGCTGCTGCGCTTAGCCGCTTCGAGGCGGAGCTAACGAGGGAACTCACCCGTGCCGGAACTCGCAAAGGCTACAGGCCTCAGGTACGTAACTGATTCAGATCCTGGCTTCGGACGCAAGCGTGCGGGGCGGGGATTCAGTTACACCGGCCTGGACGGGAGGCCTATCCGCGATCGTGACATTCTCAAACGGATCAAAGGATTGGTGATCCCACCGTCGTGGACCGAGGTGTGGATTTGTCCGACACCGGACGGCCACATCCAGGCAACCGGGAGAGACGCCAAGTACCGTAAGCAGTATCGCTATCACACACGGTATCGGGCAGTTCGAGACGAAACCAAATTCGACCGCATGCTGGTGTTCAGCGAATTGTTGCCCGGCATCCGTACCCGTGTCGAGCAAGACGTCAAGCGGCCTGGTCTGCCACGCGAGAAGGTGCTAGCAACGGTTGTTTGGCTGCTGGAGAAGACGCTGATACGAATTGGGAACGATGAGTATGCAAAGGCCAACCGCTCATTCGGATTGACCACGCTGCGGCGTCGCCATGTCGATATCTCGGGTTACACCATGAGGTTCGAGTTCAGAGGCAAGAGCGGCATTCAGCGATCTGTGTCCATAGTCGATCGACGCATCGCCAGTATCGTACAACACTGTCAGACTCTCCCGGGTCAGGAGCTGTTCAAGTACGTCGACGACGACGGACGACGTCAAGACGTTGATTCAGGTGACATCAACGAATATCTGCGTGCGATCACCGGCCGCGAAGTCTCAGCCAAGGACTTCAGGACTTGGGCTGCGACCATGCACGCCGCTACCCTGTTGCGAGATATGGGACCCACTCGGACTCAGCGCGAAGCCAAGAAGAACATCGTGCAGGCAGTTGACCAAGTTGCCGAACGGCTCGGGAATACCAGAGCCGTGTGCCGCAAGTACTACGTCCACCCCAAGATCCTCGACTCATACATGGCTGGCCTCGTCGTACCCAAGCCGCCTGAGCCCGAGACCACCAAACGAAAGGGACATGGCTCCGCACTTAGAGCAGATGAAGTGGCGGTGTTGGAGTTTCTGCAGGCAAGAGATGGGAAGGGGAAGGGGGGGTAGGAGATGTCGATTTGAGAATCTCCTTCCTCTTCTTCCCCCCTCAGTCTGCTACTCCTGCCTCAGTGCCTCAATCGGATCTACCTTGCTGGCTCGCCGCGCTGGCAGGTAGCAGGCTGCTAGCGCGACGGCGGCGAGGAATAGACTGACGCCGACGAGCGTCAAGGGATCACTGGTGCTGATCTCGAAGACCATGCCTCTCATGATGCGAGAGAGGGAGATCGCCCCCACGAGACCGATCACGGTTGCAAGACCGACGAGAACGAGTCCGCGCCGGACTACGTCGGACGCAACCTCGCGTCCCTCAGCGCCTAGCGCCATGCGGATTCCGAATTCCCGAGTGCGCTGACTCACCGAGTAGGACATCACACCGTAAATGCCGATCGCCGCCAAGATCAGGGCGAGCAGCGCGAATACGGCAAGCGAGATCATGACGAACCTAGCCTGGGCAACTGAGTCACCCAGATAGGATTGCATCGTGGTGACCCTGTAGATCGGTAGGTTTGAATCGAGAGCTTGTACCTTGCCGCGCACGGCGGATGCATAGCTGAGCGCGTCGCCAGTTGTGCGGGCTACGATGCTCATGAAACCGAAGTCGGTGAACTGCTTGTGATGCCAGTAGAACATGGAGCGCGGCTCAATGTCCGGACCCATATGTCGTATGTCACCAACCACGCCAATGATCTCCGCCACCAACGTGTCACCCCACGGCATGGAGATCGTCTTACCCAGGGCGCTCTCGTTGGGCCAGAACGTGCGCTGCACGTACTCGCTCACGACAACCCGCAGCGGCCCATCCCTCACGTCCTGCTCATCGAAGTAGCGGCCTGCGATAAGGGGTATCTTCATCGTCTGGTGAAAGCCCTGATGTATCCAACGCACATCCGCAACTGGAAACTCACCCTGCTCCGGCAGGTCTCGATCGTTGGCCCAAAAGGTTGTTGCTGACCCACCTCCAGCTAGCGGTAGCCATGTGATGGCGCTAGCGGAGGTGACGCCTGGAATTGAATTGACACTCGCAACGATTTCCTCGAAAACCTGTACTCGTCGCTCGGCATCTTGATAACGTGAACCCGATAGCTGAACATCAGCGGCGATCACGTTCTCCACATCAAATCCCACACCGACCTGCAGCAAGTTGGCAAAGCTTCGCAGCAACAGCCCTGCACCCACCAGCAGCATGAGCGATAGCGCGATCTCGGCGACGACGAGACTGGCACGGGTCTTCTCGTGACCACCGACAGCTCCGCGTGTGCCACCTTCTTTGAGGGTGTCACTCAGGTCGAGCGAGGACGTCTTCAGGGCCGGCACCAACCCGAAGACGAGGCCGGTGAGCAGCGAGATGGCAATAGTAAAGCTGAGCACCGTGCCATCTATTCCCACCCGATCCAATCTCGGGATATCCGGCTCCAGTGCAACGAGCACGCTCACCGCCCAGTACGCCAGGAGTAGTCCGATAGCGCCGCCTGCCACTCCAAGGATCAAGTTCTCCGTGAGCAACTGCCTGATCAGTCTCAGTCGGCCGGCGCCTAACGCAGTCCTGACAGCTAGCTCTTGGTGTCGGCCGCTCGCTCGCGATAGCAGCAGGTTAGCAACATTAGCACAGGAGATCAGCAACACGAGTATCACTGCTCCAAACAGAATCAGCACCGGAGTCCGCGCACTCCCCACCACCTGCCTGTGCATTGAGACGACGTTGACATCCCAACCCGACTGGAACTCCGGGAATTCCTGTTCTAGGCGGCTGGCCATACCGCTCATTTGTGCTTGAGCAGTCGCGACCGACACTCCCTGCTTCAATCGAGCTATGACCTGCATCCACCGACCACGTGCATTGCGCGACTCGGGCCCAATGGGTAGGAGCCGAAAGACATCCTGTGACCCCGTCGAGTTGAAGTCATAGGGGAGATCGATCTCAAAGCCTGCCGGAAGCACACCCACGATTCTGTGCGACGTGCCGTTCAACTCGATCGATCGTCCGATCACGTCACGATCGTTACCGAACCGGCGGCGCCAGAATCCATGGTTCAGCATCACCACTGGGGGTCCCTCAACGTCATCCTCTACAATGACCCTCCCCATGTGCGGGCTCACACGCAGTAGCTCGAACAGACCCGGCGTGAACAGTACGACTCCAATGCGCTCCGGCTCACCATCACCTGTGATCGTTATACTGTTGGGCAGCGCAGCGGACATTCCTTCAAAGACCGTGTTCTCCTCCCGCCACGTGAAGAAGTTGGCCGGTGACACCACGTTGGTCGCCTGCGATCTGGGAATGTTGTGCTCCCATACCATCACCAAATGATCGGGGTCGTCAAAAGGCAGGGGGGTGAGAATCAGCCCGTTGACCACGCTGAAGATCGCCGTGTTCGCACCAATCCCCAATCCCACGGTCACAACAACCAAGGTCGTAAATAGCGGCCTCTTGATAAGCCCTCTCAACGCATAGCGGATATCCTGACTCACGATCTCTACTCTCCATTCCGTCTTGCGCAGCCAGGCCGCGTGCACTACTGCGCCCGCACTTCGCCAGATCAAATTTGCTGCCGCTGCCACACTCAGCTTCCCCGACTGCCCCAAGTGCATCCAGCGATGGACGATCTCTGCTTCCCACTCGGCCCGCCAATCGGAGCGGTGCGAGCCTGGAGCCATCCCGGCTGCTAACCGCACGAGGCAAAGGCAGGTTGCCAAGACAATGCGAGAGACAGCGCCCGTTGCCTGCATCAACTATCTCCAGCCATGCGCGCTTGGCCGGAGGGCATCGGCAACAAGCGCTGCAGCTCCCTCAAGCGCTCTGCCGCATCGACCAGTTTCTCGCGTCCTGCGCGCGTAATTGCGTAGTACTTGCGCGGTGGCCGTTTCTCACGTTGCGCCTTTTTGTGATCCTCCCATTTGGCAGTGACAAACCCGGCTCGCTCGAGCCGGCTCAGAGCCGGGTAAACGGTGCCGCTGGGTAGGCTCGTTGCATCCATGATGTCAAAGCCGTAGCAACACCCGGTCGCAACCGAGTGCAGCACCTTAATGGTCGAGATCCCTAGTGTCTTCCTGGCCATTGCCACAAGTCCTTGGCTCAGAGCTCAACAGATATGCTATCTATGTAGCATATCTACAGTCAATACGGCGCCCACTGCGTATAGTTTCGGCCGGTTCTGGAATTTCAGGTTCGCGTGGCGACAGTAAGATGCTGTAGCGGGCTAAATGGTTCGAACGGCCACGAGTCGCCCGACTCTCGGCTGACGGGCGGCCCCAAGACGCTGAACCGCGGGACGGGCTCTACGACGCTATCCGTGGCACGACCCGCTCGGCTGCGCTGTCCAGCTCGAAGAAGGTGGCGGCTTCAAAGTTGAATCTTCTGCCTATGATTCCTGCCGGGAAGCTCTCAAGCAGTACGTTCAACTCCCTGACGTTGCCGTTGTAGAACCTACGAGCTGCTGCAATCCGATCCTCCGTATTGGCCAGTTCCTTCTGCAGGGCCATGTAGTGGGTGTCTGCCTTGAGCTCAGGATAGCCCTCAACCACGGCAAACATCCGCTTCAAGCCTATCATCAAGGCCGATTCGTCTAACGCCTGTGAGACTGCGGAGCCATGATTCTCCATGGCCTTGGCTCTCAGCTCAACTACCTGCTCGACAGTCTCCCTTTCGTATTCGGCATAGCCTTTTACGGTGGCCACCAGGTTCGGTATGAGCTCGTAGCGGCGCTTCAGTTCAACATCGATATCAGCCCAGCTCTCCTGTATGTGTCTGCGCAGACCAACGAACCGGTTATAGGTGATCACCGCCCACATCAAGAATAGAGCCGCTGCGATCGTGCCGCCGACAAGTACTCCATTCATGGCTTCATCGATCCAGTTGTGAGGTCATATAGTCCGGCCACAGCTCCAGGAATTCGCGTATCCACCAGAGTCTCTTCCTGAAGTCCGACACAGTCCACTTCCTTCTGGCGCTATCGTAGATACAACACCGGTCGTTGTCGATCTCCAACGACGGCCCCCCTGACGTCAACAAGAACTCCATCGTGCGCGGGTGAATCACATCATACGCGAACTTCTTGTCGGAACTCGTAACGAAGAACTTTCTACTGAACTCAGCGGACTCAAAGTCGATATCGTCGAAGCCAACCGCACTTGCGATCTTGTCAAACATACCTTCACGCCGTAATACAAGCTTGGGTACACCCTGATACGGGAGACTCAGAATTAGGTAGCTAAACGTATACGTGGACGATGACTTGCCGTGCTGAATGGTGTAGCGGAAGTCTCCCATCTTGATCCAGCAGTGTCGTTTGCCAACCTTGATTCGGCCGGTGAGCGTATTGAAAGCAGTTCGCCTCCTACCGCGTCGGAATATGCCGAATTCCCGGTAGTTTGAATCGTGATCGTAATCGCGGGAAGGATCGAAGCTCAGGTCGAGTTCGCGCGCTAGGCCGTGCAGCTCCTCGCGGCGACGCTTGGCCGCCAGATGACCCATATAGATGAAAATGACGATGGCCGCGACAGCCAGAATAACTAGGATGACTTCCATCAGCGCTAAGATACGCCATTCTGTGGCTCGTTGTCAGCATCGGCGGAAGATGCAAAAAGTGCGCTATGACACAGATCTGATGGGAGCGGCAGCACATAGATCGTCTTGCCTCACCCCATGACAGTCGATTACACTCGTACGCCTATGAAGACCCTTTCGCTTGTACGCCACGCGAAGTCCAGCTGGAAGGACCGGACGCTCGCTGATCACGATCGCCCGCTAAACAAGCGGGGCAAGCGAGATGCACCGAGAATGGGCCGGCGGCTGGCGAAGTCAGGTGTCAGACCAGACCTGATAGTCACCAGTACGGCCGTGCGCGCCCGACTCACAGCGGAAACCATCGCGACGGAAATCGGCTACCCTGTTGCCCACATAATGATGGACCAAGAGATCTATCATGCAGGAACCAACGGGCTACTCGATCTCATTCGCAGCCTTGGCGACGCCAACGATCACGTGATGCTCTTCGGCCACAATCCGGATATCACGGAGCTGGTGAACTGCCTGACAGACACCTACTTGGAGAACGTGCCTACCTGCGGTATCGCGCATATCAGGTTCGACACCAATTCGTGGACCAACGTAGGTTCTGTCGCCGCCGAACTTCTGGAGTTTGATTACCCCAAGAGAATCGAAGACTGATCTTCACTTGGGTTCACGACCAGACGCCGCGACGACATCGCGCCACAGGAGCAGATCATTGTCCATCACAAGCACGCCGTTCACAATCGCGGCGGTGCAGGCAGCACCAGTCTTCCTAAATCGTGAGGCCACGGTCCAGAAGGCATGCGGCCTGATCACACAGGCGGCGGAGGGCGGCGCGAAACTAGCGGTGTTTCCAGAGGCGTTCATCCCAGCCTTTCCGCTCTGGATCTGGTACATCCCTCCAGGCAAAACACATGAGCTGAGGGAGTTGTATTCGGAACTCCTGGCTAACGCGATCTCGGTGCCGAGTGAGGAAACAGACCGTCTCTGCCTGGCAGCAAAGGAGGCGGAGATTAGTGTTGCGATCGGAATCAACGAGCGCAACGCGGATGCGAGCGGAACGACACTCTACGATACGATCCTCTACATAGGTGCGGATGGAAGGGTCTTGGGCAAGCACCGGAAGTTGGTGCCCACCACGGCCGAGCGTATTGTCTGGGGACAGGGAGACGGCAGTACGCTCACCGTCGTAGACCTCCCCATTGGGCGGCTGGGCGGTTTGCTCTGTTGGGAGAACTACATGCCGCTAGCACGGTACTCCATGTGGGCCTGGGGTACCCAGATCTTTGCGGCACCTACGTGGGACCGTGGCGAGCCATGGATATCCACCATGCGGCACACCGCCAAGGAGGGTCGCGTCTACCTGGTATCGTGCTGCAGCGCGATGCGCACGGCAGACATCCCGGACCGTTACGGTTTCAAACACAAGTATCTGTCGGATGCCGGTGAATGGCTGAATCCCGGACTCAGCTTGATAGTGGATCCGGACGGCAAGGTATTGGCCGGACCAGCTGAGAATGAGGAGACGATCCTCTATGCAGAGGTAGAGCCGGAAAAGCTCACGGGACCTCGTTTTCAGCTGGACACTGCAGGACACTACGCGCGCCCAGATGTGTTCAGCCTCACCGTGAATCGGCAGGAGCGGCCGATGATCAGCACGGTTGAGGGCGTAGGGGAATGCGTGGAGCACGTTGACGACTAGCTCGAATAGGATCATGTACACCGGGATATCGGCGGGTCACAGGAGAGCGGCTTGGCTAGGAACGGTAGTTGCGGTTGCTACATTAGCGTGCGTTTCACGCAATGTCTCCGAAATGCTACCAGTGCTTAGTCTCACCACTCAAACCTCTGGCACTTCCTCCCGCCTGCAGGCTATCAGCGCGGTGGATGACGAGGTCGCCTGGGCAAGCGGGCTTGACGGCACCGTTGTGCGTACCACCGATGGTGGTGACACCTGGCTTTCGTACGCCGTAACCGGAGCAGACTCGCTGCAATTCCGGGACGTCGACGCCTTCGATGTCAACACCGCTTACCTGCTAAGTGCCGGTGCGGGTGAGCTGTCGCGTATATACAAGACGATCGATCAAGGACAGAACTGGTCGCTGCAGTTCACCAACGCGGAGCCCGACGGCTTCTTCGATTGCATGGCGTTCTGGGATCGGGAGAGCGGACTCGCGTTCAGCGACGCAGTAAACGGTGAGTTCATCATCATCCGGACTACAGACGGTGAAACCTGGCAACGAATTCCTCCTGAGAGAGTGCCAGATGCCCTACCGGGCGAGGGTAGTTTTGCCGCAAGTGGAACATGCCTGGTAACGCACGGTGACTCCACAGCGTGGTTTGGGACCGGCGCCAGCGGTACGGCACGCGTATTCAGGACTACCGATCGCGGTAACACTTGGTCGGTGACTTCCACTCCGATAATAAGCGGCGACATGGCGGGAATTGGGTCTCTTGCGTTTGTCGATGCACGGCGGGGCACAGCGGCTGGTGGATACATGACCGGTTCCGACACTCATAGCGACAACGTCGCGAGCACCGTGGATGGCGGTCTTTCCTGGATCTTGGCAGGCCGACCCGTGTTTACCGGTGGAGTCTATGGACTTGCTGTCGCCGGCACCGAGAACGACAGAATCCTCATAGCTGTGGGTCCAGGGGGCATGGATTACTCACTGAACGAAGGCATGGCGTGGTATTCCCTAGACACACTCGCATATTGGAGTGTGGGCTTCGCCTCCCCCAACACCGGATGGGCCGTTGGCCCGGAAGGGCGGATTGTGAGGCTCGATGTGACACCACGCCGGGAGCAATAGGCACACAGATCTCATTTCACCTCTCCCCTTCCTTACCTCCTTCCCTCCTCCCTTGCCCTTGCCTTGCCCGCCGGTTATTAGAGTGGTGTTGAGCTACAGGGGGAACCAATGAGTCAGGGCCACGAGTACGTCCAGCGAGTCCAGAAGGCACTCTCCGAGTATGAGGACGCGATCGTACACCGGGAGCACAAGAAACTGCTGGAGAGCAAGGTCTCGGTGCAGCAAGACGCCGACAATGCGCGCCAGAAGGTGGTCGATACAGTTGTGGATATCGTGACAAAGGTGCGGATGGAGCAGTAGACCGGTCAGGTTTTTGATGGTTTTGCACCCTGCTCCGTGACGATGAGCGCAACCGCTCCCACAATTACCGTCGCAGCAATGATCACCCGCGGGTTCAGCGGTTCAGCAGCTAGAATCCACCCCAGAATCACCGCTACCACGGGATTGACATACGCGTATGTCGCGGCCCGCGTTGGGGTGGTAGCTCCCATCAGCCACAGGTAGGCGCTAAACGCAACCAAGGCCCCGAAAACCACGAGATACCAGAAAGCGACCCAGGATTTGGCTGAGAACGCCGACACATCGAGCTCGGCTAACTCACCTGCGGCACTACCTGCCACTAGGAGCAGCGCCCCCCCTACCAGCATACTCATCGCCGTAGCCAGCGACTGTGACTCTGGGTGTGGAGCCTCGCGGAAATAGAGCGATCCAATGGCCCAGGCAAGTGCAGCTAGTACCAACACGATTGCACCAACGGGTTCGATCCGTTCGCCACCGGCAATACGCTCGGGACCCATCAGCCATACAACGCCTCCGAACCCAACCAGTAATCCCAGGACGACTGCGATGGATGGCCGGCCTCTGCCGGTCAGCCATACAAGAAGGACTATCCACAGCGGAACCGTGGCCACCACCAACGCGGCGAGCCCAGATGGAACAAACAGCTCCGCCCACACGACCCCTCCGTTGCCACCGAGTAGCATTAAGCCCCCAACGATGAAGGCCGTGCGCCAGTGAATCGGCTTTGGCCTATCAACCTTCCTCAGCCTGAGCCAGGAGTACAGCACGCCACCCGCAATCAGAAAGCGTACGCCGGCCATGGTGAATGGGGGCATCGTCTCTATGGCGAAACGGATCGCCAAGTACGTCGATCCCCAGATCAGATAGACGGCGGCAAAAGCTGCGTAGAGGAGTGTTCGAGAGTGAATCTGCTCGGGCATGCATAACACTATAACCGGTTGAGATCGCTGCGGACTCCGCTTCTCGACGTCTGGCCCCGAACCAGCTAGACTGTCTCCTTCCCAGATGCAGGAGCAAGAAGCCCTTGGCCCGACACGAGTCACTATTACCACGAGAACACGGAGCCTACGCGGAGATTGCATTCCCGCTGCTGACCGGCCTGACCCTGGGTAGGCCCAGTCTAGCAGCAACCTCCATTGCCATAGCTGCGACCGCCTTCTTTCTGATGCACGAGCCGGTTGCTGTACTTGTTGGTGTTCGGGGAGCACGGGGCAAGGAATTGTGGGGTGATCGCGCGCGTGGGCGCGTGATCTGGTTGGCCATTGTGGGCGTCGTAGCGGGAACGGCCGCTGTGGTGTTGGCACCGAGCGCAGCAAGGCTGGCGCTCTTGATGCCGCTCGGAGTCGGAGCTGTGCTGCTGCCGGCGTTTCTGAGCGGGCGACTCAAGACACTTGCCGCCGAGGTTCTCGTAATCGCAGCCCTATCAGCAACGATACTCCCGATGGCTGTTTCTAGCGGAGTTGAGTGGTCGCGTGCTTGGGTTGCCGTGCTGGTGTGGTTTGTCGCGTTCCTCATTGGCACGCTCGCCGTCCATGCGATCAAGGCAAAGACGGGCAAGAGCGTTGGCACAAAGTGGGCTATCGCAGCAACACCCTTGCTGAGTGCGCTGACGGGTGCTTTTGGCTTGTTCACGGCCTTTACCGGCCGACTCCCCCTCACTGTATCCTTGGCAATCACTTTGGCGGGTATCGTAGGTGTGGTATCGAGCATTACCCCAATTCACCCACGACAGTTGAAGCGGGTTGGTTGGATGTTCGTTGTGTGGAACACGATCACGTGGGCCTTGTTGATCATCGGATAGCGGACTTCCCTTTTCTCTCGCCACAAGTGAGTTCATCTTTTCTGCGCACGCACAACGGGAGTTCACGTGACGTTGCCGACTCGGACCCTAGGAAGTAGTGGCTTTGAGATCTCGGTTGTGGGTTTTGGGGCTTGGGCGGCTGGTGGAGGTGGATGGGCATTCGGATGGGGTCACCAGGATGACGCTCGATCTCTCACCGCCATGAAACATGCGATCGATCTTGGCATCAACTGGATCGACACAGCACCCGTCTACGGACTGGGACATTCCGAAGAGGTAGTAGGCCAGTTACTGCGAGAGACACCAAGCGGTGATCGCCCGCTGATCTTCACCAAGTGCGGTCAGGTCTGGGACTCAGCCGACCGTATGAAGCCCGCGCAGTCGAATCTAGCCCCCGCATCGATCCGCGCGGAATGCGAAGCATCACTCAAGAGACTCGGAATCGATTGTGTTGATCTATTGCAGTTTCACTGGCCCGACAGAGCTGGAGTGCCAGTCGAAGATTCGTGGGGCGAGATGGAGCGACTGATCGAAGAGGGAAAGACACGAGCTGGCGGCGTATCCAACTTCGACGTGACCCTGCTGAATCGATGCGAAGCGATGCGGCATGTCGATACTCTGCAGCCACCGTTTTCATTGATTCAACGTAGGGCGGGGGCTGACGTAATCCCTTGGTGTCGCGAGCACAATACAGGTGTCATCTGCTACAGTCCGATGCAGGCAGGTTTGCTGACGGAGACATTCACCGCAAGGCGAATGAGTCGACTGTCGGCCGACGACTGGCGCCACAAATCACCCGACTTCAAATCGCCCAATCTCGAGCGGAACCTGCAGTTGCGCGATGCACTCAAGCCGATCGCAGTACGACATGATACGACTACGGCAGCGGTTGCAATAGCGTGGACCCTCACGTGGCCCGGGATGACTGCGGCTATCGTGGGTGCGCGGTCGCCTGAGCAGGTGGACGGGTGGGTTCAAGCGGCGGAGATTGATCTCACAGCTGATGACCTGGACGACATAACCGCAGCTATCGACACGACCGGGGCCGGTGTTGGCCCAACTAGGCCAACTTGAGGAGCGACAAGCTTTGTCGCGCTAAGATACCGCCCGGTGCATATTCAGCATCTGTACGGATCAATCTCAAATCAACCGGAGCCAGCAACATGAAGCTGAGCCAGCTACTTCCGGCCTCCATCGGCCTACTCCTTCTGGTAACCCCACCCGCGAATCCCCAGCAAGCAGACGATCTGCGTGAGGAAGTCCGCCGGGAAGTTGAATCCCTCTCAAAGCTCACTCAAGAGATAGTCGACAAAGTATTCAGCCACGGAGAACTGGGTTTCCAAGAAGTCTGGACTGCCGAATACCTGACCGGCCTGCTAGCCCGCGAGGGATTCGATGTACAAATGGGTGTCGCCGGGATGCCGACGGGTTACGTAGCCACCTGGGGCAGTGGATCACCGGTCATCGGATTCATGGGCGATATCGATGGACTCCCGGAGACTTCACAGAGGCCAGGCGTGGCCTACCACGACCCCTTGATACCTGGTGGACCAGGCCATGGAGAGGGGCACAATACCGCCCCTGCAGTCGACTTGACGGCAGTGATCGCCGTCAAGCGAGTGATGGAGCGACACGGATTGTCGGGCACGTTGAAGGTTATTCCCGGTGTAGCTGAGGAGTTGGTGGCTAGTCGGACGTATATGGTCAATGCTGATGCGTTCGAGGGTATGGACGTAATGCTTTCGACCCATGTGAGCAACCGAATGGTGACGGGCTACGGTATCACGGGATCGGGGCTCGTGTCCACAATGTTTACATTCCGCGGAAAATCGGCTCACGGGGCCGGGTCCCCTTGGTCGGGGCGCAGCGCACTCGACGCTGTCGAGTTGATGGACATCGGGTGGAACTTCCGGCGCGAGCATCTGCGTTTGCAGCAGCGATCTCACTATGTCATCTCGAATGGTGGCAGTCAGCCGAACGTCGTCCCGTCGGAAGCGACAGTCTGGTACTACTTCCGCGAGCTGGATTACCCACGCATCAAAGAGCTGCACGAGCTGGGGCAGACTATGGCCGAGGCGGCGGCGATGATGACCGGAACCACCGTCGACGAACGGCCGCTGGGCTCGGCTTGGCCATCGACCATGAGCAAGCCGCTTGCCGAGGTCATGCAGCAGAACATTGACAGGGTGGGGATGCCAGAGTGGTCTGAGGCCGACATAAACCTCGCCAAGGCTGTGCAGCGCCTCATGGGCCGCGACACGATCGGCTTGCGTACCGAGGTCGATACGCTGGCTGAGTACAGTCAGGGCATGGGAGGCGGCTCAGACGATATTGCCGAGGTGTCGTGGAACGTCCCAACGATCCGGTTGAGATATCCTGCCAACATGCCTGGTACGACTGGTCACCACTGGTCGGCTGCGATCGCCGAGGCAACACCAATTGCGCACAAGGGCTCTAACTACGGGGCTCGCGTAATTGCGATGACTGCGGTGGACCTGCTCCTGGACCCGGCATTGGTTGAAGAGGCCTGGCGCTACCATCGTGAGGTTCAGACCAGGGAGTACCAGTGGATCTCACTCATTCCGGAAGACACGGAGCCACCGATCTTCCTCAACGAAGAGCGGATGAAGCTTTTCCGGCCCGAACTCGAGAAGCTGATTTACGATCCCAGCAAGTACGAAACGTACTTGGATCAACTGGGAGTCGTTTATCCTACCGTAGAACCTCCGACGACTAGTGGGAGTAACTGATTTGCGATTGACGATGCTCGCGTTCGCCAAGCGTTTGACCATGACCGTTGCCGCTAGGAGCGTCGCATGATTCCAACCAGTCACACCGTCAAGTCCATACAGTTCTTGCTGGCCCTGTCACTTGCTATCCCAACCGTGTCACTGGCCCAGCATATTCCATCCCCTGAGGAGTTTTTCGGCCATGAGATGGGTGCCGACCGCAAGCTCGCCCGCTGGAACAAGATGGTCGAATACTATGACCTCCTTGGGGAGCAGAGCCCTAGGTTGCAGGTCATCCACATGGGCCCATCGACTCAGGGAAATCCATTTCTAGTTCTCTTCATCTCCTCGCCGGAGAACCTGGCTCAACTGGACCACCTCAAGCAGCTAAACGATGTCTTGACCGATCCAAGAGGCGTTGCGGAATCAGAGGTCGAGCGTGCGATAGCCGAAGGCAAAGTGGTCGTGGTCCAATCGATGGGGCTACACTCGTCTGAGGTGGCAGCTAGTCAGATGGCCGTCGAAGTCACATACGACATGGTGACACGTAATGATGACGAGATGCTGCGCATTCTCGACAACACTATCGCCGTCATGTTTCCCTGTCTCAATCCCGACGGCGAAATCATGATCACTGACTGGTACAACGAGTGGGTTGGGACGGAGTACGAAGGGGTTAGCATGCCGTGGTTGTACCATCACTACATAGGCCACGACAACAATCGTGACGCATTCATGCAGAACACGATCGAGTCGTTCTACGGGGCGGAGATCCTGTTCCGCCAATGGGTACCACAAGCGTTCGTAGACCACCATCAGATGGGCGGGTACGGCGCCCGACTCTACGTACCGCCCTACGCCGAGCCGATTCGTCCTGATGCCGACCCGCTGGTATGGCGTGAGATGAGTTGGTATGGGGCGCACATCGCGTACAAGGAGGAAGAGGCCGGAATCTCGGGTGTGGTCAACGCCGCAATCTACTCGGGCTGGGGACACTTTGGCTTCCACTGGATTACACCATTCCACAACATCGCAGGAATGCTCACCGAATCTGCCAGCGCACGTCTAGCGACGCCGCTGTTTCTACACCCAGACCAACTACAGGGATCACGACGCGGCATGCCGGAGTACGCAGCTCAAACCACGTTCCCCAACCCCTGGCCCGGCGGTTGGTGGCGAGTACGCGATATTGTGGAGCAGCAGAAGGTAGCGACAATCGCGGTTCTCGACATCGCCGCGCGCAACCGTGAGACCGTATTGCGGAACTCCTATCTCAAGGCGATGCGACAGACCAACCGTGGGGCGGAGGGAAAGCCGGCAGCATTCGTGATCCCTGCTGAGCAGCACGATCCACTCACAATGCAGAAGATGGTGAACAAGCTCCTCGGTCAGGGAATCGAGGTTCACAGAGCCTCGGGCGAATTCACACATGGGGGGCGCATTTATGGCGCCGGCTCTTATGTGGTTTCGATGGCACAGCCGAAGCGAGGGGTGATTCGTTGGCTACTGGGCCGCACGTTCTATCCCGACAACGATTACACCCGCAGTCGTGACGGCAGTCCCATGCGTCCATATGACATGTCAACCGACAACATCGCCGAGTACATGGGGGTGCAAGTCGACGCGGTCAATGCTTTGGTGGAAACGGACTTGTCCGTGGTGGCGGACACCATTGATCCTGCAGGGCAAGTAACCAGAGGTCGCTTCGGATACGTCATTGACGGTCGTCTCAACGACAGCTTCAAGGCTGCCAACATGTTGTGGGACGAAGGACTCGAGCTGCGTCGCGTGGTGGAAGCAGGCAGCGGTCTGAGGCCCGGCGACTTTGTTGTCGCAGAATCTGTGTCAGACCAACTAGCGGCTAGGGTTGCCGACGAGACAGGAGTCACGTTCGCCGCTCTCGATTCAGATGCCTCATCCATCAGCCGTCCAATCAAGCGACCTCGAGTCGGGATGTATCAACGGTACCTGGGTGGCAACATGGACGAGGGGTGGACTCGGCTGTTGTTGGAGCGGTTCAAGTTCCCTTATCAATCCATTTTCGACGAGGAGCTGAGAGAGGGTAATCTCATCCGCGAATACGATGTGATCATTCTGCCAGATGACAACGTCGGCCGGATGACCGGTGAATCAGGGGTTGGCGGTGGAGGTGGTTACTTCGTTACCGGGCGTGATGCATACCCACCGCAATACCGTTCTGGATTCGGTCAAGGGGGTGTTGATGCGCTGGAGCAATTCGTAGCCGACGGCGGCACACTGGTCACATTCGCTGGGGCTAGTGCTCTGCCGATAGAGAAGTTCGGCCTGCCGGTCAGAAACGTAGTGGCCAACGTACCGACAACGGAGTTCTGGTCCCCCGGATCGACACTGAGAATGAACGTCGACAACACCGATCCCATCGGCTATGGCATGCCAGCCGAGACGGTGGGCCTGTTTCTTCAGGGCAACCACGCTTACCGAGTGACCCCCAGCGCCCGCAACCATGAGATAGAGCGTGTTGCAACGTTCGCGGATCGCGCCGTAATGCAGAGTGGTTGGCTGATCGGGGAGGAGCACATCGCACAGAAAGCGTCTGTCGTATCGGTCGGCTACGGACAGGGCAAGGTTGTACTCATTGGATTCCGTGCCCAGCACAGGGTACAGACGCACGGGACATTCAAGTTCGTATTCAACGCCCTGGTTGCGGCAACAACTGAGGGATTGTAGTCGTCGGAGCGTGGCCGCGTGACCGGGTGGGGCAACGAAAAAGCGCAGCCGCACGGCTGCGCTTTGAGTTGCCCCGCCAGGGCTCGAACCTGGACTCTTCTGATCCAGAGTCAGACGTGTTGCCAGTTACACCACGGGGCACCGATCATGGAGCTGAGGGGGCTCGAACCCCTGACCTCCTGGGTGCGATCCAGGCGCTCTCCCAACTGAGCTACAGCCCCTAGTTACTCCCCCGGCTCGCATCACAGCCG
>CP070792.1:1221185-1245797 GCA_020346845.1 Gemmatimonadota bacterium
ACGTCGAACGGCGAGTTGGTTGCATCGTAGTCGACCTGAGGGATCTGAACTGGTGCACCGCTGGCCAACGGTACGACGTACAGTTGCTGATTTCCTTCCGGGCCTACGATGAGGTAACCGATTTGCGAGCCATCCGGCATCCAAGCATGCCAGCCGCCGGTGTCGGTAAGACGTCTCTCACCGGTTCCATCGCTTCTTATCACGAACACGCCGCCAGCAAAACTGCGGTCCGGTGTGAACGCGATCCACTGACCGTCGGGAGACCAACGTGGCAGCGTTCCTGGCGAGTCCGTTAGTTGCCGTGCCTCACCGCCATCCAGGGGAGCGATGTATATGTGGGTCGTGCCGCCCTCTGCTCGAACGTAGGCGATCTGAGTCTGGTCGGGTGAGATGTCTGCATACCCGGCATCCTCGCCTTCGGGCGTCATCGGAACTGGGGGACCCCCTCTTCGAGGAACGCGCCACACTCGTCCGGGTGTAGACCAAGCCAGGTACACCACCCATTCCCCGTCAGGCGTGAAGCGAGGGTACATCTGGGGTGGTGAGCCAGACGTCAACCTGCGAATTCCCTGGCCATCTACTCCCACTATCCAGATATGCCACGAACCGTCTACTTCGTTTCTCGAAAAAGCGATCTCTGTACCGTCTGGCGAAAACGCCGGCGCCCAGATGAAGTCACGGTGTGTGTGGAGTGTGCGTTGCTGATTGGTTTCGAGGTCGAATAGGAGGAGACGTTGTCGCCAACGCGAGTTAACAAACGCGATGGTGCCATCGTTGGCGATACTGGGTGCTTCGTCGGGTCCCCCTCCGGTTGTGAGTCTAACGGGTTCCCCGCCATCCACCGGCAGCAGCCAGAGGTTAATGGTACCCGCGCGGTTGGAGGAATAGACAATGCCCTCACCATCTGGTGTGAAGACCGGGTCGTGTGCCACCACTCCGGGCGGGTCGTGCGATAGCCTCCGTGGTGATTCTCCATTTACGGATACCAGCCAGATCTCGCCCGCATTGCCTCCCACGCTGCGAGAAACAGCCAGCAGATTACCGTCGGGCGACCAAGTTGGGCTGTAGAGAGCGAGATACGGTGATGAATCTTCGAACACGACCGTGCGCTCTTCACGATCCAGTGATACGACCACTAAGGAACTGAGCTGCCCGGGCAGCGTCTCGACGTACACCAGGTGACTGCCATCGTACGACCACGCCGGCATCCGTGCGTTTGCCGCGATCGCTGTCGCTTCGCCCCCTAGCGTCGGTATCACCCAGATTGCCCGGTCGCTATCAGTTGAATCCCGGCGCGTGAAGGCGATTCGCTCACCATCGGGTGAGAAGACTGGTGTCGCCTCCAACGCATCGTCGTTGGTAACTCGCACCGGCTGTCCACCCTGTACCATCCGGACGAACAGATCGACCTGGCCTGCTTCGCTCGTCACGTATGCGATCATCTTTCCATCGGGTGACAAAGCTGGATCAAATGCAGGTTCATCCGAAGACAACAGCAGGGACAGCCGGCCAGTGTCGCCGGCCATTTCCAGGCCAGTCTTCGTACGTATCAGGAACCACGTTGTGACCGCCGCCAGCAGGGCCACCACGGCGGCGGTTGCGAAGATCCTGCGCCAAAGAGCCTTGCCGAGTTTCACGGAAGGCATCGCGATGGCTCTGGATTGTCTCAGCGCTTTCGCAAGGGCGCCAGCCGTCGGGAAGCGATCGCCCGGAACCTTGTTGAGTGCTTTGGCCACAGCGGCAGCCACATGTGGTGGAACCGTATCACGTGTGGCTCTCACATCTGTAGCCTTGTCAGTCAGTACCTTGGCAATCACCGACTGGACATTCTTGCCAATGTGAGGCGGCTCTCCGGCTAGCATCTCGTACAACACGCACCCGAGCGAGTAAACATCACTTCTGGAATCCACCTGACGATCACCCGTGGCCTGTTCGGGACTCATGTACTCCGGAGTGCCGAGCGATAAGCCCGTGCCGGTCAAACGCTCGCCGCCAGCTACCTCGACTGCGAGTGCAATCCCGAAGTCGGCTACAACGGCTTCGTCTCTCTGTAACAAGATGTTTGCAGGTTTGACGTCGCGGTGGACGATGCCGTGTTCGTGAGCGTAGTCGAGTGCTGCAGATACGTGCCGCACTATCTTGATTGATTCCTCAATCGAGAGTTGCTTCTCACGCTGCAACTTGTCGGCTAAGGTCTCGCCCTCGACGTAGGGCATGACGTAAAAGAGGAACCCACCTGCTCGGCCGGAGTCATGTAAGGTTAGGATCCGAGGGTGACTCAGCTTTGCTACTATGTGGATTTCGCGAAAGAAACGGTCGCCACCGATGAGTGCAGCCAGTTCTGGGTGGAAGACCTTGATGGCTACGTCACGGTCGTGCTTCAGGTCACGTGCGAGGTACACCGTGGCCATGCCGCCACGGCCCAGTTCGCGCTCGAAGCTGTAGCGGTCGGCAAGGGCAGACTGCAGGCGCTCGAGCACGTCATTCACTGTGCGGTATCCTCGAAGCCATGCCCTAACCTAAGAATTAGCGGTTGCTTAAGCCAGCCGCTCACGGATGCTTGCCGGTAAGTCGGTCGCCGCTGGAACAGATAGGTGCTGGCCCGGAAACTCAGATCGCATTCTTGCGTAGTATTGTGGAAGTCCTTAATTCACGTCTCAACTTGTGACAGCCTCTGGAGACCACATGCTTGGAGATCTCGCGCACGGTGTCAGATTCACGCTGAAGGAGATCAAAAGCGCTCCCACGTTGATGATCGCGGCTCTGTTGAGTCTTGCGGTGGGTATCGGAGCTACTACCGCTGTGTTCGGGCTCGTGAACGCCGTGCTGCTGCGGCCACTACCGTTCGGCGATGAATCTCGCCTGGTTCGGATCTATCAGATACCGGAAGGCCGATCCACACGCATCAGTCTGATACCGCTGACGTATTACGAGATCGACCGACAGCAGAGTGTGTTCTCGGGCATGGTCGCCCACCGGTTCAGCGACGCTACTCTGTTCCGCAACGACGGCATGGCCGAACGGGTCGTGTCCATCTCCGTGAGCCGCGACTGGCTGGAGACATTGAGTGTGCGACCGCTACTGGGGCGCGGCTTTAGTGCCGAGGAGGCGGGGGCGGGGAGTACGGCAAGAGTGGCCGTAATCAGCCATCGGCTGTGGCAGCGAGAATTCGGTGGTGACCGTAGCGTGTTGGGCCGAACGATCACGATCAACCAAGAGAGCAAGACCGTCATTGGTGTGATGCCCCCCAGCTATAACTACCCGTACCACGCTGATATCTGGGTTCCAATGCGCATCCACCCTGAGGGACGCGGCACTTGGGGCTTGAATGTGCAGGCTCGCATACGCCCGGGTGTAACGCTTGCGCAGGCGGCTGCTGAGCTCGAGATCATAGGCACAAGACTGGCTACGGCGCATCCCGAACGGCACCGCGGCGCAACGCTCACACCGATTCCTTTGCGGGAGACTCTGGTGCAGGACGAGGACCGGCTCGTCATAGCGCTCTTTGGAGCTGTGGTGTTTGTGCTGCTGATAGTCTGCGCCAATTTAGCCAACCTATTCTTGGCGCGGGGACTGGACAGGCAACGGCAATTCGCAATGAGAGCGGCCTTGGGAGCGAGTCGATCGCGGCTGATACGCCAGACTTTTGCGGAGCACATGACAGTGGCCCTGTTGGGTGGGATGTTGGGCTTCGCGCTCGCCTTCTGGACGGCTGAGTTTCTCACTACTCTCGTTCCCGGCGCCCTCGGATATGTGGTGCATGAGATACCGATAGATGGGACTGCGATGATCTTCAGCGTAGCGGCTGCAGCACTAACTGCGGTCGTCTTCGGGATCATACCAGCGTGGCGTACATCAATGGCGAATCCCGCGAGCGTACTCCAATCGGGAACGCGGTCAGTGACACGTCGCCGCACTTTCTCTACCGATGCACTAGTTGTTGGCGAGGTGGCGCTCGCGTTCATGCTCCTTGCCGGAGCCGGATTGATGGTACAGAGCTTTCGCGCTCTGCAGGGGCAAGACCTGGGGTACGCTGCCGAAGACCTGTGGCTGATCACCACCGCCGTGGACAGACCTGATTACGCAGACCCCGCTCGACGTGTTACGTACGTGAGGGAAGTCGAGTCGGCGATGCGTGGGGTGCTAGGTGTGGAACGCGGGGCAACATCGTCGATGTTCCCGTGGGACAATTCCAACACGCTGGCACGGATAGAGATCGACGGCCGCGAGTTCGACCCGGAGGAGCGGCTCCTTGTGAACCACCGCAGTGCCACACCCGGGTTCCTCGAGACGGTGGAGATACCACTGCTTCAAGGCCGCTACATAGACAGCCGGGATGTGGCGGACGGCAATCCGGTCGCTGTGGTCAGCGAAGCAACGGCAAGACTCTGGCCTGACGGAGATGCCGTCGGTGGTCGGGTGAGGGAGCTTCGTAGCAATGGCGACACGAGCGCTTGGAAGACGGTGGTTGGGGTCGTGGCCGACGTACGCGAATATGACGAGCAGCCGATGACGTGGTATGTGCCGTACGAGCAGAACGCTCAGGCGACCAGCGCTGCGAACCTGGTCTTCGTGGCGCGTGGTCGGGGATTGAACGCCGACCAACTGCGTCGGGCGGTTGCGTCGGTGGACCCGACCCTGGCCGTGAACGAGGTCTTTCCGGCTACAGCTCTCCACGCAGAGTCGATCGCCGGTGAACGATTCACGGCAAAGCTCCTCGGTGCGTTCGCGGTGGGCGGCTTGCTCATGGCGGCGATTGGAATCTACGGGGTGCTCGCGTACACCGTGAGTCGGCGGACCCGTGAAATAGGAGTCCAGCTTGCCCTGGGTGCCAGCCCCGTGAAGATCTTGCAGAACGTTTTGTGGCACGGCGGAACTCTGGCGGTAGCTGGACTAGCTACGGGTGTGATAGGTGCGCTCGTCGTGACGCGCTTGATTCGCAGTGCGGTGCCGGAGTTGGGGGGCGGAGCTATTGGGCCGATGGTCGTGGCGGTGCTGGTGCTCACGATCGTCGCGATGCTGGCCAGCTACGTACCGGCACGACGGGCAATGCAGGCCGATCCCTTGACGGCCTTGAGATCCGAATAGGAGCGAAGGGAAGGCGCCTTAATGGGAGCGGGGCTTGCTGAGACAGGCCTCGCTCCGCATTTGCTCAGTACACCAATCTCCTTCCCCACCTTCCCCTCCTTCCCCTCCTAATCTCCTCCCAGCTATTGTTGGATGGTGACTTGAACAACATCTCACGACGCCATGAAGGGAAACCACCATGGATCGCTGCACCGCTCGTTCAATATTCACGTCCATGCTTGCGCTGATGATCGTCTCCTCACCCAGCGTAACCCAGGACAGACCCACACTCACACCGGACGATTATGGTCAGTTCGAAACGCTCGTTTTCGGAGCCACGGTACTGTCACCGGACGGACGGTGGCTTGCCTACGGCATCAGGCGCGTTAACGAGGAAAACGAACTGCGCATCAGAGAGTTACGCCGCGACTCTACAATTGTCGCTGCATGGGGCTCCAACCCGACGTTCTCGGCCAACAGCCTGTGGCTGGCATGGACGATCGGTATTTCGCCCGAAGAGCGGGAGAGGTTGCAGGAACAGAAGAAACCGGTGCGAATGGGAGTAGGGCTGCGTGACTTAGAAACGGGAACCGAGCGTGAGTTTGAGACCACCTCACGCTTCGCTTTCGATGCAACCGGTGAGTTTCTCGCCCTCCATGGGTACGCGCCGGAAGAGCCAAGTGGGAAGGGGGGAGACCTGCGGGTTTTGAATCTGACGACCGGTACCGAGGTCACGTTTGGGAACGTGTCAGCGTACGCTTGGAGTGACATCGGGTCGCTGGTCGCCCTGTCACTCGCAACGGGCTCGGACGTGGGCAACGGCGTTCAAGTCTACGATGCCACATCCGGTAGGCTGCACAGTCTGGATGCGTCTTCCTCAATGTATACGCAACTAGCATGGCGGGAAGATGCTTTTGATCTAGCCGTGCTCAGGTCGACAGAGGCAGCGAGCGAGGAAGGAACGGGATACGATCTACTGGCTTGGCGCGGGCTGGACGCGACAGCCGAGCGGCTCGAGTTGGATCTTGCCGCGACCGGTGTTGCCGACACTCTCGAGCTGGTGAGACATCGGCGTCCAACGTGGTCCGATGACGGGCGCCTGTCGTTCGGACTGCGTCCCAAGAAACCCGACAAAGAGCCCGCAGCCGACACCACGGAGTCAGCGGATTCCTCCGCGGCGAGCGAACCGGAAGAAGACGTGGAGCTTCCTGGAGTGCAGATCTGGCACAGCAACGATGTTCGTACCATACCGATGCAGATGGCATCCGCCTCGCGTGACGGGCAGCGCACGCTGCTAAGCATGTGGGATCCAGATCGAAATCGCGTTGTCCAGGTAGGTACCGGTCTCATGGAACAGGCGCAGCTGATCGAGGGATGGCACTTCGGAATGGAAGCGGTGGCCGAACCGTACCCCTGGGGCACGATGTTTGGTCGGCCGTACCGCGACTATTGGATCGTCGACCTCGACGATGGGGAGCGAACCAAGTTACTCGAGCAGGTGAGATACGCATGGGCCAGCGGGGCCGGCAATTATGTGATGTGGTTCGACGGCGAGGATTACTGGACCCATCACCTGCAAACGGGATCCCGTGCGAACATAACCGAGTCGTTGCCAGCCGCGTTCGCGGACACGGCGACGGACACGCCTACCGACCTGATGCCGCCGCACAGGTTTGGTGGCTGGCTCGAAGATGATGCCGCGGTGTTGCTGTACGACGAGTTCGACGTGTGGCGCGTAGCACCCGACGGATCTGGCGGAGAGCGATTGACTGCCGGAGCCGAGGAGCAGGTCATCTACCGTGTTGCCCGCTTGGACTTTGAATCACCGACCATCGATCCGGACGAGCCGATCTATCTCTCGATCAGGGGTGAGTGGAGCGAGAACCGGGGATATGCCCGACTGAGATTGGGACGCGATCCCGAAAGACTCATCTTCCTGGACGAATACGTGAGGCAGTTGGACAAGGCAGACAGTGCCGACGTGTACGTGTTCAGGTCCGAGGCGTTCGACGATCCGCCCGACTTGTTCGTCGCCGGCCCACGACTCGATTCGCCGCGTCAGGTTAGCAATCTCAATCCGTTCCAGGAAGACTACGCTTGGGGCCACGCTGAGTTGGTCGAGTGGGTGAGCGAGACTGGGCGCCGACTCCAGGGATCATTAGTGTATCCCGCCAACCACGATCCGGCTCAGCGATACCCGATGATAGTGTACACGTATGAGATCCTCTCGCCGGGAATCCATGCCTACGAAGTACCTAGCGAGCGCGACTACTACAACTTCACTGCGTGGACGCAAAACGGTTACTTCGTACTCCTGCCAGACATCGTATACCGTTGGCGGGACCCGGGTGTAAGCGCCGTTGAGTCAGTGCGCCCCGCCGTGGCAAAGACGGTGGAGATGGGGCTCGTCGATGGAGCCCGCGTGGGCTTGATCGGGCACTCCTGGGGCGGGTATCAGGCGACGTTCATGCCCACGCGAACGGATATATTCGCGGCGTCTGTCGCAGGTGCACCGTTAACCGATTTTGTGAGCTTCATGGGCCAGTTCCATTGGAACCCGGGCATGCCGGAGACGGCACACTGGGAGACGGGGCAGGGTCGCATGGAGGTGCCGTATTGGGAGGACGCCGAAGCACACCACCGGAACTCACCGATACACAAGGTACACGAGATGGAGACGCCGCTCCTCATGGCCTTTGGAGACGATGACGGGGTAGTGGATTGGGACCAGGGGACTGAGTTCTACAACTTCGCTCGCAGGGCGGGCAAGCAGATGGTGTTGCTCGTGTATGAAGGCGAAGACCACGGCTTTCGTGAGAAGCCCAACCAGATCGACTACCATCGGCGGATCCTGGAATGGTTCGGCCACTACCTGAAGGGTGAGCCAGCCCCGAAATGGATCACCGATGGTGTGCCCTACGACAAGCACGAAGAAGAAGGACGCCGGGTAGCGAAGGACCGGTCGGGATCGTAGGTGCAACTTGATTGCCGCCGCTCCCCTGACACGGCGAGCGGCGCCTCAGCATCAACGTAGTACCTCTACGTCGATGTAAAAGAACTCCGTGGCGGGTTGCCAGTCTGCCAGCGCCCCGCCGTTCAGAGACTCCGATTGCCATTCCGCGGTCGGGTGAATCGTGTGAATGGCACCGTTCAATCGGACCTTGAGCGGCATGTCGAAATCTTCAACGTCAGCCTCCCACCGATAACTCACGTCGTCGCCGTCAGACCTCATCTGCAAGACCGGCAAGTCTGCGAAGTACAGATACTGTTGGAAGATGGGCCGGAAAACACGCTCGAGCCGCGCATTGAAGAAGTTGATCACGTCCGTGGTCCAGATGTTCTGATACTTGAAGTGCTCAGCGTATTCGCGGAGCAATGCCCACCACTTATCGTCGTCATCCACGACATGGCGTAGGGTGTTCATAAACAGCGCACCTTTGAAGTACTGGTCCTGGGTGGTCCAGTGATTCACACCAGTAGGGCCGACGATTGGCTCCACGTTGCCCACCTTGTCTTTGTAACCGTTCACATAGGTGATTGCATCGTCATATCCGAACAGACACTCCACGTAGACTGCCTCACCATACGTTCCCCAGCCTTCGTGGATCCAGGCGTCAGATACATCGTTGGCGGACACACTATTACCGAACCATTCGTGGATACTCTCGTGCACAATGATGAAGTCGAACAGCAGGCTTATGCCCACTCCCGTCCAGTCACGCTCTAGGTAACCGTTCTGGAAGCGGTTGCCATAAGTGACCGCGCTCTGGTGCTCCATCCCGGCGTAGGGGACCTCTACCAGCTTGTAACCATCTCTCGGAAATGGATAGTCACCGAAACGCTCGTTGAAACACTGTAGCATCGGCTTGACCTGAGTGAACTGTCGCTTGGCGTCCTCCAAATGATAGGGGAGGACGTAGTAGTCCAAGGTGAGGTCGCCGAGCGTGTCCGCGAAGTGAGCGTAGTTGGCTGAGTTCACCGATACGGAGTAGTTGTTGATAGGGTAGTGCACTTTCCAGCGATATGTCGTAGTTCCGTCACCCTGGTCATCGGCACTCACGAACCGACCGTTCGAAACATCTGTGAGTTCTGATGGCACATTAACACTGATCGTCATGCTATCGACTTCATCGGGTTGTTGGTCCTTGTTGGGCCACCAGAGACTGGCTCCGATTCCCTGACAGGCAGTGATGATCCAAGGGTTGCCCAGTGAGTCTTCCCTGAAGGCGAATCCACCAAACCGGCCCGATTCCCGAGGGCGCCCCGAATAATGGAAATCAATGCTGTATGTCTGGCCTTGCCGCAGAGTCTGTGGAAAATCGATGAATACGGCATTGTGCTCCCGAGTGTATTCGAGCTCGATTTCTCCAAACACGATGCTGTCTATGTTCATGTTCTCAAAGAGATCGAGCTGGATTCGATCGCCGTTCTCGACCATCGTGAACTGGATCTTGTTGGAGCCATGCAAGAACTTCTCTTCCACGTCCACATCAATGCGCAGGTCATATGTCAGGATATCGTTGTTCTGCCGGAAAGGACCGTATGTGCCTCTGAGGGTATCTGCCCGGTCGAACACCATCTGAGCCTCTCGCTGGTTGACATAGGCCTCGTCGTATGTGAGCAGCACGTTGCCGCCTATCTCTGACATCTGTACCGCATGCGGCCTGTAGCTCTTGGCGTGGATGGTTAGATCGCTCGTAGTGTATCCCACAGGCAGGGTCACGGCCCCGTTGACGTCAGAACGGTGCACCGTCATTTCGCTGGGTGAGAAGACAAGCGCTCCCGGTACCGGAGCACGGGTCCGGGAGTCTAGGAGCATCAGGGAGCCTGATCTCTCACAGCTGGATTGCGTGGCTATCAGGATGACTAAGTGAACGTGGGCTGCGACTAGCGCGAGTCGGGAAGGGAGCGGTGACGATCTCATAATGAGGATCCCGGGTTCTGGATGTCGAATAATGGCTGGAACCTAACACTGAGACAGAGCATCGCCTATCGCATCCCCAATCCGGCCTCTATTTTTCGTGCAGTTCGCCTGAGACCCTCATTTATCATCTAGGCACATCCCTGATGAAACGCCTTCACTTAGCACTCGTTGCTGCCTCGCTGTCGTTCCCTCAAACGGCCAGCGCGCAGCAGGAAGAGACATACGATTACTTCCGCTTCAACCGTGACATGATCCAGCACGGCGTGCAGGCGATCCTGATGTGCAATGGATTGTTCACGTCGAACCGCACCCTCGAACAAGTGTTCGAGCAGGAACTAGCTTACCTAAGGCAACCGGTGGGAACGTCGCGCGGTGGCGACTACGTAGTGGATCGGGAGCGGAAGGCAGTGGCAATTGGTGCACCTGGTGGCACACCGACGATGCGAGCGGCTTTTCGCAAGGGGCTCGGCTGCGTCATCATGGCACCCGATCAAACCTTCGAGGACATCGAGAGGCTTCCAATACTCGACGTCCCGCCACCGCCGGGTGATCCCGTGACCACACCTTGGCCAGACGGCGATCTCGTGGAGGGCAGGCCACTGCCATCGAACGTAGACGCCGCCGCATTGCAGGCGGCATCAGACTGGGCCTTCCATCGTGAATCACCTGAACAAGTCACGCTGAGTTTGGTTGTTGTGCACAAGGGTGAGATCATACACGAGCGCTACGCCGATGGTGTTGACGTGTCTACGAAGACCCGCACGTGGTCCACGGCGAAGAGCATCGCAGTGACGCTGATAGGCATATTGGCCGACCAGGATAAGATGCATCTCGACGAGCCACTCGGCTTTGATTGGCTGCCGCCAACTCGCTCGCCCGAAGCAGACCCACGTAACGCCATCACCCTGCGCAATGTTCTCAATATGTCGAGCGGCCTATACACGGTTGACAACCGCGGTATGGAATACGCAACCGGGTCGGGCATGTCCTACTGGGCTGGTGCAAGCTCAGTCAACGGAGCACGCAATCGCGGCCTGGTACATGAGCCGGGCACGTACTGGGATTACGAGAACTACGACACCATTCTTGCCGTGTACGCCATGAAGCTCGCGTTGGGCGATCCTCAGACATATCTGGAGTTCCCGCGTAAGGCTTTGCTCGATCGTATCGGCATGCGGAACACGCTTCTCTCCGTTGATCGGTTTGGTGATTTCATCTTGAGCAGTCAGGTCTATACCACCGCACGCGATCTCGCCCGCTTTGGATTGTTGTATCAACAAGGCGGCATGTGGAACGGTGAGCGTATTCTATCAGAAGATTGGATCGAGTTCGTACGCACACCGGCGCCTTCGACTGCAGAACGCGGCAGATTCTACGGTGGGCAATGGTGGCTTGTGCCCGACGATCTTACTGACGTGCCGAGCGATGCGTACTCGACAGCCGGCAACCGCGGCCAGTATGTCGTAGTGGTTCCGACGCATGATCTGGTGATCGTACGTCGGGGACTCGACTATGGACGGCAGGGCTTCAATCGCTGGGACCTGACGCGAGAAGTATTGAAGGCTATCACCCCATGACTCACCAAAGAAATGGTACTATGAGTTTCAACGCACTGAGGGACAAACGGATCGGTACTCGACCGCTCGTCGCATGCACTCTAGCCGTTGGATTGCTGGCTTCATTACCGAAGACGCTCGGCGCACAATCCGAATACTTCTTTCCTCCGAGCTTTACCTTCGATCCTGGGATTCCATCGCCGGCGGAGTTTCTAGGTTATCCCATCGGCACGTTCCACACGCGACACGATCGCATCGTTGCATACCTGCAGGAACTGGCGAGCCTGTCCGACCGGGCAACGTTTCAGGCCATCGGCATGACGTATGAGCATCGACCGATGCCGGTTTTGACAGTTACCAGTCCGGCGAACCAAGCCCGCCTAGAACAGATCCGACAAGAGCATCTTGCGTCGCTCGAACCGGGTACGGCTCCCGCGCTGGAGCTGCCGGTCATTATCCACCTCGGCTATGGCGTGCATGGCAACGAGCCGTCTTCTGCCGAAGCCGCGATGTTGACCGCGTATTGGCTAGTAGCAGGTACGGGACAGGATGTGGTGCGTTATCTCAACGAAGCTGTCGTCCACATCGAACCAGTATTGAATCCGGATGGACGCGACCGTCACACACACTGGGCCAACATGAACAGGGCTCAGCCGTTCGTGGCCGATCCACTCGATCGGGAGCACAACGAAGTGTGGCCCGGGGGTAGAACCAACCACTACTGGTTCGATCTCAACCGTGACTGGCTACCCTTGGTGAATCCGGAGAGTAAGGCTCGGATTGATTGGCATCACCAGTGGCGAGCGAACGTGGTTACCGATTACCACGAGATGGGTTCCAGTAGCTCGTACTTCTTCGAGCCAACTAGCAGGGGGGCTCAGAATACGCTGATACCGGAGCGACTGTACTCTGAGGTCACCGGAGTCTTCGCGGAACAGTGGGCCGCTGCGCTGGATGATATCGGCTCGCTCTACTTCAGCGGTGCCGTGTTTGACAACTCCTACCCCGGGTATGGCTCCACATATCCCAACTTCCTCGGTGGTATGGCGGTACTGTTCGAACAGGCGAGTTCGCGCGGTCATGTGCAGGAAAGCTCGCACCATGGGATCATCACATTTGGGTTCACGATCCGGAATCAGCTGCGCACCAGCATTGCCACCGTGAGCACTGCCGTGGCAAACCGGGAGATGCTGCGCCAATATCAACACGACTTCTTTGCGTCCGCCATTTCTGAAGGACAGGATTACGAAGTGGGTGGTTGGGTATTCGGCTACCCCAATGATCCAACACTCAACCGCGAATTCATTGAACTCGTTCTACGGCACCGCATAGAGGTGTATGAACTGACGTCCACTCACACAGTGGGTGATCTCACGTTTGTACCTGGGAACGCTTGGGTGGTACCAGCGAGCCAGTCGATGTACCGCCTTGCCCGTTCGATTTTCGAGCGTACAGAGACGTTCCCCGATAGCGTGTTCTACGACGCGTCGACTTGGACGATAAGTCTTGCCTACGGCATGCCGAGTGCCGAACTCGGGGGCGGACGATTGCCTCAGGGCGATCGGGTAAGCGAGGTGCCGCTACTCGAAGGCGCAAACACCGTTGAGCACAGCTCGATAGCCTACCTCATGGAGTGGAGCAACTCTGGGGCGTCGCGTGCCCTGCAGGCGATGCAGGCTGCCGGTGTGAGGGCCGAAGCCGCTTTTGCTCCATTCACTGCCCGGACCACTGCGGGTGATGTTTCGTTCGGCCGTGGCTCCATCTCGATACCTGTGAGCAATCAGGAACTGAATCCGGATGAGTTGCTCGCAGCCGTTCAGGCGGCGGCAAACGTCGGTAATGTGCCGATCTTGAGCGCGCTAACCGGCAGAGCCGTCTCTGGAATCGACCTCGGTAGTGGTGATTTCCGCCCGGTTCGTGCACCAAGCGTGCTGATACCGATGGGAGAAGGGGTGTCTTCGTACGAGGCTGGACAGCTGTGGCACCTGCTCGATCAACGCATCGGCATGCCGGTCACCAAGGTCGATGTGACGGACCTGGGTCGTGTAAACTGGGCCGACTACGACGTGCTGGTGCTGGTTTCGGGCAACTTGAGCGGCTTCTCCGGCGACGGGCTAGAGCGGCTCAAGTCATGGGTGCGTAGTGGCGGAACCCTGATTGCCCAGCGCTCGTCCGCCGCATGGGCGGCGCGCAATGGTTTTACTCCCAATATCGACGCGCCAGGAGTTGGCAGACCGGCCGATCTGGACGATGACGAGCAGACTGAGGCAAGACGCAACTACGCCGACGCCCGCAACTTCGAGGGGCCACAGGCAATAGGCGGTTCTATCTGGCAGGCGGACCTCGACATTACGCACCCGTTGGGATTTGGTTACGAAAGCCGCTTCCTGCCTGTTTGGCGCGATCACAGTTTCTTCTTTGCCCCCAGTAAGAACGCTTACAGCACGGTCGCGAGGTTGATCGATGGCGATCCGCACCTGAGTGGGTACATATCGGATCAGAATCGTGAATGGCTTGCAGGGTCTCCCTCGGTAATGACGGATCGATTCGGCCGTGGTACCGTTGTACTGCTGGTGGACAACACCAACTACCGTGGCTACTGGCGCGGTACGAATCGGCTGTTCCTGAACGCGTTGTTCTTCGGAAATCACATTCAGGTTCCGTAGTGGGCCACAAGCAGGATCGAACAGCGTGCCGAATTAGGCTGGACCCAGAGGAGCCGGGCGACATTGAGTTCTTCTGGATCCAGCTAACCGGTATCTATTGGTAGACAAGGGTGTGTAATAACGTGGTCAACGCGGTTCTGGCGGCATCCAGCAGTTGTCCTCACCCCTCCGACTCGTGTCGGCCAGCGCGAATATTTTCCAGCCGTCACTATCCTTGAACAGCATCATCGCGTTCACCCCACAATGACTGAACTCACCGCCAAAGAAGAAGGCAAACTTCATCCAGGCGGTTGCCAGTCGGCCATCTACCTGGATCTCCAGGTCCCAAATCTGTTCGTCGAGCACCTCTTCCCGCGGACGCCCAATAGAGTTGAGCCAGCCCTGCGCTTCGGAAGCAGACAAGACTGGAGATCCATCCCGCTCTCCAGCGCGGTGCAATACCAATCCATCGGCCAAGTGGGCACGAACCATGGCACTGTCCCCGGCGCGCATTCCATCGAATACCTGCTCTATTGCTGCCCGCACGGCTTCCTCCTCGGTCTGACTCGATGCGAGCGCCGGTGTGATGGCGGCAAGGACGATCACAAGTGAGAAGAGACGCTTCACTTCGTACCTCGTGGTTGGAGTCGTGGTTAAATGAGTATAGCTGTCTGACGTGTGAATACGGAGTCACGGTGACCCGGTATCCCGATTACACTCTGCCGCTTGTGATTGCCGACCTCCTCATCCTATCCATCTCCTTCTCTCCTCATCTGGCAGCTAGCCCGCCAGCTGTGATGGTAGCGCGGCAATGCTATCGGAGCTAACCTAGCAAAGCCAATCAACACTCTCCAAACAGACATCCAATTCGAGGGGTTAATGATGGATAATCGCTTGAGCAGGGTCGGACTCGTGTTCGTGATTGCCTCGGTGCTGTCCTCCTCGGGCGAAGCCACGGCACAGACCACAGACCAAGAGACAATTGCGCGTGCCGCATCGGGTCTCTATCTGCGTGAGATAGGACCAGCTGTCATGGGAGGTCGCATCGCGGACATCGCAGTTCACCCGAACAGGCGTAGCACCTGGTACGTGGCAGTCGGATCCGGTGGGCTGTGGAAGACTACCAACTCCGGTATTACCTGGACTCCGATCTTCGACGACCAGCCATCGTATTCGATAGGAGCTGTGGCCCTTGACCCGAGCAGCCCCGATATCGTGTGGGTTGGAACCGGCGAGAATGTGAGCGGCCGACACGTTGCTTGGGGTGACGGTGTGTATCGCAGCCGCGACGGCGGTCGCTCGTGGCAACAAATGGGGCTGGAGGCGTCCGAGCACATCGGAAAGGTCCTCGTGGATCCGCGTGACGGGAACGTCGTGTTCGTCGCAGCCGAAGGGCCGCTCTGGGCTTCAGGCGGCCAACGCGGCCTATACAAGACCACCGATGGCGGAGCGACTTGGGATCTCGTGTTGGAGATCGACGAGAATACTGGGGTCACGGATGTCGAGTTCCACCCCGAGAATCCCGACATGATGTATGCGGCATCGTACCAGCGGAGGCGTCATATCTGGTCGTTGCTGGCCGGTGGACCAGAGAGCGGCATCTTCAAGTCTACTGACGCAGGTGAGACGTGGCGCCGGATAACCAAAGGCCTCCCAAGCGGTGATGTAGGCAAGATCGGGCTGGCCGTCACTCCGGCAGATCCCGACTTGGTGTATGCTACGATCGAGGCAAGTGCTCAGGAACGTGGGTTCTATCGCTCGAACGACCAAGGTGAGAGCTGGGAGCGACGCAACAGCTACATATCCGGTGGTACAGGACCACACTACTACCAAGAGCTAGAGGCATCGCCGACCAATCCCGACGTCGTGTACCAGATGGATGTATTCATTCAGGTCACGCGCGACGGCGGCGCCAACTTTGCCACCCTGGGCACTGGGCGCGAGAAGCACAGCGACAACCATGCGCTCTGGATCGATCCAGCGGATCCCAACCACTTGCTGGCAGGAACCGATGCTGGCTTGTACGAGACATTCGATGACGGCATAACTTGGCGCCACTTTCCCAACCTGCCTGTATCGCAGTTCTACAAGGTCGCCGTCGACAACTCAGAACCGTTCTACAACATCCTTGGCGGCGCACAGGATTTGGGCACGCTGCACGGACCTGCCCGCACTACGAACATCGAAGGCGTGCGCAATCGGGATTGGTATGTGCCAATGGGGGCAGATGGCTATGGAGTAGCGTTCGATCCCGATGACCCACAAATCATGTATTTCGAGACACAGCAGGGTAACCTGTATCGCCATGACAAGCGTAGTGAAGAGGCGTTGGATATCCAACCGCAACCGGCGCCGGGCGATGCACCGGAACGGTGGAACTGGGACTCACCGGTCTTGATAAGTCCGCACTCACCGGCACGGCTCTATTTCGGGTCGCAACGCCTGTGGCGCAGCGAGGATCGTGGCAACTCCTGGACACCGATCAGCGGCGATCTGACGACCAATCGCAACCGCTACGAACTGGAACTGATGGGGCGGGTTTGGAGTGTCAATGCACTGTACCACAACGGCGCCATGTCCAAGTACGCGACCCTCACCGCGATCACGGAATCGCCCATTACGGAAGATCTGATCTACACCGGATCTGACGATGGGATGATCCAGGTGACTGAGGACGCTGGACAGAACTGGAGGGTGGCTGGACAGCTTCCGGAGGTACCACCTCTATCGTTCATCAATGACGTCGAGGCTTCCCAGCACGACGCGAATATCGTGTTCGCCGTGGCTGATGCACACAAGATTGGCGATTTCAACCCTTACGTCTTTGCGAGTGCCGATAGGGGTCGCTCGTGGCGGTCTATCACGGGTGATTTGCCATCAGGCACGATTGCATGGGCGATCCAGCAGGACCACGTGAATCCCGAACTGCTGTTCGTCGGCGCCGAGTACGGTATCTACTTCTCAGCCAACGGGGGAGAGAATTGGCATAAACTGAGCGGCGCACCCACGATATCCTTCCGTGACATCAAGCTCCAGCGGCGCGACGGCGATCTGGTTGGCGCCTCCTTCGGTCGGGGCTTCTATGTACTGGATGATTATTCACCGCTGCGCGAGATGGCAGGGGGCGCACTCGCCAGCGGCAGCACGCTGTTCCCTGTGCGAGACGCCTGGTGGTACATACCGCTGGTACCGATGCAGGCACGTGGCAAACCGACCCTTGGGAGCACCGACTACACCGCGCCCAATCCACCTTTTGGTGCAACGTTTACCTACTACCTTGCCGACGTACCGCAAACGGAACGTGAAGCGCGGCGCGAAATGGAGAGGGAGTTGCGGGAGCAAGGAGCAGATGTGCCGTTCCCGGGCTACGATCAGCTAAGGCGAGAAACCCTGGAAGGATCGCCAAAGGTTCTTCTGCGAGTGAGCGACGCTCAGGGGCAACCCGTGCGCTGGATAGAAGGTCCTGCGAGGGCCGGTCTCCACCGTGTCAGCTGGGATTTGCGGCGCCCAGCGCCGGATCCGGTCGAGTTCCCCACGGGCGGGTTCGTACCGCCATGGGCAGGTCCGTCACTGGGACCGCTCGCGGCGCCCGGACGCTACCAGGTGGAGCTGTTCCTGCTTTCCAGAGCCGGACTTCAGGCCATCGGTGGCGCACAGGAGTTCACGGTGAAACCGGTGCCGACCTTACCGGCAGGCACCGACTTCGCTGTGGTGGCCGCTTTCCAGTACGAGACCAGCGACCTGATGCGACGTGTAGCGGGAGCAAGCGAGGAACTCGGAAACGCAAGCGAGAGACTGCGCTACATGAGGGCGGCTCTGGTCGAGACGCCCAACGCAGATGCAACCTTGTTCACGCGGGTCGATCAGCTAGCGGCATCCCTGGCCGACCTCCGACTGCGACTCAATGGGGATCAGGCGCGCAGTCAATTGAGAGAAGCGTCGGTTCCGTCGATCATGAACCGAGTCGGTCGAGTCACCGGTCACTGGGAAACCCGCCAGATGCCCACTGAGACGCACCGCCGCAATCTCGAGATTGCGCGCAACGACTTCGTGACGCTGCGTGAGGAGTTGACCTCATTCATCGAAACCGACCTGGCACAACTCGAGGCTGATCTGGAAGCGGCGGGTGCTCCGTGGACGCCGGGAAGAAGGATCCCTGACCGCTGACGCTCGCGGGGAAGGGGGGACGTAGCCTCCTTCCCCCTTTCGTCTATTGTCTCGGAAGGCGGGCGGCGGCTGGTTGAAGGTTCTTTGACAGCCGCGACCTAGAATCGTCCTTGTGCTCCAGTAGGAGTGGCCTGCACTCGCGGCAGCGAGTGTGAGGCGCTATCGTTGTAGCGCTACGGACCGCTGGAGCCATCGGATTTGAACAAGCCGCTCGATCGCCTCACCGCATCGCTCGCCGACCGTTACCGCATTGAGCGGGAGATCGGTCGCGGAGGGATGGCCACGGTCTACCTGGCGCATGACATCCGACACAACCGGGATGTGGCGCTCAAGCTGCTAGATCCTGAGCTGGCTGCGTCCGTGGGACACGAGAGATTCCTGCGAGAGATAGAGATTGCAGCCAAGCTGACCCATCCCAATATCCTACCGCTGCTCGATTCCGGCGATGTGGAAGGGCTGTTGTTCTACACGATGCCTTACGTAGAAGGTGAATCACTACGAGCTCGCCTGGACAGAGACGAGCAGCTCCCGATGGACGAAGCCCTGCAGATAACGAGCGAGGTAGCAGCCGCACTGACTTACGCCCACGGTGAGCAGATAATACATCGCGATATCAAACCGGAGAACATTCTCATATCCAGTGGGCACGCCGTGGTGGCTGACTTCGGGATCGCAAAGGCGGTGACGGCGGCCGGTGGTGATGCACTCACCGAAACGGGACTAGTAGTGGGGACGCCTGCGTATATGAGTCCGGAGCAGGCCGGAGGCGACCGGCGGATCGATGGTAGGAGTGACGTATACGCGCTCGCATGTGTGTTCTACCATATGGTGGTGGGTGAGCCCCCGTTCACCGGCCCCAGTGCGCAGGCCGTTCTCGCGCGTCACGCAGTGGACCCCGTATCGCCGGTATCGACTGTACGGTCAACGGTTCCCGTCGGCGTGGACGTGGTTCTCGCAAAGGCGTTGGCAAAGGTGCCAGCCGACAGATACGCGACCGCCGCGTTGTTTGCTGAGGCCCTGTCCCAGGCGAGCACGGTCGAGGTACCGATAGCGTCCAGGGTACGCCGAGCGTCGTGGAGCAAGTGGCTCATGCCGCTTGCTGGAGCTGCTATGGTCGCATTGGCGCTGCTTGGCTGGTGGCTGTCTGGTGGATCGAGCAACCGTGACATCGAACGGATTGCAGTCCTGCCCCCTGTGGACCTTGGCCGCAGCGCGGATCGAGAGCCGGTGATGCACGGTATGTACAACACGCTGCTAACAGAGCTGGGTCAGGCCGGTGTTACGGTCATCGGCGGAGCGCAATCCATGATGCGGTACCAGGGAAGTGATATGACGGTGCGGGAAATCGCTGAGGAACTCGCGGTCGACGCCGTCGTAGAGCCGTCTGTGTTCTGGGTCGGGGACAGCGTTGGCATCGGCGTGCGCTTGATTGATGGTGACACCGAAGAATCGCTGTGGTCGCACTCGTATGACGCTGATGCCCGCGACGTGGTTACTCTGTACCGGCAGGTTACGCGCGCGATTGCGGGAGAGATCCAGCTGGCGCTGACGCCTGCCGCCGAAACACGTCTTGCTAGTGCACGCGAAGTGGATCCTGAGGCGCACGAAGCGTACCTGCAGGGGCGGTTCTACTCAGCCAAGCTTACGCAGTGGGATCTGGAAACCGCGATCGACTACTTCAACCTCGCGCTCGAGAAGGACTCGAACTATGCGCCAGCGTACGCCGGCTTGTCGTGGGCTTGGGTAGCGAGCCAGCAGATCGGGTATGTGTCGCCGGCCGAGGCGACTCCCAAGGCGGTGGCGGCGGCACAACGCTCGCTTGCACTAGACAGCCTGTTGCCGGAAGGCCACCACGCATTGGCTACTGCCCAGGGTTGGGCCGGCTGGGATTGGGACGTGGCCGAGCGGGGAATGCGCCGTGCCATCGAATTGAACCCAGCATACGGTGACGCGCGGGCCGATTTCTCGCACACGCTTCTGGTGTTGAAACGGTTCGATGAAGCGGAGGCACAGATCGACAGTGCGCTGGCTTCGGATCCGTTCAGCGTCAAGTTCCAGGCGTTCCGTGGTGTGATCTACCAGAATAGTGGACGCGCGGCAAAGGCAATCACCGAGTTCGAGAAGGTACTGCGCGCAGTGCCCAACCATCCGGTGCCGCGCACTGTGTTGGCCGATATCTATCATGCCGAGGGAATCTTCGGTCGGGCAGTCGACAACATTGCGGCTATGTATGCAGCTGAAGGTATCGAGGAGTTCGCAACCGCCCTGAGTCAGGACTACGAGGCCATCGGGTACGTTGGCGCCATGAAGGCAGCCGCGGAGCGACTCGCTGCAATGTCCGAGACTGCTTTCGTACCGCCCATCATGATCGCCACTCTCTACTCGTACGCCGGCGATGATGAATCAACTCTGTCCTGGTTCGAGAAAGGGTTTGCTGCGCGCGAGCCGAACTTGCCCTATATTGGCGTAACCCCGCAGTTCGATCACCTCCACGACCGACCACGATTCCAGGCTTTACTCCAAGGTATGAGGCTGCCGTGGGCTCTTCAGCGGTGAGTTGCTGAAAAGCACAGGCCGGCGGCTCGAACCCGTTGCCCAAGAGGCAGCACTCCCAATCACGACTCAACTGGATTGAACTCGACGCTGCACTGCCAGGCCGCGCTTGCCTACCGGCGTGCGACTCTGCATGCTAGTTAAAGGGGAGATACGGGGGCACGGGGCGTGAGGGTCAGACGGGGAGAGCCCGACTATGCCAGCCAACCTCACTCCAGAGTACAAAGACGCCGAGGCACAGTACCGCGGGGCGGTAACACGGGAGGAGAAGATAGCGGCCTTGGAGCGCATGCTCCGGGTAATTCCCAAGCACAAGGGAACTGACAAGCTTCAAGCAGATCTCAGATCCCGTCTCTCGAGACTGAAGCGCGAACCCAAGAAAAAAGGTGCTCGTGGGCACAGCCATAAAGTCCCACATGAAGGAGCAGGGCAGGTCGTGCTTGTCGGTCCCCCCAACGCCGGGAAGTCGAGTCTCGTCGCCTCGCTAACGCACGCCAATCCGGAAGTTGCGTCCTACCCGATGACGACTCGGGAGGCCATTCCAGGTATGATGCCTTACAAGGACGTGGCCTTCCAGTTGGTGGACCTGCCCCCTGTGTGTGAGGAGCATGTGGAGCCGTGGGTGTACGATGTGGTCCGCGGTGGAGATCTCGTGTGGCTAGTCGTGTCAATTGAGCGACCTCTGGTGGGCGTGGAGGTCGCGCTTGAGCTACTGCAGGAGAAAGCGATCGGGCTCCAGCCAGCGGGCGCAGCCGTACCGGAAGACGCCAGACCTGGCTGGCTCTACAAGGACACACTTCTTGTCGTGACAGGCATGGATCGGGACGGCGCCGACGGCGATCTGGAGGCTCTGCTCGAACTGCTGGAAATCCAATGGCCCACCGTACCTGTGTCGACAGTAGCGGAGTTGGGGTTGGAACAACTAGGCAAACAAACGTTCGATGCCCTCGACATAATGCGCATATACACCAAGGAGCCTGGAAAAGAAGCTGACATGACTCAACCATTCACGCTCAGACGGGGGTCCACGGTAGGCGACTTGGCCCGCTCGATTCACAAGGACGTTGCGGACGGATTGAAGTTTGCCCGCGTCTGGGGTCCGAGTGCATTCGATGGTCAGTCGGTCAAGGTGGCCCATGTCTTGGAAGAGGGTGATGTAGTTGAGATCCACTGGTGATAGGCGGCTTCTGTTCACGCCTTGAGTAGCTGCTGCATTGCCTCATACTGCTCGGTGTCGTCGAGGTCGAAGCACGCTCCCTCAGCGCCAATGTCGACGATCCCAACCTCCACCTTGCCTCTCACTAGCTTTGTCGTGGCCCGCGCCAACTGGCGCAGGCCAGGCGCGATCCATGGGATCCGGCTATAGTCCCTGTGCCGCAACCACAACCAGCGCGCTGCTGTCGACCTGAGCCAAACGACGATTGCCGGACCTGCCCTGGGCCCCAGGAATACGAATATGCGGAAAGCGCGAAGCACGTTGGAGAATTTGGACTGCTTGCGTACGTTCCGGGCCGGCTCCAGTATCTCGCCACATTGGAGAACGGCTCTGGGGCCTGCAAACAAGTTACCCATGAGGTACGGCCCGCCTCGGGCCACGATCATGGATCGCTGATAGTGCTGCGCTAACCCGCCATGTTGGGTATGCCAGCTGCCGCTGGCGAACGCCACAATCGCGTTTGCAGGTGACTCCTCTACCAATGAGACGAACCGCTCGAACTCGCCAGGCAACACCAAGGGGATGTCAACGGTCGTCAAGAAGAGCTGCTCCGAGGCATCGAGCTCCACCGCGTCGTAAGCCCGACGCATGTTATCCATCAGGGAGATGCCCTGGTCCACTCGTTTAACAGGCTTGCTACCTCTTGCGTGGTCGATGACGGGATCGAGAGCAGGTGGGCCCACCACGACCATTGCTTCGAAGGACGGTGCTTGCTCCACGGCAGCGATCAAACGCTCGAGACAAGACCGCCCACCAAAGGTGAGCAACGCCTTGTTGACTCCGTCAACAAGGAACGCCTCGCGGTATCGGTCACCGGCAAGGATGGCGAGCGTGTAGGGCATCGGTGGCTCTGTCTCTGGCTCTCTATTCCGGTTGGATAGGATGTACACGTTGGAGCGGTACAGCAAGGTCTCGGGAATTGAGCGCAGGGCCCGTCCGGTTGACCCGGAATTGACCGAGCCCGCTTAAGCTCCAGCGTCTATTGTAACCAATCGGATGGAAGGGAACACACGAAGATGGACGATGCAGCGACGCTCGACGCGTGGATAACGGAGGTCAACAGTCTCGGGACTGAATCGGCCATAACCTTGATTATGTCGGGAATGACTGTCACGGGGTTTATCACTCCGACTGCCAGGTATCAGGCATGGCTGGACGAAATCGCCAATAGGGCGGCTTTTGGTGAGCGTGTTCTGCCCAGCTCTGAAATCGGACCTATCTCACCTGAGCAATCCGAGTTGGTACGCAAAGGGTGGTCCGAATCGGTGTTTGGTGAGGGCGATGAGGTGCCGAAGCAGTTCTGTTTGCGTGATGCCACCATCCTAGTTGCCGGCGATCAGAGAGATTGGCTGCGCATTCCGTTCCTTGTTGTGAGCCGCTCGGCGGTGGCTGCGTTCTCGCCGATCATGATCAGCAGCTAGCGGGAGACCCAGGGACGTCTCAGGTCTGGGCTGTCTCGGAGGGGATGCTCACCTCATATAGCATCTCCAGCACTTGCTCCCGACACCAGGTATCCCCTATCATGGGCGCGGTCTGGACCCTTGAAACGACTGTGTGGTGGGGAGCTGCCCGTGACATTCTTACTCTGTGTTGTCTTCCTCGTCTCTGGCGCATCCGCGCTGATTTTCGAGACGCTTTGGTTCCACCAGGCAGGTCTGGCGCTGGGGAACAGCGTATGGGCGTCCAGTCTGGTCTTGGCTGGATTCATGGGTGGTCTCGCACTTGGAAGTGCGCTGGCGGTCTGGCGGGGGGATCGCATGGGGCCACCAGTCCGCACTTACGCGATCCTGGAGGTGGTGATAGCGGTTGCCGGGGTCGCACTCGTCTTTCTGCTGCCTTCGCTTGGAGTGATTACGACCCCGTTGTTGAGGCCCGTGTTGGATCAGCCCTGGATCCTGAATCCGCTGCGACTCCTACTTGCATTCGGCTTCTTGTTAATCCCGTCCACAGCAATGGGATTGACACTACCGCTGCTGACCAAGGCGCTCGTGATGGCCGATCCGAATTTCGGACGGGCGCTGGGGAGGCTGTATGGTTGGAACACACTGGGCGCGGTGCTAGGTGCGGTTGTCGCAGAAGTGACCCTAATCGAGCTGCTCGGGATCCGTGGATCAGCGTTGGCGGCGGGTTTGCTGAATCTCACAGCCGCTACCAGTGCGGCGTTCATTTATCGGAGCTTGCGTGATCGGCTAGCGCAATCTACTGAGGAGAAGAGAGCTGTACTCCGACTGAGGGCTGGCGGCTCATGGCTCGGTGCGGCTTTCCTTGCGGGGTTCGCGTTGCTCGCTCTGGAAGTGGTGTGGTTTCGGTTCCTGCTCCTCTCTGTTCTGGGGACATCACTCTCTTTTGCCGTGATGTTGTCAGTGGTGCTCGCCGGCATTTCACTCGGTGGGCTCTTTGCCGGTCGTTGGCTCCGCCGGGATGAGACGGCCCACAGGTTTTCTGTGGCGATATCACTGGCCGCCGGGCTCTTGTGTGCTACCG
>CP070792.1:1245897-1263255 GCA_020346845.1 Gemmatimonadota bacterium
GCGGTGTGGTTGGGTGTCCCGTCTGCAAGCGCGAGTACGAGATAAACGAAGGAGTCGTGCAATTCGGACCCGACCCTTTGTTGGGGCGAAGCAGCAGATCGGATGATATCACAGTTGAGGAGATCCCGGATCCCGAGATCGTGCAGGCCCTGCTCGCACTCCAGCTCGAGGGCGGTTACGTGGTCCTGGTGGGATCGGTTACGAGGTTGGCCAATCAGCTCGCGGAGCGGATCGGCGAGGTCCATTTTGTGGGCGTGAATCCTCCCCCAGATGTCACCGAATCGACAGTGTTGAGCCTATTGCAGTCAGACTCCAAGATCCCACTCAAAGCAGGCCGAGCTCGAGGATGTGTCATCGGTGAGGAGTATGCGGAGGAGCCATGGCTGACTGAGGCAGGCCGAGTTCTCATGACCGGGCAGCGTATGGTTGTAGCGAACGAGAGCGCGACGGTGAGCGGAGTCAATCCCATCGTTGCGGATCGTGGTCTGTGGGTTGGGGTCAGGGAGTAGCAGAAGGAGGGGAAGGAGATTTCCGAATCTCTTTCCCCTCCTTACCCTCCTTCCCCTTCTTCCCCTTTCTTCTGTCTACTCCCGATACAATTCCTCGATCTTCTCTGCGAGCCTTTTTTCAACCACGTTTCGCTTCACTTTTAGCGTCGGCGTGAGCTCGCCGGAGTCGATCGTGAAGTCCTGTTCGACGATGAGGATCTTCTTGGGCATCTCATAGCTTGCAAGGTCGCGAAGGTTGCCCATGACCTCGCGTTCCAGCATGGCTGCAACGTCAGGATGCGTCAGCAGGCGATTGGACACGATCGTGATGCGTCGGTCGGCGGCCCACCGGGACACGGCTTCCTCGTCGGGAACGACCAACATGATGGGAAATTTGCGCTTGTCGCCGATCATCACGGCATTGAGAATGAACTTGTTGGTCTTGACTCGGTTCTCAATCGGCTGAGGTGCGATGTTCTTACCTCCGGCCGTGACTATTATGTCTTTCTTGCGGTCGGTGATCTTGATGTAGTTCTGTGAATCGAATTCTCCGATGTCTCCAGTATGAAACCAGCCGTCGGCGTCTATCGCTTCGCTCGTCTCGGTGGCCTTGTTGTAGTAGCCCTGCATGACGTGCGGACCCCGTGTCAGCAGTTCACCGTCCGGTGCGAAGCGGACCTCGACACCGGGTACGGCAGGGCCAACTGTCCCCATCCGTGGAGATTCGAGTGGATTGACGGCGATCAATGGTGAGGTTTCTGTGAGCCCGTAGCCCTCGAGAATGGGGATGCCAGCGGCGTAGAAGAACCGTGCTATTTCGGGCGACAGCGGCGCTCCACCGGACACGAAGAAACGGATTCGTCCACCAGTACGTGCCTGGAGTTTGGAGAAGACCAACTTGTCGGCGACGGCCTTCTTGATACCCAAGCCAACTGAGATCGACTTGCCTGCAAGCTTCAGATCGGCCCATCTCTCAGCCGTGCTCCGTGCCCAGAAGAAGATGCGACGCTTTAGCGCGCTCCCTGCCATCGCGTTCTCCAAGACGCGGGCGTATATCTTTTCGAACAACCTTGGTACCGACAGGACGATAGTGGGTCGTATTTCTCCCATGTTGGCGGGTACCTGCTCGATACTCTCGGCGTAGTTGATCGTGGTTCCGGCGTGGAGCATGATGTAGTGACCGGCCATGCGCTCGAAAACGTGTGACAACGGTAGCAGTGAGAGGCAGCTGTCGTCTGGCCCGATCTGAATGACTTCCAGGCCTGCTAGCACATTGGACGTAATATTATGGTGTGTCAGCATCACCCCTTTGGGGTTTCCAGTGGTACCAGACGTGTAGATCAGTGTGGCCAGTGCATCCTTTTCTACGGCGCGGGCGTTGTCCCGGTAATCAGGATGGTCCTGTTCGGCTGCGGCGCCTATCCTGATCAGGTCTTGCAGGCCGAGGACGTCAGGTACATCGATGCCCTCCTCGAAGGAAACGATATGCTTGAGGGCGGGTAGCCCGTCTTTGGATTCCAGTACTTTCCCCAACTGATCCCGGTCTTGCACGAACACAGCAGTCGTTTCCGAATCCTTCAGGATATACTCGACCTGATTGGCTGGCAGTGTTGGGTATACTGGGACGTCGGCGCAACAGGCCGTCAAGCAGGCATAGTCGGCGATAGCCCATTCAGGACAGTTTGCAGAAATGATGGCGATCTTGTCGCCTGGCTTGATTCCCAATTCCAGCATTCCCAAGGCTGCATGCTGTACCTGGCGAGCCAACTCATGGTGTGTAATGTCATGCCACGAACCGCCCTTCTTGAACCGTAATGCAGCTCGTTTCGAGCTGAAGCGGTCAACGGCGTCAAAGAATAGTTGTGTGAGCGTTTCTGGTGTGTTCACTACGCACCTCCGTCACTCTTGAGGACCGTCACCGCCAAACAGTACGGTGAAACGCACGGGTGATCCTGTTACGGTGTCCCCCACTGCTGTAACTGCCACGGCATCGACAACGGCGCTGTCGGGCAGAGAGGAGTCGGTTCCCAGCTTGATGACTGCCGTCGCCTGCCCGTCAGTGCCGGAGATCGAGACAACTTCATGCGGTTCGCTTCCAGCGGAGCTGTCAGCATCAGTGGTCACGTAGAACCCTGCCGCACTTGCAGAACCTGGCAGCGGGTCGACAAGGTAAAAGTGCACCGGCTTCTCGCCGAGTGCCACAGGGGCGCCAAGCGAGTCGATCTGAAATACGGCCACTGACATCTGCGGCGAGATCGAGTCTGTCGCCCCCATGGTGAGCCGCTGGCCTCCTGCAGGAGCTATCGAGTCGGCCGGCGGTGTCACGGTCACTTCAATCAATGCCCGTGTAGTCAGGTCCTCCAGCCGCGGTCGCACAAAACCACTGCCAGGGGCATATGCGGTCACGAGGCCGGACAAAGTGTCGAGGCTGAAGCCAAGTTGTCCGGTGTCCGGGCCCACGACGACCCAGGTGATTTCAGCGTCAGGTACCGTGTCACCGCCGAAAGTGAGAGCCTTGGCGATCAGTGTGAGGGTGTCACCGACTTCCAGCGTTCGTTCCGGGAGCCCCTCAATCACCAGTGCAATTACGTCGTCAGAATTGCCTGTTATTGGATTGCAGGCAGCCAAGACCATGGCCAACGCTACAACTAGCTTCAGTTCTCCTCCTTGGCGTCTAGCTCAGCAAGCGCTTTCCTGGCATGCTCTATCCACTTCTCCGCGTCTGGACCACGCGGTGGGCGAGCCAAAAACGTCTGCAGGTGCCGCGCTGCGTGATCATTTTCACCACGGCTGAGCAGCAGGAAGGCAAGACCGTAATGAGCGCCGGCCAGGGTGTCGTCTATCTCCAAGGCACGACGGTAATACCGAATGGCCTCATCGTGGCGTTGGGTCTTGGTAAAGGCGATTGCCATGTTTTGGAGTACGCGGGGGTCGGCTGGATGATCCCGTAGAGCCAGCCGATACGAAGTGAGCGCTGCATCGTAGTCGCCCTGGCGCTCCAGAGCCAGGGCCTCATTGAGATAGTCGAGACGCTGCGGCTGCAAGCCCGTTCTACTTCGGCGTCTGAAGAGGCGTTTCCAGAATGACATTTGCAGCCCCAAGATATTCAAGGCGTAGAGCAGTGGCAACGCCGCTCCTCCCCCCTGTACCAGCGTCAGTCAGATGGCTACGTTCCCTGCTGTGTTCTCCATGTCACCAAGCCCACCGGGCAGGGACGTCCTTGAGATTGACTGGACATTCTTCGGCGAGCTGTGCCGGGCGCTGGCGTTGCGTGTTTCGGGCAACTATGACCCCGAGCTCGTACTGGGCATCGCCAAGGCAGGCGTGATTCCTGGTGCAGTAGTTGCGTCCATCCTACAGCGCGACTTCGCTTCGATGAGCGTAACACGGATCGGTTCGGCGATCAGGCCCACCCTTGTAACCGAGCCACCGCCGAGTGTCTCAGGTCGCCGCGTGCTTCTGGTCGACGAAACCTGTGACTCGGGCGACACACTCAAGTTGGCACTGTCGGCGGTCAAGAAGTTGGAGCCGGCCGAAGTGCGGACGGCGGTTTCGCTGCGGACGGGACCCTACACGCCAGACTATTGTGCCATGGCGACGGAGGCATTCATCATTCTTCCCTGGGATCGGGAGGTGATTCTGGATGGGGAACTAGTGCTTCGGCCCGACTATGCTGCGAAGTTGGATGAGAGTTCTCCGGGTTACCCCGATAGCACAGACTCGTAATCACTCCCAGCCGCGAGAGCTTCATACACCAAGTCCATCGTCTCCGGGGCTCCGACGAGAAACCGGCAGTGCGATTGCTGTAGCGTACGACATTCGACCTCCATTACCGCTACAGGGGTGCCCGACAGGCGACTCATAAAATCGGCGAATAGCCCCGAAGCAATGTGGCAGCTTGGGGTTGTGGCCTCAGTGCTAGGATCTGCTTCTGCCCAGTCAGCGGATGTGATGGCAACAGCGTTTGCTCCCAACTGCTCGATCGAGAGTCTTCCCCATCCCAGCTCCTCGAAGAACGCTGAGAGAACGTCGCCCAGAACGCTGGAGTCGAGCTCCGCAGGATCGTCCACGGACGTGTAGTCGGGGAGCCAGGCCAAGAAACACTGGTAGATCTGCTCGCCAGCCGCGAACCCCGCCTCTTGCAGGCACACGGCCGCTCGGTCTCCGAAGTCACGTGTGAGAGCACGACGTAAGGCATGGAGTGCTCCGCTGCCCACAGCAACGATCTCAGGATTGGTTGTCGGCGTAGTCATGAGGTTACTGCCGCTTTCAATTCGTGGGCAACATAGATCTAAGCCTCTGTGCTGCGCAAGCCTTAGAGGCCTTTGGCTTCTTCCTGAACGACCGTCATGGCGACGTCGACGAGCCGATCCAGCTCTTCGCCGGATGTTCTCGAGAGTACACCCTCGCCCCATGCACCTTCACGATTGACGTACGCGTCGAGCAGGCGTCGGAGGAAGCCGACCAGTGCTATGCGTTCGAAATCTGTTCGCCGGGTCCGCGCCGAAGCCTCCGATTGGCGTTTCACGAGCTGCTCGTACCGGTATGCGTTGCGTAGCGTCTTGGCCGCCAGTCCGGCGACTATCTGTGTGAAATGGACGTCTGCGTCTGAGAAAGACGGGCCATTCCTGAAGGTGCGCAGGAAAATCGCCCCGATCGCCGACCCGCGCCACATGATGGGCACCACCGTGATGGTCTGGACCTTTCGGCTTCGTAGCACCCCTTTGATGTGCTTCAAGTTCGGATCGCTGGTCGCGTCAGGGATATAGACCGTTTCCCCAGACTCGAGCGCTCGCTTGAGTTCGGGGTACCGGTCGAGGTCGACCAGGTAATTCCTTATGGAGGGATCCTCGTACGAAGCTACAAGTCGCGCCTTGGTCGTACCATACTGGATTAGGAAGATCGAACAGCGATCCAGCCCGAACGTTTCTCCTAGCTTGCGGGTTATCACCTGGAGTATATCCACGAAATGAAGCGTGCCGGATATGTCCTGAAGGATGTCTATCACAGCTAGCAGCAACTTCCGCTCGTGCTCCAGGTCCTGGATCTTGGATTGGAGCTGGTCTGGCTCCGCGGTGGATTGTCTCGTATCGGGATCGGTCATGGTCGTCTCGGGTACCTAAGGGTACCAAAATAAGAATGCTGTAGTTTGATGACCTCGACGGACGTACGTCAAGGCGCTAGAATCACAATAACATCTAGAGGGGGATCACATTTTCGTGCGTGTAGCGATTGTTTTCAGTCTTCTGGCCGCTCCGGTGGCTGCTCAGGTACCCGGTGAGCTGCCAGAGCCAGTTTCCGAGCTTCCCGGTGCGGGTCGGCCGGTAGCGATCGAGGCCCACCAGGCCCGCCGGAACGCATTGCTGGATCGTGTTGGTGCTGGAGTGATTGTCGTGCCGGCCGCATCGCAGCGTGATTTGGAGCAGCGCGTCATCCAAGACAACGACTTCAGGCAGGATGACTACTTCTTCTACCTGACTGGGGTGGAAACCCCGGATGCGTGGCTCTTGTTGTCCCTATCAGGCGATGGGGAACGTGATGTGATACTCTATCTGCCTGAGCGCAATCCGGGCAGGGAGCAGTGGACCGGAAGAAAGCTGGGGCCTGGGAAGGATGCTGTGCGGTTGACCGGGATCGACGACGTGCGCAAACTCGACACGGAACACCTAATTCGAGACATCGAGGCCGCTATTTCACAAACATCGGGGCCACTTTACACTACGGATCCAAGCCTGGGCGTAACTGCAGGGTTGGCGCATGGTAGTATGAGGCCTGTTATCCCGGTGTTGGACAGCATGCGGGTGGTCAAGGATTCGGTGGAGATAGCGGCCCTGCGTCGGGCCATCTACGTAACCACTGAAGCACACAAGGCGGCAATGAGAACGGCCCGGCCGGGTATGTACGAATACCAGCTCGAGGCCACTATAGAGTACACGTTCCGCAATCTGGGCGCCGACAGGGTCGGATTCCCATCGATTGTCGGTAGCGGTCCGAATAGCACAGTGCTGCACTACGATGTAAATCGCAGACAGATGGAAGAAGGTGATTTGGTCGTGATGGACATTGGTGCCGAGTACGGACAATATACGGCTGACGTGACGCGGACCATTCCGGTTGGAGGACAGTATACGCGACGACAAAGCGAGGTCTACAACCTCGTTCTCAACACTCAACGGGCGGTTCTGGAGGCAATAAAACCTGGTACAACGGTGCGTGAACTGAATCGGGTGGCTCGGAGCTACTTGGCCCAGAACAGTAGGAACATCTGTGGTGCGCAGAGTTGCGAGAGGTACTTCATTCACGGACTGAGTCACTGGTTGGGTATGCGAGTTCATGACGTGGGCGATTATTCTCTTCCGCTAGAGCCCGGGATGGTACTGACCATAGAACCAGGACTCTACATTCCGGGTGAGAATCTGGGTGTCCGTATTGAAGACGACATACTTGTGACGGAAACCGGCTACGAAGTACTATCGATTGGTGCGCCAAAGACAATCGAGGAGATAGAGAGGCTAATGCAGACAAGCAGCCGGCCGAAGACCGGCGGGAGTTGATCATGAGACGTCGCGATGAAGAGTTGGAATTGGTTGAAGAAGATCTGGAGGACGAGGAGCTGGACGACGAGGAATTGGACGACGAAGACGCTGAAGATTACGATCTGTATCACAGCATGATCGGTCTGCGTGGCTTTGCTCTCGGGTTGGTGGTCGGGGGTCTGGTCGGTGCAGGGGTGGCCCTGCTGATGGCGCCGGAGCGGGGGGAGGTCGTACGAAAGCGAATAACCAAGGGCATTCGTGACATCCACGAAGATGCTCGTGATCAGTTGGAGGATTGGAGTGGTGATGCGCGACGTGAGGTCGGTAGACAGCGTCGGAGACTGAGGCGCCGGCTGCGCCGAGTGCGCCGCTAGACGACCGAAGCTAGCCTTTCTCCCGGATTTCGTCGAGCAGGCGTAGTGCGGTCTCTTTGTGGACCGGGTCCATCACATCCGATACCGGAAGCATGCCTATCTCCATCAACTGCTCACGTGCTTCCGCGTACCTGTCGAGTTCGACGTAGACCTCGGCCAGCTCGAGCCTATGGAAGATGTAGTCAGGCTTGATCTCGACCGATTTCTCAAGGTGGACCACGGCCGAGTCCCAGCTAGCTATGCCCATGTATCCACCACCCAGAAAAGTCTTGGCGAAGAATTTGGTGATGCCCGACAGTCGCTTCACTTCGGCGTGCCAAGCACCGAGCACGTGATATGCACCGTCATGTAGCGAATCCAACTCCAGCGCGAGCGCGGCCTCGTTGTAGATCTCTTTGCCGAAGCGTACCCGTTCCTTACCACCCTTGGTTCGCGACAGCCTGCCCATGACCATGGCCAACATGAAATGGCCCTCGGCATCCAACGAATCAACCCGCACGGCTTCTGCCGCGTAGATCCAAGCATCGTTGTAAAGCCGATCACGCTCCCCCTGGAGTTCTTCGCCGAGCAACTGCTTGGCGACGTCTACCTGTGCGCGCGCCAGCTTCCACAGTGCCTCGTAGGTGCCCGCATCAATAAACAGGGCCGCCCTGTATTGCTCTGCGGCCGCTGCAGGCTGGAGGGCATCGTACAAGCTGTCTCCGATATCCACGTACTCGGCGATCGTCTGAGCCGATGCGCCATCTGCGGCATGTAGGATAGCGGCGAGCGCGCAGGTGGTGAGCGCTACACGCCATTTGCGTGATAGCGGGGTGAATGCGATGCGGAAAAGGCGGTTGCGTAGCATGAGCGCCATCTAGCTGTTTCTCTTGTGGTACTTTGGTGCGCCTGGTCCCCAGTCGGGAAGTTCCTCGGTGGCCTCCTCCGGCGGGGTCAATGCGTCTATGTCGGCGAGATCCTCTTCCGCCCGCGCCAGCTCTTCTGCGTCCTCGATAGCGGTCGACTCACCGGCGGCGTCACTCTTGCGTGGGATCACGAGCAGCACGGCCAGAACGAGAATCAAGCACAAGAACACGACGAGGAGTGTCATCCAGCTGGGTCACTCAGGGTGTTCGGCCCAAAAGGCTGTGAGCCTGCGCTTGATCTCGTCTCGCACTTTGCGAAACGCCTCGATCTGGTCGCGGATCATCTCGCCCTCGCTAGCTGGATCCGGCAGTGGCCAATGGAGCCGATGGACCGAACCCGGGACGACCGGACAGACTTCGTCTGCGCACAGCGTGATGACGAAGTCCGCCTCACCCAAGGGGACGTCGTCGAGGCCTTTGGACCTGTGGCCGGTTATATCGATGCCTATCTCTTCCATCACCACGATCGCCAGCGGATGCACTATGGCGGGCTGTGAGCCAGCGCTGAACACACTCCAGCCGACAGGTGCAGATGCACGCGCCAATCCTTCGGCCATCTGACTCCGAGCTGAATTGGCAACACACAACAGAACGAGGGAGTGTGCTCTCTGGGCTGCTGAGGTCATGTTGTCATCCGGTACGGGATCATAGGTCGTCGAGCGGGTCCTTCGACCGCAGTAGAACGAGAATGGCGGCTTGGGGGACCACTAAGTACCTCTTATCCTCGTAACTGATTTCGACTGCGGCCTTACGGAAGAACAGTGCGTAGTCTCCGACCCGCGCTTGCATTGGCACGTATTTCTTGTCCGGGCCGGTGATCTTCCAGGGCTCATCATCCAGCTGTGTTGGGTCGGGCAGAGGTGTCCCCGGTCCGGTGGCGATTATGCGCCCGCTCTGGACTGTCTGGCGGTCAATGGCGGTTGGTGGGAGATAGAGCCCCACGTTGGTGCGTTCCTCACCCTCCTCCGGAGCCACCAGGACACGATCACCGACGACGATCAGGTCTTTACGAGATTTGGCCATAGCATAATCTAGACGTATTGGCGTGCAGCCGCACTGTCACCCTGACTCTCTGCACTGTGCGACTGAGTTTCACCTCACGAGCCTAGCTTACGGGCTTCTCTTTCGCAGAGTGTTTCTTGAACCACTCCCTCAAGTACAACTGAGACCGCATGAAGTTAGATGGCTTGCTGCTCGTGCCATGCCATTCGCTCTTGAATCTGATCATTACGGTTGGCACCTTCCGTACCTTCAATGCCTGATAGAACTCCTCAGTCTGTGATATGGGAGTTCTCAGGTCGCCTTCGCCCGTCATGAGCATGGTCGGAGTCGTGACATTTCCCACGTACATGAGCGGCGACCGTCGGAGGTGCTCAGAAGGATCTTCCCAGGGAAGCCTGTCAAAATTGCGGTACCAACTGGATCCGTCGGTCGTACCGACGAAGGAAAGCCAATTGGTCACAGGGTAGTTGGCAGATGCCGCCGCAAATCTATCGGTGTGACCCACGATCCAAGAGGTGAGCACACCACCACCACTGCCACCGTAAACGAACAGGTTGTCGGTGTCGATGTAACCGCGGTTGATGACACTATCGACTCCGGTCATTAGGTCGTCGTAATCCATGCCGGGATACGCGCGTTTGATGGCATTGCCAAAGGCAGATCCGTATCCCGAGCTGCCTCGCGGATTTGTATAGAGAACAACGTAGCCGTTGGCTGCATGGTTCTGCCACGCGAAGTTGAAGCCTACACCGTACATGCTGTGTGGTCCACCGTGAATGGCGAGGATCAAGGGGTATTCATTGGCCGGGTCGAAATCGGGTGGCTTCATGATCCAGCCCTGGATCTGCAGTCCGTCCACTGACGGGTACCAGATCTCTTCGACCTCTCCCAACTGTTTGCCGTGTAATACGTCACCGTTTACGTCGGTGAGCTTATTGATCTCGGGGCGACTTATGTTGAACGTGACGATGTCACCTGGCTCGTGATAGCTGGAGAGCGTACCAACTGCGGTTCCCTGGCTAGAGATGGTGGATACAGAGAGCCTGTGGTTTCCTTGAGTGACATCTCGCACCTCACCGTCGGTGGATACGAAGTGGAGGTTGGTCGTGCCCATCTCACTGACATTGAAATAGACGCCACTGTTGTTCGGCGCCCACATGATGTTGTTGGGTGAACTGTTTAGCTCACCGACCATCATCCTGGGATCCGATCCGTCGATTCCCATCACATACAGGTTGCTAGTGATATAGGTGTCGTCAGTCCAGTCGTATCCGGAGTACGCAACCAACTGACCGTCGGGTGACGCCACTGCGCTACCGTCGGGACCGTGACGTCTTGTCAAGGTTCTGATATCGGTGGTCATTACGTTCACGGCGTAGATCTCTGATTCACGCCACTCATATGCAGCATCTTCTTCGCGCAGAGTGGAGAAGAGCAGCTCACTTCCGTCGGGAGTCCAACGCGGCGAGCCGTGGTTCCAATCGCCGTCGGTCAGGCGCCGTGCAGTACCACCTGTCGCCGGCACCACGAAGATGTGTTGGTAGCTGTCGTCCACGTAACCTCTTCGATCCCGACGGTAGTTCAACCGAGTAACGACCTTTGGGTCGGCGGTCCAATCGGCCCCCGACGGACGACCCGGGAGCTTGACGCGCCAAGACTCGTCGGATGGGACCTGCATCGTGAACGCTATGCGATCACCCGAGGGAGACCAGGTGACGTTGCCTGGGGATTTCTCAACCCGGGTTATCTGGGTAGTCGCTCCCTCCGCATCCATCCAGCGCACAAAGATCTGTGTACCCTCCGGATCACCCTGACGTAGAAACGCGATTCTGCTGCCGTCGGGTGACCAGCGTGCCGTCGATCCCTCAGTGAGAAACCGGTTGCGACTTCCATCCACGTTCATGATCCAAAGAGAGGACTCCCACCGATCGCTCATTTTGTCGATCCAGCGGCGGGTATAGATGATCTGTTCTCCGTCGGGCGATATCCGGGGATCTCTCACGCTCTCCCACTCCAGGTACAGATCGAGAGTGAGTCGATCGGGTACCTGCGCTGCCGCCTGAGGCGCGCCGACTATGGGAAGCAGAAAGAGAGGGACGACCTTGAGGTTGCTCATGACACCTCCGCGGGGGGTTCCTATGTCGGAGAGTATGTCGGTTAGGTGACGATGGTGCAAGCGCCGTGGGTGGGTCAGCTAGTCGCTCATCTCCCTAATTACTGCCATGGGCGGCTTACTGAACACGTCTCTGGAATTGAGCAAACCAATGACTGCAGTGGTGGCGGCAGTTCCGATGCACAACAAGAGCAAGGGCATGCCCGGTAGGTGGAAAGTGAGTTGGAACAGGTACCTCACCGCTATCCAGCCAGCGACAATGCCCTGCATGGTCCCCGTGAGGCCCGCCAGAATCCCGAGCGACGAGTACTCTGTTAAGAGGATATGACTGACTAAGCGCCTCCGTGCCCCCAGGGTGCGCAGTAGCACGCTCTCGCGAACACGGTGATAGCGGGAAGTTGCCAATGCGCCTATCAGTACGATGATGCCGCTTGCTATGCTAAATAGCGCCATGAATCGGATGGCGAACGCGACGCTGCCGAGCACTGTCTCTATTATTTCCTGCACCGCAGCGAGATCCATAGAGGATACGTTGGGAAAAGCAAGCACTAGATCCCGCTGAAGCTCGGCCCGGGTCACCGGATCCACGGCACGGGTAGGCGCGACGAACGTCTGTGGTGCATCCTCCAGAATCCCTGGCTCGAACACCACGAAGAAGTTGGTCTCGAATCTGGCCCAGTCGACTTGTCGAAGGTTCGCTATTTCGGTCTCGATTTCGATGCCCTGGACATCCCACGTAATGCGATCTCCGAGGTCGACTTCCAGCTGACGGGCCAGGTCTTGTTCCAACGAGACTCGCGGAAACGAATCTACATCCTCTGTTGTTTCAGCACTCCACCAACTACCCGCCACGAGCTTCTCAGAGGCGACCAGGGTGTCTCTGTATGTATTCATGTACTCCCTGGTCAATGGCCAGCGGACACGCGGCGGGCTGATGCTGTCGTTCAGCATCTCACGTACGCTACGACCGTTGATACGTGTTATGCGGGAGGGAACGATTGCGGTCGTGCCGAGTAAAGGAAAGCCACGCGCAGTGATTATCGCCTCGACGCTGTCTCGTTGGTCTGGTTGGATGTCGAACAACATCAAAGTGGGTCTGTCAGGTGACGCGTCGATCTCGATCTGTCGCAAGAGGTTCGTTTGCGACACGTACAAGGTCGCAATCAGGAACACGCCGAAGCCGATTGCCAATGTGACCGCAACAGTTTGGTTGTGGGGTCTGAAGAGGTTGGCTATCCCTTGGCGCACTACAAATGGTGCTCTGCGTGGAAAGAAGCGCCGGACCGCTTTCATCGTGAGCCACGCGACTAACCACAAGGTGAGCGTGGTTCCTGCGAGCGCAGCCGCGAACGCTGCACCAACCGCAGCGAACGGTGCCTGCCACAGACTCAGCGCGATCATGGTGACGGCGATCGCTACAAAGGCGCCGAGCTTCTGTTTTCCATGGTGGCTCTCCGAATCGTATTCATGACGCAGAGCTTGCAGTGGTGACACGTTGCGCACTTCGAGCAAGGGGAGCAATGCAAAGATAGTCGCCACCCAGGTGCCGATGGCCAAACCCGCCACTACAGTTGACCACTCTATCGCAACCGGGACCTCTAGCGGGAGGAAATTGCGCAGCACATTGGGGAGGTTGACCTGTACGATCAAACCGAGCCCGACACCCACGGCTGAGCCCAACGCGCCGAGTACTCCCGCCTGAAGCAAGTAGATGGAAAACACGGTGGGTTGTGGAGCGCCGATGCAGCGTAATACAGCAATGGTTGGGAGTTTGCTCTTGACGTACACGTGGACCGCACTGGCCACGCCTATTCCCCCGAGTAGTAATGCAACGAGGCCGACGAGTCCGAGAAAGCGAGACATCAGATCCGTTGCCTGGATGAAATCGTCCTCGCGCTCCGTGGCTGTATCTAAGCGCACGTCCAGGTTTCTGAACTGCTCCTCGTATTGTTGTGTCAGCTCAGCGACGGCACCGCTTTCTTCGAATCCCAAGAACGTCCGATACACGGTTCTACTGCCCGTAGTGAGCAGGCCGGTTTCATTCAGGTATGCCGCTGGTATGTAAACGCGCCCGCCAAACGCGGCGAAGATACCGAACTCACCAGGGACCTTGGAGAGCACACCGTGGACGACAAAGTCGCCGGTGCCTATGGAGATAGTGTCTCCGAGTTCCACCTCTAGGTGGATCAGTACAGCAGGGTCAACCAGCGCGTAATGTCGGCTCTGAAGCGATTGCCACCGGTCAGGCGGATCTGTTTCAATCGTACCGTAGAAGGGGAAATCGCCGCTCACTGCCCGCACTTCGACCAGCCGGGTATGACCGGTTTTCCTTGCAAGCGCCATGGATGCAAAGTTGGTAACGGAGGAAACACGTGCTCCGGCTGTTTCCACCGAGTCTATCACGCGTTGGACTGTATCGGGAAACGGGCGGAGGGACCGCACCTCTATATCTGCTCCCAGGAGAGCTCGAGACTCGTTGTGAATCGCCTCCGTTACATTGGCTCTGAACGAGTTGATCGCGACGAGGGCGGCCACGCCGAGCGAGATCGACCCCATGTACAGGCCGAGCCGGCGTCGACTAGCACGACCCTCACGCCGCGCCATTGTGATGGCAAAAGGAGTTGTCACTGCGGGTTTGGACGCTCCTCCGCGATGATTCTGCCAGCGGCAATGCGGATAACGCGGTGCGCTCTGCTAGCGAGCGCATTGTCGTGCGTGACCAAGACGAGTGTGGTTTCCTCTTCTGCATTCAGCGTGACAAGTAGGTCTATCACGGTCGAACCTGTCTCTGCGTCGAGGTTCCCGGTTGGTTCATCGGCAAACAAGATGCTGGGTTGATTGGCGAAGGCCCGGGCAAGTGCAACTCGTTGTTGTTCGCCCGCCGATAGCTGGGCCGGATAGTGGTGTATTCGGTCGGCAAGGCCAACCCGCCGCAATAGGTCTCTGGCTCGTTCCTCGACGTCAATCTCTGTTGTCTGGCCGGCTAGAGCGCGGCGCAGCTCGACTGGGACGAGTACGTTCTCGCGCGCCGTCAACGTTGGGATCAGCTGGAAGTTCTGAAATACGAACCCGATCTTTTCTGCTCGCAACCGTGCCCGCGCATCCTCAGTCAGTGAGTTGAGGTTCTGACCGTCCAGCTCGACGCTACCCGCAGTGGGTCGGTCCAGACCGGCAAGCAGACCCAACAACGTCGTCTTGCCGCTACCTGACGGACCTACGATTGCGACGAACCCTTGAGGCTCGACCGTTAGATTGATACCGTGGAGCACCTTTAGAGCTTGCCCCACGCTCGTGTACGTCTGCTCTAGACCTTCGGCGACGATCATCATGGTTCGTAAGATACTGCTGGCGATCGGCATTCTCGTAGTGGTCACATCGTGCTCCAAGGACTTGCCGCGCCAAAGCGAACGGCAAGGCGTGACTCGATCAGCCACTGAAGAAGACGTGCGCCGAGCCGTGCTCTTTCTGGGAACGAGCCTCACGGCGGGCATGGGAGTTGGGGCTGAGCGTGCCTATCCGGCCCTCATCCAAGAGAAGATTGACTCCCTTGGCTGGCCGTTCCGCACGGTGAACGCCGGAGAAAGCGGTGGCACTTCTGCGGGAGGCGTGCGTCGCATCGGTTGGCTGCTGCGACAGCCGGTTGCGGTATTGATACTCGAACTGGGTGCCAACGATGGCTTGCGAGGGCAAGACATCCCAACATTGAGGGCCAATCTCCAAGCGATAATCGATCTGACACTGGAAGCCTACCCAGATGCGCAGATAGTCATCGCTGGGATGGAAGCGCCGCCCAACTTGGGCCCGGACTATACCTCCGACTTTCGCAGTGTGTTTGGGGCTGTGGCACGCGACAACGGGGTGCACCTGATCCCGTTCATCCTAGACGGCGTGGCCGGTGTTCCTGAACTCAACCAGGCGGATGGTATCCATCCCACGGCCGAAGGTCAGCGTGTGATGGCTGACGTCGTGTGGAAGGTATTGGAGCCAGTGCTCCGATCGATCGACTCCCTTGAGGGCTTCTAGAGACCGATCTTGCTGACAACTGCCTGGAATCGGGGCTCATCTCTGAGAGGGTCCCAGATAGGCTCGACTTTGAGAAACGACATCCACGCAGCCCGCTCGTTGTAAGCCCGTTCCAGCCAGTCGAGAGCCAACTCTGTGCTACCCAACCCCGTATAGACGGCGGCGATGGCTCGACTCGATATGTATTGGTCTTTCGATGCTTTGATGTCGAGAAGTTCCTGCAGAATCGTCTCTGCTTGGCGGCGAGAACCAGCTCTTGCCTGGGCGTACGCCAATCCGGCCGCGGCGTCCCTGAATTCGCCGCCAAGACGGATCGTCTCCTCGATGTGGTGCACCGCTTTTTCCGCCTTCCCTTGCATCAAGTAGTTCCAGGCGAGGCCATAGCGTGCGGGCGGAAAGCTGGAGTTGATCTCCAATGTCCTGACGAACTGCTCTTTCGCCTTTTCGTGTTGGCGTGCCCAGTAGTAGTGTTGTCCAAGATGGGTGTTTACGATTAGAGAAATGGGATCCAGGTCACGCGCCTTCTTGGCTGTCGCTATGCCCTCTTCCCGTCTTCCCATGCCAGCCAGAAAGAAGCCGTGCTTGAGACTGGGTTCTACGCAGCCGCAGCCGATTCTCACTGCCTTCTCAAAGCACGCCTCCGCAGCATCCCAGTCCCAATCGAACCAGAAGTGTACTGATGCTAGCGTTGCATAAGCGTCGGCGATGGTTTCGTCGATCTGCAAAGCCCGTTCGGCCATCTCCCTAGCGTAAGGGAAAGCCTCTTTCGGACTCATGTCACCTTGGCCCGCCCCCAGCGCTATCGAGAAGTAAGAGTTGCCGAGGCCTGCGTAGGCTAGACCGAACTTGGGGTCTAGGGCAATGGCGTCCTCGAAGCTCTTCAACGCCTTGGCGTTGCTGTCGGTAGTGAATTGATTCCACTGGTACACGCCGCGCAGGTACAGGTTGTATGCATCGAGATTCTCGGTCGGTCTGCGCTTGATGCTCGCTTCAACCGTGGGCGACAGTGTGGTCTGCAGCTGACCTGCGATCTGGCCTGCAACGTCGCTTTGGATTTCAAAGATATCCGTCAGATCCCGGTCGTAACTCTCGGACCATAGGTGTGCGTCGCTCATTGTGTCAATCAGCTGAGAGACGATCCGAACTCGATCGCCCACCCTGCGTACACTCCCTTCCAGGACATGGGCGACCCCTAATTCAAACCCGATATCTCTGAGGTTCTTGGTAGTGCCCTTGTACTGCATGACCGACGTGCGCGACGTGACCTTGAGATCCGTGATCTTGCTGAGTTGGGATATGATGTCGTCCGTTATCCCGTCGCTGAAGTACTCGTTTTCCGGATCGGCGCTCATGTTCGCAAACGGAAGTACGGCAATCGACTTACGCGGGATCTCCTGTGGTGGAGTCGGGGTGAACCTGTGGGCCGTGTGTGGCCCGTGACCCGTGTGGGCAGCCGCAAGAGCCTCGGCGAAGTCGCTGGTCGACTCATAGCGATCAGCCGGGTCCCATGCCAGAGCCTTTTGTAGTACGGCTACTACTCCAGCTGGTATGGCGCCCTGATTCCGCGATGTCAGGATGCGGTGCTCCTGACCGAGAACCGGGCGCTCCCCACAAATCATCTCGGACAGAACGCATGCAAGGCTATAGATGTCTGTGCGTGCATCAACCTCCCCGGCCGATGCCTGCTCGGGGCTCATGTAGCCCGGCGTCCCAATCGGCAGACCGGCGATGGTCAGGCTGGGACCGCTGGAATATGCGGCGCTCAGAGCACGTGCAATTCCGAAGTCCGTGACCAGTGCATGGCCACCGGACAGCATGATGTTTTCGGGTTTGATATCACGATGGACCACGCCAACGTCGTGTGCGAATTCCAATGCATCTGCCACGTCGAGGGCTATGTGCATTGCATTGTCGATT
>CP070792.1:1263355-1268231 GCA_020346845.1 Gemmatimonadota bacterium
AGCGCAGATGGAGACGTATGTTCAGTTTTGACAAGTTGTTACGTGCGACCGCACTCGCTGTTACGGCGATGGCCTGCATCACTCCGCCGGTAACGGCCCAGACCGCCCAGGACCGCATCCTAACCGATATCCGCTATTTAGCCGACGATGCTCGCCAGGGCCGTGGCACGGGCACGGCAGGTCTGGATTCGGCTGCAGCTTATATCGCGGACCAGTTCCGCCAGGCCGGACTACAGCCGGCCGGCTCCGACGGTTTCTTTCAACCGTTCACCATAGATCCAACCGCTCCAGCTGTGGCTCACTCGGGACTCGGCGGTTCCGCCGTCAAGAACGTGATCGGCCTGATACCCGGAAACGGCAGCTTGGCCGGACAGGTAGTGGTCCTTGGTGCACACTACGACCACCTCGGCATGGGCGGCGCCAACAGTCTGGATCCCGACAGCGCCGGAGTGGTTCACAATGGCGCGGACGACAACGCGTCCGGTACCGTGGCCCTGATGGAGGCCGCAAGGATATTGAGCCAGCGATCGGCACCTGAGATGAGGACGATGATCCTCGTGGCCTTCACCGCCGAAGAGATCGGTTTGATCGGGTCCGATCATTATGTGAAGAACCCGACTCGGGCCAATGATTCAACCTACGCGATGCTCAACTTCGATATGGTCGGACGGTTGAGAGAAGACAAACTGATCACCGGTGGCACCGGTTCAGCGCCAGAGTTGCCGCAGCTGCTCGATTCGGTAAACACCGGCTACGGATTGGCGCTCAGTCCCATGGAAGATCCGTGGGGTAGCAGCGACCATGCATCGTTCTACGCCGCCGGTATTCCGGTGATTCACTTCATGACCGACACCCACGAGGATTATCACCGCACCACGGACGATTGGGACAAGATCAACGTCGAGGGTGTCGAGCGGATCGCCATGTACGCTGCAGATCTCGCCTGGTCGTTTGCCACCCGAACCTCACCACTGACTTACGTCGACGTCCCGCAGCCCGTCCGCGCTACCACGGGAGGCTCCGGAGCTTGGCTCGGCACCATACCAGACATGAGCAGCTCGCCTGGTGGTGTACGCCTCACCGGAGTTCGTGAGGGAGGACCAGCCAGCGAGGCTGGCATCCAGGGCGGCGATATCATAGTCCAAATCGGCGAATACGAGGTCAAAGACCTCTATGCGATGACAGACGCGCTGCGCAACTACAAGCCAGGCGACGTAGTTACGGTGGCGGTCATGCGGAATGACGAGCGCGTGGAAGTGAGTGTCACGCTTGGAAAGCGCGGCGGCTGAGCCCAGGCTGAAGGCGACGTCAATCGCGCGAGCACTCCACGGTGCGTTTTGCCGTGGAGTGCCCGGCCAGGAGCTGATGCAACTGGCAAGCTCCAAAATCCACCATTCAGACCCCCTCTACTCCCGCGTCTACATGTATCGATTACTGCCCGACGGCACTAGTGCTGCCGTCGCATACAATGGCAAGACGCCAGACTCCGATCGGAGCAACGCGGCCTCGGGCGATCTCGTACGCGCGCTCCGTAACGGCGTTAACTGCTGCATCTCGCAGGTCCACTCGGACGACCCAGTGCCGGTTAACAGCCATACGACTGGATCAGAACTGATCGTGTTGATTCGTCGCCATGATGAGATCATCGGTGCGATAGACATCGAGAGTGATTTGCCCGACGCCTTCAGCGATGTAGAGCAGCAGGCTGTGGTGGAGGTTGCCGACGCGCTTGCGGCACTACTTTGACCGATCCCGTTTTCCCAGCACTCCCACCTCAACGTGCAGACCGTTGTACTACACCGGCGCCATGACCTGACACCTCGCGAAGCGCAGAGCGAATCGCCTCATTGACGGACGCGAGACTAGAGACATTCGATAATTCCGGGCATTTGCCCCACATTGAGAAGCACAAACGCTTTGTGAAAACACTGGACAGTTCTCTCCCGAGGTCGGGACTTTGAATCGACTGACACCATACGACTTCGCAATCGGCGAGGAGATTGAACAGCGCTTTGTCGGCATTATGGAGGAGACACGCCTATCCAAGAAGGATGCTTCCGATCCGGCGCAGTTCATGTCGCTATCACTCGTGCAGCGAACCTTGAGCGACATGGAAGCTCAGCAGACCCTTGCCGACCACCCCGAAGCAGCGGCAGAGTATCTGCTGCTGCTCTTCGCGGCATTTCAATTCTGGCGCGGTGGCAAAGTCGTATACCACGTAGACCGTGAAGGCTGGGATGACCGGACCTTCGACTCGTTTGCGGAGCTGCACGCCGAACCTATCGCCTGCTACCTCCAGTTGTCCGAGCGTTGGTTTTGGGCTCAGATCGAAGAGGGTGCTCCTCATGAGCCACTCGATGGCATCTTCCTCGCACCCTCGGCCGACGGTACGCGACTAACGCTGGTTGCGATCTTAGGCATGAGATCGGAGCGTCATGGCTTTAGCCAGATTTCGATCACGGTCGGACGAGACGAGCTGACATCAGCTCATGCTGAGGCGAGACATCCTCTGTTCGAGCCAGTGATGGAAGGCGGCCACCATGCAGGGTTCAAATCCATCTGTTCTGCGGCGGATCTCCTGGTGCTGACACAACTCGCATTGGCTCAAGTGACGCGCTAGTTTCTGCCGAAGGAATCAGGAACGGTCAAGCGGAATGAAGAGGGGAAGCTAGTGAAGAGCGCCAAGGACAGGATCAAACCGATCATTCGTAGGCTGAAGAAGCGGTACCCGCAGGCCATGTGCTCACTCACGCATCGCGATCCACTCCAATTGCTCGTCGCTACCATACTGAGCGCTCAATGTACCGACGAGCGTGTCAACATCGTGACCAAGACGCTGTTCCGCGAATACGAGACGGCGGAAGACTTCGCCAATGCAAACCCGGAAGTGTTCGAGGAACAAATCCGATCCACCGGCTTCTTCCGCAACAAGACCAAATCAATCATCGGTATGGCCCAGGCACTGATGGATGAGCACGATGGCAAGGTGCCAGACAAGATGGATGCACTCGTGAAGCTGCCGGGAGTTGGAAGAAAGACAGCAAACGTGGTGTTGGGCAATGCGTTCGGAATAGACGAAGGGATCGTAGTAGACACGCACGTGAAACGCATATCGAACCGTCTGGGACTCACAAACGAAAACGACCCCAACAAGATCGAACAGGACCTGATGGCGCTGGTGCCGAAGCCCGATTGGACTCTGTGGCCACACCTCCTCATTCATCACGGTCGTGCCATCTGTCAGGCCAGAACACCCAAGTGTGAGATCTGCAGCCTCAACGATCTCTGCCCGTCGTCATCGATCTGAGAACGGACACGTTATGAAAATCGATTTTGCCGTAGTCTGCGACTATGCCGTGATCGACCAATACGGCAAGCTGTCCGTGATGGGCATCTTTCATCACATCTGGGTCAGTCAGTTCCCGTCTGTTCATCCACGCCTCCATCTCGTGATTCGACTCAAGGGTGCGCGAACCGAGATTGGCGAGCACAAGGTGAACATCAAGCTGGTCGACGAAGAGGGTATCGAAATCATCACTGGTGACGGAACGGTAAGTCTCTCAGAGCCACCGGCGGGAGTGCTCGAAGTAGAGGCCGGTGCAGTATTGGTGTTCGATGTCCCGTTCGAGAAAGCCGGCAGATACGAGTTCCAGATCGAGGTCGACAGTGACGTCAGGTCGGTAGTGCCGATCACTGTTTCACTTGGACCGGGCAAGCAGCCGTCTGATTTCGCCAATCCCCATTGAGCCATGTCCGGACAGTTCGGTCTTCGCTTGTCAGGCCTGGTAGCTTCGTTGCGTGCCAGTCTACGCGAGAATCCCTGGTTGGTCGTAGCCGTCCTTATTTGCCTTTTCGGGCTCACGTACAACTTCAGTGGCTACGCACTACTGGAGCCGGATGAAGGTCGTAATGCCGAGGTGGCACGTGAGATAGCAGCAAGCAACGATTACGTCTTGCCTCATCTCAATGGGCTGCCGTATCTGGACAAGCCGATCTTCTTCTTTGCAGCCGGCGCCATCGCCATGGAGGTGTTAGGACCCACGGTGCTTGCAGCCCGTTTACCATCGTTGGTTTTTACAGTCGCGACGCTTACCCTCGTTGGATGGTTTGGCAACCGGCTCCTCGGAAAGCATGGTGGCTGGATAGCAGTGATCGCGACAGCAGCGACGCCGTTCACTCTGGCCTATTCCCGCACCGTGATCTTCGACAGTACCGTCACATTCTTTATCGTTCTCGCGCTGATGAGCTTCTACCTGGCCTTCGAGTCAGCCGAGACACGCGACGCCGCGCGCGTCACAAAGCCCTCCGCGTCCACAAAACCCAGCGGGTCCGGTTGGACCATCGTCGCTTGGGCCGCTATGGCGTTCGGAGTACTCACCAAAGGCCCCATCGCCCTCGCCGTGCCCCTCATGGTTGCCGTGCCCTTCATGCTTTGGCGGCGCCAATGGCGTGCCGTTCTCGATCCGCTCTCGGTTATCGTATTCGTCGCGCTGATTGCACCCTGGGTGTTTGCCGTACTGCGACAGGTACCTGACTTTCTGCACTACGTTCTGGTGACTGAGACTGCGCAGCGTCTGACCACCGACGAGCTCCAACGCACAGGGCCCTTCTGGTACTTTCTCGCGATCCTACCTGCAGCCGCACTCCCATGGTCCGTGATCGCCCTTGCCTCGTGGCGCAGCCTGGCGTGGCGTGACCGCTACGGCAACATGGATGGGCGCATAGTCTATCTACTGCTGTGGATCGTCGTGCCGCTCATCTTCTTTTCCTTGTCACAGTCCAAGCGCCCACAGTACGTGCTGCCGTTGGTTCCGGCGATCGCGATGCTGGTGGCTGCTGCGTGGCATTCCCGACCCAAGTGCCTTCCGGGTGCGAA
>CP070792.1:1268331-1280465 GCA_020346845.1 Gemmatimonadota bacterium
GGGGCTCCCAGCCCGAGATGCTGCAGGCGGGTGCCATTACCGAAGCAGCAACGGTCGAGGCCATTCTGGTGGGTTTTGACATTGCCGAGTACGACGCGGCGGTTGCGGAGTTGGAAAGCGTGTTGCGACAGGCGCGAGAACGACTGAATCCCGCCACCGTCGAAACCATCGAGCAGAGTCTGGCGACCATCGACAGGGCAATCGAGGAGGCACAACAGGCCCTGATAGAGGATCCGGCCAACCGATACCTGAGCACACATCTGGCTGCCACGATGAAGCGGAAGATTCGGCTCTTGCAGCGAGCGACATCGATCGTGAACGCGGCGAGCTGACAACGAGGAAATTGAACGATGTTGAGCACATTGATAGCTAGCGCGCTTATCAGCGCCGCCATGCCACAACAGACGGACACGACATTCGCCGTCGCATCGGGAGCTCGACTCGACATCGATGCGTTCCGGGGAGAAGTGGTGATACGGACTTGGGATCGCAACGAGATGCGTGTCGTGGCGTTTCATTCGAGCCGCACGCGGGTCGGGATCTCGCAGTCCTCATCGGTGGTGAGAATACGGCCACAGGCGTACCAAGGGGTGGCGAACGTCGACGTAGAGCTGACAGTGCCGGCAGGCACGGATGTCGACGTCAATGGGACTTTCATGGGTGCAGACATCTCCGGCGATTTCGGCGAGGTGCGTGTGGAGACGGTGCAGGGAGATATAAACGCAACGGGAGCAACAGGGTTTGCGTATCTCTACTCCGTACAAGGGGATGTGACATTGAGTAATGCGAGTGGTGATCTCACAGTTCACTCTGTGCACGGCTCACTCGGTGTGGATGGTGCGATGGGGAAGTTGACGGCGGACGCAACCCACGGGAATATCACTCTGCACGGCATCGAATCCTCGCAGGTTGAGGCTACTACAGTGAGTGGTACCGTCAGGTTCGAGGGCACGATCGAAGACGGCGGTCGCTACAGACTCAGTACTCACTCGGGGAACGTGATTGTCACGGTTCCCGAGAACATCAACGCTGCCATATCCGTCTCCACTTTCTCGGGCAGTTTTGACGCGGGCTTCCCGATAACGCTGACGGAAACTTGGAGCCAAGGGCGTCAATTCAGCTTTACGATAGGTGACGGCAGTGCTCGCATCGATCTCGAGTCCTTCAGTGGCGACATAGATCTACGACGACGATAGGCGGCCGATGACTGCCGTGGCGATTTAATGATGAACACGAGCTGTAAGGAGATTGGAAATATGTACAAAAAGGTCTCAGGGATACTGACTTGCGTCACGTTGCTTGCTATCCCGGTGGGCGGTCTGGCCTCGCAGGATTTCGAGTGGAGTGGGAGCGTGGGGCAGGGAGACCATATCGAGGTGGTAGGCGTTCTTGGAGACGTGAGGGCAGTTCCCAGCAATGGTAGCGACGTCGAGGTCACGGCATCAATCCGTGAGTACCGGCGCGGCAATGCCGAAGACATCGATTTCCAAGTGATCGAACACGGCGACGGTGTGACGATCTGTGCCATCTATCCCACACCGCGGCGTGCGGAACGCTCCAACGAGTGTCGACCGGACGGGCGCACGAGAAACAACACTGATAACATAGACGTTTCCGTCCACTTCACCGTGCATGTGCCGCGCGGTGTGGATTTCGTTGGCAGGACCGTGAACGGTAACGTCGAGGTTGAATCGCTCAGTGGTGACGTTGACGTTCATACCGTAAACGGTGGGATCGAAGTCAGCACCTCGGGTCTGGCGCAGGCGACCACCGTGAATGGTGACATCCGAGCACAGATGGGCCGGGCAGATTGGGATGGCTCACTCGAATTCGAGACGGTGAATGGGAGCATAACAGTTGAGCTGCCGGCGGGTGTCGGCGCCGACGTTACGGCCGCGACGGTGAACGGTGGCATCGAGACCGATTTCCCACTCACCGTGAGCGGTCGCTTCTCGTCCAGACGCATCTCCGGCACAATCGGTGACGGCGGCCGTCGCCTCTGGCTGGAGACGGTTAACGGATCCATCCGGATCCTAAGGAGATAGGCAGGAGGTAAGGAGGGGAAGGAGGGGAAGAAGATTCCCCCCTCCCCTCCTAATCCATCTCCTTCCCCTCCTTCCCCCACTTCCCCTCCTCAATCTGCCACCTAGTTAGCTTTCGCGCATGAAAGTCACCCGGTTAGAGATCGTCGCCATTGCCCTAACGCTCCCAGCGTGCCAACCGGATCAGGTCCAGACCGAGGGACGCGCGCTCGAGATGGCAGCCGATGTCCAGTCGGTGATCGAGCAACACGTGGGTCTCCCGTTCAAAGAGCCACCCGACATCGCTGTGCGAACCCGCGAACAGATACGAGCCTACCTGGACGCCAAGATCGAGACCGACTTGCCCCCGGATGAGTTGGAGCGGTTGTCCACGGTGTATCGTTTGTTCGGTCTGATTCCTGACACACTAGACGTCAGACGGTTGCTTTCCGAGCTCTACTTCGAGCAGGTCATGGGCTACTACGATCCCGACTCGGTCATGTTGTTTCTGCCCGCCGACCTGGATCCCGCCGTTCTGCGCTTCACGCTGAGCCATGAGCTGGTTCATGCTCTGCAAGACCAATACATGCCGGTCACTCCACTCCTGTCCAATGAGCGCGGCAACGATCGCCGTATCGCTGCACAAGCCGTGTTGGAGGGTCAGGCTACTCTCGTGGCGACGCTGGACATGCTGCCGGACCGGGGTGCCGATATGCTCGATGAGGTCTGGTCGGAGTTGCGTGTCCAGATGCGAGATCAGCAGGGGCAAATGCCGGTGCTGGCAGCCGCTCCTGCGGTTATTCGCGAGGGTCTCATCTTCCCGTACCTCACCGGCGCCGACTTCGTGCGCTGGTTTGGCGGCCAGTATCCCGACACCGTCCCGTACGGTCCCCGTCTTCCTCAATCCACCGAACAGATCCTGCATCCGGACCGCTACCGCATCGGTGATATGCCGACTGAGCTCGCGTTTGTCGACTCGATCGACGCCTTTCACGAAGACGGATTTGGCCAGTTCGAGATCGGGATTTTCTTGACCGAGCTCACCGATAGCGAGACCACGGGTCGTCTTGGAGCTATGGGTTGGGATGGCGATCGCTATGCCGTGCTCGAAGTGGGTGACGGTTACGGTGTGGTTTGGTGGAGCGTGTGGGACAACGACCGCGCAGCGGATAGATTCGCAGGGATCCTGCAAGGTGAATGGCCCGACAAGGTGGCACCGGGCCGGCGTTACGTTGTGGAGCGATTCCAGATAGCTGGGCTACCGGGTGTGCTGTTCATGTATGGTCCGTCAGATTGGGAGGCATGGAATCGGCCGCCCGAGGTGACACCTCGGTGAGCCACTATAGGAACAGCGATATCACGTAGGCGGCTCCACCCACCATCGCGCCCAACACGTATCCCAGCCTTACAATCAGGTTCAACTCGCGCTGCGTGGTTCCACGGATGATCTCCTCAATCCGTTCTAATGAGAAGCCCAGCACCTTCTGTTCCACCATCGTTTGCACGTCGACTCTCTCGACAACCATCGGTATCTGTCGCTGAATCCAGTCCCACAGAGCTGGTGAGAGAGCGGTCACGATGCGGTCCGTGCTTCCCTCGGGCAGCCAATCGGCGGGACGGCCGATACGTCGGTCGACTGCGGCTGTGAGAGCGACCCTTGTCCCATCGGCGACCCACGTTCGCACTTTGGGGTCGCGCATGGTCTCGACCAACCAGTCGGCCGCCTCCTCGGGTGGCAGATAGCGCAGTATCTCACCCCAGGTGCGGCCCTCTGCCGCCAGCAAGGCGTGATCCAGTTTCTCGATGCCATATTGTCTGGTCGCTGGGTCCCTGATAACAGCCGCGATCTGTTCCGCGGCCGTCTGCTTGACTCCTTCCAACCGCTCGGGCCCGAGTCGCTCGATGTGGTCCGCCATCGGGCGGCGCAGGAAGTTCACCACCGCGTCGTTCACGCTGCGCGCGACTTGGTTTCTCATCTCGGGCTGGTCCAGCAGCTTGGCCAGCTGGTCGGCCCCTTCGCTCTCGAAGTTGTCTAGTACTTTGGCTATCGTTCGCTCGGTGACCACGATACGTGCTACGATGCGTTCGTGTATCAGCAGGTCTCGCGCGAAGCGCTCGAATAGTTGGTGCAGGGCATCTTGGATGCGGTGGCGTGCCACCGGGTCGCCTAGTACACCTGCGAGTCTGTCGATAGCAACGGGAAGGTAGTCGGCGATCTCCTTCTCGACCGCTGCTATCAGGGCCTGAGGTAACCGTTCGAGTAGCGGGGTCTTGTCCCCGGCAAAACGGACCAATTGGCGATTGAGCCACTCCTCGATCAGTTTGTCGAGTTCGGGACTCGAGGCCGCGTCGGTGACCCACTTCTCTACCCGATCTCGAATCGCTTCCCGTCGCGCCGTGGTGAGCAGTCCACCGATTGGCTTCTCGGAAACTTGATCGCGCGTGCGAGCTAGAAACTCGGCAGCCTTGTTGCGGAATGCATCGGTAGTGGTGTGCTCGACCACCCGGTCTGCCACGATCTCGGCGATACTGGCGATTGCGCCGTCGATTTCGGATAGAAAGCCTTCCGGCAATTCCTCACGCAGCGCTCCCCATTCATCTTGCAACAATGATGTGACGAAACCGGCCACCGCTTGGTCAAAAGCTTCCTTCACTGCCGGAGCGCTCAGTTGTTCGGCCAAGTCTTCGGTCGATAGCAATCTCTGACCCACCGTGCGGCCGATCGTCCTGGCCAGCCTGGCCTTGTTTTTCGGGATCGCGCCGTGAAGCTTGAAGAACCTCAGTCCACGCGGCTCGTAGGGATGGAACAGCATCCAGATGGCTACGAGGTTGGTGAGTCCGCCGGCCATCGCTCCAAAACCGACGGTTACGATTGCTCTGAGTAACGATGGTTCAGTGATCATTCAATGGCATCGTGTGAGATCGCATGAAACTATACACTAGACAGCAATGAGAATACCCTACAGGTCCCTCACCTTCTGGATCTTCGTGGGCTTATTTGCCGGTATGGCCGCGGGGCGGGTCGTTGGCGAAACCATTGTACCGGTCGCGGAACCACTCTCCGCCATCTTTCTCCGCTTGCTGCGCATGGCCATCATGCCGCTCATCATCACGTCGCTGACTGCCGCCGTCATAAGCGTGGGTGGGAAGAAGAACCTCGAAGTCCTGGGGGCCAAGACGTTCGGGTATTACGTAACGACGAGTCTCCTGGCAATACTGACGGGCCAAATACTGGTAAATGTGCTCCGACCGGGTGTCGACTCGACCATCAGCCTCGAGGAAGAGATCACGGAAGTCCCTGCGGCACAGCAGAGCTTCATGGACTTGGTCTTCAACATCATTCCGGAGAATCCGTTCCGAGCTTTAGCGGAGGGACAAGTTCTACCGGTCATCTTCTTCTGCATTCTGTTCGGTTACTTCGTCACGCGATTGGATGACCCGTACAGGACATACCTGAGCGATTTCTTCCAGGCCGCCTTCCAGGCAATGATGAAGCTCACGCGATTTGTAATCTGGACCGCACCGCTCGGCGTGTTTGGAATCAACGCGACCATTGTCGCAACCACAGGGTTCGATGCGTTCCGATCGTTGGGTTTCTATTTCGTGGTCGTCCTGATCGGGCTCTTCATCCATGCGCTGATCACGTTGCCCACGCTCATCTATCTCGTGACGCGGAAGAACCCCTTCCGACACTATCGCGGAATGCCACCAGCTCTGATCACGGGATTCTCCACTGGGTCGACCATTGTCACTCTTCCGCTCACCATGGAGGCGGTGACCGAGAATTCTAAAGTGTCGGAGAAGATATCCTCTTTCGTGTTGCCGATCGGCGCGACCGTCAATATGGACGGTACTGCGTTGTATGAGTGTGTGGCGGTGATCTTCATTGCGCAGGTGTATGGAATCGGGCTCTCGTTGGACCAACAGTTCGTTATCGCGCTCACAGCTTTGCTTGCCTCCATAGGCGCTGCCAGCGTTCCGATGTCCGGGCTGGTCATGATGTCGATCATCCTCAACGCTGTCGGACTACCGCTGGAAGGAGTCGCTCTAATACTCGCAGTAGACCGCCTGCTGGATATGTTCCGTACTGCGGTCAACGTGCTGAGCGACTCATGTGGGGCGGTGATTGTGGCAAAGCTGGAGGGTGAGGACGTGCTGACCGAATAGCTTCCAGCGTCTTTGCTCCGTATCGGGCTCTACGTTAAAATGCACGACCAACTGTTTGTGCTCTCCTTCCAGGCAACAAGGAACGGGTAATGGGAATCTCCGGTGCTGTGCTAGTCGAACTGATGATCGACGTGGGCTGGCTTTCGTTGCTACTCCTGGTAGGTAAACTGCTGCGCGCAAAGATCCTGCTATTCCAGAAGCTGTTTCTCCCGGCATCCATCATCGGTGGTTTCATCGGCCTGTTCCTGGGCCCTTATCTGCTGGGCAGCTTGCTCAACAGAGAGATCATCCCGCAGAGCACCTTGACCACCTGGGGCTCGTTACCCGGGGTCCTGATCAATATCGTCTTCGCCTGTCTGTTCCTCGGGTTCACGATTCCATCCTTGCGCACTATCTGGCGTGAGGGTGGCCCCCAGTTGTGCTACGGCTGGACCGTCGGCATGGGGCAATACATGGTGGGTGTAGGGATATCGGTGATCCTGCTGGGACCACTGTTTGGAGTTCCAGCGTTCTTCGGCTGCCTCATGGAGATCGGTTTTTCCGGCGGGCACGGCACCGCCGCGGGAATGCAGGAGGCATTCACACAACTTGGCTTTCCCGCGGGCTCGGACCTGGGACTCATGTCAGCCACCGTCGGTGTCATCAGCGCGGTAGTGTTCGGCATGGTGATGATCAACATGGCCGCCCGCCGAGGCTATACCAAGGTCATAAAGTCACCGGAGGAACTGAGTCTGGAGAAGATCAGCGGTCTCATTCCCGAGCGAGAGCGTAAGTCGGGAACGACCATGACCATCTCACCCGACGCACTGGAGCCGTTTGCCTTCCACGCGGCGTTCGTAGGGGTCGCAATCTTGATCGGGTGGTACTTGCTGCAAGGCATCAAGAGCCTCAGTGCGCAGACAGAACTCGATCTCTTCGCGAGCTTCCCACTGTTTCCGCTCGCGATGATCGGCGGCATCATCGTTCAGATCGTGTGTGCCCGCATCGGGATAGCGAAGTATTTCGATCGCAAGACCTACGATCGGATTCTGGGCCTGGCGCTGGACTTCCTCGTGGTGTCTGCCATCGCTGCCATCAAGCTGGACGTGTTTCTCTCGTTCTTCTGGCCCTTCGCGATTCTGATGGTCGTCGGCCTGATTTGGGTGATCATTGCCACGTGGTTCATCGCACCCCGCATGCTCCCGGGGGCATGGTTCGAGCGTGGTATTACCGAATACGGCATGCAGACCGGTGTGACTGCCCTGGGTCTGCTGCTACTGCGGGTGGCCGATCCGCAGTTCGAGACGGAAGCCGCCGAGTCTTTTGGCTTCAAGCAGATCATCTACGAGCCCATGATGGGCGGCGGATTCATCACCGCTTCGGCCCCGATCCTCATCGCCAGCTTTGGGGTCGGACCGACGTATCTGGTGGGGGCGGCGTCGATTCTGTTGGTCCTGACGGTGGCGTACTTCTCCGGCTGGATACGACTGTCGAGAACAAGCTGAGATGTACGATCCGCGATTTGTGATGTGTGATCTGCGATATTGGGTTGACGGCTGGGCGGGGCACATAACAGATCGCACGTCGTAAATCCAAAATCCCCAATCGGTTGCTCCGCAACCGCCCCCCTATCTATATTGGTAGGCTTTATGTTTGACGCCTTATCGGATCGGCTCACCGCTGCCCTGCAGAAACTGACCGATCGTGGTGTGCTCACCGACGATGCGGTCAAGGAGGGCCTGCGGGAGATCCGTAGGGTGTTGCTGGAAGCCGACGTCAGTTACGAGCTGACCCGCACGTTCATGGAGCGGGTCCGTGAGAAAGCGGTCGGGCTGGACAAGGTGAAGGCGGTGAGCCCCGGCCAGCAGCTCGTCAAGATCGTACATGACGAGCTCATCGCGTTGTTGGGAGAGAAGCAGTCGCCGTTGGCGATTGCGTCCGTACCGCCCACGGTGATCTTGATCGTCGGTCTCCAAGGGTCTGGTAAGACCACGACGGCGGCCAAGCTGGCCGCACGGTTGAAGCGGGAGCAGAAGGCTCCTTACCTGGTGGCGGCCGACGTGTATCGGCCGGCGGCAGAGGAGCAACTGGCGCAGCTCGGTGAGAAGGTCGGCGTGCCGGTGTTCGGACGGCGCACTGAGCCAGGTGCCGGAGACGACGTGCCGAGTCTGGTCAAGGCCGGAATCGAGGTGGCGGCAAAGGCGAGGAGTAGGACGGTACTGGTTGACACCGCCGGTCGGTTGCAGATCGACGAAGAGATGATGGCGGAGCTAGAACGTCTCAAGGCGGCAGTAGAGCCGCACGAGATCTTGCTGGTGGCTGACGGGATGACGGGGCAGGATGCTGTCAGGATTGCGGAGGGTTTCCATAATTCGTTGGGAATCACGGGCGTAATCCTGACCAAGCTGGATGGCGACGCACGCGGTGGGGCGGCGCTCTCGATCTATGGTGTGACGGGAGCTCCGATCAAATACATCGGTACCGGCGAGGGGCTACAGGCCCTTGACGTCTTCGATCCAGAGCGCATGGCGGGACGGATCCTGCAGCGTGGCGACGTGGTCGGTCTGGTGGAGCGTGCGGAGGCCGCGGTCAAGGCCGACGAGGCCGAGCGACTCGCCAAGAAGGTGACGTCAAAGAAGGGCATGGACCTGGAGGACTTCCTCGTGGCCATGCGCCAGATCCAACGGATGGGACCGTTGGAGTCTTTGCTCGGGATGTTGCCCGGCGTAAACGCCAAGGCGTTGAAGCAGGCAAAGGTGGATCCGAAGGGAATGAAGCACATAGAGGCGATAGTTCTCTCGATGACACCTGCGGAGCGTCGCCGGCCAGAGATCCTCAACGGGTCGCGCCGCGTGCGGATCGCCAAAGGCTCGGGACGTACCGTTCAGGAGGTGAACCGTCTGGTCAAGCAGTTCGGGCAGATGAAGAAGATGATGAAACACATGGGCAAGTTCGGAATTGGCTTGTCTTAACTAGAAGGTTGGTACATGGCAACACGGATACGCCTACGCAGAGTGGGCCGGAAGAAGCAGCCAGTTTATCGCATCGTGGTCACGGACAAGCAAGAGGCCCGGGATGGGCGGTTCGTCGAGACGCTGGGTCACTACAACCCTCGCACCGAACCGGTGGTCTTGGACGTCGACGTCGAGAAGGCGCGGTCCTGGTTGGCCAAAGGGGCAACGCCCTCTGAGACGGTGCGCTCTCTGCTGAAAAAGGCCGGCGTCTTCGAAACACCGGCCCAGTCCTAACGGGTAATGGAGGCCGCCTACCTTGCGGTGGCGCGCTTCCGCAAACCGCACGGGCTCAAGGGAGACGCGGTCTGCTGGGTCCTGACTGATGACCCCGAGCAGGTATTCACTGTCGGGAGACTGCTGACCCCAGTAGACGAGCAGGGGAATCGCATTGGCGAGCCTTTGGAGATTGAGCGTGAGCGTCGGTACCATAGAAGCTGGCTGCTCAAGTTTCGCGGGATTGCCGACCGAGGTGTGTTGGAGCGGTGGGATCAGATCCTTCTGGGGGTACCCAGAGAGGAGCTGACACCTCCGAGCGAACAGCAGATGTACGAGCATGAAGTGCCGGGTGCCACAGTTGTGGCCAATGGTGAGGTGGTGGGGGAGGTCACCCGGGTGGTAGAGGCTGCGGGCGGCAGGCTGCTGGCGGTCGATATGAACGGTCGAGAGGTGCTGGTCCCGTTCAGCAAGCCGATCGTTGTCAGTGTGGACCGTGCGGCCAAAAGGATCGAGATCGATCCACCGGAAGGACTGCTGGAGCTGTAATGACCTTGAGGGTCAACGTGGTGACCTTGTTTCCCGAGGTGTTCACGGTGCCTCTGGAGACGAGCATTCTGGGCCGCGCAGCGGCTGAGCGCTTGGTCGAGTATCGGGTAGTGAACTTGCGTGAGTTCACGCACGATCGACACAACACCGTCGATGATTACGCGTATGGCGGTGGTGCGGGGATGGTGTTGAAGCCGGAGCCGTTTTTCGAGGCGCTGGAACACCTGGAGGCAGTGCCACCGATAGTGCTGCTCTCGGCCCGGGGAACGCTGTTCCAGCACAACGACGCGGTTCGCTATAGCGTGTGTGAGGAGCTGACCCTCTTGTGCGGCCACTACAAGGACGTGGACCAGCGGGTGGCGCAGTGGCCGGGGGTCGAAGAGCTGTCGTTGGGTGATTTCGTCTTGTCCGGTGGGGAGTTCGCTGCACTCTGTGTCGTCGACGCGGTGGTGCGGTTGCTGCCAGGAGCACTAGGCGATCATGAATCGGCTGCGACGGATTCGCTGTATGACGGGCTGTTGAGTCCGCCGACTTACACCAGGCCGCCCGAGTATCGCGGTCATGCTGTACCCGACGTATTGTTATCGGGAGATCATGCGAAGATAGCTGACTGGCGCAGGTCCCAGGCAGAGGCAATAACGAAGGCACGGCGCCCCGACCTTTGGGAGCGTTATGAGGCTGAACACCGGTCCACTGAGACCGAGTAATGAGGGGTTGAGACAATGAATCAGTTGAGCGCCATCCAGCGTGAGGGACTGCGCGAAGACATCCCGGAGTTCAGGCCGGGTGACACGGTTCGCGTGTCGGTAAGGGTGCGCGAAGGCGAAAAAGAGAGGCTGCAGGCATTTGAGGGTGTGTGTATCGGTCGGCGGGGTGGCGCGGCCAGCGAGACTTTCACGGTACGCAAGATCTCATCTGGGATTGGCGTGGAGCGTATCTTCCCACTCCATTCGCCCAACCTGGCCGAGATCAAGGTCGTGAGACGGGGCCGAGTGAGAAGGGCCAAACTCTATTACCTGCGCAAGCTGTCGGGCAAGGCCGCACGAATTCGGGAGCGGCGAGAGACCTAGGTGCAGTTGCCCACTCTCGAGCGCGAAACCGCGCTCTGGGCACAAGGACACACAACCGTTGTTGGCCTGGACGAAGTAGGACGGGGCCCCTTGGCCGGCCCCGTGATCGCTGCCGCGGTGGTATTCCCGCCGGGGCAGCTTCTCATTGATGGGCTAAGAGATTCCAAGACCATGACACCGGCTGCGCGTGAACGGACGGCGTCGCAAGTCCGGGAACAGGCCGTCGCGTATGCGCTCGGTGCCGCCTCGGTGCGAGAAATAGATCGGCTGAACATAAGAGTGGCCACGGCGCTGGCGATGCGTCGTGCTATCGCCCGACTCCCGATGCCACCCGATTACGTGCTGATCGACGGCAACCCCGTTCCCGAACTCGGCACCAGGCACGAAGCACTGGTTGGCGGAGACGGTGCCTGCATGTCGATTGCAGCGGCTTCTGTGCTGGCGAAGTGCGTCCGCGACCGACTCATGCGACAATTGGGCCGACGCTATCCAGTGTTCCACTGGGAGGAGAACAAGGGCTACGCGACCAAGGTGCATCTGCACGCTCTCGACAACGATGGTCCCACCAGGCATCACAGGACGTCGTTTGCTCCCGTGGCGCAGCCGAGGCTTTTGTAGGAGATAAGTAGGGGAAGAAGGGGAAGTAGGGGAAGGAGATCGAGCTACTCGAGGGTCGGTGTGCGCTTCTCCGGGGGGACCTCGTTGGGGGTCGGCGAGCGCGCCGACCCCCCTCCAATGCAGGGCTGGACTGGTACAACGAGGACGGTCTCGAAGACCGTTTTACTGCTTGTTCGAGGGTGCTGCCTATTTCATGTGCTTGTTGACCAACTTGGTCATCTCGAACATGCTGACCTGAGACTTCCCACCAAAGATCGGCGAGAGCTTCGCATCCGCGTTGATCATCCGCCGATTCCTGCTGTCCTGCAGGCCATTGCGCTTGATGTAGGCCCAGATCTTCTTGGTCACCTGAGTGCGCGGTAGTGGCGTGCTGCCCACGACTGCTGCCAAGGCTGCGTCCGGTGTCAACGGCTTCATGAACGCCAGATTGGGCTTACGCTTGGACTTCTTCTTGGCCTTCTTCTTCTTCTTCGCGACCTTCTTCTTCTTCGCTACCTTCTTCT
>CP070792.1:1280565-1294666 GCA_020346845.1 Gemmatimonadota bacterium
GAGCGGCGCCTTCCTCGGAATACGGTACGCGAAATACAACGGTCCTACTGGGCTTCGCTGCTGCAGTGGATTTCTTGACAGCGGTGGGCCGCGATGCCGCGATGGCACGTGCCGCCAGCCTGGCCGATCGACTCAGGACCGGCCTCGAGCCTCTGAACGGTGTGGACATGCTGACGCCCGCCGATCCGGCGTCGCGCGCTGCGATACTCGCATTCAAGCTACCGGATGCGGGCGGCGACCCGTGGGATTGGTGTAACATGCTGCGACGGGAGCATGACATGCGTTTGCGTCCGGTGGGAGAGGCGGGGCTGAACGCGGTGCGGGCTTCGACACACCTGTTCAATTCAGAGGATGAGGTCGATCGATTGGTGGAAGTGCTGGCAACGCTGCTGTAAGATCATGACTTGGACTCTATTCAGGAGTTACGATGCTGTTCGGTGACAGGAGAAGGAGATGTAGCTTGTCAGCGATGGCCATACTGACGATCGGTATCATCACATCCGTGGTCATGACCGGTCGCGTCGTTGGCCAGGAACGTGATCTCTACCTCGACCTAGCCCGGCAGGCGTTCGAAGAGGGGCTCGAGTCGATACCGGCACAGGTAGAGCGCTGGAAGGAGACGTGGGAGCCGCAACCTGAGTGGGGCTACCAACCGCCTGGTGGTCCACCCTACTTCGCTCGGCTTGCGGGATCCCTCTACCACGTGACCGGCGAAGAGCGCTATGCGGAGACTGCCATCGAGTGGATGGTAAGGCACCACGAGTATAAGGAATACTTCCCCGAGGAAATGCATGGCGTGCGACCCGATTACGCTGGGGGCGTGCCAACGCTAACCGACTTCTTTCAGATGTCTTTCTTCGGCGAGGCGTATCTGTTTGTAAAGGACAGCCCCTCATTGACAGCAGAGCAAAGGCAGATCATTCAGCAGAGCATCGCAGAAGGCGCCGCGTACGTGTTCTACTTTCCCGAGTGGGGCCCCATGAATCGGGCGATGCTACGAGCGTACAGTCTATTGCTCGCGGCGAAGGCCGTCCCGGATCACCCCGACGCGGCCAAGTGGGACAAGATGGCTCGTGTGCTCGCCGCCGACAGCTGGGGCAAGTGGGAAGAGGAGGACGCGCAGATCTACCATCCGGTGTGGCTCATATCTCTCGTGCGCTATGTAGATGCATTGGGTGATCAATCGTTGTTCGATCATCCGACTTTCCGTTACTACTTCGACTATTTCACGCATCTACTCGATCCCACAGGGATGATCCCCGATTTTGGCGACGCACGTTGGCACGCGAACTGGTCTTGGTACGTCGCGCTGCTGGAACGAGCCGCCACGCAGTACGATCGTGACGACTATCGTTGGGCCGCACGACGCATCTTCAACGCGATGCACGCCGCCATGGGCGCAACGGTTGGAATCGGAAACGGCATGAACCTGCTGGATGCGTACCGTTGGTCGGATGAACGCACGGCGACAGATGCTCCGCCGGCTGTGAGTGAGGAGGTAATGGAGGACCTGGTAGGCAAGAAGATTGTCTTCCGCGATGGCTGGGACGACAACGCCAACTATCTGCTGCTCAACTACCGGGATGAGGGCCCGTACGCTCGGATGGCCCGCGACTATCTGCGCAATACCATCCCCGTGGAAGAGGAGAAGATGCACCACGGGCACTCCGACGAGAATTCGATCGTGCTGATGATGAGCGACGGGTCGGTGTTGCTGAATGACGCGGGTTACCGTCCGCGTATGCCATCTGGACCTTGGGGCGAGTTCCGGGCCGACTATTATCACAACCGGCTGGTTTACCGCACGACCAAACGTGGACGCGACCAGGGTCTGTGGGAATTTCTGCGTAACTCGGGTGCCTATCGTCCGGTTGAAACGGACAAGATCGAGTTCTGGACGGCCGACGATTTCGATGTCAGTCGCACCCGCCTTACCGACGCACGTGATGGAGTTCAGCACGACCGTGTCATAACGTGGCTCAAACAACACAACGTGTACGTGGTGTTCGACATCGTGAAGTTCTTAGAAACGGACTTCTACACATTGGCCACACTGTGGCACGCGACGACCGTGCTCGATGCTGGTGACGCTCACTTCGTAACTGGTGTGGACGTGATCCGTGGCAACGAGATGCCGCGCAACAAAGCGCTCAGGATCGAATTTCCAGAGCGTGGCATCCGGACCCAGGGCACGTTCGAACTCGAGCGCAATCTCGAGCCCGCCACTGCAGTGTACCAGACACTGGCCAGTCACTACTTTGCGGGACACGTGGAGACATTCGTCACGGTCCTGGCGCCTGTCGATCGCGTTGCGCCATATGAGAGTCCGGTTGATGGCATTCAGGTGCTGAATCCGCCGGAATCGAGTGCGGGCATTGGCGTGGCGCTTCAGATCGCGGGTGAAGAGATCTTCGTATGCTCGAATACCGATTTACTGAGAGAAATTATCGCGGCCAACAAGCGGCCGCGCTACACGCTCGAGTCCGGGCGGGTGACATACGGGCCGTTCAGCACGGACGCGAGCTTCCTTTACGCACGTCGCAACGAGCAGTCGTTGAAGTGGGCCGCTATGCACATGGTCGGGGTCAGTTATGAGGATCGGGAATTGTTTGCCGCGCCGTGGAACACGTTCACACTAGAGCCGGACGACTGGGCTACCGGACTGGGGGCCGGCAAGTACAGGTTCTGGGAGGGCATGATCGACCTACCATGAAACTGCCGGTGACAGTGAATGCTGTTGCACCAATTCGCGTGTGCGACATCGGAGGCTGGACGGATACATGGTATTCGGTCCACGGTGCCGTGTTTCACATCGCTGTGTACCCGTATGTGGAGGTGCAGGTCCACGCCGTACCGCGGGATGGTGTCAGCGACAGAATCGTGATTACTGCAGAGAACTACGGCGAACGGTTCACGGTCGACCCAGGGCGCATTGCCTACGATCAACATCCACTGCTGGAAGCGGCACTAGAAGTCATGGCACTGCCCGATGAAGCTGCGTTCAGTATCAACATCTACAGTGAGGCGCCACCTGGAGCAGCCACTGGCACGTCGGCCGCGGTGTCCGTGGCGCTGCTCGGTGCGCTAGATCGTCTCACATCCGGTCGATTGACTCCTCACGAGGTGGCATACCTGGCACACTCACTGGAGACTGACAAGCTCGGCTTGCAGAGTGGAATTCAAGACCAACTCTGTAGTGCGTACGGAGGTGTGAACTTCCTGGAAATGCAGAGATTCCCTCATGCCACGGTCTCGCAGCTTCACCTACCGGATCCACTTTGGTGGGAGCTGGAACAGCGACTGGCGGTGATCTACATCGGAACTCCGCACAGCTCCAGTGAGATTCACCAACAGGTAATCGCGAGTCTTGGTGACGATGCATCGCAGAATCCACACCTGGTGGAGATGCGTCGACTGGCGAAGCAGGCGAAAGATGCGGTACTGGAAGAGGACTTGCCTGCGTTGGGTGATGTAATGTCACGCAATACCGAGCAACAACGACAGCTGCACCCATCTCTAGTATGTGAACAGGCAGAAGAGATCATCGCCGTTGGCAAGGAATTCAGAACACTCGGCCACAAGGTGAACGGTGCCGGAGGTGACGGCGGTTCAATCACACTGCTCTGTGATGGGGACCGTTCGCGCAAACGGGCCATGTTGGCGGCATTGGAGGCCCTCGGATACAGGCATCTGCCGCTGTACATATCCAGGCGAGGCTTACGTGTGTGGTGAGCCATGTGTGACCGATCGGCATGGTCGCCGCAACCCGAATCGCTCGGGAACGGCTGTCTCTGTTGTGGGTAGAGAGGCTCAGACAGCAACGCTCCCGATCTCCGTACACTGGTCGCTGCTCGAACCGTGAATCCAACTGCCCCATCAGATCCCACTGTCACCCTGCGGACTCTGGGCTCACTCGATCTCAGTACTGCTGCAGCGGAGGCCTCACGATCGGAGCTGGCCCACGGGAAGCGGATTGCCCTCCTATGCTACTTGGCGGTGGCACGGCCACGCGGATTCCATAGACGAGACACGCTCGTGGGACTGTTCTGGCCCGAGGTGGACCAGAGTCATGCCAGGGCGGCACTACGACAGACGGTACACTTCCTCAGGCAGACACTCGGACGAGATGTGTTGTTGGGACGTGGGCCGCAGGACATAGGCCTCGACTTCTCCCGGATCAAATGTGACGCCATCGAGTTCGAGGAGGCGCTGGAGCGAGGGGACCAAGAACAAGCAGTGGGCTTGTATGGTGGAGCGTTGCTGCATGGCCTGTACGTAAGCGATGCGCCGGAGTTCGAGAAGTGGCTCAACGCTGAGCGTGACCGTCTTGCTCAGCGGTATGCAGACGCAGTGCGGTCTCTTGCGATGGCGGCAACCGAACGCGGCGATCCGGCTGGCTCTGCTCGATGGTGGAAGCTCTTGGCGGTGCACGATCCCTACAGCCCGGAGATCGCTTGCCAGCTCATGGCGGCGCTCGACGCCGCGGGCGACCGAGCTGCCGCGATCGAGCATGCACAAGCTCACGCCGAAGCCGTGCGCAACGATTTCGAGATCGAGCCCGACGCGGGGGTCCTGGAATTCGCGGATCGTCTCAAGGCCGAACCATCACACCGACTGGTGGTTCCACCGACCGCGCCACCCTCACGGCATGATGTCGCTTCCCGGGAAACGAGCGCTGCTGCGGAGGCTGCCAAGACAGGATTGCAGCGGCACGCACGACGTCCGCTCTACGTGTTAGGAGCAATCGCGCTGCTGCTAGTCGTCACGGGTACCTATGTTGTTCTTTCACGACAAGCCGCCACCGATTCGTGGTCGCGAGTGTCAGTCGGGGTGCTCCCGTTCGAGAATCTTGGGCCGGCGGATGACGAGTACTTCGTCGCAGGATTGACCGAAGATGTGGTACATCGTTTGGCAGGCGTGCAGATCCTCAGCGTTATCGGTCCCAACGATGGCGGTCTGGACACGCCCGGCGCTTTTGCCGGGCAGGAAGATGCTGCACTAGCCGCACAATTCACGCTACGTGCGACGGTGGAACGGACCCCGGGCGATGAGTCTGGCGCTACCATCAGAGTGCTGCCGTCCCTGGTCCGTAACGCAGACGGCGCTGTGCTGTGGAATGAGCCAATCGATGGCGATGCCTCGGACCTCTTCGAACTGCAGGCCACCCTTGCAGGGGAAGTGCCCCGGGCGCTTGGCATCCCGCTCCTGAGTACCGAACGGGACTGGCTCAGGGATCAACCGACTGAGAACCTCCAGGCGTACGACCTTTATCTACGCGCCAACCAATACTTACGGGGAGACACGAGCAACGCGGGAGACATGAGCCGGGCCGTGGACCTCCTGGAACAAGCCATCGAGCTGGATACGAGTTTCGTCCAAGCGCACGCCAAGCTCGCTATCGCTCATACCTCCATGTTTCTGTGGAACCACGATCGGTCGCCTGGGCGGCTCATCGCAGCGCGAGATGCTGCGAATCGGGCCGTGCGCATGCGACCTGACGCCCCCATGAGTCACCTTGCCCTGGGCTGGTACTACTACTTGGGACTCAACAACTACGAGCGGGCACTGAGGCACTTCGAGCTTGCCAGAGCCGTCTGGCCTGGTGTCAGCGACGTACTGGTGCAACTGGGCGCAATCCGAAGGCGACAGGGTGACCTCGAGCAGGCGCTGAGGAATCAGCTGGAAGCGCTCAGCGCCAACCCGTTCTGCGCAACGTGTGCTGCGGAAACGGCCGTTACCTACCTCATGCTACGTGATTATGTCGCAGCGGAACGAGAGGCTACCAGGGCACTCGGAATCGCACCGGGCCTCACATACGCGAGACATGTAGGAGCACTGGCCAGGATCAGCGCCGGGAGGGGTGCAGAAATGGCTCGGCAGCTACTGCTGCCGCCCGCGGGCCCGCAGGAGCTGGTGCAACTCGCAGCCGGTCGCTGGGGAGCGATCCCGCGGATCTTGGGGGGCGATTATGACGAGATGCTGAGCCGATTGGCGCTCAGTTCCGACATATCAGACACGGCCGGGTTCTACTTGGTTAAGGCCGAACTGGCAGATCGCAGGGACCAACCTTCGGCTGCGGGTGCCTACTATGACTCGGCGCGAGTCAGGTTGGAGTCACAGATCGAGCGGCTACCAGATGACGCGCTTCTGAGAGGGCGGCTGGGATTGGCCTATGCGGGATTAGGACGCCGTGACGATGCCGTGCGGGAGGGGCTGGAGGCGACCAGGCTTCGCCCCATGGTGGAAGACGTTGTCGATGGGGCCGTCGCGTCAGAAGTGCTGGCTCGCATCTATGCCATGGTTGGGGAGGCGGACGCCGCGATCGGCAGATTGGAAGTGCTGCTCTCAGGCCCATCATTACTGTCGGGCGAACTGTTGCTGCTGGACCCCGTATGGGCCCCGCTTGCCGGGAATCAGCGCTTCCAGGACATGGTGCGCTGAGCAGAGCGGCGGCGCCATGCACCGGTGCGGTTGGGTTTCATAGCGTCAATCGGAAATTGCCTCTCACCTCTAAGTGCATCAATTCAAATAGCTTAGGCAGGCGTGACGCCGAGATAACGCTTGTGTGACCTTGGTATCACGGTGGTCCGATACCTTGTGCGGCAGAAAGTCGGTACACGTAACGAAATGGCGTGCGCCCAGGAGTGTGCCCGCCTCGAGGTATGCGATCATGACGGTGACGAAGATAGAGGAAGCGGGAAACACGACACCTCCCGAGCAGCTGTTGGCAGATCGAGGGAGGAGACCCGAAGGCTCTGTCGTGGATGTTGGTGGCGTGAGAATAGGCGGCCGAGAGGTCATTGTCATTGCGGGGCCATGTGCGGTCGAAAGCCGGGAGCAGATCAACGAGACCGCGCGCGCCGTGAAGAGAAGTGGTGCCCGAATGCTGCGCGGCGGCGCATTCAAACCCCGAACGGCACCGTACAGTTTTCAAGGTCTCAAACACGAAGGTCTGCAACTCCTCTCGCAGGCGAAGCACAAGACGGGCCTGCCCGTGGTCACCGAGGTAATGGACACGCGCGAGGTTGAGGCGGTTTGTGAGCACGCAGATGTGCTCCAGATAGGCACGCGCAACATGCAGAGTTTCGAGCTGCTCCAGGAGGTAGGCAGAGCCGCCAAGCCGGTGCTGTTGAAGCGGGGCATGAGTGCGACGATCAAGGAACTGCTCTACGCCGCCGAGTACATTCTGAAGCAAGGCAACCAGGACGTAATACTCTGTGAACGTGGCATCAGAACGTTCGAGACGGCAACACGCAATACTCTCGATCTCAATGCCGTGCCGATGTTGCAGCGGCTCACACACCTTCCGGTTGTGGTAGACCCCAGTCACGGCACGGGTAAGTGGTGGATGGTGCCGATCATGGCCAAAGGTGCGGTCGCTGTTGGAGCGGATGGGCTGCTGGTTGAGGTACACAACTGTCCGGAGGAGGCCTTGAGTGACGGTGACCAGTCGCTGCGACCAGATCGCTTCGAGGCGATGATGCGCGACCTGCGTGGCGTGGCCTTGGCGGTGGGCCGGGAGATCGCCAGTGCGACACAGGAATCGCTGAAAGAGGTGGTTGAGGCTCAGCCTGCCTATTCGAATGCCTGACAGTAGTACCGGGGAGCATTCATAACAGATTTGGAAACGCGTCCGCTCGAATCGTCCTGAGGCACGATGGCTGGGAAGCGGGGTAATTATATTGGCTATTGGGTGTGCCACTATCGCCAGAGTGTCGGACGAAGCTCTCGATCAGCGGTAACCGTGGCCTACCATCCAGCAGCAATGGCTTCCGGGTCATTCAGACCAAGAAAGGAAGCCTCTACACATCACCTGCATAGCACCAAACGGTTGGTCGTGCATGAATGACGTGACACGTGTACTCCATGAAGTACGTGCGAGGCTATTTCGGACTGCGATATTTGCCTGTGTAGCTGGGGCGGTGGTTACAGTCTCCAGTTCAACAGATCAGAGCACGCCACCTGATCTGATCGTGGTACAAGTGCCGGCCAGTGCGGAACCGCCAGAGCGTGACGGCGATTTCATCTACTCTTCTCCGCTCGACAGGTATGTGGATGGCGCGCGGATCGTGTCCGTCAACGGCGCCGGCGAAGCAACCGTCCTCACTGCCGATTTGGTGGCGGCATGCGATCCGGAGATCTCGTTCGATGCAACTGCCATAATCTTCGCCGGCAAGAGAACAGCAGATGACTCCTGGCAGATCTGGCGCATGGATAGGGATGGCTCCAACAAAGTCCAGATCACGAGCGGCGCTGCGGATAACATCACCCCAGCTGTAGCCGGCGGCCGGTTCTATCTCGACGATCCTCAGCCCACACCGCAAATCGTTTTTGCCAGCACCGCGCACGGGTGGGCCAACGAAGAGGGTGGCGGACCTGCCTTTGCTCTATACGGAACCGACCAGAGCGGCGAGACGCTGCACCGTCTGACGTTCAATCTCAATAGTGATCTGGCGCCCGACGTATTGCCGACCGGCAGGATCGTATTCACCAGTTGGCAGCACAGCGACCACCGCGCGTCCAGCGGCGGTTACGCGCTCATGGAGATCAACATAGACGGCACCGACTTGATGCCGTTCTACGGCAATCACCAAACGCCGCGCTTCAAGTGGATGGCCCACGTCTCTGATCATGATGAGCGCGTTTACTTCATAGAGGCCGACCAGCCGGCATGGCTGGGAGGTGGTGACATAGCGTATGTGTCGCGACGCCGGCCATTGAACTCCTATCAGAAGCTCAGCCAAACGGCCGATGGCTACTACCACAGTCCCGTTGCGCTACCCGGTGGCGGCCTGGCTGCGTCTTATCGAACGGCGACCCCCGATGCGGTATTCGGCATTTACGAGCTCGACCGCGAATCCGGCCAGCGGCAGAGACTGATATTTGAGGAGTCCGGATGGCATTCCATCGATGCTCAGGTAATCGTGTCGCGCCCGCCAGTGAAGGGCCGTTCCAATTGGCTGATACCGGGGACAACTACGGGCGTCTTCTATGCGCTCGACACATACAGGACGAATCTCGATGATGGCAACTCCGTCGAACCCGGTGATATCAAGCACGTTCGAGTCATCGAGGGAGTGCCGCGACATTCGAGTGAAGCGATATCGGAGTACGTACAGCGCTTGTACTGGGACCATGGATCGACAGTGGACTCGAGCGGGGGAGCCCGACGGCTGCTCGGAATAGCACCGGTCGCGCCGGACGGATCGTTCCATATCCGAGTTCCAGCGGAAACGCCCGTAACGTTCCAACTACTCGATGAGAACTACATGTCTCTGCGCACGCAACTGGCGTGGACATGGGTGATTGGAAATGAGAATCGGGGTTGTATCGGGTGCCACGAGGACCGCGAGCTGTCACCTCCAAACAAAATGACTCAAGCCATCGTTAAACCGCCCGTTGAGCTGACGCTACCTCCGCAGCGACGCCGTACTGTCGACTTCAGGCATCAGGTCGCACCCATCATCGAGTCGAGGTGCACCACGAGCGGGTGCCACGGAGCCGACCAAGCCGGACCACAACTAGCGGGCACTGCCGACGGACTCGATGAGGCAAACCGAGTATACCGGACTTTGCTGAGTGGCATCGAGGGACGCAATGGCGAGAGATTGGTAGTGCCAGGGAAAGCCAAGGAGAGCCCACTGATCTGGTTACTGTTCGGCCGTAACATGGGCTCCGGGCAAACGCGATACAGCCGTGACGTAACGCAAATGCCACCACACGACATGCTGCGACCGCGCGAGCGCATACTACTCATCGAGTGGATAGATCTAGGTGCGTTGTGGGATGCGCGTGCGGCGGTCGAGAATCAGGCACCTGAACGTTGAGAAGGAATACTGTGAATATGAGCAAAGTAGGGCCAAGCGCCGTGGTCATGGCCTTTTGCGTCGGACCATTCGCCCTCGGCAGTTTGCAGGGGCAGCAGAATCTGCCTCGATTGATCGATGTTACGGAACGGGCTGGGATCGCCTTTGTTCATAGCATCGGAGACGATGACATGGACAATATCATCGAATCAAACGCGGCCGGTTGTGCTTGGTTCGATTACGACGGAGATGGTGACCTCGATGCCTATTTCATCAATGGCGCATACACGGATGGCCTGAGCGGGGTCAGAGGTCGTCGCAACAGAGGAAGACTCACCAACGCATTGTATCGCAACAACGGTGACGGGACGTTCACCGACGTGACCGCGGCCGCCGGTGTCGGTGACAAGGGCATGGGAATGGCCCTGGCCATTGCCGACTACGACAACGACGGCGATCAAGATCTGTTCGTTACCAATTACGGGCCAAACGTATTCTATAGAAACAACGGAGACGGGACATTCACGGACTACACGAGCCAGGCCGGGTTGGAGAACGATCTGAGCGGTATCGGCAGTACGTTCCTCGATTACGATAACGATGGCGATCTCGATCTCTATCTCGGCAACTACGTCGATTACGACCCCGACTACCAGTACTACTACGCCGCTCAGCGATTTCCCGGACCTTTGTCGTATCAAGGCCAGCCAGACGTGCTATACCGCAACAACGGAGACGGAACATTCACCGATGTGACCCAAGAGGCAGGCGTCTACAACCCGGAAGGGAGAGCCATGGGCGTCGTTTCCGGCGATGTAGACGACGATGGTGATTGGGACATTTTTGTTCCCAATGATGGCATGGAGAATTATCTGTACCGCAACAACGGTGACGGGACGTTCACCGACATCGCCCTCCAAACCGGAACGGGCTACGGCCAAGGCGGAAACGCAACATCCGCCATGGGTGCCGAGTTCGCTGACATCGATTTGAACGGTCTGATGGATATCATCGTGCCCGACATGGCGTACAGCTGTGTGTACAAGAACAGCGGACAGGGATACTTCGAGGAAATGAGTGCCCGGATGGGCGTGGCCGCAGCCTGCGGACAGTATACGAGTTGGTCCGGTAACTTCTTTGATTTCGACCACGATGGGTATGGTGATCTGTTCTTGACCAATGGACACCCTCATCGTCTGATCGGCGAGGAAGACTTGCTGCTTCTCAATGAAGCGGGTGAGCGATTCGTGAATGTGTCTCACGAGTTGGGCCCTGACTTTCAGGAGAAATTCGTGGGACGTGGGTCTGCCGCAGGCGATTATGACGGCGACGGAGATATGGATCTGTTGATCCTGAACCTGAATGCACGGGCGCGCTTGCTACAGAACGACGGTGGCAACAGCAGGAATTGGATAATGATCGATTTGGTGGGTACGCAGAGCAATCGGGACGGCATCGGCGCAAGAGTTCGGGTCACCGCAGGTAACGCAACACAGACTCGGCTCCGGGTGAGCACATCCGGCTACCTGTCTCAGAGCGATCATCGTCTACACTTTGGGCTGGGAGAGGAAACGCAGGTTCGGAGAGTCGAGATCCGCTGGCCCAGTGGAAAAGTGCAGACGTTGGAAGATGTCGCGGTGAATCAGGTTCTACGGGTGACTGAGCCAACTTCTTGATCGGCGGTATAGCCAAGGAACTGCCTGAAATCATGACTCTCAGAGACTATAGAAGGGACAGAAGCCACGATTGGCATATTGGCGCGCTTTCCCTGCCGATCGTACTCCTTGGATTCGCTGGCTGGTCGTCGCTCGATCAGGGGGCCCAGGAGAGGGTATATGTCGGTGAGCAGGTTTGCCGCGAATGTCATCACATGGCTGGCGACCGGGATCAGTTCAACACCTGGCGATTGGCCAAACATTCCAAGGCGTATGCCGCGCTATCCATGCCCGAGGCCAAAGAGATAGCCGAATTATCTGGCATAGACGTGGATCCACACGACAGTCCCATCTGTCTGGGATGCCACACTACAGCGTACAGTGCAGAGGAGTGGGAACTGGACGACACGTTCCACTTCGAGGACGGGATCCAGTGTGAAAGGTGTCATGGACCGGGCAGCGAGTACTCCAGCGCCGAAGTCATGATGGATCCAGAACGTGCGCGGGCCGCCGGCTTGAGGAAGCCGACCGAGAGCGACTGCCTGGTGTGCCACAAAGAAAAAGGTTCTCATCAAGCCGTGCTGGATGTGAGGCAGTTCAACTACGAGGACGCCGTCAGGGAGATTGGACACAGCGGTATTGGTGGAGACTTGCCCGCGTTAGGAGATCGTCAGCCGGCAACTCTGCTCGCGGGTCCCAAGTACGTCGGCGCTTTGGCTTGTGGCTCTTGTCACGGGGCGCGGACGACTTCGCTGGTGTACGGCAAGTGGCGTTATTCCAAGCACGCGCAAGCGTATGCTATCCTCAGTACCGAGCGGGCCAGGGAGATCGCTCGCGAAATGCAGGTTCCGGGAAATCCTCAGGAATCACCGCAGTGCCTGGAATGCCATACGACAGGTGCCGGCGAGCCCGCCGGTCGTTTCATGGACAGTTTCGACTTAGCGCAAGGCGTCCAGTGCGAGAGCTGCCACGGTCCGGGCAGCGAGTACATGGCTGAGGCGGTGATGCTGGATCCAGTGGGGGTAGTGGAGGCCGGCCTAAGGGAGGTGGACAGGGAGACCTGCGTTGGCTGCCATACCCCGGGTATTCACGGTAATGATTTCGACTTCGCAACGATGTGGCCGCTCATCGATCACACCAAGTGGGAAGATGATTATTCACGTGCCGAGTACAAGACACCGCTGAACTTAGCCATCACGGGAGATGGCGAGCGCTTGTTTGCGGCGTGCGAGGCCTCGAATAGTCTCATTGTGATCGATACGAAGACGGGTGGGGTGATTTCGGAAGTGGAGATCGGTGTGCAACCTCATTTCGTGCTGCTATCGCCCGACGAAACACTGGCCTACGTCAGCAACCGTGGCTCGGATGATGTCTCGGTCGTCGATGCGAAGACTTATGAGGTGCTGTCCACGTTTCCTGTTGGCGATGAGCCACACGAAATGGCAATCACCGAAGATGGTAGCACGCTATACGTCGCCAATGCCGGTACGTATGATGTATCGGTTGTAGAGCTGGCCACGGGCGAGGAGGTCAAACGACTTGCTGCGGCTCGCGGTCCTTGGGGAGTTGCCCGCTCGCCCGATGGTGCCCGAGTGTACGTGACCAACAACCTGCCGCGATTCGGTGAGTTCAGGACACCGCCACAATCGGAAGTCACCGTGATCGAGACGGGCCGCTCGACCGTTACGCACAGATACACCATTGAGGGAGCGAACCTGGTTCAGGGGATCGGGTTTGCCCCTGACAACAGCTTTGCGCTCGTCACTTTGATCCGCACGAAGAACTTGGTGCCGATGACCCGGAACGTGCAGGGCTGGATCATCACCAATGGGATCGGCGTTCTATGGCAAGACGGTAGAGTGGACCAGTTACTGCTCGACGATGTCAGCGATTTCTTTGCGGATCCCACCGATGTCGTGTTCACCCATGACGGTCGCTATGCATTCGTCACCGGAGGTGGCGTACAGGAGGTGGCGGTCATTGATGTTGCAGAGCTCACAGCAATCCTGAGCAATGCAGCAGCGCAGGAGCGGAGTGAAGTCCTGCCAGATCATCTTGGCACGAGCACAGAGTTCGTGGTCGCTCGGATCCCTGTGGGGCAAAGTCCGCGCGGCATGGCCATCTCACCGGATGGTGCAAAGCTGTATGTCGCCGATGGGTTGGATGACGCAATCTCCGTAATCGACATCGCCTCCTTGCAGCGCACAGCTGTTCTCGACTTGGGAGGGCCGGATGAGATAACGGAGGCACGTTACGGCGAGAGGATCTTTCACAGCGCCGAGCGTACATTTGCGCGCCAGTTCTCATGTCATTCGTGTCATCCGGACGGCCATGTGGATGGAATTACGTACGATATCGAGCCCGACGGCCTTGGCATAAACCCCGTTGACAACCGCACACTGCGCGGCATCAACGATACTGCTCCATTCAAATGGACGGGGAAGAATCTAACGCTGAAGCGGCAATGTGGTCCCAGACTCGCGGCGTTCTTCACCAGAGTGGACCCCTTCACTGCGGAGCAGGCCGCGGCTTTGGACCGCTACATCGTTACGGTAACCAGGCCGCCGAACCGCTACCGTACGGGCGATGAACTCACGGCAGCTCAACGGCGCGGCAAGGTCATATTCGAGCGACAGTATG
>CP070792.1:1294766-1305451 GCA_020346845.1 Gemmatimonadota bacterium
GCATCCTAAGCGCCGTTCGGTCCGTTGCGCCACACTGGGATCAGGACAGTCGTGTACAACTCGCAACCAATCACCATGCTCCACTGAGAGCGGCGACTGGGCACACAGGGGGGCACTCGGAAAGAGCATGGCAGCCACAACGAGCAACACTCCTTTGTCTCGCATCGATACCTCCGGCTGTCTCCAGTCCAAACTGCGGCGGAGGCGTCAGGCAGATGTCAAAGAATCGCTGCGCGATTTCGTGAGTGTGCTTGCTGTTGCAGGTGGCGGCGGATAGGAAGAAGCGGTGGACTTCGCCTACGTCCCCAGGCGATCACCTGAATCGGATAGAAAGATACTGATCAAAGACGCGACAAGCAGTACAATCAACGCGATACCCAACACTGCGATCGTTGACAGACCACCCAATAGCACTGAGCGCGGCGACAGACCGGTTCGGGTGCCGACCTCGACGACGTCTTGTTGCACTGGGCTGATTTCGCTCGGCTGAGTCTCATCCGACGCTGATCCGGCGACCAGTGAACCCATTCGGTCTACCTCCCTCGATCAACCCGCGGTATGTCATCCGGTAACAGACCACGAGTGGCGATGAGCTTCAATGTGCAGCTGTGCAGCTGGCAGGTCAACGCCGTTGCTTATGGCTGCCCCTGGAGGCGGAACCACTACTGTTGTATCATCCATCTCTTGCGCCCGTAGCTCAACTGGATAGAGCATCAGACTTCGGATCTGAGGGTTGGGGGTTCGAGTCCCTCCGGGCGTATTCCGATCAGTTGGATTCCCCACCGAGTACAAGGCCACAGGTCCTGCCACTTCCCAGATCGCCACGATCCACCCACGTTTGAAGCGACTTGTCAATCATGTGCAAACTAGCGTCCAGCTGGGGTGGGTTCGCAGGCTCACGAACTCGGCGTCCAGTGCATTAGATTGGGATTCGCTATTCGTCCAGGAGGTTACCGTGAACGATGAACAGGTGCGCATTGCCGGCACCGCGCCCGTGGGTGTCGACCTAGAAGCGGGAAAGAAGTACGCGTTTTGCGTATGCGGGCGTTCCCAGAACCAACCCTTCTGTGACGGGTCGCACAAAGGCACTCGGTTCATGCCCCATCTCTTCACAGCGGAAAAGTCCGAGAAGAAGTGGCTCTGCATGTGCAAGCACAGCAAGGACATTCCCTACTGCGATGGAACGCACAAGACTGTGCAGGCAGAGCCGTAAGAGGCGACAGTCGCATCCTATGTGGATTGCGGTGTGAGTGTGCAGGTGCCAAATCTCGAGCCAAGCACAGGAGGGCATGTCGTGGCGGGAATGGCGGCCGCATCAGCCGACTGGTCACCTGTTATGATTGCAGCCACGCTCTGATGCTGGATGAAAGCTGTGACCGAACAGCAGGCTATCGGGATGGCATACGGACGCGCGTGATTTGTGAAGGAAGGCAGCACTGAGGTAGGGTCTAGCGCGATCCCTTCTTGAACACCATAACTGGGAGGGTAGCGAGCATCACGCGGAGATCTCTGGCCGTCGACCTGCTCACCAGATAATCCAAGTCGAAGTCGAGCTTCCGCTCCACGTCCTCCACTGAAGTGTCGTATCCTTGCTTGACCTGAGCAAGTCCGGTTATGCCCGGCCGGACGCGCTGTCGCGTTTCGTAGTTGGCAATGGAAGTGCGCAGGTGCGCGAATATCTCCGGCTGCTCCGGTCGTGGTCCAACCACGTTCATGTCGCCACGCAATACGTTGAACAGCTGAGGCAACTCATCTAGGCGGTACTTTCTGAGCACTCGCCCGACAGACGTCACACGTGGATCGTCGACCGTGGCCCATTGCTGAGTCTTGTCGGCGCCCGTCACCATAGTGCGGAACTTATACATCGTGAACGGCTTGCCACCCAAATCCGACTGGCGGCGACAGTCGCCGAATCTCCGGCGCGCTGATCTCCTGTCCATCCCGACACGGACCTGAGAGTACACCACCGGTCCCTTGGAGCTGAACCTGATGGCTATGGCCACCAGGATCATGGCCGGTAGCGCAACCAGAATACCGATCGCTGCGATGAGCACGTTGAGCACCCTCCTGCTCGCATCGCGAAGGCGAGGCCGTCTGGTTGCACCAAACAGGAGCTGCTGTCGATGGATTCTTGCTACACGTGCTGCAGCCGCGGGCTCCGCGCCGCCCCGCCGGTCGGACCGCCGCCTTCTCCTTCTACGACCCTCTTGCGGCTGCAACCGCAACACTTGTCTTGGTTTCCGGCTCTCTCCCATGGATTCGTCGGCGCCTCTGGACAGTCCCGTTCAGGTAGTCACTCCAGAGCCAAGGGCTCGAGTGTGCAACAAACCCCTTCTCGCAGCAAGCCCTGTGCCAGGCAATGATCGCGTAGCCAGATGGGTTTTGCTTAACCGAGTACATCACTCATCGCCACCTGCACTTGGCGCCGACTCGTAGACTCGAGCTGGATTGGCGGCGTGCGCCACGCCACTCAAGCAAGTAGTCACGCACGGTGCGTCGAGCACCCATCTCCTCATTCACGGTGCTATACTCAGTCTCAGAATGAGGATTCCGCCTGCCCCGCATAGATGGAACGTTACCTCACGCGAAGCGACGGCAATACAACGCCATCTCGCACCATCGGTCAGACATACGAGACCCCACACCGAGTTCCGGCTGGTGGTCGGGGTCGATGCAGCATTCTCGCAAGACAGCGCCCACTGTGTGGCCGCGGCAGTGGTGTGGGATCTTCAAGAGGGCAACCTGGTTGAGACCCGCACCGCAGTGCGTCCGCTGACATTCCCCTATGTACCCGGACTCCTTTCCTTCCGCGAGGCCCCGGCAGTCCTCGCGGCGCTACGAAAGCTGCGTCACGAACCTGACGCGATCATGTGTGATGCACAGGGATACGCTCATCCCAGACGCTTCGGGCTCGCCTGCCACATCGGGGTGATCTGCAAGCGCCCAACATTGGGCTGCGCCAAGAGTGTGCTGGTGGGTGAGTACCGTGAGCCCGACACGACCCGTGGCTCGCGCACGGCATTGAGACACGGCGCAGTGCGTATCGGCACAGTTCTACGCACGCGAAGCGGCGTGAAGCCCGTGATTGTAAGTGTGGGGCACCTCATCGACCTGCCGACCGCCGAGCGACTGGTACTCAAGTGTGCCGTGAAGTACCGCTTACCGGAACCGACACGACTGGCCGATCACGCGGTCGCCCAAGCGAAGCGGGAGATGTGACACCGGCCGCTCTTCCGCCGCGACCGACGGGATAACGCGACCTTAGGCAAGAGACGGTCAAAGACGGCCAAGGGCGGTGGGGTGGCGCGACCGGGATACCGGGCGACCGGGGCACCGGGCTACCGGGCACTCATCTCCTACGACCACCCGCCCGCGCTGCCCCGCCACTGCGCTGGAAGTTGTTGGTCCGCGCCGCACCGCGGTTCCTGGCCTGAGCGCTGCGGTCCAGATTCTGGACGTTCCCGCTCCGGTTGTTCTGCCAATTGCCCTGGCTGCGTTGCTGCCAGTTCCCCTGCTGGTTCTGGCGGAATACGTTGCCGTTGCGGTCGGAGTAGACGTTGTTGGGACGCGTGGTCGCGCGATTCGGTTGCGTTCGTGCTCGATTCTGCGCACTCGCAACGTTGCGCGTCCGATTTTGCGGCCGGTTGTAGATGTTGTTGTAGCGCGAGCTGGCAGTCCCTGCCCTGTATCCAGCCCTGTAGCCGGCGCGTGCGCCTGCTCGATAGCCCGCGTGCCAGCCGCGGTGGTAGCCGTATCGATAGCCGCGGTAACCCACCGGTCCCCACCAGCCGCCGCGATACCAACCGCCGTATCCGACGTGGAACGTGAACGGCCCGGTGCTGTAGCTGAAACCGAACCCCCATCCGTACCATGGGTTCCAACGTACGTGCCAGCCCCAGGTGGCCGCGCGGGGATAGTAGTAGACACGATACCATGGGCTATACCACCATCCGGTACCGTACACGATCGTCCCACCGTACACGTAAGTGTAGGTGTACCCGGGAGTGTATCCCACGTAGACCACTTCCGGCGTCGAGTCGTATATGTACACGTACTTCACGTTGTAGACCGGCGACTCTGGCGGAATTAGAGAGACATCGGCCGGAATGTAGTCGGCGACCTCCCAAGGCCCGTAGGGACTATTGGCCACAAACCACACAGCCTCATGACACGCGAAATACTCGTCTCCATACTTGATGACCTGATAGCTGGTATTCACGGCGTATTCCAGGTCGGTTCCCTCGATGGGCTCGAACTCCGGATCGCCATCGTACACGACCTCAAGTGTGGCCTCGCTACGGCTGATCGCCGCCGTCTGCGGGATCTGATTGTCCATAACGGCTTCTTTCGCCGCTTCGGTGCCTGGCACCGACACAAGGAGGTGCCCCATCTCCGACTCGGGCGGGATGTCGGCAAACGTCTCGGGCAGCTCGTCAGGCCGTGTATGCTCCCACGGTCCCTCGAGCGACGGGCTCGCAAACCAGCGGCCCGACAGGATCACGAAGTGGCGCTGAGTTGCCAGCTCCATCACGATGTCGCTCTCGCTGTTGGTCACGTAGAGCAGATCGGTGTTCGTGATGGGAGCGTACTCCGGCGCGCCCCTGGTCACGATCAGCTCTGTTGGCTCCTGAGCCACTATTATCTCGGGCGGAGGTCCAGGTTCCACATCCTCTTCCTCCGGCTCGTCTCCCACTTCCGTCTCTTCTTCCGGTGGAGGCGTGAGCCTATCGACCTCGGCGGGAACGTCTTCTGCCAGCTCCCAATCTCCCCCCAAGCTGCCCGCCCTGTACCACAAAGAATCGCCAGCAAACAGGAAGTACGAGCCCGACGCTGAATCGGAGACAATCGTGAACGCCGTGTTTATTACTCGTTTGAGTGAGGAGCCTTCCACATCGTGCAATATTGGTTCGCCATCGATTGTGACCAAGATTGCGGGAACCTGAGAAAACAAGATGACGGGTGGCTCCATGTTGAGGCCCTGGGCCACTTCCTGCTGGCGCTCGACCAACTCGAGCGCGGTCAGCAAGCGATCGAGCGAGATACTCATGTCCCAGGTTGGCAACTCGTATTCGAGCAGATTGCGGAGCAGCTGTTCCTGATCTTCGGTGATATCAGGGAACCGCACATTGTCCACGGTCACATCCAGTACCTCGACCGTACGGCTATCACGATCCGTTTCCACCCTCGCCGTCATCCAGACCACGCCAAACACCGGTGCGGCCCCTTCCTCTTTCTTGGTTACCGAGAAGGCGGTTCGAGCCTTGAGATCGTTGCCCTGGAACGACTCCACTTGCGGCTGGAACAGCACGACCGTGTGATTCATAGTGTCGATCTCGCGCGGCCAGCCGAGCGGCTCATCGTCTTGTGGGGGCGGGCCAAGGAACAACAGACCCGCGACAACCAACCCCATGGTCATGCGTGAATACGGAACGCGTGTGTTTGAACCCATCAGCAAATCATCCTCTCGATTCCAACCGTCCGGCGGCGGTCGATCCAGGCATCTAGTTCTGACGATCTAATATACCGTGGGGCGGTGTTCGGTTCCGCGAAGTCGGACAGTCGGGGACGGTCGGAGACGTACGGAGACGTAGAGGGACGGACGAAGACGGTCAAAGACGGTCAAAGACAGACGCCGCCCACGTGAGACACACCATGTCGTGCCTTTGTACTACCGCATCCCAGAGCGCAGTCTCAAGCCCTGAGCAGCTGTCTCGCTTCCGTGTTGTGCCAGAAGTCTCCGCTCACCGCTTGCGGCAGTTCGCTGAAGCCAACGACTTCACCCGTTGCTGCGGTCCATCCATCGGACGAGACGCTGTAACAACCCAACGCGACGCGGGGCAAGGGGGTGGGACCACGAATTGCACATGCCGTACTGGGAACAACTTTCGTGACAACAGCTGATGCAGCCAAGGAAGTCTTCATGCCGCTCGGCCCTCCTCGCTGATTCATCGCCGTATCCGCACGTAGAGACCGAAGCCGTTTGACTGAAGTCCGGTCAGCATCTCGGTAATGCCCGCCTTGAGGCGCTCGATCTCGAGCACGTCCTCCATCACGTGGTACTCGTAGATCCGGAAGACGTACCAACCCTCCGCATCAGTCACATGCGACGCCACCTCGGCCAGCGCCGACGCCGGGATGACCAGGCGATCGGTCCTCTCCTGCAATTGGAACACGGCACTGGCGCGGCGCAGGAGGTCCGGGTCCACGTCGTGGCGTGGTGGAGGGACGTAGTGGAGATGCAGCACACTCATGTCGGGATCGATCGACCGACTCAACTCGACCACCAGCGGATAGTCGGTATGGAACAGGGGCAGCCGCCGATCGAACCTCAGGTACTCTCCGTTCCACAGCGCAGTGATCCGTATCCCGGGCTGCGGTGTGAACGCGGCAGAGGTAGGGGCGATCTCATCTGACCCGCTCGCGGTCAGCTCGACAGCCTGGCCCGCCAGAATGCGATCGTAGCACGACTCGTGATGGAACACCACCTCGCTACCGTCCTGCCTGAGCACGCGGCTGTGAACGATTATCCGATTCAGCAAGATGTTCTCGTACACACGAACGTGATCACCGGCGTCGAACACTATCACCGTGTCCATCTCGATGCGATGCGCGGGCGTCTCCTCCAGCGCAACGTCGCCGAAGTCCAACGAACGGGAGAACACTGTATCTCCGCGCACGTCGGTGATGACTCTCCGAGCGACGTCCAAGAACCAGGACTCGTCCACTAGATGGTCGTTGATCGCCTCGTACAAACCGCCGTAGGTGAACTCGGTGAAGCCATACACGCCGAAGCCGAACGGCCCACGGCCGAAGTCGATGAGTTCCTCGTCGTTGACCAGCACCGCGGTGTCTGTGGTAACCAGCTCAACCCCGGTGTGTACCGTGACGTTGGGTTCCTCGGTAAGGCCGGTCTGCTCGGTCGGGCCCACGTTGCACGCGAAGACGAGGACCACGGCGATGGCTATTGACTGCCACCTCATGAGGGCCTCCTGGGTAGGGAGGGGGTGTTCCGTATTCTTACCCCACGTGGCGCGATCGGTTCAGCCCGCGTCCATCAAGAAGTACGCCTACCTACTGGGGCTTACGGTGTCATCGGGCCGGACTTTTCGGCTCTCATTGCAGTTCCATTTATGTGAAGTAATGCCCCCGTGACCTGGTTGTCTTGGTCGAAGACGAATTCCAATTCCCAGCCGGTGACAGTGTCGATGAAGTGGTTCTCCGCGTCTGGATACCACACGAAGATCCTGCCATCATCTCCCACCATTCTCAGGTGCGCGTCTTCGATCGTTACTTCAGCGGAGCGGACGTCGCCAAACACATATCTTCCGGCATACTTTCGCAGAACCTCCACAGGCAGCCGAACCGGCACGATGACGGAGGGCTTCAAGGCATCCATGTCATATGCGATCCCGACAGAGCGTAGTATCTCTGGATACAAATAGGACCCTCTCCCACCGTTGGTCATCACAGCCACGCCCTGGCCGCGCTTTGCGTATGCGAACAGGTAATTGTGATACCCTCCGTTATCACCACCATGGCCGAAAGCCAGGTTCTCATCTTCTCCTCGAAGGAAGAAGCCGAGGCCGTATGAGCCAACTTGAACCGTGAGCATCGCTTCGGCGAGTCCAGGGGAGATGATCGACGATTCGCCCCGTAGTGCTTTTTGAACTTCGATCGCAAACAGGCAGAGATCGGATGGCGTCGTCCACAGTCCGCCACCAGCGAGGTTGGCCATCGTCTCCCAGTATCCATCGAAAACCGCACCCATCCCGTCGTGTCCGGTAGCCACATTCTCGACACTGCCGTACTCGAGCGGCTGGAAGTAGCCGCTCCGCTCCATCCCTACGGGGCCGAGCACGGCCTCTTGCATGAGGTCGGGATAAGGTCGCCCCAGCAGGTCAACCATTGCCTGGAGTGCAATCAAGTAACCTGCACCGGCATAGCGGAATTCTGTCTGCGGCTTGGACACCACACGCACGGGTTCCGTCTTTGCCGGCGGTGCGCCTTGCAACATTTGGAGAAAGGTCGGGACCTGCTCTCCCTTCAAGTAGGCTCCCATCAACTGGCCGCTCAGGCCGGCCTGGTGGCTGAGCAAATGTCTGAGTGTCACGGGCCGAGCTCTCGTGAATTCGTTCTCCGGGATCTTCCACGAGACCAGGAAGTCGTTGATGTTCCTATCGAGTGCTAGTGCTCCCTCGTGCACCCAGTGAACCGCTCCCAAGGCCGACACCGACTTGCTGATGGATGCTGCCTGAAAGAGAGTATTCGCGTCAACGGGCGAATCCGTCCCCACCTCTCTGACGCCATACCCCTTGGCCCATTCGATCTTACCCTCGTTGATGACGGCGATGCTCACTCCTGGAACCTTGTAGAACTCCACCTGTTCGGCCAACGAGTGGAACACCTGCTCGGCGCCTTCGATCAAAACTGGTGATGTGAGTCTACTTTCGACTTCTGCGATCCTGTTCAGCACGTTCTGTGAGTAGGAAACAGTCTGACTTGTTTGTGCCCGAAGCACATTGTGCGGTCCATGGCAACAGAGCACGGCCAGTGCCATCATGATCGCACGCAGGGGAGGCGTTCCAGCACTCATCGCGGGTCCTCCTATTCATGAGCTGGAAGCTTCAAACAGCGGCGCTCTCAATAATTCACTACGCTTTACAGGAGGAAAGTTTCAGTCGTGTGGGACCGGTGCCGGGTCAAAGGCGTACGATATACGGCAAGCACGTGTCCCGGTGCACCGCCTCCATGACGACGCGATCACTTCGCCCCCCGAGACGACGTCCCACCACGCCGGGCAATGGGAGACGAGGATAACAGAATCTTGCCCTTACGCAACTTCGATTGAATAGTGTGATCATGCTGCTGATCATCGCCGCTGTCTTCGCCATACTGTTCTACCGCGCTGCCTACAACGAGCACATGAACGGGTGGGCTTGGGCCGTTGCTTCGTTCGCACTTTCACTCGTGGTTACCCAGTTGCTGCCGGGATTCACCGCGTTGGTAGTTGCGCAAATCGGCCTGTTTGGAGTCCTGTGGTGGGTGAATACCAAGAGACTCTCTATGCAAGGTGAGCGCTGGATCAGAGCCCGGGAGGAAGAACGCCGACTCAGAAAGGAGCGAGTGGACCGCGCCAGAGAGCAGGCCCGGCGCACCAGTGAACGGCACGAGGACTGATGGTGGCAAAGCGGCCGGCCTCAGGGACCTGGCCCAGATGTTACCTCGGCGCCAACGACTAGCTACGAGCCCCCTTCACCCTGTTCGAGTTGGTAGCCCGCCGCGGTCCAAGCCCGCATGCCTCCCGCCAGGTGGTACAGGTTGGTGTAGCCCAACTCTGCGAGCCTGTTGGTCGCGGTAGTGCTCATGCGACCGCTGCGGCAATAAAGGACTATCTTGGCGTCTAGTTCACCCAGCTGGTCCAGCCCCTGATCGATCTCGTCATACCGGATGTGCAGATCGGTACCCGGGATCTCCCCCTCATAAGGGATGTGAACGTTCACCAGCAAGAAATCCTTGGAACGCATCATCTCGTCGAGTTGAGCCGGGTCAATATCGGTGTACGGAATGCTTGCCTCGGCCGAACGGTCGGTCGCCTCCGCATCAGACCGGCCGGACTCCGAGCGGCACGCCGCAAGAGTCAGTGCGACAAACAATAGGATCGGCATCGGTGAACGAATCAACATGTGTGGCTCTCCTCTATCGACCAACGGGGTCCGCTCAGCGACCCAGCTTGGTGAACACCATGACGTGCTGCTGCGGCAGGAAATCTTCCGTCACCTGCCACTCCAAGCCCACAGCCCTCAGCTCCAATACAGCCTGAAGCTCGGTCATCTTGTGCAGCGGCTTGATGGGCACACTTTCGTCTTCGCCGCGGTACTCCACCAACACCACGCGGCCACCGTCTCGCAAACTGTTGACAATGCCCTGCATCATCTCGCGCGGGTGGGAGAACTCGTGATAGGCGTCCACGAGGAAGACCACGTCCACCGAATTCATTGGCAGCTTCGGATCGTCGATCTCTCCCCGGATGAGCTCGATGTTTTCGACCCCCTCCTCGTCGGCACGGCGAGCGATCCGACTCAGCATCTCGGGCTGGATGTCAACGGCTAGAACGCTTCCCGCATCAAGGCGCTGGGCCAGAGGAACTGAGAAGTATCCGGAGCCGGCGCCGATGTCCGCGTAGGTCTCTCCCGCTAAGGATGCCAAGTAATCGAGCAGCAGGTCCGTGCGCTCCTCCCGCTCACGAGAACTGCGTTCGAGCCATGAGGCACCGCGATGCCCCATGACCTGCGAGATCTCGCGCCCCATGTAGTACTTGCCGATACCGTCACGGGTACGCGGTCCAGTCTCGTAGAAATCGGTAGAGTCTGCGGATTGACCGCCGACCCCCGAGCAGCCCAACAACCCGAAGAACAACCACAGCGTCAGCGGTCTAGCCAGGCGCACAGCAACGCTCAGCATGACTGACCCACCCCACAGGCGGCTCGGCTGGCAATAGGCGGTTGTGATCTGGATTGTCTCATAACGGCAATCTAGTCCAAGTGGACATACTTGTCTAGCTTTTGTCCATTTAATGCTTCCACATTAATGGATATACATGCAACACCAGCCTAAACCTCGCTCCTGAGCACACGTGCCAGTCAGCTGCCTCTTTCTCCCTGTTTGACCCCCAGCTTCTCGCGCCA
>CP070792.1:1305551-1311555 GCA_020346845.1 Gemmatimonadota bacterium
CGATTGCCCAGCGTGGTTGTGCGGATTCCACGTATCTCGTCGCCTGGAATGGGTGGAATATTCACGTTGAGCAGCGTTTCCTTGGGGAAATCGGTCACGGTCACGATTGTGGTAACCAAACGGTTGATCCAGTCGCGGTGTGTCTCGATCAATGAGATGTCAAAGCCCGCCAGCGATATGGCGATGCCGGGGATGCCACCGAGCGACAGACCCTCCATCGCGGCGGCTACGGTCCCAGAGTACAACACGTCCTCGCCCATATTGGGGCCATGGTTGATGCCTGAGAAGACAAAATCGGGCTTCTTGTCCAGCAGCTGGCCCAGTGCCAGCAAGACGCAATCGGTGGGAGTCCCGTCTATCTGATAGGCCCCGTCCGGGCGGAGCAACGGCCTGAGGGGTCGGTGCAGGGTGAGCGAGTGGCTGGCACCGCTCTGCTCACGATCCGGCGCGACCACGTCGACCTGACCGATATCGCGCGCCACTTGTGCCAGGACCTCTAGTCCCCGCGCGTTTATCCCGTCGTCGTTAGTTATCAGGATTCTCAACCGGGGCCTTCCCGTCGATCACAGCGAGGATGTTGTGCAGTTCCCGGGTGAGGTTCTCAATGGTTTCGTGTTGCAGGGCGAATCGTGCTTCCGATTTGAGCGCGCCTGTCCGCCGGTACTGTTCGATCCTCTTGCGTGCACCTTCGATGGTGAACTTCTCGGTATACAAAAGGTGCTTTACCAGCATTATCAACTCTATCTCGCGACGCTGGTACACTCGGTTGCCCGATCTGTTCTTCACAGGGTTGAGAAACCGAAACTGGCTCTCCCAGTATCGTAACACGTGCGGCTTGAGATCCGTCAGTTGACAGACGTCCCCAATCGAGAAGTACTCTTGCACCGGCTTCGGCGCCGTCACTCCCAGTGCTCCGGTTTGAGTTCACGTTCCATCAGGTCACTTATTGCTTGTCTCAGCTCTTTCCCGCGGAAAAGTACGTTGCCCACCTCCTGCGCAATCGGCAGCTCTACACCGGTCTGCTCGCTCAACGAGACAGCGGCCTCCGTGGTCCGCACCCCTTCCGCCACTGTCCTTCGCTCCGCGAGTATCTCTTGTAGCTTTCTGCCCTTGCCCAGCTCCTCTCCCAGCGACCGGTTCCGGCTCTGCGGGCCCGACGCGGTCAAGATGAGGTCTCCCATCCCCGCCAAGCCGCCAAACGTCATGGGGTTGCATCCCAGAGCCTGCCCCAGTCGTGTCATCTCGGCCAGGCCTCTGGTAATCAGTGCTGCGCTGGGGTTGTGGCCCATTCCCATTCCCTCGATGGCGCCCGACGCTATCGCGATTACGTTTTTCAGCGCCCCGCCCAGCTGAACTCCGAGCGGATCGCGGCTGGAGTAGACTCTGAAATAGCTGTTTGCGAATACCTTCTGTGTCAGCTCGGCCGCCGCAACGTCCTCTCCTGCGGCAACCACAGCAGTCGGGTGCCGCTCATACACTTCATCGGCAAAACTCGGGCCCGACAGTGCCACCGTCTTGCACCCGGGCATAGTCTCTCCCATCACTTCGGTCATAACCTTCAGCGTGTCGGCCTCCAAACCCTTGGAGATGCTCACCACAACGGGCTCCGCCCCGTTCAACGCAGTGAAGACCCGCTGGCTGATCTCGCGCACCGCATGAGACGGAGTTGCGGATACTACTAATTCCACTTCTGCCACCGTTTCGTCGATTTCCTCGCATGCACGCAGGCCCTCATGCAGGCGGCATCCCGCCAAGAACAGCGAGTTCACGCGCTCGTTGTTGATCGACTCCACCACCTCCTGCTCGCGCGCCCAGATCCGCACCTGGTTGCCGCCCCGGGCTAGGAGATCCGCCAGGGTGGTTCCCCAGCTCCCCGCTCCAACGACCGCTATCTTCACCTACCCCGCCCTGCCGCGCTTGCCGAACCGGTTCTCCTGTCCGGACAGTAACCGCTGGATGTTCGATCTGTGCGTTACGACGATGAAAGCCGCCAGCAACAACCCAACGCCAAACACATAGGAGTCGTCGGGGTTGGTGAACCACACGGCGATGGGGAATGCAATCGCTCCGAGCATGGACGCGAGTGACACATAGCCGGTGGCGGCCAGCACGCCGATCCATACCACGGCGCTGACCCCGAGAGCTGCTGGCGCCATCGCAAGTACGGCTCCGGCGGCGGTGGCCACGCCTTTGCCGCCGCGGAACTTCACGAAGACCGAATAGACATGTCCCACCACGGCCGCGACGCCGAGCAGAACCGGAATCCAAGGCTCCGGCCCCGCCAAAGGACTGAACAGCGCAACTGGAACCGCTCCCTTGGCTACGTCGAATACGCCCACGGGGATCGCGTACTTCCAGCCGAGTACGCGGTACACGTTGGTTGCGCCGAGGTTCTTGGAGCCATGCTCCCGCAGGTTGATCCCAGCGAAGATGCGCGCAGCGAGGTAGCTGGTCGGCACCGCTCCCATCAGGTAGCTAGCAATCACCCAGAGCCAGAGACTCACCGTCTGCCTTTCTTGCGACGATATTTGAACCGCAGCGGTACACCGTCGAAACCCCACGCCTCGCGGAAGCCTCGCTCGATGAACCGGCGGTACGATTCCGGTATCGCGTCCGGCCGGTTCGAGACTATGGCGAACGTCGGAGGTTTGGTGCTCACTTGAGATGCATAGAACAACTTCACCTCCTTGCCCGCCAACTGAGGAGGCTGATTCCTCATCACCAACGCTTCCAAGTTCCGATTCACATCCGCGGTCGCGACTCGCATCTCCCGATTATCAGCAACCGACATGATCAAATCCAAGACCTTGCGCGCTCTGAATCCGGTGAGCGCAGACAAGTACACAAACGGATATGACCTCAGAAACGGCGCCCGCTTGGTGACCTCCTTTTGTCCCCGATCGGCCATTGTTGTGTCTTTCTCGGGGACCAGATCCCACTTGTTAACGGCAACGATCAGCCCGGTGCCCTGCTCCAGCGCCGATCGGGCGATCTTCAGGTCCTGTGCGTGTACCCCAACACTGGCGTCCACCACCAACACCGACACATCGGCCCGCTCAATGGCCCTGCGCGCCCGTAGGGTCGAGTAGAATTCGATCTCATCTTCTACTTTCGATCGCTTCCGTAACCCTGCAGTATCAATGAAGTTGAGGGTTCGTCCGTGGTACCGCAAGGGGGAGTCGACGGCGTCTCGGGTGGTACCGGCCTCGGGGGCCACCACCGCCCGCTCCTCGCCCAGCAATCGGTTCACGAGACTGGATTTGCCCACGTTGGGACGCCCCACCACCGCCACCTGAATCACCTCGGGCGCCTCAGGTTCGGGCGACTCGGGAAGGAGATTGACCAACGCGTCAAGCAGGTCACCGCTTCCCTTCCCCGTGGCGGCAGATACGGGCATCGGATCGCCCAGGCCAAGCTCGTGAAACGCCAGGTAGCCGAGATCTTCGGGCAGATTGTCTGACTTGTTGGCAACCACTAGCACCCTGTCGACCACTGTGCGCAGCACGCCAGCAACTTCCTGATCTGCCGGATGCACTCCCTGCCTCACGTCGACGACAAACAGGATTACCTCCGACTGTTCGATCGCGGTTTCGATCTGCGATCTGATCGCGCCGCTCAAGACGTCGTTGTCACCAATCCAGCCACCGGTATCGACCAGCCAGAAATGACGTCCATTCCAGTCGGCGGGTGCGAAATGACGGTCGCGCGTCACACCGGGCCGATCGTCTACGATAGCGCGGCGACCACCCACGATGCGATTGAACAGCGTGGACTTGCCTACGTTGGGTCGCCCCACGATGGCAACGGTCGGGGGAGTCATGCTGGCACCACCGTCTCCAACACATCCGCCAGGTTGTGTGACAGCCGTACTTCTGTGGGCACCGCAGCGATCAGCTCTTCGACCGTGACATCATCCAGGAATTGACCGCTGTCGTTGACCGATTCGGCGGGCAACAGGACTAGATCGAGATCACCCTTCTCCTGCAGTGCGCGCATGAAGTCGTGGCCCCCCAACAATCCGGCTGATGTCACCGACTCTCCAAATAGATTATTCCTTATAGTGATCAATTCGAAGCTGCCGCCAGTGGCTTGTTCGACCGTGCTCAGGACCTGTGGCATTAGGTTGTTCATCGCCATACCGGTGGCGACGCCAATGCGCATGCCCTCCAGGTCTACTGCAAGATCCGCCACCTGCCCTTGGAGAAACCGCACGCTGCCGACTCCGTTCTCCAGCTGTTCGAACTCGTCGTAGCGCTCCGCCGGTGGCAGCTCCAGACCTGCACCGATGTAGAGATCATCGGAGCCGTAGGCCCAATGTGTTTCCCGCTCCGCCTTTGCTCTCAGCGCACATGCTTCTATTGCCGCCACTGCATCGCGGCATTCTTCCACGGTTGGTTCGCGCACTAGCTCGTGTTTACTGTACGTTGTAAGCCCCACTGGAACCACCGATACAGACAGCACTATGGAGTCCAGAGAATAGAGCTCGTAGAGAGTCTGCCGTAACACGTCGCCGTCGTTCAGGCCGGGCTGCAACACGACTTGTGTGTGACACCGGATGCCGGCTTCTCCAAACAGCCGTAGTTGATCGATTACATCGGGTGCCAGCGGATTGCGCAGCAGGCGGCGCCGCACTACCGGATCGCTGGCGTGCACCGACACATACAGCGGTGACAACCTGTATTCGATGATCCTGTCGATGTCGTGCTGCTTGAGATTGGTGAGCGTGGCGAAGTTGCCGTAGCGGAACGACAGCCGGTAGTCGTCATCTCTAATGTAGAGCGGTTGTCTCAGGCCGTCGGGATTTCCATCCACGAAACAGAAGTCGCAGCGGTTGGCGCAGCGGCGCACGCTAGGTGGCTCGAGCACCACGCCCATTGGCAAACCTTCCGGTCGCTCTACGTCGTACTCGATAAACTCGCCACTGGTCGTCCACACGTGGAGAATGAACCTGTCGTCTGCGCTGAGAAACTCCCAGTCGAGGAAATCGTTGAGCTTGCGGCCATTGATGGACAGCAGTTCATCTCCTGCCGCCAATCCCAGCTCGCTACCCAGACTGTCCGGGTATACGGACTGTACTCTTACCACGTTCTAGTTTCTTCTCATGTGAGGAGAACACACTTGCCGCGTTAGCAACCCCAATGGATTGAAATGTGTTTCGGAGCGGACCTAAAGCTAATTCTCATCCGGGAATGCAGCTATGGTTGCAACCGTAACTCACGCATTTGAGTCGGCAAACTCGAGAACCAGGCTACGCTGACACTCGTTGCACGCTACCCGATGCGGCGGATTCCAGTTGCCGCCGATGTCGAATGCCTGCTGCGAGCCGCAATCGGGACAAGTGCCGTTTGCCTCGGTCACCTTGGTGCGGGTCACCCAGCGAGAGTAGAAAAAGTAAGCACCGAGTGCCAGGAAACCGGGCACCAAGAAGAAGTGCGCCACGGGGATGAACACGCAGACCACCGCAATTGCCCATGCCGCCGCCAACGCGACCAACCCTCGCTTGAGCCTGGCGGCCCGATTGAACGAAACCACACTCACAACAGCGTCTGCCTGCGCACCGCTGTAGCCATTCAGTTTCATTTCATATGCGGCGCGCTCGTTGCTCATGCGGACCGTCTCGTTGATCGTGGACAAGCCAAAGGGGATGACGAGACATCGGTCTCTCACCATCCCCTGGCACCCGGTGTGTGAGTTGAGTCAGAGCGGGCGACCGGATTCGAACCGGCGACGTCCAGCTTGGGAAGCTGGCATTCTACCCCTGAATTACGCCCGCAATCTCGCAACTCGTACGAAGTTAACAGTTGTTGCGGTGGTTCTGAAGTGTTTTCGCCGGTCCCTGCCTGATGAGGAGATGAGGCGACGAGGAGATCAGGAGATGAGCTGCTACAGGAACCCGGCGCCTCTTATCTCCTAGTCTCCTGCTCTCCTAATCCGGGTGTGGGGACGTGGCCGGGATATCGGGTCACCGGGAGACCGGGCGGCGGCGCCAGAGGTTGCAGCTCAC
>CP070792.1:1311655-1328688 GCA_020346845.1 Gemmatimonadota bacterium
TACTCGTTTTCGGGGTCTGCGCTGCGGTTGGCAAGAGGCAGCACCGCGATCGACTTCTTGTCCGGCGCACTCTGGTCCATCGACGGCAATCCGGGAGGCGTGGCCGTGCCGCTCTGGACCCGACGTATTGCCGCGGCGAATTCACCTGCGGTGCCATAACGATCCACCGGAGTGCGAGCGAGGGCGCGAGTGACCGCCATATCGAGATCATCTGGCACGTCTCGAACCACCTTGACGTGCGGGATAGGTGAGATGAATCGCTTCGCGATGACGGCCTGGGCTGTGGGTCCGGTGTAAGGCTGCTCCCCCGTCAGCATCTCGAATAACACACACGCGAGGCTGTAGAGATCACTGCGACCATCGATCTCCTGCTCGGCGGTAGACTGCTCCGGACTCATGTACGCAGGCGTGCCGACTGCGATCCCGGTCTGGGTGATCTGACCTTCCGCCGCACTTACGGCCTTGCCAATCCCGAAATCGGCCACCATAGCGGAGCCGACGTGTAGCAGGATGTTCTCCGGCTTGATGTCACGGTGCACGATACCCTGGCGATGTGCATAATCGAGCGCCGAAGCCACCTCTTGTGCAATGCGCAGCGCCTCATCGAGATCCAGCTGTCCCTCTCGCTGGAGTCGCTCCCGCAAGGACTGCCCCTCCATGTTCGGCATGACGTAGTACAGGACCCGATCGACTTCACCGGAGTCATGGAGTGGCAGGATGTGTGGATGGGTGAGACCCGCGGCTATCCGGATCTCTCGCAGAAACCGCTCAGCGCCAATTTCCGAGGCAAGCTCGGGTCGCAACACCTTGAGTGCGACACTGCGATCATGACGCTCGTCCCGGGCAAGAAACACGACCGCCATACCACCTTCGCCAAGCTCCCGCTCGATGGTGTACTGGCCTCGTAGCCCGGCTTGCAGAGGCTCGAGGAAATAGGTCATGTCTTTATCGTGGGGTTATGTCCTGATTGGGCCGCTCCGAGACGGCTCGGTAGCTCGTTCAATTTCCAGCAACTCCTGTGGTCAGACGCGCATGTAGAGTACCAGCTAAAGCCTTGTATGGCCAGGATGGTTAACGCGGTTGTCGGTCCGTTTGATCGGAGCAGAGACTGCAGGCAACGACTTGCGCTGGGACTCACCCCGAGCTGGCACTAGCCGCCACAGCGGCGCCTGCCGCGCACACCAGAACGGCCTGCTGTGCGGCAACGATAGCCTGCATGTCGATCATGGCCTTCGTGCCACTCAACATTCTCGCATGTACCTGACGGCCTGCCAGCTCGAGGAAGGTGATCCCGGCTGCCAGGTCGAATGTTGTAGCTCTATCGATCTTGGGACGGATCTGCTTGAGTTGCGCGCGCTGTGCCAGCACCCGATCGACTACGCGGCTTGTTGGCTGTGACAAGAACGAGAGTATGGCCAGCTCATCGTAATCACGCTGATTGATCCGCACGCCCTTGCTCTTGAACCTCTGCTTCAAACTGGTGGCACGACCCGCAAGTTCGTGAGGAAGCCCGGGTGCCAGCGAAAGAACGTTGGCGGTTGTCTGCAGCGGATTGCCCTTCTGAAATCCCTGGGCTCTCAGCTCACCGTAGATCGCTTCGGTCCTGTCGACCAGTTTTGTGGCCGTTCCTTCCTGTCCGGTCAGGATCGCGCACGCCGGAAGATCGTCGGCACCTGTCAGAAAGCGGTGATGCCGCTTCATCTCCTGATAGATATCTCGTAGACGACGGACTGTGCTCTGACTGACTGTCGCGCCACCCGCCTGGATCCGGAGTATGAGGACCGCGATCAGCTCGAAAACCAGAGTGCGCGGCAGCCGCTCGCCCCGGAACAGCTTGCGTACGCGACGCAGCTCATTCATGAAGCCTCTGCCGCTATCCCGATTCTGATATAGCAGCGCAGCCACAATGAACCGCATGTGTGCGCCGATATTGAGGTGCCAGGGCGACGCTTCCTTGAGTGCCTTCTCCATGCGCCGGATGCCTTGGGCAACGTTCACCGGGGTGCCCTCACATCCCACCGCTGCCATCGCTGCGTAGCGGAGTCTGCGGGTATCGCGCCACCAGCGACGGTCCTTTTCGAGTGCTGCATACAAGTCGCGGAACCGGGACATCGGATCTTCAGGAATTGTTATTCTGTTGTTCATGATTCAACTCGTGACTTGATGAAGAGATGGCGTGGCGATGCTCACACAAGATACTTGGGGAGCGGGGAGCAGCGAGGCAGGGAGCGGGCGAGGAGAGAGCGGATGACGAGGCGCCCGTCGATACGCAAGGCCTACGCCTTCCCCCAGCCACCGCCTCCCGGCGTCTCTACCCGCAGCACATCACCCGGCTCCAGGTGTACCGCCGCACGTCCACCGATCGGTTTGCCGTTGACGGTATTGAATCCGGGCTTGCCGTCGCCACCGCCTTCCGCTCCGGCTGGAGCGTGCACTCGCCGTTCGCACAGGAGGCTGGCCTCCATCGGCTCCAGTGCCTGGTACTCCCGGATGACGCCGTCGCCACCACTATGACGACCGTTGCCACCGCTGCCGTCTCTCAGTGAATAGGAACGGAGTCTCATGGGATGTTCCAGCTCAAACACCTCTACGGGAGTGTTCCTCGTATTGGACATACCCACGTGTACCCCCGAGGGCCCATCACCTTTGCTCGTAGCTCCCTGGCCGCCACCCAACGTTTCGTAGTAGGTCCAACCTTCAGCGCCGATCACGATGTTGTTCATGGTGCCCTGACCCTGTGCCGGCACATCAGTTGCCTGGCCCAATGCGAGCGTGACTACATCTGTGATGCGCTGCGACGTTTCGACGTTGCCGGCCGCCACCGCCGCCGGCCAACCCGCGTTCACCACCAAGCCTTTAGGTGCCACAACATGGACAACCCGATGCACGCCGCCATTGGTAGGGATGTCCTGGTCGACGATGCAACGCAACACGAACAGCAGCGCCGAGCGCGTGACCGAAAGTGGACAGTTGATGTTTCCACGAGCGACTGGGTCTGACTCGCTGAAGTCAAACTTCATTCTGCCGTCGGCGACTTCCACCGTAACTCGGATGTTCACGTCGGTCTGTTCGATGCCGTCGCTTTCCATCCTGTCGTGTGCACTGAAACGACCCTCCTTCACCCGCTCCTTCACTGACGCGATGGTACGGCGCTCAGCGTAGTCCAGTAGGTCGCTAACAGCCCCCTCGACGTACTCCCTCCCCTTACGCTCGACCAGTTCGCGGTAGCGCAAGGCACCGCGTTCACACGCAGCCAACTGTGCGGCGAGGTCACCTCGTCGCATCACCGGTGTGCGTACGTTGGCCAGCAAGAGCCGCTCCACATCCTGCTGGATCTTGCCTGCAGCGGTCCACCTGATCGGCGGGATGATCAGGCCATCCTGGAAGATCTCGGTTGAATGAGGCGGCATACTACCCGGCCGCATGCCACCTACATCGGAGTGGTGCGCACGGACTACCGTGTAGCCCGCAACTTCACCCTCCAGCTCGACGGCGTGCACCATGGTGATGTCGGGCAGGTGTGTGCCACCGGTATAGGGGTCATTCAGAATGAACGTGTCGTGCGGCACCGGATCCAGTTGCATCACAGCCGCGACAGCCTCCGGCATGGCGCCCAAGTGCACGGGGATGTGCGCCGCCTGTGCGATCATCTCACCGTTGGCATCGAAGATGGCCGAGGACGAGTCGCGTCGCTCTTTGATGTTGGGCGAGAAAGAACTAGCCACCAACAGCGCACCCATCTCTTCCGCTATACCTGCGAATGCGTGGGCCATTACCTCCAAGCCAATGGCATCGAGCGTCATACACGCTCCAATATCACGGCGCCGCTATCATGCATTTCACCACTCCACCCCTCCTCGATACGCGCTGTGGCATCCAGACTATCCAACATGAGAGGGCCTTCGAGCCTGGTGCCCGGTGCAAGCAAATCCCAATCCGCCCGCGCTCCCGCGGCCTCGCGCTTCGTACCGGTCTTGCTCGCTCGCAACCGAACCGAGATCCCACCTCTCACGGCCACTAGCCTCAGGTTGACTACCTCGACCATCCGCTCTTCGTCCGCATGCCCGAACCGCTCTGCGTGCGCCCCGTGGAATACTTGCGCTATAGTCGATCCCGCACCCTCGATCGGCACCGTGAGCTCGTAGCCCTGTCCCTCGTAGCGACAGTCGGCGAAGCGTGTCAGGATGGCGTTGGGCAGCTCTCGCGAGGCCTCTCGCTCCAGATCACCAAACGAGCCGTCCAGATCCGCCTCGCTCAGCTCGAGAGCGGGCCGATGCAGCGAGGCAACAAACTCCAGTTTCTCAGGTGCGGCTGCCAATCCGAGCGCCGACAGGACACCGGCGTGTGGCGGCACCAGCGCGCGCCGCATGCCCAAGCTCTCGGCCATGCGGCACACGAACATCGGGCCCGCGCCGCCAAACGCTACTAACGTCATCAGCCGTGGATCGACTCCGCGCTCCACGCTCACCGTGCGCAGGGCACGCACCATTGCTGCAGTTGCAACCTCGATGATGCCAAGCGCGCAATGCTTTAAAGACAATCCAGCTTCTCCGGCCACTCTGGTTACTGCCTGCTCGGCCAAGGACGGATTCAACATGAGCTTACCCGCCAGCGCGTGTTCCGGCCCAAGCCAGCCAAGCACCACGGCAGCATCAGTCACGGTGGGCTCTTCACCACCTTGTCCGTACGCTGCTGGTCCTGGAACCGCTCCTGCGCTACGCGGCCCAACTCGCAACGCTCCACCTCTGTCCACCCACGCGATGCTGCCACCGCCAGCACCCACCGTCTCGATCAACACCTGCGGCAGTGACAATGCCAATCCACCAACGGACGCTGCCGTCTGCACCAAGGGCTCGCCATCGAGAATCACACTCGCATCGGCACTCGTTCCTCCCATGTCCAGGGTGAGCAAGTCCTTCATTCCCACCGCGGCGCCGACCAGGCGTGCCCCTTCTACACCGCCGGCGGGTCCGGAGAGAGCGAGTGCTGCAGCACGTAGCTGCGCCTGCTCCACGCTCATGGTTCCGCCGTTCGAAGCCATGACGCGGAGTTCCTCGATCCCCTCTTGCATGGCTTCGCTCCCGAGCCGTTCTATGTATCCACTCACCTTGGGACGTAGGTATGCTTCGGCCACCGCAGTACTCGTGCGCTCGTACTCACGGAACACGGGCAACACCTCACAGCTGGTCACGACCGGTGTATCGCCATAGGCGTCACGCAGGGCGGAAGCCAGCTGCCGCTCGTGCTCGGGGTAGCGGAAGCTGAACAGGAAAGAGATCACTATGGCGTCGGGGTCGCGCTCACCAACCAACCCAACCACCCGTTCTATCTCCGATCGTGTGAGCTCCATCTCGACTCCGGTAGGTACGGCCCGCTCCGCCACGCCAATGACATCTTCACGAGCCACAACCGGGGGAGGATGATGGACCGACAAATCGTACAGGTCGGCCCGATCCTGACGCCTCAGCCAGAGCAGGTCTTCGAAGCCGGCAGTGGTAGCCAACACGACGCGTCCACCGGTGCGCTCCAGTAGAGCATTGGTTGCCACCGTTGTGCCGTGCACCAGGAGACGTCTTGCATCGTCCTGGCCACATGTCTGATCGATCTCGCTCCAGAGATCAGGTGGCACGGAGCCCGGCGCCGACCGCACCTTTCCCACGGATACAGTGCCGTCTAATCCCAGCGCAACGACGTCGGTGAACGTGCCACCGACATCGACACCCAAGCGCATCAGTTCCCTTGTCGCCACGTGTACCCCACGAGCCCCAAGGTCAACAACACCGATAGTAGACCTACCCAATCACCCAGCCTCGTGTAAAGCGGGATAACGTCCGTCGTCATTACCATGTCGGACGCAAATGCTCTTGTCGACAACCGGGTCCTATTGTGTTCCCTGCCAAGCGGATCGACGAACTCCGATATGCCGCTGTTTGCTGCACGCGCGATACCGATTCGGTTCTCGATTGCACGCATCACCAGATGAGCCGCGTGCTGATGTGGCGCAGCGGTTTCGCCGTACCATGCGTCGTTGGTGATATTGAGGATGAAATCGGTGCCTTCACGACGGTAGCGCCGTGACAGGTCTTCGAATATCGACTCATAGCAGATCAAGATCCCGAACCTGCCGATGTCCGTCTCGAATACCGGTCCAGGATCACCCACGCCAAACCCGCCGAACCAGCGAAGGTTGAACCATCGAGGATTGAGAAACGGCACACGTTCAACAATCGGCACCAGATATCGCTTGTGATAGACCGGATACGGATACTCCTGCACAACACCAGGTTCAAATCTGTATCCGTACTTGCCGGCACCGGCGGTGTCGAACAGAAATGCAGAATTGTAGTACTCGTAGTCGTCCGGAGAGTCGCCCCAGACCACATGCACTCCCCCGGTTACGAGGGGAATCCCATTTTCACGCGCATGGAGTCTAACCGCGTCTTCCCACCGCGGATACATGTGGAAGTAGCTAGGCACAGCCGATTCAGGCCACACCAGCAGATCGGGATCGGTCTGTTCCACCGCTTGACGCGACAGCTCCAGGGTCGCACGCATGATCGAGTCTTGTAGTGCCGAGTCGTTCTTCTCCGACCACTGCACATTGGGCTGGATGACGCTCACACGCCCAAGCGCTCGCGTTTCCAGAGTGCGCTCGCGCACCACGCCGTAGGCCACCATCACTATCATGCCCACCGCCACACCGCTCACCAGCTTCACGGCACGCGGTCGATTGCCACGCTCGCGTATCGCCAGCGCCAGCGCCGTGTTGGCAAGCACCAGAAGAAAGGTCACACCTCGAGCGCCAATTACGTCGGCGATCTGCACAAAGGTGGTGTAGTGGGTCAAGGAGGAACCGAGCCCCATCCACGGGAACCGAATGTCACCCTGATGGGCAATGGCCCACTGCATGGCAGTCCACAGAACCGGGAACGATATCAAGATCGAGATCTTGGCCTTGCGCAGCATCCAGCCAACCAGCGCGAACAGCACTGCGGCGTAACCAGCCAGTATCGTGATGGTCGCCAGATAACCGAGCACCGACAGTTGAGTGAAGCGCCACAATGCGACGACCATCCAGTGGATCACGAATCCATTGGAGATGAGCCCGAACCAGAAGCCTTGCACCAAGGACCGGCGTAGCGGGCGCGGATCGTTCAATCCATCCTGTAGCAGCCATATCGCCGGGATGAGGCAGATGAACGACGGGAGGAACAGATGGAACGGCGGATATGCGATCGTGAGCAGAGCCGAACTCGCTACGATCAGTAGCCAGTCACCCTTTGGCAGGGCGAGCGCCTTCACAAGGTTACTTCGCGGCCTTCCGCGGCCGAGCGTCGAATGGCCTCAACCACCCGGTGCAACTCGATCTGGTCATCCAGGCGAGCCGGCTCAACCTCGCCTTTGACGGCGGCCACGAAGTGAGCCAGTTCGCCGCGGTAGGAGACTGTGAATGCGTTCTCGCGACCGCTAGCGCCCGTGGGCGTCACATTGACTGGCTTACCGTTGATCTCCTTGAACACGCGGAGTGGGCCGATCCCGGCGGAGCCGCGGCTTCCAACCATATCCAGCCAGAGCATCTCCCTGTCGCCAACATGATTCCAAGATACGTCGACAAAGATCGACGACCCGTCCTCACAACGAATGAAGGCACAGCCGTCCTGCTCCACATCACCATTCGTCTTGGCAGGCCCAAGGTGTGACGACACCGCGGTCGCTTTGGGGTGGTCAGCTAGCCACAGCGCGAGATCGATCAACGGTAGCCCGAGATCCTGCATGGCTCCGCCACCCGCCTGCGGACCGTGGATACGCCAGCCCAGCACGTCCGGTGGTTGGTACGTGTACCAGCCGCACCTGACGGAGCGTAGCTCTCCCAGTTCTTCGCCTCGCAGGAACTCTCGCAGCGCCTGCACGTCACCACGAAATCGGTGATTCATTCCGGCCATGAGCACCCGGTCCGCTGCCTTCTGGTCCGCCACGAGCTTTTGGACTCCGGCACTCGTCATGGCAACCGGTCGCTCGCACAGGACGTGGATGCCGGCCGATAGCGCGGCAGACGCATGAACCTCGTGCAAGTGATTGGGAGTGCACACTACTACAGCATCCGGTTTGGTGTCGCGAAACATGTCGACTATATCGTCGTACACGCTGCCGATCCCGAACCGGCTGGCCAGCGCTCGTGCTTTGGGCAGATCTGTATCGCATAGCGCCACGATCTCCGCATCTTTCAGCTTGGAGAGGAGTGGTAGATGGGCCACTTGCGCTATAGCGCCGGCGCCAATGATGCCGAAACGGATCGGATCGCTCATCGTGGTATCCTATACTGAAATCCGGCCAACCCGGCGGCGGTCAGCAAGTCTGTGGAGAGGCCGCCTCTGACGTCCAGAGTGAAGTACAAGCTGCTAACCAGCCTGATATGCCCGCCCAGCGACAGGTCCAACGAAGCATCGATACCGTCGAGCGCGTCCTCGACAAACGTCCCGTCGATGGCGTCGCCCCAGCCATTGCGCAAATGCAAGCCCAGGCCCACACCGGCGAAACCGGCTATTCCGTCGCTGATAGGAGCTACGTACTGCAAATCGAGAGCGGCTTCGAGATCGGCCCAAGTCACCGTGCCTATGTCGATCTCGAAGTCACCGGTCGGATCGTCAACCAGGTCGCGCAGGTTATCCTCGAACTTGGCTATCTCGTCCTCTTTGAAGTCTGCTTGGAAGTAGGACAAACCCACCATCACGCGGATCTTTGGGGCGATCATCCCGAGATCGGCCCTACCCGCGCCAGTGATCGCGGTCTCGAGCCTGTTGGAGATGGTACCGCCGACACCGAATCCGATTCCGGTGAATCGTATGCCTTCATAGCTGAACTCGTCCAGAAACCCCTGCGCCATGGCTACGGTGGGCACGAACAGTAGAGTCACAAATGCCTTAATACCAGCGTTCAATCTTCGTCCCCGGGAAGTAGGTTGTGACTATGGTCTCGGCGTCATGGCCTGCTCGTGCACGTCCGATTGCGCCCCATTGACACATTCCCACACCGTGTCCGTAGCCCGCACCGGACACCCTGAGCAGCTCTACCACATCACCCGATCGCGTGGCGGTAACTTCTATCGCGGTGCTACCCAGCATGGTTCCCTCGGGAGTTTCCAACACGCGACGTATGTCGGGACCAAACACCGGAATAGTGCCACTGCCGACAGCGACTCGTAGCTCCGTGATCCTACGTGATGGGCCGACGCCGTGACCGTACACGTCATGTATCCGATCGACCACCGCTTCATCCACCCCGAGTATCGTTGGCATCGTTCGCCGTAATATATCCTGCAGTTCTCGTCCATCCCACTCGACGGTCCACCTGAACCGCGGTGACGGGTCGCAATAGTAGCCACCGCTCGCCCTGCGGTCTGACACCGGCCGAAGGTAGTCAACCGGCCTCACCGTGCGGAACGCCTCTTCGGGCGAAGCCGTGGAGTAACCACACGTCGAGTGATAAAACACGCTGGCGAGATTACCGCGATGAGTCACAACCATACCTGAAGTGCGCGCGACTGCGGCATTGCCGACCTCCGACTCCCTGCTCACACCGCGGTATGCCTGGTCCGACACCGAGGCTCGGATATCGTAGCCTTCAGATTCGAATCGGCCGAGGTTCTTCAGCGCGTAGGTCCGTGAGACAATTGCCTGTGCTTCCATTGCAGCCAGCTCGCTGCGCGGGCGGTTTCCCAACTCCGTCGCGACAACGCCGCGGAGGTACGCCTCGAGTCCTACTACGTTCACCGCAACCACCCCACCCGAGCCTGAATAGACCAGTACGGTACCGCGGTACGGTTGTCCGTTTATCGTAACGAACGACGACGCCTCTTGCCCGCGCACCGTGAGTCTGTCCACAGGGCTTCCTGACCGGTCTTCGATACGTACACGCCCGCCGTCGGCGACCACTCTAATTGGGTTGCCGGGTTCGAGCGTGAAGCTCTCGGAGCCTGCCACCACCACGGTGCCTTCGCCTCCCACTCTAACGGCCGTGGCCCCAGCGACCACCGCGACCCGGAGCTCCGGTTCGCGGCCGCCCCTGCTAGGAGGGCCGCTGGTTGGTTGGGCGCACGCGCCGAGTAACACGGTACCACAGACGATCGCGGCCAGCCCGGGTTTGGGACACCCTGTAGTCACTCGACCGCCTCCGCAATGAAATCGTAGTCCCGGATGTCGGTTGTACGAACACGCAAGAAGTTGCCAGATTCGGTCCAACCTCCCTGCCTCACGTATGTCACACCGTCCACGTCGTCCGCCTGCCACATGATCCTGCCCACGTGGGTGAAGCCGCCTTCGTCTGGATCGGCGACCCTATCTACTAGGACGTCGGTGTCACGACCCACGTAGCGGCCCAGACGTTCTTCCGAAATACTGCGCGCCAGTTCCATCAGCTCTTCCTGTCTCGCTCGCTTCACGTCGTCGGGAACGTCATCTTCCAGTTCGGCGGCGCGGGTACCTTCTTGCGGCGAATAGGTGAATACACCGAGCCTCTCGAATTCGATTTCGGCAGCGAAGTCACACAACTCCTGGAAATCTCTCTCGGTCTCGCCGGGAAAGCCGACGATGGCCGTGGTTCGGATAGCTATGTCGGGCACGGATTCTCGTAGTCTACCCACCTTTTCCCTGATGGTTCTCTGGCGTTCGGGTCGGCGCATGCGCTCGAGTTGGCTGTCCGATGCATGCTGTATGGGGATGTCTATATACGGTACAATGCGCGGTTCGTGAGCCATCAGATCCAGCAGCCGAGCGGTGATGCCGGCGGAATAGACGTAGAGTAGCCTGAACCAGGGTACGCCCGTGCCGGCGAGCAGCGCCTCCAGCAACTCGGGCAGCTTGGGGCCATCTCTGCCCAGGTCCCGCCCGTAGTGACCGAGATCTTGAGCGACCAGCGTGATCTCCTTGGCACCCTGTTGCTCCAACAGTTGGGCTTCTCGTACCAGACGCTGCAACGGTTCCGATCTGTGCTTGCCTCGCATGAGAGGTATGGCGCAGAAAGCGCACGTGTGGTCGCAGCCCTCTGAGATCTTGAGGTAGCGGATGTGCGTTTCGCCGCCGAGGTTTTGTCGCACCCCAGGATGGTCACCCACCGGATCTGCAATGAGCCCACGTTCAGACAGCGTGGGTACGAGCTTGTGCAGGTCGCCGAACCCAAAGAACATGTCCACTTCGGGAACTTCCTGCTGCAACTCGGCTCGATACCGCTCGATGAGACATCCAACCGCGACTACAGCTTTGACGTTCGTTGACTGCTTGAGACTCCCGGCCTGGATCATGGCTTCGATCGACTCCTGTTTGGCTGCGTCGATGAAACCACACGTATTCACCAGGACGACGTCAGCAGCCTCAACCTCGTTGACGACCACGGCGCCGTGTCCCACCAGGTCACCAACCAGGCGCTCGGAATCGACCGTGGCTTTGTCGCAGCCGAGGGAGATGATGCCGAGTTTCATGCTGCTCACCGGCTCCCAGGGCGGTGCAAGATTGAGATCAATGGCATGGTGTAAGTAAGTCGGACGAAAGGGAAATGTGAACGGGGAAAAGGGAAAGGGAGTGGGCCAGACGTCTGACTCCGCTCCCCGCTTGAGACCCCAGACTCAATAGAAACTACGCCAGAAAACTCTCCAGAGCTCTGGCCCTGCTCACGTGACGTAGTCGCGCCAGGGCTTTTTCCTTGATCTGGCGCACACGCTCCCGTGTGATCCCCATCATGCCACCAATTTCCTCTAGCGTCATCGGCTCCTTGCCTTCGAGACCGAAGTAAAGCCGGAGGATCCTGGCCTCGCGTTCCTTGAGCGTTTCCAGCACTTCGTCGATTGATTCGGACAGTGCCCTCTCGAACGTCTCGTCATCCGGTCCCGGATTCTGAGTGTCGGGGATGTAGTCGAGGAGTTTGTTGTCTTCGCCAGGTGTGAGTGGAGCGTCGAGCGAGAGGTGGCTTTGCGAGATGGACAGCGTTTTGGCGACTTCTTCGCGCGAGATATCCATGCCTTCCGCGATCTCTTCGACCGTCGGCTCGCGACCCAGTTCCTGCAACAAGCTGGAAGATCGTTTCCCGATTCGGTGCAACGTTCCTGCCCGATTCAGCGGGACACGCACTATGCGGCTCTGCTCTGCCAAGGCTTGCAGAATTGCCTGGCGAATCCACCAGACAGCGTACGAGATGAACTTGATCCCTTTGGTCTCATCGAACTTGTGGGCGGCCCGGATCAGTCCGAGGTTGCCCTCGTTGATCAGATCTGACAGGCTCACGCCCTGATTCTGGTACTTCTTTGCGACGGACACCACGAAGCGCAGGTTACTACGCACCAGTTTGTCCAACGAGAGCTGACAGCCCAAGTGGATCCGCTGGGCGAGGACTACTTCGTCTTCACGGGTGATGAGGGGATACTGGCTGATCTCACGGAGGTATTGATCCAGAGAACCGTCATCGGACGCAACTCTCTTGACCGAAGCGAGTGCCATGCGTCAACTCCCTTTGCGGAAACGTAGTGACCCTAGCCCAACAACCACCATCGACCGTTCATGATATGGATACCGCTCACGAATTGCGCGCGGTGCTGGTTCAACCTTCTGGATCCGGGAGACACTTGTGCCGGCACTTGGCAAGTACCCAACACGTCGAAGAGACGCAGCAGTCGGCGAAGCGCCGAAAGGAATTGGTTCGTTCACGTAAAGCAAATGCGAGCAGAGCTGCGCGCGCTCTAAACTCCGACTGCACTTTACGTTAGTTAGGTCACGGCAAAGATGCAACCGTTATAGACCAACCTCTTTCCGCTGCCCAAGGTCGGAGAGCCGCCAACAGATCGAGCTTGGAACACTCGTGTTCCAGTGTTGCGGCGACACACGCCGTTTTCTCGCCGCGAGCGACGTCTGCATGCAATACCCTGGCGTTGGGCAGGTCACTTAGCGATTCGAGTTCGAGTGAGGTTCCTCGAGTGCTGAGAATTACCGCAATAGACGAGTTTGGCATAGCACCACGGTAGCTCATTACCGCAACACAACCGGTACCTGAGCTATGCCGATTGTAGCCAGAAAACCGCGGCAGGTGGTGTCGTGGCTATTTCCGCTCCATGCCGTACTTCTCAATCTTCTTGTACAGGTTACTACGCGGCATGGAGAGTTTACGGGCCGTCTCGCTGACATTCCAACCGTTCTCGGCGAGCTTGCCCAGAAGAAAAGCCTTCTCGGCTTCCTGTTTGAAGGTCTCGAAGGTGTCGCACAGCATCAGGTTGCCCAACTCCGATTCCTGTGCCTGGCCTCCCATGCGGGCGACATCCGACGCTGACACACTGTCTGAGGCGGCAAGAATCAGCAAGCGCTCAACCGCATTACGTAGTTCCCTGACGTTCCCCGGCCAATCATGTCTCGCCAGATCCTCGAGCGCTTCCTTGTTGAATCTCTTGGGCCGCACTCCAAAGCTGGCGGCCAGATCGTTGCTGAACTTGTCCACCAGGAGCGGGATATCCTCCTTGCGGGCCCTCAGAGGAGGGACCTCCACCGGCACGACGTTGAGCCGGTAGTACAGGTCTTCACGGAATTGGTTGGCTGCTATCTCATCTTCCAGTGATTTGTTGGTGGCCGCGATCACGCGGACATCGACCTCGATGGCCTTGGCTGCACCGATCCTTGTTACCACACCCTCCTCCAAGGCCCTGAGCACCTTGGCCTGTGCCGCAGCACTCATGTCACCTATTTCATCGAGGAATAGTGTACCGCTATCGGCCTGTTCGAACTTGCCCGGCCGATCGGCAAAGGCGCCGGTAAACGATCCCTTCATGTGGCCGAACAGTTCGCTTTCGATCAGTTCGCTTGGGATGGCGGCGCAATTGACCTCCACGAACGGTTTGTCCGAGCGTGGGGATTGCTTGTGGATAGCCCGCGCTATGAGTTCCTTGCCACTCCCGTTCTCACCGGTTATCAGCACGCGGGCCGGAGTGGGAGCGACTTTCTCTATCACCTGCAAGACTTCCTTGATCGCGCGGCTCTTGCCAATGATCTCGTAGCGATCCGTCACGACAGCCCTGAGCCGCTCGTTCTCAGAGGAGAGATCTACGTGCTGCAGGGCGTTGCGCAGGGTCAACAATATGCGGTCGGTGTCGAGTGGCTTTTCTAGGAAATCGTAGGCACCGAGCTGTGTGGCTTCCACGGCTGTCTGAATGCTCCCGTGGCCCGAGATCATCACCACCGGTAGGTTATCGTCGATCTCCCGTATCTTTGCCAGCGTCTGTAGCCCGTCCATGCCGGCCATCTTCACATCGAGCAGCACGAGGTGGGGGTGGAAGTCAGGCATCGATTCCAGCGCCTCGTCACCGCTGTTGGCCGTGGCGATCTCCATCCCTTCGTATTCCAGTATCTGCCGCAGGGCCTCTCGTACGCCCCTCTCGTCATCGACAACCAGCACTCTTTTTGGCATCACTCATCTCGCCGGTAGAAGGTCACTCCGTCGGACCGCACCCGTATTGCGCCAACGGTTGGCGGCACCGCTATGAGTAGTACCCCATCGGTTCCGCCGGTGAGCCGGTCGACCAGAAGCGGGATCGCGGGACCTGGAAACGGGAATGACGCGATGACGAACTCGTCCACATTCCAGGCTACGACGCCCGGGCCTCTCATCTCCAGCGGTCCGGAGATCCTGATCGGCTCACGTGGATCGATTATACCCTGCAAAGGCCCCAGAAGATCGCGTCCGAAGATCTCAGTCAGCAGTTCGGCCTGGATCGAGAATCGATCGCGCTCGAGGATCACGCCAAGCGAATCCAGCGCCCGCTTTGCCTGGGAGGGCAGTCTGTCTTGTACGATCGATGCCATCTCTTCCGCTGTCATCACGATGCGTGACCGGCCGTCACGCTGGGCGATTTCACCTTCCTTCTGCTCGGCGGAGAACAGGTCGCCGTCGGAAGGGTAGCCCACGGTGAGAGAGCCGGACGCCGTTCCCTCCGCACCGGTCAGTTTGCGGTAAGCATCGGCTATGTCGGCCCGGAAGTACCAGGCCGCAACACCAATCGCGATCGCCACGACGAGGCAACCTATACCCGCTAATACGTTTTTGAAGCACCCGGTCATATCGCACTCAGGCTGGCGGCGTGAAGCCTAGTGTATGTCGCGCCGGACCGTGACAGTTGGCTCTGCATGAGGTCCACTGATTCTACTACGGGTCGCGAGTCGAAATGGAGTCGTTGAAGAAGTTCGGACAATCCCGCGAGCGCCTGAGGCCTCGTGTCGCGGCGGACGCGGCCCAACGTGAGGTGAGGACGGAACGCCCGGGTCTCACGCGGAAAGCCTGCATCTCGCATCTCAGACTCCAGGTGTTCCTGGATCCGCTTCAAAGATGTGACCGCATCGCACCCAACCCAGATGACCCGCGCGCGGCGCGGGTTGGGGAATGCACCGAATCCTGATAGCGGCAGCTCGAACGGTGCCACACCCGCAGCAGCTCCGTCGATCCGCTCCCGTAGCTCGCCCACCCGTTGCCTATCGACCTCGCCGAGAAACTTCAACGTAAGATGAATGGAATCGGGTCCAACCCATTTGATGGGGAAGCCCTGCTCCCGTAGTGGAGTGGCACAGGTCCACATGGATTGTCGCACATCGTCCGGCAGGTTCATTGCGACGAATAAGCGCATCCCACTCAGGACTCGTCTACCAGCAGCTCGAGTTCCGGATCGCCAGCGACGAGGAGACTGCCACGCCTGTAGCCGCTCAAGTCCAGCGTTACGCGCGAGAATCCGAGACCCGTGAACCAAGCCGCAATGGCGTCGCGTGCTTCTCGCAGCGTGGCAAACTCGGACGGCGACACCTCGATGCGGGCCTCCGCACCCCGATGGCGCACTCTGAGATCTCCGGCCACTCCGAGCTCTCGCAGGAACGCCTCGCCGTGTTCCACCTGGTTCAATCGCTCTGATGTGACTTCCAGTCCGTACAATACGCGGCTGGAGAGACACGGCGCCGCCGGAGCATCCCAGATCGGGATGCCGATCTCGCGCGCCTCGGCCCGAACGTCACTCTTGGTGTAACCGGCCTCGGCCAGCGGGCTCCGAATCACGAATTCGCGGGCTGCTCCCATACCGGGCCGGTGCTCCAACAGATCGTCGGCATTGGTCCCATCCACCACCACCTCGATTCCGTGCTCGTTTGCCACGGTCCGCATGCGCTGCCAGAGCTCACGCTTGCAGTGGTAGCAGCGATCCTCTTCGTTAGCGATGTACTGAGGATTGCTCAATTCGTCGGTAGGCACTTCCACCAGCTCCAGATCGAACTGCCTCGCGATGTCACGAGCCTGGTCGTGCTGCTCCTGTGGCAGCGACGCGCTCACCCCGATCGCAGCCAAGGAGCGTTCACGCCCGAGCACTTGCCGAGCGACCACCGCCACCAACGACGAATCGACGCCGCCTGAGTAGCCGACTAGAACCGAGGGGTATTCGGACAGGATCCGTTCGAGCGGGGATGGAACGGGCATGGCGCAATGTAAGTGAAGCGGGTGGTGAGTTCTAGCTTCTCCTTCCCCTCCTTCCCCTTCTTCCCCTCCTCATCTGGCCTGACGGGAATAGAGTAGACCAGAGGCGCGTAGGCATCGCAGGCTTCTATCCACTCATCCCCAAATACATCCCCCCGAAGTACGGCACCAGCCACACCAGCCACACGAACAAGCTGTAGCGATGGAAACCCCTGCGCGCCTCCTCGCTGCCTCTGTGGCTGGCCCAGGTTGCCCAGATCGCATGAGCCAACATGAGCCACAGGGCGATCTGCCCCGTGAGGGTGTGCGGCTTCAGTATGTCGAACGGCTCTGTTGCCATGCGGTGCATGGCCCACGTGCCGGAGACGTCAAACGCGAAGCCGGTCCAGAATGCGGCAACGTGCCACGGTTTCAGGTACCGTACAATCCGCTCAGCCCACACTCCTAGCGAGTAGAAGATCAACGCGAGCGTGATGAGAACGGCGGCTGCAGTCAATGGGTTGCCTTATCCGATTCAGGTTCGATCATGTTGGGGCTTCTGCCCTCTGATTGACTCC
>CP070792.1:1328788-1342398 GCA_020346845.1 Gemmatimonadota bacterium
GTAATCATCAGACAGTCCGGCAAGAGCGGAATCCCACCGAGCCGTGGTGCGGGGCGAAAACCGGGCCACACGGCGTACTCGCTTGGGCCCGGTTCCCTTCTCAAAGATGAGTGCAAACTCGTCACGGCCGAACACTGTTACGCGGCCTGAGGGATAGACGACCCAGCGATCACCATCCACCTCGATGCTACGACGTGCCATTCTCAGGTCGCTCCTTCCGCAAAGCCTTCCAGACCCTGCTTGACATCCGACATGAACCTGTCCGCATCGGCACCGTCAACCACCCTGTGGTCATACGACAGCGAGAGCATGCCGAGCATCCTGATCGCAATAACGTCTTGGCCATCGTCCATTGTGATGACCTTGGGTCGCTTCTCGATGGTCCCCACTCCCAGGATAGCCACCTGCGGTTGGTTGATGATGGGAGCACCGATATAGGAACCGAACACTCCAGGATTGGTGATGGTGAATGTGCCGCGCTGCACTTCATCGGGGTTGAGTCGTTTGGTGCGGGCTCGCTCACCCAAGTCGGCCATCCTCCTGGCCAAGCCCGCCAACGAGAGCTCGTCGGCGTACTGCATCACCGGGACTATCAGACCCCAATCGAGTGCCACAGCGATACCGATGTTGATGTCCTGTCGGTAGATGATGGTGTTCCCGCTCACGGACGCATTCAGGATCGGGTGCTGGCGCAGGTTCTCTGCCACTACCTTGGCGATGAAGGCGAGAAACGTGAGTCGAGCTCCACGCCGCTCATACTCGGCTTTCTTGGCTGCCCGGATCTCGGCAATCCTGGTGAAGTCTACCTCGTAGTAGCTCGTAACATGCGCCGCGATGCGGCGCGACATCACCATGTGATCCGCCGTGAGCTTCCGTATCCGACTCATCGGTTCCACCCGATCGCCGGGCCAGGCATCGACAATCGGATGACTGATCTCCCCACCGCCGCTCACTCCAGTAGCGGAAGGGACAGACGAGATAGGAGGGGCTCCAGATTTCGATACCGTAACGGCCGAACCGGTAACCGGCACCGTCTGTCGAGTTTCGATGTAGCCGAGAATATCCTTCTTCGTCACCCGACCGGCGTGTCCAGTTCCCGGTACTGTCTCGAGATCCACGTCGTGTTCGGCCGCTATGCGGCGAACGAGCGGAGTGGACTTCTGTTGCAGGCGCTCTTCGGCGCTTTCCACACCACCGCCTCTACTCGCCGCAGCGGTTGCCGTCGCCGGCGCCATAACTGGCTCGGCCTTGACCTCTTCAGCGGTCGGTGGCGCCGGCGCCGCGGACTCGACTGGTGGCGTGGGTGATGGTGCAGGCACGGCTGCACCCTTTTCGGTTTCGATCACTGCGACAACAGTCTGGATCTCCACCGTCTGTCCCTCATCGACCTTGATCTCAGCGAGCACCCCGGCTGCCGGAGCGGGAATCTCAGCATCGACCTTGTCGGTCGAGATCTCTAGAATCGCCTCGTCTCGCTTGACATCGTCCCCGACCTGCTTCAGCCAGCGGGATACGGTCCCTTCGGCTATCGACTCTCCCATCTGAGGCATTACAACATCTACCCGCGCCATGCAGATCTCCTCTTGGCTACTTCCTTACAGTACGAATTATTGTGATACCAATCGCGTGGTTCCGGCTATGTGCAGCGCGCCGTATGTGCGCATCCTGGCCGCATGAATCCCTACGCAAACACGCCGGTGACACAAAAGTGGTGCCATGTAATCTGCACCATGCATACCCGGCGCGAACTGTTGAAAATACCAGCTACCGCTAGATTCTGCGAGCGTTCGATCATGACTTCCCAGCTACTCTCGGACTGGACCGTTGCTGCTGCATCTATGGGGCCATCTCACATTCGTGTTCTCATACGATTGCCGCTCAGCACAAAGAGGAAGCAGATCGTCCAGTCCGTGAAGCGAGCTGCCGCACATGCCCTACGAAAGTCAGGCATCGTGTCGCGTTGGCAGCGAGTCGTCTGGGGCCAGAGATCCTGGTGCTTCGTGCTGCGGAGTGCCACTTCCGTTGCAGCGGTGCGACGTCACATGTCTGCCAGGAACGCTACTATCGGCTCGTTGTTTCCCACCGCCACCCACGCCGAACTCGTAAGGGCCCTCACTACGTCAGTAGGCGAGGACACGGCGGGCCGCACCTACGATATCATCCACGTTCGGTAGTACGAAGTCCTCGAGCGTGGGAGAGTAAGGTAGTGGCGTATCTTGGGCAGTCACCCTCAGTATGGGAGCGTCCAGCCACTCGAAAGCATGCTCTGTGATGCGAGCCGTGATCTCACCGGCGATCCCACCTGTGCGTGTGTCCTCATGCGCTATCAACACCTTGTTGGTCTTTCGCACCGAAGTGAAGATCGCGTCGTCATCCATTGGCAGCAGGGTGCGCAGATCCAATACCTCCACTGACGCGCCATCTTCCTTCTCCAACTCCTTTGCGGCTTCGAGTGCCTTCCACACCATGGCCGACCACGCCACTATCGTCAGTTCGGTTCCCTCTCGAGCCACATTTGCCTTACCGATCGGCGTCAGGATCTCCTCCCCTTCCGGGATATCCTCTTTGATCCTGCGGTAGAGAAACTTGTGCTCGAAGTAGATGACGGGATCGTCGTCCCTGATCGCCGACTTGATCAGTCCTTTCGCATCACGCGCCGTCGCAGGGCATACCAGCTTGAGGCCCGGTGTGTGGAAGAAAGCCGCCTCAGGCATTTGGGAGTGAAACGGGCCACCTCGTACGTACCCACCTGATGGACCACGCACAACGATCGGGGTAGGCAGGTTTGCGCGGTACCGCGCCGTTGCGACGTAGTTGGTCATGATGTCGTATGCGCAGGAGATGAAGTCGATGAATTGCATCTCGGCCACCGGCCTCAACCCCATGTGCGCGGCGCCAGCAGCGGCCCCAACGATCGCGGTCTCGCTGACAGGCGTGTCGATCACTCTGTCGCGTCCGAATTCTTCCAGGAATCCTGACGTGAGCTTGAAGGCACCGCCATATCGTCCAATGTCCTCCCCCAGCAGGAACACGCGGTCATCCCGCAGCATCTCCTCCCAAAGGCCATCGCGCAGCGCCTGGAGGTAGGTTATCTCAGCCATTCACACGATTGGACGGAGCAGTGCTGCAGTAGGAATGGTGTGTGTCAGGATGCGACCCGGGCCTCGTACCCTGCCTCGGTTACTGCCATGGCCAAGGACTCGGTTGTGACCTTGGAGTCGTCGTAATCGACCTCGGCGGTCCCGTCGGACAGTTCTACGAACACGCCGTAGACACCGGAAATGCCATTGAGAGCCTGCTCGACTTTGCCCTTGCAATGGTTGCAGGTCATGCCAGAGACGTTCAAACGAACAGACGCCATGATCTACGCCTTGTTGCTGGTTCAGTAGGCGCCACGAGCAACGTGGGACTCGTGGACATGCTGATGGACAGTTGTGAGAAAGCGCTTGGCCACCTTGTCAGCCTCACTCTCACCCAACTGATCGGTTTCGATCTTGATGAGAGTGTAGTGTCCTCCTTCAGCCTCTACACGTAGAGAGATGCGACCGATACTGCCCGCGTATACCCTGTGCCTGTCTCCAGACTCGGCAACGCCGGCGCGACCTGGAAAGTAGCGATCAGCTTCTTGTAGAACCGCGTCAGGCGATATCTGGGTGCGATGGAAGTAGCGCATGATTCAAGCAACGGTTGATGGTTGGAATTTCCTGAGCCGCAGGCTATTACCAACGACGCTCAGGCTGGACAGCGACATGGCCGCGCTCGCGAAGACCGGGCTGAGTAGCAGCCCCGCGAACGGATACAACACGCCGGCGGCAAGTGGAATCCCAAGTGTGTTGTAGATGAACGCGAAAAACAGATTGCCCTTGATTGTTCGTACCGTTCGGCGTGACAACTCGATCGTGGAAACGACCGAGTTTAGATCCCCTCGCACCAGAGTCATATCAGAGGCTTCGATTGCCACATCGGTGCCCGTACCGATCGCGAATCCGACATCAGCCTGTGCCAATGCCGCAGCATCATTCAATCCATCGCCGACCATTGCCACGATCTTGCCGTCTTGCTGCAAGCGCTTGATCTCGTCGGCCTTGTCGCGTGGGTCGACCTCGGCAATGACGCGTTCGATCCCTATCTCTTTGGCGACCAAACCTGTAGCGATCTTGCTGTCACCACTCAGCACGAATAGCTCGTATCCCAATTGCTTCAGCCGGGCGACTGCCGGCTTGGCGGTCGGCTTGACGGGATCGGCGATCAGGATCACACCCTGGACGGTGTCATTGACCACTACAACCACTGGCGATCTTCCTGAGAGAACGTGCTGCTCGGCCTTCTTTGTCAGCCCTCCCAGATCCAGACTCCGCTCTTCTGCGTGGCGCATGGAGATGACTTCAACCAGATACTTACCCACTATCCCACGCGCTCCCCGGCCCTCCATTGCCACGAACCGGTCGACCGCGGGGATTTCGATTTCCTTCTTCTCGGCGGCGGCAACAATGGCTGCCGCCAAGGGGTGTTCCGATCGCGATTCCACAGCTGCGGCAAGGCGCAGCAACTCGCTCGCGCCAACCGTGCTCCCGTCCGAGCGTTGAGCCCCAAGTACGTGAGTGACGGAAGGCTTACCTTCGGTCAGAGTACCCGTCTTGTCGAACACTATGGTGCCTACCTTCTCGACGGTCTCGAGTGCCTCACCGCCTCGAATGAGGATACCGAGTTCCGCGCCGCGGCCCGTGCCCACCATGATTGCCGTAGGTGTGGCCAATCCCAGGGCACAGGGACACGCTATTACGAGGACCGTGACCAGTGCGACCGTAGCGTACACATAGACCGGTTCCGGCCCGATCACCCACCACACCGCAAATGAAGCGATGGCGATCGCAATCACAACGGGAACGAAGACTCCAGCCACCTTGTCCGCCAGCCGCTGCACAGGCGCCTTAGTCCCCTGCGCCTCCTCGACCAGTCGGACTATCTGCGAGAGCATCGTGTCCTTGCCGACGGCACGCGCCTCGAATCCCAGCGTCCCCATCCCATTGAGAGTCCCGCCAACCACCTGGTCCCCCGGTTTCTTCTCGACTGGATCCGGCTCGCCCGTCAGCATCGCCTCGGATACCGTCGATTCGCCCGCGACCACGACACCGTCGACCGGGATGGTCTCGCCGGGCTTCACGATAACCCGGTCACCCACCTCCACACGCTCGATCGGGATTTCCATGTCGTGGCCCTGGCGTTGCACCGTGGCAGTCTTGGGCCTCAGCTCGATCAAGCGACGGATTGCGAGTGAGGTTTGACCTCGGGCTCGGGCCTCCAGCAGCCTGCCTAGCAGAATCAAGGCAATGATCGCACACACCGATTCGTAGTAGACGTCGGCACTGAGACCGACGTTGCTGAATACGGCAGGTACCAGCGTAGCAACGATCGAGAACAGAAACCCGGCGCCCGTTCCGACAGCTATCAACGTGTTCATGTCGGCCGAACGGTGCTTCACGCCGCTCCAAGCGGCTGTATAGAACTGCCTGCCACACCACAGCACCACCGGGAGCGTCATAACCAACATGCCCAGCTTGAGAAGGTTCGGGTCCAGCTGATACAGGATCGGCAACATGTTCTGGAGCAGATCGTTGAGCGGCCGCATCAGCATCCCGAATAGATCGACACCCTTGGTACTATCCTGCGTCATGAGCGGCATCGACCCGATCATGGTTGCCACAGTCATCACTGCCGCCAGCGCGAACTTCCATGACAGCGTCTTAACTTGGCGTTGAATGCGCTGGCGCTCGCGCTCAGCGGGATCCTCCTCCGCCAGAGGCTCCGCTATGGTGAAGCCCGATGTCTTCACCCGCTGCTCGATCGCGTGGGCGCTAACTAGACCTGGTATGTACTCGACCCTCACCTGCTCAGTCGCCTGGTTGGCCGTGGCCGAGAGCACTCCCTCGAGATCCGACAGTTGCTGTTCCAGACGACTCGTGCCGGTCGCGTAGTGCAGCCCCTCCACGCTGAACGTGATCGAGGTCTTGGCACAATCGAAGCCTGCTTCGCGCACCGCGGTAACGAGTCGGGCCACGCTCGTGTCAGCTTCGTCGATAGTAATCGTAGACTTGCCTGTGGCGTAGTTGACGGCAGCGTCTTGCACACCATTCTCTTCAAGCAACCGTTTTTGGACCGTCAACGCACATGCGCCGCAAGTCATGCCCTCGATCGGGAGCGTTATCCGCGAGCTAGCCATGTTTGGCATGTCCCTTACCCAGGTTAGCCCGTGCCCCTTCACTCCCTACCTGCGCCACCACTCGCCCGTGTAAAACGGACAGTCCGCAGTGGAACGGGTAGTCACCCGGCTTCTCTGGATTGAAATCCACCGCAGTGGTCTGAAACGCTGGCAGTTCTTTTTCAATGCCCAACGACTCGAAGATCACTCGCGCCGAACACTCCGCCGTCTCGTCACGATAGAAAAGGAGGCGGACCGGGCGGCCCGCCTCAACCGTAATCGTGTCCGGTTCATACCCACCCTTCACCAGGACCTTGATCTCCTGCGGCATGGTACGAGATGGGCGGACCGAAGACACCCTGCGCGGTCCGAGGAAGAACCACAGCTCTCCCGCGATGAGCGCTACGCTTAAGCCAACGACGACGGCGTCAATCGGGCTCACGCTGGATCGTAATCGTAGTACTCCACCCCGAGATGGGTTATCTGGTCTTCGCCCATCAGCCAGCGGAGCGTGTTCTTGAGCTTCGTTTGCTGAATGAAGAGATCGTTCTCCGCAGTTAGTGTCGGAGCTGCCATGGGGCTCTTGAAGTAGAACGAGAGCCACTCCTGAATGCCCGACAAGCCTGCCCGCTGCGCCAGATCCATCAACAATGTCAGATCGTGCACTAGGGGGGCAGCCAGGATCGAGTCGCGGCACAGGAAATCGATCTTTATCTGCATCGGGTAGCCGAGCCAGCCAAAGAAATCGATGTTGTCCCAGCCCTCTTTGTTATCACCGCGCGGCGGGTAATAGTTGATCCGCACCTTGTGATATATGGCACCGTACAGCTCGGGGTACACGGTCGGCTGTAAGATGTGCTCCAACACCCCTAGCTTCGATTCCTCCTTGGTCTTGAACGACTCGGGGTCGTCCAATACCTCGCCGTCTCTGTTGCCGAGAATGTTGGTCGAGTACCAGCCAGAGAGACCGAGCATTCTCGCCTTGAACATTGGCGCGAACACCGTCTTTACCATGGTCTGGCCTGTCTTGAAGTCCTTACCTGCAATTGGGACCTTGTTGGCCTCGGCTAGTTTTTGTAAGGCGGGCGTGTCGACACATAGGTTGGGTGCACCGTTCGCAAACGGCACTCCTTCCATGATCGCTGCCCACGCATACAGCATCGATGGGGCTATCGCCGCGTCGTCGTCCTCCATGGCCTTTTCAAACGCTTCCACCGATTCGTGCACCCTGCCCGGCTTGATGAACACTTCGGTCGAGGCACACCAGATTACGACCAAGCGGTCGCACCCATTCGCCTTCTTGAACGAGCGCATGTCTTCACGCAGTTGCTCGGCGAGATCGCGCTTGTTCTTACCCTGCTTCACGTTGGTGCCCGTCAATCGCTTGACATATGCCTGATCGAACACCGCAGGCATAGGCTTCAGATCCTTGAGGAAATCACCAATACGCTCGATGTGCTCCTTTTCCAACACTCCCGCGATCTGCGCCGACTGGTATGCGTCATCGGGAATGGGGTCCCAGGCGCCAAACACGATATTGTCCAGATCCACCAGGGGTACGAATTCCCTGATCCGCGGCGACCGCTTCTCGGTGCGCTTGCCGAGTCTAATGGTGGACAGTTCAGTCAACGAGCCTATCGGCTTGCCCAAGCCACGGCGTACACTCTCTACACCAGCCACATATGTAGTTGCGACCGCGCCTAGCCCAACCAGCAATACCCCCAACTTTCCGTCGGGCGGCGCGACTTCTCTCTGCTTTGCCTCACTCACCACTACTTTCCTTTCCCCTGATACTCAGCTGTGAAATCCGCCAACGCGGGCGTTACGCGTCCGACCCGCGTCACCCTGCGTTTCTTGCGTGTAAGCTTGTAAACGTGATGGATCCTTTGGATAACCGTTATGAACGCGAGTACAGCCAGGAAGCTCACGATGCCCAGCAGCAGGAACCCGCTTGGTCCGGCACCGAAAAACAGTACGGGCGCTCCCAGGCCGAGGATCCGTTCCGCTCTCTGTCCGATCCCGACTTTGCAGTCCAGACCCAACCCCTCGGCCCGAGCCCTGGCGTACGATACCACGAGCGAGAACGACAGGGCGCTTACGGCGATCACCACGGCCGGGATGGCCAACCAGCCTGGCACACCGCCCGTCATGAAGAAGATCGCGATACCCGTATAGAGTGCTGCCTCGCCGACCCGATCCAGCGTCGAATCGTAGAACGCCCCGAACTTGCTGGCCACCTCTCCACCCCGCGCCACGCGGCCGTCCAGCATGTCAAACACCCCGCTGAGCAGCAGCAAGACAGCTCCTAGCCTGACCTGCGCCATGCCAAACGCCACACCCGAACCGAGTAGGACCAATGTCCCAACGGTGGTCAGCGCGTTGGGACTCACGTGGCGGGCGATCAATAGATCCACCAGTGGACTCAACAGGGCCTCGAAGCCCTTCTCCAACTTCTTGGGTATCAACGACATCGTATCATGGTGGGTACAGGTCGATAATGTTAACGGAGGACGGGAGGGGGTGCAATCTTCTTGCCCGCCCACGCCATTCACCCCGGATTAGGGGTGGAAGAGGGGGAAGGAGGGGAAGCAGACCAAACTCCACTCCGCCCCCACCCTCCTAATCTCATCTGCTTCCCCTTCGTCCCCTGCTTCCCCTCCTCCTCTCCTCTCCAATAACCAAACTCCGGGGTGGAAGCTATCATATGGAGTCAAGTAATCCTCAAGCAGCGAGCCAACCATGGCCCTAATCGATTGCCCGGAGTGCGGCCGAGAGGTCTCTAGCAGCGCCAGCGTGTGCCCGGCGTGTGCCTATCCGATCGGTACCGCTACCCCGCCAGTGCCACTTAGGGTTGTAGCACCCCCTGAGAAATTCGCATGGTGGAAGACCGCCGCCTCGATGCTAGGCAGAGTGATGCTGGGCGCCGTGATAGCCGGCGTGGGAGGAGACGAGGAGAACTCCGTAATGGCCGTGGTTGGGGGCCTGATCATCGCCGGGTCAGCGATCCCTACGTGGTACCGAGCGCGAATCGACCGCTTGAAGCACGGGCAGTCCACTCCTGCGGCAGAAGTCCGGATCACGGATCGGATAGCCGAGTTCATGCGGCAACAACAGGCGCAGATGGACCGGCTCGAGCAGATGTACTCGGAGCAGATGGCCGACTTGGAGGAGCGGGTCGATTTCGCCGAGCGGTTGCTGACGAAGCAATCCGCCCAGCCTCCTCCGTCCAGGGAATAGCACCCGGGGTTTGGACCACTTCCGGGCCACCGGGAAATCGGGCTACCGCGCATCCGGGCTTACAGGACCCTTACACAACCCCGACCCAACCCCAACACAAACTCGTTGTGCGAGACTTCAGCATTCAGGTATAGTCATTCGTAGGCATTGGCAGAGGCACCTCGACCGGATTCGGATACCATGAAACGGGCTCTGACCCTCCTACTTGCCCTCATCCCCTCAGCCACCGCGGCCCAGCAAGGGGCCATCCTGTACGAACGCGCGGTGAAGTACGAGTTCGAGATACCTGAACAGTGGGCAGCCCGTTTGGGAGATCTCGAGATGCCCGCTGCCAATGTCACTTCGATGCTGCTGTTCTTCAACGAGTCCGCTTCGCTCATGATACCGGCCCCCGCAGAGGAAGAGGAAATGCCAGGCGGCACGGAGCAGCGTGCCCAGAGGTTGGCAACGAGGCTCAGAATGGCATCGACCGCTCGCAGCGATCAGGAGGTTCTGCTACAGGCTTACGTGAGCTATAAGGATGGCTCCATTGCCGAGACCTACGAGTTCATGGGCCGCACGTTCCGCATATCCGGAACGCAGCCTTCCTACGCGTGGAGGCTCTCGGGCGAACAAAGCGAGTTCCTGGGGTACACAATGCAGAAGGCGACGGCCGAGCATGACAGCACGACGATAGAAGCCTGGTTTACCCCGGAAATCCCGGTCTCGGCGGGTCCTGGACTGTACGGCGGACTGCCCGGATTGATCCTCGTCGTATCAGTCAACGATGGACACACGGTGTATTCCGCCACGGAGGTGAATCTGACGGCAGTTGAGGACGGTGTGGTCAAACCGCCCGACGACGGGCAGGAAGTGTCGCGCGAGGAATACGAAGAGATCGTGGCCGAAAAGTTGGCGGAACTCGAAGCTACACAGAGATCCCGCAGAACCAGGAGGCCGTAGAGGAGGCCCAGAGTGTCGCGGATTTCGACATGCGGACTTGCCGCGTGTGTAGTGATGACCTGCGGGATCCTGCTGAGCGATCCCGCACTAGCCCAAGAGCGCCAGTTCGACGTCAGCGGCGTCGTTGCCGACTCCGCAGGTAAAGGCATCCGAGGAGCCATGGTCGTGGCTCTCACCCGCCCAGATTCCATGCTGAAGAAATTCGCCACTACCGGTAGCAGCGGGGCGTTTACCCTCACGCGGCTCCCGCCCGGCGAGTACATCCTCCAGGTCACCTTCGCCGGTTATCAACCGGTGCGACGCGACTTCGCGGTCACTGACGCGAATGTGAACGCGGGAACGGTCAGCCTGACGCTCGCGGCTGTGGAGATCGACGCACTGGTCGTGAGCGCCCAGCATGTTCCGTTCGTGGTCAAGCGCGACACCATCGACTACAACATCGCAGCGTTTCCTACCCGTCCCAACGCGAACGTAGAGGATCTACTCAGGAGGTTGCCCGGCATCGAGGTCGCTGCCGATGGAACGATCAAGGCACAGGGTGAGGAGGTGAGGAACGTTCTTGTGGAGGGCAAGGAGTTCTTTGGCAACGATCCAAGGGTCGCAACCCAAAATCTGCCGGCAGACGCCGTCGAGCGGGTTCAAGTCTACGACAGAGAATCCGACATGGCGGAATTCACCGGCATCGCCGACGGCGAAGAAGAGAGAACGATCAACCTGCAGCTCAAGGAGGAAGCCAAGAGTGGCTACTTCGGCAGGATACATGGCGGTCTCGGTGGAGGCGTCGGCACCGAAACCGTAGTCGACCCGGATGCCGGGCGTACGGCCCGTTACGATGGGGAATTCAGCATCAACCGATTCTCGCTCACCACCCAGCTCGCCGCCGTTGCGAGTGCCAACAACATCAACGAAGGAAGGAACACCGGCCAGGGGTTCACCGAGACGCTCGACTTGGGCCTGAACGCGAGCCGAGATTTCGGGACAGACAGTTGGGTTCGGAGCAGCTACACCTTGAATAGCCAGGACAACCTGCAAAACAGCGCGACTCAGCGGCAAGAGCTACTTGGCTCCGAGGTGGCATCGATCCTCAATCAGGCCGCCAGTCAGACGAGCGACGATCTCACACACCGGCTCAACTTGAACACGAATGTCGCGTTCGCCGACGGCCACGATCTGCGGCTGCGGGCGAATCTGTCGCAGGGCTCTAATTCGTTCGGCAACGAGATCTTTCAGCAGACGCTGGCCGCCACCACCGGCGATACAGTCAATAGGGCAGCCACCAACTCGACAGGCGAATCGAGCGTTCCGGGTGGCTCCGCGCAGCTCACGTGGCGCAAGCGGCTCAGCGAGGGAGGTCGTAGCGTCGTGGCGGAGGCCCGGGCGAGCCTCAATAAGCCCGAGCAGGTGAGCAACCTCAACTCGATTGTCGAAACGTTCGATTCGAGCGGTGCGGGCATGACCCGCGAGACGCTGCAGGAACAGTCACGTGATACCAAGACGCTGAACCACACGCTGCGGATCTCGTTCATCGAGCCGTTCGGGTCCCGTGCTCGGCTAGAGGTGTTCGGAGAGCGGAGTGCCATCGAGGGTGACGAGACCAAATCTGTCTACGATATCGATAGCGGCAGCCCGATCTTCAACGACCTGTTGAGCTCGAGCTTTACAAGGAATTACACGTACCTGCGTGGTGGGTCACGGTTCAGCCACCAGACACCCGCCAGACAATTCGTCGTCGGACTGCAGTTTCAGAGCGCCGACATCAACGTGAACGTGGTAGGGGAGGATCCGATCGCCAACAGGTACAACCGAATCCTGCCCTTCGCCAACTTCCGAGCGCAATTCGAGGGTCAGAGGAGCCTCAATATCGATTACCGCACGGCGACACGAGAGCCCTCTGTGACCGAGCTACAGCCATACGTGAACAACTCGAACCCGCTGTTCGTTTATGTGGGCAATCCGGATCTGAGTCCAGAGTACACTCACTTCTTGCGCGGAGAATATCGGTCTTTCGACATGTTCAGCTTCACGAACCTGTTTGTGAACCTCCGCTTCACATACACCAAGAACAACATCGTGCAGTCGAAGACCGTGAATGAGAACGCTCGGCAGGTCATCACATCGGTTAACTCAGACCACGCGTGGTCCACCACTGGCGGTGTGAACTTCGGTACACCCATTCGGCCCATCGGGGCCAAAGTTGACCTCGGCTACCGAATCACATACTCGACCGCAGCGGACTTCGTGAATCAGGATGAAAACGTTAGCCGGGTCCTGCAAAACACGGTCTCAGTAAGGCTGGAGAACCGCACAAAAGACCTGTTTGACGTGCGGACTGGCGCTAGCCTCACATTCAACAACGTGACCTACTCGCTCAATCAGGATCTCAACCAGAAGTACCTCAACAGCACCGTATATGCGGACGCAAGCTACTACCTGGGTTATGCCTGGACGTTCAACGCGTCACTGAACTACCGGATCTACGACCAGGACGTGTTCGCCGGCCAGAACGTGCCGCTGCTGCGTGCCTCAATTTCGCACACGTTCCTGGACGAGCGCGCCGAGATCGAGCTCTCGGGTCTCGACCTGCTGAATCAGAACCAAGGCGTCAGCATCATCAACTCTTCGAGTTACATCCAGGAAAGGCGAACTGAATCGCTCGGCCGCTACGCGATGCTGCGGTTCATGTACCGCCTGGGGCGCGGTCGGGGCCCCCGAGGTGGGTTCGGCCGCAGGTGAGCACGAAAAAGTTCAGAGGATACCACCGACCAAAAGTACGTGGCTTGCGGGATCCTCAAGAGCACGGCTCACCTTTCTCAACTATCGCACCCTTGGTGGCGGCCGTTTTCCGCCATTATGGCGTGATTCTGAAGCTTCGAATCGACGTTTTGGAGCTTCGAATCGATGTTTTGAAGCTTTGAATCGATGTTTTGAAGCTTTGAATCGACGTTTTGGAGCTTTGAATCGACGTTTTGAAGCTTGATATCGACGTTCTAGAGCTTCAGATCGAGGTTTTGAAGCTTCACATCGACGTTTTGAAGCTTCAATTCGACGATCTGAGGTGGCGCCCTATAGATGTAAGCCATTATATATCAACAGCTTATGCCAGAAGACCCGAGTTTGGACATGCCTGGCTGCGGAGGTTGGCAGATCGAAGAAGTAATGGCCAGCCCTGAACTTCAGACGCTGAAGTCTGACGACCGAACGCATCCCCAAAACACCATTTGCTTCCCCTCTT
>CP070792.1:1342498-1357111 GCA_020346845.1 Gemmatimonadota bacterium
TGAGTCTATTCGACTACCTCGTACAGAACAGGGCGGACGTGTTGCTGCGTTCACTGCAACACATCGGACTGGTGTTGGTATCGGTATCCGCCGCCGTGGCAATCGGTATGCCGCTTGGCGTGCTCATAACCCGCAAGGCGAGACTCAGAGGTCCGGTTCTGGCGGTGGCGAATGTCGTCCAGACGATACCTAGCCTGGCTTTGTTCGGTTTCCTGCTGGCAGTGCCGTTCATCGGGCTCGGCGCTCGTAATGCGATCATAGCCCTCGTCATCTATTCGCTGCTACCAATCATCCGCAACACCTATACCGGTGTCGCCGGCGTAGATCCAGCCATGCGCGAGGCGGCGCGCGGTATGGGGATGACCGACCGGCAGCTGCTAAGCATCGTCGAGCTTCCGTTGGCAGCGCCCGTAATCTTGGCCGGGGTGCGAGTAGCCGCCGTGGTAGCCGTGGGAATTGCAACGATCGCGGCGGCGGTCGGAGCTGGTGGCCTGGGAGTGTTCATTTTCCGTGGACTCTCAATGGTAGACAATGCAGTGATCATGGCGGGGGCTATTCCGGCTGCCGGATTGGCGCTGTTGGTAGACGGCTTGCTGCACCTATTGGAACGGAGGATCGATTGGAGGGTGCGTACGTGAGGAGGGGAAGAAGGGGAAGTAGGGGAAGAACAGCATTCCACCGTCTCCTTCCCCTTGTTCCCCTCCTTCCCCTCCTAATCTCCTGTGGAAGGGATGGGCGGATGGTGGTGGGATCAAAGAACTTCACCGAATCCATTCTGTTGGGCGAGATCGTAGCGCAACAGTTGGAGACCCATGGGTTCACGGTAGATCGCAGGTTCAATCTCGGAGGCACATTCATCTGTCACAATGCTATGGTGGCCGGTCAGATGGATGTGTACGTGGAGTATACCGGTACTGCGTATTCAGCAATTCTCGAGCTGCCTACCGAGAGAGATCCGGTAATAGTGCGTGCGGTGATCGATAGCGTATACCGCGATCGATGGGACATGGTGTGGGGCGAGCCACTGGGCTTCAATAACACGTTTGCGCTTCTGGTCCGCGCCGACGATGCGGAAGCACACGGTTTGACAACACTGTCCGATGCGGTGCCCTACTCGAACCAATGGCGCTTCGGTGCCGGCTACGAGTTCATTGAACGTGCCGATGGATACCGCGGCTTGCTCGAGTTCTACAACTTGGAGTTTGCCGGCCAGCCGCTAGAGATGGAATTGGGAATCACCTACCGCGCACTGGCAGACGGTCGTGTCGATATCATTGCCGGCAACTCGACCGACGGGCAGATCGAGGCACTCGATCTGTATCACTTGGCGGACGATCGCCGTTACTTCCCGCCGTACGAAGCCGTGCCACTGGTGCGCGGTGAAGTGCTACGGCAGCACCCGGAGATCGGAACGGCATTGAGAACGTTGGGAGCAACACTCACGGATGGTGAGATGAGGAGATTGAACTACCTGGTCGACGTCGAGAAGCAGAGTGTGTCGGAAGTGGCGCGGCAGTTCTTGGATGAAGTTGAAGACGGGGAGCGGAACTAGGAGTGCGAAGTGTGAAGTGCGAGGTGCGAGGTGCGAAGTGCGAAGTGCGTGGTGCAGATTGCAGGTTGCAGGTTGCAGGTTGCAGGTTGCAGAACATGAATGATGAATGTTGAATTGGCGGTGCGGTTGAGTGGTAGTCGGGACACCGGGAAGCCGGGAGGCCGTGTAGCCTGTCCGCCGTGACCGCCGCGTAGTCGTGACCGCCGCGTAATCGTGGCCGCCGCGTCCGGTGCGGCAAGGAGAGCTAACTGAATGACGATTCGAGTGTGTGTAGCGGGAGCAACCGGTTGGGCCGGGTCGGCGTTGTCACTTGGTATCGCTCAGGCAACCGACATGGAGCTGGTCGCTGCGGTTTCGCGTACCCATGCGGGCAAGACGCTCGGATCGGTCATCCATTTCGATGATCTGCTGGCACCGGTCCATGCGACTGTTGCCGAAGTTATTGCATACAAGCCCGATGTACTCGTGGAGTACACCAAGCCTGATGTGGCGAAGGTACATGTGGTTGCGGCGCTCGAGGGGGGTGCGCATGTAGTTGTGGGAACATCCGGCTTGACTGACGATGACTACCGCGAGATCGATGAGGTTGCACAGAGTGCAGGGCGGGGTGTGTTGGCGGCTGGCAACTTCGCGATCACCGCCGTGCTACTACAGAAGTTTGCCGAGGCAGCTGCACGCTATGTACCACAATGGGAGATCATAGACTACGCCGATGCCGGCAAGGAGGATGTACCCAGCGGAACGGTGCGCGAGCTCGTGAATCGTCTATCACGTGTCAGGCCGCCGCACAAGGAGGTTGCCATCGAATCGCTGCAGGGCCCGCAGGAGAGTCGCGGAGCGGAGCTGGATGGCACCCAGGTTCACTCAGTGCGTCTGCCGGGGTATACGCTCTCGGTCGACGCGATCTTCGGCATGCCTGACCAACGGTTGATCCTACGCCATGAGGCGGGTGCCAGTGCGGAGCCATACGTGGAGGGTGCGCTTTTGGCGATTCGCAAAGTGAGTGGGCTGGTTGGAGTTCACCGGGGGCTTGCCACAGTAATGGAGATGTAGGTGGCGGTGTGGCGGTGTTGTCCCAGGCTGAGGAATCGGTGTTGTCTTCGGGACTAACGGACAGAGTAGAAGGGGAAGTAGGGGAAGGAGGGGAAGTAGAAGTCGTCTCCTTCCCCTTCTTCCCCTACTTCCCCTTCTAATCAGGCTTGGGAATCTCAATGGCTACCAATGACAAACACAGATCGTACACGGTTCAAGTACTTTCCCCAGAACGTACCGAGGAAGCGCTCGACGTCTTGTGCGACTCGTTCTACGACTACCCGGTCATGCGGCATGTGGTGGGTGATGTCGGTGACGACTACGATGGTAAACTGCGGACGTTGATCGGATTCTTCCTCGCAGCACGCGTGTTGCGCGAGGAGCCGATGCTGGCGGTCATCGACGAGGGGCGCGTTGTGGCCGTGGCGATACTCACCACACCTGGTGACAAAGAAGCACCACCGGCCCTCGCCGAGCGCCGAGAAATCGTATGGGGAGAGCTGGGCAACGCAGCACGTGAGCGCTATGAGAAGCTAGGTCAGATATGGCAGCAGTTCACGATTCCCGAGTCTCACTATCACCTCAACATGATTGGTGTGTCACGCTCGCACGCAGGCTCGGGGCTCGGCCGTTTGCTGCTGGATGCCGTGCACGATCTGTCGCGCAACGCACCTGACTCGAGTGGTGTGTCACTCACCACGGAAGATCCCGCCAATGTGTCGCTATACGAGTACTTCGGCTACGAGGTTGTGGGCAATGCGAGGTTCTCACCCGAGTATGAGACCTGGGCGTTCTTCCGCCGTGATAGCTGAACGCTGATGGAGACGTTTGCCGATCTCAAACCGATGGTATCCAACCCCGGTTTTGCCGAGCAGCGGAGGAGGGCTCTGGCACAACTGGATCTGGCGAAGATCGATGCACCGATAGTAGACATCATCACGGCTTTCGCCGAACTACCTTACTGCTTCACCATGCAGTGCTGCTATGGCCACTTCGTCTTGGGCGCTCTGACCGATAGATCGAATCTCAAGCCGCTGCCACCCTCAGACGAGACGACTGAGGTTGAGTATCGCATCGCCTATCTCGCACTGTGTATTGCAGAAGGTGCTGACGGAGAGTCTCTGCTGCGGGACCTGCAGGACGTCACGACGATCGACCCGGAGCGCATCCAGTTTGGCTGTGCCGAGTGGTTCTGGCAGCGGCAGCCGAACTCGTACGCGCTGCAGGTGGAGCCGGCACGGCATCAATACAAGGACAGTGTGGTGCTCGGCTATCAGGAAGCACTGCAGATACAGAGTGTGCGAGATCGTTTCTTCGCCAAGCTCAGGGAGCTACTCCGCTAGAGTACAGCGTGCAGAAAGCTCACAATCGTTCTGGCAGCCTTCTCTGCATCTTCCTTGTTGGTGAACAGATGGTTTGCTTCGGGAATCGCTGCGAACCAGCGTGGCTGACGCGCGGCCGCGAAAATCTTCTCACTCTCTTCTATTGAGACTATCCGGTCCGCAGTACCATGGACCACGAGTAACGGTCGGTTGAGCGCGGTTATGTGGTCCAGCGTGTTGTGTCTCTCCAGATCCTGGAAGAAGTCAGCCGAGATGCTGAAGGGTCGGCCCGCAATCCTGACATCGACCCGGCCAGTGTTCAACGCCTGCGCTACGTCCCGATCGGTGAAGGCATGCCTCACATGGTCGGCTGTTGCCGGCGCCGCCACTGTGACCACGGCTCGTACTTCCGGCACGTTGCCGGCAGCAAGCAGCGAGGCAGCACCACCCAGGCTATGACCCACCATCACGCACGAGCCGAGCCCACGGGATTGCATGTAGCGCGCCGCCGCCTCGAGATCATCCACATGTGACGTCACGCTGGTATCGGCAAAGTCACCACCGCTCTCGCCCAGGCCGGTGAAATCGAACCGCAGCACTGCATACCCACCCGCTTCGATACCGTCGGCAAGGTAGCGCGTGATCTTGTACGACTTAGAGCAAGTGAAGCAGTGGGCGAGGAGGACTCCTCCTCGGATCTCGCTGTCAGGTATTTGAAGGTCGCCGGCCAGGAGACCATGTGGGGAGTCGAAGGATACTCGCTCGTGTGTTGGGGACATTTACGGTGTCTTCCTTCAGGAGTTCCCTGACAGAGAAGCAGGGGAAGCAGGGGAAGTAGGGGAAGGAGATCGCATTCTTCTTCCCCTCCTTCCCCTTCTTCCCCTCCTAGTCTGTCCAAATCTGACATGCCTCACCGAATCACTCCTCCCCCGAGGAGCTTCCCACGCTCCCCATAAAGAGCTCCCGACTGCCCCGGCGCGATTGCCCGCACTGGTTGCGCCAGGTCGAGCACCAGGCTGTCGGGGCCGGCGTCCTGTGTTTCTGATACACGCGCGGGTACCGGAGTGGCGCGGTAGCGTACCTGTACGTGACAAGCGTCGCTGGTCTCGAGCGGATCGCTGAGCCAGTTCAACTCGTCGAGCACTACGCGGTGACCAAAAAGATCTTCTGCGGTTCCCATAACGATCTTGTGACCCTCCGGCTCGATGGCAACTACGTACATCGGCTCGCTGTAACCTCCCGGCAATCCACGTCGTTGTCCGATGGTGTAGCGCGCATAGCCGTCGTGCTCACCCACGATCTCACCGTGAGTATTCACGATTGGACCGGGTGAAAGAGCAGGCGCATCGCTGGGTAGGTGTTGTTCCAGCACCGTGACATAGTCGTCATTGGGAACGAAGCAGATCTCTACCGATTCTTGTTTATCAGCGGTCACCAGCCCGAGGTCGCGAGCTATGTCGCGCGTTTCGGCTTTGGTCAGACCACCGACCGGTGTGAGCATGCGGCTAACCACGGACCGGTCGATCCCCCACAAAAAGTAGGTTTGGTCTTTTTCGGAATCCCTACCGCGATATAGAGCGCCGTCTTCGGTGATCGCGTAATGCCCGGTGGCGATGTACTCGCATTCGAGTTCGTCGGCGTGTTGCAGCAGATCTCTGAACTTGGTGAACGAGTTGCATCGCACACAGGGGATTGGAGTACGGCCCAGCGAGTATTCCGACACGAAGTTCTGGATCACTGCCTCGCTGAACTTGTCCTCGAGGTTGAGCACGTAGTGTGGAATCCCGATCTTGTTGGCAACCGACGCGGCGTCGGCGATCGAGTCGAGCGAGCAACAGGGCCGATCGGGCACTTCGTCACCATAGCAGAACAACTTCATGGTCACACCGATGGCGTCATAGCCTTGCTGCACGAGCAGTGCGGCGGCCACGGAGCTGTCGACCCCGCCCGACATGGCGATCAGTACTCTACTGCTCATGCCTGCGTCAGCTTCTCGACCAGGGGAGGCAGCAACTCGATCACGCGGTTGACTTCTTCCTTGGTGTTGTACTTGGAGAAAGAGATCCGCACCGCCGAGATAGCCGCGTAGTTGGGCACACCCATCGCGTTCGTCACGTGTGATGCTGTGACGACTCCCGTATTGCATGCTGAGCCCGAGGAGCAACAGATACCAGCCAGATCCAGGTGCATCAACAACGTCGTGCTCTCGACACCGGCGAACGAGATGTACGCGATGTGCGGCGCGCGTGGCCCCGCCACACCAATCACTTCAGCGTGCGGCAAAGCTTCTTGCAGACCGCGCTCCAATTGGCTGCGCAGTGCAGCTACATGATTTGCAGTTGACTCCAGCTCCTGTACGGCAAGCTCTACCGCTTTGCCCAATGCAACGATGCCAATCACGTTCTCCGTTCCCGGCCGTACGCTGCGCTGCTGTCCGCCGCCATGCAGCAACGGATGAACCAGTTCGTCGTCGGGGACAATGAGCGCGCCGGAACCCTTCAGCGCCCCGATCTTGTGACCGGAGATCGACATGCAGGCACCCGGTACCATGTCGAGCGTGCAGGGGACCTTGCCCACTGCTTGAACTGCATCGGTGTGGAATAGAGCGCCTGCGTTGGTGCACAGTGGCGCAAGTCCCGTGACGTCTTGCATGACCCCGGTCTCGTTGTTGACCCACATCGCGCTCACCACCGTAGCGTCGGCTGCGAGGGCACGTTGCACCGAGTCAGCCTCGATCACACCGTTCTCATCAACCGGCAGCATAGTGCTACGGCCACCCATTGCCTGCACTTCCTTCGCCGCATCGATCACAGCCTTATGCTCGATCGCCGAGACCGCGACGTGAAAAGGTGCTCCGCGCGAACGCGCGGCTAGTGCTCCGCCAAGCACCGCAAGGTTGTCGGCCTCCGTTCCGCCAGACGTGAAAACGACCTGCTCCGGCGTGGCCGCCAATGCAGTGGCCACCTGCTGCCTCGCATCCTCCACCGCCGCCCGCGCCGTCCGACCGAAACTGTGCGCGGAACTGGGGTTGCCGAAGCCGGTATCACCCAGGAATGGCGCGATTGCCTCCCGCACCTCCGGTCTGACCGGTGTGGTGGCAGCGTTGTCGAGGTATATGGGTGCCGGCATAGGGGAGAAAGGTAGCACGGAGGAGTGCAGGGTGCAGAGTGCAGATTGCAGATTGCAGATTGCAGATTGCAGAACGAGGTTGTTCAGCGTTCAACGTGCGGCGTGCGACGCTCACTTCTCAGGCTTCCTGCTTCTGCCTTCATCATTCAGCCTTCTTCCGACCGACCCCTTGTGAAAAATGGTGCGAAATTGACGCCGGCGGTGCCGCTTTCTACTTTGGCTGGTCGCCCTCAGAGCCGTTGTCGGTTCCGTGCGCTACGCCGCCGCCGCCCGTTTTCCTGGACGCATCATTGACGACGTGACATCACGAGTCCCTCAGCGGGAACTGAGCTTGTAACGGAGTGACTCGTGTGGCCGTGTCTCGTTCATTGCCACTCTCTCTGTCGTTACTCCTGATATAGTACTGTCTGCAACAGGCGCAACCAGCAGTTGTGGAGTTGAGCTGCAGACGACTGAATTATGAACAGCGGAGACCGGCAAGCCAAGTATGCGCGAAATCATATCTCAACTTACGACTGCCCTCACCGATCGTTACGCCATCGAACGGGAGTTGGGCGCCGGTGGCATGGCTACCGTCTATCTCGCCCACGACGTCAAGCACGAGCGAAAGGTGGCGCTCAAGGTGCTGCGCCCGGAACTTGCGGCGGTGATCGGGGCGGAACGTTTCCTCGCCGAGATCAAGGTTACCGCCAATCTGCAGCATCCCCACATCCTGCCGTTGCACGATTCCGGTGAGGCAGAGTCTTTCCTGTACTACGTGATGCCGTTTGTGGAAGGGCAGACGCTACGGGACAAGTTGGATCAAGAGAAGCAGTTGAGCATCGAGTTGGCCATCGAAATCGCCAAGGGTGTGGCTCACGCATTGGATTTCGCACACCGACAGGGTGTGATCCATCGTGACATCAAACCTGAAAACGTGCTGATTCACGATGGGCAACCGTTGATTGCCGACTTTGGGATCGCTTTGGCCGTGAGCCAGGCGGGCGACAACCGGCTGACCGAGACAGGGCTGTCCGTCGGTACGCCGCACTACATGAGCCCCGAGCAAGCGATGGGCGATCGGGAGCTTGATGCCCGCAGTGACGTGTACAGCCTCGGCGCAATGCTCTACGAGATGCTGGCCGGCGACCCACCCTATCAGGGCAATACGGCCCAGGCAATCGTCGCGAAAGTGATAACCGAGAAGGCTCCGCCGGTAACAGCTACGCGGGACACTGTGCCGCCACACGTGGCAGCGGCGATCGCGAAGTCGCTGAATAAGCTGCCCGCCGACCGGTTTGCGACCGCGGCACAATTTGCAGACGCCCTGAGCGATAAGTCGTTCACAGCTCCTGCTACCACCGCAGCAGTTGAAGCAGCAGTAGCAACAACGGCTCGCTGGGATCGAACGAAGCTCGCGTTGACTGCAACCACAATTGTGTTGGGCCTGTTGGCTTTGGGCGGCTGGCTCCGTCCCCGCGCTCAGGAACCACGTCCCGTGATCCGTTACAGTATGTCGATGCCGGACGGTGAAGGGTTGATTCCTCGGTTTGGCTCTCGGCTCGCGCTTTCCCCTGATGGCTCGCGGCTGGTCTACGTGGGACCGGGTGAAGGCGGCGGACAGCTCTGGGTGCGTCAGCGCGATCAGCTCAATGGACGCCCGTTGCCCGGTACTAACGGTGCGCAATCACCCTTCTTTTCACCCGACGGCGCGTCCGTTGGTTTCTCCACGCCGGGACCGCGGTCAATCAAAGTCGCGTCGCTCGGCGGTGGCCCACCCGTGACGGTAGCCGATTCGGGATTGGGAAGTGGGGGAGCGTCCTGGGGAACGGATGGCTTCATCTACGCCGATGCGGGAGGTGGTCTCGAAGGGTTGGTGCGGATACCGGCGACCGGTGGAGTCCCGGAGTTTGTGAGCGCCGCCGATTCTGCTCAGGAGGAGTCGAGCCACCATTGGCCGCATGCGTTGCCCGGTGGAAAGGGAGTGCTGTTCACGGTCTCGCACGGCTCGCTTACCGATTTGACACGTTTGGACATTGCGGTGCTGGACCTCGCGACCGGCTCGCACGAGATCCTGGTCAGAGGGGTAGCAGCGAGGTACACGGCAACGGGACATCTAGTATACGTGACAGCAGACGGATCGTTGATGGCGGCTCCGTTCGACGAGGACGCACTGGAACTCACGGGCCCTGCCGTGGCACTCACCGAAGGCATTGCGTTGCGTCTGGCCGGCTCGCTCGATGTGGCTCTCTCGGAAACCGGTACTCTGGCCTACGTCACCGGTGGTGTTGCCGAGGACCCAGCCGAAATGGTATGGGTCGATCGTGAGGGGAGGCAGCAACCGGTCGATCCCAATTGGTTTGGCGAGTTCTACACACCGGCAATCTCACCGGACGGTACGCGGCTGGCGGTGGCGGTCGTAGGAGACGCCGGGCGCGACTTGTGGATCAAGCAGTTGGATACGGGACCGCTCTCGCGCATCACTTTCCCGATGGGCCAGGATCACCGACCGTGGTGGACCGCAGACGGACGATCCGTGCTGTTCATATCCGATCGGGGTGAGACCAGGGACCTCTACCGTCGGCGCGCCGATGGAGTGGGACAACCAGAGCTACAACTCGACCTGCCCGAGGCAGTGAACCAAGCATCAATCTCACCTGACGGCGAATGGCTGGTGTATCGCACAGGCCGTAACAATGCGCTCGACATATATGCTCGGCGACTGCAGGGTGACACAACGCCGATTCCACTCATCAACGACCCCAACATCAACGAGCACTCCCCCACGCTCTCGCGCGACGGCAAGTGGCTGGCATACGTGTCGGACGAGTCGGGACGCTGGGAGCTCTATGTACGCCCTTTCCCCAACATAAACGATGGGCGCTGGCAGGTGTCGACGTCCGGCGGGAGTGAACCGGTGTGGTCCCATAGTGGACGCGAATTATTCTACAAGAACACGACCGACGAGCTGATGGTGTCGGAAGTCCAAACCGACCCGACATTCATGACCGGGCAGCAACACGCGCTGCTGTCGGTGACCGGCTACTACAACTACGCATTTCATCCGCAGTACGATGTAACTCCCGATGACCAGCGTTTTATCATGATTCGGTTCCGCGGTGTAGGCGAGTCAGGTGAGTTGATCGTGGTTGAGAACTGGTTCGATGAGCTCATGGAGCGAGTGGGCAAGTAGCTATTCCCGAGGGCGGCTAACGTGACCAAGCATCCTGGCCTATGATGTCCACCGCACATTCAGTTTGTCGCTTCGGATCGGCGGGGTCGACCTGTTGAAGAAGTCATTGGACCGGTTAGAGGCAGCCATTGCAGGCCGCTACACCATCGAGCGCGAACTCGGTGCCGGCGGCATGGCCACGGTCTACCTTGCCGAGGATTCAAAACACGACCGCAAGGTGGCGCTCAAGGTGTTGCGGCCCGAGTTAGCCGCAGTGCTCGGCGCCGAGCGGTTCATTCACGAGATTAAGACAACAGCCAGCCTGCAGCACCCACACATACTGCCGCTGTTCGACTCGGGCGGGGCCGATTCGTTCCTCTACTACGTGATGCCCTTCATCGATGGCGAGACGTTGCGCGACAAACTGAATCGCGAGACGCAGCTCGGCATTGAAGAGGCGGTCAAGATCACGACAGAAGTAGCTGATGCGTTGGACTACGCCCATCGCAACAACGTGATCCACCGTGACATCAAGCCAGAGAACATCCTGTTGCACGACGGCCGCCCAATGGTGGCGGACTTCGGCATCGCGTTGGCGGTGAGTGCTGCTGCGGGTGGCAGGATGACCGAGACGGGATTGTCACTCGGCACACCGCACTACATGAGTCCCGAGCAGGCGACGGCGGAGAAGGATCTGACTAACAGATCAGATATCTACTCCTTAGGTGCGGTGTTGTACGAGATGTTGACAGGCGATCCACCGCATACGGGGAGCACGGCACAACAGATCGTCATGAAGATCGTGACGGAGGATCCGGCGCCGGTAACGAACATGCGGAAGTCGGTGCCACCCAACGTTGCTGCGGCGACGGCAATGGCGTTGGAGAAACTGCCGGCGGATCGGTTCGACAGCGCGGCCAATTTTGCTGAGGCACTGGCGAGTCCCTGGTTCACCGCGCCGAACCTACCGATCGCAGTGAGGGCCACAGCGGTGCAAGGGCCATGGAAGCGGATGAGCGTGGCATTGGGTTTGTTCGCAGCGGTGATGACGATCGTGGCCGTCGGGTTGTTCCTGCGTTCCGAGCCACCACAGGCCGTTGTGCGGTACCGGGTTTACGAAGCGGAGGGAGAGGGACGCATGGGGAGTGTAGCAATCTCTCCCGATGGCCGCGATTTGGTCTACCAGGGACCCGGCCCCCGCGGTGGACAGCTGTGGCGCCGCTCGCGAGACGAGTTAAATGGCGCGCCAATCCCGGGGACGCAGAGCGCATTTCGCCCGTTCTTCTCATCGGATGGGGCAAGCGTGGGCTTCTTCACCGTCAACCCAGCATCGCTACAGATAATGCCGTTGAACGGCGGTCCGGCGTCCACGTTGGCCACCGCGGGTCAGTTTAACCCCGGTGGAGGAGCGTCATGGGGCAGCGATGGATTGGTGTATTACAGCGGATACGGTGGAGAACCGCTTGTAAACCGAGGCATACATCGCGTGGCCGCGACGGGTGGTGCGTCACAGCGGGTTACCGTGCCCGACGCTGCACGAAACGAGACCGCGCATCTGTGGCCTGACAAGCTTCCCAGCGGCAATGGTCTGCTGTTCACGGCCGCGTATGGACCAGATCCCAATCTGTATGACATCGCAGTGGCGCAGGCAGGCACCGAGCAGCATCGTGTGCTCACCCGAGGCGTATACGCTCGGTATGCTGCGTCGGGCCATATTCTGGTGATTACGGCAGACGGGACGCTGTCGGCCGCGCCCTTCGACGAAAGCAGCCTGGAAATGTCGGGCGACCCGGTAGCACTGGCGGCTGACGTGCTCGTGCGTGTCACGAGCCCGAACACGGTACAGAATTTCGGGGCGATGTTGCGCATCTCACGTACCGGGACCTTGCTGTATGCCTCCGATCGGGGCGCACTCGGCGTGGACGCTTCGAAGAGAAAGCTGACCTGGGTTTACCGCGACGGCCGTGAGGAGGACGCTTTCCCGGACTGGAGAGCGCAGTTCGCTACGCTGGCGATTTCACCGGATGGATCACGAGTAGTCACGGCCGTGCGAGACGGTAGACAGTGGGATCTCTGGATAAGACAGTTCCAGGACGGAGCCGCCTTCAAGCTGACGCACGAGATGCGTTCGAACCGCCGGCCCGCCTGGTCTCCTGACGGTCGGTGGGTGACGTTCGTCGGATACGACGACGAGCCCACTGCGACTCTCTTCACCAAGCGGGCCGATGGAACGGGAGGATTACGCCAAGAGATCGATCATGCAACGCCGGTCTTCGAGGGACTCTGGTCTCCCGATAGAAACTGGTTGGTCTATCGTACCGACAACAATGACCCAAATCGTGGTGACATCCTGGCTTATCGCAGTGATTGGGATAGCACTGTTGCGCTGATTGCTACCGAGTTCGAGGAACACTCACCGGCTCTGTCGCCCGATGGCGAGTGGTTGGCATACGTATCAGATCATGAGGGGAAGCCGGAGGTGTTCGTTAGTCCATTCCCCAACACGAACTCCGGTATCTGGCGGATCTCGACTGATGGTGGAATGCAGCCCCTCTGGGCACATAGCGGTCGGGAATTGTTTTACCAGAATGAGAAGGGGGAGATGGTCGCTGTACCGATACAGACCGAACCAAACGTAGTCATTGGAGAGGAGAGGGCTCTGTTCTCCACGTCGGGCTACCTCAGGCCCGTGGCAACTTCGATAGGGACATTCAACCACGCGGCATATGCGGTAGCTCCGGGCGATGAGAGGTTCCTCATGATCAAGGTGCCCGATGGTGCCGAGGGCGAACTGATAGCAGTGGAGCACTTCTTCACAGAGCTGAGAGAAAAGGTGGGACGTTGATCGTGAATAACCGAATTCCTTGGACGATCGCAGTTTCAGCATTCGTTGTTGCTTCGTCGGCGTGTGGTGACGGCGTACCCGCCGCACTGGAAAACCGAGACCCGACAGTTGCCATCGTTGCCGATCCGTACACACTGAAGACAGGTGATACCGCGGTAACGGTTGTGACGCTCGAGGCCGACGTGGAGGACTTGGACGGGGACTCGTTGACAGTTCTCTGGACGGTACCGGGCGGCACTTTCGTGAACGGTACATCCGCGACGGATGAGATAGCCAGGGTCTCATTCGATGGTTCTTCGGCGCGGACAGTCACCTTGGATGTCGATGACGGAAACGGGGGCACGGCGTCGCGCGCATTCACTCTCCACCTGGGGACAGGTCTGACGCGATTCCAGAAGAATTACATCGAGGCACTCTTCTTGGGGGCCGGTGAATTCGCGGCCATACCCGACACTGCGTGTCCCTCATTGAACGAGCGATGGTCCGGTTTTCCGCGAGGTACGGTCGTGCGGGTCATTGTCTCCAACACGGTTGACGGGAACTCACTGGACGGCGGTGATACCCAGCAGATGATTCAAGACGCGTTGGCCGATGTTCCGTACGCCACGGCCGGATGGCTGTCAACCACGTTTGAGACGACAGACGATCCCAATCCCCTACCGGGAGATGACGAGGCAACTAGCACCGACCATCCTTATCCACCCAGCACCGGTTGTCCGAACGAACGCGGTTGCACCCACATTGGATGGCGCGACCCGGGAACCTGGACGATCTTCCGCTGGGCCCGGGCGGTGCAGATCGAGAGCACTCAACCCTCCGACGCCTTTGTTCACGATATTGTCGGACACGGAATCATGGGGCTGTGCCACATCGACCAGGAATCGATCGGCGGAAACCATATGACTTTGATGCCGGGAGGTCCTGGGGCATATTCGGGCCAGGAAGCCGACAAACTCACTGAAGCAGACATGATTGCCACGCGCGCGGTGTTCGGCTCGGGTTTGGAACTGGGCGCAGGGCGATCCGAGTTCTTGGCGGCGGATTTGATCAATCCCTGATGTATCCAACGATTACGAGTCGGAGCTGGGCCATTTCATCTATGCGTTGGAGCACGAGGTGGAGCCGGGCGGCTTGTAGACAACCCATGACATCAGTGAGGAGCTTGTGAACAGGAATCCGTTCATTCTGACAGCTGTACTGACGCTCATTCCCATCTGCGCAGCGGCGCAATCGGCCGAGATCGATGCCGCGGTCGAGCGCTATATGGCGGAGACTATCGAGTTCCGCCACTTCATGCACCAGTACCCGGAACTAGGAAACCGTGAGTTTGAGACCTCGCGCCGCGTAGCCGAGCACATGCGTGAGTTGGGGTTGGAGGTGCGCAGCGGAATCGCACACACTGGTGTCGTGGGGATTCTGCGCGGGGGCCGACCCGGCACAGTGGTGGCGGTGAGGGCGGACATGGACGCACTGCCGGTAACGGAAGACACACCGTACGAGTTCAAGTCCACGGTGCGCAGTACCTACCTCGGCCAGGAAGTCGGTGTGATGCACGCATGTGGGCACGACGTGCACACCGCCG
>CP070792.1:1357211-1373556 GCA_020346845.1 Gemmatimonadota bacterium
CTCATCTGCTCATCTCCTCATATTCTCATCAGCGACCGTCTCACCTTCCCCGAGGTCATGGGCCCCGGGGTCCTGAGCGGGACGGCTGATATGATCCTCGGCCGGCACGCGACGGTTCACAGACTCCCTCCAGCCATCACTCAAACCAATCAGCGCCGAACGCTTTCTCCACCACGCGCCCGATCTCATCCCGAGTGTTTCCACCCCGCGACTGCGTGAAGTAGACCACTATGAGGTCTTCGCTCGGTATTGCCCACGCTATGGTGCCGTCGGATCCACCATGTCCGAACATGAACATGCTCGAGGGATTGCTCGGATCACTCTGTTCGAATATCTGCCACTGGTAGCCGTACGGGTGTACGTCCTGGCTTAGTGGATCGACCTGCAACGCACTCTCGACGAGTTCAGGAGATAGCAGCTGCGTCGTGCCGGTGGTTCCACCGTCCATCCAGAACGCAAGGAACCTGGCATAGTCGGTGGTCGTAGAGTAGATGCCCCCGCTCGCCCGAAAGAACTTCATTACCTGAGGACCCGTTGAGTCCCAGTACTTGAAGAAGGAGCCGGATGGTGTACTGCGATACGTGCTACTCACGCGCGGGCGTAGAGGACTGTCGTCGCTGAGATTCATGAGAGTGCTCGTCAATCCCAATGGCTCGACGATCCGCAGTCTTATGAATTCTTCGGCCGGCATGCCCGACACCTCCGCAATCAACGCGCCGAGTGTCGCCGATCCTGCGTCACTGTATATCCATTTGGTGCCCGGATCATTGGGTGGACCGGCATTCCCCACGGCGTCCACCGCTTCGCGCAGACTGCCGTAGCTCTGCAGCGCGGCGGGATAACCCGGCTGAGTGAAGCCGGCCGTGTGCGTGAGGACCTGCTCGATCGTGATATCGCGCGAACGCTCGTTGTCGAAAGCGGAGATGTACTGTGAAACTGGGTCGCTGACTGAGAGTCTGCCTTCATCCACCAGCATCAACACCGCAGTGCCGACGAACGGCTTTGTCATCGAGCGGATGCGGCAAATCGTGTTCGGCTCCCACGCGATTTCTTTCTCGCGGTCCTTCCAACCCACCATGTCGTGGAATACCGTGCGACGATTCTTCACGATCAATACCTCGGCGCCGACAACCCGGCCCTCGTCCACCCAACTTTCCATCTGGTCTGAAATCGCCGCGAGACTGGCCGATGACAGACCTTCACTCTCCGGTGTTGCCTTGGGGAAGTGGTCTCTGTTCTGCGCGTGAAGACCGGTTGTCGCAGCAGCTATCAGCGCTAGCGACCTCAGGGTCCTGACGAGAGTGACACTCATCCTACTGCTCCTCAGTAGCTTGCGTAGACCTCCCTACGGCCATTCTCGTCAAAGGTTATGACTTGATACCGCTCGGCCGGGGTACCCTCCATTCCGGGTGACCCAACTGGCATTCCCGGTACCGAGAGGCCCACGATATCCGGTCTCTCGTCGAGCAACCGGTGAATCTCTCGCGCCGGCACGTGGCCTTCGATCACGTACCCCTCGACCACCGCGGTATGACAACCTGCCAAATCTGGTGTCACCCCGTGCTCGATCTTCGTCGGGGTGAGGTTGTCCACGTACTCGGTTTTCACTGTGAAGCCCTTGTCACGCAAGTGCTCGGCCCAAGCGCCGCAGCAGCCTCACGTAGGCGTGGTGTACATCAGGACTTCGGGTGACTCGGCGTTGGCGCGTGGTGCTAACGAGATCGCGATAGTCGCGGCAACCGCTACCGCTGCGCCAGCCACCGCCAGTTTGATCCCCAGGCGGGTCTTTGCCATCTGTTGTCTCCAGTTTTGCGTTGTGCTGCCAGGTCCCTAACCGGAGCAATGTAGTGGGGGGTGCCAATCGGTGCCACTCCCGATGGCGGGTAGGTCAAAACGGTGTTGCATGGCGAGTCGAGGTCGACTGCGCCAGCTATGATGGGTGGGCGTCCGCTGCGGGAAATCCCTATATTGGCAAATCACCCAGTGATAGGACCCGCCGAGAGGCCCGTGCACGAAACAGAGCATCTGTACCGAGAACTGGTTGAGACAGCAGTCGACCTGGTTTGGCAGATCGATGCGGATGCCAGGTGGTCGTTCGTCAACGCGGCCTGCGAGCATGTGTACGGGCTTCCCGCCGAACAGCTCATTGGACGTCCCCTCGTAGAGCGAACCGCCGCCGATTACGAAGCGGACGATGTCGCAGCCTTCCGGAAAGTGTTGCAGGGGGCAGAACTGGTCGACTACGAAACGGTCCACCACGATCTCGCCGGTGAACCGAGGCACTTGAGTTTCTCGGCACGACCTGTAATGGGCGACCGTGGAAACGTCGTCGGTGCGCGTGGAATCGCGCGCGATGTTACCGAACGAGCCACTGCCGCAGTCGCATTGGAGAAAGCTCGGCAGGAGGCCGAGCGTGCGGCACAAACCAAGAGTACTTTCTTGGCGAACATGAGCCATGAGATCCGTACGCCGATGAACGGAGTGCTCGGAATGACGGAGGTGTTGCTGGCTACGGAGCTCACCACGGAGCAGCGCCGAGCCGCGGAGTTGGTGCATAGCTCGGCCGAAGCCCTACTCAGGATCATCAACGACACACTGGACTTCTCGAAGATCGAAGGCGGTCGATTCGAACTCGAGGAGATCCCGTTCGATCTTGCAGGGTTGATCGACTCTACGGTGCGACCGTTGGCCATACGCGCAGCTGAGCGTGGAGTCGAATTGGCGTATGAAGTGAAACCGGATGTTCCGAGAACGATTCGTGGTGACCCGGGGAGACTGCGCCAAGTCGTGACGAACCTGGCGGACAATGCGGTGAAGTTCACTCACGAAGGTGAGGTGGTCGTCACTGTTTCGCTCCAGGCCCAAGATGACACAGCGGCACATGTCGCGTTTTCGGTGCGCGATACCGGAATCGGAATCCCAGCAGATCAGCTAGAGACGATCTTCGCGGAGTTCAGTCAGGCCGACGTATCGATGACACGCAAGTATGGTGGCACAGGTCTGGGGCTCGCGATATCCCGCAGGATCGTGCGGCTCATGCGTGGCAACATATCGGTCACCAGCGAAGAGAACGTGGGCAGCGAATTTCGATTCGTCGTACCACTTCGGAAAGAGGGTGCCCACGAGGTGTCCGGTTCGCAGGCGTATGGCGCGGTGCTCGATGGCATTCGAGTGCTGGTCATTGCCGACAAGGCGACCAACCGGAGAATGGTGCGAGAGATGTTGGAGCTGGCGGGGGTGCACGTTGAGGAGGCCGATTCGGGTCGGGCTGGGCTCGAATCTCTGCGGGGTGCAGTCGAGTCCGGTACACCCATGAGACTCGCGGTGATCGAGGCACACATGCGCGGCTTGGATGGGTTCGAGGTCGCTCGTGTCGTCCAAGGCGACTCGGAGCTGTCCCAGACAAGGCTGATGATGCTTACGTCTGCAGGCATGCGAGGTGACGCTCGTCGCTGTCGCGAGCTGGGAATCTTGGCCTACCTCCCGAAGCCGGTGTCGCGCTCAGATCTACTCGAGGCCGCGGCGCTGCTGGCAGAGTTGAATCCCGAGGATTACCCCGGTGGCTTGGTTACGCGGCACACGATCGAGGAAACCAGGCGACGCTTGCGGATCCTGCTGGCCGAGGACAATCCCGTCAATCAGCAGGTCGCTGCAACCATGCTACGCAAGCGCGGGCACCACGTCGACATCGTTGCCAACGGCCGGGATGCGGTGAGCGCTGTCGCGGGGCAATCCTACGACATCGTGCTGATGGATATCCAGATGCCGGAGCTGGATGGAATAGAGGCGACCGAGCAGATCAGGCGCGCCGGCAACACCGTTCCTATCGTTGCCATGACGGCGCATGCCATGGCGGGTGACCGGGATCGCTGTCTCGAGGCGGGAATGACCGGGTACATCGCTAAACCGTTCAAGCCGCACGAACTGTTCGCCACCGTCGAGGGCTGGAGCCTGCCGTCCGGATCCGATGCTATTGATTCGGGCAGCGACGAGACTCCGCCGGTGAACATCCAGGAGTTCCGTGATACGCTGCGGGAAGCCGGTGTCGAGGACGCCGTGGAGTCGATGCTAGACGCGTTTCTGCATGATGCTCCTGGACGAATGGACGATCTGGAGAGTGCGATATCGACAGAAGACGCGGAGCAAGTGTTCAAAGCGGCGCACGCGTTCAAATCAGCGTCCGCTACCATCGGTGCTCGCCGTTTGGCAGATCTGTTGAAGGAGATAGAAGCAGCGGGCCGGGCGGCGGACACGACGAAGTACCGTGCACTGTTGGATCCGGTGGTGCGAGAGTATCAGGCCGTACTGGATTATCTCCATGCAGCCATCTAGGTCGGAAGAGGGCCGGCAACCGGGCCACCAGGCTCACGTCCTGCTGGTCGACGATGACGCGTTGATGCGCACGTTGGCGCGAACTCTGCTCGAGAAGTCGGGATTCAACGTGTCCGAGGCGGTTGACGGAGCTCAAGCCCTGCGATGTCTGGACGCAGGTGACGTCTACGATGTCGTCGTGTTGGATCTCTACATGCCTGAGGTGGGCGGTGACGAGGTGCTCCGCTACGTAAGGAGCAACACCAAGACTGCCGACCTACCGGTCATCATTCTCACGGGGTCGGAGGGCGGCGAAATGGAGGCAATCCTGTTGGATCAAGGTGCTGACGACTACATCAGAAAACCGATCGACCCGCAGGGGTTCATCTCGAGTGTACGGGGTGTGCTGGATCGGGATAGTTAGCCTCATGTGACGGGCAGTTACTCCGACTGATCAACGAGCAAGCAAAGCGGGCTGGGAACCATCCGATTCCCAGCCCGTTCTGCTATTCTATACTCATCGCCGGTGTGACGGCCCTAAGGTCTCCTGCGACTCGTCGTGCCGCCACGAGGACGGCTGCTGCTCGCCGGCCTTACCGACCGAGACCCGGCGGACGACGGGCGCACGATCTTCGGTGCTGAGATCCGAGTGGGTGAGCTCCGCGGTGCCGAAATTGTCGTCCGGCTTGGCATACGGCTGCTAGTGGACGGTGTCACCCGCCGCTGCAGAACCGGCTGACTGCGCGTTGGCGTCACCGTCCTTGGCCGGGCGGTGGTGGTAGCAGGCCGCGACGTTGTCGTGGTGCGTCGGGTCGACGTTACCGGACTCCGTGAGCTGGTCTGGCGAACTGGCCGCGCCTGGGCCGACGATGAACTGGTCGTGCGCCGTACCGGGCTTACCCGATTCTGCGAGCCTGAGCGTGTCGTGGTTGCACCCCCGGTCACCCGTCTCGCAGTGGACTGACGCTCACTCCCAAGAGCTGAACTGGAGACATCGGCTGCCCTACGGTCGGGAGCGTCCAACTCACGCCGCTGGACCGGCGTTGTGCGAGCTGGTTGCTGGGGGAAGCTGCGTCTGCTCGACGTACTTGCGCTACGGGTGGACGTCCCGCCGCTCCTGACCACTGGACTGGTTGTGCGGCGCTGTGTGGTGTTGATCGTCCGGTTGGTCGGACTGGTACGCCGGTCAGCCGTGTTGATGGTTCTGCCGGCGGTACTGGCGCGCCGGCCTGCCGCATCGACCGTTCTGCTGCTGGGACTCGCTCGGCGCGCGTCGGTGGTCACCCCGCGGCGGGTACTTGCCGGGCTGCTGGAAGCCACGCGACGAGAGCCCAGCCCAGCCGAAGACGCCGCGTACACCCTACGTGACCTGCCTGCCGCATTGGACGGCGTGTACTGCGGTGTGTACCTCAAGCGGCGGTCGTTAGCATATCCGTAACCGGAATGCCCGTAGTAGTACGGCGACGGGTAATAGGGGGCATAGTAGCAGCATGGACTGTAGTAGCCATAGTGGTAGGGGTAGCCCCAGTAGCCATAGTGGTGGGGATAACCCCAGTACCCATAGTGGTAGGGATAACCCCAGTACCCTCCCCAACCCCAGGAGAACCCGACGCTGAATCCCCAGCCACCCCAACCCCAACCGACATTCCACCCCCAGCCCCAGCCGTAGCTGGGCCAGCCCCAGGAGTAGTAATTGTATGGATAGCTCAGTATCGCGTAGTGTCGCCATGGACGGTAGTATGGATCCGCGACTCCTACGTAAGTGGTACCGCCGTAGAAGTGGAGCGCCTGGCTGCTCGTTTGGGCTACCACTTCGCCCACTCCGTACTGCGTCATGTCGTAGTCGAAATAGGCGCCCGAAGCCATCGTGGCGGCGATGTCCGTCAGGTCGGCCTCTGCATCATTGAAGACTTGCCACGTGTCGGGCAGTCCGTAGTCCCAGTGGTTGTTGCGCGCAAAGTCCTCGAACCTGAACGGATCGCGCGAGAACGCGGCGTACACCGTGCCCACGCCGCTCTGTGTGAAAACGGTGAATGCCTCCCGGTCACCGCGACCACGGATCTCGAACTCGCTGCCACCGCGGACGAAGTTGTCCTCGACCGGATCGATCGGGAACAGAACCCGAATCCTGCCATCGGGCTCGGCATGCAGCAGCAGCAGATACCCGTCGGCTGCGACGCGTGTGTAAACCTTGACCCTGTCTCCCAATCTCACGTCACGTGTATTGAGCCAGACCTGTACGGGGAGATTGGGTTGCTGTGCGATAGCTGCCGGTGGTCCGGCGTCAACGCCAGCTGCTGGGACCAAGAGCGATAGGAGTGCGACGCTCAGCATAAATACCTCCAAAGGTGCTGACGGCTGACGCGTGCAACCTGTGGTGAGTTGAGGGTGACAACCCAAAAGGGCACTTATTCAAGTTGAGTTGCGCGCCCTCGATTCGCAACCGGCCACACGTGGGAGTGGCTATTACTCCTACGCCAGACTGGTAGCGAGATGCGTGCCAGAGCGTAAGTTGTTGATTTGTATGTAGATAGCGTTTCAAGGGCGACGCGGAAGTGTCACTATTCCGGGACGCGTTAGCTGTGAGAGGACGATAACGTCTAGTGGTTCGGATTGACCGTGCTGCCACGTACGATGCGCTCGGTGCCAAAACGGGTGTTGATGCTGTCCACCGCCGACGTAAGGCGCCTGTCGCGCTCGTTCACAGAGGCCGATTCCTCTGGATTCTCGAATAGCGACAACTGGTCCTGCTGCTCACGCTCGTCGTCGAAGTGAGAGACCGCCACGCCGAGCAGCCGTGCACCCGTGCGACGTGCGTCGCGCAGTTTCCGCAGGAGTTGACGCGCAGTACTGGCTATCGATTGGTCGGAATCGACCGGTTGTTTCAATGTCTTGCTTGCCTGTCTGGTCGTGAAGTCGGCGTCTCGCAGCTTCACGGTTACAGTTCGGGCCATACGGTTCTTCGATCGCAGCTCCGCGGCGACTCGGCTTGCTAGCCGTGTCAATCTCTGATCCAGATCCCTATCGTGATACAGATCAGCGGCAAACGTTTGCTCGTGGCTCATGGATTTGGCGCGAGTGTGAGTCACGACAGATGATGTGTCGATGCCCCGGACCCGGCGAAACAGCCACTTCCCAGTGCGGTCACCGAAGTTGGAGACGAGAGTCTCCTCATCCAACACCATTATCTGTCTGACATCGCGCAGGTCGTGTCGGGCCAACCGTTCCTGTAATCGCGGTCCGATTCCAGGTATGTCCGCCAGTTTCTGCTGTGCTAGGAATTCCCGCTCGTCTCCAGGCGGCACGATATGGACGCCATTGGCGCTGCGTCGATGTGGCTTGGCGTGTTTGGCGGCCAGCTTGGCGATGAACTTCGATGATCCACCACCAATGGACACTGCTATACCGGTCTCCTGCAGCACCGCCGCCCTGATTCGCTGGGCGATCCCACGCAATGTTTCACCGGCGTAGAGCTCATCCGTTCCGGTCATGTCGAGGTAGAATTCGTCTATGCTCGCGGCTTGTACTATCGGAGTGAACTGCTCCAGTGTGGCTCGGATCGCACGGCTCTTCTCGCGACACGCCTTGCCCGGCACCGGCGTCCGAACGAGCTGAGGGCACAAACGAAGCGCCTGGGCCATGGGCATGCCCGACCTGACTCCATAGATCCTCGTCTCATAGGAAGCCGACGTCACCACGCCGCGACCTTTTGCCGATCCTCCTACCACTAGCAGTGGCTCTTTGCCGACCCCGTCGGGGTCTGTCAGTCTGGCTACTGCGACAAAGAATGCGTCGGCGTCAGCGAGGAGGATCTTTCGTGCAGTCACCGTTGGCTCGTGGTGTCCTCCGCTAGCCGTTGCAGATGAGGTGGGAGCATCGACCAGACGAACTTGATGGGAACTCCGCGCTGAGTCTGAAACGGATCGCCGGGTAGGGGAGAACGCACGCTGGCGTAATGCACCGCCACCACTCGCTCGTCCAGATCTATGAGCGGACCGCCGCTGCCCCCGACCGTGGTCTGAATGGAGTGAATCACCTCTCTGCCGGTTGTGTCACTGATGCTGCCGTTGATCACCAGCGGCTGGATTAGGCTTCGCTGGGCCAACTGCTCGGCCAGCCTACGGGCATCACCGCTGGCCTGCCGCAACATTGAGCCACGTTCCTCACGATCATCCTCCCGGAACAACAGATTCTGCACTCCCGTGGGGTAGCCGATCAGCACCAGCTCGTCGCCGGGCTTGGCGGCGTCCGCCTCGGATGCCAGTGGCAACGCCGGGGCGTCCACTCTGTCACCCAGTATCCTCAGCAAGGCGACATCGGCGGAGTTGGACACCGCCTCCACGACGAGCTGATGTGCATCACCCCCGGGGGGAAAGTACGCCCTCAGGTCGATGAACTGACCCGTGACGCCAAGCCCGTTCGCGTTCATCGCCTGGAGTTGCTCGTCGTCACCCCACGGTACGGCCACGTGCCGGTTAGTGAGTAAGAACCCGGCCGTGTCAATCAGGAACCCGGTAGCAGTACCCTGGTTCCGGACCGGTGGCCCCGAGCCACCAAACGTTATGCCGGGTACCGGTTGCCCCCTGGCGTCGGGAGATACCTGAACTCCTCCGCTTGCGTCGACTGCGTAGCGCAGCAGCTCGGTCCCGTTCTCCTTCACGTAGCCATACGTGAATACAATGAGAGCAACACCGCGGGTGTACCGACGAATCGTCTCGGGATCTATCCTCGGATCGATCTGGTCGTTCTCGATCACCGATCGTAGGGAGTCTGCTTGGAGCTGAACCACCGCCAAGTCCTGCTGCAGCTCCGATCTGGAAGCTCTCTCTTCAGCCAGTGACACCGACAGATCCCGTAATGTGTCTTCCAGGTTTGCCTTGGCTCTCTGTTGGAAGACGACGACGGTTGAGATGGCGCCGATCGTGGCAGCCGCCACTGCGATCAGCCAGCGCCGGTTCCGCTTGCTCCTTTTGACCACCATCACGACCATCTCACGAGTCGAGGTGATGGCTCTTGACGCGGTGCTCATGGAGCTCTGTGCCGGCCTCGTGCTGCGCAGAACCTCCGACGCTTCGGCCAGGTCGCTTGGATCGAGCGTGGGGGCGGCATCGACGGAAGCTCTCAGAATGAATCTTGCGCCGGGACCTCCCGCCCCGAACTGGATAAGATCGCCGTCCTCGAGCACGCGCTCAGTGATCCTCTCGGCGTTCACAAATGTGCCATTGCGGCTACCGTCGTCACGCAGCACATATTGCGCTTCACGGTACAGCAACGTCGCATGCATTGCCGAGACGAGAACGTCTTCGGACCCGAATGTGATCGTGCGATCCGCTTTGCGACCTATGGTTTCTTCTTCTTCTCTGAGGTCGTACGCAGTGCCCGCACGACTACCGGTGAGAAACACCAGTCTTGCTGTCATTTAGCCTCCGGGAAGACCCGCGCCTGAGGGGAGCGTAAGTGAAGGTACGTCGGAGTGTCAAGCGATTGGGGGTAGCAGGAGCAGGACAAACGGAAAGGGCAGGGGGTGCAGTGGCTGGCGTGCCGGTCTGCAGCTGGTGTTCCCGCCACTTCTTCTCTCCCCCATGTCCTGAAACTGGCGTATGGACTCAAACGTAGTACTATATGCAACTCCTGGAACTTCAAAGGGATACGATCATGAAGCCGGTACGCAGACTGTTCGTCGCGATTGGCGCGCCACTGATCCTCATTGGTGGTCTCGGTGCGCTCTGGGCCTATCGTCAAGGCGCAGACTTGATAGAGCGGATCGAGACATGGGGTCACGAACTGGAACACAGCTCCGAGCCGGTGACACTGCATGTGTCCGGTATTCCAATCATCTCAACCATGTATGTCGACGGTGACAAGATCGGAAAGCTCGACCGGATTGTTGTTTTGCGGCAAGCGCCGGGCAACGTCGACAGCCTACGGATTGTGGTGAGTGCCGACGATGTCACGCAGTTGAAACATGTGAGCGAGTGCAACCTGCGGCTCGATCCGGAAGCCATGGAGGACACTTTCCCGCTGGATGGCTGGAAGCACCTCATGAGCTGTGCATCCGATTCGGAAGGCCTGGTACAGTTCGGCAGTGTGCTGTTTGAGGGGTCGGGAAAAGAGCTGAAGCTCTTGTTGCACGAACAGGACCTGCCCTGCGGACACACGAGTCACGCAGGTGCCTGCGACCACAAGCGGGACCTGCGGGTCGAGATGCGGCGGCTGCGGGATGAGATCAAGACGGAGGTGCGGAGGAGTGTAGGGAGGAGATAGGGAGGAGATAGGGAGGAGATAAGAGGGGGAAGTAGGGGAAGGGGGGGAAGGAGATCGGTCTTCTCCTTCCCCTCCTTTTTCTACTGAGCTTCTGAACTCCTCATCTCCTGATCTCCTAATCTCATCTTCTTCCCCTCCTTCCCCTACTAGTATCTTCTGTCAATGACTACCACCCACCAGACCACGTGCCCCTTGGACTGCCCCGACAGCTGCGCGCTCGACGTGACCGTCGGGAAGGATGGGCTGGAGCGTATCGACGGCAGCCAAGACCGTTCCCTGACGGCAGGGTTCATTTGCGGCAAAGTGCGGCAGTTTGGCAAGAGGCTGAACCACCAGGACCGCGTGTTGTATCCGCTGCGCCGAGTGGGTAGGAAAGGCGTCGGCGAGTTCGAGCGCATTACATGGGATGAAGCTGTTGAGGAGATAACGGAGCGGTTCAGCAGGATCAGAGCGGAGTGGGGCAGCGAGGCTATCGTGCCGTACCACTACGGCGGATCGAATGGACTGCTGACAGATGGTTTCTTGGACTCGCTGTACTTCGCTCGGCTTGGCGCATCTCGTCTCGACAAGACGCTGTGTGCAGCACCTACGACGAATGTGGCCGTGGGTATGTATGGCAAGATGCCTGGTGTTGCGTTCGAGGATTACGTGCATGCCAAGTGCATAATCGTGTGGGGTGCCAATCCCAAAGCTTCCAACATCCATCTGGTGCCGTTTCTCAAGCAGGCCAAGGCTCGTGGTGCGTTCATCGCGGTTGTTGATCCCGTGCGGAACCTCTCCGCCCAGGAGGCCGATCTACACCTGGCGGTGCGACCGGGAACGGATCTCCCAGTGGCGCTGGCCTTGATCAAGCTGCTGCAGGATAGTGATCGACTGGACCGGTCGTTCATCGATCGGCACACTCGCAATTTCGAGCCTCTACTGCGAGCGGCCGCCGAGTGGCCGGTGCTGCGCGCTGCGGCCGAGGCCGGTGTGGCCGAAGCTGATATCCGCAGGCTGGCGGATGTATACGCTGATGCCTCACCGGCGGTGGTTCGTTGCGGTTGGGGCTTGGAACGTAACCGTAACGGCGGCCAGGCGGTCGCTGCTGTGCTGGCGCTACCCGCCCTGACGGGAAAGTTCGGGGTCCGCGGTGGTGGCTATACGATGAGCAACAACGGCGCCGCGACGTTCGACTCGGCGAGACTGTTCGATATCTCCGGCTGGCATAGCCGTGTCATAAACATGACGCAGCTCGGAGCTGCCCTGAACGGCGCCTGCGAACCGCCGATCAAAGCGTTGTTCGTGTACAACTGTAATCCGGCAATCACGGTGCCAGATCAAGCGAATGTGCTGCGAGGACTGCTGCGTGATGATCTGTTCACCGTGGTTCACGAGCAAGTGATGACGGATACGGCTAATTATGCCGACATCGTGCTGCCGGCAACCACATTTTTGGAGCACAGAGACGTACGTGTCTCTTATGGCAATTATGTGCTGGGTGGTGTGCGACCGGTGATGGATCCCATGGGCGAGGCATTGTCCAATCCTGAAATGTTTGCTCGTTTGGGCCAGGCGATGGGCTTCACCGATGCAGCTTTTGGCTGGGATGAGGAGATGATGCAGCGTGAGGTAGCCGGTGCAGTGTCGTTGAACTCATCACCCGTGGACGCAAGTCTGATGGCCGCGGGTGAAGCGGCGCACTACCGGTTTCCCGAGCGGACGCCGATCCAGTTCGAAACCGTGCATCCCCTCACGGCAGAAGGCATCGTGGACCTCTCCCCCGCTCAGCTCGGTGAGCGGCCCTATACTCATCAGCAGATCGACGGAGGCAGCTATCCGCTCCAGCTCATAAGCCCGGCGAGCGGCAAGCTGATATCCAGCACATTTGGTGAGTTCAACCTGGACGTACTGCGAGTAATGATGCACCCCGTCGATGCCGATTCCAGAGGGATCGCCGGTGGCGACACGGTCCGAGTGCACAATGACTTGGGCGAGGTAGTGTGCGATGTGACCGTGTCTGAGCAAGTGCGGGTTGGAGTCGCGTGCATGCCAAAGGGTGCGTGGTTGAAATCATCGCACAACGGTCTGACCGCGAGTGCGCTTTGTCCGGCACATGTGAACGTGGTGGGTGGCGGGGCGTGCTACAACGATGCGTGGGTGGAAATCGAAAAGACCGCATAGATTGCAGAGTGCAGAGCGGGGAGCACACCCGAGATGGCCACTCCACCGCGGAGGTAACTTCCCCTTACTCAGCCCCCCAGCACACTCATTCCTTGCTCAAAGATTATGTCTACCGGTATATCTGCCTCAGCCAGCCGATCGAGGTCGGCCTGCAATTCAGGACCGACTACACCCTTCTCCTGTAGCAACGCGCCTGCGCCCTCATAGTCTCCGTCTCCCTGTAGCGTCAGGATCAAACGGGAAAGCGACCCCATTGCCCGCTGCATGGCCTCCAGGTCGACACTGTACGTGCCGGTCTCCTCGTCGCGGGTGAAAGCGCCCTGCTCTTGGAAGTAGTTGAACCGTACCATATTGGCTCGGCCGTGCGCGCTCGATGCACCGAACCTGATGGAGCGAAAGATGCCGGCAAGGAAGGTGACGTAGTTGTCCATCACTTCCCCCTCAGCGAATTCACCCTGCTCGAACAGCTCTGTCACCATGTACAACCCGAGGATGTCGGCCTTGCCTTCCTCGATGGGTGATGCGTGTTCCTGCATTGCTTCTCGTACTGTGCCTCGCTCGTTCACGGTGTTCTTGATACCGAGACCATGAGCTACTTCGTGAAACATGGTATTGGAGAAAAACGCGTCAAACTTTACGTGCTGCCGTTGATCCTCGGCGATGAGGACATCGGCCAGCGGTACCATGATCTTGTCGAACTTGGCACGCATCGCGTTCTTGAGTTGCAGCCGCCGCGTGCCTTTCTCCAACTGAACTGTCTCGTCATTGGGCAGATTGATGGCAATCGTCTTGGACCCCGCGTTGGCATCGCCTGCGTAATAGACCACGTCGTATGCGTTCAGGTCCGAATCGGTTCCAGGAGTCTCCCTCTTGTAGGCGTCGTTCACCGGCAATCCACGCTGCAGGTCCGGGAGGAGGCTGGCGAAGCGAGACAGCCGGTCGCTCCACTCCTGGTCCTTGATGAGGATGTAGGCCTCGTACGCAGCCTTGTAGCCGAACAACGCGTCTTCGTAGGTCTCGATCGGGCCTATGACCACGTCAATGGTGTTGTCCTTCATGTCCATCCAGGCGAGGTCACTGTCGCGGTACTCATCCGTCAGCAAGGCCTCACTGCGCAATTCTAGATAGCGCTTCAACCCGGGATCCTCGGCCAATTCGGCGGCCGCCGCGAGCCGCTCGGAGGCCACCGCAACGTGCTCGGCGAAGGCTTCATGGTAGGGCACGGGTGTGAGCGAGCCATCGGAGGCTCTACGCACAAGCGTGTATAGGCTGCGCAACTGACTCACCGTGGCTTCCGGCGCATCCAGACTCGCGTTGAACTCTTGCTTGGTTATGTCGGCCGGGTAGAGGTTGGCGCCCGCGGGCTTGGGCCCGACGCCCTCAATGAACGGCGCATCCGCATCGAGTCTGTCCCACGGTCCGAAATTGATCTCGACGTATTGACGCGTGGCCGGATCGTCGATGCTGGCTAGTAATGAGTCGTGATTGCCGTATGCCTGCTGCCAGAAAATCGGATCCATCTGCTGAGCCGCTTCGATCAGGATCGGGATCATGTCCTGTTCCTGTTGCGTCAGCTGCGCCAGATCTGTCGTCAGCGTGAAGCTTGCGTACTGATCGAGTTTCTTCTGGATGCCTGATTCATCGGCGGGCTGGCAGGCGGAAATGAGACCGAATATGAGTGAGCTGGCCAATATTCTCAGGGCGAACCTGTGCATTGGATTCCTCTTTATTGAAGCGCCGCAGCCGCGGCGATTGGTCTGGTCGATCAAGGACTGCTGGGAGCATCGAAATCTGAAATCGCAAATCGCAATTCGCAAATCTAGAATCTCTTCAGGTATGTCGCCTTCAACACGGCCGCTCGATCGGTGAAGGTCCACAGCGAATCGTCAGTGCCACGGAACTCGTTGAACACAAGGAAGATATCGCTGCCAGGAGCGTGAATGAGATTGATGCGCACATTTGCCGAGAGTGCGTTGTCCAGGCTGTTGTATTGCACTAGGGCATGCGCGACCAACTTGGTTGAGAACGAGACTGTCAATCTCAATGAGCCAATGTCGGCTGTGAACGCGCCGTCGGGAACATCGACCCAGTTGCGGCTATAGTTGAAGTCGAGTGAGAGATTAGCAGTCGGGTTCAGGATCAAGTTGCCACTGAGCGTAGTGAGATTGCCGTCGTATACCCCTTGAATGAAGGCGTTACCGGCCAGCACTACCGGTCGATTAAAGCTCGTGTTGGCGAATACGGCGAGTTGCCACAGGTCATAATCTCCGGCTGGTACGATCACGTCTTCGCCCAGCTCGAACTCCTCGTCGATGCGGTTGAAGCCGGTTTGATAGTAGACGACGAGAGCCTCGCCCGAATTCCACTCGGGGCTGATTGCACCGCCCACAGACCAATCCTGTAACACGCCGTCCATGCGGGTGATGTAGCCACCCGACGCATAGAAATCGACTTTGCGTAGCCCGATCAGTCGGGGACGAGGCGTAACACGGATGTAACCGTCAGTGCGTCTGATATCTGTGCGCGTGATGAATCCCGTCTCAGCGTTTGCTTCAGGTCCAATCCCAATCACCTGTGCGTTGAAGCCTGTGACATCCTCTTGGAGGTCTACGCCGAGGCGATAGGCGATGTCATCTCCGCCGGGCCCTGACGTGTTGGTAGCTGCGAAGAACCCCTGCAGGTTGAGCGTACCTTCCGGCCAGAACGAGAAGTCGATGCCCCCTGCCGTGTTTGAGGCGTTTGCGGAGCGTCTATCGGTGAGCATTGCACCTATGTAGTTGCGAGTTCCCACATCTCGCTTGACGCGCGCCACTGCGAAGTTGGTGCGAGGTTCATCGAACGCCTCATCCGTCACGACATTGAGCAGGCCAATCGTCTGTTTGCCGGCGCGTCCAGTCAGACGAATGCCGCCTATCAGCGGAATCTCACCGTCATCCGATATGCCAATGCGTCGGGAGAAGAACAACAGGAAGGGAGGTGGCTCGAAACCGGCGCGAGTTCCGAACTCGAAAATCCCCGCGTTCTCCAGGAAGAATTCTCGCTTCTCGGGAAAGAACAGGTCGAAGCGCGTGAGGTTGACTTGCTCGTCATCCGCCTCGACCTGAGCGAAGTCCGTGTTGAGGGTCAAGTCTAGAACCAACCCAGGCCGAACTTCGTACTTGGCGTCGAGTCCGATGGTGGCATCCGGTTCGGTCTCTACGTTGGGACCCACTTGCTCCTGCTCGACCCGCCCCAGCACATATGGCTTCACGTCGAGATTGATGCCTTTCCGGGGCAGATCGACTAGTCCTTCGAGCTGCCCCGCTTGACTCACCCGTTCGAACCCTCCCTCACCCCGGGTCCAGCCGCTCCACAGGACCTCCTCGTTCTTACGACGGATGACACGGTAGGCATTGAAGCCCCACACAGATCCATCGCTCCCGGTCGGATAGCGTAGCGTGCTGAACGGAATCGCAAACTCGGCGGACCAGCCGTCTGCCGTCTGTTGGGCTTTGACTTCCCACACGCCGCGCCAATCGATGTTGAACTCTCGTCCCTCGTCGGTGATGAGTGCCTCGAACTCGGCGCCATTGGGATTGGTGGCAAACACGACCGCGTTGCGCCTGTC
>CP070792.1:1373656-1378900 GCA_020346845.1 Gemmatimonadota bacterium
GACCACAACCTCGATGCGCTTCTGTTGCCGCACTGCTCTGACTCCAAATAGTGCGGATACATCGATCAGGCCGACTCCTCTAATCTCCATATAGCGGTGTGACAGCTCCGCTGCGCGTCCGATCAAGAAGTCGGTGGCTCGCCTGGTGATGTGTACCACGTCATCTGCGACCAGCCGGTGGCCACGCTCGACCAGGTCGAGCACACACTCGCTCTTCCCGATACCGGACTTCCCCGTGAAGAGTAGACCCACCCCGTAGACGTCAGCGAGTGAAGCGTGCATCGTCGTCTCCGGCGCAAACACCTCGGCCAGATACGGTGTTATCCGACGGTAGAATTCCGACGTTCTCAGTCTCGAGCGCATCACCGCAATACCGTGCTCCTTCGCAAGCTTCGTCAGATCCTTGGGTACCTCTTGTCCCTTCGTCACAAAGATGCACGGCAGGTCATGCGAGAAGAAACGAGCCACAGCAGTGTGCAGCTCTTCGTCACTGAGTGACTTGAGATACTCGATCTCGGTCTCACCGAGTATATGGAGCCGCTCACTCACGAAACGCGACGTGAATCCGGCTAGAGCCAGGCCAGGGCTGGCCACTTCCGGGGTGTTGACGTCCCGATCTAGCCCCACTTCACCGGTGAGACATTCCAGCTCCAATGATCTCTGTTTTCGCTCGAAGAGCTCACGAACCGTCAATGACATAGGCTATTCAACGGTTGACCGATGGGTCGACCTGCGTTCCTCCTTATCTAGTTGTCTGCGAATCTTGTCAGCGGCACGATCGAGCGCTGATCTGAAGCTAACTGCTTCCGCCTTGGCCACTTTCACCTGTCCCCTGGGCAATGAGAGCTTGAGTTCAACCACCTTCTCCCCATGGTCGGCATCAAAGATCACTTCTGCGCTGAGAGGTCGACTGGCGAGCTTCACGAATTTTTCCATAATCGTCTCCGCCTTCGCCCTCAGTTCGTCCGAGATCTCACAGTGCCGCGCCGTCACAATAGTCCGCATCGTATTATCTCTCCTTCTGCCAGTTATCAGGCACCATTCACAGTCTCCAGTATGTGTGCTTCAGTCTGCTCTGCTGCGCGATCCCACGACAGAGTCTTTGCGAAGTCCCTACCGGCGTTTCCCAGTCTCGCAACCAGATCGGGCTGCTGTGCTAGTCGCTTCATCCCGTCCGCCAGTGCGCCAACATCGCCATGTGGAACCAATATGCCGGTGGTTTCGTCTACCACAGACTCTCGCAGACCGGGGCTGTCAGACGCAATAGCCGGCGTGCCGCACGCTGCAGCCTCGACATTTGCAATACCCCACCCTTCTTTTGCCGAAGGGAACACGAGGGCCCAAGCCCTGCGCAAAAGCCGCCGTTTCTCGTTTTCGTCCACGAACCCCAGGAAGCGAACTGCATTACCCAAGCCCAGCTCCTCAGCCAGATCTCGCAGTCGCGAGAGATCGTCGCCCTTTCCCGCAATCTGCAACGTCAAATTGAAGCCCTGTCCCCGCACTAACGCCACCGCCCGCAGAACAGTATCCACCCCTTTATAACGCTTGAGACGCCCCACGTACAGAAAAGTTGGCAGTTCAGCCCGCGGCGTCGCACTATCGGGACAGAACCAATCGGCATCCACGCCTGGAAAGATCACCTTAATGGAATCGGGACGGATCCCTCGTTCGAGCAGATCTTGTCTCGTGCTCTCGCTGATGGCATGGAATGCGGCTCTCCGATACACCAGAGGAATTGGTCGTTCAGAAAGCCAAACCGTGGCCGCTATGGGAAGCGCAGCCTCACTGAACGCTGTGGTTCCGAACAGATGCGGTATGATGACGTAGAACGGCAGTCGAGTCATCGTGGGCAGGAACAACGGCAGCTTGTTAACGTCTTCGACTACCACATCGTAACTGCTCTCTCGCAGCGCGTGCCGCACCGCTCCACGACCATACATCGCAAAGCTGTTCCGACCACCGAAACGATGCACCTCGATCCCATCGATTGTCGTCCTTGGTGCAGCTCCCTTCCAACCTGACGCGATGAGCGTTACCTGATGCCCTCCGCTCACCAGACGTTTGAAGATCTCGAAGAAGTGGATCTCGGCTCCTCCCGCTTGGGGGTTTTCCAGATCCAGCCAGTTGACCGCGACGATCTTCACAACTTGCCCGACTGCCGGGCCAGTGAATCGAGCACCCCGTTCACAAACGCTGGGGCCTTGGGGCCTGCGAACAGATGCGCCAGCCGGACCGCTTCGCTGATCGTTACTGCGGGTGGCACTTCCCCTCGCAGAAGTTCGTGCAGTCCCAGGCGAAGGATATTACGCTCTATTGCCCCGATCCGGTCCAATCTCCAGTTGTCGGCGGCCTGGATGATACGGTCATCGAGCGCAGCAATACCTTCAACGACCGCCTTGGCCAGATCTTCCGCCGCCTCGATGGCACCTATGCGGCGAGAATCCAGACTTACAACACCCGCCGCCACCTGGGCGACTGTCATGTCTTTGTGCATCTCCCAGGCGTACAGCAATTGCAGAGCGCGAGCTCGGATCTTGGTCTCAGTCCTCAAGACCACTGTCGATTTGCTTGAGCGCCAGCGCAGTCTCCAGTGCCGCCTGTGCAGCTTCTTCTCCCTTGTTCCCCGATTCGCCACCGGCCCGAGCCAGAGCCTGCTTCATGGTATCGCAAGTCAGTAGCCCGAATCCCACAGGCGTCGAGAACCGGATCGCCGCCTCGCTCAAACCCCTGGAAGCCTCAGCACAGATGTAGTCGAAGTGCGGGGTCTCGCCCCGAATGACGGCACCCACCGCTACGGCCAGAACGTAGCGCTGCGTTGCAAGTCCGTGATGCACGGCCACCGGCAGCTCGAAGGCGCCAGGCACCCACACCAGATCCACATCGTCCGATGAGAACCCGGCGTTGTGTAATGCCTCTGCAGCTCCGCTCAACAGCTTGCGGGTAACCGCCTCGTTGTAGCGACTAGCCACAATCAGAGCGCGGCCGATGACTCTGCGTTCAGAACGTGATGTCGACGACATACTAGTGTGAGAAAAGGTGACCCATCTTATCTCGCTTCACAGCGAGATAGTCGCGGTTCTCAGCGGTCGGATCCGCAACTATCGGGACCCGCTCCACTATCTCCAGGCCGTACCCCTCCAGCCCAACCAGCTTGTGCGGATTGTTTGTCAGTACGCGAATCGAACTGAGCCCGAGATCCACCAGTATCTGCGCACCGATGCCGTAGTTGCGTAGGTCTGGGGCAAAACCAAGACGTTGATTCGCTTCGACGGTGTCGTGACCCGCATCCTGCAGTTCGTACGCCTTGAGTTTGTTGAGTAACCCGATACCGCGGCCCTCCTGATCCAGGTAGACGACTACCCCGGCGCCATCGTCAGCTATCGCCTTCATGGCGCTATGCAACTGCCAGCCACAATCACATCTATCCGACGCGAATACGTCACCCGTGAGGCACTTGGAGTGCATCCTTACCAGAACACGCTCGCGGTCGGTCAAATCACCGTAGATCAGTGCAATGTGCTCTGACCGATCTACGTCGTTCTCGTAGCCTATTATCCTGAATTCGCCATATGGAGTGGGCAGCCGAGCCTCGGCAGCACGATGAATCAGCCTCTCATGCTGCAGCCGGTAGGCAACCAACTGCGCGACGGTCACAAAAGTGAGACGATGTTCCTTGGCAAACTGCTCGAGCTGTGCCCGTCGCATCATGGTGCCGTCGTCGGCAATGATCTCACAGATCACACCCGCCGGGTAGAGACCGGCGAGACGTGCGAGGTCTACGCTCGCTTCGGTGTGTCCCACGCGCTGCAACACGCCGCCCCTACGTGCTCGGAGCGGGAAGATATGACCCGGCCGACACAGATCGGACGGCGCAGTTGCCGGGTCAATCGCGACCTGTATCGTCTTTGCCCTATCTGCTGCCGATATGCCCGTAGTCACGCCGAACCGCTTTGCGGCATCTATACTGACCGTGAACGCCGTCTCGGACGACTCGTTGTTCTCGTCCGTCATCTGGGGGAGGCCCAGAGCTCCACAGCGCTCGGGAACGAGGGTCAGGCACACCAGACCACGCCCGTACTTGGCCATGAAATTGATCATCTCTGGAGTGACACGACCCGCCGCTCCGATGAGATCTCCTTCACTCTCGCGATCCTCGTCGTCCGCGACGATCACTAGCTTGCCATCGCGAATGTCGGTGATTGCCTGTTCTATGGTCCCATACGGCATTGTCATTCCCTTGACTGCTACGACACACGTCGCCGCCGTTTACTCAATTCCCTCTGTCGCGCAACAACTGACGCACGAACTTTCCAATCATGTCACCCTCTATGTGCACCGGATCGCCAGGTTTCAGATTCCTGAGCGTAGTATGCTCCAGGGTGTAGGGGATCAACGCCACCTGAACCACGTTGGGTTCTGGAGTGGCATTCACGGTAAGGCTCACGCCGTCAAACGTGATCGATCCGTGGGGCACTGTGAGCTCGGCGGTCTCATCCGGGACGTGGATGTCGATGAGGACCGCGTCCGCCTCTTCTTCGACCCGTCGCACGGTCCCGACCCCATCTACATGGCCCTGAACGAAATGGCCGCCCAAGCGGTCACCTATCTGGAGTGACCGTTCGAGGTTCACCTCGTCACCCACCTGAAGGTCGCCGAACCAAGTCCTACCACGGGTAGTGACGATAGCCTCGACCTTGAACCAGTTGTCGCCCTTCTCGACGACCGTCAGGCACGCACCGCTTACCGCGATGCTGTCACCTGCAACCAGGTCCTCGTAGGGCGCTTCTATCGTGAATGCCAGCCGGTCCTCTTCCCGCTGAACCGCCGACACCTTGCCTACTTCGGTTACGATCCCTGTGAACATAGCTCCCTATCCACTACTAGTAAGTTACTCTCACCGAGGACCTTGTGCTCGGTGGGAATCCAGCGGCGGGCGTCACCCAGAGGGGTCGCCGACTCGGTTGGAAAGGCAGGCAACCCTTTGCCAAGCAGGATCGGCGCCTGATACCAGTACAAGCGGTCGATCAGATCCTCTTGGAGCAGCTGTCCGGCCAGATTCGGCCCACCCTCCACTAGCACAGACAAGATGCCCCGACCACGCAGTTCCCTGAGGGTGTTCGTAAGTCCCTCGGAAACAACGACTTGCACGTCCGTACCCCGGAGCGATTCCTCAGCGGCCCTTGCGCCCTCCGGAGCCACGACCACCGTGGTCGGGATGGCGGCGGCAGTCCGCACCAACCTCAG
>CP070792.1:1379000-1395097 GCA_020346845.1 Gemmatimonadota bacterium
GCGACACCCCAGTCATCGAAATCCCAACCGTGTACGGTGTCGGGTCGGCCGGTGAGTTGTTGCTGTATGCGGTACTCGGTGTGATCACCGGCGCGGTCGCCGTGCTGTACACACGTGGCGTTCACGGGATGGGCGACCTGCTGGGCCGGTTCAAGCTGACGTGGCAACGAGTGCTCACTGGAGCACTCATCGTCGGCCTCCTCGATGTGATGTTCCGCTCCGACCTGTGGGGCCGGGGCCACGAGAGCTTCAGCATCGAGATGATCGGAGGACGCGCTGGTAGCTTTCTCATCGCCCTCGCGTTTGCCAAGCTGATCGCCACTGCAGCAACCATCACGGTGACTCGAGCTGGCGGCGTATTCACACCGGCCATGTTCATAGGTGCCACGCTTAGCGGCGGATTGGCGGTACTGGCTGCGCCGGTGTTGCCCTGGTTCACCATCGAGCCGGAGGCGTTCGCCCTCGTTGGCATGGCGGGGTTGGTGGCCGGTGCGACCCACGCTCCGCTCACAGCCATAATGATCGTGTTTGAGATGACGGGCGACTACGCGTTGATCCTGCCGCTGATGCTCTGCGGAGCCATAGCGTACATAACGGCGCGGCGGATCTACCCTGAGTCGGTCTACTCCGAGTGGTTGGTGAGGCGCGGGGAGAACATCCATTCCGGTCGTGACACGGCCCTGCTGGAAAGCCTCAAGGTGCGAGATTCGTTCAACGACGATCCGCACGTGATCGGTGAGAATGCAACAGTGCCGCAGATAGTGGCAGCGATCAGCAGCAGCCCGCAAATCGAGTTTCCCGTGCTAGACATGGATCTCAAGTTGGTGGGAATGATCACCTACGAAGATCTGCGCACCGTAATGACCGAAGCCGACACGCTGTCGCCGGTCGTGCTCGCCGGGGACCTGGCCAACCAGCAATTCGAGACTGTGAACCCCGATGACTCATTACGAACCGCGCTGCAGAAGCTCTCTGTGCGCGGCAGCCACCACATTCCGGTGGTCGACGGCGAAGGCCAAGAGAGACTGCTGGGCTTGATCGGCCGCACAGAGATCCTGAGCGCATACGATATGGAGCTGTTGAAGCGGCAGGAGGGGTGAGGGGGGCGGTTTCCCGGTGGCCCGGTTTCCCGGCCACATCGCTCCCCGCCGGCTTCAATCTGCACTCTGCATTCTGCACCCTGCATTCAATGTCCTTACTATTCAACCCCATTTGACAATTGCCTTTTCTGCCGGTAACGTCATGCCTCATAACTTCTTAGGCCGGAGAACGATATGTCACGATCTCTTGGTGTTCTCTCCACCGCCCTGTTGCTGTCGCTGGCCTTTTCGGAAACGGCCGCGGCACAGGGCTTTTCGGTGAACGAGCATGGCTCATGCGTCATGGGCCGCGGTGGGACAGGAGTGGCCCTGCCGTGCGCCGACGCGTCGACAATCCTGTTCAATCCAGCCGGCATCGCCGGAACTCTAGGCTGGACGGTGGCCGCCGGTGTCACACCGATATATGCGGGCGGCGGGTTCACGAACGACCTGTACCAGACAACGGACGAACTGGATAACGGCGTCGTCCCCGTTCCTCACGCTTACGTGAGCTACGGCATCAGTTCCAAGCTGGCCGCAGGTTTCGGCTTCTTTGTGCCCTATGGCCTGGGAACCCAGTGGAAGACCGACTTCGACGGCCGGTTTCTCGGTTACGACAACAACCTCCAATCGATGTACTTCCAGCCGACGCTGGCGTACGATGTGGGCAAGGGCGTGAAAATCGGTGCCGGTTTCGACTTCGTGGTAGGCTCCCTCAAGCTGACACAGCGAGCAGACCTCTCGGAGTTCGAGGCAGCCCCGGGTATAACCTTCGGCCAGGTCGGCATCCCCTTCCACTCGGAGTTTTCCGATGGGAAGCTGGAGGCTCATAATGCCACAGGATTCGGTGGCAACTTCGGCATCAGCTGGGATGCCACCGATTGGATCAGCTTTGGGGCCCGCTACATGACGAGGGTCAAGCTGGACTACACTGGCACCGCGACTTTCGCCGCGGTCCCGACCGGCATCGTGCTGCCGCCGGGCAACCCACTGTCGATCTTGCTGCAACTCCCCCCAGACCAACCGCTGCCGATGGACGCCGTGCTGGAACAAGCCGACCTCTACTCAGAGGGCCAACCACTCAGCGACCAGGAGGTGAAGACCAGCATTACCATGCCCGATCAGGGGGTAGTAGGCTTCGCACTGCGTGCCACACCCAAGTTCACCTTCCTGTTCGACCTGCAGTGGATGAACTGGTCGGTGTTCGACACGCTGCGCGCCGAGTTCGAATACCAAGACGAAGACCTGGTGCTGGTCGAGAACTACCGCGACACCTACGGCCTCCGTTTCGGCGTCGACTGGGCGGCCACCGAGAAGTTGGCAGTGCGTGGCGGATACTTGTACCACGGAGCTGCCGCCCCGGATGAGACGGTAACTGCGCTGTTGCCAGAAGGTGTGCGCAACGAGTTCACCCTGGGACTGGGCTACCAGTTCAGCCCGATGTTCAGAGCTGATTTGGCATACCAACACCTACAGCAGAACGACCGGCGCGGCCGAACGCGCGACGCGTTACCCGGACAGGCGCCCACGGTCGAGTTGAACAGCGGCATTTACAAGTTCTATGCCCACCTGTTCGGCGCAACCTTGTCAGTGCACTTCTGATGTCTACCGGCAAACGTACGAAAGAGGATCGAGAAATGGATCGAAGCCTACGCTTGAACCGCTTCGTTGCGGGTGCTCTGGTAGCAGCAACACTTATCGTGAGCGCCTGCGACAAGGAATCGCTACAACCGCCCACCGCCAGCAACGTGAGTTTCGGTGCGCAGCCCTTGTTTACGCGGTATGTGGCAATGGGCAATAGCATAACCAGTGGCATACAATCGGCCGGCATCAATGATAGTCTGCAGCTACTAGCATACCCGGTGCTGCTGGCGAGTCAGATGGGCCTGGAAATCCCCACCCGAACCGTGAGCTGGACCAGCGAGTGGAACGTGCCACTGATGAGGGGACCAGGCTGCCCGGCGCCGTACACCGACCTTTGGACGCAGACCCGACTTGGTGGTACGGCTAGCGATGACTGTGCGTACCGTAGTACGCCGATCCCAACCTTCATCAACAACGTGGCCTACGCTGGTGCTACGGCCCTGGAGCAGACGACCTACTACGATCCGGCGATACCGCCTTCGGTGACCGACGTGTTCAGGACGTTCTTGCTGGGCGGCAGCACGCCCTTCGAAGTGGTCAAGAAGATGCAGGCAACGTTCGTGACGGTGTGGAGCGGAAGCACCGACATCGACGATGCCCTGACCGATGAGACCAATCCCGGCGACCCCAGCCTCTATCCGGACGTACCAACATTCACCTCCTGGTACACGGCACTGATGGACAGCCTGAACACGCTCGAGTCGCTCGAAGGTGGCGTCTTGATCGGGGCCGTGAATGTGACGTCCGCACCCTACGTATCGCCAGGTGGTGCTTATTTTCTGGCTTCGCAACAACCGCCACTCGACGCATTCCTGACGGTGCTCCCCAACTGTCTCGCAACAGAGCCGATCCCAGGTACCGCGCTATCGGCTCCCGTCTACGTTCCGTTCCACTACGGCGCACCCATAATGGGCGCGGCTTCGGCCGGCGTGCCGACGACACTCGATTGTTCGGTTGATGAGGTAATCTCCGCCGTTGAGGCGCGGGACATGATAGTGACGGTTGCTGGCTATAACGCTGCGATCGAGGCAGCGGCCGATGCCCGTGGCTGGCCCTATTGGGACCCCAACGTGCTGCTCCTAGCGCTGCAGCAGCAAGACCCGAGTTCAATCAGGCTGTTCCCGGCATACAGCCCCGCGGATCCACAGCATGATACGGAGCCGTTCGGCTGGGCGCTCAGTCTGGACGGCCTGCACCCCAGCAGCAGAGCGCATGGCCTGATAGCCGACGCGCTGATCATTGTGATAAACACTGCCTACAGTGCCGGGATACCAGTGATCTTTCCGTGACAGTCCAGACTGGCTTCCGGAACCACAACACGGGGGGTCGCTTGGTCGACCCCCCGTTTCTATTTAGATTCACGCGACCCATATGACCCGCCGCCCCGTTGGCCTCCAGACCGTCGCGACCGCCGTGTTCTTTGCAGTGGTTGGCATATCCGCATTGCCGTCATCCGCAGCGTGCCAGTATCCCGAGACGAATCTGACTCCAAAGGGCGTACTCCGAATCAGCTTCGAGCCGTGGTACATCAACTACAATGCAATGTTCGATGCCAACGGGAACGACATCGCGCTGGGAACGCCTCTGACCAAGGACACAGCCGGCGTCAACTTCTTCTCGTCTCTAGCTGCGCCGCAGACGGCCATTCGATCGATCATCGATGATTCCACTTACGTGATCAACGCAGGTGCGTTCAAGACCGTCCAAGATGGAGATGTGCGGCTGTTTCCGTTCAACTTTCACTTCGGCCTGACCGACAGGATCACCCTCACGGCGTCTCTCCCGGTGGTTACGACCCGAATGCAGGTTGAGTTCACAGTAGACAGCACGAACTCCACGATGGGCTGGAACCAGGTCGCTCCAAACGCGGCCAATCCGACTGCAAGACAGGACGTGATCTCGCTACTGGGTGAGCTGCAGGCATCGGCGGCGGCCCTCGATGCGGCGATACAGGGTGGGGGATACGACTGCCCCTCGGGGCCGACATGCGATGCAGCTCGCGATCTGCTGGATCGCGCGCGACGGATGGAGCTAGATCTAATCGGGATGACCGGCGTTCAAACCGACGGGACTCTCGCAACGGAACTACCACCCTTCAATCCAGTCGCCACCTCCGCCGAGGGGCAAGCCATACTAACGGCGATAGCGGACCTTTCGAGCGAGCTCCAGTCGTTTGGCGTACCTGGGTTGAACACGACACTGCCGTTGCCGGAAGGTCGGATCGGGACCGATGACGCTCAGGCCGTGCTCACCGACTCGGCGTTTGGCTACAACGCCGCTCCGCTCGAGTTCACCAAGCTCACGCAGCGACTCGGAGACGCGGAGGTAGGATTGCGCTGGGGGCTGCTGCAAGGTCGGTCTACCAGGCTGGTGTTGTTCGGCATCGTAAGGCTGCCGACCGGTGTGCTCGACTCACCGTCCAACTTCACGGACCTGGGTACCGGAGACAAGCAGACCGATATTCAGGTGGGTGCTGAGGCCTCTTTCGAGACCGGGCTCGTGGGTCTGGGGCTCTCTGGTTACTACAACATGCAGCTCGGCAGCCAACTGGTCAGGCGTCCCGCCAACCTAGCCGAGCGTCCCATCGCCATCGCGGCATCGGAGCAGACGGTATCGCGCAAGTTGGGTGACGAGTTCCGGATCGCCGCCTATCCCGCAATACGATTGCACCCATCGTTCAGCGTGTACGGGTCGGTGGACTATTACCAGAAGCGACTGGACGACTATGGCGCGGTTGGAACGCCACCCGAGGGGCCCGGGATATTGCCACCCGAAGTACTCGAGCTGAATAGCAGCATGAAGCGACTGAGTGTGGGTGCCGGACTGTACTACCGCTCAACGGGAAGGGACGGCACCAGTCTGCCGATCGAAGCAGGCGCCTACTACTTCGCCGCCTTCAAGGGCGAGGGTGGGCTCACACCTCAGACTTCGGGCATGAACTTCTACTTGCGGCTGTTCTGGAGGCTCTTCGGCCGCGGCGGATCGGAGCAAACCGAGGAGGCTGAGGGAGAGACGAACTAGACCTGGGTCACCAGTTCAACAATCTACTTCCCCTACTTCCCCTCCTTCCCCTACTGATCTCCTTCTAACCATCTCCTTCCCCTCCTTCCCCTCCTTCCCTTCCTAATCCCCTCCTAATCATCTCACTAGCATGTTTCAGAGCGGTAGGGTCTTCTCCATCCCCCAACATACGCGCGATCTCGACGACTCGCTCTTCATTGCTCAGGAGATGCACTTCTGTGCTCGGCATGCCCTGTTGCACGGGCTTGTCGACCCGGAGATGGTGGGTCGCACGCGCCGCGATCTGCGGTAGGTGGGTGATAATCAATACCTGGCGCGACTTGGCAACCTCGGCCAGCGCTTCGGACACCTTGATCGCAACCTCACCCCCGATGCCCTGATCCACCTCGTCGAACACCAGCGTTGGTACTGCGTCGTGATTGGCCAAAACGACTTTCAGCGCCAGCATCAGACGCGACAACTCACCACCGCTTGCCACATGTGCCAGTGGGCGCGGTTCCATCCCCGGGTTCATGGTCACCATGAACTCCACGACGTCCATCCCCGTAGAGTTTGCCTGATCGAGTGGTCGAATCACGACCTCCAATCGACCATGCTCCATTCCCAAACCCGGCAACATGGCGCTCACGGCTTGTTCCAACCGAGCCGCCGCGTCGTTGCGCTTTGCGGTCAGAGCAGCACATGCATCGTTGAGATTGCGGTCCGCAACCATGCGTGCTTCACTGATGCGCTCGAGATCGAGATCGGCAGTGTCCAATAACTCGAGCTCTTCTTGCGCTTGCACTCCGGTTCGAATGACGTCCTCGATCTCGGGGCCATATTTCTGTTTCAGCCGATACAACAGGTCTCGTCTGCGTTCGACAAAGGCGAGCCTGTCGGGATCCAGCTCGATCTGTGAGGTGTAATCTCGCAAGAGCTGTGATAGTTCTTCTACGTTGGCGCGCGCGCTGTCTATTAACTCCTGCCATCTGCCCACGCTGCTATCAATCCGTTCCAGATGGGACAGCAATCGGGACGCCTGAGCCAGTGCACTCGAGGCCGCGTGATCATCATTTTCAAGCAAGAGTTGTATCCGCTCTGCATCGCTCGTGATAGCCTCGACGTTGTTCAGTCGCTGGCTCTCGAGTTCCAGTGCCTCGTATTCGCCGGCCTGAGGCTTGGCGTCAGCTATCTCCCGGCCAACGTGCTGCAGGTAATCGGCTCTCCGCCTGACATCGTCGCGGCGCTGGATCAGCTCGTGCTCTTCCTGCCTCAGGTCGGTGGCCTGCTGGAATGCGACTTGGACTGCCTGTCTTTGGGCAAGGGCACAACCGAAAGCGTCGAGGATATCGCGCTGTGACGCAGCCTTGAGCAGAGATTGGGATTCATGCTGACCGTGCAGGTCAACTAGGCTCCCACCCATTGATGCCAACGTAGCTACCGTGGTAGGACTTCCGTTGGCCCATGCACGGTTCCGCCCCTCTGCGTTGATTTCCCTCCGGACTATGAGCCGATCGTCCTCCAGGTCCACACCTGCCTCCGCTGCCAGGCTTGTCAAGCGCGACATGCCATTCAGGTCGAACGCGGCTTCCACGATCGCTTTCGACGCAGTTGGACGGATCAGGTCACTGCTGGCCCGTTCACCCAGCAGCAGAGACAAGGCATCCACCAGCATTGATTTGCCAGCACCCGTCTCACCTGTGAGAACATTCAGGCCGGATCCCAGAGGAAGGGAAACATCTCTGATCACCGCTAGATCACGAACGCGAAGTTCGCTCAACACTGCTTGGTTATCCTCGGTCGCTCAGGTCGCCCCATTGTAACTTCTGGCGTACACCCTCGAAGTACCCTTTACTCCCGAGCCTTACCAATTTTACGGCGTCCGGTGATTGGCGCACGACCACTCGTTCGTGTGACTGCAGCGTGGCCTCGACCTGCCCATCATAGGAGACCAACACTTCGTCTCTTCGCGGCTGTGCTTGTTGCAGGGTAATCACGGCTGAGCCGGGAACCACGAGCGGTCTCACAGCCAGCGTGTGAGGGCAGATAGCTGTTATGGTGAGCGCGTCCACCTCCGGCATGACGATGGGGCCACCTGCGCTCAATGCATAAGCCGTTGATCCCGTAGGCGTCGATACGATCACTCCGTCAGCGCTATACACTCCCACTTCCTCGTCGTCCACCCACACGCGAATGCGGATGACCCGCGCCACGCCCTCCTTGTGAACCACAATGTCGTTGAGGACCATCGAGCCGGCCCGGGCAGAGCCATCTTCACCTTCAATTGACGAGTCGAGGGCGCACCGGTTCTCGATGCGATACTCACCCGACAAGAAAGAATCGAGAGCCGCCATCATTTGGTCGGGTCCGGCGCTGGTGAGGAATCCAACTCGTCCCAGATTGATGCCGAGTATCGGCGCGTTGCTCGACTTCATGAGTCGGGCACCTCGCAGCAGCGTACCGTCTCCGCCAAACGTAAGGAGCAGTGCTAGATCGGTGGTAGGTGTCAGCTCGGGCAACGGATCTGGCATGACCTGATGCAGATCAGGCCCAACGAGAACGGACAGGCCGTTGGCCGCTCCATACTCGTTCAACTGAGATAGGAGCGTTTTGATGTCCTTGAATCGCGGATTGCCGACGACGCCTACGTTCATGCCGTCGAGAGGCTTTCCTCGCCAGCCAGCACTCGCACCTTGGCGGCGATGCCTTTACTGGTGAGCCCGACCTCCTCCAACTGCTCTGCGCGTCCTGCATGATCGAAAGTCCTGTCGGGCGCACCCAGCAAGCCAAGTCTCACCTCAGGTGCCAAGGATTCTACAGTTGCGGCAACGCACGCACCAAATCCGTTGACGACCATACCGTCCTCGACAGTGACCAGCACACGATGGTCGTTGACGATTTCGTGCAGCATCGTCTCGTCCATCGGCTTAATGAACCGGCAGTTCACAACAGTTGGATCGAATCCCTCCCTGGCAAGCATATCGGCAGCTTCCATTGCCGGCTCGCACATCACACCGACCGCGAGAATGGCACACTCACTTCCCTCGCGTAGGATCTCCCAGGTTCCGTAGGGGACAGCTGGCACCTCTGCGGGTCTGGGCATCTCATCGGGCGTAGAATCCCTGGGATAGCGCAGGCTGAACGGTCCGTCGGTATGCTCCATCGCGCATCGCAGCAACCCTACCAGTTCCGCACCGTTGCGCGGTTGTGTTACCGTCATGTTGGGAACCGCGAGCATGTACGCTATGTCGTACAGACCGATGTGAGTCTGTCCATCTGCGCCGACCATTCCAGCCCGGTCCATACAGAAGATCACTGGAAGCTTCTGTATCGCGACGTCATGGATGATGTTGTCGTAGGCACGCTGCAAGAACGTGGAGTAAATAGCGACGACGGGTCTGATACCTTGAGTCGCCAGTCCTGCAGCAAACGTGGTCGCGTGTCCCTCGGCAATACCGACATCGATGAATCGTTCGGGCCACGTCTGCTGAAAGATGTCAGTCCCAGTGCCCGACGGCATGGCTGCCGTAATTGCCACCACCTCCGGGTATTCGGCAGCCAGCTCTGTTAGCGCAGTTCCGAACACCTTTGTCCACGCAACACCACCGCCCTTACCTGCAGGCCGCAGCACTCCGGTGGCCGGATCGTAGGGGTTTCTGGCGTGGAATTTCTCTGGATGGGGCTCGGCCAGTGGGAAGCCTTTGCCCTTCTCTGTCATCACGTGAATGATGCGAGGACCATCCAACTCCTTCACCAGCTCGAGCGTCTTGAGCATTGCCGGGATGTCGTGACCATCGATCGGCCCGAAATAGCGGAATCCCAGCTCCTCGAACAACATGCCTGGGGACCACAGGTTCTTGATGCTCTCCTCGATGTTTCTGGCCAGGTCAACGGCGCGTTGCCCGCCGACCACCTTCGAAGTGCGCTCGATCAAGCCCTTGATGCGCTCCCGCAGCCTGTTGGTGACGGGGCTGGCGATGATCGAGCCGAGATATCGGCTCATAGCTCCTACGTTTGGGGCGATCGACATCCCATTGTCATTGAGCACAATGATGAAGTCACGGCCCGAATGCCCCGCATTGTTCAATCCCTCATAGGGCAACCCGCATGTCATCGCACCGTCACCCAGTACCGCGACTACGTGGAACGATTCACCCTTCATGTCACGCGCAGTCGCCATCCCGAACGCCGCAGACACCGAGGTCCCCGCGTGTCCGGCGCCAAAAATGTCATGCTCGCTCTCGTCGCGACGGAGGAAACCGGAGAGCCCTTCTTTGCGTCTCAGGGTGGGCAGCCGGTCGTTGCGGCCCGTCAGCACCTTCCAGGGATAGCCCTGGTGTCCGACATCCCACACGATCTTGTCGGTGGGCGAATCAAAGCTGTGGAGCAAGGCCACGGTGAGCTCTACGACTCCCAGCCCGGCTCCGATGTGACCGCCAGTCTCGGACACCACTTCTATGAGTCGCTGCCGGACTTCGTCCGCCAGCTCCTGGAGCTGTTCGGGTGGCAGCGCCTTGATATCTTCGGGTCCGGCAATGGATTCGAGCAAGCTCATTGTCTGCTTGGTGTACGTTGCGTGTGCCTAAGTGCCGTCAGTTTCTGCGTTGCGCCACGAAGCGAGCCAGGTTCCCCAGCAACTCTGAATCTACTTGAGCAGCGGCAAGATGGTCCATGGCATTCCGTATGTGCTGTTCGACCTCGCGGGTTGCGGCATCGAGGCCGACAATGCTCACGTAGGTCGCTTTGTGTTGTTTTGCGTCCTTGCCGGCAGTCTTCCCCAGCTGAGAAGAGGTGGCCGTTGCATCGAGTATATCATCGACGATCTGGAAAGCGAGCCCTATTTCTCGGCCATATGACCTGATTGCTTCCACTCGGTCAGCGCTCGCTTCGGCCGCCAATGCCCCCATCACTACCGATGCCGTAATCAATGCACCCGTCTTGGCAGAGTGAATGCACACCAAGTCTTCCCGTGACACTTCCCGGCCCTCGGCCTCCAAGTCCATGACTTGCCCGCCAACCATCCCGCTAGATCCGGCACCACGGAACAGCTCCAACGCGACTGCTCCAGTTGTGGCTGCATCGAGACCCAGCCGCGCGGCACCGGCCGCCAAGACGCGGGCCGACAGGGGAACCATCCGGAAAGCCGCCTCCGTAGCCGTGGCCACGTCGAACCGACAGTGCGTTGTCGGGCGGCCGCGTCGCAGCTCATCATCGTCCATGCACGGCAGGTCGTCGTGCACCAACGAGTACGTATGCACTACCTCCACCGCACTCGCGAGCTCGGTCGGGTCCCCACTACCGCCCAGCGAGCGGTATCCGGCTATTACGAGCGCAGGCCGCAGTCGCTTGCCAGGACCACGGAGCGAATACGCAACTGCCTCACCCACCGGACCCGGCCACTCGTGCAGCACCCGCTCGCACCAGGAGTCCAGCACGCGGTTCACAGATCCCTGGGTCTCGACCAAGAATTCCCTGGGGTCAGAGGCTGACATCGTCGGTGTTGAGTGTGCCGTCTGCCTCCTCCAGTACACGTTTCACGGTGAGCTCAGAATCACTGAGCAGCTTGCGAGCGGTCTTGAGTCTACTCACTCCCTCCTCGAAGAGATGCAGCGCCTGATCCAAATCGAGATCGTCGGATTCGAGGGAATGGACGATCTCCTCGAGACGTGATATCTCATCCCTGAACGAGGGCGTCTTGCTAGCCACTCTACCTCCGTCGGGACCCGGCGTCCCGGTCACCCGTTTTCCCTGTTTCCCGCACCGTTGCCTCGATGTCACCATCCGATACGGTCAGCCGAAACTCGGAGCCCTCAGCAAAATCGGCGATCTGTTTCAGGACGTTCCCGCTCTCGTCACGGGCGACCGAGTAACCACGCTGCAACACTTTGAGTGGGCTCAGAGCTTCGAGCTGGCCACTGAGACGCTCCAGCAAGGCCTGGCGCTGCTCTAGTTGCGCCAGAACCACAGCAGAGAGCCGGTCGGACGTACGAGCGAGTCGCTCCCTGCCGAGTTGAGCGTGTGTTGTCAGACCGCGTGCCAGTCTACGGGCAACGTTGTTGAGCGATCCTTCGATCTCGGCTCCGCTGGGCACGGCAGCTTCGGCGGCAGCCGACGGGGTTGGTGCCCGCAAGTCCGCAACCAGATCGGTAAGCGCGACATCCGTCTCGTGACCAACTGCCGATATCGTGGGAACGTTCACTGCCGCGACTGCCCGTGCCACGCGTTCACTGTTGAACGTCCACAAGTCCTCCCGCGAACCGCCACCACGCCCCACTATCACCAGGTCGAGATCCGGTATGCGGTTGACCAATTCCAGACCGCCGCACAGTTCCTGCTCTGCACCATCACCCTGCACCCGCACCGCAATGACTAGCAGTTCCACGGCCGGCCAACGACGCGAGATGACTGACACGATGTCCCGCAAAGCGGCGCCATCCAGACTGGTAACAACGGCAATCCGTTGCGGATAGTCAGGGAGTGGCCGCTTGCGTGACACATCGAGCAACCCATCTCGTGCCAAAGCGGCCTTGGCCTGCTCCAGGCGGAGCTGCCAGAGACCGCCCGCCTCCGTTGGCACCAGCTGTTTGACGGTGAGTCTGAACTCGCCACGTTCCTCCCAGACGGTCGGCCTTGCTTCTACGAATACCTGCGTACCCTCATCCGGCTGGCCTGGGAGCCGCCTATTGTCGGTCCGCCACATTACACAGCGAACTTGGGCCTCGGCATCACGCAGCGAGAAATACCAGTGTCCGCTGCGATACGCCTTGAAGCCCGACACCTCACCCTTCACCCACACGCGGGTCATCCCCGCTTCGATTATTCGGCGTGCGCGTTTCGTGACATCAGAAACGCTCCACGCTCCTTCTCCTGAATCGACCGCGGCAGCGGAAAAGAGGTCTAAGCCCCCGCCCACTGCTTCGCGGCCTGCACCGTGTTATAGAGCAACATCGTGATTGTCATGGGACCCACGCCGCCCGGAACGGGGGTGATGGCTGATGCGACCTCTTTCGCCTTTTCGAAATCCACATCGCCCACGAGCCGGTAGCCCTTCTCTGTCGATGGGTCGTCCACGCGGTTCGTACCTACGTCGATCACGACTGCGCCAGGCTTGATCATGTCGGCCTTGACGAACTCGGGGACGCCCATGGCCGCAATCAAGATGTCACCCTGGCGCGTTATTTCCGGCAGGTTCTTGGTGCGCGAATGACATATGGTGGTCGTGGCGTTGGCGCCGTCTGCCTTCTGCACCAACAAAGAAGCCATCGGCTTGCCTACGATATTGGATCGGCCCACGATCACCGCGTGCGCTCCGGATATCTCCACACCGGAGCGAATCAGCATCTGCTGGACACCGAACGGAGTGGCCGGCGGGAAGCCAGTAGTGTCGCCCGCTGCGATCTTACCGACGTTGACCGGGTGGAATCCGTCGACATCCTTCTCGGGCATGATTGCCAGGAGGACGTTACGGCTGTTTATCTGCTTGGGAAGCGGGAGTTGGACCAAGAAGCCATGGATCTTCTCGTCGTTGTTCAGGCGATCTATCTCGGCGAGAAGTCCCTCCTCGGTGGTCTCCTCAGGCAGCTTGATGGTCTCGCTGTATATACCGATCTTCTCGCAAGCCTTCCCCTTCATTCTGACATACACCTGGCTGGCCGGGTCTTCCCCCACTAGCACCACTGCCAGCCCCGGGGTAACACCCGATTGCCTCAGTGCTTCTATCTCCTGCGAGAGATCGGCCCTCATCTCTTCGGCAATCTGCTTGCCGTCAATAATCTTAGCGTGCAAAGTCCACCGCCCTCGTTTCTCGGATTACCATCACTTTGATCTGTCCTGGATACTGCAATTCGTTCTCGATGCGCCGGGCGATCTCATCGGATAGAGTTGTGGCCCTCGCATCGTCAATCGCATCCGGTGATACGACGATCCGAATCTCACGACCCGCCTGAATGGCGAACGCCTTTTCGACCCCTTTGTATGAAGTCGCGATGTCCTCGAGGTTCTTCAGACGCTTCACATATGTCTCGAACGCCTCGCGACGAGCGCCCGGACGCGAGCCACTGGCCGCATCCGCTGCTTGAACGATGACCGACACAGTCGACTCGTGTGCAACGTCATCATGGTGTGCGGCGATCGCATTCACGACCACCGGATCCTCACCATACTTCTCTGCCACCTCAACACCGATCTCGACGTGAGTGCCTTCGTGCTGATGTGTCAGCACTTTGCCTATGTCGTGCAGCAACGCACCGCGTTTTGCCAGACCCACATCGAGCCGCAGCTCTGCCGCCATTATGCCGGCCAGCCATGACACTTCCTTCGAGTGCGCCAGGATGTTCTGACCATATGAGGTCCGGTATTTCATCTGACCAACGAGCTTCACCAGTTCGGGGTGCATGCCGGTGATTCCCAGTTCGTAGGTCGCCTCTTCCCCGGCCTCGACTATCTCAACCTCTATCTGCTTACGGCATTTCTGTACGACTTCTTCGATCCGCCCCGGATGAATCCGCCCATCGACGATCAACTCCTCCATCGCCACCCGGGCAACTTCCCTGCGGACCGGGTCGAAGCATGAGATCACGACCGTATCGGGGGTGTCGTCGATGATCACATCGACACCAGTGGCGGTTTCAAACGCTCTGATGTTGCGGCCTTCCCTGCCGATTATCCGTCCCTTCATTTCGTCCGACGGAAGCGCCACAGCCGCCACACTGGTACTTGCTGCTTGCTCGGAAGCAAGCCGCTGAATCGCCATGGCCACAATCTTCTTGGCCTCACGATCCGCGCTACGCTTAGCCTCTTCCTTGATATCCCGGATGGATGCCGCCGCTTCGCTCTTTGCCGAGTCGACCATCTCCTGCATGAGCAGTTCCTTCGCTTCCTTCTCGCTCATGCCCGACAGCTCCTCGAGCTTCGCGCGCTGCTGAGCCATCGCGTTGTCCAACTCGTGTTCTTTGCGGGACAGATTGTCGTCACGGTCCTTGATGGATTGATCGCGGCGTTGGAGCTCCTTCTCGCGATCATCCAGCGTGTTGAGCTTGCGGTCGATCAGAGCTTCCCTCTCGCTCACCCTTTCCTGCAATCGATCCAGCTCTTCGCGCCGCTGTTTCTCCTCACGCTCCCACTCCTCCCGCGACTTCATCACTTCTTCTTTTCCCGCCAGCACCGCCTGCGACCGCGCCGCCTCCGCGTCGCGTGAGGCCTCGGCGAGGAGTCGCTCCGCCCGCTGCTCCGCCGATTTGCCGGCCAGTTCCGCCAAACGTCGCTCAGCACGCTTGCCCAGCACGTAAAAGACCGTCCCGGCGATTCCTACTGCACCGAAAACGGCCAATATTAGAGTGAGCTGGTCCGTGCCCATATATCTATCTCCAGCGGCGACACAGCCGTGGTCCCGCGTATCGCCGTCACTTTGCCGTTACTTTTTAGCGTGGACTAAACTTCCACACCCTTCAAGTTATCCGCCGTCCCTCGACGAGGCAAATGATCCCGTTGCACGCGATGTCCGCTTCACGGGGGGTAGGACCCGGCACAGGTCCGTTGCCAGGTTGGTCAGCCGATCGGTCACTTCGCGCGCTGCCCGGCGCTCCTGGAACAACTCATCGGTTATTGCCAGCGCGGCTAGTATCGCTGCCTTGTGCGTCTCGACCATCGTCCCCATCGCGAGTACCTCCTTCAGCGCACGGTCGACGTGCTCCGCCACCGCCCGAGTGTATTCCGGAGGACGATCCGACTTGAGCGTGTACTCGTCGGTTCCGATGGTCACCTTGACCACGGTCTTCTTGTCCGTCATGGCGCAGGCTCCTCCAAACGCACCTGTTCTTCCAGGAATTTCAGTCGTGCGAGCAGGTCGTCAACACGCGCGCGTGCAGTCTGCAGCCGCCCATCCAGCTCGTCGTTCTCGAGCTCTAGCTCCTGTATCCTCTCACGCGTGGCTACCACATCAAGGTCGACACCCATTTCCGCGCGGTGCGCTTCTGCTTTGAGGGCTCTGCGCCGCCACGCCGCCAGCTCGTCTTTGACGTGCTGCAGCACCCGCTCGAGCTCGGTCAGCGCCTGGAGTTCAGGCCTCTCGGCGTTCGACACCAAACTTGTCCTTGAGTTGTTTCAGCACTCGGGTGATTGCCTTGTCCACTTCACGGTCCTTGAGAGTCCTATCCGACGCCCGGAACACGAGGCGCCATGCTACGCTGCGTCCTGCCAATTCGTCCGACCGGTACTCGTCGAACAACTCCGCCGTCTCCAGCAGTTCACCAGCCGCCCGAGCTATTACCGCCACGACGCCGTCGGTGCCCACACCCGGCGGAAGAACCAGGGCCAGGTCGCGCTCTACCGGAGGCGTGGTGGGTACGGCTTGGTATCCGGCATGCTCTACACGTG
>CP070792.1:1395197-1408537 GCA_020346845.1 Gemmatimonadota bacterium
CGTGACGAGTCGCAGGAGAAGTATCCGGGCAAGGGCGATCCGCCTGGTTTGGACAAAGAGAAGAAGACCGAGGTGCAGCCCGACTCCGTGAGCGAGACTCCGCCGGATCGGCCTGGGGTAGGCAAGGGTCGTGACGAGTCCCAGGAGAGGTATCCTGGCAGGGGCGAAGCCACCGGACTCGAGAAGCAACAGGACAAGGCCAAGGAGAATCCGGGTCAGGAAAAGGCGACGGACGAAAACGAGAAGAGAAACAGCAAGCCCGAGGAGAAACCTGCGAATGAGCGTTCCGAGGGCAACCGGACGCAGCCCGAGGCGAAGAAGGATACGGCCGCCAGTGCACGTCCAGGTTCAAACACTGAGGCGGAATCAAAGAGGGAGACTGCAGCGACGGAACGGGCCAACGACGGCAAGAAATCAGACGACAAGTCAGAGCGTCGGACGGCGGGAGAGCCGGCGGTCAGTGAGCCGGACGCTGCGGCTGTTCCTAGGTTGGAAGTTCCATCCAAGGAATTGCCGCCCCCCGACAAGTGTCGTGTCTGGATTCCCGGACGCGCGGCGGGGGAGCAGGCAAAGGCTGGCAAGTGCGATGACGTAGAGAGTGGTGCTCCCGCCGGTTCATGGGTGCTGTACACACCCAAGCATGACAGGGGTGTCGTCCACGTCAAAGAGATCGATGCTCGACGCGCCGGAGTGGTGACCAAGGTCCTGTCCTATGAAGTCGCGTCCGGCAAGTTGATCGGGGAGGTGCGGGGATGATGAGAGCGATTTGTGGAGCCGTGGGAATCCTCGTCTTCACGTCAATGACGGCTTGTGGCGTGCACATCAACACTACGCCGGATCCGGAACCCGCCCAGACCCAGGCGAGCGCTACTGGTCCCAGCACCGCTGCCACGCTAGGAATACCGCCCGGTCACTTGCCCCCTCCAGGGCAGTGTAAAGTGTGGATTCCCGGTGACCCACCGGGTCATCAGGCGGCGGCGAGGAGCTGTGAAGGCATCGATGCGGTTGCACCGGCTGGCTCGTGGGTGCTGTATCGTCCCGGCAAGGACAAGAAGGTAGTGCACCTGAGAGAGATCGACCGCTACCAAGCGGGCCTGGTGATTCACGTCCGTGTGTACGACGCCTCATCCGGCAAATATCTGCGCGAAGGAAGCTAGATCACTTCAGCCTTTTCAGACTTCGCAATTCAGCCTTCTAGTTCATATGGAGTTCAACTAGAAGGCTGAATGTCGAAGGCTGAAGTCCGAAGACTGAAGTAGACTACATCTCCTCACTCCCCTTCAGATGTCGATCCAAAAACTCGATCACCTTGGTATATCCCTCAATCTCGTTCTCCTTTTTCACGAAGCCGTGACCTTCATCCTCGAAGATCACGTATTCTACCGGAACACCTTGAGCACGCGCGGCCTCGACGATTTCGTCTGACTCAACCTGCAACACACGCGGATCGTTGGCGCCCTGAAGAACCATCAACGGCGAGCGGATCTGGTCGGCATTGAACAGTGGTGAGATGCGGTGCAACCGTACGCTGTCCGTGGCCGGATCCCCCATTTCCTGGTAAAGCGCCTCACGGAATGACTCCCACCACGGTGGAATGCTGTTGAGTGTGCGCAACCAGTTGGATATGCCGAACAGATCGACACCTACGGCGAATTCATCGGGCTGTAGTGTTAGCGCCGCGAGCACCATGTAGCCACCGTAGCTACCACCTATGATGCCTATCCGATCCGGGTCAACATAGCCCGTCTCGATCAACATCTGCTTGCTGGCAACCACGTCACCTAGGTCTGCCTCACCGTGCTGCTGATCGTCCATCTTGAAGAACGACTTGCCGTAACCGGAACTGCCACGGTTGTTGATGTCGAAGACTACATAACCGCTGTTCACCAGTGCTTGTGTCAGTGCACGGTAGCCCACGGTCGCCTGGCCACCGGGACCACCGTGAACCATCACCATAGCGGGGGCCGGAGCTGACCGAGACACCTGGTGTGGCTTGTAGAGTAAGCCCGGCACCTCGACGCCATCATACGATGTGAACCACACGTGTTCGGGGGCCACCAGGTCATCGCGCTGGATTGCCGCACTCAAACCGTCTGTCAACCTGACCGGCGTTCCATCCAGCGGACCGGCCCAGAGGTCGTCCGGCGCGCTCCCGTCCGAAGTGTAGAACGCGATATGTGAGTCGTCATCGGTGAACTGCATCCCGCGGATCAATCCGTCCGGCAGGTCGCTGAGCTCTACCGGCTCCAGGTTATCGGCCTGGTAGACTCGCGTGATGAACCGTGCCTCCTCGTTTGTGGAGACCCGCAGGTACCGGCCGCTCTTCGTATAACTGGCGCCCGCTATGTCCCAGTTCGGTGCGAGCAGAGGTGTCCGCTCGCCGGTACCTATGTCGTAGCGGTAGAGCGCTGCGAACTCTTGATCTTGGTCGGAAACGTAGAGCAGGGCCGAACCGTCGGGTGTGAAATCGGCCGGCGCGTTGGCGACATCGCCCGTGTGTTCGGTGATGTTGATCGTGGTGTTGTCCTCGCGGTCGTGCAGCAGGATGTCCGCGTCGGAAGTCGTGTAGGGCTGTACGAATGCGATATAGCGCTTGTCTGGCGAGATGCCCCCAAAAGTGAGCGCCTCATCGTTCTCGAAGATCAGCGTTCGCTCGTACGTGTCGACGTCATACTCGTACAGGTCAAAGAGCCGGACGTCTCTCTCATTTGTTTGGACGAAGAAGGAACGATCGTCGTGCGCCCATCCGGAGAATGTTGCTTTGAGGGTCTCACCCGGCGTGAGGTCTGCTACCGACCCATCCGGATTGCGCACAAACAGATGATTCAGCTCGTTACCACCACGATCCTGGGAGTACAGGATCCGCTCATCGGTGGGGAAGAACGAGACGGCGAATACCGCATCGTCCGTTGACTCGGTGAGTGCCTGTGGCTCACCCCCCGCGACCGGTATTGTGTACGCGTTGTACACACCCGAGACATTTGATGTAACCAGAAGCTTACTGTTGTCGGGTGAGAACGACGCACCGAAGAACTGATCGTTCTCGTAGAAGTCGGCGACGGAATAATGCTGGACAGAACGAGCGGAGGTGCAGGCGTGAGCCAGTGCTGCGGCGGCTGTGATGGCAAAGAGGCGACGAAATCTCATGGTGATCCTCGATGACTATTTTGAGACTGGCGATGCTGGTTTGCGAGATAAGATGTAGCGAGGTATAGGCGGGCACTAGTGGCAGCCCCCTGACAGTCGAAGTTTCCGGATCGGGGCCGCGTAGAGTTCTAGGAGCGGTTTGAAGGCTGAATGTCGAAGGCTGAAGGCTGAAGTAAGAAGTGCTGCAGCGGGTCCTGCGTAAGGTTGGTTGCAACGGCAATGTTTGGGCTATGCTTCACTGCTCGGGGTGGTACAGTGTTGACCAACCACCCATTGGACGAGGCGGCGACCAATGCAGCAGAGATATGACTTAGAAGAACGATTGATAGAGTTCGCCGTCGCTGTTTGCGCTGTCTCAGGAAGGCTGCCGAGGACTAGGGTGGCCAACCATGTGGCGGGTCAACTTATCAGGTGCGCCACAGCGCCAGCACCTAACTATGCCGAGAGCCAGAGTGCAGAGTCACGTCGCGATTTCGTGCATAAGCTCAGGATCTGTCTAAAGGAGCTGCGAGAGACACACGTATGGCTCAGGCTCATCAAACGCTTGAACCTGAGTCACGGTGCCGACGTAGAGAACGCATTGCGAGAGGCGAACGAGTTGATCTCGATACTCGTCACCAGCGTAGAAACAGCTCGGCGCAGCTCATGATCACTTCAGCCTTCAGCCTTCAGACTTCAACATTCAGCCTTCACCTTGGCAGGTATCGACAGCCGGCAGTACGGTCTATTTCTCGACCGGAAGTCCCCGCCCCGCCCAATCCTGAAACGCACCATCATACAGCTTCACTTCGTAACCCAAGGTGCGCGCCATGAAGATGACCATCGTGGCGTACTGACCTATGTGACAGTAGGTGACGACGGTATCACCGGGCATGACACCTGCCGCCGTAAAGGCCTTGCTCAGTGTGGTCGCGTCCTTCAGCTTGAGTGAATCATCGAGCAGATCCTGCCACATGATATTACCGGCACCGGGGATTCGGCCGGCGACTCCGCGATCTTCGCGGCGGCCATTGAAGAATTCGACGTTGCGTCCGTCGATCAGTTTGTAGCCGGGTTCGTTCAAGTGTGATTGCACCCAGTCGGCATCGACGACGAGGTGATCCTGAGGCTGAACAACCACGTCACCATCCCCGGCTGGAGTCGGCTCTGAGGTAACCGCGTGACCGGCGGACTTCCACGCCGCTATGCCGCCGTCGAGCAAGACAGTGCGATCCCCCAGGCCGGCCCACGCCAACGTGAACACGACTCGCGCCGTGGGTGAGACCCACTCACTGCCCCAGTATACCACCACGCGAGAGTCGTTCGAGATACCCAGTTCACGCAGCTTGGCTTGCAGCAACTCGGGATCGGGCAGCTCGAGTACCAGAGCGGCCTCATGACCCGACGAGTTGGGATCGCTCAGTTCACGATGGGTCGTGTACTTGGCGCCAGGTATGTGTTCGGCCGCGTAGTCCGCGCTGTCCCCCACGTGTAGCAAAACGAGATTCGCATCGTCCAGGTGCTGTGCCAGCCAATCGGCAGATACGAGTATTTCATCGCGCATGTCCGTTTGCGCTCGCAGCGTTTGGGGTGCTGCGGCGAGAACGGCCAATGCGCCGACCATGGCGGCTCGCAAAGTGTGAGTCATGGCTGGCTACTCCACGTTGTCAGGAAGTAAGTGGTCCCATTTGAACGGTGGATCGACCTGTAGGTGGGCGACCACTCACAGATCATTGTCTCCAAGACTGAATATGAGCCGTACGACCAAGATTCCGCAAAGGATTCACATCATACCGCCACTGCAACATTCGACATTCGAAATTCGACATTCAACATTCCCACCGCCTCTTGCGATCAACCGGCCTTCTAGGCAGCCTACATGATCTGGCAGTATCCCAATGGTCTCCAACCAGAGGTTACCATGCGCAACGTGATTCGCGCTCTCACTTTCGTAGCAGCTCTGACCCTGATGTCTTCGGTGCTTCATGCCCAGGGCACACTCGGCTTCTATCGCTTTCCAGCACTGAGCGGCGACACCATCGTGTTCGCTGCCGAAGGCGATCTGTGGAAGGTGCCGACGGTCGGTGGTGTGGCCCAACGGCTCACCACCCATCATGCCGAAGAGACAAACCCGATCATTTCTCCCGATGGGCAGACGCTGGCATTCACTGCTCGGTATGAAGGCCCGGCCGAAGTCTACACGATGCCGCTGTCCGGCGGTGTCCCCACGAGACGTACCTATGAGGCCGAGACCTCGGTGGCTAAGACGTGGACACCAGACGGTCGGCTGGTCTACGGAACGGTTCACTACTCGACGATACCAAAGCCAATGCTTGTGCGGCTGAACTTGGCTGACGGGACGCGGTCTCTGGTTCCGTTGATATCAGCGACCGAGGCGTCATACGACGCCAGTGGAACCACCCTCTACTTTGTGCGCCCGGCATTCCACAACAACGTCACCAAGCGATACACCGGCGGCACTGCACGGGATGTGTGGAGATTCCGGGAGGGAACCGCCGAGGCGGTCGAGTTGACCGGCGGCTTCGATGGCGAGAGCCACTCGCCCATGTGGTGGAACGGTCGCGTGTACTTTGTGAGCGACCGTGACGGTACGATGAACATCTGGTCGATGGACGAGAACGGTGGCGATCTGCAACAGCACACGCAGCACAGTGGTTGGGATGTAAAGAACCCGTCGCTGTCGCAGGGGCGGATAGCCTACCAGTTGCGCGTCGATCTCAGGCTGTACGACATCGCCAGTGGACAGGACCGAGAGATCCCGATCACGTTGGCCTCGGATTTCGACCAACTACGAGAGAAGTGGGTCTCGGACCCGATGCGGTATCTGACTTCGGCACACATTCACCCGGAGGGTGAGAGTGTGGTGCTGACGGCTCGTGGTCGAGTGTTCGTGGCGCCAGTGGGTGACGGACGATTGGTGAGAGCCTCCCGCAAGGATAGTGTCCGGTTCCGCGATGTCGTGTTCATGCCCGATGGGTCTCTCGTTGGCCTGTCCGACGAAACCGGCGAACTCGAGTTTGTGCGAATCCCGGCAAACGGTGTGGGGAACGATGAGCGCCTCACCAACGACGGCACGATACTGCGGTTCCGGGGAGTTCCATCACCTGATGGCAGCTGGATCGCGTATGACGACAACAACGGAGATCTGTGGGTGTTGAACGTCGAGTCTGGCGAACAGACGTTGATCTCAGAAAATCGAGAGGGCATCGGCGATTTCAGTTGGTCTCCCGATAGCCGTTGGCTGGCGTACACCATGACGGCCATGAACCTGTTCAGGCAGATCAAGCTCCACAATGTCGAAGACGGTGCGACCGTACCGCTTACCAGCGACAGGGTGAACAGCTTCAGCAGCGCCTGGAGCCCGAAGGGAGATTTTCTCTACTTCCTCTCAGACCGGAACCTCCGCTCTCTGGTGGGAAGCCCGTGGGGTACGCGCCAACCCGAGCCTTACTTCGACAAGCCAATAGAGGTATTCGAGGTCTCGCTGCGGAGTGGCCTGCGATCGCCCTTCAAGCCGGACGACGAGTTGAGTGCCGCGGCGGAACGCGGACAGAGTGCGGATGAACGCGGAGAGAGCGAATCATCCGGCGTGGAGCCGGTTCAGATAGACGTTGACGGTCTCATGTTCAGGGTGAGGCAGGTTCCGGTACCGTCGGGCAACTACAGCTCGCTGTATGCCAACGAGAGCGGTCTCTTCTGGCGTGCCCGCGAGTCAGGGCCCGGCGCCGACACCCACTTGATGGCGCTCGAGTTCGATAACGAAGACGTTGAGCCAGTGACCGTCGTTGAAGACGTTGGAGGCGTCGAGCTGTCGCTGAACGGGAAGAAGCTGCTAGTTCGTAGAGGCAGCAATCTATATGTGATTGACGCTAGGCCTGCTAGAGCGGGCGATCTCAATGATGACAGGATCGACCTCAGTGGGTGGACCTTCGCCATAGACGTGCGCGATGATTGGCGCCAGATCTTCATCGATGCCTGGCGCCTGGAGCGTGACTACTTCTACGATCCCAACATGCACGGCGTCGACTGGGATGCCACGTTGGCGAAGTACTTGCCACTGGTAGACCGCGTAACCACACGCAACGAGCTGTCTGACCTCATTGGTCGATTTGTCGGCGAACTATCGGCGCTCCACACCAGTGTGCGTGGCGGTGATCTTCGCAGCGGTCAGGACAACGTGAGTGTGGCATCACTCGGAGCTAGGATCTTCCGCGATCCCGAGGCCGGTGGCTATCGCATCGACTACATCTATCAATCCGATCCCGATTATCCGGACGAGATGTCACCTCTGGCGGATCCGGACCTGAACATCAACGAAGGTGACATCATACAAGCGGTGAACGGTGTGGGTGTATTGGATGTCCCTGACATCGGTGCATTGCTCCGGAATCAACAGGGCAAGCAAGTATTGCTGTCAGTGCGTTCTGGCGGTGACGCCAGGGATGTGATCGTTGTTCCAACGTCGAACGAATACAACATCAGATACAGCGACTGGGAGTATACGCGCCGGCAAATAGTGGAACAGGAGGGCGAGGGTGCGATCGGGTATGTACATCTTCGCGCCATGGGCGGTGGCAACATCACCGAGTGGTACCGCCAATTCTATCCGGTGTTCAATCGTCAGGGTCTGATAATCGATGTGCGACACAACCGCGGCGGTAACATAGACAGCTTCATTCTCGAGAAGCTGATGCGGCAGGCGTGGATGTACTGGCAGGGACGTGTGGGCCAACCAACGTGGAACATGCAATATGCCTTCCGGGGTCACATGGTTGTGCTGGTGGATCAGGAGACTGCGTCCGATGGTGAGGCTTTTGCAGACGGTTTCCGACGACTCGGTCTTGGACCGGTAATTGGAGTTCGCACTTGGGGTGGCGAGATCTGGTTGAGCTCATCCAACCGCCTGAGTGATGGTGGATTGGCCCGCGCCCCTATGACCGGTGTCTACGGTCCCGAGGGCGAGTGGCTCATCGAACAGATCGGCGTGATACCCGATATGGAGGTGGACAACCTGCCGCACGCCACATTCAACGGGTCCGATGCACAACTCGATGCGGCGATTGCCTACTTGAAGCAGCAAATAGAATTGGATCCGAGAACAGTGCCGCCGCCGCCGGCATTTCCGGACAAGTCGTTTAGGTATCGGGTGACGGATACCGGCGGCGGGAGATAACGGCGAATGTAGAATTTCGAATGGTGAATGTAGAATGATCGGGTACGAACGGTTGTTCTACATTCATCATTCTACATTCTACATTCTACAACTCCTCTGTCGCGGGGCGAGAGCAGTAGCGATTCGTTCTCGTGATAGGTATTCTATATACCTATACGCCAACCGAGACTGGAAAGTCCAATTGACCGACCCCACAGGTCCTCTTGAGACGGCGCTGGCTGACCGCTACCGAATCGAGCGGGAGGTTGGCAGTGGTGGTATGGCGACCGTGTATCTCGCGCACGATCTCAAGTACGATAGAAGCGTAGCTGTCAAAGTCCTGAAACCCGACCTTGCGCAGGCAATCGGTCCCGAGCGATTCCTCCGCGAAATCAGGATTACGGCGCAACTGAACCATCCGCACATCCTTCCGTTATTGGACTCGGGGGAAGCTGCCGGGTTCGTCTACTACGCGATGCCATATGTATCGGGCGGATCGCTGCGCCAGAGGATCAATCGCAGCGATGGTTTGCCAATCGACGTAGTCGTACGTGTAACACAACAGGTAGCGGCGGCACTGGAGCATGCTCACCGTTGCGGCGTCATCCATCGCGATGTGAAGCCCGAGAACATCTTGTTCTCGGACGGCTTGGCGATCGTTGCGGATTTCGGAATCGCACGAGCATTGGGATCGGCCGGTACCGAGGCCCTCACTCGCAGTGGCTTCCCGCTGGGAACGCCGGGCTACATGAGTCCGGAACAGGCTACCGGCAAGACCGAGTTTGATGAGCGCACCGATGTGTGTAGCCTCGGGTGTGTCGTCTACGAGATGCTGATTGGCGAAACCCCTGGTGTGTGGTCGACGCCGGATGAAGTGAGGGTGGGGCGGTTTGCCGTGCTCTCTCGGGGTCATCGCGAAAAGCTCGATCGGTTACCGGGTCGCGTGGAGCAGGCCTTGGTGAAGGCGCTGGCTATACGCGAAAGTGAAAGGTTCGCGTCACCGATTGAGTTCTCCGATGTGTTGGCCAGCGTCTCACAAGGCAGTGCTCGACTCAGCGACAGTAAGGTGCGCGAAGTCCTCGGCAAGGCAGCGGAGCTGGAAGCTCAGCAGCCCACGGAGCCCGCTTTGTCAGTGGGTGCGCTGGAACAGGTGGCAGCCGAAGTCGGAATCGCTCCCCAGCGTGTACGGGATGCCTTGGATCAGCAAGAGGGCGAGGTACGTCATGAGGTCGAGCCACGAGGTGACAACCCGCCGGCCCGGTTTCACAAGGAAAAACTGCTGCTAGATAGGTACGTCCCGCGGGCTTTTAGCGCGTCGCAGCACGAGGCGTTGGTGGCGGAGATACAGTCGATTCTAGGAATCGTGGGTCACATATCAACCATCGGTGATTCGCTCACGTGGAGCCCAGCTGCACCCGGAACCGAGAGTCGCAAACTCGTCATTACGGTTACACCGCAGTCTGACAAGACCCATATCCACATCGAAGAGCGGTTTGAGCTAGCCGGTTGGAGACTGTTCGCGCCGGGCTGGGGGGCAGCAGCAGGTGGTCTGACCGGCCTAGGTCTGGGAGCCCTAATAGGGATGGGAGAGCCAGCGTTCGTGATTCCCGCTGTGATATTCGCGTTTGGCGGGGCCATTACCATGGCGAACGCGATGATCCGCGTGCCAGCCGCGCGTCGGAGACCGGAGCTGGTAAAGCTGGCCGACCGGCTGGTGGAGTTGGTTGAGAAGGGGGCGTTCTAGAAGCACTTGTTACCGCAGCGGTCTAACAACGAAACCCCAGCAGCGAAACAAGGCGCTGTGGGGCTTCGTCTTCCGCTCCCTAACTCCGGTACCACAAGCTTGGAGCTGAGAGGGTAGGGAGCGGAGAGCCGAGTCGCTGACTCGGCTTGTTCCTGTTTTCTTCTTGCCCATTACAAATGGAACCTCAGTCTGAGAGAGATCCTCGGCGTCGCGTAGCGTCTTGAACCCCGGTGCGCGCCGTACATTGGACGGGCCGCGCGGCGGTGCTCATGGTACCATCGCTGCCAGGCCCTCAGCGCCGCCTTCTCGTGACGTCGGTATGTCCGGCGGTCCATGACGCGATGGACTCTCCCACCGGAATGGCGGTATCCGTAGTGATCTCGATACGAGTACCCGGGTCCGTGGAATACGTGTACCAGCATCGGTCTGCCCGGCCGGTAAGCTTGTCGGTCCCAGCAGTACAGGTAGCGACCGTCCGGCGCGCAGTAGAGGTAGCCTGATCGCTCTGGTGCAGCCGGTCTATAGCTACCGCTCAAGCGCGCACCGGTGCTGCTGTGCCAGGCGAGGTCGACGGCGATTCGTTGGCCCGATGCCGGCGTGTTTGTCACTACCCCCGCCGCGATCAGCATGGCTGCTCCAACAATCGTTCTCTTCATGACGACCTCCTATTCCTGTGAGGGTCCTTGCGGGACGCCCACCCGACAGTGCTAAAGGCATATGGCGTGCCGAACGATGTAAGCTGTTGTTTGGGAAGTGCTTATGGCATGCGGGCCATAGGAAAGGTGGTCGGTTTATGTCCTCTACGGTGGACGATTTCGCTGGCTTCGGCCTTGATTTGTCGGCCCTGGCAGGTGGAGCTTACGGGCTGGACCTACGTGGACAGACGAGGAGATGAGGAGAGAAGGAGACGATTCATGATACAACTCCGTCGCGACGTGTGTTTGGCGGCCTTGCTGGTGACCGCATGCTCGGGGCCGTCGTGGCGTGACGCTGTGCCCGCCGACTGGCCCTACTCGCTCGATGTCCAACCGGTTTCCGCCAACAACGGCATGGTTGTCAGCACGAACCGCTACGCTAGCGTGGTGGGTGTCGGGGTGCTCGAGTCCGGCGGCAACGCAGTGGACGCGGCGGTAGCTACGGCGTTCGCGCTGGCGGTCGTGAATCCGGAGGCAGGTAATATCGGCGGTGGCGGGTTCATGGTACTGCGCTTGGTTGACGGCACAACCGCGGCATTGGATTTCAGAGAGAAGGCGCCGGCCGCGGCATCGCGCGACATGTACCTGAACGAGAGCGGTGAACTCACCGATGGCTCGAGGGTTGGGCACCGCGCGGTTGGCGTACCGGGGAGCGTGGCGGGATTGTGGGAGGCGCATCAGCGTTACGGGTCCCTGTCGTGGAGCGACCTGCTTGCTCCGGCCGTTGCGCTCGCAGACGGATTCACGTTGACCGATCGCGCGGCCAGGTCGCTGAACTACTACGACGAAGCGCTAACTCAGTTCCCGCGCACGAGTGAGATCTTCCTGCAAGGTGGAGCCGCACTCAGCATAGGTGACACACTGATACAGACCGATCTTGCCAACACGCTGCGGCGCATCCAGGAGCAAGGTCGAGTCGACTTCTATGAGGGTGAGACAGCGCGGCTGATCGTTGAAGAGATGAGAGCGAACCGCGGCATCATCACGGCGCAGGACCTGGCCGCGTACCAGCCGGCATGGCGCAATCCCATGGAGTTCACCTACAGGGGACATCAGATCATCGCCATGCCGCCATCCTCGTCGGGCGGTGTGACGCTCGCACTCATGGCGAAGATCTTGGAAGGTTACGACCTGTCCGAGATCCCGTGGCATTCACCGCGGATGATTCATCTAATGGCGGAAGCGTGGAAGCGAGCCTACGCCGATCGCAACGAGTATCTGGGAGATCCAGACTTCATCACAGTGCAGATCGATACGATGGTGTCCGACGAGTATGGAGCCGAGCGGCGCGCCGGTATCTCCTTAGATCGAGCCACACCATCTGCGGAGTGGCTCCCGGGTTGGGACCGTATTCACCGGTGGAGAACACCACGCACTTTTCAGTAGTTGATTCTGAGGGCAACGCAGTTTCAGTAACCACCACCATCAACTCCTTTTATGGAATTAAGGCCGTGGTTGATGGTGCCGGCTTCTTCTTGAACAACGAGATGGACGACTTCGCGGCTCAGCCCGGTACGCCAAACATGTTTGGCTTGGTTCAGGGCGAAGCCAACGCGATCGCCCCGGGCAAGCGAATGCTGAGCGCGATGAACCCTACGATCGTACTTCGGCCGGACAGTTCCTTGTTCCTGATACTCGGTTCCCCCGGTGGCTCGACCATAATCACAAACGTGTTCCAGAACATTTCCAACGTAATCGATTATGACATGAGCCTCGTTGAAGCAGTGCTCGTGCCTCGTCTGCATCACCAGCACCTGCCGGATCGCATCGACTATGAACGGGGCTCTTTGGACTCGGCAACGATAGCCGTGCTCGAGAGGATGGGTCACGCGCTCAATGAGCGGTATAGCCCTGAATCGCTCTACCCGGACATCGGTGATATCCAGGCGATTATGCGCTTGCCTGATGGGACCTTACTGGGTGTGTCCGATCCACGGCGTGGTGGTGCGGCGGCAGGGTTTTGAATTTCGAATATTGAATATTGAATGTTGAATATCGAATGGGATCGATGGACTGCTTGCCGTCATGCAAACAGTGTTGTCTCCCATTCAACATTCAACATTCAGTATTCAGAATTCAACATTCTATCACGGCAGTATCACTCCCTGATAGCCTTCCTGCAACAGCAGTTGGTTGAACTGAGCCACATCCGAGGATATGAGCACCTCATAGGTCGTCCGGTGAACCGCAAGCTCCTCCTCGATCACCTGCTTCACCTCCATCTGCTGGTCGGTGGGCACGAAGTCAGTCATTGATATCTTGCCGGCTAGATAGCTGATCTGACGTCCCAACATTCCGGGCCACCTGATTGCGTCCTGTCCGCGACCGGTGAGCTTCAGTTGGATGAACTCTCCCTCCAATTCCACCAGCTTGTCCTCCAACTCGGCGGCTGCTGCAATGACTGCCGTGGCACCTTCGTTATCGCTCAACGTTGCCTTCAAGGATTGCAACTGACTGCGCACCATTTCGATCGTGTTGGTCATTTCCACTATGTCGTTCAATGCATCGCGCAATTCCAACAAAACCACTGTCTGTTGGGCGATATCGCCCTCCGTCCCGTGCGAGTTGGGATCCTTGCGCACGTCTATCGGTTGCGTGAACT
>CP070792.1:1408637-1410813 GCA_020346845.1 Gemmatimonadota bacterium
CGCCATTGCGGTCGACAGCGGGGTGGGATGTGCCAGCGCCATGATCGTTGCCGCGCTGACGGGCAAGAAGCAAGCTCAGTGTAGCTGCGGTTAGGGCTGTGGAATGCCGGTTGTCATGGTTCTTCCCAAAAGAGAGTGGAGAAAGCAGTAGACGAACAAGCATGAACACGTTTTCAATCTGGGCTACGGCACTCACCAGCGTGATATTGATAGCCATCGCAGTGGTCACTATCGCGATCAAACGGTACCGAACAGCCGGTATCCAGATGGGGGCCTGGGAGTTCTTCAGACGTATGCTACGCTCACCCGGCAACTTCGCAGCGGGACACATTCACTTGATGACCTCGGCGGCTGTGGAGGTCGTCGGAGATCTTTGGACGCGTCCTGGGGATCGTCTGCGATTGCCCATCACGAGACCCACCGTTTTGTGTTGTCCCGCTTGTATGGGTGGTTACGTCACGTTGTCAACGTCATGCCCAGCGACGCGGCTATCCTCTGAGCGATCATCCCCTTCTCCACGATGGTGAGACGGTGACGTTCGGCCATGACATTGTGTGAACACGAAGCGATCTTATCGAGCACCGCTTCGTAGATACCCACTATCAACTCCAGAACGAACGCACGGTCAGCGCTGAGTCCACCGCTGAGCATGGACAGATGGGTACGCCCCTCGCTTGCTAGTGTCCGCCCTCGCTCGACCAGTTCGCTCACGAGAGCCCTGAGTCCGGGGCTAGCAGTTCTCGATTCAGCGTCGCGCCGGAGCGATTCCACAGTGACACCGTGCGTGGCCATGTCGTCTGCTGCCAGGTACAGCAGCCCAGTTTCACCTGTCAACAGATCCACGCGTAGGTCTCGTAGAATGTGGCCAATATAGGCAAACCGGCCCAGCGCCCGACCGCATTGCACTATGTCGAAGTCCTGAGGCGGTCCGAAAATCCCGCCCTCAGAGCAGGGTTCTCCAGTAATCAGGTGAAGGTAGATAGTGGTGGGGGCAACTGACGCACCGGCGGTGTATTGGAGAAACTGGCAGTACGTACTGAAACGGCTGCGCTGCAAATCATCATGCATAGCGCCGAAGAAGTCATCCCACAATCCTGCTGGGACTGGAAACAGCCACACCGACTCCCGCAAAGCTTCAAGCAACTCATCAACGCCGTCCTGCTCCGTCTGCCGAACGTCATATGGAGCTGGTGTGTCACCGGATAGACACACTGAAACGATACGATGCCACGCCTCCACCACACGGATTACACACTCACGATCCTCGGCCGATGCGTTTCGTTTGGCGAGAAATCCGTCGACTCGATCGTCCACGATCCGCATGATCGCATAGCTCGCACAGAACGCCCGGTAGCGCTCCCCGTCGCGGAAGTAGCAGCTAGCCCGATAGAGGTTGTTGCAATCCTTCGCTGCCACGGCTTCAGCAGTGGCGAAAACACCATCGAGCGAGCCTGGGCTCCAGATGCTCCCTACCGCGAGGTCCTGTCGTTCCAAGGCTCTCCGCGTGGGGCGAGGGTCCATCGATTGTAGATCGAACATGGCGCTCCCAGCCGATCTCGAGACTCACTTGCTAGCAAGTGATCAAAGGGAATCCGAAATAGGAAGGTTCTACCCGCCCGGAACGATCTTACAGCCTATCGCGGTATAGGCCATCACCACCGAAAACGCCCCCTCCACGAAGTTGGTAACCCCAACGTGTCGAGCACGCTCCAGCGGAACGTCGCGGCATGCCCCAGACACTGCTCTGGTTGAAACACCTCCGGGTGGAATTCCCTTTTCCATGCGCCAAGTATGCCGCTCCGAGAGAAACACGTCCAGGACGATCTGACGTTGGCTTGTGAAGGCGAGATTTCACAATCTACGGCGCTGTCGCTCCCGGGATACCAACGCAACATCATTCGACAGGCGGAGAGGGGAACGCTCGGACCGGCTGTCCGAATAGCTGTTGTCAGGTGACGCCCATATGCACCATGCGTGTCAAGAAGTGGTTCAGAAACTTTCCAGCGCTTGTGCCCGTAAGCTTATTTACTAAGCAGTGTATAGGTTACCGCTTACGGGAAATGCAAATGGCACGTAGCTCATTGGGCGAGTTCGAGCATCTGATCCTGCTGGCGGTGTACAGACTCGGTGTGGATGCATACGGAGTATCGGTCATCCAAGAGGTCGAAGAGAGAAC
>CP070792.1:1410913-1418695 GCA_020346845.1 Gemmatimonadota bacterium
GGCATCGGGCTTGGCACGATCGTAGTTCAGCCAGAGGTACTGTACGTACAGCGAAAGGCCACCCTGCAGGCAGGGCCGACGCTCAAACAGAACTACGTAGATGTGCCGGTCCTGATCGGCTTCGGCTTCGGCGTCATGGTCAAACCGTTCATATACGTAGCCCCCGTGCTCTCATTCGAGACATCTTGCGGATTGTCTATCGATACACTGTCCGAGGAGTGCACTGATTTCAGCACGAACTCGGCCTTGTTTTCCGGGGCCATCGGTGCGGCACTCGACATCGGCATGTTCAACATAGACGTGCGTTACAATCTGGGTTTCTCCGACATTGTCGACGGTGATGAGGGACGCTGGAACACGCTCATGATCATGGGTGGTTTGGGGCTGAGCCTGGGACTGTGACGGTTCGGCTGGGCCACACCCAGGACGGGCTCGCGCGTCCCCCTAAACTCGCGTGCTTTTACATGACATGTACCGAATCGACCTGATATGGCCGACATCAAGCACGCCATACGTTCGCTGATAGCAACCCCGGGTCTCACGGCGGTGGTCGTGATCACCTTTGCCATCGCCGTGGGCGCCAATACGGCCATCTTCGGCGTTCTCAACGGAGTAATCCTGCAACCCCTCGACTATCCGAGTTCCGACCGACTCGTGATGCTGTGGGAGAACAGCCGAGGTCAGGGCCTCGACCAGCAGCAGACCTCGGGGGCTACTTACCTGGACTGGCGCGCGCGGTCGCGCACCTTGCAGGACATCGCGATCTACCGATACGGCGGATTCACATTGACTGATGTGCAGGAGCCCCTGCGCGTGTCCAGCGTGCAAGTGTCACCATCGCTGTTTCGGGTCCTGCAATCAGACGCTCAACTCGGGCGGACGTTCACACAGGAAGAAGAGGCTCCGGGACATGAGCGACTCGTGGTTCTCAGTAATGCGGCCTGGTCAACGCATTTCGGCTCTGATCCCAATGTTATCGGCAACAGCATCAGTCTCGATGGGGAGCCGTACACAATCGTAGGTGTGATGCCAACGGATTTCGCGTTCCCGCCAGACGATCCCGACGTGCAGATGTGGTCTCCATTGACCCTCGACCTGAACGCACTGCTCTCACGCCCCCACAGAATGTACGATGCCATTGCGAGGCTCGGGGACGGTGTGACCCAGGAGCAGGTAACGGCGGAGATGAACACAATCGCGGAGCAGATAGCTCAGGAAAATCCGGAGTCGATGCAGGGTTGGGGCGTCACAGTCATCCCCGCCATCGATGAACTCGTCGGCAACGTGAGTCAGACGCTGTGGTTTCTATCCGGGGCCGTACTCCTGGTGCTGCTCATTGGATGCGTGAACATCACCAACGTGCTGCTGGCTCGATCAGCAACCGCTCTCAAGGATTACGCTATCCGCGCCGCTCACGGAGCCGGAGCCGCCTCGCTCTTCAAACGCTCGCTAACCGAGAGCCTCGTGCTCGCGCTGTCCGGGGGTCTCGCCGGTATGCTGATCGCCTACTGGGGCGTTGATCTGCTGCGAGGAGTGATCCCACCCGACATACCACGTGCGGATCAGATTTCGATCGACTCGGCGGTGCTCGTATTCGCTTTGGCAATTTCGCTTCTCGCAGGAATTGCCTTCGGAATCGTCCCTGGACTCAAGGTCATGCGCCCCGATGTTGCCGAGGTGTTACAGGAGGGCAGCAGGGGATCGTCTGTGGGTCGTCGTTCGCGGCGGTTCACAAACATGCTGGTCGCGGGAGAGGTCGCGCTCGCCCTGATGTTGATGGTCGGCGCGGGCCTGATGGTGAGGAGCTACCTGAAGCTCACCGGTGTTGATCCGGGGTTCCGCAAGGAGAATGTCGTTGCGGTGGTGGTCTCGCTGCCGCAGTCACGATACCCCCAGTTCGAACAGCAGCGGCAGTTCTTCACTGCCCTGATAGACCGCCTCGAGCGGATTCCCGGATTCGAGGAAGCGAGCGCGGTAACCAAGCTGCCGCTCAGTAGACTGGGCACCGGATTCGAGGCACCGTTCTCGGTCGAGGGACTCGATGCCGTCTCACCTACCGAACGACCTAGGGCGGACTATCGTGGAACATTCCCCGGCTATTTCCGCACGATGGGCATTCCGTTGGTGCAAGGGCGGTTGTTCGACAACCTCGACGGTCTGGATGGACGCATCGTTGCGATTGTGAACCAGACTACAGCGGAGCGATACTTCCCCGGCGATACGCCGCTTGGCAAGGTGATCACGATGCCTATGGTACCACCCATGGAAATCGTGGGTGTTGTGGGTGACGTTCGTCACGACGGCCTTGACGCAGCATCGAAGCCTGAGCTCTTTGTGCCGTTCGTCCAACTCCCCCTCTCCGAGATGCATATCGTTGTCCATACGGAAGCCGATGAGGGCGTGGTCGCCGCGACGCTCAGAGACGAGATAAGGCAGTTGGACCCGCAGTTGCCACTCACTGAAGTGTCCAGCATCGAGGATCTACTCTCGTCATCGGTGTCAACACCGCGGTTCAACATGGCTCTGCTGCTTGGCCTCGCGTTTTGTGCAGTCGTCCTCGCCATGGTGGGCATCTATGGCACCATATCCTACTCTGTTACGCAACGCACACGCGATATCGGCGTCAGAATGGCACTGGGCGCGGATGGTGGAGACACGGTGTGGTTGATCGTGAGTCAGGTACTCTGGGTCTTGGCGATCGGCATTGTGCTAGGGGTGCTTGGATCGCTCGCACTATCCCGCGTGATGACGGGATTGCTGTTCGGCGTGGCCAATACTGATCCCGTGACCTACTTGATAGTCGGCTGCTGCATCGTCATCGTTGGCATTGCGGCATCCGTCGTACCCGCCATGCGTGCGACGAGAATCGACCCGGTAGAAGCACTTAGACAGGAGTAATAGAGCTCGGTCTTTAGAACCCTGTAAACGTGACCCGAACGGAGTCTTCTCGGCTCAGGAGCAATGCATGCCACACTTTGCCGGTGAGTGCGTTGATCTCTTCAGCAACCTCTCGCGTAACAATTCGCGCGAGTGGTTCCACATGAGCAAGGACCTCCTGAAGGCGGCTCTCGTGGTGAACCGAGCCAGTTCCTGACCGATCCAGGCGGACCCAGTGCCTCTCACTCCCTCCCGCTGGTACTTGATCCTGAGTCTTCCGTTTGTGCTGTGGGGCACACTTGCTCAACCGCTAGATGCACAGGATTCGCACCAACTGGGAGCTGGCGCGCGAATCAGGCTGTGGTCCGAGTCGATCCCTGAGAGAGAGCGGATCGGGCGATTGATACTCGTGAATCGAGACTCGATCACCCTGAATGTCACGGGTGACTCCATGCTGTCCATAGTAACGCTCCCGCTGGAGTCCATCGGCCGCCTCGACATGAGCATCGGTCGGAATCCGCTTGCGTTCGCCGGAGTAGTCGCCGCTGGAGCAGCGCTCGGAGCTATCATCGTACCCGCGCTCACGACATATCCTCCCGAGTGCGACTTGGGATACGAGGACTCCAGCAGTTGTTCAACGGAAGTGCCCGATGCTGTGATCGGTATGGCAGCGGGGGCAATCCTGGGCATCGTCACAGCGCGGCTCACGATCAAAGAGCGCTGGTTGACCGTAAACATGGACTTGCTCATTAGAGACGGTACCGTGGAGTTTCACAAGGAACTCCGCGCAACGACATCTGTGAGTTTCTGACACTGTCCGTGCCAGCCCATCACTCCGCGCGTTGTGATCTTTGTATGAACGGTCTTTCAGAAATCTGGTCCGTATCTGCCGCATCTGCTGTGCCGGAAGCATATTCCATCCCACATCGCGCCGTAATCGTTCCTTTGTCAGAGGGCACTCTGTTGGCAGGAACCATTTCCTCGATATCTGTCGCAATCGGGATTGTGCTGCTGCTGTTATTGGTGTACGGTGCGATCCAATCTCACCGTGAGGGTGAGTCACGCGCGGCCACAGTCTTCTGGTTGCTCGCGGTATCCCTGCCCTTGCCCTACATACTCGGTGCGCTGCTCGAGTTCGACAATGCGACCGCGTTCAGCACCATTCTCCTGGTATTGTCTGTGGTCGCAGTCGCGGTGTTGGCATGGCCTCTACGATCGTCAGCCAAACTGGTGGACGACACGCCCACCTCGCGCATAGACGAGCGCGATATCATGTTCGCTCGCAAGCTACTGGAGGTTGGGACCGAGCGATTCGAACAGTACTACCGCGAGAACCCGCAGAACCTTGAGCCAGACGACCGCTTCAGAGCCGAACCGGGACTGCTCAAGAAAGGATCGAGCAGCTACAGTCCATTCAGTTTCTCCGCCGCGAACGCCAGCTTTGCAGCGGTGAGACGCCTGCACGAGCTAATTGACGGCGCGGTCGCGTCAGAACAGATCGCCGCTGAGCCAAGAGCGATGACCGCCTTCGTCAAGAAGTGGGCGCAGAAGCTCGGTGCAAGAGCAGTTGGCGTGACCCACCTGCAGGATTATCACAAATACACCACGGTGGGACGCGGAGACGATTACGGTAGTCAGGTGCAATTAGATCACTCATTCGCCATCGCAGTAACCGTTGAGATGGACAAGAACATGATCGATCGGGCTCCATTCGGCCCCGTCGTGATGGAATCGGCTCAACAGTATCTGGTGTCCGGAACAATAGCGGTCCAACTCGCCGAGTGCATTCGCGCTTTGGGATACGCCGCTCGTGCTCACATCGACGGTAACTACCGAGTGGTATGTCCACTCGTTGCACGGGACGCCGGGTTGGGTGAGATCGGCAGGATGGGGCTGCTGATGACCCCTGATCTCGGACCGAGAGTGAGAATAGCGGTCGTGACTACCGATCTGCCGCTCGTTGCAGATGAGAGATATCCTGAGAGATCGATGATCGACTTCTGCGTCGAATGTAAAAAGTGTGCTGAGGCTTGCCCCGGCGATGCTATTCCCTCAGGAGACAGAGAGACAATCGATGGAGTGAAGCGGTGGCAGATCGATCAGGAAGAGTGCTACATCCTCTGGTCGAAAATTGGTACTGACTGCGGCAGATGCGTGAAGGTCTGTCCCTACTCCCATCCTGACAATCTGCTCCACTCGCTGGTTCGTCGCGGCGTTCGCAACTCCGCACTGTTCCGCAAGCTGGCCATCAAGCTGGACGATGTGTTCTACGGTAGAATTCCACCGCCGCTAGACCTACCGCAGTGGATGAAACTGGAACCCAAGGACCAACATATGGTCGATGACACAGAGAAGGCCGTGTAGTTCCCTCACTAACCCCGGGCGGCAGCCCGGGGTATTTCCAAAGGCATGACAGTCCTTCCACAGCCCGGGGAATTTCCAAAGGCATTGACGGCCCTTCCACAAAGCGGGGTATTTCCAAAGGCATGACGGTCCTTCCACAACGCGGCGAAAGCCCAAAGGCCGCCGGACCTCTGCCGTCAGTTTCCGTCGTCTTGGAGGGTGGGCACCAATCCGGCTCTCCCCAACTCCACCCCGAGCGTTACCACCGGCACGAGCCATCGGAAGCCGGTCCGTGTCACGTATTCGGTGCCGGTTCGTACTTCAATCCAGGGCCTGACCTTGCCCCGTGGCATTCTCAATCCGATGGCCACCTCTCCACCTAGCCCCACGAACGGGGCGATATCCTCTCGGACCGTGCGGTACGACGAATCTTCTACCGCGACTACCTCTGACTGACCGCCGTACACACTCGCTCCCAGCGACGCTCTCGCGTAGATGGCCTCCTTGTTGATCCAGGGTGCCGGGCCCTGCACGCCCATGAGACCGGAGGCATACCACGGTCGCGTGTCGGACTCGAAGCCCTGTTCCGAGGCATTGGCACTCCCCAACAGCTTCTCCGGATCGTACTGTCCCGCACGCAAACGAACCGATGTCATGTACTTGCCCGGGACACCTCTGCGCCAGGCGACTTCCGCCACCCACCGCTCTAGACTCACACTGCCGCCACCGCCCAATGACCATATGGATGGTAGCCCGGCACCAGGTGCCACCGTGCTCCAAATGAGAAGACCGCCACATTCCATCTCGGGATCTACGAAGTTGTCGCGGTACTTGAGTGGGATGTCCATGTAGGTACGATATACCTCAACACCGTATACCGAACCTATCGGGATATCTAGATATCCCAGATTGACGCCGACACCGGTTACATTAGGTCGTCCATCCAGATAGACCGTGTAGCAGTTCGCTCGCGCAACAGGCACCCCCAAATGAACGACATCCATCACACTGGCCGCGTGCAGGCGCTCGATTTCCTCCATATCGAACGAGTAGTTCCACGGTAGGTGACGCCGCGAAAGGAACTCGCGTTGGCCTTCGGTCTCTGCAGTCTGACCGTAGACGGTTATACCCTCGAGCTCGGTAGCTTCAGACGCGAGGTTGACTCTGACCTCGACCACTATGTCGGTCTGCAGCGCTATCGTCACTGCACGACCCTTGTAGCCGAGGTGTCGCACTTCCATGGTATACGCACCCGCCTCGCTCGCCTCGATGAAGAATTCGCCGTTCTCCCCGCTGAACGTGGCGGCATGCAACACGCTGTCCATGCTGAACAGCAGTATCTCTGCACCTACCAGGCGCTCCAAGTTGTTCACATCGGCGACGACGCCTGTGACCGCTTGAGTGTGAGATGCTGCCGGTAGCAGCAAAGTTACCAGAAGAAGTAGTCCGGCCGAGTCCAAGCGCGGCATTGTTGTCTTTCTGTATGGGATATCAGTGTTCATTGGTAGCAGTTCGACCTACGTGCTTCTGTGTGAGGGACTGCACGAAGGAGCCGTCCCTCATGGATCCAGACCACCCACCTCGAACTCGAAACCCAGCAACAGGGCAACGTTGAGCCAACGGAAGCCCGTCCGCGTTATGTACTCCGCTCCGGTTCGGGCTTCGATCCAGGGACGGACCTCGCCAGTGGGAATCCGATAGCCCAGGGCTAGCTCTCCGCCGATGCCGAAGAACGGTGCGATCGCACCTACAGTGGAAGCAGTGTCAGCCAGTTCACCCTGTTGTCTGGTGCCACCCCAATAGACGGTGCCTCCCGGTGCAATTCGCAGATAGACTCTGTCCTTCCAAGGCAGGAGAGGTGCAGGCCCCTGCTTGCCGACATAGACGGAGAAATACCCCGAACGCGAATCCTCGAGGTATCCCTCGGAGAATGCCACCTCCGAACCCAGCAGTTGATAAGGCGAGTACACCCCGACCCTGACCCGGGCAACTGTCACGTAGCGGTGTGGCATGCCTGGACGCCAGGTCACTTCGGCACCCCACATTCTGATACCGGGGGCCGCACCCACGGCGCCGGTCCAAAATGTAGGCGTCGCGATTACCTCGGGCGTGAGATTGCTCCAGAGGAGGATTGCGCCACAGTTGTGACCGACGTAAAAGGGATCACGGTACTTGAGCGGAATGTCGTTATAGGTGGGGTAGACCTCCATGCCATACAGCCAGCGCAACGGATAGTTCGAGCCGTACGTCTCCGATCTCCTTCCATCCAGATAGACCGCGTAGCAGCCGCGCCTTCCGCCCCTACTACCGGCCAAGCCCACTCCAAAGGGGACTCCCTGCTCCACTACTTCCATAACGGTTGTCGCGTACTTCAGGCTGTCGATTTCCGCGCGACCGAATGAGTAGCCCCAGGGAACATCGCGGCGAGACTCGAACTCGAGTTGCTCGCGGGTCAGTCGTGTACCGTAGACGGTCACCGGTTCGAGTTCCGTGGCGACAGGTACCATGCTTACCTGCACCTCGACCGTGTCTCCGGCCTGGAGGATGACGTTCGATTCGGCT
>CP070792.1:1418795-1424356 GCA_020346845.1 Gemmatimonadota bacterium
AGACCCTCCACTCACCCGCCTCACCTGGTTCCGCACGTACCATCAAGCGAGGGTCGTCAGGTGATGTCTTCATCGATCCCGTTTCATCGCGTATGCGCATCTGCAGAATGTTGCCGTCACCGTCCAGATCCTCGGGCGGATCCTCGTCGAATAAGCCGTCGCGATCGGAATCATGCGGTCGCACACTACTGCGCATTCCATCTGGCTTGGTTAGGTAGTGATCAGAACCGTCGGGGTTCAGCTTCGGCATGATGTAGATAGTCCTGGTGTCTACCAGGTTGGTGATGAACGGGTCATCGCCGTATCCGTTGACGAGCACATCGATGTTTTTCAAACTCACCTCAGCGCCCATTACTTCACTCGCGTGGAGATTGCCGTCCATCCAGAAACCCGGCTTTGATAGAGCGTCTCCCGTGCGTCGGTTGGTGACCTCGAGTACCAACAGATCGCGACCTTCGTAGCTCTGCCCGATGGTGTGCAGCCTGGTGATGTTGGGGTAGGCTCTGACTACCCGCTGCAGGTAGTCGACCACTTCCGCATAGGTGTGGTTGTGGTCGAATGTGATTTCCGCGCGTTGCGCTATAGCCGGTGCGGAATTGAATGCGGTGAGTGCCACTGCAAGTGATAGAACGGTTAGTCTATGTGTGACGGTCATGTTGTTCCCCTGTATTTCGAGCACTGGCTGCTCGGTTGTTGGTCTACAACACGTCGGTGGGAATGAGGCGGAACGGGCGCTGCCATGGAGAGCGTTCCGCGACACAATGAGCTTGCCTCAGGGAAAGGTGGTCGTCAAGGTGGACATGGTCGCCCGTTACCCCGGAAGCCTGGCCCCCCGGTTTGCACTGCTCTCAGTCTTCGTCCCCTCCTGGCCCGTCCTAGTCTGCCTTGAGCCGTCTTCGACCGTCATCGTCTTTCATCGTCTCTCAATCTCCGTCCTGGTCCTTCCGGTTTCTGGACACCTCAGTGGTACCAGGACATAATACGCGGCAACAGTAGTCTCACGCCTCCAGGAGGAACCAATGCGGCACGTCAGTCACACATTGTGTCTCGTTCTCATAGCAGGACTGGCGCCAATCTGTCTCACCGCCCAGCGCGACCTCACGCCGCTCGACGCTGTCACGATGAAGAGCGTGAGTGGTGTGTACCCCAGTCCCGACGGTACGAGAGTTGTCTTTACTCGGACGGAGCCACGCACGCCCGATGACATGCCGGGTGGGGCTTATACGACTCTGCACATGCTCGACGCAAACGGCGACGAAATCCCTCTCGCTGCCGGCAGCCGCAATATTGGTGGAGTCGCATGGATGCCCGATGGATCGGCGATAACGTTTCTCGAGCGACGTGAAGGCGATAACGGCAGACAGCTATATGCGTTGCCGATAGGAGGTGGTGAGGCGACCCATGTGTTTGTTGCCGAGCGTGGCATTTCGCAGTATCGCTGGCGGGCAGACGGAAGGGCAGTGGCTTTCACTGTGGCGGACGCGACACCGGAAGCAAGAACTGCCGCGCGCGAATTGGGCTTTCGCCAACGAGTAGTAGACGAAGACTGGAACGCGATTTCACTCCATATCTGGACCGCGGACGACGATGCTACCAAGCGCGTTGAGATAGAGGGCAGTGTTTTTGGGCTCGAATGGTCGCCTGACGGAGGCAAGATTGCACTGGCAGTAGCGCCGCGCCCTCTGATAGACGACAGCTACATGTTCAAGCGAGTTCACCTGCTCGACGTGGCCACGGGGAGCGTGTCGAAGCTGGTGGACAACCCGGGCAAGCTGGGCCAATTCACCTGGTCGCCCGACTCGAGAACGCTTGGCTACGTCGGTGCGTCCGACCCACGGGATCCTTCGGCGGGTATGTTGTACACGGCTGACGTTGCCACAGGCACAGTTACGAGCTTGACGGACGGCTTCGAGGGTATGGTTCACTCGATCGAGTGGCTCGAGGCCACCACACTGCGCTTGCGTATCAGCCGCGGTGTTGAGAGCCGCATAAGCGAGTTCGATCTCAACGATCGCAGCTTCAACGATCTGCCAACCACTGGCATGGCGGTCGGATCGGTGCACTCAGCCGGCGAGACGATCACAGCGGTAGTCTCGGGTCCGACGCACCCCGGAGAGGTCTACACGCTGGACGGCAGTTCGTGGACTCGGCGTACCAACAGCAACAAGTGGCTCGACGGAGTGCAATTGAGCCGGCAGGAGGTGTACAGCATAGCGGCACGCGACGGGCTGGAGATCGAAGGCATCCTGCTGTACCCGCTGGACTTTGAGGAGGGTCAACGCTATCCCCTGGTGATCGTGGTGCACGGCGGGCCGGAGAGCCACTACAACAACTCGTGGTTGACCACGTATTCGAGTTGGGGTCAGTTGCTGAGCCGGAACGGCTACTTCGTGTGGTATCCCAACTACCGTTCCAGCACAGGCCGCGGCGTTGCTTTTTCCAAAGCGGACCACGGAGATCTCATGGGCGGTGAGTTCGAGGACCATCTGGACGCCATCGATCACTTCGTCGCGCAGGGTTGGGTCGATAGGGACCGCGTTGGACTGGGAGGCGGATCCTACGGCGGATACGCCGCTGCGTGGGCGGCTACGAAGCAGACAGATCACTTCGCGGCGGCCGTCAGCTCCGTGCCGATAACTCACGTGGCTACCAAGTGGCTCACGACTGACATCTATTGGGAGTACTTCTTCGTCCACTACGAAGAGCAGTGGCCGCACAACCAATGGGATTACCTCGAAGAACGCAGTCCGCTCACATACGCGCCGCAATGTCGCACGCCGCTGTTGCTACTTGGTGGCACGAGCGATCCGCGTGTTCACCCGAGCCAGCCGCACATGTTGTATCGAGCGGTGAAGACTGGCACGGACACACCCGTACGTTACATCCAATATCCAGGTGAGGGACATGGGAACCGCACCAACGTGTACCGTTATGACTTTGTATTGCGCGCGCTGCGCTGGTTCGATCATTATCTGAAGCCGGGTGATCACCGCGGCGACCCGCCGCCCCCGGTGGATGTGGAGTACGAGGGCTGGTGACGCCACGGGCGCGGCGGGCCTGGGTGCGCGGCGGTCACGGCGGTCAACCTGCGCCCGGTTGATTGCTCGACCATGGGTACCGGTATGTTCTCCAAGGCAGTGACCCTGTTCCGACGACAATGCGACCGAGGCGCGTTTCCCGGTGGCCAGGTGGTGGTGCGAGTGCGGGGAGAAGAACTGCTCAACATCTCGGTTGGTGTCGCGCGTGGCTATCGGGAGCGGGAGGAAGAGCGCATTCCGGTCACAAATGCAACGCCGTTCCAAGTGATGTCGGCCTCCAAGCCGTTGGTTGCGTTTGCGGTTGCTGTGTTGGAAGACCGTGGACTGGTGGACGTGGAGCGGCGAGTTTGCGATTACATACCCGGATTCGCACGTGAGGGCAAAGGGGAGATCACGGTCCTCGAAGTGTTGACCCACCGCAGCGGCGTGATCGTGCCGCATCTTTGGGATTCTCCCGATTTATGGCCGGACTGGGACCGCGTTCAAGAAGAGATCTGCAATTCCTCGCCGCGCTACCGCCGCGGGACGCTGGCTTACCATGCCTATGAGTTCGGCTGGATTCTCGGTGAGGTCGTGAGACAGGTTGCGGGACAGCCACTGGACCGCTTCTTGAAAGACGTCCTGCCGGAATCTCTCCAATCGCTTTGTCTTCGTAGAGACGAGAACGACCAAACGGTGGTTGCGCATTCCTACTGGCTGAGTCAGAAGCGGGTGAAGCTGGGCGGACAAGATGTGACCACCGGGTTTGAGGAGAAGAACAACTCGTGTCAGACGCTCGCTAGCCTCGTTCCCGGTGCATCGATGACCACCACTGCATCCACGTTGGCTCAGTTCTATGAGATGTTGCTGGCGGGTGGCACAACTTCCGACGGTAGTCGTCTGATTCGATCTGAGACTCTCGAGCGCTACCTGACTGCGAACGTCACTGGCTTCGACCGGACGCTGCGGTCGTATCTGGTGTTGGGGAGAGGGTTCCAGCTCGGTTGGCTTTGGCCTCATCCGTACGGATGGTGGGATTCTCGTGCCTGTGTTGGACATGGAGGGGGCTTCTGTGTCGTAGTGTTCGGCGACCGACGTACTGATGCAGCTATTGCCATACTCACCAACGGCAACAGAGGGCTTTGGGACGTGGCTCGCAGGTTCACTCCGCTGAGTAGTGCACTCAGACGAGCTGCACGAATCTTGTGATGGTGACGGCGCTACCGGCGCCTTCGTTGGTCTGGTAGTGCCGGAAGCCCGTGTACCATACCAAGCTCACGTATCTGTGTCTTGGACCACCAGCAGATCTGCTCGGCGTTCACTTGGACGATCATTAGTTCTGGTGACTGCGGCCGCATGGCTTCGCGTATGTCGGCCGGTGAGAGGCCACAGGCTTCTTCGGCTCTAGAACGCAGGTCAACCACGTGGTTGTGCCAAATGGCTAGTGTGGTTTCTGGGCAGCGCCGGAAGCGGACACGCTTGGCGGTGCTGTGGATTATGGGTGGCTCTAATGCCAGATCGATGAACAGGGAATCGCCTTGATCCGTCCCCAAGAGGCAACGGACCGTCTCAGACCGCGAAGTGTCGGCCAGGAATGCCAGTTCATCAAAGATGTGAGGCGCAACAACGACAGGAGTGACTCGAGCGGGTCTGGTGGAGTCCAGGCTTGCCGCTGCCAGCACGGCGACGTCCGGATCGACGATACCGTCCTGGGTGCCAATGATCTGAAGCAGCAGCAGATACCAATACATGAGCAAGCCCTCCACTCAAGTATCGAGACTGATCACGCCTCATGAAGTGATGTAGGGCACAAGCGGGAGGCGCACTGACGGTCATCATGTCTGCCTTAGGGAGGATGTCAGCAGATGATCCGCTTCGTTCGCGTGCTTCTCTCGAATTGGATGGTCCGTCATTGTGGGCGAGGCGCCCTTCAAACGGAGTTTCGAGCCTCGGCTGAGTTGTCGATCCCTGTCTGTGTCTCCCACATCTTGCGGTACAAGCTACAGCTCTGAAGTAGCTCATCGTGTGGACCGAAACCAACGCACCGTCCTTGTTCCAGCACGAGAATGCGGGAAGTGCCCAGCAGAGCCGACAGACGGTGGGCCACAACGAAGGTTGTTCTGCCTTCGACCAGACGGTCCAGCGCTCGCTGAACCTTGGCTTCTGATATGGAATCCAGACTAGATGTTGCCTCATCCAACAACAACAGAGGCGCATTCTTCAGCATTGCCCGAGCCACGTTTATCCGTTGTGCCTGCCCCGTAGATATCGTGCGTCCGCCAATGCCCAGGACTGTTTCGTAGCCATCCGGGAGGGCCAGGATTTCATCGTGAATTTCAGCGGCCCGAGCCGCACGCTCGACTTCGTCGTCTGTGGCATGTGGCCGGCCACACCTGATGTTGTCCCGCACGGACGTCCGAAACAGAAATGGCTCTTGTGTTACAATGGCCAGCTTTTCATATACGTCGGTCAGGCGGAACTCACGCAGATCGCGGCCGTCAAAACGCACTGCTCCTTCGGTAGGATCGTAGAACCGTGCGACCA
>CP070792.1:1424456-1427633 GCA_020346845.1 Gemmatimonadota bacterium
GGCAAGATCGTTTCGCGTGGCTTTACCCTGCAGTTCGGTTTTCCAGTTCTTTCGAGATACACGCGGTTGCTTACGTCGTACACGCTCGAGCAGAGCGATTATGACTCACCCACGCTGGCGTCACGGTTCGTGTGCGACAACTGTACGCTTTCGAGCCTCGGACTGACGCTGGTGCGTGATACCAGAATCGGCTTGCCATTTCCGACAGGCGGCACCATGCATCGCATTGGTGTGGCGCAGACCGGAGGCCTACTGGGTGGGAGCGGTAACTTCCAGCGTGCCACGTTTGAGGGAAGATGGTACGTGCCGTTGGGTCAGATGGGTGGACGCCCTGGTCTCGGCGGCGGCGGCGTTCAGTTCGTACTCGGAGTTAGGGGACAGATCGGGTTTGTATGGGGTGATGTCGGCCCACACTTCCGGCAGCTGTTCTCCATGGGTGGAACCCAATATGGTATCCCGCTGCGTGGTTACGAGGAATTCTCAATCACTCCGCAGGGGTACGACCCAGCCGCGCAGGGCTTGCGGGCCAACACGGTGGATGCGTTCGGCGGTACCTATCATGCGATCACCTCCGAGGTGGGCGCTCGCATTAGTCAGGCCCTCTACTTCGCGTTGTTCATCGACGCTGGCAACGTTTGGTCTCAACCGAGAGAATACAACCCCACGAGAGTGTTCCGTGGAGCCGGGATAAGTGTCAGCTTGCTGTCACCGCTAGGTCCGATAGGATTGGACTACGCGTACGGGTTTGATCGAGTAGACCAGTTCGGCAACCCCGATCCAGGCTGGAAATTCCACTTCAGGCTCGGAAACATCTTCTGAGATGGTCATATTGGTGAAATGATGAACTTGCAACTGGAGAGTAAGATGGCCCGTTGGGCAATGGCAGCAACAGGACTCATCGTCCTTGTCGGAATTGGTGCAATCCCGGCGGTCGATGGTGAAGACAGCATGCAAGGTGCTACCGCAATAGCCTACGTGAACTCGGATGCGATTCTGCAGCAGACACCGGGTTTTGCAGAGGCCGACTCCACGTTCCGGGCAGAGTTCCAGGTGTTCGAACAAGAAGTACTTGCCCTACGACAGACACTTGACTCAGCCGCGGCAGCATTCGAGCAACAACGCGTAATCCTGAGCCCAGCAGCGGCCGAAGACAAGATGAACGAGCTGCAGGCGATGAGCCAGAATGCCCAGGTCAGGGAACAGCAGTTACAGGCGCGAGCACAGGAACGCCAGCGCGAGTTGATGGCCCCGCTGCAGGATCGTATCCAAACGGTGTTGGACGGCGTGAGAGCCGAACGGAACCTCGCCCTGATCTTTGACGTGGCCAATCCACAGAACGCAATCGTATCGGCGGATCCGACCCTCGATCTGACCCAGCTGATCATAACGAGAGTCCAGGGCACCGGAGGTCAGTAGCCCACTCGTGAAGCCGGAAGGCCTCGCTGCCGGCACCATTGCCGAGTTGGTAGGAGGCAGGCTGGTCGGCAGAGCAGACATCACAATCACGGGGACCGCATCGCTCGATCGAGCCGGTCCCCTTGATTTGTCTTTTCTCGATTCCAGCAGATATGCGACGCAGTTGGCCTGCTCACAGGCAGGGGCTGTGCTGCTGACGAGTGAGTTCGCAGACACCCCTGCGGGACCAAACACTCGCATCATCGTTAGCGACCCGCGACACGCTCTGATACGGGTGATGGCAGCGCTCTATCCCAAGGAGTCGACCCGATGGGGTGTGCACCCCACGGCCACTGTTGGACGCGGCGTGAGATGGCAGGGCCGGATCAGTCTGGGCGCGCACGCTCATCTTGGCGCCAACGTGCAATTAGGTGAAGGGTGCTGCATCGGGGAGTATGCCCAGATCGGGGATAACGCGACTCTGGGTGATGAGTGTTGCATCGGACCGCACGCGGTGGTATGCCCCAGCACGGAAATCGGTGATCGCGTGGTCATCAAATCGGGGGCTCGCGTGGGGACACCGGGCTATGCATTTGTAACGGATGCGCACGGTCACGAACCCGTGCGACATGTAGGTCGTTGCGTTATCGAATCCGATGTCGAGATAGGCGCCAATACCACGGTCGATCGAGGCAGCCTGGGCGAAACGGTGGTTGGCAAAGGCACCAAGATCGACAACCTCGTGCAGGTGGGCCACAACGTGAGGATCGGCCAACGTTGCCTGATAATGGCCCAGGTAGGCCTGGCCGGAAGCACGGTGCTCGAGGACGACGTGATTCTGGCCGGTCAGGCCGGCCTGGCGGGACATCTGACGGTTGGCAAAGGCGCTCGTGTGGCAGCGCAGGGCGGCGTCATTGGAGATATCGCTCCTGGCGCGACGGTGTCGGGTTACCCCGCCCGGCCGCACCGAGAGGTGCTGCGCCAGGCGGCAACATTGAGCAGATTGACGGCAATCGCACCATTCCTCGAACGCATGGTAGAGAGAGATTCATGACAGCAAAGCGACGGTCGCTAGGCGGTACGGCATCAGTGAAAGGAGTTGGGCTCCATACTGGAGCGGAGTGCACACTTTCGTTCAAAGCAGCCGAGCCAGGTCAAGGAATAGTCTTCAGACGCACCGACCTGGACAAGCCGGAAGACGTAACAGCAACCGTTGCCAACGTGTCCGACGTTGAGCGTCGCACATCTCTGGGTGAAGGAGAGGCGAGGATCCAGACTGTGGAGCACGTGCTTGCAGCGCTGGCAGCTCACGATCTGGACGACGTTTTGGTAGAGCTGGCTGGCCCCGAGCCGCCCACAGACAACGGCAGCGCCGAAGTGTTCTTCAAAGCCCTATCAAAGGCAAAGCCCAAGGATGGGGACGGAGAGGCGGCGGTGTACTCCATTCAGACGCCGTTCGTGGTGAATGAGGGTGAGGCACGGTACGTGGTGGCCCCGTGTGACAACCTGCGCTTGAACGTAACGATTGATGTTGACCATCCGTTGATCGGAAAGCAGATGGGCTGCTGGGACGTGGGCGCGGACACATTTGCGGCTGAGCTGGCACGGGCGCGCACATATGGCTTCGCGGCCGAAGCGGACAAGCTTCGCTCCAAGGGATTGGCACAGGGCGCCACCGAAACGAACACCGTCGTCTTGTCGGACGATGGGGTGATCGGAAACGAACTGATATGGCCCGACGAATTCGTGCGTCACAAGGCAGTCGACATACTCGGCGATCTG
>CP070792.1:1427733-1430083 GCA_020346845.1 Gemmatimonadota bacterium
CACGGGCCGGAGACTACGCAGAACACGAAGAGATCACTTTCCTGTACAAGGACATCGTCGAACGTATCCGCGCCATGCCGGGTGTGACCGCAGCCGGCGCCATCAACGGATTGCCGATGACGGGGGCACAGAACTGCGAGCGGGTGTGGCCCGACGCGCGGCCCTTGCCAACATCACTCGAGCAAGTAAGCGGCCCCAGATGTCTGGAAGTGCGAGTAGTGACACCCGACTACTTCAGGACCATGGGCATTCCGATGCTGCGGGGGAGAGGGTTCAAACAGTTGGACGATGCGGCGGGCAATCCGGTAGCTGTGATCAACCACGCCGCAGCTTCCCTCGGTTTTCGGGAGGAAGAGGCGCTCGGCCAACGTGTCACAATCTATGAAACACGTTCCTGGCTGCCGAACGTATCGCGCGAAATAGTTGGAGTGGTGGGAGATGTGCGACAAGTCGAGCTGGCGGCTGACCCTATTCCGGCTATCTACGTGGCACACGATCAAGAGGTCGATCCAGGCCGCAGATGGGCAATGACAATAGCGATCCGAGCAGAGGGCGATCCCGCGCTGCTAGCCGACGCGGTACGTAGGACACTGCGCCAAGTAGACAGCAACGTCCTACTGGCATCCGTGCGCACCATGGACGAGATCGTTGGTGACACGATATCCGGTTCTCGCTTCAGAGCGACATTGATTCTCCTGTTCGGTAGCATAGCACTGCTACTCGCTGCCGTGGGCGTGGCCGGCGTGGTGGGTTACACCATCTCGCAGCGCATTCCGGAGATTGGTATCCGCATAGCCTTAGGAGCCCAAACCACGAGCATCTACGCTATGGTCATGCGCCAAGGCGCAAGAATGGTCGGCTTGGGAATAGTGTTGGGTCTTGTGGGAGCATTCGCGATAACCAGAGTCATGTCAGGGCTCCTGTTCGAGGTGTCGGCACTGGACCCGACGGTGTTTCTGGCGGCCGGCATCTTGATGACTGCGATCGCGTTGATCGCAGTGTGGGTGCCTGCTAGGCGGGCAATTCAAGTAGATCCCGTTGAAGTGCTGAGGACGGAGTGATTCCGCTGTTTGCTGACAGATCAGGAGGGGAACTAGGGGAACTAGAGGAAGAAGATCCCCTCTCCTCCTGATCTATCTGCTTCCCCAGCTTCCCCTGCTTCCCCTCCTGATCTGGCCAGTAACCTCCTAGACCACACCCAGAGCCACACGACAGGCACTTCCGAGCGTGTTCCAGCTTGAGCACTCGACCACCGAGCCCGCACCCCCCATCTTTCCCCCTACCTGCCCAAAACAACCAGCCTCTCTGGAGGAACTGATGTCTGATATCAAACGAGCGATTCTCGCTCTCCTACTGTTGTTGTTCGCTTCAGCTAGCTGGAGCGCTGCTACAGCCCAAACCAAGCTGCTGCGGTTCCCCGACATCCACGGAGACAGAGTCGTCTTCACGTATGCGGGCGACCTGTGGCTGGCGCCGGCCACCGGTGGCACCGCGGTGCGGCTCACGGCGCACCCCGGTCTCGAACTGTTCGCCAAATTCTCGCCCGACGGCCAATGGATTGCATTCACCGGCCAGTACGATGGCGACGAGCAGGTCTACGTCGTTTCCTCCGCGGGCGGCGTTCCTCGGCAGCTGACCTATTACCCGGCCCGTGGCCCACTGCCGCCGAGGTGGGGTTACGACAACCAGGTGTACGGCTGGACACCCGACGGCAGCGCGGTACTGGTGCGCTCGCTGCGCGACGGTTGGGATCTGTCCGACAGCAGACTGTACAAGGTGTCGGTGGAGGGCGGCTTGCCCGAGGCGTTGCCGATGCCAGTTTCGGGTGCGGGAGATCTCTCACCCGACGGAAGCCAGGTCGTCTACTCACCGTTGTTCCGTGACTTCCGTTCGTGGAAGCGGTATCAAGGCGGGTGGGCCCAAGATCTGTGGATCTTCGACCTGCAGAACGGCACGGCCGAGAATGTCATTCGGGATCCCCGCTCCGACCGCGATCCAATGTGGCTGGGTGACCAGATCGTGTTCAACTCCGACCGCAACGGTACGCTCAACTTGTACTCGTACGATCCTGCCACGAGAGCAACCGCGCCAATTACGCAACACTCAGATTGGGACGTTCGCTGGCCCAGCGCGGACTACGAAGGCAACATCGTGTACGAGTTGGGTGGTGAGCTGCAAGTACTGAGCGTCGCAGCAGGTGAGTCACGCGCGATCTCAATCAACGTACCCGACGACGGCCTCGCCATGCGTCCGTCACACATTCAGGTGCGCGGCAATCTGGAAGGCTGGAATCTCTCGCCCAAAGGTGAGCGCGCCATCTTCGTGGCACGCGGTGACGTGTTCACCGCTC
>CP070792.1:1430183-1433239 GCA_020346845.1 Gemmatimonadota bacterium
ATAGCCGGTCCCGACCTTGCCGACGCCGCGCAAATAACGGAAACAAACGCATTCCAGGACGAGTATGCGTGGGGCAGATCGGAACTGATCGAGTACGAAAACACGTGGGGTAAGAAGCTGCAGGGTGCTCTGTTTTACCCGGCGGACTACGAGCCAGGCACGCAATACCCCATGATCGTGTACATCTACGAAATCACATCGACGACGGTGCACAGCTACTACGTGCCGTCCAATCGAAGCGCGTACAACCCGGCCGTGTTCACATCGCAAGGCTACTTCGTGTTGCGACCCGACATCGTGTACCGCGATCGCAACCCGGGTTTGTCGGCGGTCGCTGCCATCGAGCCTGCCGTACAGGAGGTATTGGAGACGGGTATGGTCGATCCAGACAGGGTGGGCCTCACCGGTCATTCCTGGGGTGGCTACCAGACAGCGTTTGTCGTCACACAAACCGATATGTTCTCGGCTGCCGTCGCCGGAGCACCGCTCACCAATCTGGTTAGCATGTACCTGTCGGTGTATTGGAATACCGGCAGCACCGATGCACGAATCTTCGAGATAAGCCAGGGTCGGATGGAGGTGCCGTTCTGGGAAGATGTCGATTCCTATATTGCGAACTCACCAGTGTTCCATGTCGATAAGCTCAACACGCCATTGCTACTGGCGCACGGTACGGACGACGGTGCGGTGGACTTCAATCAAGGCGTGGAGTACTACAACGCCGCACGTCGCGCGGGCAAGGACTTCGTGATGCTGGTGTATGAGGGTGAGAACCACGGCAATCGGAAGAAGGCTAACCAGATCGACTACCACACGAGAATCGTAGAATGGTTTGGCCATTACCTCAAAGGTGAGCCTGCACCGGATTGGATCAGCAACGGCATATCGTTCCTCGATCAAGAGAAGCTGAAGGAAGGCAAGAAGTCGGCGCCCAAACCCAATCTGATCCCGTAGTCCGGGATCACGTAGAAACGCCCCGGCCGAATGGCTGGGGCGTTTCCACGTTCACCGGGCGATCTCGGTATTACGGCTTCCACTCCTCACCCGTCCAACACATTTCCCAGAACTGCCACTCATACCGACTGGACAAGACGAACAACTCCTCGAGACGGCTGGCCTTCTCAGGTGTCGCGCCAGCCGCGAGACGGTTGAACTCGCTCTTCAGCCACTCCGCTGCATCGTTGAACTCGTCTGAGGTGTACTGCGCAATCCACTCCGCGTAGCGGTCGTCCGCTGGAGGTGGCTTCTCGCCCAGATGCCGCGCGACATACACATAGCCCCACGCGCATGGCAACAACGCAGCCAACAGGTCGAGCATGTCGCCGTCGGCTGAGATGCGCAGCAAGAAATCTGTGTAGGCTCGGGTCGTAGGCCACATCTCCTGCCGCTCCAGTTGCTCACTCGTGATTCCAAATCGTTCCGCATACTGTCGATGCAACGACATCTCAGTATTCAGCGTGAGGTCGAGAACCTTGGCGTACCAAGCCATCGACTCGAGGCTGTCTGCCTTGACGACCGCCCAAGCGAAGATGCGGGCAAACTCCATGAGGTAGCGGTAGTCCTGCAACACCCAGCGCTTGAATTTCTCTTCGTCCAGTGAACCGTCCGCGAGACCTGCCACGAAAGGATGCTCCAACTCGGCATCCCAGATATCCTTCACGGCCTGGAACAGTCGATCAGTAGGTGTCAAACGACGCCCTCCGTGTGGCGCAGTCTTCGCAAGGACAGATGGCTAGCAACGCGTCGAACGAGTATATGCCAGTGCTGTGACCGTCACTCCAGTCGATCTTGATCGCGTAGGCTCCCACCAATGAGATCCTCAATGGCACAATGTCTTCGGGCACCGTATCGGGATCCAGCAAGGGGTAGCCGGTCATCTCATCTCTACATTCGGCGCACTGACAACGCAGCCGCAGGTCGCGCGCAGCGAAAGTGGCGACGTGGCTGTCGTTCCAAGTGATCGTCACTCCATCGTCGGCACGATGAATCCTTTCTGGGACTGTAGCCTCTTTCATTGCTGTATCCCTGAACCGTGCGTGTGAGATTCCAACCCTGCCAGTGTCTCCCTGCTCACGTTGCCACCGCTCACCACGATCGCAAGGCTTTGCGATGCCGGCCTCCAATCATCGGCGAGTGCTGCCGCTATGCCCACCGCACCGCCACCCTCCACCACCAGCTTCAGCTCATCGGCAGCGAATTCCATGGCATACCGGATGTCTTCTTCTGACACTAGGATGTGCTCGTCTACGAGGTCACGCACCAACGCAAACGTGTGTCGATTGTTGAGATCTATGCCGCCCGACAGCGCACTGGCGATTGTGGCTTCTTCTTCCACGGCGATAGGCTTGCCTGCCTTGAGACACTCCAGCATCACCGATGCGTTCTGCGCCGAAACGCCCACGACCTTTGTATCGCTGTTGTGTGACTTTAGCGCCACTGCTACGCCCGATATCAAACCACCGCCAGAGAGTGGCACTACTGCCATGTCGATGGAGGGAAGTTGATCGAGCAACTCGAGGCCGATGGTACCTTGTCCCGCTATTACATGAGGGTCGTCAAACGGATGGACATATGTGAGACCCCGCTCTCGCTCGATCGCGTAGGATTTCTCCTCGGCCTCGTCGTAGGTGGAACCGTGCAGCACCGCCTCGGCTCCGTGCTGCTTGATAGCCTCCAGTTTGACGGGGTCGACCCACTCCGGCACGCAAATAGTCGCCGGTATGTCCAATAGTTCCGCGACATACGCTACAGCCCGACCGTGGTTCCCACTGGAGCAGGTGACTACTCCTCTGCGTCTTTCCGCGTCGCTCAACGCCAGCATGCGGTTTGCAGCGCCACGCACCTTGAAAGAGCCGGTCACCTGCAGGTTCTCCAGCTTGAGTGCAACCGGAACGCCGAGCCGCTGCCCGAGTGTCGGGCACGGGACGGTCGGAGTTTGCTCGGCAATCCCGCGTATAGCTGCCCGAGCACCGGCAACATCGTAGCCGCTCAACGACATATTTGGTGCCGCTACTTTGTGCCCTGACCCTTGGTCAAGAGACGCTCGGCGAAATCCA
>CP070792.1:1433339-1436060 GCA_020346845.1 Gemmatimonadota bacterium
GCCAACGCCTTCATGTCGCGGTTGATTTCCGGTGGCGGTTGCAACTTGAAGACCACATCAGCGACGGGCGGGGCCGCCGCGGCCGCTTCATGCCCGGGCGCGTTGTCTGTTACCTGCATGTGGGCGAACGCGCTCCACTTGACAGCCCACGCCTCCGGCGCGATGAACACATCTTCCCGGCCAGGTACGTCCTCGCCCCTTCTCCGAGCGACCTTCAGGTGGTGCTCCGCCTCGTCCCACACGCGCCGGACCAGGTCGGGGTCGGTCTCTGGATCGCTGATGATCAGGGTGTCCGGAGGAAGCAGGTCGAGCAGCGATCTCCGAGTCCCTCGATCTCCTTCCCCTGCTTCCCCTGCTTCCCCTCCTGATCCGGCCTCAACAGCAGATGACGCCACAGGAGTCACGGGTAGAATTGACACCAGATCGGTCTCACCCCCAGACCTCTGGTTATCCAGATCGAAACCTCTGATCGATACGATTTCGTCCCCCCACCATTCGACTCGCGCCGGCTCGGCCATGCCGAAGCCGTACACATCGATAATGCCGCCACGCACGGCAAACTGGGCGACGTCCAGAACCGAAGGGCGCCGTTCATAACCCATCTGCTCCAGGGTATCGATGAAGGAACTCATGTCCCTCCGTTCTCCCTTACTCACGTCCAGACGCACAGACGCCAAAGCGTGGGCCATGCGGGTCAGTTCTGCCGTCGCCGGGAGAGTCGTTACCAGCACCCGGGCCTGCGAAGCCAGCAGCGCGTTGATGGTCTCGACCCGCTCACCAGCTATCTCGAAGTGCGGTTCCTCTTCGCCCAGCGATTCACGCTGCGGATAGAGTCGTACCGCGTCTCCCAGCAGCACCGCCAGATCGGAGTGCCAACGCTCTGCGTCGCTGGGAGATGGGGCAGCCACCAGGAACGTGCGCTGCGGATGGTCTTCACACAGTGCCGCGACGAGAACGGCCCCTGCCGAACCGGGCAGTCCTGTCACAGTGACAGAGCCACCACGGCTCGGCAGGACAGCGACCAAGCCCCTCATTGCGGCCGAACCTCGGATTCGATCGAGCAGCTCAGGTAGCATTAGGTGCCGGATCTTGGCGTAGCACGAGAACTCGCCACCGCGAACTCCAACAAGAGACCAACGAGCGCCGCTACGAGGAAGAGCCCCGTCAGTTCTGAACGTCGTGAAGCTCTGAACATCTCCTGCCGTAGCCTGTCCATGCCAACAACGCGGAGATCAGATCCCAATGCGGCATTCAACACTGCCCGGTCCGCGGTCTCCAGCCTGGACTCACGTGCATCGTAGTTCACCAGCAACGCTCCAACCGTATCGCCAGCAGCCTCCAGCATGAAGTACACACCTGTTTGCAGCGGTGCCACTACCCGGCTCGCACTGGCCGGAACGGAGGCGGCTGAGCCGGCCAACTCGACGACTCCTGCCGGTAAATCCACGGGCTGGCCGGGCGTGGCGGACCGGATCCAGCTGCCGCGTGCCGCTAATTGATTGATTAGTAGATCAATAAAAGGGACGAAAGCTGCCGTAACCGGCAGAGCGGTCCACTCCGGCTCCATACGACTGCCCAGGATCACGACATCACCCTGCCTCACCAGCCACGGCTCATCACCGGTACGAGCTATCACAGATCCGTCGCCAATGAGCCGGTATCGCCGCATTACAGTGACACCATTGGCAGGTCCAGCCTCGCCGCCTATTTCCCACTCACCTCCTACCAGGTCACCGAACCGCCAGTCCACCCCCCTAGCTTCGAGCGATCGATTGAGCGCCCCAAGCATCGCCGCATCTGCCGGAGGGAACACAACCGACATAGCGGGGCCAAGACCATCCCCCAGCAGTACGTCAGTTCCCCCTGCTAACCGCCCGCCCTGCTGGAGCACCGACAAGGCCTCTCGAACGAACTGCCCGGTGCCTGGACCGGCGGCTGCCTGTGCCGGTTCCGCCACCTGAATGGCGAGGTGAGCCCGGTCGTCAGCCCGGAACTCGTCGGGGTCGAGCACGATCGCGGCAACCTTCCAGCCGTTGTCGGCAATCCTGCCTGACAGTGCGACGTGGTCGCCCGGCGATGCGACGGCTCGAGCCAGATCCCGACTATCCACTTGGAGTCGTACGGTCGCTGGCTCACCGTCGACGCCTCCGATGGACGCGACTACGGTCCCAGAAGGTGACCAGAGATCGGGTACGGTGTGCGTCGAGTCGATCCAACGGTTGGCTGGCGGAGTCGCAGGTTCGAGTAGCAGGATGGGGATCTCAATCGGGTCGCCCGGTGAGAACGCACTGGCCTGTAGATCACTCAACACCACTAGCTCGGTCCACTCTAGGTCATCGTCAGCCAGTACGTTAGCGGCCGCCCTTACTGCCGCAGATAGATCCATCCTGAGCGGAGTGGGACCCACGCTGTCGAGCGCGACTAGGGCCTCTGGTCGTGACAAGCGTCGGGGAATGCCGTCCGCCAGAACAAGCCAAAGCCGATCGCCCGGCCCCAGCTGGGCCAAAACGTCGTGCGCCGCTTCGACAAGAACATCGAGAGTGCGTCTGCCATCCACCACCGCGCGCGCCGACAGGGAGTTGTCGAGCACCAGCGCTACTGCCGTTGGCGGGTGGGATGTCCCACCACCTACGCCCACCACCGGTCGTGCGGCAGCCAGCACCAATAGGATTATCACGAGCGTGCGCAGAATCAGCAGTAACAGGTTGCGCAGCTTGAGGC
>CP070792.1:1436160-1441239 GCA_020346845.1 Gemmatimonadota bacterium
CCCACTTCCAACAACGCCTTTTTCAGATTCGTCAGGTCTCTAACTAGATGCTTGGTCATGTGGTCCCCCACCACTAGCCAAAGCGGCCCGAAACATAGTCTTCAGTTCGTTGTTCCCTGGGCCTCGTGAACACTTGATCGGTCTCACCAAACTCGATCAGCTTGCCCGAGTCCAAGAAAGCTGTGTAGTCAGACACACGTGCCGCCTGCTGCATGTTGTGTGTCACGATCAAGATGGTGTAGCGCTGCTTGAGCTCAAACAGCAGATCCTCGATCCTCGCGGTCGAGACAGGGTCGAGTGCCGAAGCTGGCTCATCCATCAGAATGACCTCCGGTTGGAGCGCCAAGGCTCTGGCAATGCAGAGCCGCTGCTGTTGACCCCCGGACAGCGCCAAAGCGGAGTCATTCAACCTGTCTTTGACTTCGTCCCACAAGGCAGCCTTCCGGAGCGAGGATTCAACTAGCTCACGGACGTCACCTTTGAAGCCATTGATGACAGGACCCCACGACACATTCTTGAAGATGGTCTTGGGAAATGGATTTGGCTTCTGGAATACCATGCCGATGCGACGACGGACCTCTACCGGATCCACATCCGGGCGGTAGATGTCCACACTGTGATAGAGTATCTGTCCTGACAGGCTAGCGTCCAAGATGAAATCGTTCATCCGATTGAAAGCGCGCAGCAGCGTGCTCTTGCCACATCCGGATGGCCCGATGATGGCGGTTATGCTTCGCTCGGCGGCTACAACACTGACGTTGTCGATCGCAGCCTTTCCAGCGTAGCTGATGGACACATCGCGTGCCTCGAGCAGCGGCGCGGAACCACCGGCTACCGGCTCCGAGGCTTGGGCGGTCGCGCTTGCAGTGGTTTCGGCAATCACAGCCGGTTCCTTTGAGATCTATGTCTGATTATGACTGCAGCGGCGTTCATTAGCAGAAGGACCGTCAGCAGAACGACGATGCCGGCAGCAGCCAGCTCGTGGAATTCCTGTTGTGGCCGCGAGACCCAGTTGAAGATCTGGATCGGTAGTGCCGTAAAGGCATCCATTGGCCCCTCAGGTACGAACGCCACATAGGTCAGCGCGCCGATCATGATTAGAGGAGCGGTTTCGCCTATGGCCCTCGAAAGCGCCAGTATCGTGCCTGTCAGTATGCCGGACAGCGCAGACGGTAGCACGTGGTGCCGTATGGTCTGCCACGGCGTTGCGCCCAAGGCAGAAGCGGCTTGGCGAATCGAGTCGGGAACGGCCTTCAGCGCCTCGCGCGACGCGATAATGATGATCGGCAGGATCAGCAGACTCATCGTCATTGCCCCCGCAACCACACTTCTACCCAGCGCCAGCCAACGCACGAAGATGGTGAGCCCCAAGATGCCGTATACGATCGAGGGGACGCCCGCCAAATTCGCAATGCTCACCTCGATCAGCGAGTTCATCCGGCTACGCCGCGCGTACTCCTCCAAGTAGATCGCGGCAGCAACCCCGATCGGGATGGAAAAGAGAGCGGTGAAGCCGATCAACCACACGGTCCCGTAAAGCGCCGATTTGATGCCAGCTCGGTCGGGAAAGCGCGATGGAAACTCGCTGAGGAACTGCCAGTCCAACCAAGGCAGACCCTCCCGGGTCGCGTGAATCAACAACACAGCGAGCAGCACCAGACAGAGCCACGTGAGGGTCATGCAGACCGTGCGAAACACGCGGGCTTTGAGCCTGCGGCGCTGTAAGTTTGCCGGTGCCTCGAGTGGGGAGCTCACTCGTACACCTCTCTGAATCGCCGCAGAATTCTGTGCGCCGCAATGTTGGCCACCAAAGTGATGCAGAACAGCAGCGCACCAACTGCGAAAATTGTCTGGTACTCGACGGTTCCGGCGGGCGTATCTCCCAGACTCACCTGGACGATGTAAGCCGTCATTGTCTGGATGCTCTCAATCGGATTGACCGTCAACTTCGGCGTAGCCCCGGCGGCAATGGTAACGGCCATTGTCTCGCCGATCGCACGAGACAGAGCCAATACGAACGACGCTATGACTCCCGAAAGCGCAGCCGGAACGACGACCCGTGTCGAGACCTCCAGATGTGTCGCACCGACCGCGTATGCGCCTTGCCTCAACGAAGCAGGCACCGCGCGCAGGGCATCGTCACACAACGACGCAACCATCGGTAGCACCATGATCCCCACAACAATCGAGGCAGATGCCGCGTTGAAGATGTTGGTTTGGGGAATCAGGGTCCTGAGAACCGGCGTGATGAATGTCAAGGCAAAGTATCCGTATACGACCGTCGGAATGCCGGCCAGAATCTCGAGGACCGGCTTCACGATGCCTCGCACCCGGGTGGATGCGTACTCGCTCAAATAGATCGCACTGGCCAATCCTATGGGAATCCCAATGATCGCCGATCCCACTACGATCATGAACGTGCCGCTCAACAGCGGCAGGACGCCGAACGATCTCGGCTCGAGGAGCGGTGTCCAGCGCGTGCCAAACAGGAAATCCCACACGGGCACAGAGCGGAAGAACGTGAAACCTTCTCTCGCGAGCACCACTACGATCGCAATCGTCACCGCGATGGAGAGCAGGGCGCAAAGGAACAGAATTCCTTTGATCCCCTCCTCATGCCATCGTCGAGTTCGCTTGCGCTCGAGCTGCAAATCGATCTGCGAGACCTTGGTCGTCACGGTGATCCGGCTCTCAACTCACGTTGGGGACACGTGCTCGGCAGCCTAGAAATACATCCAAAACTGGCCCTTGAAGGACCATTCGGTGTCGCCCTGGTCCGGCACGTAGATGTCGGCGTTGAACGACATCTTGTTCCGGGCGAGGAAGAAGAACTGGATCCCCGGTGTGAACAGCCAAGCCCGGTCGTCTGTGACATCGGTGTCCGGATCGGACCAGCTCACACGTCCGATCGGCTCAATGGCCGAGATGTGCTTGCCACCTACCGGCACCTTGTAAGACACAATACCCTGCGCTGTCACGAAATCCGACGTGTTACCCTGCGCGTCGAGATTCCGCCAGTTGGTTCCGCCCATGAACCCGGCGATTACGTGCAGGCCTTGGTTGTAGTTGCCCCAATCGACGTCGGCTCCGTAGGCAGTACCGTAATCGACCTGCCCTGTCGAATCGTTGGCGAAATCCAATTGAACGGCGTGCGCACCTATCTTGAGGTCCTTGGCAGCCGTCACGACGAGACGGCCGTTGAACGCCTTCTCACCGTTGTCTTCTTTGCTGAACACACCCTCGCCGTTGGTGGCCGAGAACGCGTAGTTGAGTATGCCGAGTTGACCGTCCACCATCACACCAATGTCACGGTCGGAGTAGAGCAAGCCGGCAGAGAAAACGGTGAAACTGCAGAAGCCAACCCCGGCACAGGAGTCCACACCACGCACGAAGCCCGATCTCTCGATCACCGGCAGATTCGAGCTCGTGGTCAACTGGAACACATCGGTCGGCTTCTTGAACTGTCCAAACGTGAAGCGGAAGCCCGGGCTGAAAGTCAGCCGGCCCCACGCATCCCGCACGCGGGTCGACGTGATGGCGTATTCCGGCTCGATCTTACCGGAGAGGAAGTCGTTGAACTTGAACTCCGCGGTCAGGCGAACACGGCGCAGCAGGAATTCACTGGATCGATTGTCGCCGACAGACGTCGTGTTGTACTGCAGATTCACGCGGCCGCCGAACTTGATCTCCGCCAGGTTGTTGGCCTTGACCTCGATCTGAGCCTGCATGGCAGTAGGTAATACACCTAGGAATGCCACCACGGCCGATGCCGCAGCTAGTTGTTTCAGAAATGTGCGATGCATTTGTCCCCACAAATGTTTTGTCGTCGCTTGATGTTGTTTGCTTAATGTTGCAGGAGCTCCTCCATCGGAACTCCTGGCTCGGCGTCAGCGAACACGGAACCGGTCACCTGGCTCTCAAACCGCTCCAGGGCCAGCTCGTAGACCCGATCCGGCAGCGGTACATAGCCCACCTCACTGACCAACTCAGGTGCGTTCTCCAGATAGAAGCGCACGAAAGCCTGAATCTCCGGTCGCTGCGCAGCAGCGGTGCTGACGTAGATGAAAACTGGTCTTGAGAGCGGCGTGTACGTACCGTCGTTTATCGTGATGTCCGATGGTGTTATCGCACCGGTGCCTGGATCGATCGGTACTACCTTGAGCCGTTCTGTGTTTTCGGCGTAGTAGGCGTAGCCAAAGAAGGCGAGCGCGTTGGGATCGCCGGCCACACCCTGCACCAGGACGTTGTCGTCTTCGCTGGCGGTGAAATCGGCCCTACAGGCACCTGACTCACCGTTGATAGTGTCCGTGAAGTAATCGAAGGTTCCGGAGTCGGTACCCGGTCCGTACAGCGTTATTGGCTGGTCGGGAAACCCGTCTCTTACATCACTCCATCTAGTTACGGTGCTGGCTGGCTCCCAGATCTTGTTGAGCTCTTCAACCGTCAAGGCATCGACGAAACTGTTGTCTGGGTTCACGACCACGGAAATCCCGTCGTACGCCACCGGCAGCTCTATGTATTCGATCGAGTTCTCAGCAGCCGCCGAGACTTCTGATGACTTGATGGGTCGAGAGGCGTCGTTGATGTCCGTCTCACCGACAGTGAACTTCTTGAACCCACCACCGGTACCCGAGATACCCACTGTAACCCGCACGTCACGATGAGCCCGCTGGAATTCCTCGGCAACGGCCTCCGTGATTGGAAAGACCGTGCTGGATCCGTCTACTCGGATCGTTGTCGTGTCTGCAGTGCCACCACCACCACAGCCAACAATGCCGGCGAGCAACACCGTAGTTGCGACTTGTCTTCGCATCCTAGGTTCCTCTCCTCGAAGAAGTTGACAAGTTGCCAAATCGCCGGATCAGGCCGTCGTAGCCTACCCGGTTTCGAGTGGTGGAAAGCTAGATCGCTTGTGTAAAGGGACTGTTAAGGCCTGGTAAGATTTCCGGACTCAGATGGCGGAGAGAGGGAACTTCACTCGGAAGGTGCTGCCACGCCCCGTATCGCTCTCCACAGAAATGGACCCACCCAAAGTTCTACAGACGTGTTTCACAATAGAGAGCCCGAGGCCCGTGCCAC
>CP070792.1:1441339-1451846 GCA_020346845.1 Gemmatimonadota bacterium
ACAAGGGCATCTCAGAATTGACCTCACTTGCCACGTCTATGAAGCGCGTCCGGTAGTTGAGCCCACGCATTTTCCAGGCAAGGTAGTGAGGATCGATGGGAATGCAGTGCCCACCCAGCCCAGGACCCGGCGTGAACTTCATGAACCCAAACGGCTTGGTAGCCGCGGCCTCGATGACCTCCCACACATCGACTCCCAGCTTGTCACACACGATCGCCATCTCGTTTACGAGGCCGATGTTGATACTACGGAACGTGTTTTCCAACAGCTTGACGAGCTCGGCAGCTTCCGGTGACGAAACTGGAACCAGAGTATCGAATGCCGGCCCGTAAAGGGCGAGCACGACCTCACCGCATGCCGCGGTGACGCCGCCAACGACCTTAGGAGTATTGCGAGTTTGCCAGGTCGGGTTGCCTGGATCCACTCGCTCCGGACTAAACGCCAGAAACACATCTTGTCCTACCTTGAGGCCACCCGCTTCGATCTTCGGCAGCAACAACTCTCGCGTGGTCCCTGGATAAGTAGTGCTCTCCAGCACGACGACTTGGCCAGCCCTAACGGTGCGAGCCACAGATTCGGCAGAGGCAATGACGTAGGATACGTCAGGATCTTTGGTCTTCGACAGAGGGGTTGGAACGCAGATGCTGATCGCGTCTACCTCTGAGAGGCGGTCCATGTCAGTGGTTGCTTCGACCAGACCAGCGTTGACCAACTCGGCAAGCTCTCTGCTCGGCACGTCCTGAATATGAGAGATGCCGCTGGACACACCTTTGACTACTCTATCACTTACGTCGAAGCCAAGCACCCTGTAACCAGCTTTGGCAAGTTCAACCACAAGTGGTAGCCCTACGTACCCCAAGCCAACCACACCGAACCAGGCAGAGCGGTCCTGTGACTTCGAGATGAGAGTCGATTTCGCGTTCATTATGATCAGACGGTTATGAGGAAACCAGGTTCACGGCCGTTCCACCGGCAGCCAGCGATCGAGACGCACCTTCGAGAACGCGTACAACCTCAACGCCATTGGAGGCAGGCGTTCTGGATGTGGCAGTGCCGTTCGCAACCGCAATGAAATGCCGCAGCTCCGCCGCAAGTGGCTCGGCGTTCGGTATGCGAGGGATTGCGATATCACCCTCCCGGATTGAGAGACTCTCGCCGTAAGATGCGTAATCGGGTGGACGGTCCACACCCTTGTCGTAGATCTTCAGCTTCTCCCGACTCTGCATGTCGTCGAACACTACCATCTTCTCGGAGCCCACGACGGTGAGTCGCCGTTCCTTGTGCGGATCCAGCCAGGACATCTGAACATGAGCCATAATACCGGAAGCAAATTCCATGTTCATGAACACAACGTCCTCGATCCCGGGTTGGAGATAACTCTTGCCTTGGGCGGCGACACTTATGGGGGCATCACCCAGCAACTCGAGTGCCACCGCCACGTCGTGGGGTCCGAAACTCCACAGCGCGTTTTCGTCGGGTCTTACCTGTCCCAGATTCACCCGCTGGCTATACAGATAGTACAGATCACCAAGCTCCCCTTCGTCAATCAACTGACCCAGCCGCTCTATCGCTGAGTGGAATAGAAGCAGGTGCCCCGTTACCACGGGCACCCCTTTTGCCTCCGAAGCATCGGCAATGGATTCTGCTTCCCGTACTGACAACGCGAACGGCTTTTCCACCAACACCGGCAAGTTTCGCTCGATAGCTGCGAGCGCAAGTTCCGCGTGACTGGTAGCCGGCGTCGCAATGACAGCAGCCTCGGCCATGTCTAGGGCCTCAGAATGATCTGCCGTTACGTGAACGCCGGGGTATTGACGCTTCACAGCATTGCGGCGGTCCTCACTCAGATCACACACAGCGACCAGTTCCGCCTCCGGCAGATTCGCAAGGTTCCGCACGTGGTTGCGTCCCCAACTCCCCGCACCTATCGCTGCAACTCTTGTTTTGGTCACGTGTGGAACTCCTTTATCGCGGCTATCACTACTTCTTGCTGGTCGGCAGAGAGTTCGGGATAGACCGGAAGCGACAGTACCTCGCTGCAGGCCCGCTCGGTCTCGGGAAGCTGCCCACCCTCGTAGCCTAGGTGCTCAAAACAGGGCTGTAGGTGTAACGCCTTCGGATAGTACACGGCAGATCCTATGCCGCGCTCATTGAGAAATGAACGGAGTTCATCGCGCCGGGTCGTGCGGATCGTGTACTGGTTGTACACGTGCTCGTTGCCACGATCGGTGTACGGTACCGTGACGTCAGCGATATCTGCTAGGCCCTCGGCGTAGATCTCGGCATGCCGTCTACGCGCCTCATTCCATTTATCCAGCCGGGGGAGTTTGGCCAACAAGATCGCTGCTTGCAGGGTGTCCAGACGGCTGTTGGTACCGATCTCCTCGTGGTGGTATTGCTTTGCACCACCGTGCGTGCGCAGCTTGGCCAGGCGTTGAGCGAGAGCGGCGTCCTGAGTAGTGATGATACCTCCGTCCCCCCACCCACCGAGATTCTTGCTGGGGAAGAACGAAAACGCGCCGGTAGTGCCGAGCGAGCCAGCCATACACCACTCCCCGGCCAGCAGGCGCCGGGCACCGATTGCCTGGGCTGCATCCTCGATCAAAGCCATACCATGGCGGTCGCACAGCACCATTACGTCTTCTATTCGCGCCATTTGACCAAAGAGATGCACAGGCACGATAGCCCTCGTCCTGGGCGTAATAGCAGCTTCGATCTGCGTTGTATCGATGTTGAAGGTATCGGGCTCGATGTCCACGAAGACCGGCGTGCCTCCGGCGTTGTGGATCGCACCAGCCGTGGCAAAGAAGGTAAACGGCGAAGTTATGACTTCGTCGCCTGGCTCCAGCCCGAGAGCCGTCAGAGAAAGCAACAGAGCGTCCGTCCCACTAGCACAGGCGATAGCGGATTCGGCGCCAACGTATTGCGAGATTGCTTCCTCAAGTTGTCTGACCGGCTCGCCCATGATGAAGCGTTGACTCTCAGCTACTTCGAGCAGCGCCGGCAGCACGTCCTCTTTTATGGTCTCAAACTGGGCCTTGAGGTCCAGTAACGGGATCATGAGTATACGTCCAAATATCTAAAACTATTCAACTTACCCTGTTTGTGAACCGCGATCAATTGACTCCAGACGGCCGTTCTCTTCCCGATAGCCCCGTTGGCATCGTCCGCAGACCCCAACCCCCTCGCTCAGGCGGAGACGCTCTCCACAGTAGCACATCCAACCCACCCTGCGAGCGGGAACGCCAACCATTAGTGCATAGGCGGGAACGTCTGAAGTTACGACCGCCCCCGCACCAATGAACGCGTACTCGCCCAGGGTACTCCCGCATACGACCGTGGCATTGGCTCCTATGGAGGCACCTCTCTTCACCAAAGTCTGCTCGTATTCGTCCTTGCGCGACACATGGGACCGCGGGGTCCCCACGTTGGTGAAGACACATGAGGGGCCGCAAAACACGTCGTCTTCCAGTACGACGCCTTCGTAGATCGAGACGTTGTTCTGGATCTTCACATTGGACCCGATGCTCGTGCCAGGCATAACAACTACATTCTGCCCCAGGCTACAGCGCTCACCGATCTTAGCACCAGGCATCACATGGCAGAAATGCCATATCTTGGTACCAGAGCCAATTGTAGCGCCATCGTCTACGTAGGAACTCTCGTGAACGAAGTAGTCCGTCATGCTTGCTCCTCATCTCCTATCAGCCTAACCTCCAACTGCAGCTCGACGCCGAATCCAGCCAACACCCTCTCCCGCACACCGTCGATCACCGCTTTAACATCTGACGCCGTCGCTCCTCCGAGGTTCACAATGTAATTCGCGTGCTTCTGAGAGACTTGCGCGGCTCCAACCCGAAACCCCTTGAGACCGGCCGCGTCGATAAGCTGCCCGGCGCTGTGCTGCCCCGCTCCCTGGGGATTTAGGAACACGGAGCCGCAACACGGTTCATCAAAAGGCGTACCCTTACGGCGCCACTCGAAATGGCGCTGGATATCTCGCTCGAGCACGTTGGGATCAGCCCTCCCAAACTCAAAAGTCGCTGCTGTGACTATGGCGTTCTCGATTCCGCTGGAGCGGTAGCGCCATTGGATCTCGGAACCAGCAATGGTACGCACCTTCCAGTCCGAATCGACTATCTCTACCGACCTCACTGTTTGACTGAAGTTCTGGCGGTGAGCACCTGCGTTCATGACCACCCCACCCCCCACCGTCCCGGGCACACCGATCAAACGCTGAATGCCTGACAGGCCTGCACGGGCAGTGATGCGTGCCAGTCTCGGCGTAGGCACACCAGCACCGGCCTGCCAGACCTCCGGCCCGTCAACGCCTTCTTCCAACCAGTCCATTCCCTTTCCTACTCGGACCACGACACCTGCAAAACCAGCGTCGCTGACGAGCACATTGGAGCCATGCCCAAGAGCCAACGAGGGAATCGCTGCATCGTTGCAGAACTTCAGCACCTCAACGACATCCTCTGTGGATTCAGGAATAACAAGAGCGGCCGCCGGACCACCTATGCGGTATGTCGTGTAGCGGGCAAGTGGCACGTCGAACTCAACTGTCCCGCGCAAGCGTAAAGCTAGCTTCTGGAGTGAATCGACCACACTATTTCGTGTTATCGCTTGGAGTCGTGGTCACCGAAATACACGGCTACGTTCCCCTTCCATACCGACTCTTCCAACTGCCCGGCGTATTCGTACCACTCCTGAAGGGACCGCACGCCACCGCTGCGGCTTCTCAGCGCTAGAACGGCGTCGCAAGCAGCGCTGGCCGCCGACATCGTGGTAGCGTACGGGATTCCGTGCTGTAACGCTGTACGTCGAATTATGTAATCGTCCCTTTGGGTCAGTTTTCCGAGGGGAGTGTTGACCAGAAGTTGGACGTCTCCCGACAGAATGAGATCAACGGCATTTGGGCGTCCCTCATACACCTTGAGCACTCGTTCTGCTGGTACGCCCCGGGCCCTCAGATGTTTGGCGGTTCCTTCCGTGGCTAGGATGCGGAATCCCATCTCATGAAATCGACGGACTATGGGTGTTACGGTTGGCTTGTCACGATCATTCACAGTGACGAAAACAGCACCCTTGAGTGGCAAGGGATCGTCAGCCGCCGTCTGTGCTTTCGCGAAGGCCATGCCAAAGCTGTCTGCCAGGCCCATCACCTCACCTGTAGAACGCATTTCCGGCCCTAGCAACGTGTCAACATTCGGCAGCTTGGTGAACGGGAAGACAGCCTCCTTCACCGCCACGTACGGCATCCCGACCTCGTCCGATAAGCCGAGATCGTCTAAACTGCGCCCGACCATCACTGCTGCTGCCAGCTTCGCCATCGAGACACCTGTCGCCTTGCTGACAAACGGGATCGTCCGTGATCCCCGAGGGTTAACCTCGAGAACGTGAACCACCCCGTCCTTTACCGCGAACTGAACGTTTATCAGGCCCACCACTCCTAGTGCCAACGCAAACTCCTTGGTGTGACGACGCATCTCATCGACCGCCGCTTCGTCAATGAGATAGGATGGCAACACGCATGCCGAGTCGCCTGAGTGGATACCCGCATCCTCGATATGCTGCATCACGCCACCGATCACACAACGACTACCATCGCAGATGGCGTCAACGTCTGCTTCGAATGCATCTTCGAGAAATGAGTCGATCAAGACCGGGTGTTCGGGTGAGGCCTGCACGGCACGTTGGAAGTAGTCGCGCAAGGACGGCTCATCGTACACAATCTCCATCGCGCGTCCCCCCAATACGTATGACGGCCGCACGAGCACTGGATACTCGATGCGCTCCGCGACAGCGACTGCCGCTTCGACATCGGTAACGGTGCCATTGGCCGGCTGCGTCACACCTAGCTTTCGCGTCAACTCCTCAAACCGCTTTCGATCTTCTGCTATGTCGATGGCTTCCGGACTTGTTCCCAAGATCGCCACGCCGGCAGCCTCGAGCGCCTTTGTGAGCTTGAGCGGGGTCTGCCCACCGAACTGCACCACAACCCCCATCGGCTGCTCCAACCGCACAATCTCTAAGACATCTTCCAGGGTCAGCGGTTCGAAGTACAACTTGTCCGAAATGTCGAAATCAGTGGACACCGTCTCAGGATTGGAGTTGATCATGATGGTGCGGTAGCCCAAATCGCGGAATGCAAGCCCCGCTCGCACACAGCAATAGTCGAACTCCACTCCTTGGCCGATACGATTCGGGCCACTGCCCAGAATGACGACCCCCTTGTCACCCAAAGACTCAGACTCGTTTTCCTCGTCGTAGCACGAATAGTAGTACGGCGTGGCTGCCGGGAACTCACCGGCACAGGTATCGACCACCTTGTAGCTCGGATGCACATCCAACTCCCACCGGAGACGGCGTAGGCCCTCCTCAGCCATACCCCGCAGGTTGGCAAGTTGTCTGTCAGAGAACCCCAACCGTTTCATCGACCTGATCAGAGCGGCATCGACATCTGCTGCTTCCCTGAATCCGACTTCCGCTTGCACCAGCTCTTCCAGTTGACTCAGGAACCACTTGTCGATTCGCGTGAGTTCTTCCACTTCCTCAACCGACATACCGGCTTGGAATGCTCTCTTGATCTGAAAGACACGCTCACGTGTGGGAGTCCGCAAGGCAAGACGCAGTGCTTCGGTATCGTCCGCTTGCAGGCCATCATCCGAGGCATCGGCTGCCGCTTCCCAACCCCAGCGGTCCATCTCGAGCGCTCGGATGCCCTTCTGGAAAGACTCCTTGAACGTGCGCCCGATCGCCATTGACTCACCCACAGACTTCATCTGGGTTGTGAGTGTGGCATCGGCATCCGGAAACTTCTCAAATGCAAAGCGCGGGAACTTAGTGACGACATAGTCCAAGACCGGTTCAAAGGAAGCCGGCGTACTCTTGGTGATGTCGTTGGGTAGCTCATCCAGCGTGTAGCCGACGGCGATCTTTGTGCCTATTCGTGCAATCGGGAAGCCGGTCGCTTTGGACGCCAGAGCCGACGAACGGGATACACGTGGGTTCATCTCGATCACGAGCATCTCTCCGTCGTCCGGGTTCACAGCGAACTGGATGTTGCATCCGCCAGCGTCCACCCCAATCTCGCGGATGATGGCAATCGATGCATCCCGCATGACCTGGTATTCGCGGTCGGTCAGTGTCATGGCGGGCGCGACGGTGATCGAGTCACCGGTATGAACACCCATCGGATCGAAATTCTCGATCGAGCAAACAATCACGACATTGTCACGGCCATCGCGCATCACCTCGAGTTCGAACTCTTTCCAGCCGAGCACTGAACGTTCAACCAGTGCCGTGGTGACTGGGGACAACTCGAGGGCCCGGCGCAGCTGCGTCTCGTATTCCTCCCTATTGTAGGCCACGCCACCACCAGTGCCACCCAGCGTGAATGAGGGGCGAATGATGGCGGGATAACCCACGTCGTCGATGGCACTCAGGCCCTCCTCGACCGAGCCCACTGTAGACCCCCGCGGGATTGCCAGTCCTATGCGGTGCATGGCTTCAGCGAACTCCCGACGGTCTTCAGCCAACTTGATCGCGCGGTGGTCAGCGCCGATCAACTCGACTCCGTACTTCTCGAGTGTGCCGTCCTCGACCAGGGCCATTGCCACGTTCAACGCCGTCTGACCACCCATCGTGGGCAACAACGCGTCAGGTCGTTCCCGCTCGATCACCAAAGCCACCCATTCCGCCGTGACCGGTTCTACGTAGGTGCGGTCCGCCAGTTCCGGGTCGGTCATGATGGTTGCTGGATTCGAGTTCACCAGCACAACCTTATAACCCTCTTCCTTGAGCGCCTTCACAGCCTGGGTACCTGAGTAGTCGAACTCGGCGGCCTGTCCGATTACGATCGGGCCCGACCCAATGAGGAGAATCTTCTCTATGTCAGTTCGCTTCGGCATCCACGATCTCTCGGATAGTTTCCTCTAGCGAGATTGTCGGCTTCCAACCAGTCTCCACGCGCAACTTGCTGCTGTCACCGACCAAATAAGGGATATCGACAGGCCGTATCAACTCATGATCTTCCTCGGGGATGACCCGGTGTCCCAAGGCGTCCGAGATCATAAAGAAGATATCTCGCACCGACGTGGCACGCCCACACGACACGTTGTAGACTTCCCCCGCTCTCCCTTTGTCGATCAGCAACGCGTATGCACTCACAACGTCGACCACATGTGTGAATTCCCGCACTGGGGCGATCCTACCCACCTTGACCACGGGGGCGTCGATCTTCTTGGCAAACCGGATCCGCTCCAGGAACGCGGGCACAACAAACCGCTCGTCCTGTCCGGGGCCAATGTGTGGAAATGGTCGCGCTATGACCACGCGCAATCCGGTACGCCTCGATGTCTCCAGACACGCAACCTCAGCAGCTAGCTTGGAGGCCGCGTAGGGTGAGACAGGCTGCGCTACATCGGTCTCCACGCGGGACGCCTCGGACCCTGCCCCATAGACCTCGGCCGTCGATACGAAGAGGAGCAGTGGATCACCTCCGGCAGCCTTAGCCGCACCGAGTCCGTATGCGATACGTGCGGTCCCAACTGCGTTGACATGCCAGGCACTCATTGGGTCCCGCTGAGCCTGCGAGCCCGACGAAACCGCTGCCATGTGCACGATCACATCCCAGTTCCGGTCAACCGCCCGACGAACCGAATCCGAGTCAAGAACCTCGAGTTCGATCATGGGAACGTCACCCAATGCGTCACGACGCGCTAGTTCACGAGGCATTGCATCGCTCGGCCTGACAGCCGCAACGGTCTCGTGTCCCAGCTCTGCGAGTCTTCTTACAAGCAGCGAGCCGACAAAGCCGTCCGCCCCCGTCACGAGTACCTTCATCGGCCTGCCAGTCGCTCGAGATCAGAATCCACCATCATCGTCACGAGTTCCTCGAATCCCACCTTGGGTTTCCAAGGGAGCTGCTTTCTTGCCCTTTCCGGATCCGCCAGAAGAATCTCCACCTCGGCCGGACGGATGAATGCGGCATCCACCTCAACGTATTCCTGCCAATCGAGTCCGACGTGTCCAAAGGCGATATCAACTAACTCTCGGACCGATCTTGTCTGACCACTGCCAATCACAAAGTCGCTCGGCTCTTCTTGCTGTAACATCAGCCACATGGCCTCCACATAGTCGCCAGCGTATCCCCAATCACGTCTTGCATCTAGATTGCCCAACTTGAGCCGACTCGCCTTCCCCAGCTTGATCTGAGCGACGCCGTGGGAGACTTTGCGCGTGACGAACTCCAATCCCCTACGTGGTGACTCATGATTGAATAGGATACCGCTCACCGCGTACATTCCGTAGGACTCCCGATAGTTGACCGTCACCCAATGACCATAGACCTTGGCCACCCCGTAAGGAGACCGGGGATAGAACGGCGTCGCTTCATTCTGAGGCGTCTCCACAGCCTTGCCAAACATCTCGGAGGAGCTGGCCTGATAGAACTTCGCTTCAGGGTGAGCCAGGCGTATAGCCTCTAGTATTCTCGTCACTCCAAGCGCAGTGAACTCGCCGGTCAGCACAGGTTGTGTCCAGCTAGTGGGTACGAAGCTCTGAGCAGCGAGATTATATACCTCATCCGGTCGAACATCACGGATCACGCTGGTCAGGGAGTGCTGATCCAATAGGTCTGCAGGCACGATGGAGATTCTATCGAGCAGATGGCCAATCCGCTCATACGAGTCGTGCGATGTGCGGCGGACCACACCGATTACCTCGTAACCCTTGGCAAGGAGAAGTTCAGCCAGGTAGGAGCCGTCTTGACCGGTAACTCCAGTGATGAGGGCGGTAGGCATTCTCTATGATCCCCGGTTGGTCTATGTTACCAGATGGAAAGCTTGGCCTTGTAGGAAAGGACCGATGCCACTAGCTTTCCAGGTCTTGGATTATTTGCAGTTATCTGTGCAATCTACCTGTAGCGAGTGATGGATATGGCCCGCATCTGCGAGATCTGCGGCAAAGGACCCACGACCGGCAACAACGTGAGTCACGCAAACAACAAGACAAAACGCCGCTGGCACCCAAATCTACAACGGGTGCGAGCTCTGGTTGATGGTAAGCCCAAACGAATCAAGGTCTGTACCAGTTGCCTCAGATCTGACAAGGTAGTCAAAGCGCCTCGTGGCGCTGCCCTTTCAGGGGTACAATAACAAAAGGGGGACCGCTCGGTCCCCTCTTGGTTTGCAGCAGTACGTCCAGCCCGACAGTCACTCCGCCAACAACTCGATTCTGGCCATCTCAGCACCGTCTCCGGAGCGGTGACCCAGCTTCACGATCCTGGTGTAGCCACCGGGTCGGGCGGCAAAGCGCGGCCCAATTTCAGAGAACAGGTGGCCGGCGGCATTTCTATCCTTTATGTAACGCTCAACCTGCCGTCGTGCGTGCAGATCACCTCGCCGTGCCCACGTGATCAACTTCTCGGCATACGGCCTCAGCTCCTTCGCCTTGGCCTGTGTCGTCACCACCTTTTCGTGGCGGAATAGCGATGTCGCCATGT
>CP070792.1:1451946-1461952 GCA_020346845.1 Gemmatimonadota bacterium
CTCCCGGCCGCACTGTGGGGAGCTTCGCGGCTCGTGGCCGAGATCGTGAATCCTCGGGCCGCCTCAGGCGGCGCCAGTGCCCAAGTGTTGCGAGCCATAGAACAGTCGGGTGGCCGGGTCGCCGCCGCGACCTTGAAACGTAAGCTCAAGCGACCGGTCTGGGATGTGCTGCAGAGACTGGAGCGGACCGGTGCGATCATCTTGGTCACGGAACCACCGAAGCTTGGGCCACCGGCCAAGCAGGACCACGTGCTGGTGCTCACCAAGGCGCTACCGTCGCTACTCGAACGCGAAAGTACCTTTGGCCGTGCCACGCGGCAGAGAGCTGCCTACGAGGCTGTGGATGCAGCTGGGGGTGAGGTGCCGGTCACGCATCTGGTCCAGAAGCTCGGTTTCTCCAGATCTATACTGAACGCTCTGGTCGCACGGAGTGTGGCGCGGATCGAGGTGAGAGAACGATTGCGGGATCCCTTCGAGAACGAGCCCGGGACGAGTGCTCCACAACCCACTCGTGAGCAGCATGACGCCATTGCGGCCATCCGCGGGATTCCGGAAGGGTATGCTGCCACGTTATTCGGTGTGACCGGTAGCGGAAAGACATTGGTGTACTTGGACGCGTTTCGCCGAGACGTAGCCGACGGTAAGGGGGTGATCGTGTTGGTGCCAGAGATTTCGCTCACCCAGCAGACGATTGCCAGGGTACGAGGCGTGTACGGAGAGAGCGTGTCGGTGCTCCACTCTGGCCTATCGGATTCCGAACGTGCCGATGCTTGGCGCGCGCTGGCGTCGGGAAGCAGACGTGTTGCCGTTGGAGCGCGGTCGGCAGTGTTTGCACCTGTGGCTTCGCTGGCTGCTATCGTTGTGGACGAGGAGCACGACGCAAGCTATAAAAACGGTGAATCGCCGAGGTATCACGCACGAGATGTCGCGCTTAAAAGAGGCAGGTTGGAGGGAGCGAGGGTGGTGCTGGGTAGCGCGACACCTTCGCTAGAGACATGGGCCGCGCGTGATAGGATCGAGGTGATATCGCTACCGCGGCGAGTGAATACGCGACGACTTCCCGAGGTGCAACTGTTGGACTTGCGCTCGGAACCCAGGCTAGAGGAGAGCGGCGCGATACCGTGGTCGCAGGCGTTGGACGCTGCGGTGGATGCGGAACTAGAGGCCGGCAATCAGGTCATCCTTCTCTTGAATAGAAGAGGTCTCGCGCATTTTCTGCAGTGCGCCGGATGTGGCCATGTTTGGGAGTGTCCAAATTGTAGCATATCGCTAACAGTGCACCGGACTCCGCCTCGGCTCAGGTGTCACTATTGCCGGTACGACGAACCCCTTCCATCCAATTGCGCCGAGTGTGGTCTGGAAAGACAGCGGTCGCGTGGTATGGGGACACAGCTGCTGGAGAACTGGCTGGGGGAGCGATTCCCAGCGGCGCGGTTGGCACGCATGGATGCCGACACGACCTCTGCCAAGTGGTCGCACACCAGGATCTTGCAGGCAGTGGGGCAGCGTAAGGTCGACGTGCTGTTCGGAACGCAGATGATTGCGAAAGGGTTGGATTTTCCTGATGTGACCCTCGTGGGAGTGGTCGATGCCGATACTGGTCTCCACTTCCCTGACTTTCGGGCCGCTGAGCGCACGTTCCAGCTCATAGCGCAGGTAGCCGGTAGAGCGGGGCGCGGTCCCAAAGGTGGTCGTGTGCTGGTGCAGACGCGAACACCGGATCACTACGCGCTGACTGCGGCAGCACGTCACGACTTCGAGGCGTTTGCTGGTCGTGAGCTGAAGATGCGGGAATCACCACCGTATCCACCCCACGTAGCCCTGGTGAATATCGTCATCAGCGGCATGAGGGAGACGGTAGTAGCTGATGCGGCGGTTGAGCTGACGGATTGGGCACGCGGATTAGTGGCCAAGCACGCTGGCGATGTGGTGCAGGTCATAGGTCCAGCACCGGCGCCGATCGCTCGCGTGAAACGCCGTTGGCGTTGGCATGCCCTGATTCGTTCCAGCGATCGGCGGTTGTTGGATCGAATCGTCCGCTACGCGGTGAAGAAGGCACCACACGTTGGCGCCAGATCTGTGAGAGTCGTGTTCGATCGTGATCCTGTCTCAGTCATGTGATCGCTTGATGGTGAAACCGGGCTCCGGTATCTTGTTCTCCGCCCGGATCTTTCGAGCGAACCGCATCCAAGTCGACCAATTGAGGTCTTGATGTCCGAAAAGCGCAATCATGGAACCATGAGGGTTGCAGCCGCTGCTGGAGCTGCCGGTCTGGGGGTCGGCTGGATGCGGGCCGCCGATAGCCTAGCCGACGTGGTTCCGCCAAATGAGATAGAAGGGATATGGCTGTTTCCACCCGTGCGTCGCGAGGAACGCGAGTGGGGGGTCGCTGTCATCTCTCGCAGAGCGGACAACGATCGACGTGGAATCTATACGGTCAGCTACATGCTGATCGTGCGCGGTCGAGAGCGAGGACAGGGCAAGGTTGCGGTCGAGGAGGTGGGTGAGATTCCACTGTCCGTGGTGCATGAGGTAATCAAGGGAGTGCAAGAGCGTGCTGGCGAGACGGAACCACCGATCGAGATAGCGCCAGATCTATGGTATCAGTTTAACGATGAAGCTGAGGACAAAGCTGCTGCGGCGGATGTAGCTGTGCCGTCTTCCGAGGGGTTCCAATGATCGATCCACGGCAGTTCCTACCCACCAGAGCGTTTCTCACGCAGGGGATCGGCCGCCACAGAGAGAAACTCACGAGCTTCGAGGAAGCGCTGCGCGAAGCGTCCATAGCGCAGTACAATATCGTTCGTGTCAGCTCCATTTGGCCACCGCATTGCAAGATGGTGTCTCGCGGAGCCGGTATCAGGAGCCTGATGCCTGGTCAGGTGGTGTTCTCCGTGGTGGCAGAGGCTGCTACCAACGAGCCGTCGCGGCGCGCAACGGCATCAATCGGCCTGGCAATTCCCGCGGATGCGTCGCATCACGGCTACATATCGGAACATCACGCGTTTGGCGTCGGCAAGCGGGCTGCCGGCGATTATGCTGAGGATCTGGCCGCTAGCATGCTCGCTACCGTACTGGGTGTGCCGTTCGATCCAGACCAAGCATGGGATGAAAGAAAGGAACTCTGGAAGCTCTCTGGTGAGATCGTGCGAACGACCAATATGAGTTGTACTGCGGAGGCGAGGGAAGACGGAAAGTGGGTCACCGTCGTGAGCGCTGTGGTGTTCTGCGGATGAACGAGTTCAGAGATCGCGGCGCACCTTCGAGCATCCCATCCGGGCTGAGGGATCTGCCGTGGGCGCCGCCAGAATCCTTCCTCGCAATCCCCGACGACGAGGCATCATTCGGCAGCTGTCCGGTTGTTATCCTCCCGGTGCCGTACGAGTCGACCGTTTCGTACATGGGCGGGACCAGATATGGTCCCAGGGGATTGTTGCACGCCTCGCGTTTTCTTGAGACTTATGACCATGAGTTGGACTTCGAGCCATATCTGATCGGTGTACACACGCTGCCTGAACTAGTGCTTCCGGATAGTGGGCCGGAAGAGGCACTCACGGAATTGCGGCGAGCGGTGGATGGGCTGATCGACCAAGGCAAATTCGTGATAATGCTCGGTGGGGAGCACAGCCTGTCGGGTCCACCTATTCTGGCTCATGCGGCTCGCCAATCTGACAAGAGACTCTCGGTGCTACAACTCGATGCGCACGCGGACCTGCGCGCCGAGTATGAAGGCACACCTTTCTCACACGCGTGCGTAATGCATCGTGTCCACGAACAAGTCGATCTTGTGCCCGTTGGTATCCGATCCCTCACACCAGAGGAGAGAGCAATCATCAGAGCCAGAGATATCCCGGTTATCTTCGGTCATGAGCTTCGCGGCGATGACTGGATCGAACGCGCCCTGCAGTCGCTGGGAGACGACGTGTATATCACGTTTGACATCGACTACTTCGATCCGTCGTTGGTACCTTCGACAGGAACACCCGAACCAGGTGGTGGCGAGTGGTATCCGACCCTGCAATTGCTCGAACGGGTATTCCAGGAGAAGAACGTTGTCGGCTGCGATGTCGTAGAGCTTGCTCCCATTCCCGGTCTAGTGGCTCCTGATTTTCTGGCGGCCAAGCTCGTCTATAAGATGATCGCTTTTTACGCAATGAACCATGGGAACTGAGTGCACGACCGGTTCATTTCTGCTCGTGTGAGTCATGGGTACTGAATCAGTCGCTCTTCCGATAGCCTTCGTCGCCGGCGTGTTGAGTTTCCTCTCGCCATGCGTGCTGCCGCTCGTACCGAGCTACGTCTCGTTCATAACCGGCTTGTCACTGGACGAGTTGGGCGAGAGACGGTGGACGGCGTTCACGCACGCTCTGTTCTTCATCGCAGGCTTCACGATCATCTTCCTGGCGCTAGGCGCGACCGCAACGGCGCTCGGAAGATTCCTGCAATACAATCAAGTGTGGCTCGAGCGGTTGGGCGGAGTGCTGATCATCCTGTTTGGACTGTACCTACTGGGTGTGTTCAATTGGGGAGTGCTAGCCCGCGAGAGGCGTGTGCACATCCAGGACAAGCCAGTCGGATATCTCGGCAGTCTACTGGTGGGCCTGGCATTTGGAGCTGGCTGGACTCCTTGCATTGGCCCGATACTCGGATCGATTCTGGCATACACCAGCGCACAGACCACTGACCTGACACAGGGGCTGTTACTGCTGTTCGCGTACTCACTTGGCTTGGCGATACCGTTCCTGCTGGCGGCCATTGCGGTTGAGAAGTTCATCGACTGGTTCAGAAAGTACCGGCGCTACATACCCGCTGTGACCAGGGTGGCCGGTGGGATCATGGTTGTGGTCGGTCTCATGTTGCTTACGGGGTACTTCACCATCATGGCAAACTGGCTACAGACGCTGACGCCCGAGTTCCTACGATCGCGGCTATAGAACCGCGCCATGTTCCGGTTTAGTGTGACCCACGCCACTTGCTCCGCAATGGGCTATTTCCCACCTTTGAATCCGAACCTGGGACCGTTCCCCTGGGGGCAAGTCCAAAAGTTGAGGTTGGGATCATGATCGCATCCAAAATCGCGTTACGGTGGTTGGTGTTCGTGCTTTTCGTGGCGGCATGTGGTGGCTCGGAGCCGCCGGTAGACGAAGAGCGGGATTTGACGCTACCGCCTGCCGAGTCGGTCGCAGTGCTGAGTGACGACCCCATTACCACCGATCCGGTGACGGCAACCGCGGACCCACCGGTGCAATCACAGCCGAGGGCCGATACTCCGCCGCCACCGCCGGCCAGGGAAGATCCGCCCGAGGAGCCAGCGCCACCCGCCGCCTCGTTGAGCCAGGGGACCGCGCTCGAACTCGCCGCTTCCGACACGATCAGGTCGCGGATGAGTGTCGTGGGTGATCCGGTGACCGCGACTGTCAACAGAGACGTGCTCGACGAACAGGGCCGAGTCGTGATCCCGGCGGGCGCAGTTTTCACAGGGACCGTGACGGAGATAGAAGGTGCAGGCAGCCCAGGCGGCACGGGAACACTGGTTCTCACCTTCTCCGAGGTGCATTTCGGTGGTGGGTCGTATGCCATCAATGCCGTATCGGACAGTCTTGGCTTCGAGATGAAGGGACAAGGTGTTACCGGCGGCGATGCGGCCAAGGTTGGTGCAGGAGCAGTCGTGGGTGCTGTTGCGGGACGAGTGGTGGGCAAGAACACGAAGGGGGCCGTGATCGGAGGTGTGGTTGGAGCAGCCGCGGGAGCCGCTGTGGCTGCTGCCACGAAGGACCAGGACATCCTGCTTCCGACGGGCGGCTATATCAGGGTGGTGCTCACAGAACCACTAGTCGTACAAACCGCAAGGTGATGACCGGCCGGGGCCCAGACGGGCCCCGGTTCTGTTATCATAGGCAGCCATGAATCCGGAATTCCTCGACCACCGACTCACCGAACAACGCAACCCCGCAACGGTCGGCATCGATGTAGCCTCCTCCTTAGAGATCGTGGATCAGCTCCACGCTCAGGACGCGACCGTGGCTCACGCGGTGCACCAGACCCGTCGGGCGCTGGCACGGACGATAGACCTCGTGCTCGACGCCTTTAAAGTTGGCGGGCGCTTGATCTACGTGGGTGCCGGCACGAGCGGGCGTCTGGGAGTTCTAGATGCCGCTGAGTGTCCGCCCACATTTGGCTCTCCGGCCGGGATGGTCTCTGGGATTATCGCGGGTGGGCCGGCAGCACTCACGGGACCCCAAGAAGGGGCTGAGGACGACGCAGGGGCGGCCGTGAGTGCCATTGCGGACAAGGGAGTGACGGGAAGTGACGTGGTGATCGGAATCGCGGCCAGTGGGACCACGCCATATGTGCGGGCTGCCTTGCTTCAAGCCAAAACCTTGGGCGCCTCGGTGGTGCTGGTTACCTGCACCGATCCGCCGGAGGAGCTAACAGGGAACTGCGACGAGGTGATCGTGGCGAAGGTGGGCCCCGAGGCTCTGACCGGATCCACGCGGCTCAAGGCCGGCACCGCGACCAAGCTCATTCTCAACACCATCACGACCGGCTCGATGATTCGGTTGGGGAAGGCCTATGGCAATCTCATGGTGGATCTGGTCGCCACGAGTGACAAACTGCGGGATCGGGGGGAGCGAATTCTGATGGAGGCCGGTGGAGTTGACCGGGTCACTGCCCGTAGCGCGATCGAAGCCGCCGGCGGTGCCGTCAAGACGGCTCTAGTAATGGTTCGGTTGGATCTGGACCGTGCCGAAGCTGAGCGTCGTCTCACAGCGGCCAGCGGGGTGGTGCGCGCGGTGATTGGAGATCCCCCCCCGGTGGTGACGAACGAGAAAGAGGATTAGTGAAAGGGGGAACGACTCTGGTGGATAATACGCATCAGGCGTATGTGCTGCGGTTACTAGAACGACTTATATGAGCGATCGCTCACTTGCTAAGTCTCCCCTCTACCTTCCTGTCCACGACTCGGCTCCTCAAACCCCAATTGACTCCAAGAGTCTCACCAGGTGCTCGACCGGCGCTCCCACCACCATCCGGCCGTAAGATCCCTCCTCGGCCCCGAATACCACACCGATCACCTCTCCAGACTGGTCAAAGATAGGACTGCCACTGGACCCTTCGGCGCCGTACCCGTCAATCTGGAGAATCTCTGGCAGGGTCTTGCTTATCGAGCCGGCGGAGAAACTGGTGCGCGCGATAGTGCGGCCGGCAGCTGATGCCGTCATGGGCAGATCTGGCCCCAGCGGAAATCCGACAATCGCCACAGGAGCTCCCTGTTGCAGGGTGTCAGCCCTCATGTTGAGGCCTCTAACGGTGGGCACACCACCCGGGATATCGACTTTGACCACCGCCACGTCGGCTTCCCGTGATATTGCCACGACTCGAGCTTGGTAGACCTGGTATGAATCAGCGAACTTGACGGCAATGCGGGACGCTGCCCGGTCGCCTGCCTCGCCGGCCACGACGTGCCTGCTGGTCGCCATGTAACCGTCGGACCGTAGCGCGAAGGCGGTTCCCACATACACTTCTCCGACTTCGAACTCCACCCACATCATTGCCACTGCGCTCTGATTGGCCTCGACGATGCTCCCGTAATCCACGTATGCGGCCGCCTGCTGGTACACCAACGCCTGGCTCGCATCCAGGAGCTGTCTTCGCAGCCGCCGGACCTCCTCTGCGCTCCCCGACCGGCGGGCTGCAGCGAGGTCTGCTTTGAGCTGTGACACGTCACCCTGGGACGTCTGGAGGGCAGCGGCAAGGCCCGCAACCTGACCTTGCAGGGCTTGGACTGCGTCTCCGGCAACTTGGAGGATGCTGTCGGTGCGCGCCTGTAGTGAGGCGATCTCGCTTTCTCTTAAACGCCTCTGTCTGACGGCGTCGTAAACGAATGCCGCTATGACCGCGAGCAGCAGGACCACCAGGACGCCCGTGAGCGCCCGCAGCTTCCTAGTCTGGCGGCCAACTTCGGCCTCGATGCGCTTTGTCATGCGGCTTGCTGGGTCAGGGGCGCCGCTTTTGTCAGAAGCCACCCGTGTTGGTGTGCCGGTGCTGCGCCCTGAGCGGCTGACGGTGGACGGCCGTATTCCGTCCGGTACCGAATCGGGCACCAATCGAAATTCGATCGCCGGTCCGTCAGCACCGAGCCGGATCTGATCGGTGTCATCGAGCGGTGTTTTGGCGGCGATGGCATGGCCGTTCAACAGCACCCCGTTCAGGCTGTCCCTGTCCTTGATGAGCCAGCGGGTACCCTCACGCACGATGGTGGCGTGGTGCGTGGAAACCTCCAAGTCCTTCCTGGGATCGAATTGTAGGTCTGAGGAGGGGTGCCGTCCGATCGCGATGGTTTCTTGGGAGAACACCGCAACGCGGCCGGCGCGTGCTCCGGAGAGAACCTCGAGTTGAACCTTCATTGACGCCCGGTCATAGGACTGCCAACAGCAGCGCTACTGCCACGATTGCGGCGGCAGCGGCGCCGGCAGCTACCATCGAGGATCGAGGAGGTGTTGGCGGAGCTTCGTCTCTGAAGACCGGCACCGGTGCGGTGGTGGAGTCAGCGTCGGCTAATCGGTAGACCTCGTGGCCGACGGTTTCTCCACCATCGGGATCGCTCAGATTGTCACCGCTGAAACGGGCCACAATGACCGTGATGTTGTCCGGGCCACCACGCTCATTCGCCAGCGCAATGAGTTCACCGGATATCTCGACCAGGTCCTTGTCTTGCGACACCATCTCTGCCAGTTCTTCCCTAGTAACCTGACCCGAGAGCCCGTCCGAGCAGAGCAGTACGGTGTCGCCACGACTGATCTTCTGATAGGTCAGTTCCGGTCTAACCTGACCTTCAGGGCCCAGCGCCTGAAGTATGATGTTCTTCCGCTCGCTGCGTTCGGCCTCCTCTTCGGTTAGCTCCCCGGCGTCCACCAGCCGCTGCATCAATGACTGGTCTTTGGTGAGCTGTATGGCCTCCCCCTCACGTATGAGGTATGCTCTCGAGTCTCCCACCTGCGTCAGGTAGATGTGATCCTGGAGCACCCCTACCGCGGTGAGCGTCGTGCCCATGCCACGGTTTTCCGGATGCTCCTTGGCGTAGGCGTGAATCTTGGCGTTGGCGCTCTCAACGGCCTCACGCAGTCGATAGGCGAACTGTTGGGGGGAATCGTGCTTGTCTTTTGCCCATGTGGCTACCAGATGGTCGTAGACTGCGCCCGTTGCCATTTCACTGGCGACTTCTCCTGCGGCTGCCCCGCCCATACCGTCGGCGACCAACAGCAACGTGCCCTTTACCCCGATCTCATGGTAGCGCACTTCCGGCAATAGGGACGCCTTCTTGGCTGTCAGGTCGGCAACGAGGAAGCTGTCCTCGTTGTGATCCCGGTTCATCCCGACGTCGGTCTTGCCAAAGACCGTTATCTGTGTGCGTGGTGTCTTCTTGCCGAACAGGCTCACTGTGTGCACCCCCAAGTTGCCCGCGTGCTCTGGTATCCGGTGTTTCCCGGACGCATCTGGATTGCCCGGTCTATCCACGTGCACGCGCTCTGCCTGTCCCCGTTCACGAGGTGACCGTAGCCGATGCTATACGCCGCTTGTCCACGAAGGCTCTCCGGCACCCTCAGATCATTGAATATGTCTTCAGCTCTGACCATGAGACGTGGTCTTTGGTCAGGGTCATCCAACCCATCGAAAATATTGGCCAGCTCCCCATCGATCGCCGCCGAGTCGACGGTCGTCATACTAGCGGGACGGCCCGAGTCCTCCGTCGGGGAAGCCGTTTGGCCTGAGTCACGTGTCGCCTCGGCGGCGCTGTCCCGGCCTCGTGTTGGCTCCTGCTGAGTGCTGCTAGTATCCTCGACCTGTCCACCACCGCCCGGGTCGGCCGGGGTGATGGTTGGGTCCTCAGCAAGCCGCGTGCTATCGCCCGCGCCCGCTTGTTGCTCCCCGCCACCGCCGAAGGCAACGGCGTAAGCCCCCACTCCTGCCGCGACCACGACCAAGGATGCTGCAAGCACAGCGA
>CP070792.1:1462052-1465215 GCA_020346845.1 Gemmatimonadota bacterium
GTGGCTCCAGCTGACTCCCTGATTCTTCCGGAACAATATGCCCGCGGCCCCGGAGTAAGGGCACTGGTAGGTGGTTTATTGATCGGATCGGCAGTCGCGGTCTTGCCGGCAGTCATCTCTTCTGATACTGACCTCATGGGTGCTCGGTTCGTGGTCGCGGGAAGCGTTAGCATCGCTGGGGTGACTACGTTCTTCAGGCGGCGCCCCGGCAAGCCCATTCCTGCCAATATCGAAGCCAATCGAATCCTAGTGGTCGAGTGGCAAGACTCGCTCGCCGTAGTCGTGAGTGAAAACGAGCGACGCAAGAGCGATGTACAAGTACTGGTGACTGCGGGTACCCCAATTATCACCGAAGGAGCCGGACGGTGAGAGGCCGCATAGTGCTTGTGATGGCTTGGTTCGCCCTAGTTGGATCTGCCGTGAGCGGTAGGCTGGATGCGCAAAACAGAATCGGCCTCACAATCAGCCTCGCTCCCATCCCGGTTCAGGTTACGGAGACTGTCGAAAGCGAGTCCTCGAAGTTGACAGGAATAGCGTTTGGCGGTAGGGGTGTCGTTACCTGGCGGAAGCTGCGGCTCGACCTGCGCTACCTGGAGGGCGGTCTGAGCCCGGAGGCCGAGGCTCCTGACGAAGATATCGTTGAAGGTGAGCTGATGCTGGGCTTCGTGCCGTTGTCGTGGCTCACCCTCAGATTCGGACCGCACATTCGTAGTTTCGTGACAAATCAGGGCACGCAGCGTTGGATCTTCTGGGAAGGCCATGTCGGAGGAGCGCTGGAACTCGGCACGCCTAGGCTGATCACGTATTTCGATCTGTGGCATGTGTTCGGCGCCAATGTCGATGCCGTGGAAGAGTACGACAGCGGAAACGGCATTGAGGGCGGGATCAGGTTCACCTTGGACCGCCTACCCTTCTGGGGCAAGCTGGCCTATCGCATAGATCACAGTAGCTTGGGCGCCGGCTCTAGATCCAAAACTGTGGAGCAGATGGTGTTCGCGATCGGCTGGATGATAACGAGATAGCCCGGGACACACGCCACTCGCTGGTCTCAGGTAGTGAGATCATCTCGCCACGAGGCTCTTCACCACGAACCACACATTGGCTGGACGCTCAGCCAGCCTCCGCATATACCAAGGAAACCACGCGGAGCCGTAGCTCACGAGCACTCGAACTCGGTAGCCCTCGTTGGCGAGGCTCTGCTGGCCCTCACGAGCGATCCCATACAGCATCTCGAATTCGTAGCTGTCTTTGGTGACGTCCAATTGACCGGCGGCGTCCCGAATGCGGGCAATCAGACTCATGTCATGAGTCCCGAAAGCAGAATAACCTCCCTCACCGTTTGCGGCAGCGCCCAACATAATCTCTGCCAGTGAGGCGTAGTTGCGATCGACGTCAGCCTTGTTCTGGATTGCTACCGACGCAGGCTCCCGATAGGCACCCTTGACGAGCCTAACGGGAACGCGCAGCCGGATGAGTCTCTGCACGTCAGATGCGGTCCGATGGAGGTAAGCCTGCAAACACACTCCTACATTGCGGTGAGTTTGGCTCAACCGCTCGACGATGTGCAACGTACTGTCCACATATGCAGCACTCTCCATATCGATCCACACGATCACATCCGGTGCTGTCCTCTGCTGGAGAATGGTCTCGAGTTGTTGCCTGCAGATTTCGCTGCTCAGGTCCAAGCCGAGTTGCGTCGGTTTGACCGAGAGCTGGCAGTCGATGCTGCGTGTGGCGATGTCGGCTTGGACGGAGCAGTACTCGCGGGCTACGTCACCCGCTTCCGCTGCAGACGTTACGTTCTCGCCGAGCAGCGTGATCAGCGTTGCTATCCCCTCTGCCCCAAGTGTCTCAGTAGCTGACAGAGCTGACTCAAGGTCCTCGCCCGGCAGGAAGCGACGTGAAGCTCGCCGCGTGAACGCACGTGTTTGGAACTGCTTAGCTAGCCATTGGTTCTGTGAAGCCCAGAGCAATGCCTGGCGCGCAAGTCCCATGGAGCCTGAATTCCTTTCTAGCTTCGTCGCAGGCGACGAAGCTCGACGGCGGTGCAGCGATCCTGAACCACGGTGATCCCGGCACGGGCCAGTTCCTGTGCAACGATGTCGTTTCTGATGCCCTTTTGAAGCCAAACGGCCTTTGGCCTCTTGGCCAAGATATCGGGAACGTGCGGTGGGAGATCATCCGACTTGCGGAACACATTGACCATATCCAGGTCACCGGGGATATCCGTCAGCTTTCTGTAGACAGGCTGGCCCAGAATCTCCGTTACTTCCGGGTAATAAACCGGGACCGGGATTATCTCATAACCTTCTTGTTGCAGAAAGCGGGCTACGCTATGGGCCGGTTTGTGACTGCGTGACTCGGGCTTTATCCCCAGGACAGCAATGCGTCTACTTCGTGCCAGCAAGTCTTGCATGTCCTCGGACGAGAGAAGGATCCTTCCGCCCTGATCACTCATCGGGCATCAATGGCAGAACCCTCGGCAGCACGTTCCAATCTGGCGATCCCGTCCCTCACCGATACTGGAATCGGTGTTGTCGCGCGCTTCTCGTAGTCGAACGACACCACGATGGCGCTGCCTACCGCAGCGACCTGAGCAGACTCTTGCGAGAATACCGTGTACGAGTGGGTGAATCTGTCGTCGTTCACGCTGGTGGCGCGTGCACCGACGAGCACTTCGTCGGGATGGTGGAGTGGTTGACGGAAGCGGCACTCGGTCGAGTGGAGTATCGCACCGATTCTGTTCGTGTCGTAAGACTCGAGGAATCCGCAGCGCTCCAGGTATGTGATCCTGGCCGATTCGAAGTACCGGAACAATACGGTGTTGTTCACATGTCCGTACGCGTCCATCTCGCTCCACTGAACGGGTATTCTGACGACGATCGGAAACGGTTTCAGCACTGTTGGAATGTCTGAATCGGGCATCGGGAGAATCTAGTCACGCGGGCGCGCGAGCGCACACGTTCAGGCTGCGTATTGATTGCTATCGACACACAAATCCGGCCACGGGATGGCCGGAATTTCGGGCACCGAATCCAGCGGGTAAGTGCACGGTGGACAGGGAACTCACGGAGAGGGTGGGATTCGAACCCACGAGACCCGAACGGGCCTACCGGTTTTCGAGACCGGCTCCTTCAACCACTCGGACACCTCTCCCAGCCGT
>CP070792.1:1465315-1474911 GCA_020346845.1 Gemmatimonadota bacterium
ATCTCCTTCCCCCTCTTCCCCCCCTTCCCCTCCTAATCCGTCAGGACGCTCGCGCGCCGACCCGATCCCGCATGCATGAGCGCAACTTCCATCGCTCCCCATTGTACTATTCTAGACACTCTGATTCTATCGAGATGGAGAAACACCAATGAAGCGTTTGTTTGCGGTGTGGTTTGCCCTAGTGTTGCCTCTTGCTGCTGCAGCACAGAGCACAACGGATCTGAACCAGGCAGTCAGTTCCATAACGCCCGATGACGTGTACAGCCGCGTTGCGTTGTTGGCCCATGACTCGATGATGGGTCGGGACACGCCGAGCCCGGGTTTGGATTTGACAGCAGAGTACATCGCGGCCGAGTTCCGGCGGATCGGCCTCCAGCCGGGCGGTGACAACGGAACATTCATCCAGCGTTATCCGCTCACCCAGATCCACAGCGCGCTCGAAGTCGCGGTTGAGGGTGGTGAGGATCTGGTTGCCGGTCGGGACGTGGTGCAGGTCGATGGAGCAGCAGCACAACACGGCGCTACCGGTCAGACAGTCTTGATCACTGGCTCCGGTGAATTGGGGAACCGGTTCCCGATTGCGGGATCTGTGGTACTGGTCGCAGCGAACTACGATCCGGAGCGACGGAACTTGACAGAAGAATCGCAGCGGTTGCTCGCGGCGATAGCAGATCGCGATCCTGCGGCAGTCTTCATCCTGGCCGACTATCCGGACAGAATCTGGCGCTTCTTCGCGCGCATGCAGCGGCCGAACCAAGTGGTCCGCGGTTACGTTCCCAGCTCACAGCAAGGTCCTCCGGTACTAGCGGTCAGCCCCAGCGCGGCGGTTGAGCTGCTAGGGATGGCACCATCGACCGACGGGGACTTGGCAGTTCGTGAGATCAACGGCCTCAGCATCACGGTGACGGCCAACCGGACGGTGTCAGAGACGAGTGCACCCAACGTTGTGGGGATCCTCGAAGGCAGCGATCCGGAGCTGAAGAACGAGTACATAGTGTACAGTGGTCACATGGATCACGTAGGGTTCCGCAGCGGCGTTACGGGCGACAGCATCTTCAACGGTGCAGACGACAACGCATCTGGCACCGTCGGCATAATCGAGCTAGCCGAGGCATACGCCATGCTCGAGCCGCGGCCCAAGCGCTCGATGATCTTCCTGCTGGTGAGTGGTGAAGAGCGGGGTCTGTGGGGTAGCGACCACTTCGCCAACAATCCCTCCGTGCCGGTCGAGCAACTCGTGGCCAACTTCAACGCCGACATGATAGGTCGCAACTGGGCAGACACCATCGTCGTCATCGGCAAGGAGCACTCAGACCTCGGTGCAACCATGAACCGCGTGAATGGCGAGCACCCCGAGCTCGGCATGACGGCCATCGACGACATCTGGCCCAACGAGAGGTTCTATTACCGCTCGGACCACTACAAGTTCGCAGAGAAGGGTGTGCCCATACTCTTCTTCTTCAATGGCGTTCACGAGGACTACCACCGTGCGAGCGACGAGGTCGAGAAGATCGATGCTGAGAAAATGTCTCGCATCGTAAAGCTGATGTTCTATTTGGGTGTTGAGGTGGCAAACGCACCCGAGCGCCCCAAGTGGGATCCCGATAGCTACGACAGGATAGTGAAGCGGGTCACCCCGTGACACAACTCCTCATATCAGCTCGAGCGCCATCAAGTCAAACAACCCCGGGCAGAAAGCCCGGGGTTGTTACTATGCGCCCGGGAAGCGGCGCGCTACCGAACCTGGATCGAGCGGCCTGCCATCTGAGGTAAATCGATGGCACGCGGTGGTATATTCTCTAGCCATGCGCCGAGACCTAGTCCGCAATTTCTGCATCGTGGCCCATATCGACCACGGCAAGTCTACCATCGCCGACCGGTTGATCGAGCTTACGGGTACCCTGGACGAGAGGCGCATGCGGGCCCAAGTCCTGGACACGATGGACCTCGAGCGGGAGCGCGGCATCACGATCAAGCTCAACGCCGTGCGTATGAACTACACCTCGAACGGGGAAACCTATGAGCTCAACCTCATCGATACACCAGGCCATGTAGACTTCACCTACGAGGTTTCGCGCTCACTCAACGCCTGCGAGGGAGCGGTACTCGTGGTAGACGCCAGCCAGGGAATCGAGGCGCAGACGGTGAGTAACCTGTTTCTGGCGCTCGATGCGGGACTCGAGATCATACCGGTATTGAACAAGATAGACCTCCCTGCTGCCGAGCCAGATCGGCGATCGCAAGAGATACACGAGCTGTTGGGTGTCGCAGAGTCAGAGATCCTGCGGGTTTCGGCAAAGGAGGGCACCGGGATGGCGGAGTTGTTGGAGGCGATCGTGGCTCGGGTGCCGCCACCAAGTGGAGATGTCGATGCACCCCTCCGGGCTCTGATATTCGACACGTATTACGACCGCTACCGTGGTGCGATACCCAGTGTCCGGGTGGTAGACGGTCGCATGAAGAAGGGATTGGAGATTGCGTTCGGGTCACATCCCAACGAACGCTATGAGATCGCCGAAGTCGGATACCTACAGCTCGACCAGCAGCGCACCGAACTACTAGAAGCCGGTGAGGTTGGGTACTTCGTAGCCAATATACGCGGCGTGAGCGAGACACGGGTGGGTGACACCGTGCTCGACGCCAACAACCGTGCTGCTGAGATGCTACCCGGTTACCGGGACATCCACTCCATGGTGTTCGCCGGCCTATACCCCACAGATGCGAATCAGTACGAGGAACTGCGCGACGCTCTCGAGAAACTGCAGCTCAACGACGCGTCGCTCCACTACGAGCCGGAGACATCAGTGGCACTCGGTTTCGGATTCCGCTGTGGATTTCTTGGTTTGTTGCACATGGACATAGTCCAAGAGCGTTTGGAGCGAGAGTTCGATCTCGACTTGATTACCACGGTTCCCAACGTCGAGTACCACGTCCACATGACTGACGGAACCACCACTATCATCGAGAACCCCTCCAAGGTTCCCACCGGGTCGGGGGTGGATCGCTTGGAGGAACCGTACGTTCGAGCGCGCATCACGGTGCCCACAGATTACATAGGCGCGATCATGAAGTTGGGCCAAGAGCGGCGGGGTGAGTACGAGGGCATGCACTACCTCGATACGACTCGGGTCCAGCTGGAATGGGATTTCCCACTGGGTGAGATCATTCTGGACTTCTACGACAAGCTCAAGACCGTGTCGCGTGGGTATGCTGCAATGGACTACGAGTTCGCCGAGTATCGTAAGAGCGACTTGGTTAAGCTGGACATGCTCATCAACGGTGACCCGATCGACGCATTCAGCGTCATCATACATCGTGATAAAGCATATGACTGGGGTCGAAAGATCGCGTCGAAGCTAAAAGAGCTGATTCCCCGGCAGCTATTCGAGGTCATCATTCAGGCCTCGATTGGATCCAAGGTCATAGCCCGTACCACGATCAGGCCGTTGAGAAAACAGGTGACGGCGAAATGCTACGGCGGTGACGTTACCCGGAAGCGGAAGTTGCTCGAGAAGCAGAAGGAAGGTAAGAAGCGCATGAAGCAGGTTGGCACCGTGGAGATTCCCCAGGAGGCCTTTCTTGCAGTACTACAAGTCGAGTAGAAACGTGATGCAATACCGTGTGGCGCTAATCGTTGATCCATGGATTTTCCCGTGCGTTACATAGTCGGCGTTGATATTGGTGGGACCAATCTCGTCGTCGGCACGGTGCCCGAAGACGGTAGCGCTCTGTTCGGCTACCAGACGATGCCGACCGATGTTGCTGGAGGGCCGGACGGAGTCGTCGGCCAAATAGAGCGCCTCGTAACAGATTCTCTAGCCGAAGCGCGATCAGAATTGGGTAGTGACATTGAAGTGGTGGGGATCGGCATCGGTGCGCCAGGACCAATCGACCGCCACACCGGCACAGTGTTCTTGACGCCGAATCTGGGATGGACTGACATGCCGCTGCGGGATCGCGTCAGTGCCGCCCTGGGCTTGCCGGCGACGCTCGACAACGACGCCAACTGCGCAATCTTGGGTGAGTGGTGGCGTGGTGCAGCACAGGGTGGCAAGGTTGTCGTGGGTTTGACCATTGGTACTGGAATCGGTGGCGCTGTCGTATTGGACGGGAAGATATTCCACGGGGCGTCCGGCGTAGCCGGAGAGTTCGGACACGCCAGCATCGACCAGAGTGGCAGGAAGTGCAACTGCGGCAACTATGGCTGTGTAGAAGCCTACTCCTCCGGACCGGCCATTGCCCGAAGGGCGGTGGAGGGGATCGAAGCCGGAGCTGAATCGGCTCTTCCGCAGTACGTCGACGGAGAACTGGATCGGATCACTGCCAAGACGGTTTCCCAGGCCGCGGCAGACGGCGACAAGTACTGCCTCGAGGTAATCACCGAGACGGCCCATGTCCTCGGTTTGGCGATCGCCAATATGGTGAACATCTTGAACCCCGATATCGTGGTCATATGTGGTGGTGTGACTGCAGCGGGAGATCATCTGTTCGATCCGATGCGGAATCAAGTGAGAAGACGGGCCTTTCGACCGGGCGTTGCTGTCTGCCGCATCGTGCCTGGTAGTCTAACGGGAACCGCCGGCGTGTACGGTGCAGTAGCATCATTCAAAGAACAAACCTGGGGTTCCTGTTGAAGCGTTTGGGCGTGTTGGGCACGATGGTGTGGGACACCATCTACGGCCGCGGTGCGGAACAGGAGCCCGCGGAGGAGTGGGGCGGAATCGGCTACGCCTTGGCTGCGCTGGAGGCGGCGTTGCCCTCGAACTGGGAGATCGTCCCTCTAATCAAGGTCGGTAGTGACCTTGCACCGCTCGCGAACGAATTTCTCGCGGGCCTCACGCATAGGGCAGCTGCCGGACGGTTCGTGGAGGTGCGAGAGCCAAACAACCGCGTGACCTTGCGCTATGAGGCCATAGAGCGTGTGGCCGAGCACCTGAGTGGTGGGGTATCACCATGGACCTGGGAGGAACTAGGCCCGATGGTGCAGGACCTCGACGCCCTCTACGTGAACTTCATATCCGGCTTCGAGTTGCAGCTGGAAACGGCCCACCACCTGAGGCACGGATTCCACGGACCGATCTACGCCGATCTGCATAGCCTATTTCTCGGCGTTGGGCGGGACGGACTCCGGATACCGGAGGCACCGGAAGACGTTGGCGGCTGGTTTTCCTGTTTCGACGTGGTGCAGCTAAACGAAGATGAGATGAATCTCGTTGGGTCAGACCCGATGGAGGTTGCCGCCCGCGCATTGGGTGCGGGCGTGGGACTGTTGATCGTTACACTTGGGCCCCTGGGAGCCGTCTATTTCGCCACACCAGCGTTCACATTCCTGCGGCAGTCGAGCCGACAGCCTCGTGACGTCGGCCCGGTGGCCACAGCGAGAATCCCCGCAGCCGAAGTAGCTGACGAATTGGATCCAACGGGTTGCGGTGATGTGTTCGGAGCAACAATAGTGTCGCACCTGGTGCAGGGATCCGAGATAGAGGCGGCCATACGGCATGCGAATCGGTTTGCCGCGCGTAACCTCTCGTATCGGGGCGCCACGTATCTGCATCACCACCTTCGGGGGGAGATCGTTCGCCAATGACGCGGGTTGTCGAGGTGCCCACCCAATTTGACGATCGCTCATTCGATCAGTTTGCCAAGGCCTTTGGCGAGCCAGACGAGGAACGGTTGCTGTTTGACGCACACGCGGTTCAATGGGGTGCACCCTACGGATTGCTTGGCCTCTTGGTGGCTGGACAAAACACGGTTGAACGGGGTGCGCAACGCCCCCGACTGACGATCCCGACCGATAAGGACGTGCTCCACTACTGGGCGCGCACGGGATTCTTCGAGTTTGCCGGAGAGTGGTTCGAGATCCACGGCAGAACCCCGCGTGCGTCGCAGAGCAGATCATCTGAGGTGTTGCTGGAGATCACACCCGTCAGGGGCTCTGACGACGTACACGGAGTCGTCGGCGTAATCCAGGATAGAGCTGCGGCGATACTATCCGGCGAACTGGGACTGGAAGCAACGGCGACAATGGGATTCGGTATGGCGCTTTCGGAGGCGTGTCAGAATATTGTAGAGCACGCTGGCACGTCCGGCTGGGTCGCCGTTCAGACGTACCACTGGCGCCGCAGGTTGGGTCGTCGAGTGGTGGTCATTACCGTGGCGGACGCAGGAATGGGCTTCCGCCGATCCCTCCAGGCGACACAAGGCGGCCGTTACGGCGATCGCTGGGGCGATGCGACAGCACTTGAAGCGGCGCTCATTCAAGGTGCCAGTCGGTTCCGCGACCCCGGTAGAGGACAGGGTTTGGGTGGAATCCGCCGCTATGTAAACAGATGGGACGGAAAGCTGAGCATACGCAGCGGGACGGCGCGCATCGCGATCGTCCCGTCATGGGATGATGACATCCCACTGGCTGACGGTCTGGCACCATTTCCAGGCAGTCAGATGCTTCAGATCATACCCGCTCAACAAGCCGAGTGACGAGAGTGAACAGCATCGACCTGAAAACGATCCTAAATCGTACCGTGTCCACCGGATACGGTGACCTCGTGACACGTCATACCGGCCGTGCAGTGCGGGGAGGCGTGGAAGAGTTGCTCGAGTCTGTGGACGGCAGCCAGGTAGCCGTGATCGACTTCGGAGCGGTGGGATGTCTCGACATTTCCTGTGCGGACGAGATAGTAGGCAAGTTGTTGCTGGAACACGGCGGCGCCCGCGCCTTCCTGCTCCGCGGGGTGACCGAGGCACACTGTGAAGCGATAAGCCTCGTACTCGAACGCCACGACAAGGCCGCTGTAGCCGAGGATCGGCAGGGCCAATGCCAGCTGCTAGGTCCTCTGGGCGACAACGTGAGGCGGGCGTTCGCAGCCGTCATGGAGGACGGTCCTACGGGCGCGACGGACGTCGCGGCCAGATTGGAGATGCCTACTGATGCCACTGAACGCGTGTTAGACGAGCTGCTCGAGCGGCGGTTAGTGCAACATGAAGCGGGTGGCTACCGGGCACTCACAGCGCTATGACCAAACCGCCGGCAGGTCTGTCAACCAAGGCCATCCACGGCCATCCCCATCCCAAGTCTGTAAGCGATCCGGTCGTCTCCCCCATATATCAGAGCAGCACCTTCACCAACCCAATCGGGTCCCCAGAGGGCGTCCTCTACACCAGGTACGGCAACAATCCGAATCAGCTCGCCATAGGTGAGAGGCTTGCCGCTCTGGAAGGTGCTGAGGGCGCCATTTTTCTGGGCAGCGGGATGGGTGCAACGGCCATGGCTCACCTAGCGGTGCTTCACCCGGGCGACCATCTGCTGTCGAGCGACTGGATCTACGGAGGAACTCGTCGACTCTTCAACGAAGAGTTCCATCGCTTGGGTATTGATGTCAGCTACGTGGACCCCAGTGATCCCCGCAATTGGAGGCGTCAACTCAAGAAGCACTCGAGGGCTGTTTTCGTAGAGATTGTGACCAATCCTCTGATGCGGGTGGTGGACATAGACTATCTCGCAACGTTCTGTCGTGAATTGGGCATCAGCCTGCTGGTGGATTCCACTTTCTCCACCCCGATCAACTGCAGGCCGCTGGAGCATGGGGCGGACATCGTGATTCACAGCGCCACGAAGTACCTCAACGGACACTCGGACGTCATCGCGGGTGCTGTGGCCTCCGACCAGCCGGTAATCGATGAGGTGCGCCGACTGATGACGGTGTGGGGTCCAGCCATCGACCCGCACCAGGCGTGGCTGGTTGAGCGTGGACTCAAGACCCTGTCCGTCAGAATGGAACGGCACAACACCAATGGGATAACGTTTGCCAGCTGGGCCGCTGATCACCCGGCCGTAGAGCAGGTCTGGTACCCGGGCCTGGAGCAGCACCCCGACTATGAAGTGGGCACTCAGACACTCGATGGCTTCGGGGGTATGGTAGGCCTGGAGCTGAAAGGTGGCGCCGACGCGGCCCGATCGGTGCTCGAAGGCCTGCGACTGGTGACTCACGCGCCGAGCCTTGGAGGAACCGAGACACTGGTATCAATGCCTCGCTTCACGTCTCACTCCGCCCTGTCAGACGAGGAATTGAAGGAGCAGGGAATCGCCGATGGCCTGATGCGCGTCAGCCTAGGGATTGAGGACGTGGAAGACATCATCGCCGATTTCGAGACCGCATTCGAACAGCTACGATCGTGATTCGTTTCAGTAAAGTCTTCAAGTCGTTCCGCTCGGATTCTCTGGCCCTCAAGGACATATCGTTTCACATCGCCAAGGGTGAGTTCGCGTTCCTGACTGGTCATTCAGGGGCTGGGAAATCTACGGTTCTCCGCCTGATATACGCCGATCAGTTGCCGTCGTCAGGAGAAGTGCGCGTCTCCGGCTTCAGTACGCTGAAGCTGAAGCGGCGTGAGGTTCCCAAGTTGCGCCGCCGGCTCGGCATCGTGTTCCAGGACTTCGGATTGCTGGAGGATCGTACCACTGAGGAAAACGTTGCGTTTGCTTTGGAGGTCATCGGCGTGCGCCGCAGCGCGATAGCACCCAAGGTCATGCGTGTGCTCACGCAAGTAGGACTCGCGGCCAAGGCAAGCGCGTATCCTCGTGAGCTATCTGGTGGCGAACAGCAGCGGGTTGCAATCGCGCGCGCGCTCGTCAACGATCCACTGGTGCTATTGGCCGATGAACCAACCGGCAACCTCGACGATCGGGCGACACGTGGCGTCTTCCAGTTACTGCGGGACATCAACAGCAATGGCACGGCAGTGGTCATGGCAACGCACGATCTTGCGCTGGTGCGAGCAGCGTCACACCGGACTATCGAGCTCCAAGACGGAGCCATCGTATACGACACGGCTGTCGACGATGAGCAGAACGGTGAGGCGGCACGATGAGATTGGCGTTGCGCGAGGCAAGTCTTTCCTTCCGTCGGGCGCCCGTGTTGTCGGTGCTTTCCATTACCACGATTGCATTCGCCCTTTTCGTGGTGGGATTGGTTGGACTCGTGGCGCTGAATCTGCGCCAGACGATCGGAGACATCGAGGAGCGGGTGGAAGTCGTTGCGTATCTCATGCGTGGGACACCGATCGAGGTCATCACCATAGCGCTGTCGGATATTCAATCATTCCCGGGCGTTGAGTCCGCCGTGTATGTGCCCGAGGAAGAAGCTCTGGCGCGGGCCCGGCGCGACATGTCGGAGTTCCAAGACGTGTTTGGCGATGATCTGGCGACAAACCCGCTGCCGGCTTCGATCGAGGTAAAGCTGCTACCCGGTTACCGTGACGCCGACAACGTGGCCCGTGTTGCCGCATGGCTGGAGGGTTTCCGCTTTGCCGAGGACATCCAGTTCGGACGCGAATGGGTTGAGCGTCTAGATCGTCTACGGAACATCGCAACGGTGGTTGGCTTGGTGATCGGCGGCGCCTTTGCACTTGCATCGATAATCATCATCGGCACAACCGTACGCATGTCGGTCCTCCACCGCAGTCGCGAGATTGCGATCATGCGACTCGTAGGTGCGACAGACGGATTCATCCGTCGCCCCTTCTTGCTAGACGGTTTGATCAAGGGTGCGCTGGGTGGGATTGCCGCCATCGGGCTCAACTACGCCGCCTATGCCGCG
>CP070792.1:1475011-1491032 GCA_020346845.1 Gemmatimonadota bacterium
GCGAATGCATACCTGGTGTTCGATTTCGGAACGGTGTTCGAGGACGCCGTGGGGTTCGGTCCGACCACCTTCACGGTATCGGGAGCGGACACGACCTTCGACGGATTTCAATTCGTTGGAGCCGATCGGTTGGATTCAGAGAAAGACTCCCTCACGAATGTGTTCAACGCCCAAGCGGATGATGTGGGGATTCTGGGGGATGTGCTCGACTCTATCGCGAACTCTGCCACTGGTGAGTTCATAGAGCAGTTTCCCACGTGTGACTTGAGCGGGTTCTCTGACATCTCTTCATTCGCTCTAGGGAATCTGTTGGCCCGCTGCTCTCGCCGAAACAGCGGTCTCAACACGGAAGATCTGGACGGCGACAACAGACTGGACGTCAACGTCGGCACAGTGCAAGAAGACTTCGTGCGCTACGTGTTTCCCATTGGCGACGAGCGGTTCTATGTCAGAGACGGGGGCAACTACACCACTGCAGAGGGGCGAACGTGGACCTGGCGTTTGTACCGGATCTCCTTCCGCAGTGACACGGTCCAGGTGGGGCAACCCAATCTGAGGCAGATCCAGGCCCTCAGAATGACGATGGTTGCTCCTGACCAGGGGACAGGTGAAGAAGAACAACTGACGGTTTCGCTGGCGAGAATGCAGTTCGTTGGAGCGCCTTGGATCAAGAGAGCGGCGACTCCGATCCTGGGTCTGAGCGGAAGTGATGGGGAACCCCATGGTGAAGTGGTGGCGTCGGTTATCACGACCCAGGACGTGGATTTGGGCTACGAGTCACCTCCGGGTGTAGTCGATGAACCCGAACGCTCGGACCTGGACGTCGGTTTTACCTCAGTCCAGATCAACGAGACCTCACTCCGGTTGTTGGCTACCGATCTCAGGGTCGGTGAGCGGGGAGAAGCGCTGACGCGGTTTACCAACATTGCCGACCAGAACTTCCTCAAGTACCGGAAGCTGCTGGTTTGGGCACGCGGTAGGGGCGTCGGTTGGGAAGAAGGAGATCTCGAGTTTCTCATCAAGGTCGGTCGTGATGAGAACAATTTCTACATGTACAAGACACCTGCGAGAAGTGTGAGTTGGGAACCCGAGATCGTCATCGATATCGGACGGTGGACTGAATTGCGTGCCCTAGTGGAGAACCGGTGGTTGAGCGGGCTGCCTCCGTCGGGTGCAGCAGAGTGCGGTGGTGACTCGACGGCATATGTCGAGTGCGACGGGCCGTACTTCGTTCAGGTGCTGAACCCTGGTACCGCTCCGCCGAATCTGGCGCGAGTGTCGGAGGTGGCGGTTGGCATGTTCCGCGCTCAGGAGTCGGTGACCATTGTCCAATCTGAGCTATGGGTGAACGACATCCGGCTGACCGAGGTGATTGACGCCACCGGCGTCGCCTCAGCTATCGATGTGCGGTTCGCGGCGGCTGACGTTGCAGAGTTCACGGTCGGCTACAATCTCGTCAACGATCAGTTTCGACAACTCGAGGGGAACCCCAGCTACATCACGGACCAGGCTGTCAGGCTAGGTGCGTTGTTCAATCTCGATAAGTTCCTGCCGCAGTCGTGGGGCATCAGCATGCCGTTCCGAGTGGACTACGCCAAGACCGATGCGGACCCGTTCTTCCTGGCAGACAGCGACCTCCGCGCCGACGCGCTCGAAGATCTGCGAGAGCCGGGGAGCTCCTTTACTGCGTTGGATGTGGCGCTGCGCAGGACGCGAAGAGGAACCTCCTTCGTGGAACGAGCACTGCTCGATCCGCTGGTGGTGCGCGCCAGTCGTGCAACTGGGACTGATGTGACTTCGCTGAGCCAGGCCAAGACCACCAATCAGCAGGTACAAGGTGATTATGCGAGTACCCCTCGTGCACGCACCATACGGTCGGTACCGGAATTCGTGGCGGACTTCGTCAACTCACTGCCGGGGTTCATCAGTAACAGCGCATTTGGCCAGGCACTGCAAACCTCCAGACTGCGGTGGAACCCTGCGAGGCTGAGGTTCACTTCAACGCTAACCGACAATCAGACGGATCGGACCGTTTTCCGAGTCCCGGTAGAGCGACCGGGCGACAGCTTGCTACCGGAGTTACCTAGCATCGTGCACCTGTGGCGCAACTCAGCCGAATTGGATCTCCGGCCGTTTTCAACCTTTGGCTTCAGGGCTGGAATCCAGAGCACGCGCGATCTCCAGGACTATGGCGACGACACTCCGCTGGGCCGGTTCCTCCGGGAGCAGAGTGGCGATTTCTTGGGCATGGGCATTGGCTTTGAGCGAACTCGGAGAGTCACTACCGGCCTCGACATCACTCCGGTTATCAGTGCATGGCTGCGCCCTCGCTTCATCCTCACGAGCTCGTTCCTGTTCAATCGCGACCCCAATGCACCTGGACCGGAGCCTGATTCGGCTCTTGTGTTGTTCCGAACACCTCAGAGCACGTCCAACTCCAGAGTCCGCGAGGTCGGAGCTACCATCGACTTGGCCGCCTTGGTAGATGGCCTGTTTGGAGACTCTAGCGTGGCCACTAAGGCAATGAGAGGATTGCTGCCGGCTGATGTCTCCTACATCCGTGAGCTGCGCTCCAACTTCAACGACATCACATTCGAGCCCGACCTCCGCTACGAGCTGGCGTTGGGCGGGCTGAATGAGTTCAGGGTCCAGAACGGAGTGCTGGCTGCGTCCACGGGGGAGATTGACGGCCTCGTTCTCAGTGCGGGTACCCGATTGCCACTTGGCGCCCAACTGCGCATCAACTACAGGACCGGACGAAACACATTATGGCTCAGACGAGCCGACGGCCAGGAGAGAAACGAACAGGAAAGCCGTGAGTGGCCCTCTTTGACCGCATCGTGGGTCTACACGCCCACAACCGGCCTGCGGAGATTGGTTTCGAGTGTCAACGCCCAATTGCAGTACCGCACTGTAGTGCGGACGACATACCAACCGTTGTTCGATCCGGTTGCCGACCTGGGCCTGGCTGCGCCGGTCGACGTACAGCGACCCAAGCTGACGGAAGACTACTCGCAGGCGCTGACCCCGAGCGTCACAATCATTTGGCCTGCCGGAGTTACCTGGTCGGGACGGTTCTCATCCGCCAAGAATAGACGGTTCACGTCCGGTAATACGACCAATACGGAGCAGATAGATTGGAACACATCACTCAGCTTTGGCTTCCGGCCACCTGCGAGTTTGGTGCGAACTCGAAACGAGATGAGGACCACGGCGTCGTTCACCTCATCCAAGAGGGCGGTGTGCCTCATATCGACAGAAGACGCACTATGCCGCATCGTGTCCGATAGCCGGAGACAGGTGCTCGACATGCGGCTGGACATGGGGCTGTCGGACGCGCTGCGTGGTGGCGCCACATTCAGCTATGTTCTGAACGAGCTGAGGCAAACCTCGGCCAAGACCTCGCAAGTGGTGTTCACCATATACTTGGATTACACGTTCTTCGCGGGCGAGATTAGATGAGAATGGGTTGTTGCGCGATGCTGGTGACGCTCTTCGCGTGCAGTGCCGGAGCTCAGGTGGAACGAGAATTCGACGGCACGGTCGCGCTGCAGTACGTTGAGACGCAGCTGGCGTTTGGACCGCGCGTGCCCAACTCCGCAGGTCACAGAGCGACGGGTGACTGGATCCTGGAACACCTCAGGGCCACGGCGGATTCTGTGGAGGTGCAAGCATGGGATCATGTGACCGCAGCCGGTGATACTCTCCATCTGAGGAACTTCATCGGTCGTTTCAGACCCGACATGCCGGATCGCATCCTCTACCTGGCACACTGGGATACCCGCCCAAAGGCGGACAGAAGCGACAACCTGGGCCACCAACGGATGCCGGTCCCAGGGGCCAATGACGGAGCCTCGGGGGTGGCGGTCCTACTCGGCGTGGCTGACGTGTTGAACCGGAATTCCCCCAACTACGGTGTGGACCTGCTGTTCGTCGACGGTGAAGACTATGGCGACTTCGGGCGCAACACGGATGTTCTGCTGGGATCCACCCATTATGCCGAGAGCCTCGACCCGGCGGCCCGGAAGCCACTATTCGCAGTAGTATGGGACATGGTGGGCGACAGCGATCAGAGATTCCCGAGAGAGCCGAACTCCGTGCGTGGAGCCCCGGAAGTAGTGGAGCGTGTGTGGCAGACCGCCGCAGCTCTGGGTTACGGCAGCGTCTTTCGGGATGATACAGGCGCGCCAATGACCGACGATCATTTGCCGCTACAACGAGTCGGCATCCGTGCCATAGACGTAATTGACTTCGAATACGGACCCCGCAATAGCTACTGGCACACCACCGAGGACACGTTGGACAAAGTCAGTGCTGAGAGTCTGCAGGTAGTGGGTGACGTGGCGGTCGCCTTGGTGCGTTAGAGCAGCACTACGACAACGCGTCTCCCCCTCTGCTTCCCCTTCTTCCCCTTCTTCCCCTCCTTCCCCTCCTTCCCCGCAACAATTGGCACCCAACCGGGCAGAAAGGAGGTTGAGTCGGGGCTGCAGCGGCCGATTGTTGGGCATGGTTAGCAAGGGCGATCGGCGCGCGGCTGTTGTCCTGCTCGGGGTGGCGTTTGCGGGGGTGGTGGTGCGCCTACTGGCTCTCAGTGGCAGCGCACCTGGCGATATATCGTACCGCCCGATCGCGGGCGATCGGCCCAGTCAGGACTCGGTGGTGGCTCGAGCCACTCGTTTGGCGCGGCCATTGGCGCCGGACGAGAAGATCAACATCGATCGCGCGCCGGCAGAGGAACTCGCACGCCTGCCGCGCATTGGGCCGGCGTTGGCAGCCCGCATCGTAGCGGATCGCGCTGCCAACGGACCGTTCGGCTCCCTTGCCGGTCTGGATCGAGTAGCAGGAGTAGGCCCGAAACTGCTGGACGGCATTCGGGTGCACGCAACCTTTTCCGGCCGACCCCCGGAACCGGATCAGCGGCAAGGACTTGTGAGGCTCAGCACAGCAACCGAAGCCGAGCTCACGCAACTTCCGGGCATTGGGCCGGTCAAAGCACGTGCGATCGTTGAGTATCGGCGCAGGCACGGACCGTACTTGACCGTGGAGAGTCTGGAGCGAGTGGCCGGGATCGGTAGGGCCACCATAGACCGAATCCGCCAGCTAGTTGTGCCGTGACTAGCTTGACACGATTTGGAGCACCCATACTTTAGGCCCCTGAACACATAGATTTAACTGAACCTTCTATCTTCTTCTAACTTAGGCGGTTATGGCAACGGCTGCGGCTGGCACCGAGCGGCTTGGCGACCTTCTGGTTCGTGAGGGATTGATCACACGAGAGCAGCTAAAGGCAGCTCTCACGGAACAGCGGAACACCGGCATGCGGTTGGGCTACACCTTGGTCAAGCTCGGGATCATCGAGGAAACCGAGATCACCAAGATGTTGGCGCGCCAATATCGTATGCCGGCCGTAGACCTGGCACGTTTCGAGGTTGACCCGCGGATCGTCAAACTGGTCCCCGGAGAGGTCGCGATACGGCATACGGTGCTGCCGCTCAAGAGAGAAGGTCGTACGCTGACAGTGGCCATGTCGGACCCCACGAACATGACCGTGGTGGACGACCTCAAGTTCATCACTCGCTACGACATCTTCCCGGTGATAGCCGGTGAGTACACTCTCCGGACAGCGATCGAGCGGCACTACGAGCAGACAGATGCCCAGCTACAGACGATCCTCAAAGACATAGAAGAAGAGGAAGATCTCGAGGTAATCGAGGAGCAGGAGGACGAAGACGCTCCGACACAGGTTGCCGACGATGCGCCGGTTGTAAAGCTCATCAACGGAATACTCACCGACGCGGTGAAGCGGGGTGCAAGCGACATCCACATCGAGCCGTTTGAGCACGAGCTGAGGGTTCGATACAGGATCGACGGGACGCTCCAGGAGGTGATGAAGCCACCTCTCAAGTTGAGAGCGGCGCTGACGTCACGCGTGAAGATCATGTCGAATCTGAACATTGCGGAGCGACGCGTTCCGCAGGACGGCCGCATCAAGCTCAAGATGGGTAGGCGGGTGATCGATTTCCGCGTTTCCACCTTGCCGGTCATCTTTGGCGAGAAGATCGTGCTGCGTATTCTCGACAAGGGGAACTTGACGCTCGATCTCACAAAGTTCGGCTTCGAGCCGAAGGCCGAAGAAGACTTGATGCGGGCGATTCTCAATCCGTATGGGATGGTTTTGGTGACGGGGCCCACAGGTTCGGGCAAGACGACTACTCTATATTCGGCGCTCCAGCGGATCAACACGGTCGAGGTGAACATCATGACCGCTGAGGATCCGGTTGAGTACAATCTCCACGGCATCAACCAGGTATTGGTGCGTACGGAGATTGGGATGACGTTCGCAGCAGCATTGCGGGCGTTTTTGCGGCAGGACCCGAACATCGTGATGGTCGGAGAGATCCGAGACATCGAGACCGGCAGCATTGCGATAAAGGCTGCCCTCACGGGTCACTTGGTTCTGTCCACGTTGCACACCAACGACGCGCCCTCGACCGTGACCCGCATGATCGACATGGGGATAGAGCCGTTCAACGTGGCCAGTGCGGTCAACCTGATCGTGGCTCAGCGGTTGGTTAGGCGGATCTGTTCGGATTGCAAGGGCGAGTACGACTACACTGTGGAGGAATTGAGTGCCCTGGGGATCTCAGAGTCGGAGGCAGAAGGGATCACCTTCTACAAGGGCAGTGGCTGTGACACATGTGGTGAGACGGGCTACAAGGGACGACAGGGTCTGTACGAGGTCATGGCGATGACACCGGAGTTGCGGCGTATGGTGCTGCGCGGCGCGTCGGCAGCAGAGCTAAAGGATCAGGCCGTGGAAGAAGGGATGCTCACCTTGAGGATGGATGGGATAGTGAAGGTAAAGCGCGGAATCACCACGCTGGAGGAAGTTGTGAAGGAAACGGCGGAATAGGGAAATGGCAGAAACCGATACTCAACAAGGCGGGTCGGATTCGGTCAACCTGAGGTCTCTATTGGAAGAGATGATCGAACGCGATGCGTCAGACTTGCACATAACTGCAGGAGAGAGGCCGAAGCTTCGGATCGACGGCGACATCACGAACTCGAAGGTAGACCACCAACTGAGCCCGAAGGAAACGCTGCAGCTAGCGTATTCAGTGCTGACCGAAAATCAGAAGAAGCGCTTCGAGAATGAAGATGAATTGGACTTCTCGTTCGGAATTCAGAATCTGGCCCGGTTTCGCGGTAACTGTTTCAAGCAGCGGGGCTGTGTCACGCTCGTAATCAGGCAGATTCCGTTTTCGGTCAAGACATTTGACGAGCTGGGGCTACCTGCCGCGCTCAAGCAGCTTTCCGAGCGTCCACGCGGTCTAGTATTGGTCACGGGCCCGACCGGCTCCGGTAAATCGACGACGCTGGCCGCGATGATCGACAAGATCAATAAGGAGCGCAAGGCTCATATCATCACGATCGAGGATCCGATCGAGTTCATTCATCGTCACCAGAGCTGCATAGTAAACCAGCGTGAGGTCGGTACGGACACCAAGTCATTTGGTAACGCCCTGAAGTACGCCTTGCGCCAAGATCCGGATGTCGTACTCATTGGCGAGATGCGTGACCTCGAGACCATAGCGGCGGCACTCACCATTGCCGAAACCGGTCACCTCGCCTTTGCGACCCTCCATACCAATTCTGCGGCTGAGACGATAAACCGTGTAATCGACGTATTCCCGTCGCACCAGCAATCACAAGTGAGGGCGCAGCTGGCATTCGTGCTCGAAGGTGTCGTGACTCAAACGCTGCTCCAGAGGGCCTCGGGAAAGGGTCGCGTGATGGCTTGCGAGATCATGATAGCCACACCAGCCATTCGGGCTCTCATTCGTGACGATAAGGTGCACCAGATCTACTCCGCGATGCAGGCGGGCAAGAAGCACGGGATGCTGACACTGGCAGATTCACTCTACACTCTCTATATGGCACGCGACGTGAGTCTCGAGGAATGCCTACGAGTTGTGCCAGATCAGAATGAGTTCTTGCGCATGGTGGGTGAGCCTATCCCGGGTGAAGAATCGGTGGACGCCCGGGCGATGGCAGGAAGGCGCTAAAACAGGATAGGAGAACGGGATGCCAGTCTTTGAGTATACAGCACGTACGGCAACTGGCGAGGAAACTACCGGTTCGATGGAAGCCTCCACCCGCGAAGAGGTGGTGCAGCAACTCCGCAAGAACCGCATGATGGTGGTGCGTGTTCGGGAGCAAAGAAGGCGGAAGCGGAAGGGTGGGAGGGTGCCGATCAGGGACACCGTGGTATTCACTCGTCAGTTTGCCACGATGGTGAACTCGGGGCTGCCACTTGTGCAGGCGCTGGACATCCTTGCCCAGCAGACCGAGAACAAGACACTCTCCGAAGTGACCAAGCAAGTCGTTTACGACGTAGAAAGCGGCAACACGCTCGCGGATGCGCTCAGCAAGCACCCGAACGCCTTTAGCCAACTGTATGTGAACATGGTCGCCGCCGGTGAGGCCGGCGGTATTCTAGACACGATCATGCTGCGCCTGGCCACCTTCCTGGAAAAGAACGACGCGATCATCCGGAAGGTGAAGGGAGCAATGGTGTACCCGTCGGTGATCTTCTCCGTTGCGATCATCGCTGTGCTGGTGCTGCTGATCTTCGTCATCCCCACGTTCCAGAGCATGTTCGCATCCGTGAATCTGGAACTGCCGTTGCCAACGAGAATCGTGATCGGAATGAGTGCATTCTTGCAGGGATTCTGGTGGGCTATGGCGGGCATTGCTATAGCGCTCTTCTTTGCTATCCGGTACTACTACAGCACCGACAACGGTAAGCTGGTGATCGACCGAGCGCTCTTGGGCTTCCCGGTTCTCGGCGATCTCCTGCGCAAGTCGTCAGTGTCGCGGTTCACGCGCACACTGGGCACGTTGCTCGCGTCCGGTGTGTCGATCCTGGAGGGTTTGGAAATAACGGCGCGGACTTCGGGAAATCGGGTCATCCACGATGCCGTCATGGAATCGCGCGGCTCGATCGCCGGTGGTGAGACTATTGCTGGGCCGCTCGAAAAATCGGGTGTCTTCCCACCGATGGTCACATCGATGATCGCCGTAGGTGAGGCAACCGGTGGTCTGGACGAAATGCTCTCCAAGATCGCGGATTTCTATGATGACGAGGTCGACGCTGCTGTATCGACGCTGTTGTCGCTCATGGAACCGATCATGATCGTGTTCCTCGGTGTGATAGTCGGTGGTATGATCGTCGCCATGTACCTGCCGATCTTCGACATGATCAACGCGGTTGGCGCGTGAGTTGGGAAAGGAAAACAACGATTAGGTAGGGCGTTTGTGGCGACGGGGCCTCACTCAGGTGAGTGAGGCCCCGTCAGCTCTTCAGACCCTAGAGGTCAATCATTGACCGGAGCGCATCGAGTGCCCTTGCCCCCATGGCGGTTCGTACGTGCCATCCTGCTGCGATCGACTCTCATTTGGATCCCCCTCAGGCTGGTAGCGACGGCCACCAATGCGATGGTCCCGCGCGGGCCTGCCGACCCCAGTCCTTGGGCCTTGTCGCCGTCAGCAATACTGGCGGTGCTCGTTCTGGCCACCTGGCTCACATGGATCGACTGCGCGCGTCGCAGTGAGATCGTATTCCACAACAACTTGGGCGTGAGTCGAGTGGCATTGGTAGGATTGGCGGGTGCTCTTCCACTGCTGTACTCGCTGATAGTGGCTACGGTGGTGCGTCTGTGAATTCGCTCCTTGCCGTTGAGTCGCTTGGCAAGTCGTTTGGAGCCAGAACCGTGCTGAAATCGGCATCAGTCTGGGCCCGGCCTGGGGTGGTGACGGTGTTATTGGGAAGGAATGGGTGTGGCAAGACCACCTTGGTGAAGATCACGATAGGTCTCGTGAGAGCTGACTACGGTCTGGTGATCTACGACGACCAACGGATGCCGCGACCACGGCTACATAGGCTCGCTCGGCGGGGACTCTTCTACCTGCCGGAACGCAACCTCTTGTCACCTTCCTTCACAGTTCATGAGCATCTGCACGCGGTGAAGAAGCTGATGTCCGATTCGCGCATAGACCAAGCCGTTGAAACTCTGAGGATAGAGGAATTCCTGGACCGCAAACCTACATCGCTCTCGGGCGGCGAGCGGCGCCGCTGTGAGGTTGCTGTGGCAATGGCGCGAAATCCCAGATGCCTGTTGGCCGATGAGCCGTTCATGGGGATCATGCCGACTGATATGGAATTGATCGCCAAGGGGTTCCGTGGATTGGCTGGGGAGGGATGTGCGCTACTGGTAACCGGTCACGAGGTGCATGCGATGCTACAGGTCGCCGATGAGGTCATCTGGCAGACGGCAGGCACGACGCACCACCTTGGTTCGCCTGAACAAGCCAATGGTAACCACCAATTTCGGCGTGAGTACCTTGGGGCGAGCTAGCCTGTATCAGGTATTGCATTTTGCAACTGTGATTCAAATACTAGGGAGGCCATGACGTTTACCGGAGCGCATAAGGCCCAGACGGTGGAAGAGGCCCGGTCGTTTGCCCGAGTTCCCAGCACACTGGAGCTCCTGAGATGGGTGTACATCGGGCGGGTGATGGTTGCCATCGTGGTGTTCGTGGCGGCTGCCTTCTCGTTCAAGGAGGTTCCGCCCGGGACTCTGGTGATCATTGCGGTCACCGCCATTGCCAGCGTCCTGTTCAGCGTGTGGTCGCTGTGGTTCACCCATATAGGTGGCCGTAGTCCCAAGATCACTTTCCTCTACTCGCAGTCCTTCTTCGATCTTGCGCTCGTCACTACCGTGGTGCATGTGACGGCAGATCCTGCCAGCGAGTTTCCAGCCCTCTATATCCTCGTCATTGCCGTTAGCGCGATGCTGATGCCACTGCCGTCTAGCTTGCTGGTAACGGCCTTGGCGAGCGCCTTGTATGTCGCCGACATGGTGTGGTGGCAGGGGGTGTCTCTCACAGGTGCGGTGTTTGTCCAGCTGGCCGTCTTCCTGGCCGTGTTTCTGGTGACAGGACTCGTTACTGGACGAGTACGCGAGGCCGGTGCCCACAGTGAGAAGCTACAGCAGGAGGTACATCGACTGCGTCTCGAAGCGGACGATATTCTGCGGAACATTAGAAGTGGTGTCCTAACGGTGGACGGAGAGGGCAAGCTGGCTTACGCGAACGATGCGGCGCTCGAGTTGCTGGATCTCCGCGAAGCAGACGTACTCGAGCGGCCTTTTAGAGAGCTCATTGGGGAACGATCCGTTGCACTTGGCGAGGTGGTGTTCGAAACCCAGCGACGTCGTGTGAAATCACTCAGAGCCGATGGTGTTGTGAAACGGTCGGACCGGACCTTCCCCATCGGCGTCACCACAACGGCGCTCGATCTCGACGACGATGGCAGTGCGTCTGTGACCGCCATCTTCACTGATATATCCGATCAGAAACGAGTGGAAGAGCTGAGATTGCGGGCGGAGCGCCTCGAAGCAGTCGCCGAACTGTCAGCTTCACTGGCGCACGAGATCAAGAACCCACTGGCTTCGATCAGATCGTCGGTAGAACAACTCGCAAGTTCTCGCCACGCCAACGAAGATGAAAGACTTTTGGCTGGCCTGGTGGTGCGGGAGAGCGATCGACTGAGCGGACTGTTGAGCGAGTTTCTGGATTTCTCCCGCGTCAGGGTCACCGACAGCAGGCCGCTGGAATTGGCCACTGTCGTAACGAGGGCCGTGGAGTTGGTGCGCAATCACCCCGATAGTGGCGAGAATGCGCAGATCGACATCTCCGCCGATCCCGTGTCGATCGAGGGAGACGAAGATCTCATCCATCGAGTAGTCGTCAATCTCGTTTTGAACGCGATCCAAGCGTCGGGCGGGTCGGTTACAGTGCAGGTGCGTGTTAGGATGGCGAATTCCAGTGAAGTGCCGCGTGCTTTGCGACTCGATGGTGCCGCCGTACTCGAGGTTGTCGACGATGGCCCCGGCATTCCTCCTGAGCTAGAGGGGCGTGTCTTTGAGCCATTCGTGACGGGGCGAGCCGGGGGGTCGGGGCTCGGCCTGGCCATTGTGCAGCGGGCGGTTCAGGCACACAGGGGAGCGGTGTTCGTGGAGAGCGAACCCAACAGGAACACCACATTTACGGTCTATTTGCCCACCAAAGCGATGCCGGAGGTAGCCGCTTGACCCAGTACAAACCAAGCATCCTGATAATTGATGATGAATCCAGCATCCTCGATACGTTGGGGATCCTGCTCAAGAACTCCGGCTTTGAGGTGGAAACGGCACAGGGAGGTAGGGCCGGCCTCGAGGCCCTCAAGTCGTCGGGGCCGGACATAGTACTCACTGACATTCGGATGCCTCAGGTGACCGGGATCGACATACTGGAAACCGCGCGTGAAATCGATTCCGAGATGCCGGTGATTCTGATGACGGCTCAGGCGTCATTGCAGAGCGCAATCCAGGCGGTGAATCAAGGCGGCTTCTATTACATCCAGAAGCCGTTTGCCAACGACGAGTTGGTGGCGATCTGCCGACGCGCCTCTGAGTACCGTGCGCTCCGGTCCGAGAACAAGCATCTCAAACGGGAAATCCGCAGACGCGAGCAATCGAAATCGATCAAGCCTTTGGGAAAGGCCAGATCTTTCATTGAGGTGCTGCGGCTGGCGGAGCAGGTAGCGCCGACTGATTCGACGGTGCTGATACTAGGCCAGAGCGGTACCGGGAAAGAAGTGATTGCACGTTACATCCACGAACTTTCTGAGCGGAGTGATGGCCCTTTCTTCTCAATCAACTGTGGGGCACTTCCCGAGAGCTTGTTGGAGTCAGAGCTGTTCGGGCATGTCAAGGGATCGTTCACTGGGGCTGTACGTGACAAGCAGGGCATGTTCATGGCTGCCAGGGGTGGCACCTTCTTTCTCGACGAGATCGCAGAGACAAAGCCGTCCACGCAGGTGAAACTGCTTCGTGTGCTACAGGAGCGAGAGGCGATACCGGTTGGTGGCACGGAGGCGATACCGGTGGATGTAAGGGTGATCGCTGCGACCAACCGCGACCTCGACGAGGAGATTAGACGCGGCTCCTTCCGACCAGACTTGTACTATCGGCTCAATGTGATTGCGCTGCATCTGCCACCGCTGCGTGACCGCAGAGAAGACATCCCAATACTCGCAGAAGCGTTCCTGAAAAGAATCGCCGAGGAACGTGGTGAACCCGTCAAGCGGCTTTCGGCCGACGCACTGGATACGGTTATGGCGTACGATTGGCCGGGCAACGTGCGGGAACTCGAGAACGCGCTTGAGCATGCCGCCATACTGGCTCGCAACGGCGACATAGAACTGGGCCAACTGCCGACCCGAGTGAAGGAGCCCAAAGGGCTCCCGCTGGTTGGCGAAAGGCCGCCTGATAATCCAACCCTCGAAGTGATTGAGCGTGCCTACATCATGTGGGTGTTGCAGGCCGAGGCTGGAAACAAGACCCGGGCCGCAGAGGTCCTGGGGATCGACCCGTCGACCCTGTACCGCAAGCTGTCGCGCTACGAATCAGATGGGTCATAGATGCCCGGCAGGCGTCGGTCTTGACCATGCGGCTCAGCGCCAGGACAGGTGATCTGAGCCCCGCCGTCCTAGGTGGCGAATGGCAAGGCCCCTTGCAAATAACCTTGACCGCAGCCGGTGGGGGCAGTGGAGTTATGCGACTTCCTGTGGTGTAAGTCATTGTGTTGTATTGAGTTGCGATCAGAGGCCGCATTTCGGCATGTCGGTTGCGAAAAACTGAGGCAGTCATTTGGCCCGCGAGGGTCCAGAGATTCACTCCAAGGGAGGTCCGTAAGATGGTCCGCAATAACAAGGGTTTCACGCTCATCGAGCTTCTGATCGTTGTCGTCATCATCGGTATTCTGGCTGCGATCGCAATTCCGAAGTTCGCAGGAACGAAGTCGAAGGCGTATGTCGCCACGATGAAGAGCGACCTGAAGAACCTGGTACTGGCTGAGGAGTCATACTTCTCTGACGCCGCGCCTCCGACCTACGGTGCCGTCGCTGCCAACCAGCTCGTTTCGCCGACTGGTACGATCCTGTGGACTGCCACCACGGGCGTGAACATAGTGACAGCTAACGTTACACCGACCGGTTTCAGCGCAACGGCGACCCACGCGGGTGCCACCGGTACTGCTGGTTGCGGTGTATACGTTGGCGCAGCTGCGCCCCCGAACGCCGCGGTGATCAACGAGGGTGAGGTATCCTGCTGGTAGGTCCGGCAGGTCTTACCTGACCGCAAGTTGTTATCGTGAAATCATGCGCCGGTCGCCGGGCCAATGTGCCCCGGCCGGCGCAACCTTTATGGGGGCTTCGACTCCGATGAACCGATGCGGCTTCACGTTGATAGAACTGCTGCTCGTGGTGGTGATCATCGGTATCTTGACGGCCATCGCGATTCCGAAGTTTACGTCCACAAAGGGCAAGGCCTACATCGCTACGATGAAGAGCGATCTCAAGAACTTTGCAGGTGCGCAGGAGAGCTACTACTACGACAATAGCTTGTACTACAACGGTCCGGTTCCCAATGCAGCAATACCGTTTTCCCCGTCCTCGGGCGTGACAATTACCGTCTTGAGCGCCGATGTTGGCGGCTGGTCCGCGACTGCGAGCTTCGCCGGGATGGCCAACATCTGTGCGATGTTCGTAGGAGGTGCAGCACCACCGGCGCCGGCAACGGTTGAGGGGAGCCCCGCCTGCACCTGACGGGGCGGCCCGAATCGGATAGCAAGCGGGGACGTGATTGTGTGACGTCTCCGCTTTTTTTGCTCTGCACCAGCTGACAGCCACCCACCGCAATATCCGGAGCCTAATCGCGTCGAAACGGTTATGTGAATGGGTCGCCTGACTGACATCATGGTCGTGGATCGCAATAGTGGGAGCGACGGAGGTGAAGCAGCCCAATGGATTCATGCTGGTGGAGCTGGTTGTCGCCATGCTACTGCTGACAACTGTGCTTCTCGTTCTACTCGCCAACACGGCAATGGTTACTCGGTTGGTCAGGAACGGAGATGCGTATTCTACTACAGCTGCGATGGCGGTCGGCCGTTTGGAGCTGTGGCGCGGCGTTGGCTGCGATTCCGGGGGCGCCACTCTGGAATTAGAAAGCAGCAATGCGGCCTGGTTGGCCCAATGGCCGGCCGGAGGTGCCGTTAGCAGTAAGGCCATTAGTGTGACGACGGTGCTATCTCGTGGCGTGCGGACAGACACCTTCTGGACGACTGGTGGGTGTTGAGCTGGTGCGGGCCAATAGCGGTTTTTCGTTGATCGAACTGATGGTGGTGCTCCTGCTATTGGGACTGGTCTCATCCCTGGTGTTGAGAGTAGGGATCATCGCCTTGGAATCGCATCGGCTGCAGGCATCCCGCGCTCAGCTGCAGTCAAGCCTTCGCCTCGGGGTATCGCTGTTGGCTAGTGAATTGCGCGAGCTTGGCGGAGACGGGTTGAACGGTGGAGATGTGGTGGAGCTCGATGCAACTTCTATCACCTACCGGGCTATGCGGAATGCGTCGTTCCTCTGCAGGAGCCCCGATTCGAGGCGGCGAGAGATAGTGGTATGGGCGCAACCATCCTATGGGCTGCGCCGGCTCGAGGCGAATCGAGATTCGGTCCTCATCTTTGCCGAGAATGATCCGGTGATTTCCTCGGACAATGAGTGGCTGCGAGCAGCTGTGGTATCGCGTGGAGGTGGCTCCGTATGTCCCGGAGGGAGAGATGGTGTCCGCTTGGGTTTGGTGGGCGTTCCCGGCTCGCTACTGACCGGGGTGCAGCGCGGAGCGCCGGTTCGTGGCTTTCAGGTTAGCCGTCTGCTGTACTATGAGGACCGGCAGTCCACGGGCTGGCTTGGTCTGAGAGAGTGGCGGGGTGGGAGCGGCTGGAGCGTGACACAGCCTGTTTTGGGCCCCCTGGCACCCGACGGCCTGAGATTGGAGTACCTGGATGCCACGGGTCGGACGACCGAACGGGCAGGCAGTGTGGCAGTGATCGCAGTCACATTGGTGGCTCAGAGTGCCAGTA
>CP070792.1:1491132-1494763 GCA_020346845.1 Gemmatimonadota bacterium
CCAGCACCGTGCCTGCCGACGTGATGCGGATGTCAATGGTGTCGCCATTAGTGACCTGAGTCGAGTCGATCTGGATGCCATAAACGATTTCTAGGTACGAATTCGTACCTATCGTCAGAGCGTCTGTATCAGAACTGGTCTCTTCGTAACCGTTGACGCGGGTGCCTGTCGGGCCAGTCAGTCGGTCGGTGCCGTAGGTCGCGCCGTCTGTCAGCCCGGCCGTGGCCGTGATAACAGGTGTGCCTGTTCCATCGCTGACGCCCACCTGCGTCCAAGCGTTGCCCCCGTTCGGGTGCAGGTACTCAATGCGGAAGTTATTGTTATTCGATGAAGAGTCGTTCGACGAGTTCTCGATGCGGACGCAGAACTGGTACGCCGTGTCAACGTCGAGCGAGGTGGGGTCCGTGTCCTGCGCGGTGACCTGCGTTCCAGTGCTGTCGTACCAGCGGAACGCGTCTTGAATAAGGTTGACGGGCTGGTGCGCCAGCGCCATCGGACCTTGGTACCAGTAACCTTCCTCTTTGACGAGGACGAGCTTGTCATCGACCCACTCGTACTCCGAGTAGGTGCTGATCCACCTGCGCTGGTACTTAGTCGGAGGCGTCTTCATCTTGCTCGACTTTGTTGTTCGACTGCTTCGGCACCCACGTGTCTTTGTGGGCCTTCACTGCACAGTCGTTAAAGTTGGCCGAGCAGGTCCAGCCGCCGAACTTGACGATGCCTCCAACATCGGTGAGCTGCCGAAGGTAGGGGCCGATCTTCATCGACGCCCCGATGTCACCGCGCCCATGATGATCCAGCGGTAACTGGTAGTAGAACTCATGGTTACGCAAGGTCTCGCGGCCGAGCGTTGGGTTCTCAACGTTGACGTGGCTCACGCCATCGGACGGAGCCTCAAGCCACTTACGACTGAATGGGAGATAGACGATCTCGTCGTCTTCGCCGCCGCCGTGGTAGAGATCGCCGTTGTTGTAGACAATCGTAAACTTCGGTATCACGCCCATGCCTGCTCCCATCAGAAGTTATCACCATCACCACGGCGTTTCACAACCGTGATGTTATCACTATCCCGCTTCAGAACGTACGTAATCAGGGCTTCACACCGTTTTACCACGGAATAGTGCATGTCGACGAACGTGTCGCGGACGCGCTTCGCCAGCTTGACGGCCTTGGTGGTGACCTGAATCGAGCGGAAGAACGAGATCACGCGGGACCGAGTGACCTGAACCGAGACTTGAACCGTCGCCACCACCGAGCGGATGAAGTTCATGGCCGCGGAAGTGGTCACCACCGTGCTCAGCTCGACCAGTACTGCGATGAATTTCTCGACGAGCACGGAAGCCGTAGCCGTCACCAGCGCAGCGAACTGCTTAGCAACTTGCTTGATCAGCACGGGGGTGGCCGTCACTGTAGCTTTTAAGCTACGACTGAAATCGCGGATCAGGGTGGCCGCAGCTGTCACAGCCACGGTGAACTGCTTACCCACCTCGCGACCCAATGTGGGCACGACCGTGCCCAGAACGGTCAGCGTCTCGTAGAGCTGGCGGAAGGCCGAGGCCGTCACCGTCACCGTCGCGTTGAGCGCCCGCCGGAACACCTTGATCGTGTCCAGACTGGCCACGGCAGTGAGCGAATCCGACAGCACCTTAAACAGCAGCTTAGTCATCGACCCAGCCACAGTGACGGTGCTGTTAATGAACTTGAACACAAGGTTCGCGCCGCGCGTGGCCGTCGCGGTGACGGTGTCAGACAGCACCTTATATATAAGCGCCGCGCGGGTGGCCGTCACCGTCACCGTCGTAGAGAGGGCGCGCAGCAGCACCTTGACTGTATCGACATTTGCGATAGTGGCGACGAGATCAGAGAAGGTCTTGGAGATCACGCGGCTCAGTGAGACGGTGGCGTTCACCGTGGCGTTCAGCACCCGCGCAAGTTGCTCAACCGGGTCAACCGTAGCGATGGTGGCCACGAGAGTGGACAGAACCTTACCCACCCGCCGGACCAGTGTCGCAGTGCCCGTCACCACGACGTTAAGAACCACAGCAGGAATACGGGTCAAGGTCGGGATGGTCGCGACCAAATCGGACAGCGTCTTACTGACCCTGCGGGATAGTAGTGCCGTGGCGTTGACCGTAGCGTTGAGGACGCGGGCCAGCTGCTCGACCACATCGACGTTGGCCACCGTTGTGACTGTCACCGCCAGCGTCTCAAACAGCCCGCGCAGCGCTGCAGCCGTGGTCGTCACGGTGGAAGATAGCGTTTTTGCTATGTCCTTCGCGAGTGTAGCTGTGGCCGTCACAGCCGCGTCTAAGGTACGGAGCAGCACCTTAACTGAACCCAGAGTCGCCACGGCTGTGACGGCTACTGAGAGGATCGCATACATCCGCTTGGTCAGCGTCACAGAAAGTGTGACCAAACGGTTGAGGTTTTTGTGAATGGACCGGGTCAGGGTTGTGGTAGCCGCCAAAGATAAGGCTAGAGCCTTCGGGATGAGCCTAAACAAAGAGGCCGTAACCGTAACCGACGCGCTAAGTGCTTGAAGTATGGTTTTGATCGTGCCCAGCGAGGCCACGGCCGTCACCGTGTCCGAGAGGGTCTTATAAACGATCCTGCTCAGCGACACAGAGGCGTTGACTGTGGCGTTGAGGACTTCCTTCAGTTGCTCGATGACGGCGAGGGTCGCCGTCGTCGTGACGGTCGCGGACAACGTCTCGAACAGCCTACGCAGCAGGGAGGGTATAACGGAAACTGAGGCAGCCAAACTTTTCGTTATATCCCTCGCCAGCGCAGCCGTGGCTGTCACCGTAGCCGACAGGGTGCGAACAAACGCCTTTGAGAGCGTGGCCGTGGCCGTGACTGCGGCGCTCAACGTCTCGAAAAGCGTGCGCCATAGCGTCGCAGTCGCCGTCGCTACGACACTGAAAGTCTTGCTGATGGCCTTGGAGAGCGTGGCTGCGGCGGTCACCGCGGCGGATAGTACCTTTTGTGGTACCAATATTAATACTGCCGCTGCGCTCACCACGGCATCGAGCACTTGTTGGATCAGGCCAAGTTCGCGCTTGGCCGCGTAGGTCACCGTGCCAAACGCAGGTGACAGCTTATTCAAGGGAACCGGCGGGTAGATCGGGACCGGGTTCAGCGCTGCGGCCGCAGACGCGACGACGCTCAGCGTCTTGGTGATCAGGTTCTTGATCAGCGTCGGGGTGGCCGACGAGGTGGCCGACAACACCTTCTGCAAGAATGTATCCAGCGTGCCCGTGGCTGTGACGGTGTCGCTGAAGGTCTTGCTGATCGCCTTGTCGTTGGCCGCTGTGAGCGTGACCGTGTCGTTCAGGACACGGAGAACGGAGCGGCTCAGCGTCTCGGTCGTGGAGACTGACGCGTCGAGCTGAAGCGCTGAAGGTGGCGTGTACTCACCGTCGATGCGCACGTCGTAGACCGACGACACCGCGCCATCTGGGCCTTGGCTTTTACTGCCGTTGACCCGGACACGGATGTTGGCGAAGTTCGGGAAGCCCGAACCGCCCCAATCGGCCGAGTTAAGGGTGGCGCTGAATTCTTGCTTGGTAACCGCCCCGGAAGTCGAGGCTTGAAGCGTGTGCTTGAGGACGCCGTTCTGGTCGGTGACCAG
>CP070792.1:1494863-1501935 GCA_020346845.1 Gemmatimonadota bacterium
TTCAACGAGAGCAATGTGCGTGTAATAACGCCCTACGTCGGTGGCGGATTCGGAGGCAAGGTTGGTGGACTTCAGGCCTTGGAGGCGGCCAAGCTGGCCAAGATCACTGGGAAGCCGGTTCAGGTTGCGTGGACTAGGGCGGAAGAGTTCTTCTACGACACGTTCATGCCTGCGGCAGTGGTGAAGTTGGAGTCCGGCATCGATGACGACGGTAACATCACCCTGTGGGACTACCAGGTATACGGGGCCGGAACGCGAGGATCGGATGTCTTCTACGATATTCCACACCACAGTGTCAGGGTCTACGGTGAGTGGCGCGGTGCACCGGAAGGGTACCACCCGTTTGGCGTCGGAGCCTGGCGTGCTCCGGCCGCAAACTCCAACCGGTTTGCCGCGGAGCAGCAAATAGACATCATGGCGGCAGCGGCGGGAATGGATGCGTTGGAGTTTCGACTCAAGAACACAAAAGACCCACGCATGGTCGCTGTGCTGCGAGCCGTGGCCGACGCTTACGGTTGGGAACCAGGCATCGGGCCGCGCAAGACCGGCCGTGGACGAGGGCTGGCCTGTGGCATCGATGCCGAGACGTATGTGGCGCTCGTTGCCGATGTCACGGTGGATTCTGATACGGGTCACGTGGAAGTCGATCGTGTTGTTTGCGCTCAGGACATGGGGGTGGTGGTCAATCCGGACGGCGCGCGCATGCAGATGGAAGGATGCATCGCCATGGGGCTCGGCTATGTGTTGAGTGAAGAGATTCGCTTCCAGGGCGGCAAGATCGAGGATGTGAACTTCGGCACCTATGAGTTGGCGCGGTTCTCACAAATGCCGCAGATAGAAACGGTGTTTGTGTCGAACGACGATCTTCCTCCAAAGGGTGGCGGTGAGCCGGCAATCATCAACATGGGCGCAGTCGTAGCTAACGCGATCTTCGACGCTACCGGCGCTCGGGTTTTCCGTATGCCCATGACGCCGGATCGGGTGTTGGAGGCGATCAGGAGCACCTAGCGGGAGCCAAATGTGTGTGGTTGCTGAGCGGGAGCGTCCCGCGCGTCGAGCCGGGGCGCTTCTTCATGTTGCAATCTTCTAGATTGTCTCACCACCCACTAGCTACTACAATCCGACACGGTCGCAGCACGTCGCCAAGCGCGTTTGGAACGCTGGATTTGGGAACGGATGGAGGTAGATGATGACGACCAAGATAGGCCTGAGGCGCGAGGACAAGAACGAATGGGAAACCCGCGTAGCTCTGACTCCTGAGGCGGTCAGGCAGCTTGCTCAGGACGGCTTGGAGATATGTGTGGAGCGGTTTCCGCGTCGCGCGTTCCCCGACGGTGAGTACGAGGCTGCCGGCGCTCAATTGGTGGATGATGTTGCCGACTGCGATCTTGTGCTCGGCATCAAGGAAATGCCACATACGGTGTTTCGCGCCAATGGTGCCTATATGTTTTTCTCCCATACCATCAAAGGTCAACCGTACAACATGCAAATGCTGGCCGAGCTTGTTGCTAGAGGCTGCACGCTGCTCGACTACGAGACCGTGGTAGATGAGAACAAACAGCGACTCATCTTCTTCGGCCGCTTTGCTGGCATTGCCGGTGCCGTCGACACGCTGTGGACTGTGGGAAGACGGCTCGATGCACTCGGCGTGGCAACGCCGTTCTCCCAACTCGAGCCATGCCACTGGTATGCGGATCTAGGATCGGTCACAAGGGCAGTCGAGCATGTAGGGAAGCAGATTGCAGCGGCCGGTGTGCCGGACTCCATTGCACCTATTGTGATAGGGATTACCGGCTATGGACACGTTTCCCAAGGTGCCCAGGAGATCATCGATCTGTTGCCGCACCAAGAAGTATCACCGTCGGAGCTCCCCGCGTTTATTGCAGAAAGCAACGCTACGACTGACAAGGTCATAAAGGTTGTCTACAAAGAGCAGGATTTGGTGGAACCGATCGACGATACTCGTGTGTTCAATCTGCAGGACTACTACGATAACGGCGACAGCTATAGATCGAAATTCGGCCCCCATCTCGAGCTTCTCACGGTGCTGATCAACGGCATCTACTGGGATGAGAGGTATCCCAAGTTGGCGGACGAGGACCTACTGCGAAGGTTGTTCGCCGGCAGTGAGCCCGCGCGGCTCACGGTAGTCGGGGATATCACGTGTGATGTCGATGGCTCACTTGCCTGCACTGTCCGTGATACTGATCCAGGTGACCCAAGCTATGTGTACGATCCAGTGACACGCGACGGTACATCGGGGTTCGAAGGACCGGGCTTGGCGGTAATGGCTGTCGGTAACCTGCCTTGTGAGCTTCCCCGTGAAGCGTCGGAGATGTTCAGCAATGCGCTCATGCCATACATGAGACAGATGGCTGCGGCTGACTGGCATTTGAGTGACTTCGAGCAGGCATCACTGCCCGAACCGATCAGGCGATCAGTGATTCTCTGGCGCGGGGAGTTCACCTCTGGCTACGAGTACATGGCGGAGTTTTTGAAATGACCTAGCAGCTTCGTGCTGTGCGAAGCTCATACGTGGAGCGTGTGGGTATGAAGAGGATCTTGGTGTTGGGTGCGGGACTGGTTGCCAAACCGTTGGTCGACTATCTGGCGGCACGGGAAGACCTGGAACTCACGGTGGCCGATATAGCGGTCGGCAAGGCCGAAGCTCTGACACGCCTATACGGTAATGCGAGTGCTTTGCGGTTGGATGTGAGTGATGAGGCAAGAGTGGCTGACCGGATCGCGGCTCATGACATTACCGTGTCGCTACTTCCGGCCACGGCGCATCCCGGCATCGCGCGATTGTGCTTGAAACATGCAAAGCACATGACAACCGCGTCATACATCAGTCCTGAGATGAGAGCCCTCGATGTAGAGGCAAAGGCCAAGGATTTGACTTTCATCAATGAATGTGGAGTAGATCCTGGGCTCGATCACATGTCCGCACTGCGCATCATACATAGCGCCGAGCGGGATGGCGGCAAAGTATTGTCGTTTCGCTCGTATTGTGGTGGACTGCCCGCGCCGGAGGCAAACACGAATCCGATGGGATACAAGTTCTCCTGGGAGCCCAGGGGGGTGTTGGTAGCGGCAACGGCGCCAGCCCGATATCGAAACAACGGGGTGGACGTCGAGGTGGCCGGTGATGAGCTATTCGCTGACCCAGAGCTGATAGAGCTGCCGGGGATTGGCCGGTTCGAAGGCTATCCCAACCGCGACTCTCTGCCGTACATCGAGATGTATGGTCTGGAAGGTGTGGAAACAATGTTTCGCGGTACGCTACGCAACGAGGGACACTGTGCCGTGTGTTACCCGTGGGTCAAATCGGGCATGCTGGACCAAGGTGAGCGCAGTGACATAGGCACCATGACCTACATACAGCTCATGCGTGAGATTGCTGGCGAAGCTGACAATCTCAAACTGGCTTTAGCCGAGATGTGGGGTGTTGCCACTGATCACTCGGCTATCACAAACCTGGAGTGGCTCGGCATGTTCGACGATGTGTCGGTAGGTCTGGAGCGCGGCGGCAATGTCGACATTCTAGCGAAGCGGATGTCGGAGCGGTGTGCATATGCAGAAGGTGAACGGGACATGATCCTGATGCAGCACGAGTTCGTAGTCAGGTCCGGCGGGTCGGACAAGGTGCTGTACTCAACTCTGGTTGCGTTTGGTGAACCGGGCGGCGATTCGGCAATGGCTCGTACCGTGTCGCTACCGTTGGCAGTTGCAACACGATTGCTATTGGAGGGCCGTATCGAGCAGCGTGGTGTTGTTGCGCCGGTGGCACGTGAGATCTACGAGCCCATTTTGGACGAGTTAGATGGCATGGGAATATCCTTCGAGGAGCGTGAAGTGTAGGTATCCTGTAGCTCCTGCACATTCCTAGGAGTCGTCTATCTGGTCCGGTTGCACCTCTTCCTCCATCTCGACTGGTAAACCGGCAGCGCGCCACGCCAGAATCCCCCCACGCAAACCGACAATCTGGTGGTAGCCGAGGTCTTCCAGTACGAACAGCGCCCGCGCGGCGCGGCGCCCTGAGCGGCACGCAAGCAATATCGGCCGATCGCGTGGCAGATCGGCTGCCATGTTCAACAGGTCGCGTAGCGGCATCGATTGGGCTCCTGGCAGATGAGCGCGCCGGTGTTCCGACGGTTCCCGCACGTCCAACAGCAGTGCTCTGGAATGAGGCATCAGCTTGCTGAACTCTTCTGGCGGTACCTGGAAGCGGTGACCGTGCGGATCGAGCGGTGCCGATGGCACATGGTCGCCGTATGCGTGTTTGATCACCGTTTGGCATTCGGCAAAGACCCGGTGCTCGCACTCGTAGGTGCAGATTGCCGGGTCGATGTCGTTGTCGAACAGGTACTCGATAGCGCGCTCCTGATCCAGAACATGGTCACGGGCTAGAGTCTCACCGATGAAGCCAGACTGGACCAGCACGTCATGCACGGGCTTCCGCAAGCGGACCAAGTACAAGTCACCGCCCATCTGTCGGTATGCACGGACCGTTGCATCGAGCATCTCGACACCGCTCATGTCACACTGGTCTACGCCATGCATCCGGAGCACCAGGGTACGTTGACCCGGATGTCGTTCGTAGTTGTGTCGCAGTTCCTCCTCGATATGGTACACTGCGCCGAAGAACAGGGGACCGCGGATGTTCATCAGACCGAGCTGCGGGCACGACGGCTTGGTCGGGTCGTGCACCAGGTGTTGGTAGGTAGCATCGGGCACAACGGGGTACACGCGTGGGAGACTAGAACGGACCACGAACATTGCCAGCGAGAAGACGATTCCCGCGAGGATCGCGAAGTCCAGCGGTAGAAGCAGGGTCGCCACGAACGTAGCGGTCATGATCGCCGTCTCAGACGGTGAGGTTCTTATGGTGCGAATGATAGCCGACCGATCTACCATGCCCCAAGCGATTACCAGAAGCACACCGGCGATTGCGGAGCGAGGAATCAGTCCTGCATAGGGGGCCAACAGTAACATCGCCGCAAGTACTGTTGCTCCCGTTACGATACCGGTCAGATGGGTCCGAGCCCCCGATTGCTGTGCCAGCGCCGATCGCGTGAAAGACCCCGAGCAGGGATAGCCGGAGAACAATCCGGCGGCAATGTTGGCGAGACCCTGGCCGAAGAATTCTTGGTTGAAGTCGAGGCGTTCTCCTACCCTGCGTGCCAAGGTCTGTGACGCTGCCGCAGCCTCGACGAGTCCCAGTGCAGCAACCGCTGCTGCGCCGACCACTAGTGACTGTACCATGCGCCAATTGGGGAACATGTCATTTGCTGCCCAAGTGAGCGGCGGCAGCGTACGCGGTATGTCCCCTACGACGCGCACACCGTGGTCCTCCAACCCTAGCAGATAGACAGCCAATGCCGACAACGTGATCGTTATGAGCCCAGGAGGCACCCGTGGGCCCATGCGCCTAAGTACGGCCATGAGGATCAGGGCTCCCAGCCCTAGCATGAGCGTCGGGTTATGTGCGTCTCCGAGAGCACTCATTATCGCTGCGACATTCTCGTACAGTTCAGGCGCCGCTGGCGCGTCCAAGCCTAGGATGTGGCGGGTCTGGCCGACCCCAATGTGTAGAGCGGCACCAGCGACGAATCCCAGCAGTACGGATCGAGATGCCACCGTCACGATTGCTCCAAAGCGCAGCAGGGCTAGCACAACGCGCATCAGGCCGGCCAGGATGGCGATCAGACCGGCTGCAACCAGATATTCGGGCGTTCCTGGTATGGCCACTCCCAGCAACAGTGGCAGCACCAAGAGTGACGATGCATTGACCGGCCCGGTGGCGAGAAAGCGTGACGATCCCCACAGCGATCCGACGATCGCGCCTATGGCGGCGGTGTAGAGTCCTATGTGAGGTGGTAGTTCGGCTATCGAGGCGTAAGCAATTCCCTGAGGGATTGCAACCGCAGCCACGGTCAGTCCCGCGATCAGGTCTGCCGGCACGTCGTCCCGTCCGATGAGACGCAGCACGGAAATCGGCCTGAGCAGGTAGTCGCGCAGGTTGCGAACGATGTGCTCTGGCTGGCTTGCGATGCTTGACAATGGATTCACGCTGCCGGGCACAGTTTCTGGGTGATGCTCCTTTCCGATCTCGCTAGGTTGCCTCGGCCGCACAAACTCAGCGTCGCATCAGAACAATCGGTCCAATGTCTCTGTTAGACGCATGACCTCGTCGACGGTGTTGTAGTGCGCCATGCTCACCCTGACTACACCCTCGTCGCGTATCAGCCCCAGTGCTTCAATGAGCCGTGCCGAATAGAAATGTCCGAAGCGGATGCCAACCCCGTGCTCGTCCACAGTGCGCACTATATCGGAATTGCCAAATCCATCTACGGTGAAGGAGATGATCGATACACGTCTCGCGGGGTCGGCCGAATCCCATCCGATGATATGTGTGTTTGGTTTGTCCCGCAGGAAGTCTAACAGGTGAGTGCCGAGCATCTCCTCGTGCTCAGCAATCATATCGAACGCCTTGTGTACTGCGGCGCGGTCGTCGACAGCCGTATCTGAGCCCACATTGCTGTTGCCGTCGTCATGCGTTGTCAACTGGCGCAAGTAGTCCATCACTCCGGTCATGCCGTAGCTCAACTCGTAGTTCACATTGCCTGGCTGGAACTTGTAGGGGATGTTGTCGTTCGCAACTAGAGCATGATTCTGACTCGGCAGGTCTCGTAGCAGCGGCAACTTGCCATAGAGCAGGGCGTGGTGAGGTCCGAATGTCTTGTAACAGCTGAATACGTAGAAATCAGCATCTAACGCACGAACGTCTATAGCGCGATGCGGTGCGAATGCGACTCCATCGACGCAGAGCAGAGCATCATGTTGATGGACTATGTCGGCGATCTCGCGGATCGGATTGATGGTTCCAAAGATGTTCGAAACATGCGTCACGGATACTAGTCGCGTTCGTGGTCCCATCAGCGAACTCAAAGCGTCGAGTGATAACTCGCGGCTATCGGGGTCAATGTTCCAGAACCTGGTCTCCACTCCCACCCGCGCGAGATCGAGCCACGGTGCAATGTTGGACTCGTGCTCGCTATTGGACACGATT
>CP070792.1:1502035-1506307 GCA_020346845.1 Gemmatimonadota bacterium
GGGGCGCTGTTAGTGGCTGACTATGGAGAGGGAACGTACATATACACGGGCATAAGCTTCTTCAGGTCGCTGCCTGGTGGTAACGCCGGCGCCTACAAGCTGTTCCTGAATCTTCTCGGATTGAATCAAAGGAACGTTCCGTGAGGGGGATTCGCACCGTCCTCGTCGCCACGGCCGCCATGGCGTGCTCTGACGGTCGGGAGCCACTAGTGATCTATTCACCGCACGGGCGTGGATTGCTCACCCTCGCCGAGCGGACTTTTGAAGCCCAGCATCCCGATGTTGATGTGCGGTGGCTGGACATGGGGTCTCAGGACGTACTTGACCGGGTGAAATCGGAACGTGCAAACCCGCAGTCCGATGTCTGGTTTGGGGGCCCATCGTATCTGTTTGATCAGGCGGCCAGCGAATCGCTGCTGGTGGCGTACCGTCCTACCTGGGCTGATTCGATTCCTACACGCGCTTGGGGTGCGGGGGACTTCTACTTTGCCGTATATGAGACTCCTGCGGTGATCGCGTACAACTCCGATGCGTTGACTCCTGATCAGGTACCGGACGATTGGGACCTAGTGCTCGAACCACGGTGGAGAGATCAGATTCTCATCCGTGATCCCAACGCGTCCGGCACGATGCGAACCATCTTTGGAATGGTAATCCAGCGCGGATTGAGGGCAACGGGAGATACGGCTGCGGGGTACGAGTGGCTGAGGAGACTCGACGGTCAGACGCGAGACTACGCGATCAACCCCGCTATGCTGCATCAGAAGCTGCTACGTAGAGAAGGAGTCCTCACTCTTTGGGAACTCCCCGACATCCTCACCGAACAACGCAAGGGCAATCCATTCGACTTTGTCCTCCCAACGAGCGGCACACCCGTGATCGAGGACGCAATTGCGATTGTGCGAGGTGCCAAACGCCCGCGTCTGGCGCGGGCCTTCGTGGAGTGGGTAGGCTCAATCGAATTTCAGATCATGGTGGCGCAACAGGAGTTCAGGTTGCCAGCTCGCCTAGACGTTCCCTTCGACTCACTGCCAGATTGGGCGCAGAAGGTCAGAACTGAGATGGTGGCAGAGCCGATGGACTGGGGGTTACTCAGCCGCGAGGGCGCTGCATGGATGAGCTATTGGGACCGTAACATTCGGGGACGCGGGGGGACCGGAGCGCAACGCTGATGTCCACAGCATACCTGCAGCTCAACAACCTCACCAAGAAGTTCGGATCGCAGGCCGCGGTCGACTCACTCACGCTGGAAGTAGATCAAGGTGCGGTGCTCGCTCTCCTTGGACCCAGCGGAAGCGGCAAAACGACAACCCTGAGATTGCTTGCAGGTTTCGAGCGTCATGACAGCGGCTCGATCGTGGTCGATGGCCGCGACGTCTCGACGATGCCGCCTGCTCAGCGACGATTTGGCATGGTGTTCCAGCACTACGCCCTGTTTCCCCATCTCACTGTGGGGGAGAATATCGCGTTCGGCCTCAACGAGTACAGTGCGGAGCAGCGGGATCAGCGAGTCGCGGCAGTCCTTGCAATGGTCGATCTAGAGGGGTTTGCCGATCGAGAAGTGACAGCCCTCTCGGGTGGGCAACAGCAACGGGTTGCCGTCGCCAGGGCCCTTGCACCTGAGCCGAAGATTCTATTGCTGGATGAGCCACTATCTAATCTCGATCCGGGGTTGCGTGAGCGAACCCGTCGAGAGCTGCGGCAGGCCTTGGCTCAGGCCAACGTCACAACAGTTTTTGTAACACACGAACAGGAGGAGGCGTTTGAGCTCGGCGACCAAGTAGCGCTCATAAACCACGGTGCTTTGGAGCAGGTGGGAACTGCCCGCGAGTTATACGAACATCCGGCAACTAGATTTGTGGCAACGTTCGTTGGGCGAGCCAGCGTTGTGAGAGGTGATCTGATATCGAGGGACCGTGTGCGGGTGGGTGATGGCATTGAATGGCCGGCCGAGGTCCATGGTGACGCCGGTCCTGGTGTAACGGTATCTGTAGTGACCCGACCGGAGGCTCTCCGATTCACCGACGGGGTGGGCTTGGTCGGGACCGTAGTCGAACGTCGCTACACGGGTGCTCGAGCCTTCTTCCTGGTGGACGCGAGCGGAGAGACTATCGAGATCGAGGCTCCGGTGACGGCGGCACGAGTCGGTGATCAGGTCAGTGTCACGGCCACTGCGACCCGCGTGTATCCGGAGGGTGGTTGAACCGGGGCAGGGGCACAGGATGGCTGCTCGCCCTGATCCTGGCGTGGCTGGTAGTCTATCCAATCGCGCTCGTGGTCATCGATAGTGTCAAGGACGACTCAGGCTGGACGACCCAATACCTGACGGCATTCCTGAGCGACAGCCACGAGTGGGGTGCACTCTGGAATAGCGTCTGGCTCTCTGTCGCCAGTGTAGCCCTTGCGGGTACTATTGGCATCCCGCTGGCCTTCGTGTTCGAGAGGCTGGAGTTTCCAGGGCGACGCATTCTTGGCGCGTTGGTCGCCCTTCCGGCGGTGCTCCCCCCTCTGGTTGGAGTCATCGCTTTCTTGTTTCTCTATGGGGAAACGGGATTCGTTGGTCGTGTGGTAGGCGCGGTCATGGGAACCTCACAAGCGCCATGGAGACTGCGGGGCTGGGGGGCGATCCTCCTCGTGCATGCGTACTCCATGTACGTTTATTTCTACCTCTTCACGCGTGCAGGCCTTGCAAAAGTAGATAGCTCCATGATCGAAGCGGCGCATTCGCTGGGGCACAGCGCACGCAGTACCCTGTTCAAGGTCACGCTCCCATTACTGCGTCCCCAGATCGGTGCCGCGGCACTGCTGACATTCATGACGGCGTTGGGATCGTTCAGCGCTCCGTACATATTCGGCGGCGGCTTTCGTGTCATGACTACGCAGATCGTTACCAGCAAGCTGAATGGTGATATCCACGCTTCTGTAGTAGAGACCGCTGCTTTGGCGGCAGTGGCCTTCGTCGGTCTGGTGCTCTTCCGCCGTTATCAGGGCACGAGGTCGGTAGCTGCGGTAGGGAAGGGTACTCCGCCCACCGCACGTACACTCGTCCAGCCACTTGCAAGATGGAGTGCCACGGCTTTGGGCTGGACGTTTGCGGTGGTTTTGCTATTGCCGCACGCGACTCTGCTGCTTGTATCACTGATCCCGGTGGGCACGTGGACAACGGAGCTCTTTCCAACCGAATACACACTGGGCAACTACCTGGCACTTGCTGCGGAGCCTGAACGCCTGCGACCACTTGTCAATTCTGTCTGGATGGCTGCGATAGGAACCCTTGGTGCTTTGGCGTTGGCACTCTGGGCCGGTCGCCTGGTAGTTCAGAAGAGGGTAACGCTGCGTAAGCACATAGAAACTTTGACCAGCCTGCCTTGGGCAGTGCCGGGCACCGTATTGGCGATTGCTCTGGCCACGACCTTCAGCGTCAGGGCGCCCTGGGTCGGGCGTTGGGTGCTCGTCGGAACTCTCGCTATCCTGCCGCTGGCATACATGATTCGCAATGTACCGATCGTTGCCGGATCGGTGCTGGCCGGTTTCAGGCAGTTGGATCCCGCTCTCGATGAAGCGGCGGCATCGCTCGGTGCAAGTCGTTGGCGAACCGTCCTCCGCGTAACCGTACCACTGCTGAGGCCTGCCCTGTTGGCTGGAGGCGCCTTGGCCTTCGCCACTGCATTGGGTGACTTTGTCACCTCAGTGGTGCTGTACACGTTCGATACGAGGCCCATCTCCATCGAGATCCTATCTGCCTTACGTGACTTCGACATCGGCATCGCGGCGGCCTACGGTGTCGTACTGATGCTGATCTCAGCTGCCGCAATGGTCGTGGGGACGAGACGATGAAGCGCATCTCCGTTCTGATGACGACTGCGTTCGTCGATATGATCGGCTATGCCATGATCTTTCCATTGCTGCCGTTCTATGCACTGAGATTGCAGGCGCCGGAGTGGGTCATCGGCTGGATGATCGCTGTATTCTCCATCGCTCAGTTGGCATCGGCTCCACTCTGGGGACGCGTGTCCGATCGGTACGGCCGAAAGCCAGCCATCATTGTGGGATTGCTGACGGGGGCCGTGTCGTTCACGGTGTTCGGCTTGGCAAATTCCATTTGGATGTTATTCCTTTGCCGTCTGATTCAAGGGGTGGGGGGCGGCACGACGGCCGTGCTGCAGGCGTATGTAAGTGATGCCTCGGAGCCGAAGGACAGAGCGAGAGCACTAGGCTGGTTGTCTTCGGCCACGAGTGCAGGTGTCATGATCGGTCCCGCCATTGGCTCGC
>CP070792.1:1506407-1509649 GCA_020346845.1 Gemmatimonadota bacterium
GGAATACGAACGTGGTACTCCCTCTGGGGTAGCCGTAGCAGCTCTCTGGTGCCCATGTCCAAGTCGAGCAGATCCGCCACCGAATCGAACTGAGTTTGTGCATTCTTGAAGGGATTGAAAGCACTATTTTCCATAAGGTTTTCTCTTATAGCCTCTCTGGAAGCCTAATTCATCGTTTCTTGGGGACTGAGAAGGGGGATCTCAGCCACGTAAAGATATATGAAACTGGGTTGAAAATGTGGCGCGACGGCAGAGGGTGGGGAGCTGAACGGGTAGCGTGAGGGCGTGTTCGAGTGCTGTCACAGATGAGGAGGGGAAGGAGGGGAAGTAGGGGAAGGAGATCTCTTACGTGGGGTGGCGTGGCCGGTGTACCGGGCGACCGGGATACCGAACGGCAAGATCAAATGCCTATCTCAAACCCGAATATCAGCCTGATATTGCGGTAGACGAATGTCGCTTCGAACTCTTCGTCTTCGCCTTTCAGCGCATCCGTGAGGTTCCGATCCAGTTTCTTGCCCCAGCCGTAGCCTACGCCCAAGGTGAATCTTGCGGAACCGATCACGAAATCCGAGCCTGCAGTGACTGTGTTGATATCAATGGGCAGTATCGACAGGCTTGGCGTCGGATCAGTCAGCTTATCGGTGAGACCGCTTTTGTCAGTGTAGTAGGATGCATAGACACTGAACCTGGTGGAGAATGCGTGCTCGAGTCCCGCGCCCCAGTTGAACACCTCGTCCAACTGCTGCATTGGGGCCGGAGTCCATATTACCTCCGGCTCCTGGGTGACAAATTCCTCGCCCTGGATCACGACGTATGGTGCGATGGCGTCGAACCACTCGGCGCTGGCGTGCAGCCTCGTGTTGCCCAGCCTGACTGCTCCACCGAACCCGACCGACAATGGTGATTTGAATTCGGCTGCCAGGTCTGTCTGGATCGTGGCGGCAAGCGCGGTCGTATCGGGCCGGAACACTCCCCGGTTCAGCCCGAGCTCGCCGCTACCGGTTATGTGAAGACTCGGCGTGGTCACGGTAGCACCAACAGTCACCGCGCCGAATTGACCAAAGGCGCCGACCTTTAGCAGCGTGCGCACGCTGTAGTACTTGCCGGCCGCCATGTCGAGGCTGGCACTTCCGACTCGTGCTGTATCTACAGCCTCCGAAATGGTTTCCCTCGCGCGATCCTGGCTGCGAAACGCGCCGTACCAGCTCATCCCCAGACTCAAGTGAGATCCGAGGGGCCGCGCGTAGCTCAACCCGGCCCAGATCTCGTTGAACTCTCCCTCGAACGACACCAATCCGGCCGCATCCTCCAGACCCAAATCTGGGTCGATCTCATCCGCCGTGAGAATCGCGTACCCGGCCAAGTCCTGGCTGCCCCTCATTCGAGTCAGAACCGAATAAGCAACGGTGCCACCCCCAAACAGATCCCTTGTTATCGACCCAGCGACTAGCGAGGGCCGGATACCCGACTTGGAGGTACCGAGGTCCACACCCTCACCACCACCATCCTCCAAACGTACCAGAGAGTATTCGAACACATTGGTGCTCACCGCGAAAGCCAGGTCCTGCGCAAGACCCAATGCACCGGGGTTGTAGTAGCTGGCGCTCACGTCGTCCACGCTCCCGATCACGGCACCACCCAAGAGCGACGGGCGAGGACCGTACTGCATGGTCCAGTAGTGGGAGTCCTGGGCGGCCAGCGACGTGCTTGCGGCTAGCACGGCAACTACCGCAGCGGCCAGCGTTGTAACGAGCTTCATGGCGCTATTTAATCTCGGTTTCCCGGTTTCCCGGTATCCCGCCTTCGCCGCCCCACCCCATCGTCTGTCATCGTCTCTCATCGTCTTCCATCGTCCGGCGTTGTGTTCGAGGTCTTCTACCAAACTCCGGCACCAAATTCAAGAACATACGTCAACCGATTGATATCAAAGAACCCCGTGTTCTTGATTCCCGCCCTGAATCCCATGAACTCCGTCAAGAACGAAAGAAACCTGAGCGGTGATTTGGTGATGTTGACCCGGAACTTCACACCGGTTTCGAGCACGAAGTTAGTTTCTCGAACGAGAGTCGCGGCCGTTGTGTCGGTGGCGGGGACATCTTCCTGGTCCCACTCCACCCCGGCACCGAAGTAGGTGTCTATCCAGCGTGACGCCGATGGCGTGTACATCAACTGCCAGCCGAAATCACGCAGGCCTTTGTCCTTGAGGTACATGCGGTGCACGATGAATCCACCGGTCATCGGATCCTCGAAGTTCTTGAGGATAAACAGGGGAAACACGAACGAAAAACCGAGATCACCGTCGGCCCGCAGCGAAATGGCGAAAGATTTCAGCGCCAGCCCTGCGTCAGCCCAGCGCGATAGCGCCTGCAGATCGCTGACCTCGTGGATCTCCGGCCAGTCTTCCTTTGCCTTTTCCTCCATCTTGTGGTACAGCAACTGATCATCGCCTGCTTCCTCCGGTGCTGGGAACGGGCGTAGCTGATATATCGCGTTGTCAGGCGCATAGACCCCATCTTCCGAGTGACGCTCGCGCAGCGGGCTGTCCTCGGGCAATGGCGGGAATGACCGATGCTCATCGCGCCGCACCTTGGCCATCCAAGCCTCGAACCCACCAGTGAACAGCGCTCCCTGGCGAATGATATCCCTCACGCCCCACGCATCGTTCACGCGCACGTTCACATCGAACCCTGGTGTGTAATACCCGTCTCCGTTTTTGTCGGTACACATGCCATGCTTGCCCTCCTCAACCAGGAGGTGCATCGGAAAGCGGGTGTACTCGTCCGTGTCCAATACGTTGAAGTACCACTCGAGCCCGTGTGCCTCGGCCGTGGTGCGCAGGATTCCCATCACGAACATGTCTTGATCGCACTCGACACCGAATTCCTGTACGATATCGAAGCTGTTAGGGATTACCCATATGCGCAGTTCGGTCGGCTCCACGTCGTGTTCGTGACCGCCCAGGCCTTCCTCTCGACTGAAATACGCAATGAACTTGAGATTAGCAGCAATGAAGTTCTGCAGGTATACGGTGGAGTTTCCCATGTCTGCTGAGTCGATGACGATCGCCGGGCCTTCATGGTCGTCGTCGGCTCTCTCCCCGATGTCATTGTACTGGTAATACACCATCGGAGCGTCGACTTGCTCCTCGAATGGCAAGATCTCCGGTAAGCGCAGGTCCTTACCGGCGAGATCGTTCATTGTAGGCTCGTCAGGCGAGAACCAGTAGATCGGCGCGAAGTAGG
>CP070792.1:1509749-1527609 GCA_020346845.1 Gemmatimonadota bacterium
CGGTGTCGTCCTCGGTGCCCTCCTGTGGATGGTGGACTGTTCAAAAGAAGACGCAATGGCAATCAGCGTCGGTTCCGACCAGGCGTCGCCGAAGATCTGCAAGCCAACAGGAAGCCCATCGCGCACATACCCCATGGGGACCGTTATCGCCGGGAATCCTGTACCTGGCGCCAAGTCCTGGCTGTTGTCACCGTGCGGCGTGTTGAGATCACCGATGAGTCTGGGCGGATTGGCCCATGTCGGATAGACCATTGCGTCGAGTTGGTGTTGCTCCAGTTGGCGACGCACCGCAGCACGCAACTCCTCCTGATTGACCAGCGCGCGCTGACAACTCGGGTCCTCGTCGGGTGAATCCTGGACCTGTTGGAAGAACTCCAGCCGTGGCCGAATGGAGGGGTGCGTCTTCCGCGAAGAGATTATCTCATCCAAATCCTTGACCTGAGATTCCGGTCCCAAGGTCGCTAGGTATGCGTTGATATCGTGCTTGAACCTGCGGCACCACAATCCGGAGCGTCGCAGCCCATCCATCTCCGGGATGGTCACTGGGTCCACAATCGTTGCTCCCTGAGCTTGCATCACTTCGAGCGCCGCCTCGAACCGCTGCAGGACTTCAGCGTCAGCACCTTCTCTGTTGGACCACTGCCGCATCACCCCGATACGGGCCCCATTCAGAGCATCCTCATCCAAGTACTCGGTGTAGCGGTCGGCACGATGCTCCCTTGCCGCAGTCGTTACCGGATCGCCCGGGTCATATCCTGCAATCACGTCGAACACCGCGACCGCGTCAGCCACGGTGCGTGCCATCGGACCACCGATATCCTTGTCATAGTACAGCGGTATGATTCCGTCCCTGCTGGTCAGGCCCATGGTTGAGCGTATTCCCACGAGGGCCGTGTGAGATGACGGCCCACGAATAGAATTGCCGGTGTCGGTGCCCAATCCGACAGTACCAAAGCTGGCCGCGACAGCTGCGGCGGTACCGCCACTCGAACCAGCCGGCACACGATTCAGTGCATACGGATTCCGCGTGTGACCGGGCAGCATCGAGCCCACCGTCTCATAAGGCGTGAACGCGAACTCAGCCATGTTCGACTTCGCAATGACAATTGCCCCCGCCTCGCGGATGGCTCTCACCTGATACGCATCGTCGGGAGGAATCGATCCCGCTAGAGAGAGCGAGCCTGCCGTGGTGGGAAGGTCATGAGTATCGTAATTGTCCTTCACGATCACGGGGATTCCGTGAAGCGGACCCACCATTCCCGATTCCGCAAACTGACGATCCAACTCCTCCGCACGCGTAAGCGCGTTCGGATTGATTGTGATGATGGAATTCACCGCAGGACCCTGTTTGTCGTAGGCCTCGATGCGGTCGAGATAGAGTTGGACTAGCTGCCGCGCCGTCAGCTCCCCAGCATGCATCGCAAGGTGGATGTCGCCGATCGTGGCTTCTACGACATCGAAGCGAGACTGGGACTGGAGTTCTGGCACATGGAGAACACCCTGAAGGCCCAAACCAATTGCAGCGCTGGTCAGGGCCACACGCAAAACCCTGGTGGCACAACCCATGATGAATCTCCTGGAGTTGGGTCAAACGTCTCGCAGCAGCCAGCAGACAACCTTTGGCTCGGTCATCTCCTCTATCGAAAAGCGAATGCCCTCCCGGCCCAATCCCGAGTTCTTTACACCCCCAAACGGCATCGTGTCTAGGCGGTAGTCAGTGCTATCATTGATCATCACGCCACCACACTCCAGTCCTCCGGCAATCTTGAAAGCGGTATCCACATCTCGCGTGAACACGGCAGCGTGAAGACCGAAGTTCAAGCTGTTGGCCTCCACGATCGCTTTGTCGAGGTCCCCAACCGGATAGAGGTTGACCGTCGGACCGAAAACCTCATCACAGTGCACCTCCACCGAGCTAGGCACCTTCTCCAACACGGTGGGCTGCACCAGCGTGCCGCTCCGATCTCCTCCCGCGAGCACCGTGGCGCCGCTCTCGACAGCCCTGCCAATCCACTGCTCGACACGCGAGGCCTCTGCTTCGGTGATCATGGGGCCCATGTCCGTCGCCTCGTCCAGTTTGTCGCCGATTCTGTACGAGTCTGAGCGGGCCGCGAATGCCGCACTGAACTGGTCGTAGACGTCCCGGTGAACGTAGATGCGCTGCACTCCGATACAGTTTTGACCGGCGGCCCAAAATGCGCCTGACACGCAGGATTCCACAGCCCATTCCAGGTCCGCATCGCGCCATACGATCACCGGAGAGTTGGATCCCAGCTCCATTCCGATCTTCTTGATACCTGCTCGCGCCGTGATGTGCCTACCGGCCTCGACACCACCGGTGAAGGAAATCATCCGTACCCTTTCATCTGACACCAAGGGATCACCTATGACCGATCCATAGCCGGTTATCGTTTGGAGCACCTGCGGCGGCAATCCGGCCTCGAGGAACGCGCGTGTCAGCTCGATGGCTGACAAGGGCGTTACGGTGGCAGGTTTCAGAATGACCGCGTTTCCCGCAGCGATCGCGGGGCCCAGTTTGTGCGCCACCAGGTTCAGCGGATCGTTGAACGGCGTTATTGCCAGCACCACTCCCACAGGCATGCGCTCGTAGTACCCTTTGCGTTGCTCGCCACCGGGGAACGAATCGAAGGGGATTGTCTCACCACAGATTCGCCTGGCCTCTTCCGCTGAGCTCCGCAGGGTATTCACGCAGCGTGATACTTCCTTACGAGCTTCACGTATGGTCTTCGACCCTTCTTGCGCTATCGTTCGAGCGAAGCTCTGCGATCGTTCCTCCACGAGGTCACCAACACGACCCAACACAGCGGACCGCTCAAACGTCGTCATTGCCCGAGCCACACGACTCCCGTCAACGGAAGCCGCCAACACAGTCTCGACATCGTCGTAGGTGGCTGCCGGTACCGTGTCTAATACCGCATCATCGAATGGGTCACGCACCTCTATCCTTTCAGACCGGTCCACCCAATCGCCTGCAACGAACATCTCCATTACTTCGCCCCTCCTATCGTTCCACAATCCGGGACACCATAGCGAGCGGTTCACCCTCGCTCACCGGTGGTGTACCCAGTACATAGTTCACTATGCCACCAAATGGAGCCCTGATCTCACTGATTGGATCGCCGAAGAAATCGAGCAAGACACCGAGCAACCCTTCTGCTGCAACGGCGTATCCTTCCCGCACGGACGGCTGAAAGATGCCGCTGGCCGGACTTCGGATCACCTCATAGTCGGTGAGCCACACCACCGACGCTTCCAATTGCGGCTCTCCAGCCAGCATATCCAAGTGTCGTAATAGGTTCCAAATTCCGCTCTCCGCCATGTCAACCCAACGCGGATCGTTTGAGCCTAGCTGCCCAGTCTCGGTTGTGATCGCTGGTATGCCCCGTGTCAGCGCAGTTTGGTCGGTGTATATCGATTGGGTTGGATCCAGTAATCGGCCTTCGTCGATCACGATGTGATCCAGCCCAAACGCGATGGCCATGCCACGAACCGCCTCGTCCAGCTCTTCCCTCCCGGTAACCGGCATATAGAGATAAGGACGAAGAGCTTCGTTGCCGTCTCCACCGTGCAGATCCACCACATAATCTGCTTGCTCGATCACCTCTGTGGTGATGACATGAGCGATGCGCTCGCTCACCGTTCCGTCAGGCCTGCCCGGGTAAGCACGGTTCAGATTCTTGCCATCGATCGGGCTGTAGTAGATCGTGCGCCCCAGGAACGACGGTAGGTTGGCAATGTGCACCAAGACCACGGTGCCCGTAAGCTCGGCCGGATCAAGCGATCGCCTGACACGTTGTAGCGCCGTGATGGGTGGGTACTCGTACCCATGCGTACCGGCAATGAGCGCCAGCACTGGGCCTGGTTGCGACCCATTTATCACTGTTACCGGGATCTCAGTTCCTTCATCCACGCCAGACGGAACTAACAGCAGGCGCGAGATGATCTGGCCAGGCTCGGCCTCGATTGATCCCACTCGAAATGCGCCATGCTGCTGCGCCTGCATTGGGCCAGTGACCACGCAAACCATCACCAGAACTACGGTAGCGACGGTGCGACTACTGGATCGAATCAACTCGTTTGCATTCACTTCAGGTATCGCTCCCACCATTTGAGTTCGGAGTAGTAAACATGAACCTGTCGCCATGGGGTCCACCCGCCATGGAATGACTCGGGATACCGGATGAACTTGGCAGGCACGCGTTGCTTCTTGAGCGCAACATACATCTGCTCCGCCTCTTCGATTGGCACCCTGTAATCCCACTCGCCATGCACGAACAACGTGGGAGTCGTGACATTCCCGGCGTAGGTGATGGGCGAAAGTTCAATCATCAGATCGCGGCTCGCCTTTTCCCACGGCGGACCGAAGAACTCGCTTTCCTTGGTGCGTGGGATATCGGCGATACCGTAGTCACTCACCCAGTTGGAGATCGATCGACTCGAAACTGCAGCGGCAAATCGATCCGTGTGCCCGATGATCCAGTTGGTCATGAACCCGCCATAGGAACCACCGGTAACGCCCAGACGCGCACGATCCACCGGGTACTGCTCCAGCACTTGATCGACGGCCGCCATCAAGTCCTGATAGTCGAGTACTCCCCAGCCACCCCAGATGGCCCATTTGAAGCGCTCTCCGTATCCCGTGGATCCTCGAGGATTGGTGTAGAGGACGAAGTACCCCTGGGCGGCGCGCAGCTGGTGCTGAAACGAGAAGCCGTTTCCATAGGCGCTGTGTGGGCCACCATGAATTACCAGAATCAGCGGGTAGGTACGGTCTAGGGCGAACTCCGTCGGGTGTAGCAGCCATCCTTCGATCTCGGTGCCATCTGCGCTGGACAACAGCACGTGGTCCGGATAAGCCAGGTCAACCTCGTCCAGCAGATCGGCATTGCCGGTGGTCAACCTCGCCTCATTCGAGCCATCTATGTCGGCCGCGAACACATCTCCTGGAAGTATTGGGTTGGACACGCCATAGGCCATCGTCCCGAAGTCGGAGGAAAACGAGACACTACTCAGGCGCCGGTCTCCATGCGTTACCTGCTCGACCACACCATCGGTTACATCAACCTTGAATAGGTGTGAGTTACCTCTAGTACCGGCGGTGAAGTAGACGAACTGGCCATCTGGAGACCAAATCGGCGCACCTGGTGTCAGGTCCCAATCCGCAGTGAGATTCTGTGGCTCGCCGCCGTTTACCGGATACAGGAACAGGTCAATGGGCGAGCCATACGACTGCTTCCTTGCGATAATCTCATCTAATCCCTCGTAGCCTCGAACGACAATCGTCCTTCCATCGGGAGACCAGGCCGGGCTCGAGTAGTGGAAGGCGTCGTCGGTGAGCCGAGTAACGTTGCCACCCAGATCCACCGTCCACAGATCCGCCCGCTCATAGGTGTGTTCGTCCCGCTGATGCGCATCAGCAGTGAATGCCAACACGCCTCCGTCGGCTCGCCATGCCGGACCCTGGACGTCGACGTTCAGAGCGGTGAGTTGCCTCGGAACACCTCCGGAACGCGGTACTACATACAGCTCTTGCGGAGGCGTCTCATGCGGATCGCGTGGATCCTTCAGATAGCCGCGGCGATCGAAGCGATAGTTCATCCAATCGTAGGCTCTACCGTCAAACCGATCCCGTATGCGGCGTTCGAATTCCGACAGCTCCTCGGCATGGGCTTGTGTCGTTGGCGGAGTCGGCCTGGTCATCGCTATCCAACGCGAGTCTGGGCTGAAGACTGGTGTTCGATCGACTCCTTCTATCTGAAAGGCCTCTCCTCCAGATCCATCCATGCGGAGAAACCACACTGAACCGCCCATCCTGGAATCCACGTTGGGTCTGCCCGACGAGAATGCCAGGAGGGCCCCATCGCTGGACCATCGGGGGTTCGCCGCTGAATAGGAGGGACTGGTGAGTCTAACGGCCTCAGCAGACCCGTCGGACGGAACCACCCAGATCTCGCTGTGTCTGGTGTTTTCTTCTTCCAAGATGACAGTGCGCACGAACGCAACGCGGGTACCGTCGGCAGATATGGCGGGGCTCCCTATACCTACCATCTCATAGTAATCTTCGAGCGCTATGGGTCGCGTCTGCTGAGCTCTAAGTAGATCCGGCAGGAGCGCCCCAATCGCGATCGCACAAGCTCCAAGTACGATCGCGGGCATGAGCAGGAAGTGTTTCTGAGGTGCCATCATGGTCAGCTCTGTCGTCGGCGTGCATTTCATCGGTGGGACCAAGAGGGTCGGTTCTAAGATGCCTCACTAAACCACCAAGTGCGAGAGGCTCTCCGACCAACGAGTCAACTGAGCACACCCGCGCCAATCCGCATCCGGCCGCGCAGTTCCACGGCGCCTCTTGACGTCCAGCCTCCCGTTCGGGAAGATCCAGGTTCTGAATGGCCGGACCACTCTCCACGGAGCCGTTAGCAATGAAAAGGAATCTGTTGGTTCTCACTATACTCGCGACTGTTACAGCATGCGTAGAAACCCAACCACCCTGCCCACAGACAACTGCTGATACTGTAATCATCACAACTAGCATGGGCGACATCACGATCGAGCTATTTCCCGAGGAGGCTCCGATTACGGTGGCAAACTTCACAGCATACGTGGACAGCGGATTCTATGACAGCACACTGTTCCATCGTGTCGTGCCTGCGTTCGTAATTCAAGGTGGCGGAATCACTGCCATGGGCCCGAAGGAGACGCGCGCTCCCATCCAAAACGAGGCTGACAATGGACTCCTGAATGAGCGCGGTACCCTGTCCATGGCCCGGACTTCGGACCCGAATTCAGCAACGTCTCAATTCTTCATCAATCTGGAACACAACCAGATTCTCGATCACGGTGTGCGGGATTTTGGCTACGCCGTGTTTGGCAGGGTGACCAGCGGTATGGAGGTCGTCGATCAGATCGCGGCGGTCGCCACTGGTGCCAATGAAAGACCGATCAGCGAGGTGTCCATTCTGAGGGCCTGCCGCCAGTAAGGCCGCCGATATCGGCGCATGCCTGGCGACACCATAGCCGCCATCTGCCGCCTCACTTGACTCAGAGCGCGCGATTAGGGACAATCAGAGCTTCGCCGACACACTTCCGATCGACGGAGATCTATCTCAATGCGACTTAGCACTACCTTCATTGCCATAGCGCTGCTTGCCACCGTTGCGTCTTCTGCTGCGGCACAGAGTTCGTGTCCCGCGCCAGCGACCGCTAACGAAGTAACGATGATCACGAACTATGGTGAGATATCAATAGAGCTTTTTCCCGACAAAGCACCGATAACAGTTGAGAACTTCCTCAGCTACGTGGATTTCGGTTTCTATGATGCCACACTGGTACATAGGGTGGTCCCCGGTTTCGTAATACAGGGCGGTGGCTACGATTTGTCCGGACAGCAAAAACAGACGCTCGAATCGATTACGAACGAAGCAGACAACGGTTTGCTGAATGAGCGTGGCACGCTGTCCATGGCACGGACGTCAGACGTGAACTCAGCCACGTCGCAGTTCTTCATCAACCTCGAGGATAACGAGGTTCTCGACCACGGCGTGCGGGACTTTGGATACGCAGTGTTCGCTAAGGTCACCGAAGGTATGGATGTGGTTGACCAGATAGCCAAGGTGAGCACGAACGAACGTGACGTTCCCACAGATCCAGTGATCATCGAGCGGGTCTGCCGCAAGTAGGGCCGCGGTGGTGCCACTGACTACCGCGGACGCAAGCGGTGGAACGCGGATTGAGGCGGACCAAGCGCAAACCAGAGCTTGGTCCGCCTTTGCTGTTGCAGGTCTGTCCTACCGGGCGATGAACAAGAACAGAAGCAACGCGAACATCACGAGCATCCCTACCGCAGCGGCGGCTATCGTGACGGCCGGTGAGCCACGCCGTAATCCGCCGATCCCTCCCCGAGATTTCACAATGTTCAGGGCTTGACGGATGTCGCCATCACTAGTCTGCGGGCGCCGCTTTTGAAACTCAACGACCGCATCCTCGATCTCCCGCGCTAGATCCTGAGCTTCCAAGCTCGCCCTCGGCGGTGGTACATAGCTAGTTGGTGGAACGAATGCCATGGCTTGCCTCACCGTCTTTCAGATTGCAGCTGCAGCATATGAATCTAACGTCCGACGACCGCATTGCCGATCTAGTGTGTTACGGAAAGGAAAGATAGATTCACGGCGCCCGATATGGTGCACGTCCGAGCGTTAGTCGCACTTGTAAGATGCTGAACGGATCCCGGAGGAGTGATGTCAAGGGGAACAGGTATGACACTACTTGGCCTCGGTTTCCTCGTAACCACCTGCGCACCCGAGCAAGAAACATCTGAACTAATACAGCCTTCGGAGTGGTGGCGGGTTCACCCACGACCCGTGTATGCCGAGCTCGAAAAGGTCGGGACATTTCAAGACTGGTTCGACGTCTACCGAGTCGGCGATGGTACGTACGCCATCTACGAGCCAAACCAGTTTGAAGAAGCTATCAGCTACCTGGTGCTGGGTGATGAGCGTGGTGTATTGATCGATGCAGGCACCGGCATCGGCAATATCAAGCGAGTAGTCGAGGAGCTAACAGACCTGCCAGTATCGTCCTTGTTGACTCACGAGCACTACGATCACATCGGAGGAGCATACCGATTCGAGCAGATCATTGCGTTCAATGACTCGGCCGCGCTAGCACGATTGGCACGCGGTCGGGACAATGCTTCGTTGCAGGGCTACGTGACCGACGACTACTTGTGGAAACCCCTACCTGAAGGGTTCGACGCCGCGACCTGGAGCATACCCCCCATTGAGCCGACTCAACTGCTGCACGATGGCGCCATCGTCGATCTGGGTGGCCGACAGCTGGAGGTCATCTACGCACCGGGTCACTCCCCCGGCTCCATGTGCTTGCTCGATCGTGCCAGCCGCTTGCTGTGGACCGGCGATCACTTCTATCCGGGTCCCCTCTATGCCCATGCGGATGATGTTGATATAGACGACTACATAGCGTCAAACGAGAGGCTCGTGGGGATGCTTGCAGAATTCGACTATGTCCTTTCAGGACATAACGATCCCTGGGTAGCGAGTGAGGTAATACCACGCGTGAGTCGGGCATTCGAGGCGATCCTCGAAGGCTCAGCCGAATATGCCGAGGATGGCGACATCAGGCGCTATCACTTCGAGGGGTTTGACGTACTGATCAGAGTCGACCAGCTCCAGCGCTAGTGATGCGCATTGTGAACAACGTGAGGTAGAACCTGGTAGAGACGGACTTTGCTCAGGCGTCGTCCTCTGAGCACCAACGCTCGAGCTGCTCCGCGGTAACATCGTAGTGCGAACCATGAGCCATCGCTTCACCCTTCCGCAGCACGATTACCTGGGGCGACTCGTGTCGGATCGACAACTCGCTCGCCAGGCGCTGCGATAGAGGGCGGTCTCGAATCACATCCACCATGTAGACCGGTACCTCCCGCCTGAGCTGTGCGAAGTTCTGGACCTCGCGCATTGCGCGGCGCGACGTCGGGCAGAAAGGGCTGTGCTTGTAGAGGATGGCAATGTTCGCACTCAGCGCTTCCTCGAGAGCACCCTCACCGGTGAGATCCCGCAGCAGTTCTGACTTGGTGTCGCGACCAAACATGCCGTATCCGTCCGTGGCGTGTGTGTGATGGTACAAATATAGCCGGCTTCGTGGTAGTCAATTGCCAACCACCTCTTGTACCGCGCCGAAACCATATCGGATTCCGATACGTAGTACGGGACACGATAGGACGTTGACAAAAAGTAGGAAGGACGGATTTGGATGACTGAAGTTTCAGCCCGGATCAGACAACTCCAACCGCTGCGGCCTGCCATCCTCCACATTCTGCTGGTATTGGCAGAGGGAGAGCGTCACGGCTACGCGGTGAAGCAGGAGGTGGAGAAACAGACAGACGGAGTGGTCAAGATGGGTCCGGGCACCCTCTACGAGTCTATTCAGCGTATGGTCGAGCTCGGTCTCATTGCGGAGTCCCGCCGTCGCCCGCACAAGAGCGACGATCAGGCGCAACGACGCTACTACCGGGTTACGCAATTTGGACGGAAGGTGCTGCAATCCGAGGTCGCGCGCCTGGGTGACGTCGTCGATTCAGCACGTGCATCGCTCCGTGCAACCAGACCGGTATGACACAGCGAGACCACTCTCAGGTCCGTGGTGGATTTGCACTCACGTTGTTCCGGGTTCTTCTGCTGCTGTACCCTAGCGAGTTTCGCCGAGCCTATCGCGAACCGCTAATCCAAGCCTTCCTCGAGCAACGATCTGAAGCTCGCTACCGGGGATTCGGTGGCAGAGTCAAGTTTGGCATTGAGATCCTCCTCGACACCGTGACAGCCGCGTACCGGCGGTACAGGACACTTGCCACCCCGATGAATCACCGATCGTTGCCCCAGGGTCATAAGCAGTCCAACATCCCAGGACCGAGCACTGGTACTATGATTAGCTCCATTTCGCAGGACGTGCGCTACGGTATTCGCAACCTCACGAGGAACCCGGGTTTCTCCATCCTTGTGGTTCTGATATTGGCCATCGGCATCGGCGCAAACGTCGCCATGTTCAGCACCATGAACCATGCGCTGATTCGGCCCCTGCCATACGCAGAGCCCGAGGATCTCGTCTTCGGACGCGCAACCTTCAACGGCAATCTCAATCCGCTGATGTCGGCTTACGACTATTTCGACTACCACGAGCGCAACGAGGTGTTCGAGTCGGTCGGGGCGGTTCTGTTCGGCCCGTTCGACGTGACGATCACCGGTGGCGATGAGCCGGAGCAAATCTCCGGTACGTTCGTATCGTGGGACCTGTTTCCTACCCTGGGGATACCTGCCGAGAGGGGCCGACATTTCTCCCAGGAAGAAGGGGAGCCGGGTGGGCCATCAGTAGCCATGATCAGCGGTGGTTATTGGCAGCGGCGCTTTGGAGGAGCGCCAGATATCATTGGTCGTACCATCACGGTCAATGGATTTCAAGCCACCATCATCGGTGTCATGCCGGCGCGCTTCCAGTTCCTCTACGACGTCGATATCTGGGCAACGATGCGTCGCGATGGCCCCATGGCCGGAGCCCGACGCTGGCACAACTGGTATCTGGTTGGGCGACTCAAGCCCGATGTAACGATCGAACAGGCCCAAGCGGACATGGATGTGATATCCGCCCAGCTGGCGGCCGAATACCCCGAGACCAATCGAGACAAAGCTCTCCTACTGACCAATTTGCATGAGGCAATGACGGAGGATTACAAGAGCAGCGTGTTCCTTCTGATGGCCGCTGTAGGCCTCGTGTTGCTCATCGCATGTGGCAACGTTGCAAGTCTGCTGCTCGCACGGGGCTCGGTAAGGCGATCGGAACTCTCGGTGCGATCCGCACTTGGCGCCCCCAGATCGCGGTTGATGCGGCAGCTGCTGACCGAGTCCCTCGTGACAGCGACAATGGCGGGTATCCTGGGAACTGTGCTAGCCATTTGGCTACAGAAGCTCGTGCTGCAGTTCATGCCCATGGATCTCCCAGGAATGAATGAGTTGGGCATCTCGGGCTCCATGCTGCTCTTCGCTTTGGCGCTCTCAGCTACGACCGGCTTGTTGTTTGGAATTCTGCCGGCATTCAGAGGCGCACAGGCCAACGTCGTCGAAGACATCAAGTCGAGTGCGCGCACCACCGACTCGGTGGGTTCCCGGTTTCGCAGCAGTCTGGTGGTGGCTCAAGTCGCCGTCTCGGTGATCTTGTTGATCGGCTCCGGTTTGCTGATCCGGAGTTTTGCATCGCTGAGGGGCGTCAATCCCGGTTTCGAAACGCAGCATTTGCTGACAGCGGAAATCCGGTTGACTCAGGACAAATACCCCGACGCTGAACCGCGAGTTCTGTTCTATGACCAATTGGAGCGTGAATTGGCTGCCTTACCAGGGGTGAGCCATGTAGCTCTCATCAACCAGCTACCTGTCAGAAGTCCCGGCAACAACATCTACGTGTATGCCGCCGATAGGCCGCCACTGGACCGCAACGATCGCGACGTGGCCTATACTCGCACGGTGTATCCGGGATACTTCGAAGCGATGGGGGTGCCATTGCTACGCGGTCGCGACATCGACCGGTCAGATGTCGCTGACGCACCTCCCGTGCTGGTCATCAACGAGACGATGGCTCAGACGCTGTTCCCTGACGAGGATCCGATCGGCCGTCAAGTCGTGGTAGACGTGGGACAGGACGTGACGTTTGACGTGATCGGAGTGGTAGGCGACGTTCGCGTATCAGGCCCGCGCTACAATCCAAGACTCGCGATGTACGGGTCCTATTTCCAACGCCCCCTACTCGTCATGGAAGTAGCGATACGCGCCGGAGTAGAGCCATCCTCCATCGGCCGCGCCGTGCGAACGGCCGTCTGGAAGCAGGATCGCGACATCCCCGTGGCAGAGCTCTCGACCATGGAGGATCTGATCGCACGATCTGTCTCCCGTGACAAGGTCATGGCAATGTCGCTCACCATGTTCGCGACAGTTGCGATGTCATTAGCTGCCATCGGCATCTATGGTGTGTTGGCATACTACGTGAGTCGCAGGGCCAGAGAAATTGGGATACGCATGGCACTGGGTGCGCGCGCTGGAGATATCGTTCGTCTGGTGCTAAAACGGGGAGTGATTCTAGTCGCAATGGGAATAGTGCTTGGATTGGTGGGGGCTTATTGGGTGACCCGGCTCATACAACAGATGCTGTTCGAGGTTGAGCCGACCGATGTGTTCACGTTTGTCGCTGTCAGCCTGTTCTTTACGGCAATCGCTCTTGTCGCGTGCCTGGTTCCGGCTTGGAGGGCTTTGCGGGTGGACCCGCTGGCGGCGGTTGCTACGGAGTAGGAAGCAGCCGGGACGCTCGCACCGCGTTCGTCCCGGCGTTCAGGCGGGCGTGTCTGCCTGTTCTCGTTCCTGCTTCGCCTTCGTCAGCAGGCGCTCATGGAAGTCGAGCCGTTCCTGTAGTTCGTTGACCTCTTCCCGTAGTGCTTGCGCCTGCTCGTACAATCCATCCACAGCTTCGGTGAGCCTGTTAGCCTGCTCTGAGCTTGGCCGTTGCATGCTGTCGATCTTGTATTTGTACCTCATCCGCATCCCGATGAGGACCAGTATTCCGACTGCTGTGATTCCAAAGAGCGGACCTATTGCTTCGAGGATCTCAGGCGACATGCTGCACCTTCCTCTCCCCTGAATTGAACACCACTACGATGCCGGTGGTACGACAGATTCAGCCAGACTCAACCGCCATCGCCCTCGGATTCTGTCGAACCCGGTCGCACCCACTCGAGCAACATCGACCGCTCATCCTCTGTCAGTCGAGCATCCCAATGGATCAGGGTATAGCTCCTGAGCGGCATCTCCCCCTCTGACAACACCTCCCACATCTCCTCAAACAGATGTTCCTGCTCATCCAGGTCGAATGTCGGCCACTCGGAGTAGTTCAGGTGACCGCGACCGTGATCCACGTGTCCGGCAACGAACCACGACATCGGAGCGATATAGCTATACCAAGGCCATCTCGTCTCGTTGGAGTGGCAATCGTAGCACGCGCGTCGCAGGATTTCCTTGATCTCCGGCGATGTTCCGATGTCGGATTGAACCGGAGGGTTGCTCCTATCCACGGTCTTCAGTTGTAGCGCCGCAAAGATCAAGATTACGCCGATGGCAAACCACCTTGGGCGTAGCAACTTTCTCACATCCGCCATACAGGCTCCATGCTCGAATTGGTCTCAACAGACAGAAGCGAGACAATAAAGCGGGCCGAGTCCACCGTGTCCAGATCCGGACTGACCCCCCAACTCAATGCCACGATATCCTTCTAATAGCCGCCCCCTCGAGCATGCGATCTATTACATCCATACCCGATACTACTCTGGCAAAGATCGTGTAGTTGTGGTCCAGGCGTGGATTGTCCACCAGGTTCACGAATATCTGGCCGTCTCCCGTGTCGCGTCCCCTGGTTGACACTCCCACGGTGCCCCTCAAATGGGAGTCCAGAATGAGCTCGTCCCGTGTGTACGGACCATCACCCATGAACTCGTTTGCCCCTGGGCTGCCTCCTTGAACTACAAAGCCGGGGACGATTCGGTGGAAGGTCAATCCATTGAAGTAGCCTGAACGCGCCAATCGCGCGAAACGCGCGGCGTTTGTTGGAGCTTCGAAGGCAAGTAACTCCAGTTCGATTCTCCCTCCCCCCTCCATCTCCAGGACAGGTCTCGCATTTGCGAGCTCGGCGATCTCATTGAGAGACGGAACTGGGGTAACCGGTGGTGCAGAGGGTTGGGAAACTTGCTCGACTCCAGTCCAGGCAGTGAGTATTCTCGCGGCGTCTTCCGCAACCATTGGATCGAAATCCGCCAGGTACGGTCGCAACTCCTCAGCCTGATCGGCGCCGCCAAGCTCCTCTAATCGACGGAGAATCGCACGTCGCACGTCCCGCGACGTCTCTCGCTGATCTGCGGTAATCAGTGCGAGCGCGCCTAGCAATGCCGGTACGGCTCGTTCTGCATCGTGACTCCCCTCGAGCAGCTGTGCCGCCGTCATTACTAGTTGATAATCGGGTCGCATCAACTGAGCGATGTAGATCGCGTCTGCATCGTGCTGCGCCAGATCCGAGATGGCGGTTATCGCGGCATGCCGTACATTGTCATTGTCATCGCCCGCTAGGCGCTCCAAGTATTCCATGGACCCTGACAGACCGGCAGCTCGCGCAGCGTACATGCGCACCCACCAGGAGTTGTGTCCTGCGAATTGCGGTAAGAGTAGCTCGGTCGGAACTTGAGCGGTCCTTGCCAGAGAAACGAGCGCATGAGCAGATCTGTGCCAAGTTTCCTGTTCCTGCAGGGAATCGGCTATGGCCAGAAGCACCTCGATCACGCTCTGATCATCCGCACACCCGCGCCCCAGCAGATCGATTGCCAGCAATCCCACGTTCGGATCCGGATCGTGCAAGGCCTCGAATGGAATGTCGCATCCGCCCAGTGGCAGCTGGTACCTGCCATACGCCTGTAGCGCTGCGTACCGAACTACGGCCGCAGGGTCCACTAGATATTGTCGGATCACCTCAGCCCGATCCTCCGGTGAGTCAATGATGGCTACGGCGCCAATGGCGATCCTTCGCACATCGGCGTCCGGATCGGAAAGTGCGGCCTCCGGAAGGAATGTTGCCCTGCCACTCCGAACCAACGCCGTCGTTGCCAACCTACGGACCTGCGCCGCTTGGGCCGTTGACTCATCTGAACTCTGTCCCTGGTATTGGGACAAAGACCTCAGAGTCGCCATCAATTCCTCTGATACTTCTGTCCCACGCGGTCGCTGTCTCACAAAGCTTTCGATCCCTCTCGCGATGCCGACCAGAGTGCTCGGCTCCGCACCGTCAGCCGCTGCAATCAGCGCTTCCTCTACAGCGCTCAGTTCATCCGTCTGTGCGAGTCGTAACCGACCGAGCGTTTGTAGAATGATGCCTCGGACAAGTGGGTCAGGCTCGCTGTCATACCTATCCACCAGCGGAGGCAGTGCTAGCTCAGCACTCTCGCGGGACACCGATTGACCGAGCGCATTCGCCGCTTCTGCCCGCACCATCGCGGCCGAGTCGGCCAACATTCGCGTTATCGATTCCACCAGCTCGGGTCGTTCCAGCCTACCGAGAGCCCGCACTGCGATCTGTCTCAACAATGGATCAGTTGAGCGTAGCCCCTGAAACAGCGGTGCCAGCTCCTCCGGCGTTTCGGCCCGCATGTCTTCTGCAACCGTTATCTCCCGCCACAGCAGCGAGTCGATGCTGCTCATGTCTGATGTCTGCCGGCTCGAATCGCACGCTGTCAGGTATGGTAGTGCCACGACCAGTAGCAGGACCGTGGTTAGACCGCTTTCGCTATCGGACGGTTGGGAACGGGCAGTCATGAAACCCCACATGATAGATATTGCGTAGAACAGGACACCGATCAAGAACACGATCTGGCCGATCTCCTGATCACGATGTAACAAACCGAGTTCGCCGAGCATGTAGGCCCAGTCGTGCTCACCACCGCCAACCAAGGGCAACTCTAAGCTCCGCGCATCTTTGATGTAGACGGAAACATTCCACAGATTCTGCCCTACCCACCACAGAAGCACCGCCGCCGCATACCAGTTTCGTTGGCGGGCGAAATAGCCAAAGAAGGTTAGAGGAACTATCAGCTGGAACAGTGTGCCACCGAGGGAGGCAACGAACTCACCGAAGGGTGCGAAGAAGATGTGACCGGCCTCATGGATGGCAAGATCAACGTTGTCGAGCAGTCGGTAATGTGAAGGATCGTTGAAGGTAATGAAGCCGTATACAGCAAGAACGACTATCAGTCCGATCTTTGCTGCCGACGTCATAGGGGAAGAAACGAGCATCTATCGGTTAGTCCGTACCTGCCGGCACTGCCATATGGCGAACGTCCAGTGGAAGTCCTTTCCTCCTGTCCAGTATCAGGCCAATGGCATCCAGCTCGCACCTGCCCTCACAGACTCCGCAGCCCATGCATCTCTCCCAATCTACGGTTGACTTGCCATTCACGGTGATCGCCTCAAACGGGCACGAGTCCTCGCAATCGCCGCAGGCAATGCACGCCGTCTCATCCACCTCTGCCACATAACCTGACGACGTCACCATCGGCACGCCGTGCTTGACCATGGCCTCGAGGCCACCGCAACAACAGGAACAGCAGTTGCAAATGGCGTAAAACCGATCGTTGCATGCGTCCTTGAAGTACGCCGTGTGAACATGGCCGCGATCGTGTTCGGCACGCAGCAGACCCAGGGCTTCTTGTTGATTCACGCGACGTGACTTTCCAGGGTGATGTTCCAGAACAAAGTCACCGCCACCCACAACCATGCAAACCTGCGTTGGGGAGCAGGGATTCTCACGCGCGTGCCGGCACGGACACTCCAGCAGCGTAACCGGCGGAGAGCCACGCAGTACAATGTCTCGTGCCTTCCGGTATGGAATGATCTGCTCCAGATCGGTTCGCTTGATGTCGTGGTCGAGCTTGACTATCTCACACGCTAGTTCCGTGGTAAGGACTTTTCCATGGTAGTGATCTGCCCACCAGAGCTTCAACCTCGGTGTCATCTTGGGCACGAGGCTGTCTATGCAGAACTTGATGTATTGGAAAGTCCAGCGGCCATACACATACCCATGGATGGCAGCGAGGATACCACGCCTTCTGCCATCACTATTCGACTGGCTGATGGCGCGGCGCGTAGAGGGAAGGATCAGATGGCCACGTTCGCCGACGATCCACAACAACAGAAGCGCAGCTGACGGAAGGAGGGGGATCAGAAGCAGCCAGAGCATACGTTGACCCTCAAGTTCGATCTCAGCGTCACCGTGGCGGTTTACGTCCTTATTGCCTACTTATAAAGTGTTGCATAACGGCCTTCGATGGTACCCCAACCATTCGATTGGAGAGCACGATGCACGCTCGATTCTCACGACGGCACCGCCGATTGCAGCTTCTCGCCTGCGCAACACTGGCAATGCCATTCCTTTCCTGCACCAAATCTCCCGAACAGCCAAATATCGTCTTGATTGTGGCTGATGACCTGGGATACGGGGAGTTGGGCAGTTACGGTCAGCAGCACATCCGCACACCGAATCTCGATCGGCTGGCCGCGGAGGGGATGAGGTTCACCGACCATTACTCAGGAAGCCCGGTTTGCGCTCCGTCGAGGTCGGTCCTTCTCACTGGTCTGCACACAGGTCATACATATATCCGCGACAACGATGAAATGCCCGAGCGCGGAGATGTCTGGCATGACCTCAGTTTGGAGGGCCAGCGTCCATTACCCGAGGGAACTCGAACGATCGGGAC
>CP070792.1:1527709-1546740 GCA_020346845.1 Gemmatimonadota bacterium
CGATCCCAGAGCCAGGCGGTTCTTTCGAGCAGCTGAGCCGCTGTTGGAGCGGTTTGGCTACCGCAAGACAACGGTCGAGGATGTGTGCCGGGCGGCCGGAATGAGCAAGCGGACGTTCTATGAGCTATTCCGCGACAAGAACGACCTGATTCTGCAATGGATGGAAACGATGATCAACGATCTCACGGAGTCATGGGAAGCAAACATGTCACCGACGTTGGATCCGTTGGGTCGGCTGAATTCCTTTCTCGATCTCTACGTGACGATGGTTCGCGAACACCCCGCCATTCGAGTCGCGGTGGAGGACATGGAGTTGATGCGGATGTTCGGTGCCCAGCTCGATCGGATACGCTTGGCTCAAATGGGTGGGCCGGTGGACCGGATCCTCAAAGATGGAATGAAGGCGGGGCAATTCAGACCATTGGATCCGCGGTCGGCGATGTGGGTCGTCTTTGGGCTGCTCGACACGCTCTATCTCCTAATGCCCCACGTGATGGATACCCCGGGGCCCCTGGAAGACACTCGGCTGGCTGAGGAGACAAGACAGTTCATAGTGAGGGGGCTGGGCGCAATTGACAGGGGAGAGAATCAACAAGATGACGTTGGCCGACCCGGCACCGATGAACAGTGACCTTGGTTGAGGCTGACACAAACAGCAGGGACTGAAATATGCGCAGCATGACATTACTCACAGTGCTGATTCTGGTGGGAGCAGGAACGGCCTCGGGTCAGCGTACGGCGCAGGAGATCATCGATCATGTCGATCGCATCATGCGCGGCGAGTCGAGCCGTGGTGTAGCCACAATGGATGTGGTGACGGAGAACTGGGAGCGGAGCATGACGATGGAGGTGTGGTCGCTTGGCACCGAGTACTCGTTGATCCGCATAACGGCTCCCAAGAAGGAAGAGGGAACCGCCACACTCATGGCAGACGACGAAATATGGAACTACCTGCCCAGGGTCGATCGCACCATCAAGATTCCCGCCTCGATGATGATGGGTGCCTGGATGGGATCACATTTCACCAACGACGATCTGGTGAAGGAAAGTCGGCTGATCGAAGACTACGACATCGAGGTCAGCCACGATGGTGACCGGGAAGGGGTGAGAGTGTGGGAGCTAACACTGACTCCCAAGGAGGAGGCGGCAGTGGTTTGGGGTCGCATCGAGTATCAGGTACGCCAGAACGATTGGATGCCCACTTGGGCACGTTACTACGACGAGGATGGGGCTCTGGTGCGCACCATGAGCTTCAGTGACTACCGCCAGATGGGAGGGCGCCTGGTTCCCGCCGTGATGGAGCTGATTCCGGAGGACAAGCCTGAGGAGCGCACGCTGGTTCGTTACACCGAACTCGAATTCGATATCGACATCGACGAGAACTTCTTCTCACTCAGGGCGTTGAGAAGCGGGGGGAGGTAGAACGATGCGTGCTGGTCCCTGGTGGAGGATCGGTTGGCGCAACCTGGGCCGTAACCGACGCCGCACATTGATAACCATGGGTGGACTCGCGTTCGGCTATCTCGCTGTAGTGTTGCTGGTAGCCTGGATGGAAGGGCTCACGGCCGAGATGATCGACAGCGCGACGCGCACGCTTTCCGGACAACTGCAGGTCCATGACATGGAGTATCGGCCTGAGCGTAAGATCTACGACACAATCGGTGATCGTGATGGAACCGACGTAGATGCCCTCGTGAGTGAGGTGGCGGCCGACCCGTTGGTTGTGGCGGCAGCGCCGCGCGTGTATGCGGGAGGCCTGGTGAGCTCAGGTCAGGCGACGACGGCGGGATTGTTGATGGGGATCGATCCCGAACGCGAGCAACAGGTGAGCAATATCCTGAACGCGGTGATCGAAGGTCGACCACCGCAGGCAGGATCCAACGACATAGTGATCGGCATCGAGATGGCGCGGCAGCTAGCCGTGGGGATAGGCGGTGAGGTCATACTGGTGGTTCCAGCGGCCGATGGCTCCATGGGGAACGATCTCTATACAGTGGTCGGGATCTTCAGTAGCGGTTTGGCGGAACTCGATGCTAGCTACGCGATGATGCCAATGGAATCGCTACAGTTTCTCACGGCGCTCGCGCCTGATCGGGTACACGAGATAGCCGCTTCAGTCGACGATGCGTGGCTTGCGCCTCAGGCGGCGGAGCGTATCGCAGCGCGACTGGCGTTGGATGAACTGGGGATTGAGGTAGAACCTTGGACTCGCCTGCGGCCCGAGATGCTAGACTACGCACAGCTGGCACAGGCGTGGAACGGAGTGATCATCTTCATCGTGTTTGCGATCGCGATCTTCGGTGTGGCAAACACGATGCTGATGGCGACCTACGAGCGGCGACGGGAGATCGCGGTCATGCTTGCACTGGGTACGACGCCATTCGCCGTTGTGCGTTCGGTCTTGGCGGAAGCCCTGTGCTTGGGAGCGATCAGTATCGGGATCGGCGCCGCGCTCACGCTCCCGCTGATGTTGTGGTTCTACAATGCCCCGCCGGATCTGAGTTGGCTGTACGGTGACTTCACGATGCTGGGCGCACTAATCAGACCAGTGTTGCGCGTCGAGTGGAACCCCGGGATGTGGTTCTGGAGTGGAGTTGCTCTGCTGATCACAACGCTTGTGGCTGCTCTCTATCCCGCAGCCCGCGCGGCACGGATACCTCCCGCCGACACACTGTCAGGTCTGTAACATGATGTCACGTACTTCAACACTGTTTCGCTTAGCCTCGCGCAACTTACGACGCTATTTGCGACGGACGGCGCTGACGTCATCAGCCATGATCGTCGGTGGTGCACTGATGATCTTCTCACTGTCAATTGGCGACGGCGGACATGAAGATTGGATCGAGTCGGGATCGAGGATGGGTAGCGGTCATATAACCATCCAGGCGCCGGGCTTCAAGACCAGTCGCAAGATCGAAGACCGCCTCTCCACTGCAGCACGTGCGAATGCTGAAGCCGCGTTGCAACAACCAGGTGTCGCAGAGCATGTCATATCCGTTGTGCCACAACTGGCGATCGGTGGACTCGCGAGCTCGCCGACCGGCGCGCGCCCGGCACAGATCATCGGTGTGGATCCCGTTGCGGAAGCAGAGTTCTCAATGTTGGATGACAGGCTGATCGAGGGCAGGTACCTGGAATCTGGCGACCGGCTTGCTGCGTACGTGGGTGCGGGGATGATGGAGAGTCTCGATCTAAGACTCAACTCACGACTCGTGCTCACAGCGCAAGACGCCGACGGCGAGATCTCGGGACAACTCGTGCGCGTTGTTGGCGTTTTCCGGTCTGGGGTACCCGAGATCGATCAGACACTAGTACATATCCCGCTCGCTACGGGAGGTGCCTGGCTGCATTCGGGCGACGATGTGACAACCATTGCAATCCTGGTCAACGGCAGCCGTGCGGTGCCGTCGATCCAACGCGCGTTGCAGCGTGAACTTGCCACGGAAATCGACAACGGTGAGCTCGCGGTCTTGAGTTGGCGCGAGGTTTCGCCCGAACTCAATGCCGCCGTTCGCATTGACGACATGGGCAACTACATCTGGCAGGGCATCATGTTTGGCATAATCGCGCTCGGTATAGTGAACACCGTGCTGATGTCAGTCATGTACCGCAAGCGCGAGTTTGGCCTATTGCAGGCTCTCGGTTTCACACCCCGTCAAACCGGCGGTCTAGTGATTACTGAAGGATTGGCGCTCACCGCGGTGAGTGGGTTCTTCGGCATTGCGCTGGGTCTGTTTCTTACATGGCTCTTCTTCCGCAATGGACTCGATTTCTCGTTCACTTGGGACGAAAACTTCACGTTCTCCGGTGTAGTAGTGGACCCGATAATCGTCCCGCTGTTCAGTGTAAGACGAGTCATGCAGTCTCTGCTTTTCATCCTGACTATTGGGACGCTAGCCTCACTGTATCCCGCGATCCGCGCGATGCGTATCGACGTTGCGGAAGCGATGAAGTTCGAAAGATGAGCGATATAGCAATGAAACAACAAAACAACGCCGCCGTTCGCACAGAGGAGATCTGGAAGGTGTTCCAGCAAGAGGCGGAAGAGGTCCAGGCCGTGCGTGGTGTGAGTCTGACGATCGAACCGGGTGAGTTCACAGCCATGGCCGGCCCGTCGGGTTCGGGCAAGACGACATTGCTCAACCTGATCGGCGGACTGACGCGCGCCACCCGAGGCGAGGTACAAGTCGCCGGACAGGAACTGACGGCGATGTCCAACCGTCAACTGGCGCGTCTCAGACTCGATCAAATTGGATTCGTATTTCAGGCATACAACCTTCTCCCCGTACTCACTGCGGCGGAGAATGCAGAGTTCCCACTCTTGTTGCAGGGCGTGGACGTGACCGAACGGAGGAAACGAGTTCACTCCCTGTTCGAACGTACTGGCCTCACGGGACTCGAGGACCGCCGACCGGGCAAACTGTCAGGCGGTCAGCAACAGCGAGTCGCGGTGATCCGCGCCGTGGTTGGTGAGCCGGCTCTCGTGTTGGCCGATGAGCCCACTGCCAACTTGGATTCGGAAGCGAGCGACCAGCTGCTAGAGATGATGGAAGAGCTGAACCGCGAGCTCGGCACCACGTTTGTGTTCGCAACCCACGATCCGCGGGTGATGGATCGGGCCCGGCGGTTGGTGCGGTTGGTTGACGGTGCTATCGCCGCTAACGAACAGCGCTGAACGAGAATCCAACTGTGCGACGCGCTGCGATCCCGCTACTCGTCATCTCGCTGCTGGGTGACTGCATGTACGCCCAGCTACCCAAGATTCGAGGGTACTATCTGAACGTCCCTACGTGGAGTGACTCGAACCTGGTGGTGGCGGGGGGGCTGGCAAACATCAATCGCTTCCGTCTGATGACCGAGCCATCACACGGGGAGCTCAGTCTACAGGTGGCATATGAGCAGGTGCTCAGTCTTTCACAACGCGGCAGTAGTGCTCCGTCGGGTCTATTTGCCGGCTTTGTTTCCGGCGGCGGAGAGTGGCTTCCGCTGCAATGGACGATCGAAAGTGATGATCACTCAACCTGGGCGCATCGGTTCGATCGACTGAACGTGGGTTGGGCACCGGGTGATGCAGTCGAGATGCGAGCAGGAAGACTCACTGCGTCCTGGGCCACGACGGTATTCCTGACGCCGGCCGACCCCTTCTTACCATTCGATCCATCCGACCCATTCAGAGTGTATCGTGGTGGCGTCGATGCTTTTCGCTTCCAGTACTTTCCGGGTCCGCTGAGCGATGTCGACTTCATAGTGCGGCCGGCAGAATTCTCGTCTGGCGTTGCCTGGTCGGCTCTGGCGCGTGGCCGCACCGTGTGGCGTAGCTGGGAGGTATCGGCATGGGCCGGCATGTTGTACGACGAACCGGCGGCCGCAATTGGCGCGGCAGGTGGGATTGGAGCGGTTGCGGTGAGAGGCGAGCTGACGGTGCAGGAGAACGAAGGCAGTATGGCGTTGAGAGGAACCATTGGCATTGACGGCAGGTTTGGTGTCTGGAAACGCGACCTGTTCTACGTGGTGGAGTATCAACGTGACGGATTCGGGGCGGGGAATAGGTCCGAGTTGTTGCAGGTTATTCAGTCCGATGTATTCGGCCGTGGCCAGCTGCAGGTGCTGGGGCGCGACGAGATTGTGCTTCAGGGCCTGTACCAATTGCACCCACTCTGGGCGGTGAGTCTTCTGTTCATGACGAACCTGAATGACCCCAGTTCGCTACTGTCGCCTTCGGTTTCTTACTCGATCGGTGACGAGATGACGGGAAGCGGTGGCATCTTCTTCGGCTTCGGTGAAGACACTCCCACTGTAGAGTCCCCGATTCCGTCGGAGTATGGGTTGGTGCCGGCGTATGTGTACCTGTCGTTGACGGTGTTTTTTTAGGAGATCGGTAGGGGAAGTAGGGGAAGTAGGGGAAGGAGATTCTCTCTTAGTCTTCCGGTTTGACAGTGCGGCCTACGATGATCGTCACGTTGTCGGTGCCACCGTCATCGAGCACATCCTGAAGCAAGGCCTCACACGTCTGCCGCGAGCTCTTCAGGTTAGACAGATGCTCGCCGATTCGCTCGTCCGAGACATGCTTGGTCAACCCATCGCTGCAAAACAGCATGATGGTTCCCCACTTCCTTACGATCTTGGTGACTACTGGGACCGCCTGCTGCCCGCCGATGGAACTCGATAACACGTGGGCCCATTTCGTCTGGTGAGCTTTGGTCTGCGTCAGCACACCCTTGTCGATCAAGTCCTGCGCCATCGTCTGATCGCGAGAGATCTGCGTCAGCTTGTCGTCGCGGTACATGTAGCAACGACTGTCACCCACTTGCAGCAGGTATCCGTGCGGCCAGAGTCCTAGGAACAACGTGAGTGTAGTAGCGTAGCGCGTATGTTCGGGATCTGCCTCGGCTCTCTCCAGCAACGTCTCATGGCAGGCCAAGGCGGCATCAGACAGTAGTCGGCTGAACGCCTCCGGATCGGTCGCTTCAACAGCGTACGCGTCGGGGAATCCCTTGGACACGTGTCGTCTGATCGTTTGCACCGCGATCCGCGCAGCTTCTTCTCCTCCACCTGTACTTCCCACCCCGTCTGCGACCATCGCAAGAGATGCAACACGCTCCAGATCGAGCACTTGGTCCGCATTAGAAGTAATACTCGTGTAATCGACCTCGACTCCACTGGATAACATACCGGTGAAGAAGTGATCTTCATTGCTCTTGCGCACGAGACCTCTGTGCGTGAGTCCGTACACATCGATGTCTTTGTGTGCGGGCCTATGGGGATCTGATGCCATCGGGTCCTCGTTCACTCCGGTGCTCGCCAAGCGTACCTGCGATGCCGTTCTACCTACTGGGCGAATCGGTGATCGGATCTGCCCCGGTTGACTGGCAAACTCCAGTGTTCCATAGAGAGGGGGCAATATATGCGTAATCCGCCAGCGCGCTACGTCCGCGTCAATATCCAAACTGCGACCTTGGCTGGCACGAGCGGGTTGCGCCAACTACAAGGTCAATTCCTCGATTCTATCCCGTACCAGCTCTGGAACAGCACTCCACCAACGACGATCACCCTGGGCGATTTGGGCGCCTATCAGTTCAGGTTCAAACGGAACAAGCGTATCGGGATCTGGTTCGAGCGGCAGTATTCGCCTGTTGTGCAGCAGGTGCTGGTACAGGTACTTGTGTTGGTGGGGAACCGCAATGTTATCGACGTTGTACACGTGCCCCTCAGGCGACAGGTTGGGATACGCAAGCAACTTTGCGTCGCACGCGAACAGTTGTGCAATGGCTTGGAGCATACCTCCATCGAGGCCTTCATAGTACTTGTCGTTGAAGACGGTGTGGAGGTTGTTCACACTGACAATGAAAGCAATGCTCCTCTGCCTGTGCTTCAAGAAGTAGTCAGCGAGACGGAAATACCGCAGATGAGATGTCACCATCGCGTTGTAGCCCAACGCGGCAATCATCTGTAGCCGAGCCTGCAGATCCGAGATCTCATCATCTCCTTCGTACAAGTACCGTGCTATATTCATCTCGCACAACAAAACTATATCGTCTGCGCCCACACCCAGCTCGTTGGCAAGGCCGGTGATACCGCAATCGATCATGTCGGCATGGACGTTTGTGAACGGACGAAACTTGCCCCTGAGAATCAGTGGGATCTTCTTGTACATCATATCGGCCGGTAGTGCGCCTGCACCGGTTTGGTCGAACATCACTGCCGGGCCCAGGCTGGATCGCACCAGACGGAGCGTCATGTCCTGGTTGTCCACCTGCTCGAAACCCGGACCCTCCAACTGGATGTAGTCGATCTCTACGCGACCCCAGGTGAGGTTCTCCACCAGAGAGTCGACCAACTCGTACCGGTTATCGAAGTACTTGAATGTCGAGTGGATCAAGTTCACACCGAGAATGCCCAGCGCGGCCTGCTGACCTGCGTTGGATGAGTCTAGCATCCGTACGTGCAGAACGATTTGACTTGGCTCCGCGCCGGACTCATGCTGGAAGCGTATCCCCATCCACCCATGATCCTCGCTATCGACGCCGTATTGCTTGGCAGAGACGGTGTCGGCGAATGCGAAGAACCGTGAGTTCGGGTCACGCGTGTCCGCCACTCGTTCCAGCACCAAACGGAACTCACGCTCCAGCATGCGTTGCAGGCGTTCTCTGGTCACGTAACGACCGGTGCTATCGGGACCGTAGATGGCATCGCTGAACCGCATGTCGTATGCGGAAGTCGTTTTGGCGATGGTGCCAGAGGCGCCACCGGCCTGAAAGAACTGGCGCGCGACCTCCTGGCCCGCTCCGATCTCTGCAATGGTGCCATAGTGCAGCGGATCCAGATTGAATTGCAACGCCTTTTCGGCGGTTGACATCGATGCGGTGCGTGTATTGAGCGGTTGCTTCATGTGCTGTTCGCTGTGTTCACGGACGACCTGCAAATCGGCATTTCGATCTGAACTCTAATATGGGGCACGAACATAGAAGGGGGGAGCAGGCAGCAGCGAGCTGACCGTCTCGTGGGAGCTTGACACCCCGTGGCAACTGGGTACTTCCTATCTGAGCTACAATCTCGGGAGACACCGTGGTCATCTATGGCGTTGCACTACTAGCTGGTTGTATGATTGCCGGCATTTTCATCGGCGAGCTGCTAGGCAAGTTGATTGGTGTGCAGGCGAATGTTGGCGGTGTCGGCATCGCAATGCTCCTGCTGATCCTGGCATCCGATTATCTGAGGAGACACGGAAGACTCAACCCGGTTTCCCGGCAGGGAATCATCTTTTGGAGTTCGATCTATATCCCGGTGGTTGTGGCCATGGCAGCCAAGCAGAACGTGATCGCAGCGATCAAGGGTGGTCCCGCCGCGCTCCTGGCCGGTGCACTTGCCGTGGTTGCCAGCTTCGCATTGGTGCCAGTCATCAGTCGCATCGGAGACGGCAGGGTAGTGCGTTTGGACGACGGCAGCGGTGAGGACCGGTCATGACGACGGTTATCGACCTCCTTGCCGAGGTGCTCGTGCGGAACGGGTTGATAACCGCGTTCTTGTTTGTCGGAATCGTAGTCTGGATCTCCTACTTTGTATCGGGCAAGCTCACCGGCGGGAGGCTGCACGGTTCGGCGGTGGCGATACTGACGGGACTGGTGCTGGCGTATATAGGTGGTGTGGTAACGGGTGGCAGTCAGGGTCTCGCCGACATTGAGATATTCGTCGGTGTTGGGTTGTTGGGCGGTGCGATGGTCCGAGATTTCGCAATCATAGCGACGGCATTCGGGGTGCAGTTCGATGAGATACGGAAAGCCGGTGCTGGCGCAATCGTATCTCTCTTTGCCGGTGTATTCGTTTCGTTCATTGTCGGGGCAATGGTGGCATACGCTTTTGGCTATACCGATGCCGTCAGCATGACCACGATTGGGGCAGGGGCGGCAACGTACATAGTTGGACCTGTTACGGGAACGGCGATAGGCGCTTCGTCGGAAGTCATTGCACTGAGTATCGCCGCGGGCCTGGTGAAATCGATGCTCGTCATGACGGGTACACCCTTCGTAGCTCGAGTGATCGGGCTCAACAACCCGCGCTCGGCGCTGGTGTACGGTGGTCTCATGGGTACGACTAGTGGTGTCGCGGGTGGCCTGGCGGCAACCGATCCCAAGTTGGTGCCCTATGGAGCAATGACGGCTACGTTCTACACGGGGCTGGGTTGTCTACTGGGGCCATCGGTGATGTTCTTTGCGATACGGGCGATGGTGGGGTAACAACAAGGATGTTCTGCCTCAGATGATGGCCGCGAACACGGATTGGCGTATACAGTTGGTTCGGTGGTGCCGCTGAGGACGTTGGCCTGAGAGACGCTTGGTCGTCGAGCGCCTCGGGCCGCCGGAAATGTTAGCCTGGTGCGTGCCTGTATTGTCGCAGCCGTGGCGCTCGCGACCATTGCGTCTCGACGGCCAATGCCCTCGGCGGCAACCCAAAAACTGAACTCACCAAGAGATTGCCTGGACTTAGGTACTATCCGTGTCCGCAGGCAGCATAGGGTGCGACACGGGTACTGTGCGCAACTGGCGAACTCAGTCGATCCATGTTCTAATAGTCATCCGTGGCACGATTTCCTTCAGATCCTAGGCCGACGCAAGTTCAGCGGGGAACGCCAATGCATGTCAATCGCTGCCTCACGTGTACACTGTCTCTGGTACTCACAGCGTGTTCGTCTCAACCCACACCCTCCGACCGTGAAGCGCTCATCGCCCGTGCCGCCGAGTTTGAGCTGGACACCGAGTGGGAACAGCCGCCGGGCGATCCGATGGAACATGCGATGTCCGGCTTCGCCAAGATCCTGTGCTCGGCTCTGTTCATTACCGGTCTCGACATCGCAGAAGCTGCGGAGAATGTGGGTTACTTCGTGTCCAAACCGGAGGAACGAGTGCTGGTGACGGATACCGTCGTGGACTACGAACGACGGCAGGTGAGTCTCACGCTCAACACTGGCCCGACCCGTACCGCGAAGCTCTATGGCGATCAGGGGTGTGTGACGCTGGCACCCGGCGAAGATTCGGTGCACTTCACACCAGTCCCCGTTGTTTCCAGCCTGCCGGGTGCCATGACCCAGCCGTGGCCCATGGGTGATGTCGTCTCTGATGAGCCGCTCCCATCAGACGTCGACGCAACGAAGGTCGCTCAGGCAGTGGACGCTGCGTTTGCGGAAGAGGACGGGCTCACAGCCGCGTTCGTGGTTGTGCACAGGGGCCGCATCATCGGCGAGCGCTATGGCGCGGGCCTGGACAAGGACACGCAGCTCGAGAGCTGGTCCATGGGTAAGAGCCTCACGGCTACGCTCATGGGCACGCTGATACAGAAGGGCGTGTACGAGCTGTGGCAGCCTGCCCCGATCGAGGAGTGGCACCAAACAGAGGGCGATCCACGGGCCGAGATCCGGATTGGCGACCTGATGCGGATGTCGTCGGGCCTGCGATTCGTGGCGCCACAAGATCCGGACTACGCATTGGAATTCGGATATCCCCAGGGCTACCCGGACCATCTCTATGTCTACACAGGATCGATCGATTCGCCTCTGTGGGCGAGGACGCGCCCCGCACAGTGGCCGCCCAACACTGTAGGCCGTTATCGCAACTCGGACCCTGTCACAGTGAATTACTTGATCCGCAAAGGCGTCGAAGAACAACTCGGGCAGGATTACTTCACATATCCGCAACGCGAGCTATTCGACAAGATCGGAATCCGCAAGATGTACTTGGAACCCGATCCGTACGGAACGTTCCTGCTGCAAGGCTATGAATACGGTACGGGCCGCAATTGGGCCCGCTTGGGCATGCTTTACTTGCAGGACGGCGTGTGGAACGGCGAGCGGATCCTGCCCGAGGGTTGGGTCGAGTACGCCAGCACCGTGGCGCCGGCGTGGGAGGCGGATGGTCGACCGACGTACGGCGGTGCGTTCTTCTGGATCAACGGCGGCGAGCAGTTCCCGATTCCCGAGGAGTCGATCTTCATGGCGGGTGCGGGAGGCCAATACACGATTGTGATCCCGTCGCATGAGATGGTGGTAGTTCGGTTGGGGCATGCAAAGGGGTCGGGCCCGGGTGTGGGCGCATTGCGGCAGGCTCTGGCGCTGTTGATGGAGGCTGTGCCGGCCGTGGAATAGAAAGCCGCGGATGACGGTTGTGGGGCCGCAGAAGGATCGTACGGATGCGAATGGGTAGATCGCAGAGTGATTTCGCTGAGGGCATTGACCGTCGAGACGCACTGGTCGCGAGCGCCCCGGCTGCGACATCCCAACATTCCTCGGACCTCCGGCTTGTGCGGCCCGAGGCGCTCGTCGACCAAGCGTCTCTCAGGTCAACGCCCTCAGCGACTACCCAATTCGTCACGGTCCCCAGGGGCCTCACGACAACCCGGAACAACCCGTGAAAATATCCTACCTCATCCCCGGCCCAATGGGACGCGACAAAGAAGGGCAAGCCGAGTTGCAACGGCGGCGTGATACACTGGCGCGATACGCCGCCAGTGACACCGAGGTCGGTGTCCACGATGTCCCCACCGGTCCAGCCTCGATCGAGAGCGTGTGCGAGGAGTATCTGTCGATCCCCGCTGCTATGCGGCGCGGTGTTGAGCTGGAGCAGGAAGGCTGGGACGCGTTGATCTTGGGGTGTTACGGTGACCCGGGCCTCGACGGTTTGAGGGAGTTGATCTCGATCCCGGTCGTTGGACCGGGAGGAGCAACCGCACTCGTAGCGGCCTCGCTGGGACATCGCTTTTCGGTGGTGACCGTTACCGAGAGCATCGTCGCGTCTATCGAACGGCAGATCAGAAATGTCGGTGTGGGGGACAAGCTCGCCAGCGTTCGTGCAGTGGAGATACCAGTGCTGCGGTTGCATGAGGACAGCTACGAGGCAACAGCTGCGACTATTGAAGCGGGGCGTAAGGCAATGGTCGAGGATGGCGCCGACACGCTAATAGTGGGGTGCATGAGCATGGGTTTCCTGGGAATCGCGGAGGCAGTCGCCGCCGATCTCGGGGTACCGGTACTCAATCCAGCCAGGGTCGCGTTGAAGTATGCCGAAGCACTAGTGGGCGCCGGGCTCACCCACTCCAGGCAGGCCTATCACATACCACCGAAACTGGCCTCGGGAGACGTTGCCTCCGCTCTTGATCTCGTGGACGGTAGGCGATAAGGTTCTCACCCTCGATGACATTCAGAGAACGGACATCTGATCGGAGCTAGCATGAAGACTCTAGCAGCAGCAACACTCGTCCTGCTCGTGTTGACCTCCCCTGCCTTGGGCCAGCGGCAATACGTGGGGCTCACCGGCGGCGCCACGCTGTCTGATTTCGGCAACACTACTTCGGGGTCGCGGTGGGGTGGTGTGGCAGGAATAGCGGCGGGGTTCCGCAACTACAATTGGTCGGTGATCAACCTCGAGGCGACTTGGACTCAGCGGGGTGACGAGAACATCCGACTCGACTACATCGATATCCCGCTGCTGATTGGTGGAGTCGCCCGCGCCGGTAGTGACATACGCACCCGGTTCTATGCCGGCATCGACGTAGCATTCAAGATTGGCTGTAACGCCGGCACGGTGGTCTTCAACTGTGACAATGCAAAAGGAACTCAGTGGTTCCTGCCATTCGGCGTCATGATCGGCAAATGGAAGACCCGGAGCACCTACTTCGGTATCGACGTTCGCTACCTTCTCGGGTTGTCGGACACGTTCGAGACGTCGAACATCTGGAGTCGCGGCTGGCAGTTCAGGGTGAACGTCGGGAGGTCGGTGGGGCAGTAGCTCCCATACCGCGTAGAGAAAGCACCAAACGGCCACGGACACAAACGGACGCGGATTTCTTCGGCTCCTACCCGGCTCAGTTATCCTCACGGAACTGCCTCTTGCTTTCCTCCGCGTCCGGTCAGGCCGTGCTCGCACGGGCACCCTGGATTGAGCGCGGTTCCTGTGGAGTCGCGTGACCACTGTCACAACTCCTGTAAATCCAATGTGATACAATGCTGGGGACAGCGGGGCTCGAAGTCTCGTTGTTGTCCAACCTTGACCTCGCCTCGTCCCCGAGCCGAGCCGAGGCCTGTCGGATCCTCGCTGGAGGCCTCAGTGGAAGATGCAATGGCAGCGGAAGACCGATGGAACGCACAGCGGATACCAGATGAGTACCTGGCAGGATCCGGCGACTCCATCAGCCGCATATCGCGAATCGTAACAGTTAACTGGTGGCAGCACGGCGCCGCCTCACTCAGCCGGCTCGTGGAGCCGCTGTTGGGAATTCTCGAGCCGCTGGAGGATTCCGGGCGGGAGATATCCAACGAAGATCGCGACCAATGCCGGCTGGTGGTTGCAAAGTGGCTCGCAGATCACTAGAGTGTGGCTGACATGGGTGTCTACGATGTAAGTGGGACCCGCCCCAGAACGGGTAAGACCCGTGCCGTCAAAGGCAGGGGTGGAGCGGCGCCTTCCGGGAAGAGGACCGCGATCTTGATAGTCGTGGCGATTGTGGCGGTTGGCACGGCGGTCGCGCTCAACGTTTTGCCCCCCATGCTCTCGCAGCCCGACGTCACGATCCCCGAGGAAATCCAAGGGGTGTGGGTGACCCGCGCCGAGCACTATGCCGACCGCTCGTTCGAGATCTCTCCCACCACGGTGCTGTTCAAGACCGGTCCGGGCGAAGCCGAATTCACGTTCCATGAGGTCGTAGATGTGGAGCGGTCCCAGGGCCAGGACGGGATGGAGTACACCTTCGTCTACGCCGACGGCTTGAGGTTCGGGTTCATCTACAACGCCATCCAAGGTACCATCCAGCTGGCCAACCAGAGGGATTTTTTCTGGACCCGGGAGGGCGCAACTCCAACGACCATCGCGGCACTGCCGCCAACGGCGGTCGAGACGGATGTTTCGGGAGAGAGCGAGAGCGGTGGTGACGTGGCTGTGACCCAACCGCAAACAGACCAGACGCAAGCGGCGACTTCGTCGGGCCAAACGATCGAAGGTGAGACCGAGCTGTTGCGGGAGGTCTACTCATTCCAGGGAACCGGCCGCGATCCCTTCCTATCGCTACTCCGGTCGAACGACATCCGGCCGCTGCCTCAGGATCTCACCGTCACCAGCGTGACGTACGACGCGTCCTACTCCACCCGCAGTGTTGCGTTGCTGCGTGACACCGTGGCAAACAAAGCCTACCCGGTTCGGGTAGGCGATGAGCTAGGTCGGTTGCGTGTAGTTGAGATCAATCCCGGTAACGTGGTACTCGTCATGGACGAGTTTGGCTCGGAGCGCAGAATCGTGTTGAACCAGAGACTGCGGCCGTTCGAGCGGCGTCGTCGGCCTCGGCCATAGTCTGATCCCCGCCTCAGCTACTCCGGTTCCACTTCATGTGGCGCTGGTTCTTGAACCTGATCAGGCCGCCATCCACAGGATCGTAATAGAACGCGAACTTGTTCGGTCCTTCCTCATCGGAGTAGTGAACCGTGAGTAACAATGGGCCACCCAGATCTTCGATCTCCACGTCCTCGATGGCGTGTACGGTGGAGTCGCCATCTCCGATGAACAACACGAGCGTTTCTTTCTGGATATCGAAAGCGCGGTCGGCGTAGCGCGATTCCGTTGTAGTCCAGGTGCCGAGTACCTCATCGGGGATCGGCCCGTGTTGGTTCCCGTTGTCCGAGGAGAATGCGTTGACGGCAACCACCGCGAACAGCGAGAGCACTACTATCCAAAGCCAGCGCAGCCTGCGTCTCAATCCGTTCTCGTTCCCAGTCACGGTTGTCTGCCTCCAGAACTATGATGCAACCAGCGCGCTGGATGCTGCAGCTGGCTCGCTTACTGTGTCAGGTTCATACCGCCCGGTCTTGGCCAGTTCCCTGTCCATGACATCGCGGAATGCGGCAACAACGTCCTTGTCGAAATCCTGTCCGACCCGGCCGGTGATGAACTCCACCGCCTCTCGATGCGGCATACCGGAGCGGTAGGGCCGCTTCGATGTGATTGCGTCAAACACGTCCGGGACCGATATGAGACGCGCCAGGAACGGAATGTCGGTACCCGCTAGTTTCTCGGGATAGCCGGTGCCGTCCCATTTCTCATGGTGATAAAGCACTATCGGTATCACATTGGCGTATGCCGTGATCGGCTTGAGGATACGCGCACCGATTTCCGGGTGCGCCCGGATCACGGCGAATTCCTCTTCTGTCAGACGGGCCGGTTTGTCGAGGACCTCCGGGGGAATACCCAGTTTGCCGATGTCGTGCAGCAGACCGCCACGGTTCAGCATCTCCAGCTCCTCTTCGGAGATCGCCATCTGCTCAGCCACCTTCAAGGCAAGCTTCGTGACCCGTTCGGAGTGGCCGGCCGTCCACGGTGACTTGGCGTCAATAGTGCGTGCCAGGGCCGTGAGCGCGCCGATCTTTAGTTCTTCTAATTCCTCGACCAAACGGGTGTTCGACAGCGCTACGGCCACCTGATCCGCCAACTGGCGAGCCTGGATCAGGTCGTCCTCGTCGTACTGCGGAATGTCGACATGACCCAAAGCGATTACGCCTGCAAGCTCCTGCTTGATGAACACCGGCAACACCAGGAAGTGCTGCACATTGCGATGCGAGAACGGCTCCAACTGCAGATAGCTACGTTGGCTTCCACCGCCGTTGGTGATCATGAACTCAGGGTTTGCTTTGAGCTCCTGCAGCTCGGAATCGATGGGCTGGATGTCCTTCACGACCCTGATACCACTGGCGGCATCGACGGCCACGGTATTCCATCTCGTATCCAGCGGATTGGGTGAGGAAACGCTCACGCCGATGCCGTCGCATGCCAGCACTTCCCGCGTGCGTCGCAGCAGCGTTTCGATGATCACTTCGGTGTCGAACGCCGAGAGGACGGCGCGGTCTATCTCGTTGATCGTGGTCAGAGCGCTGAACTGTTTGCCCAGCCGCGATGCCATGTTGTTGAAGGAGGTGGCGAGGTCCTGGAACTCGTCGTTACTCGTGACCTCGACTTTGCTGTCGAACTCCCGCTGGGCGATGCGTTGAGTCCCATCTTTCAGACTCACCAGCGGTTCCATGCTGCGCCGGATCTGGATGTTGCTGAGCAGCATGACGATCCAGAGGCCCATCAGAGTAATCGGGACAAACCACGATCTGAAGGTCGTCATCGGGGCCAGCACTTGAGCCTGTGATTCACTCAATGCCAGCTTCCAGTTGGGCGCAGCGTACTCCGCGCTCAAGAAGACGGTGCGGTACGTGGCGAGATAGTCGTCGCCGCCGGCGCTCCACTCGAAGGTGCCGCGGTCTTGCGCCGCACCAGTCTGGTTGATGCCCTCCAACACGATTGATTGCACCGGGATGGAGCACCACAGCTGCCGCTGGAGCTCGTCGAATACACACATCTCCATTTCCGGTGGCAGCGCCGCTGCTTCTCGTCCCGCGAAAACGTACTCCGGATCTACCTCGGCCCACACCGTTCCCCGCGCAGGCCGCGCGGGGTCGATTGCCCGAGAGAGCAGCACCCGCGCACCCCACGGAGCCACGTCAGTGAAGAGCGCGGCCCAACCCTCTGTCAAGTTTGCCAGCCGCGGTTGGTCGGGCCGAGGTACGTCGCTCGGCTCACCGAGAATGGGGATCAAAGAATCGCCATACTCGACGGCAATCCACGTCACGCGTGATCCGAGGCTGGATGTGCTCAGGGCGTCCAAGGCTTCATCGATTGAGCGATCCAGCATGGTAGTGGTTACGATGCTCAGCTCCGTGTCGATGAACTGGAGCCGCTCGAGCACGCCGTTTACCATGGACTTGCTCGTCTGATCGAGCCTCTTCTGGCTTTGATCGTGGAGTTGCTGGGAGACGGTGATGAAGGAAATGACCGCATACGCGCCGATGGGAAGGAGGGCGCAGACTATGAAAAGGAACAGGACCCTTCGTGCTACCTTCGTCTTGAGGAAGGCGGCGTTCAGCCGCAAACCAGGCAGCTTCATCAGAATTCAGACCCAAGGCCGACCCAACCGTCGTTGGCGCGGACGATGTCGTCCTGGGATTGGGGGGCGGTCAGGGCAACGGAGGTCACTCCGTCCTTGCCCGCGCTGTACAGGTCGTACTCCGTGTTGAGCGGCACCTGGAAGCGGTCCTTCTTAGCCATCCCGCGGTTACCGCCGTGGTAGACGTACATGTAGGGGTTGCCCCACGGGTCCACCATTCCAGCACGACCTATGGCGGCAAGATTGGCCGGCAGGGGATTGTTGCCATCGATCTCTACCTGTAGGGTCCTGATGTCACCAATCGCATGGGCGATGCGCGCCTTCTCGACCGCAGTCTGCAACCGCGGCATTGCTATGGTTGCCAGCGTGCCGATTATGGTCATGGTGAGCATGAGTTCCACTAGCGTGAAGCCCTTGCCATACCGGCGCCGCAGTCTGCGCCGGTAGGCCAGCAGGGCTCTAGGTACGGCGGCTGCCCGACGCACCACGGTGATTTGTGCCAACGGCACCATATATGGCCCAATCATAGAACGATCCTATCCATAACGCCCTCCACTGAGGGGATCGCGTGACAACCAAGCTTAAGTGTCCCAACCCAAAACAGCAAATTGCGCGCCACGTGTTAAGTTATTGTCACAATTGCACTTACTTTGTCGCCCGTTTGCGAACGCTCGGTAACGTGCATTGTTCATTGGCATAGTGCAGCCGTGACCAAGCTAACGCAAATCGTTGGCGCGTACGGCCTTGCCCTGCCATAGTACCCCATGTTGACCAAAAACGTACGGACCGTCGAGCCTACCTGCTGTGAGCAAAGTCTCACAGATAATGTGCCGTTAGACTCTTGGGCGAGCGAGCGGATCTGTCAAGCTCGGGGGCGACCATGGATCAGGCGGCCGCAGATTGGGAAAGACGACGGCAGACGATGGAAGACGATGGAGACGATGGGTATGTGATACCGTCCGCCGCGACCGCCGTGTCAGGCGGGGCCGCCGCGTCATGGGTGGTGTGGAAGGGACGGGGCAACCGGGACACCGGGGCTTGGTGCAGTTCGAGCTTCTCTGGCGCATTGAGCTCGGGCGTGTTCTTATAGTTCTCAGTGACAGCAACTTGGTCATCCGCGTCCGTATATGATCATCCGCGGCCGTATTTCCTCACATAGGGTTCCAGACCATGCTCGAGCTCCTGCACGACCTCCGCTCCTCCATCCGCACGCTTTGGCGCCGGCCGTTCTATCCACTGATGGCCGTCGTCATCTTGGCCCTGGGCCTGTCGGCGGCGGTAGCCGTGTTCACCTATATCAACGGTTTCTATCAACCCTTCCCGGGTGTCGACGCCCAAAGGCTGGTGCGGCTGTTCGGTGTGGACGATGAGGGTGGCTATCAAGACATCTCGTATCTCGACTTCCTCGACTATGCAGCGGCGGAGGGGAACTTGGAAGGTATAGCCGCAAGCCAGCCCTTCTACGCCGCGAGTGTGCGACTGGAGCACATGACCGAGGTCGCATTCTTGGAGGCGGTTTCGGGAGATTACTTCTCGGTACTCGGACCTCGCCTGGCCGTGGGGCGTGGCATAAC
>CP070792.1:1546840-1552853 GCA_020346845.1 Gemmatimonadota bacterium
GGTGGAGCAAGTGGCGGATTGTAATCACGTATCCGTAATCGGGAATCTCAGGGAGATAGGTACGGATGTCGTCATCCAGCGAGATACTCTTGTCGGAAACCAGTAGCGCTACGGCGAATGCAGTGAATTGCTTTGACACTGAGGCTATGTGAAAGACCGTGCTTGGCTCGATTGGGATATCGTATTCGAGTTGCGCGGCCCCGTACCCGCTTGCATGGACAACCTCGCCGTCTCGGACCACTGCAACCGCTGCGCCCGGAGAATCGTGACGATCCCAAGGTGCGAACATCTGGTCAATCGCGTCACCAGTGGTGGTGGCAGCCGGTTCGAGCCGTTCCAGCTTTAGCGCGTACTCACCGCTAGTGGACTGCTCACTTCGCGGCACAACACCGATCCAATACCAACCGGTCCTCTCAGGGTAGAACGAAACCGATTCCAGGCCGTTGGCCCCACCCATGTCGTTGCCTGAAGCCAGAACCTGTCCAACGGTGTCCAATACGCTGAAATAGACGTCGATGCCGCGCTGTTGCACTGTTGCGAACATGAACTGCCCCGAATCGAGCCGTACCGGGTAGGCATGCCGTTCATCCCAAGAAAGAGACCGCACGACTGAGTCACCCACAGAGAGTTCCCGTATTTCGGATTGTGCTAGCGCACCCTGCGCCGGGATCAGTGCTGTCAAACCGATCGCAAACAACACAGAAAGACGCCTGCCTGTCATAACAGCTCTCGAGTTGATCATCTCAGCCCTTGGTCGCACGCACCCGGCTGCGGCAGGCAACCTGCCAAACCGTGAGGTACGGCTGTTGTACTCCGGAAGACCGGCTGTGGATACACGATATCCGTACGATCCGGGATAGCCGCCAGGATCTATGATACCATACCGAACCTGACAGGGTCTACCAAGGGTCGAGCAGCGCAACCCGCGACGGTCATTCGGGCTTCAGGGTCGACATGTCGAACGCGCAGCGATGCATGGCGTTACAGGTGAGTGAGATCATCTCGCGGGAGCTGTTGCGCGGACGCAGGCTCCTGGACGGCTTCATTTAAGGGCGGCATACTTGGCAGGGGACGAAGCGGAGTTCCTAACGCGACCCCGAAAAAGAAGAATCGAGCCAGGAGATCGAAACGTGTCCAAGGAAACAATGGTGGTTCTGAGCACCGCCCCCGCCAAGCCGGTGGCGTCGCGCCTCGCCAAAGCCCTGGTCGAGCGCAAGCTGGCGGCGTGCGTCAACATTGTCGGTGGCGTACACTCGCTGTACATGTGGAAGGGGAAGATGAAGCAAGACGCGGAGGTGCTGCTGGTGTGCAAGACCACCGCCGAGCGACTCCCGGATCTCACGGCCATGCTGCAGCAGGAACACCCCTACGATTGCCCTGAGGTTGTGGCGCTACCCGTGATCGGCGGATCGGCGGACTACCTGCGCTGGGTTATTGACGCGGTGGACGGATAGCCCTGTCACTGCGTGGATGCACGGTCCTGAGGGAGGTCGGGCTTGCACCATGTACTGAACGGATTACGGCTCGGAGAACTGATACGATCATGCGACGCCAACCTGGAGGACACATGAAGGTATCCAACGCAGTCGCTGTTTGGTTCGTCGCGATTTTCGTGCTCGGCGGATGCCTGCCGACAGCGTTGCGAGCGCAGGGTGCAGTCCCCGAATGGGAGAATCCAGAGGTTTTCGCCATCAACAAGGAGCCTCCACACGCGACCCTCTTCCCGTTTGAGAGTCGGGCACTCGGGCTGGACCACGACCGTTCGCAGTCGCAGTATTTCCAGTCGCTGAACGGCCGATGGAAGTTCCATTGGGTGCGCGCCCCAGCCGATCGACCGGTCGACTTTCACAGCACGGGATTCGACGACAGTATGTGGGATGAGATTGCCGTGCCCGGGAACTGGGAGGTACTCGGCCATGGCGTGCCGATCTACTTGAACATCCGCTACCCCTACGAACCGAATCCACCGCTCATCCACCACGACTACAACCCCGTGGGGTCCTACCGGACTCGCTTCCTGATCCCGCCGGGATGGGAAGGTCGGCAGATCTTCCTCCACTTCGGAGCCGTCAAGTCGGCGGGCTACCTGTGGGTAAACGGAAACTTCGTCGGGTACACGCAGGGGTCGAAGACACCGGCGGAGTTCGATGTCACGGGGTTCGTCCACGAGGGCGATAACTTCCTCGCGCTAGAGGTATACCGCTGGAGCGATGGGAGCTATTTGGAGGACCAGGACTTCTGGCGGCTCAGCGGCATCGAGCGCGACGTGTTTCTCTGGGCGGCGCCGCGCGTGCATGTGAGAGATTATTTCGTGGTGGCGGGGCTGGACGACCGATACGTGGACGGCACACTCGAAGTCGTGGCAGATGTCCGGAACTACGGCGATGCCGCTGTCAGCGGATGGCGCGTGACCGCCGAGGTGTTGGATTCCGCTAACGCCTCGGTGCTCCCGGATGGCCCTCTCACCGGAAGGGTCGCTGTTGGGCCCGACGACGAGGTAGCAATCCGCCTCTCCGACACCATCCCCGCTCCGCGTCGTTGGACCGCCGAGGCGCCGAACCTCTACACGCTCCTCCTCACCTTGACCGACGAGCGCGGAAACGTCGCGGAGGTCATTACCTCACGTATCGGGTTCAGGCGCGTGGAGATCGCGGGCGGGCTTCTGCGAGTGAACGGGGTACCGGTGGTCATCAAGGGTGTCAACCGGCATGAGCACGATCCCGAGACGGGCCACGTGATATCGGAAGCCTCGATGCTCGAGGATATCCGTCTGATGAAGCAGTACAACGTCAACGCGGTGCGTACGTCTCACTACCCGAACGATCCCAGGTGGTACGAGCTGGCCGACGAGTACGGCTTGTACATCGTCGACGAGGCAAACATCGAGTCGCATGGTATGGGCTACGCGCCCGAAACGACTCTCGGCAACGATTCCGCGTGGCGCGATGCGCACCTGGACCGCACGCGCCGCATGGTCGAGCGGGACAAGAACCACCCGTCGATCATCACGTGGTCACTTGGTAACGAGGCTGGCAACGGCGTCAACTTCTATGCGACCTACGATTGGGTCAAACAACGGGATTCCACACGACCCGTGCAGTACGAGCGAGCCCTGCTCGATCGGAACACCGACATCTTCGTTCCGATGTATCCGCCACCCGACCGTCTCGAGCGCTATGTCGTGGAGCGGATAGATCCACGCCCCTTGATCATGTGTGAGTACGCGCACGCGATGGGGAACAGCGTCGGGAACTTCACCGATTACTGGGAGATCATAGACCGCTACGACCAGCTCCAAGGAGGGTTCATCTGGGATTGGGTCGACCAAGGGCTCCGCACCACGACCCCGTCGGGCAGGACCATTTTCGGCTACGGTGGGGATTTCGGCCCACCGGACACGCCGAGCGATGGCAACTTCGTGATCAACGGTCTCGTCCAGCCGGATAGAAGACCGAACCCGCACCTGTGGGAAGTGAAGAAGGTCTACCAGTCTATACGGACGGAAGCCGTGGACTTGTCGGCGGGCGTCGTACGCGTCACCAACCGATACGCGTTCCGCGATCTTGCCAACACCCGGTTGGTTTGGTCTATGTTGGCCGACGGTGTGGTGCTGGCCTCCGGTCACCTGGACGACTTGCAGTTGTCGGCGGGTGAGAGCAGGGAAATGCGTCTACCGCTAGCGCGAATACAGCCCGTTCCGGGTGTGGAGTACCATCTCGACGTCAGCTTTCGATTGAAGGAGGCGGAGCCGCTCCTCCCGGCAGATCATGAGCTGGCGTGGGATCAGTTCGTACTCCCATTTGGTGGTCCCATAGCGCCACGACCCGTTGCCGACCTTCCGGTTCTCCAGGTGGAGCGTGACGGAAGCGCGCTCGTCATATCCGGGACCGATTTCGCGGCACGCTTCGACCTGGATCACGGCGCGCTCACGTCGTACACCTGGCGCGGCACAGAGCTGGTGCTTCAGGCACCGCAAGCCAATTTCTGGCGCCCGCCGACCGACAACGATTTCGGTGGCAACTGGCAGCGGCGACTCGGCGTGTGGCGAAGCGCGGGACAGGATGCCAGCACAACTAGCGTCGATGTTGCCCGCCCGTCCGAGCATGAGGTGGGCGTCACGGTGCGGAGCCGCCCTGCCGGCACCGAGGCTTCGTTGACCACCGAGTATGCGGTGCTCGGCAGCGGAGACGTGGTTGTGACGCACCATCTCGTACCAGGCTCCGACTCCCTTCCGATGATGCCGCGGTTCGGGATGTCGATGCAGCTGCCCCGAGCCTTCGCCAACGCGTCCTGGTTCGGGCGCGGGCCGCACGAGTCGTATTGGGACCGCAAAGCGGGAGCGCGCATCGGACGATACGAGCTGACGGTTGGGGAGTTGTACTTCCCCTACGTGCGGCCGCAGGAAAACGGCAATCGCACGGACATCCGCTGGCTGGCTCTAACCGACGACTCGGGTCGCGGGCTCCTGGTAACGGGCGATACCCTGCTAAGCGTGAGCGCGCTGCATTTCCTGCCGGAGGACCTCGACCCCGGAGACGAGAAGGCGCAGCGGCATGCGGGTGAGCTCGACGAGCGAGATCTCGTGCAGCTGAACATCGATTACTTGCAGATGGGCGTGGGCGGAGTAACCAGCTGGGGGCCGACGGCACTGCCGCAGTACTCACTGCCTTACGGTGAGTATCGCTACCGGTTCCGCCTGCGTGGATTCGATGTGAGCGACGGGACGCCGGATGTGCTGAGTAAGACGGCCTACGAGCTGCAGCAGCGGTGAGCAAACGGACCGGCACGGATCTGGTCAATACCGTAGTGGCAGGTCACGTGCCCAAGTTCGAAACTCTGTGCGCCCTGGACCGGATGAAGGGGATGTATACCAGCGATGTCAGCCGCCTAGCAGGTTGGTGCCGGGTCGCTGCGTCGCAGGAAACCGGTACAGCACCATGACTGGGCAAGTCGGCGAGATTGACGCCGTGACGCTGGACTTCTACAACACGCTGGTATACCACCAACAGGGCATTGGCCGCGGCGCGATGCTGATGCAGTATTTGTTGGAGCAGGGCCTCGAGTCCGATCCATGGGAACACCAAGTGTTGTACGACGTATTCGAGCACCACGGGAAAGAATACGCTCCGGACCTGTCTGATGCGGCACGAGAACAGTATCTCGTGCGGTTCACCGAGCGGTTGTTCGTGCGGCTCAACGTGCGCCTTCGCCACGGGACCGCGATGGATCATGCTGCAGCTGTCTGGGAAGTTCTCGGGCCAGGCAGCCTCGGCGTGTTCCCCGACGTGATTCCTCTGCTGCACACCATCCGCGCCGCGGGTTACCCCACTGCACTGGTTTCCAACTGGCAGTGTGGCTTGAGTCACTTCTGTGTGGAACTGGGCTTGGCCGATGCGTTCGATCACATCGTGGTGTCGGCGGAGGTGGGTTCGCAGAAGCCCGACCCGGAAATATTCCGTATCGCGTGCCGCCGGTTGGGAGTCTCACCCGAACGCACTCTGCATGTCGGTGACACCGTTGTCGATGATGTCCAAGGTGCGCGCAATGCCTCCATGCCGGTTGTGCTGCTGCTGCGTGACGGCACTGCGATTGACGTAGATACGCCGGTAATAGCAGGTCTGGATGAGCTGCCAGGGTTGCTTGGTGTGGACCGTGCCGCTGGTCGGGATGACTGATACGTTTCGCGGGAGCACTCGGGTCATGCCTAAGCTTTGCTAGCTGCGCCGTCAAAGCCGCCGGCGTAAGGCCGGAGACTCATGTAAGTGACGTCGATTTCGTCGGAGCAGGTTGTGCTGCGACGCACGGCACCGCCTAGCACGACTAGGGCTATGTAGCCCAACAATCAGACAACTACCCTCGGCACCCCATCCGGGCAGCCACGTTGTCCCGGCGGCCACGGACGACTACCACCGGTGTCCCGCCCGCCACCGATGTCATTCATCCTTTGACGCACGTTTGACGCCCTCCATAGACCTTGTCTGCAAGTCACAGAAAGGTCTGTACCGTGCGAATC
>CP070792.1:1552953-1557808 GCA_020346845.1 Gemmatimonadota bacterium
GCCACAGCCGCCAGTGAGTACAGATCGGAGCGACCGTCCACCTGCCCCCCCCAGCGCTGCTCGGGTGACATGTACGCTGGGGTGCCAATGATAGTACCGGTCTGCGTGATCTCGGTATGTGTTTCACCTGCGGTGTCCGATACGTGCGCGATGCCAAAGTCGGTCACCAGCCAGCGACCTGTGGCCTCCTCCTTCAGAATGTTGGCCGGCTTGATGTCACGATGTACCACATCGCGCTCGTGGGCGAATCCCAGTGCGGTGCCAACCTGGTGCACCATGCGGCGCACAGCCGAGTGTTCCAACTTCCCTTGTTCGGCTATCTCATCGGCGAAGGTCTTACCCTCCACGAACGGCATCACGAGATACGCCAGGCTGGGCGTGGCATCGAACTCGAATACCGGTACGATGTTGGGATGTGACAGGTTGGCAGCCAGCGCGGCCTCGCGCTTGAAGCGAGCCAGCCGCACCGGGCTGGACGCCACTTCAGCGGGCAATACCTTGATGGCTACGCGGGATCCCAGCGAGTGGTGGCGGGCGGTGTAAATCGTCCCCATACCACCCTCGGTCAGGAAGCCCTCGATCTGATAGCGGCCCTGAGTAAGGGTCTGCAGCTCTTCGGTATCCATACTGTTGGGCCCAATTTGGGCCAAAACCCTATTATATCAAGCGACATCCAGGATGGCCGGTCTCGTCCTCCTCGAGCTCGGGCCATTCGTAGCACAGTGGGGGTTTGGCGCGCTTGTTGTTGGGCAACACGCGATCGTGCAGACAGCAGGTGATGCCGTCAGTCTCGAGAAAACCGCACGCCGAAATGACTTCGCACTCCACCGTGTCGTCATCCTCACGCTTGACCTTGCAGAGGTAGGGAGACTTACGGGACCTGAGCAAAGCCTCGGTCCACTTGTGACTGTCGGGGAGAAACAGCTCGAGCGTGAGATCGCGGCAGCACGCTGCCCCCTTCTTGTTGTCTCCTGTTCTACAGGGAGCATCCAGACAGGGGTTGTTGGATTCCAGCACGGGCAACGCGCGTTGGGCGGCTCGCTTGACCTTTAGCTTCAGACTGCGCTGCCTGCCCTTGTAATAGACGGAGAAAGTGTCGTCGCCGATTTGAACTCGGTGGCGTATGTCCGGCGGCGCCTGGTTGCTCTCGGGCAGAGGTCCTTGATATTTGTGCGCAGCGCAGCGGACCATGCCGTCATGCTCATGGACTCCAGGCGCCGCGGTACCGTCCGGTTCGACCGCCAACTTACCGTTTAGGGTTTTGAGATACCTGCAAGGCACGTGGACGGTTGCATCGATCCTGAGCTCGTTCTCGAAGATGTAGCCTTTGCCAAACGTTATACGTTCGGTGTGACCCGACATCCACGTGATCGACGCATCTTGGAGAGACTGACTCTCGTCTTCGGTATCTGATACGCGGACGGTGAGTTTGAGTTCTCGGCAATACTTCCCGAGCGATCTACAAGACGGAGGTTTGGGCATAAGAGCAAACAAGTTCTCAGATCTTGGTCAAAAAGCAAGGCCGGTGGATCTGCCTCTTCCATCGCTGGGTTGCGGGGGTAACATTAGGGAGTGATAGGATGAGCGCTCGCTCGGGGTTTCCTGGCGGGCGCAAATTGTGAGCGAATATTGCAGCCATGATCGAGATCCAAGCCCTGGGGCCGCCCACAGTCTTGGTGGACGGCTCTGATCCCCCAGCCGAGCTCTTATGGCGCAAGCACCTTGCGCTATTGATCTATCTCGCCCGGTCACCACGAGGCCGGACCCGGGACCAGTTGATCGGCTTGCTCTGGCCCGACAAAGCGGAATCAAAGGCACGCCACTCATTGAACGAAGCGCTCCGCGTGATTCGTCGCGTGGCAGGTGATGCGCTCGTGACCGAGGGGGATGCGGTCAAGCTCGAGCCGGGCGTGGTTGCGATCGATGCAGACGATCCGGAGTCAGCATCGATTCGTGGGATATTCCTCGAAGGCTTCGGCTTGCCCGATGCCCCTGCGTTCGAGGATTGGATGTCAGGGGAGCGTCAGAAGCTCAGAGCCGTCTCTCTGAAACATCTGATCGCCTCGGCCGAACAGGCGATTTCACTGGGCGAGTTGGAGGAGGGGAGACGCCTGGCCCAGCGTGCACTGGACATAGAGCCGCTCCATGAGCCAGCGGTGCGAGTGGTAATGCGAGCACACGCGTTAGAAGGCTCGAGAACCTTGGCGATCCAGGCATTCGACCGGCTCAAAGAGCTTCTCTCGCGCGATCTCGATATCGAGCCCTCGCGTGATACCCAGGAGCTGGCTGAGCGCATCAGGACTGAGCGAATCGTCAGGGGCGCACCCGCAGTCGAAGGCGTTCCACTCGACGTCGTGCCGCTGGTGGGCCCCGGAAGAGAAGCCTTGGCTCGAGGCCTGAGTGTGTGGGAACAGGCGCAAGACGGTCGTCCTGGAGTGGTGGTACTGCGGGGCGATCCCGGGACCGGGAAGACCAGGCTGGGCGATGAGATGGCCTCGAGGGCACGGCTCGACGGCGCCGTGGTGGCACAGGGACGCGTGTTGGAAAAGGACACGGTGGCGGCGGTGTGGTCGGCACTAATGCGGGGCGGGCTTACCGTGCCCGAGCTCGGAGGCGCGGCGCCTGGAGTGCTAGCGGCGCTTGCAACGTTCGATCCGGACATCCTGGTACGTTTTCCAGCGGCTCGCGATGCCGGTCCGGCCGAAACGGTGGAGCCGTTCTCACAGGCCGTGTTCGCGATAGCCGAGGTCAGACCGGTGCTGCTTGTGTTGGACGATGTGCACCGGGCCGACGCCGCTCTGGTCGAGTCGTGTGGCGCCATAGTGCAGAGAGCCGGAAATGCGCGAGTATGCCTGGTCGTGACAGCCACGATCGGGCCAGCTGCCGAGCACGTGGATGTTCTGAACCAACGGGTCGGGCGGGATGTGGCTGGAGAGATAGTGTCTACCGGTGTATTTGAGGAAAACGACGTAGCTGAGTTGGTTGCATGGGCATTTCCGGAGTACGACGCGGATGCCGTTGATCGATTGAAGCGCAGAGTAATGGCCGAGACGGCTGGCATACCGTTTCTGGCCGTGGAGTTCGTCCGAGCGGTCAGTGCCGGTCTCGTAATGAAAGAGGAGAAGGTACCTGCAGCTTGGCCCGACAAGCACCGCACCTTGGATCAGACGATACCTGGAGCCTTGCCTGAAACTGTGGCTGCCGCACTGCGTTTGAGATTTCGGGGCCTTACGGCAGATGCACAAGCGATGTTGATAGCAGTGGCCGTAATAGGAGGCAATGAGCCCGTCGAGCTATTGGCCAAGGCTGCAGACATCTCGTCCAAGCGGGCCGAAAGGGCGCTCGACGAGTTGGAATGGCAACGGTGGTTGGCGGGTGACGCCCATGGATACGCATTTGTGACCAAGTTGGCAGGCGACATTGTTCTGGCAGACATGGTGACCGCGGGACAGAAGAGACGCGTACAGAAGCGCGCGGCGAAGGCCAAGTAGGTCAATGAGATCGCTGTTCTACACGCTGTTCAGGCGACGTTTCGGTAACCCCATTTGGGACAACGTGCTGCGTCTCACGGGAGTCGTGGCGCTGCTTTCGATTCCACTTGCGATATGGGTGCCGCGGGCGGGTGGCATGGTGGGATTCGGCGTGCTGACCGTGTGGGTCAACGGACCGATTTCACCGTTCCTACCGGCGACGTTTGAGCCCATGCTCATGCTGATGGGGCGTGTGTATTCGCCGTTACTGGTTGCAGTCGTCGGCACGGCGGGAACGCTCTATGTCGAGTACCTCAATTACCAGCTCTTCAGCCGAGTGCTACAGCTCTCCTCATTGGAGCGCATGCGCAAGGGGCAGACTGTGGAGTGGGTGCTCAAATGGTTCAGGAAGGCGCCGTTCTTCACTGTTTGGATCTCGAGTTGGTCACCCATCCCATATTGGCCCGTGCGCATCATCTCGCCATTGGCCGGATACAATGTGCAGCGCCATCTGACGGCAACGTTTCTGGGTCGATTCCCGCGACTGTGGTTCTTTGCAGCGCTGGGCCTCTGGTGGAATGCAAGTCTGGGAATGCTGGTCTTGATATCGATGAGTTCCATTGCCTTGGCCGTAGGCATCTACATCTACAAGAAGCTGAGAGGAAAGCCGACTGGAGATGCGGTCGAGCAACTCGTTCAGGAGAACGAGGCCGAAGATACCGGTGAGCAACTGGCTGCGGCGAACGCGACGGAGGCTTGACTCGCCCGCGTTCAAGCCTCGATCGAGGTCCCCGACTGTTGTGGTTCCTTCCCAAGGACGTGCGTTCCCGCCACCCCGGCTGCAATTCCTATAACCAGGCCGACTCCAGCATCCATCACGTAGTGCATCTGGCAGTAGACGGTTGAGACGATGAGCAGGATCGTTGGGATCAACACAACCAGGGCCATGGTCCGCCACACGTACCAGAGGGCCACCGTGGCTGCTACTGTGGCCGCTACATGCGATGAGGGGAACGCAGTGCCGAACGCCGATCCACTGGATAGCAGCGAATACACCAACTTCGCACTCCACACGTCACGCACCACACCGGTGGGATTTTCGAAGGCATAGTTGGGGCCTGCGACAGGAAAGAGCGTGAAGACGATGTAACAAATGACGAAGGCCAACATGGTGGCAAACAAGACTCTCCGCGCGTCTTCACGTAGCCCCAACGCCACCAGTGCGATAGGTCCTACGATGATGATCGGATAGTAGCCGAGGTAGGCCAGATGTAGCAGCCCGGACCAAAAGACCGAGGGGGAGTTACGTATCCAATCGTAGGACGGCTGGCCGCCGAAAGCGGCCGCTTCCCATGCTTGTACGATCGCGTCGTTTGTATATACGC
>CP070792.1:1557908-1563827 GCA_020346845.1 Gemmatimonadota bacterium
AGTCTTGGCGTCGAGGTGCTGGCTTCAATGGCTGCCTGCCAAAAGGCTAAGGTCGTTATAGCCCAAGTCAACGAGAAGATGCCACGGGTTCTGGGCGACTCGTTTCTACATGTCAATAGGGTACAGGCCATAGTTGAGGCAACAGAGCCCCTGCCGACGCTGGACCCCAAGCCGGCAACAGAAGTCGAGAAAGCCATCGCCGAAAATGTGTTGGGGCTGATCAAGCCTGGATCAACGATGCAAATGGGAATAGGTGGAATTCCCGACTCCGTATACGAAGCGATGGAAGGCGACCTCCAACTAGGCATCCACACCGAGATGATATCGGACGGTGGTATGCGCGCGATTCAACGTGGCGTCGTATCGGGCACCCACAAGACGCTTCATCCCGGCAAGGTGGTGCTCACATTTGCGCTGGGTAGTGAAGAGCTGTACGACTTCCTCGATAACAACCCGTTGATCGAGGCGCACCCAGTGGACTACGTGAATGACCCGTTCACTGTTCACCAGAACGACAACATGGTTGCGGTAAACTCCGCGATCGAGATCGATCTAACCGGACAGGTATGCTCCGATTCCATCGGTCCCTATATCTATTCCGGCTTTGGCGGACAGGTGGATTTCATTCGTGGCGCTGCTCGTTCAAAGGGCGGGCGTCCGATCATCGCGCTTCCTGCAACGGCCAAGCGTGGCGAGATGTCACGCATTGTGCCGTTCCTCAAGGAGGGCGCAGGGGTCGTTACCAGCCGCGCTGATGTGCATTGGGTCGTGACTGAGCACGGGGTCGTGAACTTGTTCGGCAAGAACCTGCGCGAGCGCGTTGAGGCATTGATCTCGATTGCCGACCCCAAGTTCCAGGCAGAGCTGGAACTAGCGGCAAAAGACCGCAAGCTTCTTACGTAGCAGAGCTAGCACGCCAAATACAAACGACATATCGATACCGACGACGCCGTCCCGGTAGCCCGCAGGGGGAGGATACGTGAAGAGGATCTTGGTAACTGGTGCATTGGGCCAAATCGGAGCTGAGCTGGTCCTCGCATTGAGAGAACGCTACGAACCCGACGCGGTGGTTGCGTCGGACATTCGCATACCAACCGACCGGGATCCACCAGGGCCCTTCGAGTACGTAGATTGTACCGAGCTGCGTCAAGTCAAAGAAGTCGTCCGCAAGTACGATGTGGACACGATCTTCCACCTTGCGGCGCTACTCTCAGCTGTTGCCGAGGGCAAGCCACGGGTTGCCTGGGAAGTAAACATGGGTGGCTTGTACAAGGTGTTAGAGGTAGCTCGTGAGTCGCACTGCGCCGTGTTCCACCCCAGCTCGATCGGTGCATTCGGACCGTCTACGCCACGGATGAGTACGCCGCAGGACACGATCCAACGCCCCACGACCATGTACGGGGTGACAAAGGTCGCTGGTGAGCTGCTATGCGACTATTACTATCACCGGTTCGGAGTAGACACTCGCGGCGTGCGCTACCCCGGTCTGATTTCCTATGTAGCTCCACCGGGTGGCGGCACTACGGACTACGCGGTTGAGATCTTCTACGATGCTATCCGCAACCAACGTTACACCTGCTTCCTGAAGTCGGACACTTGCCTGGACATGATGTACATGCCCGATGCCATCAAGGCAGCGATCGACCTGATGGAGGCGGACCCGTCGCGACTGGAGCACCGCAACGCGTTCAACGTTGCTGCCGCCAACTTCACACCGGATGCTCTCGCAAAAGAGATCCAGAAGCACATCCCAGACTTCCAGATGGAGTACGACGTGGACCCAGTGAGACAGGACATCGCTGACTCCTGGCCTGACTCGATTGATGACAGCGCGGCGCGCTCAGAGTGGGATTGGGCGCCGAGCTACGACCTCGAGTCGATGACTCGGGATATGCTGGAGAATCTCGCGAAGAAGCTGAAGAAGGAAAAGCGCCTCTAGCGCCTGCTTGATGACTGTCGGAGTCGGACGCGGGGCAGCGGCCTGGAATTATAGGGCGCCCAGGCTAGTCGCCGGGGCGCCCAATGCGTTCTCGACACATACCCTCTGAAACACCACACTCGGCAGCGACCGCGGGCCGCGACCGATACCCAATGTGGAGCTCTATCTATTCTGCAGTTCTATCGTCTGTTTGCTGCTCATAGTCAGAGGCAGCGACATGTCCATACTCGGGATATCCACGGTGCCGGTCCCCTCACCCTCCGCACTGGAGGCCAACATCACACCTGTCGCGGCATCCCAGATATACGTTGTTGTGCCCGGGCCCGAGGCTATAATGTCGAGTTCCGCCGGTGACCCGGTTGGGGCTCCTGAGCCCTCCATCTGGAACTCGCCTTCGAGCACGATAACCTTCGCCGTGATTCCGTTCCAGACGGTATCTCCGACGACACGCGCCGTGCCATCGAACATGCTGGTGACCGTCATTTCAGTGCGCTCGGTGACTTCCTGGTGTACCGGCCATGACCCCACTTCGCCGCCACCTGCCGGCGGCAGAGGCATTAGCAGCTGCGACAAGAACGCCCCCGGATCGAAGTAGTTGCCGAGCCTCGTCGGTGTCGGTGGAACCTCGGTAAAGGTCATCTTGCCACTGTTGTCTACGACACCGACGAAAGGCTGGCCGATTAGATCTCCACCCTCCAAACGCCCGATCCCTGCACCGCTGGACTCGAGAGCCTCGTATACAACGATCACATTCCTGCCGCCAGCGGCTTGCGCACCGATCTCTACAGTTACCGTAGCCGATACAGTGCCTCCCTGGTTTTGCGATCCCATCGGCGTCTCAATCACCGATTCGGTACTCCCACTTATCTCATATCGAAGGGGAGCTTCACTCGGCCCGTACTCAAACACCGGCCCTGCAGACCCGCCGGCACACGCAGTAGCGATGGTAGCGGCAGACAGCGAGACAAACAAGTTACGCATGATTACTCCCAGTGTGGTTTGCTGGAAATCTCTTGATATGGAAAGCTTGTACTAATCGGATGAAGAGGCAAGTACGAACAAGGTACGTGTGTGCCCTGTTCTCAAATGCCGGTCAGGACAACGGCGGCGCCAGCGCCCCCGTCAGAAGTTGCTGGAACCTGGGGTGTCGCCTGAGATTGCCAGGAAACTGCTCGATCTGTAGGAACGGGGTCGAGACCAGTGACGGCGTCGCCAGCAGCTGCTGCAGATGGTCGACAGCCGCATCATATTCGCCAATCAGCGCATAGATCCACACCAAGGCCCGCTGCATCATGTCAGCGAACAAAACGTCGTCGGATCCGGATATCATAGTTTCGATGTTACTCGCGCGCTCCATGGCACGGTTCCTCTCGCCCAACCCAGCATACCCAAGCCCGAGCAGCAAGCCCACGATGGGATCGTCAGTGCGCTCGGGAGGAACGCTTTCAAGCGCCGTGACGAGCGAATCGTAGTATGCCCTGGCAACGGCTGGTTTGTTTCGCAGTCGATAGAACTCAGCCTGAACGAAATAGTAGTCGAACGGGTAAGGACCACTGATCGATGCGGGACTCAGTTGTGTGAACAGCGTGTCGTAATCCCCCCCCACAACCAGCATTGGCGCAAATTCGATGAGGGCCAGGGCAACCTGTCCGGGCGTGACCCGGCTTGCCATCTCATCAACGGCCTGTCGTGCGGACACCAAATCGCCTTGCCATCTCAAATACAAGGCGATCTTGGCCATATGGGCGTCAGCGTAATCCGGCGCGAGAGCCAGACTGCGATTCAGATAGCGTTCCGCCTCTTCATACTGCCGGGCCATCAGAAACAATCGACCGGCATTGGCTGACCACTCTGGCTCTCTGGGATCGAGATCGGCGGCCAGGGCCGTGTTTACCAGAGCCTGTGCCCATTCCCCATGCGCTGCCTGCAGTTCACCGATCAGAGATCGCGCGTAAGCATTGTTCGGCTCACGTAACGCCACCAACTTGAACTCCGCTAGCGCAAGCTCTCGATTCGGCGTACTGCCCCAATAGTAGTAGTGCCCCAGCGCCATGTGTCCAGCGGGAAGATCTGGATCGATTGCCAGTGTCCTATCCAACGCCGCCTTGGCCAACGCCAGCCGCTCTTCGCTGGGATCGATGTAATGCCGAAACAGCCAGATGTGAGCGAGCGACAGGTCGGCGTACGCCAATGCAAATGAGCTATCGAGCGCCACCGCCTGATCCAACATCTCGACTGCAATGCGGCGTGCGTTCGCGTCGCCCGAGCCACGATTGCCGACAAGGTAGTCGTGCCCACGCAGGTAATAATCGTAGGCTTCCCAGTTGTCCGTGGGACGCGAACTCCACGACCTCCTGTCTGGTTCGAGCAGCGTGAGATCCATGGCTCGCGCGACGCGTTCTGCTATCTGCGTTTGAACCTCGAACACCTCCGCGACGTCCTCGTCATAGCTGTCGGCCCACAGATGAGTGTCGTCAGATGCACGAATCAGCTGCGGCGTGATGCGAACCTTGCTGGAGGGATCTCGGGGCCGTTCGCGCTGGATGGTCCCCTCCAAGACATAGTCAGCCCCTACCTCGTTCGCGATCTGCCTCGAGTTCTTGTCGCTGTCCTGGTACTGAATCGCTGTGGTACGCGATATGACACCCAGCCCGCCGAGTGTGGCGAGTCGGGCGGTGATGGCATCGGTTACGCCGTTGGCAAAGTATTCGTCCTCACTGGGTCCCAAGTTCTCGAACGGCAAGACCACTAGAACCGGTCGCGCGGATTGCACCTGATCACCACCGCTGAATAACCAGCCCAGCGCCAGCACCGCAACCACGGCGACGGCCGCCGTGATCACGGCCGATCTTCGCTTCAGCAAGGCTAGCGGCGTAATTGCAGGTATTGTCGGAACCGGATCCACTCCACCGCTGGGTGTCGTTTCTGGCCCCAACTGCTGCAAGAACTCCTCAGCGGATTGCCACCTGTCCGCGGGGTCCTTTTCGAGACATCTCATCACGACGGAGGCGAGTTCGTCGGGAACACCGACCCTCTCGTCGGCCACCGGCACTGGGTCCTCTGTCACATGCGCCGCGAGGATGGCCTGCGGAGAGGCGCCTCGGAACGGCGTACGGCCGGTCAGCATCTCGTAGCTGAGCGCACCCAGCGAGTAGATATCAGCGCGATGGTCGATACTTGGGTCGGCTGCGGCCTGTTCCGGAGCCATGTAGGCTGGGGTCCCCAGCGCTACGCCGAGCGTATCCACTTCCCCTGTTACCGTGGCTTCGCTGAGTCCCTTGGCGACGCCGAAATCGGTCACCATAGCGTGACGCCCGGACAGCATCACGTTGTCGGGCTTGATGTCGCGGTGGACCACACCGCGCTCATGAGCGTGATGCAACGCGTCGGCTATGTCATGCAACAGCTTTACGGTCTCCGTAACGGACAGAACGTGTTCGCGCGCGAGTCGCTCCCGCAGCGACTCACCTTCGACCAGCGGCATCACATAAAAGAGGTAACCAGCGGCCTCACCCGAATCGTATACCGGAAGTATGTGCGGGTGAGACAGGTTAGCGGCGATCTTGATTTCGCGTAGGAACCGCTCCGCCCCCAAAGCGGCAGCGATGTCAGGCCGCAGCACCTTGAGCGCGACCTGTCGATCGTGCCTGAGGTCGTGCGCGACAAACACGATGGCCGCACCACCCCTGGCCAGCTGTCGCTCCAGCCGGTATCGGCCCGCCAGGGTCTCGTTCAATCGTTCCAGCACTTCAGGCACGGCAACCAAGATCCAATTTCACGGTTGGACTGGAATAGGCAACCGAGTTAACCGTATTGGGTTGACCCAACACGGCTAGATTTCGCTCGACTCTTGCCTGACATCCAATCACGGACGACGCTCCTAGTTCTGGCGGCTAGCCCTCTGCCTCTGGCACCAAAGCGTATTAGTGTGCTGTACGATAAGAACGCCCTCGATGTTCCATTGGTGCCCGGTCACCCTC
>CP070792.1:1563927-1568001 GCA_020346845.1 Gemmatimonadota bacterium
TTGATCACTACCACATAGTCGCCGCCGTCCATGTGCGGAGTGAACGTGGGCTTGTGCTTGCCCCTGATAAGCTGAGCGACCTTGCTGGCCAACCGACCCAACACGACGCCTTCGGCGTCTATCAGGTACCATTGGTGATCGAGGTCTTTCTTCTTCTGTGTATACGTTTTCATCAATCTCAAATCAGGCGAGCTCACACAGGAACTCGTGAAGCGTACTTGTCCCGCAAATCTTAATAGCCTATGAACTTATCGGGTCTGGATAACCGGGTCAAGGCAGAGGTTACCCTCACTCACCCGCCAACTCAACCAGCGCCGCTCCCTTGTCCACGGCCTGACCCGCCTCCACCAGGATGGCGCTCACCACGCCGGCCGCCGGCGCTTTGATCTCGTTCTCCATCTTCATCGCCTCCAACACGGCTACCCCGGCTCCCTGCGTAACAGCCTGACCGATTTCGACCTCGATTCTCAGCACCATCCCCGGCATGGGCGCCTTGACCACGCCACCCCGTGCCGCCCGATCACCACCACCCGTGACCTTCCGGAGTTGCCGGGTTCTCTCATCTTCCACCTCTGCGGAGTGGATTTCGCCGCCGGCCATGACAGTCCACCCCTCCGCAGCACCAACCATGGCGTACGTGCGGGCCGAGCCATCCAGCTGCAGCTGGCGCAAAGGCGTGCGCGGAAGCGAGACAAGACGGCCTTCGAACGGCTCCCCGTTCAGCATTATCCGGTCGCCGCTCACCTCGACCTCATGCTCCTGACCTTGGATGGTTACACTGTATTTCACCGAGCCTCCAACAGTGCCAGTGTCTCTACGTGTGCCGTGTGGGGAAACAGGTCGAACGCAGTCACAGATCGAATATGCAACGACGGCATGCGACCCAGATCCCGTGCTAGCGTCGCCGGATCGCACGATACGTATGCCAACCGTTGCACACCTGCCCTTGCAACCCCGGCCCAATTCTCTACAAACCTCGCCACCCCTGAATCCACCCCCGCCCGAGGTGGATTCACCACAATCGCGGCTGGAATGGGCATCCGCCCCAGGCTCTCCTCCACGCGCCCGACCAATCGCTTGACCTCACTCGACCCACGTGCTCTGCCCCACTCTACTGCCGTGCGGTCGCTATCGATGGACCATACCTCGGCTCCACGCGCGCGTAGCAACTCCGCGGTGTCACCGACACCTCCATACAGATCCCATACGACCTTGCCGGCCACGTCTCCCACACCACGGACAGCCTCCAGCCTGACCTCCTGCGCTAACTCTGCGTTTACCTGTTCGAAAGCCACCGCCGGGAATCCCGTCGTGGGTCCGGCAACCACCCGAGCCGCACCTTTCTCAGGTCGCCACCAGAATGAGATCTCCTCATCACCCAATCGAACGGCCAACTCGCCGGCATCCCAAGACTCATCACCACCAGCAACCATTGCGTGGAGTCTCCCGTCACGGTCTTCCCGCAGCACCAGCGACTCCAGCTTCACCGGCAAGAACCGGCGCTGTTCGCGCATTTTGCCCCACAGCCGCATAACCCTCTCGCGCACCAGCAAGCAATCGTCCAATTCGAAGACCGACCCTGGGCTATCTTCCCGATGCAGCCCGATCCTCCCATCAGCCACCGCAAGCGTGATCTTCGAGCGGTAGCGCCACTGCTCGGACGACGGTACGACCGAGGGGTCAGACACTTCACGCTTGCCGATGCGACGCAGGGCGTCTCCCACAAGGCGGCCCTTGACCTCGCGCTGCGCGGATACGCTCATATGCTGCAGCCGGCACCCGCCACAACGATCGCCCTCGTAGTGCGGGCAGGGTGGATCGACCCGGTCGGGACCCGAACCTGCGAGACGCACCAGCCTCGCTCGGGCAAACCGCCCTTTCCGCTCGGTAACCTCGATCTCGGCCTCATCGCCCGGCGCCGTGCGCGGCACGAATACCGCCATGCCGTCGCTCAACCGCCCCACCCCGTCACCACCGGCCGCAATACCCCCAATTGTGACGGTCTGTATCACCTGAGGCCGGCTCTGCGAGCCGCGAGGAGCCAGGCGCTCTCCTGCGCCTCACCCCTTCCGCTCGGCATCACGATGGCGGCGTTGCGTCTCTCGTCCTCGGCCAACGCCACGGCTACCGCCATCCGCTTGATCTCCTCATGGTCCACCCGTGGCTCGAGTGTATGAGCACCCTCGCGCTCGAGGTATTCGATGTCATAATCACCGCTCACGAAGTGCTCGTCTTCCATGACCCGGCGGTGAAACGGTTGTGACGTGTGCACACCGACGATCACCATCTCTTCCAACGCCCGTCTCATGCGCCGGATGGCTCGCGTTCTGTCCTCACCCCACGTGATCAACTTGCCCAACAGAGAGTCGTAAAACAGACCGATCTCGTTGCCAACATCGATCCCGCCGTCCCAGCGGACCCCCGGGCCCGCGGGCGGGCGGAAGTAATCGACCCGACCGGTGGCTGGCAGGAAACCGGAAAACGGATCCTCGGCCGTAATACGACACTCGATGGCGTGACCGACTGGGGTACGCACGATATCCTCGAGCAAGGTTGGCTCACCGGCCGCAATACGCAGTTGCTCCCTCACGATATCCACACCGTATACCAGCTCGGTGATCGGGTGCTCCACCTGCAGCCGGGTGTTCATCTCCAGGAAGTAGAAGTGGCCAGTTGGATCGAGCAGGAATTCGACTGTTCCGGCGCTCACGTAGCCCACTGAGCGTGCGGCTTGCACCGCGGCTGCACCCATCTCCGCGCGCAATGCCGCACCGACGGCGGGCGATGGCGATTCCTCGATCAGCTTCTGGTGTCGTCTTTGCACCGAGCATTCACGCTCGCCCAGATGAAGCACGGTGCCGTTACGGTCGGCCAGGACCTGCACCTCTACGTGGCGCGGCCGTTCGATCAGCTTCTCAACGTAGATGGAGCCGTCGCCGAAGGCCGATAGCGCTTCAGACGACGCCTGAGCGAACAGCTTGTCCACCTGCTCTTCGGAGTCCGCCCGCCGCATCCCCTTGCCGCCGCCGCCAGCCGACGCCTTGAGCAATACCGGGTAGCCGACATCCGCAGCTGCTGCTTTGGCAGCGGCCGCCGTGTCGGACGGTTCCTTGGTACCGGGAATCACGGGTACACCGGCCTGCGACATCCGTCGCCGCGCCTCGGTCTTGTCACCCATGGCCGAGATTGCACTGGCAGGCGGGCCAATGAAGATCAGCCCCGCATCTTCCACAGCCTGAGCGAACTGCGCCCTCTCAGCGAGAAAGCCGTACCCTGGGTGCACCGCCTCTGCGCCTGTAGCCTTTGCTGCCTCGAGCAGCTTCTCGATGTTCAGATAAGACTCGCTGGCCGGTGGTGGACCCAGCTCCACCGCTGCATCCGCGGCCCGCACATGGGGGCTGGTACGATCGGCCTCCGAGTACACGGCCACGGCCTCCAGCCCTTCCTCGTGACACCCTCGGATGATCCGCAGGGCGATCTCACCCCGATTGGCAATCAGTACTCGCTTCACACTATCCGCCCTGTGCTACAAGGGAATGTTGCCATGCTTCTTTGGTGGGTTGGCGTCCCGCTTGGTGAGCAGCGACTGCAGCGCCGAGATCAGTCGGGGGCGAGTCTCCCGTGGATCGATCACGTCGTCCAAGAACCCGCGCGACGCCGCATGATACGGATCGGCAAATCTGTCACGATACTCGGTGACCAGCTGATCCAACCGTGCCGCAGGGTCTTCCGCCTGGGCAATGTCGCGCCGGAACAGTATCTCCGCGGCTCCCTTGGGCCCCATCACCGCTATCTCTGCGGTAGGCCACCCCACGTTGAAATCACCGCGTACGTGTTTGGAGTTCATCACGTCGTATGCGCCGCCGTACGCCTTGCGCGTTATCACCGTCATCTTGGGCACCGTTGCTTCGGCGTACGCGTACAACAACTTGGCACCGTGCTTGATGATGCCACCGTGCTCCTGCTCCACACCGGGCAGAAACCCGGGCACGTCCTCAAATGTGATGATGGGTATGTTGAATGCATCACAGAACCGAATGAACCGCGCGCCCTTCACCGACGCCTTGATATCCA
>CP070792.1:1568101-1574115 GCA_020346845.1 Gemmatimonadota bacterium
GTGCCTTACTGGCGTTCAGCGACTGGAGCGCAATCCCGACCCCTTCAAACAGTTGTGTCATGGTTCACTCCTGACGCATGGCGATGACCGGGTCCAGCCGCGCTGCTCGTGCGGCGGGGTAAAGGCCGGCGATGATGCCGACACCCGCACCCAGAGCGACCGCGACTGGTATCGACCACGGTGCAACGGTGGCGGGCATGAAGGTCGTTGCCCTCACGATGAACGCGATTCCCAGTCCCGTGATGATGCCAAGCGATGCACCGACCGTCGCCAGTGTCGCCGACTCGACCAGGAACTGTCGCAGAATGTCCCTGCGGCGCGCTCCCAACGATTTGCGAATGCCGATTTCTCTGGTGCGCTCCGCAACAGACATGAGCATGATGTTCATGATCACTATCGAGCCGACCACGAGAGATACGCTCACGAGTCCGGGCACGAGGATCTTGAGGATGCGATCGATCTGGCCCCAGAAGTCCAGCACTCCGGCGTTGGTCTCGATGGCGAAAGTGTTGTCCTGGGCCGGTCGCAGACCGCGGCGACTACGCATCACCGACTCCACGTCGGCCATGGCCGTTTCCAGGTCTTCCGGCTGCAGTGTCTTGACGAGCAGAACGTCGACCACCCGCGGCGGATTGACGAATCGTTTGATGGGCGACAGCGCGGGCGCCACGACGAACTCGTCCAACGAAAAGCCGAATATCTCGCCCTGGCTCTCTACCACGCCGATGACGCGAAACGGCAGGCCACGGATGTTGATGTCCTTGCCCAGGGGATCGGCTCCCTCGAACAGGCCCTCTGCGATCTTGCTGCCGAGCACGGCCACCGGCTTGCCGTTGCGCGCCTCCTGAGCGCTGAACGCGCGGCCCTGCTCGATCTGCCAATCGCGTACCTCGAAATAGTCTTCCGTCGCGCCGATGATCCTTATGCCGGCGGATCTGTCGCCGTATGACACCCTAGCACCGCTCTGCGATTCCCATGCACTTACCGCAGGAACCGTGATTCCGGCCGTGGCAGCCCGAGCATCGTCATACATGATACGCGGTCGCCGGCGCCACTCACGCCATGTCTCACGCGGGATATTACCAGCGTTGAAGTCAGGGTAACGACGCAGTTGAAACGTGTTGGCGCCCAGGAAATTCCCGGCAACTTGATCCGTCATGTACCGGTTCATACCCTCGAGCACGGTGAATACGGCGATGAGGAACATCACCCCAATGAACACACCGATGACCGAGAAGAAACTCTTCATCTTCTGGGCCCAGATCATCTTGAGCGCGAGTCGGACCGCCTCGAGAATTGGCATACGCTAGGCTGCTTCCTTCACTGTGTCGCTGTGAATCGTTCCATCGCGCAGTGTGACTATGCGATGAGCGTGTGCCGCTATGTCATGTTCGTGCGTTACCATCACGATCGTCTGACCCAGGTCGTGGAGGTTCTCAAACACGGCCATGATCTCGGAACTGGTAGCCGAGTCCAGATTCCCTGTGGGCTCATCGGCAAGCAGAATACTCGGCTCGTTCACCAACGCACGTGCCACTGCTACTCGTTGACGCTGGCCACCCGACAACTCGCTTGGTCTGTGTTCCATGCGGTCACCAAGGCCCACGCGTTCGAGTGCTGCTGCAGCGTTGTTGCGTCTTACCCGCGAGCTCACACCGGCGTAGATCAGTGGTAGCTCGACGTTGTGCAGGGCGGTTGCGCGGGGCAACAGATTGAATGTCTGAAACACGAATCCGATTTCGCGATTACGGACTCGTGCCAGCTCATCGTCGTTCATCTGAGAGACTTCGACACCGTTCAGCCAATACTCACCGCTGGTGGGTGTGTCGAGGCATCCGATCAAGTTCATGAACGTGGACTTGCCCGAACCGGAGGGGCCCATGATTGCCACGTATTCGTTCAGCGCTATATCGAGATCTACGTCGCGTAGAGCCTTTACGACTTCTGCGTCCATGCGGTACTCGCGCGTGAGGCCGCGAACGGAGATGAGTGCGTCTTTGGGGTTTGCCATGAATCTGCTCAACTGCGTGCGACGCCGAGACGCCTGACTACCGTGCGAGCATCACCTGACGCCGGCAATGTCGCGTCGGCCAAACGCGCCTGCTCTGCCGTCTCAAATGCGCCCGTGAGGACCCTTGCGGTCCCGTCGGGCTGGCTCAGCATATAGGCCGGGATGCCGGATGCTCTCAAGCTGCTGACCTCACGTGCCCCTGAAGCCGCGTCGGGTCGCTCACCGACTTGTAGTGCGTGGGGCGCGCGCACCACGATGCCCTCTGCGCCTGCCAGCAGGCCTTCCGATCGCAGCTGCTGCCGGAAGTTGGACGCACCCGCTTCAGTGTTGAGAGCGCCGACCATCACACGATAGAGGATGCGATCTTCACCACGACGTACTGCGGATACGGTGGAGGGACCACTGGTTTGAAATCGATCGGAGTAGCGCAGTGCGCTCTCCATGGCACCCATTGCTGCAACTTGGATGGTGTAGAACAGCGAATCTCCTTGTGTTGCGGCAACCGGTTCCGTTTCCGGCTGAGCTGCTGTCGTGGCGGCTGCCTGTTGCGATCCGGCCGCCGATTCTCCGCCGCTGGTACTCTCTTCCAAGATCGCGGAGCCGGGCATTGCGTGTACTCGGGTACTGTCGTCCAGATCTCGGATGGTCTGGTATGGCCCGGCCACGATTGTGTCACCAGCAGACAGTCCCTCCAGTACCTCGAAGTGCTCCTCTCCTGCAATGCCTACCTCCACCGGGTGGAACTGGGCTATGCCGTCGCGAACCAGGAACACACCTTCAGTTTCGGTGCTGCTGGTGTCGGCAGGCGCCACCTCGGTAGAAATCGGCTTATGCTCCCGCACGGTGAGCGCAATGATCGGAATCGAAAGGGCATCACCCCGTGTCGCAGTGATGATCTTTGCAGTGGCCGACAGGTCCGGTCGAATGTCGGCCGGCGGATCGTCCAGTGTGATCTCGACGTCGTAGTCGACGGCTTGGTCGCCGCCCGTTCCCGCTGCCGCCAGGCGCACTGCGCTCTGCGCGATCTTGGTCACTCGGCCGGTGAATGAGGTGTCGGGATATGCGTCGATCTCGATGTCGGTCGAATCGCCGATGTGCAAGCGCACGACGTCTGTCTCGTCCACTCGCACGTTGACTTGGATGACCGACAAGTCACTCACGGTCAACAGCAGACCTGTCTCGCGTGAAAAGGTGCCGGGGACCGCGACTTCGCCTTGCTCAACAGCGAGCCTCGTGACCTGACCTGACATGGGAGCCCGCAAAACCGTCTTGGCAAGCAGTTCTTGCGCTTCCTGCAGCGCCGCTCTCGCCTGATCGACTTGGTGCGTGGCCGATGTGGCGATGGCGGCCGCGACTTCGTAGTTGGTCTGCGCTTGCTCGATCTGGACCTGCGAGATTAGCGTCGAGTCGGTCCGGCGCAACTCCTGCGAGCGGTTCAACTCGCGCTGTGCCTGATCGCGGTTGGCGCGCGACTGTAATGCAGAAGCCTCAGCCGATGAAAGAGCGGCACGTGACCGCGCTACACCCGCCTCGTATTGGGACGGGTCGATGCGGACCAGAAGGTCGCCCTGTTCCACCCAGTCGCCTTCCTCAACCGGGAGCTCGATGATGCGCCCCGTGATGTCGGCGCTGATGTCGACTTTGCGCGTTGGTTCGATCTGACCACTGGCGGTCACCGTGGCAACGAGCGAGCGGTTCTCGACCGTCTCCAGCCTGACCGATGTCGAGCTCTCTCCGCGAGAGGCGTTCAAGCCGACCAGCGCCACGATCACCACTATTACGGCGCCCCCGATCAGCAACTTCTTCTTTCCGGACATATGGGTCTTCCTCGTCCTCTACCTCAGCGGTCTACCTACTGCCGCTTCGAGTGTAGCGATGGAGCGATGATATGCGTACACCGCGTTGATGTAATCACGCTCGGCCGTTTGGGCGGCGAGTTGTGCGTCGAGTAACTCGAAGAACGTCCCCGACCCGACGCGATAGCGTTCCTGAGCCAGTGTGAGTCCTTCCTGGGCCGCGCCTTGGCTCTGCTCTTGAATCTGGATCCCCTCATATGCTGCCAGCATGCCGTAATATGCGCGGCTCACCGCCGTCCGCACCTGCAGCTCCCACGCGCGTACCCGCTCCTTGGCGTCGTCGGCCTGGGCGGAAGCCTGTGAGTTACGCATCGGTCTGCTGAACTGGGTGAAGATCGGCCACGAGACGGTCATGCGGGCAGAGAACGGCTGCGAGGTGAAGTCGAAGGGAAACACCGAGTTCTGTGCCTGCAGGTTCTCGCGCAATGCCGCCTCGTCCGCTGGCGTGAATACGAACCCCGAGCAGTCCAAGGGGTCGACCGTAGGAGTTGCCAACCCTGCGACAATGCCGTTGACGTAGAGGCACTCCGCAAGGCCACTCTGGGCATTAGCTTCTGCGCCGGCGACCGCACTGTTGATCAACGGGTCGGCGTTGGTGAATTGGTTCGTGAAACCCGACCAACCAGCCGCGAACGATAGTGACGGCAGCCAGTCCGTTTTCACGGCGGTCTCGTTTGCCACCGCCGCCGACTCTTGTGCCCGCAGAGAAAGCAGATCCGGGTTGGAGCTCTCGGCATCCGCAAGTAAGTCAGTCAGCTGCCATATGGGGTCGACGATGGGAAACGTGTCGGACAAGACGACGGTCAAGGGATCCTCAGGAGCCGGCACACCCATTTGCTCGAACAACGTCAGGCGCTCGACTATGACTGCCTGGCGGAACTGGAGCCGATCTACCTCGGCACGGCCCAGGGCCACTTCGGCCTGGCGCACGTCCAGGATCGTATTCTGGCCCACCTCGAAGCGCGCCTCCGCCAACCGTAGGAACTCCTCGTTGCGGGTGACCTGCACCTCAGCCAATCTCACTTGCTCCTGGGCTTGGAGCACCGCCAGATACTGTTCTCGAATCACCGATTCCAGGTTGATAGCGGCGCCCTCGATCGAGGCGTTCGCGGCCTTGAGGTTGGCGCGGGCCAGTGCCGGCTGCGCAAACGTGCGGCCGGCAAGTGTCAGATTGAAGCCCATGCTGTAGCTGGATCCGACGGTCGAGGATAGCTGCTCGAACGACGTCGTCCCGAAGAAGTTCTGGGTACCGGCTCCGGCGTATGACATGCTGCCCGAGATGCCGAACGTGGGCAGGAACGCTGCGTATGCGTTGCGGACCCCCCAAGCAGCAGGTGCATAGTCGTTGGCCGTCTGCAGATACGTGGGGTTGTAACGGGTCGCTAACTCGACGGCATCTCGCAGGGAGAGGTTTTGTGGGATCGTACCCGTAGCAGTCTGTCCAGCGAGCGTACTTGGCACAGCTAGCGCAACTGAAGCCAAGAGGATCAGCGCAGAGCTCTTCATTTTATTGCCTTCTGTTCTGATAGTGGTTGCAGTCCACCCAAACGTACGGCGCGCTCAGGTTCGAGGTTTCAACCCGAGACGCTCGTACGAGAGGGGAATACTAGGTGAAAAACAGACAAGTTCCAAGGATCCTTGGACCAGGTGACTCCGTCTTCGGGCCTACTGCCCTTCGATGCGGTAAGCCACTACTCCGTCTGCGATTATCTCGACTTTGATCAGGCGGTCCCGGTCGTCGTACCATAGATGGCGGGCCTGCTCGTTGGCACCGAGGCTCCGGTGTCGCAAAGTCCGCTCCACACCGTTCACCAGTGTCCTCACCCTGCCCATGTCGGTCAGCTCCAGAGCTTCCTGGCTCCCGCTGCGCGGCTCCATGAGGTTGATGGTGCCGTCTTTCAGAGATGGCAGCAGAGTGTACAGGCAAACGAGAAGCTCGTCCGATACCAGGGCCCTGGCGGCCGGGGGGTACTGGCGAGCTGATTCCGCTCCCGGTGTGATCGTTCGGACCGTCGTGAGGCGCGGCTGAAACAGCACTAGTACGCTGGGACGATCTCCCGAATCCAGATCGAAGCGGGCCGCCGAGGTGACGGAGTCGGGACCAAACTCGACAACCGCAATAATAACCGGACGTGTTCTACTGGCGG
>CP070792.1:1574215-1577446 GCA_020346845.1 Gemmatimonadota bacterium
GTGGCCTCTACAAGACAACAGATGGTGGTGAAAGCTGGGAAAAGCTGACTAACGGACTTCCCGACGACGGCAAGACTGGAGCTACCGTAGTCACTATTCACCCCGAAAATCCAGATGTCGTATTCGTTGGTATGTATGAGCGTCTGCGCACACCGTCAAACATGCTGAGTGGGGGACCCAATGGGGGGATATTCAAGTCGACGGATGCCGGTCGTTCGTGGCGTAAGCTCACTGAGGGGCTGCCCACCGGTGAGACGGGCCAGATCGATCTCAGCATCTACCGCACCAATCCGGAGATCATGTGGGCCTACGTCGAAGCATCCGACGAGCTGCCGGATGACCTCAGTATCCCCGGCCCTGGCGCATACATCTCACGCGATGGTGGTGAGACATGGGCCTATAAGCTGCGTCACAATTCACGGCCGTACTACCACGGCAGGATCAGAGTCAATCCGACCGATGACGATCTCGTCTATATCGTGTCACGCGCATTCTACCATTCGACCGATGGAGGAGAGACTTTCAGGCCCGGTGCTCCATGGCGCGGTGGCGGCGGCGATGACCATGACCTGTGGATCGATCCGACTGACAAGGACGTGGCGTATATGGCGACCGACCAGGGGGCATATCTCACTGTCGATGGAGGTCGATCACTCCTCGCCTTCAACAACATGGCGATCGGTCAGTACTATGCAATCGGTGTCGACATGCGAGATCCATATTGGGTATACGGTGGCCTGCAGGACAACGGTGGGTGGGCTGTACCGTCAAACAGTCGTGATTACGCAGGCATATTGAACGACCATGTCACCGTAATCAATGGCGGCGATGGGTTCCACATGCAGGTTGACCCGACCGATTGGCGTAACCTCTATACGACTACTCATGTGGGATATTTCGGTCGGCAAAACATGGAGACACGCGAGCACGTATTCATCACTCCCACGCCGCACACGACCTCCAACTTCAATGACTACTACGATCCCGACTTCGACGAAGATCAGACCAACTACTCCATCAACCCGCAGGAGCGTTGGCTGTGGGGAGATATACCCAACAGGACCATAAACGGGAGCATTCTGCCACCTCAGTTCCGCTGGAACTGGAACTCGCCGCTCGTTCTCTCACCCAGCAACCCGCAAACCATCTATGTCGGGTCGAGCTATCTGTTCAAGTCCGTCGATCAAGGCGCAACGTGGCGTATCATCAGCCCGGATCTGACCAGAAACGACCCAGAAACGAGAAACTCAACAAGCAGCGGTGGTCTCACCAAAGACGCCACGGGAGCTGAGAACTACAATACGATCTATACCATCGACGAGTCACCCGTGAACAGTGGTATTGTATGGGTGGGTACCGACGACGGTTTGGTGCAGGTTACCCGTGACGGCGGCGCATCCTGGAGCGACGTTACCGAGAACATCCCCGGCATCACGGACTACCTCTGGGTCAGTCGAGTCGAGGCGTCAAGCTTCGATGCAGCCACTGCCTACGTGTCATTCGATGGTCATTGGGTGGACGACACAGATCCGTATCTCTTCAGGACGACGGACTACGGTGCTACATGGACCGACGTATCAGGCAATCTTCCGCGCGAGACACCTGGATCCACCATACACACCGTAGTAGAAGACCCGCGAAATCCCAATCTACTATTCGTGGGCACCGAGTTCGGCGTATACGTGACCGTGGATGGTGGCAATAGCTGGAACCAGTTCATGAACAACCTGCCACCAGTCGCGGTACACGATCTCGTGATCCATCCACGCGATTTCGATCTCGTCGCAGGTACTCACGGCAGGAGCATATGGATAGCCGACGACATCACACCGTTGCAGCAGCTCAGCAGTGAAGTACTCGAATCCGATGTTTACCTCTTCGGGAACCGTGCCGGCACAAAATGGCTCAACTTCTCCAAGGGTCGGATTCAGAACTACTTCAAATTCCGTGGTGGCAACCCACCCCCTGGTGCTCCCATCAACTTCTATCTGCGCATGGAGCCACAAGACTCCGTTAAGATCGAGATCGAAGATCCGATCAACAATCGGGTTCGCACGCTCTATACCCGTGGCCACGCTGGCATCAACCGTGTTCGTTGGGACATGGAGTTTCTCCCTGACGAGCGTGCAATCGAGGAGCATCGCGCCTTCTTGCAACAGGTCCATGAGACGATAGCGAGCTCGGTCCGAGACACAAGACGGACAGACCTGCTGGGACAGATGCAGAAAGACCTGCTCGCCACTCAGCGATTTCCCAACTTGTATGATGATGCCGATTACGCCGATCTCGACGACGCTCGTCGTGTGCTGCTCGATCATCTCGAGCACATATCCGTTCGACTCAACGCAGCTCAGACCGTACGGCAGTTCTACTCCGTTCGTGAACAACTGCTGGCCTTCAGCCAGATCGTAGGCGATCAGGCCTTCTTCGGCTTCTACGGAGATGAGCTGACCGCAATCGAGGCCTCCGCCGGGCAGTACCGTGTGACTCTCACCATTGGCGAACAGAGCTACACCGGGACAGTGTCGGTGCGGGACGATCCAATCAAGCACGCAGCAGAAAGCAGGTAGCACGGCCTTATCGTGGTGGTGTCCTCTCGGGAACCTAGCGACCGGCTTCTCGAGATACCGGTTGCCCGGGCCTTCGCCAGGCACAAGATCCGTGGTAACTTCACCTAGGCAACCAGCAGCAAGGATCCCTCTTTGATCTCCGGCACCATCTTCGACATCAAGCGCTTTGCGATCCATGACGGCCCAGGGGTCCGTACCACCGTGTTCTTCAAAGGCTGCCCTCTTAACTGCCGGGCATGTCACAACCCAGAGGGCCAACAAGTCGGGTCCGACCTGCTGATCCGAGACGAGCGCTGCAAGCTATGTGGTGACTGCCTCGACGTCTGTCCGCACGCTGCTGTCGAGCAGAACGGAGACGGCATTAGAATCGACCGACTTCGCTGTGATTTGTGCGGCGCCTGTGCGCAGGCATGTCTCCGTGGAGCACTCGAGATTGCAGGCAAGTCGGTAGCCGTCTCAGATTTAGTGCAGCAGATCGAGCGGGACCTATTGTACTACGACGAGTCCGGTGGAGGAGTCACTTTTTCCGGTGGAGAGCCCCTGGCACAGCCCGACTTCCTGCTAGCACTGCTCAGCGAATGCAAGAGGAGAGATATCTCAACCGTGGTCGACACTTCCGGGTACGCGCCGCTAACTGTAGTCCGTTCAATCGCGGACTTGG
>CP070792.1:1577546-1596261 GCA_020346845.1 Gemmatimonadota bacterium
ACGCCGTCGTTGACCACGAGCCAGTCGGCTCGGTGAGCACCACGTACCGTTATCCTGTAGTCCGCCGCACACTCGGTAAGGCACATCCATGTTGTAGCTGACATGATAGAACTGGCCGAGAGCCATATTGTTCAGGTAAGCCCAGTTCCCACCCTTGTCGAACGATATGGCTACACCACCGTCGTTCCCGACTACGATGCGATCGGGATCGTTAGGATCGATCCACATCGCATGGTGATCCACGTGAATGCCGTTGGTCGTAGTTCCGGCGGTCTTGCCACCATCGTCTGAGAACTGCACCGGAGTGGAAGAGAAATACACACGATCTGGATCCTGCGGATCTACTCGTACCTGTGAGTAATAGAACGGACGGCTGTTCGCATCGTTCACCTTTTCCCAGTTGACACCGCCGTCCTCTGACCGATACAGACCATTGCCCGTGGTGCTGTCTTCGTCCTCAGCTTCGACCATGGCATACATGACATCCGGATTGCTCAGGCTGATGTCTAGGCCGATGCGCCCCTTGTTGGCAGTCGGGAAGCCATTGCCAACGACCTCCGTCCACGAGTCACCACCATCGGTCGACTTCCAAAGCGCACTGCCGGGGCCACCACTGTTCAAGAACCAGGGACCACGCACGCGCTCCCAGCTGGATGCGAACAGAACGTTGGGATCTCTGGGATCCATGATCACGTCGACGAACCCCGCCTTGTCACTGATGAACTTCACGAGCTCCCAGGTCTCACCGCCGTCTTGCGTACGATACAAGCCGCGCTCGGGATTCGAATCCCATATGTGGCCCACCGCTGCCACAAACACGATGTCTGGATTGGTTGGGTGGACTCTTATACGCCCAATAACTTGGGTCTCCACGAGTCCTTTCAGCTCCCATGTCATGCCGCCATCGGTGGACTTGAACACGCCCCCGCCCGGCGATATGGAGTTGCGGGAATCCTCTTCCCCTGTCCCCGCCCAAAGGATGTCTGGATTGCTGGGTGCAATCGCGATGTCGCCCATGGAAACCACCCGACTCTCGGTCCACAGCTGTTGGAACGAGATACCGTTGTTGGTGGTCTTCCAGATTCCGCCGGCCGCGGCGGCCACGTAGAATGTCTTGGATGGGCTGGGCAAACCTTCAACATCGGTGATGCGGCCACCCATGTTCGTCGGGCCTACCGACCGCCACTTGAATCCAGCCATGGTGGCTGAATCCAACGGCTGAGACAGCTGCGCGACAAGCGCAGTGTTGCTGGCCACCACTAAGACGGCCAAAAGCACCATGATCCGCCGGATCATCGGTTCCTCCTTGGCTACCGGCACACCGCTGGCCAGGATCTGCCGCGGCATACTGGTTCGGTTCGAATGTATGATTGGTGTGTCTAAACTTAATGTGCGGCTACGGAGCAGCCAGTCGTGCAAACCGGCGAGAGGACTGAGGAAAGTCGAACCCCATCGCGAATCCGGTTGCTGCGCCAAATATGAATGCCGCAATGGGTACTTTGACATCGATCAAGAGCGACAGGCCTGGCGCCGCTGCGGAGGGAAGCGTTGTAATCACGACTCCACCAAGCACCGAGATCATCGCGAACCACTGATAGATTCTGAGTCCCCTGAAGATAACGGTCTGTGGCTCACCCCTGTACGACTCCTCGATGAAACGTGCTATACCCGCCAGTATGAAGTAGACACCGGCTATGACCGAGAGAGATACACCTAGCGTCCACAATCGCATTAGCAAGACGCCGATCACCGAATTGGCGAGTATCGAGTACAGTGGTGTCGGATGTAATGGCACACCCCGCAAATCACCCAGCACACAGACACGGGAGCGTTCGTGCCAGTAGCGGATTCCGACACCTTCGCGTGCCGGACTGCCGTGACAACATCCCTGCACGAGACACCGCAACCTTCCTATGGCTTGCACCCAAGGAGCGGCCAACGCGATGGCAGCCATCATTAGCATTGTGTTGCCAGCTGCTGCACCGATTACGATCACACCCACGACAGCACCCACGACCGAGCCATAATAACCGAACGGACGTGATAACTTTTCCGAGCCTTCAAGCGTCTGTGCCCAAAGTCCAGCCCCAGTCAGGCCCACGAAGTGAACTATCACCAGTTGCCAAAACACTTCAGGACCCGCGGCGGTAGCTGCGATGGTAAAGGCCACGGACCCGGCAATACCCGCATATATCCCGTGATTGATGAACCGCCAGCTCTTGCCACGCCATTCACGCCACGAGTTCGCGACACGTTCAGTCCAGTGCAATAACAATCCCCATATACCGCGATAGCTTCGGAGTAGAGCGTATACCAGCACAGCTGCCACAATGTCTGCTAGCGCGTGCATTCCGGTTGTAACACAGCTAACCGCTATCAGGACTGCCCACGTCCACGCAAATACCCCCGACATCCTGGAGCGGTTGGCCCATGCTTCGGCTGCAATGAGACTCCATATCACGTGGAATGCAGGAAACGCTGCAACGGTGTGCGACATTGCACGCTCAAACATCAGAGCATGGCCTAGTACAGTCTGTGGCTCGAACGGTCTCGGTGGCGCGATGAGCGGTACGGTAACGTAGACCAACGTGACCACGGCGGTGGCAATGAGCGCCGTGATCGAGAGATGCCGCAGCGCCGATTTCGTTCGGGCCACGATGAGGGCGCTAAGGACGAGGACATAAACGCTGCCATAGATGGCCTCGGTCCATTCGAGGACGGGCCACGCGCGTTCGAAGGCGAAATAGGCTTCTACCGCATCCGCTGGTACACCGAATCGGTACACCGCCTCAAACGCAATAGACCAAGGCACGAGTACCAGCAGAAACACTGAGACGCGGTCCCACCAGGACGCTGGCTCGTTTGAATTGCTGGGGATCCCAATACGTCTGCTCTGGCCGACCGACTCGCCAAACAGCCGCCTGAGCTGAAGCCGCTCATGACCCATCACGAGAGCGACACACGCCAGCGCCACTGCGGGCGAGACGAGCCACAGGCCGCTGGGAGACTCCACCAACATTGCCACACCAAAACACACCATTACAAATCCGACATAGATCGGATGATGTGTGAGGCGGTACACTCCCCGCGTGACGTAAGCTGCCGGCGGGTAGGGGCTCATCGGCAAGCCACGACCGTACAACCAGAGCGCCAGCACCCCACCGAGCATCAACACGCTCCCCAATCCGAGGACAATCAATCCTGCCCATGAGTAAGGAATCACTGGGAGTGGTACTACCTCGTTGGTTGCCATCGCCCAGAAGACGAGAACGACCGGCACCAACAGAACGAACACGGTTCCGTACAGCAGCTGACCGAGCATCCTGTTCACAGCCATTGGACCACCTCGTGCACTGCCCAGCCCGTGCGTGAGCCTTTCGGGTCCGTCAACCGAGCACGCGCAACCCACTTGGTTTCAGCGGCGTGGCGCCAACGCGGCATTAGAAGCAGCAACCATTTAACGGAGTGTAGAGCAGAGGACGACAATGGCCCGGATCGTACTGTTCGTCCGTCATCAATTGTGACAACGATCTCGTCGTCTGATGAATTCAAGCCAGACGAACCGACAGCTGCCCCTCTCAACTCGACGCCATTTGCAAAGGCCCAGGTACATCGCAGAGCACCACGCCAGTCGATCCACACCAGTGAGTCCGAATGTGATGTGAAGCGCCCCCATCTGAGTTCCTCAATGGGGAGCTGCCACGGTCTCACTGACATGGTGAGGCACTCGACATAACCCAAGCCGCTCAGAGTGCGTGATCCTACTCGAACGGTCGCATCGGCCCGTGGTAGCAGACAGTGCCAGCGAATTGAGCCGCGCTCATCCTCCAGCAGGGTCCGCTCGATGTCGTCGGCATCACCCGCCCATTCAGCATCTACCCCGAGTCGCTGGCACTTCCAACCAACCGTGCCGTCGGTTCTGTGTTCAGGTATTGCGCGGGGCCTCAGCGTGTCCCGCTGCTCTGTTGGGTCGGCGCCGAGGCTCACCAAGGTGGCACCGTACCTGAACCGCAGGAGACCCCAGCGAATTGAGGCCCAGTAAAGCAATGCAGCGTCACCCGTCTCGGTAACGCAATCGAAGTACCACTTGCAGAGATGGAAAGCCACGCACCCTCCCCGCGGTCGCTCAGGTCAGCGACGCCGACTCTCGGACGGCCATTGCGATCTAATCTAATGTTGCAGTGAGAGCGTCAAAGAGGCGTCAAATCCGTCATACGGGCCTCCTTGCTAGATGTCCGCGGCACCGCATACCACCGGCGGACCTACGAGGTTAGGGAACGGCACGAATGTGGACCACGGCACCGGTTACGGCCAGGTCATCCGATCGCCAGCGCGATACCTTCCACAACCTCGTGTTCACAGTGATCTTCATTGCCTCCCTAACCCGACAACGACGAGGCGACTCTCTCCGCTACTACTGGTACTGATTGCCGCGGCCGTATGCACTCCCACAGATAGTCCAATAACAGCCTATACCGGCGCCACAATCATCGAACGATCCACTCGTTAGACATCAGTAATACACGTACTATCCAAGCAGTGTATATCGCAGGCAACAGGGTTCAGCGCTGACGTAGGCGTGTGTTGACTTGGGCATCATAGGGTGAGCCTCGACTCAGGGACGTACTCTGAGTCGTGGCGCTAGACGCCAGATTCGCTCCGGAACGGGAAAGCTCCTCTCGGCCCCTCGCGAGTTGATTCGAACGCTGTCCGCCTGGAACTGTACTGCGATGGGTTCGAAGTCGAAATCATCGTGCCGCAATTGCAGAGTAATCGCCTCGTGTGCCGGCAGCCTACACAGCACGAACCGGCCGAACTGATCAGAGCGCGTTGTCTGTCGCATCTGCCTGGCCGATTGCGACGGCGAAGCTAGCGTCGTCCATGTGGCAATGATCTGTCCGCGATGTACCGGTTCCGCGGCCACGGGGTCAAATAGTGTCCCAACCAGGATGTTTTCGCCTTCATCACGGCCACACAGGGCATCGTGAATGGCCGTCAGGCTAGGAACAATTAGCGAGACTGTGGCAGTATCCGCCGGCCTGAGCTCGATCCCAACGTTGCCCCGGCTGTAGCCGAGAGAGTCCATGCGAGCGGTGGACAGCTGATAGCCCCCCTCGAGTAGCGTGGGGATTTCGAACCGGCCATCATTTTGCGTTGTGCCTTGATATCCGGTCCCAACCACAACGACGCGTTCGTTCGCAAGTGCATGACCGCGAATGCTGTCGTAGACCGTGCCACGAAGAATCGTCAGATCGGATGGTCGGTAGATCAAATTGCCAAGCATGTCGGTGATTTCGATGACCTCCTCGCCAACATCCCTGATTCCCGCGACCGGTTGCTTTCGCTCATGTCCGGTGAGCGATTCCAAGTCTACGGTCACCGGTACGCTGATCTCCCAGCTCACTATGACCCAAGCGCCGGACGGCATACGTGTGAACGAGTTCGACCCCCCCATAGAAGGATGAGTGTTGTATCGCAGTCTCGTGTAGCTGTAATCGATGCCTCGGAGTTCTGATGATGTCTCATCCACCCACAACGTGCCTCTTATGTCAGCCTGCCTTCGATCCGGAACTGGCTCGAAAGCAAGACCCAGCATGCCGGAGTGCTCTCCTTCGCCCCTGACGGCTCTGAAGCAATGGGTAGTCTGGAACGAAGGATCCAGCAGGACGTTTGCGTCAGGACCGTAATAGGTAACCTGGCCCGAGTGCTGTACCACATATCCGTGCCGTAACAGTGAGTCGGCCGCCCAACTCACGTAGGGTACCCGCTTCACACCCTCCTCGACCCTGACCGTCTCCCGCAGGATGCGACGACGTCTGGTATCCAGCACCCGACGGTACACGTGCAGGCGATAGAGGTATTGCTGGTGATCAGCAGACCATGATGCGGCCCGAAGCGCCTTGCGCGCCTCCTCCCACAGATCTCCAAATCCGGGGGCCTCCTCGAGTGTGCCACAGCGTCTTTCACCCCGCACGTCTACGGCTGCGAGTCTGACCGGGATTGACGTGACGCGCAACGTGTACTCGAGCGTCGCGCCGGAGAGGATGTCGATTGGTTCGGTCTCACGCGCCCTATAGCCGATCCGCTCGGAACGAAGACGGTACCGACCTGGCGGAATCCTGTCGAACACGAATCGGCCAGTACTCGACGTGAGTGTCCGGCCCATCTCCAATCCGCTCTCGTCCAGGATGGCGACAAATCCGTTGCCTATGGCCTCCCCCGTGAGACTGTCGATGACCTGTCCCGAGATCGCCTGTGTCTGCACTTGTGCCGCCCCTAGAACAGCAAGCGAGATCACTGCCAGTACGGTGCAGGTGAGGCTACGCATTGTGCCGACGCCCCGCTAGACCCTCGCAGCCAGATCTATCGTCAGCACCGAGTCGGTTGCTCTGGAACGATCCATTTCGCTCACCTTGGTGCGCGCCAATTCGCCGTGCTCCGACCACCAAGCCCGTGCACGCTCTTCCGTCCACTTGCCGGCATCGACACACTCTCCCAGGAGCATACGCAGGTGCAGCGCATCAGCGGGCCGTTCAGCAGGATCTTTGGCAAGGCAGGTCAGGATCACACGCTCCAGATCGCTGGGGATGCCTGGGGTCCGATCGGAGGGAGGCTCCGGCTGCTTCGTCACGTGTTGCGCTAGAACCTCCAACGCGTTGAGTCCTGAAAAGACACGAGTACCCGTGAGCATGTAATAGCCCACAGCCCCCACCAAGTAGAGATCACTCCGTCCGTCCAGCCCCTGAGGATCGTGGACTCCCTCGGGTGCCATATAACCTGGTGTTCCCACCATCCCGTCGTGCGCAGTGAGCTCCACATTGGCCTCGGTATCGACATGCTTGACGAGCCCGAAGTCTAGGACCTTCACCACATCAGGCGAACCGCCGCGCTCACACAGCATGATGTTATGTGGCTTGATATCACGGTGGATCAAGCCAATCCCATGAGCTTCCGCCAGTGATCCACAGACCTGCTGCAGTACGTGGATCGTTCGATCTGCCGGCATCGGCCCCGTGCGGTCAACCATGTCCTGTAGCGAAACGCCGTCGAGATACTCCATGGCATAGTAGAACACATCGTCCGGCGTTCGGCCGTAGTCATAGATGGCAATTGTGTTGGAGTGCGTGAGTTGGCTTGTTAGCTGAACTTCCTGCTCGAAGCGCGACAGCGCCTGCGATTGGTCCCCCTGCTCCGCCTTTATGAGTTTGATTGCCGTAGGACGGCGCAGCATTGAGTGGCGGGCACGGTACACCGAGCCCATCCCCCCTTCACCAATCTTCTCTACCAAGGTGTATTGGCCGAGCTGCTTTGCCTTCAGAACCTCACTGGACAAACGCTTTTGATATGCCCGGTCCAGCAAGACCGCGATCAGGATTCCAAGTATGAGTGTCGCAAGTGTGATACCGACGATGGTGTTGCGCTGTCGAATCGTAGAGCCAAGGATATCGTCCTGCGGTATAACTGCTCCGATCCAGAGTCTCCGATCAGGGCTCAGCTCAAATGGCCTGAATCCGGCCCACCACACCTCGCCACCACTGCTGTACTTGACCGTCGACACCTCCACATCGTTCGTGCTGCCCCATTCGTTGAGAGCGCCTGACAGCGCTGCTATTCCCAGAGAGTCGGCGGGTCGGAGCACGGCAGCCCGCAGGGAGGCTAGGTCGGAGTACCGGTCATCGCGCGGCAACCCGAGAACTCTGCGGTCCTCGGTCAGCACCACAATCGAGCCGCGCTCCTCTACCGCGACACCGGTCGTGAATCGCGAGATATCGGTCAAGGTGATATCGAACGCCACCACATGAGGCCGGGCGGAGTCTGCCGTGGGATACCAACGCGTCGAGACCGTGATGCCCGGATCCTTGGTGGTAAAGAACGTATAAGGCTCGGTCCAGCGGATCTCTCCAGCAGATCCTTCCATCGCCAACTGGAACCAGGGTCGCACCCGCGGATCGTACTCCAACTCGTCCCACCACTCCACTATCAGATCGTCGGGTGCACGCCACCGCATCCAGTGTGCCTGATTACCCCTGACATCGACGTCCATACGGCGGTTGAGCCATTCGCCGTCACTCTGAAGCAACATGTGCTCAAAGCCGCGAGTGTTCGCTACCATCATCGACGACATTTGAGGGCTGTGCTTCAACTGTGGTATGAAGATCGAGTTCAGCTGGTCAATGTCATTGGGATCGAGCGTGCCAGTAGCACCCCACTCCGCAGCGACCGAGATGTTCTGTCCTACAGGCTCGAAGAACCGCTGCAACTCAGCTTCGGTCTGATCCGCCGCTCTATCGATCAACGAAGCAGAAAGGGTCTCGACGGCACGGTAAGCCTCGAACAATACGACTGCGAGCACAGCACCGCCCGCTACGAGAATGAGCAGCACAATGTTTCTCAGCAGGCTACGACCGATCGCAAAACGACTCGTAAGTGCCTTGGTAAACCCTTGGGTCGATACCACTGTCCCCCCATGCGAGCAGCAACGCAGTTCGATATTGCGCGGATGGGATGAAGCGCTGCTGTATGAGCGTAACGAGTAATCTAGTACTTGTGCTGCGAGAAGGGCGAAAGAACGTGGAGGGGTGCCTGCCGTGCCGGCCTATCGCCTATCGACTTCCGATGTCAGATCACTTCTACTGCCTCTGCACGCAGCCATCCGACCTTCCCATCCTCAAGCAGAACCTCCAGCCAATCGTCGGCGCGTCGATCTATCCTGACCTTGGTACCCTCATGAATCTCAAAGACAGTGAGTGCCGCGTCATCGGAGGGCGCTGAACGAATCTCAACTTCTTCTACGATTACCACAGCTTCCTCGGGCTGTCCTATCTCGAGCTCGCGCACCAGTAGGTTGATCCCGAATATCACGACGAGAGCCAGCCCGATAACAGTCATCCCCCGAGCCGCCGCTGCCAGACTGGTGCTCCTGCGGAGCACCAAAGCCACAATCCCCCCCATGACCATTACGTACGAAATTGCGACAACGACCCTCAATGATCCGGTCGGCAATAGACGCACCCACCAAGTCACGGCGCGGAACAGCCAGAATCCGGGCAACGGTGTGATTTCGTCAGCAGTCAATGAGCGTGCAAGCTCAAGATTGGACAAGACATCCTCATCGCGTGGCAATAACCGTCGCGCCCTTTCGTAGTACAGAATAGAGTGCCCTAGATCTCCTAATTTGAAGTAGGCGTTTGCTATGTTGAAGTAGAGCGCGCCGCTTTCCAACCCCTGCTGCTCGATGCGCAGATAGCTCTCGAGAGCAGCCTCGAACTGACCTTCTTGGTATAGGCGGTTGCCCTCATCGAAGAAGCTGGCCTGTGCAGATAGGTCGGCTGCTGCAACCAGGCACATTGCGAGGGCCACCGCAACTCGATGCGCTCGCATCAGCGTGCGAGCCCCTGATCTAAGTCGGTCATGGCGCGTTCGGCACGCTCTAGGAATTCGTTCATTGTGGCCACGTTCGGCTCTGTTGGGGCGAATCGTTGCCGGTCGCACACGTCGATGCAAGCGAGGTACTCGTCAACCGTAGCCCGCTCTACCCCACACTGACTTAGTGCGGCGCTAACGTCATCCCTTATCAGTCCCGCCGCTGCAATGTTCAGCTTGTCACCTAGGAAACCCTGTAAAGCGCGAGCGACCTCGGCGTAGAACTCTCGCTGTTCATCGGGTGAGCGAAGCGCTCTCGACCGGGCAAGTCGCTTCTTGGCTACACGACTGGCTCGCCGGCGGCGGGCGTATGCGATGTCGCCCTCGAGTCGGTCGCGATGCCGCCTAAAGCTCCATGCTCCACCGACCACAACCAGCGGCACCAGGAAAACAATCCAGAACTCGGGCAGTGTAAATAACGACCGGTCGCGCGGCCGGAATTTGGGAGTGGCAATGCGAATGAATCGGATGTCCTCTCGCAGCTGCTCGATACTGCCCCTGGTGCGGCCCGCTGTTGTAGGACCTTCTACCGCTGCCCCTGTCACCTCCAGAGTGATGGGCGGAGTGGTAACTGTTGTGTACGTGCTGCTGCCAACGTCGAAATAGCTGAGTTCCACACCCGGAATCGTGTGAGAGCCGGGAGTCCTTGGCACCAATACATACTCGTACGCCTTGTTGCCACGCACGCTGTTGCCGACGCGATCGAGTTGCTCTGTTACCTCGGGTGGATACACTTCGAAGCCGGTGGGGAAATCGATCGCCGGCTCCGGTACTGTGCGAACGTTGCCGACTCCCTCGACCCTCACTCGATAAGTCGCCGCCTCATTCGTCTCCATATTGGTCTTGTCGAGTGTTGCCGTGACATCGAATTCGCCTACCAAGCCGCTGAAGTTCGGCGGCCTTCCCTCCTCCGGTAGTGCTCTCACTCTGATTCCGACCGGTTCAGAAGCGACGACCACCGGCACCCGAGTGCCAAAGGGGGAGCGGAAGAAGTCGTCGAACAGGTCCCGTGAACGTCGCTGCACCTGTACCTGGGCCTCGATCGAGAGCGGCTCGACCGTCTTGTCACCGGGGCCGGTCGGGAAGAGCGCGACTCTTCTGATTACCGCTGTCGCATATTGCACACCATCGCGCACTACCTGCTCCACGCGCGGCGACGCCGGTAGCTCGAACTCTTCGACCCAGAACCCCGCCGTACTGGGCAGCCTGAGGACGCTGTACGACGACACGTTGAGGCGTGTGTAGATGCGGTATGTCACAAACACCGGTTCATTCTCGTACACGATCCGGTTGCTCACCTCTGCGGTGACGAACAAATCCTCAGGAGCGATCTCGACTTCACCTGTCGTACGAGCGGCACCTGGCTGAGTGGGGGGCGGACTGGAAGTAATCGAGATCGTCAATGGCTCGGTGGTATGAGTCTCACCTCCTGCCCTCACTTCCACCGCACCGATCTCGAATGTCCCCTCCTTGATGGCCTGAAACCGATATTGCAGAGTAATGGAGACCGTTGTTCTGTTGTTGACAATCTGCATCGACGTGGATGTACTACTACTCAAGAATGTCGAGAATTCATCCATGTCCGGGAGCGTTGGGTCTGAGTCGACTTGCTGCGTGCCTGAGATCTCGACATTCAACACAAACTGCCGGTTGATTCCAACTTGGTTGGCACTCAGATACGCCCGGACGGAGACGTCTTGTCCGAATGCGGGCGCCGCTACTAGTAGAGCGATCGCGACAATGCGTAGGCCGACGGTCACCAATCTCTCCTCGGACGTCGCCGGGTCGAACTCTGAGCCCGCTGTCGCTGGATCTTGCCGGGATCCTCTTGAATCGCTTGCAGCAAACGCTCGGCCTCCTCCCTACTCATCTGGCCCTGCTGTGGCTGGGACTGTTGCTGCTCATCTTGCCCCTCCGGCTCCGGCTCCTGCTGTCCCTGTTGCTGCTCCTGTTGTTGCCGATCCTCCTGCTGCTGTTGATCCTGCTGCCTTTGATCTTCTTCCCCTTCTTCCCCTCCTTCCCCACCTTCCTCCTGCTCCCGCTGCTGCTGCATCAGTTCCAACACGCGCTCCAAGTTGTGCTTCGCGTCGGCATCAGTTGGGTCGGCACGCAGGGATTGCTTGTACGCCTCCAACGCTTCCTGCAATTGCTGCTGTCGGAACAGCGCGTTTCCGAGGTTATACCAGCCCTGCGACACCAGATCAGGATCGTCGCTCTCGATTGCGTCGCGATACGCATCCAGAGCCCTTTGGAACTCCTGCGCCTGGTACAGTGCGTTTCCCTCATTGAATCGAATGAGCGGGGAATTCGGCGCCCGGCGCAGCGCCTCGAGGTACTTCTCATACGCCTCCTCAAAGCGCCCTTCATCGTACAGCCTGTTGCCCTTCTTCACTTCGGCTCGACCCTTCTGCGCCGAAGCGACAACAGGTACAAACATGAAGAGGAGCACCAAGAGCAAGCGGTAGCTGTCGAACACCGCTCTCCTTCCGCTCCTTCCCCACCTTCCCCTCCTGATCACGGGGCTATGGGGCGGGGCGGATATCATAAGAACCTCCCACGCCATTCTGCTTTCACACTCCTACGATCCGGTATCATGACTTCGACAAACAGCAGTAGAATCGCTAGTCCCAAGAAGACCTGGTATTGCTCTTCGAATTGAGTTACCTGCTGTGCCTCGAACTCGCGACCTTCCTGCGTCACGATCTCATCAGCCAGGGCGTTGAGTGCCCTTCCACTCCCGGTAGCGCGGAAATAGCTCCCACCGGTCAGTCGCGCGATACGCTGTAGCGTCTCTTCGTCCAACCTGGTCGTGACCACGCTCCCGTCTGCGTCCCGCTTGAAGCCGCTACGTCTTCCTAGATCGTCAAACTCGGGAATGGGCACCCCTTCTTGAGAGCCAATGCCGACCGCGTGGATCTGGATGCCCATATCACCAGCGCGCTCTACCACGCTTTCAATCTCACCCTCATGATCTTCACCATCGGTAATCACGATCAGCACACGGTGCTGCTGTGATGCTTCGTCGAACGCGTCTAGCGCGACTTCTAAAGCGGCACCGAGATTGGTGCCCTGTATTGGAACGATACCGGGCTCCATCGCATTGAGAAACAACATCGCCGCACTGTAATCGGAGGTGAGTGGACTCTGCACAAACGCTTCGCCTGCGAACGCAATGAGCCCGATGCGATCGCCATCGAGTCGCTCGATCAACTGTGCAACCGCGAGTTTTGCCCTCTGCAGCCTGTTGGGCGCAATATCCTCGGCGAGCATTGAGTTCGACAGATCCAGCGCCACTATGACATCCTGCCCCTCGCGCCGGACCGTCTCGACGCGCGTGCCGAACTGCGGCCGCGCCAGCGCCGTCACCGATGCTGCAACCGCCACCACCAACAGTAGTAGCTTTGTTGACTGCACCCTTTGGCTCGCCGTACGAGTTAGGCGCTGCACCAAATCGTGCTCGCCAAACTGCAGTAGGGCCTTGCGCTTCCACCTGATCGCAAGCCAGAGAAAAACAACGAGCACCGGTATTAGCACATAGGCGAACAGGAGTTCCGTAGATCCGAAGCGGAACACGTCTAGACTCCCCCTTCACCAGTCACGGTATCTTCCTCAAGACCGTGTTGCCCAGCGCCACCTCGAGGACCACCAGCAGCAGACCGGCAGTCAATGGCAGGTGGAACAACTCGCCATAGCGGGTGAAGTGTTGCACCTCGATCTCAGTGGTCTCCAGTTCGTCGATCTCCGTATAGATGCCCTCGAGACTTGCCCTGTCCGTGGCGCGAAAGTAGCGACCACCGGTCAACGCGGCGGTCTCTCTCAGGGTCGTCTCGTCGATGTCGACGCGCATCGACGCATAGCGTCTGCCTAGCCTGGGATCGTCAATCGGTATGCGAGCATTGCCACGTGTGCCGGCACCGATGGAGTAGATCTTTATGCCCAGGGCTTGGGCCATCTGCGCAGCAGTGACGGGATCTATCTCGCCCCGGTTGTTGCGCCCGTCAGTCAGAAGCACAATGACCCTTGACTCCGCATCACTGTCGCGGAGCCGCTTGACGGCAGTGGCAAGGCCCATCCCGATAGCGGTGCCATCGTCTATGATTCCCACCTGCAGCTCACTCAACACGGTGGCAACCACGTCGTAATCGAGCGTTAGTGGCACTTGTGTGAACGCGGCACCAGCAAACACCACGAGGCCGATCCGGTCGTTGCGACGGCCGCGTACGAAATCGGCAGCGACCTGCTTCGCTGCCTCGATCCTATTGGGCTCGATGTCCTCAGCCAGCATCGAACTCGAGACATCGAGCGCGAGCACGATATCGATACCCTCGGTGACGATGTTTTCACTGGACACTCCAGACTGTGGTCTGGCAAAGGCAACCACCAGAGCCATAAGCGCCAGCATACGCAAGACAGGCAAGACATTGTGGTACTTGCCGGTCTTTGTTACGTCCGATTGAGCCAGCATCCTTACATTCGAGTAACGCACACTGCCGGTCTTTCCCTTACGTCTGTAGAAATGCCAGTATGCAAGGACCGGTATTGCAAGCAACAACAGGAGGTAATGCGGATCGGCAAAGCGGTAGATCATCCCCCACCCTCCTCCCTAACCCGAGAAGGCGCAGCGGAGGCAGCGGAGACAACGATGCCCTCCCTGAATTCCCCATCTCCTTCCCCTCCTTCCCCTTCTTCCCCTCCTCCATCTCCTACCTTAGTATCGTCCACGATCCTGCGAGCACGCGGAATCATCTCCTGACACGCGGCAAGAGCCGGTCTCACCTTGGCGAACTTGACCAGATCGCAATCGCCCAGAAACCGCTCAAACGTGATTCGGGTGTCGAACGCCAGGCCAACACCCTCCAAGCCGTGCAGTACTTCGTGGGTAGCCATCTCCAGCGCATCAACGCTATAGCGTCCCTCTATGTAGCGGCGGATTATGTCGGACACAGCGATGTAGAACTCTTTGATCTTGCCCTTGCCGAGTAGATCGGACTCGGCCAGGCGGTCGAGCGCCGCGTATGCAATTTCGTGCGGTGGCTTGATCGTTGATGTCGGTAGAACCTGTTCCGCTGACTTCTGTGCTATCTGGCGCCGCTTGTAGATCCAATATCCGAACGCAATCACCGCGATCAGGGCCAGCATCCAAGGAACCAGCAGCAGCCAGTTTCTGGACATGTCGAGTGGCCCCTTGATATCCCGGATGTCGCCGCTCTCGTCACGCCCAACACTCGCCACCGTTACCCTCCAAGCATCAGTGGAGAGAGCTGCTGTATCCAGTCCTACTACCACCGCATCAAAGCCCGGGAGCTCGAGATCACCCAACTCAAATGCTGTCACTATGAGTCGCACGGCGGAGCTAACGCGATCGTCCTGCTGCACGGGCTCCAGCATAATGACATCGAGAAGCTCGAAAGAGCCCAGGTCGAGAGAATCGGGCCACACCACTCTGGATCCGGCATCGTGCTCGATCGTAACAGTGAGCGCCACGGGATCCCCAACATTTATCTCGAAAGTGTCCAACTCCGTTCGGATTGTCGGTGGCAATTCCTGAGCCGCCGCGACTGCCAGGAGAGTCGTGGCGGGGAGGCTGGGAGATACTGCTTCCCGCTCCCCACTCCCTGCTCCCAAGAGCACCAGCAGCGGCATCACGACCGAACCAAGGAGCATCACCGGAACCTCCTGGCTCTTTCCCGGAAGAACCGCATGAGAGGCTCCACATACTCCTGGCTTGTTTCGATGTTGATCACATCCACCTTGGTCTTCTTGAGCGTACGCCGTAATAGCGCCTGGGCCTCGTCCGCCCTTCTCTCGAACGTTTCACGGAACGTCTGGTTCGACGTATTCACCAACAGGCGCTCACCGGACTCCGCGTCTTCAAAAGCCATGTACCCGAGAGCCGGTAGAGCTGATTCACGCCTGTCACCCATGCGGACCGCAATCACGTCATGCCGTCTTCCGGCAACCGCCAGAGCCTTTTCATAACCATCTGCAATGAAGTCCGACACCAAAAACACGACGGCACGTCGCCGAACAACGTGAGCCAGGTATTCGAGTGCCCCGGCTATGTCCGTTTTGCGACCCTCCGGCTCGAAGTAGAGCAATTCTCGCAGCACCCTGAGTACGTGGCGACGGCCTTTGCGTGGCGGCACGAACTTCTCGATCCGGTCACTGAAGATGATGAGGCCAACCTTGTCATTGTTCTTGATTGCGCTGAATGCCAGCAGCGCACAGATCTCGACTGCGATCTCACCCTTCATCCGACCACTGGTGCCAAAGTCTCCTGAGCCACTCACGTCGACGGCGAGCATTACGGTCAGCTCACGCTCCTCCTGGAACAGCTTCACGTAGGGTGCACCGGTGCGTGCCGTGACGTTCCAGTCGATACTCCGGATATCGTCGCCGTATTGGTACTCGCGCACTTCGGCGAAGTTCATCCCACGCCCCTTGAACACGGAGTGGTACTCACCCGAGAACACCTCGTTGACGAGGCCGCGTGTGGCGATCTCGATGCGACGGACTTTCTTCAGGATCTCGCGTGGGATCATGGTTTACTGATCAGGGAACTTCTACGCTGTTGAGAATCCGTGTCACCACATCCTCAGGAGTGACCTCTTCGGCTTCGGCCTCGTAGGTCAGCAACACCCGGTGCCGCAGCACGTCCATCCCGACCGAGCGCACGTCCTCCGGCGTTACGTACCCACGGCCTCGCAGGAAGGCATTTGCCCGCGCCACCTTCGCCAGGTAGATCGACGCGCGCGGGGACGCACCGTACGAGATCAGATCCGCCAGGTCGGCCAAGCCGTAGCTGTTGGGATCTCTCGTGGCGAACACCAGATCTACTATGTAACGCTCCACCTGTGGGTCCATGTAGATGATTTGTACGGCCTTGCGCGCGCTGAGTATCTCAGCTGGCTGCACGACCGGTTGCACCTCCGGCTCCGGTCCGCTCGCCATGCGGCGCATGATCTCGAGCTCGTCATCCTTGTCGGGGTAGTTCACCGATAGCTTGAGCATGAAGCGGTCGACCTGCGCCTCGGGCAACGGGTATGTACCCTCCTGCTCGATCGGGTTCTGAGTGGCCAAAACCAGAAACGGCACGTCGAGCGGATATGTCGTCTCGCCAATTGTCACCGTGCGTTCTTGCATCGCCTCGAGCAAAGCCGATTGCACTTTCGCCGGCGACCGATTGATCTCGTCAGCCAGGATGATGTTGGCGAATATCGGTCCCTTCTTGGTCTTGAACTCGGACGACTGTGGGTCGTATACCAATGTGCCGATCAGGTCTGCCGGCAGCAGATCCGGCGTGAACTGAATTCTGTGAAAAGACGTTTGAATCGCCCGAGCCAGCGTCCTCACCGTCATCGTCTTGGCAAGTCCTGGTACACCTTCCATTAGTACGTGACCGTCAGCCAGCAATCCCATCAGCAGCCGTTCCACCATGTATCGTTGGCCCACTATGACTCGAGCCACCTCGTCCACGAGTCGGCTAACGAACGCGCTCTCCTGCTGGACCTTGTTCTGAATGACCTCGATGTCACGATTCATATCAACAGTCATACTCAGCAACACACCCTTCTCAGGTTCGTGTCAGCAATACGCCGCCCCCTGGCCAGCGTATCCCTGCCAGATCCGTCGTCGTTGTCTCTTCCGGGAATCACTCCAGACGGGCCGGCCCAGGCAGCCGCACACCCCGTGACCGGAGGTGGGGCAGACCCGCAATCACGTCCGGCCTCGTCGAGCGCACAGACGGACGACGACGGATGCAGGTATCCGGTCTGTAATTGTAAATGATGATCCGTGAATTGGAATCGTCGCAGGGGTCGTTGCGCGAATTCCCCCGATTGCTGGACCCGGCGCCACGTCTGGAGCGTTCTTTGCCGGACGATGATAGACGATGGAAGACGATGGCCGCGCAAAGCCCACCCGAGAAGAAGCCCCGCAGCTCAAACGAGCCACGGGGCCTTTTCCTTCCCCTGCTTCCCCTCCTTCCCCTCCTAACCAGCCGGACTCACCGCAAACGTACCTACACGCTCGACCACGAGTGTCTGCGTGAACGTTCTCTCGCCTGCTTTCAGAGTGATCGTGTAGATTCCCGGGTCCATCAGCGGCGCCTGGCCACCGCCGCTGCGGAACATCGCACGCAAAGCCCTGAAGCCCATGTCAGGAGCGATCAACTCGGCGACCTCACGCATTTGACCGAAGCTGCCACGGCTTCCGCCACCCATCTGCTCCGCCGGTCGCTCCTGAAACTCCTCAGGATCCCTGCCCTGACCACCACCACCAGTGAAGCTGCGCATGAAGGCGGCCTGACTCATTTCACCAGTGTAGGGACCGGTCAGTCGGCGAACGGTGTTTTCGTCCCATCCAGCTTCGATCAGGGAATCGCCCACAACCTTGGCCCGGGCTGACAACTCCTCGCGTTCCTTGGTCCGGTACGGTCCGGGCTCAGCTGCTTCCGGCGCAGGACCGCGGTAGTTCCATCGTACCTTGTGGATGCCAGCTTCCGCCGGACCCTGGATGGTGCTCACCGCTTCACCGGCTGCATCTGTCACGGTGATTTCCACTTGCGGGCCACGGGCGGCACCTGGTCTGGCACCGGAGGGCCCTTGAGCCATCGCAGGCCGCTGGGCACCTTGCTGTGCTTGCTGTCGCTCACCACCACGCTGGGGACGGCTCTCATCGAACGCTGCCTGCAGCTCGGCGGCCAGTTCTTCTCCGATGAAGTAGCTGATCTCGGCATTCGATCCAGGGGTGGGGCGCTGAAAATACGATTGCGCGTAGAACTCTCCACCGCGCGGCGGCGTGCCGAACTGGAATGCGGGCTTGGGCTCGAACAATGCCACGCCGTCGGCCATCACCTGATCGGTCATGTCCTGTAGCGGCGCAATGTCCACTATCCAAATCGAGCGACCGTGCGTTCCAGCGATCAGTTCGCGGTCGCGCGGGTGGATCTGCAGATCGTGTACTGGGACTGCAGGCAGGCCCTCCATGAACCTCTGCCACGAAGCGCCCCGATTGGTCGATACGTATACCCCGACGTCCGTCCCCACGAATAACAGGTTTTCGTTCCGTTTGTCCTCGCGGATCACATGAACGAAATCAACGGACCCAGTCGGCAAGTCGGATGCTATCGAGCGGAAGCTCTCGCCACCGTTATCAGTTACATATACGTATGGAGTGAAGTCGTTAGTGCGATGGTTGTCGAACGTGACATAGAACCGGTCCATACTGAAATGCGACGGCTCGATGCGGCTGACGTAAGAGTTTGCTGGCACACCGTCGAACCGATCCGTCA
>CP070792.1:1596361-1597912 GCA_020346845.1 Gemmatimonadota bacterium
GAGTTCGACAAGCTCAGTATCCGCATTATGGGGAGCTACAACGGCGATTCGTTCCTTTACGAATCAGACCTGGGTGTTGAGCAGGAGCTGGATCTCATACCTGCGCTAGTAGTCCAAGAGGGAGCCGGTAGCACGAACATCACTGTATTTGTGGACCTCGACGCGTGGTTCCGTGATGCCACAGGCAGGCTGATAGATCCTGATACCGCCAACGAGGGTGGCGCAAACGAGAGTCTCGTCGAGGACAACATCAAGGAGTCGATGGAAGCGTTCGAGGACGATGACCGGAATGGGGAGAGCTGACTCCCGTTACCAGGTCAGCAGCTGATTGGGCCGGGCGCTTGCGTCCGGCCACCCATCCGGGCCAACGTTGGGTCACTAAATCAGCGGGAACACTATTGTGACCGAGACACCGGCCCTGGCAGTCGTGAAGCTGTCTGAATCGTTCGCATCACTGTGGCAAGACCTTGCTCAGGAGCTGGGTGTGCAGAGCCTCATAATCGACACTGCCGAGCTGGAATCGCACAGGCAAGACGTGATTGCCGTCTTGGTGTCAGCGGGTGGCGAGGAGTCTCGGGGCTTGGACACGCTCTTGTCGGTGTCAGGAACAACAGCCTCCCCGGTTTACCTCATTGGCGCCAACACATCACATCGTTTTGGAGTAGAGGCGGTGCGGCGTGGAGCAGCGGACTATTTCGCACTGCCCGACGACGTCGATTTGTTGCGCAGGACCCTGGCATCCAAAGTCGAAACCGACAAGGAACGCCGATCGGGACCACACCCCAAGCCGGACGACACCTTTGCCGCCATCATCGGCGAGAGCGATGCGCTCAAGGCAACACTCGAGAAGGCGCGGCGTGTAATCTTGCACCGAGACGTAACCGTTCTCATAGGCGGGGAAACCGGAACAGGCAAAGAACTCCTAGCGCGTGCGATTCACGATGGTGGACCGCGTTCCGATGGACCATTCGTTGCCGTGAACTGCGCGGCGATACCGGCAAACTTGTTGGAGAGCGAGTTGTTCGGCCACGTGAAGGGTGCGTTCACTGACGCCCGCACCAGCAAGCCTGGCCTGTTCGAGGAAGCGAATGGCGGAACCCTTTTGTTAGACGAGATCGGACACCTTCCTCTCGAGTTACAGGGCAAACTTCTGCGCGCCTTGGACGAGCGTAGCATCAGGAGAGTCGGTAGCACCGAGAGCCGAACCGTCGACGTCCGCATCCTGGCAGCGACACATGTGGACCTAGAACAGGCGGTGGCGCGTGGTGAGTTCCGCCAGGATCTCTTCTACCGTTTGAACGTCGTTTCGTTGGAGCTGCCACCGCTTCGCGAACGTGGTAGAGACGTGGAGCTACTCGCCCGTGTCCTCGCCGCATCGTTGGCGGAACGGTACGGCATGCCGGTACCGCGACTGAGCCCGGAGCTTCTGGTGAAGCTCCGAACCCACTCCTGGCCCGGCAACGTGCGCGAGCTGCGGCATGCGATTGAAAGAAGTCTGCTCTTATCCAAAGCAGGAACACTCGATCCCGCCGAGCTCGTGAAGGAGGACAA
>CP070792.1:1598012-1600514 GCA_020346845.1 Gemmatimonadota bacterium
AGAGGTCGCGGCATTCGCACTCCGCTATCGGTGATTGACGGTGGACCTCTCTCCAACACCGTCGGCGCGGTGCTAGATCCCATTGTCAGCCTGCGCCGTCGTGTGGCGATCCCTCAGGGAGGGACCGTCAACTTACTCTTCACCACTCTCGTAGCGCCGTCTCGCGAAGAGGCGCTCGAGATAGCCGAGAAATACGAGCAGCCAGCTACGTTCGATCGAGAGAGTTCACTCGCGTGGACTCAGGCACAGGTACAACTCCACCACCTGCGAATGAGCCAGGATGAGGCCCACTTGTTCCAGCGGCTTGCCAATCGGCTCATGTACTCAGATCCGACGCTACGGGCAACGCCGGAAGACGTGGCGCGGAACGAAGGAGGTCAATCCGATCTGTGGCGCTACGGGATCTCGGGAGACCTGCCGATTTGCATGGTGCAGATCGATGTCGACGAACAACGCGAAGTGGTCAGACAGCTGCTCCGTGCACACGAGTACTGGAATCTGAAGGGGATATCCGCCGATCTGGTGATTCTAAATGCGAAAGAGACGTCTTATGTCCAGGATCTGCAACAATCACTCGAGGCGATGGTGGAAGCGATACAATCCGCCGTGGGAAGGGAGAAGAGTGTAGGGCGAGGAGAAGTGTTCGTGCTGCGAGCGGATCTCGTGCCCCCGCACGATCAGTTGTTGCTTCGTTGCGTCGCCAGACTCGTTATCAGTGCAGCTCAGGGAACACTGGTGGAGCAGGTCGTCAGACTGCTGCGAACACGCCCAGGACCGGTCCCGCGATCGTTGCGCTCACCCCGTGAGGCGAAAGAGACCTTCAAGGCTCCGGCTCTGGGCCTCCAGTTCTATAACGGACTCGGTGGGTTCACGGCCGATGGTAGGGAGTATGTGACTGTTCTGGGCAAAGGGCAGTGGACGCCTGCGCCCTGGATCAACGTCGTGTCGAACCAGTCGTTTGGGTTCCAGGTGTCAGAGTCGGGAGCGGGGTATACGTGGTCCGAGAATAGTCGTGAGAACAAGATTACACCGTGGTCGAACGACCCTGTCAGCGATACGCCAGGTGAGATCTTCTACGTGCGAGACGAGGACAGCGGTGTCGTGTGGGGACCGACCGCACTTCCCATTCGTCAAGAGAGCTGGCCCTACATAGTCCGCCATGGCCAGGGATACAGTCGGTTTCGTCACACAGCGCATGGTATCGCCCTGGAGCTTACCCAGTTCGTGGCTGCGCAAGACCCGGTCAAGATCTCTCGACTAAATCTCAAAAACGAATCCGACGTCAAGCGGCAGCTATCCGTTACGAGCTACATCGAATGGGTGCTTGGAGTAGAGCGCAGTGAATTGGCTACCGCGGTGGTGACGGAGTTGGACCCAGTCACCGGAGCTATGCTGGCGCGGAATCCGCTCAATCGAGAATTCGCCGGTAGAGTTGCCTTTACCGATATGCTGGGAGCCCAAACCTCGTGCACCGGAGACCGTCTCGAATTTCTGGGCCGCAATGCAAGCCTGGACCATCCGGCTTCTCTCGAACGGGGCGAGGAACTGCCTGGCACAACCGGTGCTTGCCTGGATCCGTGCGCGGCGCTGCAGACGAGATTGGAACTCGAACCGGGAGAAAGCAGGGAGGTGGTAGTACTGCTCGGTGAGGGGAGAGATACAGCAGAAGCACGGTTCCTGATTGAACGCTATCGCGCTATCGATTGTGACGCAGTGCTGCAACACAACCACAGTCAATGGGATCGTTTTCTCGAGGTAATCCAGGTGGAGACGCCCGACCCGGCTCTCGACGTCCTGATGAATCGCTGGCTACTCTACCAAGTTCGCTCGTGCCGGCTACAGGCTCGCTCGGCGTTCTACCAATCCGGTGGAGCCTTTGGGTTCCGCGATCAGCTACAGGACGTGCTCGCCCTGGCAGTTGCTGAACCCGAAGTGGCGCGAAGTCAGCTGCTGCGCGCAGCAGCCCGCCAGTTCCGTGCGGGTGACGTGCAGCACTGGTGGCACCCGCCTACCGGCCGTGGCGTGCGGACCCGTATCTCCGACGACAGACTATGGCTGCCGTACGCGCTTGTGCACTACCTCGGTACAACGGGAGATTGGGCAGTGCTCGACGAACCGGTCCCGTGGCTCGACGGACGTGAACTGGACGAGACAGAGCACGAGGCCTACTTCGAGCCCGCGCAAACTGACGACGTGGCGACGCTGTACGAGCACTGCGCTCGGGCCATCGACTGCAGTCTAGAACTCGGCGAGCACGGACTACCGTTAATGGGAGCTGGCGATTGGAACGACGGTATGAACCGGGTGGGTTGGGGGGGGCACGGTGAGAGTGTGTGGCTTGGCTGGTTTCTGCTGGCAAACCTGAGGGAATTCGCACCGATAGCGGAGGGTCGCGGTGAGCAAGACCGTGCGGCCCGCTGGCGCGATGTGGCTCGTTATCTCGAGGAATCGCTCGAACGAGAAGCCTGGGACGGAGATTGGTACCGCCGCGCGTTCTTCGAC
>CP070792.1:1600614-1603261 GCA_020346845.1 Gemmatimonadota bacterium
CGGCCGCTGCCACCAGAGCACCGCTTCAGATGCAGATGCCGCTGCGATTAGCAGCAGCCCTATTCTCGCTATATGTATTGCGCGATCAGGTGGTATAGGTCCGCTACCCGTGGCATTCCGGTTTTCCAGAGCCCGGGCTAGGGTTGGAGCTTCCTGTGCTAGCGCCAGGATTCCAGCCCATAGCGCCGCCACAAATGCAACTATGATCGCACCACTCTGGGCTGCCAGTGTCACTCGTCCCCACCTCTCACGAATTCGAGCACGTATCGCTCTTGTAACCGCCACATGGTGGAAACCTTTCGATCTCGACCCTCAGGGTGATCGTAACCCAAGACATGCAGTAATCCGTGAATGATAAGCCGGATCACTTCCTCCTGCTCAGAGATTCCAAGCTCCTTCGCAGTCCGTTGCGCCGTTGAGGGGCAAACATAGACGTCACCGACAATCCGACCGGGATGCGGCAAGCCAAAAGCGATAACATCAGTGGAGCAGTCCAAGCCGAACGTGCGCCGGTTCAGGGCACGCATGCGTTGACCGGCAAGGAAGGCCATACTGATGTCGGCAGACTCAACCTGCTCTCCGTCAAGCACCAATCCCACAGCGGTGCGCACCTCGGCCTCGGACAACGGCGCCGAGGTAACGAACTCTACTCGGATATCACGCGTCGTCTGCGGCATCCCAATCTGACGATAGGCCTCCGCTGGTGGTCGGGTAGTCGATCCTACTATGGCGCACACCTTCGAATACACGAACGAACTCGTCCCGGATCACCGTCAGCTGTGCCATGGTCAGAGGTGCCTCATCCAGCTGACCGGCCTCGACCCGCTGCCGGAATAGATGGTCTATTGCATCTCTCATCTTCTGCTCTGATGCGTCCTCGAGCACCCGCACGGCGGCTTCTACGCTATCACCCAACATCACCACAGCAGTTTCGACGGTCGTCGGTTTGGGACCGGGGTAACGGAACTCGTCGACATTGATCTCCGCCTCATCATCGCGGTTACGCGCGCGGTCGAGGAAGTAGGAGATCTCCATGGTACCATGGTGCGCCGGGATAAATGCTTTGATCGACTCAGGTAGCCGGTTTTCGTTCGCAAGTGCCAGACCTTCTCGCACGTGATTCCTGATTATGGATGCCGACACCTCCGGCTTCAGCTTGTCGTGCGGGTTTACCCCGGGCATTTGATTCTCAACGAAGTACTGCGACTTCTTGAGCTTGCCGATGTCGTGGTAATAGCAGCCTACTCGGGCAAGCAGCCCATTGGCTCCGATCGCATTGCACGCAGCTTCACACAGGTTCGCTAGAGCCAGGCTGTGTGCATAGGTGCCTGGAGTCTCAATTGCAAGACGGCGCAGAAGGGGACGGTTCGGGTCGGACAGCTCCAACAGAGTTACTTCAGTAGTAACACGTGTTAACAACTCGAACAACGGTAGCATGATCGTGACCAGCGCAGCAGACACCATGGCGTTCAAACCACCGAGTGCCACCGTTCTCCCCACGTCAGCAATCCCGCCCTCGAGCCGGAGCGCTTGCGTCACACCAACCAGCAAGAATGCCCCTGTAACCACCAGAACCGAGATCAATAGCTGATTACGTCGCCTTATCGAACGGAGACTCAGTCCCGCCACAACACCACCGACGAGCGCCACGAATATCGCATCGGCGCCGCCAAATGCCCCCTGTGATCCCAAAAGCACTGCCAAGACCATCGCACTGACCATGGCCAGTCGGCCGTTGATGATTACGGTCACAAGCATCGCGGCAAACGGAATCGGTATGAGTTCTGGTGGAGCGCCTGGCCAGAGCCATACGTTGCCGGCAGCACCTCCGATCACCAGCGCAAACATCAGCGTCAGGGCCGTCATCTTCCTGAGCGATGCATATACCGCTGGCAGATACAGCATCAACAGGACCCAAAACAGCACGAGGAGGAGAGCGTTCGCGAGTATCTGGCCGATTGCTACCGTTATGTCGCCCTGAGCTTGGCCAGGTCGCTCCAGCTCGCCCCGCAATGCGACCAGCCGTTCATAGGCGGTAGCGCTCACTCGTTCATTCGCCATCACTATGCGCTCGTCTTGCCGCACTGTGTCCTTCACCGGATTCACGCTGTCCAACAACTCCCTCTCCTCGCGATCCGTTTCATCGCGGTTGAAGACGAGCGTGGGCATGAACGCATAGTTGATCAGTTGGACAAATGCGAGGTCACCAACGGTGGAACTATAATCCGGGTGAACTGCGATGCGACTATCCATGAACCGTTCGAAGGTGTGCACCGAGTCTTTGGACATTGGGGACTTGATGCCGTCACGACTCACCTGAATCGTGGAACTCTGCTCTGTGTCATCGAACCGTGCGGTTGGGATACCGCGCGGCAGTTGCTGGCGCATCATCGTTCGCAGCGCGCGGCGATACATATCTCGCATTCCGTCGCCGGTGAGATACTCCGCCTGTTCCGGAGTCAGGGGAACGCCGAAGCCAGCGGCTGTCTCCCTAAGCTCTTCACCCGTGGCCACACTGTCGATCGCGTCGAAGATGGAATCGATCCTCACCAGCACGGTGTCGAGCATCCACTCCCTCAGGTCGTATGTCGGTGCCAGCGTCGCCTGGAGCGCCGCCCGTTCGCGTTCTAACTCGTCTTCCTGCTTA
>CP070792.1:1603361-1605387 GCA_020346845.1 Gemmatimonadota bacterium
GATGCTGCGGCAAGGGCGATAAGCGAGCTGCGGGAGCGGGCGAAGACTGAGGAGGAAGACGCAGACGGCTAAACGGCCACGGGCACGAACGATCACGGGATTCATGAGACACAGACCGTTGGCCTCGAGTCGCCAGCAAACGTCACCGACAAAAGCGGAAACGGCCACGGACACCAACGATCACTGACTTCATAGGCTGCGAATCAATACCAACGATCCGACACGACAAGAACAGTCCGATCAAGAAGACAGGAGTTCGCAGTGGGGACGTTTACATACAAGGACAAGGCGTACGAGGTCGACGACCGGGGGTTCCTCCAGAACTACGAGAAGTGGGACGAGGATTACGCGGAGGGTATGGCGCCTGAGGCCAAGGTCCAGAACGGTCTCGGCGAAAACCACTGGCAAGTGATTCGGTTCATCAGGAGTGAGTTCGAGAAGAACGGCGAATGTCCCATCGTCTATAGTACTTGCCGCGCCAACAACATATCGCCCAGGGAACTCAAAGCGTTGTTCCCAGCCGGATATACCCGGGGTGCATGCAGATTGGCGGGCATCAGCTACCGCGACCGGTTCATGGACTACTATGGCGAGACGGGCAAGGCACGTAAGGCAACGACGGGAGGTGCACTGCCTGCCGGTACCGACAAGGTGTATCGTGTCGATGCATTTGGCTTCTTGGTCGACCCCGACGAGTGGGACGAAGACTTCGCACACAACAAGGCGCGGGAGATGAAGCTCGTGGGCGGGCTCAACGAGCGGCGCCACGAGATAGTGCAGTACATCAGACGCGCGCATGCGAAGTCACACGTCGTGCCGTCGGTCTCCGAGTGCTGCGAGACGCTCGGAATCGAGTTGGACGAGATGGAACGGCTTTTTCCCGACGGTTATGTGCGGGGTGCGGTGAAGATCGCAGGACTCTCCATGCGGTAGGGGCCATCGGGGCAGGACGGCCACGGACACAGCGATCACGGATATTGCAGGGCGCGAGCCTGAACTTGGAGAAACACGGTGAGTGGTAAGCCAGGCTGGGCAGATGCAGACGATATTCGACAAGTACAGGTGGATCTTGCCGCTGTGCACCGCATTGCGGTGATGGAGGGGTGGCACGAGGGTACGTGGAACCACTTCAGCGCCAAGGTGCCCGGCCACGAGGACCACATTCTTCTCACGCCGGGGCACACACATTTCTCCCGCGTTACAGCCAGCAATTTGCTATTGGCAGCCCCGGACGGCACCATCCTCGAAGGCGAAGGCCTGCCCAACGAAAGCGCATGGGCCATTCACCACCCGCTGCACGAGGCCCGCCCAGAAGTGGGGTGCGCATTGCACGCGCACACTCCGTACGCGACGGCTCTGTCGACCCTCGAAGGCTGGCAATTGAATGAGCGGGCCCATCAGCACTCCGCGAAGTTCTATCGGCGTGTGTCGTACTACGACTACCAGGGCACCGTACTCGCGACTGAAGAGGGCGAGCTAATAGCCGAGGCACTGGGCGAGAAGCGCGCTTTGATCATGGCCAACCACGGCGTGCTTGTCGTGGGCGAGACGGTAGAAGAGGCAGCTCTATATCTGCTGGTACTGGAGCGTGCCTGTCGCACTGAGTTGCTTGCCATGTCCACCGGACATCCGATACACAAAATGCCCAAGTCAGTTGCTAAGAGAATCTCAAATCACGTTCCCGGATTCGGTGAACTGGGTTATCTCGATGCGATGAAGGCAGTACTCGATCAAAGAGGGGAAGACTACGCGAAGTAGTCTGTCGACGCCCGAAGGTCTGCTACCGCTCCTTGAACATGTCCAGCAACGCCTTGGCCGCGCCGCGGCTCAACGACTGCTTGATACTGGGCAGGCCCATAGATCGCTCCATCGCCAGCATGCGCGGCTTGGCAGGCGGCATCTCGTCGGGATCTATCGGAGCCACTAGCACCGCTGGTCGGTCACTTCCCAGCGCTTGCTCGAGATTGGGCCCGATCTGCTCAGGCCTTTCAACACGCAGGCCAACTGCTCCGAACGCCTCTGCCAA
>CP070792.1:1605487-1611522 GCA_020346845.1 Gemmatimonadota bacterium
ATATGAACAGAGCGGGGCCCCGGACCGAGATCCACCATCACGAAGTCCATGGTGACGCGACCGACCACGGGGTAACGTCGGCCTGCAATGAGAACGGACGCTCTGCCTCGTGCGGTCCACGGGAATCCATCACCATATCCGATTCGCACCGTGGCAACGGTGGTGTCGCACGGTGCCGCCCACTCCCCACCATAGCTGACAGTCTCACCCTTGGGGAGACGCCTTGTGCTGACGACCGATGCACGAACCGAGACCACGGGTAGTGGCTCTGGTAGATCTCTGCCGCAGCGTCCGCCGTAGAGAAAAATGCCGGGCCGTGCCAAGTCCAGGCGCTGCCGCAAACGCCACGAACCGGCGCTGTTGGCCGCATGGAGCAGCACATCGTCTTTGCCCATTCGCTTGATGCCGAACTCGAATCGGGACCACTGTTGTTCGACCTTCTCGGGATGTGTGTCAGCCGCAAGGAAATGGGTGAAGGCCCCTTCCAGGTAATCGGTGGTCATCGATTTCAGCCGCCCTTCGTCATACCGGATACCGCAGCGGCTCATGCCGGTGTCCACTTCCACGTGATAGGGCAGCTTCCAGTTCGCGGCCACGGCTGGGTCGTCGATCGAGGCCCTGAGATCGTACTCGGCGTATAGATCTCGCTTCGCGGGGGTGACCGGCGTGAAAACGACAAGGGGCCGAGCTATGCCGGCCTCTCTCAGTTCGATGCCTTCTTGTACGGTAGCTATGCCAAATCCCCACGGATCTAGTTGCTCGAGTGCCCGCGCAACCGGGACGGCTCCGAGGCCGTACGCGCTCGCCTTGACCATGGGTAGTAGCGGCGAGCCTCCGGCAGCCTGCTGCACCGTGCGTGCATTGGCTATCAGATTGGTGAGGTTGACCTCAACCCAAGCCCGACCCCTACGTTGTTGCGTTGACACATTCGCTACCGGTCGCGTATTGTACCGGCCCAATGACGCAAATGCAAGAACCATCAGCGCTTGGACGTATTGTCGAACTCGTCCGAGACCTGCGTAAGAGGTGCCCCTGGGACGCAGCCCAAACGCCGCAGACCCTCCGGCCATACTTGGTCGAAGAGGTCATGGAGCTGGATCACGCCCTCTCCTCGGATGACTCTGAGCACATCAAAACGGAACTGGGCGATCTCCTGCTGCACCTGGCCTTCCAAATCGTTCTGGCCGAGGAGCGAGGAGACTTTGGCGCAGAAGACGTCACGCAAACGATTGAGCGTAAGATGTGGCGCCGTCATCCACATCTGTTCGAGCAGGGTGAACGGCCCGAATCGTGGGAGCGGTCAAAGCTCAACGAAAAGGACGGCAAGCGTAGCGTCCTGGATGGGCTTCCGCCAACGCTCCCGGCACTGGTCATGGCGCTGCGGTTGCAGGAGCGGGCCGCCGGGGTGGGATTCGACTGGCCTGACGCAGCGGGTCCGCGCGAGAAGATCAGGGAAGAGATTGGTGAGTTGGAAAGCGAGCTCGACAACCATGGCGATGCCGAGCGCCTAGAAGCTGAGATCGGAGACCTGCTGTTCGCCGTAGTCAACCTGGCGCGCAAGGTCAATTGCGATCCCAGGTCCGCGCTGGAGAAGGCAAACGAGCGGTTTGTTATGCGGTTCCGCCGCATCGAGGCCTTGGCCAAACAGCGGGGTATCGAAGTCGCCACCGCGGGTTTGGAGGTGTTGGACGAGTTGTGGGAGGAAGCGAAGGAACTGGACGGGTAATCGGCTGCCTGCCGGACACCTTCGCCTAGGGGTACAGTCGCGTCATCATCCTAGGAAAGGCAATCACCTCACGCACGTGGGGCACACCGCTGATCCAGGCTACAGTACGCTCCACGCCCAGGCCGAATCCCGAATGAATGAAGGTCCCGTACCTACGTAGATCTAGATACCAACCATACGCCTCTTCCGGCAGCCCTTCCTCACGAATCCGCCCCAACAGGAGATCGTGGTCGTCTTCGCGCTGACTGCCTCCTATTATTTCACCATAGCCTTCGGGTGCCAGACAGTCATTGCACTTGACCGTTCTGGGGTCCTCAGGGTTCTGCTTCATGTAGAAGGCTTTGACTTCCCTCGGATAATCGTACACGAACACGGGACGATCGAACATTTGTGCGAGCGTCGTCTCGTCGTCACCTCCCAGGTCTTGCCCCCAGCGGACATCGCAGCCTGCCTGTTTCAGCTTCTCGATCGCGTCCGTATACGACACCCGAGGAAACGGAGGCGTGACCTGCTCCAGCCTTGTACGGTCTCGCTCTAGCACCTCGAGAGGCTCCCGGCATCTCTCCAGACAACGCTCCACAACGTAAGATACGAAGTCTTCCTGCAGCTTCATGTTGTCGTCGGAGTCGTTCCAAGCTACTTCCGGCTCAACCATCCAGAACTCGGTGAGGTGTCGACGCGTCTTCGATCTTTCCGCGCGGAACGTAGGCCCAAAGCAATACACCTTACCCAACGCCGCCGCTGCGGCTTCCACATAGAGTTGGCCAGTCTGAGCGAGGTATGCCTTCCCCAAATCGAAATACTCGGTCTCGAACAAGGTACCGGCCGATTCGCCAACGGCGCCTGTCAGCAGCGGAGTGTCAACGAGCGTGAAATCGCGTTGGTAGTAGAAATCGCGGATCGCCTGCACCACCTCGTTGCGGATCCGCATGATAGCTACCTGCCGCCTGGACCTGAGCCACAGGTGACGCTGCTCGAACAGGAAGGCAGTGCCGTGCTCCTTTTTACTTATCGGGAAATCCGTGCTTCCACCCAGGATCGTGAGCGACTGAACTCCTAACTCGACACCACCCGGCGATCGCTTGTCTTCGCGCACCTCACCGGTGACTGCGAGCGAAGTCTCCTGTGTCAGCTGGTGCACGGTCTCCCAGGCCTGCTCTCCTAACTCCTGCTTCACCGCAACGCACTGAAGGTATCCCGTCCCGTCCCGCAGCACCGTGAACGCTATCTTGCCCTTAGGCCGCGTCGTAGCAACCCAGCCGTATACCGTTACCGTCTGACCGATGAGGCCAGGCAGATCTCTTATTTGCGTTGCCGAGTACATGGAGCCGGTATCGTACTGATCGTTGCGGTCGGTGTCAACGATCTATGTTCACTTGATCGGCCTTCGCGGCGAGAATGAAGTCACTCTCCGTGAGGCCATCAATCTTGTGAGTCCAGATCTTCAGACCAACCTTACCCCAGGTGAGATGTATGTCGGGGTGGTGCCCTTGCTCCTCAGCGATTTCTGCAATCGCGTTGGTGAAAGCCAGCGCAGTGGCAAAGTCCTTGAAGTGATACTCCTTCTCGAGATGGTGCTCCTCCACGACTCGCCAGCCGCCCGCTAGCTGATCTAGTAAGGATGCGATTTCATCACCCTTGAGCGCCGGTACACCGCCACGGCACGGCACGCATTGCTTGTTTGCCAGTTCATTACTCAATGTGGCCCCTCTTCCTCTTAAAGTTCAGTCCGCAACCAGCAAGACGTTATCAGCCGATCCTGAAGAGTTCCATGCCGCGTTCGTATCGGCGCTCGATGCGCTTGCGCAACTCTAGGTGTGGCCTGTGCGAGAGATCAGGATCGGCCGCTATTATCTCCAGAGCAGCCCGGCGGGCTGCAATCACCAGGTCGTCATCCGTGGCGAGGTCGGCATACCTCAGATTGAAACCGCCGGATTGACGCACACCGGCCAACTCTCCAATACCACGCTCTTTTAGATCGAGTTCCGCAATCTTGAATCCGTCCGCGGTGCGGGAGAACTGCTTGAGTCTTCGAGCCGACACATAGTCGTCGGTCAGCAGAATGCAATGCCCTTCCTCTCTTCCACGCCCCACCCGTCCCCTCAGCTGGTGTAGCTGCGCCAGTCCAAACCGCTCAGGATGCTCGATCACCATGACCGTCGCGTTGGGCACATCAATGCCGACCTCTATAACAGTAGTGGCCACGAGCACATCGAGGTCTCCATCCCTAAAACTGCGCATGACAGTGTCGCGCTCCTCGGCTTTCATCTTGCCGTGAACCAGTCCGACCGAAAGAGGAGCCAGTCGCTTTCCGAGTTCAGTCGCCATCGTAGTTGCAGCCTTTAGGTCGACCTTCTCGGATTCATCTATCACCGGATAGACCACGAAGGCCTGGCGACCGAGTTTGCATTGTTCCTGCAGGAAGCGGTATATGGCAGCGCGATCCTTGTTGGACCGCACACCGGTCCTGACTGGGCTCTGGCTGACCGGTTTCCGTTTCAGCGTCGAGATGTCGAGATCACCGTACAGGGTCAGTGCCAGCGTTCGCGGTATTGGAGTTGCAGACAAGAGCAAGACATCCGGTGCCTCACCTTTTTCGATCAATGCGGCCCGTTGCTCGACCCCGAACCGGTGCTGCTCGTCGATCACGGCAAGACCCAAGCGCCAGAACTTCGTGTGCTCCTGAATCAGTGCGTGGGTACCCACCACGATGCGACTGGATCCCGCTGCGATCCTCTCCCTGATTGCCTTCTTCTCACCTTGAGAGAGCCTTCCAATGAGGACTTCCGGCACAATGCCAAGTGGCGCCAACAGGGTGGTGATCGTGTGTGCGTGTTGCTCGGCGAGTAGCTCCGTCGGAGCCATGAACACGGCCTGGTGTTCGTTCTCCAGCGCCAGGAGCATGGCGAACAAAGCCACCACCGTCTTGCCGGTTCCCACATCGCCCATCAGCAGTCGGTGCATCCGATCTGCTGATGTCATGTCTCTGGTGATCTCGCGAACTGCTGTGCGTTGGTCGGTGGTCAGCTCGAAGGGCAGTTTCTGCTTCAGCGCCGTGGTGAGTTCCTTCTTGATCTCGAACTGGTAGCCTTTATGCGCACTCTGGGCCAGGAAGCGAGCCCGGGCAACCACCAGCTGGAGGTCGAAGAGCTCGTCGAAAGCGAGGCGGCGCCGGCCTGCTTCGGGCTGCGATGGGTCTGCGGGACGATGCAGTGCTTCCAGGGCCTGACGCAGTGACACGAGACCCAGCCCCCCAGTAACACCTTTTGGCAGGCTGCTTGTAACACAGCCGAGCATCTCTTCGAGGTGATCGGCTATCAGCCTGCGGATTTGACGGTGGCTCAACCCCTCGGTTGCTGGATATACCGGCAAGACCATGCCACTGCCCATCTCGTCTTCGCGTTCCTCGTCGTCCGGCTCGGCCAATACCACTTGCTCTCGGGGCACGACCTGGCGTCCGTGGTAGTGCTTCACTGGACCCGTGACCAGAAGCAGTTGACCTTGTTTGATAATGCGGTCGAGGTACGCCTGACCCGGCCACGCACATTCGACTATGCCGGATTGGTCTCTGAGGACGGCTCTGAAGATCCTCAGCCTACGACGCGTTGGCACTACTGCCTTCGATACGACACGCCCGACCAGAGTAACCTCATTCCCGACAGCAGCCTTCGCTATCGGCGTGACCGAGGTCGCGTCCAGGTAACGGTGTGGCACATGGTAGAGAAGGTCTTCGACGGTCGTGACACCCATGCGTTGAAACGCTTCCGCACGACGAGGCCCGACACCCTTGAGAAACTGGACCGGAGTTTCGAGCGCCAAAGCCATCAGTCTGACAGCAGCCGGTCGGCAAAGACGTCAGCGTCGAACGGCTCCAGATCTTCGAGGCCCTCTCCCACACCGAGGAATCGAATCGGGATTCTCAGCTCCTGGTGTAGCGCTATCACGGATCCACCCTTGGCCGTGCCATCCAGCTTCGTGATAATGAGCCCGGTCACTGGAACGGCTGCAGCAAACGTCTTGCCTTGTTGCATCGCGTTCTGGCCTACGGTACCGTCGAGTACCAAGAGGCTTTCGTGAGGCGCACCTTCCCGCTTGCGACCCACCACGCGTGCGATCTTTTTCAGCTCCTCCATCAGATCGCCGTGCGTATGCAGCCTTCCAGCCGTGTCGATGAGAACCACGTCAACGCCGCGGGCAGCCCCGGCCTCCACCGCGTCGAACGCGACCGCCGCCGGATCTCCGCCCTTGGTCCCAGTCACACATGGAAGACCCAGCCGGTCGGCCCACACAGAGATCTGCTCCTGCGCAC
>CP070792.1:1611622-1615906 GCA_020346845.1 Gemmatimonadota bacterium
GATGGTCAAGAACCCCGAGTGGTTCGACGTGATCGTGACGACCAATATGTTTGGAGACATCATCACCGATCTTGGCTCGATGTTGCAGGGGGGTATGGGCATCGCGGCGTCGGGCAATATCCACCCCGGCAAGACCTCAATGTTTGAGCCGATTCACGGATCGGCGCCCAAGCATGCGGGTAAGAACGTGGCTTGCCCGCTAGGGTCTGTAGGGGCCGTCAGCATGATGCTTGATTTCCTTGGGGAGACCCAGGCAGCCGCGCGGATCGAAGATGCAGTCAGTCGCCTGCTGGCGAGCGGCAAGGTGCCGTCGGCCGATGCCCGCAGCGGAATTGGTACCAAGGAGATGGGTGATATGGTGGTCGAGGAGTTGAAGGGCGGCTAGGGATAGGCGTATCCCTCGTGATGGAGCGTGACCGCCCCACCCTGAGGAGGGCGATCCGGCTGCCACACGCCACGGCGATGGTCGTCGGTACGATCATCGGGGCTTCAATCTTTGTCCAACCCTCCGAAATCACCGGGCAGGTTCCAACGATCGCCGCAGTGCTCGCGGTATGGCTCATATCCGGACTGCTGACGCTGGTAGGTGCACTTGTGTGTGCCGAGCTCGCTTCCACGTTCACGGAATCCGGTGGCGTCTACGTCTACCTCAGAGAGGCATTCAATCCAGCCACCGGATTTCTCTGGGGATGGGCGATGTTTTGGAGCGTGCACTCTGGGATAATAGCCGCCATCGCAGTCGTGTTTGCCAGATACACCGCCTATTTTCTACCTCTCGGTGACTCGGGCGTGAAGGCCGTAGCCATAGCTGCAATCCTGATCTTGTCGGGCGTGAACTATGTGGGTGTTCGCGCCGGCAGCACCCTGCAGTCGCTCTTCACACTGGGGAAACTCCTAGCAATCGTGCTGATTATTGGCCTCGGATTGGCCCTCGGATCGCGCTTGCCAGAGCACTTCGTGGTGAGCGATCCCGTTGCTCCAGCCTTGAAGCTCAGCAATTTCCTGACAGCTCTCGTCGCAGGACTTTTTGCATTTGGCGGATGGCACATGGTCACGTACAGTGCGGAGGAGACGGTCAATCCCCGCCGCACCATCCCGACCGCCCTAATGCTCGGAACGGTGATAGTGACACTATGCTACATAGCCATGAACGCCGTCTACATGTACGTTCTGCCGCTCACAACGGTCGCATCCTCAACCAGGGTGGCTGCGGATGCTGCCGACGCCTTGGTCGGATTTGGCGGAGGTACCGCGATGTCCGCGCTGGTGATGTTCTCGACGTTTGGGGCGTTGAGCGGGATAGTCCTGGCAGGCCCGCGAGTCTATTACTCCATGGCCAGGGACGGATTGCTGTTCGATTGGGTAGCCCATGTTCATCCGAAGTACCACACGCCGCACCGCTCTATAGTGCTCCAAGCCGTTTGGTCGTCGGTGTTGGTGGCAACGGGAACGTTCAGAGTCCTCTTCACCAGAGTCATCTACACCGAGTGGATCTTCTTCGGCTTAATGGCAATTGGCCTTATCCTACTGCGCCGCCGTGACGATTTGACCAGAGGATATTCGGCCTGGGGGTACCCTGTTCTGCCGATTGTCTTCATCGTCTCATCGTTCGCGATCGTGCTCAACCAGATTGTGTCGAACACGGCTGAAAGTGTGGGTGGGCTCTCGGTGGTCTTGGTTGGGTTACCAGTCTACTACTTGTGGGCACGTGGTAGGTACGTGCGGAGGTAAACCTGTATGATCATCGATTTCCACAATCACTATTATCCACCGGAGTACATCGAGGCACTGCAAACTGGTCTGAGTAATATCAAGGTTTCCATTGACTCGGCAAACAATCCTGTTTTGCACTCACCCGGTGACAAGAACATCGCGGTCCCAGGCCACCGGGACATCGACTATCGCGTGAACGTACTGGATGAAGTGGGTGTCGACAAGCAGGTGCTAACGTTCACGGCTCCGGGTACTCTTACTGAAGACCCCGACACTTCAGCCGGTCTTTCCCGACGAGTGAATGACGCTCTGGCCAAGATTGCATCGGAGAGGTCCGACCGGTTCACAGCACTGGCAACGCTCCCACTGAACAACCCTGCGGCATCGATAGCGGAATTCCAACGAGCCACGAACGAGCTCGGGTTCAAGGGTGTCATGCTGTTCAGCAACGCTGCCGGTGTTGCGTTGGCGGACCAACGGTTCTGGCCTATATATGAGCAGGCGAGCGAGGTGAGCGCGGTAATGTACATACACCCCACTTTCCCGGTGGGTGTGGAAGCCATGACTGAATACTGGTTGATGCCACTTGTCGGCTTCGTGTTCGACACGACACTTGCGGCGGCTCACTTGGTGTTCAGTGGTGTGGTTGAGAGGTTTCCCGGTGTCCGCTGGGTTCTCGCGCATCTGGGAGGCACGATCCCATACTTGGCTGAACGGCTAGACCGGGGGTACGAAGCGTTCAGTGAATGTCGTAGCAAGATCAGCAGGCCCCCGAGTCAATACCTGAAGGATTTCTACTACGATACGGTGAACTTCGACGCACGAGCGTTGCATCTTGCGATCGAATTCGCTGGTGCAGACCGTCTGCTTGCTGGTAGTGACTACCCTCACCAGATAGGGAGCCTTGAGAAGATGGTCAGCAGCATTGGCGCCCTTGGTCTGAGCGACGAGGACCGTGCCAGAATACTGGGCGGAAATACGGCTGACCTACTGGGTTTGTGACGGAGGATTAGCGCCGCTACCTGAAGACGATAGACAATGTGTCCGGGCGGCCACCAGTCGGTCTGAGTCCGGGTATGTCTCGAACATATTCGGTGTCAGGCTCACCGACGATCACCAGATACGGACCTCTGCCGAATACCTTCGGTGCGAAACTCGCTGCACTGAGGCGTATCGAGTAGACCACTTCAGATGAGAGCTCGTCAACTACTGTGACTACCGGGTTCTCCAATCCCTCCACTGTCAGAACCGGCAGATATGACATGTTCTCACCACCGTAGTTGTCTAGCTGATTGAACACCACCGGCCAGCCAGCGTAGGGTGCATCTCCAGCTGCGGGATCAGCCCAACGAGGCCATGCTTCCAGGGTGATTTCACGGGTCTCACGGTTGAATCGTGCAATGCCATAGCCTGGTGCCAAGTCGTGGAGTAGCGCGGGTTCCTTGCCGGATGTTGTGGGGTTCGAAACGGCGTACACTGTCATCTTGTTTCCAAAGCCGTCCTCGTAGTCACCGGTGTACCGCTGAGCGCCAAGGATCCGATTCGCTCCTGGCTCCGCTGGATACCAACGGCGTGGCCAGAAGTTGGCCACTGAGGGTACACAGAGGGCGAACGCCGCATCACCCCATTGGTCGACGCCGTACTGCACAGTGCTGCCGAGGTGCTGATCTCCCGCCAGATGAACGGCGAATCCCTTACGCATGGCACGGAGCGCGCGATTACGACCCGACTGAGGCCACCCGTGTGAGTCCATATCGCTTACCATCTTTTCCCCTTCGGGGTAGTCACCCGGCCGCATGATCGGGAGGGAGGGGATGATCGAGCCACTGGTAGCGCTGTCAGGCAGGGTGGCCACATTGGTGAACAACGACTGTGATAGCAACACCTTCATCCAGGTACCGCCGCTCCAATCGGTGGCCCAGTGCTCCAGGAATTCGAGCTGCCTATCACCCAGCAGACGTGCACCAGGCACATCCGCTTCCATCGTGGGATCGAAGTCGGGGTTCTGTGCCCAACCGTTCCAAACATCCGCTCCGGGCAGCAAAGGTCCCGGTGCTGACTTGAACTTGCGGTCTTCAACTACGGCGAAGCTCACGCCGCCGTATTGAATGTCTGTGTAGTAGACCTCGATCCCCTGATCTACCGGCGTCGGATCGTATGCGGCAGGGAGGTGACTGGTTTGAGTGCGCTGCACCATATTCACCCAGGCCGGTGGCAGCTTGTATCCACCCATGTCCTGTGCTGCTGCACCCGCCAGGCCCGGCGGTGTGGCCTTGCCTCCATCTCCCCAAATGTTGCCGTGGTAGACGTCGTGGTCATCTGGAATAGTCACCGATGGAATCTCCGCGGTGAGCTCGCCAAACGCCCAATACCACAGATACCACTTGTACAGATAATCCATGTACGGATGCGCGAGATCGGTCCTCGTTGGACTGGCACCCTCGTACACCTGATCGCCACTGAAGAAGAGGAAATCCGGCTGCTGAGCGCGAACGTGGCCCGTGATGTCAGTGTGTGGAAACCAGACGCCCCAATCCCAAGGGAACCATCCACCGTCTACGCCCGCCCATC
>CP070792.1:1616006-1618709 GCA_020346845.1 Gemmatimonadota bacterium
CCACCTGTCCGCCGGGTGGGCGAAGGTGACATTGGCACTGGGTCGTGGCAAGAAGTTGCACGACAAGAGAGAGGACCTCAAGCGGCGCGATGCGGATAGAGAGGCAGCTCGCGCGATGGGGCGCAGAGGATGATTAAGCTGGTCGTAGCACTTTCGGTTCTGGGCGCCCATGGGGATGTCGCCGAACCGATTATTCCGAACTCGATAGTAGTCGCCACCGCTAGAGGTCAGCTCGAAGTGCCGGTTTCGACCGAGATGGGCCATCCGGCGCTCTCGGTGCCGCGACTCGGCCAGCTGCTTCCGGTCACCGCGCAGGTCTCCGGCGACTGGGCTACGGTCGCCTTTGCCCAACAACCGTTCCGTTTCTTGCTGGGTGCTTCCAACTTCGTGTATCAAGGTCGTGTCGTTCCGCTCGTGGGAGGAGCGTACGTGCGCAGAGATACCGTGTACGTGCCGCTGCAATGGCTTACCGAGTACGTCCCCCGCATGTTTTCCGAGGGCTATCGCTACGATCCTTACGCGGGGCGGTTTGAGGAGTCACGCTTGGCGCCGATCGCGAGCCCCACGATTACGCAACCGCGACTGGACTATCGTGCACCGGCACCCGGGAGTCCCGCGGCACGCGAAGGGTTTCGGATGCTGCACAAGGTGGTCATCGATGCGGGACACGGTGGGCGAGATCCGGGTAACCCGGGCAAGTTTCTGCCGCGTGGTGTGAATGAGAAGCACATTACACTGGCCTTGGCCGGGCTGATAGAAGACGAACTCGAATCGCGTGGCGTCTCGGTGGTGATGACCCGTACACGAGACGTGACGGTGAACGTTCACAACCGGGCACCGCTCTGCAAAGACGACTGCGGTCTCTTCGTCAGCATCCACGTGAACAGTCTCAAGCCAAGGACGGGGTATCAGAACGTAAGCGGGTTCGAGACATATTTCCTGGATGATGCCCGTACGCAGGAAGCCCAACGCGTGGCCCAGATGGAGAACGACGCCATCCTATACGACACTGATGAGCCTATAGAGGAGGATGATCCCCTATCGTTCATCTTGAAGGACCTTCACACCAACGAGTACCTGCGCCAATCGGCCGAGCTCGCCGACTTCATCCAGCAAGCGGGCGCCCGGGTGCACCCTGGTCGTGACCGCGGTGTGTCCCAGGCTCGCTTCGTGGTTTTGGGTTATGCCAGTCGGCCTGCGGTATTGGTTGAGACCGGGTTCGCCACCAACAAGAAGGACGCTGAGTTCCTTACCTCTGCAACCGGGAAACAGAGGCTCGCTGACGCGATTGCCGATGGGATCGTGCAGTACCTCAAACGCTACGAAGCCAAGGTTCTCGGCGGCGTCGAGCCATGACCATCCGACCGGCTCTGATCCTAGGCGGGCTCGCCTTGGGTCTGGTGGCCGGTTGCGCCTACTACAACGGCCTCTACAACGCAAACCGGCTGGTGCAGGAGGCGGAGAAGGCTGAGCGTGAGGGGCGTGTGGGTGAGGCCAGATCTTACTGGTCTCAGGCGGCGGTCAAAGCCGAATCGGTGGTTGCCCGATATCCTGACAGCAAGTACCGAGACGATGCGCTCCTCCTAAGGGGTCGGGCCCTGCGCGCAGCCGGCGATTGCGCAAAGGCAATCGATCCTCTGGACGCAGCGCTACACACGAGCCCGGACACATTCATTGTGCGGCAGAGCCGCCTCCTTCTGGGACAGTGCTACTACCAGGTGGGGGACTACGCAGGCGCGGTAGCTACGCTCACGCCCTTTGCTGAGTCAAATGACCTATCGGTTGCCGTAACGGCGCTGTTTTGGCGTGGTCGAGCGAACCTGGCGCTGGGTGATTACCCGGCGGCCGCGCAGGATCTGGCTGCTTGCGGGCTACCTCAGGCGAATCTTCCGCTGGCAGTTGCACAGGCCAAGGCGGGGCGACCGAGCCAGGCCGAACGGGCTCTGTTAAACAATCAGGCTGGCCGCTATGACGAATCAGCCTGGCTATCGGTTCTCGATACGGTTGGGGCGGCCTTTCCCGAAGTTGCCACTGCGGCGGTAGACCGCCTTGTACGGCGTCCCGATCTGTCCGCAGGCGAGAGGGGGCGCCTACTGCTGGCCGACGGCGACCGGTGGCTTGCGCGGGGTGAGCCGGACCGGGCGGCCGCCCGGTTCGAGCAGGTGACGATTACGGTGCAAGATTCGCTGGTCACGCAGGTGGCGTTGGTGCAGCTCGTAAAGGCTGAGCTGCGTACGACTGGCGAGCCGCTTCGACTCCCCGCTCTGCTGGCCTCGCTCTCGTCAGTGTATCTGGAAGAAGGACTTGCTAGCGAGCTGCGATACTCAGCACTCATTTCGGATTTGGAGTTGGCGGCGTCTACGCTGGCCGCCCCGGAGACAACGGCGGCTCCAGGCGAACTGACGAGCCACGCAGGCGACCTGGATCTCTTCTTAGTGGCTGAAGCCATGAGGGATTCCTGGGACGCGGTGACGTTGGCCGCAGTCCTGTTTCGTGAGATCCCGGTTAGGTTTCCCCGATCACCGATTGCACCCAAGGCGATTCTCGCCGCTGCGTGGCTCGATGTGACGCGGGCCGATTCACTCCTAGCGGTGCTGCACAGTGAATACCCCAATTCTCCCTATACCTTGGTCTTGAGCGGTGAGGCGGATGCTGAGTTCAAGGCGCTGGAAGATTCACTGCGGACCTTGCTTAACTCTCGAG
>CP070792.1:1618809-1622598 GCA_020346845.1 Gemmatimonadota bacterium
ATCGGCCGGGCCTCTACCTCGATGAACTCGTCTGTTTCATGCCGTGTCTCACCGACTGAGATGCCTGACGCGAGGAACAAGTGGATCTGCTCGTCGGTGAATCCCGGGGTGGTGTAGATGGTGGTCAGGTGCTCCATCTTCTCGGCCGTGGCGCCTACTTCTTCCTGCAGCTCTCGGTGTGCGCAGTTGACCGGGTCTTCCCCCGGCTCCAGCACGCCCGCCGGGATCTCCCATATGTAACCGTCAGTGGCGTAGCGGTATTGTCTGATCATCAGAATGCTGGGATCGGGTACGCCGGGGTCAGACAACAATGGGACTATCGCGGCCGCGCCTGGGTGTCTGACGATCTCCAGCTTCATTGTGGATCCGTCAGGTGCTGCCACCACGTCCAGGTCGACCTTGACGATCCTCCCGTCGTAGACCCGCTCAGATGAAATCCGGTTAGTTGGTGGGCGTTTCATCGATTGAATCTCGACAAGCCTCTACTAGGCCTCACGCTCAAACACCGCGGCCACGCGGTCGTGATCGATCTTGGTGAGCGAGTGGTACACCCAGCCCATCCGAGTGCGCTCATTCAACAGGTCGGTGAGCGTCTCCTCGTCTTCTCGCGACTTGTGCTGCAGCCTAACGATGGCAACCTGGTATTGTTTCATGCCTCGTCTCCGTAGGGCGGGATCAGTGCGCAGCGCACCTGAGTGGCCACATACTACATGAAGATAGAACGGAGGGTGCATCCCTGGGTACCGTGCAGCCGGTCCCGCGGGATCTTGCCCTACATCACAGACAGTCATGGCAATGAGGGCGAGATTTGATGTCCCAAATGTGGATGGTGCTGCGGTGAGATGGACTTCGTCGGGATACAGGCAATCTCAGCAGGTGCGGGTGTCGACCGCTGTGCGAGGGATTCTTGGTACAGCGACCGTGGTCCTGTTGCTTGTAGCGCTGCTGGTGAGGGACGATCCACGCTGGTTCGTGCTGTCCGGCACATGTGGCATGTTGTGGTGGGGTTGGGATCTACTTATGGAGCACGTAGTGACTCCGGTGGGCGATTGGCTCATGTCGGTGATCACCGGAGGCGCATTGGACTCGCCACCTCCCGGGGCACGTCCCAACTTGGAGGAAACGATCGAGTACCTGGAAGGTCATCTGGAGCGGGGAGCGTCGCCCAGGGTGGAGATGAATGCAGCGATCCGTTTGGAAGAGATCTACCGCACAGTCAAGCAAGATCCTGAACGGGCGCGAAGGGTGGTCGACACGATTCTGGAGCGTTATCCGGATGCGCCCAAGTTGAAGCGCCTGCGCCAGGCCCGCGAAAGCGAAATCGTGTAGGCCGAGCCACTTACCGCCTTCCACCGCCCCATATACATTTCCTGCCCCGGGCCAGGTAGCTCAGTTGGTAGAGCAGGGGACTGAAAATCCTCGTGTCGGCGGTTCAATTCCGTCCCTGGCCATGAAGAAGCCCCGTGTAAACGGGGTTTCTTTTGTCGTTTGATATCCCACCTCTGATTTCATGGCGGCAATCTCATCTGCTCACCGGCCCGAGATACCGGTCCAGCCAGGCCAGCGTCTCGCGGATTACCTGGTCACGTGGGAGATTGTGGCCGTCGGTCTCACCAGCAACCAGCATCTTGTGCTCGGGATTGGTGCCAAGCAGTTCGTACAAGGGGAGCGCTGACGCGTCATATGGGTACGAGTTATCGTACTTGCCGTTGAGCATGAGAACCGGTTGCGTCACCCGGCTGACGAAGTTGAACGGATCAGCTGCCGGAGGCTGGCCCTGATCCCGAAGACCGGCCACCTCGAGGATGCCAGTCACGAAGCGCGGCTCCAGCGCCAGCGCAACCGGGCCCATCCTTCCCCCCCAACTCCAGCCATAATACGCCACTCGGGTATCGTCGAGATCGTCACGCTGGTAGACGAGATCTACCGCAGATCTGGTTTGGCGAGTCCACTCGATGACCATGGCCTCGTATGCGTTGCTCCCCCAATCGGGTAGCGTGTTCATTCGTCGCTCGAATGTCGCGGTGTATACAGGGAAGAGGAGTGCCCTGCCACTCCGCACGACGAAGTCGATGTTGAAGCCACGGTATTGATCGATATGATCCAACCTCAGGGCGTTACCGCCGGGCCAGTATACCACGGATTGCAGCGGTCGTTGACCGGTTTTGGGGAGGTACACGTAGACGACGGCGGGATCTTCCCTGTATGCCACATCATAACTGATGCGCTCCCGGATCCAATTTCGCGACGTGTCGATCGCCTCCACCACGGGCGTCGCCGACAGGCGGTCGTATTCATAACGGTCACGATAGGCCTCGAAAACCTCGTCACTCACCGGTTGCAGGTGTCGATAATCCGGATACTCGAGCTGAAGCACGGGTCGCATCGCCAGATCGAGGTTAATGCTGTCGAGGTAGGTGACCAGGCGGAATCCGTTGCTCGAGCTGCGGTTGAACGGCTCCGCGGTTGGGTGGACGGCGCTAAAAAACCCGTAGCTGGCGTCATCCCAGGCATCACCCAGGATGTAACGGGTCCCGTCGTCAGCGGCATTGAAGACCCACTCGCGGGCGTTGCCGGCAAGGTCGAGGTTCCCGTAGCGACCCACTCCACGGTGGTGACCAACCGCTGCCAAGCTCTCGCCGTCGATGTTGCTAGCCGGCAGGAGCCAAGGCGCATTGAATGCCCGCGAAGCGTTTCGCCAGTGGTGGAACGTGGGAAGGTCCCTCCCGGCAAAGCGGGCGTAGGCCCTTGCCTCGTACCAGCTCACCCCCGTCACAGGGTAGTCGTCCTGCCCGATCGGATAGTCTCCGATCTCCCAGGTGCTGGGGCCGCGACGGCCGGTGCGATCGACCAGCAAGGCCATAGCCTCGCTCCATGTGAGTTCGCGTCCGTCAACTACAATGGGATCGGTCCAATAATCCGGCGTGCGGTAGCCACCTGAATCCACGAATGCCTTGTATTGGCGATTGGTGACTTCGTAGCGGTCCAAGACGTAGGGACCCAACGGGTAATCCAGACCCTCGAACGTCCCGCCCGGGATCCACACCCTATCTTCGGGAAACACGTCTACCGGTTGAAGCTCGAGCGTTTCGAGCGGGTACCAATGAGCGACGCTGGCATACGCAGTGCGGTAGCCCTCTAGCTCGAACCGCAGGAGAGAGAGGCCTAGCGGATAGTGAATGCTGTCGAGCGGCGTTAGTCCCAGCACCTCCCAAGCATCCTCTGTCGCGTTGTATTCCTTGCGATACACAGTTGCCCCTGCGGGGTCAGTGGCGAATGACATCCGATAGCTGAACAGCGGCCACAAACGCTCCAGGACCGTGTCACGCGGCGCACGGTCCTCAGCTTGCGAGGTCAGGGCGTATGCCGCCTCCCAGCGCCCCTGCTCTGCCAGACGTTCGATTTCCAGTACCGTCTCCAACGGAACAGCACCTGGCCGCAGGAAGTTGGTCAACAAAATTCCGACAGCCGCAAAGACCAAAATCGCCGCTGCAAGCGCGTTACGCGTCCGAACCTTGGATGGTGCATCCGATGTCGGGGCCGCAGCCGTTGTTCCCGACAGAACGGGGGTAGGTCCTTGCAGTCCGCCAGCGAAGTCGCTGGCCGACTGGAATCGATCCGCGGCCGCTTTGGCGAGCGCGATATCCACGGACTCCTCGACATGTGCAGGAACCGTATCCCGCAAAAGTGAGAGCCGAGTCGGCTTCTCCGTGAGGGCCTTTGCCATGATAGCCTGGGCCGTGGTGCCCATGTGAGGCGGGTTCCCCGCCAGCATCTCGTATAGCACAC
>CP070792.1:1622698-1624119 GCA_020346845.1 Gemmatimonadota bacterium
TGCACATCACGCTCGAGATAGGTTGCCGTGTAGCCGGCGAACCAGGCGTCCCTATCCTCTTGCCGCGCCATATGGTAGGCGGCCGTGGGGTAACCACCCCTCCTGGCCAGGTCCATCCAGTCCTGGCGTGGTCCCAGGCGATCCTGGAGAGCGTCCTCCCAGTCGGGTGGCGCTGTCTGGAAGAACACTTCCCAACATCCGGTCTCTCCCATCCCGAGCAGCTCGAGACGAGTGAGTGGTCTCAAAGACAAGTATTGTGCTCGGCCCGCCAGCGTATCGGAGATTCGATGAAGTAGCAACAGATTGGCAGATCCTGTGACGACGAAGCGTCCCGGCACTCTGTCTTCGTCAACCGCCCGCTTGATTGCCAACAGCAAGTCCGGTGACCGCTGTACCTCGTCGACGGTCAGCCTGCGGCCACGGAGAACCAAGTCGTCCGGTGCCATTCGGGCCTGCTCGTACACATCGAGGTCGTCGAGCGTAACGTACGCGTGATCCTCTAGCGCCTCGGTCGACCGCACCAGGGTGGTCTTGCCTGTCTGGCGCGCGCCGGTGATCACCGTTACTGGACTAACGCGTGTGGCATTGGCCAGAGGTCCAGCCAGGATTCTCGGGAGTATATCTGGTGCCGTCATAACCCGCATTGTGGGTGATAATCACCCGTCACGTGGGTGAATTACACCCACAATATCGGCTGTCTATGAGGCTGACACAAGACCTCGTCCTGCACGGGGATGTTCCGCTCTTCGTTGTCTCTCACGGCTCTTGAGCATGATGGATGACGATTAACTGGTGAATTCTGACCGCCATAGGGCCACCGCTGCCGGTGATGGAGGCGGACGAGCGTGGAGGGAGGCCGGACAAGCCTGTCAGAATCGCTCTGTTTCAATCGTTATGCGGTCGGTGAGCCGCGCACCATGAGCACTGCGGGCTCACCGGAGCCGGCGGTGGGATGGCGGATGAATATGTCGACGTACCGGGAGATATGAGCACTACGACATAGGAGATATCAACTCAATCAGGAGGATCGAATGCTCAAGAAGATCAAGGCTCTTCCGAAGTTGGCGGCGGCGCTGGCGCTTGCTGCCGCACTCACATTCGGTGTCGCACAAGCGTTGGAGACTGCAGACTGCACGCCGGGGTTGCCACAGACCTGCAGTCCCAACTGCACCCAATTGTGTGCCGAGTACGGCTATCACTTCGGCGGGACGTGCATACAATCTGTCCCGTGTTGTTTGTGCTTGGAGAAGTGAGTCGTCACTCGGGACAACGACGGACGTGATCATCGGCCTCGGTCGGGGCTGGCTAGGTGTTTGACACCTGGATTGGCTCGACGGGAACGATGGGAACAAGTGGACGCATCCGGCTCGCGTGCCTAACCCTGAGCTTCATTGCACTTGGCTGCGATACTCCGGGCGTTA
>CP070792.1:1624219-1626839 GCA_020346845.1 Gemmatimonadota bacterium
TAGATCTGTTGCTCAGGAACACCCGATATCTCGCTCACACGCGCCGGCGTGTAATCCTCCAAGAACCGCTCTAACTCGGCGAACGACGACTCGCTCCCTTGATCGCGGAAGCCATAGCGCTCGGCGGGGCCGGCGGAGTGATCCGTTGCCAGGCCGTCGGGCCCGAAGCAACCGTATCCGATCCGGCTCAAGTCCTCGATGCCACGCCTGAAGACAACGTTCTCTCTTATGAACGCGCGGTCTACGTTGCCTTGCCTCACCAGGAGATGCAGTATGCCGTTGGCGAGTGCCAGGTCGCTGTTGGGCCTGAACTGCACGTACATGTCAGAGTAGTCGGTAGTCGGGGTTCGCCGAGTTCCGATATCCACTATGCGTACCCCAGGATTCTCCCGCTTATTGGCCAAGATCCGAGAGAACAGAACTGGGTGCATCTCGGCCATGTTGTTGCCCCAGAGGATGAAATCGTCCCCGGCCTCGAAGTCCTCATAGCACCCCATCGGTTCATCACTCTGGAACTGCGTCATGAATCCCATCACGGCTGATGCCATGCACAGCCGCGCATTGGGTTCGACGTTGTTGCTGCGCAGCCCTCCACGGAACCACTTCGTCACCGCGTAGCCGTCGTGCACTCCCCACTGGCCCGAACCGTAGAAGGCGACCGACTCCGGGCCGGTCTGATCCAACGCCTCCTGATACTTCGATGCTATCAGGTCGAGCGCCTCATCCCACGAGATACGGCTGAAACCACGGCCGTCCGCGTTGCGCAACATCGGGTAACGCAACCGGTCCTCACCGTACAACATCGCTGGGAGGTGATAACCCTTCACGCACAGCATGCCGCGATTCACGGGGTTGGCCGCGTCACCACGAACAGCCATGATGCGCCCATCCTTGATGCCCGCCTCCACACCGCAGCCAGTCCCGCAATAGCGGCACGGAGCCTTCTTCCACTCGAGGTCCGCATCGGCCAATGCGTCCTGGTTGGCTTGTATCCGACGAGCTTGCTCCTGGTCCGCGCACGAGAACGCTGCCACACCAGCCGAGCCTGCGCCCAAGACCTGTAAGAAACTTCTACGTTTCATAGCGACTCACTCTTCACAGTCGTTGCCTGTTAATCCTTGTCCGTCTCTGTCCAACTCCACCCGGCGTCAAGTCAGCGATTCGGCACGCCGTAACGCTGCTCCATTTGCCGCCGGATTGCATCTGCCTGGGCTTCTGCTCCCTCTTCAAACCAGATGTGCTCCGGCCGTGACAGGATCTCTTGGATCACGGCATTCACCCGGTTTGCAGCAGCTCGATTGCTCGCGTGCGAGGTGATCTCCCGTGCCTGCGGTATCAACTCCATATAGAACCGCTCGGCCACCTCGTACATTCCGTGCCAGTGCGTGTAGTCCGGCGCCATCATTGATGCGCCATGGCGCGCTCTGCGCCCCTCATGATGCCACAGGTAGAACCACGTCCACTCGATCTCTTCATCGAACTGAGTCGGGGTCCGCAGGTCATTCGTGAGTAGGGCGCCCATGATTTCAAGGCCCGGCTTGGCAAATTTCTCGTTGTACAGCAGCACGAGGTCGTCATACTGCTTGTAGAACGAGTTGACGTAGTCGTCAGTGTGGCAGTTCGAGCAAACCTCCTTCATCCGGTCACGCTTCTGACTCCACGAATCGTGAATCAGTTCGCGGCGAGTCTCCGGGTCTGTCTCGGTAACGATGTTGTGATTGATATCAGTATCCATCGCCAAGCTCACCGCCGGACGATTCGTCCACGAGATGCGCTCGCCTGGATCGTGCGTTATACGACCACCGTTCCTGATATTGCCTGACATGTGGCAGGTAGCGCACGTTGGGGCAGCCGAGTAGTCCTCGCCCAGCACCCAGTCCTCGGCGTCCAAGTTCAGGTCGGCCTTCAGATCGCGATAAGCGATACCGTGCTTCGACTCTTCGTAGACTTCCTTCTGCGGGTGATCGGGTCCCAGGTGACACTTGCCGCAGTTCTCCGGTTGACGCGCGCGACGCGGGGAAAAATCGTGGCGACTGTGGCACGCAGTGCATGACCCTCGCGAGCCGTCTAGGTTGAGCCGACCGATACCAGTGTTGGGCCAGGTCCGTGAGCTGATGAGGGGCTTGCCATCTTCGTTGCGCGCGATCCGGCCCACAGCGTCGAGATTGGTTGGGATACCGTTCTCGTCGGGTTCGAGATCGTCCACGGTTATTACACCGCCATCTGCAGCCGTCAGAGCGACTTTCGCTCCATGACATTGTTGGCATCCGGAATTGGCACTCGCGAATCCGTTTACGGCATCGAACGCCCTGCCAGGGGTAGGCGAGTGCGGGTTGAAGTCCATCCGCACGCCTTCGACCGTCTCAGCCAGGAAGTTGTCCAGCGACGCCAGGATATTTCCCCCAGCCGCATGGTGGCTCTGGGCAAACTCGTCGGCTTCCGCGTCGTGACAGTTGGCACAGTCCAAGGGCGTAACGATCGTGGCGATCTGAACGCCGTGGTGTAGATATGAGTCCGCATCCTCGATGTCGGCCTGGTGACAGCCATAGCAGCCGACGCCACGTTCCGCATGGGTACTACCCGTCCAATGTGACACTATGCCGGGGTTTTCTTCCGCATG
>CP070792.1:1626939-1628200 GCA_020346845.1 Gemmatimonadota bacterium
GTCGAAGTTGACCTGGCTCGGCGTGAGGTTGAACACATTGAAGTGCGCCTCCGCGAGGTTCTTCTTCCTTTCTTCGGCGGAAGGGAACGAGAGGAGACGGACGGTCTTGATCTTATGTGGTTCGTGTATTGGAGTTCGCGTTACCATGAGATCTATGCTCTATGTAGTCGTTGTTTGCGTTGCTACGGGTGGAGGAAGGTACATAGAGCGGATCGGGTGGGGCAGGGGGGATAAAGGAGGCCGCGCAACGCTTTCCGTGCGACGGAGCCAAATGCCGCACTTAGAATTACGAATGTAGAATGCAGGGCCGGTGTCGGGCGTGGTAGCCAACGGGTCACCGAGTTTCCGGACCACCGGGCTGCCGCGGCGCCGGGTGACCGGGGTACCGGGATTCCGCCCCGCCTTGGTAGCTTTGAACAATCCAGATCTTTAGAGAGAGACCCAGCAAATGCCAAGCACTGCAGATTATCTCGCCGAAGCTGACAAGTACTCTGCCCACAACTACCATCCTCTACCGGTGGTCCTTGACCGTGGTGAGGGGGCTTGGGTATGGGATGTCGATGGCAACAAGTACCTCGACTGCCTCTCGGCGTATTCGGCGGTAAACCAGGGACACCGACACCCAGCGATAGTAGCGGCTGCGAAAGCGCAACTCGATCGGCTGACGCTCACGTCGCGGGCCTTTCACAACGACCAGATGGGACCGTTTCTCCGTCAGCTGTGTGAGTTGACGAAGTACGAAAAGGCCCTACCGATGAACACCGGTGCGGAGGCGGTTGAGACGGCTATCAAGGCGGTACGGCGGTGGGGCTATCGCGTCAAGGGCATCCCAGACGATAGGGCCGAGATCATCGTCTGCGAGAACAACTTCCACGGGCGGACCACGACCGTGATTTCCTTCTCATCCGAAGAATCGTACAAGGCCGGCTTTGGCCCCCTGACACCGGGATTCGTGATGATCCCGTATGGCGATATCGAGGCGCTGAAACAGGCCATGACGCCCAACACGGCTGGCTTCCTGGTAGAGCCCATCCAGGGCGAGGGAGGTGTGATCGTGCCGCCAGAGGGTTATTTGCGGCAAGCGTTCGAGGTGTGTCAGGAAAACCGCGTGCTGTTCATAGCAGACGAAATCCAGACCGGCCTGGGTCGGACCGGAAGCATGTTTGCCAGCGATCTGGAGTGCGTACGACCTGATGTGGTGACCATAGGCAAAGCGCTGAGTGGCGGCTTCTATCCAGTGTCTGCGATGCTATCGGACAGC
>CP070792.1:1628300-1633305 GCA_020346845.1 Gemmatimonadota bacterium
ACAGACTGGCTCTTCACTCGAGTTCTTCACCAAGTTTGGCAGTAGACGGTCACTGAGTGAGCAGCGCGCGGCGGTGTATTATCTCCTTGCGTTGGTCTTCTTGGCCGATCGTGATTTGGCTGGCGCGCGAACCATGCTGTATCAGACTCTCGAGCACGACCCCAACCATCTGTGGGCACGGGAGCAGTTGACGCAACTCGCTGGGACCTAATCGTCGTGCCAGCTTAGCGTGTTAGCTCGGCTCTCAACTCGAACGGGTCCTCCGATTCGAATCCCCTCGCCCTGTTCACCAACGACCGGAACAGACGTTTCTGCAATCGGTGGACTCGCTCATTCTCCGCTAGCGGTACCTTCCGCGTCGTGCGATCGAGAACGACAAAGGGCTCTGCCACCTGCTCCAGCGGCACCCCAGTATCCCGCTCCTTCAACCACACCCATGCCGCGTGGATGGCTGCTCCTAACGCAGCTCCTTCACCCTCAACTGCCACGGTCTCTACTTCAAAAACGTCAGCAATTGTCTGACACCACGATGGCGATCTGGAAAGCCCGCCAGTCAGGTGTATAACCTCGGGCTCGATCGGCAAACGACTGAAGCCGTTGTGAAGATTGAGCACGTGGCCCTCCAGAACGGCGCGTGCCAGCCGTTCCCTGCTGAAGTCATCAACGCCGAACCCGAAGTAGATCGGTGCCGCATCAGGCAGGTCAGGGGTTCTCTCTCCGGCATACCATGGCACCAACAGGCGTCCGTCGTTGCCAGCTGCCGTCCTCTCAATTGCAGCATCAAACTCGGCATGCGTCATCTCGAACTTTGCGAGTACCGCGTCGTATCCGTTTGCCATATTGGATACGCACAGCAGTGGCAGATAGTGCCCCGTGCTGTCACAAAAACATGCGACCTCGCCAGTTGGATCTACATACGGCTCATCCATGAACGTGTATGCCGTCCCGCTCGTACCGAGGCTTATGGTAACGACGCCGGTGCGGAAGTTCCCGGTTCCAATCGCGCCGTACATGTTGTCGCCGCTGCCAGCGTCCACGGAGCACTCTCTCGATAATCCGTATCGTTCGGCAATATGGGTTGCGATTGGCCCGATGCTGGTATCTGAGCGAGCGACGGGTGGCAGCTTGCGGCGGAGGTTCGGGTCAATCGCTTCGACTACAGCCTGAGACCAGTCACGGGAGACCGGATTCCACAGCGCCATGCCGGAAGTGTCACCGGGCTCCATTACCGCTACACCTCCACGGGAGCCGCCTGTGAGATGCCAGTTGATGAAGTTGTGTACCAGGAACAGAGTCGCCGTCGCCTCGTAGTGCTCCGGTTCATGACGCCTCATGTGTAGTATCTTGGGAGCTGTGTACCCCGTCCTCTGCGTGTTACCAACCTCCTCGATCATCCGATCGACACCACCCACTCGCTCCGTGAGCAGTCTGCACTCCTCTGCCGTGGAGAAATCGTTCCACAGCTTCGAATATGGACGTGTGAGATTTCCCTGACTGTCGAGCGCGACCAATCCATGTTGCTGACCCGAAACCGCGATGCAGCTGATCCGACTCTGATCGATCTCTGGAGCCGACTTCAACCGTAGCAGCAGTATGTCCAACGCCTCCAGCCACATGTCGGGATCAGACTCCGATACGCCTTCACCCAATCCTAGAGCCACCCCTTCGCGAGTGCCGAAGTGGGGCAAATCTGCGTCATAGTTCACGGAATCGACGTACACAGTGCTTCCGGCAGGGAGATCGACGACAACCAGTTTGCAGGATTGAGTCGATACATCCAGTCCAGCGAACAACCCATCCATGCTCGTAGCCACTACCAACTCTCGATCAATATCTCTTCCAAGTCACCGCGATGAGCGGCTGGATCGAGATGGCATTCGAGGATTCGTTCGTGCGGCATGCGGCTCACCCGATCCTTCATTCGCTGCAGCGCCCGGACGTTGAGCTCCATCGCTCTCTGGATCGGTATGTTCTCGGGATTGATATCGATGCCGAAGTACTGCTGGTAGCCTAGGGCCCAAAGAGCGTATAACAACGCCTCGGTCTCGTGCACATTTACGACGCCGATATTGTTGTCCTGATCGTAGTTGCCATCCGGCTGACTGTTCCAGTGAGTATGAGCCAGACGGTTCTCCATGGCCACCAGCGAATACGCCGCAGGCAGCATCTCAAAACCCATCTTCACGTGCCCCACCTCTGGATTCAAGCCCACCAACGTGTGGCCGTCTGCTAACAGCTTACCGTTTTCCGGATTCTCCAGCTTCTGCTCTATGCGCTGCGCCGCGAGTATACCTTCGGCCGTGGTGCGGTAGATGTTGTTCGCCGCCGGTTCGTAAGGTTTGGGTTCAATGGCAATACGCACACCAGGCACTTCGTCCATTGCGGCAGCCATGGCTCCTTCGAACAGGTCCCACATGTGCATGAACGGCTTGCCATGCAGATAGCGGTACCCGTCCATTCCCGGCCACGATATGGCCATGTCCGCGCCGACATCCTTGATGAAGCGCAGGCCATCGACCGCGATCTTCGTCGCATGATCCCGAACTGCCGCATCAGGATTTGACAGGCTGCCGAACTCGAAGCGTTTGTCGAAGAAGTGAGAGAATGGCACCGCAACGAGCCTGATGCCTGCCTCAGCCTCGAGTTGCTTGTAGAGATGTGCATTAGACTCGTTCACTTCGTCGGGGTAATGGGCCTCGATCCCCGTAACTCCCAGTGCCGCCATCTCCGCGGCCATCTCGATTCTCTCCTCAATCGAAGCAGCCTTCACAAACCGATCGTGGAAGCGGCCACCTCCTGGAGTGAAGTACCAAATGCCCACAGAGATATTGAGCTTGAAGTCCTGCTTGAGGTTCCGGAGCATGCGTTCGGGATCGCGAGCGTCTTGCTGGTACCTCAGATCTATCAGTTCATACCCCATGAGATATCCCTCGGCTTAGGATTGCACCGCTATTGTAGCTCCCATGGCAGCGCGCGGCCAGTTGCACAAGAGGGCAATAGGGTTGGAATATTCAGTCCATGACCGAATCGCCTGTGCATTCTCAGACATACCAACCGACGTGGGAATCACTCGACCGTAGACCGATCCCAAACTGGTTTCCCAATGCCAAGTTAGGGGTCTTCGTCCATTGGGGCGTCTACTCCGTACCTGCATGGGCCCCATTGTCCGACCAACGATATGGCTCCTACGCCGAGTGGTATTATGCGCGGGTCATGGGTGAGCTACGTGGATCGGAAGACTACCATGCGCGCACCTACGGCGACCATTTCGAGTATCGTGATTTCGGACCGCTGTTCAAGGCCGAGCGATTTGACCCTGACAGCTGGGCAGACCTGTTTGCAGCAGCCGGCGCCCGATACGTGGTGTTGACCAGCAAGCACCACGACGGCTATTGCCTCTGGCCGACACAAAGCTCGTTCAAACAGGGCTGGAACAGCTCAGACATAGGTCCGGAGCGTGATCTGGTCGGTGAGTTGACGGCCGCAGTGAGGCGACACGGACTCAAAATGGGGTTGTACTACTCTCTCGTCGAATGGGAGTCAAATACTACAGCCCGCACTCCAAGCGGCCGTTATGTACCAAGAGAGTACATGGATCGCTATGGGATCCCGCGTGATAGGTACGTGCGTGACCATGTTCTAGTTCAACTACGAGAATTAGTGAACGACTACCAACCCGCCGTGTTGTTTGCCGACGGTGGTGAATGGGACGAAGATGACGAGTACTGGAAGACAAAGGAGTTCTTGTCATGGCTGTACAACAATGCTCCCAACAGAGACGAAGTAGTCGTCAACGATCGGTGGGCCAGAGGTATGCCCGGACGTCACGGAGATTATTACTCGAGCGAGTATCGTGATACAGATGCCGTCGGTGTGGACCATCCGTGGGAAGAAAGTCGCGGGATAGGCCGTTCGTACGGCTATAACCAAGCTGAAGGCGCAGACGACTACCTCACTTCGCAGCAATTGATCCACGAATTGGTGGACGTTGTAAGCCGTGGTGGGAACCTGCTACTGAACGTGGGCCCTACCGCCGACGGTACGATCCCGCTCATCATGCAACGCCGACTGAGAGACATCGGAGCCTGGCTCCGAGTGAACGGCGACGCGATCTACTCCACTCGACCGTGGACTGACGGAATCGCACCGCAGCCAAACACTGCTGACAAGACGAGTATTCGCTTCACCCGTAAGGGGTCAGATCTGTTTGTCATATGTCCAGAATGGCCTACCAGTGATGTTCGGATACAGGCGCTCCGCCAGATCCACACAACGACCGTAGAGTTACTCGGTCATGAAGGTACTATCGACTGGAGGCGCCAGGGCGACACGATCATCATTGAGCCACCCCGCGATCGGCCCGAGCGTGTACCGCCTTCCTACGCCCACGTGTTCAAGGTCATCGGCGTCTTGAGTTAGTGCGTCCTCCAGCCGGTGGCGCCCGGAAGGGATAGATTTCTGAATGGCTCAGCCTCCCAATCCGAAGAATATCTCGTTCACGCACGCGCTCCTCCCGATACTCTTCTTGGCAGTTCTGGTCGTCTACGGCCTGATACTCCGGCCCCACTTTCAGGGTCTTCCCGCCTTTCCACTGGAAGTAGTGTTCATTTTGGCGGCTGCGTTCGCCGTCACCGAACTCTTTGTGCTCGGGTTCAAGTGGCCTGATATTCAACGCTCGATCGTGCGGAAATTGGGGACGGCTCTGCCGGCTTTCTTCATTCTCTTCGCGATTGGGATCATCATTTCAAGCTGGATGATAAGTGGCACCATCCCGATGTTGGTCTATTATGGGATCGACCTGATCAGCCCCAGGTTCATTTATCTATTCGCGCTATTGGTTCCAGCCGTGTTTTCGGTTTTGACCGGTACCTCCTGGGGGTCAGCCGGTACTGTTGGCGTTGTCATAATTGGAATTGCGGGCGCGTTGGGAGCAAACCTAGGCATAACGGCAGGAGCAGTGATTGGTGGTGCATTCTTCGGCGACAAGATGTCGCCGCTGTCGGAC
>CP070792.1:1633405-1650431 GCA_020346845.1 Gemmatimonadota bacterium
AGGTGCAGCGGGCTTAAGCCGCGATAGGCCAAACGTCGTCAGCACGATTGCCGCGAGGGCGATTCCCGCGGGCAGGTACTTCTTTCTTTTTGGTGGTGGTTCTCTAGCGATATCCAAGGCCAACTCTCCTGAGCCTCTCGGCTCACACTTCTATGGACGGTGACTGTCTGCAGTTGGTTTCATGGCAACGGGTATGCCACCCGGATGACACCATCTAAGATGTTGAAATCATTTCGTTTAGCTTCGACACGCCAGGTGAGTGGTGGTTGTACCATGTCCGCTTGTGGGATATGGCATCCCAGGAGCGAACAGTCCCGGGTGCCGATCGCCGAAGAGCAGCGGTCAGCGATCGGCTGACGCCGTTGGAGACCAGTCGCAGTGGCGGGTAATCCGGTCAGCGTCAAGCAGAGCCCTTCTCGCTCGAGAACGCCCGACGTTCCAGGTACGCCAGTTGCTCCCGTTGAGGAACCAGTTTCTTTGCCTCAATCCGGCTATCAGCTGGCACTGCGCACCCGGTTCGAGTGTTGCGACTCTGGCCAGCATCGCGGGCACTGCGTCTGCACTGAGCGTTGTAAGATGGTGAACGTCAACTGGCTGAGTTGCTGAGGGTCGGCCGATGTTTGTTCTTGCAATCATCGCATCTGGATTGATGACGTTCAAACTCAGCAGCAAGAGGAACCCGCTGACCATTGCTCCCAATGCGAACCGTCTCCTTTGATTGCGCAGCACCGTAGCAATTAGCCATCCAAGAAGGGTCGCAATCCATAGCATGAAGGCAGTGGCGTAGAATCGATCCTGCGTGAGACCGTATGCGTCTACATACAGGCGCATGCGTTCGAGCGCCGACGCCATCACGACGAACACCATGATTAGTAGCACGATCGCCAGCACTGCGAAGCTACTTCGATTCTTGCTGGATCCTTTGTCCAGCATCCAATCGGAGGTCAAGAGCACTGGCGCAATGAGGGTGGTGACGGTCACCAGTTCGAAGAAACCGCGTCGGGCATACTCGGAATAGCTCAATCCGAGTGTGTTATGAATGAGATCCTCGCCACCAAAGAGGTACTGGATCTGTATGGTTACGAAAATCGCAAAGATGGCGATCAACGTGCCGAGTGGGATCCCGATCTCGACAATCCCAAGCGACGGAGATTTCGGCTCGGGTAATGATGCCGTGAGAGGTTTGTCGCGTAACGCGATCGATCGCAGATAGCCTGCTGTAAGCCAAGCTATGAACAAGGCCACTAACAGATGCGACGCCAGTGTCTCGAAGTCCCAGTCGAGGGCTGAGCGCACTAATGCTTCGAACACCGGGTCTGCTGCCATGAACAAGGCTCCAAATACCAGCACCAATGGGACTGTCAACAGCAGGCCAATCACGATGGGTCTGTAGGCGGCATTCGATCTTCCTCCGTCGCGTTCAAGCCAGCGAACGTCTCCGAAGGTCAGTACCAGCGCTCCGCAGGCTGCGTTGAGCATCACTTCGACAGCGTTCCTCACGTAGGCGAACACGGTTGTGTGCCCGAGGTATCGTCGGAGTAGGAAAAGTCTGAGTAGCGTGAGGGAAGCAGCGGCAGCCAGGAAGTTCCAGGCGGCCAAAAAGGGGGCGTCGCGCCATGCCAGCAAGGCCGCGAATGAGACCGGTAGGAGCAGCCATAGTGACAGCTGCTTATGGGCTCCGGTCCGCTGAGAGATTACCAGAACGGAGATGACCACGGCGAGAACCCACAATCCGAAGTTGATTCCCCATGGTGTCTCCCGTAGCAAGGTGTCGCCCACCAGCCCGAGTAGAGCGGCCAAGCCCGTTACCCACAGCCCGATCCGAGCAGTCGTCATAATCTCGCCTCCGTCCTGTGAGTATAAAGTACTTTGTATTACAAAGTCAAGCACCGAACGGGCGGGCGTGCGATCTTGCGCTAGTGTCTAACTAGCTCGTAAGACTGAAGTTAGGTGGGAAAGCGGGGTCGGGCGCCGCGCTGTGGAGCGCGGCGCCCGGCCGAAATGGATCTAGTTGCCCCGCACGGATGCGAGGAGCTGTTCCTGGGTTGGCGAAGTGCGCAGGAGCTCTACGGCGCGACTGACTTGGATGTCGTGCTTGATGCGACGTAGGAGCTCGGCCTCGCGACCAAATACATTGCGGGCAATCTCAAAGCCGAATTGATCAGCCACGAGATCCCGGGCACCTACCCACACGGAGTCGGGCATCTCTACACCGCGGGCGCGGAGTCGGTTGTGAAACTCCTCGAGCATCGCATCGGTGACTTGGAAGTCCTGGCTTGTGATCACACCCTGGCCTTTGAGGTCGAGCGAGTAGCGAGCTATGACATCACGGTACTTTGGCAGGTCCGCACCCAACACCCTGGCAAATGTCTGCTCGCCGGCATCCAAGGTGTCGGGCAGATTCACGTCAGGCACGATGCCACCACCGCCCTGCAGTAGCCGACCGGACGCGGAGCGGTATTCCACGGTGTCAGATGCCGACGAATCGACTTGGCCCGAGACAGGCCGGGACACTATCTGCTGCGAGAATGTCGGGACGGGCCGGTCAATCGAGCGACCGCTGGGCGTGTACCAGCGAGAGGTTGTTACGCTTAGAGCCTCGGTCTCGGACAGGGGAAGGACGACGTAAGCGACGCCCTTTCCAAATGTCCGGGTGCCCAAGACGAGGGCCCGGTCATGGTCTTGCAGCGCGCCCGAGATGATCTCGGCAGCGCTGGCCGTATTGCGACCCACCAAGACAACGATCGGCATGTCATGCCAGGATTCTTCGGTCCCGGCAGTGAAAGTCTGACTGGCTCCCCTGGCTCTGCCCTTCATCTCAACGACTACGTCACCACGATCCAGGAACAGGTCGGCTATGGCCACTCCCTGCTCCAGAATGCCGCCTGGGTTGGCCCTGAGATCAAGGATCAAGCTCTTGGCGCCTTCCGCTCTGAGTTGATCCACCGCGACCCTCAGCTCCTGAGGCGCCTCGCGGCTTACTGAGGTCAATTGCACGTACCCGACGCCCGGGGCGACCATGGACCTGCCCTCTACGAAGTTCACGTGGATCCTCGCGCGAGTGATCGTAAAGTCCATTGGCTCAGGAATCCCGGCCCTACCGATCTTCAGCTCTACGTCAGTGCCTGGCTCCCCACGCATCACGTCCGCAGCCTGAGCAGTAGTCCATCCCTTCGTTGACATGCCGTTGATCTCAACGATGAGATCTCCGGCCTGTAGCCCGGCCCTGTCGCCTGGGGTATCTGCTAGGGGGCCCACAATGGTGATCCACTGATCGCGCGATTCAATCCTGATGCCGACGCCACCGTAGTCACCAGTGGTATTGATGTTCAGCTCTTCGTAGACCTCGGGTCTGAGGAACGCGGTATACGGGTCGTTGAGGCGGTCCAACATGCCCTCGATAGCCATGTCATACAGATCACTTGTAGTGACCGTGTCGACGTAGTAACGCGCCACATGGCTCAGAACCTCCTCGAACAGACGCTCGCGCTCATAGGCCTGGGCTCCGCCGGTTTGGGGCCCCTGCAGCAGCCAACCGCCAGATACAAAGGCCAATGTGACCACTGCTGATACGAGCAAGACTCGCCGGTACTTCATAGACTGCCTCCACCTGTTCGATTCGTTCCTGACCATTCAACCCCCATCATCATCGTCGGGTTCCGGAATCCGGCAACAACCGAGCCGATAACGATACACGTTCAGGTGTGTTGGACGCAAACGGGATAGCCCCCACTATCAGAATCGCTTGGCATCAACCTTGTTTGTAAGTTGTTTGATTCAGAATGGCACATACGACCTCTCTTCTCGAGCGCCTCAAGGATGGCAGGCCGCTGATCGCGGCGGAGCTGCGGCCACCACGTGCGGACTTGTCCAGAGCAGACAGCATGGACACTTGGATCGATATGTACCACTCGATTCGCAAGCTGGCACGCATTGATACCGTCGTCTTCCTTACGGACAACGCGGTGGGACAGGCAGAGGAGGAGAACCTACAGCACCTCACGACCAATTTGGCCGACGCGGTAGACGCCACGAGGGTAGTGCCGTTTCTCACCTGCAAGCATTCTCTGGACTATTGTCTCCTGTACGCCACTCGCGCCGCGTCGCACGGGATTACGGCCTTGACGGTGTTGGGTGGGGATAGATCGGTAGGTGCTCCGCGTTGCCTGCCACATGCCTATGAGCTGCGAAGCGCAGTACGAAACAGGGTGCCCCACCTAACGCTGGGTGGATGGGCCAATCCGCACAGAAGAGCCAGCGAGCAGGTTGATTACTTGCAGCGAGAAGATGCCACGGCTGAGTTCTACCTAACTCAGATCGTGTCACATCACGATTTGGATTCAGTCGAGCGCTTCATCTCCGAAGCAACTCGGCGCGAGCTTCAACCACCCGGAGTGTTCGGCGTCTTCTACTACCGGAGCGCCAACCCGAACACGCTCCAACGATTGGGTCAGTTCTTCCCGGTGCCCAGCGAGGGCATCACCGCGGACTTCGCGTCCGGGTTATCTGCCGAAGAGATATGCGCTCGCAGTATCAAAGCATTGCAGGGATTGGGCGCCCAAAACATCTACGTGAGTAACCTGGGGTTCCGCAGGGTACATCAACGGTACAGCCGGATCATGGCAGCGCTCCAGAGCATGTGATCCGGCTACTATCGGCCGAGGACTTCTAAAGCACGCTGCACCTGACCCGAAGACCCTGTTAGCTGTACGCCCTGCACGGCGTCACCTATCTCTTGCATCACCTCTCTGGCGATCATGACACCTTCGGCAGCTGCGGCCTCATCACCTTGTTCATTGGCTTTTCGCATCCGCTCGAGCACCGACTCCGGCACTACCACGTCTGGCACCTCGTTGGCGAGGAATTCCGCGTTCCGCAGCGACCGCAAGGGCCAGATACCGGCCAAGATGGGGATACCATATTCCTCGGTAAGCTTGAGGAATTCCTCGAATTGGCGTGGCTCGAAAACGGGTTGGGTCACGGCAAACTCGGCTCCTGCATCAACTTTCCAATAGAATCGTTTGAGCTCACGTTCGGGATCGCTGGCGTTGTGATTGACTGCGACACCGATCACGTAGGGTGTGGCTTCGCCAACCGTGTTGCCACCGGGATCGAGGCCATGGTTCAGATGGTACACGACGTTGGTGAGTCCTATCGAATCGATATCGAACACACCAGTGAAGTCGTATGTGCCAAGCCGTGGCGGATCGCCGGTCACTATGAGCAAGTTGCGCAGACCGGCTGCTGCTGCACCCAACAGGTCACTGATCATGCCGAGCATGTTGCGGTCGCGACATGTGTAGTGGACCACGGTCTCGATGCCCACCTCGCGCTCGACGATGATCGCAGATGCGAGTGCGCCCATGCGGCTCTGTGATCTTGGTGCATCGAGGATGTTTACGGCGTCGACTCCAGCGATCTTCAAGGCGCGACATTTCTCCAGCATCTCGGCAATCTGCCAACCGCGTGGCGGCAAGATCTCCACGCTCTGCACAAACTCGCCCGTAGCGATCTTGCGACCCCAGCGCGACCGGTGTTTGAGAGGAACGGGATCAAGCCCTCTTTCTGGGGCCACAGCGTCGCGCGAAACATAGACGGGGGTCTTGCGCGGCTGTGCGACGGCAACAAACTCCGCGATCTTCTCAGTATGGTCCGGGGTTGTTCCGCAGCAACCACCCACGAAGGTCACGCCTGCCTCTACCATCCTTCTGGCATAGCGGGCCATGTATTCGGGTGCCGCCAAGTAGATCTTCCGATTGCCCACATCACGTGGGAGTCCGGCGTTGGGCAAGGCCGAAATTGGCAGGTGCGTGACTAGTGTCATGCGCTCAATGGCGTCCAGCATGGCGGCCGGGCCCACCGAGCAGTTGAGACCGACAACGTCCGCTCCCCACTCTGTTATCTGCCGGGTAGCGGTCTCGACGCTTGTGCCGTAGGAGGTAAGGCCGTCCTCGCCAAACGACATCTGCGCAAAGATCGGCCGGTCTGTGAGCTTGCGAACTGCGCGGAAGGCAGCCTGAAGCTCGTCCACATCCGCAAAGGTTTCCAGCATGAATCCGTCGACTCCGCCTTCGAGCAGCCCCTGTACCTGACGCTCAAAGAAGGCGACCGCTTCATCCCTACTGGTAGGGCCCCACGGCTCGATCCTGATTCCCAACGGCCCGATCGCTCCCACCACACTCGCCCTGTCACGCGACGCCTTCTGGGCGATCTCGGCCGCGGCTCGGTTCACCTCTTCAGTGCGATCATCGAGGTTGAAGGCCGAGAGCTTCACTGGATTCGCGCCGAAAGTGTTGGTCTCGATGATTTCGGCACCGGCCCGCACGTAGCGCTCGTGGACCTCCTGGACCAGGTCGCTGTCCGTGAGATTCAGTTCGTCATAGCAGACGTTCACGAACACGCCCTTGCTGTAGAGCATGGTGCCCATCGCACCATCAAGCACGTGGACGTTACCGTCGGCGATTAGATCCCTCAACTTGTTTGTCATTATGCTGTTCTTGCCTGTGGATCATATCCGAGATTGGGCGCGAGCCAACGCTCCATTTCGCGCACCGTAACACCCTTCCGCTTGGCGTAGCTTTGAACTTGATCCAGGCCGAGCTTGCCGATACCGAAATACATCGACTGCGGGTGAGAATAGTACCAGCCACACACGGAGGCACCGGGTTGCATGGCATAGTTGGATGTCAATGAGATGCCGGTGTTGTCTGTCACATCCAGCAACCCGAATAGGGTCTGCTTCTCAGTGTGATCCGGACACGCGGGGTAGCCAGGGGCTGGTCGGATTCCAATGTACTTCTCTCGAATCAGCTCCTCATTCGTGAGTCTCTCATCTGCCGCGAACCCCCAGAACTCATTGCGCACCCTCTGATGGAGCAATTCTGCGAACGCCTCGGCCAACCGATCGACAATTGCCTTGACCATGATGCTCCGATAGTCATCGTGCTCCAGCTCGAACTTGGTACAAAGCTGTTCAGTGCCAATGCCGGCAGTGACCGCGAACGCACCGATGTAGTCGCGGAGTCCCGTTTCCTGCGGTGCGATGAAATCGCTGAGGCAATAGTTCGCACGGCCAGGTGGTTTCTGCTGTTGTTGTCTCAGGTTGTGGACACGTACCCTAACCTCGCCACGCTCATCATCGCCGAAGATCTCTATGTCGTCGCTACCGTCCGAGTTGGCGGGGAACATGCCAAGAGCCGCGTGCGCGGTTACTGATCGGTCATCGATGATGTGCCTCAACAGCGTGTGCGCGTCCTCATGGAGCCTGCGTGCTTCTCGGCCCACCACAGGATCGTCCAAGATTGCCGGGAAGAGACCTTTGAGTTCCCATGTCTTAAAGAATGGTGACCAATCGATGTATTCGACCAAGTCGGCCAGGGGATAGTCTTTGAGAGTGTGTACTCCAATAACTCGGGGTCTTGGCGGTGTGTACGAACTCCAATCCAGCTTCACTCTGCGCTCACGTGCCTCTTCGAGCGCTAGGAGTCGCTGCTCGCTCCTGCGGGACGTCCGTGACTCCCGAGTCTTTCTGTAATCGGAGCGAACCGATTCGACAAAAACCGGCCGCTGTTTGGGGTCCATCAACTGACTCACAACGCCGACGCTGCGTGACGCATCATTGACGTGAATCGTGGGTCCGCTGTAGTGCTGTTCGATCTTGACTGCGGTGTGAACCTTCGAGGTCGTGGCACCGCCAATCAGGAGTGGAATGTCGAAACCCTCGCGCTCCAGCTCACGTGCAACGTGTACCATCTCGTCCAGACTCGGTGTGATCAATCCACTCAAGCCGATGATGTCCGCTCCCTCTCGCCTGGCCGTCTCCAGTATTTCTGATGCAGAGACCATCACGCCAAGGTCAACAACCTCATAGTTGTTACACCCGAGCACTACGCCCACGATGTTCTTTCCAATGTCGTGCACGTCGCCCTTCACCGTTGCCAGAACCAGCTTGCCCTTTGATGTCGAAGCCGTTCCGGTTGCCGACTTCTCCCGCTCGATGTAAGGAATCAGGTAGGCGACTGCTTTCTTCATCACCCGAGCACTCTTCACCACCTGTGGCAGGAACATCTTGCCAGCGCCGAAGAGATCTCCCACAATGTTCATCCCATTCATCAAGGGACCTTCGATGACCTCGATCGGTCGGTCACATTTGGCACGGGCTTGCTCAACGTCCTCTTCGATGAAATCCAGAATGCCTTCGACCAAAGCATGCGACAGGCGATGCTCGACGTCCCGCTCGCGCCATGCTAGGTCGCCGACTGCCTTGCGTGTCGCCCCTGCGACTGTCGCCGCAAGGCCAGTCAAGCGCTCGGTTGCTTCTGGATCGCGGTCGAACAGGACATCCTCTACCGCTTCGAGAAGCTCCTCCGGAATGTCATCGTACACAGCCAATTGCCCTGCGTTGACGATTCCCATATCCATGCCAGCGCGCACGGCGTGATACAGGAACGCTGCATGCATGGCCTCCCGCACCGTATCGTTACCACGGAAGGAGAAGGAGAGATTGCTCACGCCGCCGCTAACGAGGCTGTGTGGCAGAGTCTCCTTTATCAGGCGACACGCTTCGATGTAATTGATGGCGTAGCGGTTGTGTTCCTCGATACCAGTGGCTACAGCGAAGATATTGGGATCGAATATGATATCCTGTGGGGGAAAACCGACCTGCTCAGTGAGTATCCGGTAGGCACGTTTTGAGATCTCCACCTTCCGCTCTACGGTGTCGGCCTGCCCCTCTTCGTCAAACGCCATCACAATGACCGCGGCACCGTACTGCCTAGCTTTTGTAGCGTGTTCAATGAACTGGGACTCACCCTCTTTGAGGCTGATTGAGTTGATCACACCCTTGCCCTGGATGCATTTGAGACCAGACTCGATTACTTCCCACTTTGATGAGTCTATTACAACCGGGACCTTGCAGATGTCAGGCTCAGCGGCAACCAAATTGAGAAATCTCACCATCGCTGCCTCGGAATCGAGCAGTCCCTCATCCATGTTGACATCGATCATTTGGGCGCCGCTCACCACCTGTTCCCGTGCCACGTCAAGTGCAGCCTCGTAGTCTCCATCCCGAATGAGTCTGGCAAACCTGCGAGAGCCGGTCACGTTGGTCCGCTCACCAATGTTGGCGAACAGACTATCCGGCCGGATCACCAGGGGTTCGAGCCCACTTAAGCGTGTGAAGGGCTCGGCAACCGGTATCTCGCGAGGAGCGAGTCCGTCGATTGCCGCGACTATGGCTTGGATATGATCGGGTGTTGTGCCACAGCAGCCACCCACGATGTTGAGGAAGCCGCAGCGGGCGAAATCACCGATGATCTCAGCCATCTGCTCGGGCGTCTGGTCATATTGTCCGAACTCGTTGGGCAATCCGGCATTTGGGTGACAAGAGACAAAAGTGTCACACAGACTCGAGATCTCTTCCAGGTGAGGTCGCAATTCACTCGCGCCTAGGGCGCAATTGAGACCCATGGAGAACGGTTGCACATGACTCACCGAATACCAAAATGCCTCTGGCGTCTGTCCCGAAAGGGTGCGTCCGCTCGCGTCAGTTATAGTGCCGGACACGCTAACTGGAGTCTCAAAGCCCAATTCATTCCTTGCTTGGAGGATTGCGTAAAGCGCAGCTTTGCAGTTGAGAGTGTCGAAAGTGGTTTCTACCAGCAGCAGATCCACGCCACCTTCAATGAGTGCTTTCGCTTGTTCCGCATACGCACATGCAAGCTGATCGAAAGTGACATTGCGGAATCCGGGATCGTTGACGTCTGGTGAAATAGATGCAGTACGATTGGTGGGACCTATGCTGCCTGCAACGAAGCGAGGCTTGCGCGGGTTGCGGGCCGTGAACTCATCGGCAACTCTTCGCGCAATCCGAGCAGCAGCCAGGTTCATGTCCCACACCGCGGGCTCGTTGTGGTAATCGGATTGAGAAATGGCGGAAGCGCTGAACGTGTTGGTCTCTATGATATCGGCGCCCGCATCGAGGTATGCTGAATGGATTGCCTCGATGACGTCAGGACGTGTCAGTGAGAGAACGTCGTAGTTACCCTTCAGCGAGACCGATTGGTTGGCAAACCGCTCACCCCTGTAGTCAGACTCCTCCAGGCCGTACTGCTGGATCATGGTACCCATGGCTCCGTCTAGCACCAGAATGCGCTGCTGGAGCTGGTCCTGAAGTAACTGTGAGCGCTCGGTTCTGAACGTCATCGTGACAGCCATACCTCCATAATAAGAAGCCCGGCCGCTAGAGGCGCGCCGGGGCGGGCTTTTTAGCGACTTGTTTAACGTGGCTGCAATAGGCCGCAAATGACCACGGGCTTCAGTTGTGGAAAACAATCTAGGGAGTTCTGGGGAAATGGAAAAGGGGATATGTGCTGTTCGACGGGGTCGCTGCGCATGGGAGTCTGCTATCTCCTATTGCCGAGTGAACAGACCGGAGGCTACCAGAAGGACTGCCAACCCTGCACTGAGGTTCAGCGCTATGGCCCCGCCTGCAGCTGAATAGACGAAGCCGAAGACCAAGCCACCAGCAAGTCCTGCCAAGCCGATTCCCGCGTGATAGACGCCAAACCGAGTTCCACGACGTCGGGCTGTGAAACCGGCAACGAACGCGCGTTCTGGTGACTCGGTTAGCACAGTCACCACACCGAATGCCAGAAACCACGCTGCCGCGGCCATCGGAGTTTGGGTCACAGCCATGCCGAGGCACACCATGGCGTACAAGCCCCAGCCGAGCAGCATGGTGAACCGTGGCCCGATTTGATCAGACAGCCAACCACCGGGGTAACTGCCTAGGGTACGCACTATGTGCAGTGCCGCCCACAGGGCAGGCACGAGAGCCACCAGTACGCCGGTGTCCTGCAACCGAAGAAGGAAGAGGGTTTCGGGAAATCGGGCCAACGCGAAAAGCATAATCAAGCTGAGTAAGGACTTGGACGAGTGAACGTCGGAAGGGACACGATCCGTTCCCTCATCCGCTTCCGGAGTGGCATTGTCAGACATGTCCCTGTGCTGTGTCCCGACGTGCCGTGTTGCCCACATGACGACGGTGACCGCCAGGATTCCAGGTACAATGCTCCAAGCTATCACTTGAGCTGAGCTCATTCCCGCTGCTGACAGCATGATCCAGGCGATCAGGGGACCGGCCACGGCACCGGCGTGGTCCATCGATCGGTGGTAGCCGAAGGCGCGCCCGCGAATTTCAAGCGGTGCTGCATCCGCGATCACCGCGTCGCGTGGTGGATTCCGCATACCTTTACCGGTTCGATCGGCAGCACGCAGAGCTATTACCTGCCACACAGCTGATGCATGTGCCATCGCAGGTCGTGCAATAGCGGCGATTGTGTAGCCGGCTACAACGAGGGGCCTACGCCAGCGCAATGTGTCCGAGAGACGTCCTGCGGTGAGCTTCATGGCTGCGGCAATTGCGTCGGCTATGCCGTCCAGCGCTCCCAGCGCGAGCGCGCTACCCCCGAGACGCGTCGTGATCAGGGCCGGCAGCAGCGGGTAGACCATCTCACTTGCCAGGTCGTTGAAGAATGAGACGAGGCCAAATTGCCTGACCACCGGCGGAAGAGATGGGTGTTTCACTCGCTCCATGCGGCTAGCGATCCTCCAGCCCGGCGGCACGGAGGACATCGGCTCTACTGACGCCTTCTATGGACACTCGTTTTCTGCGGCTCGTTCTCCCGTTGACGATGGTGACTGCTGACAAAGGCACGTCCGCTTGCCTGGCAAGGAAGCGAACCAGCTCGTCGTTTGCGGCACCGGCAACAGGAGGAGCCCGCAGTCGCACCTTGATGGCGTCTCCATGCCAGCCCACGATCTCAGTAGCCTTGGCCCCTGGTTGGATGTGGAACGCAAGAACCGTCATCTCATCCCGCGGGCTATGGCTTGAAAAATCATTGAAACAGCCTCATGAGCAGCGGTAGGACCAACCATTGCAACAGGAAGTACGCAACCAGTGGTGTGATGTCGATCATGCCGACATTGGGCACGATCCTCCTCAGTGGCCGCACGATCCAGTCGGTCAGGAAGTAAGCAGGCCGCATCCAGCCGGTATCCGGGCCTTTCCCAAACCAGGATCCAATCACCCTGACTATTAGGGCAATCGTGACTAGTTGCACTGCGTAGTAGACAACGAGCTGCATTACGCCGCCCGGTCCCCTCGAACCAGCCGAAGCGATCCGAACGGTTTGCACCAGAATCCACTCAGTCATCGTAACCACTATGATTCCGGCTACGACGCTGATGCCAAGCAACCACCAGCCGGCACCCTGAGGATTGGCCCCTCGCTTGACCAGCCAATGCTCGATCGGGCGCAGCGGTGGATCGATGATCCTGCGGACAGTCTGGCCGATTGAGCTGAACTGGTTGATTCGGCCCGTTCGTATCGCCCAGGATGCGAGGGACACCAAGGCACAATAGACGAATACCAGGAACGCAAGAGCGCGTACGACATCCAGAACCATCATGCAGCAGACTCCTAGTCCGTAATTGTCGCGGACAACAGCAACCCACAGAGTGAAAGAATCTTAACCAAAACATGCAAGGGGGGTTATTTCCGAGAACACTACCATATTATGTGAAGTAGACGCATCGAGGTCGATCACACCGGACGGAGGTGGCAATGACTGAGCGTACCAAGCTGATATTGGCGGGTGGTCTAGCCGCGGGACTTATAGGATATGCGGCGGTTGTGGTGGTAGTCGGTGCAATCAACGTGCTGATGGGGAGATCTCTTTTCCACACCGCCGCGATGTTTGGGGCTGCCATGTTCTACGGGCTCGAAGACCCGGCTGCTCTGCAGATATCGGCTGGACCGGTGTTGGCATACAACATGGTACATGTCCTCACGTTACTGGCGGTGGGGCTGTTTGCGTCGTGGCTTGTTTCATTGGCCGAGGAGTACCCTGCAGCGCAATACTTCATATTGGTGGCTCTGGTCTTCGTTGCCTTTCACCTGTTTGCGGCTTTGCTGCTGTTTGCCGGCCCACTGTTGGGAGGCAGCGCGTGGATCGTTGTGCTGGTGGGTGGTATGGCTGCCGCAGTTGCCATGGGATGGTATCTGCTCAAGACACATCCCTTGCTCCAGAAAGAACTGCGCGAGATCCCCATGGGTGAGGTGCCCACTGAATAGAGGGAGCGGGGACAGGGCGCACGCTGGGAGAAGAGAGCGTTGAGCAAATTGTTGGTAGCCGGGCTACGGGCACTGCGACGGTTGCGGTATTCCCTGAGCGGAAGCCAAACACGACTCGTGTACCATCCCGATTACGAGTTACCCGTGGCGGGTGTTCCGCTGGACCCCCTCCGCGGGCAGCGAATCTTGGCCTATCTGTTGGATCAGGGGGTGATTGGCCAGCAGGATGCAAGGACACCAATCCCCGCCTCACTGAAGAACATCGCCAAAGTACACACGGCTGACTATCTGGATCAGCTGGATCGTCCAGAGACAATGGAAGCGGTATTAGGCTTCAGAACGGAGGATGAAACCTGGCAACAGTTCATCGACCTGCAGCGACTGGCAGCAGGAGGTACGGTCCATGCCACCCGCTTAGCGTTGCGGACCGGATGTGTAGCGGTGAACCTGGGCGGAGGGTTCCACCACGCCAGGCCGGACCGCGGGATGGGTTTCTGTATCATCAACGATATTGCGGTTGCGGTTGCGCGGCTCCGGTCACGGGGATACTCAGAATCGATCTTGATAGTAGACCTGGACATTCATGATGGGAACGGCACCCGCACAGCGTTCGCCAACGACCCTACGGTGTACACGTTCTCGATTCACAACGAGACCTGGGATCATCAAGAGGCTGTAGCCGATTCATGTATCGAATTGGGTGAGGGTGTGGGAGATGCGGAGTACCTCCGCGTGCTGGAGAGTGAGTTGCCACGTGTGATTGCTGATCACGAGCCAGCACTCGTGGTTTATGTCGCGGGAGTGGATCCGGTTGCCGGGGACAAGATGGGCAACTGGCGTGTGAGTCGCGAGGGATTGTTGCGTCGTGACCAGTTTGTGATCGAGCACGCCAGGCGTGGCAACGAAGACATGCCGATCGCGGTGGTGTTGGGAGGTGGTTATGGGAAGGATGCGTGGCGCTACACAGCCGGGTTCGTTCACTGGCTGTTCACTGGGAATGAGCATGTGCCAACGGAGGACGTGGAAGCCATAGTGAGGAGGTTTCGTAGGATTGAGCATGATGCGAAGCGAAAGGAGGCCAAGGCCCGCGCGTCGGCCCCTGACTGGGAGTTGGATGAATCGGATCTAATGATGCCGGGCATTGGCGTGCAGAGTGATGCGCGTGTCCTCGGAGTGTTCACAAAGCACCGGATCGAGCTGTTGCTCGAGCGACTCGGCATTCTCAATCAGATTCGCGCGAAGGGATTTGTGTCACCAACAATCGTGCTCGACGCGCATTCAACTCTAGGGCACACGATTCGATTGTTCGGAGATACGCAGCAAGCGGAGTTGCTGGTGGAACTGAGAGTCCGACGTGATCGAGCATCGGTACCTGGTATGGAGGCTCTGTACGTTGAGTGGTTGCTGCTGCAGAACCCACGAGCAGAGTTCGGTGATAGACCACGCTTGCCGGGTCAGGAGTTCCCGGGTCTCGGCTTGCTGCGAGAGATTGTCGCGCTACTCGTCGTCGTCTGTGAGCAAATCGGGTTGGATGGAATCGTTTTCGTGCCGGCTCACTATTACATGGCTGCTCTGGGCAGACGGCACTTGCGTTTCGTGCGCAACGATGACGCCATTGTATTCGAGGCCATCAGACGAGCGGTGGCTGGTCTGGATCTGGGCACAGCAACCAATGCGATGGAAGCAGGCCGTGTGATCGACCGCCGCACCGGAGACGCCATTTCCTGGCATACCCCACCAATGATCATGCCCATAAGTGAGCGGCTGAGCGGACAGCTTGGATCGGCGGGTGCGGAGGCACTCCCCGTCGAGGCCGGGGTCGCTCTTGACTACGAACTCATGCCCCAGCCCTAGGTTTGGCCGGCGGACCCAGAACTGCTGCAACCAGGCGTGCCTGCTCCGCCCGGTGCTTTGCCAGGTACCCCTCAGCTGGACTCGATCGTTCGGGTCGAGCCACATAGCGGATCGATGCCCACTCGGGCTTGAGCTCCTGGAGTTGGGGTACGACCCATTTACGCGCTCCCATGTTTACGGGCTCTTCCTGCAACCAGACTACTTCTCTGACATTGCGGTACCGGGCGATCAACTCACTGACGGCATCTTCCGGGAACGGATAGAGTAGCTCGATTCGTGCGATTGCGACATGGGTCGCTGCTTCACGCGCCGTTGCTGCAATCGCGTCGTAGTAGACCTTGCCCGAGCAGAAAACGATTCTGGTTACTGCGTCCGGTGTGTCGGTGTGGGAGGGATCATCCAGTACATATCGGAAGCCACCCTGGCTCAGATCGGTGAGTGGTGATACGGCCTTGGGATGTCGCAGCAGACTCTTGGGCGCCATTAGTATCAGCGGTCTCAACTGGATATGTCTGGCCTGACGACGTAGCATGTGGAAGTACTGCGCCGGAGTCGAGCAGTTAGCGACGCGAATGTTGCCTTCGGCTCCCAACGCGAGGTACCGCTCCAAGCGAGCGCTGGAGTGCTCCGGTCCCTGCCCCTCATAACCGTGTGGCAATAACAGCACCAGTCGAGACGTCTCGCCCCACTTGGCGAGTCCACCGATGATGAACTGATCGATGATCACTTCGGCTGCGTTGGCGAAGTCTCCGAACTGTGCCTCCCACATTACCAGTGTCTCAGGAGCTGCTACGCTATAGCCGTACTCGAAGCCCAAGGCCGCGTACTCGGAAAGCGGGCTGTTGTGTAGCTCAAAGGGAGCAGTAGCGTTCGTGAGTGACCTTATCGGCGCATACTTATAGCCAGTCGCGGAGTCATGAAAGACGAGGTGCCTCTGGCTGAAGGTCCCACGCTCGGTGTCCTGTCCTACCATTCTCAGGGGAATTCCTTCAACCAACAACGAGCCCAGAGCTAGTGCCTCGGCGTGTGCCCAGTCCACAGGTGCGTCTGCGTCAAACACCTGACGACGGCGCTCCATCTGTTTTGCCAGCTTGGGGTTTACAGTGAAGCCGGAGGGGACGTAGACCAGTTGATCGTTGATGTTACGCAGTGTATCGAGGGACACTGAAGTCTCCGGTTCCGCCACTGCTGTCCACTCACCACTGAGACGTGGCTGGCCAGGATCCGTTGGGGCCTCTTTCCGCATTCTTGCTCGTTCATGTGCCTTCCGCAGGTCTTCGTTGGCCCGTTCCGTTTCGCGCTCCACGTCCTCAATCGAGATGACACCTTCGTCGATCAGCGATCTTGCATACAGATCCTTGACTGGTGGGTGCTGATCGATCCTGACGTACATCATTGGCTGTGTATAGCGCGGTTCGTCCCCCTCGTTATGACCATAGCGACGGTATCCCACGAGATTAATCACAAAATCCTTCTCGAACTTGTCGCGGTACAGCATCGCTAGCTGTACGGCTGCGAAACAAGCCTCAGGATCGTCCGCATTGACGTGGACGATTGGAACATCGTACCCCTTTGCAAGATCGCTGGCGAAGTCTGTGGACCTGGCTTCGGAGGGATTGGTGGTGAACCCGATCTGGTTGTTGGTGATGATATGCAGTGTTCCGCCAGTGTTATAACCGTCCAGTCCAGCAAGGTTGAAGGTCTCTGCTACTACGCCCTGGGCAGCGAATGCCGCATCTCCGTGCATCAGTATTGGCACAACTCGTTTCGGAGAGTGCATGATCCGATTGGCCGACCGGTTCGTCTGGGATGCACGGACTTGACCCTCTACTACCGGGTTGACGGCTTCGAGATGGCTGGGGTTGGGCATCAAGATCACGTCCACGCGTTCGCCATGGCGTCCCTCAAAGACGCCGCTAGCACCGTAGTGATACTTGACGTCGCCCGTACCCCTCCCGGTTGCCAGGGTGTCGTGCGTGTCGTGGCCTCCCTCGAATTCCGCAAGCAGTGATTCGTAGGGCACTCCGAGGATGTGCG
>CP070792.1:1650531-1664280 GCA_020346845.1 Gemmatimonadota bacterium
CATTAATCTACAGCCCGGCCCGAGGAACGCAGCTTCACCATTCCAGGGAGTTATAGTCGATGCGACAGCCACACCCATCCCACATACGCTCGTACTGATCCATCCGCTCGGCCACGAAGCGACTGGCCTCGGGAATATCAGAGAGAACTCGTGCCACCCTCGTTTCCGGCGTGGGCTGCTCGACGGCAAACAATTCGATCTTGCCCCGCACAATCAAGAGATCACCTGCAACTGAGGTCCTGTGACGCTCGACCAGCTCGAACTCTCCGGCGATCCCGGTCCACTCCTCAGCGGTGAGCTGCACCAGTGATGCGTCACTCAGCTGTTGCTCCAACTGCTCAGCGTTCATGAGACATGTCTCGTGTGGAAGGGTCGCATCGGAGTCAACATCGGCCGCGTCTGCGATCTCGTGGTAGGCAATCGAACCCACCTGTGCCCCACAGACCGGCACCTCGCTCACGAGCCTCGGCCTGGGCCTGCGTGAACCGATCCACGTACTGGACGTTCGGAGGATAAGTCAGGACGACCGCCCAACCATCGCGCACCATGGCCAGGTTCACTAGCGTGGTGTCAGCCCAAACGTAAGCTAGTAGTCGATTGTACTGATCGCGGCGTTCGACGTCGAATTCCAGTGTCACACGGGCACCGGCCAGCATGGCATCCAGCGCATCGGTAGCTTGACTGCCGTACGGCCTCTGGTCTCGCTCCGGTGTGTCCATGCCGATCAATCTCACGCTCCCCGAACCGCGGCACTCTATCGTATCGCCGTCGATCAGTCGCTCCACAGTGCACGGCACGGTCTCCCGCACTGGTACCCCAACCGCGGTTTCGGCGACCGTATCAGGTCCAACTGTATCAGCGGCTGAGGATGCTTCCCGGTCGTGGGGCGCCAGCTCATCGCGCGTGACCTGCGGCGTACTATGCTGCTCGGTGGCCGATTCCCTTCCCTGACACGCCCCAGCGACTAAGAGTGTCGATGCCGCGAGCAATAATGGAAGGTTCCTCTCCATAGAATGAAGCTACCCAATGTGTGGATGGTCATTCCAAGTCGAGCGCCTCTCGGGCCGCCTCGATCTGCTCGTCGGGCACGAGCAGAGCAATACCACGGACAGTACTGCCGCCATGCCCGGGGCCAAACAGACCCACGCCACCGCGTTGATCGATGCGTCGGGGAATCCCCACGTGGTCCAACCTTCCCGCCGCAATCTCGGCTTCCATCAGTGAGTTGTATGTCGCGATCACCTTCCAGATGCAGTCTGATGACATGATTGGTGTTCCTCTCAGTACCGCTCACTCACTGGAGACGCAGCGGTCCAGCGGGTGCCCGGTCTTGTCACTAGTCGTGCTCCCTGTCTGCAGCCAATCGTTCCACCTGGGCAGCAACGATCGATCCGAGACCGTCCAGTCGCCGCTGCCAGTTGGTCGCGCTCCGTTTCCAATACAGCCGAAAAGCGAGCCAACTTGCGCTCGTGCTCGCCGCCAGCACTCCACCCACCGCGGCAACTCCCGACGCGCTCAACAACTTGAGACCTACGACGGTCAGCACGAATGCCAGAGCAGCAAACACGACAGCTGAGGTCACGATATCTTGTCGCCGATCGGTGGTAAGCGTGATCGATGTCCCTGCCCCGCCAGGTGACACTGCGATGGCAACATCCTCCATGGTGCTCCACTGCCGTGCCGCCCCATCCGGCTGCACTTGCGGTACGACCTCTCCGACGTGCTCCTCGATCGTCTCGCCGAGCGCGGTTAGCTGATAGTCGGAAACGGTTCCAGCCACTGTCCTGAAGCTAGTGAATCTGGTCGGCGCACCGAGCCACGCTATGGCGTTCTTGCCGGCGTCGAGTTGCTTTAGCCGCCGTTCAGTCATCATGGCTAAACGGACGGCTACGGCTTCCTCGCGCGGATGGCCACGTAGTCACCTCTGTCATGGCCTGCAACAGGCTGCTCTACTCGGTCATTCGAAAACTTGGGATGCAGCGTGAGTGTCTGCGCGAACTCGAGGTCTATGAATCCCGTCTCGACGAGGAGATCCTTCTTCTCCTCGGTCGTGCGCCAATTGGCGGCGGCTGCAAACTCCACCGGATAGGGATTTTCCGGCGCCACCTTTTTGAGATAGGGATCGTCCCACGTGCCACGCACAGCGGCGAACGGGTAAAGCAATCCGTAGGAACTCTCCGCTGGCACATCGGCCACGACCACGGCCCCTCCAGACTTCAACACGCGATAAGCTTCGGAGAACGCCTGCTGCAGATTGGCTATGTAGCTGGGGGTGCCATTGAACAACACCGTGTCAAACTCGGAGTCAGCGTAGGGCAGACTCTCCGCGCTGCCACTCATCACTTCCAGCCCCCGTTTCCGGGCGATATCTGCCATTCCGTCCGCAGGCTCCACTCCGTGCGTGATCTCGACACCGTGTTCCGTGCGCAGCAAATGCTCGAACAGTCCACTGCCACAACCGACGCTCAGGGCCTTGCCTGGACTGGACAGAAAATGCTTCAGTAGCAGGACCTCGGAGTCCAGCACGTTGCGGTTCAGCAAGAACCAGGCGTCATACTTCTCGGCGTACTCATCAAAAGGCTTCTGGGGCATGTGGCTTTCCCGGATGTGTTTGAGGGTTGTGCTGAAGGTCTTACGAACGGTTAGTCGCGGATCTTCTGCAGCACAAGGTCCAGCGCCTCACGGAGCTCAACCGTCTGGTCCGAGCTGAGTCGTTGGCCCACCAGGCTGGCGGCGTGTAGCAGCACTATCACCAAGATGCCGCCGGGCACGGCGAGCAATCCCCAGGGCGAGTCTCCCATGGCCCACTGTACATAGCCAAACGCCGCGCCAAAGAAGATGGCAAAGGTCATGACGAAGTAGACGAACATGAACATCGTCCAAATCTCGGGGCGTGGCGAGAATCGCCCGCGGAGCAGCGAGCCTTCGGGCGTGTCCTGCACTTGCACCGAGAGATAAGGCGACCAGAAGCGTCTCTCACTCTCAGCCACTCGAAACTCGGCGCAGCGGCCGGCAGACATAGTGTTCAACTGGGAGGATGCAATTTCGGCCCGGATTCTCTCGATTGCCTCATCGGCTGACAATGGCAGCTCCACCGAAAAGGTGGGACGCATCTTGGTGGCCTTCACTGTCCCACCTCCTTGGTAGTTGAAAGAGGACCCGGCTCAGCCCATGCGGGCTCCGTTGGGTACGGGGGTTTCCGGCACGGCGAGAACTGGCAGGATACCATCGGGGTAGCCAATGTCGAACAGCATGCCTTCGGATACCTCGCCGGCCATACGACGTGGCTCGAGATTGACCACAAACAGTGCCTGTTTTCCCACGATCTCGCCAGGGTTGTCCCTCTCTTGCTTGATACCGGCGAGGATCGTGCGCTGCATGTCCCCGAAATCGACGCGCAGGCGCATCAGCTTCTTCGACTGCGGTACGTCGTCAACCGATTCGATCGTCCCCACCCGTATGTCGACCCTGTCGAGAACGTCAAACGCTATGGTGGGCTTGATAGCTGCGGGTTTCATCGCCAGTGCATGCGATCACACCACCGTCCGCATGATCTCCGAGATGCGGGCCAGGTGGTGGTCATCGTGCTCTGCCACGAAGTAGAAGAGGTCTACTACACTCATGGGCTGCTGCAACCGTGGGTGTGTGGCCGTTCGTTGGATCTCATCGTCGGTCAGTTCCTCGAGCCGAGCGATCATCGCCATGCGGGCTTCCCTGAAGTCTTGCAGCAAGTCTTCAGGATCCCGCTCGTTGTGGCCTGCTTGGTGGGTCTTGGTGTTCTCGAGATCGGCCGGGCGGAGTTCCTCCGCTCCCGACAGCAAGTCATCGATCCGACCCGCCCATAGCTCCTCCAGGTCCAGCAGGTGACCGATGTTCTCCTGGATCGACCAGGTCTCGTCCACTATCTCATTGAACTCGTCGGGCGTGAGAACGCGGACGCGTTCCTCGAGTCGTGCGGGTGTTCCCCGCACTCGCTCCAGAATATCCGGAAAGGCTTCGGCAGGAAGGCCGAGTTCGAAGCGCCGGTCAATCCAACTCCTGCGACCAGTCATTGATGTTCCCCCTCAGTTGGGATGACAGCTCTCGCCTATCCTACGTACGGCGGGCCGAGCCGGTGTCGCCCTTTGCTTATGTGTTACATCAACTCCACCCTTGCAGCGTGACCCTTTGCAGCCGCCAACCGCGCGTCACATGTCACCAAAGGGGCTTCCAGAGCCTCGGCCAACGAAAGATACGCCGCATCGTAAGCTGTAACATTGTGACGCAGTTGCCAAATCCGCGAGAGGAAAAGGTCGTGACGGTAGCGCGTAACCGGTAGGTCGGCCAGGTCCGAAATCGCCTGGGAGGCCCTTGACTCAGTCATCTCACCAGACAGGCAGTAGCGGCGAACCACTTGTGCCACCTCAACATCGAGCAGATGGGGAGCGTGCAAGGTTTCCCGTTGCTTCAAAATGCGCTGCTGGATATTGTCGCTTCCGGGGCGGCGGAGCAGAACTTCCAGCACGGCAGAGGCATCAAGTACTAACACTATCCATCCCGCTCCGCTCGGATCATCTCCGCGGGTGATTGCTCGACGACAACCGGTTCACGCTCTCTCAGCCGCTCGCGCAACTCACGCACCGTTGGCCGTTCCGCGACCTGCTTGATCTCGGAGATCAGGTAGTCAGACAAACTCAAGCCCTCGTTCGCAGCTCTAGCCTTGAGCCGCCGATGCAGGGCGTCCGGCACGTTCCGCAACTGTATCATCTTTGACATGTTGCTAACATGTTTGCATGCTCCGCACATGTCAACTCATTTGAGGGTCGATGCTTGAGCATTTGATTTCATGGGCGGGCGCACAAGCGCTGATCTTTGCCCGGATTGCCCTTCTATTGCGTGGATTGCTCGGTTGGACCGCCCAGCCTAGGGACCCAATTCCCTCCCGACAGCCTTGCTCTCGTCGTCGCTCAACTGGGCCAGATTGAGCGCTGCGTGGCCGAGCGCCCGGTACAGCTCGGTCTCTTCGCTGGTGAGCGATTCCAAGTGCTTTCGGATGGTGGCGATGTCACCACGCGCGATAGGCCCTGTCAGTGCGCCTTCGGGGCCGCGTCGCACGATGTTCTCGACTGTTCCCCGGATGATCGGAGCCAGGGCGTCACGAGCGTCCTCAGGGGACACGCCGGCTCGCTCGAGTAATCGGTGGGCTGCCGCTGAGACGACCACGATGTAGTTGGACGCAAACACGGCGGCGGCGTGGTACAGTGCCTTGGAATCGGAGGATATGCGCAACGGCTTCAGGCCCAGTGCGTTGGCCAGTTCTTCCGCTCTGTCTACAGCCTCGGCATCTCCTTCTATGGCCCCAGCGGCACCGCGCAGGCGCTCCGCGGCTGTCTCCGGATCGCTCAAGGATTGTAGTGGATGCATCGAGCCGAGCCGGCACCCGCGAGAGCGAAGCGACGCCAGAACACCGCCGTCTAGCACACCGGACAGATGTAACACGACCTGCTCTGCATGCAGCTTGCCTGATTGGGACAGCTCCAGCGCCAACGGCTCCAGTGCATCGTCCCGCACTGCCAATACCAGGACGTCCACGTCCGTCAACCATGCTGGCAGCTCTCCATGAGAGAACTCGATCTTGGTGGGCACTTCTTTGGGACTGCGACCGTGCAGCAATACCTCGTAGCCGGCTTCAGTCAGGGCAGCTGCCAAACCCACACCGGCCCGGCCGGCACCGATGATCCCGATTCTGGTCACTGGTTCGGGTCGTCGGTCCCGGTCCCAGATTCCTGAGCCACCCGGGTGAGCAACTCTTGTGTCGTTGGTGAGCCGTCCAGTAGCTCGAGTGCGCTACGGATTTGCGGATCGTTCCGCGTTCGGCGCCTTGTGGCCACCTCGCGCCCGAATATGTACTGCGTGATTTCGTACTCCAGTTGTGTATCCAGCACATCTCTGGCCGCAGCAAACACCGCGTTGGGTAGATCCACTCCGCTAGCGCGCACACGGCGGATCAGTTCAGCGCGCATCACGCCGGTGACCTGGAAATCGGGATCTGTGACCGCCTCTTCGGCTTTCAGGTCCAGGGCATACGTGGTGAGCGCGCCGCGAAAGTTCGGGATCTGGGCTCCGAGCGAGCGCCAAAACTCCTGCTCGCCGGCGCTCAATGTATCGGGTCGCACGGTCAGGTCTGGTCGAATACCGCCGCCACCCCTCACAGGCCTGCCGGCATCAGTGTAGAAGACTTCGCTGACCTGGGTGACCGTGGTGTCGCCTTCCATGTCGCGCAACTCTTCCTGCAAGCCGCCTACGATGCGTAGCGACTCCCCCACGCGCCGGATCGGTCGCTGAATCGAGCGGCCGATTGGTGTGTACCAGCGCCCGGTTGTGATCTGGAGCGCGCGGTCGGGTCCGAACGGGAACACCGTTTGGACCAGTCCCTTACCGAATGTGGGAGTGCCCACTATCGCGGCGCGATCGTGGTCCTGCAGCGCCCCGGCAAAGATCTCTGCTGCACTCGCGGTACCGCCGTTCACCAGAACCACAAGGGACAGATCGGGCCACTCTTGATCGTGCCGGGTCTGGTATGTTTCGCTCGCAACCCCTGTGCGACCGCGCGTGTCGACAACCACCAGCCCGCGATCCAAGAACAGGTCAGTGAGGGCTATTCCTTCTTCCAGAATGCCACCCGGCGTGTTCCTGAGATCGATGATCAATGAGCGGGCGCCCTGTTCCCGCAGCTCAGCAACGGCCTGCTGCACCTCGTCAACTACTGTCTCACCGATGGTCGAATAGGTCAGCGATACGAAGCCCACTTCCGGGCGCAGCATCATGGCTGCTTGAACCGACCTTATGTGGATCGTATCTCGAGTCAGCGTGAGCTCGAACGGCTCCGGCACTCCCGGTCTCTGGATCGAGATCTGGACCTCCGTGCCGGGCTCTCCTCTCAGCTCCGCCGCCGCCTTTTCGCTCAGCCACCCGAACGTGGATACGCCCTCGACCTCGACTATTCTGTCGCCGCCTTCGATGCCGGCCTCGAGGGCCGGCGAGTCGGCCATCGGTGCGATGACCGTGATCCAACCGTCGCGGGCATCGATCTGCATTCCCAAGCCGCCGTAGGTGCCGGTGGTGCGCTCGCGCAATTCGCCAACGTCATCGGGCCGTAGGAAGGATGCGTAGGGGTCGTTCAGCTGAGCCAGCAGCCCGTCGATGGCCAAGTCGTACAGCTGACCCTCATCGAGCGTGTCGACCGAATGCTCCGCAATGTATGCAACTACATCCTGGAACAGCCTGGCGTGCTCGTAGGCCGTTCCGGCGCGCATGGTGCCGCGTTGAATGAGCCAGCCACCGGACAGGAATGAGAAGAATGCGACCAGAGCCAGAATCAAGCCGCGCCGACCGTTCATGCGTTGCCTCCGCTACCTGTGATCGAAAACACCGTGAAACTCAACCCGCAGAAACACGGCTGGTACCACTCAACTTGGTAAGCACCACCTGCCACGCCGCCGCCTCCACTTCGTCGACAGTTCCGGTCGCATCGATGTGTACCACCCCTGGACCGTCTGCTTGCTCGAAGGCTGCCGCGATACGTGCTTGCACCTCCTCGTCCACCTGCTCGATCCGGTCGGGCGCATCACCCTTCCCTGCCCGTCTGGCAATAGCCACCGCGATCGGCGTATCCAACACCAACGTCACGTCGGGAGTCAGCCCTCCCGTCGCGAGCATGTTGGCGCTCATCACCGCTTCACGGGGCAGTTGGCGTCCGGCCACCTGATACGCCTCGGTGGACAGATCGAATCGATCGCTGATCACTACTCTGCCATCCTCCAAAGCCGGGAGAATGATCTTGCTCACCAGATCGGCTCGTGCAGCCAGAATGAGGAACAGCTCGGCTTCTATCGTTGCGTCCAACTCGGGGTCCAGCACGGCTGCCCGTGCAGCCTCCGCCACCGGCGTGCCGCCCGGTTCACGCACCTCGAGCACATCGTGGCCCTCACTACGTAAACGGCCCGCCAGCCGATTCGAGAGCGTACTCTTTCCTACTCCGTCAAACCCCTCGATGACTATGAAGGTACCGCGCATGACTCAGTTCAACCGGGTATGATGATCGAACTCTCGGCGCCCTGTTTCATTCCCTCCAGTATCTTCTCGTTTACTATGTGCATGATCTTGTCGAAGTTCGACTGGGCCGCGACGAGCTGTTGGTAATTGGGATGGGCTTGGATACTAGACATCAGGTTTTCGTACTCTTCTTTCATCTCCTTGGGGGGATCCTGCTGTTTCTTCAGCATTTCCTCCATCTTCTGCGCCAGCACCTCCAGCCGCTGTGTCTGCGCCTTGATCTCGGAGATGTCTTCGAGCCCATCCCGGGCCCGGTTCACCGCCTTGAACTCCTCTGTTTGACCGATCAGCCGGCCCAGCTCTACCGCCTTTTCTTCAATCACTCATGACTCCTTGGTTGCCAGGAGATAACGTGGACGCTCAAAGAGATCGTTCTCTACCCGAGCGTTGCTCCATCCTGCCTCGCGCGCCAGTTGCAGTGCGAGGTCAGCTCTGGTGCAATCTATCTCAATCGCAAGCAGACCGCCGGTTTGCAGCAACGACGACGACTGCGCGACAAGTTCAACTATGTGCCCCATCCCATCTGGCCCGCTCACAAGTGCGTGGCGCGGCTCGTAATCTCGCACGCCGCGGTCCAAGGCCGCGAACTCTGCTTCGGTCACGTAGGGTGGGTTCGAGACAATCACCGACGGCTCCAGGTCACGGACGGCACCGAGGCCTTCACCCTCGCGTAGTTCGACCGCGGTGCCCGGTGGTGCCACGAGCGTGAGGTTGTGAGCCGCCACCGCCAGAGCGGAGGGAGACGAGTCGGTCCCAACCACCCGGCGGAATTCGCCCTCGACAGCCAGGCTCAGAGCGATACAGCCACTCCCGGTACCCACGTCTACCGCCACGCCCCAATCCGGACCGGCCCGGGTGGCACCCCATTTCAGCACCCGCTCGACCAGGCCTTCGGTTTCCGGCCGTGGTATGAGCACCCGTCGGTCCACCTCGACGTCTAGCATCCTAAAGCCAATAACCCCAACAACATATGCCAGCGGCTCCCCGCTCGCACGGCGTGCGACTGACTGCCTGAACTGGCTCGAGAGAGGCTCGCTCGAGGGTTCATCCTGCTTGAGCCACACTTGGCCCGGACCAATCCCTGAGAGCGACGCCCAGATAGCGGTCGCCTCGCGGCGAGGATCGGCGATCCCGGCCTGTTCGAGGATCGAGGTCGCCTCGATCAGCTCAGCGGCAATCGAGGGCATGGGCGGCTGCTCAGTTCGCGGAATCCGCGTGTTCCCCCCGGTAGGCCAGCTTGAGCTCATCGATTACCGGATCCAGGTCACCTTCCAGGATCTCATCGAGTCGATGCAGCGTGAGGTTGATGCGGTGATCGGTGACCCGGTTCTGCGGGAAATTGTAGGTCCGGATCTTGGCCGAGCGGTCTCCTGTCCCCACCATGGATCGCCGTTCCTGGGCCCGTTCGGCTTCTTGCTCGGCTACCATTCGGTCCAACAGGCGCGCCCGTAGCACCTCCATGGCCTTCACCTTGTTTTGCAGTTGGGACTTCTGGTCCTGACACTGAACCACCAGCCCGGTGGGCAGGTGGGTGATCCGCACGGCACTGTCGGTCGTGTTCACACTCTGGCCCCCGGGTCCCGACGATCTGAACACATCGATCTTCAGGTCCTTGTCGTCAATCGTGACGTCGACATCCTCGGCCTCCGGCAGGACGGCGACCGTTGCAGCCGAGGTGTGGATTCGTCCCTGAGCCTCGGTGGCAGGAACCCGCTGTACCCGGTGAACACCCGATTCGTGTCTGAGACGCCCATAGGCTTTCTCGCCCCGGACTGCGAATATCACTTCCTTCAAGCCACCTACATTCCCGTCGGAGAGCGACACAGCCTCGAGTTTCCAGCCGTTGCGCTCGGCGTAGCGGTTGTACATGCGATACAGGTCAGCCGCAAACAGCGCTGCTTCGTCACCACCCGTGCCTGCCCTGATCTCTACGATGGAATCCCGGTCGTCGAGCGGATCGGGTGGGACCAGTAGCTCCCGCAATTGTTCCTCGGTGCGAGCCAGCTCGGGCTCCAGGGTCTCCAACTCGGCCCTGGCCAGATCCGCCATCTCCGGGTCGCTCTCGTGCGCCAGCATGCGAGCTTGCTCCAGCTCGTCCTGCAGTTTGTGGTACTGATCGGCTACACGGCGAATACGCTCCAACCGGGCGTGCTCGCGCCCCAGGGTCTTGAGCTTTACTGGATCCTGAGCAGTGGCTGGATCGGCCAGCTCACGTTCGAGTTCGGCCGCGCGCTCCAGCGCGGCCTCGAGCCGCGCCTGCACAGCCTACGCCTCGGCAGGTTCGGTTGCTTCGGAGGCTGCGGTGACCTCGGTTGGCTCTGAAGCTTCGGGGGCCGCGGCAGCCGCCTCAGCGGCGGGAGCCTTCGGCTTCTTGGAGTAGCGCTGGCGGAACCGCTCAACCCGCCCCGCAGTATCCACCAGCTTTTGCTTGCCGGTGAAGAAAGGATGGCAATGGGAGCAGATCTCTACGTGGACCTCAGGCATGGTCGAGCGGGTCTCGAACGTGTTGCCGCACGCACATTGCACGATCGTGCGCTGATAGTTGGGATGGATACCGGCCTTCACTTTTCTCTTCTCCGTTGCCTGAAAGTCCAGATTTCAAGAGCCGTGAAGTATAACTGGCACGCCAACTTACAGGCAAGGGTTCATAGCTTGCGCCAAATTGACAGGCGACCCATGGCTGCGTAATGTAGCGAGTCTGCATTCCCCAACCGGACATAGCGCAAATGACCCTGGACGAGACCCTCCTGAACGTGCCCTTGTTCGCCGAATTGAGCGAAGAACAGATCCAGCGCATCACCGTGATCACCCGCAAGAAGAAGTACCCCAAGAACAGCGTCATCGTGTTCGAGAACGACCCGGGGGACTCACTCTATGTCGTGGACTCGGGCCAGGTGAAGGTGGTACTCACCGGCGAGGACGGTCGTGAGGTCATACTCTCGGTCCTGAGCGAAGGGGACTTCTTTGGTGAAATGGCATTGATCGACGACATGCCGCGCTCCGCCAACGTGATAGCAATGGAGGAATCCAGACTGATCGTCATCTATCGGGACGACTTCCACCGGGTACTCGAAGACCAACCGCGCATAGCACTGGGTCTGTTGCGGGCGATGTCACGCAGGCTCAGAAGTGCGGACGACAAGATTGGTGGATTGGTGTTGCTGGACGTGCCTGGTCGCATCGCACGGCTGTTGATCGAGCTGGCAGACGAAGGTGACGGCACCAAGATCAGCCGCCGGATCACCCATCACACGATCGGTCAAATGGTAGGGTCCAGCCGCGAGACCGTATCGCGCACCATCGGGAACCTCTCGGAACGCGGGATCCTCAACGTTACGCGCAAGTATATCGAGATCATCGACCGCACGGGGCTCGAGGCTGCGGCCGGCGTCAGGTGAGCCAAGTCACCCCTCACCGGTGACACCTTTCCTTGTGGCAACCTCACTGCCCACAATAACTTAGATAGCAACGTGAACCGATCGAGCACATGGCATACGTTCTGACCTTTTGGGGCACCCGGGGATCGATACCCAGCCCAGGTGGTCTCACGGCCCGCTACGGCGGGAACACACCGTGTGTATCGGTGGAGTACAAGGGAGGTGACGGGAGCCGTCTGTTGGTGCTCGACGCCGGGACAGGAATCCGGATGTTGGGCAAACAGTTGCAGGAGCGCGGCCGCAGTGAAGTGGAAGTCGACCTGTTGTTGAGCCACACTCACTGGGATCACATACAGGGGCTTCCGTTCTTCGCACCATTGTTCGGCGGCAGTAATGCCGTCAGAGTGTGGGGCCCGAAGCAGGGCGATGTAGCGCTCGAGTCGATCCTGCGGCGTCAGATGGAACCGGTAGTGTTTCCGGTACCGCTGGACGGCCTGGCCGCACAGCTGACGGTGCAACACATAGAAGGCGAGTCGCTCGCGATTGGCGATTTCGACGTGAGCACGATAAGGCTGCGCCACCCGGGCAACACGCTGGGGTACCGGCTCACGCCAAAGGCTGGAGGTTCGAGCCTGGCCTACGTGACCGACAATGAGTTGGGACCGGGCGGCGAATACGAGGTGGGTCCGGGTTGGCGGGCGGATTTTGTACGATTCTTGCGTGGTGCAGACGTGCTCGTGCACGACTCGATGTTCACGGGTACGGAGCTGAACCAGCATAGGGGGTGGGGACATTCCTCCTTCGAGGAGGCCGTGGCTCTGGCAGTCGAGGCAGAGGTGAAGCACCTCGTACTGTTTCACCATCGTCCTGAGCGTGACGATGCGGCCATGGATGAGCTGCTCGATGCGGCAAGACAGATGGGCCAGGCGGCGCAGAAGCCGCTCGCAGTATCCGCCGCAATCGAGGGCACGGAACTGACGCTTGATGGAGGATAGACCGATGCGTTGGCATTCACTATTTGCACTTGGGATCGCGGCGACCCTCGCCGCGGCGCCTACCGAGGCTCAGGACAGCAGGCCCGGTATAGGCGTGCTCAGCTTTGAGAACGGTGGCTCTTACGGTCTCGAGAGCGAGGACTACAGCGCCTTCGAGGTCGGCATACAGCAAATGCTGATCACGGAGTTGTCAGTCAACACCGATCTGCGTCTGGTGGATCGCGGTAGGATTCAGGAGGTGTTGCGAGAAATCGAGCTAGCTGCCAGCGGCAAGGTCGACGCCAACACAGCAGCAGAGATTGGGAAGATCGTCGGTGCCAAGTACATGATCATGGGCGGGTTCATCGACTGGTATGCCGATCTGAGGTTCGATGCTCGGATTGTAGAGGTGGAGACCGGCGAGATCATGCAGGCAAAGTCCGTACGCGGTAGCCGGCAAGACATGTTCGACATGGTGGTCGAATTGGCTGACCTGGTTACCAGAGGGGCGGAACTCGAGCCACTCTCCAAGAGCCTGATGAACGAGCGCAAGGAAATCAAGCTTTCGGAGGACGCAGTCCGACTCTACACCAAGGGCGTGTTCTACCAGGACCGGGGTGACAACGAACGCGCTATCGAACTGTTCAGTCAGGTAACCCGTGAGTTCCCGGCATACACCCCGGCACAAGAAGCCCTGAGTCAGCTGCAGCGGTAACAATCGGATCTGGCGGGGGCCCCGGCGGCGACGCCAGGGATTGTTGAAACGCGCGCCAGCGCTCACATTGGAGCGGTGGCGCGCGTCGTTGATTCCATTACAGTCTCCGTGCGGACGGCAGTCTCCTAATGAACTTCACGTTACTGCACACGGCCGAATTCGATATCGCTCCCATCGAAGCTGCGCTTCTCAGTGAGGGTGTGGTTGCGGTGCTGGTCGAGTCCGGCTCGATCCTGGAAGCAAACGATGGCCCAACGGTGTTTGTGTCCGTACCGGAAGATCGCTCGTCGTTCTCCGACGCTCAGCTACGCGGCTTCATCGATTCGGGCGGTAGCATTGTTGCCATAGGTACGGAGAACGAACCGGATATTCCGGAAGCGCTGGATGAAGAGCTGCTAGCCGCATATCTGCCCCGGTCCCACGGCACACGCCAGCTCTTGCTGGCGCTCAAGACCGCATACCGAGCGGCCGCTGCACGAGCGGACTCGATCAGTGCCCGCGAGGAGGCGGCGCTGCGTACCAGAGAGATCGGTGAGCTTACCAAGATCGGTATGGCTCTCAGCACCGAGCACGACTACGAAGAGCTACA
>CP070792.1:1664380-1668636 GCA_020346845.1 Gemmatimonadota bacterium
AGGGGAAGAAGAAACTCCAATTGCCAACAGCTAACCCCGGGCGGCAGCCCGGGGTTCTTGCCTCCGGTTCAGCCATCTCTACCTCGGGTTGGGGTCCCGGGCGGCAGCCCGGGGTTTCTGTGTCGGCTGCTGTACCTTCTCTACCTCGGGTTGGGGTCCCGGGCGGAAGCCCGGGGTTTCTGCGTCCGCTGTTCTGCGTCGGGTTCCTGCGCTGAAGCACGGGCTCGGCCGTGGGAGCACGTCTGGAAACACGTAGCTCTCAACCACAAGGTGGTGGACGCTTAATCCTCCCGCAATGCAGCTACCGGATCGATTCGCACTGCACGTCGCGCAGGTACGTAGCAGGATATGATTGCAGCCGATGCAAGAATGAGCGCGACGCTCACATACGTAATCGGGTCGCTAGCAGTGACACCGAACAACATCCCCTGCATCAGGCGCGACAGCCCGAAGGCCCCGGCCAAACCGATGAGCATGCCAACCAGCACCGGAATCATGCCGCCGCGTATCACATGGCTCAACACTTTCTGTGGGCTGGCACCGAGCGCAACGCGCACTCCGATCTCGGAAGTGCGTCGGCTGACTGAGTATGCCAAGACGCCGTATACGCCGGCCAAGGCGAGAAGCAACGCTACGATTGAAAATGCCGCCATCAACACGGTATTGAACTGTCTGCCGGCCATAGAGTCGGCGACGGCGTTGTCCATTAGATCGATGTCGTAAACCGGCAGGATTGGGTTGATGTCCGCGAGTTGGGTCCTCACCTGAGGAACCAACTGAGTGGGATCGCCCGCCGTATGCACGACGAAGTGGACCGGCGACCAACCAGCCCCGAAGTACGGCAAGTACACGGCTCGTGTCGGACTCTGCTCGAGGCCACGTTCGCGCATGTTCTCCACGACGCCCACCACCGTTCCCACTGCTCGCTCGTCGGACCAGAGGGTAATCTGTTGCCCGATGGGATCGCCGCCGGGCCACAGTGTTGCGGACAACGCTTCGCTCACGATCACGCTCCACGGTGGATTCTGCAGCGGGTACATCAGATCCTGATCGTTGAGGTCTCTGCCTTTGAGCAGAGAAAGGCCCATTGTTCGCAAGTAGCCCGGCGTGACGTGACGGAAGTCGGCCAGCACCACCGATTCTTCTTCGTGCGGACCGCTGGCGTCCCACACACCCATGTTGGTGGTGGACGCATCCAACGGTCTCCAGCTCACTGCGGCTGCTGATCGAACCTGTGGTGCCGAGTTCAAGCCGCCGAGGAACTCGGTGAGAAACTGCTGCAGCGCAACTACGTGCTCGTTGCGGTTCGCGGCCTGCGGTACGTTTACTGAAAAGGTGAGGCGGTTATCCGGGCTGAAGCCAAAATCCACCCGTTGCAGTCGACCGAAGCTGCGGATCATCAATCCCGCTCCAACAAGTAGGACGAGGGCGAGCGCAACCTCGGCGCCCACCAGGATCTGACGAAGCCGATCTTGCGAGCGGCTGCCCAGGATCCCGCGCTCACCTTCGCGCAGAACGGACGGGCTCCCATCGCGCGGTGTCTGCACGGCAGGGAGCAGGCCGGACAGCGCTGCCGTTATGATTCCGACCAGTAAGGTGAACCCGAGTACCCAACCGTTGACGCCGACCTCTGCGACTCTCGGTATTGCAGTCGTGTTCACAGCCCGGAGAAGATGGATTGCCCCGTAGGCCAAGAGCAGTCCAGCGGCAGCACCAGCACCGGCCAGGATAGCCGACTCGGTGAGTATCCTACCGGCGATTCTCCCCCGGCCCGCACCCAACGCTGCACAGACGGCGATCTCACGTCGTCGACTCGTTGCGCGTGCGAGCATCAGGTTGGCCAGGTTCACGCAGGCGATCAGTAGCAGGAAGCCCACCGCACCCATCAGCACCCACAGTGCGGTTCGTACCTGCGAGTTCGCGCGCCATCTGCTCGCGGGCGCGAAATTGATACCCATCCCCTCGTTCGATTCCGGATACTGTTCGGCGAGCTGCGTGGCGGCGGCTTGCATCTCAGGCAACGCCATCTCCGATGAGATACCCTGCCTCAACCGGCCGATTACCGAGAGAATGTTGTTCGCCCGGCTCTCGTTGGGATTCCGTACCAGCGGCCTGAATACTTGTGCGTTTTCGAGCCACATGCCGTCGTGGGGTAACACACCGACAATCGTGTGAGAGACGTCATCTAGCGAGATCGAACCGCCGACTGCGCTCGGATCTGAGCCGAAATTGGTGCGCCAGAATTGATTGCTGAGTAGTACAACCCGCCCATCAGCCCCTATGTCGTCCTCATCCGGCAAGAAATCGCGTCCCATGATCGGCGCGACACCCAGCGTCTGCAAAAACTCGGCTGTGATTTGGGCGGCCCGTATACGCTCGGGAAATTCACCGCCGGTGAGATTCGCACTGCCGCCGCGGTATGCCGCCAGATGCTCGAACGACTGGCTGCGCTCTTCTAGATCCCAGAAGTTTGGCTCCGAAGGCGAGTTGAAGAACCACCCCCGCTCCGGTGTTGTAGTCCAGATCTGGACGATGCGATTGGCTTCGGGGTAGGGAAACGGTGCCAGCAGGACCGAGTAGACGACGCTGAAGATGGCGGTGTTTGCTCCTATCCCGAGCGCCATTGTAATGAGGACGATCAAGGTGAACCCGGGTGTCTTGCGCAGACTCCTCGCCGCGTATTTGAGGTCTGATAGTGTTTTGATCATGAAGCCGTCGCCTTTGTGCCGTGGTCCAGGCTGTTTGGCAACTGGGGCGGTTCGCAGCCTGGTGGGCCAGATCGAGCGGGCCAATTGCAGCCAATACCAGAGGTGAGCTCCGAGCCTACCGCGCTCAGGAAGCACATGACGTTGGAACTCTTCTGCAAGGTCTCCCAGCACGGCCTCGCGATGCCGGTCTGGTAAGAGATGGCCGAGGACGGCATCAGCTACGCGGGGACCGCGCGGCTTCATGACACATCCAGGTCAGATAGCCGCACCCCGTCCCACATCTTGTCGAGCACCGCTCTAGAGCGAGCGAGCGCCACGAGTCCATCGGGTTCCATCGTGAAAGTGCGACGGCCACGCCCGCCTCTTACCGGCTCGGGGTCTCCCACCGACGACGACAGGTAGCCTTTCGCTTCCAGTCGGTCCAGCGTTGCGTAGACCGCGCCGATCGATACTGAGCGCCCGCTCGTGGCCTCCAGCTCACGGCGCACGGTCATGCCGTACCCCACCTTACCAAGCCGCACCAGAGCCAGCATCACCAACTGCTCGAACTCGCCGAGATACTCGCCTTTACCCATGACATGCCTCCCATCCGGAACTACGGTCCGACAGATCCGAAAGTTTCTACAAACTAGAAGTAATAGGCATACTTGAGCATTGAAGGACCCGGCCCACTCTCAACGACGGAAACCGAAGCCCGGCTGACGCAGGATATATGGATAACGAGAGCACCACTTCTCGCGGCCTACATCTGGTGCTGCCCGGACTACGCGGACCTCGCGAGACCCAAACAGCCTCGTATTGACAGATTGTCCAATGTTTGTTTAACATAATAAATGTACATACAGTGGACAGGCTCGGTTTGCCGGCCGTCCTGGTTTTGCAGTTCTCGATTCATGGGCAAGGTAGACACATGCATTACTCCAAAACGGTGCTCATCAACAGGTCTGTGGCAGAAGTGTTCGCATACATGGATGACATCTCACGCGAGCGGGAATGGCAGCCCAACATTCGTGAGACCTATCAGGATCCCCCGGGGCCGACGGCGATTGGCACGAAGAAGACCTACGTGAGTGAGTTCATGGGCAAGAGCGTGCGTAACACCTACGTCACCAAGGTCTTCGAGCCGAACGTACACGTGCGGTACGAGACAACCAAGGATTCCACGGTGCAGGGTACAGCGGGATTCCGCTGGGACGCGGAGGGTAGCGGCACGAAGGTAACTATGACTTTCGAAGGAAAACCCAAGGGCGTGCTCCGATTCGTACCTGAGGCGATGTTGGCGGGTTTATACCAGCAGGAGCTGGAAGCAACGCTCGAACGGTTGAAGCAAGCTCTGGAGAACTGAACGAGCTAATCCTCGACCGCCTCGACTTCATCGCCTTGCTACCAGCCGACAAAATCCTGCCGCGGCGATTCCTCGTATAGATCGTTGAACGTCACGCCTGCGAGATCGCGCACCGAAACTGCAAGCTGCTTGTTCACGCGTGACTTCTCGAGAGCGGGATGGGTGAAGAGGGTGAGGACAGTGATGCCTTGTCTCATCCCTCA
>CP070792.1:1668736-1672029 GCA_020346845.1 Gemmatimonadota bacterium
GGGTCTGTGGGATCTATTTGCACTAACTCATATGCGGCGGCATAGAGCGCGTTGAGAGCCGCTTCCCGACCTTGGGAGTAGGCACTGTTGCCCGTACTGTCGGCGATGGCCGCGAACGCCATCAGCGCGGTCACGTACGCGGAACCAGCACGCTGCACCGCCGCAGCCGCTTCCATGGCCGTTTGTTGCTGTGCCGTGGCCATCGACTCGGCTACCGTGCTGGAACCCAGCCACTGACCCACCGTGACTCCACTGACGAACAGCGCGAACGATGCTGCAAGACCGGCCACTAGCCAGGGGACACGAACACCGAACCAACTGCGCTGCCTCAGCAGCCCTCGGGCCCTCAATGACCGTACGGTCCGCTCCTCCAGCAGACGTCCAGGCACTCGTTCTCGCGGCAGGGCTTCGAACTCGGCCCTCTCCCGCGGATTCAACTCAGAACTCTCGTCGCTCCTCATTTCCTACGTCCTCGCTCCTCTGTGTCGCGATGGCGTGAGCATCTTTCGTAACGCCCGACGTGCATGAAACAGCTGGCTCTTTGACGTGTTGGCTGATACGTCGAGTCGCTGCCCTATCTCCTCGTGCGTGAATCCTTCCACGTCGTGCAGCACCAACACCGTCCTGTACCCTGCCGGCAGCCTGGTCAACGCGCTTTCCAGATCGATATGTTGGAGCCCATCCGACCTATCGATCAACAGTTCGAGATCGTCACGCAGCTCCAACCACCTCTGGTCCTGCCGGCGAAACAGAGCACGACAGAGGTTTAGCGCGATACCAGTGAGCCACGTGGCCAGACTCGACTCCCAACGAAACCGGTCGAGCTTCTCTATTGCCCTGATCCAGGTCTCCTGAACCACGTCCTCGGCATCCTGCTCCCTTCCGGACAGGAGACGCAGTGTGAACTGGTACAGACGAGGCGTATGCCTGCGGTAGAGCGTACGAAACGCTCTCTCGTCACCGTCCACCGTGACCGCCTGGGCCAGGGACTCATCACTCGGATCCAGTGAATCGGGCTTGCTGCTCACAGTTATTGGTGACCCGGGAGGGCGAAAGGGTTGTATGACTAGGTACGCTTCAGGATCGCCATATAGCGTGGGTCATCTCTGATCGAGTCCAAGTCCGGGTCGTTCTCGATCCAGCCGAAGTTGCCAAACCCGGCTCTCACGGCCCCGTCGAGATAGGCGATGGCCTCGTCGCGCAGCCCGACGATTGCGTAGACACAGGCGACGGCGTAGAGAATGACGGCATCCGTCGGATCGATGGCGACCGCCCGTCCGGCCCACTGGATGCTCTTTTCTCGCTCACCCAACCGGGCAAGGCACCCCGATCCCAATGACAGAGCTCTCGTATCGTCTGGATTCAGCTCGAGCTGGCGCTCGATCACCTCCAGGGCTTTCACGTACGCAGTTCGGGCGGATTCATCATCGCCCAGGCCAGCAACCGCCAGGGCACCCAGCAGCCGAGCCTGGTAATCCTCGCGGACTTCCGTGGCCTTCCTGAAGAGACGCACGGCCTGCTCCAGCTTCCCCTGGCGGAAGCAGGTCCGCGCGTAGAAGTAGTAAGCCTCGAAGAGCTTGGGGTTGATCCGGATCGCCGTTTCAAATTCCTCTTCGGCCTCCTCGAATCGGCCGATGAGTGAAACCGCCAACCCACGTGCCGCATGGGCCTCTGCGAGCTCCGGATCCAACTCACCTGCCTTGCGACTCGCCTCGTCGGCCTGTTTGAGGTTCGCCTCGCTCGAGTCGAAGTACATGTAGAGAAACGAGCAGCTATCCGCGATTCCCGCGTATGCGAGCGCATATTCCGGGTCCACCTCGATGGCACGCACGAACAACTGGATCGCCGCCTGCATGCTTTTCTCGCGGAACTGATAGAAGTACTTCCGGCCCCGCAGGTAGTAATCGTACGCCTCGACATCTTTGGGCTGGGCCGCCTGAATGGCCTTCTTGTCCTCTTCGCTGAGAACAACCCGGAGCGCAGCAGCCACGTTCTCGGCAATCTCATCCTGAATGGCGAATACATCTTTCATCTCACGGTCGTATTGCTCCGACCAGAGATGGTAGCCATCCTCGGCACTTATGAGCTGGGCTGTCACGCGCAGGCGATCGCCCGCGCGCCGCACGCTGCCTTCAAGGACTGATCTGACGTTGAGCTTCTTTCCGATCAGCCGGATATCCTCATTGGTGCCCTTGAACGCAAACGACGAGGTGCGCGACGCTACCTGAAATCCCTCCACTTTGGTGAGTGCGCTGATGATCTCGTCGCTCAGCCCGTCGCTCAGGTATTCGTTCTCCGCGTCTGCGCTCATGTTGGCAAACGCGAGCACTGCTATTGATCGCTCCGCCGCCTCCTCCTCATCATACTCGGCCGACAGATCGGCCACGAACTGATCCACGGTTGGGTAGCGATCCACGGGTAGCTTGGACAGCGCACGTCCCACGGCATGCGTGACAGCCGGTGGCAGATCGGGGCGGACCGTTTTGATCGGGGGAACCGTGTCCGTCAGATGCCGGGCGATCACAGCGCGCGCCGTCGGAGCGACAAAAGGCGGCTGCCCGGTGAGCATTTCATAGAGCACGCAGGCAAGGCTGTACTGGTCGCTGCGGCCGTCGATCTCGGTGTCACCTGCTGCCTGCTCAGGACTCATGTACTCCGGTGTTCCGAGATACACCCCGGTTTCGGTGATCCGCTCGCCACCCGCGGCACTCACCGCCAGGGCGATCCCGAAATCAGCCACCATGGCGTGTCCGGCCTCGAGCAGGATATTGCCAGGCTTGATGTCCCGGTGGACTACCCCACGACTGTGTGCATAGCTCAGGGCATCTGCGATATCTTCGGTGACCTGCAGTGCGTCCTCGGCGGGAAGATGCTTCAGGCGCTTGATGCGGTCCCGTAGCGACTCACCCGGGATGTATGGCATGACGTACAGCAGCAGACCCTCGACCTCGCCCGAATCGTACAGCGGCAGAATGTGAGGGTGGTTGAGCTGCGCGATGATCTGGATCTCACGCAGGAACCGATCGCGGCCGATCGCCGCTGTGATATCCGACCGCAATACCTTGAGGGCCACCTTGCGGTCGTGTTTCAGATCCTCGGCAAGGTAAACCGTTGCCATACCGCCTGTTCCGAGCTCGGCTTCTATGGCGTAGCGGCCTGCCAGAGCCGCGGCAAGCAGATCCCATTGGTCGGACATAGGGTGGTAAGATAGCTGAAGATAGATCATGTCGCCCGGTGCCAATCATCACCTAACGGTCCAGAGTCATGAGGGCCTCGACGGATTAGGAGAGGAG
>CP070792.1:1672129-1674840 GCA_020346845.1 Gemmatimonadota bacterium
AACTGACGCCAGAGACCTGAGAATCCCTCACCCTTGAGGAATAGAGCACGGACGATCTCTACGAAATGGCGAATGGGATCGAGTACAGACAGGCCGCGGAAGAATTCCTCCATGCTATCCACAGGGAACATGAACCCAGATAGGATGATGAGAGGAAACAGGACCAGGAACATCGTCATGAAGGCTTCCTGCTGGGTCCGTGAGATCGTCGAGATGATGAGTCCCAGGGATATTCCGGCCAGGATGTAGAGGAGTGCCCCAGGTAGTAGCACGAGCACGGACCCGCGCATCGGGATCTTGAACCACAAGATGGCAACCAGAGAGATCACCGTTATCTGGATCAAACCGACCAGGATGACTGGAATGGTTTTGCCTAGCACGAGCTCAACAGCCGACAGCGGGCTGACCAATAGCTGATCGAGTGTACCGATTTCCCGCTCACGCACCACAGACAAAGAGGTGAGCAGTAAACCCATTAGCATCACCAACACCCCCACGATTCCTGGTACATTGTAGACGCGACTTTCCAGCTCCGGGTTGTACCACGCCCGTATTCTCAGGTCGACACCGCCCGACGGCAGCCTTCCATTGCGTTGCATATAGTCGGTTGCGTAGCGCTGTACTATCTGCGTCACGTATCCTTGGGCAACGGTACCGGTATTGGAATCAGTACCATCCACTAGGACTTGTACCGTTCCGCTTCCCCGAGCTGCGGCCGATGCAAACCCGACCGGTATCTCGATGCCGATCGTGGCGTCTCCGTTGTCCAATGCTCGGGCCAAATCTCCGGACCGGTCCGAACGACCCACTATCTTGAAGTATCCGGTCGCTGCGAATCCCTCAGCCAGTTCACGTGATTCGGCGCTCTTGTCGAGATCGACGACGAACATCGCCGTGTTGCGGATGTCCGTGTTCACGGCATAGCCGAACATCATGAGCTGAATCACCGGCGCGACGAATATGACCGCTTTCATGCGGGGATCACGCAGCATCTGCCGCAATTCCTTCTTCAGCAGCTCGCGGAGGCGGTGAGGCGCGATCGCCCTCATGCTATCTCCTTCTTGAAGACCCGCGTCGCCAACGTGAGCCCCACGATAGCGAACACGACCATAGCCAAGACTTCCACCCAGAGGGTCTGCAGGCCGACCCCCTTGAGAAAGATCCCACGCGTCACCGTGATGAAGTACCGCGCCGGAACGGCGTAGGTGAACGCCTGCAGAACAATGGGCATCGTCGCTATCGAGAACATGAAACCGGACAGCAGCAGTGCCGGTAGAAACGTGGATATCATTGCCACTTGTGTGGCCAGCACCTGCGTCTTGACTGCAGCCGAGATGAAGATCCCCAAGCTGAGAGCACCGATCAGGAATAGCAGTGTCATGCCGGACAAGAGGATCACGTTGCCGTGGAAGGGCACACCCATTATGAGTACGCCTGCCAGTACAGCGAGTGTTACGTCTGCCAGACCGATAGCTACATACGGCAACAGTTTTCCGAGCACTACTTCCAGCCGATGGACGGGTGTGGCGGCCAATTGCTCCATGGTTCCCCGTTCCCACTCCCGTGCGATGGTCAGTGCCGTTAGCATCGCCGCAATGACTGCCATGATCACGGCGATGAGGCCCGGCACAACCATGTTGCGGCTTTCCAGAGTCTCGTTGTACCAAACGCGCGCTTCCGTCACAACTGGCACCGACAGAGCTGCTTGCCCGCCCAGCAAGGAAGCAGAGTACCGCGTCACGATGGCGGTGGCGTAGTTCTTGGCTATGGTCGCAGTGTTGGCGTCCCCACCGTCTAGCAGTACCTGAATTGGTGCGGGTCTGCCGGCTAGCAGGTCCTGACTGAACCGCGGCGGTATCACCAATACCAACCGTACTTCTCCGTGTCCCAGTAGCCGCTCGCTATCGTCGTACCGTTCGATGTGGCGTATGGCGGTGAAATACCCCGACCGCTCGAATGCTTCGATCAGCGAGCGGCTGTGTTGAGTCTGACTCTGGTCCAATACCGCCATCTTGATCTCGTCAACATCGAACGAGATGGCATATCCGAAGAAGAGCAGCAATGCCATTGGTAGCAGGAAACCGAGAGCCAGACTACGCGGGTCTCGGCGTAGCTGGACAGCTTCTTTGCGGCTCATAGCCCAAACACGAGACAGACTCATCCGATCACCGCACCTCCCTCCTGGCGCACCAATGATACGAAGACATCTTCCAAAGACGGCGTTATACGTTCCAGTGCGTCACAGGCTCTTCCGGCGTTCGCAAGAACGGAACGCACGGTATCTGATCCTACGGTTTCGTCGGTTACAGTGACGTGTACCGCGCGGCCAAACATGGCAGCGTCGATAACACCGGGCGCTCCCTGCAAGGCCTCTACTGCCTTGGGTGCATTGTCCGTGTCCAGCCTCAGGATGGGCTCATCCAACACGTCTTTGAGGGCAGCCGGACGGTCGAGTGCGATCAGCCTGCCTCGGTTCATCAGAGCCAATCGGTGGCAGTACTCCGCTTCCTCCATGTAATGGGTGCTCACGAACACCGTCGTGCCGGCGGCTGCGAACTCATATATCAGGTCCCAGAATGCGCGCCGCGCTACGGGGTCTACTCCTGAAGTAGGTTCGTCCAGAAACAGGATCTGTGGCTGGTGGATGACGGCGCAGCCAAGTGCCAGTCGTTGCTTGAAGCCGAGCGGAAGCTCGACCGTCAACCGATCGC
>CP070792.1:1674940-1679312 GCA_020346845.1 Gemmatimonadota bacterium
GATGGATGACACGATGAGAATGCTACGTACGGTGTTCCGGACAGCGAATCACCACACGATACCGATGTCTGGCACTGGCACTTCGGGTCTCGAGACGATCATGCTGAATCTGATAGAGCCCGGTGATGACGTGGTGATCGCGGTAATCGGTTACTTCGGTCAGCGCCTGGTCGAGATGGCAACGCGTGCCGGCGCCAACGTGCGTGTGCTCGAGGCTGCCTTTGGCGAAATCGTAGATCCTTCACGGTTCGCAGCCGAGTTGGAGGACAAGCCGGCCAAGCTGGTGGCGCTGGTGCATGCCGAAACCTCAACCGGAGCGGACCAACCTGTTGCCGAAGTTGCGAAGATTGCACGTGATGCCGGTGCGCTCGTTGCTGTTGATTGCGTTACGTCGCTTGGTGGAATGCCGCTGGAGGTGGATGCCTGGGGTATCGATGCCGCCGGATCGTGTTCACAGAAGTGTCTCGGTGCACCTCCTGGCCTGGGCCCGGTCACCTTCGGCCCTCGTGCGATCGAGGCCATCGCCCGGCGCAAGGTGCAAACCAGCACCTGGTACATGGATCTCAACCTACTGTTCAAATACTGGGGAGATGCTGGCGGCACCAAGCAGCGTGCTTTTCACCACACGGCTCCCGTTTCCAGCATCTATGCATTCCATGAAGCCTTGAGGTTGGCGCTGGATGAAGGGATGGACGCACGTTGGCAGCGACATCGTGAGGCTCACGAGTTCTTTGTGGCAGGCCTGGAGCGACTCGGATTGTCTCTGTTCACTCCAGAAGCACACCGTCTGCCAATGTTGAACGTGATCAGTATCCCTGAAGCCGTGGACGATGCAGCTGTGAGGCGGGCGCTACTCGAACGTGGGATTGAAATCGCTGGTGGCTTCGGACCGCTCGCTGGCAAGACCTGGCGCGTCGGACTGATGGGCAACAACGCAAATCAGCTGAGGATTCAACGGCTGCTAGATGCGCTGGAAGAAGTGTTGCCTTGATCAGTCGCTTCATGGTTGGCCCCGTGACAGACGGGGCCAACCAGCCATAGACCAATTATTGTCGGTTCACCACCATTGCCAAGCGATCACCCTCCGGGCTAACCGCCAATCGTGAGATGCTCGCTATACCGCGTTCGGAGAAATCGGCGACCTCTTGCCAATCTGTCCCGGAATCACGATCCCATCTGAACAGCTTTGATCCCTGAGCGGTGAGTGCCGACCCGTCGGGGAGCCACGCGTAGTACTCATTGCCCTGCAGCAAGCCGATGAGTGGTGTCACCGTATGGCTGTCCAGATCGATTTCCTTGAGCCAGAGTTCCGGTGTTCTGTGGGTGAAGCTGATGGTGTTCCGGCCCGGGACCTTATGGATGGATCGTCCCACGCCATAAGCGACGATGGTAGCACGGCCGGAGCGGGTATCTGCCAGCTGCATTGTGGACATTGGGATGTCAGGTGTTGGCAACACGAACAACCCGATGGTGTGATCGTCGCCCCAAGCATAGTAACCGACCGGCTTGATCTCGGTTAGCACCACCCGTGCACCAGAACCATCCATGTTGAACTGCCATAACCGCTGGGTCGAGTCAGACTCCACGCGTACCACTGAAAACCCATCTCCCGCTGGTATTGCGGCCGCTGAGTACTCGCTCTCCGGATTGGTCTGAGTGACCTGACGCGTTGCATTCGTTCGGATGTAGTAGCGGAAGATGTCGGTCTGGCCTTCCCGGTCTGAGGTATAGAGCACCGTCCGCCCGTCAGGCGTGAACGACGGCTGGTTGTCGTAGCCGTCGCGATCGGTGATGTTGGCTGGCCTTCCGAATTCCAGCACTCCGTCCTTCTCGTCTACCGATACCAGGTAGATATCGAAGCCCGGAGCTCCTTGACCCATGGCAGAGTCGCATACCAGAAGTGCCACTGCTGTTAGGGCTAGACAGATGCGAGCTGGGTTTGACATGGCATCCTTCTCGTGTTTGTGTACTTTGCGCGAGCGCAAGGTTGCCAAGAACGATTGATTGGTCAAGGTGGTGACAGTGAAAAGAATCGCGACGACTGTTCTGGTGCTCGGTATCTGGGGATGCTCAGGGGGCGCCGGTTTCACAAACGATGACTTTGCTCAGGAGTTGGGAATTGACATGGAATCGATGACGAATCTGCCCTCGGGTCTCGCGTATCAGGACATAGTGGTAGGCGAGGGAGAAGAAGCTGTTGCCGGCAAGGAGGCCGTTGTGCACTACACCGGCTGGCTGCAGAACGGTACCAAGTTCGACAGCAGTATTGGCGGGGAACCGTTCACGTTCAGTGTAGGTGGGGGGGAAGTGATCAAAGGTTGGGACGAGGGAGTGCCTGGCATGAAGGTCGGCGGCAAGCGCAAGCTCGTGCTTCCGTCCGATCTCGGCTATGGAAGATACGGGTCGCCGCCCGTCATTCCACCCAATGCCACCCTCGTATTCGAGGTCGAGCTGCTCGAAGTCAGGTAGAGGTGAGGTCGCGCAGTCGCGCAACAGTTGCCCGACTGCGCGTCAAAGCCTATCGCGTGTCCCGATCCCACACATTGTTGCTCCGGTCTATGTCCGGGAACGCCTGCTCCGCATCTATCTCGACGCGGACCACTGGCGACTGCGGTGATATCTCCAGTTCCACTGAAGTAGCACCGGACAACCACTCCTCGACTGGTACCTCGAGTTCCATGGTTTCGCCGTTTTGAAGAGTGACCGTGATGCGTGCCGGCATCGGAACCCAGCCACGGTCTTCGATGACGATCGTGGTCAGTCCGCTGCCGGCCATCACGCTCGCAACGGCCTGATCGAGGGTCCATGTCTCATGGTAGAACGCTCTCCAGAACCAAGAGAGGTCCCTGCCCGCCGCGTTGTTGAACCAGTTGAAGAAGTCCCACGGCTTGGGATGCTTGAACGCCCAGGCGTTTATGTAGGCCGTGAAGGCAGGATCGAACGTCTCCGGTCCCAGTAACGCACGGAGCGTATTCAAGTTCGTGGCCGGTTTTGAGTATGAGGCCGTACCGTAGGCGGTTCCACTATAGTGGAAATCACTGCGCCGCATGATCTCTCCTTCTAGGTCCATCCGGGCCACGGAGAGGTAGCCTTCGCGGTTTCCTGCTGTCGGATCCACACCGTAGAAGTCGCCTTCGGCATGGCCGTCGTTGAACGACGTGGTTCCTTCGTCCATCCATGAGTAGCGTCGCTCGTCCGTACCCACTATCATCGGGACCCACATGTGGGCCAGCTCGTGGGCAGTGACGCCGTAGAGACCGCTTTCAGGGGCCTCATTGTACCCGCCGATCAGTGTCATCATCGGGTATTCCATGCCCCCGCTCTCCAGTTCGTTGCCCTCGACAGACGTCATGTGTGGCCAGGGATACGGGTAACCCATCCATCGCGATAGGAACGCGATGCTATGCTGACCGAACCGCCACTGCTTGTCCCAGTGAGTCGCATCACTACGGTAGATGGCATTGACGAGGGAATAATCGTCGGAGCCGTCTCCGTCACGATCGCCAACCGGTGTGCGTGCCGCGTCCCACAACGACTGTCGGGTGACGCTGAAGGCCACGTCTCTGACCGTATCGCTATGAAAGCGCCAGCTGAGGTATCCTGAGTCGGACGAGTTGGTTGCGGTGCCGCCAGACAGATCAGCGGCGGTGATGACGTGTACAACGCTGTCACTGTCGTGCGCCGCTCGATAGCGCTGCAATACATCCGGTGGCAGGACTTCCTCCGCATTGGTCAACTCGCCGGTCGCCATGACGAGCCAACCGTTCGGTGCTTCGATCGTGAGGTCGTAGCTGCCGAAGCCTGCGTAGAACTCGGCGTTGCCCAGGAACTGGTCTACTTGCCAGCCGACCACATCGTCCAGAACGGCCATCTGCGGGTACCAGTAGGCGATGTGGAACATGTTGTCGCGGCTCCAACCCATGCGGCCGCTCGCGCCTTCCTGTGGGATGGTAAACGCCCACTCGATTTCCAGCTCCACGGATCGTCCCGGAGTGAGCGGCTGTGGCAGGCCCACCATCATGATCGTGCCATCTACAGCATAACCGGCGGTCTGGTTCTGATTGGATAGTTCGCTGAGTTCCTGACCGGATACAGTCACCTTTGTCAACTCGACGCCGCCAGTGACGCTGGCCGGTCTGATCCGCTGCGCTCCTTCGGCATGCAGGTTCTGATACAACTGCAAGCCCAACACAGGTAGCGGGTAGGGCGACCGGTTGTGGTACACTATGTGGGCCGCTCCCTCCAGGCGCTTCTCGCCCGGCATGATGCGCGCGTGGAGTGTGTAGTCGGTCCACTGTTGCCAGTAGGCTCCTCCCGGTTGGCCGGTTTCGGTTCTCGTTCCGTTCTCGATCGCCTGGAGAAAATCGGAGGA
>CP070792.1:1679412-1684652 GCA_020346845.1 Gemmatimonadota bacterium
CCGGACCAACTTCGTCGAGGAGGACACGACCAACCTTCCGGAGACCTGGGACCGCTACTCCATCGAGTTGGAAATCGACGCAGGCCTCGTGGGCCAGCTCCTCCAGGTTGGCTTCTCCGCCACCGCTTCGAACGACGAGCCCTCAGGTGTTTTCTACGACAACATTCTGGTCGATCCCGATGCGGAGTACACAGAAGACTTCGAGTCTCTCGACCAGACGAGCCCTGACGCATTGGGGGTGGATCCCGATCCGCTGTGGGGCCCTGGATGGGTGGTTTTCGGCAACGTGTTCGAACCCGACGGCACCACATTTATACGCGGGTACGGCACATTTCCTGCACCGAACAACACGGGTGCCTTTTCCGGTGTCGCATTGGGTCAAGGTGGTATCGACCAAGGCGATCAGGTGCTGGTTATCATCAGCGACTACAACAACCGCGCCGATCAGGAAGCGGGGAATCGGGTCGAGGCCAATACGTTCCGAGAACGCGTGATTACGTCTGGAGATGTCGGCAATACCATCACCTTCACCTTCGACGCCAAACGCGGCAACATCAACGAAGGGTGTCCCACCGGAGGTACGGGCGGTACCGGCGGTACAGGTGGTACGGGCGGTACGGGTGGTACTGCCGGTGCTGGCGGTATGGGTGGGGGCTGAGGTGGCACGATTACATCGGCCGATCTCGACAAGACCATCACCTTTAGCTTCGACGCCAAACGCGGCAACATCAACGAAGGATGCCCCGAGCCCTGAGCCGTCTCGTTCGACCTAATCTGAAAACAACTGGCCTCTTCTCACGACGAGCTCAATCTGACGAATACGCCCACTTCGCAGAAACAGCTCGGCGCTCAGCTCGGGCGGCAGCGCGAGTCCGATCGGGGTCAGATGACTGCCATCATCCAGGGTGACTGTCACCCCGGGCTCACCGGAATCATCGAGACGATAGACAAACGGCACCTGACACCACGTGAATGCCAGCCCGCATTCAGGCACGGTGAGCTCCTGCCACTGCCCGTCCACGTCGAGGAAACGAAACGTTTGTGGACTCGCGATAAACTCTCGCGCGCGCAGCAAGCCCACCTCGAACTTCACCCTACCCTGGCTGACGCGAACACCCAGCTCACCGAACCGCGTTAAGATTTCCTCTTTGACCTGGCCGGTCATACCCGGCTGCTGGGCGCCGGCGTGCTTGGGCGTGTGGGAGTAAGGGTCGGTCGGGAAGGCACCGTACTCGCCAGGGGTTTTGTTGAATCCAAGTCCCTCGCGGATGCGGTAGTACAACCGACCCGACCGGTTGCACGTTTCTTCGTCTACTCCGTCTGTCAGGGCCGCAAAGAAGCTCTCCTGCACTGCTAGCAACAGTTTGGAGATCATATGCCAATACACACATCCCAACCCCTCGAAACCGAACATCGTACCGGAACGCCCGGTAAACGCTTTGTGGTTGAAGACCTGCTCGTAGAGCTCAAGCAAAGGTAGGCGAGCTCGTCGCGCTTCATCCCCGTGTGGGGCAGCCAAATCGTCCAGGCGAGCAGCGAGATCGCTCGAGTTCGATAGGTCTGCATTGAAGCGGTAGCGCCCGTCTTCGTCGCGGAGCACGATGCTCTCATCACCCTCTTGCAGCAGCTTCTTGAGGAGCGGGATGGACTCGAGCGCTTGGGCAGGAATACGGTTTTTGTCGAGGAAACCAGGTAACTCGCGATCGGGGTACAACATGAAGGTCCCCGCGTCCGCCCGGTACATACCACTCTCGAATAGCGTTTCGAGCAGTTTGACTGCTTGTATCGGGTCGATGGCCCCCGAGCTGAGCGCCGCCACCTGACCCTCGAGCATCGGGTAAAGGCGCTCGAGTTCGACGGCATGGGGCTTCAGGTCGAGCAGGTTGTACGCGTGGTAAAGGCCATCGTCACGCTCGTTGTGCCAGATGCTGTGGTCGATGGCGGCTAGCGCATCGTCGAGCATGCCGGTGACCTCTGAAACTGGTTGCTGCACGATCCCGGAGAATGTCTCTTGGCGGTAAACCGCCTGACGATAGTGGGAAGCCGTCTTCCCCAACCTAGCCAGCAACGCGTATCGTGTCCGGGCGCTCGCCGGAGTCTCATCTAACTGAGTTCGCACCTCGCTCAACGCCGCCGCGGTCTCACCCAGCCATTCACTCACTTCTTGCGACATGCGCACGGAACCCGACTCCTCCGCGAGCAAACGCTGAAGGAAATCAACGTAGCGGCGCATATAGTACAGGGTCACCATCGAAAGCCCGTGGCCGACGAGGGCGTTGTTGGCGTCGTTCCACTCGGGGCGTTGGGTGTTGAGCCAGATGCCTCCGTCCAGCGCCAAGTTGCCAAGCTTGCTCAGAAGCGGCACCAACAGCTTCTCGAGCAGGTTGACCTGGTAGACCTCTCCGTTGGCATCGAGAATCAACCTGCCGTCGGCGCCTTTCTCAGTCACCCGCTCCTCGATCAGCTGCGCTAAGTCGCGGTCGTAAACGACGGTGCTCTTGGCATTCTCGAGCAAACTTTGAAACGACTTGATTCTGTAAGGAACGTTGGCGTAGCTGAACACGGGCCGGCGCAACAATACAACGAGGCGCTCCGGATGGAACCGGTTGGAAAGCTCGAGCAGCCTCAAAAGGTAGATGATCTGGTGATCACCCCAGTAGCCAATATGGCTCCAAGGGTCATCGGGGTCTTCGACTTCCCAGTCGATGCCTTCGTTGCTGATTCGGTAAGGGTTGTACCCATCGATGGTGGTGGCGTTCGCGAACTTCGCGATCACATTTTCGATGAATTCTGGGAAGCTGAAACTGAGCGCCTCCCAATTCTGAAAGATGTCACGCCAGTTGCCCTGATAGGAGAGCAACTTGTCGCCTTGGTCGTCTTTCAGCTTGATTTCAAACTCATTCCAGGGCCGGCTGGGGTCGCCGTGCCGGCGGCCAAAGGTGATCGGCAGGTACTCACGGCACAGACGCTCGAGTTGTCGGTCGCCCAGCTCCTCGATAGTCGACAGCAGGTCCCAGTAATGGAGCTCGTCAGGCAAGGCGCTGAGCGCCGCCTCATGGCGCGCGAATACGTCGCGATTGAACATCTTGATGGTCCTGCGAACATCCCGTGAGGACACCTGATACTGATCATCGAAGGTGCCCCCGCGCAGGACGTTGAAGAGCACGTTCGCGTAATGGTGGACCGACACGTTCTCCTCGGCGGTCGTCTGGAATGCATCGGCGCCCGCCATGATGCGAGCGAGCTCGTCTGAGCCCTTCTCTATGGATTCGATGATCGCCTCCGCCACGGCCGCCGGATCACTGAGCTGACGGAGCAGGCTCACCACCTGCGCCTGACTCTGCTCGATGTCGGCCACGAGCTGCCAGCGCTGAGATGTCTGCGGTGATAGACTCAGCGACGCGTTGACCAGGTAATCCCCACGAATGCCACGCTTGTGAACCTCCTGCGTCAATGGCACCCCGCGGCGAAACTCTTCGAGCTGCGTTCCAGAGAGCAGCACTTTGTGTCCCGTGAGGCCTAGGCAAAATACGGTCGTCGCCTTGAGGGACTCACAAGGCTCGGCTCTGTCGGTGATCCCGGAATAGAGCGTATACAAAGCCAGCCCCTTGTCCTCGACCAGCTCATTCCATTTGTACGCGTCGACCAAATTGCTCGTGTTGGTCTGGGCAAATCGCGGCGTCCCAGCCGGCAGAATGTTCTGCAAGCCATCGAGCAGCTCCACTTTGCAATCCTGCTGGCTCAGATTCTCCAACTCGCATCGGCGTACGAATCCGTAGGCATCGCTCGTCAACCAGCAGTAGCGGAACGCCAACTGGAGGTCGTGGTTGATCTCTTCAAAGCACAGCTTGTTGCCCAAGGTGTTTTTGTAGAGGTTGCGGCTGGTTGAATAGCGACCTTCGTGCGCTCGATTGAATGGCTCCCATTCACGCAGCTGACCGTTTGCCACCCTCCGGATCAGCGTCTTGCTACCGGTGTGTGGACAGCTCTCGTGAATCTTGTCGACCGTAATGTAAGGAAACAACGCTGTCTCGGGTGAGACGCGGCCGGCCGTGAGCCCTCCAGTCGAGGAGATGAACAGCCAATGGTCCCCTGCGGAAACCAGGCTGATGAAGAACGGGGGCATCTCGTCGACATTGCGTATGGCGCAATATCGCTCCCCTGCCCGAGTCAGAAACTCGCCGGACACCTCGTCGGTGCGAACGGAGGGCTGATTCATATCGATGGGTTCCATTGCCTCCGGGGAACACGCGACGGCCGACGGCTCGAGGAGCCGCCGGCCATTCGCAACAGGAAAACGGCTGACCTCTATTCGAGCACCACGAGAATGTTGTCGTAGAAGACACCCGAGGGTTCGAAGTTCGTAGCGGTGCTCGAGAACCCGAACTGCAGGACCTGGTCGACGAGCTCTGCGGTGATCATCAACGAGACGTCGTAGCGGGCCCAGGTGTCCGGAAGGTTCGTCGTGTTGAATCGAACGAAATTCGTCGTTGGGTCGTTGGGAAGGAGGGTCAGATCGAGCGTCTTGATGAACGCCAGTGCCGTGCTGTCGCATGGACACAATGCATCACCTGGGTCGTTGATGTTGCCGCGCTTGGCGCCGAAGCTGAATGTGATGGTTTTGCCGACGTCGCCCGCTGTCACCTTCCGCTCACGGTATACATCCGACACGACCTGGTCGGTTCCGAAGTGTCCTTCGCCAGGCTGGCAGCAAGTGTAGTCGCTAAAGATCGATAGCTGCTGATCGCCCTCATCGGTGCCGCCCTCATTCGACGCGATGGCGGAGAACCCGTCGGGGGTCGTCGGCGCGGTGCTGTTTGGTGCGGGCTCTGGGCCGTCGCTGAACTTGAAGCTACCGCCGCTGGTGAACACATTCTTAAAGACCAACCATCCGGGACCCCACACCGGATTGGGCTCATCGCCTAGCGCGGTCTCGCTGACTGGATCGAGACACTCGAAGTTCTGCTCGTACTCCCCACCTGAGCTGCCGCCCGCACCTCCGCAGCCGTCTGCTCCTCCCGTGCCTCCGCCGCCACCCGAACCTGCGCTGCCGCCCGAGCCTGCGCTGCCGCCCGAGCCTGCACTACCGCCTGCCTCATCGGAGCTGCACCCGTAAACCGCAAGCGCGCCAAACAAAATTGCAATCAGTGTCTTCTTCATGTCTATCTCCTACCTGGTTTCTGCAAGCGAAACGCCGGATTCCTCCGAGCTATCCAACTCCACGAGCTTTCAGTCTTTCG
>CP070792.1:1684752-1690368 GCA_020346845.1 Gemmatimonadota bacterium
TTCTGGGTGGTGTTTTCGGGATTGGCTTTGGCAAGCTCATTTTCGGCGGGCTAGGCCAGAACATCTTCAATCCGGCATTGCTCGGCCGTGCCTTTCTTCAGGCTGCTTTTCCTGTCCCACTGACCACATGGCCGGCGCTAGGCGGCGATTGGTGGGCCCTCAGGGGTGACAATTTCGCGCTTCCGCTCATGAGTCCAAACGTGCCCGATGCTCTCACTGGAGCGACGCCGCTGGGGCTGATGAAGTTCGAGCAGGTCGTGACCGCCAACACCGATCTCATCATGGGATCGATCGGAGGATCGTTGGGGGAAACGTCGGGCATCATCATCCTGATTTGCGGGGTTTATCTGGCACTCAGAAATCACCTGAATTGGCGGATTCCGATCAGCATATTACTGACCGTGGCCGTTCTGGCCGGTGGTCTTCATCTGCTGGACCCCGAACGCTACCCCACAGCTCTCTTTATGCTCTTCTCTGGTGGCTTGATGCTGGGTGCGGTCTACATGGCGACGGACATGGTAACATCGCCTGTTACAAACCGAGGTTGCTGGGTATTCGGGTTCGGCATCGGTTTTCTGGTGGTCGTCATCCGTCTCTGGGGCGGTCTGCCCGAGGGTGTGATGTATGCCATTCTACTCATGAACGCGATGGTCCCATTCATCAATCGCGCGACCCAGCCGCGGGTGTTTGGCACGAAGCTGAAGGAGGCAAACTCGTGACGGACGAAGGTCGGCAGGTGGGTTCCTCCGCCGCTGGTGCGCCGCCAGCAAAGAAGGAAGTGCCGCCCTGGAAGCTGGTTGCGACGCTGGGCACGGCGGGGATGATGGCGGGCCTACTCATCGTGTTCGTCTATGTGGCGACCGAGCCGGCGATCACGGCGTACAAGGCAGAGGTGCTGCGCCAGTCAATCTCAGAGGTCCTCAAGAGCCCTGCGCGGTACGATACGTTGTTCGTTCACGAAGGAACCCTAACCCGAGAGCTGCCCACCGGAATGGCTCCGGCAGATGTGGAGCAGATATACCTCGGGTTCACCGAGAGCGGGGAGCAGGTCGGGTTCGCGATCGCCTCGGCGGAACCGGGATTTCAAGACATTATCCGCTTGATATTCGGATACGATGTTCGCACATCCACGGTGTTGGGCATGAAGGTACTGGAGAGCAAGGAAACGCCGGGCCTTGGCGATAAGATTGAAAAGGACATGGAGTTCGTGGGCCAGTTCGACGGAGCGAGTGCGCCGCTAGTCGGAGTGAATTCGCGCCAGGCAACTGGAAGTGCCAATGAGATCGATATGATCACGGGCGTCACAATCTCGTCTCGGGCCATAGTCCGCATCATCAACAACTCGCTCGAACGCCTGGGCCCGATGATGGAGCAGTACGTAGACGGAGGTGGCGGATGAGGACGACAACTCCCAAGCAGGATTTCGTTCGCGGCATATGGAATGAGAACCCAGTTTTGATACAGATGCTGGGTCTGTGTCCTGCCCTCGCCGTCACAAACACCGTTGCAAACAGCTTGGCGATGGGCCTGGCGACATTTTTCGTGCTGACTGGATCGAGCTTGCTGATCTCCACTTTCAAAAAGTTCATTCCACACGAAGTACGCATCTCTACGTACATCTTGGTAATTGCCACCTTCGTGACGATTGCGGACATGTCGCTCGAAGCGATCGTTCCCACGACTCACAAGGCTCTGGGCGCCTTTATCGCTTTGATAGTTGTGAATTGCATGATACTCGGGCGACAGGAGGCGTTTTCATCGAAGCGTCCTGTCGGGCGCTCTCTACTCGATGCATTTGGCACTGGGATCGGGTTCATAATAGCCATGCTTATGATGGGTTCCGTGAGAGAGATCTTGGGGAACGGCTCGTTTCTTGGCTTCAGTATCTTCGGACCCAATTACGAGCCGTGGCTCGTATTCGTGTTGCCGCCGGGTGGTTTTCTCACCATTGGATTCATTCTGCTGGCGATGAACTGGATCGAGCGCAAGAGAAAGTTGCGGTCGGAAGTGAGAGAGTGGCCCGAAGGTGTCGCAGCGACGGAGAAGGCAGCATGAACATAGATCTCGTCTGGATCCTGATTTCGGCTATGGTCGTGAACAACTTCACGCTGTTCTACTTTCTCGGTCTGTGCCCGTTCATGGGTGTTTCGGGTCGCGTGGAAACGGCAATCCGGATGGGAGCCGCCAACATCTTCGTGCTCACGATCACGGCCATCTGTGCATGGTTTCTCAATACGTACATTCTACCCCACGCACCCTACTTGCGACTCATCTCCTTTATCGTTGTCATAGCGTCCCTGGTACAGATAGTCGAGATGACAATCAAGAAGATCAGTCCCACGTTGTTCAGACAGCTCGGTATCTACTTGCCACTCATAACAACAAACTGCGCGATCCTCGGCTTCGCCATATTTGCGACCAACAAGGGCTACGGATTCCTGCAGGGTCTGTCATATGGACTGGGAGCCGGCCTGGGGTTGACCCTGGCACTGGTGCTCATGGCATCCATCAGAGAGAGCAGTGAGCTGGCGGACGTGCCGGAGGTGGCCAAAGGAACCGCGCTCATTTTCATAATCGCCGGCTGCCTGTCCTTGGCCTTCATGGGCTTTGCAGGATTGCTGAGTTCGGCATGACAGAGTTTTTCGGAATACTCGGCTTCGCTGCATTGTTTGCGGTTTTTGGACTTTTACGCGGTAGGGTTCAGGAGCCGAAGGGATGTAGCGGTTGTTCTAGTCAGGACGATCCAGCTTCATGCGACAGCTGTGAAATAGTACGAGAGATATCGGAGTCTTATAATGCACAAACATGAGCCCACACGAACAGCCGGCCCGAGCCGTCGCGAGGTATTGCTACTTGGGGTAGGGGCATTTGCGGTTGCCACCGTGCCGCTCTTGAGAGGCCGACGCCGGCTGGTCAGGCGCAGTGTCCCAGTGATGGGAACGATCGCTGACATTGCTGTCGTGCATCGGGATGAACAGTACGCTCAGGCAGCGATCGATGCCGCAATAGAGCAGCTGCGGTACGTAGATCGCACGATGACCACCTATAGTGAATCATCGGATGTGGGCCGCGCTAACCGCCAGGCGGGGAAGGCGCCGGTAACGATCTCGCAGGCAACGGCGACTGTGGTGGAACAAGGCCTTCAGTGGGCTCAGTCGAGTGATGGCGCGTTCGACCCATGCATCGGCGCAGCCGTGGACTTGTGGGATGTGAAGAGCCGGTCGACGCCGCCTGACACGAAGCGGGTGGGCCAGCTGGCCGGCCGGAACTTGTATCGCTCGGTCGATCTCGGCTCGCATCAGGGTAGGCCAGTGATTCGCATGACAGATGATGCCGCTGCTCTGGATCTGGGCGGCATTGCAAAAGGCTACGGTGTCGACAGGGCGGTCCAATCGCTCAGGGAATGGGGAATTGAGGACGCCTTGGTGAATGCCGGCGGTGATCTATATGCGATGGGCGAGTCCGAAGATGGCGATCCATGGAGTATCGGTGTCCGGTCGCCGTTTGATCCCGCCAAGGTTACCCACAAGTTTGATCTCACCGATGAAGCCGTCGCAACGTCCGGCGACTACCTGCAGAACTTCAAGCACGCTGGCATGACGTATCACCACTTGCTGGATCCGGCAACGGCTTCACCACGTGACACCATGGTACACAGCGTGACGGTTGCCGCCGACAATTGCATGGCAGCCGATGCTGCTGCCACCACTGTGTTCGGCATGGATCAAACGCAGGCGCTGCGGATTATGGCGGTTCGGGGGCTGGGCACTAGAGTGGTGAGTTCGTTGTAGACGGAACGGAGCCGGGAGCAGGGAACGGGGAGCGGACAATCTCGATCCGCTCCCCGTTTGTCTTGGAGCACCGTGCTAATCTGCCGGAATTGCGACGCGACGTTGATGGTGGATATTTGTTGTGTGCAATGTGCGCTTCGATATGAGGAGGCGTTATGACACTACGAGGCTCCGAGAGCCTGAGCAACGTGAGACGTCCGGCAGTTGCGGGCAAATTCTACACGGACGATCCGGACGAGTTGAGAGATCAGGTTGCCGGAATGCTTGCCACCGCGGAGGGTGTTCGTACGGGACCTGCGCTGGGTGCCATAGTGCCGCATGCCGGATTGGTGTATTCAGGTGAGTGCGCAGCTCAGGTCTTCGGTAGGGTGGAAGTACCGGAGGTCGTCGTGATCTTGGCTCCGAATCACACGGGTCGATGGGAGAATCTGGGTGGTGCCGGTGCTTGGGATAGGGGTAGCTGGGAGACACCACTGGGATCCTTCGAGATCGCCGAGAACTTTCTGCGTCGACTGGAATCTACGTGCCAGTTGGTGGCTCACGATCCGGCGGCACATGAGTATGAACATGCCATTGAGGTCGAGCTCCCTTTCCTCAAGCTACAGGCACCGGACGTGAAGATCGCACCGATTGTGCTGGCGTGGGATGATTGGGACAGGTGCCGGATGCTTGCCAACGCCCTGGCTTCGGTGGTGTCGGAATCGCAGGAAGAGGTCCTGCTGCTCGCATCATCTGACATGACGCATTTCGAATCGGCCGACGTGGCACGTGATAAGGACCGTGCTGCACTGGACGCCGTCGAGGCTTTGGATGGAGAGCGGCTACTCAGCACCTGCGTGCGGGAAAACGTGACGATGTGTGGTCGAGCACCGTCGGCCACCGTACTGGAAGCCAGCCGACAACTCGGTGCAACGGCAGGCGAACTGGTTGATTACCGTCACAGTGGGTGGGTCACGGGAGATAACTCGAGCGTTGTCGCTTATGCCGGTGTCGTCATCGGAGCCTGATACACCCGAGTTGCTCAGGTCGTCTGAGCTCAGCGCTCCATCTTCCAGGTTTGCCCCCGCCGCAACAGGCTGTTGAGATTCGGCTCGGGAACCGATGCGCGCGCCCGGTCGATCTGTGCGTGAATCTGCTGCGCATATGACTCCGCTGGGTCGCAGTACAACACGCCCAGTGCAACCGGATAATCGGGCGTATCTAGCGCTGCCAACAGTGTAGCTAGATTGCGATTTGTCTCGTCGTGCACCAGGATATCGTCGGCTGTGACCCCGTTTTCGCCTATCGTGACCACTTCGATCTCCAGGCAGCCAGATCGCATTGCAAGGCCGCGGTTCCTCTCTTTCCCAAAGATGAGCGGCTTGCCGTGCTCGACCAGCAACTGATTGTCGGCTGCCACTGCCTTATCGGTGAATCTCGCAAACGTCCGATCGTTGAACACGAGGCAGTTCTGGTATATCTCGACGAAGGAAGCGCCCCTATGTGAGTGCGCGCGCTTCAAGGTGTCGACGAGGTGAGATTGCTGCGTATCAACCGACCGAGATACGAACCGCGCACCAGCTCCAAGAGCGAACGCTGCCGGAGTTACCGGTAGCTCGATGGACCCATGCGGAGTGGAAGGTGACTTCGTGCCACGATGTGACGTAGGTGAATACTGTCCCTTTGTGAGTCCATAGATCTCGTTGTTGAACAGGAGAATCTGTACGTCCACGTTGCGACGTAATGCGTGCAACGTGTGGTTGCCTCCAATACTCAGCCCGTCACCATCGCCCGTAACCACCCACACATCGAGTCCGGGGTTGGCAAGCTTGATACCGGTTGCAAT
>CP070792.1:1690468-1699029 GCA_020346845.1 Gemmatimonadota bacterium
CTTGATGGCTGCCTCACGATCGTGCCGTTCGAGACACAAATGCATCTCATGGTATAGGTCGTACAGCTGTGCCTCGGGAAGCTCGAGATCGGCCAGTAGCTGGTCGTCATCCCGCGGGACCATCGCCATGCCTCGCGGCCCCAATGACTCGTACGCTTCGTATAACCCACGGGCATTTGCCTCGATGAGGGTCTGCGTCTGCGGGTCCCGAATGAATGCGATTCCCATCGGCGCGTCATAACCGACCACTGCCTGGAGGTGGCCGTACACCGCATCCGATACGGTGAGTGTGAACGGAATCCCCCGGTCGATTAGAGCCACAGTGGAATCCCAGTCGACTCGGAATTCGCGCACGAAGAATCCGTTGTCGTTAGCCCACTTACGTTCGCTGTGCATGGGAGTGCCGTCGTAACAGATCTGCTCTGCGACCGCGAGATGCTCGACCGGCCTGTTCCAGTACTGGCCTATCGCGGAGAGGGTGGCGGGAGCACAGGTCACATGGTGCTGACGCACGTAGGGAACGTCGAGCACTCTGCTGCTGCGGGTTACATCGCCATCGCTGTCGAGATGCGCTCGGATGTTCTTGGAGATTTCAGTGAAGTACCCGTGCTCGATGGTCTCGGTGAGTTGCAGCGCCAGATCGTAATCGCCGCGATATCGCGCTAACGTGATCCGCTTGTTTGTTACCCACTCGTCGGCCTCCTTACCGCGAATCGGAGTGAGCTCTTCATAGCGTGGAATCAGGGCTTCGGCGTCGTCCATACGGCCGGCATCGACAAACATGCCGATCAGGTGTGCTACCAGAAGACTGCTCTGTGTCTCCGCGCATGCGCTCGTAAGCAGTCTGATGGCATCTTCATGACGGCCGAGTGCCTGCATACAGTGCGCGGTCGACGAAACGGTCGGCTGGTAATGAGGATTGAGGGCCATGCCATCCATACAGGCCGCGAGCGCGTCCTCAACACGGTCTTGACGCTCATAGACGTATGCTCGCTCTACGTAATACCACGGTCGATCCGGTTCGGCTGCGTTTGATTCACGCAGATGGTGCTCGGCTGCTTCGAAGTCCCTGAGATCGGCCAGCAGCAACGCGCACTGTCCGTGATAGAGCCACGCAGCCTTCGCATCTCCTTCTTTGGGCAGGCCAGTGGCCATTCGCTCTTCCCAGGCGGCAAGCGCACCTCGTCGTTCGCTGACGCGCGAAATGTAGTAGTACTGAGCTTCTGGGCTTGTGGGGTAAGCACGATACGTACGTAGCTGAATGAGGTTCGCCAGTCGTGGGTCACCCAGATGGTAAGCCAATCGACTGGCGAGAATACGAGGACCGGGCGCGGGCCAGTCCTCGAGATCACCGGCGCACTTACCGGCATCCCAGGCCGAGAGCATCTGACCGTCCTCGTACAGGCGGAGAACGGTCTCGAATGGTTCCGCCACGCTAGCTCCGAGTTGCTCTTATGGTCTTCCCTACGGACGTCTCACTCGCACCGGAAACGGTGGCCGTTGGGGCTGCCGCTGCGGGTTGGCCTCGAGCTGTCTCAAGATCTCTTGTATGGCGCGCTCGAGCTGTGGATCATGTCCTGCTATCACATCGGCCGGCCACTGCTCCACTTCGATGTCAGGAGGGACGCCGACGTTCTCCACCACGAATCCGCCCTCATCGGTCCAGATCGCGACGTTTGGTGCGGTGATACTCCCGCCATCGAGCAGTACCGGAAAGCCGAGGACACCAACCAAGCCACCCCACGTCCGTTTTCCGATCAGCGTGCCGAGCTCGAACTTCCTGAACATCCAGGGAAAGAGATCGCCGCCGGAACCAGCTGTCTCATCGATGAGCAGAACCTTGGGGCCGTGGATCGCCGTGGGCATCTTGAGATCGTCGCCGTAGCGCATCGCCCAGTGAGACGTGTACGGCCGTCGCATTAGGTCGATGTAGTAATCGGCGGCTTGGCCGCCACCGTTGAATCTCTCATCGACGATGATTGCCTCCTTGTCGGCCTGCGGGAAGAAATAGCGCTTGAAGTAGGTATGTCCGGCCGTAGTGGTATTGGGTACGTAGACATAGGCCACGCGACCATCAGTGGCCTCATGCACCTTACGCATGTTGCCTTCGACCCAATCGCGGTTCCTGATCGCCGCCTCGCTGCGGATCGGTACAACGGTGACCGTACGTGGATTGGAACCATCGCGGTTGCGGGATACCGTGATCTCTACGGCCTTGCCCGCTGTGTTCTCAAAACGGCTGTAGAGATTCTCGGGATGGCGCAGGTCGGCACCGTTCACGGCGATCAAGTATTCTCCTGCGGCAACGTCGACTCCCGGTTCTGTGAGGGGCGAGCGTAGCTCGGGGTTCCAATTGAGGCCGCCGTACACCTTACCGAACTTGTAGCGATCGCCGTCGACCTCATAGTCGGTGCCCAGAAGACCGCCTGGGATGTTCTGCGCCTGGTTCAGGAAGTCACCGCCACCAACCCGATGATGGCCCACTGCCAATTCGGAGTGCATCCACTGCAGCACACGATTGAGATCCGCCCGGGTCGCCAGATCGGGTAGGAACTGAGCGTACTTGTCCCGCATCGCAGGCCAATCGGCGCCGTGCATACTGGGGTCATAGAAGAAGTCACGGTTGATTCGCCACGCTTCATAGAAGATCTGCTCCCATTCCTGCCTGGGGTCGATCTTCACCTGCATGTCGTTGACGGACAGCCTTCCCTGTGAGGGATTGATTTTTGCTCCGGCTGCCGCGATATGCCAGGAGCTGCCGGAGCGCACCAGAACCTTCTTCTTGTCGTGCGACAAAGCGTAGTTTGCCGCGTTGTCGAGCAGTGTTTCCTCCTCCCGCTCCCCCAAGTCGTACATCCTGAGGCTGGAAGGACCACCACCGGCAAACGGGCTCCAGCCATCGCCCCGAAGATAGTAGAGCTTGCCTTCCGGCCCAGGCTGGAGATTTGTGAAGTAGCCGTTTCCAACTGGCATCGTGATGATCCGTTGACTGATACCGTCGAAGTCAATCTGCGTGCCCGCATCGTCCTCTTCCGGTTCCTCCTCTTCTTCACTGGTCTCGTCCGAGACCACTTCCTCGTCACTTTCTTTCTTCAGTGGTGACTCGACGCCCTTAGCCAACACCGCGAGGTATAGTGTCCCAGAGATCTCCATGTCGTTGTTCGACATGGCGAACCAATCACGCAGCGGGCCGGCATCGGTGGACGCAAAGAAGTAGAGGTACTTGCCGCTCGCATCGAACACCGGCTCGTTGACGTCACCTAGACCCTCCGTGACCGGATGTGATTCCTCATCATCGACGGAATAGATGTACACCTGCCGGAAGCCGGTGCCACTGCCGAGTGTGTAGGCGATCCAGCGCGAGTCGGGTGACCACGCGCCGCTAATCTGCTTGAATGGCCCATAGAGCGGCTCACTCGCGACGAGGGTGCTGCTACCGGATGCGAGATCCAAGACGTACAGGCTCCATGAGTTGTCGGTGTAGGCGATCTTCGAGCCGTCCGGCGACCAGACCGGGTCTTCATAGAAGCCGTGCCCCTCGACCGGGATTTGTCGGACAGTGCCTTTCCCATCAGAGGGCACGATGTGAAGCTGGTACTCACCACCTTCGTCCGAGAAGTAGGCTATCGATGCACCATCGGGTGACCAAACGGGTGATCTCTCGTGCGAGCTGGAGCTGGAGGTTAGTTGACGGTGGTCACCCTTTTCGGCCGGTACCGTGATGATCTCGCCGCGAAACTCGAAGACGGCGCGTGCACCGGATGGCGAGATATCCGCGGCACGAATAAAACGGCTACCCTGGGCATACCGTGGTCTCGTCTCGATCAGGTCCGCGGCCACGCCAATCCTGAGACGATCTGGCTCAGACCCCGGTGACATCACATGTAGGTAGCCCGCCTGCTCGAATATGACACCGTCACCGTCTGACGAGGCGCTCAAGATGGGGAACTCGCTGTAGTCGGTGATTTGTGTTACTTCGCTGGTAGCGGGATCGAAGGAGTAGAGGTTGAACTCACCGTTTCGGTCTGACCGGAACAGCACGGAACCAGCGACCCACATGGGATCGGTGTCATTGCTTCCAGCATCCGGCTTTGGGACTTCGATCACGGAGTGGTCGGCGACATCATATATCCAGATTCTGGTCTGCGTGCCACCGCGGTAGTTCTTCCACTGGGTAAAAGGTTCGTACAGCGGTGTGTATGCGATCCTACCACCGTCCGCCGAGTAGCTCGCTTTGAAGGCATTGGGAATGGGCAACTGTTCCGCATGTCCGCCGGCAACAGAAACCGTGAAGAGCTGGGCGTAGCGACCTGTGAACGAGTTGCGCTGGGAAAAGAACAGAACTGCTGACCCGTCAGGAGTGAAGTCCTGGACCACATCCGTCGCAGGATGCCACGTGAGCCGCTCAGGCGGTCCCCCAGACACCGGTACTAGGAACACGTCCGTATTACCGTCATATTGGCCGCTGAATGCTATGTGCTGGCCATCCGGAGAGAACCGTGGGTTGGCCTCGTTCCCCGGATGAGTTGTGAGTCGTCTGACACCGGTGCCGTCTCGATTCGAGACCCAAAGGTCGCCGGCATAGACGAACGCCACGTGCGATGCACTCATGGCGGGCTGGCTGAGCAACCGCGTATCACTAGTATTCTGGGCGATTGCAGGAGTGGCGAGCAGTGTCGCTGCGCAGGCTGTGAACGCCAGTCGGTTCAGCATGAGGATCTCCCTATGTCTGGATGCGCGAGGACTAGATGCTGGCGGGTTAACTTGTGCCCATTCCGGTGAGATCGCTAGATGAATGGATTATTGTACCATCGCCGTAAGTGTCAACCGGTATTGGCGGAAATATGACCGGCGCCTCATGCGTGCCTACCCCGTCCAGGACGCGACCGAGAGCGTCACGATACTGCAGGTAGCTAGTGCAGGAGTGGGGCGAGGTCCCTTTCAAGCAAGTAGTGGTAGCTGATCAGCTCGCCGTGCAAGACGATTGAGAATACGCCATATGGTGAGGGTGACAGTTGCCGCACCTGAGAGGCGTCCTCCAGGTCCACCACCCGACTTCGGATGCCGGCTTTCCTGGCAACGTCCACAGCCTTATTTGTGCCGTCTTCGATGTAAGGACACTGGTCGCTGCGGAATACTGTCAGGCCCTTGCTGAACCGGCGACGGACATGAGACCAGTTGTCTACAAAGGACGGCAGCCTCGCTTTGCCAAACCGCTTCACCATTAGGGAGAAGGAGGGCTTGACTTCATCCACACGCTCGAATCCGTGCTTCTCTAGTAGATGCCTGCTGACCAGCCAATTATTCTCACTAGTCACCGTGGCAACACCCTTCAGTTTCGCTGCTGCGGCATCCCGAATGCACTCGTTGAGCAATGCAGTGGCATACCCTTTCCCTTTGCTCCTGCCTACCACCCAGAGACAGTGAATGAACATGTAGCCCTTGGCGTCTACGGTTCTCCATGCGTACTCCCCCGGTACGTACTCAATGAAGCCACGCTCGGGGGGCTGCAGCATTCGGATCTTCATGCCTTCGACGAAGCGTTTCTCGAGCCAGGCTAGCTTTCGTTGGTATCCGATGGACTTCTTCTTGCTCATGTAGCAGAAGAAGCCCAGCCGTTCGACATTCTCCTGGGTTACGTTGATGATCTTCATCTGGGACGCCTCGGCGCTGCCGCGTGTTTCGACTCCCACCAATTGAGCACGCGCAGTGCACGGAGCGTGTTCCACCGGCTAGGCTTGGCGGCTACCTCCATTTCAAAGAACACTGCTCCTTTGTAGCGCGATGGCAGAAGCCAACGGCCGTCTTTCCTTCGTCGGCTGATGACGAGATCGATGGCATCGGCCATTCGCTGGTCGGGTGTGGTGAATGCCATCTGGAAGTGGTCGAGCGCGCGCAATACATCATGGCGCCAGCGCGGCGGGAAGTGAAACCGCGTCATTGCTGGGTGAACCACGTTGCCAGTTGTGGATGATCTGTACAGACGGTGATCTAACAGAAATTCCTGGCCCCGTGCTTCTGCCTGTATCGCTTGGGATACGCGTGATCCATCCGCCAATATGTACTCTCGCAGGCCTTCGAGTACGTTGATGGTCGTGTGAAACGAGGAGTGAACCGCGCCATTGTGGCGCTCGCAGTTCCAACCGCCGTCTGGCATCTGCTCGTTCAAGAGATAATCGACCAGGCCGGACAGATCGACGTCGCGCGGCTTGAAGTAAGCTAGTTGCGAAAGGATTATGCCGGTGACGCAGGTTTCGGAATTGGGGCGTCTGGCCTTCCAGAAGTTGATACCTCCGTCCTCACCGATACCCTGACTCAGATAAAGGCGGCAAGCCTTTACGGCTGCCGAGTGTCGGGGTGGTAGACCAAGACGACGCAACACCTGCATGGTGTAGGTGGTGCACGTCCACTTGGGATGATACGGACCCCTGCCCCAATTGCCGTCCGGCTTTTGTTTGTTGAGTAGCCTCACACCCCAACCAGTTTGGGCAACACGTTTTCGTTCTGCTTCCCACGTTTGTGACGGTTGACTCAAGAGGTCTCGCATGGTTTGCCACCGGATTGCAGGATCACCCCGCATCAGCCAGGCGATGGTTGGATCCGAGTCGAGTGCTCCCATGCTATCAGTCCTCATAATCCGTGAAATGCTGAATCACCGCTCTGTCTCCGCATGCGATGCCCTGAACAGCCCAAAGTTGGACAAGGCAGGAACGTTATTGGCCCGCTCTATCACGATGCGGACGCGATCGGCCTCCACGCCATCAATTCGAAGTAGTCGTTTGTATCCAATTGTGGTTGCCTGAGCGACCTGCATCCATTCGTTGTCTACACGTGCTTCGATGCTGAATGCTGCTATTCGCTGGCCGAAGCGGATTGGTTCCTGGAGCATGATACGATTGAAGAAGACGGTCTCTCCCAAGTCGATCTCCAAGGCGGCCCGGAGAATACCATCATCAGTGGCCCAATACGAGTCGAGATGTTGGTCCACGAGGTTCGAGGGGCTGAAGTAATCGTGATTTCCTCGGTGGTTGTCGGCCTGGACGGGTTTATGAGAGGCGAGGTTGTTGGCGAACGTCTCGTCCAAGATTCGCTTGAACTCACGCAATGCGCGCACATCGTTCATGTGTAACAGACCTCGCTGGTCCGGTGGCATGTTCAGCAGCAACACGCAGTTCCTGCCAACAGATCGGTAGTAGATATCGATTAGCTCCTGTGGTGTCTTCACGTCGTCGTCCTGATCCGCATGATAGAACCACCCTGGTCGGATCGACGTATCACAGAGTGGTATTACCCAATCATCTCCGTTCGGATCTCCCGTGTTGAGATATGCCTGGTCCGCGGCACCTATTACGACACCATCCCTGTTTAGCATCGACCAGTTGGTCTCTCCGGCAAAGCCACGCTCGTTCCCGATCCAGCGAATGTCCGGCCCTGCATCGGAGAAGATCAATGTGTGCGGCTGGATCGATTTCACCAACGCAAAGGTTGTCTCCCAGTCGTAGTAGGTCTCTCGATCGATTCGCCGTTCCTCATTGGCGCCGCCGTAGTAGCCGGTCCCACCATTTGCGCCGTCGACCCAGATCTCCGTGACATCCCCGTAGCCAGTCAACAACTCACGGAGCTGATCACGGTAGTACTGGAGGTAAGCTGGCGTGCCGTAGTCAGCGTGATTGCGATCCCACGGTGACAGGTAGAGCCCAACCTTTAGATCGTGTTCCTCGCTCGCTGCAAACAGCTCGGCGACGACATCTCCGTTGCCGTTGCGCCAGGGACTGTGCTTGACCGAGTGTTCCGTGTGAAGCGACGGCCACAGGGCGAACCCATCGTGATGCTTTGCGGTGAGTATCAGTTCCTTCATGCCTGCTTCCGCGGCTACACTGACCCACTGGCGCGCGTCAAGCTCGGTGGGATTGAATACGCCAGGCGACTCGTCACCGAAGCCCCACTCTCGGTCTGTGAAGGTGTTCACCGTGAAGTGAATGAAACCGATGAGCTCCATGCGCTGATAGTCCACTTGCTCCGGTGTAGGCACGACCTCGTTCGGTGGTATGTCCGACGGTTGCGTTCCACAGGCGTAGGCAAACCCTATCATGCATGTGGTTATCGTTCGGCCCGGATGCCAACCTGCAACTCTCATGATCACTCCACTCCCGTTATGGAGTCTCATCGCTGTCTTACACGAAAGGTCCACGCATAGTTGCTGACGTTTCTCATTGAATCTGATAGCGCTACGTGGAGTCCATCGCCGTCCTGCACCCACTCGAGAGGTTCCTCATGGCCGAGCAGTGCTATCTCACTATCACCGGCTATGTCGATGTCGGGTAAGCGGAGGATGTCTCCCGGCCACTCGAGGGCGAATACGAACACCGTTCTCGAGTCCTTGCTACTAGTGAACCTCAAGTGATCACCCTGGCCGAACACGGAGTGCTGGCGGGTGTCGTAGATACCCTCTCCATTCAACCGCATCCACGCGCCGATCTCTGCCAAGCGCTCGTATGCCGTGTTCTCGAAGGTCCCCTCCGGCGTTGGCCCAACGTTGAGCAGGTAGTTGCCACCCTTTG
>CP070792.1:1699129-1702707 GCA_020346845.1 Gemmatimonadota bacterium
CTCCAGCAACGAGGCAATGGGCACACCCATATCGAGCCAGGATGAGACCCAGTGTGAGTAGTCCTCGGGCTCGAGTGTGAATCCGGCGAGGGGGTCGCCCGACAGGGCGTCGAACCCGGCCGAGATGAGGATTAGGTCCGGCACCCAACCGTCGGTGGCGGCAGAGACCGCAGCATCGAGATCGGCAACGTAGGTCGTGCGGGGAAGCCCTGGGGGGCGCGGGACGTTGAAGATGTTCCCGACCCCTTTCTCATATACGGTCCCTGTGCCGGGGTAGAGAGGCCACTGGTGAAGAGACACATAGCGGATACGAGCATCACTCTCCACTAGGGCTTGAGTCCCGTTGCCATGGTGCACATCCCAATCCACTATCAAGACGCGCTCAACCCCCGCATTCTCCAGCGCCCAGCGGGCCGCAACCACGACGTTGTTTATCAAGCAGAACCCCATGGCGGTGTCGCCCGTAGCGTGGTGTCCCGGAGGCCTCACGGCGGCAAAAGCCGGTACTCCATTCAGAGCGGATTGTGCAGCTCCGACGGCCGCTCCAGCCCCACGCACCGCGGCTTCGTAGCTGTGTTGATTCACCGCCGTGTCCTCGTCGAGCCTTCCACCCCCATCCGTGGACAGTCGCTGTAGCCGCCCCAAGTACGACACCGAGTGCACGCGGCAAAGCAGGTTGTGGTCCGCCGGTTCCGCCTCACACCAAGCGATATCGAAGCGTACCTGGGGGTCCTTCAACTCCGCCAGCACGGCCTCAATTCTGGTGGGCGACTCGGGATGACCCGGGCCAGCGCTGTGCATGATAGAGGACGGGTGCCAGAATACGCTGACAGTCATTGATGCGAATGAGGATGCTGCTGGGCCAGGGTCAACTGACAGGTCGGCGCTTTGCAGCCATCACCGACAGCGACGTGAGGTGCGATACATTCAGTTGCGAGAGCGATGCGTCTTCGTCTAGCACCAGCCCACCTCGCAGCTTCACTAGGTACTCGGCTGGATCCGCCCGGGTCCCTATCGCCTCCCTGAGAGCTTCTTCCTTCACTTTGGTCACGGACCATTCCGGCTCGACTGCTATTCGGACGGTGTCCCACACGTCTTCGACCCAGACTCGAACGCTGAACTCGCCGGTGGTCATTCTGCCCCCGCTTCTGCGGCTGGCAAGGTTGACAGGAATCGGCCTATGACCTGCTCGTGCAGCATGGATGAGGCACGGACCTTCACGTTCTCGCCCTCCTCAAACCATGCCACTGCGATCTCCTCCCCGCCCTGTCCTCTGAACACCGCATAGCCCGGTCCCTCCTTCTCGAGGAAGGCACTGTATTGTGGCACACGCTCCGCAAAGAACGTCTTGGCCCTCAAAAGCACCTCGCCACCGGGCAAGGTCGTAACGATCTCTTGCATCATGAATCCATCATCTCCCAGTTTGTCTCCGTTGCCGTGGCTAAAGATAACCGGTAAGTCACTGCAGTACTGGCCCATTATGTTACAATTTCCGCCGATTGGAGCTAAAATGAGCGGCCAGTATCCTCCGACGACTGTTTGACACCTCACTGAGGCTTCATATGACCGAAAACAGGGACCAATTCAGCACCCGTTGGGGCATTCTCCTCGCGGCCATCGGCATGGCCGTCGGTACCGGGAACATATGGCGTTTTCCTCGTGTCGCAGCGGAAAACGGTGGTGGTGCATTTCTGATAACCTGGTTGGTGTTCATGTTCGCCTGGTCGGTACCGCTGGTCCTGGCCGAGTTCGCGCTTGGTAAGAGCACGCGCAGGGGCCCGGCAGGAGCAATCGGGCACCTCATCGGTGCGAAATACAATTGGATGGGTGCGTTCGTGGGTCTGTGCACCTGCTTCATCATGTTCTACTACTCGGTGGTTACCGGGTGGTGCATCAAGTATTTCTTCGCTACGCTTGGCTCAGGCTTGGCTGAGGGGGGTCACGAGGCATACTGGCAGAGTCTCACCACCGGGAGCTTCCAACCGATCGCTTTCCATCTCCTTGCACTCGTTATTGGTTGTTTCATCATTTCTCGTGGCGTGGTCAAGGGAATCGAGAGAACCAACAGAATCCTCATCCCCATTCTGTTCATACTCCTCATTGTTGCAGCAGCCCGAGCGGTGACCTTGCCTGACGCCGCTAAGGGCCTCGGGTTCCTCTTCGCTCCGGTTTGGGGCGAGCTGTTGTCACATAAGGTGTGGCTCGAGGGATTGACTCAATCCGCCTGGAGCGTCGGTGCGGCCTGGGGCCTCGTGATGACGTACGGAGTGTATCTCAAGCAGAAGGACGACTTCGTGTTGACCGGATACACAACGGCGTTCGGCGATTACTCCGCATCCCTACTCGCAGGGATCGCAATCATGTGTACGGTGTTCGCTGTGTTGCCCGAAGCAGAGGCGCGACTGGCACTGGGAGCCGGCAGTGAGGGTCTCACATTCATATGGTTGCCACAGCTGTTCGAGCAAATACCCGCCGGTAAATTCTTTCTGGCTCTGTTCTTCCTGGCACTCTCCTTCGCCGCAATGTCATCCCTGATCGCCATGATCGAGATGGCAACTCGCATAGGTGTCGACTTGGGATTGACCCGCGAGAAAGCCGTCCCCTTGGTTGGGATCGTGGCGTTTGTGTTGGGACTACCATCAGCCTGGAAGCTAGGATTCTTTCAGAATCAGGACTGGGTGTGGAGCCTCGGCCTGATGGTGTCGGGGCTATTCATATCACTTGCCGTAGTCAAATTCGGCGCTGGCAGATTCCGTGACGAGTTGATCAACACACAAGAGGAACGGCACCCCGTGGGACGGTGGTTCATTCCGGTTATCAAGTACGTCGTGCCCCTCGAGTTCGCGGCGCTCATGATCTGGTGGTTCTACCAATCAGTTGTGAACTACGATCCCCAAGGTTGGTGGCACCCGTTCCACACCTTCAGTCTGGGAACGACGGTGGCACAATGGGGTCTCCTGATAGTACTGCTGCTCTTGTTGAACCGCTGGTGGTCCGCTCGTGTCGGCGCAAAGGAGGTCGGATAAGATGGGTCTCAGTGGATGGCTCACAATGGCAATCATCCTCGGTGGAGTCTGGGGAGGCTTCGTATACCTGTTGGCAAAGACGATGAGGCAAAACCGAGAGGAGGGTGGGAAAGGATAGTGGCAATCAGATGATGACGAGTGTATTGGCAGCAGCCTGTTTGAGTGTGATGATCGGGACCACGTCGCCGATGGATATGCATGTGTGCATTGAACATGGTTCCCAGCAGACCATAATCGGGTCCTGGATCGGGACGTTGACTGTTCCGGGAGCTGAGTTGCGTATCGTGTTTCATATCACCGCCGGAGAGGACGGCACGCTCACGGCAACAATGGATAGCCCCGACCAGGGTGCTACCGGTATACCTGTGAGCGAAGTCACTCTCACCGACGGCCACGTCAAGCTGGTATCTGCCGCAGTGGGCGGCGAGTTCGAGGGAGACCTTTCGGCCGACGGTTCGCAAATAGTGGGCGAATGGCGACAAAGTGGTGCATCCCTGCCACTCACCGTGGCATTGTCCGAAGAGGCGATAGAGACACCGGCACGTCCACAGG
>CP070792.1:1702807-1708192 GCA_020346845.1 Gemmatimonadota bacterium
GGTTGTGCCGGACGTCGCGTAGTGACCCAGGACAAGGTCTGGATAGTCCAAGCGCTCACTTGGCTCGGGAAGTTCATTACCCGGCCGTACCGGCACTGAAGACAGGCACTGCTCACGATCATCCAGATCTCCTAGCAGAGGAGCTTTGCTGTCCTCGAAGACCTCGTACAGATCGGCGATCAGGATCCTCGCGCCTATGCCCAGTGTATCGAGCAATCGCTTCATGCGCTCACGGGATGCGCGGCTCACGAGTACGACATCGGGTGGGCTCTGCACGAGCAAGTGCTCGAGCTCCTGATCGTGCATCTTCGTATCGAGTGGAAACAGAATGTTACCACCGTAGAGCGTAGCCAGAGCCACCATATCCCACTCTGGGCGATTCTTGACGAAGGTGCATACGATTTCCTGTCGAGTTCGCTCACTCGCCAACGCCTGGAGCGCACGGTTGATGTTGCCCACGTAGTCGGTGAAATCCAACGTCTTGTAGGTGCTTCCAGTGTCGTAGCGAATGGCTGGCCGCCTCCCATATGAGGGGAGCTGACTCGAGATGATGTCCGCCACCGACGTTATGAGCGGCTCAGGCGCCGATAGCTTGAGCGCGGCGGTTTCTAGAGTTGTCATTGTCTTTCCCCTTTCGGCGTCTTCCCCAGCCTGCCAATAACTCAGCCGGATAAGGAGTCTCACCCAGCTTGAACTCTCCCAGTTCGAAGCCGTACAGATCTGCCATACTCAGTGTGTGCTCCACTTGCTCGGGATCGATCGGGCCTCTGGCGAAGGAGCAATTGCGACCGTCAAAGCCCAGCAAGACCGTCTCACACATGCAGCCATACGCCAGGCCTCTCTTTGGAAGGCCAACGCAATCGATTTTGTTGCCTTCTGGCAAACGGGCGTAACCACCATCAAACACGAAGTATTGCGTCATATGATCTCTGAACGCCGAACTCAGGTTCGATGGTACCGAGGCACATGATACGACCGCCCCTTGCTTGACCAGTTCCGGAGTGATGAGACGTCCCTCAGGCGAGTTGGTAGCGACTGTGATTACATCACAATCCCTGACCGCGTCCACCGTGACATGGAGTGTTATGGAGTCGTCATCATCCGACACTCCGCTCTCGGCGAGAATTGCCTCAATCAAGTGCCTCATCTCTGACGTGTCGTCTTCCTTGCAAAGCAGCCAGTTCTCCATACGCTTGCGCGCCAACTCATCAGTATGTGATCGCAGAGCTGGCAATACGGTGTGACGAAAGACGCTATCGCCTAGCCTACCCAGCTCGACGTTCTCGAGTGCGACCCCTTCACCCACCTGCGCCCTAGCCTTGCGAGCGATGTGAACGAGACACTGAGTACGAGTCTTGCTGAGCCGGTCAATGCTACCCGCTGAGTCTCTGCCAATGAGCTTGAGCTGGCCCACATGGTTGGACAGCAAGGTCGCCAGCACCGAACCGATATTGCCGGCGGCACCGACTACTGCCGCAGTTGCGTTGGACAAGTCGATGCGCCTCAGCGCCGCTGCATTGAGAATCCCCTGGATCATCAACCCGGCGGTGTAGGCATTCCCAGTCGTGACCGGAACCTCATAGTCGTTGATAGTCTCACCACGATCAGTCACGATCGAGGTGTAAGCTCCCAATCCCACGATTGAGGTAGGTATGTGATCGTCGCCCAACTCCTTCGCCGTCGTCACTGCGTCTTGGATCTTGTCTCGCACCTCCTGCAATCGCAGCAGATCGAGCCGTTCGGGATCGGGTGAGTTTTGGACTCTGGCGTAAACGTCGTGGAGGTACCGGGCGAGGTACGGAACCGCGACGAAGTTGGTCTCTACCACGAAACCATCTGAGCTGATGTAATCCGCTTGAATGACATCCGGCTCGAGGAATCGACCTAACCGGGACCACCAGGTTGCTAAGTTGCGGCGGCGCACGCGTCCCTCGAGCGTCGGGAGGTAGTACTGCTGAATTGGCTCGATCCTGGGTGGGTGTATGATGAACCCCACCCGCGCATCGAAATCAACTCGCCGATTCGACGCAGGCCGGTGGACCGGTGCCAGTTGAGGATCGCTTCGTTCAGCTGCCGAGATTGTCACCCCGACTAGATGGCCCACCAATACGCCCTCATTGTTGCGTGAGATGATAGTGCACACCTCCTCGAGGGCGCTGATTGTCCTGTCCATTTCTTCTTGGGTAATGTCTGCCGGCGGCTGAATCCGAATGATGGACTGCCGCTTCTTGCCGGGATTTCCCTTGAGTAGGGTCGTCAGTGGTGCCAACACGCGTATGCGGTGGTACCGTAGCAGATAGCTCGCGATCAGAAGTGAAAGAAATCCTTGACGGATACCGAAGCGGAACAGAGGAGACTTGTCATCCATCTCGGCCAGCTCGATACCCATCATTAGACCGCGGCCGCGAACCTCGCGAATCACATCAGGAAACCGCCGTTGCAGCCTTCTCAGGCCCTCGAGGAAGTAACGACCCTTGGCGGCGACCTGCGTCATGAAGTGGTTGTCATCACGAGTGAGGATGTCCACCACGCGGCAGGCTACTGCACTTCCCAGCTCATCCTCCGCAAACGTAGAGGTGTGGAGTATGCCGAAATCCTGGTCGTAGATGTCCTCTCTGATCAATGCAGCCCCTACCTTCACAAGGCCACCACCTAGAGCCTTACTCAGCGTGATGTACTCGGGGTCCACGTCACGTAGGGGAGTTGCACCATAGGCTAGGAACGAACCTGTGCGTCCGCAGCCAGTCTGGATTTCATCGATCAACAGCGGGATGCCCAAGGCTCGTTGCGTCGCCGCTAGCTGCGCCAGCACGGTGTCAGGAACCGGCTTGATGCCACCCTCGCCCTGGATGACCTCGAGACAGAATGCAATGATCGTGGTTGCTACCACTTTCTCCACGACGATATTCCCAGCCTCGACGTGGGGCACGAGGAACTCGATCTGGTGCTCCCGTTGTATCTCTGCCAGACGTCCGACGTCAGCGAAGTCGATGAACACCGGCTTTACAGCTGACAAGCCCTCGAAACCTTCGCGGTAAGCCTTGTTGAAAGTGACTTTGAGTGCCGTCGCTGTCTTGCCGTGAAACGAGCCCTTGAGTGCCAGCACCACGGGGCTTCGCTGGAACAGCTCGAACTGCGCAATGTTGTACTCGTCCAAGTCGTCTCGAAACCTGCCGAGATCCCGATCGCCTCCCGGAATAGCGATATCCGGATGGTCACGGTCCGTCTTCTGGTAAAAGGTCTCTATGTCTCGCGCGATTCGATCGAACAGACGTCGAAGACTGTCGAACCTCACCTTGTATGCATGCTTCACAGCAGCTTCTACCGCTTCGGCACCGCTATTCGTGAGATGGCACAGGTATTTCTGTCGCGCGGGCAGCGCGGAGTTGATCTTTTCGGCGAGCACGCCTGCCTCGTGCCGCTGTGAACTCTGTGCTAAGAACGGTACATTGGCATCGAGTCGTGTTTTCAGCAGCTCCTTCAGCTCCCTGTTGTTGTGCCCCAACAGGCCGGCTCCAAAACCACCAACCAGGTCCAGTACTGCGACCTCGTTGCCATCGTCACCGTCCATGTACAGGTAGGCACCCTGTGCCCTGCTATAGACCACATCGAGCCCCAGGCTCTCCAGCAAATCTGAAAGCTTGGGACGACAGTATGTCGCGTAAGGAGTCGAGCCGATCCAAGGGTCGTTCATGTTGTCCTCGCCCAGGCGGATCGTCTCGAGACGGTAGCCTCGGCGTGCACCGTTGTCACCGACTCATGTTGGGCGAAAGTCTGCGCCACTGCTGCACGACGGTGTGAAAACAGCGCTGGCAGCAGCGCAAGGTCTGCCGCTAACGCAAGGCCGATTGTGAGCGAACTGAGCAAGCCAAACTGAGATGTGGGAGTGAAATTGGAGAATCCCATACTGGCGAACGATCCTACCAGGATGAGCGATGTTACTACCATCCGCAGTCCGACTCCTACTATGGCATGCTCGCTGGCTGATCTGCGTTCATTGCCCTGCCGCCGCGACTCCTGAAACGCATGCATGAAGTGGATCGTATCGTCTACGGCGAGTCCCACCGCGATCCCTGCAATGAGTACAGTCGCCAGGTTGACTGGGATGTGCAGCAGCCCCATGAGTCCCAACACCATGGCCACGGGGTAGATACTGAGGGCGAGACCCAACACACCCAACCCAACAGACCGGAACAGAAAGACCAGAATCACAAAACATGCTATGCAAACGATAGCGAGCGATTCCTTCTGTGTTTCAATCACACCATCGTCCATACGGGCCCACAAATATGAGGTCCCGGTAGGAGTCAACTTCATCTCTGCGGGAAGGACTTGTTGGGCTAGCTCGCGGATCTGCGGCAATAACGTGAAGAGCCGCTGGCTAGATGGATAGTCCATCATTACAGTCAGCTGAATCTCGTTTGTCTGACGCGACAGCATGCCACCGAGCGTTTCGATATGATCGTCCGCGACTTCGAACGAACCTGACATCACAAACGGCGATAGCACCGAGTGCACACCCGGTAGAGACTCCAGCCGTCGGGTGAATGACTGCAGCGGTGGCCAATGTCTCTCGTCGAGCGGGCCTAGGTCCGCCGGAAGTGAGAACACCAAACCGAGGGGATTTTGAGGAAAGCCCATCTGTTGCAGCCGCTCGTAATCCAACGGCACTCGAGTGCCGGCGCGAAAGAACTTCACGTAGTCGGTATCGGCTTGGAGCGATGGCAGCCCGAGTAGCGCAACGCTCGCTAATGCAAAGGCGACAACGATGCGGCGCGGGTGGCGCGTCACGAATCGAGACCACTTCCGCAGTAGACGCCTCCCCAGCAGCGCCACCGGCGGGTCCACTCGTTTCTGGCATTGCCACAGGACAATGAGGAGTATGGGAGCCACTGTCATGGTTAGCGCCCAGGCCAAGGCTATGCCGAATGAGGCGAAGACCGCCAGTTGGAAGACCGGCAGAACGCTGCTTCCCGAGAACGCCAGAAAACCTGCGATGGTCGTTAGAGTGGTGCCGGCACAGGGCCAGGCGATGAGTTTCACTGCGTATCTAGCAGCCCGTACACTCTCCCCCACATGCTGGCGGGAGGCATGAAACGCGTGTATTAGATGAACCGCGTCGGCCACCGACAGCGCTATGAGCACCGTTGGCAGCATGATGGTGACCATATTGAGGTGATAGCCAGAAGCGACTAGAAGACCTTCAGTTACGATCACTGTCCCCAGCGACACGCAAAGCAAGACACAGACATCTCTGACGTTGCGGAAGATCACCCAACCCAGTAAAGCCAAGAACGCTGCCACCGCCGGAAAGAACATGAACATGTCCCTCCGGGCAGCACGGTTGAGTTCTCCGTTGATAACAGCGGTGCCTGCGATACGTAC
>CP070792.1:1708292-1717594 GCA_020346845.1 Gemmatimonadota bacterium
CGGCAAACAGCGTCTGTCACCCTGCGAGCACGGCTTGTGGCCTTGCTAACATGGTATGCAGCGCTGCAAACAACGTCTGCAGCTGGTTGTAGCGTCGCGGCTCCCCACACCTGATTGCCGGCGCGTGGTACCGACGGGACTTTCGGCTACCCCCTGATCCGCTCCAACACTGCTATCCCGTTTGTGTTGTCCGGATTCAGTTCGACCGACTTCTCGTAGTTCACGATTGCGCGTGCCGTGTCGCCAGCAGCCAGATACGCCTCGCCCAGACTGTCGTACGGGTTCGATGCGTCGGGATACTCGGCCACGTTGAGCTCGAATACTGCGATCGCATCCTCTACGAGGTCCGCACCCAGCAACCGATACCCCAGCCGGTTGAGCAGGTATTCGTCAAATGCCTCTGCTGGCTGCGTGGCCTTCAATTCGTGATACAGGGTGATGCCAGCCTCGAGCCCCTCCGCCTCGTATGTGCGCACCAGAGCCTCCCGCACCACCCTGCTGGGAGAATCGTACGCCTCGTAGTCGAGCCAATCGGCAGCCGCATGCTCGCCGCCAACCGTTGCCGCTAACAATCCCTGCAAGACGGAGTGACCGTTCTCGCTGTTGGTGAACCAGACAACACCGATGCCGTGCTCGGGATACGTGATGGTGTACGCCTTGTAACCGCTGTTGTCACCCCAGTGCCAGAACGAGCGGCCCGCTGCGTTGTCCTGCAACCCGATACCGAGTCCCCACGTCACGTTGGTGTCCACATCGATCTGTGATGTGAGCATCGCCGCGGCCGTACTGTCGCGCAGCGCTTCACCGTTCATTACGGCCATCATGAAGCGTGCAAAGTCCGGGGCAGTTGTGTGCAATGAAGCCGCTGCGTTCCCCCTACCCCTCTGTGGCTTGTACTTGCGCATCACCTCACCCTCGGCATTGTGCGGTAACGCTACGGTCTCCTCGAACATGTCCTGCCACAGATAACTGCTGCTGTTCATCCCCAATGGCTCGAACACCAAACGCCGCACCAGTTGATCCAATGGCTCACTGGTCAGGTTCATCACGGCGAGCTGGAGATACACGAAGCCCTCACCCGAATAACTAAACTCTGTTCCCGGATCGCGGTCGATGGTCAGTTGCCCGCCCCGAGGCCGCCAGTTGGGAAAACCTGGGCTGTGTGTCAACACCATGCGCGGCGTGATCAATCGATAGCGCTCGTCGTGTGTTATGTCGTCGTACTCGAAGTACTCAGCGATCGGCGTGTCGAGGTCGAGCACGCCTTCGTCCACCAACTGCAACACGGCGTAAGCGAACACCGGCTTGCTGAGCGATGCAGCCTCGAACACCGATGTCGCCTCTACGGACTCCCGAGTCTCGCTACTTCTCACACCAAAGCCACGCGCCCACACGAGTCCCGTGTCTGCCGTGATCGCGATGGACATGCCGAGCACAGCACCACTGTCCATCAAAGCCGGAATTACCGAGTCCAGCTGCGCCAGGCGCTCGGCAGTGGCGAGGGTGGTGACTCGGTCAGCTGGGGTCTCGATGTTGCAGGCTTGAATCGCCATCGCCAGTGACGCGGCACAGCTTACAGTCAGGATGGATAAGCGGGTCATGGTCGGTCCGGAGTTGTAGGGATGACTACAAGCCAGACGTGGGTTTGGGAGGCGTGGTTTCACACTACCAGGCGGACGGCCAAAGACGGACCAGGACGGTCAACGACGGTGGGGGAGATTGGGTCGCCGTCCTCGACCGTCTTAGACCGTCCGTATCGATCCTCTATTCCCCGTCCACATTCGTAAACGGTGCAAACACGTCCTTCCCTTTCACCTCCCGCCAGTGCTCCAACACCCACGGCACGCTGGGAAACGCCAGGTCGTCCCACGGGATTTCATCCCACTCGAACAGCCTCAGTTCGCTCGTCTCTTCGCCGACTTCGACATCGGGCGACAAAAGACGCGCGCGATAGAGCAGTTGAACCTGACTGATACGGGGGATGTTATATATGCCGAGCAGGCTGTCTATCTCGATCTTCGCGCGAGCTTCCTCCCACGCCTCACGCTCGGCGCCCTGGATGGTCGTCTCGCCCGTCTCCATGAACCCGGCCGGTATCGTCCAGTAGCCCGAGCGCGGCTCGATCGATCGCTTGCACAGCAATATGCGACCGGACCATTCACACACCGATCCCACCACGAGCTTGGGATTCTCGTAGTACACGAAGCCGCAGTCGTTGCACACCAGGCGCTCGTGGGTATCGCCTGGTGGTACCTTGCGAACGAAAGACCCGAAGAGATCGTTTTGCTGCGAGATGTCGCGGTCTCCCGGTGACCCGGTTCCCGGTCACCCGTACAAGGGACAATCGGTTTACAAACGAAGAGCCGAGGCGCGGAAGTCCTCGGCCCTCGCGGCATAGCGGTCGTTACGCCACAGCGATGTGACAAGCCTCAAGGTCGGAATCTATTGCCCCGTAACACGTGCTGCAACGGAGTGCGTACATCGAGCCGCTACTCCGTGGTCCACTTCAAGATTCAGCATTCGACATTCGACATTCGCTTGGCCCGACGGCCACGTCTACCCGGCGGTCACGGCGGCCAGCTGCATCTTCTTCATCGTCTCCTTTCGTCTGTCAGCGACCGTCCTTGACCGTCCTCGGCCGACTTAGGTTTCGTAAACGAACCGTGCCCGAAGAACATCTAACATATGACAACACCGACTGAGCGATGAATACACCCCGTCTGTCAAAACATTTGCTGTACGCTCTGGGTTTAGCAGCGTGCAGCGGTGCCGAAACGCAGCCCGCAACCACCCGCGATTCCTCTGGCATAGAGATCGTCGAAAGCTGGCAGCCGCAATGGCAGGCCGGTGACGGTTGGCACCTATCGGCCGACCCAATCCTCCAGATCGGCACCGCCGATGGGCCCCAGGAATTGCAGTTCCACCAGATAGAGGGGGCGATAGTACTCGCAGACGGTCGTGTCGTGGTGGCGAACGCCGGCTCGGGTGAGATTCGCTTCTTCGGCGAGTCGGGTGGCTTCCTGTCGTCAGTGGGCGGTTTGGGGGACGCCCCAGGTGAGTACCGCCAGATCACAGGCATCGGAACCGGACCGGCTGATTCACTCTGGGTGTTCGACTACGGGTTGCGACGGTTCACCGTCTTGACGGCCGCAGGAGAGGCTGTTCGCACGGTCTCGGTAGGTGGTACCCTTTCGTCCGCGGGCGCTGTCGGCAGACTGTCGGACGGCTCGTTCGTGGTGAAGGAGAGCTGGAGTAGCCACCTACACGGCGGTGAACGACAAGGTCTGGTGCGTGACCCTGTGGCTGTTGCCACTCTAGCCGCTGACGGAAGCGGGTTGGATACGATCACGACCGTGGCCGGTAGAGAAGTGTTTGTCAGCACCGAGAATGGTCGCGCCGTCATGAGTGCACCCCTGTTTGCGCGCACCAGCTCTGCCGCGATGGGCGACGATGCCGTCTACGTGGGCGACCAGGCCAAGTTCGAAATCAGGCGTTATTCGCCGGATGGCATGCTGCAGCAGGTTGTGCGCGTTCCCGATGCCGACCTTCGGTTGACGTCAGCGGCTGTGCAGCAGCTGAAGGATGAGATACTCGCGCGCGAACCCGAACAGCGCCGCGCAATGATGCGACAACACCTGCAAGAAATGGCGTTGCCACCTTCGAAGCCAGCGTACAGTCGTCTCATGATTGACGGAGCAGGTAACATCTGGGCGGCTGAGTATGCCAGGTATCCGGCCGTCCCCCTAACGTGGACGGTCTTCACGCAAGCTGGTGAGCTCCTAGGTGAAGTTCCTGTGCCCCGGTGGTTCAACGTGCTGCAGATCGGTGTCGATTGGATACTAGGCGTGGGACGGGACGAGCTGGATGTGGAGTACGTGAGGTCTTATCGCCTGCTGAAGTGAAGGCACGATAGAGGCTGGCAGCCTCGTCCCCGTCACGCTTCCTCACACATCAGGTTGGCTTCCTACCAGCCTCGGCACACGTTCCCACAGCGAGAGGCGGTTTACCCGAGCCGAGAGAACGCCTTCTCACTACCGCAGCAGGCTTGCTCCCACCCCTGTCAGCGGGTCTTAGGCACCTCTTTCCACCGATCCTACGTCCAAATGTCCCATTGTCACCCCCTGAAGTCCCCAAAACGCACTATCGCGATATTCTCGGGTATGACATCGTAGAGCCTGCACCACTTAGTCACCCCAAGCGAGGCCCGGTATCATGCGTATCGCACCAATCCTGCCAGCAGTGATGGTCGCCGGCCTGCTTACCAGCGCCGAATCCATCGATTGCCAAAAAGACCCCGGTTCTGAGCCGATCTACATCGCTGCCGAATACGATGCCACACGGGATCCCGCCGCCGACCTCGCGCTTGCCGTAGAACGAGCTGCCAGTGGGGGAAAGCGCATACTCATGTTGGTGGGTGGCACCTGGTGTGTGGACTGTCGCCTGCTCGACGTCTTCATCAAAGAGCACGACTCGGTAGCAGCTGCATTACGCGAGGGCTTCATCGTCCTCAAGGTCAACTACAGCCGTGATAATCGGAACGAAGCGTTCCTCTCCGACTATCCCGATATCAACTGGTTTCCTTTCATCTTCGTGCTGGAAAGAGACGGCACTCTTCTGCATTCCAAAGACACCAGAGAGCTAAGTCGCGGCCGGCACTTCGACGAGGTCGCCTTCGTCCGGTTCCTTGACCAATGGGCTCCGAAGTAGAATCGTGTATGTAAGCAAGCACTACAGGTAGACACTGAAGGAGTCCTCGATGCAACCGCTGCTCGATTTCCTCGCGGCGTGGTGGTGGGCGATCTTGTTCGGCGTGGTGGCGGTGTTTGTCGCTGTGCTCAGACGACGCAAAGCGGATTGACGGCCGCGCATGCCCAATCTCGTCGACGGACTCGTCTACTACATCGTGTTCCTCTTATCCACAACGCTACATGAGGCGGCGCACGCCTGGGCGGCAAAGCGCGGCGGCGACCTAACCGCCTATCATGGCGGCCAGGTCTCGCTGGACCCCACACCACACATCCGGCGCGAGCCGTTCGGCATGGTGGTTCTGCCAATCATCACGGTCTTGATCTCCGGTTGGCCGTTCGGTTTCGCCAGCGCGCCTTACGACCCGCGCTGGGCGATGCGCTACCCTCGACGGGCCGCCTGGATGGCACTCGCCGGCCCAGGATCAAATCTCCTGTTGGTGGTGATCGCGGGGCTGATCATCAATCTCGGTTTGCTGGCAAATCTGTTCCACGCACCGGAGTCGGTATCGTTCGGTCATGTGACGGCGGCCAATGCAGCGGGCTTCATGGACACGATTGCATTCGTGCTGGGCGTGATCTTCTCGCTCAACCTAGTCCTATTCATACTCAACATGCTGCCGATTCCGCCGCTGGACGGAAGCGGTGCGTTGCCGTTGTTGCTATCAGATGAGTTGATCCCGCGCTACCAGCAATTCATCTGGAGCCAGCCGTTCTTGGGTTGGATCGGCATCTTCATCGCGTGGCAGGTGTTCGACCGGATCTTCCAACCGGTGTTCTTGGTGGCAGTCAACCTGCTCTACCCGGGGGTGTCGTATCAATAAGGCCAGCAAAGTGACGCACGACGGCCGCCGCGAGTTCGTCGGGCTGTTGCTCGCCCCAGTGATAGCGACGCTGTTTTGGGGGCTGGGAACCCTCGTGTGGCTTGGCATCGCCAACGGTGTCCTGTTGGCGCGCAAGGACGTGTTGGTGGTCTTGCTGGGCGGTCTGTTCTTCGGACTCCCGGTTGCCTTCTTCGTCGTGATATTGTTCACCGCGCCGCTGTACGCCGTACTAGCGACTACCAACCGCATCAGCTTGAAAAACGTGTTGCTCTCAGGCATCGCCGTCGGTGCGCTAGCGGCTATCTTCATGCGCTGGTTGTTGCCAGACGCAACGCTGTTGAATCTGCCTTTGGGTATGGGGGTCGGTCTGGCAACTGCGGCCGTGTGGTGGCTCATTGCTCGCCACTAAACCCTGACCGGAGTGCTCTTCACACATGGACCAACAACTCTCGTTCGCCGACGCATACCCTCCCAGGGAGATAGCTCGCAAGGTGGAGGAACTGGGCGTCACCAAGGCACGCAGCGAGACGGTCACCGTCTTGGTGCTGGCGATCCTCGCCGGAGCATTCATTTCGCTCGGGGCTTTGTTCTTCACTGTGGTTGTCACCAACGCCAGCTTCGGCTGGGGTGTGAACCGCCTGCTCGGAGGTGTTGCGTTCTGCCTCGGACTGATACTGGTCGTTGTCGCTGGCGCGGAACTGTTCACCGGCAACAACCTCGTGGCAATGGCGTGGGCCAGCGGACGGATCGGTGCGCGAGACATTGGGAGAAACTGGCTGCTAGTATACGTCGGCAACGTGATCGGGTGCGTTGCCACAGTAGCCCTGGTGTCATGGGGTTCAATAGACGGGCTCGGTGGCGGTGCTGTTGGCGAAACCGCACTCGACATTGCCCGGGTCAAGTCCGCACTATCGATCCACGAGGCCTTTGCACGCGGCGTGCTATGCAACGCGCTCGTTTGCCTCGCGATCTGGCTGGCCATGGGTGGACGCAGTGTTACCGACAAGATTCTCGCCATTCTGTTCCCGATAACGGCGTTCGTAACGGTAGGTTTTGAACACTCGATCGCCAACTGGTTCTTCTTGCCCTATGGATTCGCGCTGGATGCCGGTGGGACGATCCCTGTCTCCGGGGTTCTCAGCAACCTGGCCAGCGTAACGGCGGGCAATATCGTTGGCGGTACGCTGCTTGTGGCCGGGGTGTACTGGGTAGCATACCTGCGCGGTGCGCGGCGTGGACGACAAGCAGGCTGAGCATTGTCAGCGATGACCGTACGTAACGTGCACACACGAGAACTGCCCGCGTCGAAAACGAACCTCACGCGACTGATCGACTGCCTGGCATCGGACGAAGAATGCCTGTGGCCGAACGACAAGTGGCCTGCAATGCGCTTCGACCGACCGCTATCCGTAGGGGCAGTCGGCGGACACGGGCCAATTGGCTACACCGTGGAGCAGTACGAGCCTGGGAACACGATCCAGTTTCGTTTCACGAGACCCACCGGGTTACATGGCTTTCACCGCTTCGACCTGGAAGAGATAGATTCCAATACAACGGTCTTGCGCCATACCATCGAGACCAGATTGTCGGTCGGCGCCATGCTGCGGTGGTACGTCGCTATCAGGCCACTGCACGACGCACTGATGGAAGACGCGCTCGACCGGGCCGAAGCCTTTGCGTGCGGCAGCCCGCAGCAGAGACGTTGGTCACCATGGGTTCGTTTCTTGAGAAGAGCAATGAGGCGGAAACGCAAGCGCAGTAGGGGGGCAACATGATAAGCGTGTACGACAATGGCACTCAGGCCAAGCTGGGTGAGATCACTCAGGAGCAGCTCCAATTCCTGGTCGATCAGCTGGAGGAGACATCGCTGGAAGATCAGGACTACTACGTGGACGCAAACACGCTGGCCATGCTGACAGAGGCTGGTGCGGACGCGGAGCTGCTCGAGCTACTGAAGAGCGGTATGGGCGACCGTGACGGTTACGAGATCCGCTGGTCGCGGGAATGACGGATTCGACAATGCCATTCAGCATCAGACTCAGCGCGCTGATCTTGCTCGGGGCCGCGATGACACAGCCCGCCTCAGCACAGACCAGCTACAAGCTCTACTTCTTGGGCGGGCAGTCGAACATGGACGGATTTGGATACGCCTCCGAACTGCCTGGCGAACTTCAGGGTCCTGTACCGGGTGTGATGATCTTCCATGGGAATCCGGTGCCCGATGACTCCGTAGGCGGTGGTCTCGGCCTATGGTCATTTCTCCAACCCGGGCACGGTGTTGGCTTTGCTTCTGACGGGAAGACCAACAGCTACTCCGACCGATTCGGGATCGAGATTACTTTCGCTCAGCGGTTGCGGGAGGTCTATCCCGATGAGAACATCGCCATCATCAAATACTCCCGTGGTGGCACCTCGATCGACAGTGCAGCCGCGGGCAACTTCGGTTCGTGGGATCCCGCCTATGGTGGCCGCACCGGTGTGAACCAGTACGATCACTTCCTCGCCACAATACGTAACGCCATGGCAGTGCTCGATATCGACGGCGACGGAGTGGCTGACGAGTTGCTGCCTGCTGGGATCGTGTGGATGCAGGGTGAGAGCGATGCGGCGTACACCGAAGAGATCGCCCAGCGATATCGGGAGAACCTCGAGCAGCTCATGAATCTGCTGCGGGCCGCGCTCAGGGTCGACGACCTGCCGGTCGTGATCGGTCGCATATCGGAATCCGGTCAGGACGAGGACGGCTTGGTCTGGGACCACGGCGACATCGTGCGCAGCATACAGGCTGAGTTCGTCGAGCAAGATGGAGCGGCGGCGTTGGTCACAACGACCGATGAGTATGACTACTCCGATCCGTGGCACTACGACAGTCGCGGCTACATCGATCTGGGGCGGAGGTTTGCGGAGGCGATTATGAGCCTGGAGAAGATGCGCTAGTGACCCCGTCCATCACGAGTTGACAGACAGATGATGGGAGATGATGGAAGACGACGAGAGACGATGTGCTCTATTCCCGTCAGAAAGCCCATCGCCTTCATCGTCTTCTTTCGTCTGTCATCGTTTGGGCCACATCTCGTCATGTCGCTCGTTACAGGTGATTCGACCGGGATCTCATGAGCTCGGACCGCCCCCACACATTCCATTGGCTAGCAGGGGCTGCATTTGTCGCTCTCTTGATCGCCAGCAGCTTAGTCGACCGCGGCGGCAACGATCTGGTTCGCACCGTCGGGGTCGGGGTGCTGCTCCTCTCTCCATTTCTCTTTGTCCCGCCGTTCTTTCTGCTCAAGAAGTACGGTGGTGCCAAGGATGGCGAACCCTTCTTCGACACCACCGTCACCGTCGACCATGGGCTCTATGCCATAGTGCGGCACCCGCAGTACTTGGGGTACATGGTGCTGATGCTCGGCTTCGTGCTACTATCGCAACACGTCTTGACGGTTCTATTCGGTCTCGCCGGGATCGTGTTCTTCTACCTGCACACGGTGCAGGAGGATCGGTTCTGTAGGGAGCGGTTGGGGGAGGAGTATCGGGAGTATGCTAGTGACGTACCTAGCTTCAACATTGTAGTCGGTGTGATTAGGTATTTGCGGAGGCGTCAGGGATCGCCAAGAAAGATGATGTAGGACGATGAGAGACGATGTAAGACGATGGGAACTCGAATCACGTAGCCATCACTCATCGTCTCCCATCGTCTTTCTTCGTCTTTCTTCGTCTTTCTTCGTCTTTCTTCGTC
>CP070792.1:1717694-1720743 GCA_020346845.1 Gemmatimonadota bacterium
AGCACGAACTTCGCGTAATACCTCGGCCAGTCGCCCTTGGGCTTCTTCTTTGACCGCTTCTTGTCAGCGAGAACTAGAAGGTATATGAGCTGGCTTTTGCTCAACTCGGAATCCACCAGATTCACCAACTCACCGTGCAGGTGCTCGGCATACCAGGCGGGCCATTCAGGATCGGCTCCTCCAGAGTCTCGATACGCCTTGTGGTGTGCCTTTCCAACGCTGTGAAAGAGCTTCTCGACCCTCGCGGTCAACTTCTTATCTGCCATTAGTCAAATCCTCATAGCACCCCGACCCTCCATTCGGTGCAGACATCGAGGCTCGGGGAGGCAACGCGGGAACGGGAACGAAGAACTACGATTTACTTCCCTTGATATGCAGTCTCAATAAGGACCGGCTCAACAGGCACGTTCTGGTGGGGCCCCTGGTCACCGGTGGGAACAGACGCGATCCGGTCGACCACATCGATTCCCTCTGACACCTTGGCGAACACGGCATAGCCGAAATCGCGTGTCCCATGATCCAGTATCTCGTTGTCTTGCAGGTTCACGAAAAACTGTGATGTGGCGCTGTTGATATCCTGGGTCCGAGCCATCGAGAGGGTTCCACGCAGATTCTTCAAACCGTTGGCCGCCTCATTGGCGATCGGGGGTCTCGTTGGCTTCCGTTCCATCGCCTTTGTGAATCCGCCGCCCTGGATTACGAACCCCGGTATCACCCTGTGGATTATGGTGCCATCGTAGAAGCCGTCATCTACGTAGGCTAGGAAGTTCTCAACCGAGACCGGGGCTTCGTCTGCGAACAGATCGATAGTGATCTTACCATAGTTTGTGATCAGCAGGACCATTTCCACGACCCTTTCAAGGCAAAACGCAGCTGATACGAGATACCGTGCTCCAAGAAGATGTCACGTATCTCTGAAACCCGCCACACCACGAGCGTTAAGATCGAATCATCGTTAGCAGCATCTTGAATCTGGTCACTGCCCTCAAGGCATGAGGCTCTTTGGCCGGCAGCAATAACACCTCGCCTTCTTTGACCAAATGGGGTTGCCCCGAAATGGCCACTTCCACCTCGCCGTCGCATACGAGCACCAATGCGTCGAACGGAGTGCTGTGCTCACTAAGCGCCTCTCCCTGGTCGAAGGCAAACAGAGTAACGGACCCGGTCTTCTTCTTGATCAATGCACGGCTCACGACCGAGCCGGCTTGATACTCCACCATGTTCTTGAGCGCTCTCACATCAGCAAGTGGATTCGAGTCGTTCATGACTGTGTCCTGCGTTGAGCCGTTCTGATTGTACCATGTTACCGTAAATTACCCAAAAATAACTGCGTGGCCTGTCATTCTTCCTTCATCTTTTCTTCATGCTTTGACAGATAGGCTGTGTATAGGTTGGCTCGGTTCGGGCTCGCGGAGCTTAGGTCGAACCGGGTCGGGACCACCCGCAGCCACCATGATCTCGTCGGACTACGATAGGTCATCCAATCCGGTGCCCGCGGGCCTAGATCAAATACACTGTTCTGCTTCACACACGAGAAGACCAGGGGACGAGCACGCATGCCACAACAAGTTCCCCGCCTGCTGGCGGTATTCGCTCTGTCCGTTGTCGCGCTCATAGTCGCACGAAGCATTCTCGTTCCGGAGACGTTCGGCGATGTGGGCCATTACCGAGCAGCGGCCATCGATTCAGTGATCGCGCACGAGAAGAAATACGCCGGTCATCAGGAGTGCGCGCTCTGCCACTCTCCGATAGCGCAAGAGCGGCTCGCCTCCAATCACCGCGGGGTGCGCTGCGAGGTTTGCCACGGTCCGGCTGCAGATCATGTGGCGGCTCCGATGAATGTACGGCCTGACGCACCTCGCGACCGCGAGTTCTGCATCCTGTGCCACGAGTATAACCCGAGCAGGCCGACCGGTTTCCCGCAGATCGATCCGGTGTCACACAACGCGATGATGCCGTGCATGGCCTGCCACGACCCACATGCCCCCGAACCCCCGGTGGTACCAGGCGAGTGCAGCGCTTGCCACGGCCAGATTGCGCGGCAGAAGGCGGTATCGCACCACGCAGCACTCAGCTGCTCTATTTGTCACCAGGTGCCCGAACAACACAAGGTGAACCCGCGGTCCACCCGCCCGTCCAAGCCTCAGGATCGAAGCTTCTGTGGCAGCTGCCACGCGCAGGGGATTGCCAACGTCCCTCAGATCGATCTGCGGAATCACAATGTCACATATCAATGCTGGCAGTGCCACTACCCTCACTACCCAGAGACCGAATGATGACGGGAGACAACAAACACAACCGCGTAGCACCCGCTTCCGAGGGTCCGCAGAGCCGAGACCCAGACCGCCGAGAGTTCTTGAATGAATTGCTCACTGTGTGTGGGGCAGCGGCACCGGTGTTTTTCGGCTTCGTCCAAATACCATCCCAAGTAGATGATTACGACCCGACCGACCACAACTACGGTATGGGCATCGACGTTAACAAGTGCATCGGGTGCGGTCGCTGCGTGCAGGCCTGCACTATCGAGAACGACGTGCCGGAAGAGCCCCACTTCACCAACACCTGGGTTGAGCGCTACATAATACAGACCGACGGCGACGTCTTGGTGGACAGTCCTGACGCTGGAATGCATGGCTTCCCTCGCACCGAGCACGAGGAGGGGATTCTCAGGACGTTCTTCGTCCCCAAGCTATGTAACCACTGCGAGGAAGCTCCCTGCGTACAGGTATGCCCGGTGGGTGCCACGTTCACAACGGAGGACGGTGTGGTGCTGGTAGATGATGAGTACTGCATTGGTTGCCGCTACTGCATTCAGGCTTGCCCGTACGGAGCACGCTACCTCCACCCCGAAAAGCACGTAGCGGCCAAGTGCACATTCTGCTATCACCGAATCGTAGAAGGGTTGGTACCGGCTTGCGTGGAGGTATGTCCCACTGGTGCTCGGCTGTTTGGGGAAGTGGAGGGAAGACCGACGCCGCTTGCGCAGTTCAGGCGGTTCAACACCCTGCAGGTACTCAAACCGCATCTCAACACTCAGCCAAAAGTGTTT
>CP070792.1:1720843-1725221 GCA_020346845.1 Gemmatimonadota bacterium
GCGTGGGAAGGTCTGCAAGGATCTGGGCACGCGCAGGAGTTCTGCGAAGGCTGCCATACGGTCAACGAGCTGGGCAACGCTCTGACCGCCGCCTCTGGCTGGAATGCCGTAAAGGATTCCACTTATCTGGATGTGCAGTGCGAGAGCTGCCACGGGCCGGGTAACGACCACGCCGGAGCACCTGACATGACGCAACCGTTGGCCTCGATTGCCGTGGATACCGGCGCGACTAACGGTTGCGGTGAGTGCCACAATGGTACCCACCACCCGTTCGTGGAGCAGTGGAAACAGTCGAAGCACGGCTCCGGGACGAGCTTCAGCCGCGGCGGTAGCTCGAGCTGCAATGAGTGTCACAGTGCCCAGGGCGCGCTCGTGGAGCAGTTCAACTCAAACGCCGACTATCTCGAGAAGGATGGAGACCCACTGCCGATAGTGTGCGCCGTGTGCCACGATCCGCACGGGGGTCCGTTGGATGCTCAGCTCCGCGCGCCCGTAGGGGAAGAGACACCACGGGGTCTGTGTTTGGTGTGTCACAATAGACGTACGGTCCCAACAGCGGGTACACGTGGTCCTCATGCGGCACAGGGTCCCCTCGTTCTGGGTCAGAACATCGCATGGTGGCCCGACGGCTTCGAATGGTTGGACGGGTTAACCGGCAGCCATGGTGACACCGATGTCAACGAGGATCTTTGCTCGACCTGCCACGTGGTGATGTTCGAGGTTACGGATGAGGCAACGGGCGATTTCGTGTTCCAGAGCGTGGGCCACACGTTCGAGGCCATCTCCTGTCTCGATGCTGAGGGCATTCCGACGACGGAGGAATGCACCAACGACGAGCGCGACTGGAGTGCCTGCGCTAGCTGCCACGGTACCGAGGCTGCTTCTCAGGCCATCTATGAAGCCTTCAAAGACACGCTGAACGCGCTGCTGGACCAGATCTGGGTGGACACCGACGGCAACGAGATCCTCGATGCTGCTCCGACGGACGCTGGCTTGTTGCCGTTGATTCTGCAGGCGGCCGGAGACATGGAGCTCGACAGATCGGATACGCTGTTCACCGCGGCCGAGGGCATCCTCTACAACGCTCAAGTTGCGGCGACTCACGATCGCGAGCTGTTCCTCGATGGAGCCACGATCGTGATCGATCAAGGGACCGGGCTACCCGACACGGTTAGCTTCTCGGGGCACCACACGGCCGGTAACGGCGTGCACAATCCGCCGTTCCTGGAGGCCCTGCTCAAGGCCTCGATCCAGCACGGGATCGATTTCTACGGGATTCCGGCGCCCGCGCCCGGCTTCGATCTCACGATCCGGGTTGACCGGAGTCAGTTCCGGCGCTAGCTGCGCCGACTGATAATCGGCAGAAGTTTTACCGGCTCCGACCTCATTGAGGCCGGGGCCGGTTGTGTGTTCAAACAAGCACGGAGGGCCTAGTTTGTGTGCTAGTTTCAGGGGCGCCAACTTACCGGCTCGCCGGAGGCGATCCTCGTTGAGGGAGGCAAGTTGACCGAACCGGGCAATACTGCCGATCGAGAGGCCCAGCAGGGATCACGGTCGGGTTTCAACGATCTACTCTTGGGAGCGGTAATCCTCCTGATGAGTGTCGGAATTCTAATGGCGCTCGCGTTCTATGTGCTGCCGGGCGAGCACCTGGAGATTCCGGAGATCCAGCCCGGAGTGCGGGTTACGCGGGAAGCTGACTTCCCGGTCGGCGCCAGCCGACTGGTGAGCTGGGGTGAACGGACTATTCTAGTCGTGCGCGGCGGCGAACAATCGTACGCAGCACTGCAAGGTACTTCACCGCGCGACGGCTGCATCCTGCGCTGGGACGCGGAGTCCATGCGTGTCGTTTCTCCGTGCAGCCACGTTGTGTTCGATCTCCAGGGCAACGTCATAGCGGGGCTCAGTACCACCCCGCTGCAGAGATACTCTGTGTTTATCCGAAGTGGGGTGGTATACGTGGGGCGTCCTTCATGATCAAGAAATGGCTGGCCCAATTCTGGGACGACGTGAGGACAAGCGCCGATTCAGGTCTGCTTGGGGTTGCCCGGTTTGTGGGGCTGCTGTACGGCCCGATCGATCGGAACCTGCGCATCGATGAGGCGTGGCGCAGAGCTTTACGGTATCGCCTGGCGGAACACGTCGGCTGGCGCCACGCATTGGGTGGTATCACCTATCTGCTGCTAATCGTGCTGGTAGTAACTGGGGTGCTTCTCGCGTTCTACTACAGGCCGTCAGTGGAGGAAGCCTACCCCAGCGTACAGCACATCGTGTCGGAGGTCTCGTTTGGCTGGCTGGTGCGAGATCTCCACGTCTGGTGTGCCAACCTCATCGTCATCGTGGCCCTGGCCCATATGGCGCGGGTCTTCTTCGAGGCCTCGTATAAGCCTCCGCGCGAGATGAACTGGATCGTCGGCCTTGCGCTATTGGGTGTGGTGCTTGCCTTCGGCGCAACGGGCTATCTGCTGCCGTGGGACCAATGGGCATATTGGACAGTTACCGAGGTGCTCGACGCAGTGGCGATGGTCCCGCTGCTTGGCGGGCTGATCGCTGGTGCCATCAGGGGAGATCCCATCGCGTCGGGGGCGACCTTGAGTCGCTTCTTTGCACTACACGTGATAGTCCTTCCGTGGATCACTTTGGCTCTGCTGTCCTACCACTTCACGTTGATTCGTCGCCGCGGGCTGGCGCCGCCAATGTCGGCCGATGCAGGGGGGCGCAAGTGGCGTCTGAGTGGGATGTGGACTGAGGAGGACCAGGAGAAAGGGAGGCCATTCTTTCCCAACCACTTCTTGCGTTCTTTGACCGTTGCGGTCCTCACGCTGGCGATAGCTATCACGCTCGCCATTCTGTTTCCGCGGCCAGTGGGTGATCCGGCAAACCCGTATGTGCTGCCCGACGAACTGGTGTCGACGTGGGTACCGGTTGACGTGTCGTTGGCTCTCATTCGGTTGACGGGCCTCTGGGGATTCGCAGCCTTCTCGATTCTAGGGCTGAGCCTGGTCCTGCTTCCGATCTTCGATCGCCGTCCCGAGCGTGGTTTGCGGCAACGGCCGGTGGCGGTAGCACTCGGCCTGATCTTCTACGTCGGCTTTGTCGCTGCCTGGATTGCGGGTCAGCAGATCAGGTCGGTCCCGCCGACCGCTAGGCCACAGCCCGAGGTGATTGGTGAAGGAGCGGAACCGGGCTCTGAATTGCCCTTGCCGGAACCGGGGCCTACGCCGCTAGTGCCGAACTCAGAGGAACCAGGGAGGGAGCCATGAGTGTGCGAATGCTGACAGTCGCGTGCGCCGTACTCGGTGTTGCCACAGCGGTTCCCAATCGGGCTGCCGGCAGGACGGTGCCGGCGGTTGCACTGGAGCAAGTCGCGGATTCCAGCTATGGCTGTCTCATGTGTCACGCCGACAAACGGCGGTCGTTCACCATGGGCATCCATTCAGAGCGGGGTATCCGGTGCCACGACTGCCACGGTGGCGATCCAGCATCATTCGAGAGAGCCGCGGCCCATGCTGGGAGGTTCATAGGCAATCCCAACAAGCTCGAAACCATCCAGCTATGCTCGCACTGCCACGCCGACGCCGACCAGATGCGCCAATACGGCCTGCCCGCAGGTCAGTTGGCCGAGTTCCGCACCAGTCGCCACGGCAGGCTACTGTTGCAGCGCCGTGATTTCAACGCGCCAACGTGCACAGATTGTCACGACGCTCACACGATCCTACCACCCGAGGACGTTCGCAGCAACGTGCATCCAGCGAACATCGCGGCTACCTGTGCCCGCTGTCATGACGACGAAACGTTGATGGGACCTTACGGGATACAGGTGAACCAGTTTGCTGATTACCGGGAGAGCGCTCACGGGATAGCAGTGTTTGAAGAGGCGAACCTCGCGGCTCCGACCTGCACTGGGTGTCACGGTTCGCACGCCGCCCTGCCTCCGGGGGTAACCGAGATCGTCAACGTGTGCGACAAATGCCACGTGTTGGTCGGGAGAGGATTCCGACAGGGTCCGCACGGGAAAGCTACACGTGACGGTAATCTGCCTGGATGCTTGGGCTGTCACTCGAACCACGGAACGGAACGCATCGCTCCGGACAGCATTGCGGTTCTCTGCACCAACTGTCATGACGCCGCGAGCAGAGCAGCTACGGATGGTATGGAGCTGCAAGAGGCGATGTTGCATTCGTTACGGGAGCTGGCCGCAGCCGAGACTGCCATGGCCGACATGAGCGAAGCAGGACATCAGGTCTCCAACGAGCGGTTCCTCTACCAGACTGCGCTCACGAGTTTCCGCGAGATGGCACAGGTCCATCACAGCCTCGACCTCGAACGGTTGGAGGATCTTAGTTTGCAGTTGCGCTCTAACACCGAGCGCATAACG
>CP070792.1:1725321-1730337 GCA_020346845.1 Gemmatimonadota bacterium
TGGGTTTCGCGAGCCGCGGCACCAGAGAACGAGAGATATCGAAGAGATCAAGTGGATCCAGAAGTATGTACGGGGCATTGATTGGACGCCCTGGGAACGCGCAGAGGACGAAGGAAAAGAGGAGGAAGAGAAGGAGAAGGTGACGACTGACACCGGCGGCAGTTCGCTGTAAAGGTGCAGCATACAAGTGTCCACGACGATCTGTTAACCATGTGTTGACCCGCCAATGAGCCTGCTGAAATCACAGCGTCTCACCAAGCAGTTGTCCCTGATGGACGTCTACCTGGTCAGTACCGGTGCGATGTTCAGTTCGGGGTTTTTCCTGTTGCCTGGAATAGCCGCAGCTGAAACCGGTCCGTCCGTCGTACTGGCCTATGCCGTCTCAGGCTTGCTCATCATACCTGCTATGTTGAGTCAAGCAGAGTTGGCCACCGCCATGCCTCGTGCCGGGGGAGCCTACTACTACCTGGACCGTACGCTCGGTCCCCTGGTGGGCACCCTTGGCGGCTTCGGGACATGGTTCGCCTTGATACTGAAGAGCGCGTTCGCACTGATCGGGATAGGAACCTACCTAACCCTGTTCTTCGATATCGACTTCAAGCCCATTGCAGTAACGTTCGCTGTCTTCTTCGGTGTCTTGAACATCTTTGGGGCCAAGGAGTCCACTGGATTATTACGCTGGCTCGTTTTCGGGCTGCTCACCGTGCTCGTGCTCTTCATTATCGACGGCTTGGGAAACGTTGCCGCACAGGGACTTGCGGAGACACACCGCACTCGGTTCACGCCGTTCATGACTCACGGAATAGACGGTCTACTGGGTACAGTAGGCCTTGTTTTCGTGTCCTATGTAGGATTGACCAAGGTTGCCGCATTGGCCGAGGAAGTCAGAGATCCTGAACGCAATATTCCGCTTGGCATGACTCTGTCGCTCGTTACGGTTGCGAGCATATATGTCGTCGGCGTGGCGATAATGGTAGCGATTCTGGGAAGTGACACCCTTGGGGAACCGAGTCTGACACCTGTTGCCGACACCGCGCGCGAGATGTTTCACTGGCTGCCGCCACGATTCGGTGAATTCCTGCTCGTTGGCGCCGCAGTGGCTGCCTTTGCGTCGATGTCAAACACCGGAATCCTGGCAGCCTCGCGCTATCCCTTGGCGATGGCACGTGACAACCTCATCCCACAGCGGTTGGCCGCGCTGGGGCGGTTCCGCACACCTTCTTCATCCATCATACTCACGTGCTCCGTACTCGTACTGTTCATACTGCTGCTCGACGTTCAGGCTGTCGCAGAACTCGCCAGTGCACTCCAGCTAACACTGTTCGGTCTGCTCAATATCGCGGTGATCGTGATGCGCGAAAGCCGGATAGAGAGTTACGATCCGGGGTTCAGATCGCCGTTCTATCCCTGGGTCCAGCTAGCCGGGATCGTGGCCCCCTTGATCCTCATCGCTGAAATGGGTTGGCTACCATCACTCTTCACGATGGGTGTGTTTGCCGCGAGCATTGGGTGGTACAACTACTATGCACGCGGTCATCTAGCGCGCGACGGTGCTATCTACCACGTATTCGAACGGCTCGGCAGACGTCGATTTGCGGGGCTCGACCGCGAGTTGCGTGATATCATGAAGGAGAAGGGCGCTCGCGCCGCGGATCCGTTCGACGAAGTCGTTGCACGGGCCTTCGTCATCGATCTTCAGAAAACGGCGGACCTCCACGACGTTGTGAGCGATGCATCCACCCTTCTCAAGAGCCGTGTCGGCGCGACTGCAGAGGAGCTCATAACCGGTTTCAGTCGCGGCATCAAGGCAGGTGGCACTCCGGTATCACATGGCGCGGCATTGCTGCACATGCGGCTCCCCGATTTCGATTCTTCTGAACTCGTGCTGGTCCGTTGTAGTGCCGACCTGGAGGTGAGCTACGACAACGAAGAGCTCATAAGGCAGGCCGCTGCGAGCCCCATCCGCGCCATCTTCTTCCTCGTCAGCGGCGAGGGCGATGCCGGAAGGCACCTTCGTATTCTGGCCCAGCTGGCAGGTCGTATCGAAGACGACGATTTCATGGATGAATGGGTCAACGATCAGAATGAGCAAGACCTCAAAGAGACACTACTCCGTGATGATCGTTTTCTGGCGTTGCGGCTCCAGGCAGGAAGCATGTCTGAGTCACTGATCGGAAAGTCCCTCAGAGATGTCCGGCTACCTGAAGGCAGCCTCATAGCCCTGATACGGCGCTTTGGTGAGACCCTGGTTCCACGAGGTAGAACTGTACTGCGCGAAGGCGATCGGCTGACGATTATCGGGGCTCCTGCAGGACTACGTGAGATCGAAGTGCAATACGGCGGTAAGCACGATACGAGGGAGTTCCCTGTACCCGAGAAGGACGAGCAAAGTTGAGTTGTTCGAGTCCCGGAGGCCTGAATGAAGACGACGTTATCGGTCGCAACACTGGCATTGATCCCCCTCGCGATGAACGCACAAGATCGACTAACCGGTAAGGCGTTTGCCACCCGCTCGGAGGCAATAGCGAGCAACGGTATGGCGGCAACGAGCCAGCCGCTCGCAACGCAGGTTGCGCTGGACATCCTGAAGCAAGGCGGTAATGCAGTAGATGCCGCAATCGCGGCCAACGCTGTGTTGGGCTTGGTGGAACCTACCGGCAACGGTATAGGTGGCGATCTCTTCGCCATCGTGTGGGATGCTTCCAGCAAACAACTGTACGGCTTGAACGCCAGCGGCCGTTCTCCCAGCGCGCTGACAGTCGAGGAGTTCGAGCGGCTCGGTATAGACCGTATCCCTGCATACGGACCCCTTCCGGTCTCCGTCCCAGGAGCGGTGGATGGTTGGTTCGAACTGCACGGCAAGTTCGGTCGCCTCTCCATGGCCCAGATCCTGGCTCCGGCCATCGCGTACGCACGATCGGGTTTCCCCGTGACGGAGGTGATTGCCTACTATTGGGCAAGTGGCGTCGACAATTTGAAGGAGTTCCCCGGCTTCGCCGATGTCTTCATGCCCAACGGCAGGGCTCCGAACAAGGGCGAGGTCTTCAGAAACCCGGCACTTGCAAATACGCTCGAGCTGATTGCACGTGACGGTCGCGACGCATTCTACAAAGGTGATATCGCACGGACGATTGATGCATACATGAAGCGGGTGGGCGGGTACCTCTCATACGACGACCTCGCATCTCACGAATCGGAGTGGGTGGACCCCGTATCGACGGACTATAGAGGGTACACGGTATGGGAGCTGCCACCCAACGGCCAAGGCATCGCCGCACTACAGATGCTCAACATACTCGAGGGATACGACATTGCAGCTATGGGCTTCGGCAGCCCCGAGTACTTGCACGTTCTCACCGAGGCAAAGAAGCTCGCATTCGAAGATAGAGCCAAGTTCTACGCAGACCCGGCATTCCACGAGATCCCGGTCGACTGGCTCATCTCCAAGGAGTACGCTGCACAACGGCGCGCCCTGATCGACCCACAGCAAGCAGCGCGCGACTACCCGGCAGGCGACCCGAGACTAGGAGCTGGAGAGACGATCTACCTCACGACCGCCGACGCTGAGGGTAACATGGTGTCCCTGATCCAGAGCAACTATCGGGGCATGGGCTCCGGCATGACGCCAGATGGTCTGGGATTCGTGATACAGGATCGTGGCGAGTTGTTCAACCTGGAGGAAGGGCACTTCAACAGCTACGCACCCGGAAAGCGACCGTTCCACACGATCATCCCAGCGTTCGTTACGAAGGACGGCGAGCCGTTCATGAGCTTCGGTGTGATGGGTGGCGCCATGCAGCCGCAAGGACATGTACAAGTACTGGTCAACATCATCGACTTCGGCATGAACCTGCAGGAGGCCGGCGATGCGCCACGCATGAGACACTCCGGCTCATCTCAGCCGACCGGTGAAGTCATGTCGAACGGCGGCACGCTCAATCTCGAGTACGGTTTCTCAGACGAGACCATTCGAGCATTGATCGCGATGGGGCACGTAGTACGTCACACCTTGGGGGGATACGGTGGCTATCAGGCGATCATGTATGATGGGGTAAACGGGGTCTATTATGGAGCATCCGAATCGAGAAAAGACGGCATAGCAGCAGGGTATTAGGACAGGTAAGGAGGGGAAGGAGGGGAAGTAGGTGAAGCAGGGGAAGGAGATCGGAATCTTCTTCCCCTTCTTGCCCTACTTCCCCTACTCTTCCCCTCCCTCAGGCACCGGAGGCTTTTGGTCGACCGGTATGGGCGACACGTATGGCCGGCCACCTTTGGCCTCATCGAAGAACTCCCGCGCCCGCCTCAAGAGACTTGGATCTGTCAACATATCCACTCCGGTGAGAACCATTACCTTGGTTGCCACCATGGCTCCACGCACCGAGCCCGGCGTGCCGTGAGAAGCGGAGGTTGCCCAGCTGTGCCACGGGACCCCTGCTGCCGCTGTGGTCACGCTCAGCCCTACGGTCGGAGTGATGTGACTAACCTCGGCTACATCGGTGGAGCCACCGCTCACAGGTAGCGGCTCGTCCGCCAGCGGTTTGATCTCCACCACCAGCCCCTTCTCCTCCAGATCGAGGCCCCGCTGTAACTCTCGGGCAAACTGCTGATCAGCATCTTCGAAGGCCGGTGCGCCAACGGCCTCCAGATTGAGCTGCATTGCCTCTTGCAGTGGCCGATTGAACAGCATTGCATGGACGCCGGTAATCAACGTCACCTTGTGCGTCGTTCGCGTCGCCATTGCGGCGCCTGCGGCGATCTCGAGAATCCAATCGTAATATTTCGCCACGGCAGCACGATCGGCATCGCGAACGTAATACCACACCTTAGCGTACTCCGGCACTACGTTGGGCGCCTCCCCAGCCGACGGCATTACATAGTGAATGCGGGTACTCTCTTTCACATGTTCGCGCATCAAGTTCACACCGTAGTTCATCAGCTCGACGGCATCCAGCGCACTCCGTCCGTTCCATGGATCGGCGGACGCGTGTGCTGCCTGGCCAAAGAACTCTACCGTGA
>CP070792.1:1730437-1737164 GCA_020346845.1 Gemmatimonadota bacterium
GCGTGCATCGCGGGTGGCCTGGGGAGCATTCTCGCCGTGAAGATCCTGAGCACACTCGGCTTGGACTTCCGAATGTCGCTGGGCGGCAGTGAGTTCGACTTCGCCAGCTCAGACTACATCGTGATACCGGGCGTGCTGATGTCGGTGGGGTTGTTGGTGATCGTGAGCCTGCTTACCAAGCCGTCTCCCCCAGAGAAGTGGCAACCGTTCTTCTCCGGGGAGAGTGGGAAAGCGGCTTAGTCGAACAGGTCGTTCTGGTCGGCAATCGCTTCCGCACTGTCAGTTTTGAGGAATGTCCGCAGGCGGCGGCGCCAACCGGCTACGTCAAATCGGGCCTCCGACGTGAGCATCCGACCCACCACATCCGGGATGTCGTCCAGCCCATCGAGAAGGTCCGATAGGATTTCCCGCGCCTCTTGGATGCGGAAATGTTCGTCGCTGGCGACCGCCATGTCATGCAGGATTGCTTGCTCGCTGCGCGAGGCCACGATCGGTTCATCAACCGTCGCGGTGTAGACTTCAGTTCGGCGACCCGGCCCGCGATCCTCTTCGATCGGCGTCAATCCAACGATCGCATCCGATCGCCAGTATTTACCGTATCCGAGCGACACCATGCGGTCTGGTTTGATCTCCATTTTGGCCTTCCCTATCTCCCCATCTTTTTCTTGAGTGCATCGAGTCTGGCCTCAGCCTCGGCTTCACGGGCCGCACGGTCGAGATTCGATCGGAGTAGCTCATCACCGACATCGGTTTCCGGACGCACACCCCCGGCCGCCTCGATCTCTCTCCAAGCCGCATCCGCATGGCTGGATCCAGCCGTCTCCTTCAACTTCCCCTTCATTTCCTCCAGTTCCCGCTCCGCCAGCGCTAGCTCCGCTCGTTGAGCCTCGAGTTTGTCTTGCAGCACCTCTACCCGTTCACGGTGCTTCGCGGTGAATACCTCCGCGACATCCACCGTTTCCTGGTCGCCGATCTTGGCCGCCATTTGTCCACGCCGTTCCGCATCAGACAGTTGCTTGCGCTCGACGGCCAGGCGCTGCTCGGTCTTTGTGATGCCTTGTTTCATTGCTTCCAGCGCTGCGCGAGCTTCGATCACTGCATCTCGCATCTTAGAGAGCATCTCGCGACTGTCCGGTGGCCCGGTAGCCGCATCGAGAGCAGCATTGATGGCTTCCTTCAGGCGTTCAAACATCAGCTCTTCTTGATAGTCTTTGCGTAGAACGGTGTTAGCACTTGGCTCACCTTACGTGACTTGCACTTGGGACAACTCTGCCGTCCTCGATCGTGCTGAGAAATCGACTTGACCACGGTGAAGTGCTTCTTGCACTTGTCACACCGATACTCGTATGTCGGCATAACGGCCCCTCTGGAACGAGTGTGCCACCATAGAAGGCATATGAAAAAACGATACGCCCCCCTACCAACGGGGTCAAGCGAAGCCTGTGGATTGCCGACGCACCTCGAACGAGGACCCAGAATCGCATGCCACCGTTGGTCTGGTATCCACACGAGCCGGGAGGTAAAATTACCGTATGAGGCGATCTTTCTTAATTCTGCCACTTTTGTCGATCGCGTGTGCTGGCGGTGATTCGGCAAGCAGTTTCGCGTGCGGCATCCAGGCGGTTGCGGGACCGGCAATGGTGTTGGAGCAACTTCCCGTGGCCGGGAGGATCTTGACCCAACTCCCCGATGGCGTGGAGGGGGTAATCCCAGCCCGAGTGGTCGGTTATCCGTCTGCCCACGCCCTTGCAGCCTCGGGTACAGACGGTGCAGTCCTTGGATTCGAGGGTGAGGGCTTCCCGAATGCCCCTGGCTTCGGTTTGATCCTAGTCGAGGATTCACTGGAGACCTTCAAGGGAGTCCTCGTGTTTGAAACTGAAGCTCCCAGGGGGTTGCCCATGTTGGGCAGCATATCCAGCGCCACTATGACTTTGCCGGTGTATGGGCTGCGCGTCACTTGGAGCGCTGTGAGTGACCCTCGGTGCCCGCTCCTCAGCCCGGTCGACACCGTCCCGCAGTAGCCTCGCGGGAGCGGTTACCTGACCGGCTCGTCAGGAAGCAAGGCGGAATTGATCCGCGACCTGCCGCATGAGTTTGTCGGCGCTCGAATAGTCAGCGAACAGCGTACTATCTGAGAGCCGATTGAGCGCGACTCGCAGCGTGGCAAACGAATCGGCAACTCGGGCGTACACGTCGGCCACATCCAGGCTACGTGCGATGTGGTTGTTGGCTGCCTGCCTGAATCCTTGGGCTCCCATGGCCTCATAGTACTCCAACCCGGGGCCACCCTTCAGCTGCTTGCGAGCCGATATCCGATCGGGGAACACACCCGCCAACCACAGGGTGAAATTGCCAAGGTGAGCCTGTAGCAGGAACCTACGACGACCAGATTCCTGATCGATGTCAGCCACGATGTCAGCAACGTAGCGGTAAACCTGATCGTCGTGCTGCGAGATCCTGTAGGCCCGATCCCGCAATCCGAACTCGTACAGCAGAGCCCCTACATAGTTGCTCAGCCGAGTGTCTGAGATTCCTACCCTACGCAGGGTTTCACGCACCGCCACGCATATGAAGAGCTCGGGAGAAGGCGACCCGATCTCTTGGCTATCACGCAATAGCTCGAACAGCTCGGGTCGGTCGAGCAACGCATCGACACCCTGTTGCATCAGAAGCTGCTCCAGCTCCGTTCTGCTCTGTTCGTCATCCTGCGAAAGCGCCTGCACAACGAACTCGAGATCCTTGGGCGTGAGTCGCTCTTGTAGGTTTGCCAGGATCATTGCTACACTCCTCGTAACAGTAGCTGACCCGTCATCTAGCCCGCGCGCCAAGCTCAAAGCCCACACTCATACCCAGTATCAACAACAGCCGGCTGCGCCTAAATGATCCATGTCACAATGCCGCTGTGGGCTAGGTCCCCCGCCCCGCGACCCCCTGACCCCCGTTTCCCGGTGACCCGGAATCCCGGGATGGTGATCGCGTAGGAAGATCCGCACTTCGCACCTCGCATCTCGCACCTCCACATCGCGCCAAACGTTGCACGATGAACGACGTAAGCTGCACGACCGGCAGCGTTTGTCACGGCTTACTTCCCTGCATATCCCTCAACTCGCAACACAGTTCCCCTACATGCGCCTATATTGTTACCTCCCGGCGGCACTGGTGTACCATATCCAGACGCCTGAAGCACAAAGGCCTTGGAGAGAAACACGCATGATCTATGTCTGTATTCCGGCCCAAAACGATGCCGCCACTGTTGGCCTCGTGTTGTGGAAGGTCCGACAAGTCTTTGAGGAGTTCCGCAGAGAGTACCACATACTCGTGGCGGAGAACGCTTCGACCGACACGACCGGGGAGGTGCTCGAACCGTATGAACGCGCCCTGCCTCTGACCACTCTCCGGAGTCGTCAACAGATCGGCTACGCGGGGACTCTAGAGAAGTTGGTGCGAGAGGCACTGAACCGGACGGATCGACCGAGGAGGGATTGCATAGTCACGCTGCCGGCGGACTTCACAGTCTCGCCTGCAGTCCTACCCGATCTGATCAAGCGGGTCGAATCGGGTGCCGACGTAGTTGTGGGAGAAGCCTTGAGTGAATCCATTTCACCGGCAATGCGGGGCGTCCGTCGCCTGGCTGCCTGGTTGATGAAACCGGGTGTGCAGCTCAAGGGAATTCACGATGTGGCGTCAGGCGTATACGCTTTCCGCCTGATCACCTTGCGGGGCTGTATCAAGAACCAACCGAGCCCTTTGTTGCACACAGAAGGGCGCTGCGCCAATGCCGAGTTGGTAGCGCGTGCGGCAACGGTTGCCAGACAGATAGCGGTTGTACCGCTCAGGACTACCCCGCCAGGAAGAGAGCACAGCCCGAGCGAACAACCACTCTCCTTGGCATTGAGTTTCCTCCGAGCTGGTAGACGACTGAGTATCCCGGCTCCACAAACAACCATTCAGCGAGCCACATGATGCGTACTGTCGTTCTCTTATTCATGACACTGCTTATCGTATCCCCAGCCCGAACACAGACAGCAGGGCCGGACTCGTCACACTGGGCAGGTCCCTTTGTGAACGAGACCTTGGTCTATGAAGCCAAGTTCGGATTCATAACGCTGGGCAGTGGAATGATGCACACCGCCGGTGTGGACACCATCAGAGGGACCCCAACGCTTCACACGATCTTCGTGCTCAAGGGGGGAGGGTTCATTTACAGGTTGCATTACCGGATGGACTCTTGGATCGGTCTGGATGACTTCGCCTCACGCCGTTTCGAGCAGGACTCGTATGAGGGCGGGAACGAGTACCACCGGATATATGACATCTTCCCCGATTCAGGCTTCTACGTTCAGGAAGGCGTGGACTCGATCATGCCAGCAGCCGAAGATCCGCTAGACGACTACGCCTTCTTCTACTTCGCGCGGACATTGGACTTGGTCCCGGGAGACACTCTCGAGTTCAACAACTACTTCCGACCTGATAGAAACCCGGTTGTGTTGGAGGTGCTAAAGAAGGACACGCTCGACCTACCTGCCGGACGATTTCCCACTGTTGTTACCCACCCGGTAATTCAGGGGCGAGGCATACTGGCAGAAGGCAAGGAAGCGCGGATGTGGATCACAGACGACGAACGTCGCCTGATGGTACAACTCAAGGTGAAGTTCTCATTTGCCACCATCACCCTCAGACTCAAGAGCATCGAAGACGAGCCACCGCCAGACATGCTCATGAGGCCGGGTCAGGAAGCGGGGAATTAGGTCTTGCTAGAGAAGCGGGAGACCCAGCTTGGGGCCCCCGCTATTCGGTGGCGCTCAGCTCTCGCTCGAGCCCTCGGGAGTGTCGCTTGCGTTGTCTGAGCCGCGAATATTCTCTTTGATTCGGCTTGCGGTGTCAGGGCTGATGATTTTTAGTACCATATAGATTACGAATCCGATCACTACGAACCAGAGTAGTGAAGACATCAGGGAAAACGCGAATCCGAGTAGCCCTAGAGCCAGCTTCAGCGCGACAACGCCGAGAACGGCCACGATGGAATATCCAACCAGCGTGCGAATCATGATCACTCCGTCGTTCTCATTCTGGGACACTCTACGAGCTTATCTTTAGACAGGTTTCACGACAAGGTGACCCCAATGCCTCATCCTGACGTCCTCGTTGTTGGTGGCGGAATAGTGGGCATGTCCTGCGCTCGGGCAATGGCAGTCAGAGGCCATCAGGTTGTGGTGGTCGAGTCCGGTTCCAAAACTGGGGCCGCCTCGAGGATTGCTGCGGGAATGCTCGCGCCACAGGCGGAGTCGGCGGCTGAAGATCAGATGCTGGAGCTGGCGGTGCGCGCTCGTGATCTGTATGTGGAACTCGCGCCTGCTCTGTCGGAAGAAGTCGGTATCGATATCGGATTGTGGACAGGCGGGATCCTCCAAGTGGCATTCACCGACGAAGAGGTAGCAGACCGCAAACATGAAGTGGCCTCGCAGCGCCAAAGCGGTTTCACCGCGGAGTGGCTCACTCCGGATGAGGTACTGGAACGTGCACCAGGCATATCCCAAGAGATCCAGGGCGCGGCCTATGCTCCTGAAGACGGCTTGGTCGACCCACAGGCGCTGCTGGAGGCCCTGAGGAAAAGTGCCGAGGCAAGAGGCGTCAAGATCATAGAGGGCGAGGAAGTCACCTCGGTTGTCGCCGGAGCGTCCGGAATAGAAGGAGTCGAGACCGGTAGCGGTAAGCTGGCGGCCGGGGCGGTCGTACTGGCCGCCGGAGCATGGTCCGGCCGGATCGGCGGTCTCGCGCGACCGCTCTCGGTGGAGCCGATCAGAGGCCAAATAGCGGTCCTCGACTGGCCGCCCGATGAGCCGCCAGCGATTGTGTACGGCGCTGGCGGTTACGTGGTCAACAGAGGACAGCAGGCAGTCGTGGGCTCGACCATGGAGCACGCAGGCTTTGATGCCACCGTAACGGACGAGGGGCTATCCCGAATCCGCCAGATAGCCTCGCACATATACCCCTCGCTGACAGGACAAGAGGTGCGGTACAGTTGGGCCGGTCTCCGGCCTCAGACGCCAGATGGGCGACCCTTTATCGGCCCCGACCCCAACGTCGCTGGCTTGTGGTATGCCACAGGGCATGGCCGCAATGGAATCCTGCTGGCCGGTTACACCGGCGAGCTCCTAGCACAGCTCTTCTCAGACGAGCCTATCGAGCACGATCTGTGTTGTATTGACCCGGGCCGTTTTTGGGCTTGGTAGGGTCAATTCAACCATTTGGTTGAATTGACCCCCGGCGCGCCTGGAAACCCCGCCCCACGGTAGGTATGTTTACCGGCTCTATGAAACCGATTCAGCTGAATACCGCCCAACAAGAGGGTTACGCGATCCAGCCCCAGCGTAAGCCACATTGGCTCAAGGTCAGGGCACCTGGAGGCCAGAACTACGCCGAAGTGCGGCGCCTCATGCAGGATCTGAAGCTTCACACCGTCTGCGAGGAAGCTCATTGTCCCAACGTAGGAGAGTGCTGGAACCATAGGACCGCCACCTTCCTGATCTTGGGCGACGTATGCACGCGTAATTGCGCCTACTGCGCCGTTGCGCACGGGACTCCCCCTACCTACGACGCAGACGAACCCGTAAGGCTGGCTGAGGCAGTCACGGCCATGAGGCTGGAGCACGTCGTAATAACCAGCGTCGATCGGGACGACCTTCCCAATGGCGGTGCTGAGATATTCGCCGGCTGCGTGCGAGAA
>CP070792.1:1737264-1740669 GCA_020346845.1 Gemmatimonadota bacterium
TCTGATTCCACATCACAAATCTGCAGGCGGCGTGGCGCCATGCATTTTCACCTGACCGGCCTTGTGGCTGCGTGCTTGGTCGAGATAGTGCCGCCACGTCAGCCGGATTCGCCCCCTCAGTTCGTCGTCCACCGCTCGCACGACCTTGGCCGGTACTCCCATCACCACGGAACCAGGTGGAACCTGCATTCCTTCAGTCAGCAACGCGCCGGCTCCGACCACAGATCCTGTCCCGACGTGGACACCGTTGAGCACGACGGCACCCATGCCAATCAAGCACTCGTCTTCAACGGTACATCCGTGCAGAATGGCTCTGTGACCCACACCCACTCGGTCGCCCACTGTACACGGGAATTCCTCATCCACATGCAGTACCGATAGATCCTGGATGTTCGTCTCAGCACCGATGCTCACCGGCGCGAGGTCGCCACGCACCACCGAGTTATACCAGATCGACGAATCTGGGCCGATCGTCACTTCACCAACGACTTTTGCTCCCGGTGCTATGAAGACAGAGGGATCGATCATGAGGTGGCTGTCAGCGACGGCGGAACTGGACCGTCACCCTACGCCATGCTTCGATCGGCTGGCCGCCCTTTGTGGCTGGTTGGAACCTCAGGCTATCTCTGATGAACCGCTGAGCCATGATCTGCAGCTCGGGGGGGCCCGCAGTCTCCCGACTCCCTGTTTGCAGCACTTGGGCCGGGTTACCGTTCACCGACACACGCACCAACACACGCAGCGGTCTCAGCTCACCCTGATAGTCCGGCGGCACGTTTACGATCGGTGCTCGTAGTTCCGACGCACGCGTGTCGAAACACCTGCCCACCTCGAAGTATTCGGCCGGTGGTGGCACGACGGTGCAGACGTCGACAGGTGGCGGCTCTGGTGGAGGCGCCTGCTCGACCACTCGGGTCATATTGACGGGGACAACCACCACCTCTCCTCTACCAACTGCCTGCGTCATCTCGAACTTCTCATATCCGGTTCGCAGCGCCTCGATCTTGTACGACCTCGGCTCCAACTCGAGCGTGTCTCCCGTTATCGGCTCACCGTCAATCGTGACCTGGGCACCCCTGGGAATATTGGTGAGGATGAGCATGCCTGTGCTGGGCAGGTCCGCCGCAGGCTCCTCGACCCCACCGGTAGTGTCATCCACCGCCGCCGAGTCGGAGGCCGATTGTCCCGTATCGGACGCGACAAGCAACAGCGAGTCATTCAGAGAACTCGACGTGTCCATGGTGGCCGGACTGGAGGGCACCGCCTGACTCATGAACGGAAGCGGCCATTGTGCATCGAGAATGAAGTACCAATAGCCACCCGCCCCGCCACCACCCAACAACAGAATCAGCATCAATCCGACCAGCACACCGGATTTCTTCTTCTTCTTACGCTGTATCTGAAACGACGGGCGAGCCGCCCGTGGCATGGGGGTCGTGGGAGTCGAGGGCGATACGCCTCGCGGCGGGGTGCCAACCGGGGTCGGCACCGGCGGTGGCGGCATCCTGGGAGCTTCGGTCACACCTGCGGCAGGGCCCCGAGCCAACATCGGACCGGCTCCCTCCAACGCTGCGACCAAGTCCTCGGCTGTCTGGAACCGTTCTTCTTGCGTCTTGGCCATCATCCGCCTGATTACCTGAAGCAGCGAACGCTGGGCTGCAGTTCTCAACTCCGGTTCCGGTAACTCCTCCATGATATGCTTGTAACCGATGGAGAACGAATCCTCGCCGTCGAACGGCACGACACCCGTGAGGCACTGATACGCGACCACACCAAGCGAGTAGATGTCGCTACGACCGTCTAGTGTTTGTGCGCGCGCTTGCTCGGGACTCATGTAGTGCGGCGTTCCAATCGACATTCCTGTACCAGTCAACCGCGTCCCCGTAGCCGCCTTGGCGATTCCGAAATCGGTCAGTATTGCATGACCCGACTCATCGAACATGATGTTGTCGGGTTTGATGTCGCGATGGACGATACCATTCTTGTGGGCGTATCCCAGTGCCGCAGCCGTCTGGCACAGGATCTTGTTGATCTCTTCCGGTGGCAGCGCACCGCGCTTCTCCAGCTGCTCCGACAAAGACTCGCCACGCAGGAACTTCATGACGAAAAAGATGACCCGCCCTGACCGGCCTACTCGATATATGGGGATTATGTTGGGATGTTCCAGCTTGGCGGAAGTTCGTGCCTCACGCTGAAATCGCTCCACGAATTCCGCATCGAAGGCCAGCGAGAACGGTAGCACCTTGATCGCCACATCTCGCTCGAGTTCTCTCTCGCGCGCCTTGTACACGATCGCCATACCACCGCGACCCAGTTCCTGAACGATCTCGTACTCTTCCTTGAGCGCGTTCTTGACTACGCTGACTTCCGTGTCGTCGCTGGGATCACGAATTGCAGCGAGCGGGGTAGTGGCAGCCAGGTCCAATCCGCAGGACGGACAGAACTTTGCCGTATCTTGGACCTCTGTACCACACCGAGAGCAGAACATCCAGGTTTCCCCCTGAAGCTCGCAACTTAGGAACTCGCGGTAAATCGTGTCAAGCTATTATGGTTTATGCACTTCGACACAAAATGTGATGTCCCGCACGGGTTGCATTCGGCAGCCAATCAGAATGACGGACCGAAGGCTACGTAAACTCGCACGTCACCTCGCTGCGTGTTGTTCCAATCCTTCAATGCCACGGCCGTCCCCACTCGGGTCCGCAGCAGTAAGCCGGCCCCAACTCCTAGATCCAAGACCAACTCCGCGCCGACGTCGCTCAGAGCCGTGGGGCTGGGATCTTCTCCCTCGTTCCAACCACCCCCCAATTCCCAGAACAACGATGACGACAAGTTATCAATCAATAGCGGCAGCCGACCCACGCTCTTTCCGGCCAGCCATATGGGGATGCGCAGCTCCGTTATCCCCACGAACGCCCGAGTGTAGCTCCCCCCCCGCTGGTAACCTCTCATGGGAAACGTCCGACGCCCGCTTCCAAGGTTGGAGCCGGGCACCAGAGGCACCAGATCGCTGGATTCGCCACCAATTGAGTATCGGCGAGGGTAGCTTCCACCCGTGAATCCCGCTGACACCCTCGCAGCAAGGACCCAATGAGAGAACCCCGGCAAGTTGAGAGCGAGGTATCCGTTCGCTGCCCCCCGCAACTCGTATGACCATTCCGGTCCGCCGATCTCCCATCGTCGCAAATAGAAACCGGATATCGAGCCACCGTTTTCGGGAGATATAGCCAGCGCCGGCAGTTCTACGTGCGACAGCGTGGCCGATAGTATGCCGCCCCAGAAGGTCGGATTGGCCACTTCGAAGGCGAACGGCTGATCTCCATCGCTCACCAGCTTGTCCTGCTCCACGAAAGTTCCCAGTCTCGTGCTTGTTGCAGTACGCCATCGGCGCCAACGATGCCTCAC
>CP070792.1:1740769-1762879 GCA_020346845.1 Gemmatimonadota bacterium
GCGGGCAACGCCGCATGTGTGGGATTCCCCTGCCGACAGCGAGCTGAAGCGTATCGCACCATCAACCTCGACGGGAACGGCTACGGTGTCCTCGGTGCCGTTACCCAATGGACCCAGTCCCCAGCAATAGGCTGTTCCATCAAGCGCGAGACCACACGTCCTGACCCCGCCCGCGCTTATTGCGCCGAACGCGATATTGGAGGCGTTGACGGGCGTGGGAGTGGCGTGGGAGCTATCGGTCCCATTGCCCAGCTGCCCGAAGTAGTTGCTGCCCCAGCAGTAGGCAGTGCCGTCGTCCGTAACACCGCACGTATTGGAGGCGTATGCGCTGACCGACGTAAAAGTCAGATTCCCCGCGACCGGCATTGGGAACACCCGGCTATCGTAAGTTCCATCGCCGAGTTGCCCGTCTTGGTTCCGGCCCCAGCAGAGGAGCTGCCCATCGGCATTGATGCCGCATGTGTGGCCCGAGCCTACCGCGACTGCCCGGAACAGGCGTGGATCGTCGGGTGCGTACGGCGCAGTGCTGTCGGCGCATGAAACCAGAGACAGCGCGAACGCCGCGGGAAGTGATGCTCTTAGGATATGTACCATGTCGGTCATCAAGCGACCTCCAGTGGTCCCATATTCAAACTACGCAGCATCGTGGTTTGGGCCAAGGAGATAAGCGGCTCAGCGCGGTCGACCCACCGGTATCAAGAGGACCGGCTGCTCGTCTGCAGCCAATTGCAGTAGCTGCGTGACACTCGAATCGTCGAACGCGCCGACCACAGTTGTTCCCAATCCCAATGCCACCGCTTGGAGGCAGAGGTTCTGTGCGGCGTGCCCGGCGTCTATGTGGACGTACTGCACGCCACGTTTCCCGTATTCCTTTGTAGTGCGCTCGTACACTGCGGCAATCGCGAGTATCGCAGCAGCATCGCTGATCCAGTTTTGCCCCACCGCTGCCATGGCCAGCGCCGGTCTCTGATCCCCTTCCAGCGACTGCAACAGATCGTGCTTCCGGGGGCGATAGCGGTATACTCCGGCCGGCAAATCGGTGACGAGCCCGGCTGCCACGACCAGCTCCAACGGGTAAAGCGCGCCAGCCGATGGGGCCGTGCGATAACCCTTTGGATGCGTCACGCCTTGGCCCGCCCAGAGTAGCTGCGATAGTTGCTCGAGCGTAAGCGGAGAGGCGGTGAACTCACGCACCGAACGCCGCCCGTGGAGTGTCTCCGTGAGAGATATGCCGCCTTTGTGAACCGGTTGGGGTAGCTCGATGACCATGCTGCTACTGAACTCCAAATGCGAAGAGCGTGACGCTCAACGGAGCAACAGTTATCACGTTCGAGGCGCTGGTGAAAGACGTTTGATGGATGTCGACCTCCCTCGGCTGGCCCGGCATGTTGTGCGACCAGCGGTTTGTTCCGGTGAGTGTCCGGCGACTCCCCCGTCCCGTGAGAACGCGGCCCACGATGCTCAGGTCGAGTTCGCGGCTCTCTTCCAGCGGGTTGATTACAGCTACGGTCAACGTGGTGTTGTCGTCCGACATGGCCGCGGAGACGTCCAGCGACGCATCCGAATTTGAGACCTGCACCGGATGTGTGCCGAAGTGGTTGCGGTATAGTTGCAGAACCAGACCCGTGGTCTCTAACTCGGCGTTCGTCTTCGTTGTCTTGATGGCACCGATCACGTTCACCGTCTGCGCGTAGTTGGCCATGTAATACAGGTCGCTGTTGCGAAAGAACGTGTGCAGTCCGGCCGCGATGCCGAGCGCATCTTGCAGGAAGTACTGCACGCCCAACTCGCCGTACTCGTATGCCCCGTACCAGTAGTTCCACTCGTCCATTGCGATGCGAATGTCTTTGTCCGCCAGGCCCGGTATCTCGGACCGGTAGGCGCGGTGCGCATCGGCGACACGGTTGATCTGGGTCCTCATCTGGTCGACGTGTTCCAACACGTCGTCTCTGTCTTGCCAGTAGAGGTGCTCGCTGATCAGTTCCATGTGGTCGGCACTCGATGTCAGCATCTGACGACTCCACTCACCTGCGGCCCCCACACCGACCAGCCGAACGGAAGGATCCACGGCACGCATCGCCTCGACCACACGGTTGTGTTTCAGTACGTATTCGGAGAGCGGCATGTGGCCCAACTGCCACTCCCCGTACATCTCGTTACCTACGGCGAACCACTCTACGCCGAACGGTACCGGATGCCCGTTGTCCGCACGCAGCCGGCCCATCGGTGTATCAGTTCCGCCGTTCACATACTCGACTTGCTCCGCTGCGGCTTCCGCGCTGCCCAGCCCCGTGTTCACGGCGATGAACGGTTCCGCGTCGATCAGACGCATGAGATCCATGAACTCGTGGATACCCACATCGTTGTGCTCGATCCCCTTCCACGCCGGGTTTTTGCGTGGCGGGCGACGATCAGGATCGCCAATGCCGTCTTTCCAATCGTACCCGCTCACGAAGTTGCCGCCGGGCCAACGGTAGATGGGAGCGTTGAGCTGTCTGAGCAACGCCACGGTCTCGGCCCGCCATCCCAGCATGTTGTCTGCCGGCATGAGCGAGACCGTGCCGAGCATGAGACTGCCTTCACCCGTTCCGACGATCTCCAGACGTCCGTTATCGGTAGAGCCGCCGGCAACGAATTCCAGGGGTACCGTGACCCAAGACGCGCCGATGTCTGATACCATCACGGTGTGGCGATCACTAGCGCCGCTGCCCCACACGAGGCTCACGGCGATGGGCGCCGCACCGGGGTCACCGGCAAGCACGATGCGCCCGGTGTAGTGCCGCCCGCCGATCAGGGCCAGACGCTCCTGCATCAGTCCACCTGGTCTGCTGTCACCTGGCAGCTTGATGTGTGGCGTGTGCTCACCCGCATAGGAAGACTCGGATACCATCGACACGGCGGACTTGTCACCGATGATCATCCAGGGGGATCGCATCAGCAGCTCGTACGGATGACCTTCACCGTCCCATGAGCGTGGTCCGGGTTTGAACATCTCCCACGCAGGGGCATCGCCGGTCACCGGATAGAAGAACTTGCGGTCCTCCAGCATCTCGGCCCAGAGCCCACCATAGATACAACGGCCCAGGTGCTCGATGAACTGTCCATAGATGTACGGTGAGATCGGTTCGCCTACCGCGCGCGTATCGATGGATACCGGGACCGCCTGGGCGTGCACGGCCGACGACGCGAGTATCAGTGCCAATGAGCCACAGGCGGCAGCACGAAGAGCGGACATGGTATGGATCCTCCATGCGTGATGAAGAGGAGGTAGGAGGTGATGCTCCACAATCGATCTACATCAGATAAGAGAGGGCGGCAAGGAAGTCCGGCACGCCACGGAACGTCGCTGTCAATCCTCGTACCACCGATCGACCACCAGCGATTCGATGATCTGCTGTCCGCGATGACCGTATATAGGGTTGGTCTCGAGCGACAGCGCATTTGCCATGTCCAACGCGACCGTGCCGGGCGGGTCTCCCGTCGAGCGTGAGGTCTCGAGCACCTTCAGCGTCATATTGTAGATCGAGTACTCCCAGTCGCGCGCGAGATGCCGTTCGATCATGGGATCGTCCGTGACATAGCCGGCGCCCTCGTCGGCGCAGGTGACGATCCCCATGCGGTTGGTGAGAAAGTCGGGCACGTAGGTGATGTCCCTCTTCGCGAGCGCCCTGTCGTCGCGCGTTGCGTCTTCGAGTTGGTTGTTGGCCGCGCCGCATACGATGCGTGCGTTGATGCTCCGGATACTCTGCGGGTTGAGTGTTGCTCCGGTTGCGCACGGTGATACGATGTCGCACTCCGCCGCGAGTATGGATAGGTCGTCCAACTCGACGAACCGTGCTTCCAGGTTCTCGCCGCTGAATGCTTGCTGGACCCTTGCGATGAGTTCCTCATCTATGTCGCTGCCGATCACCCGGGCCACGCCTTTGTCGAACAGGTAGCCGATCAGCGGCTCTCCGACGTGCCCCATTCCTTGGACCGCCACCGTCTTTCCGCTGAGGGTGCCCTCGCCGCGGAACTCCAATGCCGCTTCCATCCCCGCGATCACGCCTCTGGCCGTCGGTACCGAAGGGTTCCCGCTTCCACCCAGAGCCGGTGGGATACAGGTGGTGAAGCGCGTCCGCGAGAAGATCTGCGCCATGTCATCTACCGAAGTGCCCACGTCTTCTGCGGTGACATAGCAGCCCTTGATTCGTGTCATCAACTCGCCGTACTCCCGATACAGCGTGGCGCGCGCCTCCGGATCGTCTCTGTCCACCTCGGGGTTCCGCGCCATTACGCCTTTGCCGCCGCCCCACCACAGTCCGGCGAGCGCATTCTTCATTGTCATGCCGACAGACAATCTGAGCCCGTCACGCAGGTAGCCCTCGACGGTGTCGTATATCCAGTAGCGCACCCCACCGGCCGCCGCACCTCTCCTGCTCCGGTGGACAAACGCTCCCTGCAGCGTGTCGTACTTTCGGCTCACCTGGAAGAATGCTCCCTCATGCTCCATGAAGTCGCGCTCGTCGGCCACGACGAAATCGGCCAGTGGCTGCAACTCGGGATGTGACGCTGCCATGGCGCCCGACGCGGCGTCGTACACTAGATGGAAACGTGTAATGCCGTGGTCACTCAGGAAGCGGACGAATTCCTGGGGCGAAAGCTGGAGCAGTTCTCGAGACATGACTCGCTCACGAAGTGTGCGTCGCTACAGGCACGGAAGGCGCTTAATCCCCGGCCGACGATGGATCGACGTATAACGTAGCACTCAGGGGCAGGGTCCCCAAGCTATGCTGTGTTTGCACGTTTGACACTCGGGTACGCCCGCCACATAATCGCCGAATCAAACGCCAACAACGTCTAGGACGATCTCATGGACCGAGTCGATAGAGTCATCGCCTTGCCGGCTGCTTGTCTCCTTGCCGTAACTGCCGCATGTGGGTCAGAGCCCGCCGAGTACGTTCGACTGCCCGCGGTGTTCGGCAGCCACATGGTGCTGCAGCGGGACGAGCCCGTGGCGATCTGGGGATGGGCCTCGCCTAGGAGTACCGTTACCGTGTCGATCTACGATCTGCACGGCGAAGTCCGCGTCAACCGCGACAGCACGTGGCGGATGATGATTCCAGCAAGGCAAGCCGGAGGTCCCTACACCCTCACCGTCGCTGGAGTCGACACGATCACCTTTTCGGATGTCATGGTGGGTGAAGTGTGGATTGCCTCCGGGCAATCGAACATGGAGTGGCCACTGGCGCGAACGCGAGACTCGGCCATTGAGGCCAACGCCGCAGACTACCCTGACATCCGCTACCTCCGGGTGGCGCACGACGTTTCCTATCGCAGGAAGAGCGATGTCACAGCTGAGGGGTGGCTCTCGGTTACGCCACAAACAGTGCTCCCGTTCTCCGCCGTAGCCTACTTCTTTGGCCGCAAGCTGCACGACGAGCTCGGGGTCCCCGTAGGGATCATCCAGACCACGTGGGGTGGAACACCGGCAGAGGCGTGGACCAGCTCTGACGGCCTGGAAGGCATCTCCGATTTCACGGAACCGCTGGCGGCCGTCGCAGAACACGCCGCAGCAGGCGACGAACCGCTGGGATGGGATGAGTCGTTGACCGCCTGGACTGAAACCCTGCTCGCTCGCGATCGCGGAAGACAGAGCGGACAAACACAGTGGATGGCTCCCGAGCTGGGCACGCAGGGATGGGCGTCCCATCCGGTTCCCATGACCTGGTCGGAGGGGGGACTCGCCGAGTACGACGGCGTGGTGTGGTTTCGTACCACCGTCGACCTTCCGAGTGGCTGGAGCGAGTCCGACCTCGTGCTCTCACTCGGTATGGTGGATGACATCGATTCTACTTGGGTGAACGGGCGGCCGGTCGGGGGAACGCGTGGGTGGCGAGCGCAGCGGAGGTACACTGTGTCTGCCATGCATTGGCGCGAGGGTGACAACGTAATTGCAGTACGCGTGCTGGACACCGGTGGGGGCGGGGGGATTCACGGCGATCGTGATAGCGTCTATGTCGCTCGCGGCGCTGAGCGCGTTTCCATAGCAGGAGACTGGCAATACCGCATCGGCTTGGAACCGGCGGATCTGCCGCAGTTGCCGGCCGCGCCGCAGAACCAGGTCACGACGCTGTTCAATGCGATGCTTGCTCCTATCATACCCGTCTCAATGCGTGGTGTTATCTGGTACCAAGGAGAGAGTAATGCAGGCCGGGCGCACCAATACCGCACGCTCTTCCCCGCAATGATCCACGACTGGCGCCGTCAGTGGGGACGCGGTGACTTCCCGTTTCTCTTCGTTCAGCTAGCGAACTACATGGCCCCGCAGAGCGATCCGGTTGAGCCCGAGACCTGGCCCGAGCTGCGCGAAGCGCAGTCGCTGGCACTCGAGCTTGCGAACACGGCACAGGCCATCACTATCGAAATTGGGGAAGCCGACGACATCCACCCACGCAACAAACAGGACGTCGGTCTGCGACTCGCGCTTGCGGCGCTGGGGACCGTGTACGATCAAGACGTGGTCTACTCGGGCCCGAGCTTGCGAGAGATGACGGTCGAGGGCAACCGCATACGCTTGCATTTCGATCATGTGGGGACGGGATTGGTTGCTGCGGGTGACAGGCTGCGCGGCTTCGCCATCGCCGGAGAGGATCGGCAGTTCGTGTGGGCGAACGCAGACATCGATGGGGAGACGGTACTCGTCTCGGCCGACGGCATTGCCGCGCCGGTGGCAGTGCGCTACGCCTGGGCCAACAACCCGGTGATAAGCTTGTTCAATCGCGAGGGACTGCCAGCATCACCGTTCCGCACCGACGATTGGCCGGGAGTGACGGAACCAACGCGCTGACTTCGCGGTGTGCGAGGGAGCTGCGGTGGTCAATCGTCCGCGTCCGTAAGGAATCAATCCGCGGCCGTCCAGTCGCGCCTCACGCCCCTACGGCCCGCTTGACCTCGTCAGCGATCTCCTCCACGGTGCCTTTCCCCGAGACGAACTTCAGCACGCCCTGTTCGCGGTAGTTCCCGACCAGCGGTGCGTTTGAGGCGCGGTACGCCGCGATCCTCTTTTGGATCGCTGCCGCGTCGTCATCCCTCCCTTGCTCAGTCGCACGTGCGAGCAAACGCCGAATGATCTCGTCCTCAGGTACATCCAGCAGCAGAGCCGCCTTTATCCGCCGCCCTTGGGCTGCGAGCAGCTTGGTCACTGCCCGGGCTTGTCGCACCGTGCGGGGGAAACCGTCCAGCACGACTCCGTTCGCGGCTTCGGGCGCCTCGAGTTGTTCCTTGACCAGGCTCAGTATGATCTCGTCCGGCACCATGGATCCGCTGTCCATGAACTGCTTGGCCTTACGGCCCAGGTCGGTGTCGTTCCGGACCGCGTCACCGAGGAGGTCGCCGGTGGCAACGGTGATCGCACCTTGCCTCGTGGCAAGGAGCTGAGCCTGAGTGGTCTTGCCGGAGCCGGGAGGGCCAAGAATGATGACATTCATGAGTTCATGCTCGTTGTCTGGTCATATACAGATGTAATAGATAATTACTGTCCCTCCTGAATGCACCGCCAGCCCATGTGAGGCGCCCTTCTACCGACGAAATAGCTCTTCTCATTCGTTCCGCAACGATACCATGGGATCGACGCGCACCGCGCGACGCATGGGCAAGAACGCGGCCAGCAGTGCGGCCGCGAGAAGCACCACAATCCCCGCTGTGAACGTAGGCATCGCCCGCGTTCTCGATCGAAGGCCGACCTAATTTCCCCTGAAACCACCTTTGGCCTGTAACCGTAGGTATATACGCATGAGTATAAACCTGGCGGTACCGGCAGCGTAGCTGCCAAGGAGACTCAGCGTGGTGAAGGAAGCACAGGGCAAGCCGCTCAAGCCGCACTGGTTTCAGATCCTGCTCGCACTAGCCGATCGCGATCTCCACGGTCTCCAGATCATGGAGGAGGTCAGCGAACGGACTGAAGGGGCGATGCACCTTTGGCCGGGAATGCTGTACGGGTCGCTCAAGGCAATGGCGGAAGAAGGATTGGTGGCCGAAACCAGCATGCCCGCAAGCGAGCAGGTCGCGGGTGGCAGACCACGTTATTACGGCATCACCAAGCACGGGCGCAAGGTATTGATCGATGACGTGCGCCGTCTCTCCAACTACGTGAGCGCAGCGCGCGCAAAGAACCTGTTGCGGCGTAGCGATGCCTGAGGCTCCCGTGAAGCCGCCCGTCTCTACCAGGTTGTACCGCCAACTCTTGCGGCTATACCCTGCGAGTTTTCGCGAGCGATATGGATCGGAAATGGAGCGGGCGTTCGTAGCGTCCCTCGACGCCCAACGGGCCCAACGGGGACGCGTGGGCTTGCTCTACGCTTGGATAGCGGTGTTGTGGGATACCGTGCGGCAGGCGGCTGAGGAGCGGCGTTCTGGACGGTTGCCCACGTTGTCGAGCACGTACTGGGGGTCGATAGCTCAAGACATCAAGCTGGCGTTCCGGAGGATTCGCAAGACGCCGGGGTTCACCATCGTGGCGGCCATGACAGTGGCGTTGGGTATCACCGTCACGACACTCATCTTCACCATCGTCAACGCGTGCATTCTCCGTCCGCTGCCGCACATCGTGGATCCGCAGGAGTTGGCCTTCATGCACCGCGAATTCCCGTCGCGCGGAGCCGTCAGGGTGCCGATCTCCTATCCGGATTTCCTCGAGATACGCGAACGGACCACCACGATGGTCGATGTCGCTGCCGTGATACCGGAGGTCGATTTCCTCGTTCGTATCGGCGATGACCTCGACCGCGAGATCATGGGTGCCGAGGTATCGGAGAACTACTTCCGGTTGCTGGGGCGGCAACTGGTCCTGGGTGGCGGGCTCGACCCTGCCTCTGCCGCGTCACGCAAGGATCACGTCGTAATAGGACATGGATTGTGGCAGCGGGAATTCGGCGGCGACCACTCGGTTTTGGGCGAGACCATGTGGATCGACGGTCGCCGTTACACCGTAGTGGGCGTAGCTCCGCCCAGCTCTTCCTGGGGAATGGTGAGCGGCACCATCGAGGCCGGAGTGTGGATTCCCATCAAACAGCGGAGGCGGAACGATGATGCGCAACCGGCGCTCATGCTGGTCGGTCGCCGCGCCGACGGCCGAACCATGGACCGGGTTCAGGCGGAAGTGGCAGCGGTCGGCTCGCGCCTGGCTTCTGCCAATCCCGCGTCGTGGCAAGACCGATCGGGCGAGCCAGCTCGGCTGGTCGCGCTAACTGATATACAAGCGCGCATGCCGCACGGAGCTCGCACCATGCCGAGCGTGATCATGTACGTCATCCTGGTGGCGCTGACGCTTTCGATCACCTGCTCCAACGTGGCCAATTTGCTGCTCAACCGGGCACTGCGCAGGCGTGGTGAGATAGCGGTGTGCTTGTCACTAGGCTGCGGTCGAGGACGTCTGGTGCGGCAGCATCTGATCGAGAGTTTGCTGCTGTTTGGTCTGGCGGGTTCGCTCAGCCTGCTGTTCATCCATTGGCAAACGCAGCTCCTTGCCGGTGGAAGAAGCTTCTATCCGTTTGCCGTCGACGTCACGGTCGATCCGGCGGTGGTGTTGTTCGCCGCCGCGATAACGGCGATCAGTGGGTTCGTGTTCGGACTCGCCCCGGCACTACAGGCAACGCGACCCGATATCATGGGTGCGCTGAAGGGCACTGGTGAGGCGGTGCGGCTCCGCAGGTTTGGCGTGCGCAATCTCTTTGTATTGGCCCAAGTCGCCGGATCCACCGTGCTGGTGGCCATCTCCGCCTTGATGGCGCGGGACATTCAACGAGCGGACCAACGCGACTTGGGATTCGACGCCCAAAACGCTGGCGTGTTGTCTCTCGATCTCGCGCTACGTGACTACGATGGGGAGGGAGGGGGTACGTTCCTGCGGCAGCTCAGCGAGCGATGCGAGGACATACCCGGGGTCGAGGCGATCGCCATTGCAGGATGGACTCCGCTATCGGGAAGCGCTTGGAGCTGGGGCGGCATTGTGCCGGAAGGTTATCAAGTCGAGCGTGACGAGTCTGCCTGGGCCAATTGGAATCCGGTGACCCCGGACTATTTCGGGCTCATCGACATGCCGATTCTCAGGGGCAGAGACTTCACCGAACTGGACGATGAAGATGCGCCGAGAGTGATGGTCGTGAATCAGGCCTTCGCCAATCGCTATTGGCCGGGTGAGAACCCGATCGGCAAGACGGTATCGCTGCACCAGAGAGCCGCGCCCGTGGAAGTGGTGGGCTTGGTGCGCAACGCCAAGTATCGTAAAGCAGATTTCGTGAACGAGCGCACCTCGCCCCACTTCTGGTTGCCGTGGGCGCAACAGCCGTCTCTATCCGTGGAACTGCTCTTCAAGACGCGCGCGGATCCCGCACCACTGTTTGGTGCCATCAGGGAGCAGGTTCGTACACTCGATCGAGACCTCCCCATAAAGGGTCTCGAGAGGATAGAGTCGGTGACCGCTATGGCGCTGCTGGAAGAGCGTATCGCCGCGGCTGGACTTGCCGGCTTCGGCCTGACGATGCTGTTCCTCGCAGTATTGGGGATCTATGCGGTGACGGGCTACGCGGTGGTGGAGCGGACACGCGAGTTGGGGATCCGCCTTGCATTGGGCGCGCGTCCGGGCAGGGTGGTCAAGCTGGTGGTTCTCGAGAGCGTGGGGCACTCGGCTGTGGGGATCGTCGTCGGGTTGTGTCTGGCCGCAATTGTGGCGAGAGGTGTGAGGGCGCTGCTGCTGGGTATCGGCCCGCTGGACCCGGCATCTTTCTTGGGAAGCACACTGGTGCTGGTGCTCGCGGCCGCAACGGCCGCGCTGTTGCCGGCGTGGAGAGCATCGCGAGTAGACCCTGCCGTATCGCTCAGGAGTGAATGAGTCTACCCCTTGCTGATATCTGCAAGGGTGACGGAAGAGGGCATCGGGCCCTGCTCCGGCGGGGTTCTGCCTGTCCGAGAGCGAGGGAGCGATGTTTGCTTAGGGCGCCCTGACGGGTGCGGCCGGCGGCTGCCGGATCTGCGGTGTGATAGGGGCTCTCACGGCCCTTCCTTGCGAACCAATACAACCCAATCCGCGTCGGGTTGGACGGGTGGCTCGCCAAGCGCAGCGCTCCTTCCACCCTGGACTCGCTCGACCGAACCAGCTTGCAGTGCACCGCCGCGGCGGGGATCATACCAGTGCACCGTATAGGCTCCGCTGTACGAGCTAAGATCGAGACGGATCTGACCACCGTTGGAAACGTAGACGGCAATGGCAGTTCCTGTGGGATGGGCTAGCACATAGGCATCGGCCCCGGTTGCCAGTGCCTCGTTGGGCACCATCTCCCAATAGGGCAAGTGCTCCTGAAAGAACGTGAGAGCATGCCGCACATCGTCCCACACCAGATCGCGGCTGCGCCAATCCTCGCAGTTCAAATCGTTCTGCGGATACTCGTATCCAAAGTAGTATTCCACTCCCGCACCGCCTGCCATGAGATTGCCCCACAAAGTGTGCTGCCGAATCGCGTCTCGGTTGCTGTTGGGTCCATCCGGTGTGACACCGGTGGTGTAGTGTCCTTGCTCGTCGTTGGCCACCACCCAGCGCCGACCGGCATCGGTCGAGGCCTGCACCCACTTTAGTGTTTCCAGATGTACGTTGTCGAATTCGGTTTGGATTGAGACACCGCTTAGTCCTGACGCGTCGCCCAGCAACGGGCGGTACACCTGCTCTTGCTGGCCGGGATGTGTGTGGATGACGACCGGATGATCGTACGGGTCGAGCGCTTGAATGTATGCGATGTACTCTTTGATACGTTCTTGCGTTGGGTCATCTAGCTCTTCACCGATGTTGTTCTCCTCGCCCAGGTTCCAGTTCAATGCGTGATGATGTGCGAACCGCGCTATCAGTTCGCGGTAGTAGAGCTTGCGCTCCGAGCCGAGGTCGCCGTTATCGAGCAGCAGGTCGTTCTCTGTTTCTTGTGTCTTGAAATGCAGGAACAGCCCCAGCGAATCGGCGTGGGTGAACACGATATCCCATTGTGCCAACTTCGAAACGTCGTAGCGGTCGCGCTCATCGGGCGCAATCCAGGGCCACACATCCTTGCCATCTCCCTCGACGTTCATAGTCAAGAACGAGAAAGCGTTGAGTCCTTTGCCTGCCAGGTAGTTAAGCGCGCCAATCAGGTTCTTGCCCCGGTCTTCTCGCCAGGTCGGATCCCCGGGGTCCCAATCCTGCGCGTGCGGCTCGTAATGATGTAGTGGCGCGGTGGGTGCTTCACCCGAACGCTGTAGGCCAGGATCGACTATCGAGTAGGTGTCGTCGAAATCGACATAGGCGAGCAGGTTCTCCGGACTGTCGGTGCCGCCTTTGATGAAATAGGTGCCATTGTCAAATCGTAGATGGCCCTCGCCGACGTAGCGTAACATTCCCTTGGCACGATGGTCGCGGCCGGTCTTGTCGGACTCAGTGATTTCGAACGAACCGGTCACGCCGTCGAAATGGGTCCGCACGCCGCCGTCCGATTCAAGCGGTAGTGCCACATTGGGCCCTGCCCTGAACGAGACCTCGAACTTCCACATGCCCACCTCGTTGGGAGTGAAGTGAGCCCGCCATTTGTTTCCTACCGTTGCACCGGTTTCAGCAGCGTCACCGTCGGCTGCGAAGTAGCCGGGGACGAGGTGCTGTGACTTTGTGGACTCGTGCGTGAAGGTCAACGTCAGCCGGTAGTCCGTGAACGGATTGGGCCAACCGTCCTCGGAGGCACGTGGCCCCACGAGAGTGAGCGTGACGGGGTGCCAGAGCTGCATCGCTCCCTCGATTTCTACGGGCGGAGAGGTGCAGGAAGCCAAGAACAGAAAACCGACAGACAGCGACAGCATTGACGACCCGAGCGTTGATCGCTTCTGCATCTTCGCGATGCGGTGCATCCTATTCTCCTTCTTTGATCACGCCGTCTCTCATGGCCGATTGGCGCCACTTGGCGCCGCCCTCCTTGCCAGTGACTCCAGCAACACCGCCGTCGGCGTATATGATCTCGTAGAGTTGGTATTGATCGCGCGCACCGGTCTCGGGATCTCGTGGGCTCGGGTGATCCTGCTCGCAGTACTGGACGCGTTTGCGTAAGCCCATCAGCTGGCGGCATGCCATGATTGAATCAATGGGTCGAAATACCAGGAGAAAGACTTGTGCTAGAGGCCCCGTGGCGTCGGCTGATATCCGACTGATCAGCCGCGTACCCTTCCCCTCAGCGCTGAGATAGAAGCACGTCACCATGCGAAACCTGGAGCCGAGAAACGGTGAGTCGTCGATCCACCAGGCCACAGACCGTCCCGTGTTTATGTGACGGAGGTAACCTATTGCCGTTGCGTCGCCCCGCCGCAGCTCCGGAATCCAAGAGACAATGTGGCAAGCTGAGACTCGGCGCCCGTTATCGAGCCAGTCAACGCTATACCATCCTGCGCCGCGACCCAGCTGAGCTATCCACGGCCAAACGTGTTCCGGAGGCGCGTCGATCGAGATGGCGCGTGTCATGGCCACTCGGGCGCGCGGCCCGCCCTTCAAGTACTCGTCACCCGGCAACTCGCGAGCGCGCTCGTCGGCAGTCGAGCCCCAACGCGTTCCCCAACGTACTAGAGCTGATGCGCCAATGAGGCCAAGAGCGAGAAAAACCAATGCCCAGATCATGTGTCACACACCGTTCCCTCGCCTACCTGCCACCTTGCGCACAAGCTGAATTACACTAGCACTGCAACGCGAGTCTCTCCCGTGAGCAGGGTTCCCGTAAAGAGAAGATGTGGCAAGAGTGCGAGGTCACAAACATGTTGCGCTGTGGGCGGGGCCGCTAGAGCGCCAGGCGCTTCCGGTGCGTGGTCGTACTTGGCGCGTCTGGGTGACAAGGGTGTACAATTCAGTGTCCACGCTTAAGCAACTTCCGAGCCTCGAAACAGGAGGTAGGCATGCGGGAGTGTTCGAGAAGAGGCTTCGTGGGATCGATATCCACCCTGGCTGCAGCCGGCTTGACCCCCACGGTTGTCCCCCTACTGGTAGGCTGTCGGCGACCGGCCCACACAATGTCTCTCGTGGATCCCGATTTCCAACCTGGATATCTCGAGTTGCACCAGACTGGAGAACTCCAGCGGAGAGGCCAAGAGCTGTGGCAGCGTATGGAGAGTTGCTCGCTCTGTCCCCGACAGTGTGGTGCGCGACGACTCACAGGTGAGGAGGGTTTTTGCGGCGGCAACTCCCAACTCGTGATCGCGGCGTACCACCCCCATTTCGGTGAGGAGGACTCACTGGTTGGGGAAGATGGCTCGGGCACGGTCTTCTTCAGCAACTGCAATCTGCGCTGTGTGTTCTGCATCAACTGGGATATCAGCCAGGGGGGGCGTGGTAACCGCACTAGTCTCGAGTCGCTTGCCACGATGATGCTGCGACTCCAGGAGATGGGTTGCCACAACATCAACATCGTAACGCCGACGCACTACTCGCCCCACGTATTGCTGGGTTTGGACATCGCTGCGCGCAGGGGCCTGCGGATCCCGCTGGTGTACAACACGAACGGCTGGGAGCGCCCGGACGTCCTGGAACTGCTCAACGGAGTAGTGGATATCTACCTTCCCGACATCAAGTATGCCGAGAGTGTGATGGCCTCCAAATACTCCTCCGGAGCAGATAGCTATCCCACCGTCACGCAGGCTGCGCTGCTGGAGATGCACCGTCAGGTCGGAGTAGCGCAGCCGGCCGAGGACGGCCTCATGTACCGGGGATTGATGATCCGCCATTTGGTGATGCCAAACGATGTGGGTGGTTCCAAACAGGTGATGAGCTGGATTGCGCAGAACCTGCCGCGCGACACCTATGTGAACATCATGTCGCAGTACCGCCCCATGTACAAAGCCGATGAGTACCCGGATATCGCTCGACGGCTGCACCGCAGCGAATACCGCGAGGTAGTGGAGCATGCTAGACAACTCGGCCTGACCAACCTCGATATCCAGGGCATGTCGTTGTTCTAACGGAGTGTTTCGGAGCTGCCACACACCCGACACAGTGGCCTCGTGACTCTTACGGTGTCGTGGTGTGACTACTGTGGGAATAAGTGATGGCCAACGATTGTCGTTGTTGATGCATCTAACCCTTTTGACAAACCGGCTATCAACAAGTAGCAGTCTCACCAATAGGAGAAGCTCATGAGTGCCAACTCGGTAAAGACGGCGTGCTACCGAACAGTGGGATCGATATTGATCTCAACCGCCATGCTGTTCAGCGCTGCGACCGCGTCCGCGCAACTGGTACAACCCTCTGCCGCTGCGCTGGCCGAGCTGGACCAGCGGATCGAGACCTATATGCATGAAAGCAACATTCCCGGTGGTCTAGTTGCGGTGGCGTCGAGAGGAAGGATCGTACACCTGAAAGCGTACGGCCTGGCCAACGTGGAGTTGTCGGTGCCAGTGACGGACAGTACCGTGTTCGAGATCGGCTCCATCAGCAAGCAGTTCGTCTCGGCTGCCGTCATGCTCCTTGTTCAGGATGGCGGACTCGAAGTGGACGACCCTATTCATCAGTATCTGCCGGATCTCCCCAGTGAGTGGCTCGGCGTGACAGTGCGACACTTGATGACGCACACCTCCGGTATTCCCGACTACGAGGAGATCGCGACCTACGACATCTACGGCTTCCGGCTGACACCGGAGGAGGTCATTCGAATTGCGCATTCCCGCCCAGTCGACTTCGCACCGGGCCAGGGATGGTATTACAGCAACACCGGTTACTTCCTGCTGAGCATGATCGTTGAGCGGATCGAAGGGAAGCCGCTCGGCGAGGTCCTGAGGTCTCGGATCTTTGAACCACTGGGTATGAACCAGACCCGGTTGGCGGACCCTGAGGCGATCATACCACACCGTGCGTCAGGGTATTGGGTCAACAAAGTTGGGGAACTGATCAACCGCCGTCCCACCGAGACATCGTCGACCCTCGGTGCCGGGGGAATCCTGAGCTCCACGTATGACCTGGCGAAGTGGGATGCAGCGCTCTACGGGGATCGGCTGTTGAGCGCTGAATCCAAGTCGAGCATGTGGACGGCAACCATCTTGCCCAACGGTGAAGACACCGGATACGGGTTTGGCTGGGGCTTGAGGCCGTACGAGGGACTCACATCGCAGAATCACGGAGGCCAGGTTGCCGGGTTCGTTGCGAACTTTGCACGCTTCCCCGAGCAGGAAGCGGCGATCATCGTCTTCTTGAATCGCTACCGTGTGAGCAGCGGTCGCCTGAGGGTATGGGTGCTGCATACCTTCATGCCGAGTCTTGGTCCGATACCGTAGCCCGGACACATTGAAGGACGCGAGAAATACCCGATTGGGTGAAGCCGTTGGCGGCGGAGAACGTCGCCGAGCTCAGGATACTGCGCACGTTAGCGAGTGGGGACGAGGCGGTCGTTCATTTCCAGATGGACACGCATAATGATGTGAGTCAGGCGTGTGACTGAATGGTCGTGAAAGACGGAGCAGTTGCGAGGATTCACTCGTTCTACGATGCAACCCGATTGCGGTGATTGCGTGGCGAGGCCGGTGTCTCGAAGCTTGAAAGGACTCGTCACCTCGGTTATTGATGCTTCTTAGTTGCAGGACTTGACCCTCTTCCTATCCAATCATTTAGTGGGAGACTCCCGTGGAACTGAACGGCGCAGTAGCGATCGTGACTGGTGGCAGTGAAGGAATCGGTAAGGCCATTGCAGTGGCCCTAAAGAATGAAGGATGTAACGTCACGATCACCGGCCGCCGCGAGGCTTCGCTGCGAACAGCAGCGGAAGAGATCGGGGTGGAATGGATCGCGGGCGATGTCGGTGTCGAGGCCGACGCGGTACGCACTGTTGCCGAGGTGATCGAGAAGCACGGCCGGCTGGACGTCTTGGTCAACAATGCGGGTTATGGTGTGTTCAAACCGCTGGTCGAGATGGAGCTAGGGGAGCTGGAAGGTGTGTATCGCACCAACGTGTTCGGTGCGTTTCTCATGGCACGTGAGGCTGCGCGGCAATTCGTGAAGCAGCAAAGCGGTGAACTGATCAACATCTCCTCAACGTCAGGACTCAAAGGTGGTCGCGGCAGTACGGCATACAGCTCATCCAAATTCGCTTTACGGGGCATGACGGAATGCTGGCGCGACGAGCTGCGACGCTCCAACGTGCGCGTCATGCTGGTGAACCCCAGCGAAGTGCAGACCGAGTTCTTTTCCAAGGTGGGGCGCAATCAGGAGCTGTCCGACAAGAAGCTACGCGGCCAAGAGATCGCCGACGCGATTGTGGGCGCATTGAAGGTCGACAATCGTGGCTTCATACCGGAGTTCTCGGTGTTTGCAACAAATCCCTTTTGACCTTCCTTGCGTGGCCTTGCGTTGGTTGAGCTCTGTAAGGCTCCTGGCCGGACGATGAAAGACGGTGAAAGACGATGAGAGACGACGAAGACGAAGACAGACGACGGCAGACGATGGGTGAAGATCGGTGCTGGGTGGTGGCCGGGGAATTGGGGACGCGGGAAATCGTGCAGCCGGGTCACCGGGGTACCGGGCCACGCCTGCGGCTCGACAACGGACATGAGACACGCGATCTTCAGACATGGTTGTCGTCACTCTACTCCTGACCCTGTGGCCCATGCCGAAGCCGTACCAGACTGATTCGCTGGTTCTCGTCGACTTTGCAAACACATCCGCAGCCGACTGGTTCGTGGTCAACGACGGCGTCATGGGTGGTGTGTCGTCCAGCACCATGGAGGTGGTCGAAGGCTTGGGCGTATTTGCCGGCATCTTGTCACTCGACAACAATGGCGGCTTCGCGTCGGTACGGGCCGTGATGGAGTCAGATCTCTCGGGCTTCGGTGGGCTGAGACTCCGGGTTCGCGGCGACGGTCGCACCTACCAGGTGCGGTTGCGCACCAACAACCGGTTCGACGGAGTCGCCTACCGTGCGGAGTTCACTACGGAGACCGGCGAGTGGATCACGGTAACGCTTCCGTTCGACAGCTTCGTGCCCACCTTTCGCGGCTACACGCCGCGCAATGTGGGGCCGCTGGACCCGGGCGCGATCCGGCAGCTCGGATTCCTCTTGGGCGACAAGCGCGAGGGTGAGTTCCGTCTGGAGGTGCGGAGTGTGGTCGCCGTACGGGGGGCAACGCTCAGGCAGTAGTCGGTGCCGGAGATCGTAACGGCCACGGATCCCATCCCAGGGTATTGAGACTACGACAGGAGCGGCAGAGTGGGGACTTCCGTTACGTCGTTCACCGGGTGGGGTGAGTACAGTTGATTGGCACCACGATCATCAAAGGGCCTAGCGCCTGCACCCATTTAGAGCGCAGCGAATTCGCACGTCTCGTGCGCTTTGGCTTTGATGGCTCTGACGATGGGTTGCTGGCTCGCATTCGTGACGCAAAGTGGCTGGCGTTTCACTACGGGGAAAGCAACACGTTGAATGGCATAGCGGGTCTCAAAGTGCCGGCTGATCGGCAGCGGGCCAACATCTTTGAGAAAGCCGCGCCAGATGTCGACTCAGAAGCATACGAACTCGAACTCGGGTGGGTCTACGTAGCGCCCGACCAACGTGGGAATGGGATTGCCACTGACATCTGCCGCCGGCTCATGGACCGCGAACGTGCGCGGTGTGTCTTCGCGACAACCCGATCCGACAACAATTCAATGATCAAGATCCTACGAGTGCTGGGCTTTGAGCGTGTTGGTAGAGAGTTCCCGCATCGGCGGCGCAAGGAACAACTGGTACTTTACCTGCGAGCGTAGAGGCGCTCCGTCTGCCGCCCAATCCGCGTCCACATGAAGTCAATCCGCGGCCGCTCACTCCCCGCTCGTCAGCGGCCTCACTGCTCTCTGTTCTCGATCCTCTCAAATGGCGTTTCGAGTCGCTCGGTAGCGTAGGGGCTGAGCTGGTAGCGCATGCCGTACTGGCCGTGGGTCCATCTGAAATCCAGGTCCATGTTTGCGACTTCCTGATATAACGCCACCGCCTCGCTGCGGCGCCTCAGTAGATCGAGCATGTGGGCCTCCCAGATAGTTGCGAGTCCCACCCACTCGGCGGGGCCCTCGCGCTGAGATTCTTCTCTCAAGCGAGCGAACACGGACCGCGCTTCCGCATACCGTCGCACGTCGTAGAGCGCAAAGCCCAACCGCAGATAGTCGCGAGACGTTTTGGTATCCTCGACCCATGACGGCTGAAACGCCGCGGCGATTTCCACGCTGGCTGTGTGCCCCCAGTCTATGGCGCGCAGATTGTAGGTGGGCGACGCCATCCACTTGTCTTGCCATAGCTGCAAGCTCGCTCTGAACTGTGCCAAGTCAGCGGCGTCCACCGGTGCGAGACCCTCAACGAAATCACGTAGTGTGGTGAAGAACCCATCGGTGTCTTCGTTGTGAATGGAGTGGCCGGCACGCTCGAACGTCACCAGTCGGCCGTTGGGGTGGTTTGCCGCGAGCGCATGCTTCTTCTCCGGGCCCCATGTAAGGTCCCACTCGCCTTCCATTATTAGGGTGGGGATGGGATTGGAATCGAATGCACCGGTTAGATCCACTCGCGACTTGCTCTGGTTCATGATGCCGTTGAAGTTGCGGTCCTGCACCCACTCATAAAGAGCGATGTGGGCCATGCTCTCCGGCGACGGCTTATAGTAGTGCTGTCGTTTCCAGTCGCCGTTGACGTGGTTGTTGTAGACAATGAGCGCAAGTAACTCCGCCGGCGTCCAGCTGCTGTCCGGCGCCATCTCGCGTAACTGATCACGGGCTCTCCGCATTTGGGCCCGCTCCTCATCGGTGATGAACTCCCCCTGGCGCGAGCCACCCGTATTAGCCGAGATCTGTGCCGCAGCTCCTACGAGCACCAGCCCTGCAACGTTGTCCGGGTATTGCGTGGTGTAGAACTGTGCCAGGAAGCCACCGTAGGAGAAACCGGCCAGAACGATCTTCTGTAGGCCGAGCGCCTGACGCAACGCTTCCAAGTCCCCTACGGCCTGCTCGATGCTGTACCCGTCTGGCCCCGGTTGATAATCGGACAGACCGCAACCGCGCTGGTCGTAATAGATCACCTGTGCAAACTCGGCTGCGCGTTCAAACCAAGGGTGGAACTGGTGGTGTGTGCCGCCGGGCCCGCCATTGATGAGCACGATAGGCGTGCCGCTACCCTCAACCTCTACCCATAATTCCGCATCGCCCACACTTATCCGTCGCCCCTCGATTCCGAGCTGTTGCTCGAGCCGTGGTGTGTCGGGGATTCGGGTAATAGTTGCTGCCTCGATGTGCACGACGCTGTCGAAGATGCTCTCGCGCTGCTGGGCAACTGCTGATGCGGGTGCAGTGAGCTGGCCTGTGGCGAGAGCGCTGGTAAGGGTTACGACAAGAGTCAGATTCGAAAGAGTTGCTGGCTGCTTCGAGATGTCTTCGGACATGGCCACACCCTCCTATTTGGTGCTGCTTGGTCGGGGAGTGGGGAGCGAGTAGGCTCCGTGTTCTGCTGGCTAGACGCACGAGGGCTGCGATTGGTTTCAGGTGCGTTTAGGATGCCGCACGTCACATCCGCGTCCGCATCATGATCGTCCACGGCCGTCACATCCGCGACTATCCTAACCGTCCACCGCCTTCATGGCTTCTTCCGGGTAACGGTTGCCAGCAGCCACTCCCACAGGCGCCACAGCGTCGATCGCGCTGAGTTCGTCTGCAGTAAGCTTGATCTCAACGGCAGCCAGATTCTCCTCCAGCCGTTCGACACGTGTTGTGCCGGGAATGGGGGTTACGTTGTCTTTCACGAGAAGCCACGCCAACGCCAACTGTGAGGGCGTCATACCACGGGCCTGCGCGATCTCTCGCACCTTGTCGACCATGTCCAAGTTCTTCTGGAAGTTGTCACCCATGAAGCGCGGGTTCATGCGGCGCCAGTCGCCCTCTTCGAAGTCTTCAGGGCTGCGGTAGCGCCCCGACAAAAAGCCGCGGCCGAGAGGGCTGTAGGCTACGAAACCGATTCCCAACTCTTCACATGTCGCGAGCAACTCGTCTTCGGGGTCACGCGACCAGAGCGAGTACTCGGTTTGCAGCGCCGCGATCGGGTGCACCTTGCATGCTCGTCGTAACGTGTCTGGGGCGGCCTCGGAAAGGCCGAGGAACCGTACCTTACCCTCCTCGACCAATCGTGACATAGCGCCAACTGTGTCCTCGATCGGCGTTGCCGGGTCCACACGATGCTGGTAGTACAGGTCGATCGTCTCGATACCGAACCTGCTCAGACTACCCTCACATGCTTGCTTCACATACTCGGGCGATCCGCTGATTCCAATAAAGCTGCCATCCGCCTCCCGCATGATGGCGAACTTGGTAGCGATGACAGCCTGGTCCCGCCGATCCCTCAGAGCTCCCCCCAGAAGTTCTTCGTTCGTAAACGGACCGTACATATCGGCCGTATCGAAGAAGTTTATTCCCAACTCGAGTGATCGATGCAGCACGCGCACCGATTCGGCTTCGTCAGCTGTACCGTAGAACTCCGACATCCCCATGCAACCGAGCCCCAGCACGGAGACTTCGAGATCGGAACTGCCCAGTCTGTGAGTCCGCATCCTCATTGCTCCATCTAGCTTGAATTGAAGAGTCGTCCCGGTAATCGGTCTTCACAACCGGGAGCTGAATGTTATGAGGAGCGGCTGGACCTGTCCATCTGGCCTCTAGCCGTTCGACTCCTCGTGACCTATCGTAATACTGTCCGTGGAGTGGACCCTGTAATCACTTGAACTGCCTCGAGGCTGCAGTACTGAATGCAGCACAGGAGCAAATCATGACATCGCGACGCAAATTCGTGCGTGACTCAGGAATTGTGCTCGGTACATCGATGATTCCTGGCGTGCTACACGCCCGGCCAGCTACGGTCGCGCCCAGCGACCAGGTCCGTGTCGGAGTAATCGGCTGCAACGGGATGGGATTCCAGAACTTGCTTTCGGCTCTCAAGATCCCGGAGGTCGAGTGCGGAGCACTGTGCGATGTCGATGCTTCGGTGCTCAACCGGCGTGCGAACGAGGTCGAACAAAGAACTGGCACCAGGCCAACCCTCTACTCCGACTTCCGTGAGGTGCTCGATGACGACGATATCGATGCAGTTATCATCG
>CP070792.1:1762979-1770143 GCA_020346845.1 Gemmatimonadota bacterium
CGAACGTGGTGTTGAACCAGCTGTACAAGCGGACCACGATGCAGACTACGTTCGGCGCGATAATGCTAGCACTGGTCGATGGCGTGCCCAAGGTGCTCAACCTGAAGGAAATGCTGCAGCACTTCGTCGACCACAGGCACGAAGTAATCACCCGCCGCACGCAGTTCGATCTCGATCAGGCACAGGCAAGGGAACACATCCTCGAAGGCCTCAAGATCGCAGTCGACAACATCGATGAGGTCATCAAGATCATTCGTGGCTCGAACGACGTTGAGACAGCCGATGCGGCGTTGCGCGAGCGATTCAAGCTGAGCGAGAAACAGAGCGAAGCGATCCTCAACATGCGGCTCGCACGGCTAACCTCGCTCGAGATCGACAAGCTCGAGGCCGAGTTGAAAGAGGTCCGCAAGCTGATCAAGGAGCTGAAGAGCATCCTGGAGTCGAAACCGAAGCGGCTCGCCATCCTCAAGGAAGAAATGGACGATGTTGTGAAGCGGTTCGGCGATGACAGACGGACGGAGATAGTGGCCGATCAGGGCGATTTCTCAGTTGAGGATTTGATTGCCGAAGAAGACATGGTGATCACTATCTCGCACTCGGGCTACATTAAGCGGATTCCTGTCACTACCTACCGTCGGCAGCGTCGTGGCGGACGTGGCTTGAACGGGATGGGTACCAAGGAAGACGATTGGGTGGAGCACCTGTTCGTTGCGTCGACCCACGACTACGTGCTGTTCTTCACACACACCGGTCACGTATACTGGCTCAAGGTTTACGACATCCCCCAGGGTGGCCGGGCGGCACGAGGCAGGCCGATCATCAACCTCGTCGGTATCAAACCGCAGGAACGCATAGCCGCGTTCGTGGCGGTGCGCGAGTTCAGCGAATCGAACTACCTGATGTTTGCCACCGCCCTAGGTACGGTGAAGAAGACCAGCCTTTCGGCTTACGCCAACCCGCGTGCGACCGGGATCAATGCCATCAACATCGAGCAAGGCGACGAGCTAATCGACGTTCAGCTGACGGATGGCACCAACGATATGGTGTTGGCAACGGCCGGAGGAATGAGCATCAGGTTCAGTGAGAAGGACGTGCGCGAGATGGGGCGCGCCACCACCGGTGTTCGCGGGATCCAGCTCGAGGGAGAGGATCGGGTGATAGAGATGGTCGTCGTGAGACGCGATTCTACCCTCTTGGTGGTATCCGAGAAAGGTTTGGGCAAGCGCTCGGTGTTGGGAGACTACCGTGTGCAGAAAAGAGGCGGTAAGGGGATCATCACGCTCAAACGAACAGAAAAGACCGGGTCCATCGTTGCGCTCAAAGAGGTACTGCCCGAAGACGAGCTGATGATGGTCACCCGCAACGGGGTGATCATCCGCGTGCCTGTGGAGGGGATCCGTGTGATTGGGCGCAATACTCAGGGGGTACGGGTGATGAATTTGGACCCCGGTGATTCCGTGATGGACGTTGCCAGGGTCATTGAGGAAGATGATGAGGCGGGCGGGCTCCCACCGGAGACCACGCAGGGCGCGGCATTGACCGAGGATCAGGGACAATAGGCGACAGCTTGGTTCAGGGGTCGCAGGGTCCCCTTGTCTCGATCGAGGAGATCCGGGAGGCGGCGCGTGGGCTGGAAGAGGTCACACGGCCTACGCCTCTCGTGCCTGTGTCGGCGCTCACAGATCTTGCAGGCGTTCCGGTCTATCTAAAGCTTGAGAACACCCACGCGACGGGCGCATTCAAGATGCGCGGTGCGTGGACGGCAGTAAGAAAGCTGCCTGCGGCGCAGCGTCAGCGTGGGGTCCTGACCTATTCGAGTGGCAATCACGGTCAGGCGGTTGCATTTGCCGCACAACGGGTTGGAGTCCGTGCGGTGATCGTAATGCCGGAAACCGCTCCCCAACTCAAAGTCGAAGGTGTGAAACGCTGGGGCGGCGAGGTGGTGTTCGCAGGCACCACGTCGGAGGACCGCTACCTCAAAGGACAGGAACTGGCTGAAGCGGAGGGGCTGACCATCATCCCGCCCTACGACCACCCGAACATCATCGCCGGGCAAGGCACGGTGGGCCTGGAGATCGTGGAGCAACTGCCCGACGTGGCCCATGTTGCTGTGCCGGTCGGGGGCGGTGGCCTTGCTGCCGGCGTGGCAACGGCGATGGCGAATCTGCGCCCGGAAGTGCGCGTCACGGGGGTAGAGCCAGAGGGCGCTCCGGGGTTCAATGCCGCCCTGAAGGCGGGGCAACCGGTGAGGCTGGAGCGGTCGCACAGCATCGCTGACGGATTGCTTCCGCTTTCGGTTGGCACAATTACCTTCAGACATCTGAAGGGTCGGGCTGACGGGGTGCTCGTTTCAGATGAAGCTATCGCCGAGGCCACCTTTTGGCTGAGGTCTGAGCAGTGCGTGATGGCGGAACCCTCCGGTGCCGTCACCACTGCCGCAGTAAGGAGCGGAGCCCTGCGGACGCAAGGGCCAACCGCGTTGGTGGTTAGCGGGGGCAACGCCGATCCCGCTGTGCTCGCAGCAATAGCCAAGGACATGTGACTGTTCGGTCATGACGACGACTGAGAAAGCAAGAATTCTGGTTGCTGACGACGACGAAGCGCTGCTGAACACGCTCGTCTGGATCCTCAGGGATAGGGGCCATGAAGTGGTCCCCGTGTCTGACAGCACGGTATTGCTGCAGCGCATGGCGGAAGAACTCCCCGACCTGCTCATGCTGGACATCATGATGCCGAAGGTGGACGGCCTTCAGATTCTTGAGCAGATCAAGGGGGACCAGCGGTACCGTGACATACCCGTGCTCATGATCTCGTCCATGTCTCCAGAAGACGGCACGGTGAAGTCGCTGGGACTCGGCGCGTCGGACTTCATTTCCAAGCCTTTTCGGGTAAAGGAGCTACTGGCCCGAGTGGATGCGCACCTGCGTACGGGAATGGCGATCAAAGAGGCTCGTGATGAGGCGCGTGCGCACGCAGCTGAGGCAAAAGCCCGAGCGGAGGAAGCCGCGATCCGGGCAGAGATGGTCGACATTCTGCATGAGGTGACTGACGCGCTCAAGGCCGAAGAGATTTACCACATTCTGGCCCGGCGCGTCGCCCACGTCTTGAACATCACCAAATGCTCGTTGATCGTACCGCAACCAGACAGTGATTTGGGATTGGTGGTGGTGGCGTCAGACAACCCGATGCTGCGGAACCTCGAGATCCAGCTCGACGGGTATCCGGAGATCTGCAAGGCTCTGGAAACCAAGCAACCCGTGTTGGTGGAAGATGTCCAACACGACCCTTTGTACGAAAGGGTGAGAGAACGCTGGCGCCGTGACGGCATAGTCGTGCCCACCAAGTCGGTCATCGCAATACCATTCAACTTGAAAGGCGCCCAGGCGGGAGTGTTTTTCCTGCGTACTCTGGACGAAGGTGTTACACTGACACAGTCAGACGTGGCTTTCGCCGATCAGGTCATCAAGACGGCCGTCAACGCGATTGAAAAGGCGTACCAACTCGAGACGGTACAGTCCGATAAGGAACGCTACCGCTGGCTGGCGACGATCGACGCACTCACGGGCTGCCTCAATCGACGTGCCTTCATGGAACGGCTGGAGCGTGAACTCGATCGTGTCCGTCGGTACCAGACCGGGTTCAGCGTATTGATGATCGACATCGATCGATTCAAAGAGGTCAACGACTCGCGCGGCCACCTGGTGGGTGATAGTGTTCTGCGTCAGATTGGCGATCTCTTGCGCGGTGAGGTTCGTTCGGTTGACCTGGTAGCCAGATTTGGCGGAGAGGAATTCGTGATAGTCTTGCCGGAAACCGATTCTGAGGGCGCACGAGTATTTGCGGAGCGTTTGCGCAAACGCGTGACACAAACCGACTTTGCCGAGACTGGTGATCCGTTGAGTATTACCGTGTCAATCGGTGTCGCCTGCGCAATGCCCGATCAAGATATTCCGACGCCTGATTCGCTCATCGAGAATGCCGATGAAGCGCTGTACCGTGCCAAGAACGAAGGTCGAAACAGGGTTCGAGCATGAGTCGTCGCTGCCCGAGGTGTAAAAATGTGTATGAGGGCGAGGCCCGCTTCTGTCCCAAGGACGGAAGTCCTCTAGTTGATGTTGGCAGCAGTGGCAAAGCAGCTGCCGTGCACCGCAGCGAACAGCGGACGGTCGCTCGCGAGGTTGTTCCCCGGAAGCAGCCTCCGATCGACAAGGCGGCCTCGCTGACAGGCCACATCCTGGATCACCGCTACAAGATTGAGCGTAGGTTGGGAGAGGGGGGCATGGCGTATGTGTACGAGGCAACCGACCTGCATACTGGCTCCAGTCTTGCAATCAAGGTCCTGAGCCCCAAACTGAGCCGAGACCACAATTCTGTTGAAAGGTTGCGGCGCGAGGCCGGACTGGCCATGCGACTCGATCACCCCAACGTGTGCCGCATTCTGCGGTTGGGTGAGACGGAAGAAGATCTGATCTATCTGGTGATGCCCTACTTGAAGGGCGAGTTATTGGCCGATCGAGAGACGACGACCGGGCCCATGGACCCCGAGGTGGGAGTGGAGTACCTGGTGCAGATGTGTGCCGGGTTGGATTTTGCACATCGCCAGAACATCATCCACCGCGATCTCAAGCCGGAAAACGTAATGCTGGTGCCAACCGAACAGGGTGGCGAGACAGCGGTGGTCATGGACTTCGGTTTGGCGAAACAGAACAGAGCTGATCCGAGCATGGCGAAGCTGACCGCGACTGGCATCATTCTAGGCACACCTGAGTTCATGAGCCCCGAACAGATCCGCGGTAAGGCCATCGATGCCCGCAGCGACATATACGGGTTGGGCGTCATGGCGTTCGAGATGTTCACCGCACGCTTGCCGTTCGAGGGTCGTACGCCGCAGGAGATGATGATTGCCCGGCTGCGTGGCAAGCCGACTCCGCTGAGGAGGTACCGGCGTGACTTCCCGGCCAAGCTCGAAGCCGTACTGATGAGATCGCTCGCCTCGGACCCGGATGACCGCTACGGTACCGCCCGAGAGTTTGGTGTCGCCCTCATCGAAGCAACCGAAGGCGTAGATACCGCCCGTTTGAGGCAATTGCTGGGCTGATCTCGCGCGTCAGTAGCTCTCAGTTGATCCATCGGTAGAACAGAAAGGGGCTCATCGGGCCGTGCAGAGGTTTCCGGCTTACGATCCTCCAGAGTACGTGCATTGGCAACCGGACGAACAGCTGAATGCGGCGTTCGTCGAGTCGTGCTCGCGGGATGCCAATCGTCGCACAATCATCGAATCATTGAGCAGCGATGCCAAGCTGGACCTGTATCGTGGGCTGCTGCGGACCAGGTTGCATGACATCACCCTGAAGCGGTGGGTCAAGCAAGGTGTGATTTCCAAGGCGTGGTTGGGGACCGGCGAAGAGGCGACTACAGTAGGGCCGGTACATGCCCTGGATCGGACGCTGGATGTTGTGGTCCCCATGATCCGCAATGCTGGTGCGTGCTGTGAGATGGGTATGTCCGTGGCCAACATGTTGAGGGGCTATCTGGGGACCTACGATTCTCCATCGCATGGCAGGGATGGGCATGTGGGCGATTTCTCGCACCGTGTGCTCCAACCGATATCCAACATTGGGAACATGCCTCCCGTTGCTGTAGGCATTGCGCTCGGCTTCAGGCTGCGTCGGGAGAACGGCGTTGCGCTGACGTGGGTAGGCGATGGATCGATGAAGCATGGTGGCACACATGAGGCCTTCGGGATGGCAGCGGCACACAAGCTGGCTGCGATCTTCGTGGTACAGAACAATCAGATTGCGCTGGGAACGCGTGTGAAAGAGCATCACCCAGAGGGCACGTTCGACGATGTGCACCGGGCTTACGGCATCGAGGGGTGGGCATTCGACGGTAACAACGTGTTGGACGCCTACGCGGCAACGAGACTAGCTGCCGAGCACTGCCGTGCAGGGAAGGGGCCGGTGGTTCTGGTGGCAGAGACTTTCCGCATGGGCGGTCACGCAACCCACGATGAGCGTGAGGCACGCGAGCTGATCCCGGCCGAGATGTTCGCCTATTGGGGTGCGCGCGATCCCATCGGGCTGTACGAGGAGTACCTCACGAACCATGGTGTGACCGTTGAGACGCTACATACTGTTGAAGCGGCGATCACCCATGAGATTGAGGTTGCGGAGCGAGAGGCTCTGGCTAGCCAGGAGATGAACATGCCGCGAGGAGAAACCGCGCTCGACGGTGTGTACGCACCCACCCAATAGCTGGTTTGTGGTTGGTTGAGCCGGTGCGCTCTTGGCTCAATCAGCTACCGATAAGCGCCTTGAAGGCGGTCCACAACGGCTTAACACCAAAGAAGAGGACTACCAGCAGAACAGGCGGCACTACGAACCGCACCATCGCCGACCATGCCTGACGTAACCCGGCGTTGTCCATTCCGATCGAGAGTTCCTGCTGCGCTTGAGGCAGAGCGCGATAGCCGACCATGACCGCCGTGAAGAGTCCTCCCACCATGAGCAGGAAAGTGCCCACGAGTTTGTCGGCAAACGTCAGGAAGTTCAGGTTGTATGCCGATGGGATACCAGCCAACGTGATGAAGATGCCGAACGTCACGGCTGCTCCCACGCGGGGCCACTGCCAGCTGTCGATCACCGCTGCCACGACCACCTCGAGCAGCGAAATCGCGGAAGTGAGCGCGGCAAAGAACAACATCACGAAGAACGCGGCCACGATGACAGTGCCGATCGTTCCGAGTGACTGCAGTGCCGGCGGAATCGTGATGAACAGAGTGCCAACCGTGTTGTCGGTGTTGAGCACTCCACCCAAGCCTATTGCTTCGCCCAGGCCAAAGTGGAAGATGATGGGGAATACCACGAGTCCTGCCACGAACGCCACTCCGAAGTCGGTCGCGGCTATGGTCACTGCCTCACGGCCGAGGCTTGTTTTGCTCTTCAGGTAGGAGGCGTACGTCATGAGCGCGCCCATGCCGAGGCTCAAGGAGAAGAACGCCTGCCCGGCGGCATCGGTGATGATTGCTGTATCGAGCAGCTCACTGAGTCGGGGCTTCAGGTAATACGCATACCCAGCGCCACCGCCGGAAAGTGTCGTAGCCCAGATAGCCAAGCCCACCAGCAAGAAGAACAGCAGCGGCATCAAAATCAGCGCCGTACGCTC
>CP070792.1:1770243-1775029 GCA_020346845.1 Gemmatimonadota bacterium
GGCACCTCGACACCTACCTCTTCCGCACCACCAGGTGCCTCCAACTCAGACCCACCGGTTGCGTCGTCAAGTGGAGCTATCTCCAACTCATCGATTCCCTCTTCGTCCTCAATCCCTACGACATCGGACTCATCCTCCAATTCGACAATCTGAACTGTGGCCTCATCGGATCCGGATCCGACGGAGAACATGTCGGACGGCGCTTCCCCTTCCGGCACTAGTCCGTCCAGCTCGCCGATTTCGGCATCGTCGGTGGCCACCTCAGGCGGCATATCGACCAACGGAAGGTCCATTCCCTCGACTTGCTCCTCGGCAGCCAATGAGTCGTCGAGGACCGTGGTTTCGATGTCCAGCGCTGTAACTCCAGTGGCGCTGTCCAGATCATCCTGGTCACCCAAGTCGAGCCCCTCGAGCGGCTCCACACCGGCACTATCGGCACCGATATCGAGTCCGGCTGACGAGTGCTCAACATCCAGGGGTCGCTCCTCCACCCCATCCAACACTTCGGCATGCTCGCCGATCGAAGTGGGCTCTACGACCAACGGTTCCTCTACGGCAGTGGAAACCTCGGGTTCATCAGACACGGCGACATCGACCTTCCTATCATCATCCAAGTCGATGAAGACAATGTCCGAGCTCTTTTCCTTGCGTGATTTCAACTGCGGCGCCGGCGCACCTTCGACTTCATAGTCGGGGTCGATGGCCTTCATTCGCTCAATCGTCTTGCGCGCCCGCCTCGCGTCACCACTTTCCTTGGCCTCGTGATACAGCTTGGCCAGTTGCTCGCGCGCTTCTTCAGTACGAGCGGCGTTCTTCAACTGCTCCGCCAGCAGCAATCTTATCTCTTCGTTATCGGGCGATAGATCCGCAAACTCCTTTAGTGCATGAAAGGAATCCTCTATCTGACCGGCCTTCTGCATGCGCTCGGCATATTCGAGCAGGTTCTGCTTCGCCTCGGCAACGAAGCCACGCTGCATCATCAACTTGGCGAGCTTGAGGTAGATATGGGTGCGACCGGGAGCGTTGCGGAGGACCTTGTTGCACAGCGCTATGGCATTGTTGGGGAAACCCTGCTCGGCGTAATGAGTCACCGCCGCCTCGTACTGCTCCACGGCGGACGCTACATCGCCTCGCTTCAGATAGAGGTCGCCAAGCTTGTTGTAAAGGGCGAGTTCGTCGGTCAGCTCAGGACTGCCCTCGAGCTCCTCGAGGATTTTCGCGTACTGAGAGATCGCCTTGTCGATTTGCCCCTTCAGCTCGAGTTTGCGAGCCTTTTCCTTCACCTTCTCAATATTCAGCGGAAACCTCGACCCCGTTAAAGCCTCGGAAGTGCTCTAGCCCAAACAATTTACGGGCCACTGCCTTGGGTGACAAGCTGCACCTTCGATCCACACCTCCGATATCAAGTTCGTACCGTACCAATAGGGCAACTCACGCCAATCTCTCGCCGACGCGAGTACCAGATCCGCCCTGAACCCTGGTGCAATCTGGCCGCGAGCATGAGCCTCACCCACCGCGGCAGCCCCATTCACAGTGATCGCGATTATGGTCTCAGCCGGAAGCAGTCTCATCTGAGACACTCCCAGGGTCGCCATCAGCGGCAGACTCAGGCCAGGAGAACTGCCTGGATTGAAATCAGTCGCCAGAGCAACGGCGACACCCGCATCTACCATGCGTCGCGCGGGAGCCTGACTACTGCTTCCCAAAAACAGCATCGTTCCGGGCAGGAGAACCGCAATGGTTGAGCTGCCCGATAGGACCTCGATGCCGGATTCTGAGACGGCCGCCAGATGATCAGCGCTTACCGCCCCGAGTTCTGCCGCCAACTGGGCTCCACCTGAATAATCGATCTCGTCGGCATGCAGTTTGAGACCCAATCCATGTCGCTGCGCCGCCTCCAGCACGCGACGTGACTGCTCAATCGTAAACACACCAGGTTCGCAGAATACGTCGCAGAAGCGTGCCACACCTTGCTGCTGCACTGCCGGCAGCATCTCGTCGACGACCGTTGATACATAGCCGTCCGGATCGGCTCGGGCTTCGGGCGGCACCTCATGTGCACCGAGAAACGTGGGTACCAGTGAGGGAAGCCCAACCAGCGACGCCCGCCTGACAGCCTCGAGCTGTGCTAGTTCAGCTGCCAGTTCGAGACCGTACCCCGACTTCACTTCGACGGTGGTCGTCCCGTTCGCTACGAGCGCTGCGAGCCGCGGCTTCATCAATTCCAGCAATTGCGATTCATCGCGCCCGCGCACGTCGTTGACCGACGCCAGAATGCCTCCCCCGGCTGCGGCGATCTCTTTGTAGCTGATTCCCCGTGCGCGGCGTTCGTGATCGGCCAAGCGAGCAGCACCAAACACAGCGTGCGTGTGACAGTCCACGAAACCGGGGAACAGAACGCCATCGACTTCCTGGATCTCCGCATCCGGTTTCAGCGAACGCAGCTCCTTGAAACTACCTACCGCCTCGATAAGCCCGTTGTCGCCGATGAGGACCGATCCACGCTGTACCACATCGAGATCTGCCATCTCGCGGCCTCGACGTGCACGGGATGGACCTCTGCACGTAACGACCTGATGCGCACCGGTGAGCAGTGTACTCAATCGTCCACTTCCTGCATTGGGAGGCTCAAGCCATGTTCTCGAGCCGTGGCCACAGCCTCACTGTACCCTGCGTCCGCGTGTCGTACGACGCCGATACCGGGATCGTTGGTGAGGACCCGCTGGAGGCGTTTTGCCGCGCCCTCCGTACCGTCGGCCACAATAACCTGACCCGCATGGAGGCTGTTTCCGATCCCTACCCCACCACCATGATGGAACGACACCCAAGACGCACCTGATGCCGTATTCAATAGAGCATTCAAGATGGGCCAATCGGCGATTGCATCCGATCCGTCTCGCATTCCCTCAGTTTCTCTGAAGGGGGAGGCAACAGAACCGGTATCCAAGTGATCTCTGCCAATCACGATTGGTGCGCTTATCTCGCCACGCGCCACCAAATCGTTCAACGCGAGGCCGAACTTGGCGCGCTCCCCCTGCCCCAGCCAACAGATCCGCGCCGGCAGCCCCTGGAAGGCAACGCGCTCCCGCGCCATGCGTATCCAACGCGACAAATGCTTGTCCTCTGGGAACAGCTCGAGAACGAGAGCGTCGGTTCGATACAAATCATCCGGCTCGCCCGACAGCGCTGCCCAGCGGAACGGGCCTTTCCCTTGGCAGAAAAGCGGACGGATATACTCTGGAACGAATCCGGGAATCTCGAACGCGTCGGTAACACCTTGGTCCAGCGCTTCGGTGCGAATGTTGTTGCCATAATCAAAAGTCACGGCACCCTTCTTTTGCAACGCGAGCATCGCCTCTACATGCTTCGCGATCGACTTCTTCGCCAGCCTGACATATTGCTCCGGGTCAGCGTTCCTCAATGCAATCGCGTCGTCAAACGGCAGGCCTGCCGGTACGTACCCGTTGAGCGTATCGTGCGCCGAGGTCTGATCCGTGAGTATGTCTGGAGTCCATCCGCGACGATCCATCTCTGGTAGCACGTCCGCACAATTCCCAAGCAGCCCCACCGAAAGCGCTTTGCCCTGTTCGGCCGCCCCGGTTACCAGCTTCCACGCCTCCTCGAGCGATTCCGTCATGGCATCGAGATAACGAGTCTCCAATCGGCGCTGGATTCGCGATGCATCGACTTCGATACACAGGATGGCACCATCGTTCATGGTGGCGGCAAGCGGCTGAGCCCCACCCATCCCACCGAGACCACCGGTTACCAGCGTCTTACCCTTGAGTGATCCACCAAACTGCTTTGCTGCGATGGAGCCAAACGTCTCGTAGGTTCCCTGTAGGATTCCCTGAGTCCCTATGTATATCCAGCTGCCGGCCGTCATCTGACCGAACATCGTCAAGCCAAGACGCTCTAGTTCCCGAAACCGCTCCCAGGTGGCCCACCGACCCACGAGGTTCGCGTTAGCGATCAAGACACGCGGCGCATCTTCATGGGTCGTGAAAACCCCCACCGGTTTGCCCGACTGCACCAACAGCGTCTGGTCGCCTTCCAGAACGCGCAGTGTAGAGCAAATTGCGTCGAACGCCTTCCAGCTACGAGCAGCGCGGCCTGTGCCACCATAGATCACGAGATCATCTGGCCTTTCGGCCACTTCCGGGTCCAAGTTGTTCATCAGCATGCGCAGAGCTGCCTCTTGGATCCACCCACGACAGGAAATCTCGGTACCGCGCGGTGCGCGCACCGTGCGACTCGTCATTCCAAACCCTCCTCCTGTATCAACTCGGAAATCTTCTGGATATCGGGAGAGAGCGGGCGATCCCCATCGAGCGCAGGGACAACCTTCCTAACTCGCCGATACAATCGGTCAACGCCGCGGCCAGGACTAAGCGGCTTCAGAAACTCCAATCCCTGCGCCGCTGCAAGTAACTCAGTGGCTACCACCATCCGAGCGTTGGCCAGCACTCTACGGCATTTGAATGCAGCGGCCATCCCCATGGGGACATAGTCCTCCTGGTTGCCGTCAGTTGGGATGGACTGAACACTGGCCGGCGTACAGAGCGTGCGGGATTCCGCGACCAAGGCGGCAGCCGTGATCTGCGCCATCATGAAACCCGACTCCAATCCAGGATACGAAGCCAGGAACGGCGGCAGTCCTTGGGAAATGTCTGGGTTGAGCAGCCGGTCTATGCGTCGCTCGGACACGCCAGCAATCGTTGTGAGTGCCATCGTTAGCATGTCGAGCACGAACGCCACAGGTTGCCCGTGAAAATTCCCCCCCGAC
>CP070792.1:1775129-1787850 GCA_020346845.1 Gemmatimonadota bacterium
CCGGTAGTACCCTGCACGTTTAGGAAAGTCACTAGGGCACTTGAGTGCGAACGAGTAATGAGTCGTGGCCTACACACATGCCGGCAATCGCTCTTTCAGTACGACACATGTAGACTTGTGCATTCCAAGCGCTCGACAGTCACAGCTGCCCCTACCCTTGGCGCTCCGTCAGGTTCACAACGGTTCCCCTACAAGCTCGCACTAGATTCTCGGGGGTGAGTATGATCTCCTGACCCCATTGGCCTGCGCCCACTCCCAAGGTCTCTTCACGCATGAGTGCTTCGTCCATGAACGAACGGAAGCCCTCCGGCTGCCAATGAAACGGCGGTATGGATCCAACTTCGTAGCCCGTAGTCTCTTTCACGACTTCGTACTGCGCCATCTTGATGTTGCGAGACCCGATGGCCTTCTTCAATAGACCCGAGATAGCGCTACGATTGGATGCCACCATGACGAGCACACGCTCGCCATCGCCAGCCTCGAAGATCAATGTCTTGACTATCTGATCCTCCAGATAGCCCAGAGCCGCAGCAACGTTGGCACCGCCCTTTTCGGTGGTTTCCGGAAACGCGCGTCGCTCATAGGGTATGCCACGAGCATGGAGGTAGTCGTGGGCGGGCAAATCGATGTCGGCCATAGCGGCGGCCTCAAGCTTGGTCGGTCGAGGAATCGACAGTCTCTTCCGGAAGGCCGGTTATAACGACGCTGTGACGGCAGCTCGTGCAGAGCACCTCACGCGCGAGAACGTCGCCACGTAATACCGGCGGGCCGAGTAGCAGAGCACCACGACACCTGGGACATTGGATCTTGCCCTCAGGCTTCAAGAGCATCTCACGAATGCTCTCCGCGTGCTGCTGAGCATACGGCTCGGAGATACGGCGACGACGATCGAGTAGCATTATTCTGCGATCGCCCTTGCGCCGATCATCGGGGCTCCGCCGATCCTCCTCGATGTCGGCGCTCTTGGCCCGGCGATCTGAGTTACGTCGCTCCTTCCAGGAACGGCGTTCGGCACCTGATCTCAGATCGGTTAGAAACCGCTTTACTCCATCGTTCGACTTGTCCGGTGGTTCTTCCGGCATGCGTTTGGTCCTCTTCGGGCACGTTCTGCGAAACCACAGGAGGCCTACGGTTGTTTCAAACAAAAACTACGGCGCGCTGAGCAACTAGGCCAGTTCCAGTGTATTTCAGCTGTGCTGACCGAGCTTCGCCGCTATATTGGCGTCTCCAACATCGACCCGGTGAGTGGGGGAACCACTATGAGCCTAAAATCGATTCTGGCGGCGTTGCTTCTGGCAGCAGCACTGGCAGTGATGGTAGTAGCGCTGAACCGAAGCTCGTCGCCCCAGGCGTTGGGGCCGGCAGACGGCCGCGATCTCCCGCGCCAAGATCTCGAGCGGGTCGCTCTCGGGACGATAGCGCCCAATTTCTCTCTGACCTCACTGAAAGGTGATGTCATAACCTTGTCCGAGTTCCGCGGTACCAAGAATGTGGTTCTCGTGTTCTACCGCGGTCACTGGTGACCGTATTGCGCCAAACAGCTCGGGGAGCTGAAAGCACTGTTGGACGACGAATTGCAGCAGACAACCCAGATCCTGGCCCTGTCCGTTGACGGACCGGAAAACCTACAGAAGATGCTGGATCGGATCTCAATGGAGGATGGGATTGCTCCCGATTTTCCGTTGCTAACGGATGATGGCCACAGAGTGATCGATCGCTACGGCCTGTTCAATGCTGACGATCCGCGCGGCCGCGAGATTACACACCCAGCCACCTTTGTGATCGACCGGGAAGGCAAAGTGCGTTGGCGATTCGTTGAGGTGGATTACAAGATTAGGCCGACCAACGAGGAGCTGATAGAAGTTCTCGAGAGCATTCATTGAATTGCATGGCTGAAACGGGATCAGGGGGACAGCCGCGGAGCTACTTCAGTACTAGCAGTGGCGAGGGACCGAGCGACGGCCGCTAGTCGGTTACTGAGAGCCTCCAACTGAGGCTTGCGCCGCTTATAGGCGCGAGAGTAGAGCGTCCGTGCGGTGATGTTGTAGCCAAGCACGCCACCAAGGCCACTGGGAACAACGATGAGTGCAGAATCGCCCAACCCGAAGCTCGCACCGAGTAAGGCTGCGACGATTCCGCCGCCGATTGCCATCAGGTAGGGCAAGATCCGGTTGTCACCTGCCAGGTCCAATCGTTCCCTAATCCGAATCCACGTACGGCCTGCCTCCGATGACACAGAGATCTGAATCCTCCTGCTCATTCCTCCCGACTCGGCAGGACTCCAAGTGAGTGATCTACCCAAGGTCGAGGTGTGACCCACTATCCCCAAACCCGCGTGGATTTCCTTCACGAGCAGCGGGTAGTCAGCTTCGGACACTTCCCCTTCGATCACGTGTTCCATAGCGAGACCTGTCGGCACGCCGAAGAAGTTCGAGATCTTCGGTGACATCTCAGCGGACCAATCTGATGGTCGCTCGAGCTCTCTCGCGGCCTCGCGCACCCGCTCAGGTGGAATACCGACCTCGGCCGCGACCTGTTCCAACGCGCCGATCGAAAGCTGTGGTTCCTCGGTGGGATGCTCCGCGTCGAGCTCAGCAGCACGACTCATGATTCGCTGCATCTCAGCTTCACTGAGTTTCTCGCTGCTCTGGGAGACTGCTCGCAGTGCTGCGGTGAGCTGCAACGGCTTGGCGAACCTCTGTCTGCGCTGTGTCGCTAGCCCCTTCACCAATACCTGCTCGAGCCTACCGGGAAGAGTATCGAGCTGCTCTCTGTGCTCGGGCAGTGCATCTACAAACCGTCCGAGAGTCACAGCTTCTTCGGTTGGCCACTCCCCGGGGGTATCTCCAACGAGCATCTCATAAACCACGCATGCAAGGCTGTAGACATCCGTGCTTTGGTCCAATACCCCTAGGCTGGCCGCTTGCTCTGGACTCATGTATCCGGGAGTGCCCAGCGGGAACCCGCTGCGTGTGAGGTTTTCCCCTCCTGCAGTGCTGATTGCCTTTGCAATGCCGAAGTCGGCAACAATGGCATGACTCTCCGAGATCATGATGTTCTCGGGCTTGATGTCCCTATGGAGCACGCCGTGACGGTGGGCATAATCCAGCGCTGAGGCTACCTGTTCGGTGATGCGAACCACCTCTGGGACCGAGAGGCGCCGATCTCGGTTCAAGCGCTGCCGTAGTGACTCACCCTCGACATAGGGCATCACGTAGTACAACAGCCCGTCTGCTTCGCCCGAGTCATACAATGGCAGGATGTGTGGATGCTGCAGGTTGGCCGTGACGCGGATCTCCTGCAGGAACCGGTCAGACCCGAGAGTCGCCGCTAGGTCGGGTAGGAGACATTTGACCGCAACATCTCGTTCGTGCTTGAGATCGCTGGCCAGGTACACCACTGCCATTCCACCGCGGCCGATTTCTCCCCGGATGGTATAGCGGCTAGCGAGTGCCGAACTGAGTCGATCCTTAAGTTCGCTCATTACGCATCCTGGTTGCCTGCGGGGTGCAGGACTCAACCAGGGATGCAAGGTAGACGCTAGCGATGAAGCGGTCTAGACCAAGGGTGGCCTGGGATGGTCGATATCGGCTCAGGCCAAGCCGGTTGGCCCCGCTTCACCTCGGTGCAGGAGCCCCGCTGGTGCCGTGGGGGCGTAACGAAACAAAAGCCCCGGAGCAATCTCCGGGGCCTGCGTGTGAAAGAACCGCCGCGTTCGCAGTGCTGACGGGACCGAGGAGCTACGGGCTCAGCCAGTAGTTCACCTTTATCAGGAACGAGTTGGCCATGGTATCGGTGAAAACACTGCTCAGTTGATCGAATACGCGGAACGCGGGGTCGCTGGCGTATCCAGACCGGCCGTGGTTCCAAACCAGAAAGATCGTCGATCCCGGAATGTACTCCCAGCGCATGACCAGATTGCTCCGCAGCGATCGGATGTTGAAGTCGGGGTTGGCGAAGGTTATCGGATCTGCTGGACCTGCATCACCATCCGGATCGACTGTGTAGGTATTGGACGCGCGATCGAAATCGAGTGTCGATTCACCGTCGATGCCGTACATGAGGAAATTGTAGGTCCGCGGCTCGGCCAGTTCCTTGAACCCGAAATAGTCACCCGACGCGATGAATGGTTGCAGGTACCACTGGATGGACAGGTTGGGGGTTAGCGCAACGTCCATACGTACAGTCGCATCCACACTGTTCTGCTCTAACTCGCTGAACAGATAGCGCCCACCGTAGGTGGCGACGGCGATCGGGTCCGGTCGCTGGGTGACGTACATGCCGATTGTGTGTCGCTTGCTAATGCTCGGTGAGAACATGACTTCGATGGCGCTCGTGGGGCGGAACGTGATGTCGAGACCGGTGCCAGCGCCCCAACCGTCGTACTTGTTGCGCGCGTATTCGAGAAATGTCGAGACCGAGACGGGCTTCCTGAAGTCGGTACCGAAGAAGCCGAATGTACTCCAGCTCGAAGGACTTTCCATCAGCGGACCGCCGCGAGTTGCCTTGTCACTCAGGGCGTCGAAGCCGTAGTTGAAGCCAACGCTGAAGTTCCAGTAGTTGAGGAACTGGCCCCCAAGGCCCGCGTACAACGAGCGGTACTGATTCACGCCACCGAAGTTCCAACTCTGCGCAAACGTAGTGTTGATGCGGAAGGTTCTGAATACCTTGCCCGGCTGGAGCCACCTGCGCTGGACCCTCACGCCACTGAAGATCCTGTCTGCCTGGCTCTCGAATCCGGCATCGTTCACCTCCAGACCAGGCGCATATGCGTAGAAATCGGTGCCGTACACCCAGTTGCCGGCGACCTTTCCCAATTGCATCGAGGCGGCATAGCCGGTCATGCTGGTGGCTGTGGTGTCGAGACTGACGTAATCCTGGTCGGGGCGTTGGTAGTAGCGCGCCGATGACCGTTGCGCCGACGTGATGGCGATCGGATCGCCCTGTATGTAAGAGGCACTGAATGACCCGTTCAGGGCGAACTGGTTGCGCCAGAACCGGTGGAAGAAGTCCATGCCACCGCTAAAGGCAGAGGACCTCAAAAAGCTGAACCGCGGGTCGCTCAGGTCCCTAAACACTCCCGTAGCCATCGCCCCAACGCCGGTAGCGCCTTCGCGGAAGTCCTTCCGCAGACTGAGCACTGAGTAGTTGGCGCGTGGTTCCACGAGGCGGGACTCCTGCGTCCCGTCACTCAATTGCACCTGGCCATATTCCTGCGCGGTGAGCGCGCTCAGCAGTCCGATGGACCAACCGGCCGTCTTGCCGGAGAGTTTGGCGGCACCCAGGATGCTCGTTGCCGTGGGGTTGTAGGCGTAACCCTCAGGCTCATAGGCTGGCAGCGAAGGTGCGCGACCAATCCTGCGAGAGTAGAAGAGCTGTGGAGCACCGAATACAAAGCCTCCCGATCCGGCTCCGAATTGAAACAGGTTTGAGCCTTCGACGAAGAACGGGCGACGCTCCTGGAAGTAGGTTTCGAACGCGCTCAGGTTCACCACGGCCGGGTCCACTTCTACCTGCCCGAAATCGGGATTGATGGTCCCGTCCAGTGTGAGATCACTGGTCAGCCCGTATTTGAGATCCAGCCCTCCGGTCCAGCTCTGCACGCTACCGTCGTTGAACGGATTGAGTGGGTCAGCACCCTCCACGAAGTCGCCCCGCGCCAGGGCGTAGGGAAGCAGCTCCAACCGGCGGGGCTGTGGGATGTCTCTCAATCCGTTGAGGTGTCCGAAACGCGAGGCGTAACCCGACTCCTCTTTCGGAGTCCAACTCCAGCGCACACGCTCGTTCTTGCGCACGACGTCACGCGAGAAGTTGATTCCCCAGGTCTGCTCAGATTCTGTGGAGAAGCGCAGTTGAGAGAACGGAATCTTCATCTCAGCTACCCATCCGAGGGAATCGATAGCGGTGGACACCGACCATATCGGGTCCCAGGAGCGGTCGATATGACCGTGGTCGTTGGTTGCCACCCCATCCCACCGGACGCCTGACGCATTGACCCCGAACTGAAAAGCGGTGCGATGGTCGTGATAGGAGTCGATGTCGATCCAGAATGCATCGCTTGGGCTGAACGTGTCGCGACGTGTCAGACGGCCTTTTACCTGGCTCGGATCCGTATCGTACATCCGAGCGCAGATGTATAGCGCGTCCGTGTCGTACGTGATCCTGACCTCGGTGCGCTCGCTCGGCTCATCACCGTCGTTCGGGTTGATCTGCGTGAATCCAGTGATGACGATGGCTTGCTGCCAGGCGGGATCGTCGAGCTTGCCGTCGAGGTTGGGCGGAGCTGGATCGGCGGTGACCGCGATGGCCGCAGCGGGAACGGCGGGGTTGGCACCATTGGTGGTCGAGAGTTTCTGAGCGCTGAGAGTCGCGCTAGACGAGAGGCCCAGCAGAAGCAAGGCTGTTACGCACCCTGTAAGTGTATCTGTAGTAAGTGTTTGCAACGGTCCCTCCCACCGTTGTCCGTTCCGGCGCCGCCGGCGACGCCATGAGCGACACGCAGTTAGTACTGCTGCGTGAGACTAAGTGGTGGTCCCGAGTTGCTGATGGCCGACTGCCAGAAGGCTTGGCGTGGTCTTCGTGGCTGTGGCTGCTGCTTGCCGTAGGATCCCCGGCGCTGGGGCAACGGGCTCAGCGAGGTCGAGCCTGAGAGCAGTGGCCACTTTATAAGACGTGTGCGAGCCCCAAATGGTTGCACGAAACCGGATGCGGTACAGAGCCTATTCGGCCAGAACTCCCGCGCCGGAGAGTATTGCCGTGAGTGCCGCCAAAAGGGGGATCAGGATCGCGGTTCTCATCAGGAACAGGGCGACCAGTTCGCGAGCTCGAATCGGAACATCGCGAAACATGTCGATGACCATCGGGGCAATTGCCGAGAAGAAGATCAGTTGAGATACGGAAAGCACAGCGATGAAGAAGCGTGCCGGCACTGCCGCCTCACGCACCAGCAGAGCGGGTATATACATCTCAGTGATCCCAACTAACGTGGCGGGAGCGATCAGCTCGGCGTCGGGGAGCCCCAGGAGTGAGAGAACCGGGACGATCGGCCGGCCGAGCCAGGCAAACAACGAGGTCTCCCGCGCCAGCAGTAGGGCGGCGGTTCCAATCGCCAGGATGCTACCCAGGATTGTTGAGGCGAGCACCAACCCGTCGACGATCCCGACTCGCATGGCGCGGAGGAGACTGCCAGCCGTGTTGGCCTGATCGAGAGCCCTGTTCCAGCCCTCCCGGAGCAGTTCTCGTAGGTTGGCGCTGGCTGCGGGCTCCGGCTGCGGCTGTCCCAAGTACTCGGTTGAGACTGCTGTGATGGGCCAAACCCGCGCGAGAATGGCCGCGAGAGCATAGATGGCTACGAAGTAACAGATGAATATGAGGGGAAACAAGTGCAGTAAGTCGAGTGTCTGTGCAACGACGGCAACAAACCCGATGCTCACCGTAGAGAAGCAGGTAGCTATCGTGTACGCCTCTCTGCGATTGTAATAACCATCGAGGGTCAGTGAACGCGTCAAATACAAACCAACCGAGTAGCTGCCCACCCATGATGTGATGCTATCCAATGCAGATCTTCCTGGCAGTCGGAACAGGGGCCGCATAATCGGCCTCATCACGGTTCCCACGAACTCGAGGAAGCCGTAGCGCACCAACAGCACAAGCAGCGCCGCTCCAATGGGGATGATCACGCCCACCGAGAACGCCAACGTACTCCACATCAGGCCCCGTACTCCATCTTGGAGCAGGAAGTCGGGTCCGACCTGGAACACGTAGGCGAGGGCGAGAGGTACCGCCAGGAGGCGAACCAGGAGCATCGGCTTGCTGGTGGAGAACCGCTTCCACCAGTGGGCATGGGTGCTCGATGTTGCTGAGTATGAAGTCGCAACTGCGCCGATGGTGATCAGGAGCAGGCAATAGACCCCCACTAGCGTGGGTGCCTGCCGAATGATCCAGCCGACCGCGATGTCGAATGGAACCGTTATCCGCTCACTAGACGGCACGGGTAGCATGAAGAACGCGAGACCCAATGTTGCTGGCACCACAAACCGGAGCGCTGCCCTGCTTGACTGCGGCTGGCTTGTCACTGGATGGTGGATCATCGGCTATGGGGGACCAACTGTCAGCTCTTCGGGCCCTGCCGGCCATTCTCCTCGCAGGAACTGGTCGATGACTCGGAGGAGTTCATCAGTCTGCTCGGCCCATATGAGATGGCCCGCGCTGGAAAAGTACAGCAGACGCGCATTCGGTAAATGAAGTGCCCACTCACGTCCGCCGCCGGGCGGGGCGATATTGTCCAGCTCGCCGTGAATAGTGAGTGCGGGCACACTCACTTCGGCCGCCACGGATCGCCAGTCCCACTGCGGCAGCTTATCCAGCAGGTGCTGGTAGGTCACAGAGAAGTTCTGGGGCCACTCGTTGCGGAGGTTGCAAGGCAAGTTGATGCTGTCCGCGATTGCTGGATCGCCCACATACATCACTAGGTACGCGCGCCAGTACGCGGTGCAGTGGCCGACCGGATCTGAGAGAAGGGCGCCAGAGGATTCAATTTCGCGGAGGGTCCGGACCCTGCTGCTATCGATCAGGGAAGTCGGGGGCGAACGCTCCATATAGGGTGCCACGCTGCGGGGCGGCATCGGACCCATCTGCACGATACGTTCTACTCGATCGGGGTATTCCGCCGCGTAGAGCACTACAACTGCACCAAGATACGAGAACCCGATGAGGCTCATGCGGCCGATCTTGAAGTGGCGGCGGACTCTCTCCAGATCGTCAATTTCGAACTGAAGGCCGAGCTTGGAGCCATCGAGCACGCGAGACGACCTGCCGCGACCCCGCATGTCGTAGAAGATGAGCGTACGCCCAGGAGCCAAGATACCCAGGTCCTCTGCCAAGTACATGGCAGCCGGAATCACCACGGTGTCCGCGCCGCTTCCCGCTGTGGTGTAGTACAGGTGCAGGGAGTCGTCGACCTCGATGAATCCGCTGGCCGGATGATTCTGGTCGGAGGTGCAGGTGACGACAACGAACGCCGCCACAGCCAACAGAAGGGTGAGTTGGTTCCTCGAACTCAGGATCGGAACACGGCGTCTAGCGCGATAGAGCAAGATCCCCTGGCTGGCTGGCGTGGGCTGGTGCTAGAACGATGAGCCGACCACCCGGTTACGACCCTGCTTCTTTGCGTCTTCCAGAGCTGACTCGGCCATGCTCACGAGTTGATCTGGCTCCACCCCATCCCTCGGCACGACCGTGGCCACACCGGCGCTCACAGTGAATACGCCGCGAGGTTCTGCGTCCTCGTGAGGGATCTCGAGTTCCTCAACCGTGGCACGGATCCGTTCGCACAGCATCGTTGCCTGATCGGTGCTAAGGCCGCCGTCCATGATGACCGCGAACTGCTGACCATCATAGCGGGCAGCCAGGTCACCCACACGGCGAAACTGTTCCGAGATGATCCTAGCCAGGTGACGCAGCCGCTCGTCACCAGTGTCGTGCCCGTATGCCGCGTTGTACGATTTGAAATGGTCGATGTCGATCATACCGACTGCCAAGGTGACCCCGGCACGATAAGCCCTCTTCCACTCCTCCTGCAACTTCTGTTCGAATACCTGTCTCGTCACGAGTCCGGTGAGCCTGTCGCAGCGAGTTTCTCGACGTCTCTGATCCGTGATATCGCGGGCGATGGCGTACAGCAAACCGGTTTCGGGTTCGGGAAAAGAGGTCCAGTGCAGGATGCGGTATTCGCCGTTGGCGCACCGGTACCTGTTTTCGAACGAGAGTGTCGGCGTGCCACCTGCGAGCTTGCCTGTTTCCGCATGCGTGTCGGCCCGGTCGTCGGGGTGGACGAAGTCGTTGTACGGTCGCGCCAACAACTCTTCCCGGGTGTATCCCAAGGTTCTTAAGAAGGCCTGGTTGACACGCTTGAAGTACCCGTCCACGCCTGCAATACAGCACATGTCGAGCGCGTACCCGAAGAACTTTTCCAGATTGAGGTGTCCGGGATCGTCACTCGACGGAGACACCACCTGCGCGCCACACCCGGGGCAATAGTTGGCGTTGGGGGGCAACTCCGTCGGGCAGTGAGGACACTTGTCAGGCTGGATAGTCATTCAGACGCCACTCCGATGCAGAGGATTCAGGACTATGCAAACGGCGCCAGGCACCGGACTCTTCGAAGCTACGGTGTTGATATACTGCTGCGTACCACAAGTGCCAATCGTGGGAATCCCCCATTCGGGCAGGTTTGGATAGGCCCCGACCATATAAAGTGGGCATGTGGACCCATGTTCGCCAGTTTTTCGGGTCTGAAACGTGTCATTCACCGTGAACAAGCCGAGCCGCTTCGCGGATCGTATTGCAGTGGATCTCGACGGTGTCGTCGGGCCGAATGGCGTACCCTCCAGCCAGCGTGACGGCTAGCGGGACGTCGGCTGATTGGAATGTCTCCATGACTACACGATCCCGCCGCTTCAGGCCGTCGATCGTGAGGTCGAGTCCACCAAGTTGATCGTGGCAATAGGGGTCGGCACCCGCGAGATAGAAGACCAGCTCCGGTCGGTGATTACTCGCAATCTCGGCGGCATGTCTCTGGAGGATCGAGATGTACTCTTCGTCGCCCACTCCATCATCCAGTCCGATGTCGAGATCACTGGGTGGTTTCCAGGCAGGGTAATTCCGCTCCTGGTGCATGGAGAAGGTGTATACTGCCGGATCGTCTGAGAACACGGCCGCGGTTCCGTTTCCGTGGTGTACATCGCAATCGACCACCGCGGCGCGCTCAATCACGCCTTCCGAGAGAAGCGTCCGTATTGCTATGGCTACGTCGTTGATGAGACAGAATCCCTCTCCGTGATCGGGGAAAGCGTGGTGAAAGCCACCACCCAAGTGGGCGCAGATTCCCGATTCCAGCGCCAGTCGCGCCGTTAAGATCGAGCCGCCCGTGCAAAGCCACATTCCGTCCCGCAAACCTGGCGAGAATGGCACCTCCAAGATCATCTGTTCGGGTACGGACAGGTCGCCTTCCTTGATCTTGCGCACGTAGTCGGCTGTGTGCACCAGGGCCACCTGTTCGTCGCTGGCCGATTCGGGCATGACGATGTCCGATTCGTGGATGGTATCCTCCTGCAACAGGCGGGTACGAATCAGTCGGTACTTCCTGGTGGGAAACACGTGTGGCCCGATATCGAACTCGTACGCGGGGTGGTGGACTACCGGTATCCCGGTATCCCGGTATCCCGGTATCCCGATGCCCCGGCCTTGCCGTGCCCCGGTGTCCCGGTCGCCCGTTGAACCGGACTTTCGAGCGTCGGATCCGCTAGGGTGTGGGGTTGCAGTGCGTCGGGTTCGTCTCGAGTCAGCCACGTCGCATAAGTTGGTGGTATCCACGGGCTAGGAGAACCCCAGATGCGTTCGTGTGGTGGCTGATCATCTGATGCGCTGCTGCACATACCATCTCTGCCGCGATGACTGCTGCCTCTTTTGCTCCCTGCCGCGCCGGCTCTCCACCCACTAGCTTGACTCCATGCGTATCCACAGTGGTGAGCGGTCGGGACACGGCGGCCATCGATCGGGTCGTTCGGCGGACGATAAGAAGAAGTTCGACTTGGCCAATGCGTGGCGTGAGGCTAGACAGATCATTTGGGCTCACAGAGGTCGGCTGACTCTGGGCCTGACACTCATGCTCGTCAGCAGGTTGGCGGGCTTGGTGATGCCGGCCAGTTCAAAGTTTCTGATTGACGATGTGATAGTAAACCAGCGGGTTGACTTGCTACTGCCTCTCGCCTTGGCAGTGGGGCTGGCTTCGCTGGTGCAGGCCGGGACGGGCTTTGCGCTGTCCCAAGTGCTGGGTGTCGCTGCTCAGCGTGCTATTACGGAGATGCGCAAGACGGTGCAGGAACACGTAGCACGTCTGCCAATCGCCTACTTCGATTCCACGAAGACCGGCGTGCTGATTTCTCGCGTAATGACCGATGCCGAGGGGATCAGGAATCTCGTGGGCACGGGTCTCGTGCAGCTCACCGGAGGTCTTTTCACAGCGACCATAGCACTGGGTGTTTTGTTCTATCTCAATTGGCGCCTAACATCCATCACGATTCTGATCCTGGCCGTATTCGGCGGCGCAATGGCATTTGCGTTCACTCGACTGCGTCCGCTGTTTCGAGAACGAGGTAAGCTGAACGCCGAGGTAACCGGCAGACTGGGAGAAACGCTGGGCGGCATCAGGATAGTCAAGGCGTACACAGCTGAGCGGCGCGAGAGATATGTGTTTGCAAAAGGGGCACACCGCCTGTTTCGCAATGTGGCAAAGGCGGTCACCGGTGTGTCGGGGATTTCCTCGTTCTCCACAGTGATAGTAGGCATGATTGGCGTCTTGATGATCATTGCGGGGGCACGGTCCATCATCGCCGAGTCGATGACGCTGGGCGACTTCGTCATGTATGTCTTTTTCGTGGGTTTGGTTGCCTCCCCGCTGATACAAATAGCATCTATCGGCACGCAAATCAGCGAGGCGTTTGCCGGGCTGGATCGTATAAGAGAGATCCGTACCATGGCGACCGAGGATGAAGAGGATGCTGAGAGGGAGGCCGTGTCCGACATTGAGGGCAACTTCGAATTCGAGGATGTGAGCTTCGAGTACGATCCTGGGGTGTTGGTTCTCAAGAACATCAGTTTCACGGCGCCGGTGGGTACGACGAACGCTCTCGTGGGCTCGAGCGGGTCGGGCAAGAGCACG
>CP070792.1:1787950-1792469 GCA_020346845.1 Gemmatimonadota bacterium
GCCGAGTTCGTGATGAATGTGCATGGAAGATGGGACAGCCCATCGAAGGATGGTCACTGTATCGAATGGTGCCGTGAGTTGTTTGATGCTACGACGCAGTATGCTACCGGTGGTGTGTACGTGAATTTCATGACTGAGGAAGAAGGGGCGCGGGTGGCCGAAGCCTACGGTGATAGCTACAAGCGGCTGGTGGACCTGAAAAAGAAGTACGATCCAAGCAACATGCTGCGATTGAATCAGAACATCAAACCTGAGTAGTAGGCACGCATTGTCGTCACAAGCCGGCTATTGATGGGAACGAACACGAAACTATCAGAGTGGATTGCCTAATAGAGCGGGAGGAATCAAGTGACTCAATCTACTGCCACCATGGCTGACACCCAAGCCTCCTTGGAGGCTGTGATCAAGGGTGAAGTCCTTCGGATGTATCAGGAGGTTGCCGACAAACCGGAGGGGGAGTTCCACTTCTACCATGGCCGAGAGGCGGCGGAGATGTTCGGCTACGATCCGGAGTGGCTGGATCGCGCGCCGGCAGGTGCTGTAGCTTCGTTCGCCGGCGTGGGGAATCCTCACGCGCGTAGCGACCTACAGCCGGGAGAGGTAGTTCTCGACTTGGGCAGCGGAGCCGGCTTGGACGGCATCATCGCTTCCTGGCAAGTGGGATCCACGGGCAAGGTCATCGGTGTAGACCTAAACCCGGCTATGTGCCTCAAGGCACAGGCTCATGCAGAGGCGACGGGCACCACGATAGAGTGTCATGAAGGCCGTATGGAGCAGATCCCGCTGCCGGACGACAGCGTCGATGCTATCATCTCCAATGGGGTGATCAATCTGTCGTTCAGAAAGAGGCGCGTGATACAAGAGATGTTTCGCGTGCTCAAGCCTGGCGGGCGTATCTCGATCACCGATATTGTCAGCGCCAGACAGCTTGCACAGTCGATTGTGAATGACCCGAAACTCTGGGCCAGCTGAATTGGCGGTGCTCTCCCGGAGGGAGAGGTGTTCACGTTGCTCGAGGAAGCAGGCTTCACGCGTGTCAGATCGGCCGTAGTACCTGGATTCAGATTTCGCAAGGGTGCGACACAGGATGCGGCCGAGGCGTATGGTGTCAAGGCCGTGCATATGATGGCGAGCAAGCCGTAGTCCGAGTCGAGAGGAAAGGCGGCGACGGATGATCGTTGACGAGCGCGGATTGTTCCACGGGAGTTTCGAGGGCAAGTACCAGATGCGGCGGGCGTCTCCTGGAGTACATCCACCTTCGTATTGTCATCATCCACGGCCGCCTATCCTTAATCGAGTGATTTGGGGTGAGCCATGAGATCAGAAGCCACGACTGTGGCACAGTACCTTGCCGATCTGCCTGATGATCGCAGGCAGGCAATCGAACAGGTGCGTCAGGTAGTCCGGGACAACCTGCCAGACGGGTATGAGGAGGCGATGAACTGGGGCATGATCACCTACCAGGTGCCGCTCGAGACCTATCCCGACACGTACAACAAGCAACCATTGATGTACGCGGCGCTTGCATCACAGAAGAACCACATGGCGGTATATCTTTCAGGGATATACACATCTGACAGCACACGCAGGGAGTTCGAGGCGGCGTACAAGGCTACTGGGAAGCGTTTCGATGTCGGCAAGTCGTGTGTTCGCTTCAAGAAGTTGGACGATCTACCGCTCGACCTCATCGGCGAGACGATCGCATCGATGCAGGTGGAAGAGCTGATTGCTGCGACTGAAAAAGCTCACTCGAAGAGGAGGGGCAAGAAGTGATACATTAGAGCCCGTACTCTCCAGCCGAGGAGCGGGACTCGAATGCCAATAACAATTATTGAACGTGCCTCGACCCACCCGTCCCGCGAGGCACTGGTAGACTCGGCTGGATCTCATACATACAACGATCTCTTGGAAGCCTCGGCATCGGTAGCCACCGGATTGCTAGACAATTCACAAGATCTGCGCGAAGCCAGAGTGGCTTTTCTGGTTCCGGCGGACTTCTCATATGCTGCAACCCAGTGGGGCATATGGCGAGCGGGTGGTATCGCGGTACCCATGGCACTGTCACACCCATCTGCGGAACTGGAACACGTGTTGGACGATGCCGAGCCAACCGTCGTAGTTGCTCATCCGGAGTATGAATCTCGGGTTCGAGGCCCAGCGCAAGCGCGAGGCATACGCGTTGCGTTGACGTCCGAATTGAGCGAGAGGGGAGTAGGAAGCGGGGAGTGGAATGAGTTGCCGCAGTTAGATCCCGACCGACGTGCGATGATGCTCTACACCAGCGGCACGACGGGCAAGCCCAAGGGAGTTGTCACAACTCACGCGCAGATCGAGGCGCAGGTGAAGTCGCTGATTGAAGCATGGGAATGGGTGGCCGGGGATAGGATATTGTTGGTGCTGCCGCTACACCACGTGCACGGCATTGTGAACGTGCTGACCTGTGCGCTCTGGAGTGGCGCATGCTGCGACATGCTCCCGAGGTTCGAAGCTAGAGAAACATGGCGGGCCCTCAAAGATCGACAGCTGACGCTCTTCATGGCTGTGCCGACGATTTACCGGCGCCTCATTGCAGCCTGGGAGGAAGCGTCAACCGAGGAGCAGGCAAGTTGGTCCGCTGCATGCGGCAAGCTGCGGCTGATGGTGTCGGGATCTGCTGCTTTGCCCGTTGGTGTGCTGCAGCGTTGGCGCGAGGTGAGCGGTCATGTGTTGCTCGAGCGTTATGGTATGACCGAGATCGGTATGGGATTGTCGAATCCACTACACGGTGAGCGCGTAGCTGGATCGGTTGGTATTCCACTTCCGTCGGTAGCGGTCCGATTGGTAGACGAGGCCATGGCAGATGTGCCACCCGGCTCGCCCGGCGAGATCCTGATCAGCGGACCGAGCGTGTTCCTCGAATACTGGCGGCGGAGCGAAGAGACTGCGGCGGCCTTTCACGATGAGTGGTTCAAGACCGGTGATGTGGCTGTGATAGAGCAAGGTCGCTACCGCATCATGGGCCGAAGAAGTGTGGACATCATCAAATCGGGCGGCTACAAGGTGTCGGCACTGGAGATCGAAGAAATCTTACGCACGCACCCGGCGATTCGGGAGTGTGCAGTGGTGGGCGTTCCCGATTCTGAGTGGGGTGAGCGCGTGTGCGTTGCCGCTGAGGTGGTAGATGCGGCCGATCTCACGCTGCAGCCGCTACGGCAGTGGGCACGCGATCTACTTGCACCGTACAAGATCCCCAAGGAGTTGCGGGTTGTTGACGCACTACCGCGCAACGCCATGGGGAAGGTGACCAAACCGCGAGTTGTGCAGCTCTTTGTCGATGGGTCCGAGACGTCCTGATCGAGACAAATCGGCCGTACCGGCAGTCTCGCGTGCTGCGCTCACCCCAGCGTCATGACTTCTGTACCACGATCAAGAACCTGGAATTCTTCCAGAAATCATGTGGGGACACTATTCGGATAGATGAGCCCTGAATCTTCCCGTTTTCAACGGCCCCAGCTGATATGTGGTCGAGCGAGTGACGAGACGCAATCTCGTATTCCGACGTCGAATCAGGAAGCTCGATCGTGGTCATCCGTTCCTTGTCGACCGCGGTGAAGACTCCGGGATCAAGTTGGCGCGCTGGAACCAACGTCTCGCCGCGCTTGCCGAATATGAATAGGAAGCGTGCACCACCGGTCTTCTCCACGATACCCCGATCCAGCAGCTGTTCCTTGGTGCCGATCGCGTAGTAGACGGTATTGGTCTCGATCTTGAGATCGTGGAGCTCGGTGGAGAGGGTGTCGACCGATGCTGCCAGCTGAACGTTGAGCTCTTCCAACAAGATGACTCTCTGGTTGAGTGCATCGATGGTGATCCGCTGATTCTCCAGGGTGCGTTCGTAGCTGGTGATGGTCTGCGACAAGAGCAGCTCCAAGGTGTCCGATTGCAGTGTTAGCGACTGAATGCGTTGGCGGCTTTGTGCCAACTGCTTTTCTGTGTCGGCAACCTTGTTGTTCAAGTGTCGGATCTTCACCAACACTGATTCGCGTGATGCCTGTATGGGTGATTCCGTCGCGACGTGCAAGCCGGCCTCCGCCAGACTGACATCCGAAAGCTCTGCATTGATATCGGCGATGAACCGTCCCAAGTTCGCGACTTCGATCAGCAGGTCATCCGTCTGCGCTGCGGCGTCCTCTAGCTCTGCCATCTGCCGTCGCAACTCGGGCGAAGGACCGCAGCTCGTCACGATTGCGATGATGATGGCCAGCAGCAGCGTAGGAATGCGTACCGATCTCAAGGACGTCGAGGGCATGAGGCTCCTCCGAGGTGGGGATGTCGAGCCGTTGGGACCCGAGTATACTCGGAGAGAGCCTCGAGCGAGCGTGACTTACGTCACAAAAACACTAGCCGGGCTGGGCTCATCCCTCGGTACGGAAGTCGCTCTGTGGCATCGCTTTGACGTGTAGATCTCGCTGCGGGAACGGGATCTCGATGCCCTCACGATTCAAGGCCTTGTAGACCCGCTTGTTCAACTCGTGCAAGG
>CP070792.1:1792569-1797386 GCA_020346845.1 Gemmatimonadota bacterium
CTGGTTGTTCAGCAGCATCGGCAGCGCCATCACGCCCACCAGTGCTACTCGCCAGGCACACGTACTCACGACCAAAGGACCGTATCGTTGGGTACGCCATCCGCTGTACACCGTGGGACCGTCATTCTTCGTTTCATTCGGGATGATGGCACAGAATTGGTTTATCGCCGGCCTGGGGGTAGTTGCATTCGCGCTGATGGCGGTCCGTACACCGGCTGAAGAGGCCAATCTCATCGAGAAGTTCGGTGATGAGTACCGTGACTACATGGCGCGTACGGGACGGTTTCTGCCGAGACTCGGCAAGTGACTGGCTAGTCACGAGCCGGACTAGTATATCAATGCGGTTAGCACTGTGGAGTGACACATGAAGCCCAATGGACTCGGTAGGAGAGCGTTCGTCAAAGCTACCGGAACCGCCGTTGGTGGCATGGTATTGGTACCGGGATGCACGTCGTCCACTGGCAGATGGCGTTTCTTCTCGGACCAAGAAGCAATCGTGGTAGAAGCAATTGCAGAGCAGATCATCCCGGCCGATCGAGATGCGGGCGCACGGGAAGCCAATGTCGTCTCCTACATCGACAGACAACTGTCGCGCGTGTTCCGTGAGCATCAGGAAGCTTATCGCACTGGCATAGCAGGAACTCAACAGACCAGCAACACCATGTTTGAGGGTGATTTCGAGTCGCTGGAATGGTCGCAGCAGACCGAAGTACTGAGATCATTGGAGAGTGGAGAAGCAGAGGGCAGCATTTGGGAGAGCATGTCGTCACGGTCCTTCTTTGAGCTGATCCGCGATCACACAATGCAGGGCTTCTATGGCAGCCCACGTCACGGCGGCAACCACCGTTTTGCCAGCTTCAAGATGATCGGCATCGACTACCCGCGAATAGTCGGACAGAACCGCTACAGGACGTTTCCCGGCAAGTCCTGACGCGCACCGATCTAGCACATCGGGCGAGGAAAACAGGAATGGCACTCAGACATGTGAATGCGGTGGTCATCGGAGCTGGAGCGGGTGGCGGCGTTGTCGCCAAAGAACTGAGCGAGGCCGGTCTTTCCGTGGTCCTCCTGGAACGTGGCAGATGGCACACCTACGCGGACATCGATAATGATGAGCTACGCTCGCAGCGTACCCCGGTCCTCGGCAACGCTTACGGTCCGGACGATGTACGCCACCGGCGCGTGGTCAGGGATTATGCGGGAGAGTGGCGAGTCGTCGTGCCGAGTAACTGGATGTACAACAACAACGCCGCCTGCGTGGGTGGTGGCACGCTCAGCTACGGGGCCATGGCGTGGCGCTTCATGCCTCAGGACTTCAAGATGCGCTCCACCTACGGGAACGTACCCGACTCCTCCTTGGAAGATTGGCCGATATCCTACGACGATCTCGAGCCCTTCTACGAGAAGGCGGAGTGGGAAATAGGAGTCTCCGGCGATGACAGCCAGAACCCGTTTGCGCCACCACGTCGGACGCCGCATCCGATGCCCCCGTTCTCGTACAACAAGGAAGGCAAGCTGCTGTACGACGCCGCAAGGAGAATCGGCCTGCATCCCTTCCCCATTCCGATGCTGCGCAACTCGGTCGCCTACAACGGCAGGCCCGGTTGCATCAATAACCGAACATGCGTCGGGTTTGCCTGTCCCGTCAACGCAAAGAACGGCAGTCAGAACACCGTCATTCCAGCCGCATTGGCCACAGGCAACTGTGAGTTGCGCATCAATGCTGTGGTCAGCGAAGTACATGTCAACGATCAAGGTCGGGCGACCGGCATCACGTACTTCGACGAACGCAACAGACGTCAAACGCAGACCGCTGACATCGTGGTGGTGGCCGCTTCAGCGACCGAAACAGCACGACTGCTGCTGAACTCACGTTCGAGGTTGTTTCCCAATGGAGCTGGCAACAACAACGATTGGGTCGGCAGAAACCTCCAAGGCCACGCTTACTGTGGCTCCGTTGGCCTGTTCGACGAGGACGTGTACGACGATGTTGGACCCGGTGCATGCGTCGCGATCTGCGACTACACCCACAACAACGATGGCATCGTCGGCGGTGGCCTGTTGGCGAACGAGTTCATCAGGATGCCCTACCTCTTCACCGGTCGGCGCCCTCCCGGCGCGGCCAGATGGGGCAGAGAACACAAAGAGTTCCAGCGCACCTATTTCAGAAGGCACGCGGTCGTCGTAGGACCGATCCAGGAGATGCCGATCTTCGAATCGCGAGTAGAAGTTGATCCCGTTGTGACAGATCGCTGGGGAATTCCCGTGGCACGGATCTCCGGGCACCAACACCCTGAGGATCGCAATGGCACGGACTTTCTCTCCGCGAGAGCAGAGGAATGGATGAAGGCCGCCGGAGCACACACCACCTGGAAAATCGGTCAGGGCGGCGGACCCACGGCCAGCGGCGGACAGCATCAGAGCGGAACGTGTCGCATGGGAGATGACCCCGAGACGTCCGTTGTGAACAGATACGGCCAGGTGCACGAGATCGACAATCTGTTTGTGGCTGACGGCAGTCTACACGTGACAAATGGTGGCTTCAATCCAGCGCTCACCATAATGGCGCTGGGGTACTGGGTATCTGATTACATCAAGAACGAATGGAACGGAACCGGGTTCCGTTGAGTCGCATACGTCAACATGAGGCGAACGACCTGGTAGCCGACGAGAAATGAAGAAGCGGTATCTGATCACGGGAAGTGTCATCCTGCTCGCCATAGCCATCGCAGGATCCGGCGGCGTCTACACGTACTGGCACACGGCGGCGCCCGAAAGGACATGCGCCTCCTGCCACGAGATCGAGAGCGCACATGATATCTGGGCCGAGTCGCCTCACAGGGATATCGCGTGTGCAGGCTGCCACGGTACTGCCCTGAGTTCCGGTCTACACAGCCTGATAGAGAAGGGGCAGGAATTCCTGGCACATTTTGGCCGCCAACCCGACGACGTGGTACGATTGACCGAAGGGCAGGTGATCGAGGCCATGCAGCGGTGTCGTGAATGCCATGCGCGTGAGTACGCCGATTGGCTGAGTGGCGGTCATTCGCCAACATACGCCGACATCTTCTTGAACCAGACACACAATCGAGAGGAGCAGCTCAGCGAGTCATGCCTCCGCTGTCACGGCATGTTCTTCGAAGGTACCATCTCGGATGTGGTTTCCCCGGTGGATGTCAGTGGTCCCTGGCAAATGGTCGACACAAGGCTGGCATCCGTTCCGACCATTCCCTGTATGGCGTGTCATCACATCCACGCCGAAGGGCAACCAGCATTCCGTCCCGACTACTCCGACCCGGCAGCCATAGCTGCCAATCGCCTGTCACGCACAGCCAGAGTTGGCTTCTACGATCGCTATGAACGAATGCACTTTGCACCAGCGGAACTGCCCGCACCACAGGTCTCTCACAATGGGGTGCCTATTCAGGCGGCTATCGACCCAATCCAGCGCCTCTGTGTTCAGTGTCATGCCCCCAACGCATTCCGGCAGGCGGGCAGCAGTGACGACCGTACACCGCGCGGCGTCCACGAAGGCCTGAGCTGTGGGGCATGCCACGCTGCCCACTCCAACGATGCCAAGGATTCGTGCGTAGACTGTCATCCACAGCTATCCAACTGTGGCCTCGACGTGAGGACAATGGAAACCACGTACAACGACCCGAGCAGCCCGAACAATATTCATTTTGTGGCCTGCTCGGACTGTCACGACAGGGAGTTCCTGCAGAACCGGCCTCAAACGAATTGAAGCCGCGGGCACGGAGATACAAAAACGCCAGATTCCGGGGTCCGGGTATGCCAACAGCCGACCCTGATGTAGTTTACGGGCACGCTGTTCGGACCGATTCGTGCCGTTCGTTGATGGGTGTCCATTTTGGGGAACAGCGAGCCCGCGATTCGGTACCAATTAGAGAGGTAACACATTAAGAGGAAGTGACGCATGAGGATCTTGAGAACGACATTGCCTGCACTGGTCCCACTCGTACTGACACTGAGTGTTGTATCGCGATCTCAGGCACAAGACACCGCTGCCCTGTTAGATGCAGCTGCAATTGGTGACCTGAACCTGGTAGAGCTACTACTCGGTACGGGGCAAAGTGTGAACTCTGCCGACAGTGCTGGCAACACGGTTCTCCTCTTTGCGGCCGCCAACGGCCAGGCCGAAGTAGCACAGTTTCTGATCGAGTCAGAGGCAGACGTCAACCGCGCAAACAATGAGGGTTGGACCCCCCTCATGGTTGCCGCCGTAGGCGCGCATTTCGGGACTGTCCAACTCCTGCTGGACCACGGAGCCGATGTCAAAGCTAGAGCTGCCATAGGAATGACGCCAATCATCATGGCTGCCGCCTACGGTCACACCGATATCGTTGCACTTCTTCTCGAGAGCGGTGCGTCGGTTGAGGAACTGACTTCGGACGGGCGGACCGTTCTCATGACCGCTGCCGAGGGCGGGCACGCCGAGTGCGTCGAGACGTTGTTGGACAACGGAGCCGACCCCAACCTCGAGGCGCCCGATGGTTTCACCGCACTCATCGCCGCACGGAGTAACGGTCACTCAGCGGTAGTATGGACTCTGGTTGACGCAGGTGCGGTCTTCACTACCAATCCGGGCACGATGCCGGAGTTGGTATCCAACCCCGAACTGGAAGTACCGGATTCGCTCGGCGCGGAGCCGATCGAAGGCTCGGTGGTGATCCAGTTTGTAATCGATACCGAGGGCAAGGTGGAACCCGCGTCTGTGGAGATTCTCGAATCTCCCCACGAAGGGCTCAATGAGCCGGTCAAGCAGGTGTTCCTTGGCGCCGTTTACAAGCCGGCGG
>CP070792.1:1797486-1800014 GCA_020346845.1 Gemmatimonadota bacterium
TCGATACCGATGGCGATGGCAATACCGATCTGTCCTTCTCCGATCGCGACTTCAATATCAGATCCCTGCTACTCAACGCGGTCATGCGCTGGGAGTTCCGTCCTGGCTCGACCGTATTCCTCGTCTGGCAGCAGAGTAGAAGCGAAAGGGTGGCGGACGGATCGTTCGATTTCGGCCGTGATATCTCACAACTGTGGGGATCGGCACCCGAGAACATGTTCATCGTGAAGTTCACGTATTGGCTGGGGCTATGATGTGATACGAGATGAGGAGGCTAAGGAGGGAAAGTAGGGGACGCAGATTCCCCACTCCACGTACGCCCCGGTTCCCGTTCGGCTCCTTCATCCCCTTCCCCTGCTTCCCCTTCTGATCTGGCAGCGTGCTAGCCAACACACACCTATCCACCAATCCCCCCTTTCTTCCTGCCCGCCACACACATACAATTCCGCATCTTCCCCCTCCCACGAGGCACAAAGTGAAGCGTTCAGTTTCGAGAGTCCGATTAGCTGCCTTCGCCGTTGTCTTGCTATGCTCGGTCACTTCTTTGGCTTCTGGTCAATCGGTACCGATCACCTCTGACATGCTGCAGGACCTCGAGTTCCGCACCATTGGTCCCGCCGTGACTGGTGGTCGGATCCATGATGTAGAGGCACTACCACACGATCCGTCGACCATTTACCTGGCCACGGCGTCCGGCGGCATTTGGAAGTCGACCAACAAGGGCACCACGTGGACGCCGATCTTCGAGCATCAGCCCGTGAGTACGTTCGGTGATCTGGCCATTGCGCCCTCGAACAGCGACATCATCTGGGCTGGTACGGGAGAGCAGAACAACCGGCAGAGCACTTCCTGGGGCAACGGGGTCTACCGATCCGACGACGGAGGACAGACCTGGACTCACGTTGGCTTGGACGAAACTCGTCACATTGGTGAGATCGCAGTCCACCCGACCGATCCCAACATTGCGTACGTCGCGGCACTCGGCAATCTCTGGGCTCCCAGCGACGAGAGGGGCGTCTACAAGACGACAGATGGTGGCGCCTCGTGGGAGCGTGTCCTATTCGTGGACACCTTCACCGGCGTGGTAGAGATGGTGATGGATCCTGGCGATCCCAACACGCTATTCGCGGCCACCTATCAGAGGCAAAGACGCACGTGGGGATTGAACGGAGGTGGACCCGGCAGTGGCATCTACCGGACTACGGACGCGGGTGCCAGCTGGACCGAACTCACCAACGGGCTTCCCGCCGGCGACAAGGGCCGCATCGGACTGGCCATTGCCCAAACCAGCGGCCTCATTCTGAATGCGACAGTGGAGCACGCCTCCGAGTCTGGTGTCTACCGCACGGAGGATGGCGGAGACACGTGGCGCAAGGTGAATAGTCTCAATCCACGGCCGATGTACTACAGCCATATATACATAGATCCGACCAACGCCGACCGTATCTACATCTTGGCCACGTCGTTTTATAAGAGCGAAGATGGTGGTCGGACTTTCGAGACGCTCCCGACTCGACCGACATATGACGTTGGCGTCCACAGCGACTTTCACGATCTCTGGATCGATCCGAATAATCCCAGCCACTTCTATCTGGTAGGCGACGCAGGCATGCACGAGTCCTGGGACATGGGCCAAACGCACATCAGGATTCGTAATCTCCCGATCGGCCAGTTCTACGGGATAGGGGTAGATATGCGCGACCCCTATTGGATCTATGGCGGCATGCAGGACAACCATTCCTGGATGGGGCCCAGCGCGACGCGTCATTGGATCGGGATCCTCAACGATGACTGGCGCCAGATAGGCTTTGGCGATGGCATGTACCAGCAGCCCGACCCAACCAGCCACCGATACGTGTATGTCCTGGCACAGAACGGAAACATCCTGCGGCTTGACGCCGAGACGGGGGACATGCTGAATGTCGCACCGGCTCCGCCGGAGGGAGAGAATTATCGCTACGACTGGGTCACACCGGCATTGGTGTCGAACCACGACCCCAACGTGGTCTACCTCGGTGGTAACCGCCTGTTCATTTCTCGTGACCGTGGTAACAGCTGGAGCCAGACGGACGATCTGACCAAACAGATAGATCGCAACGGTCTCGAGCTCATGGGGATCCTCGGCTCAGAGCCGATGATCTCAAAGAACGACGGAACGAGTTCGTTTGGAGAAATAACCACGATTGCAGAATCACCGATCGATCCCAACATCCTGTGGGTCGGGACGGACGACGGCAACGTCCAAGTATCGGCGGATGGGGGCGGCTCCTGGTCCGAAGTGTCGGGCAACATCACGGACCTGCCCGCAGGAACGTACGTGAGTAGAGTCGTCGCTTCGGCCGCAGCTGCGGGGACTGGTTACGCGACTTTCGATGCCCATCGAGATGGAGACTTCGAGCCGTACGTCTATCGTACGACCGATCTCGGAGCCTCATGGACGTCCATCGCTTCCGGCCTACCGACGGGGTCTGTCAACGTAGTGGTCGAGCACGCGGCACAACCGGACGTGCTCTTCGTTGGAACCGAGC
>CP070792.1:1800114-1825699 GCA_020346845.1 Gemmatimonadota bacterium
TCGGCAGCGCTGGAGGTGGCTGTGGCCAGGGCACTGTGCCGGGTGTCAGGCGTGGCATGGGATCCGACGCTCATGGCCCGGTTGTGTCAAACGGGTGAAAACAGGTATGTGGGTGTGAGCTGCGGGATAATGGACCAGTATGCCGCCGCCAATGCATGTGCGGGGACAGCCCTCTTGCTCGACTGCAGGTCACTGAGCCACGTGGAAGTGACGATTCCCGCAGATGTGTCGTTCGTGGTGTTGGACACGGGAGTGCGTCGTAAGCTGGCGAGCAGCGAATACAACAGGCGGCGGGCGAGCTGTGAGGAGGCAGTCGCGCTGATCGCGGCGAGAGATCCTGGGGTGAGGGCGCTGAGAGACGTTGCCGCGAGCGATCTACTCTCGATGGAACAATCGATGGAGTACGAGACTTATAAAAGGGCTCAACACGTGGTCGAGGAAATCGCCCGACCACAACAGATGGCCGAGGCACTCGATGGAGGGGATCTCGCGGCGGCCGGTCGTGTAATGAATGAGTCTCATTTCAGCCTGCGGGATCTCTACGAGGTGTCCAGCTCGGCGTTAGATGAGATCACCGAACTGGCGCGCAACACAGAGGGATGTTGCGGAGCCCGGATGACCGGCGCAGGGTTTGGCGGCTGCGCCATAGCCTTGGTAGAGACCAGCATGGTTGACTCGTTTGTCGATCATATGCGGCTGTCATACAGAGCACCGGAGGGAGCAACCGGCTACTTTCACGCCAGTGTCCCCTCAGATGGGGCCAGGCTGGTTGGAGATTCTGCTAGAAGCTGGTAGTCGCAAATAGCAGCGATGGGAGACTGAATGCTGATTAGAAGTGCACCAGACATCAGATCGTCGGAGATCACCGACGAGTCGTTGTATTGGAATCGACGCAAGTTCATTGGTGCATCGGCGGGTGCAGCGTTGGCCGCCTTGATGCCGGTGGCGCCTTCCGTGAGGCCCAAACGACAGGACGAGAAACTCACGTCGTACGATGATGTGACCGGCTACAACAACTTCTACGAATTCGGAGTTGCCAAGGACGATCCGAAGCGAAACGCTCATACGCTGCGGACGCGGCCGTGGACGGTAGCTGTCGAAGGTGAGGTTCACAAGCCGAAAGTGTTCGACATCGACGAGATCCTGAAGAAGCACCCCAGCGAAGAGCGAGTCTATCGGCTTCGTTGCGTCGAGGCGTGGTCGATGGTGATCCCGTGGATGGGGTTCTCTCTGTCGAGTCTGCTGAAAGAGGTCGAGCCAACGTCGCAGGCCAAGTACGTGCAATTCGTTACGCTGCACGATCCCGAGCAGATGCCGGGCCAACGACGTGCCGTGCTGCCGTGGCCGTACATGGAGGGATTGCGGCTCGATGAGGCAATGCATCCGTTGACCATTCTGGCGACAGGTTTGTACGGAGAGGTCTTGCCGAATCAAAACGGCGCGCCCATCCGATTGGTCGTGCCTTGGAAGTACGGATTCAAGAGCATCAAGTCCATCGTGATGATCAGACTGACAGAACAGGAGCCACCCACGTCCTGGAATCAGGTGCTGCCACACGAGTACGGCTTCTACGCCAACGTGAACCCTGACGTGGACCACCCGCGCTGGAGCCAGAAGAGGGAGCGTCGCCTGGGCAGATTCCGTAAGCAGGAGACGTTGCTGTTCAATGGCTACGCCGATCAGGTGTCTCACCTGTATGCGGGGATGGATCTGGCTCGGTACTACTAGGACCTGAAGTGACGCGCACTCAACTGACGAAGTGGGTTGTCAGGCCAACAGTCGTACTTGTCTGTCTGGTGCCGCTTCTATGGCTTCTCGGGGACACATTCACCGGCAATCTCTCTGCCAATCCGCTGGAGGACATCACCCATCGCACGGGACTCGCGGCGCTCAGGATCCTGATCGCGACGCTTGCGGTGACCCCCATCGTACGGGTATCGGGCTGGTCTCACCTCATGAAGCTACGACGCATGATCGGGTTATTTGCGTTCTTCTACGTCACGTTGCACCTGGCGACGTACCTGGTGTTCGATCAATTCTTCTCCCTGTCCGGCATAGTGGAGGATGTTGCCAGACGGCCTTACATAACTGTTGGGTTCGCAGCGTTCCTGATCCTGGTTCCGCTCGCCATCACCTCAACCAAGAGGATGATCAAGCGGTTGGGAGGTGCTAGGTGGCGAGCGCTGCACAGTTTGGTGTATGTAGCGGCCGCGGCCGGGGTGATGCACTACCTGTGGTTGGTCAAGATCGACAAGCGTGATCCTTCCATATACGGTGGCATATTGGTGGTGTTGTTGGCTTCGCGCCTATGGCCCAAGAGAGTCAAACACGCTTCATAGTAGTCTCCTCACTAGATTACTTTTCGGACGCACACATTCCACCCTCCCGGAATGAGAGACAGACAATGAGATTCGACAGTAGTGCCGTAGGCATGAGGCTGATCCCACTGGCTGCCTGGACGCTCGCCGCGTGCGGCGATGCTCAGCTCGATGCCGCGCTGGACTCGTTCAGTGCCGACGAGTTGGCGGCAGACATTCAGGTTTTGGCGTCGGACGAATTCGAAGGCCGTGGCCCTTCGTCCCACGGGGAGGAGAAGACTGTCACCTTCCTCGCTGAGGAGTTACAGAAGCTCGGTGTAGATCCGGGTAATGGGGACAGCTACTTCCAGGACGTTCCGCTCGTATCCATAACGACAGATCCAAGTGCGACGCTGACCGTTCGTGGCAATGGCGCCACGCACATGTTCGACTACGGCAGGGAGATCATGGTCTGGACCAAACGTGTCGTGGCAAACACCTCGGTGATCAACTCACCGCTCGTCTTTGTCGGCTATGGCACAGTCGCACCAGAATACGGTTGGAACGACTACGAGGGAGTGGATGTACAGGGCAAGACCGTAGTGATGTTGGTCAACGACCCGGGTTTTGCCACCAAGGACCCAGAGTTGTTCAACGGCAATACGATGACCTACTACGGGCGCTGGACCTACAAGTTCGAAGAAGCCGCTCGTCAGGGTGCCGCTGGTGTGTTGATCGTGCACGAAACAGAGCCGGCAGCCTATCCATGGGGCACAGTGCAGGGTAGCTGGTCGGGTCCGCAGTTCGCGTTGGTGGCCGAAGACAACAACATGGGGCGAGCCGCTATTGAAGGATGGATCGCGGTTGAAACCGCCAGAACCATGTTTCAGCACGCCGGCCTCGATTTCGAAGCGCTGAAACAGAGTGCTACGAGCAGAGACTTCGAAGCCGTGCCCCTGGGGCTCACGGCTTCACTGGCGCTGCGCAATACGATTGTGCGTTCGACGTCGCGCAATGTGGTGGCTCGAATACCAGGCAACGAAAGACCCGACGAACACGTCATCTACATGGCGCACTGGGACCACCTGGGTATAGACCGCAGCCTACAGGGCGACCAGATCTACAACGGGGCGCTCGACAACGCCACCGGCACGGCCGGGCTGCTGGAGCTGGCGGAAGCCTTCATGTCACTGGAAGAACGACCAGCGCGGTCGATCCTGTTCCTGGCGGTTACCGCGGAAGAACAGGGATTGCTCGGATCTGCCTATTACGGCAGCAACCCACTCTATCCGCTGGACAAAACAGTTGCAGCGATCAACATGGATGCGATGAACATCCTCGGCTCAATGAACGATGTGGTGGTCATCGGGTTAGGTAACTCAGAACTCGACGAGTACCTGGCCGATGCCGCCAGGAGTCAGCAGCGTGTGCTGGTTCCCGATGCCGAACCTCAGGCCGGTTACTACTACCGATCGGATCACTTCAGTCTCGCCAAAGTCGGCGTGCCCGCACTCTATGCCGGAGAAGGCACCGACCATGTGGAGCACGGAACGGAATGGACCCAGGAATGGCGCGACCAGTACCTAGCGGAGAATTATCACAAACCATCGGATGAGTACAGTGACGACTGGGATCTCTCCGGTGCCATCGATGATTTGCGGCTTTACTTCCGGATTGGCTATCGATTGGCCAACGAGTCGACGTTCCCCAATTGGAGTGAGGGAACGGAGTTCAAGGCCACGAGGGATGCGATGATGGCAGAGAGATAGAATGAGAATGCAGAGTGCAGAATGCAGAATGCAGAGTGCGAAGTGCGGAATGATGAATGTAGAATGTAGAATGTAGAGCAGGTGGCCGGGTGTGGTGGCGGTGGGGAAACCGGGGAGCCGGGATTCCGGGTTACCGGGAAATCGTTACCTCATGCTCGCCCGGTGGCACGGTAATCTCTTTGCTTGTCCCGTTCTTTCGGGTTACCGCAAGCGTAACCGGCTCCAGCGCCAGGGTATTGGCGGCCAGGGACTCTTCCTGTAGCTCCACGTGACGCAGCACAACGACACCTTGTGTTTGCAGCATTGCCTCCCCGTCCACCGTTATCCGTAGGCCCTCAGCAGAGAGCGAAACCGACCAGATATGGTTGCAGAGGGAGATATTCTTGAGTGTCGAATCCGGCGGCGGTGCCAGAGTGCCGATGCGAAGCCCGTCCCAAGGCGTGACGTCGATGAACTCCTCTATGCCCATCACAGCGAACAACGGCCCCCAACTCTGGTACGCGTGCCCGCCGCCTTCGCCCGTGCGACTGTCGTAGTTCTCACGACACAACTGATAGTCGCGCCAGCTCTTGAGAAACAGATCGACGCTCCGGGCAGCCAACTCACCGGCGATCTCGTCGAGACCGTACCGTCTGAGGCCCTGATACACCAAGTAGTTGGGTGGCGGCCAGATGGTGCCGCGCCAGTATTGCTGCTGTTCGTACAAGGGGTCGTCACGAGAAGCACTGGGCAACACGTACAGGCCCCAGAACTTGGATTCGTCCAGCAACGTTTCGAGCATTCGTTCGGCACGGTCTGACGAGGGGATACCTGCAACGAGGGGGTAGAAGTTTGATGCGGCGAGACGGGGTGAGAGGCTGCCATCCCACCGGCGATCTACGTACATGCCGATGTCGTCATTCCACAACAACTCATTCACTTTGACGCTGATTTCTCGATATCGCGCGCTGTAATCACTTGCTTGCTCGGTGAGACCGATCGAATCGGCAATCCTCGCCAGACATTCATAATCCAGTGCCATCAAGGCGTTCAGGTCCACACAGTCGAGATCTAGCGTCTCAGCATCGTCTATCCAATCTGCCTCGTCCCAGTTGGGTAGGTCGTCTTGACCTGACTCCCACGCGGCCATCTGGTGGTGTGTCGCCTCGTTCTCCCAGGAAGCCGGAGACTCACCGAGCAATTCGATGTCGCAACCCCACTCGAACAAGCCGTTGTGATTGCCATCGCGTCGCAGGGCGTTGCCCTTTGGCTCACGCCACCATGCCGACCAGCGGTCCAAATGAGGGAAGGCTTCTTCGAGCAGCGATATGTCGCCTGTACGCAGGTAATGCTTCAGTACTACGAAGGAACCAACTGGTGGCTGCGAGCGATCAGGCGTTCCAGCGAACCTCCCACGCCAGTTCGGGATGTTGCCGTTCTCGTATTGGGTCTCCAGCACCGCCAGCAGTGTCTCGCGAGCCAACTCGCTACTCTCGATGTTGAGCTCGAGCGCATTGAAGAAGCTGTCCCAGCAGAACGTGGTCCAGTGATCGCGTCCTCCATTCGCCTTGGGGAATATCCAGCGACGACCGGCCGGTATGTAACGTCTGCCGGATTCCGGCTTGATGGACTGCATCCAATGCAGGCTGTTCGTGATTGATGAAGCTAGCTCATCCCAATGGCCCAATACCTTCACCCGCTTCTGTTCGTAGTCGAGTTCCGCCTGACATAGACGGTGAACGATGGACTCATCGCCGATTGCTCGAGCTGTGCATGACGAGCGGAGTGAGGCAGTGAAGTAGATCTGATCTCCAGTGGTGACCGGGAAGACGACGACCGCGTTCCCGTCGGAATCGACTCGGGTCTCGATCGCGTCGCGCTCGACCTGATCACCATCGCGGTGCAGTGCTAGGTGGAGGATCGACTCACCATCTGTCGTCGTGGCAGTGAGGTGGACACCCGACTCGGAGTCAGCTTGGTCCGCTGGCCGATCCCGTTTCCACGCACCACTCCAATCCCATGGGAAGTAGCCACGCAACTCGACTACTCCGTCGAACGACACGGCCAGTCTTCCCACCACTGAATCTTGGCCGTTCCTCGACCACTCCAAGGTCAAACCCGCAACGCGTCCTGACTTTGCGATTGTCGGCGTGTCGTGGCCTTTGCCGAACGGGAGGTAAGTGTCGAATGAGACGCGAGCGTAGCTGGCGTCAGGCGCGCAGGGACCCACTTCGTGTACGACATGGAGCAGGTCATAGCCTTCGGCGCGCTCGCCGTCGCGCTCGACGGCAAACTCGAATCCGAATCCCCTCCCGGGCCGGTCACTCAATACCAGGCCGGCCCAGGCCGTCGGATCGTAGGCGCCAACTAGCATGGAGTCCTAAGGCCAGCGCGGTTCCAAAACAACGGTGACGGTCCCTCGCCCTACTCCGGCGGGTATTCCGATCCAGAGATGGGTCACGCCGTCCAAGAACGCTGAGATTGCACGTCCGCTTTTCACTCGCACATTTTCACCGGGAGTCTGCAGGCGATACTGTTCTCCGGCGCTGCCCTCCAACAGAAGCGTCCAGCTGTTGTCTGAAGCGGTGAAGTTCAGTACCCGCAGTCCACGACTCTGCTGACCAGGCTGCAGGTGGTTGATCGGAGGCTCGACAGAAAGGCCGCCGTCCCAGGTGGTTGACACCCTGACCGGCGCGTCAGCTAGCTCGAAGGTCAGGGAATGTTGCACGTCGTGAGGTCCACGGCTCTGCCCCCCGCGTGCGACTCCATCCAGAGGCCCAGCGCCTGCATTCACGCTATCCGCACCCAATGGAACCGGAGTCACGAGCTCCAACGTTATCGGTGGCCCTACAGCCTGTAGCTCTGCCGTGAACGAGGAATCTGTCTGCTCGAAGCTGGCGCTCACCTCGGTCTCGCCGACCTTGAGTCGCTGCACAATGGTGGCGCTCCAACTCGGCGGTAGCTGTGGGGCCAATCGTGCCCGTCCGTTGGGCGCATCGGGTTCCCAGCCCAGCATCCCGTGCACGATGGGCGACACGAGCATCGATGTCGCGAAGAACTGTTGTGGTACAGCGGTGTCGAGTGGCCGGTAATAGCGACCGGAAAGCAGTTCGGGATGACGCCCACGGGCCCAGTCGAAGGTCACCTGCTTGATCGCGTCGATCAGGGGAAAGCCAGACCAGGGGCGTCGGTAGTTGTACTGACCCCACGCGACGAAGCCGGTCACGAACGGCCAGACCGCGCCGTTGTTGTAGTGCATCGGATCGTACAGCGGACTGCCGGTCGACAGTATCCGCGCACCCCAATCGGCGCTTATGGAGTCGGAGGCGAGCTTTGTCAGAGTGCGTTCGGCGCGTGCCTCGTCGAGCAGACCGAAGGTGAGCGCGGTTGCCGGCCACACGGTCAGGTTGTCGTTGGTACCTCCCGTCTCGAGAATGCCGAATGCATGATGACCTTCTGCTTCGCGCCAGTACGCGTCATTCAACACGCGCTTGGCCCGCTGATGTAACTCGGTGGCGTCTCTCGCTGAGGATTCGTCCGACATTGCACGTGACATAGCAGCGAACGCCTCGAGCGCTTTGACCCACACGGCGGCAAGATAGATGTCCTGATGCATGCCCACGCCGAGTTCACCGATCTCAATTGCACCCAAGTTGCCAGGTCCGTTCTCGATGATGCCGTCACCGTCGGTATCGCGGGTGAGACACCAGGCAAAGGCGTGCCGGACCGCGGGCCAGAGTTCCTCCAGTAGCTCATCGTCACCGCTGGCCAGCCAGTGACGCCATACCGCTACGATCCAGTATGGAGTCGTGTCGGCGTGATAATAGGTGTAGGGGAAGTCCTCGAACCACGGTAGCCGACCGGCCGACTGCGACACTTCGTGCGGGATCTTACCGTCGTCGCGCTGATAACGTGCCAGGAACCTTAGTCCCTGCGCTACATCGTACCATAAGCCGGTAGCGTTCATGGCGAACGAGTTGATCGCTGCATCACCTCCAAAGAACCAACCGAACCCGGGTCGTGTCCCCTTACCTGACGGACCCCAACCGGCCACCAATCCGCATCCCAGATCGGGATTGCACACCAGGGATTCATCCAGGTTGACTTTGGACCATGCGAACGCCAGGTCCAACGTCTCGTCAGGTGTGTCAATCGAAGTCGTGGATTGTAGCAATTCGGTCACGTGATTCAGCTTTTGCTGATACAGCTGATGCGCGTTGGTGATCAACTCATCATAGACAGCCTGGACCGAGTCACGCGACGCAATGCCTGCCGCAATTGCGATCGGGATGAACTCCGTTCTTACGCGAACGCTGTCTACCGTGATAACGAAGGTGTTGGGCGCGTCGGGAACCGCATGTGCGGGATGAGTGGATGCGGTGCTCGCCCACGGTGATCCGATGAACGCGTTGCGTTCCCTCAGGCTCTCCGATAGCACAAAGGCTTTGGCCTCGTCGTTCCAGAAAGCGTACTGGCCACCGAATGCACCGGGCCAGGCATACTGCAGCACTGTCTTGAAGCTGACGATCAGTTCCAGTGGGCGAAACGTTTCTACGTCGAGCAGCACCAGCAGTCCCGGCGTGTCATGAGGTGCGAGTATGTGCTGGCGGACGGTGAATGTCGCGTGAGTATAGGTAATCGTGGTGAGTTCCGGCCGGACACGGACCGTTCGGGCTACATCAGCGCCAAGTATCGGTTCAACGTAGTCGGGGATCTGAAAGTCGATCTTGAAGTCGCTGGCCAATTTCAGGGGATGGACCCACAACTCGGCGGCACCTGTTTCCGTGCCGAGCCATGCGGCGGATCTTCCGATGGCAGCGATGTACTGGTGTGGTCTTACATCTCCCTTAAGTTCGATGGGTGAGTCGGCTATACCGAATTTGGTCACGATGCCGTGCCCTTGGGCAAGCATATTGTTGACCGATAGGAGCAAGGCGAGGGCGGTGACAGCGGGTAGCTTGAAGTACTCCATGTTCCTACCTCTACGTCTCTTCCGATTGTGTGATGCTTCAGGCCACCACTTCTATGAGTCCTGCGCCGCGATGTGTGATTTCGCCTATGATGCTCGCCGTAGGAGTCTCGTTGTCCTGGAGGGCGGCAATGAGGTTCTGTGAGTGCGAGGCAGTGACCGCGATGAGCAGTCCACCTGACGTCTGAGCGTCTGCCAGAAGCAATTGATCGGTTTTCTCGAGTCCAGCAATGAATTCGGTGTACTCGCGTGCGGCTTCGAGGTTGCGGGCAGTGCCGCCGGGAACTGCGTCCTTTACTATGAGACCACGTACGCCATCGAATATTGGAAGACTACCCGCGGATATTCGCGCGTTCACGCCGCTGGCCTCTAGCATGTTGCGGAGGTGTCCCAGGAGACCGAACCCTGTCACGTCGGTAGCTGCGTGTACCGCAGTGCCAACCGCGCGCATGGCGTTTGCGGCGCCCGCGTTGAGGGTGGACATGGATATGATGGCAGCCCGGATGTCGCTTTCGGGGATCATCTCCCGTTTGACCGCGGTGCTCAGTATGCCGGTGCCAAGGGGCTTTGTCAGCACGAGCATGTCACCTGGCTGAGCTCCGGCATTGTTGATTACCTGCTCCGGGTGGACCTCCCCAACGGCGACCAGTCCGTATTTGGGTTCTTTGTCATCGATCGAGTGACCACCCAGAAGAAACGCACCGGCCTGTCCTACTACATCGCTACCGCCACGCAGCGTTTCGCCCAGCAGCTCCAACAACGCCGGATCGCGCGGCCATGCAACGAGATTGAGTGCCAGCAGAGGTGTGGCGCCCATGGCATAGATGTCGCTGAGTGCATTGGCGGCCGCGATCGCACCGAACGCATACGGATCGTCCACGATGGGCGCAAAAAAGTCCACCGTCGCCACGATCGCCCTGTCTTCGGTGAGCTGGAAGACCGCGGCATCGTCGCGCAGCGCCGCGTCGATCAAGACGCGGGCATCGTCGACTTGCGGCACGTGACGCAGAACTTGCGCCAACTCAGTCGCGCTGAGCTTGCAGGCTCAGCCCGCGCCGTGCGACAGCGTCGTCAATCGGATGCGTGGTCTTTGATCGGGAGTTTCGTTGGACATTGAATCTAGGCCATTGGTTCTGATACAGCTCGAATCTAACCTTTAAACGCTGAGCGGGGAAAAGGGAAAAGGAAAAAGGGAAAAGGGGACCGGACGTGGATTGAGGTGCGTGGTGCATACGGTATGAACGCTGATCGGCGTGACCGACGTATCGACGGAAGAGGAGCGGGGTCTGAATTTAGAATGTTGCATGTAGAATGTAGAACGGGTGGCGGTGTGGGCTGTGGCCGGGTAACCGGGGCAACGGGCAACCGGGACGCCGTGCATCACCCTCTCCCCCCCGCAAGCTTCGTCGCGTCCGGCGACCTCATGAGTCGCCACATGGACCAGATGCCGAATATCGGTCCGGGAACGAGCAGCACGAATGTCCACTCCCAGCCCACGAAGTCCAGCACCGCCGGGATCAGCCGGATCGAGATCAACGTGAGCAGGAAACCCAATGCGGTTTGGGTAGTGAGCTGAGTTCCGATGTACTCACGGTCGGCCAGCTCGCTCACACTGGCGCTGAATTGCGCCGAGTCGGCGACGACGCTGAATCCCCAGATCAATGCTATAGCAGACACGAGTATCGGTGATGCGCCGAAAAGAAACCCGATGCTCGCCGCGCATGCACCACTCGTTATCAAGCTCGCGATGGCCGTTTTGCTGCGACCCCAGCGGTCGGCAACCAATCCCGCAATGAAACTGCCGATACCTCCGGCTCCAATCACGGCGAAAGCGGCCAGCGCTGCCAGACTCTCGATTGTGGCGTCACTGAACCGTTCGACCATGCCTGACGCTCGGAATGAGGCAAGCAGAAACAGTGGAATCCAGGTCCACATGGCATACAACTCCCACATGTGGCCCAGGTACCCGTAGTTGGCCAACCTGAGCGAGCGCACCCGTAACGATTTGCCTATGTGACGCCAGTGGAACCGGGGTGTAGGCGAGGCATATGGTCCGTTCTTGCCGGCCAGCCAAGCAATCACGCCGCCAAGGAGGGCCAAACCGGATACTGCATGAACCACCGGCTCCCAAGCGCTCACGTTGCCCAGTGCCTTTACGAGATGCGGTGCCGCCTTGCCTACAGTCAGCGCGCCTACCAACATGCCGATAGCCATGCCTCGGTCCGACTGCGTCCAAGTGGCCATGATCTTCATGCCCACGGGGTAGACCAACGCAAGCGACACACCCGTCAAGAAACGCAAGGCCACGGCGATGTTGAAGTCGACATGGAAGGCAGGGATCGCCGCATTCGACAACGCAGCGGTCAACGCACCAAACGCAAACACGCGGCGTGGCTCCCACAGATCCGGTACGTTCAGCAGCGCACTGAGCAATGCGCCAACCACAAACCCACCCTGCACTGCCATCGTGAGCCACGCAGCTTCGCCACTGCCTATGTCCCAATAGTCCATTAGCGCTGGTACCACCGCTGTTGCGGAGAACCAGGGGGACATTCCCAGGAGGCAAGCTATGGAGATCGCTATTAGATGAGGCCACTTGTTGGGGTCTGTGGCGGTCGTTGGAGAGGGCATACAGATTAGGAGGGGAAGGAGGGGAAGGAGGGGAAGGAGATGGTGCAGTACGACCTTCCGCTCTCATTGCTGAGTAGCGCCGGGACACCGGGACACCGGGATACCGGGTGACCGGACCGCCGGGTGGTGCGGTGAGGAGGTGTGGTCATTTGAAGCCCGTCATCTGAATGCCGCGTACAAAGTAGCGCTGCGTGAAGAAGAACAGCAGCATGATTGGGAGCACGGCCATGACGGCTGCCGCCATCTGATAGGGTCAATTGAACACGAAAGTCCCGTGGAACGAAGCGATGCCCACCTCGACGGTGCGCATGCTCATGGATGTCGTAACGACCAAAGGCCAAAGGAGGTTCTTCCAGGCATCGATAAAGGCGAACAGTCCCAGCGTTGCCATTGCGGGCTTCGCCAGTGGCAGCGAGATGGTCCAGAAAACGCGCCACGGGCCGGCTCCATCGATGCGTGCGGCATCCTCCAACTCTCTTGGCACAGTGCGGAAGTATTGACGCATTAGGAACACACCCCACACCGAAACCAGTTCTGTACTGGCCAAGCCGGCGTATGTGTCGATCCAGCCCAAGGTGTCGATCAGGAGAAATCTCGGTATCAACACCACCACCGCAGGCACCATCATGGTGGACAGGTAGAGCATGAACAACTTGTCACGACCCTTGAACTCGAATTTCGCAAAGGCGTAACCGGCTGTCGCGGCGGTGAACAATTGCCCCAGCACGATCAGCGTGGCAAACACAAACGAGTTCAGAAAATAGCGACCAAAGGGACGTGCGGTGAACGCGCCGGCGTAGTTGTCCCAGCGAAGCGTCTCAGGCACGAGCCGTGGCGGGAAGCGGAACACCTCCAGCTCGTCCATCAGACTGGTGGACAGCATCCAGAGGAACGGGACCAGCATGGACGCCGCCAGCGCAAACGTGAGCACCCAGGCAAGCGACTTGCCCGCACGTACGCGACCAAGAACAGTGACTGTCACGCCGTCTCTCCCGCCCGTCGCTCGAGCGTGCGGAACTGCAGTAGAGTGACCATGAAGATTATTGCGAACAGCACCCAGCTCATCGCGGCGGCATCGCCGAAGCGGAAATGCCGCCAGGCCTCCTCATAGATGTGGAACACTGCCACATCGGTCGCGTGCAGCGGTCCGCCCTCGGTCATGACATAGACCGCGCCAAACACCTGGAAGGACCCGATGACAGACGTGATCAGCACGAAGAAGAGTGTATGACGCAGGCCTGGTAGAGTGACGTGGAGGAAGCTGCGCCAGGGCCCTGCTCCATCTATGCGCGCTGCATCGTAGTACTCCCGCGGAATGGCTGCCAGTCCGGCCTGGAACAGGATCATCTGATACCCCACGATCATCCAAACCGACATGATCATGATCGACACCAGAGCGGTACTGGGTGACGTGAGCCAGTCCACCGGGCCGAAGCCAACTAGCGAGAGCAACCAGTTGATGAGCCCATATTCGTCGTGTAGCATCCACTGCCAAACCATGGCAATGGCTACCAGGCTGGTGATGGTCGGCAAGAACAGCATGGCCCGCAGGAAAACGATCCCGCGAATACGTCGGTGGATGACGAGAGCGATCGCCAGCGCCAGGGCCATGGCAAACGGCACGTGTAGTGTGAACACGGCCGTGTTCTTGATCGCATTCCAAAACGCGCCATCTCCCAACAAGCGCACGTAGTTCGCGAGACCCACGAAGGGGCGAGCCGCATCCAGCAGGCTCCAACGGTGCAAACTGAGCCACGCTGCGAAGGCCAGTGGACCAACCGTGAAGATCGTGAGATGTACGATCGATGGTGCCAGGAAGCTCCAGGCCACGGCATTGCGGTGGAACGTTCTCGGCTGGCTCGCCAGAGTGGCGAACGATAGGGGCAACGCCGTCACCAGCAGCGCCAGCGACGCGATCATCATTATCGTTGCGATCGGATCTTCTGTGTGCTCGTAGGGAAGCACTGCCAGTCGGACCGGCACGACATCGGCCACCGCGTACTCGACGCGGTCCGCAACGGCTCGACCAAAGAAGGGACTCTGAATCGAGTCGAGTTCCAGCGTGGCTGCTGGCGACAGCGTCGAGAATGACGCGGCCCCTGTGGGATCCGGGACCATGAATTGCAGCCCGGTCAGCTGCATCACTCCACCGGGGCGTGCTACCAGCGCATCCAGGTCGGGCGCCAGCTCCAAGGCTCGCGCTGCTACCTGCATGCGCTCGTTCGTGAGATCCGTCAACTTGGCACGTGACCATCCGGCGGCGAGCCACACTGGAGTACCCGTGAGAACGAGCACCACTCCCGATAGTCCCAGGCGGACAGTGAGCGGGCCGCCCGGACGGTGTACCCACCAGACGAACAAACCGTTCAGCAGTACAACTGCGATGGCCGCAACGATGACGATCCGAAGCGGCAGGCTACTATGACGATCGGTTGGTGCCGAGAGGTAAACTGTCCCAACTCGATACCATGAATCGGCGTCGTACAAAGCAGCTCTGGCAGCGACGCCAACGGGCGACTCGTAGGTTACCGCCTGATCCAACGTAACGTCTCGTTCGTCGGTTAGGGTCCAGCGCCCCGGAAAAATCGAATCGAGTATCTGGCCCGACTGTACTTCGCGCACCAACTCCACCGCGGTGTTGGTTTCCCGACGCAGTAAGTCGTGACGTGCGCGTGTGACTGAGTGGCCGACCAAGGCCAAGGCGGCGACCAGCGCGATCACGAGCGGACTCAGCGCGCAGACGAGCAGGATGAAGCGTCGTCGTGTGGCGCGACTCACCGGGCCCTCATGCGATCGATCTCGCTGGCAACGGAGGCTGCAGTAGCTGCGAGATCTTCTCCTCGCAGCAGGTGCCGATCCATGATATCGAATGCAAGCTCTTCGATTTCGTAGAAGTCCTTCACGAGTGCACCCCACGGCAATCTGCTTCCGCGTACTTGGTTCAAGAACACGCGTTCCAAGCCAAGTGTGTCTGCCGCCGCGAACTCCAATGCCACGTCGCGAAAAGCGGCTATCTCTAACCCTGACGCGGCCCGCGAGCGCTGAGCGCCCTCGCTTGCGAGAAAGGCGGCTAGCTCCAGCGCGAGCCGCTTGTGCCGCACGTTGACCGGGACGGCCCAGCCGGATGTATAGAGCACGTTTTGCGGGGCTGCACCGGTGCGATGCGGGATTGGGGCGACACCTAATTCGATGTCACCTCTAGCGTTGTAGTGGAGCAATCGTGGCAGCATCCAGTGCCCGCCGTGCAGCATGGCCTGATCGCCTACGTAGAAGCGACCCGTGCGCATTGGATCCCCGCCCCGAAGAAACTGCACGGGCGATATTTGCCACACAGTTATCAGCGAAGCCAGGAACTCGAAGGTGGCAACAGTCACTTCGGAATCGAGATAACCGGCGGCCTGCATGCCTTGCGGGTCGAGTATGTCTCCGCCCGCTGACCATACCCAGGGGATCCACTCATACAGGCGACGCGGAAAGTCAACGGCGTATGCATCGGTTTGCCCGTCACCGTCTACGTCCCGCGTAACCGCCTTCGCCGTCTCCAGAAACTCGTCCCAGGTCCATCCCTCTTCCGGCGGTGGGTCGACGTTCAGTTCGTCGAACAGTGTTCGATTGTAGTACAGCACCATCGGCGTGAAACCCTTGGGGAACGCATAGAGGCGTCCTTGTCTGTCGAACACCTGCAAGACCTCGGGAAACACGCGCGCGGTTTCGTATCCGACGCGAGCTATATAGGGGCTCAGGTCGAGCGCGAGTCCACGTTCGACAAAGGTCGGAATGTGGGATGCGTCGAGTAGAAACACGTCTGGTGGGCTACCCGATGCTATCTCTGTAGCCAACTTCTCAGTGTAGTTGGTGACGACCGATTGCACGATCACACGCACACCGGGACGCTGCGCCGAGAATCCGTCGGCTATGCGCTGCTCGGCCATTACTTCTAGGTCTGTTGCCCAATTCAAGACACGAAGGGTGATTTGAGCATCCGGAGCAGGCCGGCAACCTGCCGAGAAAATCGGAAGGGGAAGGAGGGGAAGAAGGGGAAGGAGATACAGTTTCCTTCTCATTCCAGGCTGTCCTCTGCGTCGAGTCTCGTCTGGATGCGCTTCTGATTGGGTCCGGCGAAGAGGTGGATGCGTGAACGGTCCAGTCGCACGCCGATTGTGTCACCGACCGCACAGGGGTGATCCGGGTTGACGCGGGCCACCCAGCTCTCGGAGGCAGGGCCATCTAGGTAGACCAACACCTCGTTGCCCAGCGGCTCGAGCCGCACGACATCTGCGGTGAAGTCGACCTCATGCACGTTCTCGAGCAATGAGAGCCCCTCCGCGCGTAGAGCCAGCGTCGCCGGTTCCGAAGCGAGAGGTGTTGCCAGCTCCAGCTCCAATCCCGGCGCCTCAAAAACCGATCGGCCGCCAACACTCTTCACGGCGCCGGAGACGGTGTTTATCGGTGGCGATCCGATGAAGGTGGCGACGAACAGGTTGGCCGGCTTTTGATAGACCTCTAGTGGTGGCGCGTACTGCTGGAGTACACCCTCATTCATTATCGCAACACGGTGACCCAAGGTCATGGCCTCGACCTGATCGTGCGTCACGTAGACCATCGTAGTGCCGAGTCGCCGGTGTAGTTGTGCTATCTCACCGCGCATCTCGAGGCGAAGCCTGGCGTCCAGATTCGACAACGGCTCGTCGAACAGAAACACACTCGGCTCCCTCACCAGTGCACGACCGAGCGCTACTCGTTGGCGCTGGCCGCCGGAGAGCTGTCCCGGCCGGCGCGCCAACAGTTCTGTCAACTCCAGAACCTGAGCGGCGTTGCTCACTTTTGCATCGAGTTCCGCGCGTGGCACCTTCCGCATCTTCAGCCCAAAGCCAAGGTTCTGCTGTACGGTCATGTGCGGATACAGGGCGTAGTTCTGGAACACCATTGCCACGTCGCGCTGCGCCGGTTCGATGTCGTTTACGCGTGTATCTCCGATCAGGATGTCACCCTGACTAGGGTCCTCCAGTCCTGCAATCATGCGCAGCACCGTTGTCTTACCGCAGCCTGAAGGGCCCAGGAGAACCACCAGCTCGCCTGAAAGGATTTCCAAGTCCAACGACCGCACTGCCGCGACTGAGCCGAACCACTTCTCGATACCGTGCAGAGTGACGCCGCTTGCGGTTGATTGGTCAGTCATATGGGACCTCGAGTGGTCGACCCACCCTAGTGCTATGCTCAACACCGTCCACCGCGGCGGTGATGTTGCTGCCGCTCCTGTGAATCTCAACTGTGTGACCGCGAACAGTCGCGCCGAGTAGCGTTGTATGATCCATTGCCAGAGGCAATGGATCTATCAATATGCCGTGCGCTGTCGGTTCCAGTCCTGCCACTCCACGAATGAGCAAGTCGTTAACCCAGGAGTGCTGGTAGTCATCGATGCCGCGATATACCGACGCATGGCCCGTGATCGGATTGTAGTGCTCGTGGCAGTTGGGACGGGACAGATCGCGGTCGTGGAACATCATCATCACAAAACGCTGCAGTAGGTCGCCGGCCAAATCACCGACCGACCTGCGTCCGTTGTGCCACTGTCTCAGCAAGCCTTCGATGACATGACTGTTCACCATAGGCCATGTCCGCCCGTTCCAGGGGCACTTGTGACGCTTGCCCTTCCACTTTGCGTCTGCATGGAACAAGGGATCGTCCAAGCTCGATGACGGCACGGGGAACTGTGTGCCGAACTCATCAGGGTCGCGCAGGTGAGTTATCAGGCTCTCGACCATCGCATCGTCCAACAGGTCGGTGAGGAGCGGATAGAAGCAGACGCCGGCCTTTATGCCGGTACGTGACATCGATCGAGGGTCGACATCGCTGAATATGCCAACTTCGGGATCCCACATCGATTGCGTGATGGCGCTGCCGATCGTATCGGCTTGCTGCAGCCACGACTCTGCTTCCGCTTCACGTTCGATCACTCGCGCCATCACCGCCAGTGCCTTCTTAAGTTGATAGGTGTAGACGGTGACATCTATGCCCTTGAGGCGCAAACCGTCACACCAACCGCGGATATCGGAATCGGGATCTACCACCTGGTAGCGTGACATGAACTCCTGGCCGGTTTCGAAGTGGTTGACGACGTCGTACATGCCGCACCCCTCGCGATCGCGCGTGCGATCCAACCACTCCGCATAGTGACTGAGGCCGTCGTATGCCCGCTCCAGAAAGTCTACATCGTTGACCACGGCATCCAACGCGAGCACGGCATCGCCCCAGTTGGCGTGGTAGAAATCGGTCCCCTGCATGTGGTTGGTGTAGATCCTACCGTGTAATGAACCGTCGTCGCGCTGATGTTCGAGAAAGTTGAGCAGCGAACCTCTGGCGATGCCCGGGTCGCGCGACCAGCGCATCTCCCACATATGACACTGTGCACTGTAGGTGATGGGCACATGGAAGTAGCCTATGCCTTCGGCAATCGCGGGGTGCCGGACGTTACCACAACCGCCGGCGAGTCTGTTCAGATGCAAACCGTACAGACGGTAGTCGTAGTAGCGCGTCAAGTACGGATCGGAACAGTTGAAACTCGGGAAGGAATCGTAGAACTCCACCCAGGGAGCCGAGGGGTCGTCGTTCGCGTTGTAGCGCGGTGCGGAAGTGTAAGCGGTCGGGTGCGTTGTAGATGAGGCCGCAGTCAGTCGGATGGAGAATGAGATATCGTTGCTGGTTGCGACACCGAGCGGAACTTCGAGTGCGGCATATACCACGCCGGAGTCGGAGATACCTTCAAGCCGAGACTCTGGCTCCAATCCACCGGCGCGATGCCACGATTCCCAGAACGGTGTGCCGCTCCAGGACGGAACCTTCATGCTTCCTTCCGATCGGGTGGCGGCTAGTCGGATGTCATCGCTCTTCGCGTCAGCGTTCACCGCCAGGATCATCTCAACGGTCTCTTCCACATCTTTGTGGTCGTGAGTTGTGCGGTGCCAACATAGTGATGGTGGTTGATCGTGAAATGAGAACTCGGTGACGTCTTCACCCGGTTGTGCCGTGTAGGCAACGAGGCTCATGCTGCCGATATCACCGTCTTCCCAGCTGTCGTTGCCGCTCGGTCGCCAGCGAGAGACGAGCATTCCTCCCGGGAGTGCGTAACGCTGCTCCGTGAGTACGAGTTTATCGTGCACATGCCACTCAACGTGCAACCGGTCTGGCTGCCAGGTACGTCCAACCTGCGACATTCGGAGTTCGTTGCCGTGGGTATCCACGAGTGCCACGCTGAAGAGTGGGGAGACTGGATGGTAGTAGACGAGTGCCTCGTCCCAGAAACCAGGTAGGTGTAACGAAGCGGGGAACGGTGGTGCCCAAATCACACCGTCGCCGCAGGAGAGATACCACTTGTCGTCCCGCTGCAGTGCACGGAGCCGATCAGTCGTGGATTGGGCGCTCACATTTTCAGGCTATTGGTCGGAAACCGGCTCGAGGTCTATGAACCGGTGGCCTTTCTTCTCGACCGTTTCGCCCAGCACGAACGGGATCGCGTTGGCGAACTCGGGTCCATCGTAGGTGAAGGTGTGATATTCACCCTGTTCGCCGCCAGGATCTAGATCGTCGGAGCAACCGAGGTCGGTAACCAGATCGGCGTCGAACTCGCGTTGCAGGAACTCGGCTGCTCCCTTTGTCAGATCGACGCTCACAATCAACGCCTGGTAACCGCGCTCTACTACCTCCCATGCCAGCTCGATCGAAGGCTCACCCCACAGCGGTTCGAGATGCTGTAGACCGGCAGCCAGCACCCGCTCCTCGTACCACCCTCTCACATCAGAGAGACTCACGTTTCCAAAGACGATGCCGGCAACATCGCGCTGTTTGAGCTCTTGCAGCACGTTGGCAAACGCCGCTTCGAATCCGTTCTCGCTCGCTTCCTTCATGATCGGTTCCAAGCCGAGTGCATGTGCCTGAAGCTCGATCAGATCACGACGTACCCCGTGGAACCGCACGCGCTGCGTGGTGCCATCATAGATGTTCACGAAGTAGCGGACATCGAGGTCTTCGCGACGTGCGCGGTCCAGTGCGAGCGTGGAGTCTTTGCCGCCGCTACTCATCAGGGCATAGGTCATGGGCCTAAGGTAGCCTTCAGGTGAGGGGGGCTGCTAGGGGCAGTACAGTTTCTATTCTTGCTGGATGACGGGAGTAACCAGCGGACTGCACCCACGTTGTATGGCACAAACCCAGACCGTTTGCGGTCGACCGTCAGTTGGCAGCTAACTCGGTGCCAAACATGTGCTTACGCACGAGGAGCGCAAGGCGCGTTTCGCACGCTGTGTTGTCGGGTGTTCGGCCGTTGCGTCGGGCAGGATCTCGTATCACGGCCCACCGGGAGTCCGGTGTTGGTACAAGTATCCGAACAATCCTTGCGCGGCTGTCACTGCCTCCATGCAAAACTCCGTGTCGATCACCAGAACCGGCTGTGATCGCTGGGACAAATGCGGTGATCGCGAGAATAGCAGGTCGTCGTGCTCGAGCGCCAGACCGGGGCGACGACGGACTATCTGCTGCAGAACTCTACGGTCGAATTTGTTCATCAAGTCCGGATTACCGGCAGAATCTACAATGCAGGCGTGGAGCAACACTAGCTCCTCGGCCCAACGCCACAGGTCTACTGGCGGCTCAGCTTGCACGACATCCCTCAGATAGATGTGGACTCGTTCGAGGAACGTCCCATCCATGTCATCTAGAGTCTTGTCCAGACCGTGATCTTGATGAACTGCTTTGCAGAAGACGGCCAGCCTGGCCTTGAGAACGACCGTCAGCAGTGTCACCAGCGAATAGGTCTGCAGGCGCGGTAGCAAGTCTCCGAACAGAATCGCATGAGGGTGATGCTCTCGCGATTCGGTGAGTGCCAGTGCGTCTTGCTCACGGGCAACATCACGCTGCTCGTCGAATGTGGTGACGAAGGATCGCAATCCGTCGAGGAAGTTGCGTGTTGTTGCCCTGTCGAGATCAGCAGACATGTATTGCCGCTCCTAATTTCGGCCGCTTTGGCATCCTAGTTCGAATCCTTCTTTGGGTCGTCCGGCAGATCCAGCATCGCAAATCCGGAGCTGTCGATGCTGACGGATGCATCCTCCAGTGTCGTGATCTTATCCACGTCCCTTGCCATTCTGAGCGCTGCCTCGCTGAGGCTGCGCAACGATTCCTGTTGGTCTTCAGTGAGATGGTCACAGTCTGATGCGAGGAACTGGCTTTCGGTTACTACCGCTGTCAACGCGTTGTTGAGCGAGTGCTTGATGGTTAGTGCCATCTGACCGATGGCGACCATCCGCTCCTGATCGAGGGCCCTTTGATAATAGCGGTGTAACTCCTCGGACAGCCATCCTACCGAGACGGCCAGAACTCCATAGGCAACGAATGTGGGGACGGTGACCCTCCAATCATCAGGTGTGAAATTGATGGCTACGACTAGCTGGACCACGACGAACAGTGATGTGCCCATTATGAGGGCAACGAAGGCTCCACGGAGACCGTAGTGCAGTGACAGCAGAAAGGCCGGCGCCAGTGTGATGAGCCACACCAACTCATCGGTCAACGCTGGGTCATCTGGGAAGACGATCTGCGCTACCACCGGGATCAGAAAGGCCACCGAGGCGTATACCCAGTAGCGGGCTGCCAGCGGTGGCCGGTGCGACATGGGTTCGAATCCTGTGATTCGCAGTATCCGATGTCTGATGGACATGGAGCCCTTTCCGGTAGGCGTCTGGTGGGGACGACCAAAGATTACATGCCAAGCGAGGTTACGAAAGAGTAGCAGGTCGCGCCGCGCCAGATTTTGCTAAATTGAAACATCACACTTAGGGCATGATGGTATCGTGTTGTCCCGGAGGCCAAATGGGTGTTGACAATGATGCGGTGAGACGGTTGACCGATGAGCTGAAGAAACTGCGACAACAGTTGTCTGATGTCGAGAAGGCGCTGGCCGAAGCCAACCAAGCGAGGGAACGACTGCAACGTTTCGAGACTGCAGCGGCCAACATGCAGGTGGGTCTCACCATTACCGATTCGGGCGGGACCATTCTCTATACCAATCCAGCAGAAGCAGAGATGCACGGGTTCGCGATCGAAGAACTACTGGGAACCGACGTGAGAGTGTTGGCGCCTCCCGAGCTTCACAGCCCGCTGAAATCAGGTCACAAGAGCGCCCTCGCCAGCTGGCGTCGGGAGAGCGTCAACATCCGCAAGGATGGTACTCGCTTCGCAGTTCACCTCACTTCCGATGCTGTGTGGGACCAGGTGGGTGAGATGGTAGGCTTTGTAACCACTTGTCTCGACATCACAGAGAAGAAACGCGCGGAGGAGAGGCTAAAGCGCTCCGAAGCCAAGTATCGCGGCATCGTCGAGAACGCGATCCACGGTATCTACCGCACCGATAGTGAGGGGAAACTGGTGAGTGCAAACCCCGCTCTCGTGGCCATGCTGGGTTACGATACACAGGATGAGGTATTGGGACTCGACCCCAAGACCGAGGTATACGTCGATCCAGCAGAGTATGCCTGGGTTTCAGAGCTGTACCATGACAAAGAGCGCATCGAGGGCGCAGTAGTTCACTGGAAGCGTAAAGACGGTACGTCAATCACTGTGCGGCTGAACGGAAGGTTGCTCAATTCCGAGAACGGTGGGCCGAGTGGAACTGAAGTTTTTGCAGAAGACATCACCGAGCAGCAGGAGCTGGAGGCGCAGGTGATTCACTCCCAGAGGATCGAAGTGGTCGGTCAGCTGACGGGAGGGATTGCGCATGACTTCAACAATCTGCTGACGGTGATTCTGGCAAGCGCCAGCATGATAGAAGGTGCATTGGTGGACGATAACGAGCCACTAAGGCATGACCTGCACGACCTTCAGGTAGCGGCGCGTCGTGGCTCGGCCTTGGTAAAACGCCTACTCGGCTTCAGTCGCCGGGCCATGTTGGCGCTGCAGCCGCTCGATCTCACACAAGCGGTCAAGAGCTTCATGGCCACTATGCAGCGACTACTGCCGGAGACCATCGATGTGGAGGTGACGGGCGAACGACATGTTCCACTAGTGTCGGCCGATCCCAACGCGGTGGAACAGATCGTCAGCAACCTGGTGAATAATGCGCGCGATGCCATGCCCAAGGGCGGTAAATTGCGGGTAGATACCAGAGTCGAGCATCTGGACGAAGCACAGAAGGCCAAGCGGGGATGGGGTGATCCCGGTGAATACGTTTGCCTCACTGTGGCGGACACCGGTGTCGGTATGGATCAAGAGACGGTGGCCAGGATCTTCGAGCCCTTCTTCACCACCAAGGAGCTGGGGTTCGGGACCGGTCTCGGTATGTCGACGGTTTATGGTCTCATCAAGCAGCACCGCGGTTTCGTCGAGGTGTCAAGCGAGGTTGGCAACGGGACGATAGTCAGGGTCTACTTCCGCAGGGCAGACAGCCCGGGTGCTGCATTCACCGTACCCCGCCGTGCCGCCGAACCTGTGGGTGGAGATGAGTCGATCCTGATCGTCGAGGATGAAATCTCCATTCGCCGTGCCGCCACGCGAGTGTTGGAGCGGTACGGCTACAGCGTTCATTCTGTTGCCGATGGTGACGAGGCTTTGGCCGTACTCGAGACCCGAGTTGATGCGTTTGCTCTGGTTATCTCCGATATTGTAATGCCGCGTGTGAGTGGCATCGAGTTGTATCAGGCTATGCGTGCCAACGGCATTTACAAGAAATTCCTGTTCATGAGTGGCTACAGTGCCAAAGATGTTCGGGCAAATGTGGATTTGGGGAAGGACGTCCCGTTCCTGCAAAAACCGTGGACACCGAACGAGCTGCTGGCGTTGGTGCGGGATGTGTTGGATGACGTAGTGTGAGGGGTGTGAAGCGCCGGGCGTGACGACGATTTGCCGAATCTCCCTTCTCGAATAGTAAACGCCGTACCGAAGAAGGCCGACTCTCATATCAAGTAGGCATGTTCCGAGATGATGTCGACTTCGCGCAGGTAGAGGGTCAGGAGCATACCAAGAGAGCGCTCGAGATCGCCGCGGCCGGGGCGCACAATGTACTCATGTTGTAGTTGTCGAGACCCCTGTACTGGCTCCTATCACTTCGGCTTGATCAACTCCTGAAACGGCGGGTAGTCGCGCAGGGACTCGAAGTCGATGTCCCGGTGAAGCCAGATGCCGTAGTCGATGCCCTCGGTGAAGGCCTGTCGGAGCAACTCGAATGCGTGCCCCCTGTCTCCCAGCACAGCAGTGATCCGCGCCCGCCAAAGAGTGTTCGAACCCAGAAGGTAGGGTCGATCCATCAAAGCAAGTTCATCGCTGATTGTGGACGCCTCATCAACGTTACCCGATCGCGCATGAGCAACACCGAGGTGGCCCTTGTATTCCACGTTATCCGGATTCTCCATGACGAGTTGAAGAAACACTTCTCTCGCCTCATCCCATCGTTCGGACCAGTAAAGTGTCTGTCCTAGATTATGTCGATAGCTTCTACTCTGCGACTCATGGGGCAAGAATGACGACAAGCGGTCGAGGGCAAGCCGAAAGACCTCTTGAGCGGCTTCAGAATATCCGTGGGCTCGGAAGCAGAGGCCTGCGAAGACCACTGGTTCGGCATGACCCCAACTTGGGTCGGGTGGTAGACCGAGAATCTCATCGAAGAGCAATGTTGCTTCGTCCACACGCCCGAGCGCGGCCAATGCTCTTGCCTCGTAGTTGAACACCAACAGACGGTCAGGATGTTGCTCCCGCCCACGCCGCGCATTTCTCAATTCGCTCCGGTGATCCCCAAGCATGTGACGCGCCGCCGTGAGTTGATCCCAATAGTTCACCCACTCCTTCATCCATCCTCTTGCCGGGTCAACTCGCTCGAGTGCTTCTACGGCCTCCTGCGGGCGGTTGACACGCATGGCATCATAGCCGCTTTGGTACATCCAGATGGGATGGCTCTCGGCAAGTCCGCGTGATGCTCGCAAGCGCTCGATACCCGCTCCTCGCTGACGTGCTCTTAGCCACGACAGCGTCAAACGCTCGCGTCTCGACAGCCGATCCCAGGACCGCTCTGCAATCCCTATCAGAGAGTCTGCGTCCGCACGGCTACCACGATTGAGGTGCGCCGATGCAGCGTACATCAGGGAGGCAATAAAGGAGGTGTCTAGCTCGTATGCCGTCGTAAGGTGCTCTATAGCCGCGTCATATCTGCCTCGACTGTACAGGTCAGCACCCGTGACAGATTCCCGGTATGCCGCGAACGTCGGTCGCCGCATAGACTTGGAGATCATCTCCCCGAATGCCGTGTCCAGCATTACCGCCAGGGCACCTGCTATTCGTTCCGCAAGGGCGTCAAATGCCACCCCGGGGTCCGTTGACAGCCCGCTTACTGGTGGGACGGTGTGCAGTACCTCCATACGACGCGGGTCGGTGATCTCGGCCCGAAACCGGAGGCTGTCACCATGGCGAGAATAGTTACCTGAAACGACGATTCCTGCTCCAGTTATTTCCGCCAACTCCCGTACCGGATTTTCTCCCTCCAACGCACTGGCTTCTTGTTGCACGGCCATCCACGGCACTACGCTCAGTACATCGACCTGCTGCAGCCCATCCGTGATCCAACTCGCTGCCACCTGACCGTGCAAGTCCAAGGAGTCTTCTCCCGTCAGATTCTCAAAGGGAGCAACTGCTACTCGTCGTGTGTCGAGCATGTCTCCACTCCGGCGAGACATGAGTATCACGACCACTACCACGGCGATCAGTGCCGCAAACACAGCTGCAACAACCGCCGTCTTCTTGCCTCGGGCCACTGCGCTCAGCGGGGCCGTTGCAACGGGTGTGACACCCCCACTCGGCGTCGCCAACGCTTCGAGTTGCGGAATCAACTCCTCTGCTGTCTGCCACCTGTCAGCTGCCTTCTTCTCCAAACACTTCGCCACCAACTGCTCGAGTGCGGCAGGTAC
>CP070792.1:1825799-1840492 GCA_020346845.1 Gemmatimonadota bacterium
CCAGTCTCGTTCTCGCATCGCTTCCTCCCCGATATTACTGGGCGATATTACGTACGATATATCTTAGCCCGATCGGGCGTAATAGTCAATGGGTTTCAGAGGAGATTAGAAGGGGAAGAAGGGGAAGGGGAACCGGGGCACTCGGGAGACCGGGGCCCCGGGAAACCGGTCTAACCTCCCAGACTCAAGGGCCAGACCGTATTGCTGTAAAACGCCACGAACAGCGCCGCTCCGGCCAGCGCCAGCACCTTGAAGAACTGCGCCATCTCGGTGAGCCTGACGGCCGGGTCGGTTTCTTTCCAGAACGGGTGTAGAGCCCAGCCGGCGGGGAACAGCGCCAGGAAGATCAGGCCGGCACCGATAAAGCGGTAATAGCCGATTGCCACGAACACGGCGCCCACCAACACCATCACGCCCATGGCCCATGCAACCACCCTGGGTCCGGGGATTTCCTTGGTGCCGAAGTACTCCGCAATGCGGGGACTGACTAGGTGCATCAGGCCAAATACGACCAAGAACAGCGAGAAGAGGATGCGGCTTGCGAGGTGCATCCACGGAAATATCCATTCGGGCATTGCGGCTCCAGGTGATTGTCTCTCGGGCGCTGTGCTTCTGTGGCAGCGCATGACGATTCATGACGCTTGATGATACCTCAGGCGTGCCGGTTGGCAACCCGGGTAACGTCGCCTGGCTCGGAGTTGGACGGCGTAGCGGCTCCCATGAAAGACAATGGGGCAGTCCGAAACCCGACCGCCCCATGGTGCTTGCTGCTGTCCGCCGTGCCTTACTACGCTACTGCCTGCGGTTCCAGTTGAAGTCGTCTCGCTCCGGAACCGTAACACTCACGGTCTCGTGTGTCCTGTTGCGCATGATGCCGATATTCATCGTCTCGCCCGGTTCGTATGACCGTATGATCCTGACCAGGTGCGCCTGATCGGTGGGCCGGCGTCCGTCGACGTCCAGAATCACGTCGCCGCTCCGGAAATCGAACTCCGAATCTTCGGGCGCGCGGAGCACCAGTAGGCCCTCGCTGGTCCCGAAGTACCCACCCAGGTCTTCGTCGAGCTCTACCAACTCGATCTCTAACCAGCTCATGGGCCAGAAGCTGCCCGAGAACACCGTCGCGACTCCGCCGCGTGGTGTGCTGCGCACGCTGACACGAGGAGCTGCCCTCAGTTCCACGTCAGGACTCACCAACACGTCTGGGGCCGTGTACGCATACGACCAACTCAGGCTGCTATCTAGCTCGTCGAGCACTATGGCTGCGGTTCTGGTCTCCGATCCTCGTCTGTACTCAACATGAAGCGTGTCGCCAATCTCGAGTTCGTCTCTGATGCCCGTGAGCTTGTTGCTGGGCGAAGTGTCGCGCCGACTAGTGCGCGCCAGTGGCTTACCGTTCGCAGAGATGATGATGTCGCCGGCTTCAAGCCCAGCCTCGTCAGCCGGACCGTCCTCGACCACACGGTCCAACAACGCACCGATCGAGTCGGTTTCGGCTGCCTCACGCCCGGTCGTGAGGTACACCCCCATCCTGGCCCCTGACCCGCCAATGGCTATCGCCAGCGGACCGACCTCATCCGTGTACAGTTCGTAGGCCCTATTGTAGTAGCGGCTCCGATTCAACTCGTTCATCGCCCGACTCAACTCGCTCTGCGCCTCTCTCATACGTGCCCGAGCCTCGTCGCTCTGTGCCTCCTGTAGCATCTGCAACGCCTGCTGCAGTGCCTGCTGTGCCTCCTGCAATCGCTGTTGGGCTGCGGCCCGCCGCTCTTCCTCTTGCTCTTGCCGCTGCCTTTCGCGTTCGGATACTTCCTGTGCTGTCGCAGCCCCACCCGCCACAAGCGCGAGGGCCAGTGTCGTGGTCAAGATGCGTCTCATGTTCGTCCTCATTGCTCTACTCCTTACTCTTGCCAATGGCCGCAACCGACCATGGTTAATGTCCCACGTAGACCGTTCGCTTGTCGCGTGTATTCACCAGGACGTCGAGCAGGATCAGCCGTTCCTGCAGCAGCCGTCTCAGTTGATCTTGGTCAGCTTGCTCTGCCAGAACTGACCGCAGGAACTGCACATCCAACTCCCTCCGCTCCGCGGCTTCTTCACGTGCGGTGAGTGCTCGTAACACACGCTGGTCTATCAGGCCAATCTCGGTGTCAATCAGACTGATCTGGTCCTCGAGATCGACTATCGTCACCGCAGTAAGCCCGCTTACCACCCGTGGTCGCGCCGCCACCCTCACCAGCTCGCCGTCCAGCTGCACCGACTGATCCAGCAGTGTCTGCAGCTCCAGCTCTGATTCGCTCGGCGCCGCTGCGGGCCACGGCACCAGGCCGTTGGCTCCGAGGGCCAGCGCGATGGCCGCGGCGGCAGCCCAGCCGGTGCGCACGAACCATATGCGACGCCGCTGCTCCACGATGCTCTGTCGGACCACAGACCAGCGGTCCCGTGGAGGATTGAGGCTGGGCAGGGCCCGCAGGGCCGCTACGCGCTGGTGCAGGCGATCCAGCTCATCGCGACACTGATCGCACTCATTCACATGCGTCTTGGCGCCGAGCGAGCCCTCGCCGTTACGCACTTCCAGCAGTTCTTGAGTTGAGCAGTGTCCCATCGTTACATCTCCTCGCCGAGCATGGTTCTGAGACGGGCATGTGCACGCGACAGTTGTGATTTCGAAAAGCTCACTGTCTTGCCCATCATCTCGGCTATCTCCTCGTGTTTGTAGCCCTCGACATCGTGGAGCCACACCACCGCTCTCGATGTATCTGAGAGTCGCCCTAGCGCCGTCTCTAGATCCAGCTGCAACGGCACATCGGCATCCCTGAACCCCGCAGCACCCATGTCCTCGTGCAATTCGTCCGCGACCCTGTAACTCTCGTAGCGGACCTTCATCAGCGCTTTGCTCGAAGCCACCCGCTTGATCCATGCGGTAAGGCTTCCTGCGCCTTGTCCGCGGAACTTTCCCATGCTGCGACAGACCTCGATGAAGGTCTCTTGCAACACATCCTCTGCGTCCTCAGCGGTTCGGCAGATCCTGCGCGCCAGCGTGTACACCATCCCCTCGTATGCTCGGTACACTCGCTCTAACGCTGACAGGTCACCTGTCTTTGCCCGCTGGATCGCGACGTCATCGACCGCGGCTAGGGATATCGGGCTCATGTTCAGTTAGATAGATGTTCTGGGGGGCAGGAAGGTCGCAGGGGATGCGGACTTCGTAAGTCATTGTAGGGCTTGGGCTAAGGGAATGGTGAAAAGAGAAAAGGGAAAGGTAGCCGGAGCGCGGTGCCTTTTCCCCTTTCCCGTTTCCCTTTTCACCGGGTTTCAGACCACGATATTGACCAACCGGTCCTGCACATAGATCGTCTTCCTCACTTCCCTCCCCGTCACAAACCGGCTCACGCCCTCGTCGGCCATGGCGGATTCTACGACTTCGGCTTCGGGCGTGCCGGGTGCCACTCGCAGCCGGCCGCGCACCTTGCCGTTGACCTGCACCACAACCTCGACTTCGTCGGCCCGGGCGAGTTCTTCATCGAAGGGGGGCCAGCTGGCATCGTGCACGCTGTCGGCATGACCGAAACGTTCCCAACACTCTTCGCTGAAGTGTGGAGCGAACGGTGCCAGCATGACGATCAGCGGCTCCAGCAGCTCCCTGCTCAGGCCGGCCTCATCGTCCTCAATTGCGCGCAACGTGTTGCTGTACTCCATCAGCGCGGATATGGCGGTGTTATAGTGCAGCCCCTCAATATCGTGTGCGACCTTCTTGATGGTTTGGTGTAGTTTGCGCACGGCCCCGCGATCCAACTCTCCAGCTCCGGTAGCCATCTTCTTCGTCAAGGTCCACACGCGGTCGAGGAACCGGCGCATGCCTGCGATGCCCTCATCGCGGAAGTCTCCGCCCTCCAGGTATGGCCCCAGGAACATCAAATACATCCGGAACGTGTCCGCACCCCACTTGTCGATGTAGTCGTCGGGAACTACCACATTGCCCCGGGATTTGGACATCTTGGCGCCGTCCTTCACGATCGTGCCGTGCGCACGGAACTTGGTGAAGGGCTCCTCGAAATTCAGCAGGCCGAGATCGTGCAGCACCATCGTGATGAAACGCGAATACATCAGGTGCAGCACCGCATGCTCGTTGCCGCCGATGTAGGAATCGACGGGCAGCCACTTCTCTGTGGTCGCGGGATCAAACGCACGGTCATCGAACTTGGTCGACGGATACCGCAGGAAGTACCAAGCGGAATCGAGGAACGTGTCTGACACGTCGGTCTCGCGTCGCGCCAACTTGCCACACTTGGGACAGGGAACGCGGTACCATTCCTCATGACGCGCCAACGGCGACATGCCGCTCTCGTCGGGCTTGAAGTCGTCGATCTCAGGGAGCAGCACCGGCAGGTCATCGTATGGAACCGGAACCGTCCCGCAGCCATCGCAATAGACCATCGGGATCGGTGGGCCCCAATACCGCTGCCGCGAGATACACCAATCGTGCAACCGGAATTGCACTTTGGTTCGACCGGACCCTCGTTCTTCGAGCCACGCCGTGATGGCCTTCACGCCTTCAGCCGGGCCCAAACCATCGAATTGGCCTGAGTTTACCAGTACGCCACCCCACGAGATGTAGGGGAGCGTGTCGTCCTCCACCTCCGCCCTCGCCTGATCAGGAGGGGAAGAAGGGGAAGGAGATGAGGCGGCGACTACTCTTCTGATCTCCAGCCCGAACTTCTCGGCAAACTCGAAGTCGCGTTCGTCGTGTCCTGGCACCGCCATGATTGCGCCGGTGCCGTATTCCATCAGGACATAGTCGGCAATCCAAATCGGCACAGATTCACCGGTGGCCGGATTTCGCGCATAGGTGCCGGTGAATACCCCGGTCTTCTCCCTGTCGCCCACCTTGCGCGTTACGACGTCCTTCTGACCGGCTTCCCTGCGGTACTTGCCCACTTCATTCTGCTGTTCCGACGCGGTCAATTCGTCCACCAGCGGATGCTCGGGCGCAAGCACCAGATAGGTTGCGCCAAACACGGTGTCGGGCCGCGTCGTGTATACCGGTATCCGTGTTCCCGCAGGGGCTTCGAAGATCAGCTCGGCCCCTTCAGACCGACCGATCCAGTTGGCCTGCATAGTGCGGGTTGACTCGGACCAGTCGAGGGTTTCGAGATTGTCGAGCAGACGCTCCACGTATTTGGTGATGGTGAAGAACCACTGAGACAGATACCGCTGGTGCACTCGCGTTCCGGGGTGTCGCTCGCAGTAACCATCCTCCACCTGCTCGTTGGCAAGTACAGTCTTGCACTCTGGACACCAGTTGACCGGGGCTTGCTTTTTGACCGCATGACCTGCCTCATACAGCTTGAGGAAGATCCACTGAGTCCAGTGATAGTAGTCCGGATCGGTCGTCGCGAGCACGTGTTCCCAGTTGACCATCAAGCCGGTCCGTTTGAGCTGCTCCTTGAAGCGGGCAATGTTCGCCGGAATCAGCTTCCCGGGATGCGTGTTGACCTTGAGCGCGTAGTTCTCCGAGTGGATGCCGAATGCGTCGAACCCGATCGGCTCGAACACGTCCCACCCCTGCAGCCTGCGGAATCGACCGTGGATGTCGTTGCCCACGAACGCGAACACGTTCCCCACGTGCAGCCCCTCGGCCGATGGATAGGGAAACATCATGAGCTGGTAGTATGGTTTCTTGGCCGCAGCCACATCCATCGAGTTGGTGCCGCGCTCTTCCCACCTGGCGCGCCACTTTGGCTCCACGGTCATGGGATCGTACACAGCGGTATCCAGTTTCTGCTCAGACATAGGCCAGATAATCTAGCAGCGCTTGCTCGCTCTGGCAGCCTTCCGTACCTTGCCCCTGTCTAATGCGCAGAGCAACCTCCAGCCTGAGACGACGGGTTATGCTCGTCGGCACGCCGATCACGATCTTGGCGGTCGCCGGTGGAGCATACATCGCTACTCAGGCGACCACGCAACAATTCGAGCGCATAGCCCACGATCAACTCTTGATCATGTCACAGCGGTCCACCGACATGGTCGATCAATACATGCAGGAACGCCTGACGGACGTGATAGTGTTCGCTCGCACGCCCTTGATCCAGCAGGCTGCGCAGTCTGCCGCCGACGACGCCATGGAACTGGGGCTCGACCGACTACCAACTGACTCCCTAGAAGAGCTGTACGCTGACCGGCGTGAGCTCGGCGCTTCCCAGCAGGTGCAGCAGTTTCTCATCACCACCAGCGACGAGTCCGATTTCAGTGAGCTGTTCTTTGCGCAACGGCACGGTCTGGTTGTGTCGGCCACCGGCCGCACTTCGGATTTCGTGCAGTCAGACGAAGATTGGTGGGACCATGCCGAAGCAGTGGGCACGTATAGGGGCCCAGCAGTCTACGACGAGTCGGCCGGGATCGTGGGGGTGGAACTGGCTGCCCGCATTGCGGACCCGGTTTCCGGGCAATTCAGTGGCGTGGTGAAGGCCCTGCTTGACCTATCGCAGCTCTCCCAGCTGTTGTCCGACGGTGCCGTCGGGGCGGCGACAGTCGAGGCCATCGACTCGACTGGCAGGGTTGTGCTTTCGAGCGATCCAGCCAGCCTGTTTACCCTCGCTGACGATGCTCAGCTATTGCTCGACGCTGAGGATGGAACGGTCGTCTGGCTGCCCGGCGTTGGCGGCGGTGAGTTCGCTAGCACCACGGTCACGCTCGATGGCGGTTGGCGGGTCGTGGTCCGCCAACCTGCAACCGTGACGAACGAGGCGGCCATCACGATCCGCAACACCATCTACGTGGCTGCCGGGGCTGTGGCCGTGGTGATAGTACTAATGCTGGCGTGGCTCACCGAGTGGCTTCACCGCCGTGTCACCCAGCCGATACAGATAGCGGGAACGGTGGCCCAGAGGGTCGCCGACGGCGACTTGTCGATGGGTGCGGCCTCAGACGGGCGGGGCACGGCGGAGGTGAGGCACTTGCTACTGGCTGTTCGCAAGATGGTCGACGCACTGCGCAACCTGGTTGCTCAGATCCGGACCTCGGCCCACGAGTCCGCTGCCATGGCCGAACAGATCTCGGCTGCCACGGAAGAGATGTCCGCCTCGACTCAAGAGATGGCTAACACGTGTCAGGATCTGTCGAGCCAGGCTACGGAGCAGGCCGAGCTGGCACGACAGTCAGCTGACGACGCGGCCAGAATTCTGGGGATATCAACCACTCTGGCGGACGGTGCCAAGGTATCGGCTGAGCGAAGCACGATTCTCGCCGACACGGCCAACGAGCACCGCCAGCAACTGCTTGAAGGTGGCAAGCAGTTGGCGCAATTGGCCAGCGACCTGGAGAGAGGCGCGGCTGACGCCGAAAGACTCGCAGAGATGTCGCAGGAAATCCAGCAGTTCCTGACACAATCCAAGGCCATTGCCACTCAGACCAACATGTTGGCGCTCAATGCCGCCATCGAAGCGTCTCGTGCCTCGGGCGGTGAAGGACGCGGCTTCGCAGTCGTAGCGGAGGAAGTGCGCAAGCTCGCCAATCAGGCAGCAAGATCCGCGGTGACCACCTCCGATGTGGTGCGAGGAATCCTGACCACCGTACAGGAAACCCAGAACCGGCTGACGAATCTGGCCCACGCGAGTACCGCGGTACGCCAGGTAGCCGAGTCGGCAGCGGGAGCACTGGAGGAAGTGGCGGGGGCAACGGCTGAGTCGAGCGCCTGGGGTGACGAGATATCGAGAGCAGCAGGCGAGGTGAATGGCCTCGTCGAGGAGATCACGCGGCGGGTTCAGGCAATCTCCCAGGGCACGGAGTCGGTCGTGGCAGCCGCGGAGCAGATTGCGGCATCGGCCGAGCAGCAGAGCGCCTCAACAGAACAGATCGCTGCTTCCGCATCGCAGTTGGCGGATGCCGCCGATAGGCTGACACTTACGGTGGGCTCCTTCAGGCTGGCGGGCGGAGAGCAAGTCTCACGCGCTGTGTTGGAACCACCGACGGACAAGACTAGCTAAGCCGTCACGACCCGGAAGCACCTACCAATGCTGTACGGTTGATCGCGCCGGTCACATCACCAGCCGTCAGCGCTCGTTTCACAGACTCGCAAACCTCCAACGACACCCTCTTCTGGGCTTCTACGGTCGACGCCGCCAGATGTGGCGTCAGTACTACCTTCTCCGAACTGCGCAGCGGCGACCCGGCAGCTAGCGGCTCGGATTCGAACACGTCGAGCGCTGCCCCGCCCAGCTTGCCAGCGTCTAGTGCTGCTACCAGAGCTGCGTCATCGATTAGTCCACCACGTGCAGTGTTCACCAGCACGGCTGTGGCCTTCATCAACGCGAAGCGGGACGCATTCATGATCTTTCGGGTATCGTCGGTCAGCGGCATGTGCAACGTCACCACGTCGGCTTGACTGAGCGCATCGTCCAATGGTACGAGCGTAATCCCCAGCTCGCGTGCGAGTTCAGGAGAGACGTAGGGATCGTGCGCCAGCACACGCATGCCAAAGGCTTGTGCCAGTCGCACAACATGCCGGCCGATCCGTCCTAGACCGAGGGCGCTCAGGGTCTTGCCATGCAATTCGGCGCCACCAAACCGCTTCCTGTCCCAACCACCACTGCGCATGCTGCTCGTGGCCTGCGGCACGTTGCGCAGCAACGCCAACAACAGCGCCATCGTGTGCTCCGCAGCGCTAATCGTGTTCGCACCTGGTGTATTGAGCACCGCGATACCGGCTCTCGTGGCTGCGGCGACGTCGATGTTGTCCACGCCCATCCCGGCGCGGGCGATAACCCGTAAGTTCTTGGCGACCGCTATCGTACCCTCAGTGACCTGAGTACTGGACCTCACAAGCAGCGCGTGGGCCCTGGGAAGCTGCTCAGCAAGCTGCTCCGGCTGCTCCGCCGTGGACACGACTTCGAAGTCACCACTGTCGCCCAGCAGAGCAAGACCCTCGTCATCGATTCTGTCGGCGACCACCACTACATATGTCATTGTAGTATGCTCTCCATGACCTGGAGTAACTCGGTCACTTGGGTCACCGTGTGGTCCCCCATGTGCCCGATGCGGATCGTCTGCTCTTTGAGGCCACCGTATCCTGAGCCGATGGTCCATCCCACCCCGGCAAGATCCTTCGCTATCTCCCGCCCGTTTCGCCCCTCCGGAACCTGGAGACACGATATCGTCCACGATCTACGACCTTCACTAGGCAGATACGAAAAGCCCAAATCACCACCGCGCCCCGCGACCCAATTCTCGACCGTTTGCCTCATCGCTTCATGTCTCGCCCACCGTGCCTCGATTCCACCGGTTGCCGCGATGCGCTTGAGCTGCTCGCGCAGCGCGTACAAGGTTGATATTCCCGGAGTGTTGGTCGGCTGGTACTTACTGGCCGCCTCATGATAGGCCACGACGTCGAGATAGGCACCGCGTTCCGGCGTCCTCTTTGCGCGTTCGACCATCCGATCCGAGGCGACTCCCAGCGCCAGGCCGGGCGGAAGTGCGAGCGCCTTCTGTGACCCCGTGAAGACGAAGTCGAGCCCCCACTCATCCGTCCGCACGGGAGATCCGCCGACCGACGTCACGCCATCCACCAGCAAGAGCACGTCATCAAACTGCTGCACCACGGTGGCAAGCTCGGCCACCGACGCCAACGATCCGGTGGATGTCTCCGAATGCACGGCAGTGACCGCATCTACCTCCGACCGCTTGAGCGCGTCCTCGAGCATGTCAGGTTCCACGGTCTTGCCCAGCGGAACATTCAGACGGATCGCATCCCTTCCAGTCGCCTCAACAATACCGGCGAACCTTTCGCCAAAGGCACCACCCACCAGACACAGAGCCCTCTGCCGCACGCCCGACCGGACCGCCATTTCCATGAACCCGGTCCCGGCACAGGTGCCTACCAACACGGGGCGCTCGGTGCAGAACAGCTGCCGCAGCGGTGCATCTGCCCCCTCCAGCAGATCCACCATCTGGGGACCTCGGTGAGGAATCATCGGTTGTAGCATTGACGCCAGAACATCCGGGTGCACCTCAGTAGGGCCCGGCAGGAAGAACCGCCCGAACTCACGACCTGTCATCAGCTGCTTCTCTCCTCACTGTCTCACTCTGCTTTTGCTCACTCGCCAAGCGCGACACCCTAAGCAGTTGAGCGCCCGCAGTCAAGCCACGCCCATCAGAGTGAGTCGTTCTTGGTCTTGGTTACCAGTCTGCGGCTGCCTAGCCACCTGACACGGAACACATCACGCACCCCCCTGAACACCCGGTTCCACATTCCGTATTTGCTGCGGCCGTGCCAACGCGGACGATGTGATACCTGCGCCTCAACCACAACTCCACCTTGCATTCGGATCAACGTCGGCAAGAACCTGTGCATGCCGTCAAAACGCGGGAGCTGCAGCAGCACCGCTCGTCGCATGGCCTTCAACGAGCAGCCTGTGTCACGAATCGAGTCACCCGTCACCAGATTACGGAATCCGTTGGCCACACGGCTCTGAAACAACTTCCACCGCGTATCCAGCCTACCGACCCGATAGCCGACCACGGCGGTGTAACCGGGGTGAACCTCCAACAGCTCCAGCAATCCCGGGATCTCCGCCGGGTCATTCTGCCCATCAGCGTCCATGGTCACAACGATCTCACCCCGAGCGGCCTCGAACCCGGCAACCAGAGCCGCACTCTGGCCGGCGTGCCGCTCGAGCTCAACGAGCCGCATATGCCGGTAGGCCGATCTGAGCCGAGCCAACTCCAGAGCCGACCCGTCGCCAGAGCCGTCATCCACCATCACGATCTCGTGATCCAGCCCGCTCAGGGCTGCCTCTATCGCTTCGAGAAGCGGCGCCAGGTTCTCACATTCGTCGTAGACGGGGATTACGACCGAGATCATTCCCGAGTTGCTCTGTGTACGGACGCGGGAACGTACGCGGTGTACCTCGGCCAATCAAGTTGACATGGGTAACGAGATTGGGGTTAATTCGCGATGCCGTTCTGTGGCTCGTGACTGACAACAGGAGGTACCAACGTGACAGGCAAGCTCTCGCGCCGCGAGTTCTTGGGTGCCGCTTCGGGCGCAACAGCCGCGGCCGTGATGGTCCCCGGAATGTCCCACAGCATCGAAGCACCCGCGGTCCACATACGCCAATCGTCCAAGAACGTTGCCGTCGCTTCCGGTAACGGCCTGCGCGCCGTTGCCAAGGCCGGCGAGTTGATGGCCCAAGGTGTGGATACGCTCGACGCTGCGATTGAGGGTGTGAAGATCCAGGAGCTGGATCCCAACGACATGTCGGTAGGCTACGGTGGACTACCCAACGAGCACGGCGTCGTACAATTGGATGCCTCGTGCATGCATGGTCCGACAAAGCGAGCCGGGGCCGTGGGTGCTCTCGAGGGCATCAAGACACCGAGCGTGGTCGCCAAATACGTGCTGCTCTACACCAACCACATCATGCTGGTGGGCGAGGGTGCCAAGAAGTTCGCGTTGTCATACGGCTTCAAGGAAGAGGATCTGATGACGGAGCAGTCACGTGAGAGATGGCTGCGCTGGCGGGCCAACCGTGGTGAGCGTGATGATTGGATCAACGTCGAGCGTGATGAGCAAATGGTGCCACGGCCGACGGGTACCATCAACTGCAACGTCGTGAATTCCAGTGGCGATATCTCCTCGGTGACGACCACCAGCGGCTTGGCGTGGAAGATTCCTGGCCGCGTTGGCGATTCGCCGATCATTGGTGCCGGACAATACACCGACAACGACGTGGGCGCTGCCGGCTCGACCGGCCGCGGCGAATCGAACATCATGGTGTGCGGCGCCTTCCTGACGGTTGAAGGCATGCGGCGCGGGCTCTCGCCCACCGACGCGGCGCTGGAGACGTTGCGGCGAGTGGTCGCGGCGTCCGAGCCCCGTCTATTGGACGAGCGTGGTCAGCCAACATTCGGTCTCAGCTTCTACGCGGTCAGCAAGGCGGGGGAGTTCGGTGCCGCCACGATACGTCCGTCGCGCTACGCCGTGTTTGACGGAGTGGAAGCCTCGCACCAGGATACGGCATATCTCTACGAGCGAGACGCGTGAGACTAACGCTCCTTACCGCCATCGTCTTCTCTGTTGTCGCCAGTTCGGCCTCGGCGCAGCGGCTCATCCCCAATCTGCCCACGCTCGGATCGAGCTGGACCGACGTCGGCTATCCGAAGGCCTATTGGACGCCAACCAACGGGTTCTCGTTCGGCCTGTTCTATTCCCAGATAAGGCCACCAGGTTATGACGATTGGGACGCGCCGCCACCATACCGGGCTAACATCTCGCTCGACGCGGAGATCTCGACGTCTGGCTCTTACCACCTGGGATTGGATTTCAAGTTTCCCAATTTCTTTCCTGGTTGGCGGTTCGACCTCAGGGTCTGGACGATGCGTGCCGCGCGGCAGAACTACTTCGGTGTGGGCAACAACACCGCCTTCGAGCGTGACAGTGTCACGGACGAACAGCCGTACTACTACAGGATGGATCGGCGCCGCTTATTCGTTCGCGGCACCGCACAGCGTCACATCGTCGGCGGGTTGCGTGCCCTCGCCGGCTTCCACGTCGAGCGCTGGAAGTTGGATACACTGAGCGGCACCACACTGCTGGGCGAGCAGGTACAAGCCGGAGTCGCCCCGCTTGTCGGAGTATCTGTGTGGCAACCGTCTCTTCGATTGGGTTTGGTGTTCGACACACGCGACGACGAAGTGACACCGCACCGCGGCGTGTTCGTCGAAGCTCTCTTCGATGTGGCCGACTCGAATGTTGTCGGTGACGTGAGCTTCAATCGATTCAGCATTTCCACCGCGGCTTACTACTCGCTGCTCGAAGAAAAGTTGGTGCTTGCCGGCCGTGTAGCAGGCCAGAGCCTGAGTGGATCGCCGCCCGTGGGTTCGTATTTCAACATCGAAGCGAGCGAGCGCGTCTATAGCGGACTAGGCGGGCCCCTATCGCACAGGGCCATCTACACCGACAGGTTCCTCGCTCAGGACAAGATCTTCGGTAGCCTCGACGTGCGCTATCTGGTCGGTGGATCACCACAGATAGCGACGCTTTCTCTATTGGGATTCGTGGACGCGGGCCGCGTGTACCAACCACCGGATGAGTTCACGTTGAAGGACCTACACGTAGGCGGCGGGCTGGGCCCGATACTCACAATCGGCCGCAACGGGATCCTCGGCATGACATTCGCCTGGGGGCCAGACAAGTTGATCGTGCAGACGCATACCAGTTGGGCTTTCTAGGAGATTGAGGAGGGGAAGGAGGGGAAGAAGGGGAACGAGATCCCCACTCCCTTCCCCTCATCCCCTGATCTATCTCCTTCCCCTCCTTCCCCCTCTTCCCCTCCTCATCTGTCTACGCAAGATCTGCCGCGACCGGCACTCGCGATTCTACGCGATCAGCTGAAGTACCTCCCGCATAGTAGTCTCCCCCTTGTCCTTCGCATACCACCGCCGCACGTACTTGTAGCGCTCGTCCTTCGGGATGGCGTCCTTGTGATCCATCACCCAATGCTGTAGCTCACTTGGCCGTGGACCCCAGTGCCCCAGCTCCTCGAGATCTTCATTCAGGACTATCACGATTGGAATCGAGCGAGCACCATTAGTCAGGTACTGATCCATCACCTCCGGGTTCTCATCCCGCTCAATCACTCGCATCTCGAGGCAGCTGGCCATGTCACCCAGCTTGGCCAACACCGGCACCGTGTTGCTCGCATCACCGCACCAATCCTCCACAATGGCTAGCAGCCTTATGCCCTTGCCACGGTCGCACGCCAGCTTCAAGACCCACTCTGGGATCGGTGTCAAGCGATACACGCCCTCCCAGAGAGAGCGGTTCTTCTCGGTGCCCTCGACAAATTCGGTGTAAGGGCTGGCCGAGGCCCAGACCTTCTTGAGGTCGACTGCGTTTTTTATGGTCATCTATTCATTCACCACATTATGGCTCGGTTTCCGGTTGCCCAGTGTCCCGTATCGATCGTATGATCGCGGTTCCTGAACCACCTCTTGCTTGACTAAAATCTATTCGATCCGGACCTGGCGCTGGGCGCGAATGCATCTTGCCAACGCGCGTCCATAGCTTCCGGTTCCCACAGGCGTACTGCTGCCACGAGGTGAGCCTTCCCACTAGTAACCGGGACACCGGGTCACCGGCCCTTACCATCTCCCGCTCCAGCCCTTACGTTTGCGAGTAATGACTCACGTGAATCGAAGTAGTTCGCTACCGAAACGGCGCAAGCGGGATCCGAAGGGTACTCGCGAGCGATTGGTGCGAGCAGCGTTGGACTTGTTCACGACACGAGGTTATCACGCGAGCACGACACCACAGATAGCGGCCAGGGCAGGCATAGCCGAAGGCACCATCTACCGACACTTCGATAGCAAAGAACATCTGCTGAATTCCATCTATCGGGCTGGGCTTGGTCTCCTGCTACAACCCATTACCGAGTCCGCGGCCACCGATACTTGCCACAACCGTCTGCACCACGTCGCCCGGTCATGGCTCGAGTTGGCACGCAGCAATCCTCCCCTTATAAAGCTGTGCTTCGGGAGCGATATCTCCGCGTTGCTCGATGCACGAAGCCGGGACGCGCGCAGGCAGTTCCGCACGGAGCTGGAGAAGGTCATCGCCACAGGGAAGGCGGCCGGGGAGATAAGAGCCGGGGCAGTCGAGGTCTGGACCGACGTGTGGCTACGTCTGGTAGTCCTCG
>CP070792.1:1840592-1849322 GCA_020346845.1 Gemmatimonadota bacterium
CTGGAGATAGCCCTTGAACAGCATCAGCATGAAGAAGATCGAAAAGAGCTCCCACCCGTCCTGCTGTATCTTGCCGGCAGCCGCATCGAGGATCCCCGTCCAGTCCAAATCCAGCCGCCAGCCAAAGAACATGTTGTGCCATCCGTCAGGGACGACTGCGTCAAGCATCTGCGGTGACACCTGCTGCATGGCGATCAACCCGACCGCGATACAAGCAACGGTCATGACGAAGAACTGCAGCACCTCGGTGAAAACGACACTGAACATGCCTCCCTTCACCACATACAGTGTCGTGATCGCCGTGATGATCAGACCGTACAAGTTGGCGTTGGTCGTCGGATCCGCCGACAGCTCCCACGGCAGAAACGTCGCGGCGAACTTGCCGATACCGATGAACCCGTAAGCGAGAAACCCGATCACGTTCAGAATGGCGAACAGCACCACGATCACGTGAGCCAGGTTTGCCCCCCTGCTCGTGCCGAAACGGAAAGTGATCCACTCGGCTCCGGTCATGACACTGGAGCGCCGCAACCAAATCGAGAGGTAGACCATCAAGAAGATCTGATTGAACACCGGCCAGAGCCACGGTATCCAGACGCTCTTTAGCCCGTAGATGAACAGCAGGTACACCATCCACATGGTCCCACTGATGTCGAACATGCCGGATGCATTCGAGAGACCGAGCATGTACCACGGAATGGTGTTGCCACCGAGGAAGTAGTTCTGGATGCTGCGGGAGGCGAGTTTGGAGATCCAGAATCCGATACCGATAGTCGCCCCCAAATAGGCGGCGATGATCAGCAGGTCGACCCAATGGAGGTTCATAGGCGTGTTGCGGCGATCGCTTGACCCGGTAGCACGGTTGCCCGGTGTCCCGGCCTCCCGTCTCCTCACCCCACCCCCGCTTGCCGGCGGTAGCGTCTTAACCTAGACTGGGATCCCTAGTGAGGCCAGCGTGAGGGGCAGAGCAGCCGCCCAAACCCATCCTTGGCATCCCCGCGCAGGGGGCAACTGCTAGCTTCCGCTTCCCACCGGCAGGCCCAGCCGGTCAAGTCTTTGCGTTATATTGGCTTGCACGCCGTGGGGTTGTAGGGGCAGCTCGGGAACAGACAATCCCCCGATCGCGTCTCGCCAACGAGGCAGCGAGGCCCCATCTTACGCTTTCGGCTGAGGCCGATTTAGGCCGTCTGGACAGGCCTGCAATCCAATTCTCACACTATGACCATGACTCACAGATATCTGATACTGCTTTCCGTGTTATACCTCGGCTTGGCTAGTTGCCGCGGTCAGGATGACGTAGTGCCGCTGTTGAGGTTACTGCCCCCGGACAGCACCGGAATCACCTTCGCCAATACTATCACGACCAATGATTCGGTGAACGTGCAATTCGATTCCTTTGTGTACAACGGTGGGGCCGTGGCCATCGGTGACATAGACAACGACGGTCTATCGGACGTCTTCTTCACAGGCAACATGGTCTCGAGCCGCCTGTACGCGAACAGAGGAGACATGCAGTTCGAGGACATTACGGAAGCTGCAGGCGTTGCGACCGATGTCTGGGCCTACGGGGCCAGCATGGTGGACATAGACAACAACGGCTATCTCGACATCTATATCTCGGTCTCCGGCCCCGAGTGGTCACAACCGGAAGAACGGGCCAACCTGCTGTTTCTCAACAACGGAGATCGTACCTTCACCGAAGCTGCAGCAGCATATGGTATCGATGACACCAGCTTCACCACCCACGGTGCCTTCTTCGATTACGATCGAGATGGAGACCTCGACCTCTTTCTACTCACCAATGCTCCCGGCGAGTTCGCACGTGGTGAGGCAGAGCGACACCCGGCCGGTGTGCGCAGCCAGAGTAGTACCAGCTACGATCGACTCTATCGCAACAATGGAGACGCAACATTTGCTGACGTCTCCACCGAAGCAGGAATCCTGAGGGAGGTAGGATTCGGGCTCGGCATAGCCGTGACGGACCTGAATGCAGATGAGTGGCCCGACATCTACATCTCCAACGACGATACACCCAGTGACTTCCTGTATGTCAACAATGGAGATGGCACATTCTCCAACAAATCCTCCACCTGGCTCAGGCACACCAGCTTTGCCGGTATGGGTATAGACATCGCCGATTTCAACAACGACGGCTGGTTTGACATTCTACAGACGGACATGGTGCCGGAAGACCTGCCGGCACGAAAACGCATGACAGGAGCGATGTTCTATCGCAGTTTCATGGAACACCTCAGCCGCGGATTTCAGCACGACTACACCATGAATACTCTGCAGCTGAACAATGGAGTGACACCCGAAGGAGACGTCACGTTCAGTGAGATCGCTCGTCTGGCTGGTGTCGAGCACACTCATTGGACCTGGAGCGTGCTGTTTGTCGAACTCGACAATGATGGATACAAGGACATCCTGGTCGCCAACGGCTATCCCAAAGCCGTGATCGACTATGACTACCAGGAGGCGATGCACGCGATACGACTTGCCGGACAAGATGAGCGCGGACTGGAGGTGCTGGATCGGCTCTACACGTACGACGAATCGAACTACGTGTTCCGCAATGAAGGGGACTTGACGTTCAGCAACATGACCCGCGCCTGGGGGTTGGAGCGGCCGAGTTTCTCCTTCGGTGCAGCATACGGCGACCTGGATAACGACGGCAGGCTCGATGTCGTAATCAACAACATCGACGCTCCGGCGTTTGTCTACCACAACGTCCGGCCCGCAAACGACACGAGTCACTACCTGCAAATCGAACTCGAGGGTGATTTCCCCAACAACCGCGGTATCGGATCGATGCTCATCCTCTCGGCTGCAGGGCAAAATCAGTACATCTACCACGTCCCGTACAGGGGGTACATGTCAACTATGGATCACCGGGTTCATTTCGGGCTCGGTGACGCGCAGCGCGTGGATAATCTCCAGGTGATCTGGCCTGATGGGCGACAGCAACTGCTGACTGACTTGCAGGTAGATCGAGTGCTGACCGTAAGACAGTCGGATGCGACAGAGCAGCAGAGGCCGAATCGCGTGACGCCCGCACCGGACCGGATGTTCCAGCCGATGGAACCCGGTAGAGGGTTGCAGCATGAGCATCGGGAAAAGGACCTGGTCGACTATAGCGTACAGCCCTTGCTGCCACATATGCTCTCGAGACAGGGGCCTCCGCTTGCCGTGGGAGACGTGACCGGTAACGGTCTGGATGATGTGTTCATCGGTGGTGCAGCGGGCTCCCCCGGCACCATGTTTATCCAGCGAGAGGATGGCACATTCGTCGAGTCCACGGCAGCTCAACCTTGGCTGGCAGACCGAGATCATGAAGATTGGGGCGCGCTGTTATTTGACGCCAACGGCGATGGTCTGCAGGACCTATATGTGGCCAGCGGCGGGTATCACTCGTCACCGGTTTCGGATCTGTTGCAGGACCGGCTCTACATCAACCGGGGTGGCGGCAGATTCGAAAGAGATAGAGCGGCGTTGCCGTCGATGCCGACCAGCACGGCTAGCGTCACAGCCGGCGATTTCACAGGTGATGGCCGGTTGGACCTGTTCGTAGGTGGCCGCCTGGTGCCCCGGAACTATCCCTATCCAACCCGCAGTTATGTGTTACGCAATGACGGTGACGGCTTCACCGACGTCACGGATACAATTGCTCCCGAGCTCGTGCGACCGGGTGGAATGGTGACGGATGCGGTCTGGCTGGACTTCAACGGCGATAGACGAATCGACCTGGTAACGGCAGGCGTTTGGATGCCGCTCCAATTTTATCACAACGAGGGCGACCGGTTGGTCAATGTTACCGCTTCCGTGGACCTGCCAGCAATGCGGGGTTGGTGGTACAGTCTAGCGCAGGGAGATTTCAACAACGATGGCCACTCCGACCTGGTAGCCGGAAATCTGGGCTTGAATCACACATTCAAGACTTCAGCCGCAAGCAGGTTCGGAGTCTTCGCAGACGATCTCACCGGGAACCAGACAACGGACATCATCCTCACACAGGAGGTAGACGGGACTGAGTATCCGTTCTTCGGACTGGCGAAGTTGGGCAGAGAGGTCTACACTGTCGGACTGCAATTCCCGGATCACGAATCGTTTGCGCAGGGATCTATGCAGCAGATGTTCGGTGCAGCCCGTTTGGAGAGGGCAATCCACTACCAGGCGGATACGTTCGCCAGCGTCTACCTGCAGAACGATGGCGACGGAACCTTCACCTCGCACCAGTTACCCAACCTCGCACAGATAGCGCCGACAAACGCGATCGTTGCGCACGACGTTGACGGTGATGGCCATCTCGACCTGATCGTTGCGGGGAATCAGTACCACACGGAACCGAATACTGCACGAGCTGATGCGGGCAACGGCCTGTGGCTGAGAGGTGACGGCCGTGGCGGGTTCACTCCCGTTCCTCCATTTGTGAGCGGGTTCCTGGCTCCGATGCAGGTCACGGATCTGGCCCTGATCACGATACCGACAGCTAAGGCCGTGCTAGTCGCGAACAACGGCGATTCACTGCAGGCGTTCACGATCAGAGGCCGGTGAGCGCGTCCAGGGATTCCACTTTCTTACCGTATGAGCACTTCTCACCGATACCTGATTCTGCCCCTTACGTCCACTCTCTATTTGGCGAGTTGTGGCAGTCCGGAACACGCTGAGCCGCTTTTCACGCTACTGACCCCGGAACACACCGGCATCACCTTCGCCAATACTATCACGACCGACGACTCCGTGAATGCCCAGACGGACGCTCTCGTGTATAACGGCGGGGGCGTGGCCATCGGCGATATCGACAACGATGGATTGGCCGACGTTTTCCTCACGGGCAACATGGTCACAAGCCGTCTGTATCTGAACAAGGGGGACATGCGATTCGACGACATCACGCAATCAGCAGGGGTATCGACCGACCGATGGGCCTACGGCGCCAGCATGGTGGACATAGATAACAACGGTTATCTCGACATCTATGTCTCTATCTCTGGGCCCGAGTGGTCCAAACCGGAAGAACGTAACAATCTGCTGTTTCTCAACAACGGGGATCGTACTTTCCGGGAGGCAGCAGCGGCTTATGGCATAGCTGATACCAGCTTCACCACCCACGGCGTCTTCTTTGATTACAATCGGGACGGATATCTCGATCTCTTTCTGCTCAGCAATTCACCGTGGGAATTCGCACGCGGTGCGGCAGATCGGCTCCCTCTCAGCGAACGCCGTACCAGCCCCACCAGCCACGATCGACTCTATCGCAATAACGGTGACGACACGTTCACGAACATATCCAGGGATGCAGGCATCGTTCGGGACATCGGATTCGGACTCGGCGTCGTCGTGACAGATCTAAATGCAGACGGGTGGCCGGACATATACGTCTCCAACGACGACACACCCAGCGATGTACTCTACGTCAACAATGGCAACGGAACATTCACCGACAAAGCTGCTAAGTGGCTCAGGCACACGAGCTATGCGGGCATGGGCCTCGATATTGCCGATTTCAACAACGACGGCTGGTTCGACATTCTCCAGACCGACATGGTGCCGGAAGGCTTGGCAGCGCGAAAACGGATGACCGGAGCCCTGACGCATGACGGTTTCATGAAGTTTCGCGGTCGAGGCTTTCACTACGACTACAGCACGAACTCGCTGCAGTTGAACAATGGCATCACGGAAGATGGCGATGTCATTTTCAGCCAGATTCCCCATCTGGCCGGTATCGCCTACACCGATTGGACCTGGAGTCCCCTATTCGCGGATTTCGACAATGATGGATACAAGGACATCCACATCACCAATGGTTATCCCAAAGCTACCATTGACTACGATTTCCAGAAGGAGATGTTCAACGCGAGCCGGACGCGAAATCCAGACAGTGGGCTGCAAATCCTGCGGGAGCTGCACGGTTACAGCGTGTCGAACTACATCTACCGCAATGAAGGAGACCTGACGTTCAGCAACAAGACCAACGAATGGGGACTCAACCGCCCGAGCTTCTCTTACGGCGCAGCATATGGCGACTTGGATAACGACGGCAGGCTCGACATGGTGGTCAACAACATCGACGCGCCCGCGTTCATATACCATAACATCCCACCCCGGGACGACACCAATCACTATCTGCAGATCGAGCTGGAGGGAGAGTATCCCAACAGCGGGGGGCTCGGATCGAAGCTGATCCTCACGGCCGGAGGACAAAAGCAGTACATCTACCACACCCCGTACAGGGGATACATCTCCAGCATCGATGACCGGATTCACTTTGGGCTCGGTGATGCGCAACGCGCGGATAGCCTCGAGGTGGTGTGGCCCGACGGGCGACACCAACTGCTGACCGATCTGCAGGCCGATCGGGTCTTGACCGTACGTCAGAGAGACGCCATAGCGGAGCAAGGACCCGACCGTGCCGCGCCCGCTCAAGATCGTATGTTCGAGCCGATGAATGCAGGCGCAGGTCTGCAGTATCAACACCGGGAAAAAACGTTCGTCGACTACACCGTACAGCCCCTGTTGCCGCATATGGTGTCCAGGCAGGGACCTCCGCTTGCCGTGGGAGATGTGACCGGCAACGGCCTGGATGACGTATTCATCGGCGGCGCAGCGGGTTACTCTGGCACCCTGTTCATTCAGCGGCAGGACGGCAGTTTCTTCGAGCCCGCCGAACGTCAAGTTTGGGCAGCGGACGCTGATCACGAAGATTGGGGGGCGCTGTTCTTTGATGCGAACGGAGACGGGCTGCTGGATCTCTACGTGGCCAGCGGCGGTTATCATCTGTCTCCGGTGTCGGACCTGTTGCAGGACCGCCTCTATGTCAACCAGGGCGGTGGAAAGTTCGTCAGGGATACCGCCGCTCTACCGCCCATGTTGACCAGCACGGCCAGTGTCGTGGCCGGCGATTTCACGGGCGACGGCAGACTGGATCTGTTCGTCGGGGGCCGTTTGATGCCCAGAAACTACCCCTTTCCGACCCGCAGCTACTTGCTACGCAATGACGCAGGCGGTTTCACCGACATTACGGAGGCAGCGGTTCCCGAGCTGGTGCGGCCCGGCGGGATGATCACGGATGCGGTCTGGCTGGATTTCACCGGTGACGGTCGACTGGATCTCGTGACGGCGGGCGTCTGGATGCCGCTGCAGTTCTTCGAGAACGAGGGAGAACAATTGCGCGATGTAACCAGTTCGAGGGGCCTGCCAGCGACGCGGGGGTGGTGGTACGGTCTCGCATCGGGAGATTTCAACAACGACGGACATCCCGACCTGGTAGCAGGAAACCTGGGATTGAACTATGCGTTTGCGACATCGGAGGAAAGCAAGTTCGGGATCTTGGCGGACGATTTCACCAGGAACGGTACGACCGACATCGTTCTGACACAGGAGATAGAAGGGACGGAATATCCCTTCTTCGGTTTGGCGAGGCTGGACCGGGGAATCTATACGCTCAGCGTGCAGTTCCCGACCTACGAGTCGTTTGCAGCAGCCTCGATCCAGGAGGTGTTCGGTTCCCGCCTGAACCAGGCGGTTCATTACCAGGTGGACACATTTGCCAGCACATACCTACAGAACGATGGACACGGGAGCTTCACCGCCGTTCCGCTGCCCAACCTGGCCCAGATATCACCGATCAACGGGATCATTGTCCGCGACGTCGACGCTGATGGCAACCTCGATCTCATCGTGGCGGGGAACCTGTACCACTCCGAGCCGAACATCCCAAGAGGCGACGCGGGCAACGGCCTGTGGCTGAGGGGTGACGGCCGCGGCGGGTTCACTCCCGTTCCTCCGTTTGTGAGCGGGTTCCTGGCTCCGTTGCAGGTCGCGGATCTGGCCCTGATCACAACACCGCCAGGCAAGGCCGTGTTAATCGCGAACAACGGGGATTCACTGCAAACGTTCACGATCAGAGGCCGGTGACCGCTCATCGCTGGGCCGGAGGCACACGGACTCATACTCCTCACTAAAACCGAAAGCCCGGCCCCGACTCTGTCGGGACCGGGCTCTTCCGCTACGTGACTAGTGCAGCGAAAGCGGTGTGACCCTGCCTACCACCCAGTGTTCTGCACCAGCGTCTGCTCCCCGTTCTCCTGGCTCAACTCAATCTGCAGAGTCGGGAGGGGGTAGAGAGCATGTCTGTCTGCGAATGTTGCCGCAGCGGCCAGATGCGGTAGCCTTCTCACTTCAGCCGCCAGGTAAGTATTGAGAACTTGTGGAGCCGTTCCCCAACGTCGCAAGTCGAAGAACCGCTCACCTTCCATGGACAGTTCCAGCCGTCTCTCGTAGCGAACACGGGTCATGGCGGCGGTCTGGTCCGTCCACGGTGCGGTGTACTGGCCAATTTGGTAGTCCGCCCAGGTGATGCCGGCATCATCAATCGGCACTGCAATCGGACCACCGTTCGGCCCCTGTGCTCTGGCAGCTGCCCGAACCCTGATGTCATTGACAATCGCCCGAGCATTTTCCAGTTGGCCTTCCTCAACGTACGCCTCGGCCAGCAGCAGCAGCAGATCCGCATAGCGGTAGATGTGGATGTTCATGGAGCTAGTTTGCGTGGGCACCCACCCGACATTGCTCACTGCGCCACTAGCATCCTCATAGGCCGTCTTCTTGGGGCTGTAGAGACCTCCAAACGCCGGCGCGCGGATCCAGGATGCCTCGTGGTTTCCCCAGTCTTTGTAAGGCACCTCATCCCGGCCGACCGTCCAATCCAACCGCGGATCGAACGCCACG
>CP070792.1:1849422-1855679 GCA_020346845.1 Gemmatimonadota bacterium
GGCCGACTGCGCCAGACCATGGCCCCAAGTCCCTATCGTAACAACCACATCCAACGAGTCCGCCCGCCGCACTCTATCTTGTACGCGCACATCGAGCAACGCGGCGTCAGGAACCGTGTCTCTCGGAAGTATTACGAACGTGACGTCTCTCAGAGCATCCGGAGGAATCGCAGCGATATCTTCGATCTCACCATCGCTCACGACATGGATCGGGCCACCCATGGCGCGGCCCACGTCCAGCGCATCTTTCAGGCGAGTCGTTGGCGCCGCAGGAGGCATCGTGTCAAACGGGGCAACGCCGGCGCCAAAGCTGATGATGCTCCGAGCATTGCCCGATAGTGCCACTGCCGTGTCGTGGGCTTCACTCCAGCGTCCACCAGGCACGCCCATGCTGAGCGAGCCGTCCAGCAACACCACCGGGGCGCCTCCGGCGCTCCTACCGTACCACTCCGGATTGACCAACAACAATAGCAGGGCAGCTACCCCTACCGTCCTGAGCGTGGCCATTCCGAATCCCGCAGCACCAAGCTGCTCGCGCCGCAGGTACACGAAAAACGCCCACAGAGCAACGAGAAGTACAAGCAGTGTTACCGTGAGCACGCAAGGGCCTCCCTCAGCGTGAACCGTCCCTCGTATAGCGCTCTGCCGACGATTACGCCAGCCAATCCACACTGAGCTGCCGACTCTATGTCATACAGTCCGGCGACCCCTCCTGCCACGATCACATCTACGCCGAGCGCCTGGACGGTGGCTGCCCCCGCCACATCGGCACCGATGACCAACCCATCCCGCGCTAGATCACGATAGACCACTGTTCTCACGCCCACGTCACGGGCATCTCTCACGATATCCTCAGAGCGTTGGCCGACTGACCTGTCAAGACCCCGCAATGCCACCTTGCCATCCCGCGTGTCGAGAGCCAATGCGCAGCGCTCGGGATCGACCTCTCGTACCAAGGCCTGGAATAGTCCCGCATCGAGCGCGGCAGCAGTACCAAGGACCACACGCTTGGCACCCGCGGCCACCGCCTCGCGGGCCCATTGCACCGAGTCGATGTTACCACCTACCTGGACACTCACGTCGTCGAGCTGAGCGATCGCATGTATCAGATCGAGGTTGCTCCCCCCAGTCCCGAATGCCTTGTCCATGTCGACCACGTGGAGCCACTCCGCACCCTGATCAATGAAATATCTTGCGCGGTCTAATGGATCATCGCTGTAGACAGTCTCCCGAGTCACCTCCCCCTCGAGCCAACGAACTACGCGGCCGCCCTTGAGATCAATGGCGGGATAGAGCCGCACTGACGTGTTTCCCTGGAGAACTAGTTATCGTGAGCAGCCGCTGCAAACCGCGGCTGACGACCCCTGAGGAGGGCGTTGTACTGCGCCATGACTGATTCGAACTCGTCCCGGAGCCCGGGCGCGATTGGCTTGCCTGGTTCCTTCTCCAGCAGATCTCGCGGGTCTCGGTGCACGCCGTGCTTCAGGATCTCATAGTGCACATGTGGCGCGGTCGCCAAGCCCGTCATACCCACATAGCCGAGCACCTGGCCCTGTTCCACGCGAACGCCCGGCTCGATACCGCGCGCCAGACTTCGCATGTGGCCGTATCTGGTCTCGACGCCTTGAGCGTGACGTACGGAGACCATGATACCATATGTGCCCCAACGACCCGCACGGGTCACCGTTCCCGAATTCGTCGCCTCGATCTCGGTGCCCGTCGGAGCTGCATAGTCGATCCCGTAATGGGGGCGGTAGGTCTTGAGCACAGGGTGAAAACGACTTCTCGAGAACCGCGAACTGAGTCGCCCGAATGACACCGGGCGTATCTTGAACGAGCGACGCAGCGAGAGGCCTTGATCGTCGTAGTACGTGTTGCGGCCCCGTTCGTCAGTCATCACGTAGGCGTAGTTCTTTCTCCCCCGCGTTTCAATCTCGGCAGCGAGAACGCGCCCGTACCGGATATCCCCAAGCTGCGAGCTGAGCCGCTCGTAGACCACTGTCACCTTGTCACCTTCATAGAAATCGCGGGCGAAGTCGATAACCCAGCCATAGATGTTGTCGGCCAGATCGTTCACCATGATGGCGCGTTGTGCTGCAGGCAGTGTCGTGTCGTGGACTGCCTCTCGCATCGCCTGATCCAGATTCTCTTGGATCACCCCAGTCACTCTCAGCACATCGACCGACCACACAACCGGCCTGTGGGCACTGGCCCAAGTCCCACTGCTGTCCCTGTACAGAGTCAGGATCTTGTCGTCCTCAATGCTAGCATCGTCCATGCGAACTGAGATCCTGTCCGGCTTTGAGTTTCCCACCGTGTAACGAAAGTCAAACGCCTTGTCGGCCTTGATGCGTCGCGGATTCAGCCCGTCTGCAGCATCGAGGACATCGATCAGCTCGTTTCCGTATATGTTGTGTCGCCCGAAGAGATGCGACAGCGTCTCGTTGCGCTTCACCGCATCGGTCTGGTAGACGTACGCGTTGTCTACTACGATCGGTGCCGCCACGGGGAGGGGTTTGGATGAAGACGCAATGCCGGTTGTCCAAATGGCGGTGGCCAGGACTATTCCCGCTGGGACAACGAGCTTGAGCGCCTTACTCCACATCAGTCCATCTGCCGTCTGATGAACGTCGGGATTTCCATCTCGGCAATCTCGGCCTCAGGCTCACCTGCCGTAGGCGCCGGCTTGGGCACCGTCGCATTCTGGGCCGTAATCGGGGTCGCCGGGCGCGCCGTTGGTCGCTGGGGGAAAGGGAGAACACCCGGCGATGCCGAGCGTGCGAAAGGGCTCTCTTGAGTCGACAGCGACTGGTCGAAACCGGTAGCAATTACGGTCACGCGCACCTCGCCCTCCATAGCGGGCTCCGTTACTGCACCAAATATGATCTCGGCCTGATCTCCCGCTGCGTCGTGGATCACCTCGCTGATTTGGTTCACTTCTCCTAGGGTCAGATCCTGCCCGCCCGTGATATTGACGAGCACACCGGTCGATCCGTTGATCGACACATCATCCAGCAACGGACTCGAAATGGCCTGCTGTGCCGCTTCGAGCGCCCGGTCATCGCTCCTCGCGGCCCCCATCCCCATCAGGGCAGAGCCTCCGTTCTGCATCACCGTTCGCACGTCGGCAAAGTCGACATTCACCAACCCGGTCACGGATATCAATGTCGAGATACCCTGTGTGGCATGCAGCAGTACCTCGTCAGCTTTCTTCAGCGCTTCCTGGAACGGCACATTCTTGCCCACCACCGCCAACAGCCGCTCATTTGGCACCAAGATCATGGTGTCTACGTGCTTGGCCATCTCCGAGATGCCTATTTCCGCCTGGCGCATCCGCTTGCGGCCCTCGAACAGAAACGGCTTCGTGATGATTCCGACTGTCAGGGCTCCGACGTCTCGAGCCAGTTGTGCTATGATCGGTGACGCACCCGTGCCGGTTCCTCCACCCATACCACAGGTGACGAAGACCAGATCGGCACCTTCGAGTACGTTCAAGACATCATCCCGATTCTCCTCAATGGCCTGGCGCCCGATCTCTGGCCGCGCCCCTGCCCCCAGTCCGCGAGTGAGTTTCTTACCGATCTGCACTTTCGCATCAGACTTGTTTTTCATCAAAGCCTGCGAATCGGTATTGACCGAGATGAACTCAACACCCATCAGGTGTTCGTCGATCATGCGATTGACTGCATTGCCCCCACCACCACCGACACCCACCACCTTCATTCGGGCGTTCTGCGCAACCGTTTCCTCGAGTTCAAAAACCATGGGGTCCCTCATCAGCCCTCGATTTAGAAGAAGTCCTGCAGCCACCGCTTGACAGGACCAAACAGCCTATCTACCGCCTGACCGCCATCCATTCTGCCACCGACAACCTGTCGCGTCGCGTACAGCGCCAGACCAACCGGTACCGCAAACCGCGGTGCCTGGACGTGATCGACGATGCCAACGATGCCTTCGCCCGGTATACCTTCTCGCACCGGCATCGCAAAGACCTCGCGGGTCAGTTCGACGATGCCCGACAACTGTGCGCCGCCGCCGGTCAGTATCGCCCCGGCGGCGAGTCGACCGGCGTACCCGGCCTCCTCGATGCGGTCGGCCACCAGTCCCAAGATCTCGTCCATGCGCTGGTGGATAATGTGAGCCAACAGCTCGCGTTTCACCTGGCGGGGCCCCTGCCCCGCAGTACCGGGTATCTCAATCACCTCATCCAGATCCACCAGCGGTGTGTAGGCACACCCTGATTTCTCCTTCAGCCGTTCGGCGTCACTCTGCGTGACACCCAGCCCCTGGACGATATCGCTGGTCACGTTTGCCCCACCGAACGGAATGGAGGACAGATGACGCATCTTTCCATCGTGGAACACGGCAACGGACGTCGAGCCGCTCCCGAGGTCGATCAGCGCACACCCGATCTCTTTCTCATCGGCCGTCACCGTGGCCATCGAAGCTGCCAGCGGCTCCAGTACCAGCTCGGTGACCTTGTAACCCGCCCGCTCGACCGATTTGCGTAGGTTCTGTGCTGCCTTGTTCTGAACCGCTACCAGACACATCTCGACCTCGAGCCGCAGGCCGGTCATCCCTACTGGATCGTTAATCCCGCCCTGATTGTCAACCTTGTATTCCTGCGGGATGTAGTGCAGTAGCTCATAATCATCGCCGAGGCTGATGGCCTTGGCCACGTCGTCAACACGCTCGATGTCAGACCGCGTTATTTCTTCACTGGCAACCGAGGCCAGGCCCGTACTGATCCGAGTCTGGACGTGATCGCCTGCAATCCCGCAGTAGACCGTAGGGATCTCCAGTCCTGCCATGCGTTCCGCGTCCCGCATCGCCTGGGTGATGGATCGTGTGGTCTCCTCAATGTCACGTACCACCCCACGCTTCACACCAGTGGTCCTTGCAAACCCGACCCCAAGGATCTTGGCGCCCGGCTCTCGCGCGTTGCCAGTACCTTCAGCTATGACGGCAAACGTCTTGGAGCTACCGAGATCAAGGGTGGCAACTAGTCGATCACGCATTAATCCCCATCTCCCCGGGCGACGATCTGATGATCGAACCTGGCATCCAGTTGATTATAACTATGTCCGGTCACAGCAATATGATCCCGTACCGCCCTCAGCGTCTCGATTTGAGAGGTCGTTGGTATCCCACGTAGCAATATTTGTCGTTCACCGAGGTGCAGAACCACCGTGCCGTCGCGTCGGTGGGTGGCGAAGTCTACCTGCTCAAACAGCGCCGGGTCCACAGACCGAACACTGGCTAGCGCCTGCAGCATCACGGTATCGGCCGCATCCACGAACGGCAGATCGAATCCGGCAATAGCCGGGTCGTAATCCATGTGATTCGCGTCAGCGTCGAGCACGGCCAAACCCGTCGGTGTCGTCCAAAAGGCAACCGGCCGGAGTTCCGCTACTACAATCTTAAGTGTTCCGGGCATTTTGCGCTCGATTTTAACACCCATCACACCAGGCAGCTCGAGCACCCGCCGTTCGATTCGGCGCTTGGCGGCAAACAGATTCTGATCGGCCTCGATAGCGAGAGCTTCGAGCAGCCAGTCGGTCGAATGATACTGTACGCCGACCACCTCGATCTGCCTCACGCGGAAAAAGCTCACATGGCGCAGTAACAGAGGCGTTGCGAGCAGTGCTAGCACTCCTGTTGCGACCACAATAGACCACAGCACACGGCGGTTCACGCTGCCGCTCCTGCCAGCCGCTCCAGCAGGGCTGGACCGACCTGCGTAACGTCTCCGGCCCCCAGAGTGAGCACCACATCACCATCCCGCACCATCTGGCTGAGAATCTCGGGAAGATCTGACAAATGCTCGACCCACTCGACCTCCGCACCCGCTCTGCGCACGGCGTTGGCTACCAGCTTGCCGGTCACTCCCTTGATCGGCTTTTCCCGAGCGGGGTACACATCGGTAACTACGATCAGGTCAGCTGTCGACAGGACGATTCCCAGAGCTTGGCCTTGTGCCTTGGTGCGGGAATAGAGATGAGGCTGAAACACTGTCACCAAACGCCGGTCAGGAAACCGCTGTCTTGCGGCTCCAATGGTTACCGCTACTTCAGTGGCGTGATGAGCATAGTCATCCACCACTGTCACGCCGCCCCGCGTACCCAGAACATCGAACCGACGGTCTACGCCCGAAAAACCGGACAGCGACGCCGCGGCTTCCTTCACGTCACCCTCCAGCGCCAGCACAGATCCCACGGCCATCGCGGCATTGCGGAGATTGTGCAGGCCTGGCACCT
>CP070792.1:1855779-1861806 GCA_020346845.1 Gemmatimonadota bacterium
AGCCTACCGCGAGTATCTCGCGGGTACTGAGGCGATACAGCTTCTCGAGATAGACTCTGCCAGAGCTCACTTCGAGCGTGCGATAGCGATCGACAGCACGTTTGCGTTGGCCTACATGAGATTGGTCGACGTAGACGGGTGGGCCATGCTGGAGCAGAACAAGCAAGGGCGGCGAGAAAATGCTGCCAAGGCGATGGCGTACAGCGAAAACCTGCCCGTGCGTTACAAGTTGTTGGTGCAGTACCACTCCGCGTATCAAGCAGATCAGTTCCAACGCGCAAGAGAGATCGCCCGGCAGATGATCGCGCGGGATTCCAACGATGCGGAAGCGTGGTATCAGTTGGGAGAGGCTCACTTCCACAACGCCCCCGATCGTTTTCCCCACCCGGATACGCTCGGCAATTACGGCAAGGCCCTGAATGCTTTCCAGAGAACGCTGGCAATCGACTCAGGTTACGTGCTTGCCTATCTCCATACCGTGGAGGCACTGGGCAACTGCGGCGCGGACGCTCCCTGGTTGTGTCTTCCCGATTCGGCGGTTTATGCGACGCGTGAAGAGCTGGAACGGACGTACGGAGCCGAGAGAGTGCAGCGGGAACGCGAACGCGCTGATCAAGCGCGACTTGCGGTGGCATACGGCTGGGTTGAAGCCACACCGACATCTGTACGTGCACGGACAGCACTCTTGAGCCTGTTGGTTGCTCGGGAACTCTTCGGCGAAGCACAGGCGCAAATCGAAGTGCTCGAGGCTGAAGGCCGTGACGGTGCTGCTGCTGCGTGGCGCGGACTGATCCACTACGGGAACGCAGAGTATGGTGGGGCTGCGGTGGAAATGAAGCGGGCGATCTCCGTCGAGGGTGGCGTTCGCAATCTCGTGTCAAATCAACTGATCGACCAACCGATCGTTGCTCTGGTAGGTGGTGGGCTAGTTGCAGACGCTACCGCGTTCTTTTCTACTGTCATCCGGCTGATACCTGAGGATGCGCCCGTAAGCGGACCCGGCAATCTGCAGTACACGAAGGATCACATCGTTCAGTTTGTCACGCTACAGCTGTTGGCGCAGGAGGGAAGTCGACCACGCGAACTAGCCCAGTCTACGGTTGCTTGGCTCGATACGCTCGATAATACCTTTGAGCCAGGGTCAGAGGAGCACCAGGCGAGGTGGGACAATCTGGGGCCGACCGTTCTCGCCAGCTACATGGGGACGCGCGACACAACGGTTCTCGCCCGCTTCGTCGCTCGGGCGGATACGGGTTCGACACGCACGTGGCGGGTAATGTTAGCGCATCTCGAACTGGAACGGGGCGACACGGCTGGCGCGCGAGCGATGCTCAACTCGCAGTATCATAACCGCGACGCTCTGGAGTTGAGCGGTAATGCCGGATCGGTGCGGCGTTTCGCATGGGCCGACCTTTTGGCACGGCTGGGCGACTTCGATCAGGCAGTTGACGCCTATGCTCAGTTCGACAGTATCCCACCTGCGTCGTGGCCCGGTCTGCACGTCAGATCCTGGGCCGACCGTGGAGCGCTGTACCAGGAACTGGACGACCGCGAATCCGCGATCGAGATGTATGAGAGGTTCATTGCTGCGTGGGAGAACGGTGATGAGACGGTGCAGCCGTTGGTCGATAGGGCGCGAGCGGCAGTGGCTGCGCTGCAAGGGGAGCTGGCGGAGGAGGAACGGGGACGTGGATAGGGGAAAAGGGAAAAGAGCACCGGGAAAAGTGACTTCGCGTAGAACTGGGAGCCCGAGCACGGACCTCGGAACTCCCGTTCGTCAGCGAGCCACTTTTCCCCTTTCCCCTTTCCCTATTCCCTCCTGAGCGCCACCATCGGGTCGATCCTCGTTGCCCTCCGCGCCGGCAAGTATCCCGCCACAAACGCCACCACTGCAAGCAGTGCCGGAACTCCGCCAAAGACCACCGGATCGGTGACAGTCACATCGAACAATAGGGATTGCATGAAGCGGCTGAGGCCGTAGGCTCCGACCAGACCAGCGGTCATCCCTAATCCAGCGACCATAGCAGCCTGGCCGACGACGATACCGCGTACTTGGGTCGCGCGTGCACCCAGTGCCATGCGAATTCCGATTTCGTGGACGCGCTGATTCACCGAGTAGGATAGCACGCCATAGATGCCGACTGCCGCTAGAGAGAGCGCTACCGTGGCGAACACGGCCATCAGAATCAACACGAATTTATCCTTGGCAATCTGCCTTCCGAGCACGTCATCCATGGTACGCGGCTGGTACAGCACTAGTGATCCATCCATCGAGACCAGCTCGCGACGGGCCAGATTGTAGAAGTCACGTGCAGGGGTGGATGTCTTGACGATGTAGGTCAGTGCCCAATTGCGGTTTGTACCGAATTGGGAGTGCGTGAGATACACCCGAGGCCCGAACTCGCCGCGCGCCTCATGAGCAACGTCACTCACTACCCCGATCACGGTCCACTCACCAGACCCAAAGGTGAAGACCTCACCGAGAGGGTTCCTCTCGCCGTAAAGCCTTTTAGCGAGTGCCTCATTGACGAGCGCCACCCTGTCAGCGTCGAGATTGTCGGTTGGCTCAAAGGTACGACCGCGCAGAAGCTGGATACCCAGGGCTTCCGTGTAGTCACCCTCTACAGTGCGGATTTGGGCCGGGAGCCACTGACGTTCGCCCGCTTCGTCGAAATATCCGTATCCCCAACTGTTGTACATGCCACTCGCTGGAAGCCACGAAGCCGCTCCGACGGCCGTCACATTGGGAAGGGCACGCAAGCGGTCCTGCAAGGCCAGGTGGAATTGGATGCGGTCTTCACCAGTGGGATACCGGGCGGTCGGCAGGTGAACCTCGAAGGTGGCGACGTTCTCGGCGTCGATACCGAGATCGAGGTGCCGCAGGGAAAGGAAACTCCTGATCAGAAGCCCCGCGCCGATCAGCAGCACCAAAGCAAGAGACACCTGAGCGGCCACCAGAACACTCCGAATATTGCGTCCTCGTTTGGTGCCGGAGTTGCCGCGGGTACCATCACGTAATGATTCATTCGGTGCCACGTTTATCGAGTGGATAGCCGGCGCGGCGCCAAACAGGAGTCCAGTTATAACTGTTGCGGCAATCGCGAACCCGAGCAGTGTTGGGTCGAATGCTACCTCCTCGGCGCGTGCGAGTGACTCTGGGCTGATAGCCAGGAGCGTCTTCACTCCCCAGTAAGCCAACAGCGATCCAGCCACGCCGCCGACGGCAGCTACTACCACGCTCTCAGTTAACAGTTGACCCACGAGGCGACCGCGACCAGATCCGAGCGCCGTTCTTATGGCCATCTCTTTGGTGCGTCCGACACTCCGAGCCAATGACAGGTTTGCCACGTTGACGCACGCAATGAGCAGGACCAGTCCGGACGCACCCCACAGTATGAAGAGGGTGGTGCTGGTGGTGCCGACAACATCCTCGTACAACGGGTGGAGATCCACTCTCTGTTCTTCGTACGAACCTGGAGCCTCCTCGGCAAGTTGGGCCTGCACCGCATCGATCTGAGCCTGTGCTTGTTCTACGGTCACGCCAGGGCCGAGCCGGGCTATACCCGTGAGATAGTGGTTCCCTCGACTGTTTCTTTCGCTCTGCAAGTCCTGTGGTACCCATAGATCGACATCGCCTCCAACTACGTCGAGGAAACTCGGCCGCATCACGGCTATGACCTTATGTGCGTCGCCATCGAGGTCGATCGTTTTGCCTAGAATGTCGGGATCTTCATTGGTGTAGTTCCGCCAGAGCCGGTAGCTCAGGATTGCCAGGCGCGCGTCGCCGTGCTCTTCCTCTCGTGTGAATGTCCTGCCGAACAGAGGAGTTGCACGGTAGGTCTCGAAGTAGCCAGAACTCACGTGGAGCGCCTTGACACGCTGTGCGGCACCGTCTCCGGTCAGATCTCGGCCCGTCTCGCGATACGTGTACATCACGGCCACGGTCTCGAATCCTTGAACGCCATCGCGGAACCGCGGGAAGTCGTACCCGCTCAGGTAGTTGCGTGAGAAATCCGGCGAGCCCTCCCACGAATTGTAGATCCGTATTAGGCGATCGGATTCGGGGTAGGGCAGCGGGCTCAGGATTACGCTATTGAGCACGCTGAACACAGCTGTGTTAGCACCGATCCCGAGTGCCAACGTGAGAACTGCGACGGCAACATATCCTGGTTGCTTGCTCAACGTTCGTAGCGCTTGACGTGAGTCGGTGAAGAAGGTCTTGATCATCGGTTCCTGCCATATCCTTATTCGCGGCCGCCTTCGTTGACGCTGCCGACGAGAGCGTTGATAACGCTCGGCTATAGCCGAGCTGATGAGGTTCATCGATGTCGAGATCGTGAGAGTCGTGGCACGAAGTAATCGCGACCCGTGTGCGATTGTATGGTTGTCCAGCAGCGCATCGCGACGATCGAGGTACGTTGCCACAATCTCATCGGCGAAACGCGAGCGGAACCGCTGGGGAAACAGATGTGCGAGGGCGGTGATCAGGATGCCGCCCAAACCGATTCCACGCACTTGGCGGCGGCTCCTCATCCGTGCAGTAGCTCCGTCGCCTGTGGTGATTCCAGCAACGCGTGCATTCGGGCGGCTTCTGCGCGCGCGACGGCCACACCCAACTCAGTGGTTTGATAGAACCGTCTCCGCCGGGCGTCCCGGGGACTCTCTGGTGGCGGATCGACCTCCCTGATCAACCCGCTGTCGAGCATCCGACCCACGATGCGGTAGAGCGACCCGATCTCGAGCGGCGGCTCCGACGGGAACAGTTCTTCGCCGGCGTGAACGATCCCGTAGCCGTGGCGGGGCTCGTGCTGAAGCAGCAGCAGGACCTGGAAGTCCAGTGGGCTAATCGGTAAAAAGTCATTGATTTTATTCGACTTATGGGACATCGCCGCGCCTTGTGTTGGGTCGATATCTGTTGTCTACAGATATTGGACGCCTGCTGAAGCCAAAAGGTTGCATTCGAGTTCCGGGTGGCGGCCACGGACGCCAACGATTACGGAGATCATGGTGTCGCCGAGGCGAGATACCGGTGTTCCCAATAGCCTGCGAACCAGTCCGCCCGGCCTGTCGAGGTCCCGTGGCCGCCCTGTGATATCCGCCGCGACCGCCGTGTCACGTCCGTCGGGACCGCCGAGTCCGCCGTGTCATCTCGGCCGGGACGCCGGGCAACCGGGAAACAGAGTCTCTGGTCTACCGGCCTGTCCCAACCCCTGCTTGATTATCCAGACTCATACGGCTACCGAGGAGGCTGGAATTGCGCTACAAGCTGCTGGGCAGAAGCGGATTACGTGTGTCGGAACTGTCACTCGGCGCCATGACGTTCGGTGAGGAGTGGGGTTGGGGTGCCACCAAGGAGGAAAGCAAGGCGATGTTCGACGCCTACGCGAACGCCGGTGGCAATTTCATCGACACGGCGAACCGGTATACCGAGGGAACGAGCGAGAAGTTCGTTGGTGAATTCGTGAAAGCCGATCGCGAGCACTTCGTGGTGGCGACCAAGTACACGCTGTTCACGGAGAAAGACGATCCCAACAAGTGCGGTAACCACCGCAAGAACATGGTACAGGCATTGGACGCCAGTCTCAAACGACTCGATACCGACTATGTCGATCTCTACTGGCTGCACGCATGGGACTTCACCACCCCGGTTGACGAGGTGATGCGAGCATTGGATGACATGGTACGGGCCGGTAAGGTGCTGTACATCGGGGTATCCGACACGCCGGCGTGGGTAGTGTCGCAGGCGAATACCATGGCAGATCTCAGGGGTTGGACGCAGTTCGTCGCTCTACAGATCCGCTACAGTCTCATAGACCGTACTGCCGAACGCGACTTGCTTCCCATGGCTCGCGAGTTCGACATGGCAGTGACTCCGTGGAGTGTGCTGGCGGCTGGGGTTTTGTCGGGCAAGTACAACAAGGACAAGGCAGCGACTGGACGAGCCCAGGAGGGTGCCGCAACAATCGAACGCAACCTCGAGATCGCGGCAGCAGTGATTGAGATGGCCGATCAGATTGGCTGCACGGC
>CP070792.1:1861906-1872221 GCA_020346845.1 Gemmatimonadota bacterium
CCATCCGGAGGTCGCACTGTACCTCCTGGAGCAGGAGCCGCACTTCCTGGATGAGGTGCGCCGGGCCACCGGCCTGGACCTCGAGATCAGAGACAACCCGACCAATCGAATGGACCAGATCAAGCTGGTGGCGCAGCCCGCCGGCAGGGACGTCACCGGCGAGTATGAGGTGGCGTAACGGGGAAAAGTGAAGAGGGAACAGGGAAAGGAAGAAGCTCTTGCTCACCCCGGATTCCCCCGGGTTTCGAAGAGGATGGAGCGGCGTCGGACTGAAGGGATCTGACTTGACCCGCCAGCCGAGCCTAAGTAAGCTTACAGGCTATGAGTTACGCGATTTTCAAGGCCGCGGGCCAGCAGTTCAAGGCCTCAAAGGGTGATACGATCCAGGTGCCCAAGCTCGCAGGAGAACCGGGCGCCAAGATCACGTTCGATGAGGTGCTGCTGTCGAGCGACGGCAAGAAGATAAAGACGGGACAACCGACTGTGACCGGCGCCAAGGTTACAGCAGAGATCGTGCGTCACGGCAAGGGCCAGAAGATTGTGGTGTTCAGGTTCAAGCGACGTAAAAACTATCGTAAAAAGACCGGCCATCGGCAGCAATTCACCGAGCTCAAGATCACCGGTCTCAAACTGAGTTAACGATATGGCACACAAGAAGGGTGTTGGTTCGAGCCGTAACGGTCGCGATTCGAAGCCGAAATTCCTCGGGGTCAAGCGGTACGGCGGTGAGACGGTGAGGGCGGGGAATATCCTCGTACGGCAACGTGGCACGAGGTTCCATCCAGGGAACAATGTGAAGCGAGCGAAAGACGACTCCCTGTTTGCATTGGTCGACGGGATCGTGAAGTTCGAGCACAAGAGCAAGAAGCGCATGAAGGTGAGTGTCTATCCGGTAGAGACGGCAGCCTAGCACCTGCAGATACGGATAAAAAAGAGCGGCTGGCACCCGGGAGGCGCCAGCCGCTTTCTGTTTTATGGGGTCCCAGTCTCCTTCCCCTCCTTCCCCTCCTCCATCACCTCCTAGGAATCTGCCCTCTCATACGCGCGATCTTCATCTGCTTGAGTTGCTTGCGCGCTGCACGTGCCTTGCTGCCAAAGAAGCCAAAAGGTACAAACGTGGCTGCGCCGAGCGACGCCGCCAGGATTCCGGCCGCGACATTAACCGACTCTGCTCCGAAGAACAGCCAAATAGCCGCTATCTCGGAAGCTACGATGACACCGCCGAAGCTATCCCTCAGGTACGCCATGTCCCTACGGTAGAGATCGAGCCGCACTTCCTCCTCAGTCTGAACCGCGCCGGCGGCAAGCAGTTCACCTTCTCCGGAGTACATTGCGCCGCAGTTGGGGCACACCCTCAATGGGCGGCCAAAGAAGCTCGCAAAACCTTTGAACCAATAGCGACTCCAGCGGAGTCGCCTCAACGGTCGCCTCAGGATCTCGAGCTCGGTGGTGCAGGATTCGCAGTGACGTCGTTCCATATCGATCTTTTATGACTACGCGGTTTTAGCGTCGGCGGTTGCAGCTTCGGCTTCGGCACGATAAAGCTCGGCGAGCCGCCGCACGAACGGGCCGGGTTGCCCGTTTCCCACAGGCTGCCCATCCAGTCGGATTATGGGGGCCACCTCTCTGGTCGTGCCGGTGATGAACATCTCCTCCGCGTCCTGCAGTTCAGTCAGATATATCGGCTCCTCACTGAAAGAGATACCCTCCCGCTCGCAGATATCGAGCACTGCCTGACGCGTCACCCCGGCCAGAATGTAGTTGCTCTTCGGCGCCGTGCGAGCGACACCGTCAAACACGGCGAAAAAGGATGACAGTGATCCCTCTAGCACGACTCCGTCTCTTACGAAGATAGCCTCGATACAGCCGGCCTCTTGAGCAAGTTGGTTGGCTAGGCAGTTCGGCAGCAGGTTGACCGACTTTATATCGCAACGACTCCACCTGGTATCCGGCACGGTAATCACCGAGACACCAGTCTTGAACGACGGATCACGCACCACGGGCATCAGCTGCGCGAAGACGGTCGGCCTTACGTCGGCTGGGGGGAAAGCATGCTTGCGCACCGCGGAGCCCCTTGTGACTTGGATATACGCGGTAACATCACCCGAGCCGACATCGTTCTTGCGCATCAGGTCGTCCAATATCGGATCTAGCGAGAGTGCGTCGAGTCCACCGATGCGCAGCCCGCGAAGGCTATGATTCAACCGCTCCAGGTGCTCTCGCTTGCGGAAATATCGCCCCCTGTAAGCCACAACCACCTCGTACGCACCATCACCGAATAGAAAGCCTCGATCGTCCGGCGATATGCTCACGTCGGCCTTGCGTTTGTAGATACCGTCGAAGTAAACCGTATCGAACATTGAGTTACATCCAGTTCTTTCTACCACGCTTGAATGGCGTATCGTGCGGGCTGTGGTTTTCGAGAAACCTACGGTACTGCTCTCGCAGACGAATATAACGCCTGTCATCTGTCAACAGTGGGGAGTGCGGGTGACCGGTCAGGAATCGTTCCACCTTCCACACGTTGTGTTCGGCAAACCTCCAATCGTACGGATCGAGATCTCGTAGGTCTACGATTGCAAAGGTCAAGATGCGCGCGTTCAGGTCGATGTACGGTTCATAGTAGCTCATGGCCAGGGCTTTGGCCGAGCGGAATACCGGCTTGCGTCCCCACAAGCCAACATCGCGTGATCCTCCAACGGCTCCCCAGCGTCCATTGATTGTGAAGGCGAACACCACGTGATCCAACATATCCTGTGATTCCATATCCAACAGGAGTGGTGGATAGCGGTGCTGCTCCATGATGGTAGCGGCTGCCACCGCGGCCTCGAGACAATGAGCCGTTCTGTAACGAACGACGCCCCGGAATGACCGGAGCGTCGGGCCGTTTCGTTCCCAGTTGTACCGTAGCGAACGGATCCAGCGCTGCACCGCCTGTGGTGTGCGGTTGGCTGCGACCACCGAGCGCTCTGACTGCGTCAGGTGATGCACGCCGCGCAAGCTGATCTGGGGTCAGTCCTCGTCCGATGGGGGAGGTGATGTCGTGTCTATCTGCACCACCGTCTTGGTCCACGGGTTTGGTGTGGGTGAGCCTATACCGTCAGACGCCGTGGCGATCAGGTTGTTGTCGGTGGTATCACCTTGCGTCAGGTTCAGTGGTATCGTGACGTCGAAAATCCCCAGCTGGGTTGCTGTATCCGAGACGGTAATCGTGCCACCAGTCACAGTCACTACCAGAAAGACATCCTGTCTTGGCGGTGTTCTCACGACCTGGCCACTCAGTCTGACGGTTTCCTCGTAGGTAGTGTCAGGTGGAATGGACGATAAATTGCCGATATACAAGAAGCCATCGGATTCCTCCAGGCAAGCGGTGCCAACGAGAGATGCCGCCGCGATGCCAATTGCCAAATATCGCTTCATCACTACTCCAGTTTGCAGTAATCAACCTTGTTACATTGCCCGCTAACGGGTCGCAAGTCAACGCTCTGCCAGGATGCCCCAGGCAAGGATGAGCCACCCTGCCAAGAAACAGATGCCGCCAAGCGGAGTGATGGCCCCCAGCCAACGAACCCCCGACGTGGCCAGAATGTAGAGACTGCCCGAAAAAACGAGGGTGCCTACAACGAAAAGCCAGCCAGCCCATGTTGCTTGTGGGCTGGGCCAACGACTCGCTACCCACGCCACTGCGAACAGGGCTAATGCATGATACACGTGATACCGCACTCCTGTTTCAAACACCGCGAGCATGTCGGCACTCAGACGCTGCCGTAGTCCATGTGCTCCGAAGGCACCCAGAGCTACGGCCAGCAGGGCGGAAACCGCTCCAGCAGCGGCGAAAAGTCTATCAGGACTCATGACCGACCTCGGAATAGCATGCTCAGTTTGCCTGCAGTCACACCCACGCCCACACGACCACGCTGATAACGACAACCGCGATGAGGTTTAGGCCAACGCCCGCCGCTGCCATATCGCGGGAACGAATGGCTCCGGAGCCAAACACAATTGCGTTGGGAGGTGTGGCCACCGGTAGCATGAAGGCCATTGAGGCCGAAAGTGCTGCGGCCGCCATCAGCGGGAGTGCCGCGACGCCCAGGCCCTGCGCTACTCCGGCCATGAGTGGCATGCCGAGTGCCGCGGTCGCCGTATTGCTGGTCAGCTCGGTCAGGAACACGAAGATCGTGGCGGTTGCCAATATGATCAGCGGGAAGGGCACTCCACGGAGACCGGCCAAACGTCCGCCCACCCAATCGCTGAGCCCACTCACTTCGAACGCGCCTGCCAAAGCTATCCCGCCACCGAACAGCAAGAGGATACCCCAGGGCACTTTGCGGGCCGATTCCCAATCGAGCGCCGTTGTAAAGCGTGATTTGGGAAGTGGGACCGCAAAGAAGACCAGTGCTGCCATGATCGCGATAATTGGATCTGATAGGCTTGGCAAGAGGTCCGTGAGGCCGGGAATCCGCAGATTACCAATCTCTTTCGGGGCGCGGAAAACCCAGGCGAGTGCCGTGATAGCGAAGACCGAGATGACGAACTTCTCGCCTCCCGCTAACCTGCCGAAAGACCTTCCCTCTCTGGTGACCACCGCGGCTAGACCCGGAACCTCACCGCTGACCTTGAAGAACCTCACGAGCCATAGCCAGCAAATCGCCAGCATGGGTATAGATGCCGACAACCCAACCAGCAGCCAACCCGCAAACGTGATCTCGACGCCGATCAGCTCACGAGCTGCCCCTGCAAGGATGGCATTCGGGGGTGTGCCTATCAGAGTTGCCACGCCGCCGATTGAGCACGCGTAGGCTATGCCGAGCATCAGTGCGGTCGGGAAGCCGAGGTGCGGCGGGCCCGGCGACCCGGCGGGTGCGGCGTTCGGTGCCACGGCAACCGCTTCCAGCTCCCCGCTCCCCGCTCCCCGAACCAGGGCAACCGCGATCGGCAGCATCATTACCGCGGTGGCGGTGTTGGAGATCCACATACTGGCCAAGGCCGAGACGATCATGAAAGCGAGCAGAACCTTGGGAGCCGACGTACCCACGCGACGTACCGCCGTCACGGCAAAGCGACGGTGTAGCTCCCACCGCTCGAGTGTCGCCGCCAAAAGGAAGCCACCCAGGAACAAGAAGATGACTGGATCGGCGTAGGAAGAGGCAACTTCTCTGAGTTGACGGGTGCCGATCAGTGGCAACATGACAAGTGGGAGGAGTGCGGTCGCTTCGAGCGGCACCACCGCACTGAGCCACCACACTGCCATCCAGCTGGCCAGCCCTGCCACGTGCCAAGCCGCTTCGGTCATACCGAAGAACGGTCCCGTCGCGATCGTTGTCACGAAGAGCAATGGACCCAGAGCCAATGCTATGCGTCGCATGGTCAATGCGGGAAGACCGCCAGCGGTGTTTCCCTCGTGATGCGCTGTTTGAGTTCTTGCGGCAGGGGTAGGTCGAGAAACTGCTCCAGATTCCGCCTCAGATCTAGTACTCCCGGGCTGGGCCAGTCGGTGCCCCAAACCACGCGGTCCCCGATCTCAGCGATTCGTGGGAAGTAGGTGAGTAGCTTCCTGGGTGGGATGCCTGACAATTCGAGGAGCACGTTCTTGTGACGCCTCAGGACGAAGAACGCCTCGTCCGTCCACAGGGGTCGACCTCCGTGTGCCATGATGATGGTCAGGTTCGGGAAATCGATTGCTACATCGTCCAACTCCATTGGCCTCCCGTACTTGCATCTCGCCCCCGGGAATATAGAGGTGCCAGTGTGGATCAGCACTGGGAGTCCGCGTTCCTCAGCCCGCGAGTATATCCGTCCCAATGATTCCAAGCCCATGGTGTACGCGTTGGCGGGAAACAGCTGGTGCGGTGGGTGGATCTTGATACATCTGATTCCTAGCTGCAGCAGCTCTTCGACCTGTCCTTCCGGGTCTTGAGTGAACCGCGGGTGAACGCCGCCGAAGGGAAGTAGCCGCTCAGGGTCAGTAGAGGCGTACTCTGCTGCGAAGCGGTTGGTTTCGTCGGTGAAGCCCATCAAATCGGGACTGGGATAGTTGATCAGACCGACTCGCCAGATTCCGGCAGTGTCCAGCTTGTTTAGTAGCAGCTTGGGATCGTCCATGAGCGCAATCAGCTCGTCCCAGTGATCTTCCTTGCCCCGCCGCATCACCTCAGCAACTTCAGGCTTGAGCTGTCGCCACGGTTGGATATGGACGTGCAGGTCGGTGATCCCGGGAGGTGCGATCGTCATCGGCCTTTGAATTCGGGGCTGCGCTTCTCTGTGAATGCCGCGATGCCTTCCTTCTTGTCCTCGGAGGAAAACGCCAGTCCAAAGAGCGAAGTCTCGAGCTTGAGTCCCTCGTCCAACGGCATACGAGCGCTGGCGCGGGCTGCCTCTTTGATGCACCGTAGGGCGATAGGGCTCTTCTCCGCAATTGTTGCAGCCAGCCTCGTCACATGTGTTCTCAGATCGCTGGCGGGGACGACCTCGTCCGCCAAACCGATCTCGAGCGCTCGCTGCGCCGAGATTATCTCGCCTGTGAACATGAGCTTCAATGCCTGCCCCAGGCCTACCAACCGTGGCAGCCGTTGCGTCCCGCCTCCGCCTGGTATGATCCCCAGGTTGATTTCAGGCTGGCCGAACTTGGCGTTGTCGGCCACAACCCGAATGTCACACGCCATCGCCAACTCGCAACCAGTTCCCAGGCAATACCCGTTGACTGCAGCGATCACGGGTTTGGGAAACTGGTCGACCGCTTCGTACACCGTGCGCCGTTTCATTACCTCGAGCTGATCCACGGCAGATCGGCCCGCGAACTCTGTAATATCCGCACCCGCTACGAAAGCCCTGTCGCCCGCACCGGTAACAACCACCACGCGGATCTCATCGTTTGTTTCCAGCTGACCCATCGCCTCGATGAACTGTGAACGAGTCGCCGCATTCAGCGCATTTCGCTTGTCAGGTCGGTTGATCGTCAGCGTGGCGACACGATTCTTGATGTCAGCGAGTATGTTGAGGTCTTGCGTCATGTGCTCCTATCATCCCTCCGGATCAATGCACCATGCACTGATGCCCCGTTTCTCACCCGACTATTCCCAGTCATAGAATCCCTCGCCACTCTTCTTCCCCAACTTGCCTTCTTGAACCATTCTGCGGAGAATCGTGGGCGGCTCAAAATGTGGCTCGTTCATCTGCGAGTGCAACGACTCGGCAATAGAGAGCCTGATGTCCAGGCCGACTATGTCGCTTACTTTGAGCGGACCCATTGGGTGGCCGTAACCCAGCTCCATAGCTCTGTCGATGTCTTCCGCCGTGGCCACACCCTGCTCCACCATTCGCATCGCCTCGAGTCCGAGTGCGACTCCCAGTCGTGTGGAAGCAAACCCTGGCGCGTCGTGCACGCGAATTGGCTGTTTTCCCATGTCTAGAGCGAGTTGCGTAGCCCGTGTTGCAACTGCGTCATCAGTCGTATCGTGGACGACGATTTCCACAAGCTTCATGATGTGCACTGGGTTGAAGAAGTGCATGCCGAGTACGCGTTCGGGATGCGCCGTAGCCGATGCAATGCCCGAGATCGAGATGGACGACGTATTCGTGGCCAGAATGGTGTCGGGTCCGACCAGGAGATCGAGGTCGCGCAGCAGTGCTTGCTTGACTGCTAGATCCTCGACCACCGCTTCGATGACCACGTCCGCATCCTCGACAGCTTGCTGTATGGTGCTACTTGTGCTGAGCTTTGCGAGCGCAGACTTGACTTGGTCGGTCGTTTGTTTGCCACGTTGCACGGCACCGTCCAGGTTCTGCTTGATCCTGGCGAGAGCGGCAGTGACGGCCTCCGGTTTGCTGTCCGTGATCCTGGTATCGCACCCCGCCAGCGCCGCAACCTGTGCAATGCCGTGTCCCATCGTTCCCGCACCGATCACAGCAACACTTGTCATCCTACTACTCCTCGCGCCACATCAGGTCGGTTGGTGCAGATGGCATCCACGCCCATCTCGACGAGATGCCGCATTCGATCAGGGTCATCCACAGTCCAAGCGTAAACTCTGTAACCTCGATCGCGTGCCCCAGCAATTAGATCTCTGTCCACCATGCTCTCAACCTGCCACAGTTCTAGGGCGCCAGCATCGTGTACCTGGAAATAGGGGTTCACTTGGTAAGAGACCGACAGAACTCCGCAGGTGAGCTCTGGGTTCGCTTGCTTCAGCCTGCGGACGATGCGGTGATCGAACGAATGCACATGGTAGAGATCCGTGGCCGGTCCGCCCTCCAGGGCCTTTAGCAAGTCACCATCGTGGTCGCGCGGAAGATGCTTCACTTCGACAAAGACGTGGCAAGCGGTGCCGAGCGTCGACAGTACATCAACCAGTGGTGGAATAGACTCGCCATTCGAGAGCTTGTGGTCCCTGAGCTGCTCGAATCGGGACTCTGCAATACAACGAGTTCCCGCGATCGCATCGTGGTGAACTACCGCTATTCCGTCCAGGGTGGTGTGTACGTCGAGCTCGACACCGTCCGCGCCCATTCGCACTGCTGTGCTGAATGCTGCCATCGAGTTCTCGACCTCGTAGGCCGATGCGCCGCGATGGGCTATTACCCAAGTCAATTCGGCGAGACCTGACGTTCCTCGATCCAGCCCGCGTCTTTGGTCACGTCGTCGATGAATCTGTAATCAGCGTCGCTTGGTGTGACCGATACGACATAATCATCGTATTTGTCAGCCGACATCTCGTTCCCGTCTATGTCGAAATGCTGGTGCGCCCAGCGCCCAATTTTGCGGTTGAACTTGAGATCTGGAATCTTGAGCCAGCGATCGCGTTCTGGTATGTAGCGATTGAGTCGATCTACTAGTCGTACGCACTCGTCGCGGTACAATGACCGTGATAAATGGTTCAGCTCTCGCTGGTCGGCATTGTGAGGATTCTCTCGTTCATCGAACCGGCCCTTCAATCCCCAAACGTACGCCCATTGTGCGGAAGATGAGTTGTCAGTGCCGAACAAATCAAACGCAGTAGGTACCCACTTGTTGAAGAATCGCTGCATGAGCTCCGGTGGCACGCGACCCGCCTTGATGACCCGTAACAGGCCGTTATTGCCGGTACCGAGGTGGAAGCTCTCCTCTTTGAGCATCGGTCCCATCGAACGAGCGAGCGGCTCGAACGAAGACGTTGATAGCATCTTGAGTTGGAATTTGCCATCGCGGTCGATGAACTGCGTGTACGTGAAGAAATCAAGCCAGTTGGCTACTATCTCGTTGAAACTGCCGAGGAGGCGTTGACCCTCATCAGCCGTACGCTCCAACAGCTTTTGTGCTTCACGGCGACCCTCGTCACCAAAGTACTCACATAGCAGGTAGGACATCTGCCATCCATGACGCATCTCTTCACACATCACCCGCAGGATCGCCTGCATGTCGTAAGTGCTGGGCGGCTTGAGCAACAATCCACGTTGCTGCTCGACTGAAGCAAACTCGGTGTCACCCTGGTACACGATGAGGTTCATCAACGCGTCACGGATCCGTTGATCGGGGACGTGCATCAAGGTGGGCCACTTGCGTTGACCCCTGTAGTGACCGAATTCGATGGCCTCGGCCTCGGGTGCACCGAACTTGATATCGAATGCGAAATCGCGCAGTTCGGATCGGTCCAGGCCAATCGAGTCCTGCCAGTGGTAGAAGTAGTCAGTCCAGTCATCCCAGTTGTGAACTTTGCGCATTTACGACTCCTTCAGCGACCTTGGAATGTGGGGGTTCGTTTGTCGAGGAATGCCCGGAGGCCTTCCTGGGCGTCCTCGCTCTGAAAGCATTGCAGCTGATGTTCGAGTTCCAGCTGTAGCACCTTGTCCATTGCCTCGGCCTCGCTCAGGTATATCGTCTTCTTCGCCAATGCCACTGCTATAGGCGGCTTTGTGGCCAAGGACCGTGCGTAGGCCTCGGTTTCGACTTCTAGTTCGTCGTGAAGGACCACTCGATTGAACAGGCCGAGCTCCTGTGCTTCATCTGCCGGCACCATCTCTCCAGAGTAGACGAGCTCCAGTGCCTTGGTGGAGCCCACCAGCTTGGGCAGCAGATAGGTCCCACCCCAATCGGGCATCAGACCCACACGGCTAAACGTTTGGCCGATGGAAGCGCGGTCCGAGGCGATGCGGAAGTCGCAAGCCAAGGCAAGGTTGGCACCTCCTCCGGCGGCCGGGCCGTTTACGCTGGCAATGACCGGCTTCGGAGTGGCTCGGATTGTCGTCACCACGTTGCGGCCGGCCTCGACGAGAAGCCTGAACGACTCCACGTCTCCTTGCTCTGTCAGCTGCTTCATGTATTGAATGTCAGCGCCGGCGC
>CP070792.1:1872321-1873721 GCA_020346845.1 Gemmatimonadota bacterium
TGCTTCAGTTGTAGCGGAACGAAGATCAGCGTACCTAAGAGGGAACCTCCAAAGACGGTGAGTAGCACGCCTTTCCACCCCACAAACGCGCCCACCATAGCCATCATCTTGATGTCACCGCCGCCCATCGCCTCCTTGCCGAACACTTTCTCGCCGGCAACGGCCACCACGTACAGGATCACGAACCCGGCCACGGCTCCGATGACCGAGTGGAGCAACCCCTCCAATCCACCACGCAGGGAAAGCAGCAGCCCGATTGCCAAGCCACCCCAAGTGTACTCGTCAGGGATCAGATAGTGCCGCGCATCGGTGACAGCTATCCCCAGCAGTATCGTTCCGAAGATCGCCGCTGTCAGAGCCGTTACCGTGGCTCCGTAATGCCATGCGGCCAGCATCCACAACGATGCCGTGGCGAGCTCTATGAGGGGATACTGAATTGAGATAGGCTCGCGGCAGTGTCTGCACTTCCCGCCCAAGAACACCCACGAGAGCACCGGGAGGTTGTCGTACCACGCAATCGGCTTGTTGCAACGGGGGCAGTGAGACCCCGGAAACACGATCGACTCGTCCTTGGGCAAGCGTAGGATTAGCACATTGAGAAAGCTGCCGAACAGCGCGCCGAACAGACCTGCTATGGGGATTGCAGTGACGTCAGATATCACTTTTTACCTCGTGTAGGATTATGCCGGCAGCCACGGCCACATTGAGCGATTCTGCCCCACGTGCCAACGGGATTGCTACCCGGTGCTCTGCCAGGCCGGCCAATGCGGGCCGAACACCCGCGCCCTCATTTCCAACGACCACCGCCAGGTGGGAGGGCGGATTCAATCTACGAAGCGGCGTGCCGGACGCGTCGGAAACCCATAGTTTTGCCCCCGTTCGCTGCAGCCATCTCGCGAGTTCCTCATCTGTCACCGTTGTGACAGGCAATCGGAAGCTGGCACCCGCCGCAGCTCGCAGCGTCTTGGGATTGGTGACGTCGGCCGTGCCCTTCAAGAGCAGAACGCCGGGACTCCCTAGCGCGAAGGCCGTACGCAGCAGAGTCCCAACGTTCCCCGGATCTTGCACGCCGTCCAGGATGAGGATGGGCTGTCGCTGCTGCGGCTCGATCTGCGAGAGATCAAAACGCGGGTGCTCAATGATCGCCACCACTCCCTGTGGCGTCTCGGTCGCTGCAACCTGCGCCAGGTCTCGATCGGACACTTCTTGGATCGGTACAGCGTGGGCCGCTAGATCGCCCACCAGCTCGCCACCGCGGTAGTTCTCGGCCAGCGAACGGGAGGTGAGCACGCCCCGAAACGACACCCCTGCAGCCAACGCCTCCTCTACCAACCGGACACCCTCTGCGAGCGTCAACCCACGTCGGCTACGACCCTTGCGTTGTTGTAAATTGCGGGCCA
>CP070792.1:1873821-1875440 GCA_020346845.1 Gemmatimonadota bacterium
ATCTTAAAGTCTGCGGTGCCTGTGGCGGCACCTAAGACTCTGATGCCATAGAAGTCGGTCGCAACAAACTCCTGCGATGCCCACAGTACCGTTTCGTTCGTGCTGTCAAACTCGTGGTCCGTAGCATCGTCAGTGAAGAACTCGACAGGCCCGTGCAATATGGTTGTACCGGCCGGTCCTTCCTGCGCAACGCCCGAGGAAACGCCAAGCTCAGTCGGAAGGTCAGCCCATGTCCACGGAGTCGTGCCACCGTTTTTACCCTGTACGATGATAGCCGGGTTTCCATCAGCTAAACGGTAAAGTCCGTCAATCCAGACGTTATTGACCATTCGTGGCATGGTGGGTGTCTGGAAGGAGACACCAATACCTAAAACTGAGCTAGTTGCGGGTGCTGTTCCAGAAGTACGAGAAGGTGTAGATTCAAGATCGATACAGAACAACGTCCAACCACCCTGTACTGAGGGGGGCCAGCTATCCGAGCCGCCGATGTCCCACTCCGCGTAGTCTGTTGCGGGGTCAGTCCCGTACATACGGAACGTCATGCCCTGATTTGCTTTCGTGTTTAGCAGACCCACGACACCGCAGTTCAGCCAGAAGTAAATGTGGTTGTTGGCAAGGTTTGTACCAGACGCATACTCCCAGAAGATACCTGCTCGTGTAGAGCCAGCAACTTCAGCAACAGAGCCAGTACCCTCAATGAAGATTTCCGTATCGAGGTTGCCCGAGGCCATGACGTTAGCCCCGATGTCCACCCAATACGGAGCAGCTCCCGGCACGCTATCCGCGTTCGAGATCAGTGTCCTATTGTCTGTAATTGAGTCAGCCATTTTTTACCTGCCGATCCCACAGCGTCATGTAGGCTGCCGTATGGGCGAAGGCTTCGTGCTTCACCAGCGGGATATACACGCTATGGTCAGGGACTCGCCCACCCATGTGATCGTCGTCGTTCAAGTACTGATGCGAAGGACCAAACAGGTAGATCGCATTCTCAGGATGTACGAACCCGTCTAGGCTTTCCGTACCCTGAATATACATACCTTCCTTCGGAGCCAGTAAAACTAATGGCCGATCAGTCGGTAGCTCCGCAGCAGTTTCAATCTTGATTGTCGGCTGATAAATGTCGAAATCTGTCAGGCCGTCATAGCCCATCTCCCAAATATCAGACACGCCAAAATTGGAGAACAAGTACGACCACTGGTCCTGTTCCCAAGACTTTTCACGGAAAAAGCAAACACCCGTAGTCATCCGGCCCCATCTTATGAGTCAGGTGTACGAATCGTCGATATGCTAAACGCTCCGAACTCTGCCGTGGTCTTAAACGTCTTAATCGGATTCACGCCGCCTCGACGTACCGTAACAGCTACGTCATTCGGGGTGGTGTAAGTCGCCGTGTAAGACAGTGAAGTTGCATCGGCCGCTTGGTCGATCAACGCCCGGAACAGGTTGGCCGGATTAGTGGCCGTGTTCGGTGCCGTACCGACCAACGTAAACGTACCGGTGGTGTTCGTCCACGAACTGTATTCCAGCAAGTCGTAGTTACCGTCCGAGTCACGCTCCAACCGGAGATATCCCGCTGCCGGGGTATTGGCAGGGATATTACCTGCGCCGACCACAACCGT
>CP070792.1:1875540-1878910 GCA_020346845.1 Gemmatimonadota bacterium
GGAGAACCGCCGAGCCACATTACCGCACCTGTGGTCCACAAGCGCGCCGAAGACATCAGCGAGCTGTTTCAGCGCGAGCTGGGAATGCCTCCAACAGATGATCCCGAAGAGATGTGTGCCGCTGCACGCAAGCAGTTGCGAGGTGAATTCCTCTCGGCCGAGATGGGGATCAGCGGGTGCAATTTCGCTATCGCCGAGACCGGGACCATCTGCATCATCACGAACGAGGGCAACGGCCGTATGGCCACCAGCATGCCCCGCACGTATGTGGCTGTCATGGGGATCGAGAAGGTTGTGCCGCGGGTGGAAGATGCGCTCCTGTTGTGGCAGGCTGTGACACGGAGCGGCACCGGACAGGAGGTGACCGTGTACTTCTCTATGAGTAGCGGCCCACGTCGCCCAGGTCACCCCGATGGACCCGAAGAGATGCATGTCGTGCTCGTGGACAGTGGTAGATCACGCATCATCGAGCGGGGCTATGCTGATGCACTCATGTGTCTGCGATGCGGTGCCTGTCTCAACTTCTGTCCCGTCTATCGCGAAATCGGTGGCCACTCGTATGGCGATACCGCCTACAGCGGTCCGATCGGAGCGGTGGTGACTCCCCTGCTTTCCGACGACCCGACCGCTGTCAAGGAGCTGCCGTTCGCGAGCTCGCTATGCGGCATCTGTCGTGACGTTTGCCCTGTAAAGATAGACCTTCCACGGCTATTGCTCGACCTACGTCACGACCTGACTCAGCTGGGAGCTTCACCCAGATACGAGCGAACGGCTATCCGAGCGTACACCAAAGCGGCCGAGAAGCCGACCCGTTACACCCGCATAGCCAAATTGGTGAACTGGCTCTCGCGGCTGTTGCCACGCAGTGCCGAGGGCGACCTCACAAGACTACCCCCACCATTGAATGCGTGGACCAAGGCCCGTGTGTTCCCGAGACCGGCATCACGGAGTTTCCGAACGCTGTGGAACACAACCGCACGTGATGGGAGCAAGGGGTCGCATGATGGGTGACGTATCAACGGCTCGCAATCACATCCTGGGACGCCTGAGAAGTCTCATTGGTCAGCGGGAGCAGATCTTTCGCCAGCAAGCCACCACTGGTCTACCCGATCCTCCGATGACGGTATTCCCACCACCAGACGACAAATCCCTCGTCGAATCGTTCGCCATTAAGCTGGCGGAGCTAGCCGGCAGCTGCGATGTCGTGCGGGCCGGAGAAGATGTCGCCGAACGGATCGTAAAGCACGTGGGCAAGCTGTTGCCGGAGCTTGAATCAGAGCCAACTGAAATACTGAGCTGGGCTGCCGACGAACTCCATGTTCCCAGATTGGAGCAGACCTTGGCCGAGGCAAATATTTCACTGTTTGTGCCGGACAATCTACACGACCAAAACACTAGGAGTCGCGCCTCGGTGCTTGACGTAGGCTTGACCGCTGTCGAAGCCGCTTTCGCCAATACAGGATCCATCGCTCTGACTACCGGTGTTGGCCGGAGCAGGGCGGCCGGTTTATTACCTCTCAACCATTTGGCGCTGGTGCCACTCAGTCGCCTCTATCCCACATTCGAGGCTTGGCTGTGGACGCTGCGGCAAGATGGACGGCTGGAAGCGTTGTTGCACGATAGCGGTCAGTTGGCGTTCGTCACCGGTCCGAGTAAGTCCGCTGACATCGAGCTAACACTCACACTCGGCGTACACGGTCCCAAGACAGTTCACGCGATAGTGTTCGACGACAGCCAATAGGCTTGCCTACCGTAAAGGTCTCAATCCCCTTACATTGCTCCGCCTCAACAGCCGCTTGATCATACGCGAGACTCAGGTCTGAAGAAAGATGAATGAACACGTTCTGCGAGAGCTTTCCCACTGACAGCTTTTACAACATAGATGACACCGGCGATATGGCTGCCGCAATAGCACACGCTATCGTCCGACAGGTGGACGTGCTGCAACCGTCGGTGATTCGGGAGCCGGTCACAGCAGCAGTTGAATGAGACTGGCGTCAGAGCCGTGATACCTGGCGCTAGCAACGATTCGGTTTGCGCGGTGTACGCTGAGACAAGCACAGCCGCCGAGTCGATAGAAAGTGCGGAGGAAGTCATGCCGGCACGTTATGCGTACAGTGACGAGGAGATCGGCGAGAGAAAGTTGCAAGTAAAGGACACTCTTCGCTGTCCCTATTGTGACGACAGATTAAGGAAGTGGCTGGTCATACAGACTCCCTTCACCGAATGGCCGAGTGAGTTCTTGTATGTCTGTCTCAACGATGAGTGCGGCTATTTCGTCGGTGGGTGGGAGACTCTGGCCGAGCAGGATGTACCTGGCTCGTACCGGTTCATGTTCGAGCCCACGATTGGCGGATGCTACTCGATACCAGTGCTGAGCCGGACCGATCTGCGGGATCGGATAGTGGATTGACGATCGACTAGCAACTGCCATATGCACCTACTCAAAGCGAGGGTTGGGTAAACCCTTGCTTTTTCTCGCGATCGCGGTAGCATGGCCCACGATATGATCTCCTGATCCGGACCAAGCCATCACGAGTCGAGCGGTATGACCCTCACACTTCAAGCCCTCGTTGCGGTTGCTCCCATCCTCTTGGCGGCCGTACTACTCGTCGGCTTTCGTGTGCCGGCCAAGTGGGCCATGCCGGCGGTGTACGTCGCGGCCGTGGTGCTCGCATGGGCCGTGTGGCGGGTCGACATAAAACATATCGGTGCCTCGACGGTGCAAGGCCTGTTCATCACCGCCGATATCCTGGCAATCATTTTCGGCGCAATTCTGTTGCTGAAAACCATGGAGCACTCCGGTGGCGTGGCAGCTATCCGCCGCAGCTTCCACGGTATCAGCGATGACCGGCGAGTTCAGGTCGTGATCATCGGATGGTTGTTCGGATCGTTCATTGAGGGCTCCGCGGGATTCGGTACACCCGCAGCGGTAGCCGCGCCCTTGATGGTGGCGCTGGGCTTTCCCGTATCGGCGGCTGTCATGATCGGCATGATGATCCAAAGCACGGCCGTCACATTTGGCGCCGCCGGCACACCGATACTCATCGGGGTATGGGATGGGCTCGCGAGTCCCGAAATCACTGCGCAGCTGGCTGCATCTGGGATCAGCTACGAGAGTTACGTCCACGGCATTGCGGCATATGCCGTAGTGCTGCACGGTATTACCGGCACGTTGATGCCCACGCTGATGGTCATGATGATGACCCGTTTCTTCGGGGCCAACAGGTCTTGGACCGAGGGTTTATCGATCGTGCCATTCACCCTCTTTGGTGGTCTGGCGTTCACCGTACCCTACACGCTCACAGGTGTGTTGCTCGGCCCGGAGTTCCCCTCTCTACTGGGCGCAGCCGTGGGATTGGCCGTTGTC
>CP070792.1:1879010-1882428 GCA_020346845.1 Gemmatimonadota bacterium
GCCATCGGCCCGGTGCAGGTTGGCGGTGGGCGCAGTCGTGAAGCTGGAATACGAGTCTACGTAGTACTGGCCAGCGGGGTCCATGCTTATGCGATGGCTGCCCGGCTCACGAGTCAGTTTGACCGTTTGACCGGAGCCGTCCAGCCTCACACGGAAGAAGTGCGTCTCCAGCCCCAACTCGGTGTTCGCCGTGTAGTAGAGCCACTCCTCATTCTCATCGATCTGCACCACGCTGCTCACCGGATTCTCATCACTGGTGAGCTGTGACAGCTCGGTGCCATCTAGGGAGTAGAGATAGAGCTGACGGTACCCGCTGCGCTCGGAGCTCCACAGGAACCGCTGACCGTCGGACAGCAGCCGGAAGTCGTCACGCAGATTCACGAATGCTTCTTCTTCCTCGACCAGAACAGTCCGCACGTGACCGGTGCTGACATTGGCCGCGAGCAACTCGAGCACATTCTGGTTGCGGTTGATGCGCTGCAGCAGGATCTCCTCGCCGCTGGGCAGCCAGAAGGGTCGCACGATGTAGTTGTCGGGCGTGCTGTTGGTCTCGATCTCGACAGTCTCACCGGTCTCGATGTCGACGATCTTCAACACCACGATCGGGTTGGGCTCGCCCGCCTTGGGATAGCTCTGCAGCTCCAACTCGGCCTCGGGCTCGAGGTCGTGCACGATGGGATACTTGTGCACCCCACTCTCATCTGAACGGTAGTACGCCAGCTTCCTGCTGTCGGGCGACCACCAATACGCGTCGCGCTGGCTGAACTCCTCGGGGTAGACCCAGTTGGGCCGGCCGTTGAACGTGTCGAGGCTGCCGTCGAACGTGAGCCGTTTCTCCTCGCCGCTAACGGTGTTGCTGATGTACAGATCGTACTCCTTCACGTACGCGAACTGCGACCAGTCGGGCGAGTAACTGCCGTTCCATAGCTGGCTGGCCTGCATGCCGCGCATGAGGTCCTGCGAGTAGGGCTGCGGCTCGATCCCGGGCCGCTTCAATTCGCGCAGCTCGTTGGTATCGAAGTCGAACAGTAAGTACTTGCCACCTCCGTCGAACCGGATCCGCGTTGCGTCGTCAACATACTGGAACCGGGTGAACGGCAAGCGGTCGGCAGCCTCACCCGTGATTTGGGCGTACTGCATCTGGATTGTTGCCTCTACATCGGGATTGAACAGGCTCGACTCCCGCCCGGTCACAGGATCGATCCGTACGAATCCGAGGTCTCCACGCCTGTAGTAGCCCTGCCCACCGGGCAGCCACATCACGTTGCCGCTGCCATCGGTGCGAGTCAGCCGGGCAGTGCCCATGTGGTCGTAGAGATCGCGGCCGCGGGGGACCTGGGAGCTGGCGTCATGCGGTATTGCTATGGAGGAAAGAAATAAGACCGCTGCTGTGTTGAGGGCCAGACGCTTCATTTGGATACTCCGGTCGGTTTTCTGGGTCCAGGGATGATAGATGGAACAGGGTGGTATCGGTAGCTCCATTACAGGACGGTCGAAGACGTCTAGAGACGGTCAGGGACGGCTGCCCAACCCCGCCGTCTTCGTCCGTCTTCCGCCGTCCTAGCCCGTCTTGGACCATTCCCCTTTTCCCCCCACCCCGCCTGACTATCTTCCTTCCACGCGGTGCCGGGAGCGGCCCGTCCCACCACCCCTGGCTCCGAAATTGCATATCTGAGCCCGCGCGCCAATTACGCGCGTCCCTCAAGGAGATATAGATGCTGAAGCTGAAGCAAGGTGCCGATATCCTCGCCGAGGTTGGTGGAGTCAGGACCCTCGACGAGGCGAAGAAAATATTCCAAGACAAGCTGGACGCTGACAATCTAGATAAGCTCAACAAGATCGAGACCGAAGAAGCGTTGCTCAAGATCGCCAACGCGATTGCGTTCTGTCAGCCGGATTCGGTGTTCATCACTACAGGCTCGCCCGAAGACGGCGCGATCATCAGGAAGATGAGCATAGAAAAGGGCGAGGAGAAGCCACTCGCTATGGACGGTCACACGATTCACTACGATCTGCCGCAAGAGCAGGGCCGGATAGTGGATCGCACGTTCTATATCGTGAACGAGGGCGAGGAGACCAGCGTCCTGGCCAAGAAGATGCTGCGCGACGAGGCCATGGCCTACGTCAAGGAGAACATGGCCGGCATCATGAAGGGCAAGACGATGTACGTCGGATTCTTCAGCCGCGGACCTGCCGGTGCAAAGTTGGCGTTTCCAGCCATCCAGATCTCGTCGTCGACATACGTGATGCACAGTGGTGACATCCTTTATCGCCATGTGTACAACAACTTCGACGAACAGGTGAAGCGGTCCGGTTTGTTCCTCACCAACCTGCACGGCGAAGGTCAGAACCGGCCTGAAGACCTGCCCAACGCGCGGGTGTTCATGGACCGAAGCTGGCTCACGACGTTCAGTATGTTCTGCACGTATGCGGGGAACACGCTGCTGCTCAAGAAGGGCAACCACCGGATGTCGGTCGATCTGGCAGATTACTATGGCGGCGGCAAGGAACTGTCGGAGCACATGTTCATCACCGGCATGCGGGATTCGGCGGGCGAGATAACGTGGGTCGCCGGCGCGGCTCCCAGCGGCTGCGGCAAGACTACCACCGCGATGGCCGGCACCGACTTCATCGGTGACGACCTGGCCCAGATGTGGATCGCCGACGACGGCACGATGCGAGCCATCAATCCCGAGCAGGGCATCTTTGGCATCGTGGCGGACGTGAACCGCGAGGGTGATCCCTATCTGATGAAATGCCTGCGCGAGCCGGGCACCGAAGTGATCTGGTCCAACGTACTGATCGACGACAAAGGCGTGCCGCACTGGAGCGGCAACGGTGAGGAGCATCCCGACAAGGGCGTCAACTTCCAGGGCCATTGGTGCAAGGGCAAGAAGAACGACGACGGGAAGGAGATCCCGATCTCGCACCCCAACGCCCGATGCACACTGGTGTGTCGTGCGATCGACAACTACAACAAGCAGCTAGGTGAGGATCCTGCGGGTGCACCCATCAAGGTCATTACCTACAGCGGACGTGATGCCGACACGATGCCACCGGTGTGGGTTGGCAAGACGCCGGACGACGGCGTCGTGATCGGGGCCTCGATAGTATCGGCTGCGACAGCCACAGAGGTGGGTGCGACAGGTGTGAAGCGTCAGCCGTGGGCCAACGCACCGTTCATTCCTGGGCCGTTGGCCGATTACATGCAGGTTCAGTTCGGTTTCTTCAACCACCCTGATTTCACCGATGAGGGTCGTCCGATCCTGGCTGGTTTGAACTACTTCTTGACGCACGAGGCCCGCGGTGGCGAAGGCACCAAGCTGCTGGGTGAGAAGCGCGACGTGAAGGTTTGGCTCACCTGGCTATGCCAACGCGCCAAAGGCCAAGTAGACGCGATCGAGACTCCGATCGGGTT
>CP070792.1:1882528-1886202 GCA_020346845.1 Gemmatimonadota bacterium
CCGGTGGTAAGCACGTCGTCGACTAAGATAATACGTGTGGGAACTGATGGCTCAGCAGGAGATTTAGGAGGGGAAGTAGGGAAAGTTGGGGAAGGAGATATCTCCTCACCGCACAGTTCATCCCCTCCTTCTCCCCCTTCCGCTTCCAATTTTGGAGATGCCGGGGGTGGGGCAGCCCAAAAAGCGCCCCCTACGTTCGCCCGCCTTTCTTCCGGACTCAGCTTTGTCTGGGACTTGGTATCGCGTCTTCTGGTCACGAGGTCTGCATCAATTGCACAACCCCAGTGCGTGGCGAGCGCACAGGCGATCAATTCTGCCTGATTGAAGCCCCGGGTCCGCAGCCTCTTGCGGCCCAGGGGAATCGGCACCAGTACCGAATGTTCGCGCGGCACGGTGAGACATCTCATCTTCTCGGCCATTGGGTCGGCCAGCCGCGTATAAGCCTCGTACTTCAAATGATGCACCATATGTCGCGCTTCATCACCCAGCCACACGGCACTCCGGACCCACCCCAGCGCTTCCGGCCAGTCAGCGCAGAACCGACACGGGCCTACTGGCGGCAGCGATTGACTGCACTTGGGGCACCCGGCCGGTACCGGACGCAATCTGGCATAGCATGGCGGACAAACGAGCGAGTCCGGTTCGGATGATGCCACGGCTGCGCCGCACGATACGCAGGAGTTGGGTAATAGCAGTCTTTCAAGCGCCAGGAGCGTGGACCCGATCACCGGCTCAGCTCTCGCTCCACCGCCGCGGCCATGACTTCTATTGGGGGGAGTACCTCCGGGTAGAACCTCCTAAAGGCTTGGGCCCCCTGAGCCACGAGCATCGATCGGCCATCGGCAGCCTGCATCCCGCGCTTTCGACATGCCTTCACCCAACCCGTTCCACCCCTGCCGTAAACCAGGTCCAGCGCCACCCTGCAGCCATCCAGAGGCCGATCGCCAAAAGGCACTTCACTGGCTCTGAGACCTAGAGGAGTAGCATTTACCGCCGTAGCGACGACAGACCCATCATCCGGCCTACAATCGACGCCGATGGCTTGGGCCCAATCAGCAAAGTCCGCGGCCCTGCGCCGGCCACGCGATCGTACCAGTAGTGTGACATCCTTCTCTCGTGCTGCGGCCGCCACAGCTCGCGCTGCTCCTCCGGTACCACTGACAATCCAGGGTCCTTCGGACCCCAACTGCTCCAAGGCATCCACTATTCCGCGCACGTCTGTGTTGTCGCCCACGAGTCGTTCACCTTCGGGCCAGAACGTGTTTACCGCCTCCAGCTCCTTTGCCAACGGAGTAACACGAATCAGCAGTCTCGCCACCGCCACCTTGTGCGGTATGGTGACGTTGCCCGCTATGCCAAGCGATTCGAACGCCCTCAGTGTATGTGGTAAGGCAGATGTGTCGGTACGAAGTGCCACGTATACTGCATCAATCCCGAGTGCTGCAAACGCCGCGTTATACATCGCTGGAGAGAGCGAATGGGCGATCGGATCACCGATTACCGCGAATGGGCGGCTGGTGCCACTAATGCGGTTCACTTCGCTCCCTCACAAAACGCTCGACAGCGATCTCAGTCAGACGTTGCAACTGGTCGAAAGTCTCGCGATAAACCTCCAAATCCGCTCCAAACGGATCACTCACTTCAGCATCCGGCCCACTGAGACCTGCGTATTCACCCAACACATAGACCTTCCCCTCACCTCCCAGGTCCTCCACACGAGCACGTTGGTGACGTGCCATGGTGAATATTAGATCCGATTCCCGAACCAGGTCACGCGTTAGCAGACGTGCGCTGTGATGGGACAGGTCTACGTTATGCTCCAATCCCACTAGGTATGCCCCCTCCGACGCAGGTGCCCCCTCCCAAGCGCCGGTACCCGCAGACGATACAACTACATCGTTCACGCCGATTTGCTGCAGCTCCGATCGCATCAAAGACTCCGCCAGGGGACTGCGACATATGTTGCCGGTGCAAACCATGAGCAACCGCTTCATGGCGCCAGTCTCCCGACTCCCGCTCGTAGCTCCTCCAACGGGATCGCTCCTTCCCTGATCAACCTTGGTGCCTGACCGGTGCAATCGATGAGCGTCGAAGGTGGCACGTTGCCCAAGACCCCGCCATCCAACACCAGCAGGGATCCGCTGTCGACTGCGTCTGCAAACATGTCCACGAGTGCCGCTGTCCCTGGAGCCGTACTAGACCCATGGATGTTTGCCGAGGTAGAACTGATTGGCGCCCCGAGCTGATCGATGAGGGTTGCCGTGGCGCGCTGCGATGTCCATCTGACGGCAATGCCACCTCCGGGCCCTCGCAGTGTCTCGGGTAATTCCCCTTCACCACCGCTGAGAACCAAGGTTACTGGACCCGGCCAGAACTTGCGTGCCAGCGCTTCTGCACTTGCCGTGAACTGCAACCCGAGGTCCACAGCCATCTCCATATCGGCGATCAATAGCAGAAACGGCTTGTCCGGCTCTCGCCCCTTGAGATCCGCAAGCGCGGCAAGATCGGCTTCGTTCGCACGCGACCCGAGACCATAGACGGTTTCGGTCGGATGTGCTATGAGCCCACCATTGTTCAGGTGGGCAACGGCTGTGGGAACGGCGGCCGAAACGTCAGCAGGAGTACGAAAGGCAAGCACTGTCATGTTCTCACCAGAGCCTCAGCAACCGTGAAGTCGTCTGGATTGGTGATCTTGATGTTCCGGTCCGAGTCGGGAACGATTTGTACGGGATAACCGGCCGCCTCGCACAGCGCCGCTTCATCTGTGAATTGTGAGATCGCATCGGCGCCGATACGTTGGTACGCATCCTCCAACAAGTCGCGTGGAAACCCCTGTGGCGTCTGTGCCCGCCACAGGCCTTCGCGAGAGACGGTCTCAACCACGCGATACGAATCCTCATGCACCCGCTTCAATGTGTCGGTCACACGAACACATGGAACCGCCGCCGCCTCTTTGCTCGATTCGATCACACGGTCCACCGTTTCGTACGATACGAACGGTCGAGCCGCATCGTGGATCAAGACGATGCGGCAATCCGGCTCCAGTTCGTTCAGTGCGGCCAATACTGACTCGGCTCGGGTGGCACAACCAGCCACGATTCGCAGGCGCCCACTCGCTACCGGTTCCAGCCATGCAGGTGGCGAACTCACGAACGCGGTAGGAAGGGCTATCACTAGTTGACGCACTCGGGGGTGCTGCGCGAAGGGGCGCAACGCTCTAAGAAGCATGGGCACGCCACCTATCTCGCGGAACTGCTTAGGCTCCCCACCCACGCGCTGACCGCTTCCAGCGGCGGCTAGTAGAACGCCTACGTCAGGCTGCGAACTGGTGCGCGAGGTCTGAGACATGAGCGATGGCAACAGTGGAGATCTCTGACTTCATGGTACTGCTGGCTGACACGAAGGCGCGTTCGAAGCCCAGACGTTTTGCCTCGGCTAGTCTTCGTTCCGTGGATGAAACCGGCCGTATTTCTCCGCCGAGTCCAACCTCACCCAGGAATACTGTTTTCCCGGACACCGGTTTATCCAACAGCGAAGAGGTGAGAGCTGCAACAACTGCCATATCGGTCGCCGGCTCGATGAGCCTCAATCCGCCAGTCACATTCACGAAGACATCTTGATCGCTGAACCGCAATTGGGCCCTACGTTCCAAGACAGCCAACAGTACGGCAAGC
>CP070792.1:1886302-1899065 GCA_020346845.1 Gemmatimonadota bacterium
AGGCCCGGTGTGCCTTTCTCGACGATGAAAGCACTCGCACCCCTCGGGCCCTTGGTCTTATCTGTGGATGCCACGACAGTGTATATCTCCGCCTCGCCGCCATTAGTGATCCATTGCTTGGTGCCGTTCAACACGTAATGGTTGCCGTCCTTCACCGCCGTTGTCTTGATTCCACCTGCATCCGATCCGGCGTCAGCCTCTGTGATGCAGAACGCTGCGAGCTTCTTGCCAGCCGCTATGTCTGGAAGTGTCTGCTGCTTCTGCTCGTCGTTGCCGAACAGAAGAATGGGAAAGGCTCCCAGTCCAGTTGCGCCGAACGAAAGCGCGATGCCGCCGCATCCCCAAGACAGTTCCTCCGTCACCAATGCCATCTCTAGAACACCACCGCCCATCCCGCCATACTCCTCAGGTACAAAGACACCGAAGATGTCAGAGTCGGCCAATAACTTCACGATGTCCCACGCAAACTCTCCTGCTTCGTCGTACTGTTGTGCAACCGGTTTGATCTTTTCCTCCGCGATTTGATGACAGAGGTCCTTGATCATTTGCTGTTCTTCCGTCAACTGGTAATCCATTCCTCTTACACCCTCGACTCTGATTCTCTGGCTCCGTGTCTGTGCTCCAGGGCACGACGTCTAGATGCACAGATAGAAACGCTTATGTCGGGGTGTCGCAACCCGTCGTGCCACGGCATGGCGAAAAGTGCAGGGACTGACTATTTTCGTTCGCTCGCGAACAGGAGGGTGCGTTGAGACACGCGCAGATTATGACGCCCCGATGGGCGCTCATATTGGGAGCATCCAGCGGTTTTGGAGAGGCCTGTGCCAAGCATTTGGCGCGGGCGGGCTATCACATAGCAGGTGTCCACCTCGATCGTGCGTCAACGATGCCGCACGTCGAGGAGGTTATGACCGACATAGAAGAGACCGGTCACTCCGCGCTGTTCTTCAATGTCAACGCAGCGCATGAGGGGAAGCGGTCAGAGGTGCTCGACGAGCTGGAAGCAGAGCTCCAGGAAAACGGCGGTACGGTAGCCGTGCTGATGCACTCGCTCGCGTTCGGGACGCTCAAGCCGTACATAGCCGACGATGCTCTGAGTAAACGCAACATGGACATGACACTGGACGTGATGGCTCACTCCCTTGTGTACTGGGCCCAGGATTTGGTACGACGCGGAATGATGGGAAGAGGGGGACGTGTCTACTCGATGACATCGTCAGGCTCGAACCGTGTCATCCATTCCTATGGGGCCGTGTCTGCAGCCAAGAGCGCACTCGAATCGCACACACGCCAGCTGGCGGTTGAACTGGCCCCCCATGATATCACTGTAAACTCGCTTCGAGGTGGGGTGACGCGCACGCCTGCAGCCGAGCGAATTCCCGAGAGTGATCAGCTATTTGTAGAGGCAGTCAGACGCAATCCTCACAAGCGGCTGACTACTCCGGACGATATCGGCAAGGCGGTAGTAGCTCTGTCCAAGCCAGGAACGGATTGGATTACGGGTAACGTCATCAACGTCGATGGGGGCGAGGACGTGATGGGCTAGCCACGACGGCGTTGAAGATTGGCCAGTTCTTCTTCCAGTTGGTCGAGACGCTTATGTACTGCGGTCTCTCCGGGTCCAAACGCACCTAGCACAACGCCCCGTTTGTTCAGTAGTGTCTCAACGAGGACGTCGGTATAGCCGACAACTGCGTGCGAAATGCCTCGGTCGAGCAGGCGGTTGAGTCGCAACACTGCCGCGAAAGATTGACGGGCTGGCAATGCGGCAATTACGTCCGACAGATCTCGGATCAGCAGCTCACGAAGATGTTGGATTTCCTCGACCACCTCGCCAGCTGCCAGCCCACGCGCGGCGGCTGTACGTCCATAGGCATCGCAGGCATTGAACCAAAGCTCGGCTACCTGCCGTCGCAGAGGTCCAGCCATCTCGATCATGATGTCGATGAGGAGCGCGAGTTGTCTCTCTATGGTGGGACGATCAATCGTTGGCACCTGACTCATGCGACCCATGAGCCAGTCAGCCCACAGATCGATCAAACGGTCGCGGCTGGACAGGAGCGAGCGCCCGACTGCGGCTAGGGCCGGGCTCGAGGGACGCGATGTCAAGCCCATCTTGCGTTCCCACCGGGTGAGTTCGCTGAGCAATGTACCCAGGTGGCTTTGGGAGGTCAAAGAGCCTTGTCAACCATGAAGCGGAAGGCATTCGAGCTCGTAGGATCCGACGGCGGGCCCCTGCGAGGTGAGGTCAGGACGGCCGGGGGGGGTGAGGACCGACCGGCGGTTGTGATCTGCCATGGTTTCAAAGGTTTCAAGGATTGGGGGTTCTTCCCGCGACTTGCCGAGCGGCTGGCAACGGCCGGTATGACTGCAGTTTCGTTCAACTTCAGCGGAAGTGGCGTGGGACCCGATGGCGAAAGCTTCTCGGAGCCGGAAAGGTTCGGACGCTGCACCTACACCAACGACCTGGCCGATCTGGCCACGGTGACAAACGCTCTGACAAACGGAGATCTGCTGGAAGGAATGCCGGGAACCGAGCACTACGGCCTGTTTGGACATAGTCGCGGTGGTGGCATTGCGGTGCTGCATGCCGCGCTGCAGCCGGCGGTCGGGGCTCTCGTTACCTGGGCGGCTATCGCGAAACTCCTTCGCTGGGACGTCGAGACAATCGAGCGCTGGCGAGCTACTGGCAAGCAGGAAGTTAGAAACGCTAGGACCGGAGAGATCCTCACCCTCTATACCAATATGCTCGACGATATAGAGAGCAACCGCGACCTATTGGACATCCCTAAGGCGGCTGCTGCCATCGAGGCCCCTTGGCTGATCATTCATGGGGCCGATGATGAGTCAGTGCCAGTTGCCGAGGCACGGCAACTCATGGATTGCGCCAAACCAAGTAGCGCGGAACTCAAGATCATCTCGGGTGGGAAACATACGCTGGGTGCGAAACACCCGTGGGACGGTTACTCACGCGAGTTGCATGAAGCTATGGATGCAACGGTAGCTTGGTTCGCGAACCATCTACCTTGACGGAAGGTCAGGTATGGCATAAAGGGCTCCTGGTTGGAGCCCTCTGAATGATTACATACCGGCGGCGTAGAGCTTGTCTAGGGCCGGTCGCTTTCGACCACCTCTTATACGTTCCGGGATATACCGGCGGTGGCGCAAGATGATACTTGCTGCCGCCACAGTCGCTAGTGCTAGTAGTCCGACACCAAAGCCTCTGATAGTGACCTCCTTCAAGTGGTCGCACGCGTCACTGAACCCAGCGTCCCGCCACAATATAGTCACGTCCGCAAGTGCCCTATTGCATCATTCCTCTTCTTCGTCTACAGCGACATGCTCTGTAAGTTCCTTTGAGGATCCAGCAACGCTCTTGGCCAATGTCACTCACAACGATCACCCAGTTTCTGACGCAGCGCCGGCCGCGGCGTATCGTAGAGCCCGGTGCGATACAAGCGGCGGTTGCCGTCGTGCTGGCAACCCATGCTCCGGCCGATCCTGAGATCCTTCTAATCAAACGAGCAGAGCATGAGAGAGATCCGTGGTCAGGGCAGATGGCTTTGCCCGGCGGCCGCCGCGAGTCCTCTGATGCAGATCTCCTGCAAACCGCGCGCCGCGAGACCTTGGAGGAGACAGGAGTCGATTTGGCCGGTCACTCGCTACTGGGTGAGCTCGATGATCTCCACCCGCGCAGCAAGGTGCTACCCCCGATTGTCGTACGCCCGTTCGTATTTGGCGTGTCGGATCGACCGCAAGTGACTGTGAGCGACGAGGTGACGTTGCACCTCTGGGTTCCGCTTTCACGGTTACGGGCGAACTCGCAACGATCCCAAGTCGTCGTTAGGGGCGTATCTCTCGACGTTGCTTCCTATGTGCTTGGCCCGCATGTCGTCTGGGGAATGACAGAGCGTATCATTAAGCCAATCATCGACTTAGCTGCCTAGGACGTCGCAGGCAGCTTGCATTTCGCCATACCTCGTTTGAATTTTAGGCTCTCGTAACTACCGGAGAAGCTTGTGAGCGGGCCGAGCAAGGGACAGGTCCTGACCCGATCGATCGAAGACTATCTCAAGGCCATCTACGAGCTGGAGCAAGACGGCAGCCCGGCTCAGACGAGTGCCATTGCCGGTGCATTGGATGTGGCACCACCCTCGGTCAGTGGCATGGTGAAACGGCTGTCTGAGGCTGGCCTGCTCCAGCACGTGCCCTACCGCGGTGTCCAGCTTACCGAGGAGGGTCGCAAAGCAGCTCTGAGGATGGTGCGCCGACACAGGGTGGTGGAGACCTATCTGACGACGAAGCTGGGTTACGATTGGGATTCCGTCCATGAAGAGGCGGAGCGGCTGGAACATGCCGTATCGGACGAGCTGATTGAGCGGATGGCCATGGCCCTCGGCAGCCCGAGGTACGACCCGCACGGTGCTCCAATCCCGAGTCGGGATGGCGCGATCGAACAACAGTCCTTTGTAGCCCTGGCGGATGTACCCGTAGGAGATGTCGCGGAACTCCGCATGGTGAGCGACAAGGATGCGGAGCGATTGCGCTTCATAGGATCTCTAGGCTTGAAGCCGGGTGTGTCTTTCGAGGTTCTAGCGCGACAACCTTTTCGCGGACCTACCACGATTGGTTTGACCGCTGCGCCATCGAAAGAACAGGTAATTGGTCATGAGCTGGCAGAATCCCTACTATGCGTGGTTGTCGAGAGAGAGGTGGGTTGAGCTACCCTCGCTTCTGATCGTCCGACGCTCTGCGCATGGCCATCGTTCGTCTTGTTCGCTCCAGGCTCCGCAGAATCCCAGCTAGTCTACGGTCACGTAGTGGCCTCAGCTTCTCGACAGTGTCCTCGTAGGTGCGCTCAATCGAATGGGTCAACTTGTTACGTTGCTCCGGTTGCAGCTTGGACCACGTCGCCAAATCTGCCCAGGTAGCCTCGAACGTGTGCAGTAAGTGCTGGATGTAGCCTTCGAGTCCTTTGCTGCCGGATTCCAGGTGGTAGCTCAGGTGCGGACCCGCGGCTGCCCAGCCGAGTGCGGGGCCGAGTGAGACTGCTCGATCCAAGTCGTCAACGTCGATCACGCCTTGAAGCACGAGATCGATCGCCTCTCGCCACACAGCGGCTGTGATGCGGTTTGCCACGTTGCCAGGCACTTGTTTGTTTATGGTCACCGGTATCCGACCCAGAGCTCGCAACCATCCTTTCAGTAGCTCCACCAACGCGCCATCGGTATAGGGGCTCGGCGCCAGCTCCACTAGTGGCATGAGCTCCACTGGATTCAATGGGTGCGCGACAAGGCAACGTTCCTGACGCACGCAGCGGCCAGCTACATCCTTGGCGCTGAGGGTGCTCGAGGAGCTCGTTATGACTCTGGCCTTCCCCGCCACAGACTCGATTGCTTCGAGTGTCTTCTGCTTGGTGAGCAGATCTTCTCGCACAGCCTCTATCACCCAGGCAGCGTCACTACAGGCCTGCAGCAGGCTTCTACCTATTCGGAGAGTCGCAGTGCCGGCTTCCACCTCGGTCTGGGTGGCTTGATCAAGAGCTACCAGAGTGCGCGCTCTGTCCTTGATCTCTCCGGCGGCTTCATGGAGTGCCTGGGCTTCGTGATCGTACACCGCGACCGGCCACCCAGCCGCGACACACAGAGCGGCCCAACCTCTGCCGACTTCTCCCATCCCAACCACAGCCACCTGCACCTGTCCACCTGTCATTTATTGTCCCCTTTTGTCCGGTAGGGAGTTCTCTTGCGCTCGAAGGACGCTGTCGAGCAGAGAGCGCAAGAGGCCGCTGTCGACAGCCACGGCGACGTGCAGCCGGTCACCTCGGGTGCTCACTCTTGTATGGCCACGACGCTCGCCGTCGTCAAGATCGACCTCAATCCCCTCGTCTGCAAACCTCAGCAACCCTGGACGCAGCAGCTCGCCAATGGCAAGCGCGTCGTGCACGTAACATCCTTCCAGCCCGCTGCGGGTTCTGTGAGCCATGACGTAGAACCGCAGGGCATCGCCAAGCCACTGGGATAGTGGATCACTTGAGGAAGCCAGGGTTTGGACTTCGTGCGCACGGATGATAATCAGGCGGGTTACGTCGAGCCCGACCATGTAAGTCGGAATCTGGGCTGAAACCACGAGTTCGGCGGCCTCCGGGTCGGACCAGGCGTTGAAGTCTGCCCAACGATGGGGGCTGCGGCGGCGTCTGAGGCATCCAAACATTCCAATGTGGCGCTTGATTCTCCTGCTCACCAATCTCCGGTCATCACGCAACGCATGAGCGAGGTTAGTGAGAGGGCCGAGCGTCACGAGGGTAATGGGTTCGGGACAATCAGCCAAGAGCTCGCTTATCACATGTTCGTTTGGGGCGACGCGGGCCGGCGTCGGCAAGTTGGCGGCTGCGTACCCAATTCCAGAATCGCCGTGCATCTCGGGGGCGGATGTAGCGGGTCGGCTGAGAGGCTTCCCGGCTCCAGGATGCACCGGGATCTCTGATCGCTGCGCTAGTCGCAGCAAGTGCTCTGCATTCCGTGTCACTGTCGCCAATGGCGCGTTGCCATACGTCGTAGTCACAGCGAGGATTTCCGGCGACCGTGAGCGCAGCGCCAAGGCGAGTGCAACCAGATCATCGATTCCCGGATCGGTGTCGATGATTACTGGTCCTGCTTCCCTCTGGCGTGGTCGTCCTGAAGGCTCTAAGCTTGGTGACGTGCTCAACGAACGATCCGGGACGCGATGACAGAACACAGTGACTGGAAGGAGCTGCGATCTGGGTACGCCGAACTGATAGCGGCGTTCGGCAAAGCGTGGGAACAGGGCAAGCCCGATGAGATCGCAGGGGTCTTCACGGACGACGGTGTCTTCTCACCAAACCCGTTGGAACCGCCACTCCGTGGCAAAGCGGCAATCAGGGTGTACTGGAAAGATGCACCTCGGGAACAAGCGGAAGTCTCATTCCGCTTCGGCGAGATATTCGTTGCAGGACCTTGGTTCGCTACCGAAATCAAGTGCACGTTTCGCCGCCGCCGCACCGGAAAGATGATGGATGTGAGAGGCGCTCTGTTCTGTGAGACCATCGACGGGAAGATAGCAGAGATGCGGATGTACTGGCACCGGACGGAGCGATAGAGCGGAACCGCATGGAGGCTCCTGTCTTACTTGGATGTCAGGGTTGGAACCATCCGACTTGGGCGGATTCAGGCCGAATCGACGAACCCACTCACAGAGAGGTCCTGCGCAACTACGCGACGGAATTCGCCACGGTGGAGGTAGCGGACACGTTCGCGGGGATTCCACCAGCAGCTTTGCTGGAGAGTTGGGGCAGTGCAGTACCCGAGGGATTCCGATTCGCCCTGAAGGTGCCCCAGCAGATAACCCACGAACGCCGTTTCGAAGATGCTGGTGGTTTGCTGGGACGTTTCTTGGAACGGGTCGAAGTCTTGGGTGACAATTTGGGCCCCCTCCTAATGGCGATGCCTGTCGGGTTCAGGCCGACCCAAAATGCGGTGCAGATTGTGAAGAGGTTCGTCGACTCGCTGGTGCCTGGCTTCAAGTGGGCATTGGAGTGTAGGCACTCCGACTGGCTGACACAGGAGCTGCAAGAGTTGCTGCGTCGCCGGAACGTGTCTTTGGTCCTGAGTGATGACAGGTGGGTCAGGAGAAAGGTGATTCTTGGCCTCGCAAGCGAGCCGACGGCCGATTTCTCATATGTCCGTTGGAACACCAGCTCTGTCCGCGGTACGAACGGTAGGCCGGAGTCGATCGGTCCGAAGCGGACCCTGGAAAGATGGTCGCCCTTGATTAGCGAATTGCGAAGTCGCGTGTCGACGGTCTTTGGGTACGTATCCCACAGATTCGGCGGTGACCAGTTTCCCAGCTGTGTCAGAGCGCTGCGAGATAAGATCGAGCGGGAGTCTACTTCGCTGCAAGTCCAACTTCCCCTGCCGCCATGAGGCTGGCAGCTTATCTTCTGTCGTCATGAAGGTCCGTGTCGCCATCGCCCAGATCAGGCCTACAAAGGCTGATTACGCTGCCAACTTGGAAGGGGTTCGCTCGGTACTGGCAGGTGTGGCCGAATGGGAGCAGCCACCGGATCTTGTTGTGTTTCCCGAGAGCATCATGTCCGGTTATTTCCTTGAGGGAGGTGTCAGAGAAGTAGCAATCACAGCGGGGACGCTGTTCAACGACCTGAGGTCGCTGTTCCCTTCCTCCGGAGCGCCACCGCTAGACGTTGCGATTGGGTTCTACGAGGAGTTCCGTCACCGGTACTACAATTCCGCGCTCTATGCTTCACTCGGTGATCCAGCCGAGATTCGCCACGTTCACCGCAAAGTGTTCTTGCCAACGTATGGTCTATTCGATGAGCAGCGCTTCGTCGAGAAGGGATCGACCGTAAAGGCTTTCGATACTAGCTGGGGTCGTGCAGCTCTATTGGTGTGCGAGGACGCCTGGCATTCGATAACCGGTACCATAGCTGCCTTGGACGGTGCCCAGGTCTTGATCGTTCCCAGCGCTGCGCCGGCGAGGGGCGTTGCCCCAGTGAAGGGAAGTCCTGCCGAATACCAGTCTCGCCCTGCCAGCGCAACGCGTTGGGAACGCCTGCTGCAGAACATGGCTGAAGAGCACGGAGTGTTCACAATCCTGGCGCAGCTGGTGGGGTTCGAGGGCGGAAAGGGTTTTCAGGGATGCTCCTGTGCAGTGGCGCCCAACGGTGAAGTGCTTGCCAGGGGACCGGCATTTGAGGAGGCAATAGTGCAGGCAGACCTCGAGCTGGATGCCATCACTCGCGCGCGCGCCGATCAGCCGCTTCTGGGGGACCTGGAGACGCAACTGCTCAACCTGCTGCGCTCGCTCGACTCACCTGGACCACCGGTCTCGTATGACACCTCTGCTGCGGCTTCGCAGCACGACGCGAACACGCGGCCCGTGGAACTCCCGGTTGCGGTGCCGGAAGCTGACGACGACCCGATGGCCATCGATGCTGAACTCTCTGCACGCTGGCTAACGGCGTTTCTGAAGGACGAAGTAGTACGTCGTCGTGGTTTCAAGACCGGCATCGTAGGGCTTTCCGGCGGAGTGGATAGCTCGCTGACAGCCGCATTGGCTGCCCGAGCACTTGGGCCAGAGAATGTGATAGGGGTGCGTATGCCGTATCGTACGTCCAGTCCTGAAAGCCTGCACCATGCCGAGCTGCTCGCCACGAGCCTCGGGATCAGGATGGAGACCATCGATATCACGGCGGCAGTCGATGGCTACATCGAGGCAGCGGACCCCGAAGCTGGCCCGCAACGCCGTGGCAACGTGATGGCACGTATGCGCATGGTGACCCTATTCGACCTGTCAGCCAAGTACAACGCATTGCCTCTGGGGACTGGAAACAAGACCGAGCGATTACTGGGGTATTTCACGTGGCATGCAGATGACTCCCCGCCTGTGAATCCCTTGGGCGATCTCTTCAAGACTCAGGTCTGGCAGCTTGCTCGTCATGTGGGCATACCCGAGCAGATCTTATCCAAGCCGGCAAGTGCTGATCTCATCCAGGGGCAGACCGACGAAGCGGACCTGGGGATTTCCTACGACAAAGCCGACCGGATTCTACATTGGCTGCTGAAGGGCCTCCGGCAGCAGCAGGTCATCGCCCTCGGATTCGATGAGGCTGAAATCGAGCTCGTGCACCAGCGGCTACACAGTACCCACTGGAAGAGAAGGTTGCCCACTGTGGCAATGGTGAGCGGTACCGCAATTGGTGAGTCATACCTGCGGCCGGTGGACTATTAGCCCTTCTCCACTCACATCCTCCAGGGGAAGGAGATTCGGTACATCATGAGCTCCGGCCAACTCCAAGCACGACCGGCAAGAGCATCCCAATCCACGTTATCTGAACTCATGATGCCTAACATGGCCAACAATCTCGGCAATGTGTTCGGTGGGGTCATTCTCTCTCTCATCGATCGGGCCGCAGCGGTTGCAGCAGCGCGTCACGCTCGAGGACCGTGCGTCACGGTTGCTATCGAGCGCGTCGAGTTCAGAGAGCCGATTCACCTGGGCGAGCTCGTGATTGCCAAGGCGAACGTGAATTATGTGGGCCGCACATCGTTGGATGTGGGCGTGCGTGTCGAAGCCGAGAATTTGAGTACGGGTAAGCGGCGACATACGAACAGCTGCCACCTGACCTTTGTTGCCATTGACAGCGAAGGTCGTCCCAAGCCCGTGGCGCCCGTAGTGCCGAAGACGCACCGCGAGAAGCAATGGTATGAGCACGCGCGCTCACGACGAGAGCGGGAGGGCCGTATGCGATCGGGCGCCGAAACTTGAGTGGCGCAAAGGTGGTCGTGGTATTGAGCGGTGGTGGTGCGAAAGCCGCGGCCCACGTGGGAGCGCTCAAAGCATTGGATGAGCGTGGCATCACGCCGACACAATATGTCGCGACCTCCATGGGGGCTGTGATCGCCGCCTGTTTTGCGAGCGGCCTGTCCTATTCAGCTGTGTTGAGGCGGATCACGTCGATAGCGAAGCGGGACGTCGCTGCCATCTCACCCAGCGTCGTTCTGGGGCTATTCGCCACGAGTCTATTGCGGGCTGACCCTTTGCGTCAAACGATCGAGCGCTTGGTTCCAGCACGACAGTTCGCAGAGCTAGAGGTTCCTCTCACGGTGACGACGGTAGACGCGAAGAGTGGTGAGCTGTTGCTGTTAGGTACGGGTGGCAGAACAAACGTATCTCTGGTGGACGCGCTCTACGCGTCGTGCGCGCTGCCACTGTACTACCCGCCGGGCCGCGTGGACAATCGGGATTGCATAGACGGTGGAATGAGAGCAGTGCTGCCGCTCGACGTGGCAGCCAAGTTCGACCCGGATATTGCATTTGCGGTAGATGTAGGACCGTCGCTGCGTGCGGAACCTCCCGAGAGGGATTCTCAGATTCCAGCACTTGTTCGAGCGCACGGGGACGCGATGAGGGTACTGATGGCAGCACAGGCTGAAGAGGCTATCGCGCGATGGCGGTCTAACAAGATGCCACTTGTATTGATCACGCCGACACACCGACAGCAGGCCACGTTTGCCGTGGGCTCGGTCGTTACCTATGTCGAGGAGGGCTATCGGGCAGCGATCCGGGCGTTGGACCGCTGGGTCAGTCCGCATGCGGGAGGTGCTGACTGCCAGCAACCGGCTTGATTCGGCGCGCCATCGTTATTGCGGCATGAGGGCTGTTACCTTTCTGCGTTGCTCGTTGACTGTGGCGGTATCGAACTTGGTAGACTGCGCGATAAACCTATCGGAGCTGGCGGAGATTGTAGATGGTGGATGAGTCGATCCAGTACTTCACCCTCGAGGAGGCAAACAAGACGCTGCCATACGTCAGGCCCATCGTCTCCGACATCGTGGAGGCCTACTGCAAGTGGAAGGATGGGGTCAGACGTTATGAGGTCATAGCCGCCAGCAGTCGCGGCGACTCTGGCGAGACAGACGAGCAGGTGGAGTTGCGCGAGGAAGTAGAGCAGATCGCGCGAGAGATTAATGCCTACTTGGAAGAGCTGGCCACAGTGGGCTGTGTATTCAAGGGGTTCGACGACGGTCTGGTCGATTTCCACTCCCGTTTGGAGGGAAGAGACATCTTCCTATGCTGGAAGTTGGGAGAGGATGAGATCACGCACTGGCACGAACTGGATGCTGGCGCTGCCGGCCGACAGGAATTGGTGCCCGAACTCGTCCAGGGGAGATCAGAATGATGCTCGTTGTTCAGTTCACCCACTTCCTGGGCATGTCGCTCTGGATTGGGGGCGCACTCGTCGCCATCATGCTTGCCATCAAGGCGGAGGGAGAATCCGTTGAGGTCAAGGCCTCAGTGGCCCGCATGCTTGCTCAGGTCCACACCTTGGTCATCGCGGCGGGGGCGCTGCTGACAGTCGCTACAGGTGTCGTTTGGATCATGATGCTGGTTCAGGGTGGCCAATCTGAGGCTTCAGCTACGCCGGGCGTGTGGATAATGGAGGCGGCTGGTTTAGTAGCGGGCGTACTAGTGTTGCTTGTCGCCGTTCCGGCAGCTGTCAAACTTGGAGGCCTTGCCGTTCCGATGGATGACGGGAAGATGCTCCCAGCCTTTGACTACTATCACAAACGGCTAGTGAGGGTATCGAGTGTGGCGTTGGCCCTGGCCGTACTGTCGTTGTTCACCGGCGTGGTGCTCTAGCATGCGCATGACACTCTTGACAGCCACTTGACTCTAAAGTGGTAGATGTGGGGCCTGGACTCTGCACCAGCGATCCGCGAACATTCGTGCGCGTACTGTCGAAATGAGGTCGCGTGGCCATGACCTGGTGGTACTCCGTGGCGGCTGATGATGGCGAATAACTGGCGCCTCACTGGTTCTTACACCGCAATAGATGAAGGACCGTCCTTCGATCTGAGAAGGCTGGTAGGACGGATCGCGCTTCGGGCAGCGAGTCACGTCGGGCGCGTAGCCTACCTCATGTGGGAAACCGTCCGGGGCTTGCCGGAGTGGCGTATCTGGGCACCGCGAGCCGTGGAACAGGCGGTGCATGTGGGGTACGGCTCGCTGTTCATCGTGCTGTTGACCGCCGGCTTCGCCGGTGGCGTTACTTCCCTCCAGGCAGGGTACCAATTCACCGGAGGGATTCCGGTCTATTTCGCAGCAGGTGTGATTGTCGAATCCATAGTGCTCGAGTTGGGACCCGTTCTCACTGGGCTCATCCTCGCGGGCCGGATCGGAGCCAGATACGCGGCCGAGCTCGGAACGATGCGTGTTACGGAGC
>CP070792.1:1899165-1901543 GCA_020346845.1 Gemmatimonadota bacterium
TCGCGGCTGATCTTGGCGCTATCGGGAATCCACGACGTCGGTTGTAGGGACAACGAGAAGGTGATTGTAGGACAGAGGATTACAGCGAGTATTCAGATCTGAGATGCCTGGGAGGCAATGGCCGTACGCGGGTGACTATTCGACCAGTCGGTTTTCCACCACATACCTGATCAATTCCGCATTGGTGATCAGCCCCATCTTCGAGCACAATCTGGTCCTGTACGTGCTGACCGTCTTTGAGCTGAGTCCAAGCTCACGCGAGGTTTCTGCCACTGTCTTTCCAGCACCGAGCTTGCAGAGAACCTGGTACTCACGCTCCGAGAGCTTCTGGTGTGGCTCCGTCGTCCGGTCCTCCTGCAGATCAGCGGCCAGTCGCTGAGCCAGAGATTCGCTTACATACTTTCCACCTCGGTGCACGCGGCGAACCGCGGCAGACAGCTCTTCAGGAGAATGATCCTTGGTCAGATATCCGTCCGCGCCGGCGCGCAACGCCCTCACCGCGTACTGTTCTTCCGAATGAACGCTCAAGACCAGGACATTGACATCAGGCCAATCAGTCCTCAGCCGACGCATCGTCTCCAAGAAGCCCGGTCCCGGCATCGACACATCGAGCAAGAGAACGTCCACCGAACCAGCAGATAGCGCGCCGACTACCTCGTCGCCATCGACTGCCTCTCCCACCACAACCATGTCCGAGCAATCAGTAATGATTCGTTTCAGGCCTTCCCTTACCACCGGGTGGTCATCCGCAATCACGAGACGGATCACATCGTACTCCTATGCCAGTGGCATGTGCAGCAGCACTTCAGTTCCATCGCCTGGCTTGCCGCTGATCTCTAGACGACCGCCCATCACACTCGCTCTCTCACGCATCCCGATCAACCCTAGTGATCGGGCGCTGGCAACCTCCGAATCAGTAATACCACGTCCGTCGTCTCTGACCGCCAGAATGACCCCACCGTCTGCTTCACTCAGACTCACTTTCACGCGGCTGGCGCCAGCATGCCGCGCGACATTGGTGAGCGTCTCTTGCAGAATCCGGAATACTGCCGTTGCTCGCTCTGGCCCGAGGTTGATATCTCCTACGCGGAGCTCGAGTTCGCACTGCACCGCCGATTTGTTGGAGAACTCAGATGTCTGCCACTCGATGGCGGCCTCCAGACCTAGATCGTCCAGAATGGCAGGTCTCAAGCTTGTTGACAGCTCACGAACACTGTTGGCCGTGGCGTCAATGAGCGAAAGCCCCGAGCGTATACGATCTCGCACTACGTTCTCACCCTCCGATACCCTATCTGCGATCCAACTCAGATCCATCTTCAGTCCAGTCAGCGCCTGGCCCAGCTCGTCATGAATCTCTCTCGCGATGCTGGTACGCTCCTCTTCCCTTACCGCCTGAAGACGTGTGGCCAGGTTCCGGAGCCTTTCTCTGGAAGACTCCAACTCCGCCTCAGCCTCCTTGCGTTCCGTGATGTTCTCGACGACCCAGATGGTGTACTTGAGCTCGCCATCGCTGTCATGGACTGCCGAAACTGATGTTGAGCCCCAGACGATCGAGCCGTCACATGCCACATATCGCTTCTCGAGTTGAAGGGAACCGCTCTCACCAGCCACGAGTTGGCCGAATGCCCTTGAGCTGGCCACGACATCCTCCGGGTATGTCAACTCCAGGAAGCCCTTGCCCCTGACATCGCCGGCATCCAGTCCAAGCATCCGCTCCCAAGCTGAGTTGCATTGCAGTATCGCGCCATCAGACTGTGTGACAATGATACCGACTGCCGCGGATTCGAACACGGCTCGAAACCGCGCCTCGCTCTCTCTGAGCGCCTCCTCTGCTCGCTTTCGCTCTGTGATGTCCGTCATGCTTCCACGCACCAGCGTCTGGTTGCCCGGTAGCTGCACCAAACGGACTTCGCACAACACGTCCGATCCGTCGGCAGAACGATGCAGCCACTCGAACACCGGAGTTTTACCCGCTATGACCGCCTCAACGAACTCGGTCACTTGATGTGAGCGGCGACCATCGGGTTGGACCGGTGCGCTAACGTCAAAAGGTCCAAGCTCCAGCAGTTCCTCTCTGACCAGACCAAACAACCGCTCGGCGTTTGCATTGGCATCAACAAACTTCCCGGTGTCCAGGCTCCACAGGACAATCGCTTCTGGTGCGTGATGCACGAGCGTACGGAACCGCTCCTCACTCTGCCTCAGTTCATGCTCTGCTCTGCGCTGTTCAGTCACGTCCCTTACCAGACCCTGGTATCCTTGAACCGTGCCGGTTTCGGAATACCATGGACTCACCGTCACTAAGCATTCGATGGCAGTGCCATCCTTCTTCACTCCAGTTGCCTCATACTCACGCACCTCACCTCGATCTGCCATGA
>CP070792.1:1901643-1905879 GCA_020346845.1 Gemmatimonadota bacterium
ATCGGATCGCTGCTGCGCTTATAGATGTCCCAGCCTGCTACGGCTGGGTTGCCGCCCTTGGCATAAAGGAAGATTGAATAGGGGAAGTGTGTAACGTTATTAAAGTCGACCCATGTGTTCCAGAAGTTCGTGTTGTAGCCAAAGTACGAAGCGTTTGCGATACGGTAGCCCACCAGCGGTGTCCAATCAGGATCGTCGCTAGTCTGGGTCTTGACGTTGTAGCTCCACAGGAACGCCTCGTCTCCCCGGATCGTGTTGTTTGCCATCCGCGCGGCGGGCTGTTCAAACGTATGGTCAACGAGCGTCCCGTCATAAACCGTCTGCGGCCACGTGTCTTCGCCAGCGCCGAACCACGGCTGCCAGCCTTCAACCGATGCGGTGTATGACCCGAAGTTCCGTGTCTCGCTGACGAACAGGTACTCGGCGTAGATGCCCCCTGTGGTGTTCGCCGGGTTGTTGTCGACGAGCAGATGCATCAACCAGTAGATGCCTTGGTTCTGGTTGTTGAAGAAGTAAGGGTAAATCACCGGCGGAGGGGTCGACGACCCGCGTGATCCAATCGCACCCGAGGTTACTGAGCTGCCACCGTAGAACCAGAACAGCAAGTTCTGCCGCCCGGAGTAGCCGTCGATAGCGTAGACGAAGTAGTTACGGTAGCCGGGCTGTGAAGGAAGAGCACTGCCCCAGATGGTATCGGCCCCATCGCGTACGTAATCAGCTTCGCAAACCAGATAGGAACCCGCAGCGTAGCCCGCACCACCGAAGATGCGGATGCTTTTTACCCCGTTCTGAAGAATCTTGACCTCGACCCATGACAGGTCCAAGAATTCGCGGCGCGCCTGCTTGTGGCCTTGGACCTGCATGGAGTCGGCGAGCCGATATGCGAAGGGCAGCAAATTTGCTGCCCTTCTTTCATTGCCAAGCAATACATACCTGCGCTTTTTACTCATTTACGCCACAGGCAGATTCAGCACGAACGAGTTGATGACCAGAATCTGTGCGGTCGTTAGAGAGGTTGACGAGACGTTGAGGTCCGACCCCGCAACCGCGACCTCGCCCTGTATTCGGGGGTAGACATACGATCCGTCACTTGCTTGCGAATCGCTGATCTTCCTGAAGCGGAAATACCCCATGGTACCGCCCGCACCGATGGCTGTACCACGCCAGTCGCCTGCCGCGAGTTTTTGGATTGCACCGTTCCCGGTAACGGGGGAAGCCTCGAAGGCAAGGGTTGTTCCGACACCGCCTGTACTCACTGTTACGATGAGCGTTCCGGTCGCCGCATCTTCTGGATTGGTCGGTGCCGTACCGGAATAGACATCAAGGACAAAGCCCTCGGCCCCGGCACCGATGTCTGTGGTCTCCATCAGCGTCTTGAGACTGCCTTCTGCGAGAAGGAAGTTTCGAGCGCGACGGCTGAGTTGGATAGCCATCACTTACCTCCCGAGCAACTTAGCGCCATGCTTGGGCTCGTCTGTTGGCATCGGTTTAAGAAACTTACCTGCGCGGTTCTTCGCTTTGGCCTTTGCCTTTGCTTTGGCAGACCTACGGCGAAGCGCCTCGGCTTTGAGGTCTTCGGCGTCCTTCCGCAAGTAATACGATGTCCCGTCCCTCTGTGACTTTTTGCGCTCTTTGCGTAATTCACGGTTGGAGATGTTAAGCCCCTCCGTTCTCGGATCATCTGGCCCCTCCGGGTATGGGGCCTGTGCATCGCGTGTGCTGGGGGGAGAATCATTCCCGCCCTTCATCAGCGTCTTAGCCATCACGCACCCCCTTAGTTCGCGGCGATGCTGATCGAGAACGTGTCGATGGTGCCCGTCTGGCTGACTGCGATGTTCACATTCGACAGGTTCAGGTCTGCACCGAACGTACCGATGGAGCCATCCATGCGCGGCAGGGTGGTGCTCGCGCCGAGGTTATCCACCGGGTTGCCCATCAGACGGAACCAGCCAGCGGTGCCAGCCGCCTCACCCACCCACTGCCACGTCTCGGCCGCGGCCTTCGGCAGCGTGCCATCAGTGGCGGTCGCCTCGAAGTTCAGGCCGTTGGTCGGCGAACCGAACGCGAACGCGCCACCGTTGAGGGTGACCTTGGCCAGCAGGGTGCCGCTGACAGCGTTGTCGGCGGCCGCAGGCTGGGAGCCAGAGTAGATATAGATGACACCGTTCGTGAAGATGGTGCCGAAATCGCCCGTGTCGAGCAGGTCATTACGGAGACCAGTGGAGAATCTAATTGCCATAGCTATGTTCCTCAGTATGCATCACGCGCTGTGCCAGTGTCGTTGAGCAGAGCAACGTACTTCTTGACGCCACCGCTCTCCATCATCGCCCCGAAGACATCGGTCCCCGGTGGCAAGCTCACGTCTCCTTCGGTCAAATTCTCGAATGGCGCAGCGCGACAAACGCCTCGATTCGACCAGAAGTAGACCTGCTTCCCGTATTCTACATCCGATTTGCCCTTGGGTACGCCATAATCGGCCACCTTTTCGAGCCCTTCGGCTGTCAGAATGTATATCTCGCTGTCCGTACCAATCAGGAGATAGTCCTTCATCCCATGCAGCACATGCACCCGTCCGGGGAGCACATTGACATGCTTGAGTGTATCAAATAACTCAAAGCCGAGCGGCTGGCTGCCGTAGAGGACCGATATGTTCCGGTGCGCATCCCAGTAACTGAGAATCAACTGTCCAGCGTAGTACGTCACGCGGTCAGCGGCAGGGGGCGGGCGTAGGAACTGGGTGCGCAGGGGGTCGACGAGTTCATCGACCGGCCCGTTCCACACCACAGTCGTCTGCGTCGTCTCGAACGCACGATACAAGGTATCGCCGTTGGTCGACGAGATGTACACCCGCGTCTTGGTACCAGCGATTGTCGGGATGTCGCTGATGATTAGCCCGCTGTCGGCGTCTACCTCAAGTACTGTAGACAGCGGCGCACCGGATTCACGACCGTCCGTGGTCGAAACAAAAGTACATGTGACCTGATACCGCCCGGCGGGCAGGTACCCTGACGTTTGTCTGAGGTCCACCTGATCAGGGATCGGCAGCCCCCACTGGCGCACGGAGAAGTCCGTGCCTACAACTCGGGCATCTCCTGTATCAGAGATCAGGTAGATGTCCTCATTCACCTCGCAGTAATCGTACTCAGCCGTCTCGTCGAGATCGGCAGCGATGGTGGTCAGCGTCATGTCGTCGTTGAGCCGCTCCAGCTGAGCGCCCACGATCATCATGGCCCGCTGCTCGTCCTTGCTGCAGATCAGCTCACGCGCCACCGTAGTTGAATTCCGTGTGAACCCCTCGGCGAACTGAATCTTCTGTTCGTCGTCGAGGTAGATGTTGTCGGCCTGCGTCAGCCCCATCGCCCCATCCTTGACCGTGCGCAGCGTATCGACGCGGTTGCGCAGCCCAAGGAAGCGGTTGATGCTGACGGGGTTGGTCATCGGTCGTAGGCCCGAGTACGTGGGACACGGGTACCGGCGAGCTGCCGCCGGGCCTCCTGTGCCTTGACGGAGATGTCACCGCCCACGTTGGCGTTGAAGATGTCGCGGAAGGTGCCCGCGCGCTTCACGTCGTAGGTGTCCTCAGTGTCGTCCTTCAGGTATGCCAGATGCGCCGCCCAGTCCAACAGCAAGAGGTGATGGTTCTCAGGAATCTCCGGGTGGCGGTGGTTGTAGTCCCACCGCAGCGGGCGCAGTGCCTTGCGCCCCACGCGCAGCGCGGCTGTCCCTGTCGTCGTGGGGATCGGGTACAGCCGCAGGCGCAGCTCGTGGTGCTCGAAAATGTAGTGAGTCGGCTCGCCTGCCTCGGCTTCCCAAGACTCGGCCAGCGTCTCGTCCAGCTCATCGACAGTGATGCGCTTGATCGCCTTGGTGCCCGTGGACAGCTTGATGCGGTCCACCTGCAGCACCCGCGGATCGAGGGTGACGTACGGCTGCGTGGCTGTCACCGTGACGGTGCAGACTGCGGCCGTGGTGTCGTCAGGGATCGGGTAGCGGCGGGTGTATTCTTCTTCGGCGCGCTGGATATACGTCGTCAGCTCGGCGTTCTTCCAGAGCATGTCGGCGTCGTCGTCGACCCACTCTTCGTCGGTGGCGATGTATGGGCCGAAGTCGTTGAGCGTTCGGCGCAGCTCGCGGACGAGGTCTTCAAGTTTCACCGTTGTACTCCCGCCAATAAATCTCTTGGTCGATTACATCTTTGTGGAAGCGCATGCGCTTCTTCATATAGTGCGCCATCAT
>CP070792.1:1905979-1911616 GCA_020346845.1 Gemmatimonadota bacterium
GACGCGTTGAGATGCCATCAGCGCAGACGCGCTCTCTCCCAGTGCTATCCGGAGCATGGCTTCGGGGGCCCGAAACAGCGATGGCCGCCTGAGTCCCGAGCCCAGCGCCTCCGCGAACTCGTTCACGGTAACGGGCTTGGGGGCAGTGAGGTTGATTGGCCCGGTGACCCCTCGATCCAGCGCGTGCAGTATCAGGCCGACCTCATCTGCCAGATGGATCCACGACCACCACTGGTTGCCGTGACCCCAAGGACCACCCAATCCGGTCTTGAACAGCGGGAGGAGAGAGCCAAGCACACCACCACCGTTCCCAAGCACCATGCCGGTCCGTAGCAGCGTCACCGCCACGTTGCTCCCAGCACCCATTGCGGCCGCCTCCCAATCCACACACAGCTCTGCCAGAAAGTCCTTCCCTGGCCCGGAGCGTTCATCGATCACGTCGTCATCACGTGAGCCGTAGTACCCGACAGCCGATGCGTTCAGCAACGCAGATGGACGCTGCTTGGCCTCGCAAATCGCCATTGCCAGATTGTGGGTCAGGTCAATACGGCTACTGCGCAATAGCTTCTTGCGATCGGCTGTCCAACGTCTTGTGGGATCGATGATGCGAGCTCCGGCGAGATTGATGACTGCGTCGCACCCGCTTATGTGTTGTTGCCAGCTGCCGAGCTTAGACAGGTCTGCGGCCACAACTTCGACCCGCTTGTTCCGCCACAGGTCCCGCGAACCCCTCGTCAGTACCACGCACGTGTCACCCCGTTGGCTCAATTCCCGCACCAGCGGTGCACCCACAAAACCTGTCGCACCGACTATGCAAACCCGCATCTCAGTTCGTTCCCTCAGGACTCGTGCTCGTCGTCATTCCCTTCTGCACTTAGCTGGACCCGTGCGTCCACTGCCAATACACCGTCCTCCATTGCCAGCAACGGGTTGATATCCATCTCCGCGACCCGCGGATGGCGCATTGCCAACTGCGACATTCGCAGCACGACTTCGGCGATCGCGGTCCTGTCACGCGCTGCCTGACCTCTAATTCCCTCTAAGAGAGCAGAAAGTTTCACCTCGCGTATCATCTCGTCGGCATCGATGTCCTCGAGGGGACACAACCGTAACACGACATCCCGCAGAGCCTCGACATAGATGCCGCCAAGTCCAAACATCACCATGGGGCCAACACGGGGAACTCGGGTAATGCCGACAATCGTCTCTGTACCTGATGGAGCCATCTGTTGTAGCAGCACGCCGTCGATGACACGGCTGTCACGGCTATGCGACGGACTCGGCGGGCGACTGTCTCCTTCCCCTCCTTCCCCTTCTTCCCCTCCCAACTCCGTAACCATCCTGCTGACCGCCTCCGCCACCTCCTGCTCCGACTCCAATCCCAGAACCACACCCCCAACATCCGTCTTATGAACTATCTGTGGACTGACGACCTTCAGTGCCACGGGTAGTCCAAGTTCCTTCACGGCGGCGGCGGCCGCCTTGGCTAGATCGCCGTCATCGGCGGGAACGAACCGCCAAGGCACAACCGGTACACCGTAGAGGTCCAACACGCGCAGCGCGTCGCATTCGCTCAGCTTCAAGTGCCCGGAGGCCAACGTCGCCTCTATGATCTGCTCAACGGCTTCGTCGTTTGTCTCGAATTCGACGATCTGCCCCGTCTGCCTCGCGGCCATGACCTTGTAACGCCACATGGTGCCGAGTGCGAGTGCCGCCGATTCAGGGAAGATGTAGGCGGGAACGTGAGCCAGATGCAACTCTGTCGAACTGGTCGGCAGTCGATCTCGTCCCATCAACACCGCGAGCAGTGGCTTCTCCGGGTGCTGTTTGTTCACCCGGACCAAGGCCGCCGCCACGTCCTTGGTTTGGATTCCCAATGGCGGAACGAAGGCCGCAATGGCTGAGTCGACATTGGGGTCGTCGAACACGCATGAGAGCGCGAATTCGTAGCTCTCGGGTGTAGCACTCGCAATGAGGTCCACCGGGTTCCGCACGCTTGCCTCTTCGGGTAGTCGCTCACGGAGCTTCTGCTCGGTCTCAGGCGTGAGTGCGGTGACCTCCAGACCATGTGCCTCGCAAGAATCGGCAATGATGATACCCGGTCCGCCCGCGTTTGTGACGATGGCGACGCGGTTGCTCGCTGGTAGCGGCTGGTTGGAGAAAGCCATCGCCAGGTCGAACAGTTCTTCCACGGTCTGAGCCCGGATGGCCCCGGCCTGTGCGATGATCGCGTCCGTGGCCAGGTCGGTTCCCGCCAGCGCTCCAGTATGGGAAGCGGCTGCCCGGGCACCGGCACCGGTGCGGCCGGACTTAACCACGCAGATCGGCTTGTCGCGCGTGATGTCGCGCGCGAGCTGTACGAAATGAGCCGGATTTCCAAAGCTCTCCAAGTACATCAAGATCACGCCGGTGTCGGGATCGTCACGCCAGAATTCGATCAGGTCATTGCCACTCACGTCCGCCTTGTTGCCTGCAGATACAAACGATGAGACGCCGATTCCCAGTGTGCCAGCGTAGTCGAGCACTGAAGCTCCCATAGCACCGGATTGACTCATGAATGCTACCGGCCCGAGCGGCGGTGTAGCCGGCGCGAATGTGGCATTCATCGAGATATCGCTGGCATTGTTGATCACACCCATACAGTTGGGTCCCACCATGCGGACACCCCGCTCGCGGACCAGGGTGGCCAACTCTCGCTCACGTGCCACTCCCTCGCCGCCCACTTCCTTGAAACCAGCGGAGATTACTACGAGTCCTTTGACACCGGCGTCGACGCACTCCTCAGCTACTGCCAAGACGAAGTCCTTGGGAACGACGATTACAGCCAGATCGACCGCACCCGGAACAGCACCGATGGAGGGGTAGGCTCGGATCGAATGAATCGCTTCCGCCTTTGGGTTGACAGGATAGACGGGACCGGGGAACCCGTTTTCGAGCAGGTTGTCGAGGATGTGCCAGCCTATCGTGTTCTGGTTTCTGGAAGCGCCAATCACGGCGATCGATTTCGGACGGAGAATGGGGTCGAGCGAGTTCATGGTCGTACAATAACCTGCGGGCGGCGTCGCCTCTAGACAATCGCCCGAAAGCGTGATTGAATCAGACCCATGTACATGATCCTGCGGCTGATCCAGAAGCTGATTGCCACGCTCAACTCAGATGGCACTCCGCAGCAGGTCGCGGCCGGGATGGCGATCGGCACGGTATTCGGGCTCACTCCACTGATCAACCTACACAACCTGCTGATCCTGGGGATCGTGATGTTGTTCAAGGTCACCATACCGGCAGTGATGTTGGGTTGGTTCATCTCGATCCCGCTTGGCTTTGCACTCGATCCGCTGTTCGACTCGGTGGGCCAGCAACTGCTGGACGTTCTGACGCTGAATCCATTCTGGACCGCGGTAACAAACGCCCCCGTGATTGCATGGGCCAATTTCAACAACAGCGTTGTGCTAGGCAGTCTCGTGTTCTGGATGATAGCTGCTTTTCCACTATACCTGGTGCTGCGTTGGGCGGTGGCTCGCTACCGTGAAACGGTATATGTGCGCATTCAACAGATGAAGGTGTATCGGGCGATAAAGGCGTCCAAACTCTACAACATCTATCGTCTGTTCCGGCCGGAGTGAACGATGAAGAAGATCCTACGTTGGAAGGCCATCGTTCCCCTCGCACTGCTGCTGGTGCTGTTCGGAGTCTGCTGGTGGTTGCTCTCAGACAAGATGGTGGAGCGGTCGATAGAGGACATGGGGGCCCAGTTGATCGGGGCGAAGGTCGATTTGGCTGAGGTCGACCTGTCGCTGCGCGAGGGACGAGTGAGACTTGTGGGATTGCAGGCCGCCAATCCCAACTCTCCCATGCGTAATCTGCTCGAAGCCAGTGAGATCGTTGCCGATGTTCGTGTGGCACCGCTGTTCAGAAAGAAGGTGCTGATAGAGCAGGCCTCGATCAGGGGCGTGCGATTCGGAACGGAGCGAACGGAATCGGGCGAGTTGGAGAACCCCAGTCCGGAATCGGGCCGGTTGATGCGAGAGATCTCGAGCTGGACCGACCGTGTTCGCATTCCGCCGCTCAACCTTGAGGGATTGAATACCGTCGTGGACGTGGGAGCCGTCTCCATCGATAGCCTCACGACCGTGACTAGGGCCCGAGGACTGGTGACATCAGTCGATTCGACTCGGCGGTTGTGGGAATCAGAGCTGCAAGATTTGGATCCCAGGCCGTTGGTCGATACGGCGCGTGTACTGATCGAACGCCTGAACAGTGCGAACCCGTTGACACTCGGGCTCACCGGTGTGACCGAGTTGGCGAATTCCTCACGTGAGGTGATGACGTCGCTCGGCTCGATCACGGACCGGGTATCAGCGCTGGACAGCACGGTACAGGCAGGCATGGCGCTGCTCGGCGAGAATGTGAGCAGTTTGGCAGACACGCGGAACGCGGATTACAACTACGCCCGACGCTTGTTGCGACTTCCCTCACTCGATGCGCCAAACTTGTCGGCCAGCCTCTTTGGAGACATGGCCGTGGGGCGGCTCGAGCCGATCTTGTACTGGGCGAATCAAGTGGAGCGTTTCCTCCCGCCGGGACTCAATCCCCGTCGCCTTTCGGGTCCCCGGCGACCACGTCGATCCGGCGTGACCGTCACCTTCCCGGATGAAAGTGGCGATCCCGGTTTCCTGCTAGAGACAGGTGACGCGGATCTCCGGATCGGCGGAACGGGTGCGGGAGCAGGTGACTACGCCGCGCAGATCGCGGGGCTTACAACGCAGCCCGCGATCTACGGCAGACCGATGACCGCCATGGTTCAGCGAACCGATGCGGCCGTGGGACCTACTGACATCCGAGTTAGCCTGGTCCTCGACCACACCGGAGCAGAGGTCCACGACTCCGGAGCGGCCTATCTGAATGGGATAGACCTGCCGCAGTTCAACATCGGTGGGTCAGGTATCACGCTCGATATGGGCCAGGGGCTCAGCGAGCTTTCCGTGAAGAGAACCGGCGATGGGATCGAGGGGCGGTGGATGTGGCGTTCGGACGAGGTGAGTTGGAGCAGGGGAGGGGGGAGCGGCGAGCCGGGAGCTGAGGGCCAAGCCACAGCCGAGGCAATTGGGGCATTTGCGCAAGATTTCTTGTGGGATGCTGTCTCCTCTCTGCGCGACGTGGAGATCAGCGTGAGCTTCAGCGGCTCGGTGCGCGGACCCTCGCTAAGGATCGGATCGAACGTTGGGCAAGTGGTGGCCGCGAGCTTGCGCAGAGAGCTCGGCGAGCGCATTCAACAGGCCGAGCAGATGGTACGGGCCAGGGTCGATGAGCTGGTGGATCGGTCGGTAGGTGAGGTGGAGTCCAGACTGGCGGCGCTCGATACCGAAGTAGCTCAGGTGGTCGGCGTGAGGTTGACCGAATTGACGGATGTGCGAGCCGAGCTGGAGCAGGCCATCAGAAGGATCATCCCGCGACCATAGGACACTTACAGCAATGCCGTCCTTGAAGATGCCGTCATGCTAGGAAGATCTCCCCGCAATATCGATTCGGCAGCCAGGGTAAGAAGGCTCACCGCTGCTTCCTGGTCACTTGCCGGCGGAGCGATCGGTGCATTCGCTGGGATGTTCATCGGGATCGGTGTGGTGCTTGGGTTCATTG
>CP070792.1:1911716-1925566 GCA_020346845.1 Gemmatimonadota bacterium
TGTCGGCGGTTCAATTCCGTCCCTGGCCATGATCGGAGCCCCGTCGCGCGGGGCTCTTTTTTTGTGTGCCTTGAGGTCTAGTCCCAAGAACCTGCTGGCCGGCTTCGATGTGCCTGGAATCGGGTGAGTTAGCCGCCCGTAGTAAGACTCGGCATGATCTGAATTGAGTCATGCGGCTCCCGGGTGACGCTGCGCAACGACGCGGTCACATTCGCATGCCACTGCGCGATCCTAGTACCGACAGTTTCCCGCCATTTTGGCATGGTTTTGAAGTGTCAAATCGTCGACACAGACCTTGTGAGACTTAGTCGGATGTAGTCTCCGGCTCTTGTTGCTGGACGCTCTGGACGTCGTAGAACAAGCCGGCTTCCACGCACGCTATGAGGCCAATCAGATACTCGCAGTAGCGCTCACGACTGATCCCGGCGCGAACCTTCACGACAATAGGCCATCTCGAAGCGGCGTAGTCCTCACCCACTGCACCGGAGATGGCCGTATCTCCGTGAATCTCCCCGTAGAAGTGATCGCCGCCCCAGTGTTCGGCGTCGTCGACCAAGTAGATCCCGCAGAGCGGGCCCTTTCCTGGCTTTGACCGGGTCGCTTTTCCGGAACCGTACTCGAAGCTGATCTTCTTGGAATCGACTGTGTCCTCGTCTCCCTCTCCGGGTGCCATTCCCGGTAGGGGACTGCCAGCCCAGCGCCAATAGATGGCGGGGCCAATGGCTGGATCCATGAAGAAGCCTTCGTCGACCGCCTCATATAGCTTTGTCAGATACCACGCGAGATGCTCACGCGTTACTTCCGCCTTGGCCTTGACCGTCACGGGCCAACTGCAATCTGCGTAGTCCTCTCCGATTGACGCTGTGAGATGTGGCAGGTCGCCACCCATGTGCTCGTCCAACTCTTTGGCATACGGGTCCCGCATTCCCATCGTGTATATGCCGCAGATACGGCCGCTACCGGTACCGGAACGCTGAGGCATCTCATCTCCTTGGTCGACTCGCCGGACCAGTATTGGTGGCCTTGGTCCGTCTACAGTCCTGAAGTGTAGGGAAACCACGCTCCGGCGCCAGGGGTGTCGTTAGATCGAGCCTCCCAATCCGGATTCCACGCGATAACTTTATGCCCACTCTTTATACGCCCTAGGTTGATTTGGGCAGTTCACGGTCAATCATCCCCGGGACTTCCAGTGGCACTTCCGGGTTGTCAGGAGCACGAAGATATGAGCGGTGATATTCAAGTTCCCATTCCAGTGAATGAACCGGTGCGCATGTATGCGCCGGGTACCCCAGAACGCACGGCCCTCAAGGCCAAGCTGAAGGAAATGGCATCGCAGGAGATTGAGATCCCACTTCTCATTGGGGGCAAGGAGGTTCGTACCGGAAGGACGGCCAAAAACGTAATGCCCCACAAGCACGGTCACACACTTGCCACTTGTCATTGGGCCGGGCAGACCGAGATCGATGCTGCGATCAAGGCGGCGCAGGAGGCGCGGAAGGAGTGGTCGCTCTGGCCGTGGGAAGAACGAGCAAGCGTGTTGTTGAGAGCTGCCGAGCTGCTGGCCACCACGTGGCGCGATACGCTCAACGCTGCGACAATGCTGGGTCAGAGCAAGACCGCACACCAGGCCGAGATCGACGCCGCTTGTGAGCTGATCGATTTCTACCGCTTCAACGTACACTTCGCTGAACGTCTGTATCAGGATCAGCCCCTGTCAGCTCCGGGAATGTGGAACAGGCTCGAATATCGCGAGCTAGAAGGCTTTGTATACGCCATCACCCCGTTCAACTTCACATCGATTGCAGGGAACCTACCGACATCGCCCGCGTTGATGGGCAACACGGTGGTATGGAAGCCGGGAAGAACCACGATCTTCAGCGGTTACTACATTGCAAAACTGCTCGAGGCTGCCGGAATGCCACCGGGCGTCATCAATTTTGTGCCCGGCGACTCGGGGCAGATAACCGATATGGTTCTGGCCAGTCCTGAATTCGCCGGAGTGCATTTCACGGGATCTACTCCGGTGTTCCAGTCTTTCTGGAGGACGATCGGCGAAAACATCCACAAGTACCGCTCATATCCGCGCATCGTCGGTGAGACGGGCGGCAAGGATTTCATCGTTGCCCATGCTAGCGCGGACGCTGACGCGCTGGTAACAGCCATAGTCCGTGGTGCCTTCGAGTACCAGGGCCAGAAGTGCAGTGCGGCGTCGAGGGCGTATATACCCGACACGCTGTGGACGAAGATGAAGGACCGTCTGCTCTCCGAAGTCGAGTCGATTCAGATGGGTGACACAACCGACTTCCGCAACTTCATGGGAGCGGTAATCGACGAGAAGGCGTTCAAGAAGATCACCAGCTATGTCGACAACGCCCGCAACTCGTCCGACGCCGACGTGCTCGTTGGAGGTGAGTCGGACGGCAGTGAGGGGTACTTCATCAGGCCAACGATCCTGCAGGCAAAGCGTCCCGACTACGTGACTATGTGCGAGGAGATCTTTGGCCCGGTCCTGACCGTGTACGTATATCCGGAGAATCAATGGGCCGAGACGCTTGAACTTGTCGACAACACGTCACCCTACGCGTTGACGGGTGCTGTATTCGCCACCGATCGGAGAGCAGTCACCGAGGCCCATGCTGCCCTCAGACATGCGGCCGGGAACTTCTATGTGAACGACAAGCCCACCGGCGCGGTTGTAGGACAACAGCCGTTCGGCGGCTCGAGAGCTAGCGGCACAAACGACAAGGCTGGCTCGGGACTCAACTTGGTGCGCTGGGTGTCAGCCCGGACGCTCAAGGAGCTATTTGTGCCGCCCACCGACTACAGATATCCGTACATGGGTGCCGAATAAGGCCTGTCTGCTCTGAGGCGGACGTATGATTGTGGTATTGGGTCGCGGGACTGAGTTTCGCGGCCCAATCGCATTTCCGTGATATCGACCGCATGTGACCGCCATCGTCCGCTAAATGTGATCTATATACTTGTCTAACAGGCCGTATCTAGGAGATTTACGTAGTCGAAAACTCCTTGGAGTTAGGTGGTTCTATGACAACGATGTGGAGATCTGGCGGCCACGTCTTGCTCGCGACAGCGGTCACCCTCGGTTGTGAACCCGCCTCGGTTCTCGAGGCGCGCGATCAACTCGGGCGCGGTGGAGAGCGGGAGGTTGAGTATGTCTTGCCCGTCATCGCAGACACATTCAGCGTAGAAGGGTTGCTGGACAGCGCGGTGGTCGTCAATACGACCGACGGGCTGCTGGGGATCAGGCTCGACACGCGGGTTCTCGCCTACGGCGTAGGCGTGTTCGCACCGTTCGTGAGTTTTGGGGATTCGATTCCGATCGTGGCCCATCAAGAATTGGTGCAGAATGCCTCGCTCAATCAGATGGATTTTGGAGACGTCGAGGATGTCATCAGGCAGGTGGACATGAATGACGCCAGGCTGCGGGTGAACGTCAGCAATACGGCTGACATCGCCGCGGTTCTGGTCGATTTCAATCTCGGCGCAGCAGAGTTGGATGCAAATGGGCTACTGCCGCAGCCGGTAGTATACGAGACGGACTCTCTCGCAGCGCCGATACTCGTCCCCGTCGCCGAGGCAGGTCAGAATTCTCTCACCATCGCCGCCAACTCAGATACAACATTCACACTTCAGGGTGGCCCCTTAGTGAACCGCTTGGTCCACATGGTGCTGGACGGTCGCCGGGCAGCAGTCGTTGGCGCTGGCATTCTCACCACGGATGCCGTCACCGGACAGATCACCGGTACCGACGTCATCAACGTTGAGACAGAACTAGTCGCGGTAGTCGATTTTACGCTTCCTGATACCGGAGTCGTATTCACCAAGAACACAACACAGGATGGATTGAGCATCGACGCGGTGGAAGTTCCCTCAATTTTGGAGCGTTTGAGGGAGGCTCGAGTCAACTCGGGGATACTGAACAACTTGCCGTTCAGCATCGACATAGACATAGCATTCGCGCCGGGCGACCTCGGCAATAGTGCTGACGTGTTTGCTCACCCCGATGCGGTCGTGGTCAGTAGGATGACGGTAGATACGACAACGGTTGACGCACTGGGCCGTCCCATTGCAGCTCAACTGACCAATGCGGAGGTGTCACTCGTGGGCGATGAGCTGAGCGCCCTGTTGGGTGACCAGTTCACAGCGACCATGAGGCTGAGGCTCCGAGGTGCGGCGGCATCCAACCGACGGGGAGTAGTGCTCGCTGGCACCAACCTGCTAGTCAATTCGTCTGCGAGAATAGTCCTTCGTCTGGGAGTATCGCAATGAACCGGACGATCACCGCGCTGGCTTTGACCATGGTCGCTTGCACCGCTGTGCTCACGGCACAGACAGTTCCCGACGAGTCTCAGGCTGCCGCCATAGAGCCGGGATTCAGGCGCAACCCGGCATTCCGGATCGATCCGTTCAACAACATGCGGATCCCACATTGGGGGTTTGTGCTCCAGGGGGGTGGCACGGCAGAGAACAACGCCATCAACGTAAGCGACTTTGGTGCTCTCTTGTTCTTGAGTGGCGAGGACAGCCTCCGAGTGGTGGACGGGTTGGACGCCCTCGGCCTGGTGCCGATGGGTTCGGGTCTGAACGGCAACGGTGAGGTTGGTGCCAGCCTGTACGTTGGTGGGCCGATCGGTCGGAGTCTCCAGCTTGCACTAACGGCTGCGGGGCGCAGCTACGGGGGTCTCAGGCTGGATGACAACGCCGTTTCACTTTTGCGGGATGGGAACGGCTCTCGCGAGGCCTTTTCGCTGGGCGACTCGAATGGTGAGGGTCTCGCTTCCGGTGAGGTGGGCATCCACGCCCTGTACCGCATCGGTCCAATCGGATCGATTGACGGTGTGCGCCTGATCCTGGGTGGTGGTGCGAGGTACATCAAGCCGGTGCTGTATGTCAGCGCGAACTCCCTATTGAACAATGGCGGTGTAATACTGGTGACCGGTGACTCGGTTGCAGCCAACATGCGAGTCGAGACACTGCAGACGGCCGGCGCGACCGATGGCACGGTCAAACTGAACGATGGTGGCGGGATAGCGGGCGACTTCATGGCGCGTGTCGAATGGCCTACTTCAGGACTGGCACTTGAGGCTCAGTTGCTCAACGTTGGTGCGGTCTCAATTGCTCAAGTAGAACACCGGATCGCGCACGTCGACATCAACACGACCAGTCTTGAAGAGGTCGCCGACGTGCTGGATACGCTGGAGTTGGAACTGCAGGACACGGTGGAAGTAACCGTCACACTGCCCAGACTGGCCCGGTTTACAGCCAGTGCCTGGGCGAACCGGATTCTGCAACTCGACCTGATAGCCACGATCCCGTTCGGCGGTGAGTTCGCCTACCCAGCTACGGTCGATGCGTGGTCCACCTGGCGACTCATTCGCACTGTACCATTGAGAGCCGGTTTGGTTTTCGGTGGCGACCAGGGGATCGGTTTCAGCGGTGGCCTGGGGGTCGAACTGCGCAACTTCCTGTTCGAGCTGAGCGGCCGCACGTTGGGAGGTCTGTTCGAGAACGCAACTGGGGCATCAGCCGGCTTCAGCCTTGGCGTGTTCTTCTAGTGGCAGTAGAAATCCCGGGGGTCAGCCCCGGGGTTGATCTACGCTGGTTGGGGGGGTACAGCGCTGTTAGGGCTCCAGCTTTCTGAGTTCCTCAGCATTCATTAAGCCGCTCTTGGCGGATTTCCATAGCTTGGTCATGCGGTCGAAACCGCTAACCAGTTGCTCTGCCACCATCACTGACGGCGGCTGCTTCAGCGCCTGCTGCATTTCTCGGGCAATTGCCGGCAACTCCCTGCGTCGAGTGTTGGCTGTCTCTTTCAAGATCGCGTCGACAATACCGCGCACCCGGTCCCATTGCGACACGTCGTCCGGCACCTGAAATAGATAGTTGGCCACGTCCTGCCCCTCAAAGCACAGTTTTCCCAGTGGATCCATCAACCGCCGACCGCTGTTCTTCATACCATCGAGCATCTGGTTGCCTCCAGTACAATGCTAGCCAATCCTCGAGCAATGTACTCAGTGAGGCAGACCCAATGCCACCAACGTAAGATGTTACAATTGCATCACATAGCGGCCAGGAGAACGACGGGGTGGTCCCAAGCTGTCCTCAATTCGCACGATCCGTCGCAGATTTCGGATCATGGGGCCCTGAAGGCCGGACCTCATGATTATAATTATCCGCTCATTCGGAACGGATTGTCGACACATGCTTAAGATCTTACTGCAGCGCAGTCGCTGGCTGGTGGCCTGCTTGATCGCCGCCACCGCGCCAGCTTGCGCACCACAAGAAGACAACGGGCCGGCCGTTGCCCGAGCCCCCGAAGAAGGCGAGCGTTTCTTCTCCAACCTCACACAGCTGACTTTCGGAGGGCAGAACGCTGAAGCCTATTTCGCACCCAACGGAGAGAGCCTCATCTTCCAGCGTACTGACGAGGAATCGCTTTGCGACCAGCAGTACGTAATCGGACTCGACGGCAGCGGGATGGAGCGGGTTTCCAATGGCCTGGGCCGGACCACATGCGGCTACTTCTACGATGGCGGATCACGCATCCTCTACTCCAGCACTTTCCACGCGGGTGAAGCCTGCCCGCCGCCACCGGATTACTCCCGGGGGTACGTGTGGGGTCTGTATGACTTCGACATCTACACTTCGATGCCAGATGGCAGTGGGCTGGAGCGGTTGACCGAGACGGACGGATACACCGCTGAGGCTACGTTGTCACCCGACGGCAACACCATCGTGTTCACGTCGGTCATGGATGGCGATCTCGATATCTACACCATGAATGTCGACGGGTCGAATCTAAAGCGCTTGACGACCACCGTTGGGTACGATGGTGGACCGTTCTTCTCTCCCGATGGGTCCAAGATCGTGTACCGATCGTGGCATCCGAAAACAGATGAAGGGATAGAGGAGTACCAGCAACTGCTGGCAACCGGTCTCATACGCCCAAGCAGGATGGAGGTGTGGGTGATGAATGCCGACGGATCCGATCAGCGGCAAATCACCGATTTGGGTCACGCCAACTTTGCACCATTTTTCCATCCCGACGGTAATAGAATCATCTTCTCATCGAACCACGAAACCGGCGGACGCGATTTTGATCTCTACCTGATTGGAGTCGATGGTGCGAACCTCACACGAGTTACGCGCTACGGAGGCTTCGACGGCTTCCCAATGTTCTCGCCTGACGGTTCGAAACTGGTGTTCGCGTCAAATCGTTATGGAAGCGTTGAAGGTGAGACGAACATATTCGTGGTAGACTGGGTAGAGCCGTAGGCATTGGGGAGTACCGGCTTGAGTCACGAAAACGATAAGAAGGCAAGGCAGAAACCGTCCCAGACGGCGTGGGAGTGGATGAAGTCCATTGCCGTGGCGCTGCTGATCTGGTTCGTGCTTCGCGCCCTGTTGATTCAGGCGTTCCGGATCCCATCGCCCAGTATGGAGAACACGCTGCTCATAGGCGATTTCCTGTTTGTCAACAAGGCGCTGTACGGTGCCGAGATCCCAATAGTCAAGAAAAGGCTGCCTGCGATCAGGGATCCACAACGGTTCGACGTGGTGGTGTTTCGTTCTCCGGAGACGGAGGGGATGAACGTTGTGAAGCGAATCATCGGGATGCCGGGTGACACGATCTCGATGAAGGACAACCTCATCTACCTCAACGGAATTCCGCTGGAGGAGCCCCACGCCATCAAAACCGACTCGGCAATGAATCCAGCGGATCCCCGTATGCGTGCGTGGCAGGTACGCTACTTAATCGGTGCTGATCCCAAGGATTATCGACCCACGCTGAAGAATTGGGGCCCCGTGGTAGTGCCGCCCGATTCCTTCTTCGTGATGGGCGACAATAGGGACAACTCGTACGATAGCAGGTATTGGGGCTATCTCGGACGGGACCGAATCGATGGCCGGCCGCTGTTCATATACTACAGTTTCGACAAGAACAGCATGTTGCCGCTACCGTTTCTCACATCGATCCGCTGGAGTCGTATCTTCTCGACGCCCGATTGACCGTCGGGCCGCCGGACGCCAGTGGCTCCGTCTTGAACTAACATGCCCCTGGGCTGCTCTGGGCAGCACAGGGGCATGTCATAGCCATCTGCGAATGCGGTTGATACGGAGGCAGCTGTAGGCTAGCTGTCTTCCCTGTGTGAGGGCTGTGTCACCTTGGCTGGAACGTACATGGCCTGCCGCCCGCACTTGCCGCAACGCAATACCACCTGTCGATGCGAACTCCAGCGCGAGCCACTGAGGCGTCGTTTCGGAGTCCGTTCGATTGTGGAGTGCCCGCAGGATGGGCACTTGAGCGTTTCGCGATCCCGATCGGCCAAAATCAACTCCAGGGCCTCGGCCGGTCGGTACTCTTTGATACCTCTGCGTCCCACGCTCTCCCCCTTCTTGAGCCAACGCTAAAATGTAGCCCCAGCTAATTCGAGTGGCCAGACCCTTGACGGCCGTGAATGGGGGGTTATCTCTTGCGGGAGGACCCTCGTAGAGAGTGTACCATGGAGCCGATCCAGAAGGCAGAAGAGGGTTATGTAGTAGTAGTCGACATCGAGGTCGATTCGGTCCGTCCTGAGCCTGCAGGATTCACTCTTCAGGGTAGAGGTGCGGACCGAGCAGAGTACCGTTTGGAAATGCACTTGGATATCCCAGTAGATCGGCACACCCAGACCGTACTGGGAGAGATGCTGGCTCAGTCCGAGTGGCGGATTCTGCGAAGAGCGGCGACTCCGCTGAGGCGGGCACGCACGGCCCAGAAGCGCAAGCCGGTGGCTTGATCCGGCAGCGAAATCGACTGCCTGCTACAGCACCCGCCACGTGAGCTATCCCGCCGAAATCGGGACGTGTTCGCTTGGCGGGCCGTTTTTGTGTAACTCTTTTTCAAACATAGACTTAACAGACAAGAACCGGAAAACCACCGGGTTGACGTAGAATCGCGTACCAGCTAGCTTGCCGCTCCGAATTACCTTCATGAAGGAGTCTGCATGGCGGCCGAGCTAGGTGGGTCGCAGCTATCGTCCCTGCTTGAGACAGTACCCGGCTTAGCCAGCGTCCTGAGAAGTCCGGTTGCCGATGCCATCGTCAACATGATCAAGGCGGGTGCTGGGCTGGGTGAGTTCCGGATGCAGGATGCCAAGGAGCTCATTCAATTCGCGACTCGACGGGGTCTGATACCCTCCGCTGAGGGTACATCACTGCTGGAGGAAGTCGAGGCAGTCGCCGGCCGCGCACGCACCAAGAAGAGGACCGGCAAGGGCAGTGCCGCGCCCAAGCGCGCGGCCAAACCGAAGGCCTCCAAACCGACTACGAAGAAGGCCGTGAAGCCCGCAGCCAAGCCCAAAGCGGCAAAATCGGCGACCAAGAAAAAGGCCACCAAGAAGGCAACCAAGAAAACCGTCAAGGCCAAGGCGGCGAAGAAGAAACGCTAGGCCCGGAACGCCTTCACAAGTGAACGCAGGTGCTCGGCGGCACGGTTGAGCACGGCTGCCTGGGAAGCCATCTCTTCGGTAGACGCACCCTGTTCCTGAGCCGCTGCTGCAACCTCCTCACTCGACGACGCGTGAGACTGCGCGGCTTCTGATGCGGATTTCAGCGCCCGGCTGATATTCTCAACCGCTGTCAGATTCTCCGCAGCCTGACCGGAGACGCGCCTCGATTCGGTCTCGATCTCTCTAACGGTGGTGACTATTTGCCTGAGAGCTTCGGCAGCTCCTTGGGATACCTTGCCCACACCGCGAGCCTGAGAGCGCCCGGCGGCCATGGTCTCAGCCATGGCCGAGACGTGGTCTCTGATTGTCTTGATTGTCCCGGATACTCTCTCAGCGGCTTGAGCGCTGGTATCAGCCAGTTGCCGAACCTCCTCAGCAACTACCGAGAAACCAACGCCCCGCTCTCCCGCCCTGGCAGCTTCGATAGCTGCATTGAGCGCTAGTAGGTTGGTCTGCGAGGAGATTTGCTTGATCAAGTCGATGAACTCGTATATCGGCTCCGAGAGCTCATCGAGCTCCTCCACCTGCTTCGCCGTCTGCTGGACCAGGTTTCCGAGTTCGACAAGAGTGTTCCCAGCGGCTTCGATGTCAGAGCCGTATGTTTCGGCCAAGCGATGAATTTCGGCACCTAGGTCTGCAACCCGGCCCGATACGTGACCGGCGTCCTCTGTTGCTGCGTGCAGGGTCTCCGCGGCGGAACGGCTTTCGCCGAGTCCGGCTACCTGACGCTGCGCTCCGCTAGATACTTGCTCCATCGCAGTGGACACATCTCCCGCTGTAGCCGCTAGCTGCTCGCTGATGGCCGAGAGATCCTCTGCCGCGCTTGCCATGCGCTCACTTTCTTCCACCACCTCAGTAACCAGCGTTCGTAGCGAGCCACCTAGCCGGTCCATCGCTTCACCGAGCTTTGCCAATTCCGTTGGCATGCCGCCCAGAGCGATGGGTCGTAGGTCGCCGTCTCCAAATCGACGGGCCGCTGCTGCTAGACGTGTCAGTGGACGTTCAACCGATTGGAGGGTTGCCACACCTATCGCAACCGCAATCAAGACCGACGCGGCCAGCACCGTCCACACCAGCATTTCGCGGTCGGTTGCCGCCTGCTCGAGTGACGTGGCCGTGGCCTCGGCGCCCACGCTCCGGCTGGTCGATAACAGGCTCACCAAGCGGAGCATTTCAGAGGCGCGCTCCCGGGCCAGTCGCGCACCAGTTTGTGCATCTCCTCTTCGCCCTAGGTCCTGTTGCGCGTGTGCGAAGCTATAGAGGACTTCAGCCTCGGCATGCAGCACGCCCACCCTTATTACTACGACCCGGTCGGACTCCGATAGCTCCGGCAGAGCCTGCAACCGGTGCTGGTAGACGTGTGCTGCGTCCCCACCCGACGTGAAGGCATTCCTGGCTTCCATCGACCCGTCCGTCATGTACTGCTCAGCAGCCCGCACGTGCTCGAACAAGCTCGTCACCAGCCGGTCGCTCTGAGCCGAGATAGCGGTGAGGGAAGAGAGCTCGCGGGTCACGGTATTCCGTACAGTCCGCAGTGCCCCAATGCCGATCACGGCTATGACCACGAGTCCGGCAACTAGCGCAAACTCGCCCAACACGATCCGGGCGCGCAGTGTGTTGAATGTGGCCAGGAGGTTCATCTGATGGTGGACTCCAGCCGCTTGTCTCTCACCACGCCGACAACAACCGTGCGGTCGACGACGTCACCGTTGTCATCGAAGACAATCCTGCCAGTAACACCGTCGAACGGCTCCTCTTCGTCACCGACCGCTGCCAAGTAGTCACGTATTCGTGCCCGGTTGGCGCCTACCGATTCGATGGCCCGAGCTAGGAGTCTTATGGCATCGTAGGCGCCTGCGCCGCGGTGGTCCGGTACCTGGCCCCCGTAAGTACGCCGATATGCCGTCGTGAAAGCTTGGTTGAGCGCTCCGGGCTGGTCGTACAGATATGCGAGCGAGACGTAGACACCTTCAGCGTCGACGTCGGCGGTTTCAATCCCCGCAATGCCGTCGCCGCCGAGGACTATGGTGCTGTATCGAATCACGCCGAACGTCCTGATCATCTCCTCTGCTCCAGCGCGCGCTCCGGCAAACAGGATGGCATCAGCGCCGCCACGTGAGCGGGTTCTGGTCAGATAGGGTTCGAAGCTTGGCAGGATAGCCGAGACCGGGTCGTCCGACACGATCTGACCGCCTTGCTGGGTGAAGCTGTCCTTGAATGTAGTCCGGAGCCCCCGCCCGTAGGCGTCGTTCTCATACAGGATCGCGACCCGGTTTGCTCCGATTTGGGCGCGGGCCCATTGTGCCAGCTGAACTCCATGTGCCGAATCGGTTGGACAAACGCGGAAGGTATACGGGCCTGCTGAGCTCAAGTCGGGGCTTGAGGCCGACGGGGAAATAGCCACCAGCGAATTCGAGCCCCCGTTGTATACGCGAGCCGCAGCCAGAGTAGCCCCGCTGTTCATGTGGCCTACAACCGCCACAACGTCTCGGTTGGCATAGAGTACGCGGGCGACCTGAACCGCCGCGGCGGCCATTCCGCTGTCGTCCTGGATGACCAACTGAAGCGGCCGACCCCTCACACCACCCTGTTCGTTGATCTCGGAAACGGCAAGCTGTGCCGCCAGCTGCATCGATTCAGCACGCGGCTGCGAGAACGGGCCCGCCAGCCCTATGAGGATGGGATCGTCAGAGGAGCCACATGCGCCCAGACTCAAGCCAGCGGAAGCCAAAAGGATTCGGCTGCCGGCCGCAGCCAGCCGTCGAACGTGCGATCCCCGGTGTGAATCAGCCATCGCGCGCAACGTTAAACAGGACGCGTCTCAGACGCAACGGGATTGACGGCTGCAACACGACTGTGGTGACCGGTGAGATCTTGAGACAAACAGACTACGTTAGTAGCTGGGTCTGCGATAGAAGCGGTGCAAGACGGTCACACCACTCTCCTCCACTGTCTGTTCGAATACCAGTTGATTCGCCATCGGATCGTATAGTCCGGTCCAGATCGTGGAATCGGGAACGATGGAATCAGATAACCAAGTGAAGGTGATAATACGGCTGAATCTGTCCCACTCCCCGTGAGTGACTTCTCCTCCCGGGATCTGCCGCCACCAAGCCGTGCCGTTTCCAAACAAACGCAGTTCGATCTGTTGGCCTGGCATGCGGCTGGGCTCTCCTAACCAACGTCCCCAGAGCGGTCGGGCCAGTGGCCCCTGTCTAGCCATCGTGATCACATTGCCTTCCTCGGTCCTCAGCAGCAGGCGGTCTAACGCAAACCGGTAGTGGACCGCGAAAGACGTATCTCCCAGCACCACAACCGAGTCGCGAGTGGTGTAGAAGCTGGTCACAAGTCTATCGTTCACCACCAGCATGGTGTCGCTATAGAAGTCGAGAAAGAGTGGCTGGTTCTTGTGGGTACCGACCCAACGTTGGAGAAGGGGATTCTCCTCCTGGGTCTGAGCCAGGCCCGCAGCCGGAGTCGCGAGGCAAGCCCAAGCCGTGAGCCAGGCAATCGTTCGTATCGGCTTCCAGTTGAACGTGCTCATGGCTCGGTGAAACCTGATTGGCGGCTTTATTTGGCGCAATGGGCCCGCCAGATACCGGTCGAGCTCCAGGCACGGACTCTGGCCCTGGCCCGCTAAACCTGTTGGGACCGGGAACGGCTGGGTTATCTTCACGTGCAATGACTGATTCAGGGATCACTCGCACAACGAGCACGTTCACGGACCGTTCTGAGGCCTTGGGGCATTTCTTTCAGAGAGCGGGAGAGGCTCCACGATTTGTTGCGTACGACGAGGAGTTGGGATGCCCGCTGCACAACGCTTTGGCGACCTTGGAATGGACTATCGCGGTGGGGATTCTATCCGACAGCGATCTCATGCACGCAGCAAGGATGAGTGGTGAGGCGGCAGCAGCCATGGTGGAGCGCCGCCGCGACGGTCAGCGGATCTTCGTCTATATGGGTCCCCGAATGGATGCGCCTCCGGCGGATCCCTACGAGGGTTCGTTGTTGTACGACGAACCCGGGGTACGGGCCTTCGAGTTTGCCCAGAGAGCCCACGCGCTTGCCCACTTCCTGCGGGCAACACAAGGTGTTGGAGGCGTGATATCCATGCTGTCCCGCAGGGCTCCAGAGCTGATGCACGTACGTCGGTGGCTTGGGGCTCTGTTTCAGCCACCCGCGAGAGACGTGTCAAATCTGATGCTTGCCGGGTGGTTTGCCACTAGCGGGGGCGGCGTCCTGTTTATCCCGGCCAAACCTGACGGCGCGTTCATATACGATGAGGTTGCCGCAGAGGGCTGATTCATCGCTGTGGACTACTCAGTGGAAACCGTTTTG
>CP070792.1:1925666-1929865 GCA_020346845.1 Gemmatimonadota bacterium
TCTTCACTCAGCTTGAACACACCGAGCACAGCTAGAATCGGGAAGATTCCGAGACAGAAACCCATGTAAGTGAGGATCTGGTCGAATGTGCCCGACAGCACCATCACTGCTGCAATCAGGCACTGTAGTACGATCGCCATCGTGGGTGCACGCGTCACCGGGTTCACATCTGCTATGCTCTTGAAGAAGTATCCATCCTTGGCCATGGCGTAATACACGCGAGGGCCAATGATGATGAGGGCGCTGATGGCCGATAGCAGCGCAAACGCAATGACAAGTGAAATCAGTCGTTCTGCAGCTGGTCCGAACAGGTTGGAGGCTGTCTGTCCTCCGACGGCAATGACGCCCTGCATGTCGCCGGGCGCGACAGCGTAGACAAACAGGGCATTCAGGCTCAGGTACAGTACAATGACTATCCCGGTTCCCAAGATGAGGGAGAGCGGCAGGTTCCTGCGTGGGTTGCGAATCTCCGATCCGATGTAACCAGCGGCGTTCCAGCCCGTGTAGGCAAACGTGATCCACATGAGAGAGAGGCCGATCGAGCGCCAGCTGGCCTCCGGAGCGTCGACCGCGGTCCTCATTTGATAGTGGTCTGCGTCGCCTTGACCGAGCAGGAAACCCGCCACCACGAACACCACTATCAGTACTACCTTGCCCACCGTCAGGTAGTTCTGGACCCGGGAACCGAGTGCCATCCCTCGCATGTGTACCGATGCGAGGGCAACCATAACGGCAACGGCGATCAGTTTCTTGAAGAGGACGGCGTTGTCGGTGAGCTCGAGTGCGGGGATTGCACTGGCAAGGTACTCGCTGAAGCCCAAGGAGGAAGCTGCGAGGGGGGCCGAGAAGCCGGCGAAGAACGAGATCCAGCCGGTCAGGAACCCGAGCATCGGGTGGAACTGCTCGGAGAGATAGGCGTACTCGCCACCGGCTCGTGGCATTGCAGCGCCCAGCGCTCCATAACACAAAGCACCACTGAGGGCTAGAATGCCCCCGCCGAGCCAGAGGGCGATCATGAGCATCGGGCTGCCGAGCTCGAGCAGGAGCAGTCCTGAGGTGGTGAAGATCCCGACGCCGATCATGTCGGCAACAACAATGTTGGTGGCCGGAAAGAGCTTCAACTGTCTCGCCAGTTCGGCACGGGAGTTGTCCATGCAGTCGCCCTCGTCGATCTGCTCGGGGGGTTTTGCCCCTATGGGGTCCTTTTACTTAGTACGCTTGCTGTGGCTTTGTGTTACACCCGATAGTGATTCTTTACGAGATCCTTACGTGGCACGGCGTTGTCGTGGGGGAACCGGATGAGTGACCTCAGCCACCAGACTGCGAGCCCATCACTTCAGCCATTGCCTCTCGATACCACTTGTAAACGCCCCAGGGGATTTCCTCCCTCACGCGGCCGCCGGCCAGTGGTATGTAGCGACCCGACTGCAGTAGTGGCTTCACGATGCTCTCGAGTGTCTGCTTGATTTCACCGAGCGAATTGCGCCGCAGGATGCTCAACGGGATGCCTCCGATAAGGCCAATGGCGGGTCCCAGCTGCTCGCGCAGGTTCCGGTAATCGAGCGCGGGGATCTCGGCAGCCTCCGAGATCCACAACATCGTGACCCCCGCGTCGATCATCGCGGGGAATAGTCGCGTGGTGTTGCCGTAAGTGCTGAGGAGGATGTTGTGACAGTCATGTTGTTTGGCGATCGCGACGATCCGTCTGAATACTGGGATCATGAACTCTTCGAACGCCGCGGGTGAGATGAGCGGACCGTCGTTGTTGGAGATTGGTTCGCTCAAGTAGATGAAGTCGGCGTCTACCTGCTGTAGGGTCATCTCCAACATGCGGCAGCAGAAGTCGCCATAGAGCTGCATCATATGGAGTACGTGTTGCCGTCTCTCGATGGTGCCCAGCAGCGCCTGCTCCAGCGTAGGCCAATCTCCCACCCCCAAGGCCTGGAAGAAGCCCCGCGATGCCCAGATGCAGGCGATGTGGTCGCGCCCGTAGAGCCGCTCCACTGTCTCGTCCCAATCATCGGGGAACCGGCGGCGCGAGACGTCAAACGCCTTGCTGTATTCACTGGGTGATAGGTCCATGATGCGGCCGAAGTAGCTCGATCTATATCGGAGGTTCGGCCCTACATTCTCGTGCGGTGTCAGCCCGAATACCTCGACGTGCGTCTTCCCTGAGGGCATTCCCTGCCGGTGCCAGGCGGCGAGGACTTCATCCCGAACGCCCTCCTCAAGCAGTGGTGGCCGGTCCACAGATTCGCCACGAACCAGGCGGTGGAAGCGTTCTCTTTCAGTCATGAAGGCTTTGAGGGACGATATCAGACTGGGTTCATCGCTGCCAGTCACCACTCAGGCGGGGCATATCGTCGGTGTCGATCTGTGGCTGGGTTTCGAGTGGCGGCAATGGTGCTGTGTCGCGGGCCTCCTCGATTGCGGCTACCATGGCTTCAGCCTGTGGGCGGAAACGACGCCGGACCCTCAAGGTGAGAACTCCGGCCTTGGCACCCGGCATGTCCTCGAATGCATCGAGCCGCCGGGCCCGCAGTCTCATACGCGGTAGCAGCCGACCACGCAGCTGCACCTCGAGGATCCAGCCTGCGGGAACCTCGAGTTTGCCGATGGGTGACTCATCAACCACCGTGCCGATGCCCGTCACACCGACCCGCTCCGTCTTCTCTGTTGCCGTCCACTCGAATTCCAGTGCATCGTCGTGCAGGTGCAGTAGTCCCTCGACCTTGTAGCTGACCTCGCGGATGCCCTTGAAGTCGATGGTCTCCTTGCCAGGGAGCCGGATGTGGAAGGGGAGAGGATCGATCGGTGGCATGTGTGTAAGGGTAACGCTAAGTCTGCCGGGAGGCTACTGGATGAAAGACAAGTGAAGAACCATGAATGTTGAATCTTGAAGTACTCTAGACTATGAGGTTTGCCAAACTCCAAGATTCATCATTCAACATTCGACATTCCTCATTCGCTGTTATGTCTTCGCCGCTGCAGCCTTCCGATCAAGTCCTTCATGTAACTGGGGGCGAAGCGCAGTCGCGATCCATACCAGGACATCTTCTCTCCATCAACCAGGTGCACCAATGTCCCGGGGAATTGATCGGTGAATGCGGCGCGGTGTTTTTCCCTGAAAGGATAGGGTTCCGATGACAATAGGATAGCGTCTAGACCAGCCGCGTTCACTTCCTCCAGGCTGACTTCTGGATAGCGCCTCTGTCGGTCTGCGAACGCGTTCGCCATACCGCAACGGCCGAGCATATCGTTGATGAACGTGTTTGCGCCTGCAACCATTAGCGGCTTGCGCCATATGAAATAAGCGACGCGCAGGGGACGAGCTAGTGCTGGCAACTCGGAAAATGAGCTGGCGATCTGGTGCGCGAGCGTGTTAGCCGTATCCCGTTTGGCTACCACTTCTCCGACTCGTCGAATCATGTCGATCGCATCATCCAGCGTCATGATATCGCTCATCCACACCGGGTACGATTCGGCGAGCTCCAGGATGTCGTCCCGACAATTCTCCTCCTTGTTGCCGATGATGAGGTCGGGCTGCAATTGGTGGATTGCGTCCAACTGGAGCTGTTTCGTTCCCCCCACACGCCGCTTTTCTCGGACCTTGTCGGCAGGGTAGATGCAGAACTTGGTGACGCCCACGATCAGATCGTCCAATCCGAGGTCGAACAGTAGCTCGGTCTGAGAGGGGACGAGAGAGATGACACGCTGGGGGTGGGCGGGCACCGTGATCACTCGCCCCATCTGGTCTGTCACGCTCTTTGTCCCGGCAGCGCCGCTGCTCTGCGCTCCCTGCTCGTCCGTCATTGCTTCAAGGTTTCCGCTTGGCCACGAACGTCCCGTTCGGTTGATGGGCTACGAGTTCGGTGACTCGGTCGCCAGTCTTGCGAAACTCCATTGGTTATGCAGACCACGTTGCCTCAGAATGTAGAATTTAGAATGTTGAATGTCGAATGTAGCGGTGTGGATTAGCTCCGGTTCTCGTATCGTTCCCAATCCTACCGGCGCATGTTAATCTGGGTAGCTTCTGGAAGATTCACTCAATTCTCAGGAGACGCGTCGTGCGTCCTAGCCATGTTCTCGCGCTGCCGATAATGGCGTTGCTGCTGCTCCCCGCATTTACTTCCGGCCAAGGTGTCGGTGGGGGAGGCGGTGGTCGGGCCGGTAGGATCGAAGGCAAATACAAGATCGTT
>CP070792.1:1929965-1948898 GCA_020346845.1 Gemmatimonadota bacterium
CGCCGAGGTCCCGCTCGCGGGGGTCCCAGTGAAGGCGGCCGGAGAGTACCTGCGGCGGCTGGTCGAATTGGGGCACAGGGTGGCCATCTGTGAGCAGGTGGAAGACCCCAGGCTCGCCAAAGGTGTTGTGAGACGAGAGGTGGTGGAGACTCTTACGCCCGGGGCCGTGTTTGCCCAAGATTGGCTCGAAGGAGGTCGCAACAATTTCCTCGTCGCACTCCATCCCGGGGATCCGGTCGGCCTGGCGGCCATAGATCTCTCGACCGGTGAGTTCCAACTGGAAACGACGGCCGCCCGCGATCTCGAAGCAGCGATTGCGCGGTACATGCCGCGGGAGATTGTAGTACCGGAGGGCCAGGCCGCGATCGGCCTGCCAGAGAGTATCATGGTGACAGAGCGTGAGTTGTGGGAATACGACTCCGCAATGGCCGTTGAAGACATTCAGCGACGGTTTGGACTCCACAGTCTTGATGGGCTCGATATCGAGCCGGGAGACGAGCCGTCATTGCGCGCGGCCAGTGCGCTCCTCAAGTATGCCACCGAGCTACAACCAGGTGGGTTGCCTCACCTAGCCCGACCACAGATCCGGCGTTCCGGCAACACGATTCCACTCGACCAGATGACAAAGCGGAACCTCGAGTTAGAGGAGCCGCTCCGCTCTGATCTACCGGGCGGAACCCTTCTCGCCGTCATCGACCGTACTGTCACACCGATGGGTGCCAGGCTTATCCGCCAACGGCTTCTCGCGCCGCTCAGGGACGCGCAGCAGATCGATACCCGGTTGGACGCCGTTGCCGTGCTGGTTGATGATACGAGGGGGCGCGAGCGGCTCCTTGACGCACTAGACGGAGTTCGCGACTTGGAGCGGCTGTGTGGTCGGACGGCGGCCCGTCGGGCATCACCGCGGGACCTGGGCGCGCTGCGGAATTCTCTTGCTCGCCTCCCCGACGTTCGCGCCAGTCTGGACGGGCTAGCCAATAGGGACACTAGCGTCGAGCTCACCCGGTGCTCCCATGAGTTCGACTTGCATTCGATCCTGAGTGACCGGCTCTCCACCTTCCTGGTCGATCGTCCTCCGCCCAGCGTCGGACACGGGGACTCAATTCGTCCTGGCGCCGACCAAGAGTTAGACGAGACGCGTGAGCTCCGTGACGGTGGCAAGAGGTTCATCGCGTCGCTGCAGGCGAGGGAACGCGAGGCGACAGGCATTGCGTCGCTCAAGGTGGGGTTCAACAAGGTCTTTGGCTACTACATAGAGGTTTCCAAAGCACGGCAGCATGCAGTGCCCGAGAGCTACGAGCGCCGTCAGACCCTCACCAATGCGGAGCGATACGTGACGCCGGAGCTCAAGGAGTACGAGGCGAGAGTGCTCGGTGCTGAAGAGCGTGTCATAGAGCTGGAAAGCGCTCTGCTGGATGCGTTATGTGAATCCGTCTGCACGCGTCTAACCGAACTACAGCGAACCGCGAGGCATCTGGCCGAACTGGATGTGTTCACGAGCCTGGCCGAGGTGGCGGTGCGCGAGAAGTATGTGCGTCCAGCGATATCGGATGGCTACGCTCTCACTCTGGATGCCTGTCGCCACCCGGTGGTCGAGCGGATGCTACCGCCTGGCAAGTTCATTCCCAACGACATCAGGTTGGATGACGCCGGCCGTATTGTGCTGCTAACCGGACCCAACATGGCCGGCAAGTCGACGATATTGCGGCAGGTGGGGTTGGCAATCGTTATGGCGCAGATGGGGAGCTTCGTTCCGGCACGCAATGCGGAGATCGGCGTGGTGGATCGCGTGTTCACTCGTGTCGGAGCGAGCGATAGTCTGGGCCGTGGGCAGTCGACATTCATGGTGGAGATGAGTGAGACCAGCGCGATACTGCACGCTGCAACGGAGCGGAGCCTGGTGCTGCTGGATGAGATCGGGCGTGGCACCTCGACGTTTGACGGCGTGGCGATCGCTTGGGCAGTCACGGAGCACCTACACGACCGAACCGGCTGCAAGACGATATTCGCCACTCACTATCACGAGCTTACCCAGCTCACCGAGACTCTGCAGCATGCCAGGAACTTCAATGTCGCGGTCAAGGAGGCGGGTCACGATATCGTGTTCCTGCACCGACTCGAGCCGGGTGGAACGGACCGATCATATGGAGTGCACGTTGCGCGCCTCGCGGGGTTGCCGCAAGGTGTCGTACAGCGGGCGTGGGAGATCCTGACGCTGCTCGAATCGGGTCACCATGTAGCGGGAATGAAGGCACCGGCACTCCCCGATGCGGCGCAGCTAGGCCTGTTCGCAGCAGAAGAGCACCCGGTGCTCCGAGAACTCCGCGAGCTCGATCCCGACAAGATGACACCGCTCGAGGCACTCGGTCGTCTAGCAGAGTTCAAACGATTGACGGAGGAACAGTGACGAGGCTGTTGAGGAATACCATGGTGCTAGCGGCTCTGACCGCCTGCGGAGTCGATGGTGCCGATCAAGGCGACATCTCGGAAGCCGATGCAGAGCCTGGATTTGAATCCCCTGTCCTGACGAATCCAGAATCCCCGGTCGAGTACCCGTTGGATCTGTTCGAGCAGGAAGTAGAAGCCTCCGTGATATTGCGACTTTATTTGACAGAGCAGGGTACGGTTGTCCCCGAATCGACCAGGGTGGCTGAAAGCAGCGGATACCCGCAGCTCGACTCGGCGGCTCTTGCAGGCGTTTCCTCGATGTCGTTCGCTCCGGCACGGCAGGATGGCCGCCCGGTTGCCACTCTGTTTCTTCAGCCCATCCACTTCAAACACCCGGCACGATCGGAATCGGGAGGGCTGCCGTGACACCTCCGCACCAGCATCCGTATGACAACGTGCTCGACACAATCGGATGGACTCCGATCATCAGGCTGAGGCGAGTGGTTGGCAGCATTCGCACTCCTGTTTACGGCAAAGCTGAGTTCTTCAATCCTGGTGGTTCCGTCAAGGATCGGATTGGTGCGGCGATCATCGAGGACGCCGAACGGCGGGGAGAATTGACCCCCGGTGGAGTGATTGTCGAAGGAACGTCCGGAAACACGGGGGTCGCACTCGCACTTGCCGCCACGCAAAAAGGGTATCGCTGCATCTTCACGATGCCCGACAAGATGTCGCAGGAGAAGGTGCGGCTCCTCAAAGCTTTCGGGGCGGAAGTCATCATCACGCCGACCGCGGTACCACCCGATCATCCCGATAACTACGTCGTGAAGGCCAAGACGATCGCCCAGAACACCCCAAACGCAATCTTCGCAAATCAGTTCTACAACCAGGCGAACGTGGAGGCGCACTATCGCACCACCGGACCCGAGTTGTGGGAGCAGACCGAGGGACGAATCACCCACCTGGTGGGATCCGCAGGTACTGGTGGCACCATGAGCGGTGCGGGACGGTTCTTGAAGGAGCAGAACCCGAGTGTGAAAGTGGTTGTCGGCGACCCCGAAGGGTCCGTCTTCTGCGACTACCACCGCAGCCGGGAGGTCGGTGAGGGCGAAACGTACAAGGTCGAGGGCATTGGCGGCGACAAGCTGCCGGAGACTCTGCATTTCGACTTGGTCGACGAGTTTCACACTGTGAGCGACCGCGACTCATTCCAGATGGCCCGTCGCCTGACCAAGGAGGAAGGTCTATTTGTGGGCGGCTCCTCAGGACTGAACGTTCACGTCGCGCTCAAGGTGGCGCGAGAGCTTGACGATCCGTCTGCCTGCGTCGTCGTAATACTATGCGACACCGGGGAGCGTTACCTGTCCAAACTCTTCAACGATGAGTGGATGCGCGAAAACCAGATGCTCGAGAGCGATCAGGTTACCGCCGCGCAGATGTTGGCCGCCAAACCTGAAGCGACACCACAGCTCGTAACCGTCGAGCCTTCTCACACCGTGCGCCAAGCCCTCAATCTCATGAGCACCTACGGCGTTTCTCAGCTGCCAATCATCGAAAACGGCGACTGTGTGGGATCATTGTCAGAAGGGTCCGTCATGGCAAAAGCCATCGCATCCCCCGTCGTATTGGATCAGCCGGTGCACGAGGTTATGGAAGCGGCCTATCCAATCGTGGATGCCGAATTTGCGGTTGAGGGATTCTCTGAACTGCTCTCGCGCGAAACCCCTGCCGTTCTGGTGCGTCTGAACGATGAACTGGCCGGGATCGTTACCCGGTACGACGTGCTGCATCAGGTGGCGGGAATCAGATGAAAGGGTAGCGAGGCAACGATGGGCTACTACACTCTTGCTGCCGAAGCCGGTTTCTCAGCCGCTCACCGTTTACCAGACGTAGATCAGTGCGACCGGCTGCACGGTCACAACTGGAGGATCCGACTGACCGTACAGATCGATGAGACAGATTTGAACCAAGCTGGGATGGGAATCGACTTTCGCCAGATCGAGGCGGTCGCGGAAGAAGCTGTTGCTGATTTCGATCATTCCTACTTGAACGACCTGGAACCGTTCAGGGACACCGCACCTACAGCGGAGCGATTGGCGAAGGTCATCTATGAAAGGGCCGCCCTCGGACTGGCCAGCATCACGCCAGCGGCAAGCCTCGTGGAAGTGGAGGCATGGGAAATGTCCAACTACCGCGTCACATATAGGCCCGTATGAAACGAATCACCGTGTTGACCGGTGGATCCACTCCCGAGCGCCACGTGGCCCTCGCTGGTGCAGCACAGGTGGTACGCGCCCTGCGGGGATTGGGACACGTGGTCACAATAGTCGACACGGTGGACGGACCGTTGGACGAGGCGTCCGAACGGGCAATGCTCGAGTCAAGTGTCGGGCGGGATCCACCAACGTTGGAAGAATTGAGTCACTTGGCGGCGCGCGAGCGACCGGAGCTCTTACCCACGCTGCCGGAATTGCGAGAGACCGAGCTCGTTTTTCTGGTCCTACATGGTCAACAGGGTGAGGGTGGTGAGATCCAGGCCCTGCTAGACCTTACCGGAATTCCCTACACCGGTTCCGGTCCGCTGGGCAGCGCGGTTGCAATGGACAAAGACGTTGCCAAGCGTCTGCTCACGGCAGCCGGTGTTCCGACACCTGAATGGCAGATGTGGCCACTGGCCGAGTGGGAGGAATCCCAACTTGAGTTCCCCGTGATCGTGAAACCCTCAAAGGTAGGCTCGTCGGTTGGGTTGTCGGTCGTGCGGGCAGAGGCCGACCTGGTCGCGGCCGTGGAACTGGCAGAGCGGTATGACCGCGAAGTCATGCTCGAGCGCTACATCGATGGTCGTGAGTTCACGGTCGGTGTCCTCAACGAGAAGGCCCTGGCGGTAGGTGAGATCATTCCGCAACACGAGACATTTGACTACGAATGCAAGTACACACCAGGAATGACAGAAGAGGTGTTCCCGGCAGTGATTTCCGACGAGTTGGCAGTGCAGCTCAGGGACCTGGCGGAGCGCACCCACCGGGCGCTGAAGCTGCGCGAGTTTTCCCGTGTCGACTTCAGGGTCGATCAAACGGGTACCCCGTGGGTGCTTGAGGCCAACACCTTGCCGGGATTGACCGGCACCAGTCTGCTTCCCCAGTCTGCGGCGGCTTGTGGCATTGATTTCGCCGCCCTGTGCGACACCATCTGCTCCGGCGCATTGCAGCGCGCGCGGGAACAAACCGGTCCGCCCAAGCAGTAAATTGAATCATATGCAGTACGAGATGCGTTACGAAGCGCCGAGGCGGCCGTCTCCACTGTCGCTCACACCGTGGGTCAGAAGCCTTTTGATGGTAAATGCCGTGATATACCTGCTGATGCTCACGGTATTCACCGGCAACTGGGTCTACGAAGTGGGTGCATTCAACCCGGCTAGTGTGATGTCACGGTTGTGGACCTTTGTGACGTATATGTTCCTGCACGGGAGCTTCATGCACCTGCTCATGAACCTGCTCCTGCTGTTCATCTTCGGACCTGCCGTCGAGATGCGCATGGGTGGGCCGACATTTGCCGCCTACTATTTCACGTGCGGCCTCGGTGGAGCAATCACGCATCTAGTGATTAGTGGGCTCACAAGCCCTTACCCGATGATTGGCGCCTCCGCCGCCGTTCTCGGCGTGGCGCTGGCGTTCGCCATATACTGGCCCAATGAGCCGATCCATGTCTTTCCACTCCCAATGCCGATCAAAGTCAAATGGCTTGTCGCGTTCCTTGTTGTCCTCGACCTGGTTGCCGCGCGATCCGGAGCACAGGATGGCGTTGCTCACTTCGCCCATCTGGGCGGGTTCCTGTTTGGGTACATCTTCCTGCGAAGTCGTGAAAACCTGGCCCGTGGTTCTCAAGCGATCGTGTCGAGGACTCGTAAACCCATGACAGCCAATCGACCACGCCCGAAGGAAGCGGTTGGCGCCGTTCGTCCTGAGACAGACAAGGCCGAGCCTAAGAAATCCGCTGACTACGACGAGATTGACCGCGTGCTCGACAAGATCTCGGAAAAAGGTCTAGACAGTCTGACGCCCGAGGAACGCGGCTTGCTCGACGAGGCAAGCCGGAATCTACGGAAGCACTGACGTCGACCATGGCCGTCCTCAGCGTTCGACAAGGTGACATCACCACCTATGACGGCGACGCGATCGTGAACGCCGCAAACAATCACCTGCAGCTCGGGGCTGGCGTAGCCGGGGCGATCCGCCGGAGCGGCGGACCATCGATTCAGGCAGAGTGTGACCGTCACGGACCGATCAAGGTCGGAGAGGCCGCCATAACGGGTGCTGGCAATCTCAGGGTGAGATGGATCATCCACGCCGCGGCGATGGGCGATGAGCCCGTTTCCGAACGTTCGATCCGCCTCAGCACAGTTGCCAGCCTCAAGCTTGCAGCCGACACCGGTATCAAGCGAATCGCACTTCCGGTACTGGGGTCAGGCGTGGGCGGGTTCGATTTCAAGCAAGCGGCTCAGATAATGCGGGATGCCATACGCGAGTCGCCCCACGCCGCATCACTGGAAGAAGTCGTCTTCTTTGGCTTCAGCTTCGAAGACGCAGTGGAGTTGGAGCAAGCCCTGCTGGTGTAGCTGCCGACCACGCCCCTCTTGCAGCCACCGAAAACCTCGTTTGCGATTGCATCAGTTGCGAGGTGCCATACATACAACAATCGGTGCGATGAACCGAACGACTGAGAGGAGAAACCGGGGCTTGTCATAGCGCCTTCACCAACGCAAATTGTGTGCGCTCCATGCTCATCAATCTCGTCCCCGACTTCATGGCAGCATTGGATGCGGCCAATCCGTTGGAGGCGTATCTCCGCTACACAGATGACAACCTGCCCGTTCTGAATTCGTATTGGCACAACTACATCCTCGACTTGGACAGCCCGCACGCCGAAGATGTCATGCGGAGGACACTGGAAGCCGATCGGCGTGACCTACGCACATTGTTGAACAACGTTGACATCATTGACGTTGCGGAGGAGTCGATGAGGCGGTGCGAGGAACTGTTTGAGATCGACTCACAATACGACGTATACCTGATGGTGGGTGTGGGTGGTGCCAATGCCGGCGAGCTGGTGGTTAACGGGCGGGGGATCGCGTTCGTGTGCCTGGAGCACTTCACAGGCCGCGCCAACGCCGAGACCATGGGCTTGGGACTGAGGCCCGAGTTGCTGCCACTGTGGATTGCCCATGAGGTCGCGCACACCGTGCGATATCTATCGCCCGACAGTCAAAGCGAGATGCAGCCCATCATCCAGGAATTGAACGGCAACTACGATTACTGGGAAACAGGCAGCCGTGCTACACTGCGCGAGCTACTGATCAACGAAGGGTTGGCTGTGGCAGCCTCGAAAAAGGCGGCGCCTGGCTTCGAACCTTGGGATTACCTCGGGTACGGTCGGAGGCAATACCGGCGGCTGCGCGAACTCGAGGCGTTCCTCACATCCTACCTGCGCGATGAGATGGACGTGACAGGGTTGGGATACCGGTTGCGATATTTGTCAGGTGGCATGAGTGCCGCACAACGTCTCGTGAATGGTAAGGTTATACCGGAGCGCTCCGGATACTATGTAGGGCTCCGAATGGTGGAGGCCATGGTAGCTTCGCGTGGCATTGCCAAGGCCCTGCGCTCGAGCGCCGAGGAGTGTAGGGAGCTAGAGGACCGAGCTGCGGGTAGGACCGCTTGATGGCACCACCCGATTCAACGTCCGGCAGCGACTCGACCGAAGAGCGCCGTTCAAACCATGCTCTCCGCGAAGTGCTAGACGAATTGATTGAACACGTCCGAACCATCTCGCAGTCGCGTGACGGCCTCGCTCAGAATCAGATCGAATACGCCCAAGAACGGCTGGAATGGTTGGCAGACGAGATATGGCGCCTTACGGTCGAAGGTAACGGGCTCGAGTAGATAACTGCGCAGCCTCCAGTCCTGCGCTTCACTTTCCCACGCAGAACGACCCGAACACACGATCCAACACGTCTTCGGTCGTCACCACCCCGATAACGTCGTCCAAAGCCGTGACTGCCGCGCGCAGGTGGGTGCCCGCCACCACGATGTCCACTCCCGCCCTGCGCGCCCCCTCGAACGAGCGGATTTCGTTCCGGGCCTGCTGCAGCGACAGCCTGTGACGGGCGCGCGTAACCAACGGCTCGATATCTCCACGGACCCCGAGCCCCGCAAACATGATCGCGGCCAGTCGCGACCGCACCACCTCGAGTCCCGTCCCGTCGAGCGCCGAGGCAAGCACCTCGTCGCCACAACCTGACTCTCCCGGATCGACCATGAGATCCGCCTTTGTGCGCACCACAATGACCGGGACCTGCGACTCTGCCCGAAAACTCCGCTCGTCGTTGTTCAGCGGCGTGCCTGCCTCAACACACAGGATGATGACATCTGCACCTGACAGGTAGCGCTGGCTCACCTCGATTCCCATGCGCTCCACCGTGTCATCACTATCGCGCAAACCGGCGGTGTCCACCAAACGGAAGGGGAAACCCTCGCAGACCAGAGGCGCCTCAATCGCATCACGGGTGGTGCCAGGGACATCCGTAACGATCGCACGGTCGCTTCCGAGTAGCGCATTGAAGAGAGATGATTTGCCGACGTTGGGACGTCCGGCAATCACACAAAGGGCGCCCTCCTGGAGGCGCTCCCCCTCGACTGCCGTTGCGAGCAACCGTTCCAACGAGCCTGACAGGTCGTCGATCGCGATCTGGATTCGCTCAGGAGGTACCGGTCCGCTGTCCTCTTCCGGAAAATCGATCTCATAGCAGCACAACGCTTCCAACTCCAACACCTGATCGCGCAGCTTGCCGATTCGGAGCGACAGCCCACGGTCCAGCTGAGACATCGCAGCACGTCTTTGAGCCGGAGCACTCGCGTCTATCAGATCTCCAATCGCCTCGGCCTGAAGCAGATCCAGCTTTCCATTCACCAGCGCACGCCGAGTGAATTCGCCACGCAGGGCTTGGCGAGCACCTGCTCCGAGGAACGCTGCCAGTACTTCGGCAGGAACCAGCAGTCCACCATGAGTCGAGATTTCAACCATGTCCTCGCCGGTGTACGAGGATGGCCCCTTGTACGCCGTGTAAAGCACCTCATCCAGCCGTTCGCCGCTGGTCGGGTCTATCACGGTGGAGAGGTGCGCCGTCCGAAGGGGTTCCGGCCTGAAACCTTCAATGACCGTCGCTGCGACATCGTGCGCCCGCGAGCCGGACACTCTAATCAGGGCGATCGCAGAGCGTCCTCCCGGAGTGGCTAGCGCTGCGATGACATCTGTGAGCATGGTGGGAAAACTACGGTCTCGAGTATGAGGAGGTAGAGTCTTCCTTCTGCCTACTCCCGCTTCCTATTCGCTTGTTGCTTCAGCCTCTTTTGTGAGATCATCCATTGCTGTGGAATGCTCGCGATATTGCTCACTGCGTAATAGAGGTTGAGCCCAGCCGAGAATCTGAAGAACAGCACGGTCAGCATGACGGGCATGAAGTAGACCATCATCTTGGTCTGCGGACTTGGCGGGATGCCGCGCTGTCCCAACTTCGAGACCACGAACATCGACAAGCCCATCAGGACCGGAATGATGTACAGCGGGTCGGCCCGTGACAAATCCGGAATCCACAACCACGGTACACCACGGAACTCGATGGTTTCGCGGAACACGAAGAATAGAGCGAATAACACCGGCATGGGTAGGAGCATCGGCAGACAGCCGCCGAGGGGGTTCACTCCGTGCTCCTTGTATAGCTTCATCATCTCTTGTTGCAGCCGCTGTGGATCCTGTTTGTATCGTTCCTGAACCGCCTTGATCTCCGGCTGAATGGCCTGCATGGCCATGCTGGAATGCATTGCTTTCTGATTCAGTGGCCACAGGACGATTCGGACGGCGATCCCGAACACCACCAGCACCCAGCCGTACGCCAGGTTCAGGTTCTGATGCATCCAGACCAGAATCCGGGCGACAATATTGGCGATCGGCTGAATGATCGGGCGAAGGAACCAACCGTACGGGTTCAGGTCCTTGAGATCGTGACCCACCCGAGTCAGGTACTGCAGCTCCTGCGGCCCGAAGTAGACCGAGTATGAGAACTGGGCGCCCGGTGCCGGTAGTGACAGGGTCAGGTCTGCCTCCTTCTCGTAGCGATCCACCTTTATCCCACCCACCGCAACAGCTCCTCCTATCCTCGGCTGCCCCTCTTCCACCGTCAACACGGCGCTGACGAAATACCGAGACTTCATGGCCACCCAATCAAATGGCCCGGAGAGCTCCGTCCTCACGCCCTGATCCAACTTATTGAAGTTGGTCCTCTGAACGCTGCGCCCTTTTGTCACCACGGCGTAGTTTCGAAAGTCCCAGACGCTGTCGGCCTCGACCAATCGCATCCGCGGCCCATTGCTCACCAGCACGAGTCCCGCCTCTGTTCCCGTACCCGAAAAGCGCCCCACAACGTCAAACCAGTATTGATCCGCACTGAATGTCTGACGCAGCGTGACCCTCACCTCACCTCTCTGCGCAACCCACTCCAGAAAGACACCGTTAGCGGCTACCGAGAGCTGGGAGCTGGAGGGCTCGAAAGACCAATCGGCCAACGAAGTAGTGTCGTTGCCGATCACCAGGGCATGCTCGAAGAAGCTTGAGTTGATGGGAATGAGCTGTACCGGTCCCGATTCGCCCGGACCGAATGACTCGTACGATTTGAGCGTCGCCGAGATCAAGCGTGCACCAAGCGTGGAGAACACAAAGCGATACAGGTCTGATTCAACCACCACCGAGTCCGGTGCCGTTTCCACCGGCGTGCTGTCACGCGCTATGATCGTGGTCTCTTGAGCGGGTTGCGCCGCAATTGGCGTCGGCACCGATTCGCCGCGGGGCTGCCCAATGACACTATCGGCCGCTGAGTCCACCTGACTCACGCGCATTGAATCCAGCGGATCAGGTCCTTCCAACGACGTTACTGACCTGTCCGGCGGGAAGAGGATTGAAGGCAGCACTGCCACAATCAGCATCAAGCCGATGGCCAACAGGAGACGGCGGTCCATTCGCTAAGCCTTAAGGAACGGGGTCAAAGCCGCCATCGTGGAACGGGTGGCACCGGAATATTCGTCTTACGCCCAACCAGCTGCCCCGGATCGCACCATAGCGTTGCACCGCCTCCTTGGTATAAGCGGAGCACGTTGGATAGTAACGACACGGTGACGGAAACGGAGATGCTAGGATCTGGTAGAGCCGGATCAGGGCTGCTACCGTCTGCCTCGGCCACTGCGTGGGTCTGAAAGTGATTGTAGCCATCTCTCTAGATCGGCGGCGAGATCGCGGAACTCGGCTTCGTAAGCACTGGCGCGGGTCCGGAGTACAACGTCCATCGAGGCCAGTTCCGGGAGGACACTACGACGTGCGATCTCCCTTAGTTTCCGGCGCAAGCGATTGCGGACAACAGCTTTGGCACCGTGCTTCGGTACAACCAGCCCCAGCCGTGGGTGCCCAAGATCGCTGTCTACCCAAAACACATCGAGCCTCTTGGAACCACGGTGGCATCCACTTTTTACTACCGCCTGGATGTCCGAGGCTCTTGTCAGCCGCCAGCTACGAGGGAGTCCCTCCGACGTCAAACGTGGGCGTGCTTCGAAGGCACACGCACGGCCAGCTGCTTGCGACCCTTCTTCCTCCGCCGGTTCAATACCGCCCTTCCCCAGCGCGTCTTCATGCGTGCTCTGAAGCCGTGCTTGTTCTTGCGTCGCCGGTTACGGGGTTTATACGTTGGTTTCATCCTACTCCCTCAAGTTGGCCGTGAAAACTAGCCGGGCCCGGCGCTCGGGGTCAAGGTTGACTTTTCCACATCCGAGAGATACAATCGGTCGCCCTTGAGTGATACCCACCCAGACAGATAAAGCCATTAATGGAGTTGTCAGTCAAAGAGACGTGGAGCCGCCTGTTGGAAGAGGCCCGACACGTCCTACCCGACGCCACTGTAAGAACTTGGCTCGACCCGGCTGAGCCGATCGCGCTGAGCGAAGGTCGTCTGATACTTGGCACGCCTGACCAGTTTGCGGCCGAGTGGAATGAATCCAAACACGCGTCTGTGTTGTCTCGACTCGCGAGCGATGTGCTGGGAACGCCCCTGGATATAGTGTTCCAGGTCCAAGAGGAGCGGACGCAGCGACCTCAAATGGACTTCTTTGTGTCGCCCACGCCTTCGGCGGATGAAGCCACAGCAGGAGGCACCAGGCCGTTAAACGAGCGCTATACGTTCCGGACCTTCGTAATAGGCAAGTCCAATGAATTGGCAGCAGCGGCGGCCCATGCGGTTGCGGCTGCCCCGGGCCGGACTTACAACCCGCTGTTTATCTACGGGGCCACGGGTCTGGGCAAGACCCACTTGATGCAGGCCGTGGCACATGCGGTTCTCGAGCGGAATCCCGATAATCACGTCACATACATGGGTGCGGAACAGTTCATCAACGACGTGATCGAGAGCATTCACGGCCGCAAGATGCCGGAGTTCCGCAGGCGCTACCGCGAGGGCGTAGACATCTTCCTGGTGGACGATGTCCATTTCCTCGAAGGCAAGGAGATGACACAGGAGGAGTTCTTCCACACCTTCAATGCCCTGCACGAGGCCGGAAAGCAGATTGTACTCACGTCCGACCGGCCCCCGAAGGAGATCCCAGGCCTTGAATCGCGTCTAGTTAGTCGGTTCGAGTGGGGGATGGTGGCTGACATCGGGCAGCCGGACTTGGAACACCGAATCGCGATTCTCCGAAAGAAGGCGGAGCAGGACCATCTAGAGCTAACCATCCCCGACGATGTATTGCGCTTCATCGCCGAGCACGTACGCACCTCCGTGCGTGAACTCGAAGGGTGCATCATCAAGTTGCTGCTGTTTGCGTCACTCAAGCACCGTGAGGTATCGATCGAGTTGGCCCGAGAAGCTCTGGCCGACAAGATTCAGCACGCACCAGGAGTAAGCGAGGCGCAGTCCGGCATGCCATCTGTGGACCGTGTCCAAGAGGTAGTTGCGCGTCGGTGGGGTGTGACCCCGGAAGGGCTGCGGTCAAAGGCACGCACCAAAACACTCACGGTCCCACGGCAAGTGGCCATGTATTTGGCGCGGGATCTTCTGAGTATGCAGCTGGTAGAGATAGGACAGGCATTCGGAGGCAGGGATCACTCAACCGTGATTCATAGCCTTGATAAGGTTCAGCGGCAGCTCAAACAAGACAGGAAGTTCCGTGAGCGAGTCGAGTTTGCAAAGCAGGAACTCGTAGCACCGTAGTATGTGGAGAGAGTATGTGGATTCGCTGGATATAGGTGGATCAACGGTCAGACATCCACGCTATATACATGATACCCACACGGGACCCACAGCGATTGGAGCCGCTAAAGCGCACGGTGAGAAGACATTACCGGCTTTCTCCAGATATCAACGGTGCCTACTAGTTCTACTAGATTAGTATCTATTAATAGGATTAGAACTACTATCCACCTGCAGGGAGCAACATGAAGTTCACAATTACGCGGGAGAGTCTTCAGGAAGGGTTGGTATCAGTTGCCGCCAGCGTGCCGACGAAGACCACACTCCCAGTGCTATCGAATATCCTGGTTGAGGCGTCACCTGACGGAGTTCGACTCTCGGGAACGGACCTAGATATTGCCGTAAGCACAGTGGTGCCGGCGGAGGTAGACGAAGCAGGTGCGGTTACCCTGCCTGCGAAGAAGCTCGTTGAGATTGTTCGCGAGCTACCCAGCGCTGCGGTAAGGCTCACGACAGCAGGCGAACAACGTGTGCAGCTAGAATGCGGGCGTTCAAAGTTCAAGCTTCTAGGTATTCCCAAGGAAGAGTTCCCCAGTTTCCCACCAGTGGACTTTGCTGATTCCTGGACAGTTACGTCTAGCGATCTGCAGAAGCTGATCAACCATGTTGCGTTTGCCGCATCGACAGAAGAGAGCCGGCCGATCTTAAACGGGGTGCTGTGGGAGCTGCGGGCCGACCATATGAGGATGGTAGCTACCAATGGCCATCGGCTGGCGCGGATGGACGTGCCGATCTCGAGCGGTAATGCCTCTTCAGATCTCATCGTGCCACCCAAAGCGCTGGAACAGGTGCGCCGCCTCTTCGGACCTGCGGATGAGATCGAAATCGCTAGGAGCGACAACCACCTCGGCTTCAGGTGCGGCTCGACACTCGTCTTCACGCGACTCATAGAGGGGCCGTACCCCAATTACGAGCAAGTGATACCGAAAGAGAACGACAAGGAGGCAACCGTCGACAAGCATGCACTGACGTCTGCTCTGCGGCGTGTTGGTGTAGTGGCGAGCGACCAGACTCACAGGGTAAGACTGGGCTTTGGCCCTGCGACGCTTGCATTCTCTGTGAATACTCCAGATCTGGGAGAGGCACAGGACGAGATTGCCGTTTCATACGGCGGTGAGGAATTGGAGATCGGGTTCAACGCCAACTACCTACTCGACATACTCAAGTATATGCCGACCGATGAGGTCAGGCTGACGTTGAAGGCTCCGGAGAGGGCAGCAACGATTGAGCCAGCGGATTGGGATGATCCCGCTGCATACCTCTGCTTGGTGATGCCACTGCGGCTGCTAGACTGATGCTGGGGGAGTGACGGGGTCACGGCTGCTGACGCCGCCGGTACGATCACCTAGCGTATCGGCGTCTGTCTATTGGAGGCAACACCTGAGATGCTGCCGATATCTAGCCCGGAGTCCGACCCGCTCAAGAAGGTACCACCCAACACGAGGCGTCGGGTCCCGCCAACCGCCAATCCGATGAAGAACCGATCAGCACTGAAGTCGCTTCCAAGATCGATCGCAGCCAAGGCCGCTATCGGGAACGGCTTGGGCGTCGTAAGCCGCGCGCCAGCCCGGTAGGACATGTCGACACCGGTGCCACTGAGCCGGTTCTTGGCCACGACCTCGCCGCCAACTTGCAGAACATCCTCCGGAGCAGACCACGCGATTCCGAGGACGCCTGTTGCCGGCAGCTTCACGCCGCGCACCCAAGGCTGCCCGATGTCGCGCACCACTGCGCTCGCGTCGACCGATGGCATTAGACGGTATGTAACGCCGGCCCCGAAACCACGGTCGTTCACATCGCTCCAGTAGAGACCCAGATCGATCCCCGCGGCGCCACCTCGGAATGGTCGTGCAAGCCCGATTCGGAGATGCTGGTTTGCCGGTCCCTCGTACAACCGGTCCCGCTTGTAGCCGACCGATATACCGCGGGTGTTGAACCCAAGCGTCCATTGACTCACCCGTACGTTTCCCGAGTCGGGCTGGTCCAGGACGACCTCTGCCATTATTGAGGCCTCGCGCACTATGGCGAGTCCGGCTGGGTTGACCCATAGTGCGCGAACATCGTCCACCAGTGGTGTGAAGAGGTAGTCCTGTGAGCGGGGTGGGAAAGCCTGGCCGACAGCATCAGTGACGGCCAAGACCGCGGCAGCGGCAAGTAGGAGTAGTGTTGTTCTCAAGCTACGGGCTGATGGTTAGTGTGTCTGTGCGAGCTTGGTGCACGGGAATCTTGATCCCGGCCTCGGTCAAGTGTGCCTCGGCTACTGCCGTGTCAGCCGACACGAAACCGATGAACCTGCCATCGGCGGTAATATACCGCCGCGAATGACGACGCCCCTGGCCCTCGAGCGTAAATGCTTGGCCAGCCTGCACTCCGGCTCCGGAAAAAGTGTAGTCGGATTCGGTGACGATCAGCAATGCCGGCTGGCCGCCGTATTGCGTCCACTCGGTTGCCTCGTGCTGGCGAATACTACGAACCGCGTTGTCGACCCCGCCCAGGGTGGCGGACGTCTCGATAGTATCAATCCAGGCCGCTCCGAGCTCGACTCCGCCATCGGGGATCAGTGGGAAGAAGCGCGAGAGAAGCCGACTCGAAAGCTCATCCGCCAGGCTGCCGGCGTCCTCGCCACCGGTGAGGCTGCTCAGCGCTCCATTGCTCAACATGATGCCACCGTATGTGGCCCCACGCGCCGAGTCCGATTGTGGCCCCATCGCGGCAACCTGGGGTCCGATCGGATGTGTGATCGAGTCGATTACCAGAGTCGCGTGCAGTCCGGAATCCGATTCTGTCACTTCGACGCTCAAGTGGTATCGCATCCCGATTTCCGTTATATCCGACTGCTCGTTGAACGTCTGCTCGATGCGAGAGTGGGTGACGCCCTCGTAACTGGCTGCGAACGGTTGGTACCTCGTTCTCGGGTCCGGCGCGGGCTCGTCTGCGGTCTGAGTGGTGCCGCCGCACGCACTGGCAAGCGTCAATGCAATTGCCACAACCACATGGTGCTGACGATGATGGAATAGCCCCTTCGTGGTCATGGTCCGGTTCCCGTTCTCTCCAGTAGTTCCTCCTTGGTGCGCCCGAATACCGCCACCAAGTTCCCCTCATCGGAAGATACTTGTAACAATCGCCATCCCTTCCTTCGCATGTCGCTGCGCCACCGAATGAGTTTCTCCCATTCCTGAGGGGTGGTTCGGAAGACTCTCAATTCGGCCACCCGCTCCCAATCGATCGGGTAGGGCCGCGATGCTCGTTCGTGAGGACTCACTCTAGTTCCGTGCGCTCACATGAATAAAGATGGGCAACATAACGGTCTAATTGGACTTGGAGTCAGGTGTAAAAGGTGGTGGAGCCGTAAGCCGAGTCCTGTTCGAACGCTTGCACGTCCGGGCGGTCATCTATCTAGGATAGCGGTCACCCGCTACCTCCAGCAGCCTACCCGCAGCTCATTCGGTCCGGGCCAGACCTCGCTGCCTATTTGGCCTTGCTCCAACTGGGGGTTGCCATGCCACGCCTGTTACCAGCCGTGCGGTGGGCTCTTACCCCACCATTTCACCCTTACCCACCTATGTGGGCGGTTTGTTTTCTGTGGCCCTTTCCGTCGCCTTTCGACGCCCAGGAGTTACCTGGCAGTTCGCCCTGTGGAGCTCGGACTTTCCTCGACCCGCCCTGTGGGCGAGCCGCGACCGCCCCACTCCACCACCACGCTAACGACAAAGATACCGCAGCGGTTACGAAGCGAGAAGCGCATGCACCTTGCTGTTGATGCATTACGCTCCACGTTGACGTTCGGTTGAGGTGCAGATTGTACAGTCGCGGTGTCTGGAACGAACGGGAGACAGATGACCAGCGGCATTCGCGTTGCGACTGTCATTGAACCGCTCATTCGCCCGCACTTAGATGCAGCGGCCCACGGGTGCTTCACGACCTATCATGCGGAAACGGTAGGTGAGGCGATACGCGCGGTCCGCGAGAAGCCTATCCAGGCGGTCTTTGTATCACCGGGCTGTGTCGCTGCGGAGGAGCTCCCGCGCGTGGCTTCGCTCGTCGATAGCTTTCCTGCAGTGCCCACGGTGGCGTTGGTGTCGCGACACGACCCGGTCTCGAGCGAGCGACTCCTCGACCTGGGTGCCTACGGCGTCCGCAAGATGGTAGACTTGAGCGCAAGCAGCGGCTGGCATTCGCTGCGCGACCTCGTAGCGCAACCGACCTCACCCACCGCCGCGCGCATCTTTCGTCGCCTCAATCCCGAGCTTGACCGTTCAACGCCCGACTGTCGTGCCGTCTTCGATGCGATTGTCCGAATGGCGCCAGTGGTCACCTCCGTGCTAGACCTGACTGCGCATTTCACCGTGGTACCCAGCACCTTCATGTCACGCTTCTTCAGGGCCGGGTTACCCTCGCCAAAGAGATATCTGGTGGCGATACGAATTCTCTATTCCGCCGCGTTGTTCGAGGTTCCCGGTCTGTCTGTGTCAGACGTAGCGTACCGGATGCAGTATTCATCGCCCCAGAGCTTCGGTCGACATTTGCGCTCGGTAATGGGAACCACAGCAGGAGAGTTTCGATCGCGTTACCCGTTCGATGTTGCCCTCGGTGAGTTTGTCCAGCGGCTGATCGTTCCCTTCCGCGACGTGTTTCGCACCTTTCATCCGCTCGACCCAGGGGTGGGTTATCTCGGGCAGACCTGGTGAGCAAGTAGTGGAAGCCGATTGTTCAGTCGCTGGACTCCGTGGTATCTCGGATCTGGGTAGCTGTGGTCTGCAATTGCTGGGTTAGCTGCAACAATTGCTGCCGAGCCGCACTCAGCTCGTCGACAGCACTCACCTGCTCGTTGATAGCACCCTCTATCTCGGCGAACCCGCTGGCCCATTTGTCCTTCTCTGCACTCAGCGCGGACAGCCTGTCTCGCAAGGAAGCGATCCCACCGACGTGTTGCGCACGGGCGCTTGCGGATTCGCTCACTAGCTCCAGCGTATGGGAAATGCTGAGACCGAGGCGTTCGAGGGTGGTACGAGCCTCGCCCGCGACTCGACTGGTTTCGAGAAGCCGCTCCTCGCCGGCAGAAATCGCGTCAGCCACTTGTGCTATTCCGTCCCGTAGCTCAGCTACTCCGTTTGACACGTCGCGCGCTGACCGGCCCGCCTCGCCGGCAAGTGTTCTCACTTGTTCTGCTACAACCGCAAAGCCGTGACCTTGCTGAGCAGCTC
>CP070792.1:1948998-1964350 GCA_020346845.1 Gemmatimonadota bacterium
ACATGCGAACGGCGAAGCGGAGGTCTTGGCGCAGGTTACCCATCTGGCGCTCCCAACATTTTGATTGTTTGGCTTATGGAAGCTCGTACGGGATGGGATGGGCGGCGGTTTCTGGATGCAACGTGGCAATCATGTAAAGCTTTGTAGGACAACATGATACGAGGTCAGATAACATACTGCCATGTGGAGTCGGACATGGCCCTCCGCGCTCTACAGTTCGCTGTTTGTCTGCGAGATTCCAATCAGCTTCACCGCTCACTGACGAGCGCTGCGCGCAGGCCCAACTCCACATGGTGGGTGATCTTCCCGCCGCTGAGGCATAGATGCCCCAGACCGCCATTAGAGATTATTATTCCTGCCACTGGCGACCGTGGCGGAATTGGCAGACGCGCAGGATTTAGGATCCTGTGTCGAAAGACGTGGGGGTTCGAGTCCCCCCGGTCGCATCCACTGCGCACGACACCCCTTCCATCGGTCCGCCACAGTATCCGACGCCGCACATTGGTCGCGGCGGTCACAGCGGTAGACGTGGTCGTGAGCCGTGGTCATGCTCCCCCTGTGAGTCCCCTTCCCATATTTTTCAGGGGTAGGCCAAACGACCACGCCGAGGTTGCCATGCGCTTTCGCGTCTCACTCCATCTGTCGGTAGTGCTCTCCCTCTTGGGCTCTGCCGCCTTGAGCGGGCAGGTCATACAGGGTCAGTTGCTCGACGAGTCCACCGGGAGCCCCATCGACCGGGCATTTGTTGTGCTGCAAGACGTGGTGGGCACGGAAATCGAACGCGCATTCACAGACCGTGAGGGTCGCTTTCGGATCCGGGCACCTAGCGCGGGTACCTACCAGCTGCGGTCCGAGCGGATCGGGTTCAAGGCAACTGTCTCGGAGCAATTCGAGATCGCCGAGGGTGTGACGCGCGATATGAACATGGCTGTCGCGCCGGTGGCCGTGCGTTTGGACATGATCGAGATCGAAGGGGATGCGAAGAAGTGCCGGATCGAAGAAGAGCACGGACTGGAGACTGCGACTGTTTGGGAGGAAGCGCGTAAGGCACTGGCCAACGTCGCTTTTAGTGAGGCAAAGCAGGTATTCACGTACGAGATTCGCAAGTACGACATGTACTACGAGCGCGACGGACGCCCCAACTACGACAACTCAAAGGTCGTTCGCCAAACTCGGGTAACACCTTTCTACACCCTGTCTCCGGCACAGCGGCAGGAGCAGGGGTGGGTGAAGGAAGAGGGAACGGAAGACGCCACATTCGACGCACCCGACGCTGAGGTCTTCTTCTCGGACGTATTCCTCCAGGGCCACTGCTTCAAGCTAAAACGGGACAAGAAGCAACCGGGATTGGTCGGACTCCAGTTCGAGCCGACCAGCCGCAAGGTTCCTGACGTCAATGGAACGATGTGGATAGACGAGGCAAGTGCGGAGCTGCGCTGGCTGGAAATCGGGTACGAAAACCTGAGGTCGCACACCCGGGAGCGGTACGCAGAAGCGAAGCTGGAGTTCGGCCAGCTGCCAGACGGACAATGGTTCGTCACGCGCTGGTACATCAAGATGCCACTCGTGGAGATCCGGACCCCCAGAGTGTCGGGAGCGGTGTACCGCGAGGAGGTCCTGCACGGCTACTACGAAGAGGGGCGCGAAGTGCTCAAAGTAATGACGGTCCAGGGCCAGATGCTCTGGCAGGCAGAGTCCGACAGCACGAGCGTTCCCTGAGCCAACCGACCATCATCTCATAGGTGCGTCCCGTTTGGACCTGAACTCCGGGTGACCGGTGTTCCCACTAGCCGGTTGAGTTACATTTAGCCGCTATTCGCGAAAGTGGTTGCACGTATGGTTGACATAGTCATAACGCAGAGCGGCGAGGAACCTGGCGTCAAGCACCTGAAGGTCGAGGTGCCCGTTGACATGGTCAACGCGGCCGAGAAGAAGGCTGCGAACTATTACGCCAAGCGCGTAAAGCTGCCTGGCTTCCGTAAGGGCAAGGTCCCGCAGAACGTGATAAAGAAGAAGTTCCCCGAGGCGATCCAGGAGAACGTGATCCGGGAGCTCGTCGAGGCCAGCTGGAAGGCGGCCCTGGATCAGGAGGAGCTAGAGCCGATAGCGGAGCCCCAGGTGAAGGAGTTGAAATTCGAGTCCGGGGCACCCTTGACCTTCCAGATGTCGGTTGCCGTGAAACCCGAGTTGGAGCTGTCCCGCGTAGGCGGTTTCAAGCTGACCCGCAAGATCCCTTCGGTTACAGACGCCATGGTATCCACGCAGCTGGAAGAGATGCAGCGCCAGCGGGCGCCATGGGTCCCGGTTGAAGAGGACCGGCCAAAGAAGGGTGATCTCGCATCGGTGACGATTACGCCGATTGAGAATGGAGAGCCACAGGAGGGCAGCCAGTACCAAGTGGTCTTGGGCGAGGGACAGGCACTGCCGGACATCGAAGACCAGATCATGCAGATGATGCCGGGCGAGACCGCCGATGCCAAGGTCAGCTTCCCCGATGATTTCCCCGACGAGAGCAAGAGGGGTGACTCGCGCACCGTAAGGGTGGAGCTACACGAAGTGAAGCGCCAGGAGTTGCCGGAGCTGACTGACGAGTTTGCACGGGAGGTAGGTGACTTCGATTCCTTGGTCGCGTTGCAGTCTGCCGTCAGGTCTGATCTGGAAGCCGAGGCCCGCCGCGAGGGCGACGCTGAGGTCAGGCGGCAACTCATCGATCAGATTGAGGCGGCCAACTCGTTTGAAGCACCGCGGCCCATGGTCCAGCGTGTAATGAGCGCGTTTGCAGAGGCCTATCAGGTTCCCGATGATCAACTCGAGAAGTTTGCGGCTGAGTTCGCCCCGGTGGCTGAGAGGCAGGTTAAGCGAGATCTGATCGTTGGGCACATAGCCGAGAAGCAGGGCCTCAAGGCTACCGAGGAGGATCTGGACGATCGGATAGCAGAGATCGCGAAGAAGCAAGGCTCGGAACCCGGCAAGGTTTATGCTTCTTTGGAGAAGGCGAAACGCCTTACCGAGTTAGAGAGGAGCATCACGGACGACAAGGTGTTTAAGTACTTGGAAGAACAATCGACCATAACCGACCAAACCAGCTAACGACAAGACTACGATGCCGACAATCTATCCCCCGTACGTCATTGAGAGATCCACGCGTGGTGAGCGGAGCTATGACATCTTCTCCCGGTTGCTCATGGACCGCATCGTGTTCCTGGGCACACCGATAGACGACGACGTCTCGAACATCATCATTGCACAGCTCCTGTTCTTGGAAGCTGACAATCCCGAGCGGGACATCTATCTGTACATCAACTCTCCCGGCGGTGTGATCTCGAGCGCGCTGGCCATCTATGACACCATGCAGCATATCCAGGCTCCGGTGAACACGATTTGTATGGGGATGGCGGCTTCGGCCGGCTCATTCCTGCTCGTTGCCGGAGCTGACGGCAAGCGGGCGGCCCTGCCCAATGCGCGCATAATGATGCATCAGCCTTCTGGTGGGGCACAAGGAACAGCGGCTGACATCGAGATCGTCGCCAAGGAGATCCTATACGCTCGGCAGAAGCTCAATGAGCTTTATGCCAAGCACACAGGGCAAGAGGTGGAGAAGATCGAGCGCGATATGGATCGAGATACCTTCATGTCGGCCGAGGAAGCCAAGGAATACGGGATAATCGACAAGGTCATCCAGCATCGGGCTGAGCTGGAGGACAAGAGCGCGTCTTGACGGCCGGACCGGCTGGACGCATACTAGGCCCGAACGGGACCTTATCCCATGCCTCAAGATAAACACCTTCGCTGCTCATTCTGTGGTAAGTCCAAGGATGCTGTCCGGAAGTTCATTTCCGGACCGTCCGTGTATATCTGCAACGAGTGTATCGCGCTCTGCAACGAGATACTGGCGGAAGACGAGGAGCGCGAAGTCGCGGAGGCTATTACTCAGGTCCCCACTCCGATCGAAATCAAAGAGGTGCTCGATCAGTACGTGATAGGCCAGGAACTGGCGAAGAGAACCCTCTCAGTTGCTGTCTACAGCCATTACAAACGGATCAACTCGCAGACGGTTCGTACGAGCGACGTGGAGCTGGAGAAGTCAAACATCCTGTTGCTCGGTCCTACCGGTGTCGGAAAGACCCTGTTGGCCGAAACCCTGGCCCGGATTCTCGACGTTCCGTTCACGATCGCAGATGCGACGACCCTCACAGAGGCAGGCTACGTCGGCGAGGACGTAGAGAACATCCTCGTCCGACTGTTGCAGGCCGGTGACTTCAACGTCAGCGAATGCGAGCACGGCATCGTCTATATCGACGAGCTGGACAAGATCGCTCGCAAGAGTGAGAACCCCAGCATCACCCGAGATGTCTCGGGAGAGGGCGTGCAGCAGGCACTGCTCAAGATCCTGGAGGGCACAGTGGCCTCCGTGCCTCCACAGGGCGGCAGGAAGCACCCCCAGCAAGAATACATTCAAATAGACACGCGGAATATTCTGTTCATTTGCGGTGGCGCGTTTGACGCACTCGACAAGATCATCGAGACACGTACTGGCCGCAAACGTATTGGCTTCAGCAAGGAAGAACTCGAAGCGGGTAAGGCAGAGCTTCTGGAACGAAATCCATATCACGATGTGGAGCCGGATGATCTCTTACGCTACGGGTTGATACCAGAACTCGTAGGGAGACTCCCGGTGACCGTGTCGCTGGAGTCACTCGACGAGGAAGCGCTCATCAAGATCTTGTTGGAACCGAAGAACGCCCTCACCAAGCAGTACAAGAAGCTGTTCGAGATCGAGGGAGTCGGCCTGACGTTCGATCCCGAGGCCCTCAAGGCGGTTGCGCAGCGCACAATGAAGCGAGGTACCGGAGCGCGCGGTTTGCGAGCGATTCTGGAAGAGTCGATGACCGACATCATGTTCGAGCTCCCCAGCCGCGATGACGTACGAGAGGTCGTAATCACCAAGGAATGCATAACCGAAGGCCGCCCACCTCTATTGGTCACGGAGCGCAAACGGGCAAAGAAGGAAGCCTGAACTCCGTCTATTTCGTTGGCAGCTACCCGACCGCCGATTTTGTTACCCAGCCACCTCTGCCCGAAATAGCTATACTCGGTCGGTCAAACGTCGGCAAGTCATCACTGCTCAACCGATTGATGGGGAGGCGTGCGCTCGCCCATACCAGCAAGACCCCCGGCAAGACCCGAGCGTGCAACGTCTACCTGGCCAACGGACGGTTCTACCTCGTCGACCTGCCGGGCTACGGTTACGCCCGCGTGTCCAAAACCGAGCGACGTGGCTTCTCGAAGCTGATCACCGACTATCTTTCATGGAGGAGTAGGTTGGCGGGAGTCGTGTGGCTCCTGGACATCAGGCGGGAGCCGTCCCGGGAAGACGTGCAGATGGCGAACCTTCTGGCCGATGGAGGGGTTCCAACCTTAGTGGCGGTGACGAAAGCCGACAAGGTGAGCCGAGGTCGTCGGCGAGAACGGATTGCGAGCATCGTCACAGCGGTGGGCGTTGCGGAAGACCAGGTTATTGTGACGAGCGCTCACACGAAGGAGGGCACGGAAGATCTGAGGGAGTCAGTACTCACGCTGGTAGAAGAGGACAGTTAGAAAGCCAAAGTCGTATGGTCGTAAGTATGCAGAAGCTATTCGTGTCATGCGCAGCAATACCGCTTTTCGCCTTGTTGCAGGGCCCTCTGCACGCGCAGGACACGCTGGCCGTTCCCGAGATCGACAACCTGCCGCCAGTTGGATACGGCACGCTCGGCCAGGAAGACATCAGCATCACGCTAGTTGGTCCCGATTTCACTGTGGGATTCATCCCTCTGAACGAGTCGATCATCCGTCTGCTGAGGCCAGACACCTACAACTCGATGAGGCGGCTGCGGCAGTCCAAAGGAGAAGAGATAGCCGAGACCGCCCGCAGGTATGGTATTCGGGAACCGGCAGTGTTCTTTGTGTCGTTCTTTGCAAGAGGGCAGCAGGCTCGTTTCAACCCCGAGGCGTTGACGATCACCGGGCAGAATCGATCGTTCAGACCCATCGCGATGCTGGCAAATTCACGAGCATTCAGCGACAGGCAGCTGAGCCAGCGTGAAACTGCGACAGCGGTGTATGTGTATGAGGACGGTCTCAGACTGGCTGATCCGTTCACGCTGTCCTACGAAGGCCAATCGTCCAATCAGTGGGAGGTCATAATCCGCTTACTGGAGCGCGAACGGGCCGCCGTTGACGCACGAGCTGCTGCCGTCAAGAAGCCCGGATTTCCCAACTGACGACACGCCCGTCATCAGTTTTTCCGATATAGCAGACACCGGACTCGATACCCCTTGCGTGATCAAGTCATGCGAAAGGCTCGCCTATGGCTTATCGTCCCCTGAAAAACTTGACCCTTCCTGATAGTGCGGCCGCTGTCTACGAAGATTGGCTGGGAGAAATCGAAGATAGGCTGAAGAATCCCAAATGCGACCGGTACACCCTGTGTCGTGATGTTCTTTTCGACCTCTATTTCCCTGGTCACGGGGATTATGAGGACCTGCTACACGACCCCGGGGCCTCAAACGGGGTCCGGGCTGCACTATTGGCCCTCGACCCCCACAATGTCACACTCGAACCTGAGTACTATCACGAGGGTAATGTCGAGCAGTACCAGCAGGTGAAGCCCCTGTTGTGGCTCTGGCAGAGTTTTGATCGCTCGCCATTAGGGGGAGGCAATGTGGACGTTGGCGTGCAATTGAGGCGTATTCTCGCGCAGCACATTTTTGCGCGCTGCGGAGAGAACTTCAAGTGCTTCCAGTTCGTCGAGTTCTCATACGGCTTCAAGATCGAGGTAGGCGACGATGTGGTAGTACATCGCCACGTACTACTCGACGACCGGGGCGGAATCGTCTTAGGCAACCGAGTATCCATTGCCGACTATTCCAACGTGTATAGCCATACCCATGCGCTGGCAGATCAAGCAGACGTGACCAACAAGCAGACAGTGCTGGAAGACGGCGTCAGACTTGCATATCACGCAACCGTACTCGCGGGTGTGCGGGTCGGAGAGGAGGCAATGGTGGGCTCCGGCGCCGTGGTCGCGAAGGACGTCCCACCGTGGCACCTTTCGCTCGGTGTGCCGGCAAAACCGATCCGGCTGAAGCCGAACGCGCCGCTTGAATTCAGGGCGGACCCCTGATTCAGATTGTCGGATGGATTCTGGGTGGCGTACTCGCCGCCCTAGCGGGCCTGGCAGGATTCTACATATGGCACGAGACTGGTAGCTAAAGACCAACCAGCCCACATCCTAGCTTCACCGGAGTAAGAGGGTATCAGGAATCGCGGCGAGGCGACCCGCGTCCGCTACGGCTCAACACAGCTTGGAGCCGGGCGGATAGGGCCCTGGCTCTGAATGGCTTCGACAGGAAGTCATCGGCTCCCATCTCGAACACTCGGACCTCGTTGTCCTCATCACCTTGGGCCGTGAGAACCACGACCGGAATATCCACCGTGGCGGGGCGCGACCGCAGATGCGAGAGAACGCCGTACCCATCCAAGCCCGGCAGGTTGAGGTCTAGCACGATGATGTCTGGAGCGTGTCGGTCGATCTGATCCAAGGCTTCAACTCCGTCACGAGCCTCGGTTACAGCGTAGCCGTCGCGCTCCAGAAGATCGCGCATAACGCGTCTCAGTTGATCCTCATCGTCCACCAGGAGTACTTTTGCTTCAGCGACCTTCGTGGGTGCAGTCTCGATAGCATCAACCAGCTCAAAGCTGCCCTCAAATGAGGTTTGTCCCGGTTCGGGAGTACGCCGCGACGGTTTAGCCTGCTGCCTTGATTCGGCGGCATCCTTGGTCGCAGGGGTCGCTGTTGCTGCTCCTGCCGACGCGGCATCCTTGGCGGACTGCCCATCGCCACCGTTCTCCTGCGGTACATCGACTACTCTGAGCAACTCGTCGATTGTCGAGTCGCCTCGCAGAACGTGTGACAAGCCGCTATCCCAAAGTGTGTGCATTCCGGCACTTGCCGCTGCATCGGCTATGCGGTCTGCTGTAGCTCCCGCAGCGACGAGCTTCTCGATTTCAGTAGTGATGTTGAGGATTTCGACGATACAGAAGCGGCCACGATAGCCGGTCATGGCACATTCGGGGCAGCCGACCGCTCGGTATAGGGGCGACCCTTCCGGTATCCAACGCTGAAGCTTGCGCGGAATCGGTTCAACCCAGACCTCTTTGCAGGTCGGGCATAGGGTCCTCATGAGACGCTGCGCCACGATACCGCGCAAGGCGGACGCGATCTTGAAGCTCTCTAATCCGATGTCGACCAGACGAGTCACCGCGTTTGGTGCATCGTTTGTGTGTAGGGTAGATAGCACCAAATGACCAGTAAGTGACGCTTGTACGGCTATCTGTGCAGTCTCATGGTCACGAATCTCACCTACTAGCACCACGTCAGGATCTTGCCGCAGTATCGAGCGAAGAGCTGATGCGAAGTTGAGACCCGCCTTTTCATTGACCTGGACCTGTACGATCCCGGCAAGCCTGTACTCAACCGGATCCTCCACGGTGACAATATTGACTCCCTCGCTCTGCACGCGACGGATCGCCGAGTAGAGCGTGGTGGTCTTTCCGGATCCCGTTGGTCCTGTAACCAGAATGATGCCGTCCCGATTGTCTAGCAGAGCCCTGACCTGATCGACTTCTGGTTCACTCAGCCCCAACGAGTCGAGCGATAGTACCGTTTGGGACGTGTCCAGTACACGGACAACGACCTTCTCGCCGAGGGATGCCGGCAGGGTGGATACACGCAAGTCGATGGGTATCCCGTTTACGGCGACGCGTGCTCTTCCGTCCTGCGGTCGAAGCCGGTCTGCTATGTCGAGACCGGATATGATCTTGATCCTAGAGATCACGGGGAGGCCGGCAGCCCGCGGGATCTTCATGTGTTCACGGAGGACGCCATCGATGCGGTAGCGAACGGCGATTCCTCCCTCCTCAGGCTCGATATGGATGTCGCTAGCCCGCGCCAGGATACCCTCGGAGAAGATCAGGTCCACCAACCTGACGACCGGTCTTTGTGAGGCCTCCTCCTCCGATATCGAGAGCTCTTCGGCAACTGGCTTCTCATCGAGCTGCGTGATCTCGAAATCGCTGGTGCCAAAGTCCTCGATGAGCTGTTCCAGGACGTTTTCCGGCCGGTAGAGCTCGTCTATCCTCTCTTGGATCTTTGCAGGGCTAGCCAAGACGACCCGCACTTCGCGACCGGTGGCAAACGCCAGTGTCTTCTCGCAATCGAGATCGAACGGGTTGAAAGATGCTATTTCGAGATAAGAGTCCGTGATACGAACCGGTAGGATATGGTATTGCCGCGCGACCTGCTCAGGTACTGTCTCGAGTGCCATATGATCAACGTGGGAGACGTCGGCCAGCTTCAGCCTGAAGCGGCGTGACAGCGCGCTCAGGAGCTGTTCATCAGTCACATCGTCTGACGCGACAACAGTCTCCCACAGCGAATCCCCGCTCGCTTCGCTGTTGCGTAGCTCTTCGAGCCGGTCGCGGCCGACAATCTCTTCGACCGTCGCCGCCAGCCATTCGTCCCTGAAGTGCGTTACGGCTCACCCCCATCGTGTTATAGCTCGTAAATGACAACGACGCTTTAAGATAGATAGCTGGTAAATTGATCGCCAGACAGTGCCGGGTCAGGCGGAAATACCTGTTGGTCTACCCGTACCTGTGATCTAGAGAATGCTCCACAGATCTCTATTCACATCGAACACGATTCCAAAGTGGGTATCCCTCAGACTGAATGCCAAGTCCACCCGAAAGAGGTTATGGAACCATTCGAGCCCCAGCCCGATCACCGGTCTCACGTTCCCGCTCGACTGCCACGGGACAGCTTGAACGAGGGTTCCACCCGTCCAGCCCGCGGCGAGCGTTGGGGCCAGCGTGATCCTATTATCGGTAGACGTATAGGGTCCCAGTGGAACGGCGGGAAACGGCACCTGTATCCTCCATTCGAGCCCGCCGAGGACCGCCTGTCTTCCTCCCCACTGGCGGAAAGGATCAGGAATCAACGTCCCTCGACCTCCCATCACGAAGCTTCGGTGTGCTGGCAGCTCGCGTGTCCCTGCGCCGGCCCACAAGTTCAGCACGAGGTCAGTTGCACCAACAGAAAACAGCCCTTTCCCCTGACCGTATACCCGTGCGTAGGAGGTCTCATCACCGACCCCACCCTCGACAGTGATGGACCCACTGACTCCTTTGCCGTGCACAAAACCTGAGCTACGCAACTCGAAGCCGAGACTGCCAACACCATACGAACCGCTGCCGAGCTCTGGATTCGCTCGATACTGGCCGGTCGCCGGAGTCGCTTGCACCTGCATGTTGGAAGTATTCTCGGCGCCGACCTCCATTTTGAGCGTACTGCGCGTTCCCACTTCCAACTCCGCGAGCAGCGTGCCGCGCTTCAGGAAGAAGTAATCCCCATAGTCGTTTGCCACTTCCTGCGCCAATATCGAGTTCAGAGCTGGAGAGATGACCATGATGTCACCAACATCCTGCGTCACGGCAGATCCTCTTAGGCCGAGTGTGATCCTGCCAAACCGGCGACTCAGTTCAACACGGCCTCGGAACCTACGGCTACTGAACCCGTACGACCCCCAGGCATAGAGCCGGACCGCACCTCCACCTGGTCTAAAGATCCAGCCTAGGCCCAATGCTAGACCTTCCACCCTGTTGAACCGCACCAACTGCGAGATGCTGTTCGCTCCCACCTTGGACGTGGCAAGCCCCGTGAGCACCTGGTCCTGCGCCAGCTGCCGGACTTCCGCGCGCACCTCCTCCAGGTCGAACGTCATGGCTGGATCGGACACCTCACGTATGGCTGCGTCGAGAGATACCTCCCACTGGAAGGTGTCTCTCACTGCTTCCGGCGCGGCAACTATGGTGGGACCGCGAAAGATGGGATCAGGGATGTCGGTGTTGAACTCGTAGCTGTCGATCTCCCAACGACCCCGGATTATCGCGCGCGCCGGCAAGTCGAGTACGGAGGACCTGCGTCGGATCTCTATCTCCTGCCTGACTGGAAGCCAATAGCGCCCATCCCACAGGCTGTTCTCCAACACAATTGTTATGTCTTCAAGCGTATCGTCGACGTACGCATTGCGTGTGAAGTTAAAGCGAAAGCGTACTAGCTCCGCTTGATCCACATCGATATAAAGGGTCCCGATCACTCGTTGCGCTTCGACGTCCTTGGGCCGCACCTTCACTTGGTATACCTGTACGACGCGTTGCGGTGTCCTGATTGTTTGTGAATCAACCAAGGCGAAGTCGTAAAGACGCAAGCCGTCACGGGACAACGGGTGTGGGACGTTGCGTACCTCTTCTTCGTGACCCAACCCTATCAAGTCTCCAAAGTTGTTGATCACGATGCCCAGATGGTCGCGGTGATAGCGGATGTCAGTGGGAAGGTCAGCCCGGTTGCGCCACCCGATGATTCTCTGCTTGGCGATCCCCGGAGCTTTCCAGTAAACTTCGAGTTCCAGCTGATCGGATTTTATCAGTCTCGGCGGTTCCTCCAGTTCGCCGAGTTGGCCCAGAAAGAACACGAAGCCATGAGCACGAGAACGGTAATCCCTCAGACCGCTGTCCGACCTAACCGTAGCACGACGTTCAACCGCGCGGTTCACGATAGCCATGGTGGAGTCGTTGTTCCACTGCTGGGCCACAGTGAGTCTGGGGAGAACCGCCATGAAGGCAACGAAGAGCAGATACGATCTCATCGTCGCGCAATATCATGGCGTCGGGTGGCTGCGGCAAGCGCTATGGCCACGATTCTCGTGGCTGGCTGCTCCGACCTGACCGAGCCGGTCGATACGCTGCTCAGTACGGCGGATCTACTCATACTACCGCTGCAGGCAGGTGCACCGGACCCAGGTTCTGCGAGTTTCTGGGTAAACAACGCACAGCGTAGCACGCACCGATTGATCCATGCTGATGCCGTGAACAATCCGTACCTGGAGGTGACGTTCCCGGTCGGATCGTTGTTGAGTCTGAACGGCGTGTCACTGGGAAGCAGCGACTCCGTTCTGGTAACGGTCGACTCGAGGTCCGGTCAGTACGGTTTCAACATCTCACCGAACGGGCTCGCGTTTCGTGATGATTCCGCCCCGACTGTGAGGTTCTTCTTCGCATGGTACGCCGATGCAAGCATTGCCGATGCCTCTGACAAATATCAGACCCCTAGTGATTACGCCGAGGCGCTGGACATATGGTGGGAGACGACTGTGGACCTGTGGCGAGTTGCAGCAGGATCGCGCCCAGATGGCACTGACATTTTCGCAGCTACTGTAGATGCAGCCGGTGACTACGTGTTAGCGGCCCCACGATGATTAGCCCTACCACATTCGAGGGTTATCGTGATCTCGCAAGAAGGGGCGGCATTGTGCCGGTGCTGCGGGAGTTTTCTGCCGATACGCTAACCCCAGTCACCGCATACGCAGCGATTGCCAGACCCCCATTTGGCTTTCTGCTCGAATCTCTCGTCGGTGGAGAGCGCTGGGCTCGCTATACGTTTCTAGGAACCGAGCCAAGCGAAGCGTGGCGGTATCACAAAGGCAGGGTCGACCGGTGGACACCCACCACCGGATGGTACGAGGCGGGTCAGTGTAACGACCCACTCGAGCACATAGCGGAGAGACTCCGCCCGCTCAAAGGAGTGAATGTGCCGGGTTTGCCTCGATTCGCCGGTGGCGCTGTCGGTTACCTTGGGTACGACGTTGTCAGAGCAATCGAGTCGCTGCCCGGGGGACCCATGAACGACCTCGACATGCCCGAGGCAGCATTCATCATTGCCGACACACTGGTGATTATCGACAATGCGTTTGGCCGGGCAATTCTCCTGGCCAACACACGCGTCGAGCCAGGTGCTTCCGTCGGCGAATTGCGGAAGGAATACGACCGAGCCATTGGTAGGATAGAAGTCCTGCTCGATCGCCTACACGAGCCTCCACGCCTGATCCCACTGAGTTTGGCGCAGGCTCCCGAACTGCCTACACAGAGTCCCTTTTCACGAGCTGAGTTCGAGAGAGATGTGGCCCGTATCAAGCGGCACATTGCGGCGGGTGATGTGTTTCAGGCGGTACTATCGCGGCGCCAAGATGTGTCAGTATCGGCAGATCCACTGAATGTGTATCGATCCCTGCGCGCACTGAACCCAGCTCCATATCTCTACTTCTTGACTCTGGATGATTTCGCCATAGCTGGCAGCTCACCAGAGGTACTGGTACGAGTGGAAGAGAGCGAGATAACGGTGCGACCCATCGCGGGCACGCGCCCTCGCGGGAGCGACCCCGATCACGACGAACATCTAGCCCGAGAGCTCCTAAACGATGAGAAGGAACTCGCTGAGCATGCCATGCTTGTAGACCTCGGTCGCAATGATGTGGGTCGGGTTGCGGAGTTTGGATCGGTGAAGGTCACGGAGGATCGGGTTATCGAACGGTACTCTCATGTGCAACATATCGTGAGCGAGGTACGAGGACGCCTGAGACCATCACTCGATGCTGTCGACGTCTTGAGAGCGTGTTTTCCTGCAGGCACAGTTACGGGTGCACCCAAGATTCGAGCTATGCAGTTACTGGATGGAATGGAACCGACGCAGCGCGGTCCGTACGCTGGGGCCATTTGCCATATCGGATGGGGCGGTGTCAATCTGGATACTGCAATCACAATCCGGACAGCCTTGCTCCGTGGCGACAAGGCCTACGTGCAAGCGGGCGCCGGAATAGTGGCCGACAGCGACCCGAGTCGCGAGTTCGAGGAGACAGAGAACAAGGCGAGCGCTGTGTTACGCGCCTTGGCCATAGCGGCGAGACGTTAGCGCACGTCCTAGGCTCCGGATATATTCTTGGCCAGAGGTGCCTCGAATGAGATCGTTCAAGTTACGCAGCACGACGGGAGACCAGGCCATCGACCTCAAGTTCGGTGGGATTGTGATTGTCGGGCGAGCGGTTACGAGCGATCTACCCATTTATGACCCCACCGTATCGCGCCATCACGCCGAATTGTCTCTCACTGAGGCTGGCGTGGAGGTCAGGGACCTCGGTTCGAGCAACGGTACTTTCGTCAACGGAACCCAGATCGAGCAGGCTCAGACGGTCAACGGCGATGTTGTAACCTTCGGTCGCGTAGCGTTCAAGGTAGTCGAAGTCACGCCACCTGCCCAACGACCCGCGCCAGAGATGCCTGCAATGGCCGCACCACCTCCCGAAGCTACAATCGTGCGCCAGGTAGCGATTCCCGACACAGGTGGTATAGGAGACAAGGTGGTGGCGCGACCCAGCAGCGGGTCGCAGCTAAAGGTGGAAGGTGAATCAGAGGAAGAGCGACAAGCGCGCAAGCTCACGCTTCTACTCGATATCTCTCAGGCACTATCGCGTCATCAAGACGTGGACAGACTGCTAGAGAAGGTAGTCGACATCACGTTCCAGGTAATGAACGTGGATCGTGTGTCGATACTAATGGTCGAGGGTGAGGAAGAGGATCTCATTCCGCGGATATCGCGAAACCGACTCGGTGGCGAAGGCGGTAGCAGACACGTGCCCCAATCCATTGCACGGCGTGCTGTTGCCGAACGTCTTGCTATTCTTACGGATAACGCAGCTACTGATGAGCGGTTTAGTGGCAAGTCGATTCTCGTCCAGAGCGTGCGCAGCGCAATGTGCGCCCCCTTGCTGGGAAGTCGCGACCAGAGAGGTGACGGGAAGGTACTTGGCCTCATTTACGTGGACAGTCAGACAGCAACTGAGGCATTCAACGATGAAGATCTTGAGTTTCTGATCGCGTTTTCGGGCATAGCGGCAGTGGCGATCGAGAATAGCCAATTGCTGGATCGGATCCAACGCGAGGCTGTCATCGTATCCAACTTCCAGCGGTACTTTGCACCCAATATTGCCGAGCAGATTGCAGGTCAGGAAGGCGCAGTTCAGCTGGGAGGCACCAAGCGTCCGGTCGTGGTCTTCTTTAGCGACATCCGAGGTTTCACTCCCATGTCTGAGACAATGGGACCCGACGACATAGCGACACTACTGAACGAGTATTTCACCGAAATGGTGGAGATCGTTTTCGAACATGGTGGCACCTTGGACAAGTTCATGGGTGATGCGATCATGGCACTTTGGGGCGCCCCGATAGCACACAATGACGACGCAGACCGAGCTATTACTGCAGCAATAGAGATGCAGAGTGTACTGGCTAAGCTGAATGTAAAGTGGGCCGCTGAAGGGCGACAGCGTGTCGAAATCGGGATTGGCATCGATTACTACGAGGTGTTTGCCGGCAACATAGGTAGTGATCGAAGGCTGGAATACACGGTCATCGGTGACGC
>CP070792.1:1964450-1969846 GCA_020346845.1 Gemmatimonadota bacterium
ATCTATTTGTTCTGGCGCGGCGGCAACTTCAAGCCAAGCTTCAGCCACACCGACGACCTGATCACTTGGTCCCCAGCGCGCACGCTGATCCAATCGGACGAGGCTACGGTCGTCCGACCCTACGTGAAGGTCGCATCGAACGGGCGTGATGCGATCCACTTCGCGTTCACAGACGGACACCCACGTAACGAGCCACAGAACAGTATCTACTACGTCCGATACCGCGGCGGCGAGTTCACACGCGCCGATGGATCGCCCGTCGGTACGATGGCCGAGGTCCCGCTGATTCACGAACACGCCGATCTCGTTTACGACGGCCGACTCACGGGCGTCAGGGCCTGGATCTGGGATGTCGCCGAAGACGGCCAAGGGAACCCGGTGATCGTCTACACTCGCCTACCACAGGAAACCGACCACCGGTACCACTACGCTCGATGGAACGGGGAAGAATGGCTCGACACCGAAGTAACTCCTGCCGGAGGCTGGTTCCCGCAAACACCCCCGGGGACGAATGAGCCCGAGCCCCACTACTCGGGGGGGGTTGTGCTGGATCATGCCGACCCTGACGTTGTCTACTTATCACGGAGGGTGGCAGGCGTGTTTGAGATAGAACGCTGGTGGACGGTGGACGAGGGAACGTCTTGGCGCTCGAGACCGATAACCGCGGGCTCGGCGAACGACAACGTTCGCCCCTTCGTTATCAGAGACCACGGCTCTTCGTCGCCCACAGTTCTCTGGATGGAAAACCGTGCCTACCGCCACTACCTCGACTTTGATTCCGCTATCAGAATGGACCGAGCACCGCGGTAGGCCCAGCATGCTGCCGATGAGAGACCTTCTAGCGCTCGCGACAGTAGTCGCAGTTGGATGGAGCTGCGTGTCCGAGCGCATCTCCCCACCACAAGAGCCGAATATCATCCTCATCATGGCCGATGACCTGGGTTACGAGACGCTGGGCGTCAACGGGAGTACCTCCTACCATACGCCTAACCTCGATGCCCTCGCCAACACAGGCATGCGCTTCACACAGGTGTATGCCACACCCCTATGTACCCCATCCCGGGTCCAGCTGATGACGGGGGTCTACAACTTCCGTAACTACATCGGCTTTGGGTTGCTGGACCCGTCCGCGCGTACGTTCGCCCATTACCTGCAAGCTGCCGGCTACCGCACGGCCGTCGTAGGCAAATGGCAGCTGTATGGCAATGAGCGCCAGCAAGAGCTGGCTGGGGGGCGGGTCGGCAGTGTGCCCGAGCAGGCAGGCTTCGACGAGCACGCAGTGTGGCAGGTCAAGGAGCGGGGCTCGCGCTACACTGACCCCCATCTCGACGTCACTGGCAAGCCCTCACAGGACTATCCCGGCTCGTACGGCCCGGACATGTTCGGCGACTACATCGGCGACTTCTTGGAACGGTCACGGGACCAGCCATTCCTGCTGTATTACCCCATGGTGCTGACCCACGACCCGTTTCAGCCGACGCCGGATCACCCAGACTACATCGGTTCAGATCCGGGCAACGGCGTCAACGATACCACGTATTTCAAGAGCAACGTCGCCTACATGGACAAGGTGATCGGCCGGATCGTCCACCACCTCGAGCGCTTGGGGCTGCGCGAGAACACCCTGCTGCTCTTCACCGGCGACAACGGCACCGACCGGGACATTACATCTACGATGGGAGATCGGGTCATTCGGGGTTTGAAAGGCTATACCACCGAAGCGGGTACCCGGGTGCCTTTGATCGCGAACTGGCCGGGGGTTATCGCGCCTGGCCAAGTGAACGACAACCTCATCGATTTCACCGACTTCCTGCCGACCTTACTGGAGGCCGCCCACGTCGAGACACCCGACGACTTAGTGACGGATGGGCTGAGCTTTTATCCACAGCTCGTCGGGCAGGCGGATTCGGTCAGGGCATGGGTGTTCTGCGATTATGCGCCTAACTGGGGCGGGTTTCCTGCTCGGCGCTTTGTACACGACCGCGACTGGAAGCTGTACGGGGATGGAACGTTCTATCACATTGCGACTGACCCGGAAGAGCAACATCCCATCGCCGATCAAGCGCTCACAGCAGACATCCTGCAACTCAAACAGCGCTTCCAGACTGTCTTGAGCCGGTTGCGGCAATAATGGAAGTCAAGAACACAGGCGAGCAAAGTCCCTCATACAGCCAAAGGCGCGCGGTGGTCTCGCGTCTCGCCCTGGGCAGTGCGCGACAGGCTCAAGGGCTCCCCTGGGGAGGAACGATCGAGGATTGGCATACGTGAATCGGCAGACTTCAACGAGCGGTCCTAGATCCCTCACCGTCACCAACTGGCCGGTGCTATCCTGAGCGGTGTGTTGGCCCAGCACACTCCCTACGGGTCTCCCTAGTCTTCTCTACACTCGCCGCCGAGGGTTATACTGGAAACGTGACCACGGTCAACCCTCATGACAGGCAGCGGAACCACATGACATCGGACAAGAAGAACATATCCCGACGAGATTTCGTTCATTATTCGGCTGCGGGGCTCGCCGCTGCATCCGTGGGTGGCGTGATCACCGGCTGCTCACCGGCCAGCTCGCCGATGCCAACCAGGCGTCTCGGTGCGACAGGACTGGAAGTCTCTCTGCTTGCGTTCGGAGGTGGTTCTCAGTTCTTGTCGAACGACGACGGCGATTGGGAACCGATGCTGGAGCGGGCCGTCGAGTTGGGAGTGAATTACTTCGATACGTCTTCGAGCTACCAGTGGGGGGCCAGCATGAGCAGCGAGGAGCGGTTCGGTGAAGTCCTCGCTCCGCTGCGGGACAGGGTGCTTCTCGCCACCAAGTTCGACTCGCGCGACCCCGTGGAGGCAATGAGAGAATTCGATCAGAGCCTGACGCGAATGAAAACGGATCATGTTGATGTACTGATGATCCACGCCATCGTGCCTTCGGAAGACATAACGGCTTTGGAGAAAGGCGTCTACGCCGAAATGCGTCGGCTCAAGGAAGAGGGTGCGGCCCGCTTCATCGGCTTCTCCAGCATGGACAGCGCCGAGAAGAGTCGGGAGGCCATCGAGAAACTGGAGTTTGATGTAGTCTTGCTGGCCATGAACCCAACCGGGTACGGCAGTTTCGTTAGCGAGACTCTGCCCGCGGCACGCGCCAAGAACTTGGGTGTACTGGCGATGAAGGTGATGCGCGACATCGTCGGAGAATCAGCGACTCCGCAAGAACTGCTGCGATATGCCCTGTCACAGGAAGGTGTGGCAAGTGCCCTGATCGGCCACCACGGTATGTCCACCCTGCAAGACAACATCGGGCTCGTCCGCTCCATAGCAGCGGATGGCAACACCAGTATGGCGTCAGTCGAGCGCAGACACTTGGAGTCGCGCCTGGCTGCCTTGGCAGGCCCTCACGCTCTCTGCTGGGCTCGTCCCGGCTACATCGACGGCGCACTGAGCTGAGCCCTACCGAGTCCGCCCGGGGAATGTCGGCGGCGAATGTCCCCGATCCCGGGACCTTGGCCGAGGAACGCGCACTGCTCGCGCGTCTGGCTGGTGCGAGTACGACACGTCGGTGGTGGGGCTACTATCGCCTGACCGGGCCCGGCTGGCTTCAGAGCGCCTTCACCCTCGGGAGTGGGAGCGCGGTCGCCTCACTCTATCTCGGCGCTCACTACGGTTACCAGCTCCTCTGGGTCCAGCCCCTCGCAATGTTGGTGGGCATCATCATGTTGGCGGCTGCCTCGCACCAGACACTGTCGACGGGTGTCCGGCCGTTCGAGGCGATGCGCCGCTTCGTACACCCGGGCCTGGCCTGGGCTTGGGCGATAGCGACTCTGGTCGCCACCTTCGTATTCCATCTACCGCAGTATGCTCTGGCCGCCGGTGTCACCGAGGACATGGTAGCGGTCGCCACCGGCTGGCAGCCAAACGGTGGCACGCGTTCCGTATTCCTGGTCTGCGTCGGCCTGATCATAGTAGTCACCTCTACCCTCATTACCTGGAACTACAGCAGGGACATCCGCGGAATCCGTCTGTACGAGGGTACACTCAAGGCACTGGTCGGGATCATCGTCGTTGCTTTCATCGCCGTGGTGGCAAAAAGCGCCGCCACAGGACGGCTCGATGGGACAGACCTTCTCAAAGGATTCCTACCGCTCTCCATTCCATCCGATCCGGTTGGAGTCACCAAGATCGCCGGAGCCTTCGGAGCCGCCGTTGGCATCAACATGACTTTCCTCTTCGGCTACACGCTGCTCGCACGCGGCTGGCAGCGCGAACACCGCGGGCTGGCTCGATTCGATCTCATAACCGGCATGTTTCTGCCTTACGTGATCGTCACATCACTGATCATCATCGCGTGTGCCGGTACGATTTACGGAACCGAGTTCGCACCCCAGCAGATCCTTCCTGCAAACGTGGGGGTCCTGATTGGCTCGACCGGAGTGGGCCAGGCATTCGGTCGCTTCGTTTTCGGATTGGGGATCCTAGGGATGGCTCTTTCCACTATCACGCTGCAGATGCTGGTGGCAGGATTCGCGGTGTGCGAACTGCTCGGGATCGAGGCTACCGGCTGGCGCTATCGCCTGAGTTGTCTCCTACCCGCGCCCGCGTTTCTCGGCGTGATTCTTTGGTCGTCGATGGGAACGTGGATCGCATTGCCTGCTTTTACCATCGGCCTGATCATGCTCCCGATAGCCTACATCGGATGGTTCCTACTGCACAACAGCAGCCGGTTCCTCGGTGACGACCGGCCGCACGGCCGCAGTGCGGTGCGCTGGAACCTCGCACTGAGCATTGCCCTTGTAGTGACGCTGGCCAGTGTGGTCTACACGCTGCTGATGAGGTTCTAAGCCGGACGCTGTCGTAAGGGCACGGAGCTTCGTAGGCACGTAGCGGTCGCTGTGTGCTGAAGGTCGGGTTGACCGCACTGCAAGATCGATTACGGCGTGACGAAACCCGATTTCAGCGTGATCAAATTTGATTTCGCCGTGCTAAAATTCGATCTCGCCGTCATCAAATTCGATTTCGGCGTGATGAAATTCGATCTGGCCCTGACGAGGCTCGAGTGGTCAAACGTCCATGCACGTCGCGATTGCATTGCGCATGCGTCACACCGCCAACGGTCTCATGGCAAGGCTTCCCGCTCACAGACTAAAAGGCAGCCCGCCGATCAAAGCGCTATTATTAGGTCGCACACCGAACACGTCTCTGAGGTTTGCATGCACACGTGACAGCCCAACTCTGATCGACCTCGGGCCCGGCCGCGCGCGGCTGAGCCGTCCATGTTGTCCGGGAGGCTGTCATGTCGTCGCAAGTCGCGTTGTCACACCTATCATTCTCATACTCTAGTGCTGTTGACGTCCTGACCGACGTTTCCGTCCACCTGTCTCAGGGTTGGTGTGGAGTCGTTGGGCCAAATGGTA
>CP070792.1:1969946-1974376 GCA_020346845.1 Gemmatimonadota bacterium
TCGCTGAATCGCCATGCGCCCTGCCCCGCACCTTCGGCAACCACTTGGCCATAGTCGGCAGGCGTTACACCACCGTGTGTCTCGGGCGCGAGATGAAACGCCATCGCTTGAGAACCCGTCTCAGTGGCCTTGCGTGCAGCAATGGCAGCACTGCGGCGCACGGCACCCCGAGTGATCTCTTCGCTCTTTGCCAGGCCAACCAGCAACACCCGCTTTGCGCCTTTGCTGGGATACAGCATTGCCACTTCGTCGGGTTTGCCATTGAAGTCACCGGCGGCAAGCATCCGAGCCAATTCGCCGCCCATATTAGCGTCTAGGCTCAGCAACGAGCTTGGTACCTTGTTGTTTGATAGTTCGCCCAATGCAACGGCGAGTAGCGGAGCGCGAACGCGCTCAAGCGGAACGACTCTGACGGAGGACTTCACAGCCTGGAGCTCCGGGGCGTCGAGGTATTCGAATTCTTGATACGAAACCACCCGGACTCCCCTACGAGGGTAAGTCCGGGCTGTCCGGCCTACATTCATGGCTCGGCGCCGCCAAAGGTAAGCCAGAAGCGTGCCGTCCGGCAAGTTGGCGTCAGACGGCCAAAGGCTTGAGCCTACGCAGAGTTGGCATAGCTTTCCAGTCCGAGCGATCAGCGAGCGGAAAGCGGTCTTTGTCAGAGATTAATCTCGAGGTGCTCATGTTGCGGATGATGTCGGCATCAATAGTCTTGGCGATACTACTGCTCAACGCAGCGCCAGCCGAAGCACAACATATCGATGATAGAAGAGGCCTCTGGGGCTCCCTCGGTGTTGGAGCGGCTTCCACATCGGTCAGCTGTAGTTTCTGCGGCGACAAGGCCATTTGGGGCCCGTCGGGCTACGTCCAGATAGGGGGAACGCCAACCCGTAATACACTGGCTGGCGTCGAGGTCGCCTATTGGAGAGGGACCAGAGCTGACACGACCCAGGAGTATGTAAACGGGACGGCGTTCATCATGCTTTACCCCGTGCTCGACTATCCGTTCTTCCTCAAAGGCGGCTTCGGGGTAGGACGCTTTGCGGAAGAAGCGGGCGCCGACAAGCTATCCAGCAACGGGTTCTCAATCGTGTTTGGTACGGGGTACGATCTCAGAATCACCGACCGTCTCTGGACCGCCCCTTTCATCAGTCTGATTATAGCTCCGTCCCAGGAGGGAACCCGCAACCGAGTCGGCCTGACCACCGACATAAGTCAGACGATTTGGCAATTTGGGGCCAAGATAAGTTATCACTAGGGAGGAGATTAGGAGGGGAAGAATGGGAAGTAGGGGAAGGAGACGAGATTGGGCTCGATCAGTGGAGGGGTAGGCTAACGTGCAGGTGGTCCTCGGTCCCTCGGTGCCGGAGAGTGCTGAACCCCATGGCCCGGAAGTACCCTTCCACCAGCCAATTACGCCACCAGCCCTCGCCTCTCGTTCGCAAATCAACAGCGTGTACGAATCCGTCGTTCTGTTTGTAGTGCATCGATTCTCGGTTCTCTGGTAGCCCCATCCTGGCGTAATCCCCTGCAAACCGGGCCACATCGGTTACCACCATGTCACGATCTATGAGTATCACGGTACTCACCGCAACGCGCAGGATCGGGTGCAACGATCTGTAGTAGCCGCGAACCTCAGCTCCCTTGGCGTTGGCACTCGACAAGTACAGCAGCGCGTACACGCAATATGCGAGCACAAGCGGCAACACCACGCGCGTTCCCAGCCACCTGGCTCGCGCACGAGAGTGAAGCTTCTTGGAAACCCACCACGCGCAGCAGGTGAGCAGAACGGTAGTGGCGAGGACACCGCCACCCACGGACCCCCAGGTCGGCAAATCTCGGTCAGCATATAGGTAGGTCGAGGTCCGAACAAGAACCACGAACGGGAGCACGACGACGGTCACCAAGCCGAGGCAGGTGAGAAGCAGGCGAGCCCGCCACGATCGTCCGCGTGACTTGACCCGGGTCGGTTCCAGATCGAGGCTCGGGAGCTCTATCTTACTGATATCAAACGCGTTATCCCGTGTCACACTTCCAATTACGAGCCGGCGCAGACGGCGGTTTCAGGTGCGGCAGCTTGGTATGGGTTCCCAGAGGCGTCCACCTGTGTACATTGCTGGTCGCCGAAATAGGGCCGTGCCGGCTATCACCGGCGCGAGAGCCCGGCGATGCTCCATCACCGGTTACCGAAAGGAATCAAGATGAAGAAGGGCCGGACCTGGGCGGCAATCGCGGCAGTAGCCGCTCTCGTGGCAATACTAGCATACGGCAGCATGGCAACCGTGCAGGCAGAATGCGAGTTGTGCGTTCAATTCAACGGTCTAACCGAGTGTCGCCGCGGTTCAGGGGCCGACCAGGAAGAAGCCAAACAGGCCGCCCAGAAGGCGGCCTGCGCGGTAATGGCGGCGGGTATGGCTGAGTCGGTGAACTGCTCGCGAGTGCCACCGACCAATGTCCGCTGCGATCGCTAGGGTGACTCCTGGCTCGCGAGAGCGTCCCTGACATGCTGGACCAAGGCCAGAGGGTGAACTGGTTTGGTCACGATATCGGAGGCTCCCAGTTCGGCCCGACGGGCATCATCCGCACCCTCAAGCGAATCAGTCATCAACACCACCGCAACATCTCGATCGACCGACTCGAGCTGGCGGATCGTAGTAGCAGCATCCATCTCTTCGTCGTTGTCGCCTAGCAAGATCGCTCCCACAGCGGCACTCTCGGACTTATATACCTGTATTGCCGCTGCACCGGTTCGTGCCGTCAGAACCGTTATGCCGGCGCGCTCCAGGACTTCTCTGACCTCCACCAAGATCCGCTTATCACTGTCCACAACGAGGACGCTGTCTTTTTCAACCCTAACGGCACCTTCGGGTTCGGCTGATTCTGCTTCGGGTTCCGGCGTGGCTTGAGTCTCGGGACTGATGATGCACTGGTATCCCAGTATACTCCCGTCACCATCATGCCGGAGGGTGGCAGTCAACAGACCGCGGAAACGCTGTCCCTGCTTGGTGAGGAACTCGATCTGCATGTCTTTTACCGATCCGGACTCATCGACACCCTTCTGGAACGTTCGAATATCATCCGGCCGAACGTAGAGTCGCCTCGCCTCGAGCTCTAGAAACTCCGCCCTGGTGTATCCGAACAAATCCACCGCGGCGTCGTTCACATCGGCAACCGATCCGTCACGAGCGGATAGGTATATCGCATCCCGCGACAACTCGAACAGACTGCGGAACTTGTCCTCGCTCTCTCGCAACGCTTGTTGGGCCTGGCCCCTCTCCTTGATGTCTCGCGCGACGACCAACATATATGTCTTGTCACCAAACAGACGTCGGTTGATCGCCACCTCAACCGGGAACGATGTCCCGTTGCGGCGCCGGTGCCGTCCCTCACTGAACAACTTTGGCCGGGGACTGCCACGTGTGTTGGTAACATGCTCGGGAACCCCGTTGGGGCTCTCGAGCGGGAACTCCAGATCCAGATCGCCTATACCCAGGGTGAGAAGCTTCTCCTTGCGGAATCCAAGCCAGCGGCAGGCGGTCTCGTTCGCATCCACGAAACGCCCGGTCTCGGGATCGGTGATGAAGATCGCCTCCCCCGCCTGGTCCATTATCGCGCGAAATCGGTCCAGCTCCTGTTGTTCCGTCTCGTTTTGCGCCAACGCACCCCGCAGCCGCTCCAGCTCGCCCGATACGGTGTCATATTCCGACTTGAGGCGGTCGCGCTCCTGCTTCAGACCACTCTGGGCGCTCTTCCAGCTCGATACGTCGCGCGCGATGATAGTGGCCGAGACCACCTTTCCTTCACGCCTGTTCGCGGCGACCCGGCACTGGTACCAGGCGTCTGCCGCAAACGGCTCCGTTCCCTGGCATTCATACCCCTGCGGCTCGCCCGTGGCAAACACTTGATCGAGCGCACCGCGGACCAAGTCGTGCTGCTCAGATGCTGTGTAATCCAAAACCGAAGTACCCGGGGCTCCGCCAGCCAGATCCGAGACCTCCCTGTTCAGATAGAGAACCGTGCCGTCCTGCTTGACGATAAAGACGATGTCGGCCAAATAGTGATCGCCCCCAGCCGATTCCCCTGCCTCTGGGCCTGTCGCAGACTGTTCGCCAGCCCCGGTCATCTGGCTCTCAAATCGAGCCTCCGAGCCGCGAGCCGGCAAACCGGCCACCCAACTGCCCTTGCTCTTTTCGTCCACGACCCGCTCCCTCATGCGTGTACCCGTGGCGGGCATATCCCCGGATAAAGTGCGCTCCGTACTCTCATCAATCCAGCCTCACTTCGATCCAATGCTCCTGCAAGTGCCGGACCCATGTCCGGCCCAGAAGACCGTAACGCATTGTAGTGAATTGACTTCACTCCCGTAACCAAACTGGTCATACGGCGTCGACTAGCTTCCTCGTCGCGCGTTTCGGTGGTGTCCCGGGGTA
>CP070792.1:1974476-1978547 GCA_020346845.1 Gemmatimonadota bacterium
CGAAGTTAGACTCAGTCGGCTCGCGACATCACTCACACCAGCTACGAGGAATGCTTGGGCGAGAGACCGCACGTATCGATACTTTTGCCATGCTACAACGCGGCGCTCACCATTGATCAGGCTGTCGATTCGTTGCTTGGCCAGACTTTCGCTGACTTCGAGATCCTGGCGATAGACGATGGCTCCACTGATGCGACCGCATCCAAGCTCCGCAGTTGGGCCGCGCGCGACAAGCGGATAGTAACGCGCACAATCGATCGGGCCGGCATCGTCACCGCGCTCAACACGGCTGTCTCGACCGCTCAGGGTGAGTTGCTGGTACGAATGGACGCCGACGACATATCCGCCCCGACGCGGCTGGAAGAGCAAGTTAAGCTGCTGGACGGCCTGCCCGCTCTTGCTGGTTGTGGCACTCAGATGCGCTACTTTCCCCGCGACATTGTCCGTGACGGAGCCCGTAGATACGAGGCCTGGATAAACGGTCTCACTGCGCCCGCGCAGATCGAGCGAGACCTCTTCGTGGAGTGCCCCATTCCACATCCCACCCTGGCACTGCGGCGCACTGCGCTAGCGGAAGTGGGCGGTTACCGTGAGGCCCAATGGCCCGAAGATTACGACCTGGTACTGCGGCTATGCACCTCCGGCCATCGACTCGGCAAGGTGCCCCGCGTCTTGTTCTACTGGCGCGAAAGTGTCGACCGGTTATCACGTACAGACCCCCGCTACTCCGACGGTGCGTTCCGCAAGTGCAAAGTCCATTACCTAGCCGGCAGGATATCCGGTCGACCGGTCGCGATCTGTGGCGCGGGACCGGTTGGCAAGGCGTTTGCCCGAGAGTTGACCAGCCAAGGTCACACTGTGACCGCTTTCGTTGACTTGGACCCCCGTAAGATCGGCCAGAGGATACACGGGGCTCCGGTTGTCTCCCCGGCCCGAATTTCCATTCTCGCTGACGCCTATTTTTTGGCGGCGGTTGCTTCTGAGAAGGCGCGTGAGGAGATCAGGCGCTACCTCACCGAATGTGGACTCGAGGAGACCAGAGACTTCTGCGCGGTGGCATAGCCGCAAGATTGAGGCACGGAGCACACGCCGCGAACCGCAACCTACAACCCAACGATATCCATCAACCGCAGCGCATTGGTCGACGTCGCCAGCCCCGGCTTGAGCTTGTAATCAAATGACAGAACGGGTCCCTCAGCAGTCTGCTCTATAGTCTCCTGAAAATGAGCCAACCTGGCAGCTACCTCCAGATCATCAGTGTCAGCCAACGTAAGATCGTGCGTACTGGTAGCGCCAATGGCGCCCGTTTCCAGCATATGCCGCACGATTCTCCGCACTGCCGTTTGCCGTTCTGCTGCATTGGTTCCTTGCAGAATCTCATCCAGCAGATAGACAAAGGTCACGTCGTCCCTCTCGGCACACTCCGCAGCCTCGACGACCAGCTTCAATCGGTTGAGCGCGGCCATGAACTGGGATACACCATCAGCGAGCGAATCGTGCACGTGCATCGCCGTGAACAGGCGAACCCCCGGCAAGCTCATGCTCGACGCGCAAACGGGAGCACCCGCCTGCGCCAGCACGACGTTCGCACCGATGGCGCGGAGCAACGTGCTCTTGCCAGCCATGTTCGACCCGGTCACTAGCAAGAACGTGCCAGGCGGCCCGAGTTGAACGTCGTTTGTAACACAGTCCTCTGGCGCCAGAAGTGGATGACCCAATTCTCGGGCAACCACCAAGGCGCCTTCATTCGACGTGATGATAGGAAACTCCCACCTGGGATGACCATGTGCCAAACCCGCGAGCGCCATCAGAGCCTCCAGTTCTCCGTACGCCGAGAACCATGATTCAACGCGCGATCTGTTTTCCTCACGCCAGCGTTCGAGCGCATACAGCACGTGCAGATCCCACAGCGTGATAAGTTGGAGAAGACCGTGCAGAAGACCCGAGAACCGCACATCCGAGCAAGCCAGTATTCGATCCAAGCTCCGCATCTGCCGATGAGCTGGCTCGCGCCCGCCAGCGAGCGACTTCGCGATGTCCGCCAAGAGCGGAGCCTCAAAAGACTCGTTAGCTACCGTCCGAAACAGAATCGAAAAGCGACTCAGGGCCTTCTCTCCCGACGACGCGGATCTGAAGGTGAGTTCGATCGTCGTGCTGAAGCGCCGCCAGACGATCGCACACCCAAGTACGGCAAACACCCAGACATGGTACGGAATCACCCCAGTCACCTGCAGGATCACCGCAATCACGGTCGACAGTGGCAACAGCCAGGCAAACACCAAGAGCCACGGCCTGTTCAGTATCCACCGATCGTCCTGGGTCCAGCGGAGAAACCGGTCAACCACCTGAGAACTGACACCACCTATCAAGTTCCCGCGAGCTGTCAGTTCATCTCTCAGATCCACCAAAGGTGACAGTTCCGCCACGGCCTCCTGTCGGCGAACAACTGTTTCCGGCATCGCGGGTCGCAAGAGCCACCGCCGCAGAGTATTCCGCCCAACCGGTGTGGCGGCGGTACAGAGCAGCTGGAACAGCGACGCGGGCCCAAATAGGTTCAGATCTTCCGCGTACGGGTGCTCCGGACCGGCTTGCTCCACCGGAGGTGTGCGAAATAGATCCCAATTGCGTGCCAGTCGTTGGAGCGCCTCTTCGTTCAAGCACCTCAACTCATCCAAGTACTCCGTGAGCGCCGTAGCTCGGCGATGTTCCACCACAAGGGCTGCATAGGCAAAGAACAGCAGCACGCCGACAACAACAACGATCCATCGTGGATCTTCACGTGCGCCCCCCAAAACAAGCAACAACCCGGCCAAGACGAATGCAGCCAACCGAAGGTGGGTCAGCCACCCCAGCCGTCGTTTCGCTCGCTCACTTTTCAGGCTGAATAGTGCGACTCGGTCGCTGAAGGTGTCTGATGGAGGTCGCCCGATGTCCGCAGTCATCTTGTGGTGGAGGAATGGTATCTCTTGAATGGAGAGACAAGTGGTTTGCTGGGGGCTACCTGACGTCGCTTCAGTTAGCCTGCTCGCGTTCTACAAGCCGCGTCATTAGGGTCCTCAGGCTATCCTCGGGAATCACCGCGCTGGTGTAGACTAGATAACGCTCCATCCGCACGATCCCGACAACGGTGTCGGGTGGTGTGAGGTTGACAACGACTCTCCCCAAATTATCTGGCCTGGCCGCCGCAGCGGCAGGGAATGACTCGACGGTAAGCACTCGCTCGGGCCCCAGCGGGTGCACCACACGCATGCCAGTCTGGCCACGATATTCTATCTCGGTTACGCTCCTTATCGGCAACCCCTCCACCACGATGGGATTCGCTCCCAGCGGATTGACAGCGCTCACCTCGGTGTCGGTCGGGGTAGCGGTACCCTCCTGTAACGGCAGCACAGATGGTACCTGCTGCCCTGTGTCAAAGAGCATCTCGGCCGGGGCAGCGGGCTCATGCGAACCCATTTCCATCGAAGCGGCAAGGGCGGTTGGATCGGACGCCGGTTCTGGTGGCAGCGATGCAGTCACCGTTGCGGTGGAGTCCGTATGCTCGGCCGCGCTGCCGGTGTCCCGCAGAAGGGCCGTCAACGCCCACATCAAGCCCGCACCGCTGATCACTCCCAAGATGAAGCCGATCAGTGCAAATGACAGAGGTGACCGGTGCGATTTTGCCATCGCCACGATCGTGTCCGATAGCCGCCTTCTGGGCGCCGCCAGTGGCTTGCCCTCGTCCTCCACATCCTGCTTTGGAAATAGTGGACCGGGAATGGTCTCTGGAGCGGGGGTGATGGCTGGCGCTTTCGCCCTGATCTCGGGCTTCGGAGTCTCGCCCCCCGGTGGCGATTTGGGCGAGAAGATAGGGGTTGTGCTGAAGCCAAGATCGATGAGCGGAGGCGTTAGGTCCGGCATGTCTTCCGCCTTCTCCACATTGCGGGCGCTCAGCTCTGTTGCTGAGAGCCCTACCAGCTCTCCCGCCACCACATCGGTGACCTGTTGCAGCTGCGTCGACACCCGCTTGGCCACTTCTTCGGCCGAGGTTCGCTCGCCTTGCCCCACAGAATCTAGCAAGCGCACCAACAT
>CP070792.1:1978647-1985308 GCA_020346845.1 Gemmatimonadota bacterium
CTGAGAAAGCTCGATGCTCACAGCGCGTTCTTCGTGGATGACAACCTGATCGGTCACAAGAATGCTGCGAAAGACCTGATGCGCTTTCTGGAACAGTACCAGCGACAGCATCGGTATCGGTTTCACTTCGGGACCGAGGCATCGATGAACCTCGCACAAGACGACGAGCTGTTGGATCTGTTCCGCCAAGCCGGATTCACCTGGGTGTTTCTGGGAATCGAATCACCTGATACTGCAAGCCTGGTCGAAACCAAGAAGTTCCAGAACACGCGGCAAGATATGTTGTCCGCAGTCCGTCGTATCTATGCTAGCGGCATAGAAGTGTTCGGTGGGTTCATCGTCGGTTTCGACAACGACACGCCTGACACGTTCGAGCGCCAGTACGACTTCATAACCCAGTCCGGTATTCAGGGCGCAATGGTCGGGCTCCTGACTGCACTGCCCAAGACGCCCCTCTACTACCGCTTGGAGCAGGAGGGGAGACTGCTTCCCGGTGCCAATGACAGCGACAACACCAAGCAGGGCACGAACGTCATTCCGCTGCGCATGAAGTATGAGGAGATGATCGAGCGGTACCGCGGATTGTACGCCCGTCTGATGGCATACCGCAACATTGCGGATCGGATCAGGAACAAGGTGAAGTTCATCGGTGTGCCACCCGCAATACGCGACCGCTCGTTGGTCGCACAATTCCGCATTGTCAGCCGCCTCGTATTTCGCGGCCTGCTTCCGGGGGGAATACCGCGGATGTTTCACTTCGTTCGTTCGGTCCCTCTGCACAGACCAAGATTCATACCGCTCGTGGTACAGGACTGGATCGTGGGCCTGTCGATGCGAGACTACATCCAACGGCACTACTGTGAACGCATCGATGGGCTTCGTACCGGGGCACGTCGCCGTATGGAGCGGATCGAACGATGCTTCCGTCGTTATGTGCAACGGGGAACGCTAGAGATGTCGTTGGAAGAAGTGAAGGACGCTGTCTCCAACTTGTCGTTCTCGCTGCGCGGGCGCCTGGACCGTCGTTTCTTCAGGCGCGCCGGCCACCATTTCGAAAAGGTGTTGGAGCAGACTACGGCGTCCATCACGCTGCGGATTGATGCCCTGCACCATGAGCACCACAGACACATGAGACGCCTACTCAAGCGTCTGGCGCGATTCGGTGACCGCGTCTCAATTGCAGTACATGACGAGTTGAAGGAGATCGTCGACGTAGACTCCTCCGTGTTCAACCTGGTCTTGGAGTACTAACAGCTCACTCGATCTATGGTGCGCATGCCTGGGCTGACATCGTGGACGCGCGACTCCGTATACAACCGTGCCGTGACCATTGACGAATCGACACTACCCGACGTAGGCCCGGTACTGTATCTTTGTTCAACGTCATAGAACACAGCGCTTCTGTGTGACGAGATACCAGTGAGTGTATAGAGGGGACCTGGCAAACGCGCGGGTGCCCCTCTTCTTTTTGGTTCGTTCGGCAGCAACGATGGCGTGATTATCGCACGTGAACTTGAGACATGGACACACGCGTCGTGTACGGGTCACACGAATTGTGGAGGTCAGATGCAGTTAACGATTGGCTCGAATCGGCTGTGCAACACGGACGGTGTCATTAGCATACGGGGTAAGAGACAAATAGCCCTTGAGTGGGGGCCGTGCGATACCGATCTGTGGCTGACCATGGATCTCTACGCCGCCGAAGGTAGACACGTAGCCAGACTGTGGCGCAATGAGTGGACCTTTAACGACTACGGTCGTTTCGAGTTTAAGGCCAGTGCCAGAGGCTTCAGTCTCGTCGACACCAAGTCGCGTCAGGTAGTCCTGGAGGCTCGAGTCGTGGGAATGGACTCCGTCGTCATCACTCAGGGAGCGTTCTACAGCTCAGCCGGTCACGAGATCGAGATTACGACGGAGGACTGGAAAGATGCGGCGGATTCGCGGGAGTCAGCGGAACTGGCCGCACGGTCTTCCCACCTCCCTTTTGACAAGCACGAGATCGCATCGATTCGCGAGGCCGTAGCATCCTCCGGTGATTCGGTTGACTGCCCTCAGTGCGGTTGCCCTCTCATCAGGCAGAACGTGGCAAATGCGCAGCACCGCGACACTGTGCTGGTGTCGTGCATAATCTGCAGACGCAACCTCGTCGTTCACAGTCTGCCGTGAACAGCATTCCTGTGGTAGAACGGCTCACGTCGAGTTTTGCCATTGAGTAGAGTGGGAGGGTGGCGTGAGTTCGTCTGTGAGGGAAAGCCATGGACGGTCGCGCGACGGTCGGTCACGCGGCACAAAACGGTGCCGGAGAGACAAGCAGGCCTTTGTTTCCGCCGGGATGGCGAGACTCGATTCCTCGTCTTCACGCGCGGCGCTCTCCCCAGCGATCGCGAACTGTTATCAATGAGCAGGGAAGTTCTCTGTGTTCTGTTGCAGCGAGCTGTGGTAGAGAAGAATTAGCGCAGGCAAAAGAGGGCGAGATATCCACCGTCGACCCTGTGGCGTCTCAAAGGGCCGTGGACGGCAACGCACAGAAACAAACAATCACGGAGATTGGTGGAAAATGACCTGAGGGCTCGCGGCCAGCGGCCGATGATCTCCGTGTCCGTTCGTGTCCGTGGCCGATTTAGCTCAATCGCCCGACCGCTTCACTCCCTGAATAGTGGCATCTCCCATACCACCGCTCATGTCGCCGCTGAACTCGTCACCTTCAAAGATGATTTCCGCGACCATGCCAGCGTCGGGGATCTCGAAGGTCATGGTCAGGCCACCTAGCACGACGTTTAACAATGCTGCGCCACCCATCTCCGTATCGATGTAGCCCTTGTAGCCCTCAGCCGCTGATCCCTCGATCGTCATCACGCCGCCAATCTCCATTCCCTGCGCGGTAACGACGATGTCGTACGTGCCAGTGGGGTCGAATGCCGCCGGCTCCGGTTCGGGGGCTGGCGGGGGAACCTCAGGTGCCGGGTTACCGGCGCACGCGGTCAGAAAGAACCCGAGGGCAGCGGCAAGTAAGAATCGCTTTCTCACAGGTACCTCCAGTTCGTAGTAAATGGTTGGTAGGTGAACCTCATCGCTCCCACTCAACCTCGAATGTTGTGTTCTGACCCGTGAACGAAGTCCTTCGCTCGATGGTCAACTGCTGCGTAAAAATCCGGTTTCCTACTGTCAGCGTCAATGTGTACGTCCCCGGCTCGGCCAAGTGAGCCGGCTTCGGCATCTCGCTGCCCACGAAGACGGCCCGGACGGAAGAGGTGGGTGGCCGTCATGGGCCGTCTCTGGCCGTCTCCGACCGCCCGAGACGTTCTTTGGCCGGTGATGGGGCACTGGGTTGCACACCACATCGCACAATCCACGATGTTGTCTGTGCCACCTTACATTTATGACCATGCCCGTACCGACACAGTCTTGTCGTACGTTCCGTAATCAAACGAGATCAACATGACCGAAGTAACACTCCTCAAGCAGCAGTCTGGGTCTGGCAGCAGTAGTAGCAGGTGCGGATGGTCTCTCCTAACTCCGGAACTATTAGAGAAGGCGCGCTGGCGCGTGCGGTTCATCGGCTGGCTCATGCTCGTGTTCATGGGACTGGGCGCTCTATTAGATCTGGTGTTTAGCAGGATCACGACTGGGCAACTCAACGATGTCTGGGTGGTCGTAACCGTGATCGTCATGTCGATGACCGTGGCACTTTTGGTCGTCGCATACCGCGAACGAATGACCCACACAGTGGTACTGCGGCTTACCCTGGGTTACGAAGTGCTGATCTGCTTCTTCTTGTCGACATTCATGCCTTGGGCGATGATGGAATCAACTGGGCAGTTCCAGTACGTGACCTGGGTCTCTCCTCTCATCATACTCTTCCCTTTGATCGTGCCGAGTCCGCCGGGAATTACGCTGGTCACGGCGCTAGCTGCGGCCGCGACCCGACCAATTGGACTGGTGATACTCCATGCGATGGGGTTGATCGAGGTTGATGCCGGCATGGTGATCATGTCCTCGATGAGCCCTGCCTTTGCTGTGGGTATCGCGTACGTGTGCTCCAGGGTCGTCCACGGCATGAACGTCGATTTGGCCACGGCGCAGCGACTCGGGAGCTACCAGTTGGAGTCGCGGCTGGGTGTGGGGGGTATGGGCGAAGTGTGGCGGGCACAACATCAACTGCTCGCCCGTCCCGCCGCGATAAAGCTGATCCGTCCCGAGACACTGACGGACGATCCCTTGCGGCAGCATGTGATGCTGACGCGTTTCGAGCAGGAGGCGCAGGCGACTGCGGCAATGGAGTCACCACACACGATCCAAGTCTTCGACTTCGGCATCGCCCAGTCGGGTTCGTTCTACTATGTGATGGAATATCTCAACGGTCTCGACTTGGACGAACTCGTAGATCGATTCGGACCGCTGCCGCCGGCGAGGGCAGTGCATCTGTTGCGACAGATGTGCGACTCGCTCGGCGAGGCTCACGAACACGGTCTGATACATCGTGATGTCAAGCCGGCCAACGTATATGTGTGTCGCTACGGGCGCCATTACGATTTCGCAAAGGTTCTGGATTTTGGCCTCGTGAAGTTTGAGAGCGAGAGTGACGAAGATGAACTTCGTCTCACGACAGATGTATCAGTCGGTGGGACGCCCGGATTCATCGCTCCCGAGCAAGCCATGGGCAAGGAGGCGGACGGCCGCACCGATATCTACTCACTCGGCTGCACCGCCTACTGGGCGTTGACCGGATCGACGGTGTTCCAAGGTGGCACTGCCATGGAAACCGTGATGATGCATGTGAACGAGGAGCCCGAGCCACCGTCATCGCGCGCGAGACAAGACATCCCATCCGACCTGGATAAACTCGTGCTCGCGTGTCTCGAGAAGGACCCGGCCGACCGGCCCAGCGGCGCCGATGAACTCTCCACGCTGCTGGCGGCCAGTGACGTGGGTGACAAGTGGAGCAGACAAGCGGCGCGGGAGTGGTGGGAGGCCAACATGCCGGCACCGGAGCGGACCGATATCAGGAGGACCGGGTCGACGCCGAGGCGGTTGAGCCTGTAACTACGAGAGCTGTCTCCAGCCTGAACATCCTCCTATGTCTCTTTTCTGCTGTACCTGGGCCATAAACAAAATGGCCTCTCGTTGCCAAACGTGCCGTCCTCTCAGCTATCATAGCGGGCCACGGCTGGCTGCTTGACCACCAATCGGACGCCCGATATGTTCATTCCGCGCAGGGAGTTACGCTCCCCGAGAGCCCTGGTGGTGGAATTGGTAGACACGCTGTCTTGAGGGGGCAGTGGAGAGATCCGTCCCGGTTCGAATCCGGGCCAGGGCATAGGGCCGCGGAATGACGCGGATGAGTGCGGAGTGTAGCGGACGGAATGATTCCGCGTTCATCCGCAAACGTCCACGGTCGTCCGCGGCCCTGCCACCGTAGCTCAGTGGTAGAGCTCTCGATTCGTAATCGAGTGGTCGTCGGTTCGACTCCGACCGGTGGCTCTGGGCCCCGCCCCTCCCCACTCCAAGAGTAGGAGAGGAGAAGGGGAAGGAGAGAAGGAGACCTCGCACCGCCCCGTACGAGAAAGAGCCGAGCATGAATCGCTCGGCTCTCGTTGTCCCAGCGTCGGGAACTCCGGGCTATCGGCCGCAAACGACGCCTCGCTATCTTTACCTTGTGCTTACAATCGGTTTCCACCGAGCAACGAGGAATCGGGGTACCGCGCAACACTGGAGATGCAGGTAGCAGCAAAGATGGGCATTCCACTTCCTACGATCGAGAACATCAATCTCTCGCCTGAGCAGATCGAACGGCTACAGGAAGAGATACGCGCGCTAGCTGCCGAACGCGACGCCGTAATTCTGGCACACAACTACCAGCGTCCCGAAGTGCAGGGTGTAGCAGACTATGTGGGCGACTCGCTGGGTCTGTCACGCCAGGCCGCCGAGACCGAGGCAACGGTGATCGTGTTCTGCGGCGTCCACTTCATGGCCGAGACTGCGGCAATACTCTCGCCCGACAAGAAGGTGCTGTTACCTGATCTTAGGGCTGGCTGCTCGTTGGCCGCATCGATCACATCTGAAGATGTGCGGAAGTGGAAGGCGAAGTTTCCGGATCATGTAGCTGTGGGATACGTGAATACCACGGCGGCTGTGAAGGCCGAGCTCGATTACTGCTGTACCAGCGGCAACGTGATCCAGGTGATCGACGCGATCCCTGAAGACAAGGGGATTCTGTTTCTGCCCGACTTCTTCTTGGGCGCCCACATCAGACGCATGCGTCCCGATCGCAACGTTCAGGTGTGGATGGGGGAGTGTCATGTTCACAAAGAAATCAACTCACGCACCGTAAACGAGCGACGCGGGGAGTATCCCGAAGCCGAGGTGTTGGTGCACCCGGAGTGCGGCTGTGCCGGCCAGTTGATCTACAGCATTGGCATGGGTGACGTGGACGACAAGGGAGTGCACATCCTGTCGACCGAGGGAATGGTGCAGGCGGCCAGGGAAGGCGAGGACAACGAGACGTTCATAGTGGCTACGGAAGTCGGTATTCTCACGCGCATGCAACAGATCGCACCTACCAAGAACTTCGTGCCTGCAGATCCTGAGGCGCTCTGCGCCTTCATGAAGACGATCACGTTGGATGCAGTGAAGGACTCTCTGACAAAGGACCAACACATCA
>CP070792.1:1985408-1991532 GCA_020346845.1 Gemmatimonadota bacterium
GCCACGCGGTCACTTGCGATCCTTAGACTGTGCCTGCGCCTGCTGATAACACTGATCCTGCTTGTCACACCATTTCTAGCAGCAGCCGCGATCACGTACCTGGTCTTGCTCACACGCTACGACATCAACTACTACCTAGCCGTCAGACCACCGGAATTCTGGCTGGCAGCGACCTTTATAGGGTTCATCATCACGGGGTTGGTCTGGGTGGTGGCGGTCAAGATCATCCACTGGTTATTCGCCCTGCCGCTCCTACTGTTCGAGCGCACGAGTCCAAGGACCGCCATCAATAGCAGCAAGAAGCTCACACAGGGCCGGCGTTTGAAAGTTGCCGCCTGGCTCGTTGCATGGGTCGTGACACTGATCGCAATGTCAATGCTCGTAACCAGCTTGATCGGAGTGGTCGGGCGCTTTGTAATACCGTCAACGAGCGAATCACTCGTATGGGTGGCCCTCGCCGTAGGCGTAGTGGTGCTTCTCAGCGGGATTGCCAATCTGGTGCTGTCCTTCCTCGGTGCTGCGCTACTCGGCTTGCTGGTGGTGCGGCTGTACGTATCGCTGGGCGGATCGGGGGAAGTCACGGCACCCTCGGTCTCAGCATCCGAGTCGAGCCGTCCAAGAAAGATGCGAAGCCTCCGTCAAGTGATCATTGGGGGATCGAGCGCCGTCATCGTGGCAACCGTTATCACGGCAATAGCCACCGTACGATCGATTCCGACAGAGGACACCACCCAAATCACGGCCCATCGTGGTAGCTCCATCGCAGCCCCCGAGAACACCCTTGCAGCGGTCGAACGCTCGATTGCGGACGGGGCAGATTGGGTGGAGATCGACGTGCAGGAGATTGCCGATGGTACCGTGGTCGTGTTTCACGACGGAGATCTGCGGCGGGTGGCAGGACTGTCGCTTAGGACGCGAGATGCAGCCTACGAGGATCTAAACCAGATAGACGTGGGGAGCTGGCACTCCCCCCGATACGCCGACCAACGGATTCCCACGCTGGAGCAAGTGCTCGAGCTGTGCAAGGACCGGATTGGGGTCAACATAGAACTCAAGTACTACGGCACCGGTGGCAATCTCGAGCAGAGGGTGATCGACATCGTCGAGCATTATGACATGGAATCGCAAGTCGTGCTCATGTCCCTCAAGCGCAGCGGCATCTTGAAGGCGAAGGCACTGCGACCGGATTGGAAGATGGGACTCCTGACGGCCGTGGCATTGGGCGACCTGACGCGGATCCATATCGACTTTCTGGCGGTCAGCACATCTCTAGCAACGCGTTCCTTTGTCTGGTCGGCACACCGGGCCGGTAGGGAAGTGCAGGTGTGGACCGTCAATGACCCGGTGCAGATGTGGGCGTTGATTACCCGTGGCGTCGATAACCTGATCACTGACGTACCAGCCATGGCCAGGACCGTGCTCGACGAACGGGCCGGCATGAGCCTGGTTGAACGATTGCTGGTAGAGTTTGGCGCCTGGTCTGGCCTCGTACCTTACACGGAAGAGCCGATAGACGAGGGCGACGCCTAGCCCGAAGCGGCCTCTTGAGCCAGCGTCGCTCCGACATGTGGCCTGACTCGCTCACGACCTCGTATGTTGAAGCGATAGCCCAGCCAGATGAGGATTATGCCGACGAACTCGCCCGCGTAGAGCAGCTCCACGTGACCTAGCCTGGTTGCCATCCCACCGATACCTGGCAGCAGTGCGCCAACCGCTATGAGCACGTTGCCAACGAACCGGTGGTAAGTTGCCTTCTTCCTGCTGAACCGAGCAGCGGACAACGCGGCACCACCTACCAGGAATATGAGCGCGTATGTGTTGATGAAGGGGCTGAACAAGCGCACCCAACTCCACACCATCACCTGACCCGAGAGACGATGCTGCTCCACGAGCTCGTAGTTGATGGGGGTCAGCAGGACACATATAGAGGCTACGAGTATGAAGGGCACCAGTACGCCCGTCAGCCTATTGGCAGCACGCCTCGAGAGCAGCAGGTAGACCGTCCCCTGCGCCAGGGGGGCTCCACCAAGCAATGCCCCCGAGATGTACCAGCTACGGAACAGCGATTCGCTCCAGCCGAACAGGGTGACAGACGCTTCGGTGAACGTACCGATCCCGTACATCAGAATGCCGGCCGCCCACCAGAGGAGGTGAGGTCCCGATCGCCGCTCGCGATAACGTAGGTAGACTACAACCGCGAAGATGAGCGCGATCACGGTTGTTGCGATCGGGACGAAGTGGATCGGCTGTCTCACTTCAATTCCTCACCTTCTCATGAAGCACCATTAGAACGTCATGTCCCAGCTCAGAATTACCCCGCGTCTCGCTTCGGGTCGGAAGAACGCCGCGTTGGCGAACTCTGCATATAGCGCGTCCGTCAGATTCAGGAACGTCACACCGACACGATGCGCGTGGGTACCTCGCTGGAATATTGTCGCCATGGCACGGACGTTATGCACTGTAAACGCCGGCAGAACCGGCCCGATTGGGCTAGTGCCGAGGTCGACATCCTTGCGCTCGCCGTTGTGTCTCACGTCGTACTCGATCCAGAAGCGATTGCCCGGATATGTGTAGCGCAGCGATGCGGCGATCTTGTCGGAAAAGGAATCGCCGATCGGATTCTCGGGATCGTTGACGTCCTTGGTGTCGAAGTGCGTGTAGTTGGCCCCGAGCGAGAAGCCGGCCGGCAAGAGCACGGCGCCGTTGAACTCAAACCCGGTAAACCTGAGTTGATCGACGTTCACGTTGTTGAATACCGGTAGACCGGCAATGCTGTCGCCTGTCGGAGCTATGCGTATGCCATCGTTGATCTGATTGCGGAACACGAATGCCTCGATATCTACGGTTCGGTTGGAGAAGCGTAGACCCAAGTCGACATTCAAGCTCGTCTCAGGCTTGAGCGAAGTGTTGGGAGTCTGGAATCCACCGCCCTCCGGGGTAGGCCCGTTAAAGAAGCGCTCGATGATATTGGGCGAGCGGAAGCCGCGACCGACAGTGCCAATGACATTGAGATTATCTGTTATCCCTAAGATCGCATTGGCTGCGGCCACCACGGTCTGGTCCGTATCGGTGATAAGATCTTCGTCCGGGCGACCGGGGGTGGATTTTGTTTCCGCTCGGATATTCTGGTAACGCGTCCCCAAGATCAGCGAGAACCGGTTCGAGAACGCGATGTCGCCCTGAACGAACACCCCCAGATTCTGCATGGTGGCGTAGGGAACCAGCGGAACCGTACTGGTATCGGGCATCGGCCCCCCGAAGCCCACCGTGGTGACGACACTGGTATCGGAATTCTCCGAGTTGTCGCGGTAGTAGTCGGCGCCATAGGTGAACAGTACCTTGCCCCATGCCAGCTTCGAAGCTTCTAGTCTGAAGCCGTACGTGCTCACGTCGGTGAAGTTCTTGGTATTGAATGCAAGGCCCATGTCCGGCGAGCCAAACGGGATGAAGATGTTGTTTGCCAGCTCGCGTCTGTTGTCCTGGTAGAAGCCTGTGAAATTCACGCCATCCGCGATCACGGTTCCGAGGTTGGAGCCTTGATAGCCAGCGGTCGCCTTGTCGAATTTCTGGAACGGATAGAGTATCTGGATCCGCGGCTGGTCCGGCGCAAACGCGTCCGGATCAACCCAGCCAAAACCGGCTGAGTCGGCTCTGTAGCCGGCGTACTTGGCAAACACATGGTGGTTTGGAGTGATGTCGTATGCCGCATAGACGTCGACACCATAATCTTCCAGTCCGGTATCCAGGACGTCGGTTCTGTTATCCAGTGTGATGTCACCGAACGTGCCGGCAGGTGCATCGTACTGGCCGGCGTTGCGGAACGTCCCACCAGCCAGGAACGAGAACTTACCGAAGCGGCCTCCCAGGTTTGCAGCCACCTTGTTTTCACCGGCGACCGTGCCGTAGCCGTAGCTGGCAGCTCCATGCAGCCCTTGGTCCTGCGGCGTTCGGGTTATCAAGTTGACGACACCACCAATGGCATCGCTTCCATACAGCACCGATGAGGGGCCGCGCACGACCTCGACCCTTTCGATCTCGCTGATGTCCACCAACGCTGGTATCTCGCCGAAGTCCTGCTGCCGGCGCGAATTGTTCAAGCGCAATCCATCTTCGAGCAACAACAGTCTCTGACCCCGTTGGTTGCGAATGCTGGGGCGCGTCTGGTTGGGACCGACTCCGCTCACATCCAGGCCCGGAAGCGTGCGGAACAAGTCGGACACGGTGTTGGGGGTCATCTCACGGATCTTGGAGCGGTTGATGACCGCTACCGGCTGCGGTGTGTCGAAGACGTTCTTTGGGCTACGAGTAGCCGTGACCGTGACAGCGTCCAGCTTGAGAACCTTCTTCCGTGTCGTGTCCTGTGTTTCGCGCTCCTGACCCGCGGCCGATCCCGGCAAAGTGACGGTGATCGTGGCAGCGGCGAGCACGCTCATCAGAATCGACCAGGACGCTATTCCAAGTGAGGGTTGCTGTAAAAATCGCATGTTAGTACACCTGATTCCTACGGAGTGACTGTTTCAAATATTGGTCGTCATACGACCGACGGCGGGGTGTATTTGAACGTAGGTTCGGGGGTTAACACGTGGTATTCGGAGTACTACGGGTAGGGTACTCCGTATTGCTACGGAGCTACTCGGCTTGGTCTGAAGCGAGGCCAGTTTCTATCGCGAAACGCGTGAGCCCCGCGACGGTCTTGATCTCGAGCTTGCGTACTATGCTCTCGCGGTGGGTTTCGACGGTGCGCGGGCTGATACCGAGCGTAACCCCGATCTCTTTGTTTGTACGCCCGTCGGCGACGAGGCCGAGCACGTCGCGTTCCCGTGCAGTGAGCAGGTCAAGCCTGCTACGTTGTTGTTCTGCTACGACTTCCCCACGGAGCGCCGCCGACAATCGGCTCGCGACGTCGGAGCTGAAGTACTGGTTCCCAGCATTCACGGTCTTAACGGCATCGCGTAACTCCGCCGGATCCGTATCCTTGAGCACATACCCGCTGGCGCCCGCCCGGACCGCCTGGAGTACGTATTCGCTCTGATCGTGCATGCTCAGAATGAGGATCCGCACATCGGGGAGAACACTCCGCAACCGAGCTGCAACGTCCAATCCTGACTCAGACGGCATGTTGATGTCGAGCACAACAACATCCGGCCGGCATGTTTCCACCAGAGTCATGGCCTCGGCGCCATTCGCGGCCTCGGCAACGACTTTGAAGCCCGCGTCCTCTGATAGCACGTGCCTGATTCCCTCCCGCACGACAGCGTGGTCGTCGACAACCAACACTTTGACCCTTTCGCTACTCATCTCACCTCCTGATTCGCTCGGATCTCTACAATCAGCTCCATCCCCTCACCAGCCCCTCTTCCCACAGTCAGGGACCCTCCCAGTGAGGTTACTCGCTCACGCATCCCCGTCAGCCCCATGTGGCCCCTTCTCTCGAGCTTGTGCCAATCGAGATCTGGTGGGCCTTTCCCGTCATCACGAACCCGCAATATCACCGAGTCGGCCCCCGATTCGAGTATGACCACAACGGAGCTGGCATCAGCGTGCCGGGCGACGTTTGACAATCCTTCTTGCAGCGCTCGATAAACCGCCAGCTCCGACTCGTCCGATAGGCCGGGTAGCGGCCCTGCCTCCGAAATGCGCGCCAGGATCCCGGTTCTCTCCGAGAATTCGTCGACCAGCGCACGCAATGCCGGGACCAGGCCCAAATCGTCCAGCAGTGACGGTCGCAGATCGTTGGTGACGTTCCTGATAGACTTGATTCCGGAGTCGACCAGCTCCAGCACCCGGTCCAGTCGAGACGCCGACTCATCGTGCGCTCTCTCCCGTAGAAGCGCCAGTTGCAGCTTGACCGCCGAGAACACCTGGGCGGTTTCATCGTGCAGTTCTCGAGAGAGGCGACGGCGCTCCTCTTCGTTGTGTTGAACCATCCTGGTGGCCAAACGCTCGAGTTCCTCCGTTCGGGCCTCCAGCCGCTCATAGAGATCGGCGCTCTCCAACGCCGCACCCACCTGCTGTCCCAGAGCCACCAGGAACCTCGTGTCGAGTGCGGCGAACGGATCGCGAGCGTCGCCCACAATAACCAAGGCGCCCGCAACACCCGGCTCCCGCAACACCGGGAGCGCAA
>CP070792.1:1991632-2007193 GCA_020346845.1 Gemmatimonadota bacterium
AAAGGTCTCATCGTGGTGCGGGATATGCCCCTTGATCGCCGGCACCTCTACCGGACTGGGAAGGTATTCGATGACTCCGTCCAGCAGTCGCTGAATCCCCTTGTTTTTGAATGCAGCTCCACAGAATACTGGTGTCAGCTCACCGCTCACCGTTGCCTCACGGATGGCCCTACGGATCTCATCCTCAGTCAGCTCCTCACCTTCGAGGTACTTGTGGAGCAACTCCTCGTCGTGCTCCACCGCAGCTTCAACCAGATCGTGCCTCAGTTGGGCGACCTTTTCTCTAAACGCCTCCGGTACAGGCCCCTCCTCCCACTTCACGCCCTTGCTGTCTTCGTCGTAGATCACTTCGACCTGACGCACGATGTCGATCAGCCCAGTGAACAATTCACCGGACCCGAGTGGATACTGAACGGGGTGCGCGTTGGCTCCGAGCCGCTCGCGCATCATGTCCAAGCAGCGGTCGAAGTCAGCACCCACACGATCCATCTTGTTCACGAAAACGATACGAGGCACACGGTAACGATCGGCCTGGCGCCAAACGGTCTCGGTCTGTGGTTCAACTCCACCCACCGCATCCAGCAGCGCCACCGCACCGTCGAGCACTCTGAGCGACCGTTCCACCTCCACGGTGAAATCGACGTGTCCCGGAGTATCGATGATGTTTATCTGATAGATCTGCTCGTCCCGATGCTGCCACTGGCAGAAGGTTGCCGCAGACGTGATGGTAATACCCCGCTCCTGCTCCTGCTCCATCCAGTCCATGGTGGCGGTGCCCTCGTGCACTTCGCCGAGCTTGTAGGTTCGGCCGGTGTAATAGAGGATTCGCTCGGTCGTAGTGGTCTTACCGGCATCGATGTGGGCCATGATGCCTATGTTGCGAATCTTATCGAGAGCTGTCGTACGTGCCATGACTGTGATCTATCTCTACTACTTCCATTTGTGTCGTCTTCATCGGTTGTCACACTGCCAAAGAAGGCAGCGAAAAAGCGGGGCGACCGTCATCCGTCGATTCGGACAGGTCTCGCTCCGCGATCGTCCGGGAGCCTCGCTCCCTGCGACGCAGGATCCCTTGTAGCAGGGTCCCGATATTGTTGCTCTAAGGTCCTACACTACCACCGGTAATGAGCAAACGCCCGATTGGCCTCCGCCATCCGGTGAGTGTCCTCCTTCTTCTTGATCGAGCTACCCTCGCCCTTCGAGGCCAGGATAAGCTCTCCCGCCAGACGCTCCGCCATCGACTTCTCACCACGCGCCCTGGCGTATTGGAGTATCCAGCGCATTGCCAGTGCTGTCCTTCGGTCCTGCCGCACTTCCACCGGCACCTGGTAGGTCGCGCCGCCGACCCGGCGGCTCTTGACCTCGACTACAGGCTTCACGTTGTTGAGCGCCTGCTTGAAGACCTGGACTCCCGGCTGCCCCGTGCGTTGCTCGATGATATCCATCGACGAATGGAATACGCTCTCCGCCGTGGACTTCTTGCCATCCACCATTAGATGATTGACAAACTTCGTTACGGTCTGGCTGTCGTAACGCGGGTCCGGGGGCACTGGGCGCTTGATCGCCCTCTGTCTCCTACTCACTTTGGCCTCTTTGCGCCGTATTTCGAACGTCCCTGGCGACGGTCTGATACACCCGCCGCGTCCAACGTGCCACGAATGATGTGGTAGCGGACGCCAGGTAGGTCCTTCACCCTCCCACCGCGAATGAGCACGATGCTGTGCTCCTGCAGATTGTGGCCCTCGCCAGGTATGTAGCTCGTCACCTCGAAACCGTTGGTCAACCGAACACGGGCCACCTTCCTCAGGGCTGAATTCGGCTTCTTGGGAGTCGTGGTGTACACGCGCGTACACACGCCGCGCTTTTGAGGATTCCCCTTGAGCGCCGGCGCCTTCTCGGCCTTCTGCATTGCTTTCCGCCCGCGGCGGACTAGTTGGTTGATCGTCGGCATATCATCACTAGTGAAAATGATGTCGACCCGCTCGCAAGTCCCGAACCGGATCGACAGCAGCTTGTAAACTTAGATGGCATACAGGCTTGGGTCAAGGTGTCCTGACGGACTAGACCACGTCGTGGAGGGCGTTTGCCAAGGCCATGATGTCTGCCTCGTCGTTGTACACACTGGGTGACACCCGCAGCACGTCTCCCCTCACCGACACCGATATCTTCCGGTCAGCCAGCTCCGTCTGGAGCTTCTTCGGATCAAGGCCGTGGGGCATCCTGAGGCCAACGATATGGCCGGACCGCCACCGAGCGGACTCGACCTCGAATCCCGCCATGGCGGACTCGGCCACCAGAAGATCGGTGAGCTCACGGCAATATGCGGCAATGCTGTCGACTCCCCAGCCGGCGATCAGCTCGAGTGCCGCATCCAACATTGGCACCAGCGCAAAGTTGCTGATCTCGCCAGGCTCGTAGCGGACGGCCCCCGCGCGATACTCATCCCGGTAATCGATCAAGCGGGGGAAATCGTCACTTCCCACCCGAGATAGCCACGTCTCCTCCAAAGGAAGACCGTTTTCAAACCTCGATCCGTAGTAGGCGACTCCCAGACTGTAGGGCCCCATCAACCACTTGTAGCCAGCGCAGATCAGTGCGTCTGGCTCGATGCCGCCCACATCGAACGGCTGTGCACCGACCGACTGGGTCCCGTCGATCACCAAAGCGGCTCCCACCTCGCGACACCGCTCACCCACCTTGACCAAGTCAAACTGGGTACCGTCAGTCCAGTGGACCTGTGCCATCGCGACAACCGCTGTGTCTCGGTCGATCGCCTCCAGTAAGCGCTCGTTCCAATGCCGCGCCCGGTCGGCGACCCGCTCGGGCGGAGCAACCGTCCGAATCTCTGCTCCAGTCGTGGCGGCTAGTCTGCGCCAGGCATACACATTGGACGGAAACTGCCGGGTCAGGATTATGAGGTTCTGTGAGCTCGCTATCTCGAGATTACGCGCAACCGACGCCAACCCATATGAAACAGACGGTATCAGCGCTATCCGCTGTGAACCGCCCGCTCCCACGAGCCCGGCAAACCGAGTCCTGACGTTCTCCAATCCCGACAGGAAGTCACCGGGAAAAATGTCGGCCGGGATCCGCTTCTTGCGGATTCCGGCTATTCCGGCCTCCTCCACCCGCAGCGGCAGCGGGGACATGTAGGCGCAATTCAGGTAGTGAAGGTCCTGCGGCAGCGAGAACAGATGTTTCTGACAGCTCAGCATTTCTCACCCCATGAAGCGAAGCCGCACGGCGGTTCGACCACCGTGCGGCTCCTCCAAACACACCGGAGCGAGACCGGCGATTACGCCTCCGCCTCGGCCGGCTCCTTCGGTGTTACGATGAAGGGGCTCGGCACACCCACATCTTCCTCGAGATCGGAGGGCGGTGGCGGCGGCTCGAATCCTTCGGGTGGCTCGATCTCGATCTCAGAGTACCGATAGATGCCGGTACCCGCCGGGATCAAGTGACCGATGATGATATTCTCCTTGAGACCCAACAGATCATCCTTGGCACCTCGGATGGACGCGTCCGTCAAGACACGGGTCGTCTCCTGGAACGATGCTGCCGAAATGAACGACTGAGTCGTGAGCGACGCCTTGGTGATTCCGAGCAGCAACGGCTCGCTCGTCGCAGCCTCGTTCCCCTTGCGAATCACGCGCTCGTTTTTGTCACGGAACGTGACCTTGTCCACGTTCTCGCCTTCAAGGAAATCAGTATCACCTGGATCGACGACCTTCATCTTCTGCAGCATCTGACGCACGATCACGCCGATGTGCTTGTCGTTGATCTTCACACCCTGCAGACGATATACCTCCTGCACCTCGTTGAGCAGATACTCCTGCACTGCCCTGGGGCCCTTGATTCGGAGGATGTCGTGCGGGTTGACTGGACCTTCCGTCAGGCGATCACCCGCCCACACTCTGTCACCTTCGTGGACGCGCAAGTGCTTTCCGGCCGGAACCTCATACACCTGGGGCTCGCCGGGATCGGGCTGCACGAATATCTCACGCTTGCCACGCTTGATGTCTCCAAACTTGACTATTCCGTCGATCTCGGAGATCGTGGCGGGATCCTTGGGCCGACGCGCCTCGAAGAGTTCGGCCACGCGAGGTAGACCACCGGTGATATCGCGTGTCTTGTAAGCCTCACGCGAAATCTTGCCGAGCGTTTGCCCGGCGTGGACAGTCTCACCGTCATCGACCGTGAGCTGGGCGCCTTCCGGAATGACGTAGTCGCGTACCTTACGTTCTTTGCCGCCCTTGGTCTGTACGATCTCTATATGCGGGTGCAGTTTCTTTTCCCGATCTTCGATAATCACACGTTGGCGCAGTCCGGTGATCTCATCCAGCTCCTCACGGACGGTCTCGTCATCCACGATGTCTACGAATCGGACGGTACCGTTGACATCGGTGATGATCGGATTCGCATACGGATCCCACGTGAACAGCAGACTGTCTCTCTTCACCTCCTCACCGTTGGATACAGCGAGGGTTGCACCGAGGGGTACCTGGAATCTGGATCTGACCTGACCATCGGCATCCTTCAGTATTAGCTCACCCTCGTAGCCCGTAACGAGCGTGCTATCGTCCTTGGCCTTCACAAACTGCAGACGGTCGCTGAACTCGATCACTCCCTCCAGCTTACTCTTCCGAGCAGTCTGCTCCGCAATACGTGCAGCGGTTCCACCAATGTGGAATGTTCTCAATGTCAGCTGAGTTCCCGGCTCGCCGATCGACTGTGCAGCGAGGATGCCCACGGCTTCACCCAGGTCAACCATCTTCATCGTCGCCAGGTTGCGCCCGTAACACATACGGCATAGTCCGCGTCGCGCCTCGCACGTTAGAACCGATCTGATCTTCACAGCCTCGATGCCGGCATCTTCGATCATGCCCGCTGTTTCTTCGTCGATCAACTCGCCGGCCGCAGCCAACAACATCGCGTCGCCGTGCTCGTCGAGTTCGTGCGGATCGAGAACGTCTTCGGCCGCGACGTTGCCAACGATACGCTCGCGCAACGGCTCGATAATGTCCTCTCCCTCCTTCAGTGCGGAAATCTCCAAGCCCAGAATCGTACCGCAGTCTTCTTCCGCTATCGTCACGTCTTGCGCCACATCTACCAGGCGTCTCGTCAGGTATCCTGCATCGGCAGTCTTGAGGGCGGTGTCCGCCAATCCCTTTCGAGCACCATGGGTGGAGATGAAGTACTCCAGCACGGTGAGACCCTCACGGAAATTCGACCGGATTGGGCTCTCGATGACCTCTCCGATGCCGCCGGTGAGTTTCTTCTGCGGCTTCGCCATCAGACCACGCATTCCTGCGAGCTGTCTGATCTGGTCGCGACTGCCCCGGCTTCCGGAGTCAAACATCATGAATACCGGATTCAATCCGCCCCTGGCGGACGCGAGATTGCCCACCATGGCCGCAGCAATGTCGTTGTTTGCGTGGGTCCACGCATCAATCACTTTGTTATAGCGCTCACCAAAAGTGATCTGACCAGTTGAATACGCCTTCTGAAACCGATCGACCCTCTTGCTAGCCTCGTCCAGTATCTCGGATTTCTCCTCTGGAATCTCCAGATCCTCAACACCGATCGAGATGCCGCCCAGAGTTGCGTACCTGAATCCGAACTCCTTCAGTCGATCGAGAAATGCCACCGTCTCAGACAAACCTGCCCGACGATACGCCTCGAAGACGATCGCCGAGATCCTCTTCTTGCGCATCACGTCATTCTGGAAGCCAAGCTCGGCAAGCACCGTACGCGGCAAGATGCTGTTGAACAGAACGCGGCCAGCAGAGGTCGCAATCCAACCTGCCGTTGGATTCTCCGTCTCCGGCGGCGGTACATACCAGAATTGGATCGGGGAGTGGAAATCGAGCCGCCCGGTTGCCACGGCTGTTTCGACCTCGGCCAGAGACCCGTACCGCTCGGCGTCTTTGACCTTCTCCTCGAAATCAGGTAGCACCTTGGTGACGAAATAGCAGCCCAGAACCATGTCCTGACTAGGCTCGGCAACCGGCCTACCATCCGCCGGCTTCAGGACGTTGTTGCTCGAGATCATCAACACCCTTGCTTCAAGTTGCGCCTCGAACGAAAGCGGTACGTGAACCGCCATCTGGTCGCCGTCAAAGTCGGCGTTGAACGCGGCGCAAACCAGCGGGTGGATTCGAATGGCCTTACCCTCCACCAAGACCGGCTCGAACGATTGGATTCCCAACCGGTGCAACGTCGGCGCGCGGTTGAGCAAGACCGGGTGGTCCTGAATGATCTCCTCGAGGATCTCGTACACCTCAGGGCCCTCGCGCTCGACTATCTTCTTGGCGCGCTTGACCGTCTCGGCAATGCCCTTTTCAACCAGTTTGTGAATTATGAACGGTTTGAAGAGCTCCACCGCCATCGTCTTCGGCAGTCCACACTGGTGCAGACGCAACTCCGGGCCGACCACGATGACCGACCTACCGGAGTAATCCACACGCTTACCCAGCAGGTTCTGGCGGAAGCGCCCCTGCTTGCCCTTCAGCATATCGGATAGAGACTTCAGCGGACGCTTGCCGCGGCCACGGATTGCCTTGGAACGCCTGCCGTTGTCGAACAGTGCGTCGACGGCTTCCTGCAGCATGCGCTTCTCGTTGCGCAGAATCACTTCAGGCGCACGGTGCTGAATCAGTTTCTGCAGCCGGTTGTTGCGGTTGATAACGCGTCGGTACAGATCATTGAGATCGCTAGTCGCAAAACGACCACCATCCAGCGGCACTAGTGGTCTCAGATCAGGCGGGATGACGGGGATCACGTTCAGAATCATCCAAGCGGGATCGTTGCGCTCCTCACCGCTTTCACCAGAGTTGCGGAATGCGTCCACGATCTTCAGGCGTTTCAGCATTTGTTTCTTGCGATGCTGACTCGTCTCAGTCGCGACACCCTTCCTCAGCTCATCCGCCACCTTGTCGACATCGAGCCGCGACAGCAATTCACGTACTGCCGGGGCACCTATATCGGCACGAAACGCGGAATCACCCTCTGCCTTGGCCTTCTCACGCAAATCGAGATACTGATCCTCGTCCATGAGCTCATTTTCTTTGACTTCCTGCTCACCCGGATCGATCACGACATAGTTCGTGTAGTAGATGACCTTCTCTAGATCCCGCAAAGTGAGATCGAGCAGATTACCCATCGGGCTGGGTAGGGTCTTGAAGAACCATATGTGGGCCACTGGAACTGCCAGTTCAATGTGGCCCATGCGTTCGCGGCGCACCTTCGACAGCGTAACTTCCACGCCGCAACGATCGCAAACAACGCCTCTGTAGCGGATCCTCTTGTACTTGCCGCAGTGGCACTCCCAGTCCTTTACCGGACCAAAGATCCGTTCGCAGAAGAGCCCGTCTTTCTCCGGCTTGAAAGAACGGTAGTTGATGGTCTCGGGCTTGGTTACCTCACCCCACGACCACCATGAACGCTGGCCTTGCATGACCAATCGTTCCCGCTCTTTCGTATCTTGCGGTCCGCGGATCTCTTCTGGACTCGCAATCCGAATGTGGATGTAATCGAAGCTCGAGCCCCGCTGGTCACGTACGCTACGGAAATCGATCATTGGTGCTCCCTACTCCTCACCGTCGTCGGTGACGCCCAATGTGACTTTGAGCCCCAACGCCTGGAGTTCCTTGACCAGGACGTTGAATGACTCCGGTATACCTGGTTCAGGTAGATTCTGTCCCTTTACAACTGCCTCATATACACGGCTGCGCCCATTCACGTCGTCGGACTTGACCGTGAGCATCTCCTGCAGCGTGTGAGCTGCCCCATAAGCCTCCAATGCCCAGACTTCCATCTCACCGAAACGCTGGCCACCGAACTGAGCCTTTCCGGCTAGTGGCTGTTGCGTGACTAGGCTGTAGGGCCCAATCGACCGCGCATGGATCTTGTCATCCACGAGATGGGACAGCTTCATCATGTAGATAGAGCCAACAGTCACCTCAGACTTGAACGGTTCGCCGCTTCGCCCGTCCCTGAGACGACATTTCCCGCCGGGCGTGAAATCGGCCAAGTTTAGCAGCTCGTTTGCGGCACCCTCCACGTCTGCATCACTCTTGGGTCCCAACATGGTTGCCAACGCAGGCGACCCCAGCTTCTCGAGAACGTCCTGATCACCCTTTGCCCCAGCTTTCTGCGCCTCCTTGAGGCCAGCTTTGAGCGTCGCCAGCTCGGCCTTGGATAGATCGTCCTTCTCGGCCTCAACGCGGGCAGCGTGGTATTCTTGCTGCAACACAGCCTCGGCATTCTGGCGCTCGGCTATCTCCTTTGCCGCCGCAGTCAGGAAGTCACGTAGACCGTGATAGAGATCCCGTGTCCCCTGTGAGACGGCGCGGCTCCCCAGTCGCTCCAGATCCGCTTCTGTGAGACCCGGACGCCCACCGTTCGTGGCCGGCACCTTTGTCAAATCAGCAAGTGCATCGCGAAGCACATCTGATGTGAGATCGGGCGGTGTTGCTTTCAACCGCAGTGTTTGACCCGCCCATTTCAGACTAGCCAAGGTCAGCGCAACACCGACTTCGTCTTCTCTCGCGCCCTGGAACACCGGAGTTTCCGCCTTGAAGCCCAATATCCGGGCTGCCCAACCCAGATGTGTCTCCAGGATCTGACCCACATTCATTCGACTGGGAACGCCCAAAGGATTGAGTACCAGATCCACCGGAGTACCGTCGGGTAGGAATGGCATGTCCTCTTCCGGAACGATTCGCGCAATAATGCCTTTGTTCCCGTGACGACCAGCCATCTTGTCACCCACAGCGATCTTGCGCTTCTCGGCGAGATATACCTTGACGAGCTGAATCACTCCGGGCGGCAGCTCATCTGGTTGCAGAATCTTGTCGATCTGGTCTTCAGCCTTTTCCTCTATTCTCGCACGTTCCCCGTTGGCTGCCTCGACCGCTGCTCGGATGTTCTCGTTGACCACCTTGTTGTTTACGCGCAGCGTCTTGAGGTCGACCTCCGCGAAATTGACGTCCGCCAAGACTGTGTCCGTGAGCTTGGTGCCCTCTTTGAGGTATTCCTCGATCGTTCCGTTCTTCAGCATCACGGCAACGACCTGATCCTTCAGGAGGTCACCCATCTCGTCGAACAGGGCCGCACTCACTCGCGCTTTCTCTTCGTTCTCTAGCTGGCGGACCTCACCAATGCGCTCTCCTCGATCCTTCTCAACCACTTGATCTTCGATACGCGAGAAGATCTTGACATCGATGACCACACCTTCCATACCGGGCGACACCTTGAGCGATGAGTCCTTCACGTCCTTCGCTTTCTCGCCGAAGATGGCGGTGAGCAACTTCTCTTCCGGAGAAAGTTCCGTCTCGCCCTTTGGGGTGATCTTGCCAACCAGAATGTCTCCGGGCTTCACGTGGGCGCCGATACGCACGATCCCACGCTCGTCGAGATCTACCAGTGCTTCCTCGGATACATTTGGTATCTCTCGAGTGATCTCTTCTTGCCCGCGCTTGGTGTCACGCACATGGAGCTCCAGCTCCTGTATGTGGATTGAGCTGAACGAATCGTCCTTGACCAAACGTTCCGAGATTACGATCGCATCCTCGAAGTTGTGACCGTACCATGGCATGAACGCCACCAGAACATTCGATCCGAGCGCCAGCTCTCCATTGTCAGTTGCGTGTCCATCAGCGATGATCTGACCGGCCTTTATCTTCTGGCCAACCTCGACGAGCGGCCTCTGGTTGATCGCAGTGTCCTGATTGGTGCGCCAGAACTTCTTCAGCCGGAACCGATCGTGCTGCATCAAGCGTCCGAGTGGCTGGCCGTCATCTCTATTGCGGCTGTTGCGACCGGTGTCAATGACCACCTCCTCCGCAGTAACCTTGCTTACCATTCCAGCGCGGGGCGCTACAGCCACAGCACCGGAATCGCGCGCGGCCTTTTCCTCCAACCCAGTGCCAACATTTGGTGCCTGCGGAAATAGCAATGGTACTGCCTGACGCTGCATGTTTGAGCCCATCAGAGCGCGGTTCGCATCGTCGTGCTCAAGAAAGGGAATCAATGCCGCCGCAACGGAAACGAGTTGTTCCGGAGCGACGTCCATGAAATCGATCCTCACCGGTGGCAGCATGGGGTAGTCATCGCGTTTTCTGCAGAGCGCCAGGTCGCGAACAAAGCGGCCCTTCTCATCCAGCGGCGCATTGGCCTGAGCTACGGCATACTCCTCCTCCTCCGATGCAGAAAGCCACTCCACGTCGTTCGTAACGACACTCTTGTCCACCGAGCGGTAAGGCGTCTCGATGAAGCCCAGCTCATTGACGCGGGCATAAGTCGAGAGACTCGTGATCAGACCGATGTTGGGACCTTCCGGGGTCTCGATGGGACACATACGGCCGTACTGCGAGTAGTGCACGTCACGGACCTCGAAGCCGGCACGCTCACGGGTCAGTCCGCCCGGACCCAGTGCGCTCAGGCGTCGCTTGTGCGTGAGTTCGGCCAGCGGATTGGTCTGGTCCATGAACTGCGATAGCTGCGAGCTACCAAAGAACGCCTGGATCACTGCACTGACAGTCCTGGCATTCACCAGATCGTCGAGCGTGATCTTCTCAGGATCGTTGTTGATACTCATCCGCTCTTTGATCAATCGAGCCATGCGCGAAAGGCCGACGGAGAACTGATTGGCAATGAGCTCTCCCACGGTTCGCACACGCCGGTTGCCGAGATGATCGATATCGTCGGTGAAACCGCGTCCTTCCGACAGCTCGAGCAAGTAGCGGATAATGGCTACAAAGTCTTCCTTCGTGAGAACGGTGTGGTCCGTAGGTATGTTGACCTTGAGCCGCTGGTTGATCTTGTAGCGACCCACCCGGCCGAGATCGTAGCGCTTGGGATTGAAGAACAGCCGCTCGAGTGCTGCCCTCGCGGTCTCCAGATTCGGAGCTTCGCCTGGACGCAGGAGCGAATAGATCTGCTCCAACGCCTCGGCCTCTGAATTGGTCGGGTCCTTGCCCAGCGTCTGCTTTATCACCTGCGACTCGCCACGCGCAGACGAGATGAGCACATCTACTTTCAAGACGTTGGCCTTGACCAGCTTCTTCCTCAGGGTCGCCGTCAGCTCCTTGCCGCCCTCTGCAAGCACCTCACCGGTATCCGGATCCGGGACGTCGAACGCAAGGATCTCGCGGTCGGCAGGATCGCGAACAGTAGTTGGCCTCTCATCGTCGCGCAGGTCGACGGTGCTGTACCTGGCGAACATCTTGATCGATTTCACACCGGATTTGCGTAGCTCGTTGTATCGATCGATCGTGAGCTCGTCGCCCTCTCGAATCAGCGGCTCGGCCTCGGCATCGTCGGTGTTCTCAACGGTCTGCGCTGAAAGACCGCCGATGAACACTCGTCTCATTGTCCGCTCATCCAACTTCTTGGTCAGATCTACTTGCCGTGTCGCATAGAACAGCTGCAGGATGTCGGAATTCGACCCGTAGCCCAACGCACGTAGTAGTGCGGTTGCTGGGAACTTCTTCTTCTTATCGATGTGCACGTAGATGACATCGTGGATATCGACCGTGAACTCGACCCACGAGCCACGGAAGGGGATGATCCTGGCCGAATTCAGGCGCTGTCCGTTCGGGTGTGTCGTCTCCTCGAATACCACGCCCGGCGACCGATGCAGCTGAGATACGACAACTCGCTCCGCCCCGTTTATGACAAACGTTCCCAGCGGGGTCAAGATCGGCAGCTCACCGAGGTAGACCTCTTTCTCGAGTATGTTCTTGGGGCGCTGCATGTCCCCTTCTAGCACCTCGTTCACTACCAGCCTTAGTGTTGCTTTCAAAGACGCCGAGTACGTCATGTCACGTTCGATACACTCGGGAACGCTGTACTTCGGCTCACCCAGAGAAAACGACACGAATTCCAGTGAGTAGTTGCCGTTGACGTCGGTGATCGGGAACACCTCTCGGAACACCCTCTCCAGCGCGATATCGGCACGTTCTGCACTCTCATCGGATCGCAGAAGCGCTTCGAACGACTGGGTCTGGATGTCGAGGAGATGCGGCATTGGCATCCCCGTCTCCAGCTTCGCAAACGAGATCTTAGGAACTTTATTCATCGTTGGACTTCCTCACGCAGCACAAATTGCCCCGTCCGCTCCCACCAGGAGTATGCCAGTGAGAGCCAGATTCGGGGCTCGCAATGCGAGCAGGTTTGTCGGTATTGCTTCGATACATTCCGCCTCAGCTGAATTGGGCCATTGGGGCTCACCACCCACACATGCGGATGGTCGAATCCAGGACCTTACTTCAGCTCGACGGTTGCACCTTGCTCTTCGAGTTTCGTCTTGATAGCCTCGGCCTCGTCCTTAGCAACGTCTTCCTTTACGGTGCTCGGTGCCGAATCTACGAGCTCCTTTGCCTCTTTGAGCCCTAGCGACGTGACCTCTCGTACCGCCTTGATCACCTGGATCTTCTTTGCACCGGCTTCCTTCAGCACGACGGTGAACTCCGACTTCTCCTCCGCTGCAGCAGCACCAGCTGCCTCACCACCGCCACCTGCTGCGGGGGCGGCAGGAGCCGCCATCACGGTCACATTGAACTTCTCCTTGAACGCATCGACCAGGTCGGCCAGCTCCATCACCGACATGTTGCCGATAGCTTCGAGGATCTCATCCTTGCTCAGAGTCTTGGTTGCCATCTGTTCTCTCTCTTACGCCTGGGGTTCAGCGGCGGCGCGCTGTGCGCGAAGCGCGTCGATTGCGCCAACCATTTGATACAGTAAGCTGTCGATTGCACCAGCGAATCCCTGCAGGGGAGCCTGCATGAGACCGAGTGCCTGACTCAACAGCTGCTCGCGCGACGGCAATGACGCCAGCCGCTTGACTTCGTCTGCGGTGACCGGCTGCCCATCAACCAATCCCGCCTTGACCTGCAACTGCTCGTGTTCTTTCTGGAAGTCGGCCAGGAGCTTTGCCGCTGCGATTGCATCCTCCCCCGCGAACACGAAAGCGGTGGGGCCTGTCATGACATCTTCAACGCCCTTGACTGCTGCTGCTTCCATCGCACGCAACGCCAGTGTGTTCTTCACGACTGTGTACTGCACTCCGGCGGTGTGCATCTTCTTGCGCAGTTCGGTCATCGGCTTCACCGCAATACCGGTGAAGTCCGTCAGATAAATGGTCGGTGACTTCGAGAACTGCTCACTCAGTCGCTCGACCAGATCGCTCTTTTCCGTGCGGTTCATCGGTACCCCGCTGTGTCTACTCGTACTCCCGGACCCATGGTGCTAGATACGGTAACTGACTTCACGTATGTCCCCTTGGCCGCCGACGGCTTAGCACGGACCACGGAGTCCATGAAGGCATTGAGATTCTCCTGCAGTTGGCTCTTCGAGAACGACACCTTCCCGACCGGTGCATGCAGGTTGCCGGTCTTGTCTACCCGATACTCTATCTTGCCTGCCTTCACTTCCTTCACCGCACGCCCCACATCCATCGTCACCGTGCCGGATTTCGGATTGGGCATCAGGCCCCTTGGGCCGAGTATCCGTCCCAGTTGCCCGACACTCGACATCATGTCCGGCGTCGCAATAACTACGTCACACTCGAGCCATCCGCCCTTGATCTTGTCGACGTACTCAGACCCGACAAAATCGGCGCCAGCCTCCTCCGCTTCCTTCAGCTTCTCACCTTGCGCGATGACCAACACCCTAACGCTCTTCCCTGTGCCATGTGGCAGCACGACGGTACCGCGTACGATCTGATCGGCATGGCGTGGATCGACTCCGAGGTGTACCGACACCTCGACCGTTTCATCGAACTTGGCAAACGCCGCTGACTTGACCGTGGACAGGGCTTCGGTCGGTTCGTACATCCTGGCTCGCTCCACGGTAGCCGCGGCTCCCTGGTACTTCTTTCCAGACTTTCCCATCAGTCCTTCACCTCAATACCCATTGACCGGGCCGTTCCCGCGATGATCTTTATCGCGCCTTGAATGTCGTTAGCATTCAGGTCCGACATTTTGATCTCTGCAATCTTCTTCAGCTGGTCCGTCGTCACCGCACCAACTTTCTCCCGGTTCGACGTGGGCGAGCCCTTCTCGATACCCGCCTCCTTACGCAAGAGGACGGCCGCAGGCGGTGTCTTGGTAATGAAACTGAAGCTGCGGTCCCTATAGATGGTGATTTCCACAGGAATAATCGTCCCGGCCTGACTCTGCGTCCGGGAGTTGTACTGCTTGCAGAAATCCATGATGTTGACGCCATGGGGACCCAGGGCGGTGCCTACCGGCGGGGCAGGCGTGGCCTGGCCGGCAGCAATCTGCAACTTGACGAATGCAAGCGTCTTTTTGGTAGCCATCTTTTTCCTCGCACCGAGATCGAGTTATCCCGGCTCCCACGTTGACCCGTGGTCAGGTGGCGTTAGTGCGCCTTCAACTGCAAGTAGTCCAACTCGACCGTCGTCGGACGACCGAACAGACTAACCGAAACCCGGACCTTGCCCTTCTCCGGGACAACCTCTTCCACCGTCCCGCTGAAATCGGAGAATGGCCCCTCGGTGATCTCGACAACCTGACCAACGAGGAACGGTATCTCCTCCTTCGCATCCTCCTCCTCTGACTCCACCTCGATACCAAGCAGCCGGTTTACCTCTTCCATTCGAAGCGGCTGCGGAGTCCAGCCTTGCCCAACAAACTTTATCACACCTTGGATGTTGTTTATCGTGTGCAGCGTCTCCTGGTTCATCACCATCTCCACAAGCACATAACCAGGGAACACCTTTCGTTCGACCGTAACCTTCTTCCCGTTCTTGATCTCCACAACTTGCTGCAGTGGAACCAGAGCCTGACGAATCAGCCGATCATCCTCGGATTTCGGATCCGCCTGAATATGTCGCTCGATCAACGACCGCACCTTGTTCTCGTGCCCAGCGGTCGTCTGGATCGCGAACCACTTGTGTTCCATAACAGTCCCAATCACTCTAGAACGCCCTGCCAAGCCAGTCGATCAATAGCTTCGAGAAGATCAAGTCCATGAGACCTATGATCGCACCTATGATGAAGACGATTATGACGATCACCACCGTTGATTTGCGCAGGTCGTCCCAAGTTGGCCACGACACCTTGCGCATTTCGGCTCGCACGTTGTGCATGTATGTCGCTGTACGGACCGCAAAGGCGAAAACCGGTTGGCGCCATATGATTAGGGCTACCGCCGCCAACCCACCAACAGCAGATCCGATCATCAACCCCAGGCTCATCCCTACTTCGTCTCCTTGTGGAGCCGGTGCGAACCGCATGTCGGGCAGAACTTCCGCCACTCGACCCGCTCGGGATGTTTGCGTTTGTTCTTGGTAGTGAAGTAGTTCCGATTCTTACAGTCGGTACACTCCATTATTACCTTGTCGCGTGGCATCTTCGCTTACTCGATCACTTTGGTGACGACACCTGCACCGACCGTGCGACCTCCCTCACGTACCGCAAACCGCAAACCCTCCTCCATCGCTATCGGCGATATCAACTCTATCGTCATCTTCGTGTTGTCACCCGGCATCACCATCTCCACCCCACTCGGCAACTCCACCGAACCTGTCACATC
>CP070792.1:2007293-2009098 GCA_020346845.1 Gemmatimonadota bacterium
GGATGGATCTACGCGTTCGGTGCAGACCAGACCCTGTACGCCGAGAAACGCGGCCCGACGCTCCAGGAGCTGGACGAGCTGTTCCCCGACCAACCGGCATTCATGGTTCACCTGAGCGGGCACGCCGCTTTTGCGAACAGCAAGGCGTTCGAGGCGGCGGGCGTAACAAAGGACACGCCAAATCCGCAGGGAGGAAGATTCGAAAAAGACGCAAGCGGCGAGCTGAGCGGCTATATCAGCGGTATGCCTGCGTGGACGATGGTAGGGAAGCTGCCGCCAACCACGAAGGAGACCACACTCGAATCTGCCAACCTGCATGCGACCCGCGGTTTCACCACGGTGACCGAGCTGGCGATCCTGGCCCCGAGAATGGCCGTATTCATGGAAGAGACCACTCGAAGTGGGGATTTTCCGTTGCGGGTGTACGGCGGGATGTTCATTACCATGCCCAGCCTGGACGAAGTCGCACCGCAGATCGAGAACTACGAGACGGATCTCTTCAAGGTTCCGTACATCAAGACCTGGACAGACGGCTCGACCCAGGGCGGTACCGGTTACTTCACGGAGCCCTACTACAGGCTGGACGCCGACACCAGAGAGGGCGCTCGCGGTACGCAGGAGCAGTTCAACGCGGAAGTCACCAAGATTTTGCGGCTCGGCTTTGCGCCCGCGATCCATGCGAACGGCGACGCCGCCATGGATCTCGCCCTCAACGCGATTGAACACGCGCGAGAGGCAACGGGAAACACGACCATCAGGCCGCACCTGATCCACTGCCAATACGTGCGTGAGGACCAGTTCGACCGCATCGCGGAGCTGGGCAACATCGGAATGACGTTCTTCACACCCCACGTACACTTCTGGGGTGACATGCACCGCGATGTCCTATTGGGACCGGAACGCGCGCCCAAGATCACTTCGATGAAAAGCGCCGTCGAGCGAGGCATCCCGTATGCCATTCACAACGATCCGCCGGTCAGCCCACCCAATGCGCTCCATTCCATGTGGGTGGCCGTCAACCGTTTGACCACTTCCGGTGAAGTATTGGGAGCTGAGCAACGCATCACGCCGGAGCAGGCTCTGCTGGCCTACACCCGACAGGCAGCTACCGTTCTGGGCATTGAGGATGAGGTCGGGACCCTCGAGCCCGGAAAGTATGCCGATTTCGTCGTGCTGTCGCACAACCCCCTGGAAGTCGACCCGCTGAAGATCAAGGACATCAAGGTCGAGGCAACAGTAATGAATGGCCGCATCACGTACTTCGCCGCCACGAAAGGTTTCTATCACCACTAGCGGGGACAAGATTGCAGATTGTAGAGTGCAGCTACTACGGTACAGAGTGCATGGTACATGGTACAGAGTGCATAGTGCAAAAAAGCAGCAGTTGGGGGTGGTCGGGAAACCGGGACACCGGGTCACCGGGTCACCGGGATACCGGGTCACCGGGTCACCGGGATTAAAGGAGGTCAACGATGAAACAGCAACTAGCACTGGCAGGACTTGCCGCTGCGGCGCTACTACTTGCCGCTCCCGCAGCCGGTCAGGAAAACACGGAAACCGGCCCACCGCTCGAGTTTGATCTGCCGAGTGAGTACATCCCGTCACCGGGGCTGTGTCGCGTTTTCTACCCGCGAGCCTTGGAAGAGAGCTCCTATATGCAGGCACGCGGCTGCAATGGCATCGAGAACTCGATCAACGTTGCCGATTTGGGGGCGGTCATCATCTACCGGCCCAAGGACGGCAGCAGGAACTTTCGCGTGTGCTGGATGAGTCGGAGCGAGCAGGGTGTAGTCGATGGTATCGAC
>CP070792.1:2009198-2012234 GCA_020346845.1 Gemmatimonadota bacterium
AAATAGTGGATGGCGCGGGTCACGACGTCGAATGGACGCACACAGCAGAGGTCGTGACGCTGGTTCGTGCCTACCTCGATGCGCTGAAAGGGGGAGCCCAATGAAAGCGTTGCGCCCTGCAATATTGATTTTTGCGCTCGGCGTGCTGATCGCAAGTGACACTGCGGCACAATGGAATGTGTCGCGCCTCGAGTCGGGCTCGAATCGGGTATACGCAACGTTCGGGTTGGACCCGGCATTCATCCCCACGGTCGGATACGCTCGAGTGGTCTCGCTCTGGGGCCACCCCGTTCAACTGGCTGGTGACGTAGGTGTGGTGGCCGCGGAGTTGGACACGCGCGACTTCCGCGCCCGTCTGCAGGCGTTCACTTCGATCGTGCGCTGGCGATCGTTGCACATAGCTGGAAGCGCGGCATTCATCACCCGCGGAACCGACAACTCCATCTACAGCGGCTTCAACTTCGGTGCCGATCTAACCGGCAGCATCGGGTTCTATCGCAAGGGATGGTTCGTTGCCGGCGAATTCGGATACGACAAGGCGATCATCACGCATGTCACCAACAGCGATTGGTATCGCACCTACTTCTATTCCGATGCCCGCGACGGCTGGTACCTGGATTCGGGCGGGACCGTGCACTATGGTGTTGTCGGCGGAGTTAGTCTCGGCCGTACCGAACTGCTGCTGCGATATGGTGTGCTGCGGACCGAGAACTTCAACGAGCTGACGCCGCCGATGTACGCCAGTGTCGGCTTTGGGATTGCGTTCTGAGGGAGAGTGACAAAATGGCAACAAGGGGAATTCAGCTACTGAAGCTGAGCTTCGTGATCGGAACTATCGCGGATGCGATAGTGGCAGCTAACTGGTTTCTCATCGCAGCAGGAGCCGAGATTCCCAATATGCTCGCTGGTATGGTGGGCGCGGGCGCGGATTATCGCTTTGCGATGTACATCGCGGCACTGTTCATGACTGGGTGGACCGTCATCTTCGCGTGGGGCTGGTTCAATCCAGTTGAGAGGAGAGGGCTGCTGCTCATAACGGCAGCATTGCTTCTGCTATCGATGGTGTTGGAGGTGGCGCTCTATAGCTCCACGCTCGGCGGTGCCGGGTTCGTGCTTGGACTGAGTGCGCGTGCTGCGTTGATAGCGAAGTTTTCGTTCAGCTATTTCTACTCGCGGAGCGGTGAAGGGAACGTCGTGGTTCAGGAAGCACGCTGACTCGACGGGAGCCGGCCTCGGCTTTGGAGTAGCTTTCGGCGATGAGGCGCGAGCGACGGTACCACCTTCGCTCGAGTCACCCAGTTGGGTTCATTGATTGATAGCAACAGTGGAGACAGCACGTGTTCCAAGAGCTGGAAGAAATCAACAGGCGGCCGGCGCCGTTCGAGTGCTACACCGCAAGCGATCTGTGGACCGACGATCACACGTCGGCAAAGATGCTCGCGTACCACTTGAACGACGAGATCGATGTGTCGTCCCGGAATTCTGCCTTCATCGACAAGTCGGTTGAGTGGATCTCTTCCCGCTTCAGGGTCGGTGAGGGCAAGAAGATAGCCGACTTTGGATGTGGCCCCGGTCTGTATGCGTCGAGATTGGCTCAGAGAAATGCGACCGTCACGGGGGTAGACTTTTCGGCGCGGTCCATAAACTACGCGGAGGACGTCGCGGCCGAGCAGGGGCTGACGGTTCGCTATGTGAACCAGAACTATCTGGAGTATGAGACGGATCATCGCTTTGATCTGATTCTGATGATCATGTGCGACTACTGTGCTCTCAGTCCTCAGCAGAGAAGAACCATGCTCGCGAAGTTTCGCACGTTGTTGGAGCCGGGCGGATCGATACTGCTCGATGTGTATTCACTCGCAGGCTTTGACGAGCGCGAGGAGACAGCGGGCTGCGAGGAAAACCTGCTCGATGGGTTCTGGTCGGCGCACAAGTATTACGGGTTCAGCAACACATTCAAATACGAAGATGAAAAGGTGATCCTCGACAAGTACACTATAGTAGAATCGTCGCGAACCCGAACCGTCTACAACTGGCTCCAGTATTTCAGTACAGAATCGCTAAAGGCCGAGTTCGAGGAGAACGGTTTGGAAGTCGAGGAGTTCATGGGCGACGTGGCAGGAGCACCCTTTGACTCGAGTGCGCAAGAGTTTGCGGTTATAGCCAGGAAAGGCTAGATGACACCGCCGGTGTGATTGATCAGAGTGAGGAAGGAGAGGGCTGGCTGACTCCCGTATGGCGGTTTTCAGTTGTCGGCGACAGATTATCACCGACAATCACTGTCGTGAATACCGGAACGGGAGGAAGAGATGGAGTCTTCTGCGAAGTCAGCGACATTCCATGCGCTAGCTCTCTTGGTGGGACTCTCCCAGTTGACCGGTTGCGGTCAACAAGACGCCCAGATGTCCGCCTTCTCGTTCGATCAGTCGGCATCCGCCGAGGCGACACCTTGGACATCGGAGAGCTTCAGAAACGACCCCAACAACTTTCAGTTTGCGATCATCGGTGACCGCACCGGGGGCGCCAATATCGAGGGCACCTTCGCGATTGCGATGGATCAGCTCAACCTGTTGCAGCCGGAATTCGTGATCAATGTGGGCGATATCATAGAGGGCTACGCTGAAACTAGGGCTGAGCTGGTGGAAATGTGGGAGGAGGCGGAGACCCTGACGCGCAAGCTGGACATGCCCTTCTTCTACACCAGGGGCAATCACGACGTCAGCTTCCCTGGAGGCAAAGAGGTGTGGCTCGAGCGGCACGGGACCGCGTACTACCACTTCGTCTACAAGGATGTGTTGTTCATGGTTCTAGATAGCGAGGACCATCCCCGACCTGAGCCACCTCCCGAGATAAGGGAGCTGACCAAACTCTACAAGCGGCTCCAAGTAGAGGATCCGGAAGCGGCGAAACGAATGCTGACCGATTTCATGAGCAGCGATGCAGTAGTGGCTGGACTCGGGCAGCCTGTCGAGTTTCCGGATTCACAGATGGCTTGGGTCGAAGAGACGCTGGCTGCGAACGCCGATGTGCGCTGGA
>CP070792.1:2012334-2023858 GCA_020346845.1 Gemmatimonadota bacterium
AGGTTCGAGCGCGAGATCATGAATCGCTGCCGTAAGCTCTGACTAACTCAGGCGGCGCGGGCCGACTGGGATGAATCGGTACCCGTGTAGCCCCCGGCGTTCGCCCCAAGACCCGTGAACCCGACCATTACCGTCCTCGTCTATTCCTCGATAGCCGCCGCCTCGGCGGCCCTCGGGGCGATCCCGTTCAGATGGCGCGACCGGATCCCCATTTCCTGGATCGGCTGGGCCAACGCGCTGGCCGCAGGATTGATGCTGGGAACCGCATACGTCATCGTCGTTGCCGGGCTCAACCGTATGGTCTTGGCAGGAGCCACCGGCGCCTTTCTCGGGATCGGCTTCATTTATTGGACCCACATGATTGCCCGTACCGAGGATCTCGATCTCAACAAACTAGATGAGACCGGACCCGAATACGGATATCAGATCCTACTGGTCCAGTCACTGCACTCGGCGTCTGAAGGCGTCGCCATCGGCGTTGCCATGTCGCTCAATATTGGACTCGGGATCTTCGCCGCTATCGCTTTCGCAATCCACAACGTGCCCGAGGCCACCGTATTGTGCGCCGTTTTGCGGGCTCGTGGCATCCGACTACGCGACGCGGCAGGACTAGCCGTAATGACCAACGTCAGCCTGATACTGCTCGCGATCGTGACCTTTGCACTCATCGCGGCCGTGCCATCGCTGCTGCCCTGGGCGCTGGGTTTCGCGATGGGCGCATTAGTCTACCTGGTGATGGTCGAGCCGCTGCCGGAGTCCTATCAGCAAGCGGGACACACCAGCATAGCATTGGTGACCAGCGTTGCCATGGGAATAGTGGTCTTGCTGAACGGATTCCTGCGATGAGTTGGCCCACCGACGGCCCAAGCAATCTGGCATGCAACCGGTAATCCTGGTCTTCATCTACGGTCTAATGACGGCCTTGGCCACCGGCCTGGGCGCTCTGCCCTTCGCGTTCGTCCGGGCCGTGTCACGCAAGGGCGTGGCGTATGCGAACGCGGTGGCCTCCGGCCTCATGCTGGGAGCGTGTTTTGGCCTCTTGGTAGAAGGAACGGAATCCGGAACCTGGTCCACGATCATTGGTGCGAACCTCGGTATCCTCTTCATCCTCGGAACCCAGAGAATCCTACAGCGTTACAACGTCAGGTTCGGCTCGCTTGGTTCTGTGGGAGCGCGCCGTACACTACTCATGATCGTCGTGATGACGGTGCACTCCTTCTCGGAGGGCGTCGCCGTGGGCGCTTCATTCGGCGGCGGAATGACGCTAGCGACTCTTATAACCGTTGCCATTGCCGTTCACAACATACCAGAAGGTCTGGCGATCAGTGCCGTTCTGAGGCCGCGCGGTGTCAGCGTGGCAGGATGCATCGGTTGGAGCATCTTCTCTTCCCTGCCCCAACCATTGATGGCTGTCCCAGCTTACCTGTTCGTTGATGCATTCGCGCCAGCCTTACCGTACGGGATCGGATTCGCGGCCGGTGCGATGGTGTTGATGGTGTTTCTCGAGCTGCTGCCGGAAGCCTACGGACAGGCCAGGAAGCTGACCGTCGCCCTGTTGGTCAGTATCTCCCTGGCCGCTATGATCCTGTTTCAGCGACTGCTCTAGGATCGCTGTCTATCCGCCGCCACCGGCCTCACGCAGCTGCCGCAGCAACTCACCCACGAGTTGCATCTCCTCGCCATATGTCGCCCAATCGCCGGCTCTCTGTGCCGCCATGGCGCGATCGTAGTGATTCGATGCCTGCCTAACCAGATCTGCGATGCTCGCTGCCGCGACATCCGGTGTATCAGCCAACACTTCGTCAACCGTCATGATTGGTGGTGTTACGGCACCAGCACCACCAAAGAGCCGCGCCAATCCTTGCTCCAGAGTCTCTTCCATGACTACCTGGTTCTGATACGCGACCACCACCCGTTTCAGTTCCGGAATCCTACCGCCCTCTGCGCGCAGGTAAATCGCCTGCACGAAGATCAACGATTCCTCAATGGGAATCACCAGGAGGCTGCCACGAATCACTTCTGAGCCTCGTTGATCCCACAGTGAGATCTGACGCGATATCTCAGTGTCCTGATTCATGCGGTTGACGATCTGACTGGGACCGAATACCAGGCTCTGCCTGGGGAACCGGTACACCACGAGCTTGCCGTAGTTGTCACCGTCATTCCGCGCAACCATCCATGCCGCGAGGTTGTCCTTCTGACGTGGTGTGAATGGAGTCATCACGATGTACTCTTCCTGCGACTCACCCGGCAGCTTCATCACGATGTGTCGCAAGAATGGATCTCGCGGCCCCTCACTGCGTGCGAGAACGGGAATCTGCCACTGGTCTTCCCTCGAATAGAAGATGTCCGGTTCATCCATATGGAAGGTGGTATACAGTGCGGTCTGGGCGCGGAACAGATCTTCGGGATATCTGATGTGGGCCCTTATGTCGTCCGGCATCTCACCGAGCGACAGTAGAACCCCAGGGTATATCTTGTCGTACGTTCTGATGATCGGGTCCCCGGGATCGGTTATGTACGCGCTCACACTACCGTGGTAAGCATCGATCACAACCTTCACACTATTACGCATGTAGTTGGTACCGTCGGCCAGTGGCTCAGAGTAGGGATATCTTCCGCTTCTGGTGTACGCGTCGAGAATCCACACGAGTCGCCCATCATCCGTGATCACCATGTACGGATCGGAGTCCCAAGTGAGGAACGGTAGCGCCTTTGCCACTCGCTCCCTGATGTTCCTGTAGTAGAGGACTCTGCTCTCGCGCGTCACGTACTCGGTTAGCAGGGCGTCGAACGACCTGAAACGAGCGCTAAGGAACAACCGCTTCAGGAAGCTGCTCACTTCCACCCCTCCGTTACCAGCGTAGGAGGTAAACGCGCTCGAGTCACCCAATGGGAAGTCGAACTCCGGCTGTCCTGTGCGTGCAAAAGCGTAATCGTTGGACAGCTCGCCGTAGTACAGCTGAGGTCGTGTAACCTCGATAGAGACACTGGACGCAGGTGGCAGATCCTTGATGAACAGATGCGGTAAGCCCTCCAACGTCACCTGATTCACGGGACTGAGTGTCAATCCCATGCCGTGAGTGTAGGTCAACCTCTCGTTGATGAAGTTCCGCGTCGGTAGTGATGCGGTGTTCAGCTCGCGCGGTGATAGCAGGACCTGGCGGTACTCACCGTCGATCCAATAACGATCGTCATCGACCGAGTTGAAGTCGTAGTAGGTCCGGATTTCCTGGAGTTGACGGAACGTTTGTAGCAACGGATCACGATCCCACAGACGAACATTCTTTATCGTTCCGCTGTTGTTCTGGATGTCCGCGAGATCCAGTGTTGCCTCACCCGAGAGATCTCTGATTGCGACCTCATTCAGACCCCAAGCCTCCCGTGTCGCCGCAATGTGGTGCTCCAGTTGTGGCGTCTCCTTCGCAAGTTCATTTGGATCAACCACGAACTTCTGCACCATGGCTGGTAGCAGCGAGCCTCCTACTCCAGCCACGAGGAAGTATGCAACAACTGCTGCGATCGTGTTTCGTGCCACCTTTTTCGTTCTGATGCCCAGCAGGACAAACCCGGCGCCCAACAGCGAAATGACCCAAGACATGTGCATGAGCGGGATACGCATTGTCAGATCGGTATAAGTAGCTCCAAAGAGCGGTCCGGAAGTCGAGTACAACACCATCGGAATCCGGACCAAGAATGTCGTCAGCGCGGTAGCGAGAAACATCACGCAGAGCAAGACACCGAGATGTACCTCAGCAGATCGCTCGATGACAATCCGTTTCCCGGCGACGACTATGTCGCGTCGCAGCAAGTAGAGTGGAACGACAATGAAGAGAGCGAGTAAGGTCAAGCCGGTCACCAGGCTGAGTACGGCGTGTACGGCCGGCAGTACGAACTCGTAATAGCTGATATCCCTGCCAAACACCGGGTCGGAGACTCCAAACGGTGTTGCGTTCAACAGCCGCAACAGCAAGTGCCAGCCGCTCGCACCGGACAGCCCAAGCATCAGACCCATGGCGAGCGATACAGGCCAGGTTACCCGTCTCAGCATCTGGGTCAGGTCGACCTTGGGTACGTTAGGACTGAATGTCACCACCAATGGGTCTGGGACCAGACCGCGTTGCGCCAGCCGCAGATTCGTGAAGAAGAATGCAAAAGAGATGATTCCAACCACGCTTCCGAGCAGGAGTTTGGTCCACAGCTCCCTCAGAAACACCACCTGAAAGCCAAGAGCCTCAAACCAATACCAGTCGGTTACCACTCGGATGAACCAGGGAATACTGAAAAGGACGACCAGCAGTGCGGCCGCTACGACAAGGGCGATTATTGCGCTGCGTTTCATGGTATTGCCATTCCTCAACCGTCTGAACCAAGCGAGAAGGCCGCCTCGAGGTCATATCTCGAGAGGGCACGAAACGCTATCAATGTCTCAGTCTGTTTGATTCCCTTCAGTTTCAGCATGTTACTGGTGACGAGATCTGCGAGTTCTTCGTTGGTCTTGACCCGAAGCACGACGACCAAATCGTACCTTCCGGACACGGAGTAGACCTCTGATACCCCGTCCATTGCAGCCAAGCTCTCCGCGACCTCATTGACCTGGTCGCGCTCGACATTCATCAGCACAACAGCCGCAACCATCGCATTCCCGCCTTTCTCGATCTGTGCTACGCGCTCACTCAATAGCGCATCAGGGTAGCTGCCCACGTGAACCCGGATCCGAACGCAGCCAGACACACTAGATCGCCACGCTGCACTGTATCGGCTTTCACTGCTTCACTCAACACAATCGGAATACTGGCAGCCGTTGTGTTTCCGAACCGCTCAATGTTACTCAATACCTTCTCCCGCGGCAGGCCGAGCCGTTTAGTGACGGCATCGGTAATACGTTGATTCGCCTGATGCGGTATCACAACGTCGACTTGATCCGGTGTGAGACCTTGGCCATCCAGAGCTTCCATGATGACTTCGGGGAACCTCGTTACCGCATTGCGGAATACCTCACGCCCGTTCATGAACGGGTGACTGGAGCCGTCATCGACCATGTCGGCGCTGAGCCAAGGCTTCCTGCCTGCCCCCGGCGATTTGATACAGAGTTCCTCCGCGAATCGGCCGTCAGCATGTAGATGATGACTGATCAATCGACTCCCCTCCGGGTCGGTGGTCACGTCGACACATACCGCGCCGGCTCCGTCGCCGAACAGTACGGCCGTGTCTCTACCTCGGTCGTCCATCCTGAGACCAGCAGAATGGCGCTCAGCCCCGACTACCAGGATCCGATCGTACATCCCCATCCGGATATATGCATCGGCAGCGGACAACGAGTAGACAAACCCGGTACACTGATTCCGGACATCCATTGCCCCCACGCCTGGCAACCCGAGCTCACGCTGTAGGAGAACTCCGTTGCCGGGGAAATACATGTCAGGCGACAGCGTAGCAAAGATGATGAACTGTACATCCCCCGCTTCCCAGCCCGCCTCGCTCAGAGCCTGACGTGAAGCTTCTACCGCCAGGTCCGTCCCTGTTACACCATCCTCCGTGAAACGGCGCTCACGGATACCGGTTCTTTCCAGGATCCACTCGTCCGACGTGTCCATGACTGCAGCCAGATCGTGATTCGTAACGACCCTTGCGGGAACGAAATGGCCCGTACCAGCAATCCGAGACAATCGCATGGCGCCCGATCCTTTCCTATGTTCGCGTCGCTCAGAACGCAGTCACGAGACCTACTGTCCAGCGAGCTACCTCGCGCTCCGTGTCCCACGTAGCTTCGCCCATCAAGCGGATGTTGCGTTGCCATACCCAGCCCAGTCCACCCGTGATCGTCTGGTATCGCTCGAGGTCCGTTGGCACACCCAACCTGACGTTGAGCAATGGTTGATTGCAGTCTATCCGATTGTACAGGGCCAAAGCATACCATCTGCTGTCCGGCTTTGGCATCCAGATCACTTCGGCGAATCCACCATTGGTCTTGGCCACCTCGTCAGTGGGATTGAAGGTCGGAAAGTCGTCTTCCCGATGGATATACTGGGCATTGATCTCAAACGATCCGATCGAGAAAGTAGCATCTGCGCCTAGCATCCACAGATGGTTCGTGACCTCCGGACCACCACTTACGGATCCTCTCTCTCTACCGTAGTAGCCCATTGCACCAAAACGGAACCATGGGGCGATATCGCCAGTAACGTGCCCCATGAAGTTCTTAGCGTAATTATTGTCGAGCTGCAGATCCTCAACCTCTTCGCCTTTGCCATTGCCATTGATGACCTGACCCGTGATGGTCCAACCTGCTACGTTGGCTGGCACCATTATTCCCCGATCGTAAGTCAGATCGGCTGGCTGCAACCCCACTTCGGTTCGGTAGATCACATAGTCGTTGAACGACAATCTGAGCTCCCGCTTGAACATCGGGTCCGAGACCTGGAACTGTCCCACCATCACATCTACCGGGGCTCCCGCAATGTCGTTGTAGTGGACGTAAGCGTCTTCAAGACCACCTATCTTGCCTCGCTCGAAGAGAAAGAAGTACAGGTAGTAGGAGAACTTATCGGAAATCGGGCCGCCTGACATCAGCTTGATGTTGTACGGCGTTTTCCAATCAGAGCCAACATCTCCATTGGTGATTGCCTGAGCATAAATGTCTGCTCTGATCGCCAGCGGCAAGTTGTCTACCAGCTGCAGCAGTTCGTCACCCGTATCGATCGTGTCGCGCGGTTGCTCGACGGGAGAAAAGCGGAAACCGTTTGCCGCGAATGTGTTTCCGAATTCGGTCATTCGAGGAACCGGATTGTGGCACATGTTGCAGCTGACTCTGTACTTGCGGGCGAATGCGGGTATCTCCGTTTCATCTGCGGCAACACGCGACGGGTACAGGGACAGGACCAGAGACATCACACCCAACAACGTCGTCCTAGCGCGGATCATGAAGACTCCTAGGCTGGAGTGCGAATTAGTGACGAGTTCTGTTGTGGTCCCTGGCGACTTGCTTAAATGAACGCCTTGAGCCGTGTTTCCTCAAGGCACCCGTATGATCGTTCCGAAACAATACGGCCAGTGAGCAGGGTGTGTGTCCCGTGTCACTGGCCGGTCACCCTATTTGGGGGCGTGTTCTAGACCAGACCGAGCCGTTTCTCGAGATGGTCCTTCACGGCCGGTGTTATGATGCCGCGGGATAGAGCCTCATCCAGAGCAGCGGTGATCTGCGGCCGGTCAGCATCGATGCCGCGCTCGCGAAGCTCCTGGATCATACGGGCTAGTCGTTGATCATACTCGCCGTGCCCATAGGCTCCACTTATCATCTCCTCATGCAGCTTTTCCAGCTCCTTCGTGAGCCGTTCGACCTTGATCGGCGTTGTCATCCCTGTTCTACCTCTCTGGACTCGGGTTCTATCGGCGCTAGACGCCGATTGGGTGTGTACAGTGAATCCCGGTGATCTCGGGGATCCCGTGGCCATATATCGTAACACCATGGCGCGGTTTGCGGCACTGTTACGGCATCAGCCGATGCTGCTGCCCCAGATATCACCGACGGTGAAACCCTCTGGGAAGGGGTCCTCGGCATCCACCACGTATTGGCTGAAGCCGGTTATCCACGCCCTTCCGGAGAGGGCCGGTACGACCCCTTTCTGACCTCCAACATCGGCCTCACGTAGTAGGCGCCCGGTGAACACAGTACCCAGTACGCTCTCATGTACGAAGTCTTGTTTCAAATCCAGCTCAGACTTGGAGTACATGGTGGCCATCTTAGCACACGTGCCGGTACCACAGGGAGAGCGGTCCAGCACGCCGGTCCAAGTCTCGGGACGATCCCAATCCAGCACCCCGGAGGAGACCACCACTGCGTTACGGCGATCTGCCGCAGCATCGTGTGGACGTCCCGATAGCTGTGAAATGGTGACACCAGAGATCTGCTCGTTCTCCGGGTGCACCACGGGAAGCTGTTCGCGCGCAGCGATCTTCACCATCTCACCGATCCTTGCAATCCGCGCCCCTTCATCTGCCACCAATGACAATCCAAACTGCTCCGCATCGGCTATCACGTAGAACATGCCACCGTATGCTACGTCCACCCGAACCTCACCTAGTTCGGGCACGTCAATGGCGGCATCGATATGAGTGGCGAAAGCCGGGACGTTCTCGAACGTCACGTTGGTGACCTTGTTGTTCGCAACCTGCGCGCGGACTGGCACTAGTCCAGCCGGAGCCTCCAACACCAGCTCGGTCACGGGCTCCTGGACAGGCACCATTCCAGTCTCGATCAAGACGGTCGCAACGCAGATGATGTTGCTGCCCGACATCGGCGGATATTCCATTTGCTCCATGATTACGAAGCCGGCGTCGGCTTCGGGCTTCGTGGGCGGGAGAACCAAGTTGCAGCAAAGAGCGGGATATCCGCGCGGCTCTCGGAGCATGAGCTTGCGCAGGCTGTCGGCGTGCTGCTCCAAGTGGAGCTTCTTCTGGAACATCGTCTCGCCCGGAACATCCAGTACGCCACCGACGATCACGCGTCCGGGTTCACCACAGGCATGTGCGTCAACGGCGGTGATCATTCTGTCCAATCGCATGTCGTCCCGCCTTCCGCTCTGGTCGACCTCCGCCCAGAAAATCGGGCCCGACGCAACCGACGGGCCCGGCGGGTCCGCCGGAAGCGGCGGACCCACAGCCAAGCTACCAGCTAGCTGATCGGTCGCTCCGTCTGGATCGGATCCAGGTTCGCCTGTCGCAGCAGTTCGTTCAGTCGCTGCAGATCTTGCTGGATGATCGTGTTCAATCGAATCAGCTCGGTCTGCAGCAAATCAGAGAGGTGATTGTAAACGGCATAGCTCTGATCCGTGGGTCGCGTTTGACCACTCTCGACCACACCCATCAAAGCTGCGAGCTTGTTGTTGAGCTTGATTGGGAAGTTCAGCGGATCCTGATTGCTCTGGTTTCTGACCTGATAGATCTCCGACTCGACTACACTGAGCCTGTCATTGACGAGTTGCCCCTGTTCCTGGATATCCTCGTCGGATGTTCGTCCCAACCTGTCATCCACTTCGCCCTTGATTCCCCGTATATCTATCACTGCCTGGTTGGCCTCACTCACCCGGTCACGAATCTGCAATGCGAGATCGAACCTGGCCTGGAGGTCCGCCAAGGTCACCGACTCCAGGCGTGGATCCAGTTTGATCTCGAAGCCCTGGGTTTGCGTGACACCATCAGCAGTCAGTCGGACTTGGTATTGGCCGGGAATCGCCATGGGCCCGAAGTTGCCAGCCGCCCAGAAGATCCGGCCGTCGAAGTCGGTGTAGCCAGGGTACCGTAGGTTCCAGCGGAAGGTATTCGCCCCAGCTCTCCGAGGTGGCGTCGGATTGCCGCCGCCGAAGAAGCCAAATGATTGGGAGGGCTCGGCAGGTCTATCGTCTTTCGTCGCTGTGTAGCTCTGAATGACTTCGCCCGAGCCATCGAGGAATTCCAGAGTCAGGGAGTCGGGGGCTTCGGACAGGTAGTAGAACACCTGCACCGAATTGTCTATGCCACGCCTGGGATCGACCGGGTCGAACAAGTGAACGTCGGACGCCGCGACCTGCTGGTTCAACTGCCGCAGAATGGACATGTTCGGCAGCACCCAGAACGAGCGACCATGGGTGCCTATCACAAGATCGTTGTCCTCAACAACCAAGTCCGAAACCTGTACAACAGGCAGATTCAAACTCAGAGGCTGCCAAAACGCACCGTCGTCCCACGATATGTACACCGTGCGCTCCGAGGCCGCGTACAGCATCCCAGGCACAACCGGGTCCTCTCGCACTGCTCGCACGAAGTCATCTCCGGGAATTCCGCTGACGATCCTATTCCACGTCTGTCCGTAATCCTCGGTCTTCCACACATAAGGGCTACGATCGTTGTCGACCAGATACCTGATCCCGGATACGTATGCCTTTCCGGGAGTGTTTGGTGACGCCTCTACGGTATTGATCCGCACAAAGTCCGGTGCGTCCTCAGGAGTCACATTGTCCCACGTGGCCCCTCCATCCCGCGTGATGTGCACGTAGCCGTCGTCCGATCCAACCCAGATCACGTTGCCGTCATGATACGACGGTGCAATGGCGAATATCGTGGCATATGTCTCGACACCCGTCTGGTCCTTTGTCAGGGGTCCGCCGGACGGGCCCATCGTCGTGGGGTCAGCCCGAGTGAGATCGGGACTTATCTGCTCCCACGTCTGACCATCGTTCGAGGTCTTCCACACCTTCTGAGTTCCGGTGTAGAGCACATTCGGGTCGGTGTGTGAGAACACTATCGGGAAGGTCCACTGCACCCGCTCGATGAGGTCTTCTGAAGACTGCCCCATCGGGTTCTCCGGCCAAACGTTGATGGCTCGAGTCTGGCCGTTGGCGTGATTGTAGCGACTGAGGCTTCCGCCGTAGCAACCCGCGTAGAATATGTTGGGATTCAGAGCGCTGTTGGCGATGTATCCGCTCTCGCAGCCGCCTACCGAGAACAAGAAATTCGGTCCTCCCGCGTTCTGCGAAATGTGGCTCCATCCCCGGCTGGGAACACATGCCGTGCTGTTGTCCTGCTGCGCACCACAGATCATATACGGATCGTGGTTGGTCGTCATAACTCTGTAGAATTGTGCTGTGGGGAAGTCTTGCGCCGTCCAGGTCTGGCCACCGTTGAACGAGACGTTGGCACCACCGTCATTGCCGTTGATCATTCGATCGGCGTCGTCTGGGGCAATCCACAAGTCATGATTGTCCCCGTGCGGCACCCTTATTCCTTGGAACGTCTTGCCGCCGTCACGTGAGCGATAGAGGCCCGTGTTCAGCGCATACATCACGTCCGGATCCAGCGGATCGGCATAGACACGGGTGTAATAGAACGCACGCTGGCGCAGTCTTCTCTCTTCATTGGTGCGGGTCCAGTTGGCGCCACCATCATCGGAGCGGAACACGCCGCCATCTTCCGCCTCGATCAGGGCCCACACCCGATAGGGAGCAGCCGGAGACAGCGCAACCCCGATCTTTCCAATCATCCCCTGAGGCAACCCATTGTTACGGGTTATTTCGGTCCATGTCTCACCGAAATCGGTGCTCTTGAACAATCCGCTGCCAAGGCCACCTGAGGACATGCCCCACGATTTACGCCAAGCTTCCCACAGCGAGGCGTACATGACTGCGGGGTTGTTTGGATCCACCGACAGGTCCGCTGCACCAGTGCGCTCGTCCCGATACAGAACCTGACGCCACGTCTCACCACCGTTTATCGATTTGAAGATGCCTCGCTCGGTATTGGGCGCCGAGTGTACACCAAACGCGGCCACCCAGACCATGTTGCAGTCGGTAGGATGGATGCGAATGCGTGAAATGTTCTGAGTCTCGGTCAACCCTATGTGAGCCCAGGTGCGGCCTCCATCGGTTGACTTGTAGATGCCGTCGCCCTGCTGGATGTTACCCCGGATCTGAGTCTCGCCGGTGCCAATGTAGACCACTTCGGGATCGGCCTCGCACTCCTGCTCAGCTCCGACGGAGGCGCTGTTGAT
>CP070792.1:2023958-2027521 GCA_020346845.1 Gemmatimonadota bacterium
GTCAGAGGCCCTGTGGACCGCCATGCGAAATTCGGGTGAACGCGGATCGGTATGATAGATACGCACACTGGCGCGAACGGCTTCCCCCCCAACATCGTAGAGGTTCATCGACAGACTCGAATCCGGCTCCTCGAGGACACTCACGGCATAGTCGGCGCCCAGAGCAGCATACAGCGAGTAGTTGACGAATATTTCGCCAAGGTCCGACGCTCCGGACTCGCCGGCGCGGCTCACACCGAGCACCAGACTATCTCCACCCGGCAAGTAGATCATCTCGAACCGGTCGGAGTAGCCCAAATCGCGCTGTATGATGGTGCGTACTGAATCGAGCAGCTCCCGATCGGGACCGCCCAGAACCAGCATGCCCGGCCGCATGCCGGGGGTGTAGGTGATTCCCAGCCGGACGCCCTGATCAACCGGGTCCTGGGCCGACAGCAGCGTCGGGACGATAAAAGAGAGGGCCAGCAGAAGCCATCTCCTTCCCCTCCTTCCCCTCCTTCCCCTCCTGATCTTCTCCCTAGTCATCTCGTCTTTTCCGGATCGAAGAAGAAGCTCACCACAAGCACGTCTTCTGGAAAGCCGTCGGGCAGGGGGCCGAAGGCGTTCGCGTTGGCAGCCGCCTCGATGGCTCCCTGCGCCTCGATGTCGAACCCGAAGTTGCCCGACCGCTCAACGAACTGAAAGTGCGTCACGGTTCCGTCACGATGGATAAAGAACTGGACTTCGGCCCTGAGCGAGACGTTGCCGCTTGGTCGTTGCCAGCGGCGGTGGACCTGTGCCACTATGTTGCGGAGGTACTCAGGGAACGGAAAGTCCACGCCTGCTGTGTTGACTGTGGCCGGGTCGGTGCCGGTCGACGGTTCGACGTTAGGAGCCAGGCTGTCGGGCTGGGTGCGGGGCGCTGGCTCGCGTTCTGTCTCGGGCTCTTGGGTAGGTGGGGGAGGAGTCTCAGACTGCGAAGTGCGACGGGGCCGTTGTGGTTGCGGCTGAGGCTGCTCAGCTGGCCGCTGGACGGTTTCCGGCGCTCTTCTCTGATTCGGCTTTGGTTGGGGGGCGGCGACGAGCTCAACCCTGTAGATCGGCGGCCGATCCTCCGGCACCCCGGGCGGCACGAGGAACAGAAACCCCAACCCCACGTGCAGTACCATGCTCCCGGTGAAGGCCCAACCGGTTCCCCGGCGGCGCGTGAGGCCCCGTCCAATGCTGCGCCCAAAACCTCTCACCGCTCTATCTCCTCCTCCTCCAGTACCAATGCCACATTGTCCACACCAGCGGTCTGCATAACAGCCAGCACGCGGACCACGGTTCCGTATGCCGTTCGGCGGTCTCCCCGCAGGTAGACTCCACTTGGTTGTCTCCTGCTGACCAAAGGCCCGAACGCTACTCGGAACTCCTCGTACGGCAAGGGCGTGGCCTCATCGTCTATGAATATCTGGCCTTCGCTGTTCACCGTGATTATCAGACCTTCTCGGGGTTCGATCGGACGCGGCTCACCTCGTGGGAGCTCGATATCCACGCCACCCTGCATGATCGGGGCAGTGATCATGAAGATGATGAGCAACACGAACGCGACATCGACTAGAGACGTGACATTGATGCCCCCCTCTAGTGGAAGCTCGCCTCTCCCTCGCAGTCCACTCTGGGGCAATACTAAACCCTCCCCTCACGTGCCATGGCTCCAATAATCTCCTGCGCAAACCCCTCGAGCTCACCCGCGAAGACACCCAATCTGCTGGCAAATATGTTGTACGCGATTACCGCAGGTATCGCCACAGCCAGACCCAGTACCGTCGTGATGAGCGCTTCGGCAACGCCTGGAGCCACGGCGGAGATGTTGCCCGACCCTCCCGCAGCAATACCAAGAAAGGCATCCATGACACCAAGTACCGTCCCCAGCAGACCCAGCAAAGGGCTCACAGAGCCAATCGTTGCCAACCATGGTATAAACCGAGCCATGAGGTCACGTTCCGCACCTATTTCCTTAGCCAACTGCATGCGGAGGACCTCGAGTTGGGTCGCGGTGAGCGTCGCGGTCTTGCCAGCATCCGTTTGCTGCAGCGCTCCTGGCCTGAGTTCGGAGAAGAAGTTGATTCCTTCCCGCAACAGGCGCCCATAGGGGGATGGAGGCAACTTCATGACCGCGTGATACGCATCCTCCAGACGCGTCGTTCTTTCAAGCTCATCGAAGAAGCGATTTCCCAGCTTTCCGACCCGGCGGAACTGGATCCACTTGAGCAGAATCAGGAACCAGCAGATCAGTGAAAACGCCACCAGCACCAACAGCACCAGCTTGGTGGCTGCACTCGAAGTGGTGACGAGTTCCCAGGGACTCGTCGGTAGGGCTCCTCCCACCTGCATGATCATGCGGTGTTCTCCGAAATCCACTCGTAGGTTTGTCTCAGTCCATCTTTCAGCTGGATCTGCGGCTTCCAATCCAACTCTTGGGCTGCACGACCAACTGCGACGCAGCTTCTCTGCAACTCGCCAGATCGCGCGGCTGCGTGACTTGTATCCAGATCAAGTCCCGTGGCGTCAGCCAGTGTCTGGGCCAGCTCGTTGACGCTGGTCTCAGTCTCAGTCCCAATATTGAAGGCGACCGAATCGATGGTTTGGACCGGCGGTACGGGCCAACGCGTTGCAGCCATGTTGGCTCGTGCAACGTCCAAGACGTTTACGTAATCACGCGTCTGTTCGCCATCTCCATAGATGGTGATTTGCTCACCCGCCTTGATCTTGCTGCAGAAGATGGCGACTACCCCGGCTTCACCGTGCGGGTTCTGACGCGGCCCATAGACATTGGCATACCGTAGAGAAACGCATTCCATATCGTACAGCATGGCATACGCCGCAAGGTAGAACTCTGAGGTGAGTTTGGAGACCCCGTAGGGAGACACCGGCAGTTTGCGAGCTTCCTCCGGATGCGGTAGCTCGTCACTCTCACCATAGACAACCCCGCCCGACGAGGCAAAAACCACTCGCCTGGTCCCTCCCGCACGCGCTCCCTCGAGAAGATTGACCAGCCCCAGGATGTTCGTTCGGGCATCGAACGCCGGATCTTCAACCGACACCCGGACATCCATCTGGGCAGCGTGGTGGTTGAGAATATCAAACGTGGTCTCGGCCAGCAACGCCCGCGCCTCTTCCGAGCCAATGTCAGTCTGCACGAACTCAGCGGCCTGCGGTACGTTCTCCAATCTACCGGAAGAGAGATCGTCGACCACCGTAACTTCGTAGCCTTCCCTGAGATAGTGATCGGCTACATGCGAACCGATGAAACCCGCACCGCCTGTAACCAATGCTCGTCCCTTCATCTGGTCACCCCCGTTTTGCTTTGACTCCCGTCGCCAAGCTGCCACGGCCTGTGCTACCGCCGATCACTGCGATGGGTGTCTGGCAAATCGCAGTTCCGACTGTGCTGCTTTGTAGACGCTCTTGCCAACAATGGCGTCGCAATCTATGCAGTTTCGGGCTTGAAATGGTAGCGCCGCCTTCATGTGAGGCCGGATCGCTAAGCGGAAAGAAGATCGGCGGTGAAGCCGATGGCACTTCCGGTCTTTCACCGC
>CP070792.1:2027621-2030351 GCA_020346845.1 Gemmatimonadota bacterium
CCGTACAACTTGACCAATGGGCTCGTCGGGAATGTGAGGTCGGGGTTGCGGGAAGTCGGATTCAGTCACGACGGGTCGGAAGTCTGGTTGACCGGCAGCAAGAATTCGCGGTTGCGGCGTATGCCGTTGCAGGGCGGAACCCCGCGGAACTGGCTGGAAAATACGGCCACCAACGTTTCCTGGTCACCCGACGGAAGCCGCATCGTTTACCATACCTATGACCCGGGTGATCCGCTGATCGTCGCCGACAGCGATGGCTCCGACCGTCGCGAGATTTTAAACGCAGGCCTCGGTTACCATCAACATTTCCCGGTCTGGGGTCGCGACGGCTGGATCTACATGGTTCACGGCCAGGAGAACACCCAGGAGATGGACCTGTGGCGCATTCGGCCCGATGGATCCGGAATCGAACGGCTGGTCACCGGTACTCTCTATCCCATGTTCCTTACCTCCATCGACGAGAAAACCCTAGTGTTCATCGCCCAGGAAATGAATGGGGCGGGGCCTTGGTTGTGGAGTTTCGACCTCGAACATCGGGCCGCGCGCCGACTGAGCTTCGGCCTGGAACAGTACACTTCCGTAGACGCGAGTGAAGATGGCCGCCGGTTGGTTGCCACCGTCGCGAACCCCCGGGTGAGGCTGTGGCAGATCCCGATCGGTGACGAGCTGGCGACCGAGACCGACGCGAAGCCCTTCGAGCTTCCGTCTGTGAGAGCCCTCGCGCCCCGCTACGGGCCCGGGGAACTGTACTATCTGTCCTCCCAGGGCAGCGGCGATGGGCTGTGGCGATTCCGGGATGGTATCTCTCAGGAGATCTGGAAGGGAATCGAAACCCCGCTGTTGGTACCTGTCGCCGTGTCCGCGGATGGAGACTGGCTGGCCATTGTCCTCCGGCAGGATGGACGGAACATGCTTCATATCTTGAGCGCGGATGGAGCCGAACTTCGGTCACTTTCCACGGCCGTTTACGTCCAAGGTTCGGCTTCTTGGTCCCCGGACGGAGCCTGGATCGTCACCGGAGGGATAGATGTCGAGGGCAACCAGGGCCTGTTCAAGATTGGTGTGGAAGGAGACCGGATCGAAAAGATCGTGGAGGGCCATGCTCTGAATCCCGTCTGGTCCCCGACGGGAGAACTCATTGTTTACGCCGGCCCGCAGGCCTACGCTGGACAATCTCGCGTTCTGGGTGTCCACCCGGATGGAACCCCGGTCGAACTGCCTCTCGTCGAAGTGTTCATCGACGGGGAGAAAGTGCGCTTTCTCCCGGACGGTAAGGGCTTTATATACCTGAAGTCATCGACGAATTTCCGTGCCGACTTCTGGCTCGTCGACCTGACGACGATGCAGGAACGCCAGCTCACCCGGCTCGAGGACGCCGGCACTATAAGGACGTTTGACATCACTCCCGATGGAACGCGGATCGTGTTCGACCGGTCGCACAGCAACGCGGACATCGTCATGATCGACTTGGCGGATAACTGAAGGCGTCTACGAGAAGGACTAGCAGCAGATGCAAGGTGTGTCAGACCAATTGGCCATTTTCTATCGCTGCCGACAACCTGTTGCGATACAATAGATACTCGGTTAAGAATCCGTTGGGATCACCCCGGAGTCAGAGCGTGATCGGCAAGACCATATCCCACTATAAGATTACCTCCAAACTCGGTGAAGGTGGTATGGGAGTCGTCTACAAGGCCGAGGACACCAAACTCAAACGTACCGTCGCGCTCAAGTTCCTGTCACCTCAGTCATTGGGCACCAAGGATGAAATAACTCGCTTTGTAGCCGAGGCCCAATCGGCGGCGGCCTTAAACCACCCCAACATATGTACGATTCACGAGATCGACGAAACGGATGGGCACTCATTCATTGCTATGGAGTGGATCGACGGGCAGGCTCTCAAGGACAAAACCCGATCAGGCCCATTGGATCTGGAAGAGGCATTGGACATCGCTATTCAGCTCGGCGAAGGTCTCAGCGAAGCACACGAGAGAGGGATCATTCACCGCGATATCAAATCAGCTAACATCATGTTGACACCCCGCGGTCAGGCGAAACTCATGGATTTTGGACTGGCGAAGACCCCAGATCGGGCGCAGCTAACCAAGACAGGTACGACCATCGGCACCACGGCTTACATGTCGCCCGAGCAAGCACGAGGCGGGAAAGTCGACCACCGATCGGATCTTTGGTCGTTAGGTGTTGTGGTTTTCGAGATGATCACGGGACAGTTGCCCTTCAAAGGAGGCCACGAGCAGGCAGTTATGTATTCTGTCGTAAACGAAGAACCGAAACCACTGACAAGTCTGCGGACCGGTGTGCCGGTGGAGCTCGAGAGAATCGTCAGTAAGTGTCTGGCCAAGGATCCTGATGAAAGATATCAGACGACCAAAGATCTCCTGGCTGATCTACGTCACCTTCGGCGGATAACGGCCACTCAGACTCCGCTAACACAATCTGCTGGTTCAACAATGGGTGTTGGGCGCCTGGTAAGGCACTGGCCCTGGATGGCCGTGCTCGTTCTGGTCGCGGCGCTGACGGTGTTTGTGCTGCGAAGGTCGGCCCAGCGCGAGGCTACCCCTGCAGCTACGGTTTCAGACGCCCACGTTGACGAGCGTGCTGGGCAGGTCACATCGAGCGGACCGTCCATAGCAGTCCTACCCTTTACCAACGCCAGCGGCGATCCGGATCAGGAATACTTCAGCGATGGGTTGACCGAGGACATCATCA
>CP070792.1:2030451-2038342 GCA_020346845.1 Gemmatimonadota bacterium
GGCGAAGTCCCCAAAAATCGAGGCGTCCAGCCACGCTTCGAATACCTCTCGATGAGCTAGCTGACGATCGTTGAGAGTAGTGGATGAGTTGAGATACTCCAGGATCTTCTGGTACTTGAGTGTCACTTGCGATACCCGCTCCAACACAGCCGTGTCTGACGATTGCCCAAGTTCGATCCTGGTGTGCCTCAGACTGACTCGATCGGAGTCTTTGTAGGCTCGCCTGACCGGGAGGCAGAGCGAGCGATAGGCCCCTACGGTATCTTTCGACTCCAGATAACCGTGGACCACACGCAGTTCACCCGAGGCTTCCTTCATCTCCTTGAAGCCGGCGCGGACCTCCTTTGCCAGGCTCCTGAAGGTTTGCAACAAGCCTTCGTCCATTGGTTTGTCGTCGCCTCCTCGCTCCTGCGGATCGACCACGGTAGCAAGATATTAAACGACGCAGCAAGTTGCACCGGTGCCGCAGCCGTTCTATGAGGTCACCGTCACCGTCTTGCGAGCGGAGACAGTATCACGAACCTAGCGGTAGAGTCAGTCACATAGGATGGCCGCAAGGCTCTCCAGCGTGGCCATCTCATAATCAGGTCTTGCGTGCCCCCACGGCTCCTCTGCCTTTCGGTTCACCCATGCTACCGGAATCCCCAAGTCGTAGGCCGGTTCGATGTCGTGGAAGTAGCTCTGTGCCGCGTGGAGCCACCGCAAATCGACGGTCATCTCCTGTGCACGCAAGAAATGACCATGTGCCGGCTTGTACGATCCGACTCGCTGAGCTGTGATCAGAAGATCGAACTCCACTGTGAAATGGTTCAGGGTCGAGTGCAACAGGTCATCGTCTACATTGGAGAGGATCCCCAGCTGGTACCCACTATCCTTCATCAGTTCCAGCGCAGTGTTCGTGTCGCTGAATGGTGGCCAATGGGGCAGACTGTCGGCTAGAAACGCTGCCTGCTCCTCCTCCAGGGCCCAGCCGAACCCGTGGGCAACCCCCATTGCAGTGTCCCTCAGGACATCCTTGTAGCGCCGATACTCGGCGGCCTCCACTGCGGGCTCGACTTCATGATACGCCCTTATGACCTGCTCCCGTTGCAGCGAGACTCCGGCTTCACGAGCATACGTCATGATCGCATCGCTGATACCGGTTTCCCAATCGATCAATGTCCCGTAACAATCGAACGTCACGATGTCATAGTCCATGGCAGCTAATGCGTCGCTAGTTGACATATGGCGTTGAGGGCTTCCCGTGCTGGCGATGTCGGCAACTCGACCGTAACGTTTGAGCACTACAATCGACAGCCGAACAAGACGAAGGAGAACATGCCGTGCTGAAACGTTACTTTGCAAGTGGGCTCTTCATCGTCGCCCTGGTCACTCCGGAAATCTGCGCTCAGGAGATCGGCCCCGCCAACGGGTCCCTCGTGATCGTGGGAGGCGCAATGAGGGACCAGGCAATAGTTGAGCGCTTCCTCAATCTAGCTGGTGGACCTGATGCTCCCATCGTGGTCATCCCCACCGCTGGGGGCGGAGACGAGTACGATCAGTACTGGGGTGGTTTGCGGCAGTTCAAGGCAGCCGGGGCCACCGATCTGACGGTACTCCACACCAAAGACCGGGATGTAGCCAACTCTGAAGAGTTCGTGGCACGACTCCGCGAGGCGCGAGGCGTGTGGTTTTCAGGAGGCAGACAGTGGCGTCTGGCTGACTCGTACCTCGACACCCGGGTTCATGAGGAGCTATGGGCGCTGCTGGACCGGGGCGGCGTAATCGGGGGATCCTCAGCCGGCGCGACGATCCAAGGTTCCTACCTTGCTCGTGGCGACACCAAGACGAATACGATCATGATGGGCGATCACGAAGTCGGCATGGGATTCCTCAAGAACAGCGCGATCGATCAGCACCTACTGCGAAGAAACCGTCAGTTCGACCTGATCGAGATCATTGAAGCACGCCCGGAATTGCTCGGCATCGGAATCGATGAGAACACAGCAATAGTCGTCCGCGGAGACCGCTTTGAGGTGATCGGTCAGGGGTACGTTGCTATATACGACCATCAGAGTCAGATCGACACCGGTGGCCTGTTCTACTTCTTGTCTCCCGGCGACCGATTCAACCTCAGAACCAGGGAGGCGACGCGACCGAGCACTAGCCAGGTCCCAATCGACCGCGTGGTCAAGGAAAAGTGGCCCGGCGGCGGCTGATTCCCTCCTCCTGACGCCAATCCTCCTGTCACGGAGTTGGCCTGACGTCCTCAAGCTGAGGCCCATAAACGACTTACCCTCGTGACCGCGTCACGCGTGACCACCCTCACGCGTGACGCGTTGTCGCTGTCACCGCCATAGCCCCACCGCAAGGTCATCTTTGCACCTCCCGAATTCGTCTCGAGGCGTGGGCCAATCGGACCCGCGTTCGCGCGGTACATGCGCTTCTACTCGAGATAACCTCGACGAAGGGACTCCCATGGTTGGCAGATTGGTTAGGCGAATTGCATCACTCACCGGCATGCTCGGTCTCGCAATGACCGCCACGGCGTGCGACGTAATCCCGGGCATTGGGCCCGACGATGTCGACCCGTATCAGTTCTTCAGCGAAGTGTCATTGCCAGAGTTCGAGCAGCTAATGCAGGAGGGGAGCGGACGGGTAGAAGTAATCCTCACACAGGATGCGCTCGTCGCCCGCGAGGTAGAAATCCGTGGAGGCGAGGCACTGGTAGATGAAGAGGAGATCGTCGGTCGTGTGGCGTCGATCGAAAGCTCGGGAAGTGAAGGAACCCTAACGTTGCAGCTTGGCAACCTCAACATCGGTTTCACGGTGAATACGGCCTTCTGCAAGGGCGACGGCGATCTGAGCTTTGAACAGTTCGTTGGCCATGTGACAGAGGCTGTGGCATTTGAGGAGTACCCCAATATCAAGGCACAGAGAGAGCCTGCAGATCAGCCACAGGCTCCCAATGACGCCACCTTCATGGCGGACAGGCTTTGCTTGATTGGTGGCGATCACGCAAACGAGATCGACATCAACGTGGACCGCGACAATCTCGTGATGAATGATGCTCCGCCACCCGATGGTTGGATCCAAGTGCTCGGTCTGCAAATCGAACTGCGCGTGACCGAAGGCATCACGAAGATAAATGCCGAACGCGATGAGCTGGTCAAGAAGGAGTTCGCGGGCAAGGTCGGATCGGTCAACCTGGACCGTCAAGCCTTTGAGCTAACAGACGGGACCGTTGTCAGAATCGTAGACGATACGAAGATCGCGTACGAGGCCGGCGACGAGCATCGGCTCGGTTCACTCGAGGCAGTAGCGGCAGCCTTGGAGGCGGGCGAGAAGGTGGTATCTGCCGGATACGGTGTGGTTGAAGGCACCGAGCCCACCACAATTGCAGCAATGCACGTGGTGTTCGAGATAGCGCCACCGCCAATGAATGGCTTCGAAGGCGAAGTCGAGCAGGTTGACCCGGATGTTGGAGTGGTCACACTGGCGAACGGCGTCGTAGTTCACGTGGTCGACGCTACCAAGATCAAATCCGACCGTGAAGACTACCGCTACCTCACGTCACTGGACGCGGTCGCTGAAGCCCTTGCAGCCGGGGAGACCGTGGTAACGTGGGGTGAGGGAACGCTAGAGAGTGAGGACCCGACCACAATCAGAGCGGCATGTATCGTGTTCAAGCTCGATCTGCCAGCTCCTACGGCGTTCGAAGGCGAAATCCTTTCGGTCGACGAGACAGCAGGCGTCGTAACCCTCGTCAACGGCACTGAGTTGCTGATCGTGGACGAAACCGAGATCAAGCACGAAGCAGACGACCCGCGCTATCTCACATCACTGGGCGCCGTGGCGGAAGCCCTGACGGCCGGTGAAACCGTATTCGCTTGGGGCAACGGTATCGCACAGAGTGAAGAGCCGCTAGTGATACGCGTCCACCACATCGTCTTCAAGCAAATGCCACCACCGATGGAGGATTTCAGTGGTACGGTGGCCTCGGTCGATGTGGATGCCGGCTCTGTCACCTTGACCGACGGCACCATCGTGTGTGTCGGCGAGAAGACGGAGATCGCGTACCAAGAGGGAGACACAAACCGACTTCCGTCATTGCAGGCGGTAGCCGATGCGCTCGCGAGCGATACAGCTGTGTACACCGCGGGCGAGGGAGTGGTCAAAGGCCATGAGCCGCTGCAAATCGACGCCAAGCGTATAGTATTCGAGATCTAGACTCAGCGCGGCGTCGCATCTGGCAGTCCTCCGTCCACCGGAATCGTAGCACCGGTGGTCGGAGTCTGCCGGGTGGCAAAGAACATCACGGCGTTCGCCACGTGTTCCGCAGTCACCTTGGTCTTCAATAAGTTGCGGTTTCTGTAGTATTCTTGCAGGCCAGCCTCATCCAATCCGCGTGCTCGCATTCTGTCGGGACCCACCTCAGCCCACAACCCAGATTTGCGATCTCCATGAGAGAATACCGCATCAGGCGACACCATATTCACCCTCACGTCCAACTCCGCAAGCTCCAGGCTGGCGATTCTCGCCAGTTGGTGACAGGCGGCCTTGGTGGCACTATACGCACCGAACCCAGCTCCCGGCGCAAACACATTCTTCGTCGAGACCACCACTACATCCCCTCCCGCACCTTGCCTCCCGAAGAGCTGCGCGGCCTGACGCAGCAGCAAGAGTGTTCCCTCGACATTCACTTCCTCGAGACGTCTGAAGTTCGAGAGATCCATGGCGGACAAGGTCGACACATGAGCAAGCCCGGCATTCACAACCAGCAGGTCCAGGCCACCCCATTGCTCCACAACAGATTCGAAGCCCGCCGCTACCGCAGCCTCACTGGTGACATCGAGTGGTACCGCCAAGACACGACCGTCGTGCTGCGCGGTGAGACGACCGACCAAGCTGTCGAGTTGCCCGCCCGCCAAGTCGGTGACCGCGACGTGCGCACCCTCCTGTAACAGCCTTTCGCAGATGCTCGATCCAATCGCACCGGCGGCCCCCGTCACCAAGGCAATCGTGCCTGACGGCAGTGCGAGATCCTGTCGCAGCAACTTGGCCTGCTGAAACGGGTCATACTCCATCTCATATAGTTGAGCCTCTGATAGCCCTTGATATCTCCCACCGGTAGCGGCGATGGTGGCTTTGACCCGCACGGTTTGCAGTGTGACATCTCGTGCTGTGTCAGCTTCCGCCACGTCGCGTCCCATGCACACAATGCCAATGCCAGGCAACATCACCACCTTTGGACCAGGACCCGGCGATCCGTCCGCCTTTCCGTGACGTTTGTAATACTTGCTGTATTCTCGTGAGTAATCGTCGACGGCTGCTGCGAGCCGCTGACCCGGGTCGGCTTCGTCTCCTAGATCATCGGTCGCAATCCACAATGGCTGCATACCGGTACGTATCAGATTGTCAGGCGTGAGGGGAGGCTCGAACGCGAGTTCACGTCCGCCATCGGATTCGAGGAAGCCCAGAGTCTCGCTGTCCCGTATCGGACGCAGGACGACGCGTTGAGTCACATGATCCGTGTCGCAGTCATGACGGATCATCGCTCCGCGGAGCGCCGGTGCAATACTCCTGTAGCGGTGAATGGCCGATCTAGTCGCTGCCTCACTGACAGGAGCAACGCGATCATGACTCGTGGCGCCCGTCAGGTAGATCTCCGCTCGATTCACCAAATCGATGGTCCTGTCGTACGCTTCGCGTGCCGTTTCCCCCCAAGTGATGAGCCCGTGATGCATCAGGATCATTCCCTGGCAATCACTGTCACGCTCATATGCTTCGGCCACGGCGCGTGCCAGCATGAAGCCCGGTTTGGCATAGGGAATGACGCAGATATTGCTGCCGAACACTTCTGTGATCAGCTCAATCCCACCCTCACGATTGGTGAGTGCCAGGATTGATGCAGGGTGCGTATGATCGACATACTTCGGCGCCAGAAACACGTGCATCAGAGCTTCGATCGACGGTGGCTTTTCGTGCGGACGAGCCAGGTGCAGCATCAGCTCATCTTTCATGGCCACATCACTCAGGGACCCGACGTTGGCCAGCCTCACGAGGTAGTCATGATCCAACGCAGTGAATCCCGCTTCGCCAATCGTAGCCAGATCCTGCCCCGATGCCTTCACCAGCGTTACCGGCGCGAGCTCTCCAAACACGTTTGGCAGTAGCGTCTTGACCGAGACATTGCCGCCACCATGAAGCACCAGCTCGGGATCATTGCCGAGCAGTCGAGCTGAGTAGATTCGCTGTCGCAGATCCGACTGGGCAGGTCCATCTAGAGCTACCGTGATGTCAGCTATCGCCTTCTCATCCCAACGGTGTCTCATGACCGATCGATTCGCAGGTTCCGGCTGGCGCCGCTTCTATGCCGTTTCGTTCTTGAGTGTATTGTAGAGCTCGTACGCCTCTTGTGGTTTCATCCCGTTATGCACGACCTCTCGCACCGACTTAATCATCGCGATTGGATCGTCTGACTGGAAGATGTTGCGACCCATGTCCACACCGGACGCGCCCTGATCGATTGCATCATATGCCATCTGCAGTGCGTCCAATTCGGGCAGCTTTTTGCCGCCTGCAATGACTATCGGCACCGGGCAAGCTGCCGTTACGGTTTCGAACTCGGGCACAAAGTAGGTCTTCACGAAAGCGGCACCCAGCTCAGCGCAGATGCGCGTCGCCAAACCTATGTAACGTGCGTCGCGAGTCAGCTCCTTTCCAACGGCGGTGACACCGAGCACGGGTATACCGTAGCGATTTGCCTCATCCACCAGGCTGGTCATGTTATGCACTGTCTGTGTTTCGTACTCACCACCGATATAGACCTGTACCGCCATCGCGGCGACATTCATGCGGACCGCGTCCTCAACACTCACCGCTAATCGTTCATTGGAGAGTTCCTTGAGGATACTCGGTCCTCCAGTTGCGCGCATCACGATCGAGTTTGTCAGTGCCGGCGGAATGAGAGACCTGAGCACTCCCCTTGTGAGCATCAGTGCGTCGGCGTACTGCGCTAACGGCAGTATTGTCACGTCGATCCGCTCCAGACCCGTTGTGGGTCCCTGGAAATAGCCGTGATCGAAGGCCAGCATGACCGTCTTACCGGATAATGGATTGAAGACCCTCGCCAGTCTGTTCTGGAATCCCCAGTCGTGGGAGTTAGAGCCTTTCAAGAAGAAGGCAGAGCTCTGTTGTGGCTTTTCGAGGTGATATTCCTTCTTCCGGTCGGAAGTATCTGCTTCAGGCATTATGCAATCTCCAACATTTGGTCATTCCATCATTGCAGTGTCAGGCTCCGGTTGCATCCGGTGTTACACTTACCTGCGCTTGCGATCCGAATTTGTCATAGAGCTGCGGTACCAGCCACATTTGAACCAGCAGCGCCAGTACCAGACCGGCCAGCGAGTCGACAGCGTAGTGGTTCTGTGTGTAGATCGTTGCCAGAGTAACTCCGAGAGCTTCGATCGCCATTATGATCGCTACCCAACGCGGGAAGTAGAGCCATCCTATGTAAGCCGCACTCACAGCCGCTGCGACATGAGAACTGGGGAAGGAACACCCCAGGCTGTCACCGGAAGCTTGAAGTGTCTGGTTGATTCCGTAGAAGAAGCCCAACGTGTGCGGGCCCTGGAATGGCTCGTGCAGAAAATGTGGCCCGTCGACGGGAAACGCAGCATAGATCACGAAGCAGATGAGATAGACCAACACCAACCGGAACGTGGTATCGCGTAGAGCACCATGACGACGTTGAAAGAGTAACACGATGGGTGGCACGAAAACGAGCAGATAGTACGCCTCGTAGGAGAAATACATCAGCTCACTGAACCACACCGCGGCCATGTTGGGCATCCAGATATCGTGAAGCGGCACTCGGAAGATGAACAGATCTATGGCCGCCACCGGCGCG
>CP070792.1:2038442-2040958 GCA_020346845.1 Gemmatimonadota bacterium
GCCTGGAGGCAGCTGCTTGCAAGCAGTCCTGACAGAGTTTCGCAGCAGGGGCGACATCGCGGTCGTGACTGGAGTGAACTTGCCGATGCTGCTCGATTTTGTGTATCACAGGAACGCGACACCAAAGGAAGCAGCCGACCGAGCCAAAGCATCAGCCATGAAGTCGATCGGGATCTTTGGATCATGAGTTTGAAACTCGTGCGACTGGATGATCGCCTGATACACGGTCAGGTCGTGGTGGGTTGGGGCAATGCCGTAGCTGCCGATCGTATCCTGCTGATAGATGATGACGTGGCCGCAAATGACTGGGAGCGGGAGCTCTACGCCATGGGTGTCCCACCTGAAATGGAGGTCGCATTCGCAACCGTCGACGATTGCGTGGATGCGCTCGAGCAGTCCGTTAACTCAAAGCAACGGACAATCGTTTTGGTGGGAGATGTGAACACACTCGTGCGAGTATGTGATGCGACCGATGTCGTGAAACGGGTCAATATCGGTGGCATCCATGAAGGTGATGGCCGGGCCAAGCGGCTAGCTTATGTGTTTCTCACCGACGAAGAGGTCCAGGCCTTGAAGAAGCTTGAAGAGAAAGGGATTGAAGTGACGGCGCGGGATGTACCTACCACGAAGCCGATCCCGCTGGAGGATTTCGCGTGATCGAGAATCTAGGCTGGCTGCTCTTGTGGAGTGTGTTGGTCGGACTCGACCTTGCAAGCGTTGTGCAGATGATGATCGCGCGGCCCCTGGTCGCGAGTACTGTCACAGGCTTCATTCTCGGTGACCCTGCCGCGGGGGCGACAGTGGGGGTTGTGCTAGAACTCTTTGCGCTGGAGGTGTTGCCGGTGGGCGCATCGCGTTACCCAGATTACGGACTGGGAGCCATACCGGCAGCCGCAGTAGCCGCGGGCGCTCCCGGAGTTTTTGGATCTGGCTTTGGTGTGGCTGTAGGACTGGTAATGGCATACCTGGGTGGGAAAGCGATTCATCTGGTGCGGGTCGAGAACGCTATGGACGTTCGACGTCACCGTGACGCTCTCGACTCAGGTGACGTTCGCGCCGTCAATGGCCTACAGCTGAGGTGTCTGGGACGCGACATCTTCCGGTCTCTGGCCGTAGCGAGCTTGGGATTGCTCTTCGCAGCTCTGGTAGTCCGCTGGGTGCCGCTGACTGTGCAGTCGGTGGTTTATCTCAGCGTCGCCACTGTTGGAGCCGCTCTGGCGGCGGCGATTTCAGGCATTGGAAGGCTCGCCGGCAGAAAGACTGCACTACCGTGGTTCGCTCTTGGGTTGGCCGGAGGATTGGCCGGGGTGCTGTTAGTATGAAGCGCGGGATGATCGAATCGTGGCTGCGTATTCTGCTACTGCAAGCGTCCTGGAACTACGAACGCCTGGTTGGTGTTGGCTTGGCCTTTTCCAGCGAGCCGCTGCTGCGAGACCTGCCAGGTGGAAAGGAAGGCGAAAGATATCGGACTGCCATGAGTCGAGCTAGCCAACACTTCAATGGACATCCTTACCTGATGGGATTGGCTGTCGGTGCGCTGACGCGTACGGAACACGATGAAGTGCCAACTGAGACGATACAACGGCTGCGTACTGCACTGGCAGGCCCTTTGGGGTCAGTGGGAGACAAGCTCATCTGGGCCGGTCTGTTGCCAGCGTGCTCGGCTGTCGCCCTGGTGCTTGCGGTGTGGATATCGCCGGTGGCAGCCGTCGTGGGATTCTTGGTGCTCTACAACTTGGGTCACTTTGCCCTTCGGTTATGGGGTTTGTCCGCCGGTTGGAGCAGCGGATTGCGGGTTGCACAGCGTCTTGGCTCGCCGGCCCTGAAACGAGGTCTCCGACTCGCCGGTCCGGCAGCGGCTCTGTGTGTTGGATTCGCACTGCCGATCGTCGCGAAATGGTTGTTGCGGCACTTGGATGGTCATGAATTGATAGCATGTGGTGTGATTCTGAGTGTAGGCTTCATTCTGTCTCGCTGGCTATGGCCTACACTGGGTGGAAACCGCTTTGGGCTAGCCGCGGTTGTAGTGGCCCTCGTATTGGGGGTCTTATGAGCACGGTTGAGCGGAAGGTGACGATTGTGAATCGCCTAGGCTTGCATGCACGTCCCGCGGCTGAGTTCGTGAAGGTCGCATCCAAGTTCGAAGCTGAAATAACTGTGTCCAAGGATTCCATGGAGGTCAACGGCAAATCCATTCTAGGCGTCATGACTCTCGCTGCCGAATGTGGCAGTCAGCTCGTGCTACGAGCTACGGGAGCTGATGCGGAAACGGCACTCGATGCCCTGGCCGATGTCGCGACGCGGGACTTCGGAGATCTGTGATGGACGGTCGAGTACTCACGGGTGTCGGTGTATCAGCGGGTGTGGCAATTGGGCCGGTGTACGTTCTCCACACCGAACTACCCGAGATCGCCCACCGGACTATCCTGCGTGAGGAATCCGAAGCCGAGATCGAACGACTACACAAAGCGGTGTCTGATGTTCGCACCGAGCTGGAATCGCTGCGGGAGCGGACG
>CP070792.1:2041058-2046060 GCA_020346845.1 Gemmatimonadota bacterium
CCAATCGAGCCGGGCGAAACGAACGTGCATTGGTTCTTCGCAGCCGGCCCCGGTGACAGCAGGGAGCACGAGCGGTGGTGCAGGACAATGGGTCCGGTTGAGGCAGTAGCAGTTCCGAAGACTGATTTCAGCGCTTTCGGCAGCAACGACTCACTCGCCGTGGTGGTGTGGAATACCGATGCCGGCGCTGGTTACCTCCAGGAGCTACTGCGGCAAGAACTCGGGCTGGATTGCACCGGTGACACCCCGCGGTTGAAACCAGGCTTCTCGCACTTCGTGTTGCTGATCCAGGAGGCTTTGCGTCGCTCAAACGAGATTCCCGACACGCCTGACAAGCTGTGGGTCACGCCGCCTCCAGTTAAGGAGCAGGAGCGTCCAGGCAGAAGGTTGGGTGCCTCTGAAGTGGCCCGCGAATGTGGCCTGTCATACATCTATGCGGCCGCGTCGCGCAACGGCTGGCAGCCACGTGACGGTCTGCGTGAGGACAAGGGCAACGCCATTATCTCGACCCTGCCACTATCTGACTTCATCGTGGCGGAACTCCCGTTCGAAGCCGCCCGCCGTGTGGTGCCTATGGCCACAGTACACGGACCGAACGGCGACAGTCTCCGCCTAGCCAGCGTTCATCTGATCACCACTCCGCCCGTCTGGCGTACCCTGAAGACTGGAAATTCTGCAAGGTTGCGGCAGTCGTTGGGATTGGTGGATGCGCTAGCGTTGATCGAGGGTGAGCGGGCCGGGTGCTCTCCCGAGCAGGTGCGGAGTGCGGAGTGCGAAGTGCGAAGTGCGAATAGCTATCCGATCGCGACGGTGATCGCGGGGGACCTCAACACGTGGTCTACACGTGAGACGGCATTACGGCACTTGGTCGAGTACTTCCCCGATTCACCCCCGTTGTTACAGCAGCCAACTCGTGGGCCCTTCCCAACCGACCATCTGTTGTTTCGGCGGGGGCAGGGTGGTGCCACCGTCCTGCCCCACACCTATGAACGAATCGATAAAGCCTACTACTCCGACCACAACCCGATAGTGGCCTTCATCAAGTTCACTGGCTGAGCTTTCTTCCTCAGCCGATCAACTCCTTCACTGCCTCAATCAGCTCTTCTGGATCGATCGGCTTGTCAATGAACTTCTCCGGCCGTACTAGACCTTCGTCCCTCATCTTGGCGATTGCCTTCTTCAGGCTTTCCCTGAGGCTATCGTAAGGCCGCTCCATCGTGTCATCGGCCGCCTGAGCCTCATCGTCTTCCAAGACTTCCGCTACGGCAGTCAGCATGATCACCGGTATATCTTTGAATTCCTCTTTGCGGCGCAACTGTTTGAACATGACGAACCCGGTCTTCTTGGGCATCATCACATCGAGCAGTATGAGATCTGGCTTCGCCTCCTCTACTCGCTTCATTCCCTCGTCACCATCCTGCGCGCTAATTGGATCGTAGCCGTTTTCGCTCAGCGCCACCGAAAGGAACTTTACCGTGTTCTCGTCATCATCGACTACCAACACTCGTTTAGCCATCGGCTTCCTCCTCGTGTAGGCTTGGGCCATTGACCGGCAACAGCACGCGGAACGTGGCACCTGCTCCAGGTTCACTTTCGACCGTCGTCCTTCCGCCGTGTGAGCTCACAATGCGAGCCACCACGGCAAGGCCCATTCCCGTACCCTTCTTCTTTTTTGTGCTGAAGAACGGCGTGAAGATCTTGGACTTGATCTCCTCTGCCATCCCCTCTCCGTTGTCTTCTACTTCTATCTGCACATAACCATCGCCAGACGCCCGGTCAGCACGCAAGATAACAGCTGGCGTCTCTGCCTCGTCATAGTCCTTCCACGAGCATGCATATAGGGCGTTTGACAGCAGATCCATGATGACAGAGTGTATCAGCTCGGGATCACACTGTACTTCCGGGATGTCGTCTGCCACTTCAAGCCGCAACAGAACCTCGGATTCCTTGAACTTGGATTCGCTCAGTGAGTAGGCTTTACGGGCCAACTCACGCAAGTCGGTTGTCCTCAGGTCGAGGTCCCTTTCTCGGGCGAAGTCGAGCATACTCTTGGACATATCGGTCATGTGGTTGATAGCCTCTTCGACCATCTCCCATCCTTCACTCAACATCTTTTTGTTGTCCTTGGCCAAGCCGAGCTTCACCATATAGGACCCCCCCTTCAACACGTTCAGCAGGTTCTTCATCGAGTGCTGAATGCCCGTGATCGCCTGGCCGAGCGCAGCCATCCGCTCCGACCGCAACAACTCGCGCTGCAAGCGGAGTTCCCTGGTCACGTCCTTGCTGATTCCGATTGTGCCGATGGGTGTACCATCGGGTGTTCGCAGACGCGACAAGGTCAACAAGACAACTCTGACACGCCCGGATTTGGTGAGGAAATGCGTTAGGTAGTTGACGACGTGATCGGTGTGCTCGAGTTGTCTGATCGCCACGTCCCTCTCGCTGGGATTGGCGAACAGCATCTCGATCCTCTTGCCAACCACCTCGTCGCTGCGATACCCCAAAATCCGCTCGGCACCCGAGTTGAAAGTGGCTATGAGTCCGCCAGGATCGACGGCGATGATTATGTCCGGAGAGTTCTCAATGATACCTTGCAGCACCTCCTTGGTGCTGCGAAGTTCCGAGTGGGTCATCGAGAATTCCGATGCCATATCGTCGAAGACGCCGGCCAGTTGCGCGATGCCATCCTGCTTGGGATCGCTGAACCTAAAACTGAAATCACGATCGGCCAGGCGCTGAGCACCTTCGCGCAGCGCTCTTATGCGGCTGCCAACCAGGCGATCCGTCATCCACCAGGTAGTGGCCACACCAAGGATCAATGCGATGACGATGACGATGGCGGTGTGTGTGTTGTGCTGTGCGATCAGCCTGTCGATTCTCTCTAGAGAGAAATCAGCCTGCACCACACCCAGAACCTCTGCTGCGGCAGACGTCGCGTGGCATTCGGCACTAGCGCAGGCTTCTTCACTGAGAACCGGGGTAATCACCGACATCACCCGTTCACCGCCTGCTAGACTCAGCACTGTGTCCAATCTGGCGGGGGTGACCACATCGACCACTTCGCCCGACGGGTGACATACGCTGCACGGCCACGACCGGGGTTCGATCGCGGTAGCCGCCGAGTCTAGCTGAGAAGCCACAACTCGGCCGTCATGTGCGACCAGACGTATTTCACGATAGAGAGGGTTCTCGGCCGCCATGCGGTTCACCACCGCAGCAAGGTTGTGTGCCTCCCGGGCAAGCATGAGATCCCTGATCCGTTGCAGGATCCTCTCCGTACTCACCTGCGACAGGTCACGGGCCGCGCTGAACTCAGTGCGCTCGTAGTCGAGATTGGTTACATACGACGAAACGCCGAGGACGGCGACGAGGATAGCCAGGAAGACGCCGTTCACCTTCCACACCAGCCGGCGCCGTCGCAACACGGCCGGTAAGCTTTGGCTCGGCCTCTGGCCGGGTGCTTCCGCTCCTTCAGGAGTCACAGTGCTCCCTTGTGGACGGATCGCCTGCGCTGTTCGAGCAAGAGCATCAACACCGGGAGCGAATACATTCGCGCTACCGCAGGCGTCAGAGTGATTTCATATCGTCCGGTAAAGTTAGTGAAAACAGCGGCGTTACGTGAGAGTGACCCTCGCAGGGGTCACACACAATCGTGATAAAAATCTCACAAGGTCTTGACGAACGGACGTCCGCGAATAAGATGATATGAGCGGTAACTATGACAGGAATCGCGGATGGAACTGGCTGAGACACTTGCCAGAAAGCGCGGTTTGCCTTGCGACATTTTCGCACGACGGTCCCGCCTCTGCAGTCCCAAGTTCGCTTGGGAAAGGGCCATTACAGTTTCCCACCGGTAGCAACCGCCTCAACAAACACATCCAACTCACGAGACTCGGCGACTGAGTCGTCTTGGCCCGTGCCAGAGAGTGAGACATGAACACTGATGCCAAACCGATCCTTGTAATCGGAGGGGGAATCGCGGGCATGACGGCAGCGATTGAGGCAGCCGAAGTCGGCTATCGCGTGATCCTCGTCGAAAAGGAAGCATATCTGGGCGGACGCGTTATGCGTTCATACAAGTACTTCCCCAAGATGTGCCCACCAACCTGTGGCTTCGAAGTCAATACCCGACGCATCAGGAGAAACTCCAGGATATCGGTACACACGTTGGCAACCGTGGAGGAAATCTCCGGCGGCGCAGGGAGTTTCAAGGTGCGGATCAAGGTCGCGCCTCGTTACGTAACTGGTGATCATTCCCTGGAAGAGTCTCTGGCGAGCCAACTTGCTGCGGAACGCCCTGACGACCTCAACCTGGGAATCGGTACCACCAAGGCGCTGTACTATCCGCACGACATGGCCTATCCGCCGTTTCACGCTCTCGATCGCGACGCCTTGTCCAACTCGGATGTTCAGACACTGACGGATGTGGCTCCGCCCGGTGCCATCGATCTGGATATGACGGAAGAGCATATCGAAGCCGAAGTGGGCGCGATCATCGTCGCGACCGGCTGGCGGCCGTATGACGCCACCAACCTGGACTATCTAGGGTTCGGTCAGTGTGCCAATGTGGTCACCAACGTCATGATGGAGCGGCTGGCCGATCCCAGAGGTCCCACGGGAGGAGAAATCGTAAGACCGTCCGACGGCAACAAGGCAATGAACGTTGCGTTCGTGCAGTGCGCCGGATCGCGTGACGAGAAGCATCTGCCTTACTGCTCAGCGGTCTGCTGCATGGCTTCGCTCAAACAGGCCAGGTACATCAGAGAGAAGAACGAGGACGCGAAGATCACGGTCTTCTACATCGACATTCGCACCATCGGGCGGTTAGAGAAGTTCTACTACGGCATGTTGGCAGACAAGAACATGTCCTTTGTCAAAGGCAAGGTGGCAGCGATCAGTGAAGACGGTGACAGCAAGGACCTGATTATCGAGGTTGAGGACACGATCGCGGGCGAAAAGTCAGATAGGAGATTCGATATGGTGGTCCTCGCCACCGGCGTCG
>CP070792.1:2046160-2049200 GCA_020346845.1 Gemmatimonadota bacterium
CTCTCGTCGAGATCCGTGCGACCCACCGCCTGCTCGGGGCTCATGTACCCCGGTGTACCAACTGGGAAACCGGTGCGGGTCAACTGCACGCCACCGGCATTGCTGATAGCCTTGGCGATCCCGAAGTCAGCCACCACCGCGTGGCCCTCGGAAAGCAGGATGTTCTCGGGCTTGATGTCGCGATGAACAACGCCGAGCCGATGCGCATATGTCAAGGCGCTAGCGACTTGCTCCGTGAGCTGCAAAGCTTGCTCCGGATCCAACGTTCGCGATCTGTTGAGGAGGCCGCGCAACGATTCCCCGTCCACGAACGGCATCACGTAATGCAGGCATCCCCCAGTATCACAGGAGTCGTGCAGCGGAAGGATGTGCGGATGCGTCAGGCCCGCGGCGATCTCTATCTCCTGGAGGAAGCGGTCACCCCCCAAGGCCTCGGCCAACTCCGGTCGCAGCACCTTGACCGCCACCTTGCGGTGGTGCTTCAAATCTTCCGCCAGATAGACGGTGGCCATCCCCCCCCGCCCGATCTCACGTTCGATGCGGTAGGTATCGCCGATGGCCGACTGAATTGCCTCTAGGGTGGTTGGCATACTAGTCAAGGAAGCTCGGCCGCGGATTGCCAGAGCGGAAATGCGGCCGCAGATGATAGTCGTGCGATCGCGCATGTGTAGCGCAGCCGGTTTGACCGCTCGGAACGCTGCTCGACATTGATCCTCGACCGTCGAATGTCATCCGTGGCCGTTCTTTCATTTCTTGACGATGGGTAGCCTGATCTGCGACGGATACTGTCTCGAGTGGTGGACCTGGTTGTGTGCTACCACCCCTTCCGTCTCATTGTAATTGTTGCCGCCGGTGTTGAGGTTGCGAGTGAACCGCGGGAAGTTGCTGCTCGACACCTCGATGCGAATGCGGTGACCGGCCGCAAAGTAGTTGCTCGTCGACATAGGGCTCACACCAATCTCATAGATCGTGCCTTCTTCCATGAATACCTGAGATTCATAGCCCTCCCGATAGCGGGCCCGTTGGATCGTCTCGTCGAGGTTATAGGCCGTTCCATCCGGATAAACGTCGATCAGCTTGACGGTGAAGTCGGTGTCTCGCACATCCGTTGACACGTACAGTGTTATCTCGATCGTCCCACTCACCTCGACGCCCTCTTCCAGTGGATCTGAGGTGTACACGAGAATGTCGGGACGTTGTTCCATCTCCTGCTGGTCGTATGCGCCGGCGTTGATCGCCCCTCCGATACAGCAAACATTGCCACCGTGAGAAGTGACCGGGTTGGACGGATCGTAAGTGAACGAATCGGGGTTGTCCTGTGAACCGGGTCTGTTGGTTGTCAACACACCATCACCAAACAGCGTATTTGCGTTGCCCCCACTATTCAGATAGTAAGTCACCATCTCTGTATCTTCTGGGGGCCACTCTTCTGCCGTTTGCCACTCGTTGGATCCCATGGTGTAGAAACGGACCTTGGGAAGCGTATCGATCAGGCCGTTGTTCTCGCCCTTCAACCAATAGTCCCACCAGCCATATATGAGCTCGTTGTAGTTGAGTCGAGCATCACCAACGTCGCGCTCCCCAACCATGGTCTGCTCAGACGCACGAGTGTACGCACAGTGAGTCACCGGCGCAACTACAGCGAATTGGTTCTCCGCGACCTCCGGATCTTCTGCGTTGTTCCTGACGTGATTGAATAGAGCCAGGTTCGGACCGATGGACACATCGTACCAGGACATGAACCACATGCTGGGCACTCCAAATGGCTCATCGTCGTGGTATAGGCCGCCTTTGTACCATGCGGGATCGTTGGGCGTCCGCTGGATCATGCTGCCGCCTGTGGCTACTGGCGCGGGATCAGCAAAGATGCCTTCGGGACCGTCTACGTTCCGCATGATGTCTTCCACCGGGAGATGCCACAGTGCCTTGGTCCAGTCTACGCGGGGCATTTCGGGGGCGAGATCGAAGTACCTCCTCAGACGGATGATGTCTTCACGAGATATGTCACTCGAGAACTGGGGACGCTGTGTGTTCTGGACACCATACAGCCAGGTGAAGAACAGCATCTGTTCGGCGCCGCCTCGGTACCAGTTGCCCTGCTCGTACCAATCACCGATCCTCCCGACTCCTGCACCAAACCCCTGCGGCACCATGGCCGCATGGGCCGGATGATCCAGCGCCGCGAGGCCCATCTGCCACTCCGCGGTCGACGAACATCCCAGGGTCCCGACCTTGCCATTGGACCACAGCTGGTCGGCGATCCAGGTGAGCGCATCGTAACCATCGGTCTTGGGTGGGCCGAGAATGTCCCACTCACCCTCCGAGAAGTAGCGGCCACGTTCGTTCTGAATGATGTAGGCATATCCACGCTCCACCGCCTCTATCATGGTGCTGAAGCGCCGCTCATTCATTTCACCATCGCGCCACGGATTGAAGTTGTAGGGTGTCCTGACAAAGATGGCCGGCACCGGCGCATCAGTCTTGGGCCGGTATATGTCCGTCGCAAGCCGGATCCCGTCACGCATCGGAACCATCACCGACTGCTCGATGACCGCGATCGACTCGAGCCTTTCGAGCTCTTGCTGGCTGACGGCTGAGCCCGCCGTCACGAGGGCAACGATGACCGCGAACACGAGACTTTGAACAAATGTCTTCATGACACTCCCTTCAATCGATGGTGTCGGGTGATCGGGCAAACAGCCGACGCCGAATATGCATGCCACAGATCCCCTAAGGTACCCCCGTGGCGATTCCTTTCAATCGCGATTCGTCCAGCAGCTCCTGGTGCGACCTTTACTCTGGGGAGTACGGCGTTCCCTCACGACCGAGCACCGTCAGCGGGAACACCTGTCCACCTGCGGCCATGTATTCAAGCAGACCCCGTACCTCGTCACCTCGCAGATCAAGTGATCGCAACTGCTCCACAGTGATCCACCTAGCCTGGAGCGAGTCTGCACCACCGAGTTGCTCGCCCTCATTCTCACAATGAGCGGCAAACACTACGCGCAGCCGGGCATGGTCCTTCTTCAGAGGCAGATGC
>CP070792.1:2049300-2055705 GCA_020346845.1 Gemmatimonadota bacterium
ACCGCTACTATCGGCGGTCCTATACCTGCCTCACGCGGTTGTGAGCTCCGTCATCGGTCGTGTCCCTCTCTCGGCTCTGCCTTAACTCTGCGAAAGCCTTCGAGCAGGACCACGGAGATGTCAGCCTTAGGCTGATCCAAACCCATTGAAACGTTGGTCAGTACCTCACCCGTCGGCTGGGCCACGTATCGCGCCGGCAAGCGGTTGAGGGCATACACCAATACATCGTCCCGACAGGCATCACAGCCACAGAAGTCTGGGACCGTGGCCTTGAGCTGCTCGTACTCCCGAGCAACCACCTCTTCCAACAAGTTCTTCACCCCACGATGGCCAACTCCTTTCCGGTCGGCGTGGGTACGCCCGTGAACGTAGCTCCCGTTGTTCCGGTGAGTCTGACAGTAAGATAGGAACCGATCAACTCGGCCGGTCCATCTATCAATACCACTTTGTTCCCGCGCGTGCGAGACTGTATCAGCTCTCCTCGCCGGGCCATCCCCTCAGCCAGAACCTCAACCTTAACACCGATGAGACCCATGTTCCTACTGCACGCCACCTCACGCACCGTACTGATAATGCGCTCGAGCCTTTCACCCTTTACCTCTTCAGGCACCTGATCCGGCAATCGCACAGCCCCGGTCCCATCTCGTTGCGAGTACTTGAAAGTAAACGCATCGTCGAACCCCACCTCACGCACCAGGCTTTCCGTTTCCAGAAACTCCGCTTCGGTCTCACCAGGAAAGCCCACGATGATATCCGTGGAGATTGCAATATCGGGGATCGACCGACGCAGTTGTTCCACACACCTCAGGTACCCCTCACGGTCGTACTTGCGCCCCATCAGCTTCAACACTCTAGACGATCCGCTCTGTACCGGCAAGTGCACATGCTCGCACACAGTGGGTACCGCGGCCATCGCCTCGATGACCCGATTGCTGAAGTCATTGGGGTGCGGACTCGTGAATCGGACACGCCGGATTCCCGCGACGGCACCAACTTCGTACAGCATATCGGCGAAGTCGCGCTCGCCATCGTTGTAACTGTTGACGGTTTGGCCAAGTAGTGTAATCTCACTCACCCCACGCCGCGCGAGACTCTCCACCTCGGCCAACACGTCTGATAGTTTGCGACTCCTCTCCCTTCCGCGTGTCATCGGAACTATGCAGAACGTGCACCGATAATCGCAGCCGCGCTGGATCGTGACAAACGCCTTCGATCCGATTTCCCGCTGTGGTGCGATGTCCTCGTAGTGTTCCCAAGTCTTGAAATCGACGTCGGCCGCCCGATCGCCGGCCAAAGCACCTTCGATCAAATCGGGGAGCGCGCGGTAGCCGTCGGGGCCAATCACCAGATCAACGTGGGGTACGTCTTCCAGAAGCTGCTGTCCCAGCCTCTGCGCCATGCATCCGACCGTCCCCAACACCACACCTGGCCGCTTGAACCGCTTCAGCTCACCTAGTCTCCCAATCACACGTTGTTCGGCGTTGTCACGCACTGCACACGTGTTCACCAGCATCACGTCGGCCTTGCTGGGTTCATCCGTCGGCGCGTAGCCCTCCTTACCCAAGACGCCGAACAGCAACTCGGTATCTGCCACGTTCATCTGGCAGCCATACGTCTCCACGTACAGATACTTCAACCAGCCGCCTCCTGCGGAACGGCCCACATATCTCCGTCCTCCAGCCTGAGCCTGGCCTGACTCCGCTGCTTCACTACGGTGTCCGTCCGCACGAATACTGTGAGGTAATCCCCCGTTAGGGCTTCATAGCGACCTTTTGTGCGCCGCAACAAGATCACGTCCGCCATATCGTCGTGCCGACCGCGCCGGTAAGCTTGGGACTTCTGTTCAGCGAGCGCGCGCAGTTCGGACGACCGGTGCTGGCTGAGCTGGGGAGCAACCGGTGAGCCCAGCTTCATTGCAGCTGAGCCGGGTCTCTCCGAGTAGGGAAACACGTGCAAATACGTGAATGGCAGGCTCTCGATCAGCGACCTGGTTCCTGCATGGTCGTCTTCAGTTTCAGTGGGAAAGCCGACCATGACGTCGGCTCCGAGTCCCAGTCGGGGAACTCTGGCGGCCAGCCACTCTATCCTCTCTCTGTAGCTGCGAGCTGTGTACCAGTGTCGCCCCATGAGCTTCAACAGCCTATCGCTACCCGATTGCAGCGGTGCGTGGATGTGTGGAGCCAATCGTTCGGGCGCACTCACCAACAAATCGGCCAGTGTATCGTCGATCTCAGTCGCTTCAATCGAAGAGAGCCTGAAGCGCACCCTCGGCACCTCATTCACCAGCGATTGCACGAGCGTACCCAGTGTGAAGCCATCGTGCCTCTCGGCTCCATACGCGCCGATGTGTACGCCCGTGAGTACTATCTCTTCGTGGTTGCCACCCAACGATTGCGCTTCCGCAATGATCTCTGCGGGAGAGCGCGATCTACTGTCCCCCCTCGCCAGCGTGGTTGCGCAGAAAGTGCAGTGCTCATCGCAACCGTCCTGTATCTTGAGCCAGGCTCGTGCTCCACGCTCGAACCTGTGGAGCAACGGATCAGTGGTTCCGACATCGATGCCGGCAGCGTTCAACACCGCCACCGGGTCGCTTCCGCCTACCACACGTGACACTCCCGGCAGCGCTGCGATTCTGCCATCATCCAGCTCGGCGGCACATCCCATTACTACGGTGCGCGCCTGCGAGTTCCGGCGCGCGATACGGCGCACCAGCCCCCTCATCTTTGCCTCGCTCACGTGGGTCACAGTGCAGGAGTTCACGATCGCAACATCAGCCTCGGAAGGATCCGGTACAGACACCGCGCCACTTGTCTCCAGCGCTTGCCTTATGACCTCGGTATCGTACTGATTGGCCTTGCAGCCAAAGGTGTGCAGGTATACGCGTGTCACGGACGCACAGTGACAGAAAAAGTGAGGTACCAGGCATCTTCCTCCGCGCCACCACCCCTACGGAAGATCCTTTCTGCGGAGAACTCAAACACCGCACGCCCGCCGGCGAAGTCATACCCCGAACCCGCCGAAATGTCGACCTCATGCGGCTGGTCTGATGAGCTGAACGGCAACTGTGCGTAGCGGAACCCCAATCTAAGGGGGATCCGAGTTGAACCGGGAATCCCACCCAGCTCGAACCCAGATGACACTTCCCACGTATCGTACGCGTTGGCACCACCGATCTGCTCGAGATCATTCGCAGCTTCGGACCATGTCTGCCTGATCACAGTGGTGCCCCACTGTACCGCGGGGAACGGCCTAACCAAGACGCCACCACTGAAGGTCTTGGGTAGCTCAATTCTGGAAAACGCCACGGAATCAGCGATTGTTTCGAGACGCGAGTCGTTACGAAAGGCCAGCGAAACCGTCAACTCCCGGAACAGCGCCGCCATGATGCCGACCGAGAAGCCCAACCCATTGAACCCCAATTGCGCTTCTTCACGCGCTGCCGCAAAACCCGGCTGGTCGAAGTTGCGTCTGGCCCCTGCCCTGGCAGACCCGGTGATGAGATGCAGAGCTGCACCCACGCTGAAGCGCGAAGATATCGTGTATCCCAGTGCGCCGGCGATGTTTGCTACAGCTCCATCAGAGAAGATCCGATCGGACGACTCAAGGGAATCACCACGGATTTCCACCGTGTCGATGGCGATCAAATTGTAGGTACGGTCGGCGTAGGGATAATATGTGAGGGAGAAACTCACCGGAGTCCCCCGTAGCCAACCACCCAATTGGCCAAACGGTGCACGTGTTTCCCTCAGCCCATCGGCACTGGCTCCGAGGGCGTTGTAGCTGCGAAGCTCGGTGCCGATGCTGCCGGTAATGGAGAGACGTCTGAAGCCCCCGGTAGCTGCGGGGTTGATCGCCGAGCGGGCGTCGAAGGAACCCAGTCCACCCGCTGCGCCTCGGGACCGCGTTCCGATGGGACGGCCCAAGAACCCGACACCGAGCGGGCTGTAGATCGAACTCTGAGCTTCTGTCACTACCGGGGCGAGCAGCATCATGCCGAGCAGAACGACGTAAATCCTACGCATCTATCCCCCCCCACCCTGGACCACGATCGGCGGAACGAAGCTGATCTGCAGAAACGGTTGCCCTATGGGGCTACGAGATGATCCGAATCTACCTTCCGCGATTGAACCGGCTTCGGGGAGCGTCCGCAGCGAGATCGTATGTGGTAGAGTGGAAGGTGACCTCCAGGCTCGCAAGATGTTGGTGATCTCTACCTTGACCGTATCGGTCCAGTCAACCGGAATCCGCAATACGCCCGAACCCAGCGTATCGCTCGGCAAGACCACAATCGACGATTTGGCTCCAAGGTCGTAGGGCAACGCCTCAGCAAGAACGAATAAGGTGTCGTTTGTGATGCCGCCAATCGGCTCCGTCGGCACCAATATCAGGGTGGCGCGCACAACGCTCGATGAATCCACTATGCCGCTGGGTATGTCCACCCGAATCAGAGCCCTGGCCGACGGTGCACCGCCAATACTCAGCAGGTCATTGTCTATGGCCGACGTAGGTGGAGAAACGTAGCTGTCGAAATCGACAATGACGGTATCGGCCCGCTCGACGGGGGCTCCGTCGATCGAATCGACTTTGGCATACCGAATCAGGATAGTCGCCAAGAAGGTGCTGTCCGATGTAAGGAGATCAGCAAACCCCGGTCTGCTAAACCTGTAACCGAGGCCCAACGAGACGACGTTGTTGTCCTCGTCGAATGTTGGGAACGCATCGCCCGGGATCACGGCACCCAGGTTGCCACCCAAAAAGTCATCGGCTACCGGAATGGCAGCCAGTTCCGTGCTGTCTTGGAGGTACGGCTCCAGATCCGCCTGTGTCGTATTGGAGTCTATGTCTGCAGGGAGGCGGAACACCGGAAGCTCGGGCACTTCGGTCCCGGCAGTGTCCAATGACCGCCTGTTCACGATGAACTCGAATCTGAATGAGTCCGTCTCCACCACCGGCCTCGGGGCATCTACAAAGCCCCCACCCAGTTGGATCGAATCGCTGAAGGGCTGAAATCTGAAGATCGGATTGCTCTCGACGGTACCGTCTGCTGCTACTTGAGCCCGCTGTGACTCGGCCGCCTTCACGTATCCGCGGAAGGCACTGTCACGTACCACGCTCGCGGGTATGATGCTGTCGAACACCTCGAGCGTGGCCGGAGGACAGAACTCCGGACAGACGGCGGGTGACACGACGTTCTCGTTACATGAGGTCGTCGCCAGCACGACGCCGACGATCGCCGTGCATCTCCTCCCCAGCTCGGCTGCCTTCGCACCGGGCACATGCCGGCATTGACTACGATTCCAGATATTCACCTCCAAAGGCGTCGGGCAGCAGTTGCCCCAACTGCCAAACGCGCGTTTCGCTCGGGCCAACAGACTCGACAATCAAGTCGCTGCCAAACTCTGCCAGTGCCTGCCTGCATGCACCGCAGGGAGCCGGCGGCGGTTCCGAATGCGTCACTATAACGAGCCTCGTGAAGCGGCGTGCACCGGCGGTGACGGCGGCACCGAGCGCCACCCGTTCTGCGCAATTAGCGAGGCCGAAGGACGCGTTCTCCACATTCGCCCCGGTGAAGACATCTCCGTTGGCCGTCTCCAAGGCAACACCCACCGTATAGCCGCTGTAGGGGGCATACGCATTGGCTTGGGCCTGCCGCGCCGCGTGGATCAGCCGTTCGTCCACGGCGCCACCTTCCCGAGAAAAGAATCTCCCACATTGGGCGCCAATTTAAAATACTCAGCCGCGGTGGCTCCGATGTCCGCCAACGTCGATCGGGTACCCAGCGACACAGGTGCGACGCGCGGTCCAACCACCAGCACCGGCACCTGCTCCCGGGAATGGTCGGTGGAAGTCGTGGTAGGATCGTTGCCGTGGTCGGCCGTCAACACCATGAGATCCTCGTCTCTCAACTGGGCGACCAGCCCGGGGAGTGTCTCATCCAAGTCCTGGAGTCCCCTATAGAACCCCTCAACGTCGTTTCGGTGCCCCCACGTTTGATCGAACTCAACGAAGTTTGCGAAGAGGAGTCCACTGTCCATCGCTCTGAGCTCTTCCGCTACCAGCCGATAGGCCTCTTGGTTGGAAGAGGTATGGCGGCTCGTGATGCTTCTACCCGCGAAAAGGTCATCGACCTTGCCGACACCGTTGCGCTGCACACCGCACTCAGCCAACCGATCCAGTAGGGTAGGCAGCGGCGGGTCAACTGAGAAGTCTCTGCGGTTGGGACTGCGTTCGAATCTACCTTGCCGGCCTACGAACGGCCGCGCAATCACTCTCGAGACAGCGTATTGCCCAACCAGAATCTGTTCGCGGGCAACCCGACAGGCCGAATACAGCTCCTCCAGCGGAACGTGATCTTCGTGAGCAGCGACCTGAAAGACGCTATCCACCGATGTATAGACGATCCAC
>CP070792.1:2055805-2063169 GCA_020346845.1 Gemmatimonadota bacterium
ACGACAAGGTCAGCGCCAAGTTCGATAATGGGGTTCTCGAGATAGTGCTTCCCAAGTCAGCCAAGGCGAAGCCGAAGCTGATCGAAGTTAAGTAGGAGGGGAGAAGGGGAAGTAGGGGAAGGCGGGGAAGGAGATGCGGGTTCTCCTTCCCCGCCTTGTTTTCAAGAGCACCACCTCAAGTCTGTAACTCCATCAACAGCTCGAGAAACTGCCCCACCTCATCGGTGTTCCTCAGGTACATGCTCGCGTGGGTATCGCGTGGCTCATCGGCTACGATAACGCCCAAGCCGCCGTCCTTTAGTGCGATGAACGCATCCTCATCCGTGATGTCATCACCGATGTACAGCGGCAGCGTATCCGGAGAGTCGAGGCCCAGCGCTTCCAGCAGCCAGAGAACCGCCTTGCCTTTGTTCCATTCGATGCGAGGGCGCAACTCGAATATTCTCTTGCCGTGTGTCTTCATCAGCGGTTCATGTGCTGCAACCACGTCATCGACTGCGGCTTCTATCTGCGGAATGTCGTCATCTGCGGCAAGCCGGAAGTGAACTGCGACCGAGAACTTCTTGTCCTCGATCATCACTCCGCCGACGTCAGCTAGTCTCGATCCGATGCTCTTGGCGGCCTCTGCCAGCGCCGATCGGTACTGTGCCCCGACCTCGTAGCGCAGCGATGTTCCGACGGGTCCTGCAATGTCAAAACCGTGGCTCCCGGCGTAGTAGATGCTATCCAGACCTACCATTTCACTGACGTCCTCCCGGCCGCGACCGCTGACAATGACTGTGGGATAGATCCGGGACAATGCAGCCAGGGCGTCGCGCATCGGTGCCGACATCGTGGCCAGGTCTGGCCGCTCTACTATCGGCGTGAGTGTGCCGTCATAGTCGAGGAATACAACGATCTTGCGGTTCTCCAACAACTCACTGACCTCGCTCCAGCGCTCCAACGCAGACGGCAATTGCGATTGACTGCGCAGGAACAGCTGCTCGATCCCATCCACGGTCAACTCACCGAGGTCTTGTACCACGTAATCCGCTCCAGCTTCAAGCAACGCTGCCGGATGCCCCTCACGGTCCACGCCGATCACCAATCCGAATCCCCCATGGTGACCGGCTTGGACACCGGAGACGGCATCCTCGAAAACGATCGCCTTGTGGGGCAGAATCCCGAGGATCTCGGCCGTCTTCACAAACGCATCGGGGTGCGGTTTTCCGCGGAGGCCAATTCTTTCTGAAACCACTCCGTCGACGCGCGCCTCGAATAAATCCAGTAGTCCGGTGCGACGGAGGATGTGTTCTGTGTTCTTGCTGGACGACATCAGTCCGACCCTGACACCACGCCCTCGCAGCTCGTTGATGAGCGACACGGTGGTGTCAAACACGTCAACTCCTTCCTTGTCGACCAGAGAGTTGTACAGCTCGTTCTTGCGATTGCCCACGCCGCAGCATGTGTTGGCCGACGGGTCATCCTGTGGAGTGCCAAACGGAATCTGTATTCCTCTGGACTCCAGGAAGCTCTGTACTCCCTGGTAGCGAGGCTTGCCGTCGACATACTGCAAGTAATCCCCGCGGATATCAAACGGGACGAATTCTACTGCCTGGGATTCCGACCAGGTTTTGAGATACTCGTCGAATGCCTGCTTCCAGGCTTTGGCATGGAGACTTGCGGTGTGAGTAACTACGCCGTCGAGATCGAAGATAGCGGCAGAGAAGTGTAAGTCCGTGGTTTTCGATTCCATTGTTGGTCAAAGCGAAGGTTACGTACCGGAGTTTCGGAAGAGGTACCGATACTCTTGACGTTGACCGGCATCGTCGAGACATACAGATTGGTTGTAGTAGCTCGTTCTCCGGGGCAAACTGCTACAAGCGACTCAGCCGATTGACGTATCCGCTTACAAACTAGTGGAGTGGTCAGTCGCCGGCCAATGCGGGACTCGCTTCTTGGCTGAGTGGGAAACAGAGCGATGGCTGAGCCCAAGCTCATAGTCGTGTCGGTTCGGTTGCCTGTGCGTCTCGAAGGAGGCGGCAGCGATTGGCATGTAGCTGCCAGCCCGGGCGGATTGGCGACTGCTCTCAGGGCGGTCGCGGAGCGACGATCGTTCACCTGGGTTGGTTGGCCTGGCATCGACGTTCCATACCAGCACCAGCCGGCAGCGACTGAGGCACTCAAGGAATACGGCGTGCCGGTGTTTCTGGACCACGACGTATATCAAGGGTTCTACGAACAGTTCTCCAACCGGCTGATATGGCCGTTGTTTCACAACACGTCAGGACGACTCAAGTTCGACCGGGCGGCGTGGTATCAATTCACGGACGTGAACGAGCAGTTTGCGGCTGCGGTACGCAGAGTCGCCCGGCCCGGAGATACAATCTGGGTACACGACTACCAATTGGCGCTACTGCCGCAGATGCTACGCGCGAGCAAACTGGAATGCCCGATAGGGTTCTTTCTCCACATCCCGTTCCCCTCACACGAGACGTATCGCACACTGCCGGCGCGCGAGGAGATACTCCACGGTATGCTCGGCGCCGACCTGATCGGCTTCCATACCTACGAATACGCACAGCAGTTCCGCAGCTCATGCCTCAGAGTTCTCGGCTTGGAGTCGGAGCGTGAGACAATTGCGCTCCCGGGTCATCTGGCACATTTGGGTGTCCATCCGATCGGGGTGGATCCTGAGGAGATTGCGGCGTTCTCCCAGTTGCCCGAGGTGCGCGACCAATTTGAAGGACTGCGGAGCCGCTTCCGCACAAAGAAAGTGATTCTGGGTGTCGACCGTCTCGACTACACGAAAGGAATCCCCGAAAAACTGCTCGCGTTCGAAGAATTCCTGGGGCGAAATCCACAGTGGCAAACCAAGGTGGTGTTGGTACAGGTAGCGTCACCATCGCGAATGGGAGTGCTAGAGTACCGGGAACTGAAGCGCGAGGTGGATGAGCTGGTTGGCCGGATCAACGGTCGCTATGGCACGTTCAACCATACACCAATTGTCTATATCAACCAGACGATCCCACGATCTCACCTCTCTGCCCTCTATCGCATTGCTGACATCGCGTTCGTGACACCGCTTAGAGACGGGATGAATCTGGTTGCCCTGGAGTACGTTGCTGCGAGAGGGGATCAGCCAGGGATTCTGGTGCTGAGTGAATTTGCCGGAGCGGCATCTTGCTTGGCGGGATCGCGGTTGGTGAATCCGCACAACATAAGCCTCATGGCCGACGTATTGGCCGAGTCGCTGCAGGACACCGACGCCGCTGAAGCGGAGTTTCAGCAGATGCGTGAGTTCGTGCACAGTAACACCTCGGAGGTCTGGGCCGACCGCTTTCTGCAGCAGTTGGCGAACGCACACGAGAGTCACCGGTCGGGAGCGTGCCGGCTGCAGGCGGCCGCCGATTTCACCCGCCATGTACCTCAACCGCGTCCACTTTTCATCCTCGACTATGGCGGTACTCTGCAGCCTCATGTACCTAAGGTGAGTGAGGCAGAGCCGGATCTGAGGGTATATCGGGTACTGCGAGACCTGGCTTCCTTGGCATCAGTCTATGTAATCAGCGCCCGATCGCCCGATGTGCTCGAAAGCTGGTTTGGTGACCTACCGATCGGACTGGTTTGCGAGGATGGCGCTGCCGTCAAGCAACCGGGTACGGATTGGCCCGACATGCCACAGATCGATCTCACTGAATTGCATACCCTGGTACTGCCGGTGTTGCAGGACTTCGTGAGGCACACGCCGGGCAGCAAGCTCGAACGACGCCGCGTCTCCTTGGTGTGGCATTACCGTGCTACAGACCCGAAGCTCGCGGCCCTGCGGGCAAAGGACCTGTACGCCCAGCTTGAGTCTACGCTACGCGGGCTGAATTTCACCGTGTTGGCCGGAGCCAGGTTTGTCGAGGTAAGGCCCACGGACATCACCAAGAGCAGCGTCGTCGAGCAGCTTGTACAAGCACACGACGAGACCGACTTCGTCTTTTGCGCGGGCAACGATAAGGTCGACGAAGGCATGTTTGAGGTGGTGATGCGGTCGCAGCGCGATACGACCATCACCTGTTTCGTGGGCGGCAAAGACACCGTCGGACAGTATTTCGTCGAGTCACCGGCAGAGCTGGTGAGTGAGCTGGAAGGCCTTGTCTCGCTCTGGCGTAGCTCCATGGCTACCGCTCCGGCGTGACCGGTGCGATCTTGCATCATCAGCTAGAAATCCACCAAGACAGATCCGGAGCTTGCTGTGATAGCGCGCAGAACCGCGTGCCTAGACATAGATCGGCTTGTTTGGGGCATCTCTTCGCCTGTGATCCTCATCCGCTCGCTCGCGCTGGCTCTGAGCCTGTCCGCAACCACGCTCCCTTTGCTCCCAGCCGCGTCATTCGCTCAAGACAACGGTAGGCCGACGCTGACGATGGGGGTGCTTGCGGAGGAATTCAGGCTGGACGGAGTGCTGGACGAGCCTTTCTGGAATGAGGCGGTGGCCATCGCTGGGCTCACGATGGTCGAACCGATCGAGGGTGGTGAGGTAGTCGGACCCACCACTGTCTGGGTCGTGGCCGACGCCAGTGACATTGTGATTGGGGTTATCGCGCGGGATCCAGATCCGTACGGGATAGTGAGTTTCTCCAAGGCCCGCGATTCCCGATTGGACAACGAAGATCACATCAAGTTCATCCTCGATACATTCCTCGACGGCCGTACCGGTTACATCTTTGCCCTCAACCCGAGCGGCGCTCGTTATGATGCGTTGGTGGCTCGCTTTGGGGAGGGCGAGAACCCGGAATGGGACGCAATTTGGGAGGCGCGCGCGAGTCGGGGCTCTGAAGGTTGGTCTGCAGAGGTGCGAATCCCGATCAAGAGTCTCGGGTTCGGTGCAGGCCTGACCGAGTGGGGCTTCAATATCGAACGCCGTGTGCAGCGACTCCAGGAGACGAGCCGCTGGGCTAGTCCCACCCTCGATGCCAGAATCTCTCAGTCAGTCCGAGCAGGCCGCCTCACCGATCTGCCCGATTTCGACTTTGGCTTTGGGGCCACCATTCGTCCCGCGCTGGTCTCGGGCTTCGAATACGCGGCAGATACTGACACGACCGAGGGCTCGCTGGAACCCAGTCTCGATCTCGACCAGCGGCTGGGTCCGAACGTGTTGGCCACACTTACCTTCAACACAGATTTTGCCGAGACCGAGGTAGACACCCGACGCACGAACCTCACTCGTTTCTCACTGTTCTTCCCCGAGAAACGCACCTTCTTTCTCAGAGGGGCCGACATCTTCGACTTCGGGCTGGGGCTCACGTCGGGGCGCAGTGTCGACCTGTTGCCCTTCAATTCGCGCCGCATTGGTCTGTTCGAGGGTGAAACAGTGCCACTGGTTGGAGGTGGGAAGATGAGTGGTAGGATCGGCAACACCAACTTTGGTGCGCTGGCGACGCATACAGGCGAGGCGGAGGATCTGGTCCCGGCCACCAACATGGGCGTCGTGAGAGTCAAGCAGAATGTCCTGGAACAGTCATCCGTGGGCATGATCGCCACGGCGGGCGATCCTCAGGGCCGCCCGGGCGCGTGGACAGCCGGGGTAGACGCAACGTATCAGACATCCCGCCTGTTTGGAGACAAGAACTTCCTGTTCGGGGTGTGGGGGCTCACAGCACGTCGGGACGGACTCACAGGGAACCGGAATGCCTTCGGCGGCAAGATAGATTATCCCAACGACACCTGGGATATCGCGCTGATCTACCAGTGGATCGGCGATGGCTTCGATCCGTCACTCGGGTTCGTTCCGCGGCGCGGTATCCAGAGGTGGAGCGGCGGCGCTAACTACCGACTGCGACCCGGATGGTCGTGGCTGCGCTGGATGCTGTATGAACTGCGGCCGAACATCGTGCTGAACTTGGATGGCCAGTGGGAGAGCTATCGCGTGTTTACGGCGCCAGTAAACTGGCTATTCGAGAGCGGAGATCGGTTCGAGTTCAACATCATGCCCGAAGGTGACAGGCCCGCCGAGCCGTTCGAGATATCCGGCGTTCCGATCGACACTGGTACATACAACTGGAACCGATACCGCCTCGAGTTCCAGGCGGCCAACAAGCGTATCGTGAGTGGGCAAGTATCGTGGTGGTTTGGCACCTTCTACGATGGCACGCTACATCAGTTCCAGGCGCGCGTTGCCGTGCGGCCCTCTGCTGTCTTTTCGCTGGAGATAGACGGCGAAGTCAACGAGGGCAGTCTCTCAACGGGTGACTTCAGGCAAGAGCTGGTTGGCATCCGTCTGCAAGTGAACTTCTCGTCGGACCTGCAGGTGAACAGCTTCGTGCAGTACGACAACGAGAGTCGACTGGTGGGCACAAACACGCGCTTGCGCTGGACATTTCGGCCACAGGGTGATGTGTTCTTTGTATACAATCACAACGTCATCGACAGGCCAGGTGCAGACTGGGACCTGGAGTCGAACCAGCTACTGGTGAAGATTCAGTACGCATTTCGCATGTAGGTGCCGCGGTTGAACGCTGACGGCGGCGGACAAACGCGGATGTTGTTGAGCGCGGATGGGAGTGGGACAACGCGGACGAGAAAGAGCTTGGGTGAGATCTGATGATAACGGGAACAGAAAACCCCACGGTTCAAGATTCACCGATCGATAGTAGGAGTTCTGACACCGCTCCCCAACCGGGCCGCATATCGCGATTTCTCTGGCCATTCACATCGTGGCTGGTAACTAACCTCACCGTAACCTTCTTCTGGTTCTACTTCTTTGTATTGAATCGCACAAAGGTGATCGGGAGGCGCAACGTTGGGGAGTCGCCCAACACATTACTGCTGTCGAACCATCAATCCATGATTGACAGCTTCTTGGTCGGATTGGCTGTGTACTATCCACAATCGTGGATCAAGCCGCGTCTCATTCCGTGGAATCCTGCAGCAGTGGAGAATTTTTACAAGACGCCACTATTGGCATGGCTTTCGTATAACTGGAAGTGCATTCCCATCAGGCAAGGCAGACGAGACTTCCGTGCGCTGCATCGGATGAAGGAGAAGCTGAAGCAGGGAGTCATGACGCTGTTTCCGGAGGGGACCCGCACCAGGGACGGATCGGTGGGTGAGGGGCGTCCGGGATCGGGGCTGTTGGCGCTAGCAACAAAACCTCGAGTGATACCGGTTGCCATAGAGGGCATGAATCAGGTGCTTCCGATCGGATGCCACATCCCACGCATCAGAAAGCGAATCTTTGTTCACTACGGCTCTCCAATCGATCTATCAGAGTTCGAGGGTGTGAAACGCACCAAGGAAGTTTCGGAGCAGGTCATAGATCGTGTGATGCGTGCAATCCGCGAACAGCACTCGGGTCTGCAGGCCATGGCCGGCACGAAGGTGCCGTCACCCCAACC
>CP070792.1:2063269-2079176 GCA_020346845.1 Gemmatimonadota bacterium
TGTCACTCTAACGGCGGCATACACGGGGAACTAGTGAGCCCCTCCAGGATGGGCCGTTCCTGTTGGCACCTCCTCACACTCGCATTGTTGCTGGCGGCCACGACTCCCGGTATCTCGGCCGCACAACAGGACACCACGTTCCTGGAAGCTGTAGTCGAAGTGCGTGTGGCCTCCGGACCGAGTGCGGTGCTCCTCGCCATGGTTCATGACTCGACGATGCTGCTGTCGGCCGACCAGTTCTTCAATCTGGTGGAGCTGGGAGTTACAGGTGTCAGGCCCAATGAGAGCTACGAGGTGGTACAAGAGCCTGAGGGTATCCGCATCGAATTCTCCAGTGCGGCTGGCACGGTGTCACGCGAGCGTTCTGTATTCCGCATTCCTCCTGCTCATGCAACTTGGAGCGCCGGATCGTTCTACATCTCCACCGATGTTCTCGCTGCCGCTCTAGCCATCAGCTTGGAGGTGGATTGGGCGGATCTGATAGTGGTCGTTCGCAACTCCGATGACTTGCCAGTGGTTCATCGTCTCGAACGCGAGCGGCGGCGGGGTGTGGCACTCGGAGAACCCGTTCCGACCTTGCCGGTGTACGACGCGCGACTCAGATCAAACGTCGCGGCGGGGGCCGTGCTCGACTGGGCCCTGACCTCATCGACTCGCGACCCATTCAACGCCTCTGGAGTAGACCTCGGTCTGGGCGTGCAGCTATTGGGGGGAAGCCTGGATGTACGGCATACAGAGCGCACCACGACGGTTGGCAGGGTGCACTCTACGCTGGCATCTTGGAACAAAGCCTGGCCGCAGCACAGGTGGCTGCGACAGCTTGCAGTTGGCGATGTAGCGTCAACTGGGTGGCGCCGTCGACTGGTACGCGGAGTGGCTGTCACCAACGCTCCCTTCCTCAGACCGAGCAACTTCGCAGATCAGTGGTTGGTCGGGTCGTTTCCCGCAGGATGGGAAGTGGAACTCTACTACAACCGCCGCCTCGTCGGTTTCACTGTTGTCGATGAGACTGACATGTATCGGTTTCATGTTCCCGTGCGGTACGGCCAGAATCCACTCGACGTGATCGCATACGGGCCAAATGGCCAGTTGGTTAGGACGAGACGCACGTTCGTTATCCCAAACGACAGGCTACCTGCACGTCAGTTCGAATACGGTGTGTCGGTCGGGGAGTGCAAGGTCGATCTGTGCAAAGGATCGTTCAACGTGGATGCCTGGTACGGAATCAGCTCGACACTCAGTGTCAGGGCCGGCTCCGATTTCTTCCTGCGTGACTCGCTGCCCGATCTGTGGCACCCGTACGGTATCGTTGCGTTCGCGCCGGCACGCAGTCTGAGCCTTACTGTGCAGGCTGTGCATGACGGATTCGTAAACGGACGCCTATCGTTCACGCCGACGCCCGACCTCGAGTTGCACCTCGACCATACTGAGTTCACATCTGATGCAGAAGACCCCATCGTGGCGTCGCCGACCCTCGAACGCCGATTCCGGGGACTGCTGTTCTGGCGTCCCGGCAAAGAGGACCGCGCACCCTTCCTGCGCATGACTGCGCAGCGCTCCGAAACCGCCAGCGGCACTTTCGATGTGGCCAGACTGGCCGCAACTGCCCTGATCGGCGGCGGTCGATTGGAGATCGGTGTCCAGCACCTTGCAGTAGGGCTTGAGGGGCAACCCAATCAAGTCAGTAGAGTAATAGATGCGCGTGGCTCAGTGGTACTTCGCGGGCCCACCCCACTGTTGCGCCACACCTTTGTTCAAGGTGGTATCGGGGTCGATCCGGATTCGGGAGTCAGCAGCGTCACGGCTGGTATAGCGCGCAACCTGGTTCGCCAGCTGCGCCTGGATGTGGAAGTCGGCTGGCGGCGCGGACTCAGTGGCTTCAACGCTCTGATAGGGATCACTGCTACGCTGCCGTCACTGCGCGCGGTGAGTCGCAACGTCTACAGCGAAGCTACTGGCGTACAAGGACAGCAGCTGCTGGAAGGATCCATTCTGTGGGACCACCAGAACAAACATGTCAGGTTCGCTGACGGGCGGAGCCTCGGCCGAGCGGGCGTTTCCGGTGAAGTATTCGTCGACGCGAACGGCAACGGTGTACGCGATACCAACGAAGAGGGGTTCCCCGATCTGCGTTTGAACTTGGGGTCGCGCGGAGTGACAACAGACTCGCTGGGGCGGTTCAGCACCTGGGATTTTGTCCCGTTTGAGTCGCTCATACTCGAGATTGATTCCCTGTCCATTGACACGCCGTTGTGGGTTCCAGCGACTCCGTTGATGAGCCTGTCACCGGGTCCCAACAGCTTTAGCTACATGCAGATACCTTTGGTGCAGGCCGGAGAAGTGAGCGGCACAGCGGTATTTGGTGACGGAGACCTGCCGGCAGGTGGGCTCCATCTCATATTGGAAGACCCCCAATCCGGATTGACGATTCCCACCCGAACGTTCTCAGACGGCGCCTTCTTCTTCATGGGATTGCGGCCGGGAAGGTACCAAGTGCGTGTGGATGACGCACAACTGCGCCAACTTCGCATGAGCAGTACGCCTATCGAGGTGATTGTCGATCCTAGCGCAGGGCAGGTTGTTATGGAGGGAATCGTGATTCGACTCGAGCGGGAACCTTAGGTGATCCAAACCAGCAGCCGCTTCCTCCACGATCACCACTCGCGTGCTGAAAGCTATGGCTTGAGTTAAACCGCCTCAAACGCTCCGCTCTGCAACGACCGATACGCCGCATGGACGATCTGCATGTCGCGTCGCGCAACTGCGAGAGACGCCGATGGTGGGTTGCCCTCTCTGACGCACTCGATGAAATGGGCCAGCATCGCCCTGTATCCCATGATATCGAAGAAGCCGGGGAACCGCAGTCTCTTGCGCTTGCCAAGCACCAGGGCGAATATCCCGTTGCTCTCGAAGAAGATGTTCCCCTCGGTACCGTACAGCTTCGACATTCCGAGGCCACCAATGCGGTTAACCGAATGCCACGAGTGCAGCATCTTGCCGATCGAGCCGTTCTCGAACTTCACCAGCAGTTGCAGGCTGTCTTCCACTGGCACTACCAACTCGTGAGTGCCACGCGTCTGGGCGGCTACAACCTCCGTGACGTTGCCGCCGATACTCGCCAGTAGGTTCACCCAATGAACACCACCCTCCAGTAGAGCCCCACCACCCATCATTTCCGCGTCGGAACGCCAGCCACTCACTTTGTTGCCGCCGGCTCGGTTCAACTCGAGGAACATTGGCTTGCCGATGTCACCGCGTTCGATATGCTGGCGTAGCACTCCGGCCAGTGGCTTGAAGAAGTAGTTCTCCGCGACCATGGCGATGACTCCAGCCTCGGACACCGCCAACTCAATGGCGCTCACCTCGTCGAGAGTGCGCGCCAGCGGCTTCTCGATGATTACCGCCTTCTTCCCCGCGGTCGCCAAGCGAACGTGCTCGACGTGGTGCGCGTGCGGCGTGCAGATGAATACGGCGTCGACGCCCGGATCGGTGCAGGCTTCCTCGTAGCTCCCGAATGCACCGCTGCCCTTGAACTTCTTGTTGTACTCCTCTGCTTTTTCTCGCGACCGACTGGCATAGAGCAGGTTGACACGCGACTTGAGCGTGCGTGCTACCCGACTGTGGAGTCGGGCGACTGACCCGCAGCCTAGTATGCAGAGGTTGACCTTGTTCACATGGCGCCTCGGTTGATTGCATCGTCCCAGTTGTCGGCGATGTACTTGCCCACTCTGAGGCCATTCGCTGCGATCGTCAAGCTTGGATTCACGCCGGCCGACGTCGGCATGAAGCCGGCATCGACGACGTAGAGATTGGATAGGCCGTGAAATCTGCAGGTCGGGTCGAGTACCGAGTGCTGCGGATCGGTACCGAACCTTGTCGTGCCCAGCGCGTGGGAGTAGGTGTGTATAGGCAGCCGGACTCTGACAATCGAGTGCGCCTTGCGTAGTATCCTGGCTGCCTCACGGAACAGCGCCTGCCGGGCCAGCAGATCGCGCTTGTAGTACTTGTGGTATACCTGCCCGATGGGAGAGCCGAAGGAGTCTAGTCGTTGGCGATCTATCTCTACTCTGTTCTCGATGTTGGGCAGATCTTCGGCGATGCACAGGAGGTACGCATGGTAGGGCAGCGTCTTGGCGCCGAGGAATCCAACCGGCTGCGGGTAGGGCGCTGTTTCTCGCACGAACTCCGGTGGTGGGGTCTGCAGCGCCTGAATCATGCCCCACGGTCCCTTTGGCCCCCGTTTTGGATGACCAAAGTAGAAGTCGGTGATTGCAATCTGCTTGTGGAACAGGCGCTCGGGATTCGTCTTGAACGGGAATATCCCGATCACTATCCCGCTGCAATGCCGCATGAGATAACGACCGATCAGGTTCCCACCGTGCCTCACCTCGTCCAGGCCTGAAGCCAACAGGAGCGCCGCAGAGGCGATCGCGCCACAACTGACCACACAGAGATCACACGAGATCTCCGTCTCTTGCCCGGAATCCGTGTCGATGCACTCGATCTTGCTGATTCGTCCCTCTGACTTGATCAGCCGCTTGACAATCGTCTTTGCGCGTACGGTAGCGCCCAGCTTCTCGGCCTTAGGGAGCAGTGTCACTGCCAGGTCGTTCTTGGCGCACACCTTACACGGGAACAAATCGCAGGTCATACACATCTGGCATTTCGTGCGACCGGCGGATTCCTCGAAGTTGATGGCGAGTGGGAGTGGGAAGGGTTTGAGACCGAGTTTGTTGGCTGCCTTGGCTATCAGCTTGGCGGTGGAGCCGTATGGCGGCGGCTTCGCCGGATAGTCGGCTGAACGGAATGGCTCGTTGGGGTCTGCTCCCCTCACCCCTGCAACGCCGATCTCTTGTTCCGCCTCGCTGTAGTAGGGTTCTAGCTCCTCGTATGTGATAGGCCAATCCATGTGTGGTACTGGTCCAATGTCGTCGGGATCGAAACGCGAGCCGAGTTCAAAGTCTTCTGCTCGCATGCGAAAAGACGCAGCGCCGTAGAAGACACTCTTTCCTCCGACCGCGTCGTCTGGATAGGTAGTCTCACGGCCCCAACGCTCATCGACTTCGTAGGGAGTCTTGCTCTGGTACTTGCGGTCTATCTGGATCGTGCGCGAATCCCAAGCGGAGTCATCGCGATCGACATAACGCCCACGTTCGAGCACGAGCACTCGTACGCCGGCCTGAGCGAGCTTGAGTGCTACCGTACTACCACCGAATCCCGAGCCAACGACGACGGCATCCCAATGTTCTCGATTCATAGGCAGTAGCCGCTAGCCCAGAACACCAATCTTGAACAGGCGATAGACGAAGAAGATGATGACAGCGGATTCCAGCACCCACGACATCGGCTGCTTGTAGTAGCCGATATACATCTCCTTGCCCCAGTATCCCGTGTCCTTGAACAGCGCCAGCGTATAGCTCTTCTTGGCGAACGGCCACAGCAACGGCAGGCCTACGGTGCTGCCAATGTCCGCCGCAAAGTGCGACATGATGGCCACGAACGTGAATATCGCATAGTGAGGTGACCAGATTGCGACTAGGCAACTGACCACGATTGCGAACCAGGTCGTGTGCGTCACGGAACAGTGGAATCCGGGACCGGACAGACCCGAGCGTTCCACCAGGGAGTCGAAATTGGGTAGAAAGTGCATTCCCACGCAGAGAATCGCTGTGCGCCAACTCCAGTCGTAGGTCGCTATGGATAGAGCCAAAGGTACATGGCCAACTTGCATGTCATATCCTTCCAGTATTCAGATGTGCTGCCATCCGGAATGACCGGCACATCGCACGGTCATTCGTCATCACCCGGTCTGCGCCTCTCGCGCTTGATCTCTCCGCGCCGCTTCTTCTCAGCGAGACGTTTCTCAATTGCCGCAGCAGGCGGTTTCGTTTTCCTCCGCGGCCGCGGTTTCTGGAGTGCCTTGTTTACCAGGGCATTCAGACGTTCCACGGCTGCTTCCCGGTTACGGAGCTGGCTACGGCGCGCGTCAGCCACAACCCGTAACACCCCCCTCGAATCGATCCGGGAGCCGAGCTTCTCGAGCAGCAGCTCGCGCTGCGAATCGGAAATGCTCCGACTGCCGGCGATGTCCCACCGCACCTCGATCCGAGTCGACGACCGGTTCACGTGCTGGCCGCCAGGGCCGGCAGCCGGGCCAGCGCGGAAACGCAACTCATGCTCGGGCACCGTGAACGGCATGGCATCGGAAGATAGTGCAGACCGGGAGAACCGGAACCCGTCTCTGGCGGTGCGCGGTTTGACAGGTGAGGTTAGTCGGATGAGAACGGTTGCTGAAGAGCCCATTTCACGGTTTGCGGACTTGGCGTTGGTGCTGTCGGGCGGCGGTGCACGAGCCAGCTACCAGGTCGGGGTATTGGCCGCAATAACCGAACGCATGCCAGAACTGGAGGCCCCAATACTGACCGGCGTATCCGCCGGCGCGATCAACGCAACGAGTCTGGCGTCGAGCGCCGGCCCGCTCGCCTCGGCTGTGGGTACCCTGCGGCGGGAATGGAAGAGGCTCACGCCTGATGATGTGTATTGCGTGCAGCCCACGTCCATCGTCAGGTCCTCGGTCACCTGGCTGCTGCGATTGCTGATGCGGAAGCGGTCGGGCCCTGGAGTAATGCGCGGCTTGATGGATATGACACCGCTCCGCCAACATCTGACTGAGACCATGGTGCTCGATGGAATCGCAAGGAACATCGCGGCCGGACGCCTGGATGCTGTGGCACTGAGCGCTACTTCTTACACCACGGGCAGGACAGTGACGTTCGTGCAAGGGCATGAGGATACCCCGGTGTGGGAAAGGGCACTGCGTGTTGCGGTTCGGACGGAGTTACGGCTAGACCACGTCTTGGCCTCGGCGGCGATCCCTATAGTGTTTGCCGCTGTGAAGCTGGAGGACGGATTCTACGGCGATGGCTCGGTGCGTCAGACCGCACCACTCGCGCCTGCGATCCACTTGGGTGCCAGGAAGCTCATCGCCATTTCGATGAAGACGCAACGAGATCCGGTTTGGCCGTCAGTACCGATCGGTGACTACCCTGCCACCGCTGAGGTCATCTCTCTGCTGTTGAATGCCGTGTTTCTCGACTCGATCGATGCGGATTCGGAGCGACTGGAACGCGTGAATCAACTGGTGGCGGTTCTCCCTCAAGGTTATGCAACTCCCCAAGGGCTGCGCCGGGTCGACTTGTTGCTGCTGCGCCCCTCTCGCGATCTAGGCCTCTTGGCCAAGGGGTATGAGCCGAAGCTTCCTTCACTGGTTCGTTTCGTCGTACGTGGCATGGGTGGACGGAGGGAGAGAGGGTACGACCTGGTCAGCTACTTGATGTTCGACCCCGCCTACACCGAAACACTCATGGACCTAGGCTACTCGGATGCAGCGGCGCAGTGGCCGCGCATCGAGCAGTTCCTGGAAGTGTCAGAAGGCTGAGTACCCCGGAGCGGGACTCAGCTCCGGGATAACTGTCGCAGCACGTACTGCAATATTCCGCCGTGACGGTAATACTCGACTTCAACGGCGGTGTCGAGCCGCACGAGTACGTCGAACTCAGTGCTGGATCGGTCCTTTCGCTGCGCCACAACATGCAAGTCGCAGCCCGGCTCCAATCCCGTCGCGATACCGGAGATGCTGTAGACCTCTGTGCCATCCAGACCGAGTTCATCAGAGCCTTCGCCATCGTGGAATTGCAGCGGAAGAACGCCCATTCCTATGAGATTGCTGCGGTGAATCCGCTCATAGCTCTGCGTCAACACTGCCTTGATGCCCAGTAGTGCCGTACCCTTCGCTGCCCAATCACGTGAGCTGCCGGTTCCATACTCCTTGCCGGCAATCACCAACAGCGGGGTCTTCTCTTGCTGATACCGCATCGACGCTTCATAGATGCTCATCGTCTCGCCGCTGGGCAGATGGACGGTCCAATTCCCTTCTTTGTCGGGAGTCAGCCTGTTCTTGATCCGAATGTTACCGAACGTGCCTCGCATCATGATTTCATGATTGCCACGTCTGGATCCGAACGTATTGAAATCCGTCGGCTCCACGCCCTGGTCGATCAGCCATTTTGCCGCCGGACTGTCCTTGGGGATCGCACCCGCTGGTGAGATGTGGTCGGTGGTCACCGTATCACCCAACCAGACAAGAACTCGCGCGTCGGCGATGTCAGTCACCGGCGGTGGAGATTGGTCCATCCCGGAGAAGAACGGCGGGTTGGCGATGTATGTCGACTTGGCGTCCCAGTTGAATTTCCCGCCTTCCCCGCTCGATACTGGCAGGCGCTTCCAGGTATCATCCCCCTCGAATACCGCGCCGTACTCCTTACGGAACATCTCCGGCTTCACGGCCCGGGACAGAACATCCCCTATCTCCGATGAACTCGGCCAGATATCCTTGAGGTAGACGGGCTGCCCGTTCCCGTCTTCACCTATCGCATCTGCGGTGATGTCGATGTCCATACGTCCGGCGATCGCGTATGCCACGACCAGCATTGGTGAGGCCAGGTAGTTGGCTCGGACAAGCGGGTGGACACGCGCCTCGAAGTTGCGGTTTCCCGAGAGCACAGACGCAACGACCAACTGGTGGTCTTGGATGGCGTTGCCGATCGGCTCAGCCAGCGGACCGCTGTTACCGATACAAGTAGTGCAACCGTACCCCACCACGTTGAACCCGAGCGTTTCCAAATCGCCGAGCAGACCCGCTTCCTTCAGGTAATCGGTAACAACCTTCGACCCAGGAGCCAGGCTCGATTTGACCCACGGTTTGCGGCTCAGGCCTTTGGCCACGGCATTCCGCGCGACAAGACCCGCACCAACCATCACGGACGGGTTGGAGGTGTTGGTACAGCTTGTAATTGCGGCGATCACGACGGAGCCGTCGCTGACCTCGAACTCGTCACCGTTCAGCTTGACGTTGGCAGAGATCGCATCTTGCCGTGCCGCACTTCCGGGAGCGAGACTTGGCAGGGCAGCCTCGAACGATTTTTTGGCTTCGGTCAGTCGGATTCTGTCCTGGGGTCTCTTGGGTCCCGAGATCGACGGCTCGACCGATGCGAGATCGAGCTCCAAGACCGTAGAGTAGTCCGGCTCCGGTGAGTCACTGGTATGGAACAGCCCGATCTCTTTGGTGACCTGCTCGACCCGCTCAATCAGCTCCGCCGGTCGGCCAGTGCGCTCCAGGAATTGCAGTGTTTCCGAGTCGACGGGGAAGAACCCGATCGTGGCGCCGTACTCTGGCCCCATGTTGGCCAATGTTGCCCTGTCAGCCAGGCTGAGGGCCGCCAAACCGGAGCCGAAGTATTCAACGAACCGCCCCACGACTCCGTGTTCGCGCAGGATCTGAGTCACGGTCAAGACCAGGTCCGTTGCTGTTGCACCTTCAGGTAGTCTGCCGCTGAGCTTCATTCCCACGACTTCTGGCAGCTGCATGAAATAGGGTTGTCCCAGCATCACTGCTTCCGCCTCGATGCCACCCACACCCCAGCCAACGATGCCGAGGCCGTTGATCATTGTGGTGTGTGAATCAGTACCGACGCAGGTATCGGGGAATGCTACGCGTGCGCCGTCGTAATCCAAGGAGCGAACCACGCTGCCGAGGTACTCGAGGTTCACCTGGTGGACGATACCGGTGCCAGGCGGTACCACGCTGAAGTTCTCGAATGCCTGTTGGGCCCAGCGGAGCAGGGCATACCGCTCGCCATTGCGCTGCATCTCCTTCTCGACGTTCAGGCGATAGGCGTCCGCGGTGCCGAAGAAATCAACTTGCACGGAGTGATCTATCACCAGATCCGTCTGCACCAGCGGGTTGATCTTCGCGGCGTCACCACCCAACTGGATGATGGCGTCACGCATCGCTGCCAGATCCACTACGGCCGGGACTCCGGTGAAATCCTGCAGGATGACGCGACCCGGCATGAAGGGGACCTCGGAAGAACGATCGGGTTGTGGCTTCCAGGCGGCGACTGCCTTCACGTGGTCTTCGGTCACCACACCGTTGCCGCAGTGGCGCAGTACGTTCTCCAGCAGCACTCGGATCGAGAACGGCAGGCTTTCGGGCTCGACGAGTCCTTTCTCAGCCAGCGCGCCGAGTCTATAGATAGTGGTCTTCCCCTCTGGGAGATCGATCGTCTTCTTGGATTCGAATGGATTGGTCATGGTTCGATTCTGATGGTGTTGGGAGATGTCAGCTGGCGAAATCTAGCTAGATCGGCGGCCGTACGATGGGGTGGTGTGGTGAGGAGGCCGCGGACGCGGGTTACCGGGTAGCCCAGTCAATATGCGTCCTGCAGCTCACCCGACTAGATTGCTAGCCGCGGGCCCTCCCCGCCCAATCACAACCGAACAAAACACCTCCAGGGAGAAGATCCGAATATGGCCGAGGCTGTTGTGACGGACTTAGAGACCCTCGATGAGCTCTGTATCAACACCGTGCGCGTGCTATCCATGGAGGCCGTCCAACAGGCCAACTCAGGCCACCCGGGCGCGCCGATGGCGCTGGCGCCGATCACATACATCCTGTGGACCAAGCATCTGAGGCACAACCCCAAGAATCCGAATTGGCTGGCGCGCGATCGTTTCGTTCTCTCATGTGGTCACGCGTCGATGTTGCTCTATAGCCTGCTGCACCTCACCGGCTACGATCTTTCTCTCGAGGACATCAAGAACTTTCGTCAGTGGGGCAGCAGGACACCGGGTCATCCGGAATTCGGTGCTACCCCAGGGGTCGAGACCACCACCGGGCCGCTGGGGCAGGGTGTGGCGAACGCGGTCGGGATGGCGCTGGCCCAGGCACGACTGGCAGCTGAGTTTGGCCGTCCGGGCCATGACGTGTTTGACCATTGGACGTACTTCCTAGCGAGCGATGGCGATGTGATGGAAGGCGTGTCGCACGAAGCCGCGTCATTGGCTGGACACTGGAAGCTAGGCAAGTTGATCGGTTTCTACGACGAGAATCAGATAACCATTGACGGGGCAACCGACTTGGCGATGAGCGACGACACGGAACGCCGCTTCGAGGCCTACGGTTGGGATGTGCAACGTGTCGAAGACGGTAACGATGTGGCGGCGATCGATCGGGCGATCTCTGCGGCCAAAGCCTCGGACAAACCCTCCCTGATCATTGTGCGAACCCAGATAGCGTACGGCAGCCCAAACAAGCAGGGCACAGCAGATTCACATGGTGCACCTCTGGGCGAAGAAGAGGTCAGACTAACCAAGCAGAACCTGGGTTGGGAGTTTGAAAAGGCTTTCGCGATTCCCAAGGAGGCGCTCGGGCATTGGCGCCGCTGCATCGAGCGTGGTGCAGCGTTGCAGGCGGAGTGGGACCAGCAGTTCGCGGCATACGAGGTCGAGTATCCGGATCTCGCTGCGGAACTCAGCCGTAGGATCAATGGTGAGTTGCCGGACGGATGGGATGATGCGCTGCCGACCTACGGCAGCGAAACCGGGCCATTGGCCACGCGGGCTGCGTCGGGTCAGGCTCTCAATGCGATCGCACCTGCCTTGCCCGAACTGATTGGTGGCTCAGCCGATCTGGCAGGTTCCAACAAGACCCTGGTCAAGGGTGGAACGCCAATGGGTCGTGACGACTATGCCGGCCGCAACGTCTACTTCGGAGTCCGCGAACATGGAATGGGATCGATCGCCAACGGAATGGCTCTGCACGGCGGATTCCTTCCCTATACGGCGACGTTCCTCGTGTTCTACGATTACATGAAGCCGCCGATCAGGCTGGCGGCTTTGATGGGGCTGAAGACGATCTATGTCTTCTCGCACGACTCAATAGGGGTAGGCGAGGACGGCCCCACGCATCAACCGATCGAGATGCTGGCGAATATGAGAGCGACCCCCAACGTTACCGTGATTCGGCCGGCCGACGCCAACGAGACAGCTGAAGCGTGGCGGGCGGCGATCAAACACCACGGCGGTCCTGTCGTGCTCTCGCTGACGAGGCAGAAGGTACCAACGATTGACCGTACACGGTTCGCCGACGCAGCAGGACTCAGCCGGGGCGCCTATGTGCTCGCCGATGCCGCAAACGGGAAACCGGAGGCGATCATCATTGCCTCTGGGTCAGAGGTGGGCGTGGCTTTGGACGCCCGCGAGCGGCTTGACAGGGAGGGTTTGGCGGTTCGGGTGGTGAGTATGCCATGCATGGAGTTCTTCGCTGACCAGCCGACCGATTACCAGGAGGAGGTTCTCCCCTCCGATGTAACCGCGCGTGTCGCCGTGGAGGCCGGTCACCCGATGCCATGGTATCGCTGGGTGGGGGAACAGGGTGACATCGTCGCGTTAGATCACTTTGGGGCTTCTGCCCCCGGAAAGGAACTGTTCCAGCAGTACGGCTTCACCGGCGATGCGGTGGCGGCCCGCGTGAAAGGAGTGCTGGCGCGGTGACCGATGGTGCCCCTGACGTAACCGCACTGAAGCGAAACGCCGCCGAACAAGCCGTTGAACGGGTCGCGTCGGGAATGGTAATCGGGTTGGGTACTGGATCCACAGCCAAGTATGCAGTCGAGGCGATAGGACGAAAGCTCAAAGAGGGAGATCTGAGCGATATCGTCGGTATCCCCACATCAATCCAAACTCGCGACCTGGCCACCTCACTCGGCATTCCCCTGACGACGCTCAACGAGCACCAGGCTATCGATCTTACGATCGACGGCGCCGACGAGATCGATCCAGACGGTAATCTGATCAAGGGTGGTGGTGGTGCTCTACTGTGGGAGAAGATCGTCGCCGGCGCATCCGCCAAGCTCTGCATTGTGGCTGACGAGTCGAAGCTGGTAGATCGTCTGGGAGAATCGTTCCCCGTACCGGTCGAAGTGGTGCGGTTTGGCTGGAGGACACACGAGGCTCAGCTGAGGGAGATGGGAGCCGACCCGGTCTTGCGACCGAACGCTGCCGGAGAGCCATTCGTGACAGATGAAGGACACTATATCATCGACTGCCGTTTTCCCGGTGGTATCGTTGATCCTCATGCAGTGCACGATGCCATAGTCGGTCGACCGGGTGTGGTCGAAACCGGGTTGTTCCTTGGAATGTCACCCGAGGTGTTTGTCGGCCGGAGCGAAAGCGGTTGAAACGCTCCCTGATACTCGCGGTGGCACTGGCAACCGCTGCGGTATGCACACGTCTTGGAATCTGGCAGCTCGACCGGCTGGAACAGCGCCGGGCCCAGAACACGGTTACTGAGTCGAGGCTCATCCAACCTGCGCTGCAACTCCCGACCCGTCTGGAACCTGATTCGCTGCGATACAGGAAAGCCATTGCACTAGGTACGTTCGACTTCGAGCGCGAGATAGTAGTCGTGGGGCGAAGCCGCAATGGCGTTCCCGCCGTACATGTCGTAACGCCCCTGAAGCTCAACGACGGCGAGGCGGTGTTGGTGGAGCGGGGCTTGGCGCTCTCGCCCGATGCACGCACCGTTGATTTGGGCGCGCTGCGTGAAACTGACACGTCGACTGTGACCGGGGTGCTGGTATCTCTGGGCACCGAGTGGAGTGATTCCGAGATCCAAGGGTGGCCGCGTTACGTTCGGGGTGTCGATCCAGCGGAGCTGCAGGTAGAATACCCGTATTCCCTCTTTCCCCTGGTGCTGCGTCGTACTGCAAACCCGCCGTCTGCCTCGGCCGATCTGTCGCCTGTTCCCGTACCTGAGCTTACGAACGGCCCGCATCTGTCGTACGCGGTCCAGTGGTTCTCATTCGCTGCAATTGTACTCGTCGGTTCTGTCTTCCTGATCAATAGCCTCAAGAAAGCACCGTCCCCTTCGTCTGCCCATTCTGCCCCCACTACCCCGCACCCTTGACTTGCCACGCGAGCGGAACCACACTCGCCGTACACAACTCACCAGCAACAAGGAGACTCCCGTGATGAACCGTCGCGGATTCCTGCAGTCAATGGCCGGTGCTGCGGCCGTGGCTCCGCCTGCCCTGCGAGATGATGGTCTGATGCGGATACTCTCGGCAACATCGTCGGTGGAGGGGCGGACGCCGCAGGAGGTAGCAGTCGACGAGGATTTCTGGTTTGCCGTTCAGCAGGCATTCACCGTGAACCGGACGTTGATTCACCTGAACAACGGCGGCGTGTGTCCCAGTCCCAAGGTTGTTCAGGATGCCATGAAGCGCTACTTGGACTACTCCAACCAGGCGACATCGTATCACATGTGGGGCCATCTGGAGCCGGAGGTGGAGGGCGTGCGGATCCGTCTCGCTCGTGCGTTCGGTTGCGATCCAGAAGAGATGGCGATCACGCGCAACGCCAGTGAGGCGCTGGAGATTTGCCAGATGGGCCTAGACCTGGAGCCTGGAGATGAAGTGTTGACGACCGGGCAGGACTACCCGCGCATGCTAACTACGTGGGACCAACGGGTAAGGCGTGATGGTATCGTAGTCAACAAGGTCTCGTTCCCGGCGCCACCGCCTAGCATGCAGTATTTGGTGGATCAGATAGAGAGTGGTATCACGCCACGTACGAAGGTCATACTCTTCTGTCACATCACCAATCTCTCAGGCCAGATATTTCCGGTTAAAGAGATCTGTCAACTGGCGAGAGATCGTGGCATAGAGACGATTGTTGACGGAGCTCACGCTTTCGCCCATTTCCCGTTCGAGCGCGACGACCTGGACTGTGACTACTACGGGACGTCACTACACAAATGGCTCTTGGCGCCGCACGGCACGGGCTTCCTCTACGTCAAGCGTGACAAGATAGAGAAGTTGTGGCCCCTGATGGCCGCGCCGGAGAGGATGAACGACAACATCAGGAAGTTCGAAGAGATCGGGACCCATCCTGCAGCCAATCACAATGCAATAGGCGAGGCGCTGACATTCCACAACGGCATCGGAGCCGAGCGCAAGATCGCTCGGTTACGTTATCTGCGTGACCGTTGGATGCGACGCTTGGAAGGCCAGCCTGGCGTGCAACTCCATACCAGCTTCGATCCGGCCATGTCAGGAGGATTGGCCAACGTAGGCCTCGAGGGAATCGAGCCAGGCCAGCTTTCTTCGCATCTGTGGCGGACGCAGAAGATCATCGTGACTCCCATCGGTCATGAGGCCTGCAAGGGCGTCAGAGTGACGCCGAATGTGTACACGACGCTGGAGGAAGTTGACAGGTTTGCTGAGGCAATGGAGGATGTGATTCGGAACGGCATCCCGTCCTAGTCAGGGTCAACACATCCTGATGAGAGACAGCTGTTCCCGCTGTCTCTCATCTCTCGGCTGTTCGTCCTCGTTAAGTGGCCAGATCGACCAGGGCAGCCTTGCCACCACCTGCACCAACCAAGGTCTTGGTGACCTCGCCATGCTCGAACCGAGCGAAGAAGGGAATCGAGCTGACCCCATAACGTTGGCTGACTGTTGGCGAGCGGTCGGTGTCAAGCTTGGCTACCAGCACCTTCCCGGCGTACTCGCTCGCGACTTCATCGAGAAACGGCGCCATCATTCTGCAGGGTCCGCACCAATCTGCATAGAAATCCACTATGACCGGTATGTCCGATTTGAGAACTGTCGTGTCAAAGTGTTCTTCGGCCACCTTCACCGGTCGGTCCAGCAGGAAGGGCTTGCTACAACCTCCACATTTCGGGCCTTGGCTATGTCTTGTCACGTCCACCGAGTTGAGCTTGCCACAGAACTGGCATGCGAGTGTGACGCGCGGCATCGTTTTCGCACCTCTGTCCGTATGTCGTTGGGGTCAATTCACAACAGCAATCTAGCAGGTAGATTCCATGCGGGGGAAACTGCAGTAAACAGGCTACGGTGGGATGCATGAGCGAGGGAAGTAACCGTGAAAGACTACAAGAAGAAAGACATAAACGGTCGGGAGCTCAGGCCCGAGACCCTGATGATGAGCTACGGCTACGATCCGATGCTGTCGGAAGGAGCCGTCAAGCCACCGATTTTCCAGA
>CP070792.1:2079276-2081205 GCA_020346845.1 Gemmatimonadota bacterium
TACATGCCGGTGTTGAATGCCGATCGGCTGGGCGAGCACACCGGGCTGGTGGCAAAGGCATGAGTGAACAGCATGCCACGGCTCGCGAGCTTGTCCAGGTTCGGTGTGCTGAGCTCTGGGGTACCCAGCACACCCAATTCGGGCCCCATGTCCTCGGCAATGAGCCACAGGATGTTCGGTCGCGTGCTGCCCTGAGCAGAGGCCGTTTGGCACAGGGCTATCAATACGACGATGATGCAACAGCAACATCTTCTAACCGTGACGAGATGCTCTGCGGCTCTGTTACTGAACCTCAACGACTGCGTGGCACCCTCTGCGTCGCTTCGCAGCCACTGCTTCGGCCTTAGTCCGGCACGCCAGCTTCCAGCATGACCTTCGCGTGGTCTCGCTCTCAGGGCGTGGTTCCCGTATCACTCTTACGTTTCGCCAGCCACGTATCGATACTGAAGCTGCCGCTCCCCAACGTCGCGAAAAACAGGAACACCCAAGAGTACAGCACCGCCAATTCCCCACCGTTTTGCCACGGCCAGAACCCTCGGGGCACGTGCTTCCAGAAGTACGCTACCGCCATCTGGCCGGCGAGGACAAAGGCGACCGGGCCGGTGAGCCAGCCGAGCATGATCATCAGCCCTCCGAAGAACTCGAGCACGCCCGCGAGACCGAATTCTGACATCAGCTGGGCAGAGCTCTCGGCGCCGAACCACCCAAAGAGCTTCTGACCTCCGTGGGTCATGAACAAGAACCCCACGACGATACGCACGAGACCGTGGATCTCGGCCTGGTACTGCTTGAGAAGACCGACTGGCATGTTGACCTCCATGTCTGACGTAATTCGAATCAGGATCGCCGCTGAATCCGTGCGGGCAGATTTCGGCCATTATACGACTGAAACGAGTCGCAGTCCAATTCTGATCTAGGCCTCGAGGCCCTCGACAGCACGGCCTCACAAAGAGCATACTTTGCGGTGGAAGCAAAGCTCCTACACCAACACACCAACACCGCCAGGACGGAAATGCGCATAGCTCACCGCTCGCTGATGCTCTCAGCATTGATCGCATTGCACTGGATTGCCGCCCGTACCTGCGAGGCCCAATCACAAGTGCCGCGCGTCTTCAACGGCGCGCCCGCAGCGTTCTGGATCTTTCACCCCGACACACCGGGAGACCAGTACGGCGTATTCCACTTTCGGCGCGTCGTCATCCTGGATAGCAAGCCTGACGATTTCGTCGTCCATATCTCAGGTGACAATCGCTACCGCTTCTTCGTCAACGGACAGCAGGTAGCGGCCGGACCGCAGCGCTCGGACTTGCTGCACTGGCGCTACCAGACAGTCGACTTGGCTCAGCATCTACGAGTAGGTGAAAACGTGGTAGCAGCCGTCGTCTGGAATTGGGGCGCTGAACGACCAGTGGCTCAGTTCAGCTACCGAACGGGCTTCCTGCTCCAAGGAAACGGCGAGCGGGAGTCCATCGTGAACACGAATCAGGATTGGAAGGTGCTGCACAACTCTGGGTACGAGCCCATTCCGATTAGCAGCAACGATGTCGGCGGATACTACGCATCGCCACCAGGTGAATCGATCGATGCCAGTCACTACCCATGGGGCTGGCAGCGGACCGACTACGATGATGACGGCTGGAGCGACGCAGCCACGATAACGGGTTGGAACGCCGAGATCACGAGACTACGTGGTGCGCACCTGACCGGGGAAGCCTGGGGATGGCATCTGGTTCCTCGCTCTATTCCACCAATGGAAGAGAGTGTCGTGCGTTACGCGCGTGTGCGGCGCGCGAGCGGCGTCGAGCCGAGTGAAGCATTCCTGCAGGGTCAAGGCGACCTGACGATCCCCGCGAACACCAGAGCGAGTCTATTACTCGACCAATCACATCTCACGAATGCCTACGCTGTGCTCGAACTGAGCGGCGGAGC
>CP070792.1:2081305-2098393 GCA_020346845.1 Gemmatimonadota bacterium
GGGGAACGGGGAAGGGGGAAAGGGGAACAGGGAAAGGGGAAGGGGCCGCCCCAAAGAGCGGCAGGGCCAATACTGCAACGACAGCGAAGGAAAGACATGACCTTTCCCCGTTCACCGCTCCCCGCTCCCAGCTCCCCGCTGAAGACGTCTCGTCCGAAATCGATCTCCGTGGCATGACCGGTGATGAGGCGGAGTCTGTGCTTCTACTCGCCCTCGACTCGGCAGTCGTTGACGGTCTCCCATGGTTCCGCATCATACACGGGAAGGGCACCGGCGCATTGAGAGAGCGCGTGGCTCAGATTCTCAAGCGTGACAAGCGTGTCGCAACGTACCAGCTCGCTCCGCCACAACAGGGCGGAAGTGGCGTCACAGTGGTAGAATTCGTGTCGTGAGTGGCATCCCTGAAGAGTTGATCGAGCGGGTGCGCGACACTGCCGACATCGTCGAGATCATCGGCGAACAGGTGGAACTCAAACGGACCGGGACCGACTACCGTGGGCCATGTCCGTTCCACGGTGGCAAGCATCGCAACTTCGCGGTCATCCCCAAGAAACAGATGTTCTACTGCTTCGTGTGTCATGAAGGAGGTGATGTATTCACATTCTTCATGAAGCGGCACGGCATGGAGTATCCGACCGCTGTCCGTGAGGTTGCACGACGCTGCGGGATCTCGATACCTGATCGGCCGACGGGAGGGCCCGATCCGCGTGAACCCCTGTTCTCAGCGGTCGGTGTCGCCGCGGATTGGTACTCCAGGAGACTGCTAGAGGCTGACGACGCAACCGCGGCGCGGCGGTATCTGGAGCGACGTGGGATCGGAGTCGAGCGCATCGGCCCGCTGGGGTTGGGCTACTCACCCAAGGGAGATGAATTCCTGGCTGCTATGGAGCAGCTGGGCATCAAACACGATGTTCTGCAGGCCGCGGGACTCGTCGTCGAGCGTGACGATGGAAGTGCGCGGCCACGTTTCTGGAACCGCTTGCTGTTTCCCATCCACGATGCAAGAGGGAGAATCGTCGGTTTTGGCGGTCGTGTGTTGGGAGATGGCGAGCCGAAATATCTCAACTCTCCGGACTCGCAGATCTTTCACAAGGGACTCCTGCTGTACAATCTGCACGACGCCAAGCATGCGATCCGCAAGGCGGAGCGAGCCATCGTGGTGGAGGGTTACTTCGACGTTATTCGCTTGGTCGATATCGGGCTGGAGGAAGCGATCGCTCCACTGGGCACGTCGCTGACGCAAGAGCAAGCGCGTCTGCTGAAACGGTATACCAAGAATGTGGTGCTACTGTATGACAGCGATCCGCCGGGCCTGAGAGCTACGTTCCGTGCAGCTGATGAGCTGCTGCGCGCCGGGTTGCGCGTCACCGTAGCGACTCTGCCGTCGGGTGAGGATCCGGATACGCTTGCCGTGAGAGGTGGTGAGTCAGCAGTAACCGAGCTGCTGGACGACAGCATCGACGTGCTCGAGAGGAAGCTGCAGCTACTCGAGCGCAAGGGGTGGCTGGGCACGCTGTCTGGGCGGAGACGAGCACTCGATCGTCTGCTACCGACGATCAGGTCGGCTAGCGACCCGGTGACCAGGGACCTGTACGTGAGTCGGGCGGCCGAAGCCCTGGGCGTATCACGTGAATCGGTCGAGAGAGAGACCAGAGAACAAAAGAGATCGCCGGCGATCAAGTCGAGCGCCGATGAGGTCGTTGGCCGAGCCGACTCACGTCTGAGACAGTCACACTCGTCTCCCGAGCGCGAGCTCTTACGAGTCATGCTACACTCTCCTGGTTGGCGCAGTCGGATACGGGAATCGCTGCCTGAATCGGTTCGGTTGGTCGAGCCCGAGGGGGAGTTGATCAAGATCATAGCGGAGGTCCAGGAGAAGACCGGCGCTGGTGAGATCCTGGAATCTGTGGATGGCATCGCAAGAGCAGTCGTTGCTGAGCTGCTGCGCCAGGGACTGGGAGAAGAGAACGTGGATGCCATAGTGGAGGGAGCATTGAGGCGGCTAGAGAACCGCTCTCTCAATGCGAAGAAGCGAGCTGTGGCGCGGAAGATCGCCGTAGCAACAGAGGAAGAGAAGATCGAACTGCTGCGAGAAAAGGCCGCGCTGAATGTTGAGTCACGCAAGTTAGAGACACCCGATTGGAACGTTATTCGTCGAGGAGGTAAGACTGGTGCAGGTTGATTTGGGAGTGTTGTTGGATTTGCAGGAAAAGGATAACGCGGTGAAGGCGGCCAAAGATCAGCTGGAAGCGCTGCGCCCGAGGATCGAGAAGCTGGACGAAACACTTGCGCAAGCGGAAGGTGCTCTGGACGCCGCGCGTAAGAACGCCGAGGAAGCTGACGGTCGTCGTGGAGAGCTGGAAGGTCGGATCGAGAGCTACAGACTGATGCAAGAGCGCCGGCGCCAGCGCCTCGAGTGGGTGCGAGGTGCGAAGGAAGCCTCCGCAATAATGGCGGAGCTGGATCTGGCGCGCAGCGTTCTGGCAAAGGAAGAGGCTGAGTGGATACGGTCCGCAGATCAGGTCCAAGAGGCAGAAAAACTCGTTGCTGAGGCTGAGGGAGTCGTCGCGCAGTTGAAGGAAGATCAAGCGGCGGAACGGGCGGAGATAGCGGCGAAGACAGACCAGATCGAGAAGGAGATCGGTGAAGCTACCGGAATCCGGGATGAGGCCGCCAGTGGTGTGAAGCCGCGGATGCTGGAATTGTACCGCAGAATTCTGCAGGGGCGGGCCCCCCAAGCGCTCTATCCGCTGCGAAGCGGCGCCTGCGGGCATTGCTACACTGCGGTACCGCTACACCGAAGGCAGCAAATAGAGAACGGTCAAGCGGTCGAGGCCTGCGAGGCCTGCGGTGTTCTGGTCTACAAAGAAGCTGAATGACCGCTGTCCGTTGGAACGTAGTTGCTCCAGCGGACCCTGAGGTAGCCGGGTCGCTGGCAGCATCGCTGAACATACCCTCAACGCTTGCATCACTCTTGGTGCAGCGTGGCTTCGGCAACCCAGTGGCAGCCAGACAGTTCCTACGCCCATCGCTTGAAGGCTTGACCGATCCCTTCTTGCTAAAGGACATGGATAAGGCAGTCTCCGTAATCGTTCGGACAATCCGGTCCGGCAATCCAATCCTTGTTCACGGTGATTACGATGTAGACGGTCAATGTGCGGCCGCGTTGCTGACCAGGTTCCTGAAGCTCGCTGGCGCGGCGGTGGTGCCATTCGTGCCTCATAGACTACGTGACGGCTACGATTTCGGTTCGGCTGGCTTGCAGGCAGCCAGCGATGCCGGCGCTTCTCTGATCGTCACCTGCGACTGCGGCATATCGGCCGGAGCAACGGTTCAGCGAGCCAAGGAGATGGGGCTCGACGTCGTCGTTACAGACCACCATCTGCCGCAGACGCTGCCGTCGGCCGATGCTGTCGTGAACCCGCGACGCGAAGATTGTGAATCGCAGAGCGAGGCGTTGTGCGGCACCGGCGTTGCCTTCAAGCTAGCGCAAGCATTGTGTGGTGAACTGGGTCTGGCTGAGAACAGTCCGCTCCATTTTCTCGATCTCGTTGCACTGGCAACGGTCGCCGACATCGTGCCTTTGGTGGGCGAGAATCGCACGCTGGTGCGGTTCGGTCTCAAGATGATCGAGCAATCGCGGTGGGCTGGAATTCGAGCACTGCTCGAGATCACCGGCTTACATGGCAAGCCGGTACGTGCCGGTCAGGTTGGCTACGTTCTGGCCCCACGGTTGAACGCTGCTGGTCGTATCGGGGAAGCCATGGAAGGTCTCCGACTATTGCTGTCAGACGACCCCCGTGAAGCACGTGACATTGCCATGTCACTAGATACCATCAATGCGCGGCGTCAAGAGATGGACGAGCGGATCTTGCAGGAGGCCACTGATGAGGTGGAACGGAGGGTTGATCTCAGTGAGTACCACGGTCTGGTGCTGGCACGCGAGGGCTGGCATCCAGGCGTCATCGGCATAGTGGCATCTCGCATAGTCGAGCGGTACAACAGGCCCACGATCCTGATAGGGTTTGACGGCGACGAGGGCAAAGGGTCGGGGCGCAGTATCCCACGGTTCAATCTTCACGACGGCATCAAACGGTGTGCCGAGTTTGTTGAGCGGTGGGGTGGCCACAAGGCAGCAGCCGGACTGACCATTCGCAAGGATCGTCTGGTGCCGTTCCGTGAAGCATTCAACCAGGTCGCACGCGCGGAGCTCTCGTCCGAGGACCTGATCCCTACGCAACGGGTGGACATTGTCAGCCCGATCAGAGCGTTGGACGACAATCTGGAGCGACTGATGCGCCACTTGGAGCCGTGCGGAGCGGGAAATCCAGCACCTGTGCTGGGTGTTGAAGGTGCTCACGCTCGAGCACCCACCACAGTGGGCGCGAACCACCTGAAGTTCACACTGGACGACGGTACGGGGACGATTCCGGCCATTGGGTTCGGCTGGGCTGACAGGGTGCACGCGGATTGGGCGCAGAAACGGCTCGATGTGGCCGTGCAGCTAGGCCGCAACGAATGGCGCGGAACCAGCACTCTTCAGGCCAGGATTGTGCAAATCAGACCGGCCGACTGATGCGGATCACGGGCGGGGAGTTCAGAGGGCGGACCTTGAAGCCCCCAACGGATCGCCGGGTGAGGGCAACTACCGAGAAGGTACGCGAGGCGCTGTTCAACATAGTGGGATCGTCAATTCCGGGTGCCAGAGTGCTCGATCTCTTCGCCGGATCGGGAGTACTGGGGTTGGAGGCTCTTTCTCGTGGTGCGCACCATGTGGACTTTGTCGACGTGTCCTCCCGGTCTCTTCAAACTGTTCGTGCGAACATAAGGGCGTTGGATGTGGAGCAGTGCACCAGAGTCTATCGCGGTGATGCTTTGAGGTATGCCGAGCGGCTTGAAGATTCGGCATACGAAGTGGCCTTCGCCGATCCCCCGTACAACACGGACCAGGCCCTGAGATTGCTTGAGATCTTCCGCAGGTGTACGTTCGCACAAATCCTGAGTGTGGAGCATCCCGTTGCGCTCAAATGCCCCGGCGACGACACCAGGCGATATGGCGACGTTGCCCTAACCTTTTGCTATCGATGATGACAAGAATCGCGATCTACCCGGGCTCGTTCGATCCGCTGACTCGCGGGCATGAAGACATAATCCGCCGCAGCCTAGCATTCGCCGATCGAGTGATTGTTGCAGTGGCCGTGAATTCCTCCAAGTCACCTCTCTTCACTGTGGAAGAACGCGTCGACCTGCTCGAGGCAGTTTTCGCCGGCGTCGAGGGAGTCGAAATCAAGTCGTTTAGCGGCCTACTGGCGGAGTTTGCCCAAGTGCATGGGGCCTCGCTCGTCATCAGGGGCTTGCGAGCCGTTAGCGATTTCGAGTACGAGTTCCAGATGGCCCTGATGAACCGCAAACTGCACAGTGAGTTGGAGACGGTGTTCCTTACCCCGGACCTGAATCTCACCTTCCTGAGTTCGAGCCTCGTCAGGGAGGTTGCTAGCCTGGGGGGAGACGTGGGCGAATTCGTACATCCCAAAGTCGAGAAGGCTCTGCGGGAGAAGCTCTCTAGGTGAGCTTCAGGGAGGACCTGCGCCAGCGAGCTGCGGCCGTTGGCGGAACTGTTGTGCTTGCCGAAGGCTGGGACGAGCGGGTCCGAGAGGCTGCAGCGATCATTGAAAGCGACGGCCTGGGCTCGGTTGTCCTGCTCTCCCAGGACCTCCGCGGGCATCATCGGATCGACGATGTAGCACGTTTACTGACTGAGGCGAAGCCCGACAGGGTACGTGATCCGGGCCACGCGCGGGAACTGGCCGCCGATCCCATCCGCTTTGCCGCCGGCCTGGTGGCGCTGGGCGAAGTCGACGCGGGTGTGGCCGGCGCAACCTGTCCCACGGCTGATATCATCCGAGCCGGACTGTGGGCAATCGGGGCCGCCCCGGCGGTCAAGACGGTGAGCAGCTCGTTCTACATGTTCTGTCCATCCTGTCCGAGCTGGCCTCAGAAACCAGATGAGGGCAGCGGGGTGAGCGAGCTGGTATTCACTTTCACCGACTCAGCGGTGGTGCCGCATCCAGATGCAGAGCAACTGGCCGAAATCGCGCTGGCGGCGGCCCGGGATCGCCGTCTGATCGTCGGTGATGCCCCGCGCGTGGCTTTTCTGTCATATAGTACGATGGGAAGTGGATCGGGGCCTCGTGTGGACAAGGTCCGACAGGCGGTGGAACGATTCCGGGAGTTGGCGCCGGAAGTAGATTGCGATGGTGAGCTTCAGGGGGATGCCGCCATTGTCCCCGAAATAGCGGTCCGCAAGGCCGTGAAGTCCAAGACGGCGGGGCAGGCCAACGTACTTGTGTTCCCTGACCTTGACAGCGGGAACATAGCATACAAACTGGTGCAGCGATTGGCCGGTGCCAGCGCAATTGGGCCGATAGTCCAAGGTCTGCGCCGGCCGATGGCCGACTTGTCGCGGGGCGCCACGGCGTCCGAGATAGTCGATGTTGCTGCCGTCGCGCTGTTGCAGGCGGCAGGTTCGTCTTAGCACCCATTACGGAGGGTTCATGAGCTTCACGTTTCGCAAGGATGAGGACAAGGGAGTAGTGGTACTGGGCGTTGACGGCCAGCTCATTGTGGGTAATCGGCACGAGCTGAAGCAAAAGGTGCTCGATGCGCTCGAGCAGGGAGAGCGCAAGTTCCTGATCGATTTCACTAGCACCGGATACATTGACTCGTCGGGTCTCGGTGTGTTGGTCTCGCTATCAAAGAAGATCCGCGAGGTTGGTGGTGAACTACGCCTGGCCGGATTGAACGAGGACCTGCGAACGCTCTTTGAGCTGACGAAACTCGATTCGCTTTTCGCGATAGCCGATACGGCCGACGAGGCACTGGCCGCGTTCTGACGTGACAGCGCCACTGCGCCTGAGTGTCCGGCGGAGTGAAGCTCCTCCGCCGGGGGCAACGCACCGGCAGATAGAGCTGTCGCTCCGAGTGCCGTCCGACCTGGGGATCATTGAGGAAGCGGTAGATATCGTGGCACGGCACTGCCTGGCCTGCGGCATGTCACCGCGGACAGCCCGCTTTAGGCTGCGCGTGGCGCTGTGTGAGGCGCTGTCGAACGCCATTGTGTACGGCAACGATTTGCATGCCGACAAGCGAGCCGATGTGACGGTCGTTGTGGACGACCACACGGCGGCTGTGCGGGTGACCGACGAAGGGGACGGCTTCGATCCCGATCAGGTAGCAGATCCCACCACACCTGATAGACTCGAAATAGATGCGGGTCGTGGTCTGTTCTTAATACGGCAGCTGGTTGACGAAGTCAGTTTCAATGATAGAGGTAATTCCATCTGCATGATCTTGAACCTCGACTAGATCACTTAGACGCAATCTTGCGGGGCCTGGGCACGCTCACGGGATGCCGTCTCAGGTTGTGGCGTTTCGGTCGCGGCAGATTCAGGCCTGTCCTGGGGTGCGATGGGGTGGCTGCGCCCCCAGTTGAGGTCGACGACGACGGAGTGATCGTACCGCTAGATGAAACTCGTCTGCTCAACCCGGTACCAGAACTGAAGGGCTACTGGTTCGAGGTGGCCGAATCGGAAAACAACCCCACCGCTACCCTCACCCAACTCGAACCACTCATCTCCGGACTCCTGGCGCGGGAGAAGGATAGTCTCAACCTGCAAAAGGCCCTGTTCTCTCGCTATGAAGAGATCGAGCTGATCTACGCAATCAGTGAGACCTTGGGTACCACCATCCATCTTAACGAGGCAGCACAGAAGATCGTCGAAGAGGTTAGCCAGGTTGTGGGGGCTAGAAGGGCCTCGATACTCGTGTATGACGAGCGAGCCGGCTACCTGACGGCGGTAGCAGGGGTCGGCAAGGACGTTTCGGAGTTCGGGCCAATCGCATTGGATGACGATCGCTCCGTTGCAGCAAGAGTCTTTCGTGAACAACGCATCATCGCTTACGATCCGCGTGACGCCGAAGCCCGGAACCCGGGCTGCGGCCAGGGCCGAGATTACCGTGGTACTTCGTTTCTTTCCGTGCCCATCACCTATCCTCAGCCGGACGGGAGCCAGCGACCGGTAGGGGTAATCAATCTCACCGACCGAACCGGAACGGATGCGTTTAGCGGTGGCGAGCGTCGCCTCGTCTCGCTGATTGCGAGCCAGATAGCGGTGGCCATCGAAAACTCGCGGCTGGTGGCCCAAGACATAGAGCAGCAGCGCCTGCGTCAGGAGCTCACTTTGGCGCACGATCTGCAACTGAAGCTCATGCCCTCGCCGGCAGTCCTGGGACCCAATGTAGACGCGGCTGCCCACTGTCAACAGGCCGAGGGCGTAGGTGGTGACCTGTACAACTTCGTGCGGCTGCAGAGGGATTTGGTTGGGGTGATGTTGGGTGACGTGTCCTCACATGGGTTCTCGGCTGCTCTGATCATGGCCCTGGTGCTGTCGGCCGCAGGTATCCACGCAGCAGAAGCCGCCACGCCGGACGGTGCGCTCCGAGCGCTATTCGAGTCAGTCCGGAAGGAGCTGGCCGACACGGAGATGCACCTCGCGCTGTTCTACGGGGTCGCCGACCGCCAATCGGGTGTCTTACGGTACTCCAACGCGGGGCACCCGCACGCGTTCATGATGCGCGCGGGTGGGGAGCGAGAGCGGCTAGCAGCCACGAGTCCGCCGTTGGGTCTGGCCGACGTGAATGCGATTGCGGCCAAGTCGACGGAGTGGCAGAAGGGTGAAGACCTACTGGTCTTGTTCTCCGACGGTGTCGCCGACGCCGTCGACGGTGAGGGAGCCCGATTCGGTGAGGAACAGATCCTAGATCTTGTGGAAGCCAACCGAGAGTCTCCCGCAGCGACGATAGTCGATGTCGTTGCCGCCGCTGTAAGTGATTTTTCCGGTTCCGTAACCGACGATCGCACCATCTTGATTCTACGGGCCTGAGTGGGACGCCGCCTCGGTCAACACTTCCTTACGGATCCAACAATTCTCGATCGGATCGTGGAGGCTATTGCCCCGCAATCGGACGATGTGGTCATTGAGATAGGTCCGGGCAAGGGGAGCATGACCCGGCGGCTGGTGCCACGGGTGGGAAGGGTGATTGCCATAGAGAGGGATTCGGAGCTTGCTGCAGAGCTCGACGCCCGAGGAAAAGGGAGTGGGGAAAAGGGAAAGGGGGGTGACCTAACCGTCATCCGCGGAGACGCACTAGATACGGACTGGCATCGGCTGCTGACCGATGTCGCGCATCGAGAATCGCAAGCCTCGAACCAAAGATCACCCTATCCCTTTTCCCTCTTCCCCTTTCCCTTCAAGGTCGTGGGAAACATCCCCTACTACATCACCTCCCCTCTGATCGACAAGGCTCTGACGCCACCGCGGCCACAGGTGATCGTGTATCTCATTCAGCGTGAGGTAGCTGATCGTTTGGTGGCACTACCGGGTGGAAAGACATACGGGGCACTGTCAGTAGGTGTGCAGGCCGTGGCTGGGGTCGAGAGGCTCTTCGTGGTTCGAGCCGGATCGTTCAGCCCGCCGCCCAAGGTTGACTCGGCAGTGGTGCGGATTGAACCGCTACGCGATCCCCTGGTCGCAGATACCGAGGTGGCAGATTTCCGCCGATTCACTACCGGCCTGTTCTCGCAACGTAGGAAGCAGCTCAAGCGAGTGTTGCGCTCAACAACCGGCTTCGATGCTACTGAGGTTGACGGAGCTCTTTCCGAACTCGATCTCGATCCAACGGCTAGACCCGAAGACCTTGGTCCCGGTGACGTTGTGCTCTTGTACCGCAAGCTGGGACGGTCAAACACGCCCTAGGACAGTCAAAGACGGCCGGGGTGTGGTGGCCGTCTTCGCCCGTCTCAGACCGTCTTCGACCGTCTCAGCTGCTATCTAACTTCCAACATCTGCCCGGTGCCTGCAGTCCGTTCGTTGACCATTGCCTTCTGTGGGCCTACTATTTGTGAATCATTTCACAAACAGTCATGCGCAAGATCTCCGAATCAACTGTACGTCGATTGTGTGGCTATCTCAGGTTGCTGGAGGAATTCCAGCGGGCTGGCAAGACCACCGTGAGTTCCGACGAGCTGGCGCTGCGCGGTCACACGACGCCAGCGCAGGTACGTAAGGACCTGTCGTTCTTCGGGTCGTTCGGCAAACGGGGGTTGGGTTATGACGTTTGCGATCTGACCGAGCGCTTGCGTGACATAATGGGCTTGGACAAGAACTACCGCGTGGCACTGATCGGTGCGGGCAAGATAGGGAGCGCGCTGGTGCAGTATCGCGGCTTCAGCGATCGTGGTTTTGACATCGTATCCGTGTACGACAACGATGAAACCAAGGTTGGCACTTCGTGGGGTGATGTGGCGGTCAGACACGTCAGCGCGCTCGAATCGGATCTCGCTGTAGCACCCATTCAAATAGCGATCATCGCTACGCCCGCCTCCGAGGCTCAGGCAACACTGGATCGGCTCGTCCAACTGGGAATCAAGGCGGTGCTTAACTTTGCCCCAACTCAGCTGGATCACCCGGCTGATGTGACTGTCCAGAACGTCAACATGGCAGTAGAGCTGGAAACGCTGAGTTATGCTCTCAGGAGTTGCGGGTAAGAACGGCGGCCCGGGACCTCGGCATCCCGGTCTTCCGCCACCCCATTGTCTGTCATCGTTTTCCATCGTCTCTGACCGTCCCTGACGGCCTTCGGCTGTCCTAGGCCGTCATCGAATGGCTTCGCTCCTCCAGCGGTCCGACCCCACGACCGCAACCGATTGCACTACATTGGTTCCATGAATGCCGAGAGTGTGATCTCCGAAAGCGGGTTGCAGGGACATCCGGGCGGGACACTAGTCGACAAAGCGTTGCAGTTTCTCAGAGCTGGTCCAGCCGACAGCAACACACTCGCGCGTGACGTAATGGGCCTGAAGCACGGTCCAACGCTGGTGGCCGATCGTGTCGTTGTCGCATTGCTCGGTGCAGATCCTCGAGTGCAGCGCTTGGGAGATGGGCGCTGGGCCCTCACCCAGCTGTCGCTCGGCTCGCCAAAGCTGGCAGACTGCGCCTTCGCGGTGGTCGATGTGGAGACAACGGGAAACAGTCCCGGACAGGGAGACCGCATTGTAGAGATCGCGGTCGTTGCGGTTGCCGGTGACAAGGTGGAACTGACCTACAATTCGCTCGTCAATCCCGAACGTCCTATCCCCAGGTTCACCTCTGCGCTCACGAAGATCACACAGCCGATGGTGCAACGGTGCCCCACGTTTGACGAAATGGCCGATGATATAATGGCCGCTTTGGCTGGCAGGGTTTTCGTTGCGCACAATGCGCGGTTCGATTGGCAGTTCGTGGGTCGAGAGATGCGATCTGCCAGAGACATGGTCTTGAGTGGTCCCCGGCTGTGCACCGTCGATCTCACACGGCGGTTGGTGCCAGGGCTGCGATCACGCTCGCTCGATTCTGTAGCGAACTATTTCAGTGTTGAAATCAACGATCGCCATCGGGCTGCTGGTGATGCGCTCGCCACTGCTCGAGTCTTGTTGTGCTTGCTTGATCTTGCCAGCGAGCGTGGAGCACAGACGCTGGACGACCTCAGGCGCATGGGCATCCGGCGCAAGAAACGCGGACGAAGTGCATTACCTCGATCGATGGATGATCTATGACGTTGAGCCATACCTTCAAAGTCGGGAATCTCAGGTGTCGTCTGTTGCATGCTGGCCGTCAGATGCTGGACGGGGGAGCCATGTTTGGCGTGGTCCCCAAGCCGCTGTGGGAACGACGGATCACCCCAGACTCGCGGAACCGGATTCCGCTGGCACTGCGTTGCCTGCTCGTGGAGCACGATGCCGGTCCGATATTGGTCGACACCGGGATCGGAAACAAGGAGAAGACGAAGTTTTTGGACATCTATGGTGTTGAGAATTCCGGCAAGGCCGGTCCCACACAGTTGGAAGACGCCCTGGCGGAGGTGGGAATCGAGCCCGGAGACATTGCGCTCGTCATCAATACCCACCTGCACTTCGACCATTGTGGTGGGAATACCTATATAGATGAGGAGGGGAAGGAGGGAAAGGAGGGGAAGGAGATTCGGCTGGCCTTCCCCAATGCTTCCTACGTGGTACAGCGCGGTGAGCTCGAGTTCGCTCAGAACACAAATGAGAGAACGGCCGCAAGTTATCTCGCACCGAATCATCAGCCGATCGCTGAAGCGGGGAAGTGGCGCCTAGTGGATGGGGGGGTAGATGTCCTTCCCGGGATTCGGCTGATCCCGACCCCCGGCCACGTGCCGTATCATCAGTCCGTTCTAATCTCCGACTCCGGCGAGACTGCGTGTTATCTGGGAGACCTGGTCCCGACGTCGGCCCACGTTCCGCTCCCCTGGATCATGGGGTATGACCTGGAGCCGCTCGTTACACTCGAGACAAAACGAACCCTGCTGAGCCGAGCTGAAGCCGAGGATTGGATGCTGGTGTTCGAGCACGATCCGGAGGTGGCGCTGGGGCGCGTTAGGAGGGATGAGAAGGGGTATGTGTGCGTGTCCGAGGCGGCTTGATCCGGCGGACCCGGGTGGCGCGGCGGTCCCGTCGGTCAGATTGACTCATGGCGCAAGCGGGTCAACAAGATGAGCCACCGACCGTCGGGTCCTCGGGACCGTCGTGCGCTACGAATCCGTTTCTAACTCTAAGCCCCAGCTTTACTTGACACTAGCTGACACGCCCGATACCTTCCATGGCTACAACCAGCGAAGCAAGCGCGCGAGCGCTTCACCCTTTTGCCACGCGAGTGTGCTTCAAGGGTCTCCAGGAAAAAGGCGACTAGGTCTTGTGTAGAGACTGCGGACTCCGGTATACCTGGAGCCGCTTTTTTTGTTGAACCACGTTGGAGGGAGGTTGCCTCACTGACCGTTCGTAATGTACGCAACGACAAAGAGGAGCAGCGCGTCCGTGTGAACGAGCAGATCCGTATCAGCCCGGTGAGGCTGATAGGAGCTGACGGGGAACAGATCGGGATCGTACCGATCGAGGAAGCGCAGAGGGCTGCGAGAGAACGAGATCTCGATCTCGTCGAAGTCGCTCCCGCCGCCAGGCCACCGGTTGTGAAGGTGATGGACTACGGTAAGTACCGGTTCGAACAAGCCAAGGCGGCCCGCGCAGCCAAGAAGAAGCAGCACGTCATCCATCTCAAGGAGGTCAAGTACAGGCCGGGAATCAGCGATCATGATTTCGAGTTCAAGACCCGGCATGCACGGAAGTTCCTGGAGGACGGCAACAAGGTGAAGCTGACCATGATGTTCCGCGGTCGGCAAATCACACACCCCGAGCTGGGGCAAGAGGTGTTGAACCGCGCCTTCGAAGAGCTGCAGGATGTTGGGAAGATCGAGACGCATCCGAAGCTGGAGGGGCGCAACATGACGATGGTGCTGGCACCGAAGTAGACGTCAAGACTCGAGGGAATGGGTGGGGGAACAGATGTAGACGTTGCTGTATGAGCGTGTGTTGCAGCAGCCCGAGATTCACAGTAGCAGTTGGGATGAGAAGAAGATGCCTAAACAGAAAACCAATTCAGCTGCAAAGAAGCGATTTCGCTTGACCGCGAAGGGCAAGGTGCGACGCTTCAAGGCCTACAAGAGCCACATTCTCACTAAGAAGCATCCCAAGCGGAAGAGAAATCTGCGCCAGGGAACGCTGATAGCTAAGGCAGACGAGTCTCGCATCAAGAGACTGTTGCAGGCCTAGGAGGGGACGATGCCCAAAGTAAGGAGTAATGTTGCGCGCCTGAAGCGCAAGAAAAAGATCATGCAGGCGGCAAAGGGTGCGCGCGGAGGCCGCAGTAAGCTCTACAAGTCTGCCAAAGAGACCGTTGAGCGTGGCTTACGCTATGCGTACCGAGACCGGCGGCGCAGGAAACGTGATTTCCGGCAACTCTGGATCGTGCGTATCAACGCGGCGGCACGCATGCACGATCTTTCGTATAACCGGTTCATCGCCGGTCTGAAGAAAGCTGACGTTGAGATCAATCGTAAGGTGCTGGCGGACCTTGCAGTACACGATCCTGCGGCCTTCGGCGAACTCGCGGAGGTCGCGAAGAAGAGCCTCTAACTTGGGTCGGACCCCAAAATGTCCACTCCGACCGTTCATGAACAACTAGATTCGGCACTGGCGGCCGTGGAGGATATCTCCACGGCAAACGCTAATGAGCTCGCAGATATGCGCACGCAGTTGCTCGGGCGTAAAGCTGGCTTGCTCACGACAGTGCTACGTTCTCTTGGTGGGTTGCCACCCGAAGAGCGACGTGATGTTGGCGCGCGCGCAAACGAGATAAAACGGCAACTCGAGTCGGCAATCGGGCGGCGCGAATCCGTGCTTGCCGCAGCAACTGCGGGCGGGGACACCCTCGACCGATCCATGCCGGGGCGTGCTGTGTGGCGTGGCGCTATGCATCCGATTACCGCTGTTGTCGATCAGATCTGTGATATCTTCAGAGAGCTTGGCTTCACGCGAGTGGTGGGTCCCGAAGCCGAGACAGAATCGTACAACTTCACCAAGCTGAACATCTCGCTGGATCACCCGGCGGCCGATATGCAGGACACGTTCTATCTGAGCCCCGGAATCGTATTGCGGACTCACACGTCTCCGATGCAGGCTCGGACTCTGGAGAACTATGAGCCGCCAATACGCATTGTGGTGCCAGGGCAGTGTTACCGCAGGGATGCCTGGGATCCGTCGCACGCACCCGTCTTTGAACAGATTGAGGGTTTGGTGGTTGACGAGGGCGTCAGCTTCGTCGACTTCAAGGCAGCCATCGACTTCTTCGTGAAGCGGTTTTTCGGTGAGGAGACAACCACACGGTTCCGACCCTCGTTCTTCCCGTTCACGGAACCGTCGGCCGAGGTCGACGTGCAGTGCCACATCTGTAGCGGCTCGGGGTGCACGACCTGCAAGTACTCTGGATTCCTCGAGATCATGGGTGCAGGCATGGTGCATCCGGCTGTGCTGGAGAACTGTGGCCTCGACTCGGAGCGGTACACGGGATACGCGTTCGGAATGGGGCCGCACCGGATTGCGATGCTCAAGTATGGGATTCCCGACATTCGGATCCTATTCGAGAACGACATGCGTGTCTTGAACCAGTTCGTGGAATAGCGGTGAATATCTCAGTCAATTGGCTTTCGGCCTTGCTAGATCGCGATATCGATCCTCACGATGCGGCCCATCGTCTCGCGATGCTGTGCGCTCCGGTTGACGCCGTCGAGCCGCTGTACCAGGAGTTGGGCGATGTGGTAGTGGGATTGGTGGAGCATGTTGCGAGACACCCGGATGCCGATCGACTCTCGGTGTGTCAGGTAAACGACGGTTCTTCGACCATTGAGGTCGTGTGCGGCGCTCCCAATGTCGTCGCGGGTCGCAAGTATCCCTACGCTGCCGTGGGCACGGTGCTACCGGGTGGTCTCGAACTAACCGCGCGGAAGATACGTGGCGTAGTCTCCAACGGCATGCTGCTCTCGGAGCGGGAGATGGAGCTGGGAACGGATCACGAAGGCATCATGGAGTTGGCGACTGATGCCGAGCCGGGAACCAGGTTCCTTGACGCACTGAAACTTGCTGATACACGATTGGAGCTGGACGTGACTCCGAACCGGCCGGATCTCCTGTGTCATAAGGGCGTGGCCAGGGAGCTCGGTGCGGCGCACGGAGTCCCGGTGAAGCTCGAATCGATTCCCAATGCCCCGAAGGACAGTCTCGTTCCGCGGACTCGCAGTGGACCCGGCACCGTTGGCGGCATTGAGGTGTCGATTGAGGATAAGGAGGGCTGCCCGCGATACATGGCGGCGGTCATAAGAGGAGTGAAGATAGGTCCTTCACCCGTGTGGCTGCAGACTCGGTTGCGCAACGTGGGATCGCGCCCGATCAACAACGTAGTGGATGCCACCAATTACATCCTGTTCGAGTTGAATCAGCCGCTGCACGCTTTTGACCTCGCCAACGTGCGGGACCGGAAGATCATCGTAAGATCCGCGCAATCGGGGGAGTGGATGACCACCCTCGATGGCGAGAAGCGCGAATTCCAATCAGGGATGACGTTGATCTGTGACGGGCAGGGACCTACCGCGATAGGCGGTGTCATGGGAGGTGCCGACTCGGAAGTGTCAGAGGAGACAACGGACATTCTGTTGGAGTGCGCCTACTTCGATCCCAAGCGGATCAGGGCGACTCGCAAGGCGTTGAAGATGAGCACGGATGCGTCGTACCGCTTCGAACGAGGGACGGACATTCTGGCCATGCCGGAGACACTGCGACGCGCTGTCGAGTTGATTCGAGCTGTCGCAGGAGGAGAAGAACCTGAGGCGCCGGTCGACGTCTATCCCAAGGAGAGGAAGAGCGCTACCGTGTTTCTCCGGCCGGAACGGGTAACACATCTACTTGGCACCCCCGTGACCACAGAGCAGATCGAGAGGTTGCTCTCGAGTGTGGGCTTCGTGGTCGTTCCCAAGAAGGAACGCCTCGCGGTACAGGTACCTGGGTGGCGCCCCGACGTAACGCGCGAAGTCGATCTGATCGAGGAGGTGGCGCGGCTGACTGGCTACGATCAGTTCCCCGTCGAGCTGAGGCCGTATCGACCAAGCAACGTGCCTGATGACCCCGTAGAATCGTTGAAGGCGAGCTGCCGTCGCGTACTGATGGCCTTGGGGCTCAACGAAGCCCGGTCTCTCTCTCTCGTGGCTGGCGGAGAACAGAGACCGCAGGGACTGTTGAACCCGATGTCGGTGGATGAATGCTATCTTCGTGAAGCGTTGCTGCCTGGGTTAGTGAAGGCTGCACAAAGAAACTGGTCGGGACGTGAACGCAACATCAGGCTGTTCGAGATCGGTGCGGTGTTCCAGGAGGTTGGCTCGGGCAAACAGCCACAAGAGACGCTCAGGATTGCCGGGGTCGTATCTGGTGCAAGCACGCCGGCACACTGGTCATCCTCCGGCAAGTCGGCAGATTACGATGTGTGGGACCTGAAGCATATCTTTGAGCAGGCTGCGAGTGTGTGCGGTATTCGCGGACGGGTAGTAGAGTGCGACGGTGGCTGGGAACTGCGAGATGAGCAAGAT
>CP070792.1:2098493-2112892 GCA_020346845.1 Gemmatimonadota bacterium
CGAGGAGGCAGCCAAGTGCGTAGCCGGCGATGTGGGCTTCTTGGTGCAGGGGACATTGTATCCCGACGTGATAGAATCTGTGTCTCCTCGTGGCGGCCCGTCGGCGAAGATAAAGACGCATCACAATGTGGGTGGGCTGCGCCCCGATCTGCCGTTTGACCTGATAGAGCCCCTGAGGGAACTGTTCAAGGACGAGGTCCGTCAGGTGGGCAGAGAACTCGGCTTGCAGGAAGAGATCGTGGGCCGGCACCCGTTCCCTGGCCCAGGCCTGGCCATCAGGATATTGGGACCGGTCTACCGTGAAAGTCTGGACGTTCTACGTCGGTCGGACGCCATCTTCATCGAAGAGATAGTGGAGACCGGGTTGTACGACGATATCTGGCAGGCGTTCGCGGTGCTGCTACCCATCCAGTCAGTTGGAGTAATGGGTGATGCCAGAACCTACGAGAACGTCGTTGCCATTCGGGCGGTTACCAGTAGGGATGGAATGACGGCAGATTGGTACCCCTTCCCACAAGAGGTGCTGGGCAGGATAGCGAACCGGATCATCAATGAGGTGGACGGCGTCAATCGGGTTGTCTACGACGTCAGCTCGAAGCCGCCAGCCACCATCGAATGGGAGTAGTGGCTACTAGATGTCCTTTTCCCCAAGCAGCTCTATGAATGCGTTAGGGGCAGTCAGCATCTCCAATCGGTCCGGTACGTCAGGCTCTTTGGCAAACTGCGCGACCTTGCCTAGGACCGGCAAGTATTGGTTCGATACTTCCAGTGGTGGTGCCACTATCAGGAAGAAGTTGTAGACCGGCTTGTCATCAATGGCCTTGAAATCAATGCCGTCTGGCTTGCGGCCAAAGGCTACCCGCAGACGGCTCACTACCAGCGATCTGCAGTGCGGTATCGCTATACCGCGGCCGATTCCAGTCGATCCCAGGTTCTCACGTCGCTTCAGCATCTTGTAGAGCATACCCTCGGACTTCTCGTCCAAGGACAGCAGTGAGATCAATTCCTTCAAGATCTCGTCTTTGCTAGTGCCCTGAAGCTGCAGCTTTATTGCATCCGGAGAAAAGAAATCTCTAAGGTGCATAGTCATACTCTGTTGGCGTTATGAAACACACAAGCCAATAAGCTAACGGAAGCTCGGCGCGGCTGTCAAACAATCTGTTGCTGCCTGAGTATACCTCCATTATGATCTTTGGCATGGGCTTTCCCTATCGCACTGACTTCAAGGTCCCGCTCTTCCTCGCCCCGATGGCAGGGATCTCCGAACCTCCGTTCAGGCTGTTGTGCCGCGGGTTCGGTGCCGACGTCGTGGTGTCGGAGTTCCTCTCGTCCGAGGGGCTAAGGCGAGGTATCAAGAGCGTCCACGACGGCGCGTTCTTCACGCCTGAGGAGCGCCCTATCGGGATCCAGCTGTACGGTGCGAATCCGGATGGGATGCGAGAAGCAGCCCAACTGGTGACGGAGCACTATCAACCGGATTTCATCGACATCAACTTCGGCTGTCCGGTGAAGAAGGTCGTACGACGCAACGGAGGGTCCGGTTGCCTCAAAGACCTGGGGTTGGTGGAGCAGCTGGTCCGAGTGGTTCGCGGTGCCACCCATCTGCCGGTGACCGTGAAGATACGGAGCGGGTGGGACGATCGAACCCGAAATCCGGTCGAAATAGCGCTTCGGTGTCAGGATGCGGGGGCGTCCGTCCTGACATTACATCCGAGGACACGGGCGCAGATGTATAACGGTGCAGCGCGTTGGGAAGAGATCGCGGCAGTCGTTGAAGCCCTCGATATACCCGTGGTTGGCAACGGTGACATCAAGTGCGCCGACGATTCCTTGGCCATGGTGCGACAGACCGGCTGTGCGGGCATCATGATAGCCCGCGGCTCGTTTGGGAATCCGTGGATCTTTCGTCAGACGAGAGATCTGCTCGAAGGGAAGACACCGGACCCGACGCCAGAAGCGCACCAACGGTTCCAAGTTGCAACACAGCACGCGCGGCTGCATCTGGAGATCAAGGGGGACGATAAGAGAGCGGCGTTCGAATTTCGTAAGCACCTCGGTTGGTATACTAGAGGCCTGCCCGGTGCAGCGGCCCTGCGAGGCCGACTCCACGCGATCGAATCCATGTCCGACATCAACCGGATATTCGACGAGTACCTTCGAACCCAGGAGGTAACGGTTTGACTGATCGCTGGCTGGCCAAGCTTCTCGAGACTCTCGAGAAGGGCGAGATATCAGCAGATGCTGCGCTGCAACAGCTGAGGGGATTCCCGGTGGAGGATCTCTCATATGCGCAGGTGGATCACCTACGGCCCCTGATCCAGGGCTTCCATGAGGTCGTTTTTGGCGAAGGCAAGACCCCGGAGCAGGTGGTCGGCATCTGCCAGTCGCTGGCCGACCGGAACGGGTCTTTCTTGGTAACCCGGGCGGACTCGACCATTCAGGAGGCGGTCTCAGCCCGGTTCCCGGCGGTAGAGGTTAATCCGCTTGCGCGCACGATATATCTCGTGCCCGACCCGCCACCAGAAGCGACGGGGAAGGGAACGATTCTCGTGGTGACTGCAGGTACCAGTGATCTGCCGGTGGCGGAGGAAGCGGCTGTGGTTTGCCGGGCCCTGAATAACAGAGTGGAAACGCTTTATGACGTGGGTGTGGCCGGGATTCACCGGCTGCTGCGAAAGACGGACGTGCTCGAACGGGCGGCAGTCGTGATTGTGGCTGCTGGAATGGATGGTGCACTGGCAAGTGTGACGGGAGGGTTGGTCAAGGTGCCGGTTATCGCGGTCCCGACTAGCGTTGGGTACGGGGCGTCTTTCGGTGGAGTGTCCGCGTTGCTGGCGATGCTGAACTCCTGCGCATCTGGGGTTGTGGTGGTGAATATCGACAATGGGTTTGGAGCTGCAGCGGCAGCCTCGAGAATCAATCACTTGTAGGCAGGCCTGCCTCCGGGCGTCCCGGGTCCCAGGTGTCCCGGGCTGTAGCATCCGCTTTTTGGCGGTCTCGTACCAGCGAATTTGGGATGGCGAAAGGCTGAAGATTCCGGTCCGCGTGTGTCAGCGTCCGTACGTGGAATTTCGCGGCACACTGTTGCTAAGTGGAATCGGCATATAGATTTACAAATACGGGGGCGACAGGCTTCGACGGGTCTAGTGAAGCTTCCGTTGCGTGCCCAGGTTCTCAGTTACCTGGTTAAACAACTGGGAAACAAACACAACTGCCAATACTGACTTGGCTCTGGCTGCGTAAGCTAACGCTTGTGCACCTGCCCACGTGGCAGCCCGCCTGAGGCGGTGCGTGGGTATCGCAAAATCGGGCTGGCTCTCGGTTACGCTCCTGATCCGAGGGTAAGATATCAAGGAGCTTATCCGGCGGTTGGATGGCTGCGTGCCAGCCGCCGGTGAAATCAAAGCGCAGCCTACGCACGTAGAGACGGATTTGGATCGAGGTTCGGACCGGGGTTCGATTCCCCGCGCCTCCATCACCGCAGCATACATCTGTGCGGTATCCCGAATAGGTACTGGGCCGCGACGCGGCTCAGCACCGCAAGCCCCACTTGGGTGGGCCATGATCTGCCCAAGCTCGGCAGATGTCCCTCCACAAGCGACCATGTGGAAAACCGCCTCGAACAAGAGATCAACATAGGTATTTCACGAAGTGCCGCATGTTAATTTATTGAAACAAAGGCACTTACTGGCACAAGATGAAGTTGCGACTCATGTGTGGACTACGTGTGGATCACAAGAGTTGGGGCTGCCAGTTATCCACGCACCGCGCCGTGGTCGATCGCCGCGTGCGCTGCCGCCAGACGCGCAATGGGCACCCGAAACGGAGAACAAGACACGTAATCCAGCCCGGTTCGGTGGAAGAACCCGACAGACGAAGGATCTCCTCCGTGCTCTCCGCAGATCCCGATCTTCAGCTCTTTCTTGGTGCTGCGGCCTCTCTCGACGGCGATTGCCACCAACTGCCCAACCCCATCTTGGTCTAGGGACTGGAACGGATCACTTCTCAACAATCCCTTCTCGACGTAGGATGGCAGGAACCGGCCTGCGTCGTCGCGTGACATGCCGAATACGGTCTGGGTCAGATCGTTGGTGCCCAACGAGAAGAACTCCGCTGACTGCGCGATTTGATCCGCTGTGATTGCAGCCCGCGGTAGCTCGATCATCGTGCCTACCAGGTAGTCTATCCGAATGCCTGCCTCGCCGAAAACCAACTCAGCAGTCTCCCTCACCACCCGTTCCTGGCTGCTCAGTTCCTCGACGTCCCCTACCAGCGGTACCATGACCTCTGGGTGGACATCCACACCTTCCTGCCGGGCCTGGCAAGCAGCTTCGAAAACTGCTCGCGACTGCATCTCGGTGATTTCGGGGTAGGTGATGCCGAGCCTGCACCCGCGGTGCCCCAGCATCGGATTGGTCTCGGTCAACTCCGCGACCACCCGCTCCAGGTCAACACGTGGCAGAGATAGCTCGCCCGACAGGTCCTCCAACTCCAGCGGATCGTGTGGCAGGAACTCGTGCAGCGGCGGGTCGAGCAACCGGATGGTGACCGGGTATCCGTCCATGGCTCTGAAGATTCCCAGGAAATCCTCGCGCTGCATCGGCAGCAGCTTGTTGAGCGCCCTGCGTCGCCCATCCTCGTTTGGAGCCAGGATCATCTCGCGCATGGCTTCGATTCGCCCGCTCTCGAAGAACATGTGTTCGGTCCTACAGAGGCCGATTCCCTCGGCTCCGAACTCGCGTGCCCGAGCGGCGTCTGCCGGGGTGTCGGCGTTTGTTCGGACCCGGAGCATCCGCATATCATCCGCCCAGCTCATTAGGGTCGCGAAGTCGTCGCTCGCCTCGTGCTCCACCAGTGGCACCTTGCCTAGGATCACACGCCCAGTGGAACCGTCGACCGTGAGCCACTCGCCTTCCCACACGGTGAGGCCGTTGACCGTGAAGCACAGCTTCTGCTCGTTGACCTCGATCTCCTTCGCGCCGGCCACACAGCACTTTCCCATGCCCCGCGCGACTACTGCGGCGTGGCTCGTCATGCCTCCTCTAGATGTCAGTATTGCCCTGGCGGCCACCATTCCCGGGAAATCGTCCGCCACCGTCTCCCGTCGCACGAGGATCACATCCAACCCAGCTTCTCCCAGCTCCAAGGCGCGATCCGAGTCGAAGACCACGGTTCCGACGGCTGCCCCCGGCGAAGCAGGTAGCCCGGTCGTGAGCAGGTCGATAGGCGCAGACGGGTCGACGGTGGGGTGAAGCAGCTGATCCAACTGTTCGGCACTGACTCGCGCTACGGCGGCGCGTCGGTCGATCATGCCCTCTGCCGTCATCTCGACCGCCACTCGTACAGCCGCCTTGGCGGTTCTCTTGGCGCTGCGGGTCTGAAGCAAGTACAGTTTCCCGCACTCCACAGTGAATTCCACGTCTTGCATGTCCTTATAGTGTTCCTCCAGCAGATCGCACGTCTGCAACAACTGATCGTAGGCTTGGGGCAGGCGGGCCTTCATCCTTTCTATGGGCTCGGGATCGCGGATTCCGGCAACCACGTCCTCTCCCTGCGCATTGATCAGGAACTCACCATACAGTCGGTTCTCGCCGCTGCCCGGATCACGTGTGAATACCACACCGGTGCCGCAGTCCTCCCCCATGTTCCCGTAGACCATCGAAACGACGTTCACGGCCGTGCCCATGTCATGCGGGATCTTGTGGATTCGGCGATATTCGATCGCTCGTTTGGTGTTCCAGCTGCCGAAGACAGCTTCCACGGCTCCAACCAGCTGTGCCCAGGGATCCTCGGGGAAATCTGACCCTGTCTCGCTCTTGTATATCTCCTTGAACAGCTGGGTCAGCTCCTTGAGATCATCAGGTGCCAGGTCGATGTCGCGCTCGACGCCCCTCTTCAGCTTCAGATCATTGAGTGCGGCCACGAATCGGTTCGGTTGTCCCAGGTGGTCCGTGACGCCATGTACCACCTCACCGAACATCTGAATGAACCGACGGTAGGAGTCGTACGCGAAGCGCGGATTGTCTGATTGCGACGCAAGCCCTGCCACGCTCCGCTCGTTGAGGCCAAGGTTGAGCACCGTGTCCATCATTCCCGGCATCGAATCCTTGGCTCCGGATCTCACCGAGACCAGCAGGGGATTCTCCTCGTCCCCAAAACCGCGACCGGTTGCTCGTTCCAGCCGGTCCACAGCGTCCCGGATTTCGGCCACCACCGAGTCGGGCAGCTTGCCGCTTTCGAGGAACTCCAGGCAGAGATTGGCGGATATTGTGAAACCGGGTGGTACGGGGATACCGAGGTTCGTCATCTCGGCAAGGTTGGCTCCCTTGCCACCCAGATGGTCGGCCATTCCTGCATTTCCTTCCGCCTGGCCGTCGGCGAAAAAGAAAACGCTCTTCACTGGTTTGAGTGGATCAGATCGGCTTCCACCATCAAGACGTCGTTGCGGTGATTCGGCTTTCCGGCACTCGCTTGGGGAATTTCCGTCGGGTACTTGCCCGAGAAGCATGCGTGACAAAATCGTCCCTCTTCCTTGCCAGCGGCGGTTAACATGCCGCCAAGGGACAGATACCCCAGGGTATCAACTGCTAGTTCACGACGGATTTCCTCGACCGACAAGCTAGCCGCTATTAGCTCCTCGTGGGTCGGGGTGTCGATCCCGTAATAGCACGGTCCCGTGATAGGCGGCGATGCCAAACGCATATGCACTTCCCGTGCCCCAGCCTCCCTGATCATCCGCACCAAAGCCTTGGATGTGGTGCCGCGGACCAGCGAGTCGTCTATTACCACGATGCTCTGATCCTGGATCACCTCGCGCACTGGGTTGAACTTGATCCGGACCTTCTCGGTGCGTGAAGCCTGCCCTGGGTTGATGAATGTACGGCCCACGTAGTGATTCCGTATCAGCCCATGTTCGAGCTTCACCCCGCTCTCTTCTGCAAAACCGAGCGCCATGGCGTTGGCCGAGTCGGGAACCGAGAATACGCAATCCGCGTTGGGAACGGGGTGCTCCCGGGCGAGCTGTCGGCCCAGCTCGCGGCGCGCTAGGTCGACCGAAGTCCCAAACACTATGCTGTCGGGCCGTGAGAAGTAGATCAGCTCGAATACACAGCGTTGCGGCTCTTTCTTGGGCAGTGGCGGCAGGTCAACCACCATCCCGTCCTCGATCTTGATCCACTCGCCAGGACCGAACTCCCGAACCACGCGTGCCCCTACGATGTCCAGCGCACAGGTCTCTGAGGCGAGCATCCAGCCGCCGTTCAGTTCGGCCAGCACGAGCGGTCTGAACCCGCGTGGGTCCACGATGCCGTACATGGTGCGGCCGACTGCGAGTATCAGGGTGTAGGCGCCTTCGACGCGCTCGAGGGCATCGAGGATCTGCTCTTCCGGTGATTGCCTGTCCGATCTCGCGATGAGGTGGACCAGCACTTCCGAATCGGCCGACGACTGGAAGATCGATCCTCTTCGAACCAGATCGTCGCGCAGTTCCTCGGCATTGGTGAGGTTCCCATTGTGTGACAGCGCTAGTGGACCGGCGTGATAGTGAACTAGGCTGGGCTGGGCGTTCAGTAGGGCGGAGCTGCCGGCCGTGGAGTAACGTGTGTGCCCGATAGCGATATCACCTGGCAGCTCGCTCAGCACACGTTGAGTGAACACCTCAGGTACCAGGCCCATGCCACGGTGGCCACGAGCGGTCCCTGCAGAGTCGATCGCCACCATACCGGCCGATTCCTGACCGCGGTGCTGCAGCGCGTAGAGGCTCAAATAGGCCAATCCCGCCGCGTTCTTGAGTCCTGCAACCCCTATTACACCGCACATAGTCTCGGCAACCTCCACAACGGCTGTGTTGGATCGAAATGTAACCGGGCCACCAAATGCGGCGTAATCTCGCTTCGTCTAGCAGCCTCCGGCGTGACATTGGCCGCGTCATTGTGGTTCCGGGATTCTGTGTTCGCAGGCATCCCGGGAGCCGGAATCCCTGCCTTCACGATGCCTTGCGGCGTCGGCAACGCTCAATGCGAGCTGACGCCGCGGATCATCGATTTGAATATGCTGTGGAGTGTTTCCCGCTTTTCCTGCAGCAGGCGATCTGCTGCTTCGGCTTCAATGAACACACCGTGGCATTCCGTGCACCGGTCGGTCGTGATGCCGTCCACCGACACTGTGTTCATCTCAGCGCCGCAGTGAGGACACTTCATGAAGTGTGCTTTGCGTTCCTCGTCTTCATGAGATCCGATTGCCTTCCTGTGTCTCTCACGATGCAGCTCGGCCTCCCTCAGAGCGAAGTACTCTTCTTCGTTACGGCTCGGTCTGTCGCTCATCAGTCGCTGCCCCTGCTAGGATCAGCCGCCTGGCGGAGTGAACTGGGCCTGGTTGCCTGGCGGTGAGGACGATTCTCCGCTGTATGTGTGGCCCGGTCCTCTGACGATAGCGTCGGCCACGTGGCCGCTCTCGAAAAGAACGACATCATAGGTTCCGCAGGCTACTTCGCACCCGTTCCGAAAATACAGGTAGGTCCATTCCCCCGTCGATCGCTCCTGAACTGGGTCTCCCCACACCGCAATCACTTCTTCCACGGTCATACCGGGGTCCACGGTCCCGGTATGGGTGGGAGTCCACGGCACCTCAGCCACGGGAGAAACCGTTCTCTGAACCGGATCCTGCCTTTGCGGCGTCGGGTCGGGCTGGGCGGTCTCAGCCGGAGTTTGCGATTCCTGCGGTGGCTCGGCCGGTTCCTGCTGCTCGGCCGGCTGCTGCGTTTGCGCTGCCGGTTGTTGGACCTGAGCTGCTGGCGTAGTGGCGGCGGCCTCGGCCGTTGGGGCTTCCTCCTCACCACCGCCTATGAATGGGATGCTGTCACAGCCCGTGAGCGCCACCGTCGCTAGAGTTGCTGCTGCGAGAGTTGGCCATCTCATCGTGTGCCTCCTCCGAAGAGTTCAGCGCCGACTGCCGCGCCGCCGGCGGCTTGCGCCACCGTTGGCCAGCTGGTTACTGACGGGTAAGATAGTGGTTTTTGCAGGCCCGGAGGTGATCAAAGTCCCATTTTTGCCTGTCTGGACCGCCTAACCCCCCGGTTTTCGCCGTTGGTCCGGTCGGGGGATGTCCGTTACAATGACAGGACGGACGACTTCTTCTTCGTTTTCGTCCTTCTCTTCATCGTCCCCACGCTCCAAGAAGCCAACCACAGCTCGTAAGAATCCGTATGCGAAATACGCAATGCCGAACGGGAAGAAGAAGATGTCGCGGGACCAGATGGCGAAGCCCAAGATCGTGCCGTTGACCCCTAGACCCAGAATCCCCCGCCACGTCCGGAAACCGATCCGTGGCACGCGAGCGTAGTGGATCTGACTCACCATGGTCAGGCTCAACGCAATCATCAGCAGAATCATTATCTGGGGCCACGGCAGGTCGGCGAGTTGGGTCTGGAAGAAGTCTGTCCGTGTGAAGGGGTAGTATGTGGCGAGTGTCATCCCAGCTGCGGGAGATGGAAGCCCCGTGAAGCCAGCTACATGAGGCTGGTCGGATTGGACATTATACCTGGCCAGGCGCAGGGCCACGCACACTACGAAGGCGTAACAGAACACCCAGGCGTATGGTCCGGAGTTGGACAACATGAGGAAGTAGATGAGGACAGCCGGAGCCACGCCAAAGCTGACGATATCCACCAGCGAGTCCAACTCTCCACCGAACTTCGTCCCGGTCTTGCTCATTCGGGCAGACAGCCCGTCGATCATGTCGAGCACACCAGCTATGACTATCCACCAGCTGGCCAAATAGAACTCGCCTTGGGATGCGAGTACAATGGACCAGATACCGAAGAAGAGGTTTGTCAGAGTGAAGAGGCTAGGTACTACGATGATTACCTTGCGCACTCTTTCGCGACGTCGGGTCGTGCGTGTCATGTCGGCCACTCAGCTAAGACGGTGATGCCCGCCAAGGTCTTTTCTCCTAAGCCTACTCTCACTTCCGCTTCGAGCGGGACGAATGTGTCGAGTCGTGATCCGAATCGGATGAGGCCCAGCCGCTCACCCTGCCGTATTTGGTCTCCCACATCTGGGTCGGTAACGATCCGCCGGGCGACCAAACCGGCTATTTGTCGCACTAGGAGCTTGCCCTTTCTCCCGTCCACGCCGATTGAACACTGCTCGTTGTCGGTACTTGCCTTGTCGAGTGTGGCGTTTATAAACTTGCCCGCCCGATAGTGCCTGTATCGGACAACACCGTCAACCGGATGCCTGTTCACATGTACGTTGAACACGTTCATGAAGATCGAGATCTTACGTGCCGGTCCCTGCATGAACTCCGGCTCTTCCACATCGCTGATCGCCACGACACGACCGTCCGCTGGCGCGACAATCAATGATTCACCTCGGGGTCCTCGGCGATCCGGATCGCGAAAGAACCACGGGATCCAGAAAGCAACTGGGGCCCACACGGCAGGCAAGGTCCACCAAATGCCGAACTCCATGATCCAAGCTAACCCCAGGAGTACCACGAGGGCCGTGAAACCCGCTATGACAAACGGATGTCCCTCGGGAGCGATTCTCACGGATTCTCGGAGAGTTTCTCTCCGGTGATTCTCAGATACGCGTCTTGATATCTGACGCTGGTTGCCTGAACCACCTCTGCTGGGAGTGTTGGCGGTGGAGCTTCACCGTTCCACTCGCCCGCTTTCTTGAGTCCGGCGAGATAATCGCGCAGCGGCTGTTTGTCGAAACTCGGCTGCCCTCGTCCGATCTCGTACTTGTCTGCCGGCCAGAACCGCGATGAGTCAGGCGTGAGCAACTCGTCGATCAGCACCAGGTCGCCTGCAGGTGAGCGGCCAAATTCGAATTTGGTGTCGGCTATGATGATACCATTCTTCTTCGCGCGCTCGCGACCCGCTTCGTACAGAGCCAAACTTACGTCACGTAAGTGGGTAGCCACCTCTTTGCCCGCTTCACTCAACATGCGATCGAACGTGATGTTCTCGTCGTGCCCTTCCTCCGCCTTGGTCGCTGGTGAGAAGATCGCCGGTTGCAGCTCTTGGCTTTCTCTGAGACCCTCAGCCAAGGCCTCGCCCGCCAATGTCCCGTTCTCCTCGTATTCCTTCCATGCTGAGCCCGTTATATAACCACGCACAACGCATTCAAATGGCACCGGCTCGGTCCTGATCGCCAGCGTGGCGCGCCCAGCTATCTGCTCCCGGTGTTCTGCTAACACCGGAACACGCTCCACGATCTCATCGGTATTGCAGCTGACAAAGTGGTTGGGGACGATGTTGTCGAGTTGCTTGAACCAGTAGCCGCTTATTTGGGTGAGCACGGCTCCCTTCTTGGGGATCGCTTCGTTCATGACAACGTCGAATGCACTGATTCGATCGCTGGTCACCAGCAGCAGGGTCTTTTCATCCACGGAATACACCTCTCGCACTTTGCCTTTGCGTACGAGTGGGAGGGGCAGTGTGCTTTCAACAAGCGGAGTAGTGCTCATATGCTCACCATGGCCTCATCGGGCGCGCTGTAAGGGGTTAGAGTTTTAAGGAGCTCGGCGATCGGTCCTTCAATGAATTCGCTCACTTGGTGGGGAGCTCGCCCCACGTAACGCATTGGATCCAACTCGGCGCGTAGCGCATTGGCGTCTACATTTGCGAAGCCCTCGTCTTCTGACAGGCGCTCCAACAGATCGTTAGGGACGTCTTTCTGCGCCATGGCCAGCCGCACGTCTACTGAATGCCGCCGTACTACCTCATGTAACGTCTGGCGATCGCCACCGGCTTCGACTCCGATCATCAGCCATCTTTCTGTTGCCATGAACGGCATCTCGCGCCGGACGTTCCGTTCTATGATCGCGGGGTTTACAACCAAGCCTGCGCACACGTTGGTGCACAATATCAAGACCGCGTCGGTCGCCAGAAAGGCTTCAGGCAGCGTCAGTCGACGGTTGGCACTATCATCCAACGTGCGCTCGAGCCATTGAGTGGCTGCAGTGTTGGCAGCGTTGGCATTGAGCGTGATTATGTGCCGGGCGATGGCGCAGATTCGCTCGGCGCGCATGGGGTTTCTCTTGTATGCCATCGCGCTCGATCCGATCTGCTCACTTTCAAACGGCTCGAGGATCTCTCCTTCATGCTGCAGCAGTCTCATATCGGTCGCAAACTTCGCGGCAGACTGAGCAATGCCGCTCAATAGGTCCATGATGCGGCTGTCGATCTTTCTGGTATAGGTCTGCCCGGTGAGTGGGATTGATCTATCAAATCCAAATCGCTGCGACACCGACCGATCGAGTTCTTTCACCTTATCGTGATCGCCGTGAAACAGATCAAGGTAGCTTGCCTGAGTACCCGTCACGCCCTTGCATCCCCTGAACATGAGATCTTCAGTTACCTCAAACACGGCGACTGCATCGAGGTAGAAGTCCTGCAACCACATCGCCGCCCTCTTGCCGACAGTGGTTAGCTGCGCAGGTTGGAAGTGTGTGTACGCCAAGGTCGGGGTGTTGCGTTGCTCGAGTGCAAAATCAGACAGCGCTTTGATTACCGCTACTAGTCTCCCCAGCAGCAGGTGAAGTGAATCTCGCATGACCAACAGTTCTGAGTTGTCGGTCACGTAGCAGCTGGTGGCTCCCAAATGAATGAACGGCCGCGCGGCAGGGGCTTGATCGCCGAACGCGTGAACGTGCGCCATCACGTCATGACGGAAGCGTTGCTCGTATTTGCGAACAACATCCAGGTCGACGTTGTCGAGGTGCTCCCGCATCTGCTCCAGCGCGGTGTCGGGAATATCGAGGCCAAGGCGCTTCTGCTCCTCCGCCAGTGTGAGCCATAGCTCTCGCCACAGTCGTGCCCGATGTTTGGCACTCCAGAGGCTCTGCATGCGGGGAGATGAATATCGAGTCCCGAGTGGTGATTGATAGCGTGTGGTATCAGTCATCTTACATAGAATTCGGTTATGTAATAGCCGCCGCCCCGCTCTACGATCAACCGAACGTAGGTCCGTCTCCCTTGGACCCGGTCAAAGAACTCAGTGAGTTGCTCGGCGCTGGTGATGCCGGTGCGGTTCACCTGGACGATCACGTCCCCCGGGCGCAACCTAGTACCTCTGGCTGTTTCGCCCACCTCAAAAACCAGAACGCCCTGTTCCGCTTGAATGCCACGCTCTTGGCGAATTGCAGGTGTCAGAGTGATTAGCTGCATATCGCCGAGTATTGACACTCGCTCGGCGCGAGAAGTGGGCAGGTCTTCCACCACCACTACTGCAGACCTTTCACGGCCGCCGCGGCGATAATTGATTAGAATAGAATCGCCTGGTCCAACGTCGAGTTTGGCGCCCTCCCAATCGAGAAACGTGCGCATGCTGTGGACCCCGGCAGCGACCATGATATCCCCCCTTCTTATCCCTGCACGATAGGCGGGGCTGCCCTCGGCCACGCGGGTTACCTCCAGGCCTCCGGTCGACTTCCAGTCTCGCAATTCGTCGGTACCGGTCACGTCCAATCCCACCCACGCGCGCCTGACCGTGCCGAATCGGCGTAGCTCGTCAGCTACACGTCTGGCCCGCTCGATGGGAATCGCGAAGCCGATGCCCACGGAACCACCGCTGTTACTGAAGATGGAACTGTTGACACCGACGACTTCACCCAAAGCGTTAACCAACGGACCTCCACTGTTGCCCGGATTGATGGCGGCGTCTGTCTGGATCATGTCGACGTAGATCCCGGAGTTGTCACCTGAGGGTATGAGGTCGCGTCCCGTCGCGCTCACGACCCCCGCTGTGACGGTCGCCTCGGAGTTCCCGAGCAGGTACCCGTAAGGGTTGCCTATTGCCACTACCCACTCGCCGATCAGCAGATCGGTGCTGCGCCCAAACGAGACGGTCGGCAAGTTGTTGCCGTCGATCTCGAGAACAGCGATGTCGGTAAGCGGGTCCTCACCCAACAGGGTTCCTTCGTAGTCGGTGCCGTCGCGCGTGGTTACCACTATTCGTTCCGCGCCTTCGATCACATGGTGGTTCGTGATCACGATACCATCGGGTGAGGCGATGAATCCCGATCCCAATCCCTGCACGAGCCTTTCTGAGCCACGCGGTCGCATGAATTGGTCCCACAGACTCAGCGATGTCAGCCGTTCACGCCGCTCCACGTTCACGCTCACAACGGCCGGCGCAACGCGGGCGGCCGCAGTCACGATAGCTGAATGGCGGGATTGGTCGATGCCCTGTGACTGCTGCTGGGCGAGATTCGTGGCATCCAATGCCCCTGGGGCCGAAGCCGCCGCATCCGACGTGGTGGGTGTGACAGGTGCTGAGGTCGTAGCCGCGGCTGAAGGGGTGTGTTCCGACTCATCCGATGCAGTCTGTGCGTCGGATCTCGTACAGGCGACTAGAGCCAGCCAGCAGATGGTGTACCGAAAAAGTCTCAAG
>CP070792.1:2112992-2117423 GCA_020346845.1 Gemmatimonadota bacterium
GAACGTAGAGCTATACGACCTCGAGAGTGATATCGGCGAGCAACACAATGTGGCTGGCGATCACCCGGACGTGGTGGCACGCATTGCCGATATCATGGTCACTGCGCGAACAGAATCGGAGCTGTTTCCACTCGACCGTCGCCGTTAATATTGAGGAGCGTCCGCCGCAGGAGACACCGAGATGACATCATCCGACGTCCGACGGTGGCGACAGTCGGTGACCATCCCTGACCTCACTGATGACGCGGTTCATGTCTGGCTGATACCGCTCGATGCGAGCCAGCCTATCGTTGACGTCTTACGGAGTCGACTCTCATCGGACGAACTGGAGCGTGCGGAACGCTTTGTGTTCCCAAGACATCGTAGCCGCTTCATTGTCGGACGAGCTTGTCTGCGCGTATTGCTTGGCGGATACACCGGAGAATCCCCCGAAGACCTGCAGTTTCAATATGGCCCTCACGGCAAACCGGAGCTGATTGCTGAATCAGGCGAAGGCCGCGTGCGGTTCAATCTGGCTCATTCCAAGAACACGGCGCTCCTGGCCGTCACGCTCGATCGCGCAATCGGCATCGACATCGAGCACTGGCGCGCGATGCACGACGGCAGGGATATCGCCACTCGGTTCTTCGCACCGGCTGAGATTGAACAGCTCAACGCACTGCCAGCGGCACAGTGGGAAGACGGGTTCTTTGCCTGCTGGACACGCAAAGAGGCTTATATCAAGGCGAGGGGCGAAGGCCTGGCCATTCCACTGAACGAATTCGCGATAACGACACAGCCCGACAATCAGATCGCGATCCTGCAGTCACAAATCGACCCTAGTGATCGTGAGCGCTGGTCGGTCAGAGAACTGCATGTCGCTCCGAAATGCCCCGGGGCGGTGGTCGTCGAAGGGACTGGATGGTCACTACGACTACTGCGACTGCCGGATTGGCCCGAGAGAACGGCTGACCTGCCTCAGATCATCCAGCGGTCACTGTAATCCCAATATTGCGGGGGTGGGGTGCTGGGAGTTAGCACTGCAGCAGCTTTCTGCCCGGCGTCCACGGTGCTCCCGCCGCTTCCAGTTCACCGTGCAGGCTAGCGCTGCAAACAAGACGAACGGAAAAGGTCTCATGACGTACTCCGCAATGATGGCGATGTTGGACTCGAGTTGTTGTGAATCATGAGAGGTGGATTGCGGACAACTTGAAGGCGAGAGCTGACTTGGGGCTCTCGAGAGAACCGCCCACTCAAATCCGGGAGCAAGCTCTCTCGAAAGCGGTGTTTGCAACCGCTACTTGGCGGTTGCTCCTCCTATTGCAGCGCCCAACAGCAACGGAATCACGTTAACAAACCCCAGCACCCAGGCCCCCAAGCCGAGAATCCAGCCAACAAGCTGACCGATGATTGGGATCCATCCCAGAAGCGATCCCAACAATACGGATGTCAGCAACAGGATTACCCCGGGCAGAAGAGCTGCGATGACTCCCTCACCTATTCCGCCGGCCTTCCTACCGCCGACAAACCCTGCGATCAGCGAGCCTAACAGCGGAATCCAGAAAAGTGCGACCGACAACCCGACCATCCAGGCCATCGCTTTGGGGATGCTGCCGCGTCGCGCGACCTGAGTCGACATGCGTTTCTCCTATCATGGGGACAGGCATAAGACCTACTCGAGACAATCGCCGTCTCGTTGTCACCCTACGATATATCTTAGGCCAGGGTTTCGCGAGCCTCTCGTTAACTTCCCTCCATGCCACTTGATCACTTCGCCACCCTCCGTCAGTCGATTCCCCGGATGCGGCATCTCGTGTCCCAGCTGGAGCCAACGTACCGACTCGAAACGGTGGCGGAAATCAATGAAGCATTTCTAGAGCAGAACGGGATTCGCGCCGTGCTGTGGGACGTGGATGGCACCCTCATGCCGTACCACGGCAAAGACGTGGATCCCGTGTTCCCCCACGTTCGAGCCATGTTCCGAGATGGACCGGCACGGCACGCGATCCTCTCCAATTGCGACGAAGCAAGGTTCGACGAACTGGGACACATCTTTCCGGAGGTGCCGTTGCTGCGAGCGTACTCGGTGCCGCGGGAGACTGTCTTTCGTTTTCGGCTGCGGGAGATCGACACCCATACGCCTGAGGATATCGAACACCTGCTTGCAACCGGAGGGAAACAGATCCGCAAGCCAAGTAGCGAGCTGATCCGGCACGGCATGGACGTGCTGAAGGAGACGGATCCGGAGGCAGTGCTGATGGTGGGAGACCAATACCTAACAGACATCGCTTCAGCAAACCTAGCTGGCGTTCGCTCTGTCAAAGTGGAGACCTTCAGGCCGGACACGTTCCCGAGAACACTGCGCGTGAGTCAGCTGCTGGAGAGCCTGGTCTATCGGCTGTTTGGTGCCAAGGGAGGAGGGTGAGATAGTGCATTCGATTAGGATCCCCGCAGCCGAATTCCGGCATCGATCGCAAGCGCTACTGGAGCACGTCAAGCAGGCCCAGCTGACCGGCGCGGTCATGTTCGACCATGTGAACGTCCTCTATTTCACTGGCTTTGCCTTCATCCCAACCGAACGGCCAATGGCGTTCGCAATGAATGCCGCTGGTGAGCGTGCCATGTTCGTTCCGCGGCTCGAGGTGGAACACGCACAGTCGACTACCGATGTAGATCGTGTGGACCATTACCTGGAGTATCCCGGCACTCCTCACCCGATGGCCGCATTCAAGGAACTATTGCTGCAAATGGGAATCGGTAGCGCGGGCTCCGGCGTTGCCACCGACCTGGACGGCTATCCGTGGATCTTCGGTTATGAAGGCCCGACGTTGTCGGAGCTGACCGGTGCTTCAGTGGAAAACTTCCAGGCGGTGATCAATCGGCTACAGGCAGTGAAGAGTGAAGCGGAATTGAGACTGATTCGCGAGAGCTGCAAATGGGCCAATCTGGCCCACGCGTTACTGCAGCGGTACACCGTGGTGGGTGAGACCGAAACCAGTGTAAGCATGCGTGCCAGTCATGAGGCCACGTTGGCGATGCTCGATGCTATTGGCCCGATCTTCCACGCACAGAGCTGGCCCGAAACCGGACCACGCGCCGAGTATCGAGGACAGATTGGACGCAGCGGCACCGTACCCCACACGCTGGCCAACAACATCACGTTCCAGACCGGCGACGTTCTGGTATCGGAGGCTTCGTGTCCAGTGTGGGCATACACCTCCGAGCTCGAGCGTACCATGTTTCTCGGTGATCCGAGCAAGAAGCAACGCGAAATGTTCGACCATGTACTAGCGGCACAGGAAGTAGGCTTCACCCACTTGAAGCCCGGCGCCAAGTGCAGTGACGTAGACGCTGCGGTGCGGAAGTACTATGAGGACCACAACCTCATGCCATTCTGGAAGCATCATACGGGGCACTGCCTCGGACTGCGCTATCACGAAGGACCGTTCTTGGACACCGGCGATGACACCGTTATCAAGGAGGGCATGGTCTTCACCGTGGAGCCCGGCTTCTACGTACCCGACCTGGGCGGTTTCCGCCATTCGGACACCGTTGCCGTTACGGCAGACGGGATCGAGATGCTCACGTACTATCCGCGAGAGTTGGATGGTTTAGTGATCGGTGTGTGAGGTCGTTCCGAACTCCGCCCTTGAGGGCGGGTCGGCGCGACAGCGCCGCCAAGCGGAGGCTTCAGCCTCCGAACTAGACAGTGATGCGCGCGCTCACCCTCCCCCAGGCTCCAGCCTCCGAACTAGACGGTGATGCGCGCGCTCACCCTCCCCCAGGCTTCAGCATCCGAACAAAACGGTGACGTGCCCCTGAGGTATCCCAAGCTACCCTCTGAGCGTTCCCATTCCCTGATGTCGCTCAGTCTGACCCTTTACGTAGTCCGCCACGCGTTTCAGGTGCCCCGGACTGACAGTTCTCGCATCGTATCCGCTGGCCCAGCGAATGCCCGTCTTGCTCAACTCGTCGCTCTGGTTGATAAGCCGAGCGCTCGCACCCTTCAATCCCTGCAAGAGCCTGGGCAGATCGAGTTTCCTCGGGATTCGAATCAGCACATGGACGTGATCCGGCACGATTCCCGTGGCAATCACATCGCAGTTATGTCTTTGGGCTTCTGCTGGCAAGAACCTGGAGAGGAACCTAGTCTCTGAGTGCCCGATCATCGGGCGTCGCTGGACGGTGGTCCAACTCAGGTGCACGTAGAGCTGGGCTGACATGCGCATAGGTTGGCATATCACAACCGCAGATGCATAACCAAAACCGCGCGCACAATACCAGAAGCTTGCGATCTACGTTGCATGGATTGGGTCGCAGTACGCCCCAACTTCAATATTCCGACTCTGAGGCGTCGGCTCGCAGGGAATTCCTATTTCGTGAGCTGGCTTCCAGGCGTTATTCCGACGCTGAGGCGTCGGCTCGCAGGGAATTCCTATTTCGTGAGCTGGC
>CP070792.1:2117523-2124427 GCA_020346845.1 Gemmatimonadota bacterium
GATCCGGTGCTCGTCGAATGGGCGCTGGAAGCCTTGGTCAGGAACTCGATTGATGCACTGAGTGGTCGAGGTGGGAACATCACGATCGCGGTCAAACGGACGGGAGATGAGGCCAAGATCGAAGTTGCTGATACAGGGCCAGGCATTCCGGCGGAGGTGAGGAACAACTTGTTCGAGCCGGGTGTGTCCACGAAATCCGGTGGATGGGGCATAGGGCTCGCCTTGGCAAGACGTATTGTCGAAGATGTCCACGGTGGACGTCTGGAGATCTCACCGTCGCAGGTAGGCGCTACGTTCGTGGCCACGCTACCCGTGGCCGCCGAATAGCAGGTCAATGCCAGAACTGAAGTTGAACGCGGCTCAGCGTGAAGCGGTAGAGCACGCCGGCGGACCGCTCATGGTGCTGGCTGGTGCCGGCTCGGGCAAGACCCGCGTCCTGACCGCTCGACTGGCACACCTTGTAGAACATCGCCAGGTCGCTTCCAGCCGTATCCTCGCTGTGACGTTTACCAACCGCGCCGCAAATGAGATGCGTAGCCGAGTGGCCCAGCTGTTGGGGCGCGATCCCGCGGGACTTTGGATCGGGACATTTCACTCGATCTCGGCCCGACTGCTACGGCGTGAGGCGCCGCGTATCGGATTCACCTCGCAATTCACGATCTATGATGAGGACGACCGCCTTGCCCTGATCAAGCGTCTACTGGAACGTGGAGGCTACGCGCCACGAGCGTTTCCGCCCCGCCAGATACAGTCTGTCATATCGACCGCCAAGAACCGGATGGTGATACCCGAGGAGCTGGCGGCAGTGGCGGAGGATCGCGTAACCCGAGTGGCGGCCGACGTATATCATGAGATGACGAGGGCGCTGCACGCTGCAAACGCAATGGACTTCGATGACTTGCTGTTGCATCCGCTGACCCTCTTTGCCGACTACCCCGACCGCTTGCGCCACTATCAGCAGCGATTCGACGCCATCCTAGTGGACGAATTTCAAGACACCAACCGGGCCCAATACTTGTTGGTACGCAATCTGGGAGAGGGGCATCGCAATGTCTGCGTTGTCGGTGACGACGACCAGTCGATCTATAGCTGGCGGGGAGCGGACGTCAGGAACATGCTGGACTTCGAGTCGGATTTCCCGTCGGTCAGGATCATAAGGTTGGAAGAGAACTACCGCTCCACACAGGTGATCCTCGATGCGGCTAACGGCGTAATAGCAGAAAACAGGCAACGGTTGGGAAAGACGCTGTTCACCTCGAGGCCAGGTGGTGAGTCCGTCGACATCGTAGCTGCAGCGGATGAGCGGGACGAAGCCGAGTGGATAAGCCGGGAGATACGAGAGCGCGCCGCAGTGGACGTCTACGCGTTCAGAGACATGGCGATACTCTATCGTACCAATGCCCAGTCTCGTGCTCTGGAAGAGGCTCTCCGGCGTGTGAGCATACCCTACCGCGTGGTGGGCGCGGCGAGCTTCTACCAGCGGAGAGAAGTGAAGGACCTGATTGCTTATCTCAGATTGGTGGTCAATCCCGCCGACGATGAGGCTTTCATGAGGGCGGTGCAGGTTCCCAAGCGTGGAATCGGACTTGCCAGTTTGACCACGCTCCAGGCAACGGCGGCGCAGTGGTCCAAATCGCTACTGGAAACCGCTGCTATAGCTGACAGGGTGACCGATCTGAGACCACTTGCCAAGCAGAGGCTAGTGGATTTCGCCGGCCTGTTCAGTGGCTTGCGGGATCGGCTGGTCGACACCACTCCGGCGGCGATTCTGGAGAGCGTGATCGAGGCGGTGGATTATGAATCGCACCTTGCCCGTGAGGGGTTCGAGGGCATGGAGCGTCTCGAGAACGTGCGAGAACTAGTCGCTGCTACGGCGGATTGGTCGGAAGAGATGGACCCGGACGAGCCGGGGTTTCCGCTGGAGCGGTTTCTTGCCGGTGCGGCGCTGACTTCTTCCGCAGAGCAGGTGGCCGGAGACGCGGACGGGGTGAGCCTAATGACCGTACACACCGCGAAAGGATTGGAGTGGCCCATCGTGTTTGTTTCTGGTCTGGAAGACGGTCTCTTCCCTCTGCGGCGGGCTCTGGAGTCTGAGGATGACACCGAAGAGGAGCGGCGCCTTGCCTACGTCAGCATCACACGAGCACGCGATCGGGTCTACCTCACATGGTCGCGTAGCAGACGTCGTGGAGGGCAGTTGATGCCCGGCTTGCCATCTCGCTTCATCGGTGCGGTGCCTCCAGGCGTCGTGCGGGAACGACGTACAAGTGGTGTCTTTGGGGGCGATCTCTTTTCGCGCAAAACCCAGCCGGCGTCATGGACGGTATTTGAAGAGCCAGCGCCAGAGATGGAGTCTCAGGACACACCGCGCTTTGTGAAAGGCGAGCGCGTGCGCCACAGGAGATTCGGGTCGGGAACGATCGCCGGGATTTCGGGGGCCGGGCGTGACCTCAAGGCAACTGTCAGTTTCGACGATGACGAAGTGGGTACCAAACAGCTATTGGTTGCCTACGCTGGCCTGGAACGGGATTGGGACAGCGCCTGACGACGTTGCCCCACTAGCTCAGCTGGTGCTCTTTCGCTTGCCGATCTTCTTGGGGCTCTTTCTTGCTTTCTTCTTGGCTATCTTCCTGCCGTTTGGCTCTCTCCAGGGTCGAGTCGACTCCGACGTGGCCCAGAATCCCAGCTCGTACTTTGGCAGGCCGAAGTGTTCGTTGGCGAATCGGCTAAGGGTAGGGTGGTCTCCCGGCAGCCGGTTTCGCATCACGTCGACTCGCATCCGCTTGGCCAATTGGAGTGAAGATTCGCCGGCGGGATCGAGCCGCTTTGCCAGACTGTCGGTCTGAGATAGAACCTCCATGATTAGCTGGAACGAGACGGCCATGTGACGCTCGATGACATCATCTCCCAAGTCCCACCGGCTCGTCTCGGCCAGGATCTGAAACGCACGCTGCCAGCTCTGGGTCTCCGTTACACCCACCATGCCGCGGAACAGCCTCCGGCTTGTCCGAACAGAGAAGATGGTTGGGGCCAGAATCCGGTCGAGATGTGCATCAGAGCTGGCGTGATCACGCCGCACGATGTCCATCGCGGTTCTTGCGTAGTCCTCACCCAGGTGGCCTTCGAACCTGCTTTCCCAATAGGAGTGCCCCAGTGCTATCGTGCGCGAGGTGACTACTAGCTGGCGGGGGACATAGAAGTTGTGTGCGATCGTGTCGGCAGCCAGGTGCGAGATGTAACCCAGCCCGAAAGCTCTGAGCGGGTCCGTGTCGGCCGTGTCATGGATTTCGTGGGCGACGTTCCAGGAATGACAATGACGTCCCACCGGCACGTATTTCTTTGCGATCGAAGTGTCGGCGGCGATGTTGCCGTAGAGGTAATCGTAGGGGAAAGCTCGCAGTAGATCCGCGACCGCGAGCGGCAGTTGTGCCAGGTTGGCCAGTACCGATTCGCCCAGGAAGATGTGCGTGCCAGGTGTCCAGGCGTGGGCGGGATCTGGAAGCAGGGCGAGAAACAGAAGTGCGAATGCCAGGCTCGCACCCAAACGGCCCAGTGTCACCCGCTAGCGCCTCCGAGCCACGAGGGCCCGCTTCATCGTACGGAACAGCTTGCCGCCCCGTCTGGTAGTGCGGAGTGCCGCCGCAATGTCGAGTGCGGTTCCCTCGAACTCGTCCTGAACGACGTCCAAGAGAGCTTCAAGATCGAGTAGCCTGTCCTCCACCGAATCGGCCACCCGCTCAACCCTTTCGCGCATGCCCTTTGATGTTCCAACAAAGCCGTCCACCTCGTTCTTCACGAGGGTTACCGTCTCGCCCGCATCTTCCACCAGCGATTTGATCGAGAGCAGGGCCGGTCGCGCATCGTGGTCGAGGATCCCGGTCAACCGACGGAGCTCCGACGCCAGGCGACGCAACTCACCGAACAGGAACAGCATTGCGGTGCCTGCAATGACCAGCATCACGGCGATTACCGCCGCGGACAGCGCGGTGACGGTTTCTGCCCATGCCATGTTCGTTCTCCTTCTGCTCCGGCTCAATTGACCGGTTGGTCAAGTTCGGCCGCTATCGAATCCTACTGAGTTCGCCCCTAAGATAACGCGCCTGAAGTGGGTCGTGTGTGAGTAGGGACACTCGCTGACTCAGGATCCGGCTCAGTCGGATCCCGAGTCCAACCGGGGCGACATCCCGATGACCTGGTTGACCGACAGCGTGAAGAGTATGCCGGTTCCCGGTGCGGTCAGATCTCCGCAGACACCTTTCACCAACTCGATGGCGGCCTCCAATTTCTCCTTCGATTCGATCACTGAGAACACCGTTGCGTTTTGAGGTCGGACACCAGCCATCACGTCCTTAAGGCCTGCAAAAATGGGTGCCTCGGGAATATGGCGCGCCATCCCCCGGCTGTTGATAACGGTGGCTCCCGTTACACCCAGCTCAACGAAGCCAGAGAGAATGTCGTTGAGCTTGTCCTCTTCATTTATCACGCAGACAAGAAGTTCCATCGCATGAGTCTTTGCTGAATGGGTCGTCGCTTGGTGCGCCCATGGCTTTGAGTTGGCGGCAGTTGGTTGCCCAAGGAAACTCCTGTTCACCGTAGAGGCTGTCAAGCTGGCTTGCTTGCGTGACCGACCGGGGCACCATATGGTTTCCCCACAATGAGACAGCGATTCAAGGTGGGCGGTGGTGTGCCCCTGAAAGGCTCGGTCAAGCCGGCGGGAAACAAGAATGCGGCCCTGCCGATGGTGGCGGCAACCCTCCTAGCTGATGGACCGTGCGAATTGGTGAACGTTCCCCGCATAAGGGACGTAGAAGGGCTTCTTGAACTCTTGGAGTTCCTAGGTGCCAAGCATGAGTGGATCGCTCCCAATACCCTGGTTGTGGACTCCACGAACGTGACACCACGCCGGCTCGATCCAGATCTGTGCTCGCAATTGCGGGCATCCATACTTTTGGCGGGTCCGTTGCTCGCCAGATTCGGCAGCGTCGTTCTGCCACCGCCAGGTGGAGACGTCATAGGCAGACGGCGCCTGGACACCCATTTCCTCGCTCTGGAGGCACTCGGTGCCGAGGTGAACATAGGTGCCGACTTTCAGCTGGATGCACGTGGCCTCACGGGCACCGAGATATTCCTGGATGAGCCGAGTGTGACCGCAACTGAAAACGCACTAATGGCAGCCGCGATGAGCAGCGGCCGGACAGTGCTATGCAACGCTGCCTACGAGCCACACGTTCAGGATCTGGCACGGGGGCTGAGAGCGATGGGCGCGGGCGTGGACGGGATAGGAACCAGCACGCTGACGATCGAAGGCTCTCGGCAGCTAAAAGGAGCCAGACTCGAGATCGGCCCGGATCACATCGAGATCGGGAGCTTCATCGGCCTCGCGGCTGTGACCGACGGTGATATCGTAATCGAGGGGGTCCGGCCGCAGGATCTCACTAGCATCATGTTGGTCTTCGACCGACTGGGGGTCAGGCCCCGTATCGACGAGAACAGGCTGCACGTAGAGCCGGCGCAAGAGCGCCGCGTCCAGCCTGACCATGGCGGTCACGTTCCCAAGATCGAAGACGGGCCGTGGCCGGCGTTTCCAGCTGACCTAACCTCGATCGCAGTCGTAACGGCAACGCAATGTGATGGCATGGTGCTCGTGTTCGAGAAGATGTTTGAATCGCGGCTCTTCTTCGTGGATAAGCTGGTCGGCCTGGGTGCCAGGTTGGTTTTGTGCGATCCGCACAGGGTGGTGGTATCAGGACCGTCACAGTTGCACGGGGGTGTGGTGTCGAGTCCGGACATCCGTGCTGGCATGGCTATGCTCCTCGCCGCCCTGGCCGCTAAGGGCGAGAGTACGATCTACAACATCGGTCAGATAGATCGCGGTTACGAGCGAATCGATGCCAGATTGAGAGAACTAGGGGCACAAATCGAACGGCTCGAGGGCGAAGCCGACTGATGACCCGTTCCGCGAACGTGATGAACGAGGTTCAGAACGGGGGCGATGCCTCGATTCCTGTGTTCGAGCTGGAAGAATGGCGGTCGGCGTTTGGTGTGGTGGCTGGGATCACTGGTGCGGCAGGTGGGTTCGACATGGGACTGGCCAGCTCAGAATCGATACGGCAGGTGATGGCCAGATGGGAAGACTTCCTGGAGTATCACAGTGCCGGTTTCTGTGGTGCCGCGGTCAGTCGCCAGTCGCACGGAGCGGAGGTCCACGTCCACCGCATCGGGTCGGAGGGTGTGACTGTCGAGTCGGGCTTCGACGGCCATGTGACCAATGTCCCGGGCGTATTGCTGGGCGTCACCGTCGCTGATTGCATACCTGTCTATCTGCTACATCCGCGAACTGGGGTCGTGGCCATGTTGCACGCGGGGTGGCGCGGGATCGTGGCAGGAATTCTGGAGCGGGGAATTGAAGCAACCTGTGAGTTGGCGGCTTCGAGAGCAACCGAGTTAGTAATGCACTGTGGCGTTGGCATTTGTGGCACGTGCTATGAGGTCGGGCCTGAAGTATTGCAACAAGTCACGAACGCCAGTGCCTCTGAATCAGGGACGCTGGACTTGCGGCCGGTCCTTGCAAGCCGAGCCCTCGAGATGGGGTTGGAGCAGGTGACCGTGAGCAGCTGGTGTAGTGCGCACAGCGACGGTCGGTTTCATTCCCATCGTGCTAGTCAGGGATCGGCCGGCCGAATGCTTGCATATATAGGCCGGCCAGTGACTTGACCCTCTCAATCTGCGGCGAGTATATTTGAGTTCTAGCGGTGCGGGCGTAGTCGGCCCGCTTTTTTATTTCGCCGAGACTTTATGGAATCGAGCATTGAGGTCCTGATCCCTGAGGTCCGTGCTCGAGTCATGGCCTTGGGATACGAGTTGGTCGACGTTCGTAAGAGAGGATCTGGCAAGCGGTTATCGC
>CP070792.1:2124527-2126975 GCA_020346845.1 Gemmatimonadota bacterium
GGCCGAGTACCATCGTGGCGACGAACTGCATCAGCGAGAACACGCCGATAAGGGCACCGTACCCCAATCCACCGGCGCCAAACTCCTGGGCGTAGTAAGGGATCACGGGCAGGATGATCCCAAAACCGGCGAAGTCGATGAAGACGGTGAGAAAGATTACGCCAAAGCGTGAGCGGCTAGACGGCATCTACGCAATCTAGCCGCTCGTTCCACTTCTTCCCCACCTCTTCTCCTCATCTCCTTCTCTCATAATCCGGAGTGGGGAGGGGATGGGGATGTGGGCGTTTCTAGAAGAATCTTCCACCCCCGCGCCGGCCACCACTCATGCGTGGGTTCACGATGTTGGCGAACTTGGAGCCGAAGCGGAAGCTCAGACCGGCGTCGAGACTGAAACGGTAGTCCGTCTCTCTCTGCCGGCGTCGAAGCAGAATCTCTTCCTCGGTGAGGTCCTCAGCCGGCAAGTAGAACTGGTCTTTGATGCGATCGAAGCTGCCACCGATATTGAAGTTCAAACCGCGGAACAGGCGGTACTCGAAGTCGAGACGGGTGTTGATGCGGTGTGTCTGTGGGTCATGCAGGTACTGAATCCCCTCCACGGAACCAAAGACCTCGCCCCAGGGCTGCTGAATAGCGGCTGCGACTAGCAGCGAGTGTCTGGGGAGGATCTCCTCTGTCTTTCCCTCGATGGTCTCCAACTCGTAGTTGAAGGCAGCGACATCGATGGTATAGCGAAAAGTTATCGAGCGCCGAGTTGACTCCTGATAGGGGAAGATGTTGTACTCAACCGTCGGACCGGCAGCAACCGCCAGGTCGCGATTGAGAAACGTGGATCGGTTTGCGCTGGTTACACCTCCGAGTGACCAGTGGTCGGTCAGGCTCCACACCATCAACAGACGAGCGGTGTAATCGTGTGTCTCGTTGATGTACACGTCGCCTTCGTCGAACGTGAACTCATCGTGGCTATACCGGCCGAATAAGAAGAAGTTGATCTTGAATTCTTCCGATACTCTATCTGCCGAGGCCGAACCGCGCAGTGAGTACCCCTTTTCCTGCTGTTCGCCCTCGATCTCGCCGCTGGCGCTCAAGCGGAACACCCAAAGATTCCATGGGTCCTCCTCGTCGACCTGGGCGAAACCGGCGCTTGGTTCCCGGTACACTATCTCGAGTTGCGGTGCGAGCGGGGTTGCTTCGACGAATTGAACCAATCCCACTGCGATGGTTCGCGTCAAGCCATCTCGAATCTCCGCGTCAGTGTCAGTATTGCTGGATGTGTAGAGCAGCGACTTGTTGATGCCTTCGAAGTCACCTCTCCCAATGTAGTCCACAGTGTAGGTCCAGCCTCCGCCGCCGGTTTGCTGCGCGGTTATGAGTAAATGGATGTCGGAGTCTTGGCGATCCCGCACCCAGTTGACCCAGGTTATCTCGCGACGGAAATGGTCGAAGTCGCAATTACGTGCGTTGCAGTCCTCGAATACGAACAACGCCTCCTGTGTGGTGTCTGCGGGCTCCTGGGCGTTTGCATCTGCCCAGGAGAACAACGCGCACAAGGCTAGCAATACCGTAAGCTTCAATGGGTGAAGATTCATTTTGATTTCTCCGAGGTTGCTACGCAGCGGCTCTGCCAAAAGTATTCGTCGTGTGAGGCCTGCGGTGGCGTGGTTGGTTCATACATGCAGCCGGTATCCCACCTTGCGCACGGTGAGTATGTGTTTGGGCTTTGCGGGATTCTGCTCCAGCTTGCGCCGTAATTCGGCCACGTGCATGTCGACTGTTCTAGTCAAGACATCGGCTTCGTATTGCCAGACTTCCTTGAGTAGGTCCTCGCGCGTTGCAACTGCACCGCGTCGCTTGATGAGCGCGAGGAGGAGGTCGTACTCCTTGGGTGTGAGCGAAACTGCACATCCGTCGCGCAGCACCGTGTGTGACGTGTGATCTACTTCCACTTCGCCAAAACGCTCAGTTGAACTAAGCTCATCGTCAGTTTCGGCGGGCTGGTGGCGTCGCAACAGCGCACGGATTCTGGCGAGTAGCTCCAACGTGCCGAACGGCTTGGTCACGTAGTCGTCCGCTCCCCAATCCAACCCCAACACCTTGTCTGCTTCCTCACCGCGAGCGGTCAGAATCAGGACCGGCATTTCCAATCCGCTACGACGCGCTTCGCGTAGCACGCCATAGCCGTCCAGTTCAGGAAGCATCAGATCGAGGAGGATCAGGTCGGGTGATGAGTCTTGCGCCAACTTCAAGCCACTGCGACCGTCGTAGGCTACATCAACCTCGTACCCCTCGATCTCGAGTGCCGTCTTCAGTCCGAACGCGAGATCGGTATTGTCCTCGACGACCAATACTCGTGTCATGCTTCAGTCTCGTGCGTAGACCCGGGATGCACGGCCTGCGTTGAGGCGCCCGGTAGCTCCACCACGAATCTCGCGCCGCCACCGGGCGCATCCT
>CP070792.1:2127075-2142730 GCA_020346845.1 Gemmatimonadota bacterium
GGGGCTTGACGGTCGCCCGCAAGGGGATAGATTCGCAGTGAGATCATATTTGATCTTATTTGATCATATATGATCTCGAATCGGAGGCCCGCTTGATCGACGACGACGCAGACATCCGCTACATCCACCCGCCCGAGGCAGGCGAAGCCGAGCAGAGTAGGAAGGTCCAGCCGGTAGTAGACGCCTACACGCACTGGGTCCTGGGACGTCTGGTCGGGATCAAGGGCCGAAACGTGCCCGATGTGGCCTACTACATTCTGCGTGACTGGATCCAATCCCACCAAGAGGAACTCGATGGCCTTGGCATCGGTGTGAAGGTCCGACAGGGACGGTTGATACTGCACTCATCCGACGGATAGGTCGACCCAAGCAGCTTCCCTCATCCGTAGCTTTGCATTCGAGGTTCTGATTCAGCGATTCTGTCCGCCTATCATCCGTGGCCCTCAGCGGACTCTCTTGCAGACATCCACATTTAGCTCCACTTTCTCCCGCCTCGATACATTGACCGGAATGACCGTGACAAGGAGGATCAAGATGGGGGGTATCAACGTAATACGTTGGCTATTGGGCGGTATCGTCGCCGGAATCGTGATATGGGTCTTTGAAGGCTTGGGCAGTTTGTTCTACATGGGAGACATGGAAGCGGCTCTTGCAGCGCATAACCTGAGCATGGAGCTGTCGGCCGGAGTGTGGGTCATGACCATAGTGGTGAGCATGATAGTGGGTCTCACCCTGGTCTTCTTGTACGCCGCTGCGAGACCTCGATTTGGCCCCGGCCCGAAGACGGCTACACTTGTCGCGGTGGTGTTGTGGATCGCCAGCTATCTGCTGTCACTCATCGGTTACGGCATGATCGGCCTATACCCCACGTCCATGCTGGCGTTATGGGGAGTGGTGGGCCTCATCGAGATCATCGTCGCCGCCCACGTAGGTGGCTGGATCTACAGAGAGGGCGAGCAACCAGTATCGGGCTAGAAGCGGAGGGAGGCTCCGATGCCCACCCCCCGGGGCACGACGATCGAGTTCAGATCTCGATGTAGCTGAGACGCGGGTAGCCACTTGTCGGTTCTGACCATCAAGCCGATCAGCGCACCCACTGCTCCACCCAGGAGACCGCCGGCCATGCCCCCCCACACTGCTGCCTCACCGGCGCTCTCAGGGGCCATCAGGCATTCCAATCCACTGAGCATCCCGGTACCCGAGGGAGCGCATGGCTCGTATGTCATGGCACCGTACAAGGCACCCAGGAGTGTCCCCGAAAGCGCTCCGATCAGCAATCCTTCTCGGGCATGCGATTTTGTGCCACGCCTTACCTCCACCCGCACGATATCCTCGATCGGGATACGCTCGGGAGCGGCCCCGTTGGTGCTCACGATCAGCGTGTCGGACCGAATGGCCTCCAACCTGCCCTCGAGTCTCACTTGACAGGCGCCGGGATCGGTGAGCGTGGCAAGGTAGCCACCGTAGTTGCACACAGCCCGCACCCTCACCTTCTCAACTATGTTCACCGTCGTGGGGCGTGGCTGGCTAGTCACGCCGGGCGGCGTCAATCCAAAAGTGATCAAGACCATCACGAATGCTGGCCGCATCTCGTCCCCCGCTCGGACTCTGCAACCAGTTTCGCCCCCCCGCGTCATGCGAACGTCAGCGCGCTCGATGTGTTGCAGGAACGCGGACAAGGAGATACGATACCAGTACGAAATGGCTCCGGTTCGGTTCTTGCTCCGGAGAATTCGATTATCCGATACCACGTCTCATGACTGAACCGACCGACCGCTCAGGCAGATCTTCGCAGACCCAGTGGGCCAAGGCCCTGACTGTGCAGGAGGCGCAGCGCCAACTCGGACCGCTGGAGTCCGTGGATGATGTGGAGCGGTGGCTCAAGCTTATCCCGTTGATGCAGCGGACTGGCCGACTTCGTTCCACTATAGTGACAACGACGATGGTCAACATGGTGCGTCGTTGGTGCAACAAGCACACAGGAAAGGTCGAACAACAAACCTTGGGTTCGATTGAAAGCCGACTGGCCGCTATCGAGAGTACGACCTCATCGGCACCGAGGCGGGCAATTGGACATCCGTCGGCACCACCGCCACCAGCAGTAGCAAAACGATCGGCACCAGCATTAGTGAGACGACCGCCCAGCAAGAACAAGCGGGTCCGCGAGCGCAGGAAACTAGCCAACCGGCGCCAAGGGCATGAGTGCCGCTCAGGCAAAGACAGGCGGACAGACGTACGACGTCAGCGGGAGAGCATCGGCCGCCGCAGCGGATTGGATCGGAGAGCAAAAGACCGCCGCAATGATGTGGACCGCCGCACGGGTGGCGACCGGCGCCATGTAGCGTAGCCACCCCTTTCTCCTCACAGCGAGCAGGACCACCCCCTAGGCACCGTTGTCGTGGCACCGGCGAGAGATTCGATCGTTCGCCCCAAGGAGCGAAGGTTACCGGCGTAGCTCGAGCATAACAGTCGGCTGAGGCTCGACGTTCCAGAGCTGAAGATTGTCCATCACAACCCTGGATGCGACTCGACGCAACTCTTCCGCTTCCGATGCCACCAGACCTCCGTTGTAATCCAGGCCCTCCACACTCTCACCAAACAGAGTCGCGTAGATTACTGCCGCGCTCAGGTAAGTTCCTCTTGGATTGGCATGGTTCCAGTCAGTGTCGTGCAGGTAGTGCTGAGGTGGATCATCAGCCAATAACTCACGCCATGCCCAGCCTACGGGGGCCACAACGAGATCCAGCGAGTCCGACCACAGCAGGCTGTTGTCGTAGACATGCTCCTGCATCTCATCGTACGTATCGGTTTGACCCGCAATCCACGTGAGGCCGTCCTCGAAGGCCCAACCCATCATGTAGACCGTCCGTGTCTTGCTGCCGCGAGCATCGATCTTTCCCTTGAGGGTCGCAAGCGCCGGATATACCGGATGGTATCCCTGGTTGGGCTGTAACTCGTGGTGCGTTTCAGGATAAGCCGCATTCATGCACCCGCCCTGCAGCACAACGTAATCCCAGTCGTGTTCGTTGACCCTCTGTTCCGTCACAGGATCGGATGCGAAGTAGTCGAGCCGGTGGCCCGGCAAGATGCGCCTGCCGACATAGATATCTCGATCAGCTTTTATCGCAAAACGCTCCACCATTGCCGGCATATCGTTGTAATCCAGATAGCTACTGCCTATGAACAGGACCTTGATGTCACCTGGCTTGGGTCCCGCTTCGTCCGGTGCTGAGGTTCCAAGGAAAGTGCAAGCCCCAAATGTGTGTATCAGCAGCACTGAGTACAGGACCGAGCCACTGTGCGCTGTACGCCCGGTAAGCCTCGGGAAACGCGTCATCAATCCAAGCTCCTTTGCTGTATGGACCTCGGCAGGTCGAGCGCAATGCACCAGACCCGCAGACAATCCCCCTCCTCCCCACACGTGCTACCCCAGGCATCTGAGTAAGTGTCCTCGCAAGGGAAGCGTCCTAGCAAGACCGGGGTTGTCCATGCATGTTACCGACGCCGGACTGATGAGGACGACAAAAACGGACGATGGTAGACGACGGTAGACGACGGTAGACGATGGAGACGATGGAGATGGCAACGGTGATAGACGACGGGCTGGTGACCGGGACACCGAGGCAACGAGCTGACATGCGACCGCGTGAACCTAGGCGAGGAAGACGAACATCGCAGCGTTCGCTTGGTTACAGACGGCTAGCTGCTTTCGTCCTGTCTTTCTACTTCGCAATGACACCATCCGCATGTTCGAGTGGCCGCGCCAACTGGACAGCCGGTGATCTCGAGCTGACAATCGACGACAATGGTATGATCGTCCGGATGGTTGACCGACACACCGGGGTTGACCACCGCTCCAATCAGGTCAGCTCGCCATTGTTAGCGGTGCAGACGGACGGAGTTCTGCACCGGCCCAACTACTTCAATTGGAACGAAGAAACTGGGATCGCCACCCTCGATTACCCCGTTGGAGTCTCGGCACAGCTAGCCGTTGACACCAAGCAAACACATCTCGTTCTGGAGTTGGCAGCAATCGATCCTGCCGAAGCTGTAGAACTCGTTGTGTGGGGGCCGTACGCCACCACGATTTCCGACACGATCGGTGAGACCGTTGGGGTTGTACGGGACTCGGTGTTCGGAATCGGCATCCAAGCGCTCAATATCAAGACGTTGGGTGGATATCCGTGGCGCGACAACGATTTCCCTCCACAGGTCGATCTCTTTGAGTCAGGCGACTACAGCGATTTGAGCTCGGAAGGTAGACGCTATGTGCTGTATCGGGTCGAGGCCGCGAAGCCAGAAGACTTCGGAAGCACTCTGCAAGCGTACTGCAGGGATCGCAGCCAAGACCGGGTGATCGAGAACTGGAATCACGATCAGTACGTGGCACCGAGCTACGATGACGGCGGTGTCGTCGGCAGCAAGATAGCGCTGTTCGGCACGTCGAACGAACATATCCTGAAAACACTCGCCGCGATCGAAGTGGAGGAGGGGCTGCCCCATCCGACTATCGACGGCGAGTGGGGCAAGACGGCGCCATCGGCAGCAGCGGCATACATCATTCTCGATTTCAGCGAGCACGACGTGGATGAGGCCATCGCATGGACTCAGCGCGCTGGTCTGCGCTATCTGTATCATCCTGAACCGTTCCGCAGTTGGGGCCACTTCGAGCTACGGGAAGACCGTTTTCCGAGCGGCCGTGCGGGCCTGAGGCGATCAGTCGAGCGAGCCGAGGCAGAGGGGATCTTTGTTGGCATCCACACACTTTCGAACTTCATCACTACAAACGACCCATATGTAACGCCGGTTCCGGATCCCCGATTGGCAAAGGTCGGAACCAGCACGCTGGCACACGATATCGACCAACGTCAGACCGAGATCGGGATCGTATCGCCCGACTTCTTCGCCCAAGACCGCAACAACAACCTGCGCACAGTTGTCGTTGGCAACGAGCTCATACAGTACCGCAGCGTGTCTGAGCAGGAGCCGTGGCGACTACTCGATTGTCAGCGAGGCGCCTTTGGCACGGCCGCATCAAGTCACTCGGCCACGAGCGAAGTCGCTCTGCTAGCCGACCATGCTTACAATGTGTTCCTCACCGACGCTGCCCTGAGCAAGGAAGTCGCCACAAATCTGGCCGGGTTGTTCAACGAGACCGGAGTGCGTCAAATCTCGTTCGATGGGGTAGAGGGAAATCAGTCTACAGGTATGGGCAACTACGGCGAGATCCTCTTCACCACAACATTTTACAACAACCTATCCGGTGACATCAGACAACACCTCATCGTTGACGCAAGTCGAACGACTCATTTCTTCTGGCACATCTACTCGCGCATGAATTGGGGCGAGCCCTGGTATGCGGGCTTTCGGGAGAGCCAGACCGAGTACCGCATGAAGAACCAGCCGTACTTCCGACGGAACCTCATGCCAGGGATGCTCGGCTGGTTTCGCATGACATCACAGACAACTATCGAGGATGTGGAGTGGATGCTGGCGAGATCGGGAGCCTTTGATGCCGGCTATGCCTTCGTCACCAGCTACGAAGCGCTTGAGCAGAACGGCTTTACCGAGCGGATCCTCGAAGCCATCGGATTGTGGGAGCGGGCTCGCATGGCCGATGTGTTCAGCAGTCACCAAAAGCGCCGTATGGAGGCAGTGGATACGGAGTTTGATCTGACCGCGAACGCGGACGGCTTCGAGCTGACTCAGATCCATCCTCAGATAGTGCGACACGAGCGAGGCGTACGACAACCGGGTGAGCCAACTTCCACCTCATTCTCCTTCCAGAATCCCGGAGCAGAGCAGGTCCTGCATTGGATTATGTCGGCGGAAGACGGAGTCGTCTCACGGATCGAGATCTCAATCGATAACCGCGCCCCTGTATTGCTGCCCGTGAGACTGGGAGAAGGTTGGTCGCTGCGATATGAGGGTGGGAATAGTGCTCTGGTGCTAAACGCTGAACATCAGCAGGTCGGAGCGGTCCCGGTTGTCGAGTCCGCCTTCCGTATAGCAGCAGGACGCCACGACGTAGTGCTAGATGCGATTTTGGATCCCGCCGACCAGGCGAAGGCCAGGCTCGAGCTGAGGCCAAGGGGGGAAACCGAGAGTGCGCACTGAGCTTGGCCAGCGCCGTCCCAGACCGTCTATAGCCCAGTCTTTAACATCTGTGGATACGGACCTGTCTCATATAACGCAACCCATGGCCACACCATGGGTATAAGAAGATTTGGACACAAACGAAGGTGCCACTCAAACCGGATCCGGCCAATGCAGCTCACACATCCCTCAGCGCGCCGCGTGACCACGATCGTAGTGGCATTGCTGCTCGTAGCAACCACTGTTCGGGCCCAGGAGAGGCCGGGCATTCCGATCACGTTTGACCTTGCAGCGATCTACACCGATGCGTTCGGCGGGGCGGGCGGCGGGTTCCAGATCACCGTTTCGACTCCGTTGCCGATATCCCTATTGGGCGCGCACTACACAGCGGGTGCTCAGTTCTGGTACTCACAGACAAGAATCGTCGGTGGCAGTATCGAGGATAGCCAACGGCAGCTGACCGGCATAGGCGGACACGTGACCGCCGCGTGGAACGTCTCAAACACGGTGTTCCCGTATTTGCGCCTGCCGGTTCAAGGCGTGCGCAGTGAGATCGCAGGAACCCAATCCGCGGGACAGACTATCCCTGTCCAGAACCAGGCGGGTACCGCTACCAGCTTTGCGTTCGGAATCGCCGGCGGAGCAATGGTGCAACTGGGGAGCGCGTTCAGTGCCTACGGCGGCTTCTCCACACTCGCACAACGACTGTACGATGTGAATCACACACCCATCTGGTCGCTGGAGTTGGGAATCGGGGTGGCGCCTGCGGCGTTTAGGAAGAGATGAGTCTCCTAGCCGAGGGCTCGATCTGAGCACTCAGTAGTTACGTTACCGAGTGATACTCCGGGTGCCCGGCGAACGCGCGCCTAATCTGGGTCCGGCGCGGGGCTCCTGATCTCCGCTCGGGGCCAGTATACTCGGGATCATGCACCTGGCGGCGGTCCTTGGCTCTCACCGTCATATTCTCCCTGAACGTCAAGTACAAGATGATGAAGACAACCGGGCTGATAACCACATAGATGGGGAAGATCAACAAAGCCATGAGCTGTCTCAACGGTGCGAGCTTCCTGACAAACTTGGGCCAGGTGCGCTGCTTGATATCCCCCAGCCACCACAGATAGCCCAGAACCACCAACCCGGCCAGTTCGAGCGCCACTATCATCCCCAACGGGTGCGAACTCACGAGCAGCCACCCTTGGGTACCAAGATCTCGGAACCAATCCTCGGCAAACAATCGGGCGGTAGTGTTGCGCACAGACCACACCACCATTGCAGACGTGAGCGCCAAGAAATACAGCGCGGCAAACACCAGAAGGGCCTGTTTCGATCTTTTGCTCATGTAATATCAGTCCGCTGCAGCCAATAAACTGCCCGTTCCCGGCTCAAATAGGGAGGCTCCCCGCACCACCAGGAATCCCAATAGGCATCACCTCACCTGCTCCTGGCAAAACTTGCGCAGTATACGTGCCTCACGGAAGACTCAGCAAGCCCAAACACTCCCGCCGGTATCTTCCCCGGTGCCTTCGACCATTAGGCCTTACAGGCGATCCAACCACAACGTAGTATTGCGGATCGTCCAACGACAATTCCACCAGGAGGGTCCGTGCGCACTGTGAGTACTGTTCTTTCCGCAGTCGTATTCCTAATCGTCGGGTGCGCGTCTCCACCATCGGAACTCAGCGAAACAGAGAGAACCGCAGTGATCGATGACATCACTGTGGTGCTCGATTCGTTCTGGGGCACCTGGGAAGCAGTCGATTACGATCGGGGAATGTCGTTCTACCTCGACTCACCGGAGACCGTATTCACGAGTGGCGGCGCAACGATCGTGGGGTTCACCGCAATCAACGACGCCTTTCGGCCTGTGTTCGCCAACGTACAGCGGCAGGCGGTGAACCTCGAAGAGGCCCATATCAACGTGCTGTCTCGTGCAGCCGTCCACGTCACCGAGAGCGGTACCTACACCCAGTTCGATGGCTCCGGCGCCGAGATCACGAGCGCCTCATTCTCGTTCTCCACTACATGGGTGTTGAGAGACGGTGATTGGAAGATCGTGACCTGTCACCAATCAGAGTAGTAGCCCTAGCATGCCAGGAACGAGCCGCCGGACTCATCTGTTCGGATGGCTCTCGCTAAGGAATGGTATGATTGATGTTATTCGGCGTCGCCCTCGCCCGCCATGTCGTGCATTGTCACCAGCTTCTTGATCTTGAGCCGGCGGGTGCCGAACGGTAGCCGCACCTTCGCGACGCTCTTCACCTTCTTGTCGAGCAACGCCTGGCCCAGCGGTGACGAGACAGAGATGTGGCCTTCTTCGACGTTCACGGCGTCGGGGATCACGACCTCGAAGATTTCCTCTTCCTTGGTGTCCATATCGACAACGGTGACGCGGGATCCCAGACCGACCCTATCTGCCGGCACCTTGGAGAGATCTACCTCTGCGAGCTTGTGCAGACGGGACCGTAGCTGCTCGAGCCGGGCTCCAATGATGCCCTGTCGCTCGATGGCGGCCTGGTAATCTGCGTTCTCACGCAGGTCACCGAGCTCGATCGCCTTCTTCAGCGTGTCCGGCAGCACCACGTGCAGTTCATGGTTGAGTGCCTCGACCTCGGCCTGGAGCTTCTTGCGAGTTTCTTCGATCATTATTCTGCTCTTCCGGTAATACAAAGAAATTCGGCGACACTCGGATAAGTGTCACCGAATCAACGATTTAGAAGATACCGGAGGATAGCGGGGCGCGCAAGCGGCGGGGCCCAACGCAGGCCCAACCGTGGGGTCACCAGCACCGTTCCACAACTTGGAGCATCGGCCCGGGATTGACGTTCACCTGCAGAGGCGCAACTCCAGCGTTTGCGATCGCAGCGCTCCAAGCTGTCGCGACTGCGGCATTAACTGCCTCTCTCGTAGGTCCCCACGAGTTGAGCCTCAGCAAGTACGTGCCCCGACATCGCTTTCTCGACGGCCGCCTTGGTCGCTTTACCTAGATCCGGCAGCTCAACGTCCAGCGCATATAGCTTGTGGAAGTACCGATGCCGACCGACGGGCGGACAAGGCCCGCCGTAGCCGGTGCGCTTCCAGTCGTTGAGTCCCTGCTTCGTTCCGCGTGGCAGCGCACTCTCACCCACTCCGGCATCTAGCTGTGAAGCCGTCGGCGGAATGTTGTATAGGACCCAATGCACCCATGTCATTCTGGGCGCCGCAGGATCCGGCGCATCGGGATCGTCCACGATCAGGACGAAGCTATTCGTGTTGGGAGGCGCACCGTCCCACGCAAGTTGCGGTGACACATCGTCACCGTCACACGTATGATCGCGCGGGATATCCTGGTGATCGGAGAAGGCGGAAGAGATTAGCGTGAAGGTCATATTGGAGCCTCCTTCGTCAAAACGTACACGGCGCCAATGGCGAGGCCAGCCTCAATCGCTGTGGGCGAGTCGCTTATTGCTCGCGCATCATCCGGCCAGCTTCCACCAAGCGATCAGGCGTTCCCGCATCGATCCAATCGTGCTCCGAGACATCACTCGGTACGACTACGTACCCGAACGCGGCCAGTTCGAGGTATAGCGTGATGATCGAGAACTTTCCGGCCCGCTCGGTTGCCTGGAATAGACTGGGATCGATAACGTGAATACCGGTGAATGAGTACCGTCTGAGTGTTCCCACCGGCTCCCGCACCCGATGCCAACGGCCCCTGGTACGATCGCTTCCGGCATTCTCCCAACCCATCAGCCCGAGATCATCGAACAGCAGTTGCCGGTCGGCGTCACGTGCCTGCACCGCCACGGTCGCAACGACGCGATCGCCGATCTGTTGCCTTGCCCGTGCATGTTCATCCAGCAACCCCTCGAAGGGAATCCGTGACAACACATCAACATTGTGCAGTAAGAATGGTCGGTTTTCCCTGAACAGATGTGAAGCGGCAAACAACCCACCACCGGTATCGTACGGTCCATCTGGCTCAGGCGAAATTGCCAGATCGATATTTGCTGGCGTGTGGGAATCGAGGTACTCGACGATCTGATCCTCGTGGTAGTGTGTGTTCACGATAATACGATCGACACCCGATTCAGCCAGTCGTTGCAGAACCCACCCGAGCAGAGGACGATCGCCTACTGGGACGAGCGCTTTGGGCATCGTATCCGTGAGCGGTCTTAGTCGGGTCCCTGCCCCGGCCGCCAGAATCATCGCTTCCACTACAGCTTGCCGTGCGACAGTCGAGTGGCGACGTGCGGATAACCCGTTGCCAGATGGTCCACCAGCTTGCGCGCCATGAACACGGACCTGTGTTTACCCCCGGTGCAGCCGAAAGAGATCGTGAGACTCGTGAGCCCGCGGTTCACGTAATCTTCGACGTGCGACTCGACTATCCCTCTCACGTTCTCCCAGTACTCCTGAACCGGTTCCTGTTGCTCGAGAAAATCCGCTACCTCCTCGGTTTCACCTGTCAGGTCTCTCAGCTCCATTCGGTCATGGGGATTGGGCAGGCCACGGCAGTCAAACACATAGCCACCACCATGTCCCTTGATGTCTTGGGGATAGCCATCCTTGAACGAGAAACTCTGGACCAGCACCTCGAGGCTGCATTGAGTCTCGCTCGGTGACTCCGAAGGTGCCCATCGGTCAGCGATGCGGCGAAATACCAGCTCCAGCTCTGGCAGTTCGATTGGCATTCCGGCGATAAGGAGACTATCGAGACTCTGAGCGGCATACAACACGCTCTCGAGGAAGTGGCGCTTGCGCTCGAAGAAGCCGCGGTACCCAAATGCTCCGAGTGCCTGCATCAGCCGTACGAGAACGAACCCCATGTATTGATCGCGGAAGATCGCTCTATCCACCTCGGTGTACTCGCTCAGCGCATCGAGATAGTGCTCCAGCAATGCATCTCGAAGTGCTTGCGGTATGTCCGCCTTGGCGTCGTACAGTAACGAGGCAACATCGTACTGCAGCGCCCCCTTTCGCCCCCCTTGGAAATCGATGAACCATGGTTCGCCCGAGCAGATCATGATATTGCGCGATTGGAAGTCGCGGTACAGAAAGTAGTCAGCGTTGGCTTGGAGCAGTAGCTCGGTAAGTCGTGAGAAATCGTCTTCCAGCCGTTGTTCGCTGAACGTGATGTGACCGAGCTTCAGGAAGTGATACTTGAAGTAGTTCAGGTCCCAGCGGATGGACTGTTTGTCAAACGCCTGACGCGGGTAGGCAACACGGTAATCCACGGCTTCATGCCCCAACACCTGAAACCGCGGCAGTATCGTCAGCGCCTTGCGGTAGAGCTGCTCTGCCTCGGGCGGGAACTCGTCTTCGCTGCACTCTATACGCGCTGCCGCAAGGGCTTTGAATAGGGTCGTGTCGCCCAGATCCTGTTCCAACCAGACACCCGCCTCACGATTTTCGCCGTAGATCTCCGGCACCGGAAGGTCCACTCCACGGAACGCCTTGGCAAACGCCAGGAACGCCCGGTTCTCCTCTCGATCCGGTCCGATGGCTCCTATCGCAGTCTCATCGTCTCCGTATGCCAACCTGAAGTACTGCCGCGTCGAGCCGTCCGCCGCCATCTCGAGTATCACCTCGGGGCGATGACCGAAGTGGGATTCGAAGAGGGTGATCAGGTGTTCTTTCATCAGCTAGATCTCTTCATACGGTCCGCCGATCCACTTGGACGGCCTAAGACGGGCGAAGACGGCCTAGGACGGCCTAACATAGAGTGAGACGTAGGGATGATACAACCTACGCTGATTTGGTTACAAGACGTGATGCTCGAGTTCATAGATTCCCACGATGGCTCACTACCAGGACCTGCGAGCGTGGAGGATAGCGCACGAGCTAGCGGAAGCCGTGCACAAAGCCGTCGACAGTTTTCCGCTCAGCGAGAGGTTTGAGCTGTCCTCCCAACTGAGGCGAGCGGCCCTATCCGTGCCAACGAATTTGGCCGAGGGGCAGGGTCGTTTCGGACCCCGCGAGGCCTTGAGGTTTGCCAGGATTGCTGCCGGGTCACTGGCGGAGGTCGACTACCTCCTACTCTTTGCCTTTGAAAGAGGCTACCTCGATACGTCAACCTACGAGAGCTTGATGCAGCGACGAAAACACGCAAGTCGCATAGTCGACAAGCTGATACGGTCGCTCCGGTCTGCGGCGCGCACGACGCCCGTCCAAGACCGACCTGGACCGTCCTAGGCCGTCTCGTCTTCGTCCCTCATAGTCCGTCTTGAACCGTCCTCGCCCATCTTTGACCGCCTTGCCCACCCACGTACATTCCAATCTGTCTCGACACCTCTCAATCGGAGCCAACCATGAAGCACACCACCACATACATCTCGCTAAGCACGCTGCTCCTCACGCTTGGTTGTGGCGGTGGTTCAGGCATCGACATCAACTACGAGAAGTATCAACTGGACAACGGGATGGACGTGGTGCTCCACGTGGACCGCTCCGATCCAGTAGTTGCAGTTGCCATGACGTTTCACGTTGGATCGGCACGCGAGGTGCCTGGTCGTACCGGGTTCGCTCATCTGTTTGAGCACCTGTTCTTCCTGGACTCGGAGAACTTGGGACCCGGCGGTCTGGACAAGTTGATGACGCGCGTCGGCAGTTCAACGAACGGTTCGACCAGCAACGACCGAACTAACTACTTCGAGGTCGTACCCAGCGATGCTGTCGAGAAGGCACTGTGGGCCGAGGCCGATAAATTGGGATTCTTCATCAACACGGTGTCGGAGTCCGTAGTTGAAAAGGAAAAACAGGTCGTCAAGAATGAGAAACGGCAGGGCGTGGACAACAATCCATACGGCCACACGGGCTTCGTTATCAGCGACGCACTATATCCGGAGGGCCACCCCTATAGTTGGCAGGTCATCGGCTCCCTCGCCGACCTGGACGCCGCTTCGCTCTCGGATGTGCAGGAGTTCCACCACCGATGGTACGGTCCCAACAATGCCACTCTGGTTCTGGCAGGTGACCTAGACGTAGCGCAAACCAAAGAGTGGATCGAGAAGTACTTCGGCGACATCCCGGCGCGCCCCATGCCCCAAGTGGAAACACCGGATCCGGTCACACTGACTTCTTCGGTGCGATTGTTTCACGAAGACAACTTCGCCCGTCTACCAGAGCTACGCATGGTCTGGCCCACCGTGCCCATGTACCACGATGACTCCTACGCTCTCAGCATCCTCGCGGACCTCCTCACCGACGGAAAGAAGACCCCGTTCTACGAGGTGATCGTAGAAGAGGAGGAACTCGCTCCATCGGCTTCCGCGTTCGGCAGTCACAGGGAACTGGCCGGGGAGTTCTCGTTGCGTGTACGCACTTATGCCGGCATCGATCTCGACTCCGCACACGCCGGTGTGAACAAGGCGTTCGCACGGTTCGAAGAGGGCATACCGCCCGAGGAACTCGAGCGTATCAAGGCACGCTACGAGACCCAGTTCTATAGTGGCATCTCGAGTGTGCTGGGCAAGGCATTCCGTCTGGCTCAGTACAGCATCTTCGCACCCACACCCGGGTACGCCGAGGAAGATCTGGAGCGTTCGCTCGCGGTAACGGCAGAGGACGTGATGCGCGTGTACGAACAGTACATCAAGGACAAACCTCACGTAGCAACCAGCTTCGTACCACACGGGCAAGCAGAGCTAGCTCTATCCGGTTCCGCGGAAGCAGATGTCGTCGTCGAGCCGATCGTACAGGGAGCCGAGGCCGAGTTCGTGGTGCAACGCGGCACCGAAAAGACTCCTCCGATCGGCAACCTAGATCGTTCCATAGAGCCGCCGTTCGGCGACCCACCTAAGCTCACCGTTCCCGACGTGTACAGTGACGAGCTATCGAATGGGCTCAACGTGCTCGTGATAGAGGACCGCGAGATCCCGCTGGTCCAATTCGAGATCCACTTACGAGGCGGTCATCTGCTCGACGATCCGGCCAAGCCCGGTGTCGCCAACCTGTTGGCGCAGACGATGACCGAGGGAACGGCGACCAAGACACCGGACGAGTTGGAACACGCTATCGATCTACTCGGGGCCAGCATCAACGTGAGCTCGGGATCGCAATCGTTCACCATTCGTGGCAGCACGTTGGCGCGCAACTACAATGCGACCATGGCCCTCGTCGAGGAGATCCTGCTGGAGCCGCGCTGGGACGAGGAGCGATTCGAACTGGCCAGGCAACGGGTCCGCAACACGTTGCGCCAACGCTCCGGCAACCCCAACGCACTAGCCAGCGACATATTCCAGAAGCTGATCTACGGCGATCACATCCTGGCCCAGAGCTCGATTGGCAACATCGGCGCGATCGATGAGATCACGCTGGACGACCTGCAGGCCTACTACCAGAACGCAATCGTACCTGGTGTAGCTGCCTTCCATGCCGTAGGGGCTATTACGCTGGAGGAGGCGACCGCGTCGCTCACCGGCATCGCGGAGCGATGGCAGGGCGGGAGCGTCGCGTTCCCGACAGCGCCCACCTGGAACAGCAACCGGGCGGGTCTCTACTTCCTCGACATTCCCAACTCGGCGCAGTCGCGGCTCACTATCGGACGCCTGGCGTTGGCCGCACCAGATCCAGACTATTACCCCGCGACCGTAATGAACTTCCGCTTGGGAGGCGGCGGATTCGCGTCCGATCTCACTCAGGTGCTGCGCGAAGGTAAGGGGTATACGTACGGCATTGGCTCGCGGTTCTCCGGCACCGAGTTCCCGGGTCCATTCAGCATCTCCTCCGGCGTGCGGTCCAACATCACCCTAGAAGCGCTCGAGCTGATAAAGGATATCGTTGAGCGCCACGGACCCGAGTTCGATGAAGAAGACCTCGCCGCCACCAAAGGCTTCTTGATCAAGGCAAACGCGCGTGCGTTCGAGACGCTGGGTGCAAAGCTCAACATGCTCGGCAATATGAGCGCCTACGGCTTCCCTGCGGATTATGTGCTGCAGCGCGAGACGATTGTGGAGAACATGACCATCGAGCGAATTCAGCAGTTAGCAGATCAGTATCTGGATACGAACGACATGGTGTGGCTCGTGGTGGGAGATGCCCGAACACAACGCGCGCGGCTAAGAGCACTGGGGTTGGGAACTCCCATTGTGATCAATCGGGATGGGGAACGGGTTAGATAAACCAAGGACGGCGTAAGACGGTCGCAGACGGACGAAGACGGTTTCTCAGCGCTCCGTCTTAGACCGTCCTTCACCGTCCCAGACCGTCGTGGGCGGAAGTCGAGAAGGGATAGATGGACCGACTCTCACTCATCATGCTGTTGATACTCACCCTCACCGGCGGCATGCTCGGCAGCCTTGGTCTTTCGACCTTGTTGCGAAGCCGGCGTGGCCGTGCACTGGTGGAAAATTGGAAGTGGTGGGGCCTGACTCTCTATGTAGTGGGCGTGCTTGCCGTTAGCGTACTCTGTGTGGTTTGGGCATATCGGTCCGTCATTCAGATACCGGGATCCGATGGGTCACTGGACTCGCCGTGGCCCTTCTTTGCGTTCGGCGTGGCGGCCGGACTACCGTTTACTCTCTTTACTGTGATCTCGGTGAGATACCAGGCAAGACAACTGGCCGAGCGTGCACGCAGAAGA
>CP070792.1:2142830-2146704 GCA_020346845.1 Gemmatimonadota bacterium
CTTCCGGCGCAGCCCGCGGCTCCTGCCAAGAGCTCAGACTGTCTTCCTCTGCGGCTTGCGCGCTCACGCTCAGGGGCAACGCCGCTAAGCCTAAGAGCATCATCGCCAAGACGAGCCCTATGGAAGCTCCCGGTCGGGAAGCAGCCTCTTGGTGAAATGCATCCGGAAAACGAAAGCGGGGATCAGAGTTTGCTTGCTTCATCGGGTGTGCGTCCGTCCTCCGGCCGGAGCGTTATGCTGCTCCGGGCCTTCTCGTCCATCTTCAACCAGTCGAGTTCCGCGGCCGTGATTTCCCCGTCTATTGCCTCTTGATGCTTCTGCACCCGTTCGTTCCCTTTGGCAAAATCCGGCTCGCCTCGTTTCGCCTCACGAATCCACTTGGCGGACTCGGCAAAGTCTGCTGAGTTTCGCAACACGGGGTGTGCGCGGACTCGCGGCTTGATACGGCCTTCATATTGGGTACGAACTATGTAAGTGCGCCCAGCGGCGAGCTCCGCCCGCACGAGGCAGGCGTTCTCGAAGCGGATGTAGAAGTAGAATGTATGTTTCCCCGGCGCGACTTCGATCGTTACGTGCTCCTTCCACCTCAAAAACGTGAGGAGTTTCTTGTTCCCGTCTAAGACGTAGAACTCGAAGGCATACTGCTGCAGTCGAACGAAGACCACGAGCGCCTTGTCTTCCGGTGCGACAAACGACGCGGGCTCCAACGTCGAGGCAGGTGGGTCCTGCGCACTCACACCCGGCGACGAAGCCACCACCCCCACCGCCAACACAAAGCCAACCAAGTACCGCATCACAACCTCCCCAGCGCAGCGCACCACTAAATCGAGCCGAGTAGATGCATCAGACGTGCCAGGCGCAACGCCCGGTTTCGTTACGGAAACGCCTGCGCGAACGCGCAGCTTTTGCGTATGGGGGCGTGGTGGCGCAGCGGGTGCGTGGTTACGGCGGCACCCCCCAACAGGTTGGGTCACCAAAAATGCAGTAGCCCCAACCGGGACAGCAGAAGTAATCAACCTCCCCGATGGGGCACTCATAGACTTCAGTGGATTCAGGATCGCAGGCACCACCCACGCAAACACCCGCCTCGCAGACGCCGATCAGCTCCAACCGGTCCTGCGTCAAGCCGCAACCTGTCCCGTCCTCGGCCAATGTCGTGAAGTCGCACAATCCGTTTTCTGGATTGCAGATGTCCTTGGTGCAGTCATCATCGTCGTCACAGAGATTCGTGAAGTAGCACTTGCCGTCGCGGAGGTCGCATTCCCCCTCGGTGCAGTCCAGACCATCGTCGCACACGACGTCCTTGCAGAGGTTCTCTCCACATACCCCGTCGACGCAGATCTCACCGGAACCGCAAGGTGTCCCATCGTCCTCTGGCCAATGCCTGCACCTCCGCACGACATCGCAAGTTATCGGAGCGTCTGGGTCGTAGCTGACACACGAATCCCTGGTGCAGGGGTTGCCGTCGTCGCAGTCCTCAGCATCGACGCACGACCGGTCCTCCTCACCACACCCCACCATGCGCAGGGTCCCTAGCCCCAGCAGAAGTAACACAAAGCCGATCAACCAACGCATAAGCCACCTCCCCGGTTCACTAAGCGGAGTGATGTAAGTGCATCAGGCGTGCCAAGTGGGAGCCTGGAATTGCTAGGGAATCGCGGCTGCTACAGCGCACCCTTTGCGTTTGCGGGGCGTGGGGGCGCAGCGGGTGCGTTGGCTACGGCTGCAGCTCAAACGCGCCGACGTCGTTCAGAACACGAGTCGCGCTAGAGATCTTCGGGCTGCACCTCAACCGACCCCACGTCGCACTGCTCAGGTCTCACGATTACTACAGGTCGCGGCTCGCCGCGCTGGTCCTCAGTGACTCCGCAATCCGCCTCGGGAATCTTGTCGATGGCCACACTACCGTCACCGAAGTCGCCGCCGCCAGGCAGGTGCGTCAGGGTGGGGCCGCCGTTGTCGGCGAGCGCGCCGAGGTTCAGCTCGGCAGCAGTTGTCTCGGGTCGGTCGGTGGGTTGGTCGAAGCCGCAGGTGTTGCCGGGGCTTTCGATGTTGTAGCCGTTGGAAGTCCAGGTCACCTCGCCCTGCTGGGAACATGCGCCATCAATCAGCGTCGCAGCGGTTACGATGGTTGCGGACCTGCTGGGTTCGTCATCGTCGCGGGTTTGGACGTAGATATTGTCGGACACCGTGCTGTTCAACAGCGTGACCGTGCCGCCGTAGATAAAAATACCGGTATCGTCTTCCGTGACATTGCCCGACACGGTACTGTTCGTCAGCGTGAGTGCGCCGTTGTTCCCAATGCCATAGGCGTTCTCATTGCCCGACACGGTGCTGTTCGTCAGTGTCAGCGTTCCTCCGTTCTCGATACCGATTATGTTGTCGGACACGCTGGTGTTCGTCAGTGTCAGCGTCCCTACATTATCAATGCTGCCGCCGACCCAACCCTCGATATTTGGGTTCCAAACGCCACCTCTGGTCACGGTGAAACCTCGCAGCTCTGCCGTCACGTCCTCACGAAGCAACTCAAACACAACCCATTCGTCGTTCCCGTCAAGCGTGAGGTTGCCCTCGCCGTCGAGAATAACGTTGTTGTCAATCGCTATGGTGTGCTCTACCACCACGGTGGTCGGGCCGCCGCAGTCAAACGTGTACGGCTCATCACCGCCCGCGGCGATGGCGTTGCGAATGCCCTGCTCGCTACATGGGAGAACAGAGCCTGTTAGCTCACACACGCCAGCCTGGCACGTGCCTCCGGCGCACGCTGTTCCGTCGGCAACGGCTACCCCACAGCCGACGGCTGGGTCGCACGCATCGGTGGTGCATTCGTTGTAATCGCTACAAACCACCGGTTCGTAAGTGCACACTCCACCAACGCAGTCCTCTTGGCCGGGCACAGTGCACAGATCTCCGGGGCAATCCGCGGGGACCTCGCATTCAGGTGCGGCCTCACCACACCCAACCAGCGGCACAACGCCCAGCGCGCAGACACACATCAATCCAAACAAATAACGCATAGCAACCTCCCCGGTTCAGTAAGCGCTGTCAGGTAGCTGCATCAGGCGTGCCAACTGCAACGCCGGTTTTGCAGGGGAATCTCGCGGTGCGACGCGCAGGTTTTGCGGCGGGGGAAGTGGCGGCGCAGGGAGTGCGTTGCCTACGGCTGCGGAGCCAAGACGAGCTTGTCTCGGCTTTGCACCTCAAACGCGCCGACTTCGCACATTGAGTCGCCACTACGTGAGCCTAGTCACGGGACGGACATGCAAAGCACATCCACCAAGCCAGTAACAAAACTCGCCCTCACCGGATAGACCGTTCCTGGGTGTTCTAGGGCGCATTCGTAGCCCGCTGGAGCGATGGGAGTTACTACGAGGTTTTCCGTCAAGTCTACGTTGAAAAATTCGAGTTCCATGCTGCCGAACTGGTTCGCGGCGCCGGGGAGAATCATCTCCGACACGACGCAGTTGCCATCCGCGTCCTGCGTCAAAGCACTGCCGTACGGCACACTGAGAGTTGCCGTTTCACCTCCCGCACCGGAAACCGGGACGAAGTACAACGAGACGAAGCCTTTCGCCTCATCGAATTCGACCCCACAATCTTCCTCGATAAGCGCAATCTCTTCATCGGCGCCGACCCCGAGCTGCATATTGCTTTCCCCCGTGCTCGGCACGCTGATGAACTCGATTTCCCCCCAAACCGTATCTTCTTTCGACGTCACGAAAAACCACTCGCCCGGGAACACATCGAAGGAGAATCTGCCTGACACATCCGTCGTCGTGCTCAGCGAGGTCCCGTCCACCGACACGGTGATTTGGGACCCCTCCCCCGGTGGCGCTCCGCCGTAGTCGACAAGCCCCGTCACAGTGACCAGGGC
>CP070792.1:2146804-2153447 GCA_020346845.1 Gemmatimonadota bacterium
TCTTCAATGTCTGTATGATGGCCTTGGTGGAGACGCTGTCCCACAGCGGCATGGCATCACGTGGATAAAATGAATGGGCCTCGACCAGCCTGTTGTCTGACTCGTAACGGTATCCTGCCGCGTCCCACACGAATGTCTTCGAGCTGACCCAGGCATAGTCTCGCACGTTTTCCGCTTTGTAGTGCCACGTGAGCATACCGGTCTGACTCGGACGTGTGCCCGGCGTCATCACTTCTTCCGCCGCGACGATGAACATCGGCTCCTCGCTGGTCATCGCCTGAGCTAAACGATCGCGCTGCGTTTGGGTCAGTACCTCCTCGGGGTTCTGCAACACACCCGTGGCGTCCACGATGTGGTCGGCAGGAACCGTGAGCTTGACGTCATAGTCGCCGAACTCGAGGTAGAACTCACCGCGGCCCAGGAACTGGTCGGTCTGCCAGCCGTTTACATCGTCGTATACCGATAGGCGTGGAAACCACTGAGCCATTTCGTAGATCCAACCGTCGCTCACCAGCTCCTTGCCGCCACGTCCCGAGTCGGGAATGCGGTACGACCAGTCGATCTCGAACTCCACTACGCCACCGCTCTCGAGCGGCTCGAGCAGATCCACCCGCATCACGGTGTTGTTGATGATGTAGCGCGTGTCGACCAGACTGCCAGCGACAAGGACCTGAACCCGCGCTATGTCGTAGCCCCCGTCAAATGGCGCCATACCCAAGAATTGGCGCGCCCTCTCAGAGAGCTCTTCCGGCAACGCACCCCGCGTCTGGTATGAACGACTATGCTCGAGCGACCTGACGTTCTGATCCAGTTGCACCCAGAGATACCGCAACCGATCGGGTGAGTTGTTGTGGTAGGTGATGTGCTCGGAGCCGGTTATCACATGATTCACCGTGTCCAGACTGGCTTCAATTTCGTAATCGACCTTCTGCTGCCAGTAGCCTGGACCTGGAGACCCGGCGGCATTGCGCATCGCGGTCGGATCGGGCCAGTCGAGCGGCCGGAATATCGATCGGTTCGTCTTGGAGCTGTCGTCATGCAGCCAGTACTGGGCCGCCGCAAGGCCCGGCAGCATGGCTGCCATTGCGACAACAGCAACGCTGCGAATAAAGAGCCCTCTCACTTCAACTCTGTTCATGGATACCTCTGTCGTGTTCTACGCTTCGTCAAAGGTCCTCGCCGAGCGATACCCCTCTCGGACATCTCCAAGGACAGCGTCCCCGCACCTCTCAGGCGAGATGTCCCCGACGGCCACCGCTCGGCTCGTCCCGTAGTTGGCTCCACTCCCCCGCTTCGGCAACTCGACCGGCCGTCACTCTTCCCTGTTCCCCTTTCCCATTTCCCTGTCCTCCCGCTCCCCGATCTATATTCTACATTCATCATTCTACATTCACCGCACACCGCACACCGCACACCGCACTCACTCTGCAATCAATTCAGATCCGATCAATAAGCAACGTCAACGCCACGGCTGCCGTTCCGCCCGATACAACCAACAGCCAATCACGCCTGCTCGTTCTTGCCCATTGAGTCAACGCAGCTCCAATGACGAACAGTACCGCGACGATTAGTATCTGACCTATCTCGAGGCCGACGTTGAATGCGAACAGCGGGACGACAATGCTCTGTTCGGCTCCCAGCACCGCCCTCAGGAAACTGGAGAATCCCAGTCCGTGGATGAGTCCGAAGCCACCGGCCAACGCGTATAGCACCGATTGATGACGACGCATGCGATCGGATCCGCCATCACTGTTCTGAGCGACCCCGCTGTCCGCTATGTTGAACACGCTCGTGACCAAGATTGTGATCGGTATCAAGACTTCAACCAACGTGCTGTTGACTCTGATCGCTCCGACGGTTGCCAGGGCCAACGTGATTGAGTGCCCCAGGGTGAACGAGGTTACCAGAATCAGGAGTTGGCGCCACTGTTTCAACGCGTAGGCTACGGTGAGGGCGGCGATGAACAGGATGTGATCATACCCCCTCAGGTCGGCGATGTGCTCGATCCCGAGCCTGAAGTAGACAACAAACTCAGAACCCATCGGTCAGCTCAGGCGCGGAATCAAGTGAGTTGGCAGCGCTCATCTCCGTGATCATGGCAAAGGAGAGAAACATACCTTGCGAGCTTGTTTGACGCGCCGAGCGGAGTGCGAGACAATCGGATGCGGTGGGGGGTTCCCCCTGTAGCGATATTAATTGGGGCGTGGGTGGTTTTCGGGTTCCTGGCGGCCGACTGAGCCTACGTTACTCGTTGTGCAACAATGGATTAGATAGCAAGGCGGCCGCTTGGAACATGGTCGGCTCCTGTCCGTGAGACTGGCTGGGCTGGAGCCTGTGAGAGGAACGCGCGCGGTTGCGGCGCCAGGCGGAGCGGCGATCGCGGGTATTTCGGAGGAAGCAGAGCGATGCCTCAGTCGCTAGTCAGCTATTCGCATGTGTTAGAGATCGTAGGTGACATTATCAAGGTCTCGGTTCCCGAGGCCTCGACCGCTCAAGGATCGGCAGTCCGGTTGGGTGACCTCGCCGTTGTCGAGGGCGAGGGGGGCGGGCAGTCATTGGCCCAGGTCATCATGATCGACCGGAACCGAGTCTCCTTGCAGGTGTTCACCGGAACCAAAGGGTTGTCCACCAACGCCGTTACCAGGTTCCTCGGCCATCCACTCGAGGTCATCTACTCGCAGAACATTCTAGGGCGGGTCTTCCGCGGGACCGGTGAGCCAATCGACGGTGGCCCCGATCTCTCGCTGGATCCCCGGGTCGAGATAGATGGACCCACCGTCAATCCGATGCGTCGCGTACTCGCCTCCAAGATGATCCGCACCGATGTACCGATGATCGACGTGTTCAATTGCCTGGTAGAGAGCCAGAAGATCCCGATCTTCTCGGTGGCCGGTGAGCCGTACAATCCGTTCCTAGCAAGGGTTGGGATCCAGGCTGACGCCGATATCGTGGTCTTCGGCGGCCTGGGGCTGGTGTTCGACGACTACCATTTCTTCCGCACGACATTCGAGAACGCCGGTGTGTTTCCCAGGACGATCATGTTCGTCAACCAGGCGTCCGATCCCATCGTCGAGCGGGTCCTCGTACCCGACATGGTACTGGCGGTGGCCGAGCGGTTTGCGGTGGAGGAGGGGAAGCGGGTCCTGGTGTTGCTGACCGACATGACGGCCTACGCCGATGCGCTGAAGGAAATCGGAATCTCCATGGAGCAGGTCCCCTCCAATCGCGGTTACATGGGTGATCTCTATTCACGGTTGGCGCGCCGCTACGAAAAGGCATGCGATTTCCGCGGCGCTGGTTCGGTCACCCTGCTCACGGTGACCACGATGCCCGGCAACGACGTGACCCACCCGGTCCCTGACAACACGGGGTACATCACCGAAGGCCAGTACTACATGCACGACGGCGTGCTCGATCCCTTCGGATCGCTGTCACGCTTGAAGCAGCACGTGATCGGCAAGGTGACGCGCGAAGACCACTCGCAGATCATGAACGCGATGATCCGGTTCTACTCGGGTGCCCGCGATGCCGAACAGAAGCAAGCCATGGCGTTCGAGCTGTCGCCGTTCGATCACAAACTACTCAAATTCGGTGCGTTGTTCCGTGAGCGATTCATGAAGATCGAGGTGGCTCAGCCACTGGAAGATGCGCTCGACCTGTGTTGGCAGACCCTGGCCGAATGCTTCGAGCCACACGAACTGCTCATGAGGCAGTCTCTGGTCGACAAGTACTTCAAACAGGTTGCCCAGGTTTAACGTGCCGTGGCGAGACTAGCGCTAAACAAAGCCACTCTGAGCAAGCAGGTTCAACAGCTCAAGATCTTCGAGCGTTTTCTGCCCTCTCTCGACCTCAAGCGCAAGCAGTTGCTTGCCGAGCGGGTCAAGGCTGCCGCTGCCCTCAAGCTCACGGAGCAAGAGCTTGCGCCGATCGAAGGCCTGATCGCGGAACAGTTCCCCATGGCGTCACACGAGGACGTCGACCTGGCCGGTCTGGCCCATGTAAATGGTGTCGTGCTAGGGCAGGAGAACGTTGTCGGAGTGAAGCTGCCGGTTCTCGAATCGATCGACATCGAGGTCCGTGAGTATGGCTTGCTCGGTCGGCCTCACTGGGTGGACCGGTTCGCGCAGATCCTCCGTGACACAATGGCACTGCGCATTCGTGTCCAGGTGGATCGGTATCGCTTGGATCTTCTGGAGGTTGGGGTTCGCAAGATCACGCAGCGTGTGAATCTGTTTGAGAAGGTGCTGATACCGCGCACTCGCGAAAGCATTCGGCGTATCCGCATTTACCTATCGGATACCGAGCGAGCGGGAGTGGTACAGGCGAAAATCTCGAAAAAGAAGCGGGCTGTAGAGGAGGCTGTGTGAGCATTCTACGCCTCAAGCGACTGACTCTCTACGGCATCTCGGATCGGAAGGACGCCATCCTCGATGGCCTGCAGGGGTTGGGCTGCGCGCACCTCGTCAATCTCCGACCGTCACAACGTCGCGCCGAGATGCCCTCCGCTCAACCGAAGGACACTTACGAGGCACTCCGCTACTTGATGGATAGTCCTGTCAAACGACGACCGGTTTCCGAGGACGAGGACTATGACCTCGATGCAATTGTGGAAAAGGCGTTATGGAACCGGCAACGCCGTCGCGCAGTGCACGACCGGATCGACGAACTGAAGCAGCAAATTCGCGAACTCGAGCCGTGGGGTGACTTTGACCATCCGTCTCCCTTGGAGCTGGGTGGGATGCAGTTGTGGTTCTACGTGGTGCCATTGCACCGGATGAAGGCGGTGCGGGCGAGCGACCTGACTTGGCATATGGTGCGCAAAGACAATCGCAACGCGTACGTGGTCGTGATTGCGGAAACTCAGCCCTCGCACGAGGAGATGCCGGTACCACCGGTGGACCTGGGCCGATACTCACTGTCGGAACTGCAACGCCAAGAGGAATTGGCCGCGGCTGAGGCCGAGGAAATCTTCGCCGAGAGATGGACGTTGACCCGCTGGCTGGATCTGATCAAGAAGGACATGGCGCGCGCTGAGAACCGGGCCGCACTGGAATTCGCGGGAACGCAGACCCATGACACCGACGATCTGTTCGCGGTTCAAGGCTGGGTCCCGGAAAAGCGGTTGCAGGATGTGATGAGCTTTGCGGAGCGACACGAGTTGGCGTGCACTGTCGAAGACCCGAGACCGGAGGACGAGCCACCGGTGCTGCTCGAGAATCCGCCCCGTCTAGCAGCTGGAGAAGACCTGGTGGCGTTCTTCCAATTGCCCGGCTATCGCGACTGGGATCCGTCTGCCGTCATCTTCGTGTCGTTTGCGCTGTTCTTCGCGATGATCCTATCTGACGCAGGGTACGCCGCCGTCCTGCTGTTGGGACTGGCGTTGCTGTGGCCCAAGATGGGGAGGAGCGCCGGTGGCAGACGGATGCGTAGCCTGGCTGCCTCCGTCGTTGGGGCTTCTGTGGTATATGGCGTGCTGGTGGGCAGCTATTTCGGAGTCGCGCCTTCGGCTGGCTCCGTGTTGGGCTCGCTCAAGATTCTCGAGATCAACGATTTCAACAGCATGATGAGGCTGTCCGTCGTTGTGGGCGGGATTCACGTCGTGCTGGCCAATCTCATGGTCTCGTGGAATCGTCGTGGTAGTCCGGTGGCGCTTGCTCCCTTGGGTTGGGTCATCATCGTGTTGGCTGGCCTCACTATCATGTTACTCGGATTGGATAGCGCCTTCACTGGCGTTGGATGGTGGTTGATGGGTACGGGCGGCGCTTTGATTCTGCTGTTCAGTAGCGAGCGACCGGTCAAGCGTGCCGCCGATCTGTTCTGGCGGCTGCTCGACGGTCTGAAGGCGGTGATGGGACTGTCGGGCGCATTTGGCGACGTACTCAGCTATCTCCGTCTTTTCGCATTGGGTTTATCCAGTGCATCACTTGCCGTCACGTTCAATCAACTGGCGGCTCAGGCCATGGACACTCCTGGCATAGGACTGCTGTTCGGACTAGCGATCTTGGCACTCGGTCACGTGCTCAACATCGTTCTCGCCATCATCAGTGGTGTCGTACACGGTCTGAGATTGAATCTCATTGAGTTTTACAATTGGGGGGTTTCCGGAGAGGGAGACAAGTTCAAGGCCTTCCGGAAGAAGGAGACACTATCGTGGACACAGTGATGGAGTTGTTGGGTTGGGCGGGAGTATTCAGTCCTCTCGCACTTGGAGCCATCGGCAGTATGGTGGGGTGCATGGTTGCCGGACAGGCAGCGTGTGGTGCACTGCTGGAGGTGGAGAGCGGTTATGGACGCTATATAGGCCTCACCGCATTGCCATCCTCGCAGACGATCTATGGTATCGTGGTCATGTTCGCGCTGATGACACGAGAGGTGAGCGTAGCAACTGCACCCGGTCTTGCCGCCATAGGCATCCTGACCGGTGTCGGTCTCATGATGTCGGCAATCAGCCAAGGAAAGGCGTTGGCATCGTCAATAAGTGCATCAAAAGCCAAGCCAGAGGTGTTCGGTCTCTCGATCGCTCCGGCGGCGATAGTCGAAGGCTTCGCGGTGTTCGTGTTCGTATTCGCTTTGGTGTTGGCTGGCAATCTGGCCGGGTAATAGCGGGAGTAACCAATGGAAGACAATAAGAGTCCGGCTGGAA
>CP070792.1:2153547-2157390 GCA_020346845.1 Gemmatimonadota bacterium
GCCTTGCGTTCGACACGTCCGGTCGACCCGTCCAGACGAACGAAATCCAAATCTCCGTTGGCAACCATGCGGTCGAGCAATCCGATGTGATTGAGTATTGACCGACACGTTGCCCGCCCCATGGGTTCGTTCTTCACTGAAAACGCGTCAATCGCGGGTGGGATGATGAAGACCGGGTGGTTAGCGAGCCATTTCGGTACGTAGCAGGCGCGAGAGAAGATGAACGCGTCCACATGCTCCAGGTACGGCTTCAGAAAATCCCAAGCGTCGCTGGCAGCCTGATTCATCTCATCCCGGCCGATGTGGCACCGCCACACAACGGTGGCTCCCAACTCGGCCAGATGGCTGGCGAGCCCGGCTGTCTGCGGATCATGTAGTATCACTATGTCGCCCGGACGCACCGATCTCAGGACGCCACGAGCGTTCATCCTCGTGATCTTCTGGTAGTGAGAATGCTCGGCCTCACCCAGATCACCACCGTCGCCCATCTTGCCGTGCAGCCGGTTGTGAATGCGCTTGGTGAGCGCAAAGAAGTCGGTATCACCCTCTATGACGAGCCACCGTGCGTCCAGTCCGGCACCACGCTCGTAGCCCAGCAGGGTCTGCAGCATTTCGGCCACACCACCACCGGTGGCGGTGGAGTTGACGTGCCACATGATTCTATCACCCAAGATCCTGTGCGCATCCTCAACCGTATGCTGCAGTTGGCGTGCGCCACGCTCTCCCAGTACTGCGGAGAAACGGGTGAACGAAAGCGTGGGAATAGAGACTGTTTGCATTGGCTCCGTGTCAAAAAGCAACTTTCGTGCCCTGTTAAAGTGGCGGCAGACCCTCCAGCCGCCGAGAACTGACGGTCAGGAATGGCAAAAGCGAGGGGGAATTTGCAGCAAATCAGGGGAGAAAAGCAAGATCTCCGCAACAGGCCCCTTCCGCTCCCAAACGGGAAGCGGAGGGGGACCGAACGATCAAGCGGCTAGTATGCCGAGCCAGGCAAGGTGGCCGTGGACACAGCTGGTACCGGCACCCAGGCACCCGTCTGGATGCCCTGGGCATTCGTGCTCACACCCAGAATCGTGTTGCCGCTGATGCGCAACGGCCTGAATGTGGACGGAAATTCCACCCTTACTAGGTCGGCTTCTTGTGGTTCGTGGACCAACCAGCTATTGGCATATCCCAGCGGGTTGTCTCCGGTAACAAACTCCTGGAGCCACAACTGCCGACTCGCACCACACATTACCCCGGTGGCGTATGGCTCCACGGTGGAAATCTCGAGAAACCTGTTCAGCATGAAGTCCTCGATCGATCGTTCGATAACAGCGGTGTCCAGGTCCCTCGTCGTCTGCAGGTTCCAGCGGTGCTCGAATGTGTGGAACAGGTACCGATCTATGTCTTCTTGCCTGAGTTCCTGCAGTCGCAGCGGCACGGTGTCGCTCGCCTGCTCGGCGCCGTCCGGAGCATACCAATGCAGCCGACTGGCAAAAGGATCGAACAACACGAGTTCACCCGATTCACACGTAGTCCAGAGCGGTATCGGCACCAGCAGTTCTTCGAGTTCTAGAGCCTCGATTTCGTCGGCATAATGCCGTTTGAAATCGATCAGGGTGTCTATCTTCTGACCGAACCTGTTCAACACGATCAGTTGAGACCGTAAGTAGTCGATCGTCCGTGACAACCCTTCCACATGGTCCAGCAACAGGAACCCTTCTCCAAACCGTTGCATATCCAGCGGTCTTCCGTACGATTCCTCATAGATTGGGCCCCACACGTCTCTCGACGATCGATCCACCTGGCGTGCTTCCTCAAGACGTCCACTGGATCCGTAGAACATTACCTTGTGGTTCCCGACGTCCCACACACCCATTGCCTCGCTTTCCGCGTGTGGCTTGACCAACCAGTAGGGCAACGAGATCTGCGTACGTGCGGGTCCGTGCTCACCGAAGAGGTCAACCAACTCACCCTCGGCCGAGTAGATGAACACGTGGGGCGCCTGATCGCGTTGTAGCACCCAGAACTGCCCAGAATCATCCACCGCTATGTCCTGCACTTGAAGCAAAGCGGCATCCGCCTCGAGACTGGTGATCTGACCTGCGTCGATCACGATCGTAGGCATAGGTGGCTCCCCCCCGCCGCAAGCCGAGGCGAGGCCGGCAGCTAACGCTATGGCGAGATAGGACTTACAATAGCTCTTCAGATTCATGACCGGCTCCTGTGCGCTGGTCTTGTGGTTGGCATCGTGCACGCCGGAAGAATTTAACCGAGTAGAGCTTCTTCTGCCGCCCCTGGTATATTCTCCCACAGATGTACCTCTCGGAATCGATCACCTCACAACCGGACCCGACAACAATGCCCTCGACTTGCCCATCATTGGAGGCTCAGCGCGTGCGCCGTCATTGGCTCGCCACGCTACCAGGTTACCTCGCCCTTGCACTGGTCCTTTCGCTTCCCCTGGGGGGCCAGACCGTCACCTCTCCTCGGGACCACTTCGGCTTCAACATCGGCGACGACTACAACCTGGCGACGTATACCCAGTTCGAGAGTTACTGGCGTAAGCTGGCGCAGGAGTCGCCTCGGATGGTACTAGAGGAAATCGGTCAAACAGCTGAGGGCCGCGCCCAGCTGATGGCAATAATCACAGCCCCAGAGAACCACCGTAGCCTGGACCATTACCACGATATCGCTCGCCGCCTGGCTCTGGCTGAGGGCTTGACGGATGAAGAAGCGCGAGCGCTGGCGCGAGAAGGCAAGGCAGTCGTCTGGATCGATGGCGGGCTGCACGCAACCGAGGTATTGGGAGCACACCAGCTCATCGAGATGTCGTATCAGATGGTGAGCCTCAACGACGCCGAGACGATGCGGTTCTTGGACGACGTGATCATTCTGATGGTCCACGCCAACCCCGACGGCATGGAGCTGGTGTCGAACTGGTATATGAGGGATCCAGTACCGGAGGAACGGTCCACTTCTGGTATCCCACGCCTGTACCACAAGTACGTGGGACATGACAACAACCGTGACTCGTACATGGTCACGCAGCCAGAGACCGAGAACATGGCACGGATACTCTACAGGGAGTGGATGCCTCAGATCATGTACAACCATCATCAAACGGGACCGGCAGGATCTGTGATGTGGGCGCCGCCGTTCCGTGATCCGTTCAACTACAACTTCGATCCACTGGTGGTAATGGGAATCGAGATGGTCGGCAACGCCATGCACCAGCGTTTTGTGGCTGAAAACAAGCCAGGTACCGCCCTCAGGAACGGCGGCCCTTTCTCAACATGGTGGAACGGAGGCCTCAGAACCACAGCATACTTCCACAACATCATTGGATTGTTAACCGAGACCATAGGCAATCCAACACCGGTAGAGATCCCATTCATACCTGACAAGCAGCTTCCAGACCTCGACATGCCCCTGCCAATCGATCCCCAGCAGTGGCATTTTCGTCAATCGATCGAATACTCCATCACGGCAAATCGTGCGGTAGTCGATTACGCATCCCGGTATCGCGAAACGTTGTTGTACAACATCTACCTGATGGGACGCAACGCGATCAATCGGGGCAGCCGCGATAACTGGACAGTACACCCCACACGAGTGGACTCACTCAAGGCGAAGCTGGAGGAAGACGGTGTTCGCGACCGCTTTGCAGATCTCATCCAAGGTCCGCTTGCCGGTTATTTCCAGAGTGGAGTTCCGGCGGAGTACCTGCAGTACCTGCGGAAACCAGAGCAGCGCGATCCACGCGGCTACATCATACCTGCAAACCAGGACGATTTCCCGACGGCCACGAAGTTCGTGAACACACTGATCAAGAACGGTGTGACGGTGCACCGCGCTACA
>CP070792.1:2157490-2161928 GCA_020346845.1 Gemmatimonadota bacterium
ACTGGATCGATCAGTGGTACGCCTCGCTGGGCACCGAACGACACGCATATGCGATCGTAGTGGACGATGTGCCGGTTGGATATGCACAGATCAGTGATATCGACAGCACTAACAGGAAGTGCAGCGTCGGCGTTGTCATCGGCGACAAGCAGTACTGGTCACGGGGCATTGGGACAAAGGCCGCCAGGGCAATAACGGGAATCGCTTTCGGCGACCTCGGCATGCATAGAGCTCTTGCCGTGGCATCGGAGCGGAATCCTGCCTCCATAAGGTGCTTCGAGCGTGCAGGCTACACCGAGGAAGGCCGCCTCCGTCACGCCAATTACCGCAATGGCGAGTTCCTTGATTTGGTTCTACTGTCTGCCCTGGAGCACGAGTGGGCGTGTGACTAACGCCGCACCACTTGCAACAGGAGTTCGCCGATTCTCCAATTGGGCTTGAGCCCACCAAACACTTCTGCCCCAGGGCCCGACGCGAACAGCGGCACCATCTGCGCAGTATGACCCGTGGTGGTGTAACGCGCGACGAGAGCCGACGAGTCACCCATGTGTCGCGCTTCGTCTCTCATGTTTCTCGCCAGGCGAGCCATGTACCAACGAGCGCTGTCCGCCAACGCCGCAAGCTCGGGATCACTCACTTCGCTGGCCTCGACGATTTGTGCCACCGTTGAATCGGCGGCAGCAGCGGCCCTGGTGAGTAGCCGACGCGATCCGGCCTGTTGAATCGCCAAGCCTCCCGTTTCGTGATCGGCGGTGACAACGATCAATGTCTCAGGATGGCGCTGCTGGTACTCCAGAGCCACTGCTATCGCCCTGTCGAGATCGAGAACCTCGGCAGCGATGGTGCCGATCGATTCGTGGTCGTGACCCCGCCAGTCGGGTTGAGATGCTTCGACCATGAGGAAGAAGCCGTCTGGATCGTTGTTCAGGACTTCCAGAGCCGATCGGGTCATGACTGGAAGTGTAGGAATGCGCATCCGAGCCGACGGCATGTGCTCGACTGCAAACAGCCCGAACAGTTTCTCCGTGCTGTTCGTTCGAACGTCTCCGAGCTCCTGGGCCGTTTCTACATACGTGTACCCTGCAGTGATGTCAGATAGAAGATCCAGTGAATCTGGTCTGCGGGCTGGGTCGAACCATTTGCGGCCACCGCCCAGGATCACAGTAACATCTGCCCCCACCAGTTGCCGCGCGATCTCCCACTCCATGTTGCGGCTCGGCACGTGCGCCGCGAACGCCGCCGGCGTGGCGTGCGTGATCGAGGAGGTGGCCACCAGTCCAGTGGCCATGCCTCGACGCTGCGCTACCTCGATGACGGTGGTAACCACATTGGTGTCAGGGTCGACTCCTATAGCTCCGTTGTAGGTCATTACACCGGCGCTGTACGCCGTCGCCGCAGCGGCACTATCGGTTACCTTGCTGTTCGATGCCCTGGTATCCACCAACCCCATCACCGGAAACTGTTGCACCGCCAGGTTGTCCGCGGCAAACGCGGCCGCAGTCCAATAGCCGACGCCAGTACCGTCGGCGATGAAAAGGATGATTCTGGTGGGCGTATCCTGCGCCTCGACTGGGGTGGTAAGAGCGGCAAACGATGCGGTTATCGCCATGAGCGGCAAAGCAACCACGGATCTCCGCCGTGTCATTAGAATCTCCCTGATAGTGCCTGCATGCCAGGATATCAGCCGGCTTGGCTTCAGCAGATCATCACAAGAGCGCCGGTCCCGTACTGATTGATGATACCCTATTTCTGGGCGCGCTTGAAGCTCTCATGACGATGTGGAGCTGGAATGTCCGTCGCGTCAGACGACCTCACTGATTTCGAGCAGGTGTCCGTCCGGGTCCCTGAAGAAGCAGCGAATTTCGCCACCCCGGTCGACGGGAGGTGTCAAGAACTGCGCCCCACGTTCGCTCAAGATCTGATAGGCTGCTCGGCAATCTGGCACCCGTAGGGTCAGCTGGTGACTCACGGCTCTCGGATCAGTTGGTGGGGCGAAGGTCACATCCGGTTTGTCCTCAGTCGGACCACCGCCGGTCACCAGTAGTAACCATGCTCCCTGGAACTGGAGCACGGCTGACGTGCCGCCGTACTCCCGATACAGTTGAGCACCGAGCACATCGCGATAGAAGTCTACGGCTCGGCTGATGTCCGACACCACAAGCAGCTGCGTGACTTCTACTCCGTCTACCGGAAACTCACCTGGCATGACTACGATCCCCGCGGCAGCGGACGATAGCCTCGCTCCCATTCGAGACTCTTGCGGTCCCATTTCGCCAGATCTGCGGCCGCTTCGTATGTGGTCTGGCAAAAGGCGAACAGGTCCTCGTCGGGGGAGCCCGATCTCCGCACCGCGTCGTACGGCAGTACGAACTCTCCCAGGTCCCCCAACCAGAATGCGTCTTTGGGCCGTACTGGCGCGTCTGAGAACCCATCTGGTGTCGGATATGCATAGGCATAGAAGATCGGATCCGGCGCCTCACGATTACCCAGCCAAAAGCCACAGCTCGACACTTCATGAGAGTACGCTTCGCGCGCCACTACATCCGGCAGGTTAGGCATGCCGCCCGGATGTGGTGGTGCCGTGCGGCCAGAAAATCGGGTCACCGCCAGATCGAAACTGCCCCAGAAGAAGTGCACGGGGCTCACCTTGCCGATGAACGCGGCCCGGAACTCATTCATGACCCTCGCGGAATGCACCAGAGCACCGTGCAGTGCCGTTATGTGCTCCCGCTCGTACGTCCCATGGACCTGGTCTTTGTGGAATGCGATCGGATCAGGAAGCTCGTTGGGAATCGGATTGATCGAGACTTCGATTCCCATTTCGTCCAATGCCGCCAAAACCTCCGCATAGAAATCAGCGACGGTCTTTGAGCCCAGAGCAATTGTTTTCACCTGACCGTCACTGGTCACGATCGGAAGTGCATGACCAATGAGATCGAAGTCGATCTGGAATGCACCACGACCGTACGGGATCGATGATGTTGTCAGACCACGTGGGGTCACATATAGCGGCACGCTCCAGGAGTGATTGACCCAAGGGGACAACTCCATCCTGATCTTGCCCACTATCTGCGACCACATGTGTACGGTCTCGATCGTGTCCGTCCACTTGGTGTGCGGCAGCTTGGGCCACACGGCAGTCTCCGTTTCTGATCTGTCCTTTTTAGGTCGCGTCATGTCGCTGTCTCCAGTACTGTGCAAGTGTCGGACATAAGTAGTGTGAAGCCGGCGGAGCTGTTCCCCATCTGCCCGTTGTCACGACAGCGCTGAAACTGACTGCCGTCGCTGCCGCCAGGCCCAACGAATCGCCAACAGAAAGACCAATGTCGTCATCGCCGCCGAAAGCAGGAACACTCGCCCGCCGATGACCCCAAAAAGCAGGCCACCCATCAGCAACCCCACTATGCTGGCCACAGCGTTCATGCTGCCTCCCAGGCCCTGTACGGCTCCTTGTGTCCGTTGATCGGTCGCCTTGGAGAGTACGGCCAGGAGTGACGGCCACATGAGACCGTTGCCGAGAGCGAGTAGCACCGTTCCAATGTAAATGACCGCTGTGCTATTGGAAGTGAAGAACACGAAGCTGACCGCAAGGATCAGACTCCCCACGATCACGAGTGGCTCGTCCCCGCAGCGGCGTGCCGCCCGACTCAATACCGGCCCCTGTACGGTGGCCATCAGGATCGCCATCACGGTGAAGTAGAGTCCCACTTGACCCAATGACCACCCCAGCCCGGTGGCCGCGTATACCGGAAATGCTATGTAGTAGAAGTTGAATGCGAGGAACACGAGGAACTGCAGCGCCAGCAGTATTGCGACCGACGGAAGCCGGAGGATCTCGCGTGTTGTGAGTTGCGACGGGTTCTGCAGTTGATAGCAGTGCTTCCGGTCCCCACCCAACACTTCGTGAACACTCGTGTGCTCCAAAGTATGCGTGATGTCACATGGCTCGGGGTCACGCAACGCGAGCAGGATTATCAGTGTCGCTACCACCGACACGAGGAACGCTGCCAGCACGGGTAGTAACTCCCCGGTTGCGATCGCACCCAGCACCGCCGCGAGAGCCGGTCCAATGATGAACCCGAGGTTGGCCGACATCGACATGCGGCCGAAGTTCGCACTGCGGTCTTCTTCGCTGGTGATGTCGGCCAGATACGCGTTCGCCACCGACACATTACCACCGGTCAACCCATCCAATGCGCGTGCCACAAAGAGAACTACGAGAGGCACAGTGATGGTAAACGCGCCGAGTACCGTTGAGTCCACCTCCGCCAACGTACTCACCGGCAATACCAAGGCGACCAGGAAGATCCCCCAAGACAACAGTGTCCCTAGCTGACTCAACAGGAGGATACGCTTGCGACCAACCCGATCAGACCAGCGCCCGAGAATTGGTGCACCGATCAGTTGGAATGCCGAGTACGTTGCACCCATCACGCCG
>CP070792.1:2162028-2164821 GCA_020346845.1 Gemmatimonadota bacterium
GCTGTGACAGCTGCGATCGCAGCCGGGTACCTGTATTCGGCGTTCGTAGAGGAGGAAGGCATAGCGTGTTTCCTTGTGATGTGTGATGGGGAACAACGTGGTCCGTTGGTCTTACACCGCGAAACGGCGCCCTCACTCATTGAGATGTGCCCTCAAGTCCGCTACATACGGCTGAAGAGTCGGGAAGCGCGGGGAAGGGAGACGCCATGGCGGCCACGAACGTTACAAGCTGGTCCACAAACCGTGCGCGCTGGTCGGTAATACCTGTGGGTAAGGTGTCTCAATACTTGTGCGGTCCAGCAAACGACCTGAGCAGGTCTGCATGCAGCGCTTGTGGCGTTGCACGCACTCGTGGGAGGTGTGCAGACGGCATATGTGGACCTGCAAGCGCATTGTGTAGATCAACAAGCAACTGTCGTGGGCGCGCAAACACGCCTTGCGGGTCAGCAAACACGGTTGGACCCTGACTCCGCCCCTACGGTTGGGGCTAGGTTCATCACCGGGGCTGATCACGAGAATTAGAATTCGTTAAAGGGGGGGAAGGGTTGAAGGCCTTTCAGGATTACTACGACGAAGCAACCAGCCACTGCTATGGCTGCGGCACTTTGAACGAGCACGGCCTGCACATCCAGAGCCATTGGGAGGGGGACGAGGCGGTATGTCGCTTCGAGCCCAAACCCTTCCATACCGCAATACCCGGCTATGTGTACGGTGGACTCATTGCGTCTCTCATTGACTGCCACGGTACCGGCACGGCGGCAGCGGCGGGATACCGTGAAGAGGGGCGGGAGATGGGCACAGAGCCCGCGCTACGCTACGTCACCGCATCACTCAAGGTGGATTACCTCAAGCCCACTCCGATCGAGGCCGGTCTGGAGATCAGGGCGCGGGTCGCGAGCATCGAGGGTCGCAAGGTGACCGTCACAATGTCGCTGTACGCGGCAGAGCAGGAGTGCGCGCGTGGTGAGGTGATAGCGGTTCGGATGAGCGACGATTGGGGACGGTGACGCAGGGCGGTGCGGCCGTCCACTTTTTGGGAACAAGATCCCCGAAACAGGTCATTTTGCGAGATCCACCTGCCGGATCTCTTGGCCTAAGTCATTGTTTAGCAATGGTTTATGCCTCCTAGGGTAGGTGGCATATTTCTTTCTGATTGGCAGGGATAGTTTAGAAAGACAACTGCGGTGCGTTGAACGCCTTGCTGCCCAGCAAGCTATCTCGTCGGGAGGGGACGAGCGGGACCACGCCAAGCCCGGTTCAACACACCGCAGATTTTCTTGCGGCTATTTGTAAAAGCTGTGTAAAGATAGCGCCCCACCTTCCTACCGCAAACAGTATTTGGGATACCTAAGCGACTTCCACGCAAGTCGTTAGCATCGTGTGATTCACTGAGCCGCACGACTCGGTGGCCCGGTTTCCCTGGTTCCCGCTATCCCGGGGTTCCCGTTATCCCGGGATGCCGGGCCACCGGGTTACCGCGTTACCGGGTAAAGCCTTAGCTTTCTCCCATGAAGCTCACTGCGGAGGCACCATGAACAGCAGGTCTCTACTTTGGGTCGCCGCCTATTTGGCCGTCCAAACGCCTGCAATGGAGGCACAGCAGGATCCGGTCGGCGGGAGTATGGTTGCCGGAACGCCGGTGTACCAGATCGCGGTGACCGGAACCATAGAGCTGGGGTTGGCTCCCTATGTACGCCGTGGCATAGCTGAGGCGAACGAAGCGGGTGCCCTAGCGGTCATCCTCTACATCGACACGTTTGGCGGTCGCGTCGATGCCGCGCAACAGATCGTGACTGCAATCCTCACGAGTGAGATCCCGGTCTACGCCTACGTGGCACACAACGCGTGGAGCGCCGGTGCCATGATTGCGTTGGCGGCTGACTCGATTTTCATGACTCCCGCTTCTTCGATAGGCGCGGCCACACCCGTGAGTGGCGCGGGCGACAAGCTGTCGGAGAAGGTGGTGAGCGCAATGCGGAGCGAATTCCGCGCGCTGGCCGAGCGACGCGGACTCGATCCACGCATCGCCGAGGCCATGGTGGACGAGTCGATCGAAGTCGAGGGTGTGAGTGATTCGGGCAAGCTGCTGACACTCACGGCAATGGAGGCTGTGGACCTGAACGTTGCCGCCGCGCAAGTGGAGGACATGGATGCCCTCCTCTCGAGCCTCAATCTCGAGGCAGCCGGTGTTGAGGAGATATCGATCAATTGGGCCGAAGGCCTTGTGCGGTTCCTGTCTAATCCGTTGGTTGCACCCATACTGCTTTCCATTGGCACTCTGGGACTCATAATCGAGATCAAGACACCCAGTTTTGGACTTGCCGGATTGACTGGCCTTGTGGCTCTCGGCGCCTTCTTCGGCAGTCACCTGATTGTCGGGCTTGCGGGTATGGAGGAGATCATCCTACTGGGTGTCGGGATGGTTGCGCTCGCCATCGAGGTATTCCTCGTGCCCGGCTTTGGCATCGCAGGCATCGTCGCATTGCTGTGTATCGGTTCGGCGACCTTCATGGCGCTGATTGGCGCATTGCCCACGTGGAGCGAGGTTGCTCGGGCCAGCGGAATCATGATTGCCGCAGCCGCGATCGTGGTTGGCGTGATATTCGCGTTCGTGCGCAATCTGCCAACCGGCAAGCGCTGGCACGGTGTCCTGCTACGGGCAGCGACCGACCGTGAGTCTGGATACATATCCGAACCCGAGCGCGACGACTTGATCGATGCGATCGGTATAGCCATCACCGATCTGAGACCGTCGGGTACGATCCAAGTGGGCGACGAACGGCTGGACGTGGT
>CP070792.1:2164921-2167561 GCA_020346845.1 Gemmatimonadota bacterium
GATATCCATACTAGCCGGATCCTCATCAGGCATCGAACCCCTGTTTGCCGTTGCGTTCATGCGCAATCAGGCCGGTGTGTTGATGCCGGACGTGAACGATGACTTCGTCGCCATTGCCAAGCAAGAAGGGTGGTACTCGGAGGAGCTGATCGAGAAGATCGCGCAGTCAGGGCACGTAGACCAGGAAGAGGTCCCGGAGAAATGGCAGCGGGTGTTTGTCACAGCACATGATGTGACTCCCGAGTGGCATATCAAGATGCAGGCAGCCTTTCAGGCCTTCACCGACAGTGCTATCAGCAAGACCTGCAACTTCCCGAACAAGGCCACGGAAGACGACGTGCGTGAGATCTACGAGCAAGCGTATGCGCTGAAGTGCAAGGGTGTGACAGTCTACCGTGACGGCTCACGCGAGATGCAGGTGCTATCGACCGGTGATACGGCGAAGAAAGTGCAGGAGCAGAAGGGCGAGGGGTCGAAGGACGGAAGGCCCGCGGCTGAGACTACGGAGCTCAAGGCCACAATAGCGGAGCTCGACGCGGAGCTGGCTCGCACCAAGAAACTGCTGCACGAGGCCGAAGCCGAGAACCTGCAGCGACGCGCGAAGCGATCTCGGCCGGAGCTGCTGAAGGGATCAACGCGCCGAGTGGAGACGCCGCTTGGTACCCTGTATGTCACCATCACCGAAGATGACAAAGGCCAGCCGTTCGAGATGTTCATGTCGTTGGGTAAGGCCGGGGGCGCGCTGATGGCCGATGTTGAGGCGGTGGGTCGACTGATCTCGCTCGCCCTGCGGTCGGGTATCCCCATGGAGGCTATCCACAGGCAGCTAAGAGGCATCTCGTCAGATCGTGTGACCGGCCTCGGACCCAACAAGGTCCTGTCAGTCCCGGACGCGATCGGGATCGCCATGGAGAAGTGGATGCAGGACAAGCAGGGAGTGCAGCAGGACCTGCTGGACAGCCCGGAGGCACAGACCAATTCGATGATGCCGGTGCGACACACAACGGTGTCGCGGGCAAGTGGTGAGATGATGCAGCTGGAGATACGGAACGCAGATCAACACGCGGGTGCCTGTCCGGACTGTGGATCGCAACTGGAGTTTGCTGAGGGGTGCGTGAAATGCCATGTGTGTGGCTACAGTGAGTGTGGCTGACGAGATCCGACACGGCAACAAGAGAAAGGGCGACTTCAAACGAGGTCGCCCTTTCTTTTATTGGTGAGCGTGCACGGTTGTGTGCTACGCTGCTTCCATCGCGTCGGTGTACTTGCCATATCGGGCTGCACCCACGCATTCGGCACGGTGGTAGAACGCCTTCTGCGCCTTCGCGATGTTGCTGCTCTTGCCAGCCCAGGCTCGCAGCGCCTCTTCCTGTAGCGCGCGACCATACGAGAAGCTCAATTCCCAAGGATGGTCGCCCATCGCGTTCATGGCGTTGAGGTTCTGGGTCGCCAGCTTTGCGCTCTGACCTCCCGACAGAAACACGATTCCGGGAACCGATGCGGGGACCGACCGGCGGAAACAACGCACCGTCGCCTCTGCTACGTCGTGTACGCCGGCCTGGACATCGCAGTCTTTGCCCGAGATGACCATGTTTGGCTTGAGCACCATGCCCTCGAGCAAGACGCGGTGTGCCATGAGTTGGAAGAACACGTGGTTCAGGGTGATTTCAGTAACCTTCTCACACCGCTCGATTGTGTGACTGCCATCCATCAGCACTTCCGGCTCAACGATCGGGACCAGGCCGGCTTCCTGACTGAGCGCGGCAAAGCGGGCCAATGCGTGCGCATTCGCATCTATGCAGAAGCCGGTTGGGATCGTATGCCCGATCGTAATCACCGCCCGCCACTTGGTGAACCTCGCACCGAGGTCGTAGTATTCCTTCAGCCTGTCTCGGAGGCCGTCCAGACCTTCCGTGATCTTCTCGTCGGGGAAACCCGCCAACGGTTTGGCACCCTTGTCCACCTTTATGCCCGGAACGACCCCTTTGCTCGTCAACAGGTCTGGGAACGGAGTACCGTCTGCTGCCTTCTGACGGAGGGTCTCGTCGAACATGATCACGCCGCTCACATGCTTTTCGAAGCCGGGCGTGTCGAACAAGAGGCCGCGGTATGAACGGCGGTTCTCTTCGGTCGACTCCACATTGATGCTGTCAAACCGCTTCTTGATGGTTGGGCTGCTCTCATCTGCGGCCAAGATGCCTCTACCCTTGGCCACCATTGCCTGCGCCACGGATATGAGCTCGTCGGTTGGCATGGCTGTGATACCTCTTGTGATTCGCAGTGCTTTGTTTGTGTAGGAGACCTCTTCCCGAGATCGGCCAGCCGATCACAGCGAAGATACTTGCTCCTATCGGTATCTGCCAGCAAAGGTTGAGCCAGCGTGCCACCTGATTCACCAAGTGGACTATTTGGTCAGAAGACGGTTGTTCTTATATTGGCGATGGCAAATCAGTACGGGAGGAGTCATGTCGCCAAGCAAGTGGGCGCGCGTGAAGCAGTCAGAAGCACACGGGTTGCGGCGCGGCGCCTGGTACGCCGTCGTCAACGGTACCGATTCCAATATGGTGCTGCTCGACGTGAACAAGTCGAACCGGCCCGTCAGCCGTGGCAACCTGGAGTTCAGCGAAGAAAAGCCGGATA
>CP070792.1:2167661-2170455 GCA_020346845.1 Gemmatimonadota bacterium
GGTTTTGCGCTGGACGCCCGGCCGCGGTGGGAGCGGTATATCGATCCGTTCAACGTGCTACCCTGCACCACGGATGTCTGTTGGCAGTACGGTCAGGTGTTCCGCTATCTGCAGGCAAACGGCTTGCAGATCGGCACAAACGATCTCTGGATCGCTGCGACGGCTCTGGCATTCGAACGGCCGGTGGTTACGAAGAACGAGAAGCACTATGGGCGGGTGCCGGGGTTGAGGGTGTTGACGTACTAGATTGCGGCCCGTTTTTGCACCGAGCCTTGGTCTCGGAGCTCCGCAGCCCGCATGGTGCTCACGCAAGCTGCCTGAATCCCACAGTCACAAAGTGCTGGTCGAACGCAAACGCCTCGTCGATCCGTTGTCGTGCCATTACCTCGAAGCTCACGGCGTCCGTCAAGGACAGCCGCTGATCGTGATACTTCTCGATCCACGCGCTGAATGCCGCGCGGGCGAGATCGGCCGGCACATCCAACCATTCATACAGGGGATCGTCGAACAGGGCGGAGACTACCGACCGCGCTCGAGCCGTATCGGTGCGGTACAGGAGATGCGCCTGGAACTCGGCGAGAATCAACGTGGTGCCAACGAGGCGTCGTCCCGACTGGACTACGCTCCCGGCTATCTGCACGGCACGCGTGTGGTACTGATCGCGCGGATTGGCGAGCGCCAGGAGCGCGCTCGTGTCAATTAGTGCGCGGCTCTTCCGCACTGCTGCCATACAAGTACTGGTCGTGTCGCGCGGCCAGGTCCGTCGGAAGCTCTGGATTCTCTCCCAGCGATGCGACTACCTCACTCAACGAAGAGCCCGGAGCACGCTCCTCCAAGAGATGTTCCGCAAGGTGGCGCAGGCCCTGCCTCAACAACTCGGCCCGTGACGTTCCAGTCTTGCGAGCCAACTCCTCGAGCAGATCCCGATCGTGTCTGTCCATATAGACCTGGACGGGTTCTCGCACGGTGGATTTCTTGGTCTTCTTGTCAACCATGATGTACATGAATATAGTGCATGTAGTACTTACATGTAACACCTACAGGCGCCACCGTCTGGCCGCTCCCTGGCACTAAGTCATTCGCCCACAACCGCTTACATGTCCACACACCGCACTTCACCCGCACCAACCAAACCTCGTCCGCGACAAACCTGGTCTTGACCACAGCGAGATCTGGCAGATCGCATCGGCGTGCCGTACCAGCGTGTGAACGAACTCGTCAACCGCCGACGTGGTGTGACACCCAGTACGGCATTACACCTGGCCAAGTTCTTCGGAATGTCTCCTGACTTCTGGATGAACCTGCAGCAACGCTGGGATCTCTACCACGCACAGTTGGAGGAGGCCGGGGAGCTGCGCAGGATCAGGAAGCTCCGGAGAGCCAGCTGAGCCAAGGACGGACGATGAAGGACGAGGACGGCGGCCACGGACACCAACAATCACGGAATCTGCGGCCGCGGATGAGATTCATACGGACGCGGATAGTATCGGTTACAGACTCGACTATCTGCGATCGTACAGAGATCATCCGCGGCCGCAGGTCCCGTGTCCGGGACACCGGGAAACCGGGATACCGCGTCAGATCACCCCCACCCCCCACATCACCCACACCGCCGCAAACGAAGCAAGTCCGCCCACCAACGTCACTCCACCATAGCCCCACAGCGCTTCCTTCACTTCCAGTTTGCTGAGCGAGGTGCACACCCAGAAGTAGCTCGAGTTCACATACTTGATGATCACAGATCCTGAGGCACCGGAGAGCATTGCAGCTTCGGGCGAGAGTCCCAAGGGTCCCAACATGGGGGCAACCAACGAGCCCGCAGTGATAACTCCAACCGTGGTCGAGCCGGTCAACATGTTGCCGATGACGCCGATGGCAAAGGGAAGCAGGATGGAAGGAAGACCATACGTCGCGAACGCATCGGCGATGAAGTCGACCGCCGGCGTGCCCTTGAGAATTGCGCTGAGCGAGCCGCCCAATCCCGTCACGACGAGGATCATGGCCGACGTCTTGAGCCCGTCCTTGACCCAGGTGTTGGTCGTCTCGGTCTTGTTGCCCATGGTGTTGACGTTGAGGTAGGCGAGCAGCAAGCCGATGGCCAACGCAACCACGGGCCATCCGATGTAAGACAGTACCTCGCGTAGCAGATTGCCCTCATCAAGTACCAGCTTGGCAACGCTCTGTGCGCTGATGAGCACGACAGGCACGGCGATGGGAGCGTACGATCTGAAGGTGGACGGCAATTGCTCTCGTTCGCCGGCCTCGAAGAAGTCGTTGTTGCGGAATTCCTCGGACGGCTGTGTCTCGAGTCGCGGACCACATACATATTGGCCCCACACCCAGCCCGCGACGGAACCCACCAGACACGCGACCGATCCAAAGATGATGGTCTTGCCGATGTCGGCTCCAACCAGCGCGGCAGCGGCCAACGGCCCCGGCGTGGGTGGTACGATCGCGTGGGTGAGCTGCAGCGCGCCAACTAGTCCGATGGACATTGTGCCCATGCCCACACCCATCGCGTGTGCCGCCGAATGCACCAGCGGATTCAAGATCACATATGCCACGTCGGAGAAGATCGCGACACCCAACACGAAACCGGTGAGCGTCAGCGCGAACGGCATTCTTTTGGCGCCGACCAACCGCACCATCGATCGCGTGATCACTTGGATGGCCCCGGTGTGACGCAACGCCTCGGCTATGATCGAGCCCAGCACGATGACGATGCCGATCTTGCCCAAGGTGCTGCCGAAGCCCTGCTCGAACGCCGCGATAAAGTTGTTGCGCTGGATGCCGG
>CP070792.1:2170555-2177695 GCA_020346845.1 Gemmatimonadota bacterium
GCCACGGTGGCGGCATGCCCCACGCGACCGCCACCTATCACGATCACGGGATTGGCGTTCGCCTCATGGATGATGAGCATGGCATCGATGGTCTCCACCTGCTCTTCATTGGCAATTACGACTGGTACACTGAGTGAGGACAGCTCGAGATTGGGATCGGCGGGCAATAGCCGCCCCTCGCGCCAAAGACCGACGACGTTCACGCCGAGTTCTTCGCGTAGACCTGACTCGCGTATCGTTCGTCCTTCCAACGGCGTGTTTTTGACGGGGAACTCGGCCAGCAACGAATCGTGAAAATGCCCAATGATGTTCGCCCGTACGTTACCGGCAGAGACTCGCTTGGCCAGGTGCTCACCCAATAGCAATGTGAGTGTAAGCACATGGTTCGCACCACCCAGCTCCAAGATGTCGATAGAGTCTACCGAGTCTGCCACGGCAACCACGGGTACCGAGGGAGCTCGTTCCCGTACGGTCAGTACGATGTTCGTGTTCACCGTATCGCTGGAGTTGGCGAATACGAGGTGCGCGCGCTCAATTCGGGCGTTGTCGTACGTTTCGACCGAATCGACTTCCCCGGCAATCACGGGAACGCCCTCGTCGTGCATCTGTAATGCCCGATTCGGATCGGGCTCGATCAAGTAGGCTTGAATTCCGGTCAGATCCAGTCGTCGTATCAGGCCAAGTGCGATGGGATCGTTGGCGCAGATTATGACGTGTCCCTCAACATCCTTTGGTATGCGTCGCAGAGCCTTCCACCGCCCGCGACTACGCTGATCCAGCCATGGCGCGTACACAAGGCGGATGAACAAGAAAGGGAGGATGATCAATAACAGGATAACGCCCGTGACCAAGACGAACGTGCTGAAGGCTCGTCCAAGGTCACTTGTGAAGGTGATGTCTCCAAAACCCAAAGTAGACATCACCGTCAGTGCCCAATAGACGCCGGTGAACCAAGAGTGTTCCTGACCTTCGTGCGCCATTATCACGTGGAACAGCCAACCGTACAGCAGCACGATCGAAACTAGCATCGCCACGTAATACGAGAACGCTCGTGCCCGTGGGCGCTGCGAGCGTTGTCCCATGAGCGAAGTCAGGAGGGAGACCAAGGTTTTCATTGCAACTGCCTTGGATGAGTCGATAGCTAAAGGCGCGCCTGCATTTGAGCAGGCACGCCTAAGCTACAGAAAGGTGGGACTCTCGGTAAGTCTACGGTACGGAAGTCGGCTCTACAGCTTCGTCAGGACTACCTCGAGGTACTCGGCATGCACCACGAGTCCGCCATCGGTGGCGGAGTTGAACTGTTCAGTCAAATCCTTCAGCTCCGCGGCAAACGCCCTTCGCATATGGTCATCGAGCCGCTCGAACGCCTTCAGGATCGGTCCGAAATAGGTGGCAAAGAATTCGAGCCAATCCTCCGCGGATGTGTAGCTGAAATCGGCGTAGCGTAGCCGGCAACGTTCAACCCGCACTCGACCTCCCAATAGCCGGAGTAGATGATCTTCTTTGCCCCATGCAGTGGGAGGCGTCAACCCCGCTGCCGGCGGGATGTACTTGGATTGCAGTGCGAAGACGCGACCCCAGAAGCCGTCGGGAGTCCAGTTTGCCAGCGCAATGCGCCCGTTCTGACAACAGACGCGAACCAATTCATCGGCAGCTCGTCGCTGGTCAGGCGCGAACATCGCACCAAACATCGACAACACGATGTCATACGATCCATTAGCTAATGGAAGCGCTTCGCAGTCCGCTTCCTCGAAGTCTACAGCTACCTGCTCGGCCGCGGCACGCTTCCGTCCCCAGTCGAGCAGCTCCGGGACATAGTCTACACCGGTGACAATCGCCCCACGCCGTGCTGCGGACAAAGCAGCGTTGCCACTTCCGGTAGCCACGTCCAGCACCCGCTTTCCTGCTCTCACGTCCGCCGCCTCGCACAGTAGTTCCCCGGGGAAGACGGTGTGCCGCGCCACGACGGCAAAGTCACCCGCTCCCCAGACTTCGCGCTGCTTGCTCTTGAGTCGCTCCAGGTCGACGGAAGCGGTCCGGGTCTGGTGTTCGATCGTGGTTGCCATTGCGCCCTCCTCGGTGGTTCACCGTACTGTCCGCCCGCCGAATAGCTGCGCGGGCTCTCTCGATGACTAGAGGCGCAAGGTGGAACTTGGTGGGCTCATCTTCCGGAGCTGGTACGCTTGAGCCGTGCCTGGTGGTCATGGGCACGGCGGTCACGTTGGCACGGCGGCCACGGCGGTCTTGGGGCCTGCTAATTCTTCAGCTTTTCCAGATATCGCTGGCGCAACTTTGTCACCTTGGGAGCGATTACTGCTTGGCAATACGGCTGAGTGGGATTCTGCTCGTAGTAATCCTGGTGATATTGCTCTGCTGGATAGAACGTGTCGAGCGGGGACACTTCGGTGACTATTGGATTGTCCCATGTGCCCGAGGCGGCCAGCTCATCGATCATTTCGCTTGCAGTCGCGGCTTGTTCCTCGGAGTGGTAGAAGATCGCTGATCGATACTGCGTGCCAATGTCGGCACCTTGTCGATTGAGCGTCGTGGGGTCGTGCATAGTGAAGAACACATACAGCAAGTCACGCAGAGAGATGACGGCGGGGTCGAAAGTGATCTGGACTGCCTCAGCGTGCCCCGTGGTTCCGGAGCAAACCAACTCGTACGACGGATCGGGCACGTTGCCACCTGTATAGCCGGAGACCACACTCTCCACACCCCTGAGCTTGGTGAACACGGCCTCGAGGCACCAGAAGCACCCGCCAGCCAGGGTTGTCATGTCAGTATGATGTTCGATCATAATGGGCCTCGGCAGTCGTTGCGTTGAAACGAGAGCCGAGCAATCTAACCTATCAGATAAGCTGGAGCACAATGCGTCCGGCAATAATAGGGGAGTGCAATGTTCTTTGCTGGCGAGATTTCCTTTACCCCGGAATTCCGCCCGGACCGGACATGTGTTTCTCGATCGCGTCGACCGGCGCGAACAGGATTCCTGCCAGGTGGGTAGGCGGTTTCAATACCGTGCTGGGAATTGCGAGCACTTCACAGCTTCCGTCGCCGCGCACCGTCTGTAATAGCAACGAGAGTCCGACATAGATCAGCACACCCGCTCGAACCAGCTGATTGCCTATGACGAACAAGAGAATGATCGGTATTACGGCGGTGATCGCTCCCAACCACCGGTTCACCTTGTCGACGCGCGAAGTCAGAACGAGATGAAGAGCTGTGTAAACCATAGTGATTGCCAGCGAGACGGCTAGTACTCGCAAATTGAAGGTTGTGCTCTCCAGACGCATGATTGTGAAGGACATCCACCCTGCCAGCAGGGCTAACATCAATCGTAGCGTTCGTCCGACGATCCCAACCTGTTGGCCGCCTCGCTGTGTCTCACTCATTGGCCCACACTCGGTGCACGGTTCTCAACACCCCCCGCGTAGTGTCTTGCCTCCTGGCGCGAGTCCCGGGTACTACCAACCCCAGCCCTGGCGATATGTAGGCTTGACGTATTCCTCCGGAATCTCAGTGTTGGTGACCTGTCCGGTGCTCGGGTCCAACTCAAGTGCCTTCGCGGCCCGAACCGCCAGGTTACCTAGCAGTACCATTTCGGTTAGAGGACCCGAGTGCGTGGCGAAATCCGAGCCTGCCTTGCCACCGCTCTTGCACGCGTCGATCCATTCGACATAGACGCCTTCGGTGCGTGCATAGGTCTCTGTAGGTGGGCTGGCCATCAGCTCGGCGTGTCGAGATGCGTTTACCAGGCGGGGCCCGTCACCATAGATCCCCGCCAAAAGGGTGCCCTCATCACCAACCCAGAGCTGGCCACTGCTGCCGGGGGGCCAACTGTCAGCTTCAGCGAGGTCGAATGGCCGGGGCGGGGTCAGGTTCCCGTCGCGCCATACGACCTTGATTTCCTGACGGTTGCCCCGAGCAGGGAAATGGTAAGCGATGCGCGAAACCGCCGGGGCAGTCTCTTCGAAGAGCTGGGTGGACTCCGCCTCGATGCTCGTGGGGTAACCCAGTTCGAGCGCCCAAAAAGCGGCGTCCATCGCATGGCACGCTATGTCACCCAAAGCTCCGGTCCCGTAATCCCACCAGCCGCGCCAATTGAATGGTGCGTAGGCTGGGTGATAAGGACGTTCGGGAGCTGGCCCGAGCCACAGGTCCCAGTCGAAGTGATGCGGTGTGTGATACATCTCCAGCGGTCTCTCGATCGCTTGCGGCCAGATCGGTCGGTTGGTCCAATACTGGATTTCTCTGACGGTGCCGATCCAGCCCGCCTCCACCCACTCGCGGATCTGACGGGTGCCCTCCCATGAGTGCCCCTGATTTCCCATCTGCGTGGCGACGCCCGAACTGCGGGCCGCGTCCATCAACTGCTGCGCCTCCCATATCGTGCGTGTCAGTGGCTTCTGACAGTACACATGCTTGCCCATGTCGAGTGCCATCATGGCCGCCACTGCGTGGGTGTGGTCGGGTGTCGACACAGTGACGGCGTCGATGTTGTCAGCCTCGCGCTCTAGCATGACGCGGAAGTCGCGGTAGCGCTTGGCCTGAGGGAACTCACCGAAGGAACGGGCTCCCCTTCTGTCGTCCACGTCGCACAGTGCATAGATGTTCTCGGTGCTCATGCCTCGCACATCACTGCCACCCATGCCGCCTACACCGATACAGGCAACGTTGAGTGTATCGCTGGGTGCACGAAAACCTGCGCCGCCCAGCACATTCCGCGGGACCACGTGAAAGGCCGCACCGGCCGCAGCCATACGGCCCACGAAATCTCGTCTTGGAATCAGCTTGGACATCATGGAACTCCTTGCAGGGTCGGAGGTCGATCAGATCACAAGTATGGATGTCCGGCGGTTGCTGTGCCAGTCACGCCGGCGCACAGTCGCATACTTCCTACCGATGCATCCGCGTGTAGCTTAGGTCGAGAGCGGGACGCGGCCTCAGCAAATCGGGCCGCTCGAGCGTAGTAAGACGTAGATGGGCCACACCTTGAGTCACTATATCGAATATCGGATTACCCCAATAGGAGAGAAACGAACATGACCCGATGGAGCGTCATTTTCGTCATGGCGGTGCTGGCCGTTGGAGCCTCAGGATTGGAGGCCCAGCTGACGCAACCGTTAGACTCGACGGCCATGAAGGCCTTCAAATGGCGGTCGATAGGCCCGGCCAACATGGCCGGTCGTGTGACGGATGTAGAAGGCTTGCCCAGTCCGTCGAAGACATTCTATGTGGCAGCCGCAAGCGGCGGTATCTGGAAGACCACCAACAACGGCACCACCTTCAAGCCAATCTGGACCAACGAGCGTGTAGTTGCGATGGGAGACCTCGCAATCGCGCCCTCTGACCCCGACCAGATTTGGGCTGGCACAGGCGAGGAGGACTCCCGCAATTCGATCTCGCCGGGAGGCGGGATCTTCAAATCGACCGATGGAGGCGAGACCTGGGAACTGAAGGGGTTGGTTGAGACTCAGGTCATCGGCCGCATCGTTGTGCATCCCACCAATCCCGACATCGTCTACGTTGCAGCGCTGGGGCACATCTGGGATTCCAACCCCGAGCGCGGGTTGTATCGCACCCAGGACGGCGGTGACACTTGGGAGTTGGTGAAGTTCATCAGTGACAAGGCGGGCTTCGTCGATGTCGCGATGCACCCGAACGATCCCAACGTGCTGTTCGCTGCCAGCTGGGAGCGAGTGCGGGGGCCGTGGTTCTTAAACAGTGGTGGACCGGGTAGTGCGCTGTGGAAGTCTACTGATGGTGGTGATTCTTGGACCGAGGTCACGGGCGGCGGCTTCCCCACCACAATGAAGGGCCGTATTGGCATCGCGATCAGCCTGAGCGACCCCGACATCATGTACACAATGGTGGAAGCAGAAAAGGAAGAGGACGGCTCGGGAGGCAACGGCTTGTATCGCTCGGCTGACGGTGGCGTGACCTGGGAGAAGAGGAACGACGCCAACACGAGGCCGTTCTACTACTCAGAAGTGACCGTCGACCCACTCGATTCCGACCGGGTCTACTTCTCATCCGTCCCACTGTTGTTTTCCAATGATGGCGGCAAGACTGCCGGATCGACTGCAGTGGGAGTCCACACCGACGATCACGCTCTGTGGATCGATTCTAATGATCCCGAGCGCATGGTAAACGGCAACGATGGCGGTGTTGCAATCACCTTCGATCGCGGCGGCAACTGGCACTATCTCAATTACTTCGCCATCGGTCAGTTCTATCATGTGAGCTACAACATGGAAACGCCGTACCGCGTGTGCGGCGGATTGCAGGACAACTACACGTGGTGCGGACCGAGCCGGATCTCGAACGGCCAGATCGGGAAGTACCACTGGTACACCATCAGCGGTGGCGATGGTTTCGTATCTGCGCAGGATCCGGTGGATCCGAGCATCGTGTGGTCCGAGTCGCAGGGCGGGAACATGCGCCGTAACAACCTGGCAACCGGTGAGAGCAGCTCGTTGGAGAAGCCGGACTGGCGTGATGTGTGGCTGCCATACCAGGACACGATTGTCACTCTAATGGATGAAGGCGTGGACGAGAACGACCCACGCATACAGTCCTTGCGCGAACGCGCCTCAGCCGACTCGGCGGCGCACGATATGCGCTGGAACTGGAACACGCCGTTCTTCCAGTCGGTGCACGACCGCAGTCACTTCTACGCTGCCGGCAACATGGTGGTGAAGAGCACCAACTGGGGTGACGGACTGAAGCCGATCTCACCCGAGCTGAGCTACAACGATGCCGAGAAGGTGAAAATCAGCACCCAAACCACCGGTGGTATCACTCCCGATGTGACCGGCGCAGAGACTTATGCGACCATCGTCTCGTTGGCAGAGTCGCCGTTGCAGCAAGGGATGTTGTACGCCGGGACGGACGATGGGCGCGTATGGATGACGCCGGACGATGGAGGCGAGTGGATCGAACTGACGGATCGGTTCGACGGCGTGCCGGCAAACTCTTACGTCAGTCGCATCGAGCCGTCGCATTTCAGTGTTGACCGGTTCTATATCACGTTCGACAACCATCGCACTAACGACTTCACTCCGTACGTGTACGTGACCGATGACGGTGGCGAGAACTTCCGCTCGATAGCATCCGGCTTGCCGACTGGGTCCGTTG
>CP070792.1:2177795-2185319 GCA_020346845.1 Gemmatimonadota bacterium
CCATATGCAGCGCCAATTCAACTCGATGTCGAAGTTGGAGACCGTCGCTCATTTAGGGTATGCTCTGACATTAGCTGCAGCGCGCCGGCGGATTTTGCCAGTGTGACTGGTGAAGTCAAATACGCTGGCACAAAGGCGATCATATACCAGGACGTACAGGCTCCGGCGGGTGGGCTGGCACCGCACGACTTCGACGAGCTAGGAGCGCTGTTCGATTTGGATCTGTATGACGTTGTGGCTAGAACCTACGGCTCAGAGTCGGACATCGATCGCAACGGACGAGTGATCATCCTAATGACTCCGGTCGTTAACGGTCTCACCGAGAGATCCGAGTGCTCGACTTCGTTCATTACCGGCTTCTTCTTCCCCTTGGATCTCGAGTCGTCAGCCAGCAACGACAGCCGCTCGAACCAGGCGGAGATCTTCTATGCCCTGACCCCCGATCCTGACGGAACGGTATCGTGCGATCACTCGGTCGACCGCATCAAGCGGTTGGTGCCGGTGACATTCGTACACGAGTTCCAGCACATGATCAACTTCAACCAACACAGGCTCTTGCGGGGCAGCAATTCGGAGCAGACCTGGCTCAACGAGGCCATGTCTCACATGGCCGAGGAACAAGCTGCCCTTCACTTCGAGGCCCTGGGGGACTCAAGCCGGTTCACCGCATTCGCATTGGGCGATCTGTTCAACGCATACGATTATTTAGCTGCCACCGAGCAGCACTTCCCCTTGTACTCTGAGGGTACTGGGTCGTTGGAGGAACGGGGCGCAACCTGGTTGCTGCTGCGGTGGTTGGTGGATCAGAAGGGCGATGAGGTGCTGCGCCGGCTGTCGGAAACCGGGTTGGTCGGCACAGCAAACTTGGAGTCAGCCGCGGGTGAGCCGCTGTCCAAGATCCTGGCAGATTGGTTTCTGGCGAACTACGTGTCGCATCATCCCGATTTGAACTCGGTACCTGCTAGACTGCGGTACTCGACTTGGGACTTCCGGTCAACGTATGGCGATCTACATGCACAGGATCCCTCTCTCTTCCCGGAACCGTTTCCCATCCTGCCGCGGGTGTTCAATGGCGGAGAGTTTGACGTCACGGGGACTCTGGGGTCTGGCTCCGGAGCCTATTATCGCGTAGTCCAAGTTGCCGGACGGCGCGGCTTCACTGTAGAGTTATTGGATAGCTCGGGCAATCCCTTGACCGGGCCCTTAGAGCCAAGACTCAACGTGATACGTATCAAATAGCATGCACTTCTTCGCGGGCTGTGGAAGCCCCTCGCGCATCGTGACGCGGCCGCTTGTGGTGGCCTTGTGGGTGACGATGCACGGGGGGCTTCTCAGTGCCCAAGGAGGGATCATACCGGCGTCCGTGTACCAGCCGGTTTCGGTACGCAGTGCCGGGCTGAACGGAGCGGCCGCTGCCCTAGTCGGCGATGCGGGGGCAGTGTTCAGCAATCCTGCTGCTCTCGCGACCATACGTCACATAAGCCTGGAAGGAGCGTACCGTGGGGTACCCTCCAGCGGCATGATTCTGAACGGGGCTCTCGCGTGGCGCATCCGTCAGTTCCATTTGGCGTTCGGCGGGGCCCACCTCGATCACGGAACAGACCCCACATATTACCCCACACCGGGGATTCCCGAAGGCAGCAACGTGCGTGAGAGGTTAGGGACGGGATCGCTGGTTTATCGATTCGGAATGCTCGCTTTCGGTGGAACGGTGAGGTATGTCCGTTTCTCCGTTGACGATCAGGATGAACGAGCATGGAGTGGTGATGCCGGCGTGGCGATCGCGGTCTTCGATATATTGGCTTTCGGGTTCTCGATCCAGAACATCGGTGGCAATTGGAAGGAAGAATCTCTGCTGACGATGCCTCGACTGACTCGCTTCGGGTTCACGATGAACTATGTAGATCCTCAGGAATCATTCCGGCTGCTTTCGACCATAGAGTTCCAGTGGCCTGAGGGATACTCCTCGCGGTTCGTGGGAGGCGTCGAAGCCGGAATCGTGTTGCGTGGAGTCGGGGTGATTGGGCGTGGCGCATACGGATCTCAACCTAGTGGCACCGAGCAATCCAAATTCACGGCCGGTGGGAGTCTCGTGCTGTCTCGCTTCGCGCTCGACTACGCGTATCAACCTGAAGACAACCGCGGGAATAAGGCACATCGGGTAGGTATGCGGATAACCCTGTGAAGCTCTGGGGCCGGCTGCGCCGTTCAATTTGGAAGGTGTTGTTTGGCATGGCCGCCTTGGCAGTTGTCTCAGCGGCAGCCGCCTGGCTTCTGAGCCGTGAGGTCCGCTACCTGACGCGGGCCGGTTACGAAGAGGCTCGGATCTTACTGAAACGCCGTTCGCTCGAATCACTGCGCGCGGATTCGAGCGTCGATCCTCATCGCCGTCATCTCTTCGACCTGGTGCTGTCGGCGCGGGCATTCGCTGCCGACTCTCTTGGGCTGGTGGCGGGCGACACCTATACCACATTCACGGATGTTGGCCGGGACACGTTGCTGCTGGTGCTTTCAGCAAGTCCCAAAACCGCTCTCGAACCCTATTCCTGGCGCTATCCCATTGTGGGCAGCGTTCCGTACAAGGGATTCTTCGATCCGGGAGCTGCTACTGGGCTAGCCGAACGGCTCGATGAGCAGGGGTATGACACGTATCTTCGACCGGCGGGCGCTTTTTCGACGTTGGGATGGTTCAACGATCCGCTACTGTCGACCGCGCTGTATGACGATGCAGTGAGCCTGGTGGCGACTGTCATTCATGAGATCGCCCATAACACGATCTACGTTCCCAGCGCCACGCACTTCAATGAGAGCTTTGCCTCGTTTGTTGGGTATCGGGGAGCTGAGAGTTTTTTCAGGAGCCGAGGTGACACGATCAATGCGCAACGCGCCGCGGCTATGTGGAACGACGAGTTGGAGCTTGCGCGATTCTACGAGGAGCTGGCTAGTTCGCTCAACAAGCTGTATGAGCAGCGGCTCGACGAGACAGTCGTACTTGGCGAACGCCGCCGGATCTTTGGAGCTGCGCGTGACAGCCTGGCAGGATCGTTAGGGCACCGCCTGGAGACGTACAGTGCAGCAGGGCTCGCCCGCAGGACGCTGAACAACGCGAGTGTCATTGCGGCGCAGCTCTACCGCACCAACCTCACCAGTTTCGATACCGTTTTTCACGGACTGAATGGAGACCTCAAACAAACAGTTGTGTCGATTGCGACGGCAGTTCGAGAGAATGCCGGCACGGATCCGTTTCAGCTACTGGCTGAATTCGAGTCGTGGTGACCTCTCAGTCGCTCCGCCTCGGCGACCCGCGCCAGACTGATGGTGAATGCGGCGGTACGCCACGGTACGCCTTTTTCCTCGACGATCTTGCGAACATCGTCGTATGCCACCCGCATCTTTGCCTCTAGCTCTTCCGTCACCTTCGTGATGGACCAAGGGTGCTGTTGGAGATTCTGAACCCATTCGAAATAGCTGACAACCACCCCTCCGGCATTAGCCAGAAAATCTGGTAGGACAGGTATACCTCGATCGTCGAGGATCTTGTCGCTGATCGGCGTAACTGGGGTGTTTGCGCCTTCGACCACCACCTTGCAATCGATTGTGCTGGCGTTCTTCTCCTTGGTGATGACTCCTCCCAGTGCGGAAGGTGCGAGCCAGTCACACGAGACGTTCCACAGCTGGTCGTTGGTGATCGTCCCGCCCTCTCCTTTGAATTCCGGGACGGGCCGGCGGTCGACGTACGCGTGCTGGAACATCCTCGGGATGTCGATGCCACCATCGTTGTGGAACCCGCCATCCACATCGCTCACGGCAATGATCTTGGCTCCTTGCTCGTGGAGCAACCGCGCGAGGTGGGCCCCGACGTTGCCGAATCCCTGGATTGCGACTGTTCCTCCCTTTAGCGGGACCCCATAATCCTGCGAGAAGTACTGCATCGTGTACATCACCCCTCGTCCGGTCGCCTCTTCTCGACCTAGCGACCCACCCAGCGCGATGGGCTTCCCGGTTACCACTGCCGGTGAATAGCCACCCCTCTTTGAGTACTCATCGAACATCCACGCCATCACCTGCGCATTGGTGCCCATGTCCGGTGCTGGTATATCGCGATACGGCCCCAACGCCAGTGAAATCCTGCTCGTGAACACGCGGGTCACCTCCTCGAGCTCGCGAGTGGAAAGGCCGCGCGGATCGACCTGGACCCCCCCCTTGGCGCCGCCAAACGGGATATCTAGCAGAGCAGTCTTCCATGTCATGGTGGTTGCCAACCCGAGCACTTCAAGCTCATCGGCCTCTGGATGGTATCTCACGCCGCCCTTGCAGGGGCCACGCGCTCCGTTGTGCTGCACGCGATAACCTTCGAGTACCTGGTAAGAGCCGTCATCCATTCGCACTGGTACTTCGACAGTGAGTGATCGAAACGGTCGAACCAGCAGCTGGCGCATGTAGTCTTCTAGGTTCAGCAAGTCGGCGGCCAGATCAAACTGGCTTCGCGTGATTGCTCGGGTGGTCATCGAAGTTCGCTTCAGCACCGTAGAGGTCATAGCTCCATCCGAGGTTGGTGGACGCCGATACAATTATGCCTACTTACTCCTATCGCAAGTCGCGGTTTATTTTGAACCGATGCTCGCCCAAGCCAAGGAACCGACACTCTACCCGAATTGATCCTATGCCTACTGTCGATGAGTTCACACGCGAACAGCAGGATCGTCTGCTCGAAGAGCTGAACGACCTGCTCCGGATTCCCAGTGTCTCCACAGACCCGAACCACGCTCGAGACTGCCGTACGGCAAGCGAATGGGTGGCCGATCACCTCAAAGAACTCGGGTGTACCAGCGTCGAGCTGAAAGCAAGCGACACGCATCCCGTTGTCGTAGCTGATGGTCCGGTTCAGCCAGGTAAACCGACAGTGCTGGTGTACGGCCATTATGACGTACAACCGCCCGATCCACTCGATCTATGGGAGTCGCCACCGTTCGAGCCGACGGTTCGAGACGGTAACCTGTATGCGCGAGGTGCCACCGACGACAAGGGCCAGGTGTTCTCGATCATCAAAGCTTTCGAGGCTGTGAGCCAAGGTGGCTCACCGCCGGTCAACGTGCGTTTCCTGATAGAAGGCCAGGAGGAGTCGGGCAGTGGGATCCTGTTCGGTCTGTTGGAACGAGAACCCGAGCTGGTGGATGTCGACGTAGCCCTTGTGGCCGACACACCGTACTACGCTCCCGGGTGGCCCGCTGTGGAAACAGGCCTGCGCGGACTGTGTTATGCGGAGATCACCGTGCGCACCCTCAAGGGAGATCTGCATTCGGGTCTGTACGGAGGCGTTGCGCCCAACGCGCATGAAACGCTGGTCCAGATTCTGTCACAACTGAAGTCACCCAAAGGTCGCATAAAGATCCCCGGGCTGTACGAGGCGGTCGCCCGGCCCTCCAAACAAGAGCGGGACGCGTGGGCCAGCCTCCCGTTCAAACAGCAGAATTTCATGCGGCATGAAGTGGGATCGCGTGAGCTGACGGGATTGACGCGCTACTCGGTGTTCGAGCGTCTCTGGGCTCTGCCGACGCTGGATATCCACGGGATATCCGGGGGTTTCACTGGCGAAGGGGCGAAGACCGTGATCCCGGCCGTGGCCAGCGCCAAAGTGAGTCTGCGACTCGTGCCCAACCAGAAGGAAAAGACTGTGCAGCGTCAGCTGAAGCGTGCCGTGAAGGCTGTGGCGCCCAAGTACGCAGACGTCTCGGTTGATTTCATTCACGGTGCCGATCCAGTGTTGGTGGATGCGACCGGACCGTACATGACTTTGTTGGATGACGCATTCCGTGAAATTGAGGGCCGTGGCATAGTGCCCATCCGGTCGGGTGGCTCGATCCCAATCGTACCGGCGCTGGGTCAGAAAGGTGCGCCGGTGATCTTGAGCGGGATCGGCTTGCCCGATGACGGACTGCATGCGCCGAACGAGAAGATCGCGATCGATCAGTTCCTGAAGGGGGTGAGGGTGTTCGGGAGGTTTTTCCAGAAGATGTAGCAGGGGAAGGGGGGGAAGGAGGGGAAGAAGATGATCTCCTTCCCCTACTTCCCCGTCTTCCCCTCCTAATCTGCCCGGGTTATCTGATCCAGCGTTATCATCTGCGGAGTCATTCCGAAGACCTCGCTCACTCCCAGGACAACCTCATCCAGCGCCCGTCCCCACACATCTCGTGGGGTTCGCTCCGCCAGCTCCCGGTGAATGCTCGTCATAATGACGTCGGGAATGCCGCATGGAACGATCAAGTCGAAGTACGACAGATCGGTGGTGACGTTCAGGGCAAAGCCGTGCCACGTGACCCATTTCTTCACATGGATGCCAATGCTCGCGATCTTGCGGTCATCGATCCAGACTCCAGTGTATTTGTCGCGCCGTCCACTGACGATGCCAAATGAGGCCAGGGTCCGGATGATGCTTTCTTCGAGCTGCCGCAGGAACCAGTGCACGTCCTCGCGATGCTGCTTCAGGTCGAAGATGGGGTAGCCAACCAGCTGGCCCGGGCCGTGAAAAGTGATATCCCCACCTCGCTCGATTTCGAATAGGTCGATGCCACGTGCCCTCAGTGCATCCCGTGAAGTTGGCAGACTATGCACCGCGAAGCTCCGACCGAGGGTTATGACCGGCGGGTGCTCAACCAGGAGGAGTAGATCACGTTCGACGGTACCGGTTATCCGTGCGTCCGCCAACTGACGTTGCAGATCGAGCGCCTTCTCGTAGGCCATCTGCCCGAGGCCCACAACTGCGAGCTCGGCGCTCATCGGTTGGCAGAACGATGAGCGGCTCGATGGGTCACAATGGACGCCAGCAGCAGCACTGCGAGGTACGCAACCAAGCCAGCGACCCCGGCTACCGTGTGAATCGGCATGGTTACTACAGAGAGCAATGCCGTGCCGAAAACGGACACTGCTCCCGTGACACCACGTCGCCAAGGATCATCCAACCGCTTTGTCAGCGTCCATCCGGTCGCAACCGCCGCCACGATTCCGAGCAACAGCGCCAGTGAAATAATGAGGAACCCCTCATCTCGGAACTCGCCAGGGCTGCGGTCTGCGAGGCGAGTGGAAAACACGAGCATCCCCGCGGTGACCACCGCCGCCCCGGTCGCGCTACCAGCGCCGAGGCTCGCCAGCGCGAGTCCAACCGGGTCGCGAGTGGTACCCAAGAGTCAGGCGTGGATGACGCGACCCAGCGAATCGAGTGCCGCTTCTGCGACGGCTTCAGACAGGGTCGGATGCGCATGCACGGCGAGGTCCACCTCCTCAACGGTGTTCTCGTTCTCGCGTGCAACGGCCAACTCGTGGATTAGCTCGCTTGCATGTGAAGCCACTATGTGGGCTCCCAATATCTCGCTGTATTTGGCGTCCCGCAGGATCTTCACAAAGCCATCGGTCTCCATGCTCGCTCGCGCACGGCCGTTGGCCATGAGCGGAAACTTGCCAGCCACGTAATCCAGCTTCTTCTCTTTGCACTGCTCCTCGGTCAGACCGATGCTGGCGACTTCCGGA
>CP070792.1:2185419-2189051 GCA_020346845.1 Gemmatimonadota bacterium
ATGGAGTGAGGTAACCGCGTCCACTACCAGAGGTGTGTTTGAGGGATTGATCCTCCCACGCTCCGAAACGAGCGATGAAAACCACATCGTGCTGAAACTGGCCAGCGGCTACAACGTGGGATTGCGGCACGACACCATTCATACCCTGGAGGAAACCGGATACCGCGAGGCACATTACAAGATTCCGGAGCAGGAGTTTCCCACCGACCCCGATCACCCGCGTGTCAAACTGCTTGGCACGGGTGGGACGATCGCGTCTCGTTTGGACTACCGCACCGGTGCTGTGATCCCGGCGTTCAGCCCGGGTGAGTTATACGGCTCGGTGCCTGAACTGGCGGACATCTGCAATCTGGAGACCGAGAAACTGTTCGGTGTCTTCTCTGAAAACATGGGGCCAGAACAGTACCTCATCCTGGCGGAGAAGACCGGTGAGGCGATTCTGCAGGGCTACGACGGTGTGGTGATAGGTCACGGTACCGATACGATGCACCATACTGCGGCGGCGCTGAGTTTCATGGTGCAAAACACGCCGATACCGATCGTCATGGTCGGGAGCCAGCGATCCTCCGACAGGCCTTCTTCCGATGCGGCGCAGAACCTGATCAACGCAACCTGGACTGCTGCCCACGGTCCGATAGCGGAGGTCATGGTCTGCATGTTCGGACCCACCTCGGATCGCTATAACCTGCTGCACCGTGGCACACGCGTGCGAAAGATGCACAGTTCGTATCGCAGCACGTTTCGCACTTTGGGCGATATCCCCCTGGCCACGGTCGAGAAGGGGACCATCACGCCACTCAAGGACGATTGGTCTCCGCGACGCAAAGACAGGGAAGTCACGCTGCAGCCAGTGTTCGAGGAGCGCGTTACGCTGACGTACTATTACCCCGGTATGGACGCCGATGTAATCGATGCTCTCGTGGACCGGGGTTACAAGGGGATTGTCATTGCAGGCACGGGACTAGGTCATGTCAATCGCAAGACATACCCGGCACTGGAACACGCGCGCGACGCGGGCGTGCAGGTTTACATGACTTTGCAGACCCTGTGGGGCTTCGTACAGATGCATGTGTACGAGACGGGGAGAGAGATCCTCGAACTCGGAGTAGTCCCGTTGGCCAACATGCTTCCTGAGGTCGCCTACATAAAGCTGGGTTGGGCGTTGGGTGTCCATCCGGACGATCCCGAGGCGGTCCGCAAACTGATGACGACTGAAATAGCCGGTGAGATAACTGAACGCGAGCCACACGATGGGTATTTGGTGCTGCAGGGCGGTGTGCCAGAGGTTCAGGGATTTCTCGAGAGGGTGTGGAGATGACGGAGAAGAAAGAAGCTAAGTCCGCCGCCCCGGTGATCTTGGGACTCGAGAGCGAGTTGGGAAAACCCCGCTGCGAATGGACTATACACGACCTCACCGATCTCTTTGCCAGCAGGAACATCCGCATTTTGAGCCTCATGCACGTTGGTGGAGACGGCTGGCTCAAGACACTCGACTTCGTGCCACGCAGTGTCGATCACTTGACAGATATCATTCAGGGCGGTGAGAGAGCCGATGGCTCGAGCGTCTTCCCCGGTACGGGAATCCCCGTCGATGCATCGGACATCGTGCTGCGCCCCAGGGTGGAGAGCGCGTTTCTCGATCCGTTTTCGTCGTTGCCCACGCTCGTGCTCATGTGTGGGCACGCAGCGCGTGATGGTACACCACTACCCCAATCGCCAGACACGATTCTGCGCCGAGCGTGTGAGCTGCTGAAGAGGGAGACCGGAACCGAGCTAACGGCTCTGGGTGAGGTGGAGTACTTCCTCGGCAAGCGGCGAGACGAGAATGACATCTACGGTGCTGACGATCGCGGTTACCACGCAACGTCACCATTCGTGTTCGGTGAGGACCTGCGGCGCAAGGCACTGGCTCTACTGGCCGACATCGGAGTCGCCGTGAAGTACGGTCATTCCGAAGTGGGTTACATCGAAGCCAAGGAGATCGACGGCGTAATCTGGGAGCAGCACGAGATCGAATTGGCACTGAGCCCGCTGCCGGATGCAGCGGAAGGGGTGTTGCTGGCCCAATGGGTACTTCGCAACCTGGCACATCAGCGCGGTATGCGCTGCAGTACCGAACCGATGATGGCCGAGGGGCATGCCGGTAACGGGCTTCACTTCCACTTCGCACCCATGAAAAACGGTGCACCACTGGCGATAAAGAACGCAGACGGCGAGCTGAGTGAGGCGTCCCGTTGGCTGATCGGCGGTTTGGTGCAGCTGGGTGGCGCACTGATGGCGTTTGGCAACAGGGTTAGCGATTCGTTCGCACGCCTGAAGCAGGGCAAGGAGGCGCCCAACGCGATAGTGTGGGGCGAGTTTGATCGCTTGGCTCTGATCCGCTTGCCGGTGGTGACGATGGACGATCACGGTCGTGTCATCGGGTCACCCACCATTGAGTTCCGGCTGCCCGATGGCTCCGTATTGCCACACCTGTTGCTTGCAGGTGCCGCCCTAGCAATGGTACACGGGCGCGATACGGCGAGCCTGGACGATTTGCTGGAGAGGACCTCTACGGCCTTCAAGGGTGAGCCAGCGGCGGATTCGCCGCGGGTGCCACGCAACTTCGTGGAGGTTGCGCATGCGATCGAAAGCTACCGCGACACGCTCGAGCTAGGAGGGACGTTCCCGGCTGGCTTGATCGATCTTACTGTGGCGCGGTTGAAGAGCTAGGGGCGGGCAGCCCTCCACCGTAGCGCAGCACCACGGTTGTGATCACTCCGCGCGCTGCGGTTCGCTCGCTTGCAGTGACGCGGCATCGACGGTTGCCATCCCTCTGCGCCCTGCGGTTCGCCGTCAACTTGTTAGATCCCAATACTCAGAAAGGCTCACCGACGTTCGCTTCGGGATGCAACCGACGATGCCGCGTAACTCGGGATTCGGACAAGCCCACCAGTAACCGAAGCTCAAATCGCCAACAAGGCCTTCGACTGCCGCGTCGCGGTGGTGAGTTCCCGCAGCGCGCGTCGGTGAGCCTCCCTGAATGCTTGGGATATCGCCGGTGACGGCGAAACCGCAGCGCGCGCAGGGAGTTCACCACCGTGACGCGTTGCAGCTATGTACTCACCGCTCCCGCCAGATCTTCCAAGTGTCGACCACCCGATCGCCCTCTACCACATGGAACTCGTCGAACTGCGCCACAGTGAGACACGAGTGGTTGGGTAGAATTCGCACCTTCGTGCCGACCGGCAGTCGCTTGCTCACTATGCCATGCTCCTGGCTCACGGACACGACTCGTGTGTCCTCACTCAGTTTACCAGCGGCGTAGTCATCGAAGATCTCACCCATGGTGCTGGGCGGGTCCTCGGGGCCAGTGTCTTTTGACAGCGCCAGTGCTCCGGCGTCGACCACACAGTGGCTCATTCCGGGTTGCGATGATACTACGCTTGCCAACACGGTGGCTGCGCAATCCGCAGGTTCACACGATCCGATCACCGTCTGCGAGTAATCGAACAACGCGTAGTTCCCTGGACGCATCTCGGTGACTCCATGGAGGCTTTTCACAGCGGTCATCGTAGGAGTCGAGCCCACACTGATGCGCGAGACATCTACGCCACCCTCCGTTCGCAGACGCTCGGCGAAGTCAACCATCA
>CP070792.1:2189151-2191973 GCA_020346845.1 Gemmatimonadota bacterium
GCCACGGGCCGGAAATAGAGCCCCACGGGTGGCTGAATTCCCTGGTGGTATGCTCAACGCGGTGGGTCTGGCGAACCCTGGAGTGGAACAGGTGGCGGCCTCGGAACTCCCGTGGTTGGCCGAGCACGTCACCAGGGCCCGCGTTTTGGTCAATGTGGTCGGTTTCGCACTCGACGATTTCGCGACCGTGGTCCGGCGACTGGACTCCCATGACATCATCACTGCGTTTGAGCTGAATGTCTCATGTCCCAACACCGACAGGGGTAACGAGGAGTTTTCCTCGGATCGCACAGTGCTTGCCGATTTGATAGCCCGGTGCCGCGCAGCCACGGGCAAGCCGCTGGTCGTGAAGTTGCCACCGACTGTCACCGATCTACCGGGCACAGCGGAGGCGGCCGCGGAGGCGGGCATCGACGGTTTCTCGCTGGTCAATACCATCCCGGGAACGGTGTTCCGCTTCGACACCGCAGCCGGAGTCCCGGAGCCCAGGCTGGGGTTTGGCAGGGGTGGAGTGAGTGGTCCCGCGCTACTCGCGGTCGGGGTGCTAGCGACACGCGACGTGCATGAGCGCACGGGATTGCCTGTGATCGGAGTCGGCGGGGTGCGCTCCCTCGATGACGTCAACCAATACCTGGCGGCGGGAGCCTCGCTGGTGGGTGTTGGCACTGCCGGCTTCGCAGACCCACGGGTACCAGAGCGCCTGGCGGCGGAATGGAGTCGCCGTGGCTGATCTCATAGTGGCGCTCGACCTCGCTTCGGCAGATGAGGCACTGGCGATGGTCGACCAGTTGCCCGATCTGGAGTGGGCCAAGATAGGGCCGGTACTCTTTGTGAGGGAAGGTCCAGCGGTAGTCCGTGGGCTCAAGCAGCGAGGCATCAAGGTCTTCCTGGACCTAAAGTGGTACGATATCCCGTCTACGGTTGCGGGGGCTGTTGCTGCTGCCGCTGATCAGGGAATCGACTTGGCCACAGTTCACTCGCTGGGTGGGCAGCAGATGCTCGAGGCTGCCGTCAAGGCGTGCGGGACAACGAAACTGGTAGCGGTCACGGTGCTGACATCGTACAGCAGCGAGCGTTACTGGAACACCGTGGGGCGGGAAAGTGTCACTGATTTGGGCCCGGAGGTGAGCCGCCTGGCACGAATGGCGGTCGGGGCGGGGGTCCACGGTGTTGTTACCTCGGTGCTCGAGGTGGCCGGAGTGAGGTCCGCTCTCGGCCCCGAACCCTGGATCGTGACGCCGGGGATAAGGCCAGCGGGTGCTGATTCAGGCGACCAACAGCGAACGGCCGACCCGGGTGCCGCCGTACGAGCCGGAGCTACTCATTTGGTCGTAGGCCGGCCGATTACAAGGGCCGAAAGTCCTGATGAGGTGTATAAGAGTATTAAGCAAGAGATGAGGCAGGCCAGGTGACAACAGATCAAGGATACTCTCAGGAGTGCGGAAGACGGGGCATAACTCTTGAGAATAGAGAGGCCTTAGGGTCTTCCCGGCATCCCGTCGTGCGACGGGGTGGCCCGATTTTGGCCGCGGCCTTTCTATTCGCCGTGCTTTGTTCCCTCCCCGCATCGCTGAAAGCACAGGAAGATCTGGGGCAGGCCATTGAGATGGCTCAGCAGTCTTGGCTATCTCACAACATGTCGGCACTCGTGGCTGGAAGCGACACGGTCAGGCTGCGGATTCCTGGGATCGCGCCATCGGCCTCCCTCAGGCCAGGTCAGGCATCCAGGTTGCTGGAGCAATATGTGAAATCAGCCGAGGAGATTTCTTGCGAGAGGACAGGTCTGCGGGAGTTGTCTGATGACCACGTGTACGCAGAGGTCCAGCGTGTCTATGTAGTGCAGGGAACCGACCAGCAGCGAACGGAGACGATACTGTTTGGGTTCCGCCGCATCGATGGGATGTGGCGACTCCGAGAGGTACGCGTCACACCGTAAATCCTCACTTGCGCTGCATTTAGCCTCCGTCTATATTGCAAGGCTCTAACAATCTGACGGGGTGTGTCTTGAAAGTTCGTTCCAGTGTGAAGCCGATTTGCGAGCACTGTAAGGTCATCCGCCGTAAGGGTGTGACACGAATCATCTGCAAGCGGAACCCCAAGCACAAGCAGAGGCAGGGTTAAGGTATGGCCCGTATCGCTGGCGTGGACCTTCCTCGCGAGAAGCGAGTCGAGGTGGCGCTGACTTACATCTATGGTGTCGGCATGTCCACGTCGCGCCAGATTCTGGAGCTCACTGCGGTTGATGCCGATGTGCGTGTGCGGGATCTGTCTGATGCTGAGGTTGCCAGGCTGCGTCAGGCAATAGAGCGAAACGTGAAGGTCGAAGGTGCTCTTCGCACGGAAATCGCGATGAACATCAAGCGGCTAATGGACATTGGTAGCTATCGAGGTACTCGCCACCGCCGCGGGCTTCCTGTTCGGGGCCAGCGGACGCACACCAATGCACGAACCAAGAAGGGACCGCGTCGCCCGATAGCCGGCAAGAAGAAAGTGCTCAAGAAATAAGATATGGCTCAATCGAAAGGTACTGGAACGAGGCGATCAAAGAAGGTCGTGGAATCCGAGGGGATCGCGCATGTCACCGCCACGTTCAACAACACTCTGGTCACGATAACGGACAGCAAAGGGAACGCCATAGTCTGGGGCTCCGCGGGCAAGTCCGGATTCAAGGGTTCCAAGAAATCAACGTCCTTTGCGGCGACGGTCGCCGCTGAGAACTGTGCACGCGAAGCCCTGAACTTGGGGGTGCGCAAGGTACATGTGCGGGTTCAGGGCCCCGGTGCAGGCCGCGAATCTGCGATTCAGGCGCTTGCCTCTGCGGG
>CP070792.1:2192073-2197689 GCA_020346845.1 Gemmatimonadota bacterium
TTTCACGACAACCGGGGCGACCGTGTTCCCCGTGATCGAAGATCTGCCGCGTTCGATCCTGCTGTGGCGCTCGATCAGCCACTGGGTTGGCGGCATGGGCATAATCGTGTTGGGGGTAGCCATTCTGCCGTTCATCGGCATGGGTGGCGCGCAGCTGTTTCGCGCCGAGGTCCCGGGGATCAAGACCGACAAGCTGCAGCCGCGCATTGCCACCACCGCCCGTCTACTGTGGGGGGTCTACGCTCTACTGACGGCGGTGGCGGGAGTGATATACGTGTTGTTGGGGATGTCGCCGTTCGATGCAGTGAATCATGCGATGAGCGCCCTGGCGACCGGCGGCTTTTCTACGCGAACCGCTTCCATAGGCGCTTATAGTGCTTCGATTCAGTGGGTGACGATCGTCTTCATGCTCATTGCCGGTACGAGTTTCACACTGCACTACAAAGCGCTGACAGGTAAGTGGTTTCCGTGGTTGAAAGACGCAGAGTGGCGCTGGTACGCGGGATTGGCACTAGCGGCTTCGGTGGCTGTGTTCATGGCGATAGGCCTTGCGGGGGAGGGCTGGATCTTCCGAAGTGCAACTTTCAACGTGGTGGCGATAATGACCACAACCGGTTTCGCCACGGCGGATTTTGGAGCCTGGCCCGCCTTCTGTCAGATATTGCTTCTGGGATTGATGTTCGTTGGAGCAATGGGCGGGTCGACCGGCGGCGGCTTCAAGACGGCGCGTGCGGTTCTGGTACTGAAACACGCCGCTAGTGAAGTGAGGAAGGTGCTCCACCCGAGGGCAATTTTCGTGGTCAAACTCGGCGGTGCACCAATCCGCTCCGACATCATGGCCAACGTGTTGGGATTTCTCGCTCTCTACGTTGCGACCCACGGCATAGGCTCCTTGATCCTGGCGGCGCTGGGTCATGACATACTGACGTCCATCAGCGCCTCGATAGCGGCCATGTCCAGCATCGGGCCCGGATTGGGCGACGTTGGTCCGGCATCACACTACGGGAACATGGGCTCACCATCGCACTATGTGTTATCGGCGTTGATGTTGCTCGGAAGGCTAGAGCTCTACACGTTGCTCGTGCTGGTGATTCCGAGCATGTGGGATCGGTGGGGTGGGGAGGCGTAGGAATGCAGAATGCCGAATGTACAATGCTGAATCGGTACAAGGGTGAGACCGCCGCGACCGACGGGTACCCGTGACCGCCGGACACCGCGCAGGGTGCGACCCGGGAAAGAGGGAACGCCGGCTCGTCGGGGCACCGGGCTACCGGGAAGCCGTCACCTCTCATAGCTTTCACGCTGCCCCAGGTCCGAAGGGCGAATGCGCGCGAACCGCGTCAGGACCGTGAAGGTAGCAGCGCTAAGCGATTGCACGCGTCGCTTCGGGTCACCTGGGGCAATTCCGTGATAGGCATATGACACACACTGCACTCGCCCGCAAATACAGACCCACCAGTTTTGCCGATCTGGTTGCCCAGGACCACGTTGCTGCCGGCCTGACCGGCGCGGTGGCCAAGGACAGGGTGGCGCACGCCTATCTCCTCACCGGACCGAGAGGGGTTGGCAAGACCAGTGCGGCACGGATTCTGGCCATGGTGCTGAACTGTGAGGACAGGGGCAACGCGCCAGGAGAAGGCGAGCCCTGTGGCAAGTGTGAATCGTGCCGGCGCATCTGGTCGGGGGCGGCCAATCTGGACGTAGTCGAGATAGATGCCGCCAGCAATCGCGGGGTCGATGATGCCCGGGAATTAAGGGAACGGGCCATGTATGCCGCAAGCGGTCCCGACCGTTACAAGGTGTACATCATCGACGAAGCACATATGCTCACGCGCGAGGCATGGAATGCCCTGCTGAAGATTCTGGAGGAGCCGCCACCCCGAGTGGTGTTCGTGTTCGCGACTACGGAACCCCACAAGATTGCAAACACCGCAGAACCCGTCATGAGTCGGGTACAGCGGTTCGATTTTCGCCGCATCGGTCCCGCCGCCATCGTACGGCGGCTCGAATTCGTTGCCCAACGAGAGGCGATAGAATTCGAGGGCGATGCGCTGCAACTCATCGCCCGAGTGGCCGACGGCGGAATGCGGGATGCGCTGTCGTTGCTGGATCAAGCTCTGGCGTTTGGCGGTGGTGCTGTGACGGTGGTCCGCGTGCGGGACGCACTGGGGCTGATTGACGACGAGATGTACGGCGAGCTACTCGACATCATCGCGGAAAGAAAGACGGCTGAGGTATTTCCGTTTGTCGGCCGTCTCGTGGAGAGTGGGGCCGACCTGGCGGAATTCGTCAACGGAGCCGGAGAATTGTTGCGGGCTCTGATGATCCGCATAGTCGGTGGCCAACCGGAGGGGCTCACTGGAGGCCTGAGAACTGCCGTCGAGCAACAGGCCGAGAGGTATCAGCCGGGTGACATCCTCCGCATGCTCAAGCTTCTGGGCACTGCCGAGGGTGTGATCCGTCGCAGTCCCAACTCCAGACTCCATGTCGAGACCTTGCTTGTGCAGTGGTCGCTGCTGGACCGGACGGTCGAGCTGAATGACGTGATCGCCGCGCTGTCGAGCGGTGAGGTGGTTCAAGTTGCAACACCGCGGTCAAACCCTGGCGAGATTGCCAAGGAGGCGCCGACTCAATCTCGGGCCACCGTGGCGGGGCGTCGGGTCACCACCAGCGAAATTCCCCTCTCGCTGGAGGGAATCCGCGCACTCTGGCCCAGGATCGTAGAAGTTGCGGGAGAGCGGCGCAGGGTGGTTCAGGAGGCGCTGGGCCATGCCACGCCGGTGGCGGTCGAGGGTGGTGTGGCAATCCTGGAGGTAACCGACTGCGAAGTGCATCTCGAGGGGCTGAATCGCAGCCGAGACATCGTGGGGGAGGCTATCGCGGAGGTGCTGGGCAGTGGACCGGTGCAGGTCGAATATCGGCCGCGGGAAGCCGAGGCGGGGCAGGCCACGGCTGAGGTGCCGCAGAGACTAAACAAGAAGGAAGAGCAGGAGGAAAGGCTGCGGCGCTATCGAGGCAAGGACCCAGCGCTCGACGCTATGGCGGAAGTGTTGGATCTCGAGGTAATCGAGTAGTTGCGGCGCTACAACGCCTAGGGTAGGTTGCTACGTTTACGGTAGTTCCAGTACGTGTGAGATCAAAACATGGCCGATTTTTCACAGCTCCTACAGTTGGGTCAGCAGATGCAAGGCAAGCTGAGCCAAATGCAGACCGAGCTGGCTCAACGGACGGTAACAGGTTCGTCAGGTGGTGGGATGGTCAAAGCCACGGTCGATGGCCGCGGGCACGTCCAGTCCATCCAGATAGATCCCAGCGTCGCAGGGGACGGTGACGTCGAGATGCTAGAGGATCTCGTTCTTGCGGCGGTGAGTGAAGCGCAGCGCAAGGCAGAGGAACTCTACCGGAGTGAGTTGAGCAAGGTAACCGGAGGGCTACCACTGCCGTTCCAGCTTCCACTGTAACGGGCGTGTCAGCTATCGAGGAGCTTTCCCGTGAACTGGCCAAGCTGCCAGGAATCGGCCGCAAAACGGCCACACGGCTGACATACTTCCTGCTCAAGCAACCGCCTGACACCGTGAATCGACTGGCTGCCGCGATCAAGGCAGTGTCGACGCTCGTCAGACCGTGTTCCAGGTGTGGTAACTTGAGTGAATCAGATCCGTGTCCGATCTGCCAGGATCCACGACGCGATCAGGAACTCGTGTGCGTGGTCGAGGAGGCCTCGGATATCGGAGCAATCGAGCGGACCGGCGAATACCGAGGACTATACCATGTTCTGGGCGGCCATTTGTCCCCGCTCGATGGGATAGGACCCGACGATCTGCGGATAGAAGGGCTGCAGACGCGCGTGGGTAACGGCAGCCAAGTGCGTGAGGTGATTCTGGCCACCAATCCGTCGATGGAGGGCGAGGTCACGGCCACCTATGTCCGGGGCGTGTTGGCGGACACCGGTGTGCAGGTTACCAGAATAGCCCTCGGCCTACCGGTCGGAGGCGACTTGGAGTACGCGGACGGCGTGACCGTTGCGCAAGCTCTGGCAGCAAGACGGGAGATGTCCAGCTGATGGGACCGAAGACACGAGCCCTGTTGATCGGAATCGTGGTGGGAACCACGGCTGGTGCACTCTTGGCGCAGCACTCCATGGACCGTCATCGCAGACAGCTGTTCAGTGGACGGCCACTGCGCCGTCTATCGGCGCTGGGGTACTTGAAGAGTCACCCGAGTGTCGAGTCCGTTCATCTGTTACAGGATTACCTGACGTGGGAGAAGCATCCCGTGTTACGACGTCGCGCTGAGGCTATCGCGCGGCGCATGGAAGCGAAACTGGGGTAAGAGGACAAGAATGCCTGGTGCAGCCACTTGGTCACTAGATGAAGGTGACTACCAGCGCATAAGCGCTCACCTGAACGAGCTCCTAAAGGTGTCGAATGCGAGATGTGCACTCCTGGTGGATCGTGCGGGCCAGCTGCTCGTCAACGTCGGCGAGCAGATGTCGTTCGATCCTACCGCGTTTGCGTCGCTGACGGCAGCGGATTTCAGTGCCAATGACCAACTTGCCAAGATGATCGGCGAGCCTGAGTTCGCTTCGCTGTTTCACCAAGGCGAGAAAGAGTCAATGTATCTCGCCGACATTGCGAGGCGGGTCATTCTCGTTGTGCTGTTCGACGAACGCACCACCGTTGGGATGGTGCGGCTTCGAGTCAAACAGACGGTTCGCGATCTCGTGACGGTATTCGATGAGATGTTCGGACGAGAGGCCCCAGGTGCCGCTCCTGCCTCCGAGCGTGGCGGTCTGCTCGAGGGGGCAGAGGACGAAATCGACAAACTCTTTGGGGATTAAGGGAAGGCGCGGTCGATAATGTCGATGATCAACTACGCTTCCCGGGAAATCAACTGCAAGCTGGTTTACTACGGACCGGGATTGGGTGGTAAGACTACGAACTTGGAGCACGTGTACCAGAAGGTCGCGCCCGATACCAGGGGTAAGATGGTGTCACTCGCGACTGAGACGGAGCGTACGCTCTTCTTTGATTTCTTGCCGGTAGACCTCGGCACCATACGTGGGTTCAAGACGCGGTTTCACCTCTACACGGTCCCCGGTCAGGTCTACTACAACGCCTCGAGGAAGCTGATCCTCAAAGGGGTCGATGGTGTGGTCTTCGTTGCCGACAGTCAATTGGAACGCACCGAGGCCAACATCGAGTCGATGCAGAACTTGTACGACAATATGGCGGAGTACGGATACGATCTCACCAAGATCCCGTTCGTCGTTCAGTACAACAAGCGAGATCTACCCAACGCTGCTCCCATTACTGAGCTCCAATCACAGCTGAATCCGGGATGGCCGATCGAAGACAAGACCAGACAGAAGGTCACGCCGGATCCGTGGCATGAAGGTGACTTCCTTATCGAAGAGGTAGATGGCATGTGGATCGAGAGGGCGCCATACTTCGAGTCGGTTGCGGTGACGGGAGAGGGCGTGTTCGATACGCTCAGAGCGCTGGCGAAAACGGTCCTGAAAACGCTCAGCTGAGCTGGTGCGGCCATGATTTGGACGCTACCCAACATACTGACTATCTGCCGCATCGCGCTGACTCCGGTGATCGCGCTGCTCCC
>CP070792.1:2197789-2206783 GCA_020346845.1 Gemmatimonadota bacterium
AACATGGATGCGCCGCGGACATGGCGTTCACGATCCCAGTGATTGTTTCCTATATCTCGCGGATAATGACGCTGGAAGAGGGTGATTTGATTGCGACGGGGACTCCTGCCGGGGTCGGGCCGCTCTCGCCGGGAGACGTCGTGGAGGTGGATATTCCCGGGGTGGGAGTTCTGCGAAATCCGGTTGTGGCGGGACAAACATAGCAGTGAAACATTGAATGATCGGCAGCTGTGATATCCTCTAGTGGTGCAATTTGAACTGAGACATCCTACGACCCTTACAGGAGCCGTCGAAGTGAAACGCATTGGTTTGGCCGTGCTGATTGCATGTATGCTCGCTTCTCCTGCGAGATCTCAACAGTTCATCCCGTTAATCGAGGCAGAACTCAGGGACCTGTTGCACGAGTCGCTGAGCGGAGAGGTCGCCAAGGATCATGTTATCCAGATATCACGGCATCACCGTATTCAGGGATCACGCGGATATCGGGATGCGGCTCACTACGTGCTCCAGCAGCTACACAACGCTGGGTTCACCCAGGACGACGCATTCATGGAGTCGTTTCCATCAGACGGCAAGATTGTCTACCAGACGTGGCAATCCCCCTCCGGCTGGGACATCGATTGGGCCGAACTCAGAATGGTGGAGCCATACGATGAGCGGATTGTGGGATATCCAGAGATAGCCATGAGCCTGATTACCTATTCAAATCCGGGTGATGTCACGGCAGAACTTGTGTGGGTCGGATCCGGTACCCGGGACGAGGACTACGAGGGAAAGGACGTCGTCGGCAAGTTTGTGCTGGCCACGGGATATGGTGGCAATGTGCATCGGCTGGCCGTGTTGAGGTACGGTGCCGCCGGAGTCGTGGCTTACATAGACGACGACCGGGCCAAGGAATACCCCGACATGCTGCAGTACACCGGTATGTGGCCACTGACCGAGGAACTCGAGCAGGTCACCTTTGGGTTCAACCTGAGCAACCGACAGGGTGAACGGCTACGAGATATGCTGCTGGCTGGCCAGAGAGTGGTAATGCGCGGCGTGGTCCGTGGGATTGGTTTGGAGTCGTACTTCTTGGATGTGCCGGTCGCGCGGATCCCAGGTTCCGACCCGAATGCCGGCGTATTCGTGGTAAGCGCACACTTGGACCATCCCAAGGAATCTGCCAACGACAATGCTAGTGGCTCAGCTGCAACCCTGGATATGGCCATCACATTGAAGCGGTTGATCGATTCGGGTGAACTGGTGCGGCCTAAGCACTCGCTGCAGTTCATGTGGGTGCCTGAATGGTACGGCACAATGGCGTATATCGATGCCCATCCGGAGATGAGCGGCCCCGCGCTTGGCGGTGAATACTTGATGAACATCAACATGGACATGGTGGGTGAGCATCTGGAATTGCTGCACTCGCGGTTCATCATGACGCGGGTGCCGTATTCCACTCCCACGGTGGTGAATGATGTGGTTCTCAGCATGGCGCAGATGGTGGATGGCATGAACGTGCGAACGGCGCGGGGCAGTCAGTCCAGATTCAACTACCAGCTGACACCATATTCCGGTGGCAGCGACCACATGATGTTCATCGATCGGCGAATCCCCGGGGTAATGTTCGGGCATAGTCCGGATTATACGCACCACACATCAGATGATACTCCAGATAAAGTCGACCCTGTGGAGTTGGAGCGCACCGAGATAGTGGCGACCGCTTCCATGTTGTATCTCGCCGATCTGAGCCCGGAGCAGGGAGTCGACCTGGCTCATCTTGTTGGTGCGGCCAGCGCCGAGCGGTTGGGAGCAAGCGGGCGGCGAGCCAACCGGCTGCTGGTCAGCGCGGCTGGAAGCAGAGACGCCGAACTTGACCCGTGGTTCGAGGCTGAGAATGTCGTGCGTCACGTGGCGCAGTGGGAGAGGGAAGCCGTGAGCTCGGTGCTGTACTATAATGACGCCGAGCAAGTCAGACAGGTACTAGAGGTGATTCACGGGCAACTAGAAGGGCAGGAGCGTGCAATCATGCAGTCGCTGCGAGATCAGGCCAACTCGCTCGGTATCTCCACGAGCATGGGCCACCGCTCTGCCGACAATCGTGTTCCCGTTCGTTTGACTCGTGGACCACTGGATTTTGGCCTGCCGGAAAGTCAGTTGACACCGGAAGCTGCGGCGTGGTACTCGTCGCAAGAAATCAGACTCAGCGGCAATGAGCGCTTTGAGTTGGTGAACTTCATTGACGGCGAGCGGTCCGTGACGGAGTTGCGGGATGCGCTGAGCGCCGAATTCCGGCCGCTACCGCTCGGGATAATCGCCAGGTATTTGGACGACCTAGTGCAGGTGGGTGTCGTCACGTGGGCGCGATAGGTGGCAAGTTCTCTGGACGCTGAGCCACGAAGTCCCTAACTTGCGCATCTTCAGCCAGGAAAAAGTGAAGAGGAGAAACAGAATGGCTCCGAAAAGAAGTGGGGCGACGGCAAAATCGAGCGCAAAGAGTGTTGCAAGCCGGTCCAAGAAGAAGACCACTGCGAAAAAGCCTGCCGGGAAACCGCCTTCCAAGGCAAAGAAGGTTGTGAAGCGCGCTGGTAGGACTGTGCGGAAGACGGCGACCAAGGCCAAGAAGGTAGTCAAGAGAGCCACGAAGAAGGCCAAGCGTACGGCAGCAAAGGCTGGCAAGGGAGCTGCCAAGACCGCCAAGCGAACAGCTCGCAAAGCGAGAAAGGTTGCCAAGGGCGCTGGAAAGAAGGCAAAACGTACGGCGACAAAGGCAAAGCGAGTTGCTCGACGCGCCACAAAGAAGGCCACTCGCAAGGTAAAGAAGGCCGTCAAACGAGCCACCAAGACTGCCAAGCGAGTAGCCAGACGGAAGAAGACCGTGCAGAAGACCCCGAAGAGTACCGCCAAAAAGAGCACGGGCCGGACGGCCGCGGGCCGTGCGAGAAAGACTGTCAAGAGGACCACCAAGAAGACGACGGCAAAGCGTGCGGTTGGCTCGAAGAGGCCGGCGCGCCGTACTTCGAAACCAGCGCAGAGCCGCTAGGAGACTGATATGGCAGCAGTACTCAAGAAGCGAACGAAGACTCAGAAGGCTGTTCGCAAGGCGAAAAAGGCAGTCAAGCGTTCCAAGAAGAAGGCCGCTAAGAAGGTCAAGCGCGCCAAGAAGAAGGCTGCGAAAAAGGTGAAACAGGTCAAGAAGGCGACGAAGCGGGCCACCAAGAAAGCCAAGAAGGCGGTGAAGCGAGCGACCAAGAAGGCAAAGACGGCCACAAAGAGGGCCGTGCGCAAGGCGAAGAAGAAGCGATGAACCGGGCCCTCGAGCAGGGAGGAGTCCGCGGCTGCGAGGTGGACTCCTCCCTGCTCGAGATGCTCAGCTCGCCTTTCTAGCTGCCTCCCAGCCAAGCATTGCGTTCTTGCGGGCGGTCCCCCAGCGGTAGCTGCCCAGCTCCCCCGACTTGCGGATCACGCGGTGACAAGGGATGACAAACGCCACTGGATTGTTGCCCACGGCGTTACCCACTGCACGTTCAGCTTTGGGGGCGCCAATCTGCTGAGCAATCTGCTGGTAGGAGCTGAGGTGTCCCGCAGGGATCTCGAGTATTGCCTGCCAGACCTTGAGCTGGAAGTTGGTTCCCTTGAGATAGAGCGTAATGCGACCCGGATCCTCCACGTTCGGGTTGAAGATCCGCTCGACGAGAGGAGTGGTGAACTCGGGCTCCTCGTTCAGCGAGGCCGCGCGCCAGTGGCGATGCAAGCGCTCGACGCAATCCCGCCTGTCTCCGAACTCAAGGTTGGTCACGCCCCGGTCGGTAGCTGCAATGAAGCACTTTCCGAACTGAGTGTCGTGGAATCCGTACGAGATGGCAATCCCCTCTCCGCGCTGTTTGTATTCGCCCGGGGTTACCGCATCCACTGAGACGAAGAGGTCATGGAGTCGGCTGGGACTGGACAGCCCGGCGTCGTAGCTCGCAGACAGCACTGAGCTACCGTTGCGGAGCCGGTCCCGTGCGTATTCCACTGTCAGGAATTGGAGGAAGCGCTTGGGGCTGATTCCTACCCAGCGTTTGAATAGGCGCTGGAAGTGGTACTCGCTGAGGCCGATGGCCTTGGCGGTATCGTTCAACGTAGGCTGGCTACGGAAGTTCTGCTCGATGAATCTTATGGCCTGCTCGATCCGTTCGTAATCGCTGGACACGATGCGGCGCCTCAGTTTGGTGACGCCGGTAAGTTGGGTGCTCTAGCGGTAGGTCTCAACCCGGTTCTTGCTTTCCGGGCCGCTAGTACGAGAGCCGCTCAATAAGGTGAGAATGTCTCCAGATCCAACAGGCTCAGCGGACTTACCGGCACATCGCCATAGCGGGCCGTCCAGTGCAGGTGAGGGCCGGTAACCCGTCCACTCGCGCCCACGCTACCGATGATCTCACCTCGCTCGACGGTGTCACCCACCGCCACGAAAGTATCACTGAGATGTAGGTAGGCGGTCATCAAACCTTGGCCGTGGTCGAGGTAAACCAAGCCCCCCGCATAATAGAAGTCGCCGACCAAGGCAACGACAGCTCGATTCGTGGCAGCCACCGGTGCTCCCACCTGGCCTGCCAGGTCGGTGCCCAGATGGAGGCTGCGGACCTCTCCATTGAACTCACGGCGCTGGCCGAACGGACTGGTCAAGCGGGAATCCCTCGGTAAGGTGAATGACTCGCTCCACATGCGAGGCGTGGCATGCGATAGCCGCGTCACCCTTCTGACGGAGTCTCGCTCCGCTGCAATGCGCACGCGCAACGCCGAATCAGGCGGATCCACAAACCGGGGATCCACGCTGAGCTGAATCGTTGTGAACTCGCCGCGCTCCACCGGCAAGTATCTGACACTACGCTCGCTCGAACCGGTCCGGTTGACAAATGTGAGTTCCAGCCTGATGGAGTCGTTGGCGTTGACGGGGATGCCAGCCAGGGCTCGAAAACCGCCGTTCCCATCCGGTTCGAAGTGAAGCGCTTGGCGGGCCATCACTCCCTTTATTGCGACGACATCGGGACCGGGATCCAGCGTGTCAGGACGTACTGTCAGGTGTACTATGCTGCCCTGGATTGGCTGGGGTGGGGTCCAGGTCAGCTCTATTGCGGGCGGCATCGCCTCGTGACGCCAATATGGGCTGGACCCGTGTAGCAGGGCCAGGAGCAGGACGGCGATCGCGGTTTTCATGGTTACAAGTTAAAACGGTGAGCAAGGCCTTCGGATCGTGACCGCCGCTGAGTTGAGGCTGGGTGGTAAGGGGGGTAGGTTGGTCTGGGAGTAGTTGAGGAGGGGAAGGAGGGGAAGGAGATGGGCCGACTGCAAGATTTCCTCAGTTTCCGTTGGAGAAATAGATATGCGTCTCACCTACCGGATTACCCCGCTGATCACGGTCGTCGCACTGCTGTTGCCGATTGAGGCACCGGCACAGCAGAAGCAATCGTTGGATCACGAATCTTATGACATCTGGAAGACAATCGTCGACACGAGAATCTCGAACGATGGGCGGTGGATCTCTTATTCGCTCAATGTGCGTGAGGGTGATGCCGAGTTGTATGTGCAGAGCGTGAACTCCGGCATCGCATACACGGTACCACGCGGCCGCGAAGCGCAATTCACCCATGATGGCCGGTTCTTGGTATTCAAGATCAAACCAGAATTGGCCCTGGTCAGGGAGGCGCAGAAGGAGAAGAAGAAGCCCGACGAGCAGCCCAAGGACTCACTCGGGATCATGGATCTGTCCGATGGAGAGGTCTTCAAGGTCGAGAGGGTGAAGTCATTCGAGCTGCCTGAGGAGGGCAATGAATGGGTCGCGTACCTGCTCGAGAAGCAGACCGAGAAGCCTGATAGCAGCGAAGAAGCCGAGTCGCCTGCTGAAGAGCCCGTGGAGGAGCCTGAGGAAGAAGGGCAAGAGGAAGAGAAGAAGGAGAAGAAGCCCGGCCAAATCGGGACCACCTTGGTTCTGAGAGACCTGGCTTCGGGCGACGAGCAGCGCTACGAGAGCGTCATGGCGTACGCGTTCTCCAAGAACGGTGATCGGTTGCTGTTCTCGGCTTCGAACAAGGATGGCACTGCCGACGGACTCATGGTCGTGGAGATCGGCGATCTCGAAGTTATCCAGTTAATGACCGGTGAGGGGATCTACAAGAACGCGGCGTTCGACGATGACGGTGAGCAGGTCGCGTTCATTTCCAACCGTGATGACTTCCAAGCTGACCAGCCAGCCTTCAATCTGTACCACTGGAGGGAGGGGCAGGCGGAAGCTAGTCAGATGGCCAGGGAGGGATCACCGGGTATCCCAGAAGGTTGGTGGGTGAGCGAGCATGGCGACCTTGAGTTTTCCGAAAACGGTGGTCGGCTCTTCTTTGGCACGGCACCACGCCCTGATCCCGAGCCGGAAGAGGAAACGCCGGAGTGGGAGAAGGTCGAGGTTGATATCTGGAATTGGAAGGACCCTCTGCTCCAGCCGATGCAGCTAGTACAGAAACAGCGTGAGCTGAACCGAACTTACGAAGCGGTGGTACACCTCAATAGTGGTGAAATAGTGCAGCTGGCGGACGTGCACCGTCCCTCGGTAATCGTTGGCTCGGACGGCGATGCGGATATCGGCCTTGCGGTCACCAACATGCCGTACCGTCAGCGAGTATCCTGGGATTCACCTGGTTACAACGATGTGTATGTGGTGGACGTCGAGACAGGTGCGTTCCGTCTGATCCTGGAGGAATTGCAGGGCTCGGCTCAGCTCTCGCCTGACGCCAAGTTCATCACGTGGTGGGATGGACATGAACGGGCATGGTTCGCCATCGATGTGAACGGAGGCCAGCCGGTAAACCTGACCAGCCAGATCCCCCATCCGGTTCATGACGAGTTGGCCGACCGGCCGCAGATCCCCAATGCCTACGGCTATCAAGGGGCAGGCTGGACCGAGGATGATGAACTGTACCTGATATACGACAAGTACGATATCTGGGCGACTGACCCAACCGGGCGCAATGCGCCGAGGAACATCACCGAGGGCGTGGGTCGGCGCGATCAAATCGAATTCCGCTACGTGCGCCTCGATCCGGATCAGGATCAGATCTCGGAGACCGAGCCCATGTTGCTGCGCGCGCTCGATTGGACGACGAAGGACGGCGGCTTCTACAGCGACAGGGTACGTGGTGACAGGGCCCCAGAGCAGCTCATGATGATGGATCGCTCTTTTGGCTTTCCCCGTAAGGCAAAGGAAGCTGACGTGCTCCTGCTGACGCGAGGCAGCTTCCTAGAGTTTCCTGATCTCTGGGTCACGGATCCGGCATTTGACAACATGAGAAAGGTCAGTGACGCCAATCCGCAACAGGCAGACTATCTGTGGGGTACCGCCGAGCTGACCCACTGGAATTCGACGGACGGTATGCCGCTAACCGGCATTCTCTACAAGCCGGAGAACTTCGATCCATCTCAGCAGTATCCCATGATGGTCTACTTCTATGAGAAGATGTCGAATACACTGCATTCGCACCGGGTTCCGTCGCCGGGTGGGTCCAGCATCAACATCAGCTTCTATGTCAGTCGCGGCTATGTGGTGTTCGTGCCCGATATCCATTATCGAGACGGTTACCCCGGCGAGAGCGCGTTGAAGTGCGTTGTGCCCGGAGTGTTGAGCGTGCTGGCGCAAGGATTCGTCGACCCCGACCGGGTCGGGGTGCAAGGGCACAGCTGGGGTGGCTATCAGATCGCATACTTGGTGACACAAACCGATGTCTTCGCCGCGGCAGAGGCCGGCGCTCCAGTCGTGAATATGACGAGCGCATACGGTGGGATTCGTTGGGGCAGCGGCATGAGCCGCATGTTCCAGTATGAAAGGACGCAGAGTCGGCTCGGCGGTTCGCTGTGGGAGGTACGCCCACGCTACATCGAGAACTCACCACTGTTCTGGGCTGACAAGATCGAGACACCTGTGCTGATGCTGCACAACGACGAGGACACCGCTGTCCCGTGGTATCAGGGAATTGAGTTCTTTGTCGCACTTCGCAGGCTACACAAACCAGTCTGGCTACTCAACTATAACGGCGAGCCGCACGGTCTCAGAAAACAACAGAACCGGCTGGACTGGACGATACGAATGCAGCAGTTCTTTGACCACTATCTCAAGGGTGCTCCGGAGCCGGTCTGGATGGCGGAGGGCGTACCCGCAGTCCTGAAGGGAAAAGACCTTGGACTTGGATTGGTGGGGGAGGAGAAGCCAATCACCACGGGTGGTGGTGGCAGGTGACAGAGCTGCCGACTACATCGCAAAGCGCCGAACCCCGGGGGGACTTCCCCGGGGTTTGTCGCTAGATGGTTAGATTTGATTCCTGTTTTACTGTGGGACCCCGCATGTTGGGGTGCACGCTAACCGTTCGCAAATACCGCCGAACATTCTCGGAGAGCTTGTGATGAACCGCTTTGCCCGCTGTGTGGTTGCCGGCCTTCTGTTGGTGCCGGCTGGAGTGGATGCTCAAACAAAGAAGATCCTGGATCATGACGCCTACGAGATCTGGAAAGGTATCGACGACCAGGCCATTTCCAACGATGGCCGCTGGGCCCTCTATACCCTGACACTCCAGGACGGCGACGCCGAGCTGGTCGTCAGGGAAGTCAGCTCGGAAGTGACATACAGTATCCCGAGGGGCTCATCTGCCCGGTTCACTGCGAACAGCCGCTTTGTGGTGACTCTGGTGCAGCCAGAACAGACAGCCGTCAAAGAGGCGCTTAGGCAGAAGAAGAAGCCTGACGAGCAGCCGAAGGATTCGTTGGTGATCGTCGACCTTACCACAGGCGACTTCTTCAAGGTGGAGCGCGTCAAAGGGTTTGCGATTCCGGAGGAATCCGGCGAGTGGGTTGCGTATCTGCTTGAGAAGGAACCGGCCGAGCCCATCGAGCCCGAGGAGGAGCAGGAGGCGCAGGAGCAAGTCCCAGAAGAGGAGCGGAAGGAAAAGAAGGACAACGAGGTCGGTACCGCCCTGGTCGTACGGGATCTCT
>CP070792.1:2206883-2209401 GCA_020346845.1 Gemmatimonadota bacterium
CAACGCGGAGCGGCGCAAGAAAGAGCCCCGAACACCGCGATACATTGCACCGCGTGTCACCGGTTCGCCCCTATCCCGATGCAGGATAGGGGTCGCTGAGGTCTGCTCTTGTCTTACTTACCGCTGTTCCGACCCGGTGGCGCCGGTATCGCCGATCTGCTGCGTACCAGGCCATTGTCGGTAGATCCAAAGAACCGATCGTTCGAGTCAACCGCCAACCGCCACACCGTCTTCGCGGTCAAGCCACCGTTCAGCGGACGTGTAGACGATCCAATGGGTCATGCCGTTGTTTGCCGCGCTCCAACTGACGCCCGCATCCACCGACCGATAAACCCCACTGCCGTTTGTACCGGTGAACACTATTCCGCTCGTCTTGTTCACGGCAACGGGCCAGGTCTGCAAGCCTGTGAGACCGGTATGTTCCCATGTTGGCAGCCCTACAGTGAGCCACGCTTCGCCTACAGTCTCCCATTGACTCACTGAGTCGTAGACCGAAGCCTTGATGATGGCGAATCCGTTCGCGATCGCGGTCACTAATCCTGCGGCCGTGACCGTAGCGACTTCAGCTCGCTGTTGTGACAGTCTTTACAGGCTTCCGGTTTCGATCCAGGAGGTATGGCCGATCGAGCGGTCAGAACCTGATGAGGTGGCCTATCCAGAGCGCAAGGAAATTGAGGTTCCCGTCTTCGATTCCCACGGCGTCCCCGGGCCCTGCAGTTGAGTGGTAACGCAGCCCCACGTCCAAGGCCACGCCGGTTCTGAGGTAGTACTCGATTCCCGCGCTCGCGGTCCATCCCAAGTCCCAGCCGGACTCCACGAGCTGCGGACCGCCCTCGGCCACCCTCTCACGCCACTCCCAGCCATACAACCCACCACCGATGGTAGCGTAGGGCCTGAACAGTGCATCCGGCGCACGAATTGCCACGCTACCCGTGATCGGGTACACGAACATCGCCCCTCCTGGCTCCTCTTTGCGCTCGAATCGCTGGTAGCCACCCAGGATCTCAATTGCTCCGAAGCGGAGCTTGGCCCACAGGTTGCGCCAGATCAAGAACCCGAAAGACGTGTCGTATAGCTCGCCAAAGTCTCCCAGCGGGGCGGCAAAACTGATTCCGAGATTGGGGGAGCCGAACGCTCGCTCACCCCAGCCACCACGCGGAACCAGGCCGAGCCGCTCCAACTCGCGGCGATCTTGTCCGCTCCGAATGTCGTCCACGTAGCGTGGTGTGCGAAAGATGTAGAGGTAGTACCATGGCTGCAGCAGGTCCTCGAACAGCGACCGTAGCGTCGGGATCTTCCTCACTCGGTAGATCGAGTATTCCATGCCAGGCGCTGTACGATTCCATGCCGAGTTGTATGCCGGGCCGAACGGCGAGCGGTTGCCAACGTCTGCACCCACTGTCGAGCCCAGCGATGGAGCACTGGGGAAGCCCCAGCGCACCGGAATCACGAAGCTGAGCCAATCCTGTAACACCTCCGGGTGTGTCACGTAGTCGATGCGGTTGGGCTCGGGCGTCAGGACTACCTTGAACTGATGGTGTTGGACCACTCGCAGGGAGTCGTCGTCTGCCTTGTGCACGCTTTCCGGGTGTCCCAGCCCTGCAGCCGACTCCCACTCCCCTGGAAACGGATACGTGCCATGCGATCCTTCGTTGTGTTCCCTAGCCAATATCCGCGTGGGGAAGTCCAGAACGTTGTACATCCTGCCGCCTACATACACAACCGGATGCGTGCCGTCACTAATCTCGGGTAGGTACTCTCCTTGCGGCAGCACAACACTGCGATGGTGGAAGTAATAGTGTACCTCTGCGACCTCCTGCTGGTCGGGCGACAACACCACGTTCACATGCTCCCAGTCACCCTCGTGGTTCGCCATGAAGTCGTTGAAGGGATAGAAGTACCAGTATTGAATGACGACCCGACCTGCTGCGTCGATGAACGGATGCGCATACACCGTAGGCTCTGCCCATGCGATCGAGTCCGGTCCGGTCCGAAACTCCAGGTACGCCTCCCACCATTCGCTTACCCGGGCGCCTGGCCAGTTGAAGTACCAGGCTACCATCAAACTCGGATCGCTCTCGTACTCGAGCGCTCGAGTCGTGAGTGCCACGAGCGTATCCGGCTGTAGGTCCGTAAGAGCGATGTCAATCGAGTCTTGGAATACGTACGGCGATGCTCTGATCAGGTCCAGTCTGAGCGTATCGGTCACCAGATTGATATTGGTGGGGATCATCTGGTAGCGCCGACCTTCCAACTTCACATGATCGGCCTTCGGGAGCACGAGGGTGGGGACAAACCGCTGAACGAGTTGCTCTAGGTCCGAACGACGGTACTCGGCGATCCCGTCGCCGCGATCGCTCTCTTCCGGCATGCCCCACAGGGAGTCGCTCGCCGCACTCTCACCCACTCCCGGTGGTCTCTGGTCGGGCCGGATGTACTCGATGTACCCGCCGCGGCGTCCGTGCCCCGACGCACATGCGGCGGTGAGTAAGCTCACTATTGCGATTAGCGCTGATCT
>CP070792.1:2209501-2214050 GCA_020346845.1 Gemmatimonadota bacterium
AAGCAGAGCGTCGCGGGGTCCCAGTCCTACTGACTACTGACCACGGTTCCATTCATTGTCATACTCCCGCCACTGTGTACGCCAAGCGTGATGCTACGGCCAACCTCCGCTACAAGTTTGGTGAGGATCTGCGAGCCGAATCTCAGGCAGATGCCATCATGGTCAACGACCTGACTGCATGGGGGTTGCCGGCGAAGAAACTGGGTGTGCGTATGCTCCTGGCAACGGGCGATCGGTTTTTCGTTTATCCAACGAAACTGAGAGAGTACCAGTCGCGCTATCGGGGATCGTTCCTCCACGGTGGCGTGACACCTGAGGAGCTGGTTCTTCCCATTGCCCTGTTGACCCCTCGCGGCTCTACCTAGATGTCCCGATTCAATCGACTGATGGGCTTCGTGCGGCGGTACGCTGGGGCCCTCATCGTGACCTTCATCGCTGCTGTCATAGCGTCCGTGCTGGACGGGTTCATGTTCGCCCTCCTGATACCCTTCTTGCGGGTAGTGTTCGACACCGCAAGTGCGGTTGCGGATGCGCCCACGGCCGTCGAGAGAGTCCTCGAAGTCGTCATCGGATTCGCGTTGACCCAAGATCGTGGCGCTTCAGTCCGGAACGTGGTCCTTGTCATTCTGCTAGTTATAGCCGTGAAGAACGTAGCTGCCTACGGGGCCGCAGCACTTGGCGCCTACGTGCAGGAGGGGGTTGGGCGGGACATGCGCAACTCGCTCTACGCACACATCCAACATCTGGGATTGGGCTTTTTTCAGAGAATGAAGGGCGGACAGCTCATTAGCAGGATGATTGTCGACATCGATCAGGCCTGCCGCATCGTGAGCGCGGCGCTGGTATCGGCGGTGCAGAATGTGGTGCTCGTAGCAATATACCTCGCCATCCTTTTCTCGCTGTCATGGCACCTGACCCTAATCACGCTGGTGCTTGCGCCAACCATAGCGAGCATCATGCGGCCGATCCAACTTCGAATCAGGAAGCGCATGAGCATGGCACTGAACGATCGTGGTGAAGTCGCGGCGATCGTGAGTGAAACCGTGGAAGGGGCGCGGTTGGTCAAGGCACACGGTGCTGAGGGTTATGAACGCGAGCGCTTCGCTCAAGCCGCGGAGCACTATTTCGGCGGGGTTGTAAAGGCGCAGCGGCTTGTCGCACTGGCACACCCCGTGAGCGAAACCTTGGGTGCGGCTGTCGTGCTGTTGCTCGTCGTGGTGGGGTTCTCGCTCGGCGTTGGTGAAGGCAACGGGATGCGGCCGGAGCTGTTCATACCCTTTGTCGTGATTGCGCTCCGCTTGGTGTCACCGGTCAAGGCGCTGACCCAGTTCCCGATGCACGCTGAAGTTTCCCTGGCTGCTGCGGATCGAGTCTTCGAGATCGTAGACGAACGACGAGTCGATGTGGAATCCGACGATGCCAGGACATTCCCTGGACTGACAGGTGTGATTGAGTTCGACGACGTGTGGTTCGCCTACGAGCCAGAAGCATGGGTGTTGCGGGGCGTGTCACTTCGCGTGGAGCGTGGCGAGATAGTGGCCATCGTCGGTGCCTCTGGGGCAGGCAAGTCGACGCTTGTGGATCTGTTGCCCAGATTCGTGGAGCCGTCGAGAGGCCGCATCTTGCTGGATGGAGTAGCGACTTCCGAGTATACGCGTCGTTCCCTGCGGCGCGCGATGGGGATCGTTGGACAGCATACCGTGATCTTCAACGATACGGTTCGTGCGAACATAGCCTATGGCGAGCAGGGGAGTGCCGACATGGAAGCAGTAAAGGCGGCGGCCAGGGCGGCCAACGCCCATGAGTTCATTGAGCGGCTTCCTCAGGGCTACGACACGGTGCTGGGTGAACGCGGTATGCGGCTGTCTGGTGGGGAACGCCAACGGATAGCGATTGCGCGAGCCCTACTGCGTGATCCCCCGATACTGATACTCGACGAGGCAACTTCGGCACTCGATATCGAGGCTGAGAAACTGGTTCAAGGGGCCATCGAGCGTTTGCTCGAGAACCGGACTGTGTTCGTTATCGCCCATCGGCTTTCCACCGTGGCGCGAGCAGACCAGATCGTGGTGCTCCAACGAGGCATGTTGGTGGAACGTGGGCGGCACGATGAGTTGGTCGCGGCCGGAGGAGTCTACCAACGGCTCCATCACCTCGAAATGGTGGCGTCGCGGCCGTGAGGCAATTCCAATCGCGACGATGAATTCATCGAGCCAGGTCATCCAGGATCGCCACGACGGTTTGGATGAGGCGACCGTCAGAAAACTGCGGAGTAATGAATTTCCCTGGACGGATGGGGCTGTCTATCTCAACAATGCTTCCACTGGGCCCTTGCCGGAACGGACCCGCCGGGTTCTAGATGATCTCACGCTGAAGCGGATGACTCCCCACCACCTGGATGAACAGGACATCCGGGATCGCCTGGCTGAGACTCGAAGCGCAGTGGCTAGGTTGATAGGAGCTCACAGCGACGAGATTGCACTGGCAGCTAACACGGGTTACGGCATCAATGTGGCCGCGCAGGCGCTACCCCTTGTACCAGGTGATCGCGTTATCGTTTCGGCCGGCGAGTTTCCCACCAACGTGTACCCCTGGCTCCACCTGAGGCATCGTGGGATCGAGGTGGATCTGGTGCCAACGACTCCCTGCGGCTGGCCCGATGAAGATGCAATGGTCGAGCGCCTGGAAGATTCACGCGTTCGGGTATTGGCGGTCTCTTGGGTTCAGTTCTCTACCGGTTTTCGAGCCGACCTGGCGCGCCTCAGTCGTGCCTGCAGAGATGCGGGTTGTTTCCTGGTGGTCGATGGCATACAAGGTGTAGGTCAGGCGCCGCTCAACGTAGCTGACACTCCGGTGGATCTGCTGTCCTGCGGAGGCCAGAAATGGCTGCTGTCGCCCTGGGGATCGGGCTTCTTGTACGTACGCAGAGAGCTGCTCGATACGATTGTGCCACCAATCGTTGGCTGGATGGCGTTCGAGGGAACGGATGACTTCACCCGGCTCACGGATTATTCAGGAGCTCTGCGAGCGGACGGTCGCAGATTCGAGCAAGTGACCATGCCATATCAGGATCTGCTTGGCATGAATGAAAGCGTGAAGCTGCTGCTCGAGCTTGGACTCGAGGAGATTGAAGCGTGGTTGCGGCAGGTCAAGCAGCCTTTGGTTGATGCTGCTTCAGAAGGTGCGATACGTATCGAATCTCCCACCGATGGTGAGCACGAATCCGCGATCGTGAGCGTAAGGACCAGCGACACGGAGCGTTCATTTCGCAAGCTGGAGCTTGCGAATGTTGCCTGCTCGTTCAGGGAAGGGGCGATACGCTTGGCGCCACACTGCTACAATCTGCCGCAGGAGATGGATAGGGTCGTGTCGCTGCTGATGGAGTAGCGGTTGTGACGCCAACTCTTCGCCAGGCTGATATGCATCCAGTAGGTCTTTGCCCTTGATGTGAACGGGCTTACTCGGGTAGGCTGCCGAATTCGAAAGAACCAGAAGTGGTTACCGGCTGATCAGGACTGCGGCTCGAAGATGAAGTTCGTCTTCTTACCGCGCCTCAGCCAATAGAACCCACCATCCAGCGGCGGCCCCGCTACCGAATCTATGTCGGTGACCTGTTGCCCATTCAGGTAGATACCACCCTGCTTGATTTGACGACGAGCTTCACCCTTCGATTTGACAATACCGGATTGAGCTACCAGGTCGACTATCTGTGTGTTCTGACCTGCTCCGGCCGGAAGAGCGTCGTGGGGAACCTCTGCTGCCAGCATCCTCCAGGTGGCGGCCTTTGCGTCTGCCGGATTGCCCTCGCCAAACATGGTGGCCGAAGCTTCCGCTGCGCTCTCAGCCAACTCAATGCCGTGCACCCTGGACGTGAGATCCAAGGCTATAGCCCGCTGCGGTATGCGCGCACCAGGATTCTTTTCGTGTCGCGCCATGAGGTCGGCGATTTCATCCCGCGACATGAAAGTGAAGAACTTCAGATACGTTTCGACATCGCGGTCGTCGGAGTTGATCCAGAACTGATAGAATTCGTAAGGACTCGTTTGTTCGGCACTGAGCCATACGGTGCCCTTCTCCGACTTGCCGAACTTGTTGCCGCTCGCCGTGGTCATTAAAGGCGCGCAGACTCCGTGAGCATCTCCACCTTCCACACGTCGAATCAGCTCGATTCCGGCGGTGATATTCCCCCATTGGTCCGATCCTCCTAGTTGCAGCTCGCAACCCATCGTGCGGTACAGGTGAAGGAAATCGTATGCCTGAAGGAGCATGTAGCTGAATTCAGTGAAGGAGATACCATCGGTCATGCGCCCTTTTACCGACTCCTTCTGGAGCATGTAGGAAACGGTGAAATGTTTGCCCACATCTCTCAGGAAGGGGACTAACTCGAGGTTCTGCAGCCAGTCAGCATTGTTGACGATCTCAGCGCCCGTTGGGGACTCATCGAAGTTGAGGAACTGCGCCAGCTGCTTTCGCTGGCTCTCGGTGTTCTCGGCAATGATCCTCTCGTCCAAGAGTGGGCGCTCCCTGCTTCGTCCGCTGGGATCGCCGA
>CP070792.1:2214150-2216371 GCA_020346845.1 Gemmatimonadota bacterium
GAAGCCAGAGTGAGCACCAACGAATCTGCAAGTGCCGAGGTCAGGCTGGTCGTACGCCCAACCCAGTTGAGCCCCATCATGATGGCCAGTTCGACCAGCGCAATGATGAGCAGGATTCTGAGAAGGATCTTCGTCTGGAGCATGCAGCAATGTACTGCCCGCACTGCCACCACAATGTGACGTGCTACGCTCACGCGTACCGCGTGCCGACCGTCACAGCCCCGAGCCGCCCGGCCACTTAGTTTGGCACCGTCAACTGAGTCCCCCGCAGCCAGAGGCCGGGCTCAAAGGTCAGCAAAATCCGTGGAGGTAGACCCTATGTCATTACGTTTCAGACACTTACAGGCATTGGCTATGGCTTCGGCCTTGGCTCTCTCAGCCTGCTCCGACACAGGCCCGAACTTCGAAGGCAACTTCGATGCGGCCGCAACGTCGGCGAGCGTCCAGACCATCGACGCTGCGTACTCGACGCCCGCGTTCCAATCGTTTGCCGCCCTCGGCGGCCAGTTCGTTGTAGGCGGCGGCGTCCCGGCTGCCTCGGCCAGACTGATCCAGGCCGCGGCTCAGTCCGTGACGATGACCGATCAGGCCAAAATTGCGGCCGACCAGATTGCCAACGCGATAGCGGCACCGGCGGCGATCCTCATCCCTGAGGAATACCGCAAGCAGACCTACACCTACAACGGTGAGGCCTACGTGGTCAATCCGGATCGGGCGGACGAAGCTCCGGACACCGGCGTGCGATTCATTCTTTATGCCGTGAATCCGGTTACCGGCGAGATCACCGATGGGCTCGAGGAGATCGGCTACGTCGACCTGATCGACCTCAGCAATGACACACAGGCATCGGTGCAATTGGTCGTCGCCTCCGGCGGAGTGACCTACCTGGATTACACCGTCACAGCGACAGGAGTGATCACGGCACCGACTTTCACCATCGACGGATACATCACCGACGGGGATAACCAGGTCGATTTCACACTGGTGGCAGGTTATGTGTCCACCTTTGCCAGCGTCACTCTCACCATCGACTACGACATATCGGTGGGTGACTTCTCGGTATCCGCAGACCTCGAATTGGTGACCGATGGTGAAGAAGGCGCGAGCGTGACTGTCGACGTGACATTCACCCATCTCGGACACACTGTGCGGGTGTTTGGTGGAGTCGAGAACGACATGGGCACGTTACAGGTCACAGCAAACGGTCAACTATTCGCCACGATCACCTTCACTGATACTCAGATCACCGTGGTTGGCGCTGATGGAGAAGCGCTCGACCAGGATGAGATCAACGCGCTACGTGAGTTGACGGAGATGATCGAAGACGTGTTCGACGCGTTCGAGCATCTGTTCCATCCCGTAGAATTCCTGTTCAGCGGACCTCAGTCGTAGTACGCAGTAGCGGGGTGGTACTATCGAGTCGTGGGCGGTCGCACAACGCGACCGCTTGCGACTCGTTCATTTGGGACCCGCGCAAGTAGCCTGGCACCGAGCGGCAGCGTATTCCGTCTCTCGCATCCCCTTCCCCCTCTTCCCCTCCTTCCCGTTCTCATCTCCTACGAGCCCTTGCTTAACAGCTTCTCCCCACGATATTGAGGACCGACCAGAGCAACCAACCCCTGTGTCGCAGTGTAGCAAGATTCGACCTAGTCCGAAGAGGCACCAATGAGGCTGTCTAGAATCGCATCCGCCACCTTGCTCGTGACCGCAATGATGGCGACTACTTTGACCGCACAGAGAAAGCTGAACGCAGTTGAGGTTCGGGGTGGAGTCGCCGTGCCCGGTTTCGACTTTGCCGACGTATCCAATCCAGGGCCGACGTTTGGTGTTGGCTACCGCTACAACCCAACGGGTGCCGTGTGGGTCATGTTCGATGCCGACTACTCCTCCCAGCCGGCGGCGGATGAGGGGATCAGGACTACCATCGTTCACCTCATCGGAAAGGTCGGAGTCGATCTCACGAACAGATCGAATCCGTGGTCGTTCATATTGAACGTCGGCGCCGGTGTGATGCTGTTCGACTTCGACACCGAAACGACTCCGTTTGACAACAAGACTTATTTTGGATCAAACCTCGGGGCAAAGGCGGGCTACGCGGTGTCTCCCAACATCACGGTCTACTTGAATGCACAGGCGGACATGGCACTCTCGGAGAGCTCGGGCGCGATACCCACGAGCAATACGTGGGTGTTCCCGCTCACCGCGGGTCTGGCATACGCGT
>CP070792.1:2216471-2223657 GCA_020346845.1 Gemmatimonadota bacterium
AGCGGCCCTGAGTATAGCGGGGGAGGTACAGTAGATATTGTCACGATGGACGAAGTCTATTGGGCAGGCTTGCCTGACCGGGAGGAATCCGGCAGCCCCAACATCATCGGTGCGATCGCCATGGCGGCCGCTGCAAAGACGCTGATGGAGTTTGGGATGGATGCTGTAGCTGCACACGAAGACGAGTTGATCGCCTACACGCTGAAACGACTACGGTCGGTTCACGGCACTCAGATCTATGGCCAAGCAGATCCCGCCAAATCCGCAGAGAAGGTTGGCGTCGTTCCCTTCAATGTGGGCGATCTGTCCCACTTCCTGGTTGCAGCAGTACTGGGATATGAGTACGGCATCGGCGTAAGGAACGGATGCTTCTGTGCACATCCGTACGTAGTTCACCTATTGGACCTGCCGGAGGATCAGCAAATAGCCTGGCGCCAAAGAGCCCTTCAGGGCGACAAGAGTGCACTACCCGGCATGGTGCGAGCCAGCTTTGGCTGCTACAATAACGAGGACGATGTCGACCAGCTGGTCGACGCACTGGACCGGATATCACGCGGTGATTTCAAGGGTCAGTACCAACTCCACCTGGGCGGCGGCGACCTCTGTCCCAAGGGGTACAAAGAGCCGTTCGATGACTTCTTCCTGCTGCAGCCATACACGGCTGACCACGAAATCGCACACGGTGCGTGCGGTAATTGAGCTGAATTACATTTCTACCACGTTGTGATCCAAGTCACATTATCTGGGACAAACCTTTGGTGATCTGACTTCCTGTTTTGGGACTGGATCTTGCACTAGATTGCGGCGGCGGTACGAGGAAAGAGCCGGATGAACATAGACAGCGGAATTGACCCTCTTGACCGGCGCCTTAGGGGAATCCGCGCTGGCGGGGTCTACGTGATAGCCGGCACACCCGGCAGTGGTAAGCTCACCTCTGTGCTGCAGTTTCTGAATACCGGTATTCAGACTGGTGAGCGTGTCGCCCTGTTGGCGGGGATCCCACCAGAACAGGTATTCGAGCACTCTGACCATTTCGGATTCGAACTGGCGTATGCCTGGAAACGGGACCAACTGCGGGTTCTGGGCTTCACCGATGATTTCGAGAGTCTGTTACTGAGAGCCGCAGACCCACAGGATGTCTTCAAGGAGTTGAGTGGCTTTCTCGGATCGGGAGTGCGGCGAGTCGGCATCGATCCCGGAAAGCCACTGTGGGAGACAAGAGCGGGCACGACGCTCGGGAACAGATTCATCCAGTGGGCCGAATCATCGGGGGCAACGACTTGGGTCACCTTGGCCAGTGACCTGTCGGATACACCTTCACCCGCCACCGAGTGGGTCTTGCAGTCCGCAACCGGGGTCCTAAAACTGGAGAGACTATCCAGCGGCCTTCGCCAGATCTGGATACGTCGTATCAGCCCGCCCAGCGACACCAAGAGCCCCATCACTCTGGAACTCGTTTCCGGCAAGGGGTTCCAAGATCCTGTTGGGCGGTTGGATCGTCGCAGCACCGATGCGCCCATCGGCAGCGAGCGACGTTTGGCCTTGCTGCAGCTCGCGAGTAGCCTGCCTCAAGAAATCGTCTGCTGGGCGCGAACCCGGTTTGAGGTCGTTGAGGAAAAACAGGCGCTGCGTCTCCTGTCGCGTCTGCAGGACGGCGAGACATTCGGCTCGATTCTGGTATACCTGGACCGCCCCAACAGCCGCAACGCTGTCGATGCGTGCAGGGCCATCAGGCCACTGACGACAGCCCCGATCGTTCTCGCTGCCGATGACAGGCTCAGGGCCTCCGATCGAACAGATGCACTCGATGCAGGTGCAAACGACTTCCTGAGTGACAACTTCAGTATCGTTGAACTGGCATCCCGCCTAGAACGAGCCAGCCAGGCCGCACGAGGCCAGATATCGCACCGCAAGGCTCTGGGAGACGAGCCAGTTCCAGAGGTAGCAGAGATCATGGAGGCTGACTCATTCGCCCAAGCAGTTGATACGCGACTGGGGCAATCTGAAGGATCTCTCTTCACACTCCTGATTCTCAGGCCACCGGCGGCGCTGAGCAAGCAGCTTGGTGAGATATTGTTGGAGCAGATACGGGGAGAGGTCGGGGATATCGTCGGCCGGACAAAAGGCGGATACGGAGTTGTGCTGCAGGGTGCTCGACCCAGTCAGGCTGGAGCTTTCCTGAGCCGGGTGAACAGAGCTCTACAGAAGGTAGGGCAGTCTGATCGGGACATCGACATAGATGTGTTGAGTGGCGCAACGGAGGCGGACCGCATAGCGGAAAACATCCCGGTGCATGCGCAATGAGCAGTTCGCACCGTCCTAGTAGGCTCTAACCGACATAGATGGCAATGCCACGAACACCGGCCAGAAAGCAGTCACGGACACCCTACTGGCTCCGGTTCTCCCTCTTCCTAGTGTCTTTTGGCGGGATCACCTCCGCCTTTGTACTCGTCGTGCTGCCCAAGCGGTTTGTACTACAGGCCGGTCTCGTTGAATCGGGAATCAGTTTCCCAGCTGAGAGACCCCCGTTTCAACCACCGCACAGTCGTCCGATCGTGAGGCCGGCCGCGTATGAGACTGTTGGTTCCGTACCTCCGGGCCCCGCAGAGACACTTTGGTACCGCGTGTTGCCGCTTCTCGAGACCGGGCAATACGTGGCAGCTCTCACCGTGATGACGGATTACCTGGAGGATTACCCAGACGATATCGGTGTGTGGCAAGAATATGCGCGTACGTTGGTCAAGGCAGGTCGAACTGACGAGGCGATTAACGTGTACCGGCGACTCGCAGCGATCTCCGACGAGCTGCTCGGGAAGCTCGCGCTGGCACGCCTGTTACGCGATAGCGGAGACCTCGATGATTCGTTCCGTCTTTACAGAGAGCTCATCGCAGCACAGCCCGACGATCTAGAGATGCACTTGGAGTTTGCGCGTGCACTCGTGTGGGCGGAACGGTATCGCGAAGCCCGAATGGTATACCAAAAAGCGCGATGGCTGAGTCCCGATGATTCCCGGCTGGCGTTCGAGCTGTCGCAGGTGCTCGCGTGGGACAATCGCCCAGTCGCAGCGTACTTGCTACTCCAGAGTCTGCCTAGCGAAGATCGGGAGTCCGATGAGTTGATCGGTTTCCGTAGGTACCTGGATTCGCTGATCGTGGCATCTCTACCACCAAGCCTCACGCCAGTCGACCAGGCGCGGAGAGCTGTAGCCCTGCGAGATCTCGAGCGGGCAGAGGCTCTCTATCGCAGGGTCCTCCGATCTCGGCCCACTGATCCGGACATCTGGCTGGAGTGGGCTGGTTTTCTGCAATATCATCTCGACGATCCGGCCGCTGCGAGAACCGCTCTGCTCCGGGTAGCTACCATGCGTGATTTGACAGGCGACGAGCAATTGCGGTTGGCTCGGCTGCACGTGTGGACCGGCCACGAGAACGACGCGGTTATCGTGCTCGAAGGCGTCGTAGCGGACGATCCAACAAACGCCGATGCTTGGGCCCTGCTGGGCGACTTGCATCTGTGGAGTGGCGCGCGACTGCAAGCAAGAGATGCGTACGAGAGCGCGCTCCAGATCTCCCCGGGGCATCCGATCGCAACAGCGGGCCTAGACACGTTGCGGCAACAGACCTATCGCACCATTGCAGAGCAAGAGAACCCGAACGCGGGACCCCACCTTCTCTACTTCAGTGACTCCGACGAGTTCTTGCGTCTCGATCTCTTGGCCGAGGCAGCGTTCGTGCGTCGCAGTACCGCCATAACTGTCAGTGCGGGGTATCGACGCTTGGAGGGAGTCCAGCTGTCCGGATCATCAGGCAGTGACAACGGCCCCTTTGCAGAAGTGGAGTTGGCATACTGGTGGCGGCTGGGCACGATCAGAACGGCTGTTAGCGCCGGCGTTGAGCAACTCGACGCCTTCGGCAATCAGCCCTCTTTCGTAGCCCAGTTCGATTTCCCCGATGCATCGGGTACCGCAGTACGTGCCCTGTACCGCCACGGACCAGCTTTCCCACAAACGTTGACATACCAGAGCGTGCAGGCGTCGTTGATGTCAGACTTGGTAGAAGCGTCTGCCTTTCGCATGATTGGCACGCACTGGAACATGTCGATCAGCGGTTCAGCTGGCTCCTTCCACGCTGACGGGAGCAGCAACCTTCGTCTGGGCGGTGCAATTGGTGCACTATACCAGTTCTCTCCCATCGTCACCGGCGGGTTGACTACGCAGCTCCTGGCTTTTGCCGATTCTGCACCAAGGACTGATGGGCAAAGACTGTATTGGGATCCCAGCTTGTTCTGGGCCACTGGGGTACAGTTGACGCTCAGCACACCCAGGGCGAAACCCACCATGTTGTATTTGCGGTTGACTCCCGGAGTGGCCTTGAACAATGAGCGCGACGGCCAAGGTGCGCAGTGGGTACCTCAGCTCGCTGCCGAGACCGGACTGAGATATGAAACGAGGCGGTTCCTGCTGACCGGGGACGTGGCCTATCTGAGGGGACGTGAAGGAGGATACGACTCGTTCGGCGCGAATTTCCGTTTCGGGGTCAAGTACTAGTCATGCCGTCCGCATTCAGACGTGCACTGATTTCGATTCTGATCACTGCGGGAGTGGTGGGTGGAACTGCAATGTTCATTTTTTGGGCGGTGAACTCCCCACTTCAAGTCCAACGTTTCCTCATACGTCTGGTAATGATCAGTCTCATCATCTTCCTCGCGATTCTCTTCCTTCGCTACTTTGCTCTTTTGTGGTTCGGATACCTGCAGCATTCGGAGAAGACCGTTCGGGGGGGTAGTACAAGCAGCTTCATGCCACCTGTAACAGTCATCGTTCCTGCATACAACGAATCCGAAGTCATTGATGATGCAATTGAGGCGCTCCTGGGCCTCGACTATCCCGTATACGAGGTAATAATCGTAGACGACGGCTCCACCGACTCCACCGTAACCCGCGCGCGCCAATGGGAGGGGCGTCATGGGAACGCAGATGTACGAGTGTTCACCAAAGCGAATGGAGGAAAGGCCACCGCCTTGAACTCCGGTATTGCCCAGTCCAAGTACCCGTTTGTGCTGTGCATGGATGCCGATTCCGCAATCGAGCCCCAGACTCTGCGTGTGGTGATGCCGCACTTCGAAGACCCATCTGTCGGCGCCGTCGCTGGCAACGTTAAGGTGGTGAATCGCGACCATTGGCTGGCACGTCTTCAGGCGCTGGAGTACATCGAGGGCTTGAACATGCCGCGCCGCGCTCAGGGGTTCATTGGAGCGGTGAACATCGTACCTGGGCCAGTTGGTGTCTTCCGTCTCGAAGCGCTCCATGAAGTCGGCGGTTACGATGTGGATACCTTCGCGGAAGATGCCGACCTCACCCTGAAACTCATCACCAGCGGGTGGAAGATCATCTACGAAGACAGCGCCATCACCTGGACGCAGGGGCCAACCAGTCTGGTCGACCTGATACAGCAGCGTTATCGCTGGACACGGGGAATTCTCCAAGCGATCCGCAAGCGCAAGGGCATTCTCTTGCGTCCCTTTCCCGATCTGCCACTTTGGCTATCGGCAATGGAAATGGCGTTTGAGGGTATTGTATGGCCCGTTCTCAACGTGTATGCGCACTTGTTCTTTGCGATAGTAGCACTGCTGTACGGCATGGGTGAGTTGCTCTTGTACTGGTGGGTCTTACTGACATTGTTGGACCTCGTCGTAGCGTTGATTACTGTGTCCATGGAAGAAGAGGAACTCAGTTTGGTTCCTTACGCAGTTGTTTATCGGTTCTTCTTCATTCTGTTTCTCGACGTCACAAAGACGTTGGCTGCCGTTGAGGAGGCCTTCAACCTGGGTATGGATTGGGGCAAGCTGCGGCGGATTTCACTAACTCAAGGTGCTGGCGATCGTCGCTAGTGGGCACGATGGATACTGCGCTCTCGCACGACGTCATTGGTCAGGTGTCACATGAACGTCATTGACCTACTCATATTGATCATCGTTGTCACCATACTAGTGACCATTGCGCTGGGCGTGATGACATATATCGCGTACAAGCTGAGAACGGCCCGGAAACCTGCCAGACCGGATGATGATATGGAAGGCGCCCGATACTTTGTGCTGCATAAACCACCGCTCGACGCACCTGAGCCAACAGAAGCGGATGCCTCCTAAGCGCGAACCATTTCCTCGAGCCCGTTCGGCAGTACAGTGGCTCACTGGATTCCTTATGCTTGGGATCATCGCGGCTGCTGTGATTGCCGCGGGCATGAGACTGTGGCAAGACATCGATATACAACGGCTCACTAGAACACCCGGTCTGGTGGAGCCTATGAAGCTCCCAGCTGCACTGCCTGCAGCGAGGGCGAGCACCGTCAGCAGAGCAATCCCTATCGCGCTTTACCACTCACGGACGAGTGCCGCTTTCTTCCCCGACCCAGGTTACTATCACGACATCATTGATCGCTGGGAGACATTACTAACCGATTTGGGTGGAACCGTCATCAGGATCTCCAGTCCTGATCAGATCGACTCGCTTGCGCGCAATGATTTGTTGGTTGCGCCAACGGCCCTTTGCATGACGGATGAAGAGATCACGGCTCTGGGCAACCACGCCGACCGTGGTGGAGGGCTCGTAATCAACTGGGCGGTCGGATCCCGGGACTCCAACTGCGATTGGGTGGGATGGGATGCCGTCACCCGGCTTACCGGCGCCGTTGAGATTCGGGAGTTAGAACAACGCGAGGCACTTTTCTACTCAATACCGGCAGGCCTACCGCTCTCGCTAGGGTTTGACCCCGGTACCAGAGTGGAGCTGCGTTTCGAGGCACAGCTGGCTGCAGCAACGCCGGGAACTCATGTGTATTGGGCGGACTGGGCGATGAACGCAGCACCCGCGGAAGACACGGATGATGTGAACGCGGCAGTCCTTACCCAGTTCACCGAAAATGGTGGGCGTGTCGCTTGGTTCGGCTTCAGGATGGGTCAAGGAGCCACACCCCTGGACGAAGAGAGAAACCTACGTTTGTTCTCCAATGGTGTCTTGTGGGCGGCAGGTTTGCCGGCGGCTGCGGTTGCGACTTGGCCGGGGAACGCACGTGCTGCGCTCTTGGTGGTACAGGACGTGGAGTCGCGCTTCGCCAACGCAACGGCTCTGGCAAACATAGCGCGGCTCAGGAACTTTCCAGTCACGTTCTTCGTGGTATCGCAGCT
>CP070792.1:2223757-2231401 GCA_020346845.1 Gemmatimonadota bacterium
AGGGGCGGGGAACCGGCCTGGGAATGGCGATGATCTATGGAATCGTGAAGCAGCACAAGGGCCACATCCACATCTACAGTGAGGTCGGTACCGGCACCACTGTAAAGATCTACCTACCGGTAACACGGCCCAGCGTCGTATCCTCGGGCGAGCCACGCCGGGAAACCATCCCAGGGAAGGGGAATGAGACGATCCTGGTAGTGGAGGATGATGTGTCGATAGGTCGAGCTACGCGACGGGCACTGGAGAACTACGGTTACACAGTAATCTCGGCCTCAGATGGCGAAGAGGCGCTCGAGACGGTGAGCAGGTGTGGCAGCTCCAAGATCGACCTGATCATTACCGACCTGGTGATGCCCAAGCTGGGCGGTCGGCAGCTCTACGAAGCGCTGCGGTCGGCGGGCTGTGACATCAAGATCATGTTCGCCAGTGGCTATTCTAAACGGGACATAGAGGAGTGTGCGGTTTTAGACACCAAGATTCCGTTCCTGCACAAACCCTGGACCCTGGCTGAGCTGTTGTCGCGCGTGCGGGAGGCTTTGGACCAGGAAGTCAGTGGGAATGGCATGGCGAAAGCAGCCCATAAGAAACCTGAGTCAGGGCGTAAGTTCAGCTATCTCAGGAGATCTGTGCCACCCCTGACCGTGAGTGCCTGGTCCTGACGGATATCGTGCTGGTGCCCCGAAAACCCTTCCAGAAGCACGCGCAGCGCTTCTTAAAGGCCACGACGGCGCGGTCCGACGCCGGTAAGTGGCTTCATCAATTGGATTTAGCCGCGAACCGTGGTGAGTTCTTAACGATCGATTCACCGGAGCTTCATGAATTAGCGGGTACTCTTCAGTGCACCTGTGGCCAAGGAAGGTGGCTCTGAGGGCGACTCTGAGAGTCATGGTCCGTAGCGCCCTTGGCTGTGCCAGGTGTACATAGACCGGGGGGTTGGTTAGTCTCCAGGCTGGCCCTCAATCGGTCGTAGCCCCCGGAGGGGGCTCGGGCGTCCGGCTTCCGTGGTCCCAGGCCGGGCGCCTTCTTCTTTTGTAGGCGATTGAGTAGGGGAAGTGAGGGAAGTAGGGGAAGGAGACGGTGAAGACAGCAAATCCCAAGCAACAGCTCGGGGTTTCTTTTGTGCGATTCTACTTCCCCTCCTTCCCCTACTACATCTGTAAACTATCTCTGCGGGGGATGATCTATGGTGTAAACCCGCGACTCCCTCTCGATGGCCCGCCTAACATGCCCCGAAACCATGAACAGGCCATGCAGCGCCTCACCATCCAGCATGCGCAGGGTCCCACCCACCAGCTCCGCTATGGTTCGGTCTGTTGAGTTCGGATCGGGTAGAGAGTCGAGCGATTGAGAAGAAGCTAGAACAAATCCCCACGGTGCAGCGAAGCTTGGGATCATCGATGCGTAGGGCCGCGCATGCTCGAACACGGCGGCAACCGTGTTGCACACCCGGGCGAAAAGGTCGATCTCCTGAGGTGCAACCGAACCCGCCTGCAGCGCCAGATAGCCATCTGGTTTGAGTACCTCACGGACCTTGAGGAAGTACTCTTTGGTGAAGAGCTCGTAGGCCGGTCCATGTTCCAACGGTTCGGATAGGTCTGATATCACGACGTCGTACTTCTCGTCGGTGGCTTGCAGCCAATCTCTGGCGTCACCGATAACCAGTTCGGCTCTCAGGTCTCCGAAGGATCCCTGATGCATCTCGGGCAGGTGGGTTTTGCAGGCTTCGACCACCTCCCCGTCCAGATCCACCATGACGGCCTTGTCTACCGTCTTCCAGCGCAGCACTTCTCGCAGTGTCGCGCCTTCACCACCGCCCAGGATTGCTACTTTCCTGGGCTTCCCATGCCACAACATAGCCGGGTGCACCAGGGGCTCGTGGTACAGGAACTCATCCGACACAGACGATTGCCAGTTGCCGTCCAACAGGAGCGCCCTGCCGAAGACCGGAGTGTCGACGATGGCGAGGTCCTGGAAGTTCGTCTTCTTCCAGACCAGGACCTTGGAAACGGCGTAGCGGTACCCCGCACCGGGTGCGGTGTTATCGGTGACCCAGAAATCGGTGTTGAGAGACAAGATAAGAGTTGTTGGTCTGTGGTCCGGTCAGACCGGGATGGCTTCCTCGGCCTCGAGCGGTTTCGGTACGGCCTTCAGCGCGTCCTTGCCCAACCCCGTTCCACGATCCACACGCTTCACCGTGTGTCTCCCCGCCTGCAATGCATCCACCAAGAAGTGGAATGCACGCTCGGGCATCGCGCGATGGCCGCACGTGAAGATGTCGATGGCCGCGTAGCCTAGCTCGGGCCAAGTGTGGATCGAGATGTGAGATTCCGCCAACAGAGCGAAAGCGGTCACACCCTGAGGGTGAAATCTCTTGGTTGATTGCTCCAGTAGAGTCGCGCGAGCATGCTCCACCGCCTCGCGGAGCTTTGCCTCGATGAAGCACTCGTCATCGAGCAGTTGCGATGGGCAGTCGTACAGTTCTACCAAGCAGGATATTCCAGCTGAGTACACAGACCCAACCCCCTGTTCGAGCTGAAAGTCTGCGCGACCAAAGCGCGCTTCCGTTTACGTGCTGTTGCACGGGGCATTGTATTTAGCTCTATGAACGCCGGAGGACAAGGGGTAAGATGATCTGTCACACGCGGTTAGCGGGCCAGCAAGGCCACCGTGGCGCCGAGCCAGACCGACCGCGGTGGTCCCGGCTCGTAGTACCGACCGCCAAAGGCGTTGACCACTACGGAGCTGTTGAATGCTGCATCGAACAGGTTGGTGATTCCGAGATACGGCGCGAAGCCCAAACCGCCCACGGTGAGCTCGTGCGTCCCCGCCCTGAGATCGACAACGACGTATCCCGCTGTGGCCGCTGTGTTGGCGTCGTTCACCGCTGTTTCCGATACCGCAGACAGGTTGGCCGCCACGTACCAGGCATCATTGTGATCGTACGATGCTGCGATCTCGAACTGATGTGGGGCGACTCCGGGTATGCGGTTGCCGTCGAAGTTCTCACCGCCGATTCCGAATTCCTCGAAGCGGGCGTCGATGTGGCTGTACGAAGTGGAGACCGTCAGTCGTTGGATCAACTCGAGAGATGCACCCGCCTCGAACCCTTGGTGGACGGCGGATCCCGCGTTCTGGAAAAAGGTGCGACCTGGCTGGTCCGGTACTTCGAATGGCACCAACGCGTCGGTAACGTGCGCCCTGTACGCGGCAACGTTGTACTCGAGCGCCGTTCCCCAGCGCCCTCTTGCACCCAATTCGATGGATACCACTCTCTGCGGGTCGAGATCTTCGTTGTACCCGAACGTTCCATCCGGTGTGTTGCCCAATTCGGTTGTAGTCGGGGTCTCGAAAGCGGTGGCGAGGTTGGCGTACAAATCGAGTCGACGTGATGCGTGCACCATGAGGCCAAGGCTCGGGCTCCAGGCGTCCATTGCTCGCTCGGACTGGCAGCCCCCGTCCTGTGCGCCGCACAGCCTGTCCTCGGCGGTGAACCGCACCTTGTCGTAACGCAGCCCGGCCAGCAGATCGATCTGATCGACAATCGGCAGTCCGAATTGCAGGAACGGTCCGAGACTCCAGACGCGCTGGTCCTGGCTGGTTGTTACGTCGCCGCGCTCGCCCTGCTGGTTCTCGTAGTTGGTGCGATCGTCCGATTGGATCGCAGTCTCGAATCCCACTGCCCAACGAACGTTGCGCATCCCAATCCAAGTGTCTCGTTCGTATTGTAGTCTCGCACCACCCGCCTTACGCTCCAGGTCGATCACCCTAACAGTGATCCTGTTGTCCAAGTTGCGTAGCAGCCCATAAGCGGAGGCGTGCAGCGTTCCACCGGTGGCCCTGTTGTTCCACGCCAATCCCAATTGGAGCTGCTGAGCGTCCTTGCCCGTCTGCTGCGTCACGTTGAACGGGTTTGCCATGGAGCGGTCGACTGCCAGCATCGAATCGGTGAGTGACCCGGGATTCAGCGCGTCGAAGTCGACCAGGTTGGCCGTAGCATGCAGGTCGTTGCCACCATTTTGGTACCGTACGTGCCCCGTCGCAAACAGCTTGTCCGCATTCGCATGCTGCCGATAGCCGTCGTATGAGAAACCCGCAACTTCTAGGGCGAGCACTGTCGGTCCGATATTGCCGCGGGTAGAACTCTCCAACCGGGTCAGACCGCTGCTACCGGTGACGGCGCCAAACTGCTGCCGGAAGCCCCGGTGATACGGTTGCAGCGTCTCGAACCTGATCACACCACCCGACGAATTACCGTAGAGCGACGAGGCCGGTCCCCGAAAGGTCTCAACCCGTTCGATTGTTCCGAGGTCGAGGTGGTCCAGCGTAGTCTGACCGTCCGCCAGTGTTGCCGGAATGCCGTCCACTAGGATCCTCACACCGCGGATTCCAAACTGGGTCCGTGCTCCGAACCCACGTACCGAGACGCGATCGCCCTGGGCGTAGTTGTAACGGTTCTGGACTTCCACTCCGGGTACTCCGATCAACGCATCACCCAGTGCGAGGTGTGACTGGAACCGGCCGGCCATGGAATCGGTCTTCACCGTCACTGCGAAGGGAATCATGAACAGTGGGAGTGGCACCCGCATTACCGAAACAGTGATAGTATCGAGGCCTACTGGTGGGAGTGTGTCCGGCGTGATCTGCGCGCTCGTCGAGGTGGGAATGGTACACGCGACGATCGTCGCGCTGGCAATGAGTGTCTGTCGTCGGGCGGGTAGATGCATGCAGCGGAGTTATCTAACAGCACGGCAGTGTCGTGGCTAGAGGCGGGTGGGTAATTGCCGGCCCACCCGCCTAGCTACACGGCCACCGGATCAGTCTACAAACGCCCATAACAACTCTCGGCTCTTCTTGTCCAACGAAGCAGCATCTTTGACGTAGTAGAGATCCCCTGCCACGTCGCGGATCAACATTCCTCCGCTCGGCACCTGGCGTGGCCAGTCATCGAGCCGTGTCTGGAAGGAACGAGGTCCCTGCCGGGTCTCGACCTTCCAATTCCTTATCTCGACTTCCTCGTCCACGTCCATGATGGCCGTTATCTCGAGCACGAACCCGGCCTCTGCTAGCGCCTGCTCGAGAATCTCGCGCGACGCATCATCGAGTTCGGCCGGATCATTGATCAAGGCGAACTCGCCTTCGTCGCCGTCGCGCAGTGATACGTAGTCCCCCGGCTCGGACCACGGGAAGCAACGTCTCACTGATACGGGACGCGCCTCACCGCGCTTGATAGCCCAGAGCTGACCGTCCTGCCGTCGCTCCAGAATGATCCGGTCGTCGCTCATGGCCTGTTCGAAAGCCCTGAGCTCTTTCATTACGGCTTCTGCCAGTACGGTCGGTTTCATTTTTTACCTCCTTTCGCGTTGTGAGTTGGGCGACGGACGAAGTCAGACGATGGCAGACGATGTTCTACCTGCTTCGTCCGACTTCGTCCGTCAGGTTAAGTGCTTGTCAGCTATCACCCCCTTTCCCATTGGAGTCCCCGCTGCTCCTATTGGAGTTCCCGTTGCAACTGGTACAGCCGTGTGTAAATCCCATCCGGCTTTGCCAGCAACTCCTTGTGTGTCCCACACTCGGCCAACTTGCCGTCTTCCATCACGAACAGACGCGAGGCCTTGTGCAGGGTCGAGAGACGGTGCGCGATCGCGAACACGGTCCGTCCCGCTACCAATCGATCCATTGCTTGCTGGATCTTGCGTTCGGTCTCCGTATCGACACTGCTCGTCGCCTCATCCAGGATGAGGATGCGCGGGTCGTGCAGCACTGCTCGCGCAATCGAGACACGCTGACGCTCACCGCCCGAAAGCGTCTGTCCTCTTTCACCCACCACCGTGTCATAGCCATGAGGCAAACGACAGATGAAGTCGTGGGCGTTGGCTGTTTGCGCTGCCTCGATGACCTGAGCCAGCGACGCTTCCGGATGACCGTAGCGGATGTTGTCCAATACAGTGCCGTGGAACAGATACGGCTCCTGGAGCACCATCCCGATCTGCCTGCGGTAGTGACCGGTATCCAACTTCCGGATATCGACGCCGTCGATCCTGATCGTGCCACCGCTCGTGTCATAGAACCGGGCGATCAGGTTGGTGACGGTTGTCTTACCACCACCTGACGGTCCGACGAGTCCAATCATCTCACCGGGCCGGACCTCGAAGCTCACACCACGCAGAACCTGTCTCACTCCGTCATAGCCGAAGGTCACGTTCTCGAACGTCACCCTACCAAGCACCGGCTGTAACCTGACGGGCTCGCGGACGTCGACAATCTCGGGCTCCGTGTCCAAGACCTCGAACACCCGGTGCGCCGAGCTAGTTGCGCGGTTCATGGTCCGAGCCATCTGCCCGATTATCTCTATAGGCGCGATGAACATCGTCGTGTAGAGCAGGAACGAGACGAACGTACCTGCCGACAACGTCGCTGCGCTGCCATCGGCGCTTCCCAGTAGCCGCGGTATGGCAAACACCCATACGGCCACCGTGGTGGCGTGTACCGCCAGCATCAGACCGGGCCAGAACGAGGTCCACATATGGTGGATCCGATTGAACTCAGTCGTTACGTCAACGTTTCTCTCGTTGAATCGATTTGTTTCCCTCCCTTCCTGGTTGAATGCCTTCACCACCCGCATACCGGGGATGGTGTCAGACAAGACGTCTGTAACGCGTGACCATTTGCGCCACGCACGTGTGAACAACTGGTTGATGTTCTCACCGTGCCGGAAGATCATCCAGCAAAACACCGGCACCGGCAGAGTCATCACCAACCCCAATCTCCAGTCGAGACTGATCAACACCGTGCCCAACCCGAGCAGCATGACGAGTGAGAGCGATACGTCCACAACACCGAAGGCCAAGAACTCCCATAGCCTGTCGGTGTCCGAGCTGACTCGGGTGATGATGCTCCCCGTCTTCTTGCGTGAGTAGAAACTCAAGCTCAGGGTTTGCAGGTGCTCGTACAACTCGGTGCGCAAGTCGCGCGCAACCAGCTCTCCCAGCACCGACATCATCCGCAACCGCACCACTGCACTCGCCTGTCGGATCAGGAACACCACGGCCATCGATGCGACCGCAATCCAAGCGATCCAACTGCCACGGGCAACGGACAAAGTTCCATCTTGTACCGGCCGTATCACTTCGTCGATCAGGTAACCGGCCAGATACGGTGGTACCAGACTCACTAACGTGATCACCGTTGCCGCACTCATACCGGCGATCACCTGCCGTCGGTACGGCTTGAGGTAACCCAACAACCGCCATACGACGGCCATCCGGTTGCCCGCGACCAGGGCCTGCGCTTCCTTGATCGGACTGGCGACGCTCTCGGCGTACTCCTCATCGGCACCGGTGGACTCGATGATCCTGCCAATCAGTTGCTCCTCGAGCACGAACTTGAGATTCTCGATCGCCCGGCGTTGACGATGGGTGTAGCGCACCACCGCTAGCGGTGGCTCATCATCCGCCCGGAGAAACGAGAGCACCGTGCCGCTCAAGCCGGGGTTCTCTCGCACGGCGCGAACCCGACTGCGCCGGAAGCTGTGAACATCCCAGTCGCCAAGCTCATTGAGCTTCGCCACGGCCACGAACCGCTGGCCCAACGCGACCCAGGTCTGCGTCAGGTGCCATGTCGCGTCCAGGTCGGCCAGCGCGT
>CP070792.1:2231501-2233575 GCA_020346845.1 Gemmatimonadota bacterium
GAGCTTCTTCTCAGGTAGTCGCTCGAGGAGCTGCCGCGTCGCAGCGGCTTCCTGTTGGAATTCGGCGCTGAGCGCCTCGCTAATGGTCAAGTTGCACCTCCTGGTACCCGATTGCTGTGTGTGTAGAGGATGAGAACATTGCGCCGGCTTCGACCCGATTGCAATGGGTGTTGCTCGCAATCGCTCGCGAAACCTGATACTCTTTCGGCATGACTGGGGCGACACAAACGGCATTACGTCACGAGTTCAGCAGCGTGGTGGCCGTATTGGTATCGAGTGTCGCATGCCTCCTCACTGGCTGTGCCGGACTGGAGCCGCCACCAAACGTAGTGGTGATTCTCATCGACGACCTGGGCTGGCGCGACCTGGGCGTCATGGGGAGCGCGTATTACGAGACTCCGAACATCGATAGGCTGGCCCAGCAGGGAATGTTGTTCACTCAGGCATATGCCAATGCTCCCAATTGTGCGCCGAGTCGTGCCAGTCTGCTCTCGGGCCAATATCCGCCGAGGCACGGCGTATATACGGTAGGAAGCTCGGCGCGTGGCGATCGCAGAGATCGTCGGCTGATTCCAGTTGAGAACCAGACCGCCCTCGGTCCAGAGGTTATCACAATTGCGGAGGCGCTACGAGCGGTCGGCTATGTGACCGGATACTTCGGCAAATGGCACCTCGGTGGGGAAGGGTCGCTGCCTGTAGACCAGGGCTTTCTCGTGAACGTGGCGGGGAATGAGTTGGGCAGTCCACCCAGTTACTTCTATCCCTATGAGGGACCACGGGGCCAGCTGTTGGACTTGGCGCAGGGTGGATACGAGGGTGAGTACTTGACCGACAGACTCACCGATGAGGCCCTGCGGTTTCTGGAAGCCAACTCGGAGCAACCATTCTTCCTGTTCCTTTCGCACTACGCAGTCCATACACCGATACGAGCCAAGCAAGAGATCATCGATCGATTTCGAGACAGGGAAGGGATCGGCGGACACGACAATCCGATCTATGCGGCGATGATCTATAGCGTTGACGAGAGTGTCGGTCGGGTAATGTCCAAGCTGGAGGAGTTGGGTCTACAGGACAACACCGCAGTCTTCTTCTTCTCAGACAACGGTGGCTTCGGACCTGTCACGTCTATGGCCCCGCTCAGGGGATCAAAAGGGATGCTGTATGAGGGAGGGATTCGTGAACCGCTGATCGTCCGCTGGCCAAGAATGATCGTTGCCGGGGCCACCACCAGGGAACCGGTAATCGGGACTGATCTGTATCCGACGATTCTGGAGATTGCCGAAGCGGCATCGGCAGACGGACACGTATTGGACGGAGTAAGCCTGATGCCGCTGCTCACAGGTACTGGAGGATTGACCGAACGGTCGCTCTTTTGGCATTTCCCCGCATACCTGGAGGCCGATCGCAGCGTATCGGGACCCTGGCGCACGACGCCGGCTGGTGCAATTCGGCGGGGCAATTTCAAGCTCCTGCAGTTCTTTGAGGATGGCAGATTGGAGTTGTATGACGTAGAGAGGGATCCGGGCGAGCAGCAGAACCTGGCCGCATCATTGCCGGATACGACTGAGCACCTGCTGGAGCTATTGGAGCAATGGCGTGTGGCTACGGACGCGCCCGTTCCCACAGTGCCAAACCCTGAATTCCGTCGCACCGCGGGTCGCGATCGATGACTCCAAAGTGGATCGACAATGAAGAGTCCATGTAGTCAAATACCACGTCGTGTCTTCCTGAAGGAAACATCTGCCGCCACACTATTTGCCGGGCTTGGGATGTCGGCCTGCATGTCTGACGCCGAACCGGCGCAGCTAACGGGTCCCCGTAGAACGCTGCGAGAGCCCGGTCCTATGCTACCACCGGTGCCGGCCATATTGCTAACTGTGAATGGGAAGCCGGGAGAGCCCGACGAGATCTCCGTGGTGTGGACATTCGTCCTGAACGGCGATCCTCCGCAGGTCGGGATCAGCGTTGGCCATGAGCATGTGGCGGGGGATCTGATCGAACTGAACAGTGAGTTCGTTCTCAACATCCCTACCATCCACATAGTCGATCAGTTCGACGTGGTGGACATGAATTC
>CP070792.1:2233675-2236424 GCA_020346845.1 Gemmatimonadota bacterium
CGGCTAGCTAGTCCAGCTCGTAGTCCTTCAACTTGCGGTACAGCGTTCTCTCGCCGATACCTAGTTTCTCCGCCGCGCGGCGACGGTTGCCGCGTGTCTCCCTGAGCGCCGCTTCGATGGCAGCGCGCTCCACGTCGGCCATGGTCATGCCAGCTCGATAGACGACGTCTTCCTCGTTCTGCGCTGCGACCTCCACCGGCGCTGTCACTTCAGCGCCTACCGGCACGATCTCCTCGAACTCGGCCGGCTGCGCTTTGGCCACGTCGAACACCTCAACACGGGCCGGACTCTCCTCCACGCGCCGCCGCAGATCTTCGACTTGCAACTTCAGCTCCACCAGACTGCGAAAAATGAACTCGAGCTCGTTGCCCTGGACGCCGCCAGTCTGCTGGGGCACGCGCATGGGGAGCAGCCGGGTGCCGCCCTCCCTGATGTCGGCCGGGATATCACTTGCTTTCACTTCCCGGCCCGGCGCAAGAACGAACATGGAGTCGATCAGATTCCTCAGCTGCCGCACATTGCCGGGCCAGTGGGCATTGACCAGAATCTCCATCGCTCCTGCTGTGATACCTGGGAATGGCCGAGCGTGAGTGTTGCTCAGGTCACGAGCAAAATGCCTGATCAAGATAGGGATATCGCTCTTCCTCTCCCGCAGAGGCGGCAGATAGATGTAGAGCACGTTGAGGCGATAGAACAGATCGTCGCGGAACTCTCCCAGTGACACGCGCTCCTTGAGCGAACGATTGGTAGCGGCAATCACCCTGACATCGGTCTTGATCGACTCAGCGCCGCCGACCCTGAAGAACGACCTGCTCTCCAAAACGCGCAATAACTTGACCTGAGTGGTGAGCGGCATCTCGCCCACTTCATCCAAGAACAGCGTACCGCGATTCGCCAGCTCGAAGCGGCCCAAGCGGCGTTCGGCGGCGCCGGTGAAAGACCCCTTCTCGTGGCCGAACAGTTCAGATTCCAGTAGTGTTTCCGGTAGCGCCGAGCAATTCACGGCGATGAAGGGCGACTGATGTCGGGGGGACAGTTCGTGTATGGCGTGGGCGACCAGCTCTTTGCCGGTGCCAGACTCGCCTTCGACCAGCACGGTTGAAACAACCGGAGCCATCTGTTCGATCTTGACCAACACTTCACGAATTGCCGGGCTCTCTCCCAGAATGCCGATGCGGCGTTGCAGTCTGCGCTGCTCGACCAGCTTAGCCGTGGTTGCGGCAACCTCTTCGGGATCCGCCGGCTTTCGGAGCCAAGCAGTGAGTCCGATGCGTCGCGCCAACGCCTGAGGATCGGGGGCGGTCGCTTCGACCAGGCCTACTGTTGATATCGAGCGATCCTGTGCCAGTGCGAGCAAAGCAGTCGCAGGCGCTTCTTGCAAAGCCCCTGTCAATAGAACCAAATCGGGCTCAGTGCGCTGCAACAGCTTCGTCGAGTCGTCCTGCGAAGAGACTAGCACGGTCTCGAAACCACTATCCTCGAGTTGCGCGTTCGACCGCACCGCAGCTTCGAGGTCATCCATCGTTATCAGAACCTTGGCGGTCATGCGTGGTCCGTCTCTTCGTCTCGCAGTAGTTTGACAGCGTGTTCGATGAGCGGTGTGAGCGTTGCAATACCATCTCTCACCCCACCAACACTGCCGGGCAGGTTTACGATGAGCGTTGTCCCGCGAACTCCACAGAGCCCGCGGGACAAAACACTGTATGGTGTCTTCACGCGACCATCATTCCTAATGGCCTCCCCAACCCCCGGCACCTCTCGTTCAACCACAGACCGTGTGGCCTCTGGCGTCACGTCTCTTGGCCCCAGGCCCGTGCCACCGGTCGTGACTATCAGGTCGATGCTCTCACTGTCGGCCCAGCGTGCCAGTCGGCCTGCGATGAGATCCGATTCGTCAGGAACGATCTCCCGCGCCGCAAGTTCATAACCTCGAGCCGCGATCCAATCGACAAGCGCGCCACCCGACGTGTCTTCACGCCTACCGGCGGCTCCTTCATCGGAGACCGTCAGTACCGCAATCCGCATATTCATCGGTACGTCGTCTACTTCTTGTTGTACTTCACGCTCCCATCTTTGTAGAACGGCATTTTCACAATCTCAGCTTCAACCCGTTTGCCACGGCAGTCTATCTCGATCTTCGTGCCAGGTTCGGCAGAGTGCGTGGGCACATAGGTGGTTCCGATCGCTTGCTTCAAGCTCGGGCTGAATCCGCCGCTACGTACTACATCTATCTTGTGATTGGCCAGATACACGTCATAGCCGTGTCGTGGTATAGCGCCCTTCTCACCTACTACGTACCCGACCAGCCTCCGGTTCGCTCCACCAGACCCCTTGATCTGTTCCAATACGCGCTTGCCGGCGAACGGGGCTCCCTTGTTCAACTTGACTATCCATCCCAGCCCGGCTTCGTAGGGATTGGTGGTATCATCAATATCCGAGCCGTACAGCGGGTATCCCATCTCGAGTCGGAGCGAGTCTCGCGCACCAAGACCAACTGGCTGACCGCGGCCTTCGCCAGCCACGGCGTTCCAAACCGCCTGCGCACCCCTGGGGCGGAAGTACAGCTCGAATCCGTCTTCACCTGTGTACCCGGTCCTGGATATGAAACAGTCGGCACCGGCGACCTGTCCCGCCTCGAAATGGTAGTACCCGATCTGTGACACGTCCGTCGAAGTGGTTGACGCGATCAGCTCCTCACTCTTTGGTCCCTGGACAGCGAGGAGCGCAATCTCGTCAGATATGTTCTTCA
>CP070792.1:2236524-2239467 GCA_020346845.1 Gemmatimonadota bacterium
TGATCAAGAACGGTGTGACGGTGCACCGCGCTACACAGGCCTTCGATGTCAACGGTGTGAGCTATCCTCGCAACTCGTACGTCGTGCTCACTGCGCAGGCATTCAGGCCGCACGTGATGGACATGTTCGAGCCGCAGGATCATCCCAATGATTTCGACTATGAGGGTGGCCCACCCAACGCCCCCTACGACAATGCGGGTTACACATTGGCGTACCAGATGGACATCGAGTTCGATCGCATATTGGAAGGATTCGATGGGCCATTCGAGAAGATCGATGGATTCGCCCTCACACCACCGGGCCATGTGACTTCTTCCCAGGACGCGGCAGGATTCTTGTTGAGTCACAAGCCCAACGATGCGGCCATTGCGGTGAACCGCCTCCTGCGTGACGGTACCGACGTCTATTGGCTCTCTGACGAGACCACGGTGGGCGGCACGACATACCCTGTAGGCACCATCTACATCCCCACTCAAGGTTCGGTGCAATCTCAGATCGAGGGAATCGCCACCGAACTTGGTCTTTCATTTGACGGAGTCGGATCCGCGCCGAGCGGAGACGCGTTCAAGCTCCGCCCCGTGCGTATCGGCCTGTGGGACCAATACGGAGGCTCAATGCCGTCAGGCTGGACCCGCTGGCTAATGGAGCAGTTCGAATTCCCGTTCGAGGTTGTGTATCCGCAAACGCTCGACGCCGGCAACCTGAAGAGCGAGTTCGATGTGTTGGTGTTCGTGACCGGTGCAATCCCCGCAGCCGATCGCGGCGGTGACCCATTTGAACGGTACTTCGGCGGGACTCCCGATCCAGAATCCATACCACCTGAGTTCCGCAGTTGGCTTGGCCGCGTCACGGTATCAGAGACGGTGCCCAAGCTGCTGCAGTTCATGGAGCAGGGTGGAGCCATTATTGCGATCGGCAGTTCCACCACAATCGCAGGGCACGCGGGGCTTCCCATCGACAACCATTTGGTGGACGAGAATGGTAGGCCTCTGCCGTGGGATAAGTACTACGTGCCCGGCTCCGTTCTCAGGGTAAGAGTTGACAATACGATGCCACTGGCTTTCGGGTTCGACGAACAACTGGACGTCTTCTTCAACAACAGTTCTGTGTTCAACTTGCTACCAAGTGCCTATTCAGAGGGAGTTCGTCCGGTAGCATGGTTCGATAGCACGACCCCCCTGCGCAGCGGCTGGGCCTGGGGCCAACATCACCTAAACGGGGGTGTTGCGGTGGCTGAGGCCAAGGTTGGGACAGGGTCTCTCTACCTGTTCGGACCGGAGATACTAAACCGCGGGCAGCCCCACGGTACCTTCAAGTTCTTCTTCAACGGAATCTTTTTGGCGGGTGTCGAAGAGGTGAGATTGGACCTCACCAACTAGGTCTCGTGGTGAGGGAACCAGGTAGCGGATGAACGCGTATCAATCTCGCCACGTCCTGCTTCTAGCGGTCGCGTTCGAGGGCGGCCTCATAGGAGTCGCGGCCCTTTTGGGGTGGGCGCTCGGGCGGCCGTCCCTGGAACTGATACGGCCATCATGGACAGCCTTGATGGTTGGCGTGACGGCCACTGCGCCTCTCGTCCTGGTCATGCTGTGGTGCGTACGCTCGAATTGGGCACCGATGCGCCGGTTGATGAATGAGATCGACCAAGTCATCGCGCCTCTCTTTGCCCGTAGCCCGTTTATTGATCTCATTGTAGTCGCTGTTCTGGCCGGTTTGGGGGAGGAATTGTTGTTCCGTGGAGTGATCCAGCCTTTCCTATCTGGATTCGCGGGCACGGCTCTTGCCCTACTGATGACCAGTCTCTTGTTTGGACTGCTTCATCTAGTAACCCCGACGTATGCTCTGATCGCGGCCATATTCGGCCTATATCTCGGAGGGCTCATGATCTCCACCGGTGAGATCCTCGTGCCGATTACGGCACATGCGCTGTATGACATGGTGGCGCTAGGGCTCTTGCGGGAGCGAGGACGGCGGGGTCACCTTAAAGACCAGTCGTTAGGAAGAGAAGGTGACGGAAATGACTCGACCGATACGCCGCAATAGCACATCGCGACCGCTCTTCTCTTCCACCGCGCTAGCATTGGCTGCCACCGCCGTGGTGATTTCTTGTGTCGAGGACATATCGCTGAATCCTCGGCCACCCGAAGAAGGCACGATCCCAACCTACCTTGTTGTCACTGTCGACAGTGCTGATTGGCCGACTGACCCGGTCGACATCAACAACTCACTGGTTCGAGGTGATACCCTAGCGCTCGACGTTGGCTACAGTGGCGGCTGCAGGATACACCTGTACGCGTTCGTGGTATCCGCCGCCTTCCAAGAAACGAATCCGGTGCAGACTGTAGCACTCCTGTCGCACGATGAGAACGACGACGAGTGTGATGCAGTCACCCAGGATTCGCTGAGGGCCGATCTGTCGGCGTTGAAGACCAAGTACCAAGAGTCCTATCAAACCGAGCGGGGAGAGATCGTCATCCACATTGACGGTGCGTGGGCGGTGCGATACGTCTTCTGAAATCCTGGTAGACACGGCAGGTAAAGTCCGCGGTTGTAGAAAAGGGACGGAGTTGCTCGGGTCCCTTCTTCGCTGTCGCTGTTCGCGTTTGCCTCGTAGCTACCCAAGGCTCTCGAAGAAGTCATTTCCCTTGTCATCGACCAAGATGAACGCGGGGAAATCCCGTACTTCGATCTTGTAGATAGCCTCCATACCCAGCTCCGGATACTCCAGCAGCTCGACCTTCTTGATGTTGTCCTTGGCTAGGATCGCTGCCGGACCACCGATTGAGCCGAGGTAGAAACCCCCATATTTCTTGCATGCGTCCGTTACCTGCCTGCTCCGATTTCCCTTCGCGATCATAACCATCGAAGCGCCCACGGCCTGGAAAGGTGCCACATACGAATCCATACGGCCTGCCGTCGTCGGGCCGAACGAGCCGGATGGCA
>CP070792.1:2239567-2243959 GCA_020346845.1 Gemmatimonadota bacterium
GGGCCGAACTGCCCCGGTCTGATCTCGCCTGGCAAGGCAAAGGCGGGCATCATTCCCGGTCAAATCTGCAAAGAGGGATCGGTGGGCGTGGTATCACGCAGCGGTACCCTCACGTACGAGATCATTCACCAGCTGACGAAGGCCGGTCATGGTCAGTCTACCTGCATAGGCATCGGAGGTGATCCGATAATCGGCACAAACTTCATCGACTGTCTCGAGGCGTTCCAGGCCGACGCAGAAACCGAATCGATCGTGATGATCGGTGAGATAGGAGGAACTGCCGAACAAGAGGCCGCGGAATACATCTCCCAGAGTGTTACCAAGCCGGTTGTCGGCTTCATAGCAGGACAGACTGCGCCTCCGGGACGCAGGATGGGACATGCCGGCGCAATCATCTCGGGGTCCTCTGGGACGGCGGCCGAGAAGATGGACGCCTTGAACAAGGCCAGTATCGGTGTCATGAAGCGACCGGCGGACGTAGTGCCCCTGTTGCAGGAGCGCTTGTAGAACGTGAAGCTGGTCGACCTGCTGGTTGAAGAGCGAGTCTTGGTCCCTGTAAAAGGGGAAACGCTGCGCAAGGCCACGGCGCAGTTGGTCGCAGCGTTGGAGAAAGACGGCGCGGTTAGGGATTCCAAGCGTTTTGCGGAGGTGGTTGCGGATACGCTACCGCGGGACGTGGTGACGGTCGGCCCGGCGTTCCTGCTCCATTTCAGGACCGAAGCTGTGCCCCGGTTGACGGTGGGCTTGGGTATTGCACCCGAGCCCATGCAACGGGAACACGATCCAGCCAAACAAGCGCGCATCGTATTGTTGATTGCCGCCCCACCGAGGGACACATCGCGATTTCTGAGAACGGTGAGTGCCTTTTCGCATGCGCTGGGTAGCGAGGAGGTGGTCGACGGGCTGCTGAGCGCAACCGATGCCAAGAGTGCAATCGCTGTGCCTGCGCTGGGAGAGGTGGAGTTGCGGGATTATCTGACCGTCAGGGACGTCATGGTGCGGCGCAAGATCACCGTACGACCCGACATGCCACTGGGGAGTGCAGCGCGCACTATGGTTGTGCACAACGTGCCTTCGTTGATCGTGGTGTCGGACACCAATGAGGTCTTGGGTCTGGTGGGTCAGCAGGAGTTGCTGCGTCACCTGCTGCCAGTGCACGTGAAGCGGTTGACTGGTGGCCGGGACAAGGGCAAGCCGGTAGAAGGAGTCGCACAGGACCCGTATGAAATCCCGGTGCGCGAGGTCATGGACAGAAGTGTGCTATGTTTGTCCGAAGATCAGACGGTCGCGGAAGTAGCCACCATGATGCTGAATCGGAAGATCGACAGATTCCCGGTCCTACGTGATGGCACATTGATAGGCTTCCTGACCAGGGGCGATATTGTCAGACGGCTGTTTGGAAGGTGAGGAGCGCGACCGTGCAGACACTTACGATTCTCAAGCCGGATGCGGTGGAGGCTGGTCTCGTGGGCAAGATCGTTGCCCACTTGGAAGAGGCCGGCTTCACCATCCGCGCGTCTAGGATGATTCAACTGAGCGGGGCAGAGGCAAAGGCGTTCTACGAGGTGCACAAGGAGCGTCCGTTCTATGAGGCCTTGGTTAGGTACATGACCTCGGGTCCGTGCATTCCCATGGTCCTCGAACGGGATGATGCGGTGGGTCACCTGAGGGAGGTCATCGGAGCGACCGATCCAGCCGAGGCAGCGCCCGGGACGGTGCGGAAGCTGTACGCTGAATCCAAAGAGCGCAATGTGATCCACGCGTCCGACTCGGCGGAGAACGCTGTGAAGGAGATCGACTTCTTCTTCTCCCGAGCGGAGTTAGAGCGGTTGTGGGGCGACAGCGGTCGTTGACCCAAATATCTGTCGGAGATACATTTACAGGCTATGTTGCGGATTGACCTCGGCGCCCTGCGTGAGGGGCCGGTGGATATGGTCCAGGCCGTGCCGGCGGACGATCCTCTGTTCGAGCAGCTCGATTTTCAGTTGAGTGGCCCAGTCCAGCTCAGCGGGCGCCTGATGGAGGCTGGGACGGGCCGGTATTATTGGCATGGTGGCCTGCGCACAAGAGTGAAGTCGGCTTGCCGCAGGTGCCTGACGGATCTGGATCTCGCAATAGACCAGCCGGTGGAGGTGTTGTTCACCGAGGATGACGGCACCGACGATCCAGCGGCATACTCGATTCCGCAGCATGCGGCTGAACTCGATCTGAGAGAGGCCGTGAGGGAAGAACTGATACTGGCAGTGCCGGAGTACTCATTGTGCGACGAGGGATGTAGAGGGATCTGTCCCACTTGCGGCACCGATTTGAATGCCGGGACGTGCAGTTGTGAGCGCCAACCAGACCCACGGTGGGCCGGGTTGGAGGAGCTCAGAGCTGCATTACCGGACGACGAGGTAAGCTGATGGCAGTACCGAAGAGAAGGACCTCAAAGAGTCGCCGACGGAAGCGGCGGACTCATGACAAGGCTGCGCCCGTGGCGATACAGCCGTGCGAGCGCTGTGGCGACCCAAGAAGACCACACCGAGTCTGCCCCACCTGCGGTTACTATGGTGACCAGAAGCGCGTTGAGGTTGAGGAAGTCTGACAGTGGCCCGGATCGCGCTGGACGCGATGGGCGGGGATTTCGCGCCTGCCGTTCCGGTCGCTGGAGCAATAGAGGCGTTGGCCGAGTTGCCACCGTCTTGTGACATCGCGCTCGTTGGTCGAACTGAAGAAATTCAAGCCGAACTGAACAGGAGTGGCGGTCCGCACGACCGCCTCCAGATCGTCGAAGCCCCCGAGATTATAGAGATGGCTGAGAAGCCGCTTGCCGCGGTGCGGGGAAAGCGGAAGTCATCGATTCGTGTCGGTCTCGAGCTGCAGAAGCAGGGCGAAGCCGATGCCTTCATATCAGCCGGGAACACGGGGGCTGTAATGGCGGCAAGCACGTTGTTTCTGGGACTCCATCCCGGTGTCGAGCGTCCGGCGATTGCGGCGCTCTTTCCAACTATCTCCAAGTCGGTCATGGTATTGGACGCCGGGGCCAACATCGACTGCAGCCCGAGAGAGCTGCGCGGGTTCGCCCACATCGGGTCCGTATACGCACGTGATGTCTTGGGGCGGGAGAATCCGTCGGTGGGGCTACTCAACATTGGCGAGGAGGAGGAGAAGGGAAGCCAGGCTGTGCGAGAGGCCTTTGAGCTGCTCCGCGGCGAACCCGGCATCAACTTCGTAGGCAACGTCGAAGGCCGGGACATGGTCATGGGCGATCTGGATGTGGTCGTATGCGACGGCTTTGTAGGAAATGTGGTGTTGAAGTTCTATGAGTCGGTCGCGCGCCTGTTCACCGATCTGCTCCAGAGGGAAATGGACCAGAAGGTGTTGCAGAGCGAGGCGATGGGCAAAGTGATGCATGTGCTCGACTACTCGACCTACGGTGGAGCTCCGTTACTCGGTGTGAGGGGCGTATCGGTGATCTGCCACGGTCGATCACCTGCCCGGGCAGTTAAGAATGCGATTCACGTGGCGCTCCGGTCGGTGGAGAGTCACCTAAGTCAGCATATCGGTGTCGAGTTAGCAGGAGGTAGCGCTTGAAACGTCCCGTCGTGGAACTGGTTGGAACCGGTCGCTACGTGCCGGACAAGGTGTTCGATAACGCTTATTTCGAGCGATTGGTGGAGACGTCGGACGAGTGGATCACGGAACGAACGGGCATCAAAGAGCGCCGGATAGCCGGGGACCACGAAACGCTGGCCTATATGGGTAACACGGCTGCCAGGCAGGTCCTGGAGGCTGCCGGGGTTACGGTGGACGAGGTAGACGGCATAGTGTTGGGCACGGCGTCACCGGACCGCCTGCTTCCATCTACGGCGTGTGACCTGCAGGCCGAGTTGGGTGCCAAGAACGCCGCCGCCTTTGACGTTGCCGCTGCCTGCAGCAGTTTCCTCTACTCTTTATCGGTCGCCGAGGGCATGGTGGCCGGCGGCGACTTCAAGAACGTGCTGGTGGTGGGTGGGGATCGGCTGTCGCGAATCACCGATTACACCGACAGATCTACCTGCATTCTGTTCGGGGATGGCATCGGAGCGACCCTCGTTCGACCGGCTTCTAACGGTGATCGGGGAATGCTGTCGAGCTATCTCAAGACCGACGGAACTTTGGGCGATCTCCTGTATCGTCCTGGTGGTGGCGGTAACCACCCACCGGATGAGCGGATGTTGGAGGAGCATGGCTATTACATCAAGATGGCCGGTCGCGAGGTGTTCAAGGCTGCCGTGTTGTCCATGGCTGATGCGTGCGACCAGGCGCTCCAACGGGCCGGGCTGACGGGCGATGACGTCGACCTGCTCATCCCACACCAGGCCAACATCAGAATCGTCGAAGCCACGGGCAAGCACGCGGGGATCCCGC
>CP070792.1:2244059-2251878 GCA_020346845.1 Gemmatimonadota bacterium
TCCGCGGTGAGCTGTAGCGGCGTTGCTGGTTTTCCTTTCTGGGTGGCTCGTTATCCCGTCATCCCGGCGGTCCCGACCGTCGGTCGCGTTACGTTCTCCTTCCCCTTCTTCCCCTTCTTCCCCTTCTTCCCCTCCTCAATCTGGCACAGTGCAATGAAGCGACCCGCTACAGCTTGGAAACCACGATTTCGAGGATCTCCCTCTCGAGCTGCTCTGCTTGCTCTACGATGCTTTGCCCCTTGTGCAGCACTTCCTGTACGTACCCCTTGTCATCCAGATCTCCCGCGTTGATCTGGACGTTGAGGTATGCGCCGCGGACCGCCAAGCGGGCGCACAAGGCGCCTACGCCGGCATCCGACGCAGAGGCTGGGTTCCCCGTCTCGGCCATGGCCTTCATCAACTCCATCGATGCCAACGCCTGCTGCATCACCTTGTAAGGGATCTCGATGGCACCTTTGGTCGCCTCTTGAATCGCGCGCTTGCGTTCCTGCTGTTCCGAGTCGGTGCCCTGAGGGAGCCCAAAAGCTGCCATGACTCTGTTAAAGGCCTCAGTATCATCGTCGACTAGGTGGAGCAATTCATCATGATGCTGCTTGCCCTTCTCGGCCCAGTCCGAGAACTCCTCCCACCGATCGTCCCAGCCGCGCTTGTGAGACGAGAGATTGGCCACCATGGCACCGAGCGCAGCGCCCATGGCACCGGCCGCCGCTGAGACCGAACCGCCACCAGGTGCCGGCGATTCCGAAGCGGTCTCCTCCACGAACTGCTTGAGTGTCAGGTCCACCAACTTATTCGATTTGTCAGCGATGGCGTACTCGATGATCTTCTCTTCAGGTTTGAACGGAGCTAGATCGTCCAACCCCAGCGATTTCACCGCGATCTTTATGATCTCGCTGTCAGCAACTCCGGTGGACCGTTTCTGCTTGCGCAAGAAGTACTTGCCGGCGTCCAGCATGGCCTTGACCGGGATCAGACCAACCAGTTCCGATCCGGTAACTCGCACACCCCTGTCTCGAGCCCTCTCGCAGACTTCATCGAATGCGACGTGTACTGGTGTCACACCTATGTTCGTGAGGTTCATGGATATTTGAGCGATTCCATACTCCTCTATATACCAGCCGATCGCCTTTACGCTCGGGAGAGTTCCCGGTAGCCAAACGGGCTCGCCGTCGGTGTCTCGCATGATCTCACCCGTGAGCGGATTTCCTTTTCTCTTGATACGGCCCTTCTCTCGTACATCGAACGCAATCGCATTGGCACGACGCGTAGAGGTCGTGTTCAGGTTGATGTTGTATGCAACGAGGAAGTCACGGGCGCCCACGGCCGTCGCGCCTGAACGGGGATTGAATTCGGCCGGGCCAAAGTCCGGTTTCCACTCGGCTTCGCGCAGCCTGTCTTTCAAGGCTTCGTATTCGCCAGCCCGCACATCTGCCAGATTGCGACGCTGGTCGGTGAAGGCCGCATTCTCGTAGCAGTACACGGCGATTCCCAGGTCCTCGCCGATACGTCGAGCTAGCTCACGTGCGCAACCGACCGTCTCCTCCATGGTGATTCCGGAGATCGGTACTAGTGGACAGACGTCAGTTGCTCCAAAGCGTGGATGCTCGCCACTGTGGTTGCTCATATCGATGAGCTCAGCTGCCTTCTTGACTGCACTCACCGCGGCCTCGATCACTGCGTCGGGCGGACCAACGAAGGTGACGACGGTTCGGTTGGTTGCCTTGCCGGGATCTACATCGAGTAACGTTACGTCATCGACTGCTTCGATCTGATCGGTGATCTGTTTGATGATTGATAGGTCGTTCCCTTCACTGAAATTGGGAACACATTCAATCAGCTGCTTGGTCATCTGGAACTCGTCCTCAGGTTGTCGAACTATGGTGATAGGTATTGCTGGACACAGCTAATCGGCTATGCAGAAGCTGTGCACGATTCGCTCCAGTATTTCTGACGCCTGGTTGAGCTGCTGCAATGGGATGGACTCGTTCGGTTTGTGTGCAACTTCGATCGAGCCCGGGCCAAAGATGGCACACCGCATGCCAAGTGACTGAAACCACCCTGCGTCGGTAGCATAAGAGGCACTCAAGGTCTCGTCCTGTCCGATCTCGGTGCACAGCGCCTGATAGATTGGGGCTGACTCGGCCAACAGCATGGGAGGCGCTTCTCCCATCAGGTCAAGCTCGAAGTAGGTCCCATCCAACGACTCAGCCACGACCTGCTTCAAGCGGTCCATTGTGATCTCTTTGGTCATACCCGGTAGCAACCTGATTCCACATTGAAGCACACACGAGTCGGGAACAACGTTGATCGCTGAGCCGCCACTGACACGAGCGACGTTCAGGGCAACGAACGGGACTTCAGGGAAGTACTCTGCGTACGGTTGCGGTTCCGACTCCAATTCGCGTCGAAGGTCGGTCAACGCGGTAATCAACCGACCCACTGGTTCGATGGCATTCTCGCCGAGATGCGGGTACCCGCTGTGTGCGCTCTTACCGGAGACAGCCACGGAGAACTCCAAATGCCCCTTGTGCATTCGGATTGCACGGAGAGATGTGGGCTCGCCTACTATGGTGTTGGCCGGTAAGGTGGTGGCATCGGGCCATGTTTCGGCGAAGTACTGTGCCCCCACTGTACCTACCTCTTCGTCGTAGGTGAAAACCAGGACGAGGGGGCGCTTCAGGTCGCTCGAGTGGGCGGCCACTAGCGTATTCATCGCTACTGCGAGGAAGCCCTTCATGTCACACGAGCCGCGGCCCACCAGCGTATCTGCGACCCTCGTGAGGGTGAACGGGTCGCTGCGCCAACCCGGCTCATCTGCCGGTACCGTGTCCATGTGTCCCGAGAGAACCAGGCCGTCCCGGCTGCCGTCACAGTCGGGCCCGACCGAGATGATCAGGTTCACCTTTCGATCCCGCGTCGATTGATGTCGTTCGATTCGGACTCCGGGAACGTCAAGGTAGTTGCATATGAAGTCTGCTATCGGCAGGTTGCTGTTTCGGCTGGTGGAATCGAAGCCTACAAGGCAACTCAGCAACTCTTCCGTACTCAATGTGTGCTTCACTATGGATACCTTTTCTGGCGACAACGGGTGTTGGCATGTGCTATGTCAAGGAGTTGCAGCACCGTGACCTAGAATCTTTCATGGCGTGGAGGCATGCAGGGCCAGGTTGCCTCCCGCACTCTACTGATTCGAACTCTGGGGGAGATTATACCGGCAAAGGGGGTGTATGCCAATGGAGTTGTGGGCTGCATCAGCGCGATACTTGCCCTGACAAGCCCGACGAGTGAGCTTTGCCTCGTCTCACCGAGAGAACCAGTCGGATGCAGGTCAATGCCGGGCTCCGACACAGACAACTGAGTATAAGATACAAATATGGACATGGAGGAAAACTGATGTCGATTACCGTCACCTTCCTTGGGCATTCCGGCTTTGTGCTGGACGACGGCACGCATTCAGTGGCAATCGATCCGTTTCTGACCGACAATCCGGTTGCCACAATGAACGCGGACGAGATACGGTGCCAGGCGATAGTACTCACTCATGGCCACTCCGATCACCTTGGTGACACGGTTGCCATCGCCAAGGCGAACGACGCCACGGTGTACGCCGCCTTCGAGATCGCCCAGTTCCTAGGGGAAAAGGACTGCAAGACCGAGCCGGGTAATCCAGGCGGCAAGATCAACGGAGATTTTGGCTGGGTTGCCTTTACCCAAGCGTTCCACTCGTCATCGTATGAAGGCCGCTACATGGGGATGCCGTGCGGAGTCGTCGTCAATCTAGGTGGAGTGACCGTGTACCACTGTGGCGATACCGGCCTGTTCAGCGACATGAAGCTGATGGGTGAGATCTATCGGCCCGACATAGCGATGATCCCGATCGGAGATCGCTTTACCATGGGACCAGAACTCGCCACCAAGGCCGCCGAGTGGATCAAGCCCAAGGTAGCCATTCCAATTCACTACAAAACCTGGCCGCTGCTGGCCCCGGATGCGTCGGGTTTTACTCCTGAAGGAATGGAGATCAAGGTGATGGAACCAGGCGAAAGCTGGCAATACCGCTGAATCTCAGAGCTAATCAGGTGCCGGCTGCAATCGCGGTCGCGTTCAGCAGCTCGTCGGCGGAGGTCGTGAACAGGTTGTCAGCGATCTCCGCTATCTCCTCGGCCTCACGCCAGCGCCGTTCGAGCCACTTCAGTTGACCGCGGAGTGCCTGCCGCTCCGTCTCCTCGTGAGCCGCCATCTCCAACGCCAGCCTCACTGGCATGGGATACTCACGCAGGCCTTTTCGCCCTAAGCCTAACTGCTGCAATCGTTTAGCTGTCGCGATTATGTATCCCTGGGCGTCGCCGACCGACTCGATCTCTTTCACAGCGTCCATTACCTGGCTTTGAGACGCCCCGAAACCGTTCGCCACCGGCAGCATGAGGCCCAGGATGTTGGTGGCCTGCGGACCCTCATATCCTTCCCAGCCGACCGAGTGAGGTAGCTCTAGCCGCCAATCTTGGCCCAGGTCTGCCACTCGTAGATCGGGGATGTGACCAGTACGCACGAAGGAGTAGTCCAGCGAATTGATGCGCACTTTCGCGATTATGCGTCCCAGCAACCGCTCGATGCGCTCGGGTCCCACCCCTCGCACGATCTCCTCGGTTCCGGCCCCGGCCATCATCCCCAGCCCGATCGCCATCGGCGCTCCGACCAGCAAAGCCACTCCCGCTCCCACTAGGCCGCCCGCGCCGATCATCCAGCCGTAGTTGTCTGCTACGCGCGCCCCGGCTTTGAACAGGGCACGGCGCCGCCTACCACGCAGCTCATCGGCATAACGCCACACGGCCAACTCCTGGCGAACCGGGTTCCCGATGCGGATCAGATCGAGACAGCCGTACACCACGGCCAGGCTGATATTCTCGGTGCTCACCCGTACCGACGTGTTGTTGAACTCCCGTTCACACTCCTCGATTGCTTCCCAGCGTTCATCGAGTGGCGTCAGATTCCAACTGCCGCAGTTCGGGCACACCACCCACAGTCGGCCCTTGTTCTGGTCAAAGGCCAGGCGTCTCCCAACGGGGCAGTGCTCGATCAGATCGTTGTGACCGAGGTGCCGCTGGCAGAACAGGCAGCTGTACATCGGATACGTATCGGCTGTGCTCATGTACCTAATACTACGGCATCGCGCCGTACGGAGTTCCCGGGCCGAGAGTGGTCCTTGCCATTGTAGACCCCTGTTTGACGGGAGTCAACGTATGGCGCCGGCCATGGTGGAGCGCGGTACCATTCTACGCTCACCAGGGTATCATTCGGTGCGTCACAACCTCTGGTGTGGCCTGGACATAGAGTGTTCACGAGATTGCGGCCGCTGAATTCGACCTGCCAGATTGGGAATATGTGGAGACCTAGAACGCGCATTGCTGTCATGCTCATTGCCGGCCTGAGCGCTTGCGGAGGACCGCGCCCGTTGGAGTGGCACGATGAGGCCGGTTACCGCTGGGCCGATCTGATACTGCCACGCTCTGGCAAAGACGGATTTCAACTGCTACCTGTTTCCAGAACCGGCGTGACATTCACCAATTCCGTGACCGAAGAGCAGGCTATGCAGAACGAACACCTGTACAACGGAGCTGGTGTTGCATTGGGAGACATGGACGGGGACGGCCTGGCCGACATCTACTTCAGCAATCTCGACGGTCCCAACGTTCTCTACCGCAATCTGGGTGATTGGCGGTTTGAGGACGTGACTGAGATTGCGGGAGTATCAGCGCCCAACCGGTTCTCCACAGGAGCAGTCTTTGCTGATACGGATGGTGACGGCGATCTGGATCTCTCAGTTACTACGATGGAAGGCCCCAACGCGTTCTTCTCCAACAACGGTGATGGCACCTTCGAGGAGGTAACCGAGCACGTTGGGCTCGTATCGGAGTTTTACGGCACAACGCAGGCCCTGGCAGACGTGGATGGCGACGGCGATCTGGATCTCTACGTTGCCAACAACAAAAGAAGAACTGTAAAAGATATTTACCCGCCGCCCGTAATCGCGTTCGACAGTGTGGTTGAAACGGTGGTGTCGGGTACCCCGCCAAATGTTGACAGCCAGTTCGTATTGAAGCCCGAGTTCAGAGAGCATTACCGCATAATCGAGCAACCGGGCAGGATCATGCGGTTCGAGTACGCTGAACCTGACAAGTTCTATCTCAACGACGGGACCGGCCGGTTCGAGGAGGTCTCGTTCACCAGTGGCAGCTTCTTGGATGAGGACGGGTTGCCACTTGCAGAGACGCCCACCGATTGGGGCCTGACGGCACGGTTTCACGACGTCGACAATGACGGGGATCCCGATCTGTATGTGTGCAACGACTTCGAGAGTCCCGACAAGCTATGGATCAACGATGGGACCGGGCGTTTCAGATTGATCGATCGATTGGCGCTGCGAGCAACGAGCAATGCCACCATGACGATGGATTTTTCGGACATCAACCGCGACGGTCACGACGACTTCCTTTTGATCGATATGTTGGACCGGAGCACGAGGCAACAGAAGACCCAGGTCCAATCGATGATTCCCGCCCCGGTAGTATTGGGCGAGATCGATGACCGACCGCAGATCGGCAGGAATACTCTGCTGCTCAATCGGGGCGACAATACGTATGCCGAGATCGCCAACTTTGCGGGGGTGGAGGCGTCGGGTTGGACGTGGTCGGTCGTGTTCATAGATGTCGATCTTGACGGCTACGAGGACGTTCTCTTGGGCAACGGCCATCAATTCGATTTTCTCGATTCAGATACTCGAGCCAGAATCATGATGATGACCGATACGGCGGACTGGCGACGCAAACGGTTTCTCTATCCCAATCTATTTTTGCCAAACGTCGCGTTCCGCAATAATCGTGATCTCACGTTTGATGAAGTTGCTGCTGACTGGGGCTGGGCAACGGAGCGAGATATTGCACAAGGGGCTGCCGTAGCAGATCTGGACAACGACGGGGACCTGGACGTGGTCGCCAACCGGCTCGGTTTCACCGCCGCCCTGTACCGTAACGAGAGTGTGCGCAGCCGCATTGCGGTTCGGCTCAAGGGCGCCGCTCCCAACACACAAGGTATTGGCTCCAAGATCAGGGTGCGTGGTGGTCCAGTCGAGGAACAGCACAAAGAGGTAATCGCGGGCGGCATGTACGTGTCCGGATCGGATCCGGTATACACATTCGCAACCGGTGAAGCGGAACACGTGACGATCATCGTCGATTGGCGTAGCGGGCTCAAGAGCGTGATCCAGGAAGCACTACCCAACCGCATCTACGAGATAGACGAATCCGGTGCGGTGAATGCGGCTGAGGTCGGTGACGATCTCCGGGCTCGTCTGCAGGACGTCTTGCCAGCTGAACCGTTTTTCAGCGACATGAGCGCCCTGCTCGATCACTCCCACACTGATGCTGACTACGACGATTTCATCAGGCAGCCGCTGCTGCGACACAGGCTAAGCCAGCTCGGCCCGGGGGTGACGTGGCATGACTTCGATCGGGACCGTGACGATGACCTCTTCGTGACGACCGGCAAGGGTGGCGTACTAGCGCTCTACAGGAATGATCGCGGTCGATTCACGCGCATGTCGTTGGACATGACGCCAGCGGTGCTCGACCAATCCATGATCCTGCCACTGCCAGGTGGGGATCGATCGGTCCTGGTGGGTCAGGTCAATTACGAGGCAGTGAGCCCATCTGCGGCTCTCGATGCGCCATCGGTATTGCAGCTCGATCTGGAAGCGACTGGAGCGGCGGTAGCGGTGGGTGTGTCGCAGGCGGTCCCCGGCGCGGCAAGTAGCACTGGCCCC
>CP070792.1:2251978-2255570 GCA_020346845.1 Gemmatimonadota bacterium
AGCGGAGACCGGGAGCCATCGGGAGCCTGATCGAACTGCATGAACACGAGGTTCCAGATCTCCATGAGGTGCCCCGCCTCACCGAGCTCCACGAACTGCTCGAGGGATAGGTCGCCGCCTCCCCGGGAGGGTGGCACAGTCAGACCACGATCCCCCACACCTCGAAGATCGACGAATATCTCCGAGCAGGGGCCACACGGCCCCGTGTCGCCCATCTGCCAGAAGTTGTCCTTGTCACCAAGACCGTATATACGCGCGTCGCTGATACCGGTAACCTCGTGCCACAGTCTTCTGGCCTCATCATCCGTGTGGTGCACCGAGATGTAGAGCCGCTCCGGTGGAATGCCCAGGTACTCGTCGCTGGTTACCCATTCCCAACCGAACTCTATGGCCTCGCGCTTGAAGTAGTCACCAAACGAGAAGTTCCCCAGCATCTCGAAGAAGGTGTGGTGCCGTGCCGTGTGCCCCACTTCTTCCAGGTCGTTGTGCTTACCGCCGGCACGTACACACTTCTGTGCGGTCACCGCTCGTTTGAAGTCGCGCTTGTCGATCCCCTGGAACACTTGCTTGAATTGCACCATGCCGGCGTTGGTGAACAGAAGAGTGGGATCGTCGGCCGGCACTAGCGCGGCTGACTCGATGTGCCGGTGGCCCCGCGACTTGAAGAAGTCGATGAATGACTGACGAATGGATGCAGAGTTCATAGCCGGTTAAGGTAACAGGGCTTGGGGCTAGTCGGTACATCTGGGAGCGGGGAGCAGTGAGCGGGACCGTACGGTATCCAGACGTCATTCTCCCAGATCGCTTCGCTCCAAACCTCTGCCCTACACCGACTCGTCCTGTTCCCCGCTCCCCGCTCCCCGCTCTGAGTTCCGTAACACCTCCCCCACCATCTCTCTCACCTCAAAGCCGCGATGGCCGCGCCTCATGAGGTAGGTCAACACCCTCCGCCTCAGTCTGTCAGGGGGTAGTTCTTCTCCCAGCTGTTGGATGCGCTTCTCTGCGAGGGCCCTCGCAGCTTCGAGGCTGTCTACGCCCTCCTGGTCGACCACCTCATCGATCGCACGTTCGGCCAGCCTTCGCTCGACCCCGCGAGACAGCAGGTCTGTCAGGATCCGTGAGGGGCCGTGACCACGCGAGAGCCGCACGCGGGCGAAGTGGCGGGAGAATGCGGCGTCGTCAACCAGGCCTTTGCTCTCGAGTCTGCCCACCGCCTCGGCTGCCGCCGAGGGATTGTGTCCCCTATCACGCAGACGTCGCAGCAGTTCGTTCACGGACCGGGGCCGGGCAGCCAGCATCCGAATCGCCACAAGATACGCTGCCTCAACATCGGCGACCCGCGATAGTCTCTCAAATCGCTCTTCAGTGAGCTCTGTGTCGACAGCGATTTCCAGCACCGCCAGCACGTCTGCCGGCAGAGTGGCAAACCGAGTCCCGTTTACCTCAACAACGAGATTGCCAGGAATCCGCCTGTCGGGTGTGAGATCGGTGATGCGCTTGGCACCAATGAGAGCACTGGCGGGCTTGGTGCGGCGGCGCATGGACTAGGGCCGCACGCTACAAGACACATCAACCGCCTGCGAGACAGACCCAGTCACTGGCACCAGCCCCAGGTCATTTGCCCGGCTGCCCGATAACTCGTCGTCCCGGTATCCCGACCATACCCCCCGACCCGACGGAAATGACTTCCCGGTGGCGACTCGGTCGGCATCCGGGGAGCCCGCCACGTCACGACTCCTCGGGTTCCCCGTTTTCCTCCACCTCTGCATCCGGCTCCTCGTCCCCTCCAATGCCGAGAAACTGCTTCACGCTGAACTCTATCTCGTCGGCCATGACTGGATGGTCCTTGAGGAACAATTTGGCGTTCTCCCTGCCCTGGCCGATGCGCTCTTTGCCGTATGAGTACCACGCACCGCTCTTCTCAATGACGCCAGCCTCGACTCCTATGTCCACAAGCAATGAGACGTGGCTGATGCCCTCGTTGAACATGATGTCGAACTCCGCCTGCCGGAACGGTGGCGCGACCTTGTTCTTGACTACCTTCACCCGAACCTTGCTGCCCGTGATCTCGTCACGTTCCTTAACTGGACCAATGCGTCGGACGTCCAACCTGACAGAGGAATAGAACTTCAAAGCTCGTCCACCAGTAGTAGTCTCCGGGTTTCCGAACATCACACCGATCTTCTCGCGCAGCTGATTGATGAATACGACCGAAGTGCGGGACCGGTTGATACTGCCGGCGAGTTTGCGCAACGCCTGCGACATGAGTCGTGCCTGCAGACCGACGTGCGCGTCTCCCATATCGCCTTCTATTTCGGCCTTGGGCACCAGTGCCGCCACTGAATCCACCACAATCACGTCGACAGCCCCCGAGCGGACCAAGATCTCAGCTATCTCGAGTGCCTCCTCACCCGTGTCCGGCTGCGAAACGAGCAAATTGTCGAGATCGACACCCAGCTTCTTAGCGTATTCCACGTCCAAGGCGTGCTCCGCATCGATGAATGCCGCAACTCCGCCGAGCACCTGGGCGTTCGCCGCTACGTGGAGCGCCAATGTCGTTTTGCCGCTCGATTCCGGCCCGTAGATCTCCGTTATCCGCCCGCGAGGCACACCGCCGATACCGATCGCAGCATCCAAGTTGATTGCACCGGTCGGTATCGCTCCAATGGCTACCCTGGCCTTGTCTTGCCCCATGCGCATGATCGAGCCCTTCCCGACGGTCTTCTCTATCTGAGCGATCGCCAGGTTCAGGGCCTTCTTACGGTCCTCGGTCAGCACCGCCGGTTCGTTGGTCTGCTTGGTTGCCATTGGTAATCCTCTAGATGTTGCGTAATCGATTATGAGTCGTTGCAATGTAAGTAGTCGTTACGCAGGGCAGCAGGTGGTCGGGAGCCGCTCCCAGGTTTCCCTCTAATACGCGCACCCGAATATACCCCGAACCCATCCTCACCGCCACCCCGGCCGGAACGCGTCTTCGACGTACTGAATCTTCAAACCCTGGGGGAGCATCGTAACTCCAACAACATCAAAGCGATAGACGTCATCGCTGCGCCCGTGACGGTCCATCCAGCCGCGGGCGGCCCGTACTATCTCTCGCCTCTTGTGCCAGGTAACCGCCTCAAGTGGGCTCCCAAAGGCACTGCCCCGCCGTGTCTTGACCTCTACGAACGCCACCAGGCGGCCTTGCCGGACAATCAGGTCTATCTCCCACCGCCCAAGCCTGAATCGGTGGGCCAGCAATGACCAACCGCGGCTTTCCAGGAACTTCAATGCTATCGCTTCGCCCTTTACGCCTCGCCTGTGACGTGGGTCTGTCCAGGTAGCTGGATCGGTCTTGATTGGCATGATGGCAGAATAGTGCCGTTGAAACCGAGCGTGATAACCCAAATCACGCGGCCCGTAACCATTCTTGCGCCGCGCCTGGGTTCCCCACTTACCTCAGTCCTTCCAGAAATCCCAGATCTTCCGAGGTTGCTCGAGGCGGCCTGAGATTGGTGGGAATTAGGCGAGGTTGGGGAGCAGGAGGTTGTTCCCACCGAGATAATGGGTAACGGCCTCAGGGAAGAGGCGGGTCCCTACTCCCCACATCGAA
>CP070792.1:2255670-2260413 GCA_020346845.1 Gemmatimonadota bacterium
CGACGCAACACGGATGCAAGATGCAAGAACCACAATGGCGCTAGCAGCAGCCAAAGCGCAAATCCACCGGAAGCAAAAAAGGCCATCAGATACGAGAACCGTCTCACTTCTTCGGAACTCATATTGCTGGCGACGATCAGCCACCCAAGCGCCATCATGCCGTGGAAAAGGATTCCGACGACTATATTCGGCAAGAGCCGCATGTAGAGTAGCGACCAGCGATGCTTAACAGACACCGTAACGCCTCGAACGACGCCGCTAACAATCGCGTCAGACCGATGCTGTATCCATCTATCGACAAGGACAGTCAGCAGGACGTACGGAATCAAAATCGCCAAGTTCAGCCCGATTTCGTTGAGAACCGACATAGCCTTTGCTCCAATCCGCAGCATCTGAAGGCGAAGGTGGCATCGCGTCAATCTGTTTGCGCATCCCGCAGCACGGATCGGAAGCGCGTGTACGACATCACGCCCTGAAAAAGCAGGCTCACCACGCCAACCCAGGTGAAGAAAACAACGACATAAACAAACAGTCTAGCTTCGCGTTGAGCGATGCTTTGCCCGAGGATTAGCCATCCGAGCGAAAGCACAAGCTGGCCACCGACAGCGCCAGCAAGAGCGCTGAGCCATCCACCGTAAACCAACAGCCACCGATCCTGGGTGGACGCCGGTTGACCGCGAATGACGCCGCTGACGATCGCCTCACGTCGATTCTCTATGCATCGTTCCTCGAAGACGTACAAGAATCGCTGTATGAGGCCCAGTGCCATCATGATTGCAATCAACGCGTAAGTGGACATGGCTGCTTCTCCGGTCCGCCGCACGTTGCATCAAAACAGGGCCTACGACGGCATCAAGCCCTGCCCGGTGAGCGGACGGTACTTGGTTGCGGGTTGGGGTCGCAAGGGATGTCGAGATTTGACTGAGCTCCCTGGCCCAACGAAGGTCATTGCCAAGAGCCCGTTGAGCACGCTATGTCCCAAGCGGCCCACATCGAGTGCAGGCTCGCAACCAGCTGGGGCAGCGTCGGACACGATGTCGAGAAAGCTTTTCATCTCCTACAGCCACCAGGACAAGTCGGTTGCGAAGCAAGTGGCCGAGGCGTTGAGCGGGCGCGGTTACGACGTGTTCTGGGACGCCAGAATCCCCACTGGCATGACGTTCGACACGTACATCTACCGCGAGCTCGAGGATAGCGACGCGGTCATCGTGCTGTGGTCGACACATTCGGTGGACTCCGACTACGTGAAGGAAGAGGCCGAATACGCAAAGACGAAGCGCATGCTGGTTCCTTTGACCATCGATGCAACGCCGTTGCCCTTTGGTTTTGCGCGCATCCAGACCACCGATATTTCGGGCTGGCACGGATCGACGCAGGACCCGCGATGGCAAACGGTCGTCGATTCGATCGAGGCGATTCTGGGCGACGAAACGAGGAGGCTCTCGGGTGAATCACACGCCGCGGCCGACGAGGTCCCCCGAGTCCCGACCGTCGACGTGGTTCCCCACAATCTGCCGATGGAGCTCACTTCGTTCGTGGGCCGGGACGCAGAGATCCGCGAGCTCGTCCAGCTGCTGAACGAAGCGCGCCTCCTGACGCTGACCGGGGTCGGCGGGGTCGGAAAGACCCGGCTCGCGCTCCAAGTGGCGGCCAGGGCCATCGACCGCTATCGCGACGGCGTGTGGCTCGTTGAGCTCGGCGCGCTGAGCGATCCGGACCTGACCGCGAAGCAGGTGGCGGTCGCCATGAGCGTGCAAGAGCAAGCGAACCGTCCCATCGCCGAGACGTTGCTGGAGGTCACCTCAACCAAAGTGGTGCTACTCGTGTTGGACAATTGCGAGCATCTCATCGAGGGCGTGGCGGTGCTGGCTGAGGAACTGCTCCGTTCCTGCCCGGGCGTTCGGTTGCTTGCCACCAGTCGGGAACCGTTGGGTGTGTCCGGGGAGACCCTGTGGACTTTGCAGCCAATGTCGGTTCCCTCCCTTGACATCGAGCCCGCCATTGATCGCTTGGGTGCTGTCGAGTCGATCGACTTATTCATCGATCGGGCCCGCCTTGCCGACCGCGAGTTCTCGTTGAACGAGGACAATGCGGCCGCGTGCGCCGAGATCTGTCGCCGGCTCGACGGCGTCCCCCTCGCCATCGAGCTGGCCGCCGCCAGCGTCAGCGCCCTTTCCCCGCATCAGATCGCCGAACGGCTTGACGACCGACTCGCTCTTCTCATCAAGGGCACGCGCACCGCGCTCCCTCGCCAGCAGACCCTTCGGGCCGCAATCGACTGGAGCTACGAGTTGCTGACACCGGAGGAACAACGCTTCTTTCGCCGCCTCTCGGTGTTTCGCGGCGGGTTCACGTTGGATGCGGTGGAGGCGCTGTGGTCCCACGAAGAGAAGCGCGACCGGGACGCGCTCGAGCTCCTCACTCACCTGGTCGATAAGTCACTGGTGGTGATCACCTCGCGGGCTGAAACCCGACGATTCGGGCTCCTCGAGACGATCCGCCAGTACGCCTGGGAACGACTCGAGTCGGCTCAAGAGACAGACGCCGCCCTCGCCCAACACCGCGAGTGGTTCACGTCCTGGGCGAAAGAACAAGAACGGCTCCTCGCGACAGCCGACCAGTTGGCAGCCCTGCAGGCGCTAGAGACCGATTACGACAACCTCAGGGCCGTTTTGGAGCGATCGATGGCTTCGGGCGACGTGGAACCGGCCCTGCGCATCGCTGCCGACATCTCCTACTTCTGGTGGCTCCATTCGCATTTCGGCGAAGCAGGCGCATGGTTCGAACGCCTCCTTGCAGTCGGACAAAGGGTGCCTCCTCGCGTGCGGGCCAAGCTGCTCCTCGGGGCAGGCCGGTTCTCGCATAGCGTGTCCGATCATGAACAAGCCACAGAACGGCTTGCCGAAGCGAGCCGCATCGCAGAACAGATCAACGCTCCGCGGATGAAGGGCTGGGCGCTGGCTCACCTCATGATGAGCGAGGTCGCGCGTCTAAACTTTGATGCCGCTCGGGTTCACGGGGAACAGAGTCTCCACATCCTCCAAAATGCCGGCGACCTGCTGGGCATCGCCTGGGTGACGTGGGTGCAGGCCTACGAGCGCAGCTTCGACCTGTGGATGAACAACAAGCTAATCCCCAAGGTAGCCGAGGATCTGATGTCGGAGTTCGAACCGATGGTTGCCGCATCTCAGCAGCTCGGCGACCGCCTCCTCCTCGGGCACTCACTCGAGCTGCTCGGGTCGATCGCCCTTGAGGCCGGACGGATCGACGACGCGGGTGCGCACCTCTCCGAAGCGGTCAGCGCGTTCGACACCCTTGGAAACTCGGTCCACCTCGCCCGCACGCTCGATCACGTCGCCCTGCTCGCCACCAGGGCCAACCAACCCGCAGCAGCGATCCGCCTCCTCGGGGCGACCACGACCCTCAGAGAACGCGTCGGCGTATCCGCCACGCTCGTCGAGCAGTTCCGTTTCGATAGAGCGCTCGACACGGCTCGCAAGAACCTCACACCGAACAGCTTCAAGGACGCATGGGCGGAAGGCATCGGCATGACACGAGACCAAGCCGTCGAACACGCCCGCACCATCATGGATGGCACCGCTAGTCGCCACTCAGCGGAACCAAGCTGAGCGCGCAGACACATGCGTGCGTTGCACCCGAAAGACACAGCCCGCGACGGCTCAAGCCTGCCCGGTGTGCGGACGGTACTAAGTTGCGGAGTGGAGTCGCAAGGTGCAAAAGGATTGCGACCTATGAAAGGCTCACTCGCTTGATTCTGCCTGCCGCAAGATAGACACGAGAAAGAAAACCCAGGAAGTGGAAAAAGCGAAGATGGATAGGCCGCCCCAGCCAGCTGCGGCTGCGCAATAGTAGGCTATGGTGCGTACGCTTGGAGCCGCAGCGGCTTCGGCCGCTGCGAGGAATCCAGCCATGAACACAATCAATATGAGCGCAACACCAAAAGCGTTGCCGAAGAAGTCCTGGTAGAGCATGAACCGACGGTATCTCGTTGGCACCGCGACACCATTTACCATTCCGGTAACGATGTCATCGATTCGTGCGTGAATCCTTCGTACGTAGACAGCTGCGCAAATGGCCGCAAGGCCAAAGATTGCGAGCAGCAGTAGGATCGTTGCGAGATCTGACATGGCGTTTGTCCTCCCATCCGTCGTACCTCGAAGCCGAACCAGGCCCACGACGGCATCAAGCCCTGCCCGGTGAGCGGACGGTACTAACTCACGGGTTGGAGTCGCAAGGGGTCAGCGTCCCTCGGCTTGGCGCTGTTTGTCTCGACGCAGTTTGGCGCGGTACCGGGGGAGCGCATTCAAGCCGATTGTGAGAGTTAAGATGGAGTTGCCCAGCGCCATGAGGGCGACCAAGTACGCTAGCAGTTTGACATTTGCGCCACTCACGTGGTTGGCCATTTCTAGCATCGCAATGCCCACAAGGGTTGTGATGATCACGATAGCGAACTGGTACGGCAACCACATTCCCCATAGCATGCCCTCCCGCACCCCCACCGAGACGGGAGTACCCCGCACGACCCCGGTGATGATTTGTGTGCTTAGACCGTTTGCTGCTTTTCCGCAGAACATGACGACATAGGTGAGCGTGACTACCAGAAAAGAAATCGCGACGAGGAAGGTGAGATCTGACATGCTTCTCTTCTCCAGCCCGTCGTGCTTTAGAACCGAACACAGCCTGCGACGGCATCAAGCCCTGCCCGGTGAGCGGACGGTACTA
>CP070792.1:2260513-2264653 GCA_020346845.1 Gemmatimonadota bacterium
GCTGTGGTAAAACAGTAAGAGGGGTTGCCTATCGCCACCCAGCGAACCCTGTTTAATTGGAAGGAATGATGGATAGCACTGAACAGACCACGCACCCCCGAAACTCGTCGGACCCTGTAGTGGACGAGCCTGCGACCGGCTTGCCAGGCTTCAGGACGTGGCGTGGCGTGTATTTGTTCGTCCTTACAGTTTTTGTCGCTTGCGTCATACTGCTCAAAGCGTTTGAGCTTGCGTTCTCATAGGCAGCCGGCACTAAGCGCTGCATCCAATTCCCCCAGACACTGAGACGATAGCTTGAGCGCTCTAGATTACGTCGTCCTGCTCGCTACAATCCTGGGCATTGCCGGCTACGGCGCTTGGCACACGCGTCACCGCAGCGATATGGCCGCCTATTGGAAGGGCGTTGGCAAAACGCGCTGGACGGTGATCGGTCTATCGGTGATGGCAACGCAAGCGAGTGCGATCACCTTCCTCTCCACCCCCGGACAGGGATATGACGGCGGCTTGCGGTTCGTACAGAACTACTTCGGCCTGCCGCTGGCGCTGATCATCGTTGCAGCGATCTTCCTCCCCCTCTATCGCCGCCTCAACGTCTACACAGCATACGAGTTTCTGGGCAAGCGTTTCGACGGCCGCGCGCGGCTGCTTGGGGCGGCGCTGTTTCTGCTACAACGTGGTCTGCAGGCCGGTATCACGATCTATGCGCCAGCCATTGTGCTGACCACGGTCATGGGTTGGCGGCTCGATCTGACCATCATCTGCACGGGGCTCGTCGTGATCGCGTATACCGTCTCCGGCGGCAGCGACGCCGTGAGCGTGACGCAGAAGTACCAGATCGGCGTCATCTTTGCCGGCATGCTCGCCGCGGCGACGATCCTGATTCTACGTCTGCCCGACACGCTATCGATGGGTGACGCGCTGCGCGTTGCGGGCGGCTTCAACAAACTCGACGCCGTCGACTTCCGGTTTGACCTGAGCGAACGCTACAACGTATGGTCGGGTATCATCGGCGGCGTGTTCCTCTCCCTGTCCTACTTCGGTACCGATCAGTCGCAGGTGCAGCGCTATCTCACCGGTCCCTCGCTGCGCGAGAGCCGGCTCGGTTTGATGTTCAACGCGCTGTTCAAGATCCCGATGCAATTCGGCATTCTGTTGCTGGGCGTACTGCTGTTCGTCTTCTACCAATTCGAGCCAGCGCCGGTGTATTTCAACGCCACTGCGTGGGAACAGGCCAAGATCAACGGTGCGGCAGAACAACTGTCGGAGTTCGAGAGCGAGTATGCGACGGCCCACAGTGAGAGATCGGAGAGCATCCGTACGTGGTTAGAAGCAGAGCGTGTGGGCGATATGGCTACGGCGGAAGCGGCGCATTCTTCGGCGATAGCCGCCCACGAACGCAGCCAGGCCATCCGTGCCGATGCCATCGCTGCGCTCCGACAGACGAACGAGCGCGCCAAGGTCGAGGATTACGACTACGTGTTCATCACGTTCGTGCTCGGTTTCCTGCCGCACGGCCTGATCGGCTTGCTGATCGCCGTCTTCTTCGCGGCTGCATTCTCATCGCTGGCCGCTGAGCTCAGTGCACTCGGCGAAACGACCAACGTCGATTTCTATCGATTCGTCTTCCGGCGCGATGCATCCGAACGTCATTATGTTACCTCTTCCCGCTGGTTGACCATCTTCTGGGGTATGATAGCCATTGGCTTCGCGCTGTTCGCAAACCAGCAGGAGAATCTCATCGAGGCGATCAATATCGTCGGTTCGCTGTTCTATGGCGTGGTACTCGGCATGTTCTGTGTCGCGTTCTTCATCAAGTACGTCGAGGGGTGGGCGGTTTTCTGGGGCGCTGTAGTATCGCAGGCTCTGATCTTCGTGATGTTCTTCAGCGGCTTCTTCGATTTTTCGTACCTCTACTACAACATGATCGGCTGTGTCGGTTGCGTTGCGCTCAGCATCGCGCTGCAGTTTGCCGTCAACCGGAGGCAGATGCGGTCGGGGGTCTGAGTCAGATGTGGCTATGGGATGTGACGGCTCAGAAGGATCTAAAGCCGAGCTTTTCCAAACCTGCCTGGACCTCCGGGGCTGACATGAACAAGTCCCAGAGCATGCCGGACCGGTGATTCTCGATCATCCCGACGATCGGACCCTGGTCGATTGCGAGATACTTCTGCGGATACCAGTCGTGATGGATGCTGAAGGCGTCATAGAAGCCGAACTCGCCCCAGATCCGGTCGCCGAGTTCATAGTAGAAATACTCCAAGGCCTGCATTGAGTATTCTGGAGTGTAGGGAAAAGACGACAACGCCGCCGTAGGCGAGATCACGCCCAAGTCGACGCCGGGGCTGTGTGCTGCGTAGAAATCCAGAGAGTAACTCGCCGTGAGTCCCCAAACGTCATCACTGTATCCGCGAAACTCCCCAGGGTTCTCAATACAGTGTTGCCGGTTGATCAGGGTGTGATTTCTGTTGTGCTCCCAGTAGTTGGCATAGGGACTCTCGAGGTTTCTGGGATCGAGCCCAAGGAACGAATAGTGCGACCAGAAGAGGGGCCCCGTGGTCTCTTCCGCATAGTTGTGCTTGAGCGCAATGGTGTAGCCATACTTCTCCAAGTCGTAGACGATTGCTCCATCGCGCGCCCAGCCAGTGTGGTAAACTTGAGCCGTTATTCCGTGAGTCGGCGACGAAGCTGCAAGAACATATACGATCAGCGTTTCGTCGAAGCCGCCAAACGGAAAAGAGAAGCCATGGTTGGGCGACCAGTGCCAATGAAGACTGTTAGTGCCGTTGGTGAACCAGCTCCACTCGACTTCTCGCCAAAGGGTGTCGATCTGTGCTGCAAGCGTGATCTCCGTTTCATCCCCGTTCTTGAAGTATTGTCTAGCACTCAGCAGCCCCTGGACCAGAAACCCCGTTTCCACTATGTCGGCCCCATCGTCAGTAGCACTGAACGGCTTGACCTCACCTGTCTTGCCATAGATCCAATGGGGCCACGCACCGTGAAACCGGTCGGCTCGGCGCAGGTAGTCGACGATGTGGTCGATACGCTCGAAACCTTGCTGTCGTGTGATGAACCCCCTTTCGATTCCGACGAGCATAGCCATGATGCCAAAGCCGGTACCGCCCGTGGTGACCACGTCGAAATCATCCGGCACATCTCCCTCGAAATGGTACCGCTCTCGGGCCATACCTGACACGGGTTCGGCTCCATCCCAGAAATACTTGAAGGTCTGGCTCTGTACTAATGTCAGCAGAGAATCCTGGGATATCCTTGGTGGGTCGGTCGCTATCCCCTGCTGCTCGGACTGGCATGCGCCGCCCAGGACGACGGTCGCAATCAGCACCCAGCTGTTCAGCCTCATTTGCGTGATTCTCCAACTAGCTTCACGGTGTTCATGTCGGGAAACTCGCCCGCAGCGATTCGGCGCTGCGCATTGCGGTTGGCGAGTTTCATCAGCTGGACGGCGCCCAGCGTCATGACGACAGTGGACGCTGCGGGTAGGAGGATCATTACGGCGAGATCAGCGCCCGCCACGGCGATTCCAGTCGCTACCGCCGCGGCAAGTCCTAGTATGCCGAAATGCCACGGCATTCGGCGCCGCGCCTTTGCAGCGCAGGCCTCACACACGAGGCGCCCGTGAATCAGGTATGGGTCACCGGATGGAGTCGAGCTCCATGAGGTACCGCAGGCCGCGCATTCACCGCTTCTATTCCGGCGTCGAGATCGCAAACGCTCGAACATCCAGAGGCCACCGACCATCGGAGCACCACCGATGAGAGTGAGTGCCGCAACGAGTCCCCAGAATGTCAGCATACTCTACTCCTTTCGAGGCCGGGGGCTCGGCCGGACCTGGAGGATTGCGAGACGCGCGGTTCTGTCATTCTCGACTGACCAGCATATGTACGAATGCTCCGCTGGTTCTGCAATGTAGAGCTACGGACCTAAGCTCCTGACCTAGAAAACCACAGTCTGTATCGAATGCGGCAGCGTGTTGATCTCGACTGATTGAGATCCGACGGTGAGATGGTAACGGCCTCCGTTTGGTGTCGGATTCATGACGACAACGACCACCTTGCCGTCTTCATTCACAAATGCCGTGGAAAGCAGCATGCTGCGACTCGGGGCAGCCACTATCCTCTTTGC
>CP070792.1:2264753-2272471 GCA_020346845.1 Gemmatimonadota bacterium
CGCAAACGTTACTGCCAAGGATTTCATGCTGCAGATTCTGCGACATCCATACGTGAAGAATGGGAATGCGATCGGCAAGATAGTCGAGTATGCGGGCGAAGCGGTGCAACAACTGTCGGTCGACGAACGGGCGACCATGACAAACATGGCAGCGGAGGTAGGGGCGTTCACGGGCATAGTCCGTCCGGACGATGTCGTGGTCGATTTCTTGGTGCGTGAGCGTGGCTTGAACGCAGATGAGGTGTGGGAATCACTAGAGGGCCTGCACTCGGATACCGATGCTCAGTACGAACAGGTCCTGGAATTCAATGCGGCCGATCTGAAACCACTTGTGGCGCTCCCCGGCGATCCCGGTAATGGTCTGTTCATAGAAGAGTTGGGTGAGCGGGTCAAAATCGATATTGCCTATGGCGGCTCGTGTACAGGTGGCAAGAAGGCGGATATGGATATGTATGCCCGTGTGTTCAAGGCCGCGTTGAGCCGGGGCGAACGCGTCCACAGTGACGTTCAGTGTTTCATCCAGTGTGGGTCACAAGAGGTCAAGCGCTATTGTGAGGAACAGGGATACATCCAGGTCTTCGAAGATGTCGGCGCGACCTTCATCGAACCGTCATGCGGGGCCTGCATCAACGCCGGGCCGGGTGTTTCATATGACAGGGAGACCGTGACCATTAGCGCCATAAACCGCAATTTTCCAGGCCGCTCGGGACCAGGACAACTTTATTTGGCCAGCCCCTATACCACCGCAGCCAGTGCTGTCGCGGGATGCATCAGTCCGTGGGAGTCCTGAAATATTTGCTGCGCAAGTGTGGGGATTCACGAGCCGCTCCCTCTCTGTAGGGATGCTGCTCGCACATTGGAAAGCGCCTAGTGCCTCGACTGTGATGCCGTATCAGGTGAAGTGATCACTGGGCGATCCGCCGGTCTGAAAGCGGCTGCGGGATATCGCCCGCTTGCGTTCCATAGCACCCAATCAGTCAATCCGACATCCTCTACGGCGTCGATCTCGGCGCGAACCTCTACTGCAGTGTAGACCACTCGCCGAATGGAAAACGACTGCAGGAAAGGCCTTATCTTCGCCGCCCCTTCGATGCCGGCGGAACGTCTGATGCCGTCCTCCATTGCTCGCCGGACAACCGTGTAGGGTTCGGCGTTGGGGAAGTCCAGACCGTACGCACCACGATAATAGTGGCTGGGGTACACCATAGGGAGCACGACGTCGGCAACTTGTATGACATCCTCCCAGTACTGACCGATGCCGAGGTCATTCGTCGCCGAGGTTGTCAATCCGAAGACGTCCAGCGTGAACGGGACCCCCAGCTCGCGGATACGCCCTCCGGCAAGCTCTAGGTTCCGCCGAATGCCGTTGCGTCTCGATTCTCCTGGCCGTCGAGCTGTGAACACGGCGCGTTGGAGCAGCTCCGCCGGCTCATCTGGAAAACGCACATAATCGAACTGGATCTCGCGGAAGCCCATCAAAACTGCCTCGGCCGCTATCTCTGCGGCATAAACCCAAATGGACTCGTTGTACGCATCCACCCATGCGTCTCCAAACCGATCCTTCCAGAAGCCTCCAGCCACATCCCGGACCGCCCACTCCGGTCTGTTCTCTGCTAGCAACGGGTCTTTGGCTACGACTATGCGCGCAATCGGGTGTATCCCGCGCTCCCGCAACAGTGCCAGTCGTTCACGCACGTCCCTGACTCGAATCATCCCATTGGCGCCAATCGCCACGGCCGTCGGTACACTGGAGCGGTAGGCCATATAACCAGTGCCGTCTTTCACGTCGAGGACGAACGCGTTGATTTCAGTCGTATCTGCGAGCCTCAACAAGTCGTAGAATTTACTTCCGCCGAAGATCCAAGCGTTCAGGTATATGCCACGCACTGCCGCCGGCGGCTCTCCCGGTGGAGGTGGTGGCAGCTTTATTGAAGCGGGATCGGCAGGCAGGATCTCCGCCAAGTAGTTCGGCCGCAGCCTCGTGTTGACCAACTCACCCCAATTGACCGAGGCAGTATCCTGTGCTCTCAGGTCGCTCAAGAAAATCACCGTGAGTAGCGGGAAGAGCAGAATACGCCTAGCGAAGTGGGGCACCATATCCGTCGATCTGTTGATCAATTGGGGATCTCTATCTCTGACATAGTAGTGACGACGCCGCTGTTAGCCAGCGCGGAGCTGGCCTAACTACCCCCAGACAATACGCGGAGCTCGACCCTGCGGTTCTGGCTGCGGCCTTCACGAGTTGAGTTCGAAGCTATCGGTTGGGTTGATCCATAGCCACGCGCCTCCATCCGCTCCAGCGGTACGCCAGCACGTGCCAAGTATGCCATCACTGCACGTGCTCGGTTCAGCGACAAGGGATTGTTGATCGCATCCGTGCCCGTTGCGTCAGTATGGCCGGCGACCTCGATCATGACATCCGGATACTCGAGCAGCGACTGAGCCACGAGATCGAGAATCGCATAGGAATCCTGAGTCAGTCTGGAACGACTCGTCTCGAAGTTCACACCTCTCAGAATGAGCGGTCCTCGCTCGCCCTGCTGAGTCACGAACTCTCCGCCTGCGATAACAAAGAGAACAGGGCAGCCGGCTGTGTCTACGGGTTGGCCTGGCGCCGTGTTGGGGCATTGATCACTCGAATCGGGCACTCCGTCGCCGTCGCTATCGCGTTCGGTGGGGCAGCCACGCTCGTCTACTTCGGTATTCGGCGGCGTGTTGGGACACTGGTCATCGACATTGAGCACACCGTCTTGGTCTTCATCTGTGGGACAACCAGTCTCGTCCACCGAGGCGCCGACGGGCGTGTCAGGACACTGATCGAGTCCGTCAAAGACCCCGTCTTGATCAGCGTCGCTAGGGCAGCCACTCTCGTTCACTTCGGCCCCAAGCGGAGTGTCGGGGCACAGATCCACGCCGTCGAACACCCCATCACCGTCGGTGTCGCTCGGGCATCCCGTATCGTCCACGGTTGCACCGTACGGAGTACTGGGGCAGGCGTCGATTCCGTTGAAGACACCGTCGCCGTCGTCGTCAATCGGACAACCCGTCTGGTCGACCGTTGCACCCGCCGGGGTGCCGGGGCACTCGTCGGGACCGTCAAACACACCATCGCTGTCACTGTCCACCGGACACCCTTGCTCATCCACGAGGACACCTAGAGGTGTCCCGGGGCAGGAGTCGCGTTTGTCGGAGACGCCGTCTCGGTCCCCATCGCGCGCCGGTCCGCCAAATGCGAAGATCGAGATCCCGGCGCTCGCGCTCAGGTTCGCCGTGCGCAATGTGCCTACGGGTGCAAACGATCCGCGCCCTTCGAGTCTCACGGCAACGCGGCCACCCAGCGAGATGCGGTCCCCGACTATGATACTCCCGGCACCCTCATCCGCATTCATCGCGTCACGGTAGTACTGCCTGTCGTAGCCCACTCCCAGGTAGACTGCGTTCCACGATGCTATGTGCCCGTACGCTACAAAGCTCGCTCCGATTCGCGTGAAGCTGACCTGATCGTTCGTCGCCTTGGTTTGCGTGACGGTATGGTCGCCACTGACCTCGAGCGCAAAGACGCGACTGAAGAAGAATCCGAGACGACCGCCTGCTCCGGCTTTGCTGGTGAGATCGAGGCTATCGTCGAATGCGGTGTACAAGCCCGATAGGCCTAGCTCAACCTGTCCGCCTTCACCAGCCTGGCCCCACACGGGTACCGTGCATGCGCATACTACGGCTCCTAGCGTAACCGCAATCTGTCTGATGGTATGACTGATCATCAGCATATCGACTACTATCGCATCCTGTTTCCGGACGTTACCGCAGGCGTCACCTGCGAAGTGCGCGACCACCAACTAAGACGTAAGATGAAGATTATTCTGCGGCAGGCATCACAATCATGCCGTGCCTGAGGTCTCACTGCTCAGGTTTCTCGGCTTCGCGGCCGTCTATCTGCAAGAAGCTCGTGGCCTCGGCAAGCTGGTGAACCGCCTGCGACAGCTCGGCACCGCCTCTAATAAGGTCTTGTATGGCTTGGACTTGTGCCTGAGTGGCTGCCGCCAGGCCGGCCGCCTCCCCTGCCGAGCCAGCCGCCGCCGATCGGGCTCGCTCCACGATCTCGTTCGTTTCGCGAGCGATCTTGAGATTCTCCTCTGGCAATACCGCCATGCGCTCACCAACCCGCCTGGTCCGTTCAGCGGTCTCTACTATGTGAGCCAGAGAATCCCCCCAGCTGTTGGATGCCTCGCTGAGTTGCGCCAGTTGGCTTCCCAGATCCTCCAGCACCCTGGCGGCCCGATCAATGGCCCTCCGGGTCTCCTGTGCGCTAACTCCCATACTCTTTGCTGCATCGGAGCTCTGTTCGGCCAGCTTGCGAACCTCGTCTGCCACTACGGCGAAACCGCGTCCCTGGATACCGGTGCGGGCTGCCTCGATCGTTGCGTTCAGAGCTAACAAATTGGTTTGGTTGGCGATGCTCGCAATGGTATCGGAGAACTCTGCAACATCTTTGGCAGCGTCCCGCAGCCGGCCGACTTCGGTCACACCGACTTCGATGGTCGAGCCGAGTTGCCTCAGTTGATCGACGGTCTTACCACTAGAGGAATGCAACTCGATCGCTGTCTTGGAGACCGACTCAGTTGCCTTGTCGGTATCCTCGCCGGCCTTCATCGTATTGGTGATTCCCTCCACCAGGCGTTCGAGAGCGTGCACGGCTTCTTCCGCGCTGCTAGCAGCTCGCTTTGCCTCTGATTCGGCTGCTGCAGCAGTCTTTGCGGCGTTTTGGGACAACTGGCGGATCGAATCGCTGGTACTGTTGAGTTGCTCTACGTAACGCGTGGTTTGCTCAGAGGATGTAACCAACGGTGCCACCGTCGCGCTCAGACTGAGCGAAAGCGCCAGCTGAGGTGCAAGCAGGTTTAGAAGCTGGCCATCAGCAGGCCGGTACATCATCGGATCGGCGTGTCTCACGCTCCAGGCGCCCGCGAGACCGCCGCCGAGATATAACGGCACAAGTATCTCAGACCCCGGGTTCTCTCCCTCTGGCAGCACCATGTCTCCGTGACTCAAAGCGCTTGCAACCACCGGTTCTCCACGGTGCACCGCTTCACCGATAAGACCTGCCCCGACGGCAAAACTCAAGTCTGCCGACCCAGCTGTATCGGCGACAATCACCATCTCGTTTTTTCGGCTGTCGTAACGAGCGAATCCCATGTTGTGCCATGGAAGGAGTCGGCTGGTGAGTTCCTGAATTCTCTTGAAGCTTCGCTGGATGCTTATTTCCGCGGCGACTGCTTCTGCCAAGCCCTGAACCAAGCGCAATTCGTCTGCTCGCACTGCGGCTTGGATGACCCAGTAGATCAACCAGGCGATCCCCGTGAAAGCAACTGCCACCCCAACGGAGGGCACGATCGGCGCTTCCGCTGTCAGCAACCCAACCCAGGCAATGGCCAGCACGCTGCCGGCGAGCGACATGACTGCTTCCCAGCGTAGGGTGAGCCTGGCGTCGACCCAGGCAGTGCCACGTGCCAGAGCCAACTCGAGATAGAACGTTGCGTTCGCAAGAACGGGCAACGCTAGCACCGCGAAGCCAAGGGGCGCTAGGTTCCGGACATCCACCGATGCTGCGCCAGTCTGGCCACCGATGATACCATAAACGAGGCCCACGACCCCAGTTGCAAGACCCAGGTGGCCGGAGTTGGCCAATCCGTCAGCGATCCGTTGGCGACGCAACACGATCTCGCCGAACAGCATGCCAAGTGACGCGATCAAGACGGCGAACTGCCACCCCCTGAGAAGGATGGCGGCGAGCGCCACACCGGTAACGAACGATGCGATTCCGCGTCCCGGAAGTGCGATTGCGAACCGTCTGCTCCCGGCGGCTGCTGCACCAATTACGATGGACTGGAGGGCGAAAGCTCCGGCCCTCAGGTCGGGGTTACCTAACAGCCCGGCCGCCGCTGCCAGGAAGAACCCAAGGCCGCCGATTTCGGCTAGCAACCGGATAATGCCGGAGTACGAGGTGGGTCTGAGTTTGCTCACTGGATTTCAGATACAAGCTACGCGGCAGCAATGTTGCAGGGCAATCGCAAAACTGCAAGCGGGAGACCGCCGGAGTGTTGGATCTGACCAGGGGTCGGCGTACTTTTATGGCCGTCCAGAGCGGTTCTGAGATCACCGGAGGCGTGATGAAAGTCAGTATCGAGTATTGCGCAGTCTGAAACTATGGACCACGGGCCACCAGTCTGGCGGCCGAGATTGAGGGAAAGTACCCCGACGCTCAGGTCAATCTGATCGGCGGATCGGGAGGCGTGTTCGAGGTAACGGTCGATGGAGATCTTGTCTTCTCCAAGAAGAACATCGGCCGACATGCGGATGCCGGAGAGGTGCTGAAGCTGATTGCCAAAAGGCGCGCTTAGCAGGATGGTGCACGGAACATGACGGCAAGCCACGGCATGTACCCGAGTTCCATGTGCATTGCTGTGTCCACCGGCGGCGGAGATGCGCCAGGCCTCAATGCCGTGATTCGGGCGGTGGTGCTCGGTGGACTGAACCGCGGGTGGGAAGTGCTGGGCATACGTCGGGGCTTTGGAGGACTGCTAGGAGATGCTCCCGTCGTGTCGCTCGACAGGGAAGATGTGCGCGGCTTAACGAACGTCGGCGGCACCATACTCGGTACCACCAACCGCGGGAATCCGTTCAAGTGGCCGGTGCCTCAGTCCGACGGGACTTGGGTCGAGAAGGACCGCTCCGATGAGTTGATCGATAAGGCGAGGCTGCTCGGGATCAAGGCGGTCGTCGCGGTGGGCGGGGACGGTACCCTGGGAATCGCTGCCGATTTGGCTGATAAGGGGCTTCCGGTGGTAGGCGTGCCCAAGACGATCGACAACGATGTTGGCAGTACTTGGACTACCTTCGGGTTCGACACCGCAGTCAATACCGCAACTGATGCGATGGACAAGATTGAGTCAACCGCTGAAAGCCACGAGCGTGTCATGGTCGTCGAGGTAATGGGCCGATATGCGGGTTGGATTGCACTCCATGCGGGGCTCGCGGGCAGCGCGCACGCGATATTGATACCTGAGATCCCCTTTGACCTCGACAAGGTCTGTGACAAGGTAAGGCAACGTGAGGTGCTCGGGCGAAAGTTCAGCGTAGTTATTGTGGCAGAGGGTGCCATGCCCAAGGGCGGTTCGGCTGTGCTGAAGGCTGGCGCCGTAGTGGGCGGCGCGGAACGCCTCGGTGGAGTGGCCAACCTGGTCGCCGAGTACATCCGAGAACACACAGGCAAGGAGACACGCACAGTCACCTTAGGCCATCTGCAACGCGGCGGCTCTCCGACGACGTTCGATCGCTTGTTGGCCTTGCGTTTCGGGGCGGCGGCAGTGCGCGCAGTGGAAGAAGGTCGCACCAATCATATGGTTGCCTTTGACCCGCCAGACGTTACCACCGTGCCACTGCGCGAGGCCATCGGTCATCCGCACAGGGTGCCGTTGGACTGCGATCAAATCCGCACGGCTAGGGAACTGGGTATGAGTATGGGGGATTAGCCGTCCGCCTAACTGGCACCTCAATTGGTGCCCCTGTGGCCGGGTTGGGGTTCACTCACCGCCAGAACCAGGCGCCAGCTTCGGCCATTCCGCGATAAGTTATTATTAAATAACCACTTACGTTGACAGGACGCCGCCCCAGGTCGTCGATATGAAGCTTCAGAACGTCGACATGAAGCTTCAGAACGT
>CP070792.1:2272571-2276394 GCA_020346845.1 Gemmatimonadota bacterium
GATCGTCGTAGTACCGAGTCAGTTCGGACAGTCGCAGATCAGCCATGTCGGCGTAGTACAGCGACGTTGAAGGTTCGTCTTGCTGGGCGTAGGCCCTGCCGAGCGCCCAGTTCAGAATCGGAGTGTCAAACTCTACGGGCATGTCAGAAACGCCCGAAGCTCCGTCCGCTACCCAGTCTTTGGGTTTCTGGAAACCGCGAACAACGAACGTGTCAGTCGAGTTGTCGGGCGCAGGGTCCAACACCACGTCGCCATTGCTCCACTGTGCCCAGTAGCTAGGGCTGCCTGCACTGTCACTGTCTCGTGACCTGTAACGGTCACGGGTGGCAATGTCTTGCCATCGCAGATCCCATGACGGCCCACGGACCTGACGGATCTCAGCGATCGCTTCAGGATCTACTCCCTGGATGTATTCCAGAGTGTAAACGCTTTGCTCACTGACGCCAGTAAACGTCCAGTCGTGCTCAAAGAACGGCCATTCCTGGCGGCGAGTTTGTGCCCGAGTAGCCCCATCACGAACCCACTCGTCCACAAGCGTGTCTGGAAGGTCAGTGGCATCCAAGTCCAGCGTTAGCCGAATCAACTCACGAAACTGAGACAGTTGGTACGCCACGGACCTCTCCAAACAATCGGATCAGGGGCAGGCCAGCCGAAACTGGCCTGCCCCCATCAACTTTGACCCAGATCAGCTCAGGGTCAGGCCGTAGATGACACCCTGGTGACGACGGCTGTTGACCGTCAGGTTGCCGTAGGTGAGCATCTTCATGGTCCGAGTGTCGTAGTCGACAGGCTGAATGAACGGGCCAGCCTTGAAGAACCGATCACGGTGAACCTTGAGACGCAGGTACTTCGGGTTGATGAAGTACATGTGGCCAGCAGGGCAGTCGTCGTCGAAGAGGACGGGACGGCCCTTGAACTCCAGAGCCTGGAAGCCAGCGTCAGCAAGCGAAGCGTCCATGTGGCGGACGTTCGCCTGAAGCAGCGACTCGTACTCTTCGTGGAGTGCCTGCGTGGTCAGGATGAACTGCGGGGTGTCGCCACCCACGGAGCAGTCGTTGAACACGTTGGTCATCTTCTGACGATCCAGCGTGGTGGTGTCGGTGTGACCGAAACCAGCAACACCGTTCGTGATCGCCTCAGCGGTCTGGCCAGCGTCGTGGATCTGCGCACGCCACCAGTCGTTGTTCGCAGGGTTGATGCCACCAACGGTGTCGTAGCCCTGAGGCTCTTGACCAACAGCGGCACCCGAGTCGTAGCCGCCGACCAGGTTCCACAGACCGTTGAAGTCGTTGCCTGCGCCGTCAGCGTAGAACATCGAGTTCATCTTCTGAACGACAGACTCACGAGCGACCTCGATCTTGGTGTTGAGAAGATCAAGGAACGCAGCTTCGCCGCTGTTCTGAGCTTCTTCAATACCCGAGATCGACACGGTGGAAGCAAGCTGCTTCCAGTCGTACACGGCCGAGGTGACCTCTTCCTGCGGGTTGTTCTGGATCTGGCCAACACCCGAGTAGGTGATGGTGTTTGCCGAGTTGTCGGCACCGATCAGCGCCTCTTGGATCTTCGCACCACCGTCGATCTGGATGACCTGCCCCGCACGAGCGAGGAAGTAAGCCAGAGGACGGGCCTGGAAGACCTGATCAACAAACTGCGGGGTGACCTTCGCAAAGGTCGTGGTCAGAATGTCTGACCAGTTCGCATCGGTGTCCTTGTAACCGAATGCCATGATGTACTCCTAAGGAGAGTAGGGACGGGATCGCCAAACGTCAGCCGTTCAGCAGCGGATCTCCAATGTCCGAGAAGCCGTTTTCGGCCATCGAATCTCGGAGAGCCTCAGCGAGCGAAGCTCGCCAAGAACCCTGTGTGGCAGCCGAGTAGTCCTTCGGACCAGAATCGACGTTGCCGCCAGGAATACCAGCACCTGCCGCCACAACACCCTGCATCATCCGCTTCTCTTCCAGAACCTTCTGCTGTTCCTCTTCCATCGCCCGCTGCGTAGCAGCCGACTCTTGAAGCTCGACCCAGTTCAGATCGCGGTACGCCATCTCAACCGTAGGGATGTCGTTCGCCTGCATGTGACGAAGGATCACCTCTTGATCGAAGTCGCCATAGCGACTTTGAACATCAGCAAGTTCGTTCATCAAAGCTGAACGCTGCTGCTGTTGTGCGACGTTCCCGACCGTTCCCCGAAGTTGCTGAATCTCTGCCTTCAACGCAGCCACCTCAGGGGTGTCTGCGGGAGCCTCGACTGGCTCCCCCCACTCGTTCGTAGCTGCAGGAGCCGAAGGGGCTGCTACAGGCTGTGGAACCTTGTAGGTGTTGGCAATCAACTCAACAGTTGCTTGAGGGTCTTGGTCAAGCGCCGTCAGGAGATCAACTCCCCTTTGGGCGATTCGACGCTGGTTTGCGAGGTCTTGCGTCTTCTGGGTGTAATCCCTGTTACGCATGTACCCCTTTGCCGCCTCTTCCAGGGTGATCACCGTTCCGTCTGGAAGAGTGATTCCGTCGTTTGGCTGCTGCTGACTTTGAGCGGGTGCTCCTTCTTGGAGTCCACTTTCGGTCTGGATCACGGATTGCTCCTTAGGAGTCCACGGACGGGTTGCTCCTATGGGAGACTAGACGCTGTCCAGATCAGACGATCTCGTACAGATCGTCGATCACGAACTTCATGTTGTTCGCTCGACGGACGGGGCCTTCCCAAGTGGACATCCACTGGCCCACGTCGTTGATCTTGCGGGCCTTGGTTCCAGAACAGACCCAAGCCTCACCACTGAGCTTGTCAATGCAAGTCACCATTTCTTCATCCTCCTCTCCTGCGTCACCGTTGAACATCGGGGGACCAAGACTGCTGTACGCCTCAGCGGGACAAGTAGTCTTCGACAACGCAGAGTGTGGCATGACAGAGTTGCTGTTTGCCACAGTCCCGTTGCGTTCCAGATCCTGAGCCAGCCACCAGAACGCACGACGTTGGGCTTCCGTCAGCAACGTCGTCCTGTAGTCGCCAATGAAACACACACTGACGCTGTTGTGGTTGCTGATAGCGCCGCCACGAGTGTTGTTGTTTGCCCCGTTGCGGTACGTCGGGCCACGGCCTTCAAGGATCGTTCCGTCTGGATGGATCATCCAGTTGTACGCCACCATCGAGAAGCGCGACTTCCAGCGACGCTGGTAGATGACCTCTTCGACTTTGCGTGCGTCAGCCCGAGGCGAGCTGGTCGGAGTTGTGACCGAGTGATGGATGACGATGGCTGCGGCAGGTTTCGACAGGGCACGGGTCGGCCACCAACGGCCACGCCGAGTCCAGTCCCCAAACGGAACGATGTTCATGGCTCTCCAGTTCAGATGCCGAGCTGCGCAGCAGCATCGGCGTCAGCTTGTGCTTGCGGTTCCAGCTGCGGAGCGTCGGCTCCGACGCCGCCGCCTGCACCCAATGCTTGCATAGCTTGACCGTTCACGCCACCAGGCATCTGCTGCATCTGGGGCTGCGGTGCGAAGAACTTCTCAGGGTTCTTGATGGCAAAGCCGTCACGCAGCACAACACGCAACAGCTCTTCAACGTTGACCTGGCCAGTCTGAATGAACGGCCCCATAGCCTGCAGCATTCCCAAAGCCGACTGGCGACGGAACGTCTCGTTCTTCGGGACCGTAGATCCTGCTTCTACACGGAACTCGTACTGGCCCTTGATGTCTTCACGGGTGTACGGAACCCACAGGTTTGCACCGTCACGGCCAATGACCTTGGCGGCTTGCTCGCCTGTGACGTACTGCTGGTTGATTTGCAGGAGCTTCGTCGCCAGGTTTGCAATGAACGTCTCGACACGGT
>CP070792.1:2276494-2281503 GCA_020346845.1 Gemmatimonadota bacterium
GTCTCCAGAAACATCGGCCCCTCATCGATTGCGCTTCTTTGCTCGAGGTACCGCTTGAACAACTCGTGTCCCTTGCTCACAGCATCTCCTCGATTGCATCCAGCAGTCTCTCGGCAACCTCTTGCTTTGGCAGAAGCGGCAGTTCGGTCACGGTCCGCCTCGTGATGAACGTCGTCCGATTGGTGTCGGACTCGAATCCTGCATCCGCTTGCGTAGCCCAATTCAAGACGATCAGATCCAGCTGTTTTCGCTCGAGTTTGGCCCGTGCTCGTTCCAAGCCGGGCTCGCTCTCGAGCGCGAAACCGATGGTCACACAATTCGAGCTTCGTCGCGTCGCCGTACTCTCCAGAATGTCCGGTGTTGGTTCCAATTCCAGCGTGATCCGACCGTCGGTGCGAGGCAGCTTGTGATCGGCCGTGCTCCCGGGTAAGTAGTCCGCCGGAGCCGCTGCCATCACGAGTACGTCCACATCAGGCAGCTGCGCCCTTACCACCTCGAGCATTTCTAGAGTTGACTCGACGCGCACCGCGTCGACACCGACCGGTGTTTTTAACTGCGAAGGCCCTGATACGAGAATGACATCGGCACCGCGAGTGAATGCTGCTTCCGCAACAGAGAAGCCCATCTTACCGCTCGACGGGTTCGATATCGTTCTCACTGGATCGATGTGTTCGCGAGTCGGGCCAGCCGTTACCAGGACACGCTTGCCCTGCAGAGCGCTAGCCGGCGCACGCAACAGCCGCGTCGCATGGGCGACTATTTCCTCGGGCTCGCTCATCCTGCCCGGCTTGTCGCTCGGCCCTTCAGCCAGGGGCCCAGTGGCTGGGCCCACAAAGTGCCAGCCGCGCCCTTCCAGTGTCTCGATGTTTGCAGCCGTGGTGGGATGTGCGTACATCGCATCGTTCATGGCCGGAGCAGCAAGGACTTGCGTTTCCGCCGCCAAGAGAATGGCTGTTAGAAGGTCATCTGCAATCCCGCACGCAGCACGGGCCAGCAAGTTCGCGGTTGCGGGGGCGAGGATTATGAGATCTGACTCACGTCCGAGACGGATATGAGCTAACGCCTCATCGGGTTGCCAGAGTGACCTCAGCACCGTCCGGCCACTCAATGCCTCGAAGGTAACCGGCCGCACGAACTCGGTAGCAGACGCCGTCATTACCACATCGACCGTGGCACCTGCTTCGACAAGTTGTCGGACAATACTGCACGCCTTGTAGCAGGCAATACCGCCCGACACGCCGAGCATGACGGGCCGGTCGACGATCACGTCTCCTGACGCCTCCTCCGCACCAGCCGATAGGTCAGGTTTCCTTCGGACAATTCTTCCAACGCCCTGGTCGTCAGTTTCTTCTCCAAATCAATTGACCTGTCTCGCGGGAAGTCATTCACAAATCGTGCAAACTTTGCGGCGACTAGTACACCCAGATACTTGTTGCCAGTTCTGTTCGCAACCTCACCCGGCGTTACTATTTCCATTCTCTCTCCTTAAAGTGCTGCCGCCTCGCCGGCAATGGCTGCCACGTCCTGACGTAATCGAGCCAGATCTTCCTGCAAGTTGGCATTCCTGTTTGTCCGTTTCGACTCAGAATCAATGATCGCGGCAACTTCCGACACGACCTGGGTCCTATCTTCGTTTACCACTATGTAGTCGTACTCTGGAGCTTCCTCGAGCTCTTCAACAGCTCGCACCAGGCGCTGACGTAGTCTGTCGGGATGCATAGAGTCGTCTCGCCCCACCAACCTCTTCAGCAGTGTTTCTGCTGAGGGTGGCAGAATGAATACGCTGACAACGTCCTCTCGGCGCGCACGAACCTGTCGTGCGCCTTGTACCTCTACGTCCAGTATAAGATGCTTACCGTGGCTTATCACCCGGTCTACTTCCTCGTTGAGTGTGCCATACAGCGCTTCGCCATACTCTGCCCACTCGAGGAACTCACCCTTCTCGCGCCGCTCCAAGAACTCCGCACGACTGAGGAAGTAGTAGTCGACACCGTCCACTTCTCCTTCACGCGCAGCACGAGTGGTAGCAGACACACTGAATTCCAAATCCTCACGGGCTGCCACTAACGCTTTGGCAACGGTGGTTTTCCCCCCCCCGGAGGGCGACGAGAGTAATAAGAGAAACGGGGTCACTCTACGTTTTCAACTTGTTCACGGAACTTCTCGATCGTTCCCTTCATGGTAATAACAGACTCGGTTATTACAGCGTCATTTGCCTTCGACCCGATCGTGTTTATCTCCCGCAACATCTCCTGGCCCAAGAACGTCAGCTGCCGACCCATCGGTGCCTCCGATCCTATCGTCTCCCGACAAGCACCGATGTGTGCATTCAGCCGAACCATCTCTTCCGTGATGTCCAGCTTGTCCGCAATCAATGCTATCTCCTGGCACAGCCTGTCCTCATCGAGCTTGCGCCCATCGAGCAGCTGCGCCACTGATTCTCGCAGGCGGTCGCGTTCTGCAACCAGCCTGGCCGGCGCCTTGGCCTCTATCTTTGCCAACTCCAGCTCCAAGTGCTCGAGTTGACCGCGCAGCTCTTGGCCGAGCGCTTCCCCCTCGCGTTCGCGCATGGACAGGAGCCCACCGACCGCCTCGTCCACGACGGCCAAGACGGCGCCCGGATCAATCTCGATCTCTTCACTATTGGCGACCGTGAATACCTCGGGCTGTCGTGCCACAAAGCCCAGATCTATCTGACCCGGCAGATCCAGTGCCGTCTGAAGTTCCCTCAGAGCATCCACTACCTGTTGCGCCCGCTCGAGATTCACTCGCGTATCAATGCCGCGGTCCATCTGCTCGATCCATCGCGCCGACAACGTCACGTGCCCCCGCGCAATACGATCACGCAGGCGGTTGCGTAGATCAGCTTCCAGTGACTGCAGTGGCGTACATAGCTTCAGGCTGGCTGCGAAGTGGCGGTGATTGACGCTGCGCACCTCCACCTGCAACCTTCCTTCATTCACATCGCCCTCGGCCACACCGTAGCCGGTCATCGATCTGGGCACGCTTGACAGCCCTCGCTCTGGATCAGGATAACCTTGAAAAATAGCGGCTACCGTGCGCTAGTACCAGCCGTTGATTTCGGATTCCCGAATTGGCGATCGGGATTGGAAGAACCGCCGAACCCCACGTCTGCCCGGCGAAACCCCTAGTTGTTGAACTCCCATCTTACGCCGTACACTTGCACGCTCCGGGGATAGGTCAGACCGGGCACATATGGATCAGGCGAGTTATACGCGTTGCGTAGATCCCAGAAGAACTTGAAGCCTGACAGGCGTACCTGTACGAAGAGTTCATAGAATGAGGCACCGGCATGTACGATCGGCTCACCTTCTGCGTCAACCCCCCCGATACCCGTGCTCCAAGATTCCAGTGCAGCGCGGATCTTGAAATCAAAGCTCCCACTTCTGAAAGTGCGCCAGAACTGAGATTGGAATGTTATCTGAAATCGCCCGTGAGTCGGTGGTTGGAGATCGGCCGCCTGTAGTTGCGAACCGGCTGGCAGGTCCACCCGCCCACCCCTCACCGGCGCTGAATACCAGGCGTCGAACGACAACGCTCTGGACGTCCGAATCTTGAGATCGACCTCGATGTATGTCGCACTGGATACACTGTCGAACGCCGGTATCACCGGAAGCTCGGGAAAGGCGTACGGCCTGAACCCTTCGCGACGTACCATGCCGACATGACCGGACAACAAGAATGTTGACAGGCCAGCCCGGATCATAGCGTCTACAGTCTTCTGTGCAGAATCCGTAGCAAGTAGCGGAGCCTGATGCCCATCCGTATACTGCACACCACCCACCAGCGATATGGGGCCGCGACTCAGGCCCAGCGTAGCGTAGCCCATCAGTGAAGTGCGATCCAGGTCGTGCCGCCGCCACCGAGCGTCCCCGGAGACAACCACACCGGGCAACGGGACCCAGCCGAGCCGCGCCAGCACCTCCGAGGTCACCCAGCTCTCTCCCAGTCGTCCAGTCAGCTCAGCCTTCCATGTCGGCTCCATGTAGCGTACTCGGACTTGCGCCTGTCGCACTCGTTGATCGGGCACGTCAGGCGTGATGGAATCGGACTTCCACGACGAAGAACTGATCGTTCCCTCGGCGCGGAGACCGAGGCCATCATCCCTCGTACCCGCGAAGAACGCAAGCAGGTAGTCTGTTCGCACGCCAAACCGCTCCGACACGTCGGGCGCATCACCGACTGGGTCTCTGTCGTGACGCTGACGTCTTATCTGATAGCTGGCTCCGGTACGAGACGACGGTGTCCAATCGAGGCGTGCCCAGATATCGAACGTCTGGTCGCTCCGACCCGATCCGCTGGCACCGTCAGTTCCCAGGAAATCTCCTGCCAAGTTGAGGCCCAGGCCGTTGCGCCAGCGTTTCTGGAAGATTCCGGCGTATGCCGCGGTATTGAAGTCACCCCGTGCGACCCGCAGATAGGTGTAGGGAGTGACGTTGTTGTGCCGCTCTGATACCAAGAAGACCCGGAGGGTCGTGGGCAGCACCTCGACATCGACACGTTGGATGTATGACAGGCGGTAGCTACTGAGGTCGTTAAACAGCGAGTCCGGACCTAGCGGCGGAAGCTCAACGCCATCCCAGTACAGCTCGATCGCCGCTCCTCCACGACCGGCGTAGGCCACATATTCGGGCTGTCCGTGGAAACCCGCCCTCACCACGTAGACCCCGGGGATGGCTCTCAAAAGATCGGCTACAGTCAGACTGCCGGCCCATAGGATCGAGTCACGCGTGAAGGAGTAGCGCGTTCTGGCTGGTAGAGGGCCTGACGGCACCTCTGGTTCCGCTGTCGGAACAATTAGATATCTCGGGGCCGGGAGAGAATCACCTGCCACAGAGTCCGGCCGTGCCGCCACTGAATCGGGCCGCACGAGCGTCGTATCCTGCCCGATCGCGGGCGCTGAGGCAGCTACCAGTAGACAGATCGGCGCGACTAGGCGGAGAGCCGAGCCGAACGGTGTCACCCGCCGGCGCGCCCGAGCACCAACT
>CP070792.1:2281603-2285536 GCA_020346845.1 Gemmatimonadota bacterium
TATGCCTGTCTTGTGGTGAGGACGCGTGCCGAAATCAGCGGTTGATCGATGGCAAACCGGCACTTTACGAATCCCCAACCATAATGGTGGGTGGGTCTGAGACCTACGAGGCTAGATGCAGGAGTTGTCATGAGGTACCTCGGATCGATGAAGACCAGACCGAGTTGCTTTAGCGCGGTATGCTGAACGTTGCACTGACCGGCAATGTGGCAGCAGGCAAGTCTTCTGTTGCCCGTTGGTTCGGAAGATGGGGAGCAACCATCATCGACTCCGATGCTCTTGTCAGGGAGGTTCAGCAGCCCGGGACCGATACCCTCCAAGCGATCGCTCGTCGCTTCGGGTCGAACGTGCTCCGACCGGACGGATCGTTGAACCGTGCAGCACTCCGCGGACAAGTACTGGGCGACGACAATGCGTTGACCGCGCTCAACGAGATCGTACACCCGGCGGTCCAACTCCGACGGTCCGCATTGGTCAGGGAGGCCAAAGCCCGCGGAGACAAGATCCTCATCAATGACATACCGCTTCTCTTCGAGGTGCTTGACCCGGAGGAATTTGACCTGGTGGTACTCGTGGATGCTCCTGTACAGACGAGACGGAAACGGCTGCTGGGACGCGGGCTCTCAGCCGCCGAGGCGGAACGCCTGATTGCCACCCAACTTCCTTCCTCCGACAAGAGGTCGAGAAGCGATATCATCATAGACAACGACGGATCGTTAGACGACCTGAAGCGGGCAGCTCGCATTGCATGGGACAGAATAGCTGAGCATGCAGCAAACGCACCGCAATAGTAGGGTATCGGGGAGCGGGCCAAGCCAAACTGCGATCAGCAATATGACCAAGCGTCGACAGTTGACAGCCACAGCGCGGTAGAATAACCTACGCCTCGCAAACCAACGCCAACAACAAGCGGGACTCAAATGTCAAACATCCCAGAGGATCTGCACTACACCGAAGAGCACGAATACATCAAGCCGTCCGGCGATGACGGCGTGGTAGTAGTAGGAATTACCGACTACGCACAGGGAGAGTTGGGCGACGTGGTTTACGTAGATCTGCCGGAGGTCGGATCTACGTTCGGCCAGATGGACGTGTTCGGAACGATCGAGGCCGTGAAGGCAGTTTCCGAGCTATTCTGCCCAGTTGCGGGGGAGATCGTCGAGATCAACAGCCAGTTGGACGGTAACCCCAACCTGGTCAATGAGGACCCGTATGGTGAAGGCTGGATGATCAAGCTGCGCCTGGACAATACGGGCGACCTCGACCAACTCATGGCAGCAGCCGACTACGCCCAGCATATCGGCGAGTAGCACGCGGAGCGGCCGGGCCGCCAGACCAATTGGACTGATACGCCCCGGGGAAGCCTTCCGGGGCGTTTGCACAAAAGGACGCTATAGATGGGAACCTCACTTCCTCATACTGATACCGAGCAGTTCATCAGCAGGCACCTTGGGCCACGGCCCGACGACATCCGTGCCATGCTCGACACTCTAGGCTACGAATCTCTAGATACACTGATAGATGCTGTCGTACCCGGAGACATCCGGCTCGACCGGCCATTGAACCTTCCAGCAGCCCGTTCCGAACGAGAAGTGCTCGAAGCGATGGACTCCCTGGCCGCCTGTAATCAGGTTTTCAAGTCCTTCATCGGCATGGGTTACTACGACTGCATCACTCCACCGGTCATCCAGCGGAACCTGTTGGAGAATCCCGGCTGGTATACGGCTTACACGCCCTACCAGGCAGAAATAGCACAGGGACGATTGGAGGCGCTGCTCAACTACCAGACCATGGTGTCTGACCTCACCGGTCTCGAAATCGCCAATGCCTCTCTGCTAGACGAAGGAACGGCAGCAGCCGAGGCGATGACCATGACCCTGGGTATAGTGAGGCACAAGGGGCAGGCTACATACCTGGTCGACAAGCACTGCCATCCTCAGACGATAGCGGTCGTCCAGACGCGGGCAGCTGTTCGTGGCGTCGACATCGTGGTGGGAGACGCACACGAGTTCGAGTTCACCAGCGGCGTGATTGGTGCGCTGGTGCAGTACCCAACGACCGAGGGGAAGATAGACGACTTCCGCATGGTGTGTGAAAAGGCCCACACCGCCGGCGCCATGGTGACGATGGCAACTGACCTACTGGCTCTCACTATGCTGACACCTCCAGGAGAGCTTGGCGCCGACATCGCAGTCGGGAACTCTCAGCGGTTCGGCGTGCCCATGGGGTACGGCGGACCCCATGCCGGCTTCTTTGCTACCAGCGACAAGCATAAGCGCAGACTTCCTGGCCGCGTCATAGGCATTTCCAAGGACAGCTCGGGTGGACCGGCCCTGAGAATGTCCCTGCAGACCCGAGAGCAGCATATCCGGCGCGACAAAGCGACTTCCAATATTTGCACGGCACAAGTGCTGCTCGCGGTTATCGCCGGCATGTATGCCGTGTACCATGGACCGGACGGTCTGCTCCGCATCGCCAGAAGGGTGCACGCGCTGACAGTGACATTGGCGGAAGCGTTGCGGCGTCTCGGGTACCGGATTGTGCACGATTCGTTCTTCGATACGCTGTGCGTCGAGGTGAAGCCGGATCAACGAGATCAGCTGATTGCCGCAGCGCTCGACCAGCGCACGAACTTGCGGGTCATTGCGAATGACCGGATCGGCATCTCGTTGGATGAGACGACTTCGCTCACTGATGTTGGCGACCTAGCGGCCATCTTTGCTTTGGATGGCGAACCGTCAGTGACCATTGCACAGCTCGCCGAAGCCACCGCCGAAACGGTTGCGATTCCGGTGGAGCTCCAACGGTCAAGCCCCTATCTGACCCACAAGACGTTCCACCGCTACCGCTCAGAAACAGAGATGATGCGGTATCTAAAGAAGCTCGAGAATCGTGACCTCTCACTCACGTCGGCTATGATACCGCTCGGTTCTTGCACCATGAAGTTGAACGCCGCGGTGGAGATGATGCCGATAACGTGGCACAGATTTGGTGGCCTGCATCCATTTGCACCAAGAGAGCAGGCAGAGGGATATCGGATGATGTTCGAAGAGTTGGAGCAAAGCCTGGCCGAGATCACCGGTCTGCCACTCGTATCGCTCCAACCCAATGCCGGAGCACAGGGTGAGTTCGCGGGGCTTCTGGTCATCAGGACCTATCATGACTCTCGCGGAGACCAGGCCCGCGATGTCTGTCTCATTCCCAAATCGGCGCACGGCACCAACCCGGCCAGCGCAGTGATGGCGGGTATGCGTGTGGTGCAGGTGGCGACAGATGAGAACGGCAACGTGGACTTGGACGATACTCGAGCCAAGGCTGCCGAGCACAAGGACGCGCTAGCCGCAATCATGATCACGTATCCGTCGACTCACGGTGTTTTTGAAGCCGGGATACGCGAGATCTGCAACATCGTGCACGAGAACGGTGGTCAGGTATACTTGGATGGCGCCAATCTCAACGCGCAGGTTGGCCTGGCCCGCCCAGGTGATTACGGGGCTGACGTCTGTCACATCAATCTGCACAAGACGTTTGCGATTCCGCATGGCGGTGGTGGCCCGGGTATGGGTCCGATCTGCGTGGCAGAGCATCTGGCAGCGTTCCTACCGGACCATCCTGTGGTGCCCTTGGGTCACGATCAGCCATGTGGCACTATCTCGGCCGCTCCGTGGGGCAGCTCCTCGATATTGCCGATCTCTTGGTCTTATATCGCCCTTACGGGTCCCGATGGACAAACGGAGGCGACAAAGATCGCGATCTTGAATGCGAACTACGTTGTCAAGCGGTTGTCAGGCGAGTACTCCCTCCTGTACTCGGGTGAGAACGGCTTGATCGGACACGAGTGCATAGTGGACACACGCCCGTTCAAAGCCTCATCGGGTGTCGAAGCTGAAGACATTGCCAAGCGACTCATGGACTATGGGTTCCATGCGCCGA
>CP070792.1:2285636-2287033 GCA_020346845.1 Gemmatimonadota bacterium
GGTGCCGTACTTCGCCTGAACTGTCGAAATCTCGGCGTCGACCTGAGTCGGCTGAGTACCTGAAGTGATAGCCCACGTGATCGCGCCAACATTGTTGGTGTCGATGTCAGCAGTAAATGTTTCGGCACCTGCCGTGGCACCTTCGAACCCGGCGAGGAACGTGACACTACCGATGTCGGGGTCGGGTGTAACACCGGGTGCGGTAGTGCTGGCGAATACAGCACCTTCGATATCTGCACCGGCAAGGTCATCCCAAGTGATGCCGATAGCGTTCTTCAGACTGACGCGGGTACCGTCAATCTCGGTCGGATAGCCGGGGTCGCCGACGAACAGTTGCTCCTCAGTGGAGCCAGTGTCAGGGAGGCCCGTAGGGGGGTCAAAAATTTGATCGCCAATGCTGGCACCGCTTTCTGTGTAACGAGCGCCTTGCGTAATGCGGAAGTCATCAATGTACGCAGCAGAACCAGTAGAATTTGGAACTTGAGCATTGCGCTGATTGCAGCCAAAGTTGACCGTCTGGATGTTACTTGGCTGCACAAATGCAGTTGATGCTATAGACGTTACAAGGCCAGTGCCGGTACGCGCTCTCAGGAATCCGTTACAGTACGCACGAACCTCACCATCAGACTGACGGACAATAGCCCAGTGAGTCCAAGTTTCGTTCATCCACGTTGACGGTAAACTACCAAGTCCATTGGCGATCTGAGAAAGAATAACCGCTCGGCCAGCGGCGGTGGGCATAATCACGGACAAATCGCCGTCAGTCTCAACCTGTAGTCTTATTGACTGAGCGCTGTTGGCCTGATCGTTAAACGACGAAAGAACAGGGAAAGAGTTGCCCCAACGACCGTCTGGGTTCAGACCCGTGTACTCAGTGCTTGGGTCGATCCAGAACTCGAAAGTCCATTCACCGAGGCCATCAGTGTCAAATGGGAAAAAGACCTCGGCTTCTGTGGAGTTGGCTGCTGGACCAACAAGACCAGTAAATGTCGCACCAGTCTCGCCTTTGGCGTAGACGGATAGTTCGCCACTATAAGCGCTGACGTTCGATAAATGCCCTCGCTCACTACCACCGATAGGGTCGCCGCCAGTGTAGGTCCACGTGATGCCACCAATATCAGAAGTGAACGCCCCATCGAGGTGAGCGCCATTCTCGGCGGTTACGAGGAGAGTAACCTGACCTAGCAGCGGGTCTTGAGTGACTCCTTCCGGGGGACCACCAGCCAACTCAAGGTGGTAGCGTTTCGCGAGGTCGGAATGGACAAACCTGATACCCTGATTTCTGTCGAGTACAACGTCAGCCTCATCGACACGGACATCTCTGTCAGGTGTTAGGAACACATCCCCCAGAGCTTGAAGGTCGAGGTTCCCAACGGCTGATACGTTAGCCGCTACAT
>CP070792.1:2287133-2290589 GCA_020346845.1 Gemmatimonadota bacterium
GGGTAGGTCCTCCAACATGAACTGCAGTGTATCGGGGGTACTGCGCAAGATCTTCAGTGTGTCATTGAGGGAAAACTCCATCACTCCAGACTCCAGAACTGGGATGTCAGGTTTACGTCTGTGAGAATATGTTGGCCTTACGCCGTTGGCCAGCCTGGCAATGCTGCAGGGAGGTGTTGTCCTGTGACACGCGCACTGCGGCTGCTGTGTCCCCTAGACCACGGCGTTGGCCGGGGTAGGGCGCGGAATGCGAGCGCCCGCGGTATTGATTGAAGCCGCCCGCCGGCCTACCGATAAGTGGAGTACATATCTGTGGTGACTTGGGAAACGAGGTAATCCACCAGGTCGCCATATGCTTTCTTCGGATCTTGGGCTCCGAATACGAGCTGTCCGCCGGAGAGACCCAACTCACCGACGCTCTCTGAGGCCTTCGCGGTGTTCGTCCACACGGTGGCCCCGACTTCGGTCTCTAACATCCTGACCGTGAGCTCAACGCTGACCGTAGCTCCAACTCCTACACTGGGGAAACTCGATATTGAGGCTCTGGGATTGATGTTCGACGCCTTCATGTGGCCCACGAACACGGTCGCGACGCCATACTGGTTCGCTAGGGTCTGGAGTGCCTCACGGTCCAGTTTCTCGCGTCCGCACTCCTCCAAAAGTCTCTGATAATCACCCAGCTCGACTACCGGTGTCCCCGGCTGCGCATTGTGTATCTCGGCCAGGAATCGATCGGTTGCCATGCGCTCGAGATCACCCTTTGAATTCTCCATCGTGAATGTCACCAGTCCCACTGCGGGGTAGGGATGGAGGTCCAGGCGTGGCGGAACCAGCACTCGCTTCGAGCAGGCAGTGGCGGCAACTGTAGTCAACAGGATCGTGTACACAAGGCGCGCAGTTTTCATTCTTGTCTCCCGGCCGGCGGCCACACGGAATTTGCCTCGCGTCAAATCCTCTGGCGCAGATCTACATCACACTCAGGGCGAGAAGCATGCCGGGAGCTGAGTATTTGTAAGTGCCTGTGTTACAAATGCTTGGCAGCTTCGGGGGGTGGCGTTTCGAATCCGAGTGTCATCTATCAGGGACAGCCTCGTCACCCCGGTTGCCGGGCGTCCGGCTACCTGGTGTCACGGATTCCCGACCACCCCCCACTCCGCCCCAGTGCGATCTCCTTCCCCTCCTTCCCCTTCTGATCTCCTCATCTTTCCAGATGCCTACGGCACTAGCACAGCCGCCCCCCGCAAACGTCCCTCCCGGAGGTCCGCAAGAGCCTCATTGGCCTTCTCCAACGGATACTCAACGACGTGTGATCTCACAGGTACCTTGGGTGCCAACGCCATGAACTCGTCACCGTCTTTTCTCGTGAGATTTGCCACGGAGCAGATCGTGCGTTCTCGCCAGAGGATGTCGTAGGGGAAAGCAGGTATCTCGCTCATGTGGATTCCTGCGCACACCACCCTTCCACCTGGCGCCACAGCCCGCAGTGCCGCCGGAACCAGGTGTCCTACTGGAGCGAAGATGATGGCTGCGTCCAACTCTTCGGGAGGCGGTTCGGTGGAGGCTCCAGACCATTCGGCACCAAGCTGTTGGGCGAACTCTTGGGCCTCGTTGTCGCCCTGGCGGGTGAACGCAAAGACTCGTCTCCCTTGATACCGGGCCACTTGTGCTATGATGTGGGCTGCTGCGCCAAAGCCATAAAGGCCAAGACGTTTGGCATCGCCAGCGGCGACGAGAGATCGGTATCCGATGAGACCAGCACATAGGAGCGGCGCGGCCTGCAGCTCTGAGAAGTCATCCGGGATGGGAAAGGCAAACCGCTCATCAGCGACGGCGTATTCCGCGAAGCCGCCGTTGATTTGGTAACCGGTAAAACGGGCTTCTGCGCAGAGGTTCTCTCGGCCGGATCCGCAGTAGCTGCACCGCCCACAGGTCCAACCCAGCCATGGTACCCCCACTCTATCGCCAAGCTTGAACCGGTCCACTCCGACCCCTAGCTGTTCGACTTGGCCCACGATCTCGTGCCCCAGCACAAGAGGTAACACCGGTTCGGGCAGGTCGCCGTCAAACACGTGCAGATCGGTACGGCATACTGCGCAGACCGTTGTCTTGATCAAAACCTGACCGGGTCCGGCCTCCGGCTGTGGAAGTTCGGTCGCTTCAAGCGGCTGCCGCTGGGCCCGTAGAAGCATTGCTCGCACGTCAGCGCCTCCTGAACTTGTCTATGTCGCGCCGCTCTTTTTTGGTTGGTCTTCCTTTGGTCTTGAACGCGGATGTGGGGATCGACCTGAGCTGTGCGGCCATCATGTCACGTTTCTGCAGGGACTCGGCGGTCTCTTCGTATAGCTCCTGGGCCTGCTTCGCGGGGCCGCGGCGCTCGGAGATACCCGTCACGATCACCAATTGCTCGAACGGGCCCTTGCGAATCCGGATCTCGTCTCCCAGATGAACCAGCTTGGCACGCTTGGCACGGTTACCATTCAATTGGACCTTGCCACCGCTGATCGCCTCGACCGCGAGCGAACGTGTCTTGTAGAACCGAGCGGCCCAGAGCCAACGGTCCAGTCGTACCCCTTCACTGCTAACGGAATCTGTCATTCCCATTCTGGGCTGCCAATCAGCAATATCACATTCGGCTCTGCGCTACGACGGGCATCATCTTACAATATTACTGGGTGGATTCGCCGGCCACCGCATCTTTGATCCCGTCACAGGGTATGCAGCACCATAACCTCAGACCGGAGGCTGTCTTATGAAGCACAATCTGCTTCTCATGTCACTCCTCATCGGGGCCAGCGCATGCAATGCAGCCCCCGATCTCGATGCCGCAAGACAGGCGTTAATGGACGCCGATAGGGCCTTCAATCAGGAGACCTCTGCGCGAGGCGTCGATGGCTGGGTATCCTACTTCGCTGAAGACGGGGTCCAATTCGTTTCCGGCGGTCACATCTCGGGGCACGAGGCCATCCGCGAGTTGATGACGCCGGCGTTATCCGACACAGCACTGTCCCTGACATGGGAGCCAGTGAGTGCTAGAGTCTCCAGCTCAGGCGAACTGGGTTATACGATCGGTCGGTGGGAGAGGCGAGTTACCGGCCCCGACGGAGTGGAGACGGTCGTAACCGGGAGCTACGTGAGCATCTGGCGGCTACAGGAGGACGGGACCTGGAAGGTGGAGCTGGATATTGGAAACCCGGATGAACGGTAGCCCGGTTTCCCGGCTACCCATTGTCCCGACTGCCCGGCCACCGCTGACCGCCGGGAGATCGAGGCCGCCTCGTTTGGGTGGATTGGGGCGGCCGGGACACCGGGTAGCCGGGTCCCCGGGGCACCGGGATATCGTCCTACCGTGCCCTTCCCCCTAGCGTATCGTTGTGCTTCTGAATCAGCGTCCGCATGTAGCTACCGATTTTATCGGCACCCTCGAATCCGGCTGCCAGAGCGGCTTCTTCCTGTAGG
>CP070792.1:2290689-2293158 GCA_020346845.1 Gemmatimonadota bacterium
TCTCGAGCTACATGATGTCGATGGGCTCAGCACCTGGTCGGAGTGTGTGGCGGGAGAGTATCCCAACTACTCTCCCGAGACTATCGACACAGCGTGGATGGCGATCCGCGAATGGATGGCACCCCGGATACTCGGCCTCGAGTTCGGCGATCCCAAGTTGGTCCACGAAGAGCTCACGCGTGACTTCCGGGGACACAACATGGCGAAGGCTGCGGTAGAGATGGGTAGTTGGGCACTCGCCGCCACGAAAGAAGATCAAAGCCTCGCCAACCTGCTAGGCGGCACGAGAAAGAGCATCGCAACCGGCATTTCGATCGGCATCCAACCCGATCCATCCACGCTGGCAGCAAAGGCACGGGAGGCGCTCGAATCCGGCTACCGCAAGATCAAGCTCAAAGTGAAGCCTGGATCGGATATCGAGTACGTGGCAGCCGTGCGTGAAGCCCTCGGTCCAAAAGCGCCACTCATGGTCGATGCCAACAACGCCTATACGATGGATGACTTCGATCGTCTCGCACAGTTGGACGCTTTTGATCTGATCATGATAGAGCAACCTTTGGCATGGGATGACGTCGTGCAGCATGCAAAGTTGCAGAAACAGCTGAAGACCCCGATTTGTCTCGACGAGTCGATCACATGCGTCGAGCGCGCCAGGGATATGATCCAGCTCGGATCGGGCAGGATCATCAACATCAAGCCGGGCCGAGTGGGAGGCTTCGCCCAATCGATTGCGATCCACGATCTCTGCGCCCAGTACGGTGTTCCCACCTGGTGCGGCGGGATGCTCGAGAGCGGAATCGGTAGGTCCTACAACGTTGCGCTCGCGTCGCTACCCAACTTCACTCTGCCAGGTGACGTGAGTCCGAGTGCCAGGTACTGGGAACGAGACGTCGTGACCCCGGAGTGGACCATGGACTCCAGCGGGATGGTCAGTGTGCCACGTGACAAACCGGGACTTGGCGTGGACGTTGATGTCGACCGGATCGACAACCTCACCGTACGCAGCGAAACGATCCCGTCCTAGGGCTCCAAGCCCGCGTTGTAGCTCACTAGAAACTCCAGGAACTTGGAGATCTCGATCATGTCCGAGCCAACGAAGCGAATGCTATGTGCGTCGGTGCGCTCAACGATCGACAGGTAGTCGAGGACCTGCGACGGCCGATAGTTCTTGAACCTCACATCCAGCGTGACCGGACTCGGCAGCACCAACGGCTCGAACTCGTCTATCCGAAGTATGGCTGCTTTCACCTTCTCACCGATCAGCTTGTAGGCTGCGGCCGGCGTCAAGGTCTTAGCTGAATGGAAGCTGTAGTTCCATTTGACGACGGCGCCTTCGATGTCACCAATGATGGCTCTCGCCTCCTCAATAGTGGCATCATCTCCCGATATCATGATGACCGGCACCCCAAAATGGCCCGCTATAGCCGCGTTTATTCCAGCTTCGAGCATCGACCGATCGTTCAACCGCACGTCCGCCAGCCGTCCGCTCGAGATCGTGTGTGCGCGCACACCCTGCGGATTGGTGGTGCCCGCGTGGTAACCTAGGAAGATGGCGGCATCGAACGTCGAATCGATTCCCTCCATCATCATCAGCGGCCGGGGCCATGACCGTACCACCATCACGTCCTCCGGCAGCATCTCAATCAAGAGGTTCTCTCCGTTTCCATGCGAGTCGCTAACGAGGAACTCTGTCACTCCCATTTCGCGCGCGGCACCGATGGCGGCGAGTACCTCCTCGGTCATGAACTTGCGTGTCAGTTGGTACTCGAATCCGCCCGGGCCCAAGTGGTCCCCGGTTACAGCGCCCACCACTCCTTCCATATCCACGGAGATGTAGAGTTTGAGTCCCTGCCCCTGCGCGTGGCTCGAACCAATTGTGCAGATGAGCAATACAGCAGAGAGCATCCGGATGAGCGTTCTCGTCGACATTATCCACGACTCCCGTAGCGGTTGGCAGCGGTAGGTGTATTATCGGATAAGCAGACTTAACCCACGAGACAGCAATGTCCATAGCCATAGATGCTTCGTACGTGACAGAGACTCTGGCCGATCTGGTACGGATCGACTCGGTGAACCCCAGCCTGCAGGCCGATGCAGCAGGTGAGACTGAGATAGCTCACTATGTATCGCGCGCGTTGAGCGATCTCGGGCTCGAGGTCGATACCCTGGAGTCGGTCCCCCGGCGGCCCAGTGTAGTTGGCACGTTGAAGGGCATGGGCGGCGGTCGGTCTCTGATGCTGAACGCTCATTACGACACGGTCGGCGTCGCCGGTATGGCAGACCCATTTGGGGCATCCATATCGAATGGCAAGCTGTACGGCCGCGGGGCTTACGACATGAAGGGAAGCCTGGCAGCGTGCATGGGTGCCGCGAAAGCGCTACAGCTAGCAGGGATCGGATTGGCCGGTGACCTAGTCGTCGCGGGAGTAGCAGACGAAGAGCATTCCAGCATCGGGACGAGCGAAGTCA
>CP070792.1:2293258-2297200 GCA_020346845.1 Gemmatimonadota bacterium
TTCCCAACCGGAAGCTGTCTCGGTCACCATCATGAAGATCTCGTTGAGCCCTTGTTTCAGCCGCAATTCGATTTCCTGGCTTGAGCCCGGGCCTTCCGCCTCTGAATCGCTACCGGTCGCCGCAAGGACCTTGGAACCGTTGAGGAACAGATCGATGTCCGCACGATAAGTCAACGACAGCGTCATGTCCTGCGCCTCATCCGAATCCACCCTGGTCCTGATTAGGACCAGGTTCGATGCAGTGCTATCGCGCTGAACGAGCTCAGTGAAGTCCAAGAGACCGGCAGGGTCGGGTGCAACTTGTTGCCAATTTGCGCCAAAGATGGCAAAGAAGCCGGGATAATCGTCGCGGTTCATCCGATCTGCCGGGTAGGGGCGGGACAACTCCCAATTGGTAATGACAGAAGTAGTTCCCTGTGCAACTTGCTGTCCATTGGCTACGGAGGCCAAGAACAACAGGCTCAGGATACAGAGCAGCAAGAAACCGAGATTGGTCTGTCGTTCGTCGCCCATTGGCTAGGTCCCTCAATGATCCATTATCAGTCTACGGCGGTGACGTCTCCGCGGCGGTGACGGCGGACGTCTGCACCATGTATTATGCACCCTCGCACCCCGCACTTCGCACTCCGCACCTCGCACTCACTCGGCTCCCAAAGCTGTTACCGGATCGACCTTGGTCGCTCGGCGCGCCGGGATGAAGCTCGCCAGCAGTCCAACCGCTGCCAGTACTGCGAACACGGAGCCGAATACCAATGGATCGCGTGCGCTGACGTCGTAGAGAATCCACTGCAGCGGACTCACGGCAGCGACGGCCAATCCGATACCGATGCCAAGCCCTATCGCGAGTTGGACGGTTCCCTTGCGCATTGTCAGCCCGATGAGCTGTCGACCCTGTGCTCCCAGGGCCATGCGGATGCCCATCTCCCGCGTGCGTCTACTCACGGCGAACGACATGACACCGTACAGGCCAATTGCGGCGAGGAACATCGCAACGAAGCCGAGCAGCATGAACAACGGTCCAAAGATGCGGTACACCCAGGTAACGTCTTCAATCACCAGCTTCATCGACATCACATGATGGATGGGGAGGTTGGGGTCCACTGAGGCTACAGCCCGCCTGACGTCGGTTGTCAACTCCATCGGTGGTCCCGCCGTCTTGAGCGCCACGTTCACGTTGTTGCCGACGCCGCTCTGGAGAAACGGGATGTAGAAACCAGCCGGACTAGCAGTCAGGTTTGCAAGGCCTTCCATCTTCATGTCCGGCACGACCCCAATGACTTCCAGCCAACGGGCGGCTTCATCACCGCGGCCCATCCTGATCCTCTTGCCCAACACGGAGGCGCCGGGAAAGAAAGTGCCGGCAAAGCTCGCGTTCACAATGGCTACGGGTTGGCTGCCGTGTCGATCCCTCGAATCGAACGCACGTCCTTGCAACAGGTCCACACCAAAAGTGCGGAAGTATCCGGGAGTGACGATGCCCTCCCTGGCAATCGGATAGTCCTCCTCAGTTGCGTAACTCTGGCCCTCGACCTCGAACACACGAGTTCCATTGCCACGGGCCGGGAGCCCGTCGGACAGGGTCGCTGATTCCACGCCCGGAAGTGCCTCGAGACGGGGCAATAGGTCTTCGTAAAAAGCCAGGCGACTCGCCGTGTCGGCATAGTCTGCTTGCGGCAGTGATATGCGTGCCGTGAAGATGTTCTCGGTCGAGAAAGGCAGCTCTATCGTATTGAGTCGGAGAGAACTCTTGATCATCAGACCGGCGACGATCAACAGACCACATGAAACCGCTATCTCGGCGACAACGAGCCCACCGGTGAACCGGCCGCCCTTCAAGCTGGATGCACCGCGGCTCTCGTCCTTTAGAGATTCGCTGATGTTGACCCGGGAAGCCCGCAGGGCGGGGAACATGCCGGCCATCACAGCTGCGATCAGCGTTGCGGACGCCGCGAACAACATAACCCTGTGGTCGGGATCGAACGTGATCCAGAACGGTGGCGGGTTGCCGGCGGTCATTGAGGTGAACCACTTCACTCCCTGCGTACCCAGGACGTATCCCAATAGGCCGCCGATGATCGCTACTATCAGCACTTCCGTGAGGAGCTGGCGGACGATACGAATCCGGCTTGCTCCCAAGGCAGTGCGAACTGAGACTTCTCGTGTGCGCAGCGTTGCGCGCGCGAGCAACAAGTTGGCGACGTTGGCGCACACAATCAGCAGCACGCCGATCACGGCTCCCAGAAGCGTGAGCACGACGGGTCCAAACATCTCGCCGGTATACCTCATGGTGAACAGCTTCAGTGCCACACCCACGTCCCGGTTGGCTTCGGGATACTCAACTGCAAGGCGTTCGGCTACAGCCGTCATCTGTGTCAGCGCTTCGCGTATCGAAACGCCGGCCTTCAGCCGGGCGAGCCCATAATAGTGTGGGGCTTCGGCATCTCTGGGAGTGCCCAGTGCGTCTAGCTCGAGCGGAATCCACAGTTGTTCTCTATCGGGGAACAAGAATCCCTGTGGCATCACACCGACTATCGTGCGCTGTATGCCGTTGCCGCGAATGGTCTGGCCCAAGACGGAAGGTTCGCCACCGAAGCGGGTTTGCCACACGTCGTAGCCTATGATGATTACCGGTTGTGCACCGGGCCTGTCTTCCCCTTCACGGAACCGCCTGCCCAGCACCGGATTCACCGCCAGCACGTCGAACATATTGGCTGAGACTATGCCGGCAGTGTAGCGCTCGGGTTGCCGCTCGGTGTCTGCGAGATTGAGAGCGCCAATCGTCATAGCTGCTATGCCATCGAACACAGTCTGCTGTTCGCGCCAGTCCTCGAGGTCGTGCACCGTGATTCCGGTTCTCTCGCCGTTGGGAGGTTCCGTTCTGTCTATCGACAGAACGCGATGTGACTCGGGTAGCGGCAAGCCCTTGAACAGGACCCCATTCACGATGCTGTAAACCAGGGTCGTGAGACTTATCCCGAGCCCGAACGTCAGCACAATGATGAGTGAGATCCCGGGATTCTTTACCAACAACCTCACGCCGTGGCGCAGGTCTTGTAGCAGAGCATCCATGTGCACTCCCACATTTCAATTGTGGGGCGACTGTAGGGTCAGTAGCGCTGGTGGTCCGTACGGTGCGGATTGGCCGGTGGTTTCGGCACGCGTTAATGGGGAATTCGATGAGCCATCCGCGACAGCGGGTCCAATGCTAGCTGCCGGTAAGTCTCAACCATGCTCCCTTGCCAGCTCGGGCGCTCAAGAGGAGCAGAAGGGTGATCGCGACCGAGGAAGCGAGACACCAGGCGCAAGTGGCGCCAATGACGAACGGTTCGAGAAACGTGAGGTAGATGGAGAAAAGGGTGCCCACCAGAGATATACCCGCGATTGCGAGTATGGCATGATCTTGGAGGGCTGCGGGCTTGGTGGCCCACACGAGCCAGGCGATAACGATCAGGATATACCCCAACAGCCCCAGCAATCCAACGGGAACCAGGCCGAACAAGTTAGCATATCGACTCTGTTGAACCGTATTGCAGTCACCCACGGGACCGCAGACGGCCGTTGCGCCACTGATCTCTACGTAGGTCAGATAACCTGCTACCACGAGTCCAACTAGAGCAACGGCGAGGATAGCTGGATGAGGCCCACCAGGAGTCGAGGCCGCACGCAACCTTCCCAGCGCCACGAATACACTCACGATCATTCCCGCCAGTACGACTAATGCTACAGCATTCCCGGAAGCATCTCGCCGCAGATTCTCGAGCATAGTTGGGGTCTCATCCGGGATGATCTCGAAGGGATTCGAGATCGCCATTGTGGATTCCGCGTCGCTGGCCACCGTGTCTGGAGACGCAATCATGGCGCTGTCAATTGCGGCGCCCGGCTGGTTCAACGCCGAATCCGCTGGTGTACCCTCTTCAGGTGATGGTGGTGCAACGGCTGTGC
>CP070792.1:2297300-2313734 GCA_020346845.1 Gemmatimonadota bacterium
CCAATGTGGTCTCGACCGATGCCACACCGTCCTCGATTGAGACTTGGCCCAATGCGTAATCTCCGAAGGGTGACTCGCCGTCGTCCGGCTCGTTCACCTTTGCTTGGCTCCCGCTTGCGACCAAGCTGCGCACCGTTTCGGTGTCTCCTGCCTGGCTCGCATCCCAGAACCGATCGGCCACCTCGCGAACTTCGTTGGATGCAACACTGCAGCTCACCAGCATTACCGCAGCCACAAGTGCAAAGAACCGTCGTGTGTTCATTGGACGATGCCCCGTTAGAGTGTACTTCTCACGTAACGGTAGTGGATTGGGCGAACGCGGGAAGTGACGAGCCTCACCCACAGGCGTTCATCGGCCGTCAGCCAGCGCCGCTAGCGACTGCGCACCGGCAGCGGCCGGCTGCCCTGTTACCACGCGGCGGTGATAGTCGATCTGACCCAAATGATAGGCCAGGTGCGTCGCCAGATGAATCAGGAACAAGCCGGTGGGCATACTATTCCCCGCGAGCTCGAGGGGGAACTCTCGATCGAGATCATTCGGGTCTAGCTGCCCCAGAGTAGTGTTCACTACGTCTATGGCTGCTTGGATCCCGCTCTCCAGCTCGTTCCGCGGCACGTCTCTCAGACTGAACTCGGCGTCCCGCTGCCTCATGTAGCCGGTATTCCCCAGCTGTGCACCGATGAAGTGTTGGATGTTTCCCGCCAGGTGCAGCGCCAATGTGCCTGCCGAGTTGGGAATCCCCTCGGGTAGGACCCAAAGGTCGCTCTCGTGCTCGTACTTGCGGATCTGCTCGCGGACCGCAGCAAGGTCGCGAGCCATCACGCGCTGGAGATACTCTAATCTCATGGCATTCACACACGCCTGCTAGCAGTGTTCGGTTGCACCTCTGCAATCAACGCTCTTCATCCAACCACGCGAGCGCCGGTGCGAGATCCTCAAATACCGCTACGTCACGGGTCGCCCTGTCGTCGAGTCCGCGGAACGTTTCGTACATGCGGGCCAAACCAAACGAGAGAGGATTGCCAACAACGACGGCGAACCGACTCTTAGTTCCCGGCTCGTCCATGGCAGCCGCCAAAGTAGCCACAGCCCTGAGGCCGTTGGTGGTTACCTTGATCTCGTCGACCTTGCGGAAATCGATTACTTCGTCAAAGCCATGCAGCGTCGCATCGCTCCAGACGGTCTTCTGATACTCCATCAAGGACTCATCTGTTACGGAGCTGCCCCAGATTGTCGAGACCCGTCGTTGCTCTTGATTGACAGTGAGCTCGTATTCCATGCGATTGTCACCTCTCGTCTCTCGACGTCACCATCCACATCACCAGCCACAGCAACACAGCGATCGTTAGCCCTGCCAGTACCATCTCGGCAAAGCCGGAGATATTCGGTGGATAGCCCACTATCCTCTCACCGCCTCGTGCCGCAACCCACAAGGCCAACACCACTCCAGTCAAGCCGCCCCCACCCACGAGTCCCGAGCCAAACAGCACGCCCTTCTCCCGGCGCCGCTCCGCTTCGTCGGCTGGCTGGTTGCGAGTTAGCAGATAGCGCATGAGGCCGCCCAGGAACACGGCACCCATGGTCGACAGCGGCAAGTACACACCGACGGCAAACGCGAGCACCGGGATCTTGAACATCGCGGCTGCGAGCCCGATGGCGACTCCAATCATGATCAGCATCCACGGCAGGTTCTGATCCAGCACACCGTCGATCACGAGCTTCATCAACACAGCCTGTGGCGCTGGCAATTCCTCGCCGCCCAATCCCCCTACTACGTTTGCGTCGAGCAACATCACAACCAAACACACCACTCCAGCCGATGTTATCACACCGATCAGCTCGCCCATCTGCTGCAGTCTGGGTGTTGCACCCAACACGTAACCCGTCTTCAAGTCCTGCGACGTGTCACCCGCAATTGACGCCGCGATACACACTGCGGTTCCGACCATGAGCGCGGTCGCTTTGCCCGATAGATCGGTCCAGCCCATCAAGAAGAAGATGAAGCTCGTGCCCAACAGCGTGGCGATGGTCATGCCCGACGTGGGGTTCGATGTTACACCGACCAGACCCACGATCCTCGAGCTCACCGTCACGAAGAAGAACGCGAACACCGCGATCAAGACGGAGGCAAGCGCGCGGACCGGAACTGAGTCGAGGTACCCCAGGATACCGGGCACAAACGTCAAGATCCCCAATATGGCCACAACCCATATCAACACGGTCTTGAACGACAAGTCGCGATCCGTACGCTCAACGGCCGTGCTGTCCCCTCCGACGGCAATCTGACTGACGCTCAGCTTGAATGATTCGATCATCGTTGGGATTGATCGTATCAACGTGACGAAGCCACCCGTTGCCACGGCACCGGCACCGATATACCGCACGTAGCGATTCCAAATCTCGCTCGACGACATGTCACGGATCAGCTTTTCGGTCTCAGGGTACAGCGGTTCGGCGAGGCCGCTGCCCCAGAAGTTGATGGCGGGTATGATCACCAAGGCCGAGAGCGCCCCGCCTGCGACCATCACCGTCGCTATGCGAGGCCCTAGGATATAACCCACACCGATCAATGCCGGCGAAACGCTGGCTGCGACACTGGCTTTACCACCGAGGCCAACCGAGAACGTCCCTTTTACAAGCTTGAATCCGTCGGTTATCAGCTTGAACAGCATACCGACACCGATTCCCAGAAATACCGGTCTCGCCTGGCTACCGCCGCCTTCCGATGCCACAAGGACCTCGGCACAGGCCATTCCCTCGGGGTATGGTAGTTTGCCGTGCTCCCGCTTGATCAGGTAACGACGTAGCGGGATCATGGAAAGCACGCCGATGAGTCCACCACACATGGCGAGCAGCGTGATCTGGCGCCATTCGGGCGCCATGCCCCAGATGAACAGAGCCGGTATGGTGAACAACACACCGGACGCAACCGACGAGCTCGCCGAGCCGATCGTCTGCGACATATTGGTCTCGAGAATGCTGTGGCGTAGACCGAAGGCTTGGAACAACCTGAAAGCCACGACGGTCAGTACGGCAACCGGAATCGAGGTGCTTATCGTTAGACCGGCCTTGAGACCCAGATAGGTATTGGCGGCGCCGAACACCATACCCAGCAGAACGCCCGAGACCGCTGCTTTGAGAGTGAATTCAGTGAGGGTCTGACCATAGGTAAACGGTACGTATTCCTGACCTTCCTCTATCTCATACGCCGTGGGCGGGAGTTTCTTCTCGGTCATTCGCCAAGCTCCTTGGGATCACCGTTTTGCCAATCGACTGTTTGGTAGTTTAGGTCGTCTTGTGGTCGGATGGCTGCTAAGATACCTGTTAGCTTGACCGATGGCGAATTGACAACAATGGAGGAGGCTTTCGATGAAAGCCCTGAAGCCGGGTACATACAGGGTCGTACCGGGCCGATACTACGGCTCACCTAAGGAAGTGTGGGGTTTTCGGTCGGCCCAGTTACGTGGTACGCCACAGGCAATAGCCAAAGAGTTCATCAAGGCGAACATGAAGCTGCTCGCTCTCAAGGGCGTGATGAAGACACTGCGCCGCGAGCGCATCATTCGGAGCCTCGGTGCCACACACGTCATCTATCAACAGTACCACGAGAAGTTGCGGGTCAACCGCGCCTATGTGACGGTACACATCGATCGTAATAGCAGAGTGTACCTGATAAAGAACCGAGCGGTCCCCCGCCATATGCTGCCCGAACTGGAGTCTCCCGCGCTGGACGAGGAAGCCGTGAAGAAACGAGCCCTCAAGTCGCTGCGTGGGGCACGCAAGAAGGCCACGGTGTTAGACGTGGAGAAGATGTGGTTCCCCAAGGCAGATAGCCTGATCCTTGCCTATCGCGTTCGCCTTCACCGCGTAGATCCGGTCGAGGAGTGGCTGGTTCATGTGGACGCGCAGACGGGCCGCATCCTGCGCAGTTTCGAGAACCTTGGCAGGGTGAAGGGACGCGGCCTGGTGTTCGATCCCAACCCCGTCATCGCACTCGGGGATCACGAGAAGCTGCTGCAAGACGGAAAACCCAAGCGCAGGATACCCAAGGTCGCATACAGCACGGTGACTCTGGAAGGCCTCAAAGGAAACGGGTACTTGGACGGTCAGCGTGTAACCACCGAGCCAACCCGCAACCGTGTGCACAGACCTGACAATCAGTTCATGCTCAAATCGGGCGATCGTGGTTTCGAGGAGGTTATGGCCTACTTCCACCTGGACCGGGCGATTCGGTACATCGAGTCTCTGGGATACCGCGGCGCGCGGTCGCTGTTCAAAGAGCCACTTGCTGCCAACGTGAACGGCACGCGTAAAGACGCATCGTGGTATAGTCCGGGTCTCAAGCGCCTCACCTTCGGCACCGGTGGCGTGAAGGACGCGTCAGATGCCGAAACGATCTTGCACGAGTTCGGGCATGCAATCCAGGACGTCATCTGCCCGGGATTCGGCCAGTCAGCACAAGCAGCGGCCATGGGTGAAGGCTTTGGCGACTATTTCGCGGCCAGTTTCTTCGCCTCGTACAAACCGGAAAAATATCGCACGTCCGTCATGACCTGGGACGGCATCACCTGGAACGAGATATACGACCCACCGTGTGTTCGCCGGTTGGACGAGAAATACACGTTCGAGAGCTTCGATCATGGCCGTTGGGCGGAAGAACACGAGAACGGACTCATTTGGTCTGCTACTCTATGGGACATTCGAGAGACCGTTGGCCGCGCCGTAGCAGATCGAATCATCATCGAAGGCCACTTTCAGATCGACGGTTTTACGACATTCGCGCGCGGCGCCCGCGCAGTCCTCGATGCAGACAGAAACCTCTTTGGTGGAAGTCACGAGGGGCAGTTGTTGGAGATCTTTGCGTGGAGAGGGATTGGGCCTGTGTAGGAGATTAGGAGGGGAAGTAGGGGAAGTAGACCCAACCCCTCCTCAATCTCCTGATCCATCTCTTTCCCCTACTTCCCCCTCCTTCCCGTCCTAATCCTCTGGTTCACATACCGTCCCTCTCTGAGGACGACCGTGGCCACATATGTCCACCATAATAGCCACCCCAACGTTCCATCTTTCATCACTGAAATTCGAGTGAAACAAACAGGGTATAAGTGGCGTTATAACAATCACAAAAGCCCAGCAAGCAGGTTTGACGGAACACTTTTTGGGAGGGAAGTGATCATGAAAACCACATCGCTACGCCAGGTGGTCACTGCCGCAATTGCCTTCGCGGCGATCGCAGCGACCTCGTTGGCCGCTCAGCCCAACCCAGATCAGGCAACCGTAAAAGTCGACAACCGCAATACCAACGGTGTCGTCGTATACGCGGTTACCGATGACGGGGCACGTTATCGTCTAGGTGAGGTAAATCGTCTGTGCCAGTCCGATCTCGTCATTCCCGCCACTCTCGCCAATGGTACAACGCAGTTCCGCCTCAAGGTGTATTCATTTGAGGCGGCTCGTTCGTACAAGCAGATTGCCAAGGCAGTTGCCGCAGTGAAGACCAGTCCGATGGCGGCTACCGCGGGAGAGACAATCACTCTGATGATTCAAGCGGACATCACGAAGTCGTACGTACCAGCGCTGTAGGTACGGCACTCACCGATGGCGCTGCCGGTCTCCACGGAGGGGTGGGGGCCGGCAGTTTCGTTATTACCTATCCTCGGAGCACCACTTCTAGTCTAGAATCGGGCCGAGTGCAATGAGCACTGCTCGCCTGTTGCGCGAGCGGTCGGCAAACCACTCCTCTTTGGGTACGGCCTTACGTTCGTCAGGATGCTTGCCGACCTTCTCCAGTACCTGGATTCCACCGGCATTGGCGAATATCTCCTGGCCGTCCATGTTCTCAATGAACACGACCAACGAAACAGCCTCAACGTCTCCGGTAGGGAGACTGCTCTCGCTCGCACTGAACAGAGCTCCAAGCGCATCTACTATGCGCGTTCCCACACCCACCAGTTCTTGGGAAACACCATCCCACCGCGCCGTACCTCCGGCAAATGGCGCGTCAACCACCCATATCTCCGGATAAAGCAGGGCGTCGGGCTGATACTGCTCATTGAGTAGGTCCAGCAACTCCTGGCGAGCCGTAACGAACACTGCTTCGTTACGTTCTCCGCTGGTCGAATCAAAGAGGCCAACTGTTCTGTTGAGAATGCTCTCCCACAGTAACCCATACTCATCGGCAGGAACGAGTGTATAGCCTGCATTCTCTAGTGAGTGAGCTATCAACGAGTCAAACTCCTCCATAGCTCCGGCAAATCCTTCGAGCCCTTCTGGCACACTTGCAGGTGTCAATACGATCGTATTGACCCTCACTTCCTGCTCGTCGGGAATCGCGGTGTAGTTCGCTTGATCCGAGTTCACCGAGCAAGCAGCCAATGCGACCAGAACAGGAGACAGCACCGACCTCGACCGGAGACAGAATCGACTCTTCATACAACGTTCACTTTGCATATTCCCTGCCACTCACGTCCCGGCACCAATTCTGCATTTGCAGAGATCAGGTACGTCGCGCAGCTCTCATCACCGGGTTGCGTGCACCGAGATCAGGCAAATAAAGGAGAGGCGATCATGAAAAGCGCCAATCTCATGTTGATCATCTCCATATCAGTATCCACCACTGCCTTGGGCCAAGAGCAGACTCTGGTTACTGGCTCTGTCGAGTCAGGCGGCATGGGCGCACCGGTTGTAAAGCTCACTCAGGTCGCCGACGAATTCTCCGTAATGCTCGGAGGTCGCGGCGGCTGGATCATCAACCACACGTTCTTGATCGGCGCCGGTGGTTACGGCTTGGCCAATGACGTGGATATGGATGGGATACCACCGCGCCGTGACATCGAATTCGGGTACGGCGGCCTCGAGTTGGAATACATCAATAGCTCAAACAGCATGATTCATTTCACTGTGCAAGGTTTGATCGGCGGTGGCGGCATTACTACCAGAATGCAGTACATCTACGAGTCGGAGGCGGTGTTCGTAATGGAGGGCGGAGCCAACCTCATGCTCAACATCACACCCTATTTCCGCATCGGTATAGGCGGCGGATACCGCTGGGTGACAGACGTGGACATAAGGATCCTGTCCAGTGCGGCCATGAGTGCGCCCTACTTCGCAATGACATTCAAGTTTGGGAAGTTCTGACACGGTTGCCGTATCGGAGAACGTCACAACGGGGCAAACACGGCACTGTTCACAGGGCCTTGTGTGGATGATCCACCATCAGACGTCAGTCAACGTCGGACGGCGGCTGCAATGCCGAATGTAGCACCTGCCGCAGCTTCTCCAGCTCGTACGGCTTCTGGATGAAGCCGTTGAGCTCAACACCGGCGAAGAGCTTGTTGACTTCCTGCTCGCTGTAGCCGCTGGATAGCACGATGCACAAGTCGGGATGAAGTCGGCGGAGCTCGTGCAGCGTCTCCAGACCGTCCATGTCGGGCATGGTGAGGTCGAGTATCACCACATCGACCTCGGCAACGTGGTCACGGACCCAATCCAGCGCTGCTTTGCCACCACACGCGGTCGTGGTTTCGAAACCGATGGTCTGCAACATCTGTTGCCCGACACGCCGCACTGACTCCTCGTCATCAACCAGCAAAGCAGTGCCACTTCCTGTCCAATTGTCAGCAGTGGTAGTTGTCAGCGGCATGGTTTTGGTTTGGTCCGCTGCGACGGGGAACAGCACAGTGAACGTAGAGCCCCTTCCGAGCTTGCTGCGAACATGGAATGTGCCGTTGTGACCCCGCACGATTCCCAGCGTCGCAGCCAAGCCGAGCCCTCTACCTGTGAACTTTGTCGTGAAGAACGGCTCGAAGATTCGCTGCTGCGTTTCGTCGTCCATCCCCATACCGGTATCGGAGACCTCTAGAAACACATACTTACCTTCTGCCATACTGCGGCCGCCGTAGACCCCCTCGAGGTAATCTCGGTCACACTCGATGCTGCCAGTCGAGACCGCGATGGCTCCGGCCCCGTCACCGATCGCGTCGCTTGCGTTGGTGATGAGGTTCAGGACTACCTGTTGTAGTTGAGCCCCGTCGGCCTCGATCAGTGGTAACCCTGCTTCGAAGTGATACTCTAGCACCGCTCTCTTCGTGATCGATACCTCGAGCATATGTGCCATCTCCTCCACGACAGCGGACAGGTCGACCGGCTCAACGACGAAGCGGCCCCGACCTGCGTAGGCCAACATCTGCTTGCACAGCTCTGCGGCCCGCTTGGCCGCCGTCCCAATGCCAAGGAGATTCTCGCGGGTGGGCGAGTTCTCAGGCGTATCGGCCAACGCCAGATCGGCGTTCCCCAGAATGGCGACCAATATGTTGTTGAAATCGTGTGCTATCCCACCGGCCAGCACGCCGAGGCTCTCCAACTTCTGGGAGTGCTGCAGTTGGATCTCGAGATCACGTCGTGCCTCCTCTGCACGTACTCTGGCAGTGATATCGCGATCGACGCCACGGTAACCAGCCAGATTGCCGTCTGCATCGTAGAAGGGCACCCCACTCGTCTCCAAGATGACATCGGTGCCGTCCTTGCGACGACAAACGTTTTCTAGCGCGGCCAATCGCTTCTTGCCGGCCGCGCATTCGGCAAAGATCCTCTTAACCCTTCCGCCTTCCTCGGCCGACATGAAATCGAACGGTGTATTGCCAATCACCTCACTGGGCTCATATCCCAGAATGTCGACGACCCGTGGGCTCACATAGGTGTACACACCGTGAATGTCGACTTCCCAGATCCAGTCCTCTACGGTTTCCACTAGATGCCGATACAACTGCTGTGTATGGAACAGTGCTCGTTCCACTTCCTTCTGTCGCGAGAGGTCAACGACAAAGCCTTCGAGTACTTCTCGCTCGGGATAGAGGGTAGCACTGATGGCGATCGGGATTACGGAACCGTCACGCTTTGTTGCATCTATCTCGAACCAGTCCACGGAACCGTCCCGCTGCAACTGTGCCAGCAGCTGCCCACGCCGCTCGGGATCGGCATAGTGCTCGGACGTGCGAAAGTCTCGGAAGAACTCCTCCTTGGTCTCGTAACCCATCATCTTCACGAGAGCTGAGTTGGCCTCCATCATCTTGCCGTCTTCCACCCGTGTCTGATACAACCCTACCCTGGCAGCTTCGAACAGATTACGGTACCGCTCCTCGCTGGACTTGAGAGACTCCTCAGCCCTGAGAAGGAGCTTGATCCTTCCCCGGAGTTCGTCGATCTCGGTCGCGTCACTGTTCCGTCTATCCCTCATCGTCCCATCTCCTGGCTCCGCTCCTAGAATCGTGTCACTGCGGACCCACAACGTACGAGAGCGACTCCACTCTCACCGAAGCCGCTCTCTACTATTCCTAACCGCATTGGAGCCTAGTTGGATAGTCCTTCGTACACAACCTTCCCCCCCACGATCGTATACAGCACCTTTGCATCCAACAGCCCCACCGGGTCACTATTGCCCACCTCTATCAAGTCAGTATCCAGAACCGCGATGTCGGCCAGCTTCCCGACAGTCAGTGTACCCTTTATGTCCTCCTCAAACGCTGCCCACGCCGGCCCCTTGGTGGTTGCTTCGATTGCCTCTTCAATGGTGAGCCGCTGTTCGGGGAACCAACCCTCTGCCGGCTCACCGTTCAACGTTTGACGGGTTACGGCAGCGTAGAGACCATACACCGGGTTCAGATAGTACCGTGCGGCATTCGTTCCCGGGCTGTCACTGCCAAACACCAGCACGGCTCCGGCATCTTTGAGGTCGCGGAAGGCGTACGCCCCCTCGCACCTCTCGTGGCCGATCCGCTCCTCCATCCAACGCATGTCATCGGATATGTGATACGGGTTCACTTCGGCGACCAGGTTCAACTCGCCAAATCGGGCCATGTCGGAGGGGTGCACAACCTGAGCGTGAATGACTCTCCAGCGGTGATCGCTGTCGACCATGTTGTGTTCGTGAAGAACCTTGTCATAGATGTCCAGCAATATCCGCACACCTTTGGTTCCAATAGCATGGATATGCGGAGTGATCCCCGTAGGAACGGCCTGCTGAATCAATATCTCCATGTTCCCCGGTGGATAATCGGTGTAGTGATCGTCGAGCGTCATCCCCATGGCCGCTCCCTCTCTACCCTCAGGGAACATGATCTGCCGTACCAGCCCCTTGTTGCCCGGATCGTGGTCGTACGGCTCGAAGAACATGGCCCCGCTGCTGCCCATTATCCCATCGACCCAGGCCTTGTATCCAATGAACCTGAGCCAGTCGTCGCCGAACCCTCGAGTGATTCCCAGTGCGGACGTGTGTGTCACGTTGTCGAGGGTGGGACGCAGATTGATGCGCACTGTCAACTCGCCCCGGCGCTGCAGCTCACGATACGCTTCCAGCTGCGGTGCTCTGGTCAGGTCCTGTATCGTAGTGACTCCGCCTTCCCTCGCCTCGTCGAGCACGGCCCTCACCTGAGTTAAGCGCGTCTCGAACGAGATGGCGGGTATGACACGCCGCACCAGGTCCACCGCCGAGCCCCGCAGCACCCCGGTCAGCCTTCCCGTGACATCGCGCTCGATCATACCACCGCGGGGCGCGCGCGTGTTCTGGTTGATCCCAGCTAGCTCCAGCGCCACGCTGTTCGCCAGATACTCCGACCGGTCCCACTTGTTGACCAGCACCGGATGCTCGGGAGTGACCGGGTCGATCATATCGCGGTGTGGTTTGAACGGCTCAGCTTGTTCGCCTGCCTCTTCGCCAGTCGAGCCTGCAGCCCACTGCTCGTAGGCTCCCCAATCACCTCGAGTAATCCAACTGCCTGATGGCAGTCGTTGAGCCGCGGTCTGGATACGCTCCGTGAGACCGGCAGCGTCATGCACATCCAGCAGGTTGGCTCCCGTCAGCAGCGCCCCAGTTGCATCCATATGCACATGTGCATCGTTGAACCCAGGCAGTGCAAAAGCACCACCGAGATCGATGGTCTCGGTCTCCGATCCAACAAGGCTCCGGACCTCCGAGTCGGAGCCGACTGCGACGATGTGCTCGCCCCTCACAGCCACCGCCTCGGCCCAGGGTTGCTGTTCGTCGAGCGTATAGAAGTGCCCATTCACCAAGACGAGATCGGCTGCCTCAGATGCACCGCAGGCAATAGCCGCCGCCAACACCGGCGCCAATATCAGTAACCGCTTCATGGTTCTCCTCCCTTGAATGACGCGTGCCCGGCGGTTGCCACGGTGACACAGTCGATAGTCAGGGAGCTGCTGGTACTGCGGCCGGCCGGGCTTCCTGAAGGGGGGAAGATAGGGTGACGAAGATGTGTTGGCGAGGCATTTCCAAAGATGTGAATGCCTGGGACATCCACTCTTCTTCACCACTCCGCCCAACTACTCCCATGCGCAGTCTGATGTGGCCCGCTGAGGTACACAGCGAGATGTCACGCGTGAACTCCGAGTTCGGGTGCCCCGCAAGCTCCGGAAGGTCAATCACGTCGGCCCCGAAATCCGACATCACCGAAACCAGCCGATCGCACTGACGCTAGGTCTCAGTCCGATCAGCGACTTCGTTGATGTTATTGTTCGCGTGAGTGCAGGGGTCGAAATATTCGTCCTGAGGTCGCGATACGATCACCCTGGTGAGACGATCGATCTCGTTGCGCAGCGCGGATGTTAATCAGGCTGTTCCGTCGGTTCTGCAGCGAGAGTGTCGTTTACCACCGCGGCGACCTGATCGGCAGTGAACGGTTTGGCCAGAGTCCGTACTGACTCCATACGGCCGGCTATTTCGAGAAACTTTGGCTGGCGTTCGTAAACCGAACCAGAGATTGCTATCAGCTTTGCTGCGGGAAACTCCTGGCGCAGTTCGTTGAGCATCGCCAGGCCGTCCATGACCGGCATGAACAGATCCGCGATAACCAAGTCGATCTGTTGAGTACGAAAGATCTCCAGTCCCCGCTCACCGTTCTCTGCCTCCACCACTTCATGCCCCTCGCGCTGCAAGATCCGTCGCAATGTGTTACGTACTAGCTCCTCGTCGTCTACGATGAGGACTTGTGCCATGCAACAGCCTCCCTGCGTGGAATCCCACTTGCCCGTGTCATAGTTGATCTCTGCCGGCCCCAACCTATCGCAGAAATCATACCGGCACTGTACCTGCGCTGCCCGGGTACCGCCTATGTGCGGACCTCCCTGAGCAGACTTGATATTGCACCATCGCATCCGTCGCCGGTTCCGGCCTGCGGGCTTCGGACATCTCAAGCCAACAGTAATGGTGAGGCCGTGTTCCGTCTAGCCGGCGGCACGGTCGACGTCTATCTTAGCCCGGTTCTCACCACTCACCATTCTCAACGGCTTGTACTATCATGTCTTGGCACTCGAGCATCTGCTACACCATTGTCTCCCTTGCTGTACTGTCGCTCCCTGTCGACGCCACAGCGCAAGGCAGCGTGCTCCTGAAGCCTTCCAGAGTGTTCGATGGCTCAGAGATCCACGAAGGGTGGCTGGTGCTGGTATCGGGCCAGCACGTGACTGCGGTTGGACCTGTCGCCAGCATCGTTGCACCACAAGGGACCAGAACCATAGAGCTGCCCGGCACGACTCTCTTGCCAGGCCTGATTGAAGGGCACGCACACCTCTTGCTACATCCCTACGATGAAACGCCGTGGACAGACCAGGTCATGATTGAGTCACTGGCGGAGCGTGTCGCACGGGCTACCGTTCACGCTCGCGCCACCCTGATGGCCGGCGTCACAACGGTACGAGACCTGGGCACCGAGGGCGCTGGATACGCTGACGTCGGCTTGAAGCGGGCGATCGAAAAGGGTGTCATCCCCGGCCCTCGGCTGATCGTCACCACCAAGGCCATCGTTGCGACAGGCAGCTACAATCCCAAAGGTGCGCCAGAACACCGCCTGCCGAAGGGTGCGGAGGTTGCGGACGGATTCGATGAGTTGATACGTGTCACGCGAGATCAGATAGGGCGCGGGGCTGACTGGATAAAGATCTATGCCGACTATCGTTGGGGTGCGGATGGATCCGCGCAGCCAACTTTCACGCAAGACGAGTTGCAACTCGTTGTTGAGGTGGCCGCGAGCTCCAACCGGTGGGTAGTGGCACATGCCGGCACTGCAGAAGGAATCCGTCGCTCTGTATTGGCCGGTGTCAGGACCATCGAACACGGGGACGGCGCTGACGACGCATCTCTCCAGCTCATGGCACAGCACGGCGTGGCGCTCTGTCCGACATTGGCGGCTGTGGAATCAGTGTCGCGCTATTCAGGCTGGCATAAGGGCATAGACCCAGACCCGGCACGCGTCGTCCAGAAGAAGCTGACGTTCAAGGCGGCGTTGGACGCAGGCGTTCCCATCTGCTTCGGTGGTGATGTTGGTGTCTATTCACACGGCGACAACGTGTTGGAACTGGAGCTGATGGTAGAGTACGGCATGTCACCGCTCGACGCCGTTCGCGCCGCAACCTCAGTAAACGCAGCCCTGTTTGGACTAGAGGAAACTCTCGGTTCAATTGCAGAGGGAATGATGGCTGACCTGATAGCAGTGGGGGGCGACCCGACTACCGATATCTCGGCGCTGCGGGACGTGGTGCTGGTGATGAAGGGAGGAGAAGTCTACAAGGAGCCGGTTTCCCGGTAGCCCGATGTCCCGGTGCCCCGGTTTCACGGGCCTTGAGTCGTTGCACGCTGAACGTTGAACGATGCACGACCCTGCACTCTGCACTCTGCTGGGTGCTGTCGACGTTCCGTTAACGTCCGATTATTCGCTCAGCTTCGCCTGTAGCAGCGACTTCACCGCCTCGGGATCCAGCTTCCCCTTACTCTGCTTCATTACCTGGCCCACAAAGAAACCGAGGAGCGCGGTCTTGCCTTCGCGGTAGCGCTGGGCCTCGTCTGGTTGCGAAGCGATCACACTACTTACGAGCTCATCCAGCACCGTGCCATCGGCCACCTTGTCCAAGCCCTTTCGCTGGACTATTTCTCGCGGGTCCGTGTCGGTCTCGGCCATCTCCGAGAAGACTTCCTTAGCAACGGATCGTGTGATCGCACCGTCCTCCACCATCTGGACCAATGCCGCGAGATGTGCGTGACTCAGAGCAAGGTCCTCATCCTTGACACTCTTTGACACACGCAGCACATCGTTCACGACCCACTTCGCTACTGCTGTGGCATTGTCATAGCAGGCGAGTGTCTTCTCGAAGAACTCCCGCACCCAAGGATTGTCAGCCAAAACATTGGCATCCCCTGCGGAGAGCCCTAACTCCTTGGTATAGCGCGATACCCTGTTATCCCTCTCCGCACTACCGACCCTGATTCGTTTTGTACCACCCTTGGCACGGTTTGAACCAGTGGTTTCAGACTTTGGTACCTTGCCGCCCGGCTGACGTCCAGCCTCCCTTTCTGCGATCTTGGCCCACGTGTCGCGCAGCGTGACAGTACGGTTGTATACCAGGCGCTCACCGGAAGAGTCAACAATGTCGCTGCAGAAATAGCCCTGTCGCTCGAACTGGTAGCGTGAGCCCGGCGGATCCTGCAACACGCTCGGCTCGATCCGACTCCCGGTCAGCGTTACCATGGATTCGGGATTCAGGAAGGTCGTGAAATCTTGACCTTCGGGTGCATCTTCCGGATCGGGAACCGTGAATAACCTGTCGTACAGCCTCACCTCGGCCGGAACAGACTGTTCTGCCGAAACCCAATGGATGGTTCCCTTTACCTTGCGACCGTCTGGGGAATCACCGCCCTTTGTTTCGGGATCGTAGTTACAACGAAGCTCGACCACCTCTCCGGTATCTTCGTCCTCTATCACGTCGACACACTTGACGTAGTAGCCGTACCGCAAACGGACTTCGCGACCGGGAGCCAAACGGAAGAACTCCTTGGGAGGATTCTCCATGAAGTCATCCCGCTCTATGTACAGCTCGCGTGAAAACGGAATTTCGCGCGACCCCTCCTTCGGAACGTCGTGCGGATAGTACGGAGCATCCAACCACTCAACCTGGCCCTCTGGATAGTTCTCAATCACGACACGTAATGGCCGTAGTACGCACATCACGCGTGGAGAGGTCTGGTTCAAGTCGTCGCGGATGCTGAACTCCAGCTTTCCCATATCGACTCTGGAGTCGACCTTGGCCACACCGATCATGTCACAGAACCGGCGAATTGCAGTGGGAGTCACACCTCGCCTGCGCAGGCCCGCTATGGTGGGCATACGGGGATCGTCCCATCCGACCACGTGGCCCTCTTCCACGAGTCGAATGAGCTTGCGCTTGCTGAGTACCGTGTAGTCGATGTTCAGCCGAGCAAACTCGGTCTGCTCCGGAGGATTGGGAATCCCTACGTTCTGCAGCACCCAGTCGTACAACGCCCGATTGTCTTTGAACTCGAGTGTGCATAGGGAGTGTGTGACCCGCTCGATTGCATCTTCCAGGCAATGGGCGAAATCGTACATCGGGTAGATGCACCACTGGTCGCCGGTGCGATAGTGATGCACATGACGGATACGGTATAGCAAGGGATCTCGCATCAGCATGTTGGGCGACGCCATGTCGATCTTGGCTCGCACAACATGCTCTCCATCGGCGAACTCTCCAGCACGCATCCGCTGCAGCAGATCGAGATTCTCGGCAACCGAGCGATTGCGGTAGCGACTCTCACGACCCGGTTGCGTTACGGTTCCTCGATACTCCCTGATTTCTTCCTCGCTGGAACTGTCCACATAGGCCTTGCCATCCTCGATCAACTGTACGGCGTATTGATAAAACTGCTCAAAGTAATCAGAGGCGTAGTACAACCGATCTTCCCAGTCGTATCCCAGCCAGCGCACATCTTCCTGAATCGCCCGGGCATACTTGTCTTCTTCAGTTATGGGGTTGGTATCGTCGAAGCGGAGATTGCAGGTACCGCCTTCGTTCTCCTCTGCGATACCGAAGTTCAAACAGATTGACTTGGCATGTCCGATATGCAGGAACCCGTTGGGCTCGGGAGGAAACCGTGTGGCGACTCTGCCGCCGTACTTGCTAGTGCGCAGGTCCTCCGCTACCATCGCACGGATGAAGTCGAGGGATCGGGGCGTGTCCGGCGCTGTTCGATCTTTGGGTTCCGCAGTCAACTGTTGCTCGTGTCTTTGGGAAGTCATGAGGAGCGGGGCTCTCTCTAATTAGCCTCAGCGTCCGGGCTCAGGCAACTACCGCCAACTCAACGACCGTTGTCTGATGACCTAGTCCTGATCTCCCGGATTGTCGCCAGATGCTCCCGATAGGACCGCGAGAAGATGTGGCGCCCGTCAGAGCGTGCCACGAAGTAGTAGTAGTCGGAGGCATCGGGGTAGAGAGCCGCCATGATGCTGGCAGTATTTGGCTGGCATATCGGCGCCGGTGGTAGGCCGTGGATCCTGTACGTGTTGTACTCGGAATCGAGGCCATAATCCTTGTTGTACAGCCTGCGCCGTTCGTGGAGTGCGTACACAACGGTCGGA
>CP070792.1:2313834-2319612 GCA_020346845.1 Gemmatimonadota bacterium
GGCCGGGAGTCTGATTTCTCGTTGGTGGAATTTCATGGCTTGGGGGGTAAGAGGTTAAACATGCAACTTGAATGTGGCCCACGGTATGCCATCTCGACACCCCTTGGATGCGGGTAAGACCAGGCGCGCAGTGAACGAGAGTGATCCAAACTCCTGCTCGGGCGTGATAACAGCATGACCGAACGTCTCTACTATACTGATTCCACCCTGCGTGAGTTCAACGCGCGTATTGTAGACCGAGCCGATGGCGAACGCGGACCGGCAGTGCAGCTCGATCGAACTGCGTTCTATCCAACCTCGGGTGGACAACCGCACGATACCGGGAAGCTCAACGACGTGAGCGTGCTGGACGTGTGGGAGGACGAGTGTGGAGAGGTATGGCACCTGGTCGACCGAGCCCCCGCCGGCGACGAAGTACGAGGTGAAATCGATTGGGACCGACGCTTCGATCACATGCAGCAACACAGCGGGCAACATCTGCTCTCTGGCGCATTCGTGCGGGTGATCGACGCCCCAACGATCAGCTTTCATCTGGGCACTGACGAGAGTCACATCGACCTCAACGTCGCGGATATCAGCTGGGAGCAGGCGTCATTGGTCGAGGCGGACGTGAATAGGGTTATCTGGGAGAACCACCCTGTCGAGATCCACGTGTTGGATGAATCCGAACTGCACAAAGTCCCCTTGAGAAGACCGCCGCAAGTCACCGGGAAGATCAGGGTCGTTTGGATGCGCGACTGTGACGCTGCAGCGTGTGGTGGAACACACGTGTCCGAAACCGGAGCCGTGGGGCTGGTGAAGATCACCCGCCTGGAGCACTACAAGGGAGGAATGCGTGCGGGCTTCTTGTGTGGTTGGAGGGCGTTGAGACACTACCAGCGTGTTCTGCGCGGTGTGCAGCAGGTGAGTGCAGATCTCTCGGTGCATCAGGACGAACTGGGTGATGCAGTGGGACGGTTGCAGGAGGAGCAGAGGGAGGCGCGCCGAGAGCTGAGAGCCGTCCAGGGCCAACTGGCAGCAGTCGAAGCGATGCAACTGTGGGAACGAGCAATGGAGCAGGGCGACGAACGCAAGGTCATCGCGTTCCTGAAAGACAGGAGCTTTGAGCAGGCCCTGGCGGTGGCCGCGCATTTGAGCGGCTTGCCGCGGACGCTGGCACTGTTGGCGGTGAGTGAGGCTAAGGGCACGCGATTGGTGTGCCAGCGAAGTGAAGATCTGCCTGAAGTGGACGCAGTGTCCGTCCTGCGCAGCGCCATGGATCCATTGGGCGGGCGCGGAGGAGGCAGACCAGATCTGGCTCAGGGTGGGTCTGGGCCGCATCCCCCGCAGGTGATAGAAGAAGCCCTACGAAGCGCAGTCGGCGAGGAGTAACGAACCCACACGCAGCTGCCGGTGGAACCATCATGCCACACGTGGTGTTCTCTTGTGGCTATCAGGTGCTCCGTAACCGCCAAGTGGAGAGAACATGTCAATCCGACCAGTCAAGCAGATCGTGCAGGCGAGACCGACAGTGGAAGGTGCCGGTGTCAGATTGCGTCGTGCGTTCGGCTTTGGAGATACCAGCGACTTCGACCCGTTCTTGCTGTTCGACGACTTCCGCAACGAGAACCCCGCTGATTACATGGCCGGATTTCCATGGCATCCGCACAGGGGCATCGAAACCGTCACCTACGTTCTTGCAGGGGAAGTGAGCCACGGTGACAGCCTGGGCAACAGCGGTACTCTGGGGGCCGGTGACGTTCAATGGATGACGGCGGGCAGCGGCATTTTGCATCAAGAGATGCCACAGGGCGACGAGAGCGGTAGAATGCACGGCTTTCAGCTATGGGCCAACCTGCCCGCATCGCAGAAGATGACGGAACCCCGGTATCAGGATGTTGCCGCTGCGGACGTACCTGAGGTGATAGATGATGATGGAACTCGTGTCCGCGTGATCTGCGGCGATTTCTGGGGCAAGACGGGACCGGTCGATGGCATCGCCGCTGACCCCCGCTACCTGGACGTGACCGTACCCGCTGGCGTGGTCAAGACTCTTCCGGTGAAGACGTCACTGCACGCGTTCTCCTACGTGTTCGAGGGCGCCGGTACGTTTCACAATGCCTCAGAGCCGGTTCCGGCACCGACAGAGGTGGTGGGATCGGCCGGTGCTGCTCAAGCAACAGAGGCCGCGGATCGGTCTCTGGTTTTGTTCGATAAAGGCGACGAGGTGACGATCCGAGCGGGCGAACACGGAATCAGATTCCTGCTGGTTTCGGGCCAACCGCTGCGCGAGCCGGTCGCCTGGCACGGCCCAATCGTGATGAACACGCAAGAAGAACTGCGGCGGGCTTACGACGAGCTGCGGGCGGGGACGTTCATCAAATAGTGCATGGCCAAAGCCGCACTAACACCTGCTATTACGCTGGCGCCGACAGGCGCAACAACGCGATAACGACCGCCACAACGACAATGATGGAGATCGTTATCACCCCGGGGTGAAGGCTGCGCCAGGCCTCCAACACGATCCAGGGTCTACCGGTGTGTTTTCCCATCTTGTACCGCACGAGGTTTATCAACCGAAGCGGACCTATGTCGTGTGCATGTGTGTTGGCCGCCTTAACAAGTGTCTTCTCTGCCGTGAGACCTAGCGGTTCATCACGGGGCCTGGTCAGGGTATCCAGGGCGAATTCGGCGCAACGACGCAGTAGTTGCTCATGATCGTTGAGTGCGTCGGGCGGCGCCTGATGCAGCATATGCCTCGCGAGATCCCAATCCTCGTCCAGGCACGCGCCAAGCGCGCACCAGATCTTCAGCCCCGGTGCGATCGGATCCGTGTGCTTGAGTTCCAGTGCCACAAACCGCAGCACCTCCCTCGCTCGGCCGTCTTGTCGGGTCTTGAGCAGAGCGATGGTGAGGTTGTGAAGCATCCATGACTGGACGTTCGCTCGTGACCGCCAGCCGCTCATCCATCTGATCATCGAGCGATATCTACGGAGCGCTACGAGCGCGTACCCCACGCTGCCCCAATAGTCGTCGTCGTCCCACCAGCAATTGCATATCCACCGGATCACACGCACGTGCCAGCGGAAATTCAGATACCGCAATGGGGTCGCGATCTCATGAGTCGACTGGCCCTTGTCGCCCAGTACTCCCAGTATTCGGCAGACAGCGCGCTTTCCCGGGTCTCCTAGCTCGACCAGGTACTTGTAGCGCCATGGAGTGCCGTAACGACCAAGGTCCGCGCACGAGCCTGCCCATATGGCCGGGACCGCAGGGTGCCAGCCTGAGTGCTTCAACAGCCGTTTCAAGAGACGTTGTAGCTGTCGCTGCCAATGCCGCTCCGAGATTGCAGCGGCTGCTTTCGTGAGCGCATCTTCGGCAGCCTCCGGAATGGTACAGAGCTCTCCCATCAACTGAAGCGCGGCATCTTCGTTACTCTTACGGGCTTCGAGTTCGATTCTCGCCGCTAGTAGGTCCTCCGGCCTTGCGTGCAAGCCCAGGATCTCGAGCGTGCGTTCCGCGCCCTCGAAATCGCCCTCGGTGCGTTGAATATCGAAATACTCGAACCCTGCGAAGAGATAGGTCGGTTGGAACTCCATGGCGCGGCGAAGGACGCGCTTCGCTCCATCCACGTCTCCCAATCTCCGCTTCACATGGCCGAGCCAACCCTGTGGGACCACATCCATGGGATCGAGCCAGGATAGCTGTTCGGCTGCCTCCATGGCGCGCTTGTGGTCGCCGGTCTCGGCAAGCCATTCCATCAGCTGATGCCAACCCCACTGGTAATCCGGGTTCGCCTGCACCAACTGACTCATGTGCTCGATCGCAGCGGTGTAGTCACCTCGCTGGGCATCGACCCAGGCGGCACGTCCCCGCAGGTTGAACGGCTGAGAATCACCGTACACGTCCGGCTTACAGGCTGCCTCGGCCTCGCGGAAACGCCGTAGGTGCGCCAGTGCATAGGCTTTATAATCGTGTCCGGTAGTCGCGCGAGGATCGACAGCGATGGCACGATCGAGCGATTCGATTGCAGCCTCCAAGTCGCCCACCTCAGCCTGGAACTCGGCCAGCCGGAGCCACGGGCCGTATTCACTTGGCCGTGATTCGGCAAACCGCTGCACCATTTCGAGCGGCCCCTGGCTCTCGCCACCCTCCATAGACCAAGTGGCCAAGTGTCGCCAGCCAGTTTCGTAGTCGGGGTTGATGCGCACGGCTTCAGTCATGATCTCGATTGCCGTATCCAAGTCACCCTTTCGGCGGTGTATACTGGCGAGCTGCCCCCTGAGTGATACTTCGAGCGGTGTACGCGCAATTGCTGATTCGAGCACGTTTGCTGCCTCTTCACGTCGGCCTTGTTGCTCGAGAGTTATGCCCAGGGCAAGTGTGGCATTCGACCAATCAGGGTTGAGTGCGCGGCAGCGGGAGAGCGTCTCTATCTGCTGGTCCGGTTCCAATCGCAGCTGATACACCCGACTCAGGTCGAACCAGGCGCGAGGCAAACGGGGAAATCGCTCGGTTGCCCCAATGGCGGTTTGGAGTGCATCGTCCAGCTTCCCCATATCTGCTTGGTGTTCCGCTAGAGCTGACCAAGCTTGCCACAAGTCCGGTCTCTGATGGTACGCATGCTCGAGTGAGTCCAATAGCTCAGAGGGAGTGAGCACTGCCCGCGCGACCTCCCGAAATGTGAGGAAGCCGTCGCCCACGACAGCTTGTGCTAGCAGCTCCGACTCGACGAACTCCAGCACGTCTTTGCGCTTCTCGGGTGTGTCGCCATAGGTATCGAGCAAGCCGTGGATGGCCCCTGGCGCGTCAGCCCAGGAGCGAACTGCAGTGCGATAGCACTCCGTCGCTGCATCCAAGTGCCCCAGGCTCTGGAGCACACTGCCTTTGATCGTGAATCCGGCCGCCGTTCTCGCGTCGAGAGCGAGTGCTTCGTCGGCGACTCGCAAAGCCTCGTCGAAGCGTGATTGCCTTCTGAGGTTTGCAGCAAGCTCTCGTTGCGCCCATGCATCTGCAGGATCGATCTCGATCATGTGTCGCAGCACACTCTCACGCTCTGTAGCCGGGTCTCCCTCCGTCCAGGTGTAGAGTAGATAATGAAGGCCGGCATGGTGCTGGAACTCGCTGCAAACCCCACGCAGGTGCTCGAGGGCAGCGTCGCGCGACTGCGATTCGGAGATCAACAGTGCATTCATCCGGTGGGCCTCGAGGTTCAACGGCTCGACCTTCACCACGTCTTGCCACAGCTTGAGCGCAGCTGAGCGATCACCCCGCCACCGAGCTTGTTCGGCCGCTGCTGCAAGCCACTCCGTGCGTCTGACCTCGCCTTCAGCTTCGGCCAGCAACGCTTCTGCGGCCTCCTGATAGCCGTACAGAGCGCGCTTGCGAGCGGTCAGCAGCAGGAGGGGGCCATCGTGCGGGCGCTTCTGGCGTGCCTCGTCCAGCACGGCGAAGGCTTCTTCAATTCTCTCGAGTGACTCCAGCGCGGAGCACAACGACATCGCGGGGAAACTCGATCTCGAGCCTGCAAGCGCAACTCGATTCCGTAGGAAGCCCAAGGCCATCTCGGTTTGCCCGGTCCAACGGCATGCCGAGAAGTAACTCTGCGAGTAATGCTCCCGAGTGTCGCTCAAGCATGCGGCAAAGCGGTAGTAGGTAATCGCACGATCACGCTGGTCCTCCGCCCAGAGCACGTCTGCCATCGCATGGATGATGATTGAGTCGTCACGACGTTGGCGGTGTGCACGTCGCAAGTACCACAGTGACTCTTCTCTCTCTCTATCGTCTGCACCCAACTCC
>CP070792.1:2319712-2322603 GCA_020346845.1 Gemmatimonadota bacterium
TCGATCACCGACCAAATGCTGGATAGCGGCCTCGGACGCGACACAACGGTAGTTGCATTGGGCGGAGGGGTCGTGGGCGACTTGGCAGGATTCGTTGCCGCAACGTTTCTGCGTGGCGTGCCATACATTCAGGCCCCGACGTCGTTGTTAGCCATGATCGACGCCTCCGTAGGAGGCAAGACGGGAGTCGACACCTCACACGGCAAGAATCTGGTCGGCGCGTTTTGTCAGCCAGCCGTGGTGATCGCAGACGTATCCACCCTTGCGACGTTACCGCCCGGTCATGTCTCCGCGGGGATGGCCGAAGCCATCAAACACGGCGTAATACAAGACGCAGCTTACTTCCGCCACATCGTTGAACAAGCGGGACGCATTTTGGAGCGCGAGTCTGACGCTATTATCGACGTTGTCAGACGCAGCGTGGAAATCAAAGCGGACGTCGTGTCAGAGGACGAGCGCGAGCAGGGCAGGAGAGCCATCCTGAACTTCGGTCATACGATCGGACACGCACTGGAGGCTGTGTCCGAATACGGGTTGCTCCACGGTGAAGCCGTCGCTCTGGGAATGACGGCCGAAGTCAAGCTTGGCTGCAAGCTCGGTATCACCGATACCGCCGTGATCCCCGAACTCCAGACAGCGATCTCGGCTCTGAGTCTGCCTAGCGAAATCAACCCGCCATTGGATCCCGACGCACTGTTGGCAGCGATGGCACAAGACAAGAAGAACCGGGCTGGAGCTGTCACATTTGCGCTCCCAGCTCGACTCGGATCAATGGCCCGGGGTCCCGACGGCAGCTGGACACAGAGCGTCCCGAAACAAGTCATAACTGAGGCGCTGGCACCATAGTTTAAACACTGGCACCACAACAACTTGCCGCGAATATCCACACACAGGCTGTACTCTAAAAACTTTCTAGACAACGACTTACGCATTTATTCCACATCGAAATCCCCAACTGACCCTTCGGGCTCGTGGACAGAATTCCGAACCCACTGTCAATTAATGATTTGTGATGTGGAAAACTCAGTTTTTCTTGACTGTCAAACTTGGACTCCCTATATTCGCCCCGCATCGTCGGCCATTTTGGCGGCTTTCCCTCACCAGTGCCGCCCCTGCCGAGGAGTGGTCGAGTCTCAATCTTAGGAGCGTGTATGACCCAGCTCCAAGCGAGCAAATCGAAGGCTTTCTTTTATGCTGGTTCATCGACCGCATTCGACCAGTATCTCCAGGACATCCAGAAGCTACCGTTGATCAAGGATCCCGCCGAGGAGCGGCGCCTAGCCCGGCGTGCGCGTAAGGGCGACCGTCAGGCTGCCGAGCGGCTTGTGACGGCCAATCTCAGATTCGTCATTTCGTACGTGAAGAAGTACCAGGGGCACGGGCTGGATCTTTCAGAGCTGGTCGCGATTGGCAACGAAGGGTTGTTGAAGGCGGTCAAGAAGTTCGATCCCGATCAAGGCGTGAAGTTCATCTCTTACGCCGTCTGGTGGGTTCGGCAGGCTGTGCTAAAGGCGCTGGCCGAGCAGACGAGAAGCGTCCGCATACCACTGAACCAGAATAGCCACCTCATCCGCATGTCGCGGACTGTGACATTCCTGGCCCAGGAGCTGGGGCGCGAGCCCACTGACCGTGAGATCGCCAAGGCACTCGACGATTCCGTGACCAACGTGCGTAACGCTCGTCGTATGACGGCGGCAGAGGTGTCGCTCGATGCACCCATTGACCGCACCGACAAGGACGCGGCCACTCTTGGTGAGCGGTTTGCCGGCCAGGAAGGCTCGGAGATCGAAGATCGCACTGACGGCAACCTCATGCGTGAGTTCATCGATCGCACTTTCGAGAAGTACCTCACTCCTAGGGAATGCAAGATCCTCTACCTGTACTACGGCCTCGAGGAAGGATCCGAGGGGATGACCCTCGAGAAGATTGGCGCTCTGATGGGGGTCACTCGCGAGCGCATACGACAGATCCGTGAGAGAGCGTTCGAAAAGCTGCGTGAGAGCCCAGATGGTCAAGCGCTGATGGGATTCTGGCAGGCGGCATAGTCAAGGCCGGCAGCGAGCAATGTGGTCGAATGGTCACTGGCCCGGGCATGCCCGGGCCTTCTTCTTCTGCCCCCTACCCACCCGTCCCCGGGGACCAGCAACTTATTATTTAGCATGATTCCGCGTGATGCCCTGGAAGCCCTCGTCGAGGCCGTTGGACCGCAGTGGGTCAAGCATGCACGAGCGGAATTGGATACCTACGCCACCGACGGTCTGCCAACACATGGCTCGGTTCCTGGCGCTGTCGTGATTCCCGCCACGAAGAGCGAGCTGCTCCAAGTCATCAGAGTACTGTATCACTATCGTATACCAGCGGTGGCGCGTGGCGCCGGCACAGGGCTGTCCGGTGGAGCGCTGGCATCCGACGATGCGGTACTTGTAGTACTCACACGGTTGAATCGGATCCTCGAAATAGACGCCCAGAACCGCCGCGCCATCGTTGAGCCTGGAGTGATAAACGCGAAGCTCTCCGCGGCAACGGCCCCGTTTGGCCTCCATTACGCACCCGATCCTTCGAGCCAGCCTGTCTGCACTATCGGCGGCAACGTTGCCGAAAACGCTGGAGGTCCGCATTGCCTCAAGTACGGCGTTACCACCAACCACATTCTGGCGCTCGAAGTTGTACTCCCTCACGGAGAGACGTTGTGCCTGGGTTCTGCCAGTGGGGAGGTATGGGGCCCGGATTTGGTCGGCCTCTTCGTTGGCAGCGAGGGGACTTTTGGAATCGCCACCGAGATCACAGTTCGGTTGACACCAACACCAACAGCGATTCGCACCCTGCTGGCAGACTTTGCGTTGCTCAAATCGGCCGGCCAGGCCGTCACATCGATAATCGCGGCGGGATTC
>CP070792.1:2322703-2354824 GCA_020346845.1 Gemmatimonadota bacterium
CTTCCCTGACCGACATACCGTCGCGCACAGTCTGGAGTGCAAGCTTCTCAACAGCGCTATCATTCGGCAGCTGCAATAACGCTCTGGCGTGCCCCACGTCGAGCGCACCCGTGTGTACCATCTGCTGCACTGACGCAGGCAATCGCAACAGGCGTAGTGCATTTGCCACCGTTGAGCGATCGCGCCCAACCAGCTCGGAAACCTCGTTCTGCGTTGCGTCGAAATCCTCAACAAGCCGACGATATCCGTTCGCCTCGTCTATGGGCGAGAGCGCGTCGCGTTGTAGGTTCTCGACCAGCGCAAGCGTGAGTAGCGTTCTGTCATCGACTTCGCGGACAACCGCCCCGATTTCGCTCCAGCCAAGTTTGAGAGCAGCCCGCCAACGGCGTTCTCCTGCGATGAGTTGATACCGGCCGTCTTCGGTCGGACGCAACACCACTGGCTGCAGCAAACCGGAGGTGTTTAGTGAATTCGCCAGATCCTTGATCGCTTGTTCATCGAATGCATTGCGGGGCTGAAACGGATTCGGCTCGATGTCACCGAGCGGTACCTGCCTCAAATCACCGGACCGTTCCGCATCTTCGGTACTCGACGGACCCAGCAGTGCTTCCAGACCCCGCCCTAACCTGCGCTTGGCCGCACTCATAATGAAGCCTGCTTAAGCGGATCCAAATCACGTGGCACTGCTCCCCCCGCTGCCGTCCGATTGATCACTTCCTGAGCTAGCGCCAGGTAGCTCTTTGCCCCGATCGATCGAACATCATAGAGAATGATCGGTTTGCCGAAGCTGGGCGCTTCTGCCAACCGAACGTTGCGCGGAATCGCCGTGCGATACACTGCTGCCCCGAAGTACTCGCGCGCTTCGATGCCAACCTGTTTCGAGAGGTTGAGTCTTGCATCATACATTGTCAGGAGGACTCCATCGATCGCCAAATCGGGGTTGAAGTTGCGTTGCACCAGGTTGATCGTATTCAGCAACTGCGAGAGCCCTTCTAGGGCGTAGTACTCACACTGGATCGGGATTAGCACCGAATCGGCCGCGGTCAGCATGTTCAGGGTCAGCAGCCCGAGAGATGGAGGACAATCCACCAAGACGAAATCGTACTTGTCCCGTACCGGCTCAAGGGCCTTCCGCAAGATCGATTCACGGTGATTCCTATTGACCAACTCGATCTCTGCACCAACCAGGTCTTGCGTAGATGGAGCAACATCGAGAGTCGGCAATCCGACGGAGGGTACTATGATGTCGGCGATTGAATCGCCACTCATCACAACGTCGTAGAGGGACACCTCCACTCGCGTCTTGTCCAAGCCCACGCCGCTAGTCGCATTGGCCTGGGGATCGGCGTCCACCAAGAGGGTATGCTCCTCGGCCGCAGCTAATGAGGCGGCGAGGTTGACGGCGGTGGTCGTCTTGCCAACTCCCCCCTTCTGGTTGGCGATCGCAACCACCTTACCCATTTTCGTAAACCAATACAGGGCAATGACTTAGAGGCATCGACTCATCACTGAGATTGTTCTGAGATTGGGCTCGGAATATATCGAGGGATTGACCAGCGGTCAAAGAAGATGCGCAAGACCAACTGTGTTTCACGTGAAACAGCTGCCAGTTTCACGTGAAACGGAGCGGCTCAAAGCTGCTTGCGTCGGCGACGGGAAACCTCTACCACAAGATTCTGCAGATCACTGGGCGAGACACCCGGTATTCTCCCGGCTTGCGCCAATGACTCGGGCCGTACTCGATCCAGCTTGTGGCGGGCCTCTGTGCTGAGACTCGCCAAGTCCGGGTATGGCATATCCAGCGGCAGCCTGAAGTCCGCCAGCGCCTGCATCTTCTGGATAGCCGCACGCTCCCGTTTGAGATAACCGGCATACTTCAGCTCTATCTCAACGGACGTCCAGAGATCTTCATCTGCCAGCGGAATGTCTGCTTGCGAAACCTCAGCCAGAGCACGTAACTCAACCCGCGGACGCCGTATCAGATCAGAAATCTTCTGGGGCGAATCTATTCCTCTCTCACCTGAGCTGATCAGCAAATCATTCACCATTGCTGGCTGAAGCGACGTGCGGGTTGCAAAGTCCAACAGCCTGATCTCGTGCTCCGACCGTCTATCCAAGACGTCGATCTCACGCTGCGATAACATGTCTAGCGACCTCGCCAGTTCACCCAAGCGCTTCAGGGCATTGTCCTGACGCAACATCAGGCGAAACTCGGCCCGCGACGTAAACAGCCGATACGGTTCGTCCACACCGCGGGTCACCAGATCGTCAATGAGCACGCCGATGTAACTGTCCTCTCGCCCCATGACGACCGGCTCAAGGCCTCTCACTCGCCTGGCGGCGTTGATGCCCGCCATCACTCCCTGACCGCCAGCTTCCTCATAGCCGGTCGTGCCGTTAATCTGCCCGGCGAAGAAGAGACCTTCGATTGCCTTCACCTCGAGCCAAGGTGTGAGTTGGTCGGGAGGATAGTAGTCGTACTCGATTGCGTACCCGTAACGAGTGATCCTTGCGCCTTCCAATCCCGGTACCGCTTGCACATACCGAGACTGTACCTCAGCCGGTAGTGATGTAGACAGGCCGTTGACATAAAGTTCCGATGTGTCCAACCCCTCTGGCTCCAAAAAGACCTGATGGCGCTCCGCATCTGGGAAACGCACAACCTTGTCCTCGATCGATGGGCAATACCGGGGCCCGCGGCCTGCTATGGCACCGCCGTAAAGAGCGGATTCATGCATATGTCGTCCAATGATCTCCTTGACCCCCTGTCCCGCCCAAGTGACCCAGCAAGGGAGCTGTCTTGGTCGCGCCTCCCTGACGTATTGAGAAAACCTGCTCGGCTTAGCATCTCCGTCTTGTCTTTCCAGCCGACTGTAGTCAACCGATCTGCCGTCTACTCTCGGTGGCGTCCCCGTCTTGAATCGATCCACTGTCAGTCCCATTGCCTCCAGCTGCTCTGCAATGTCGATCGCAGCTGGGTCACCCGCACGTCCCGCCGATATCCTCGTATCCGTTCCCATGTGAATGGTGCCGCGCAGAAATGTGCCGGCCGTCAAGATCACCGCTCGAGCCAGCAGTGAACGGCCGTCGGCCGTGCAGGCTCCCGCTACCCTGTCTCCGTTTAACAGCAGTGTCGCGACAGTGCCTTGCGCAATATCCAATGTGGCGTGCTCTTCGAGAACAGATCGCACTGCCCTCCGGTACAGACCTCGGTCGCACTGTGCCCTCGGTGCCCAGACGGCTGGGCCCTTGGATCTATTGAGCATGCGGAACTGGATCGTAGCCCTGTCTGCTGCGCGTCCCATGACACCACCGAGTGCGTCGATCTCACGCACCACCGTGCCTTTGGCAATGCCACCTATGGCGGGATTGCACGACATCTGCCCGATGGTCTCCAGGCTCGAGGTAACCAACAGGACACGCAGCCCGGTCCGAGCAACTGCAACCGCAGCTTCACAACCGGCGTGACCGGCACCTATTACCAAGACGTCGTGCGATGGTGGGGACATGGGCGGGTATTATAGCTGGGCAAAGGCGCGCGCGCACAGTCTGGCCGCGCGTGAGCTGAGGAACCTACGAGCTAAGGCTGCGGCGTTCTCAGCCTGCTCTCACCCAGCGCCATACCTCTTTGGGGCTCGGCCGCTTACCATACATCAGGATTCCGACGCGGTATATCCTCCCAGCTATCCACGTCACGCACAGCAGACCGAGCACCAGTAGCAGGATCGAACCGATCAACTCGTATATCGGTACATCGGCCACGACCCACCGGAGCGGCATCGCTACCGGCGAACTAAGCGGTATGTGAGTCAGAGCGATGAAGAGTACGCCGTCCGGCTCAGTCAGCATTGCCATCAGGGATAAGACAGACGGGATTACAAAGAAGATGGTAACCGGTGCCTGCGCCTGACGGGCTTCAGCCTCCGTGCTTGACATAGCCGCCACTGCTGCGAACATAGCCGCATAAAGAAAGAAGCCGAGTACAAAGTAGATCAGCAGTACCGCAATCGTTGCAACGGGCACCTCTGGTAGCGGGAACGCCTCAGCGGAGCCTTCCAAACCGAACATCCGTCCAATCACATCACGCTGAGTCAACAACAGCCGTGCAGTGACCGCCCATATAGAAAGCTGGAACAAACCCACGGCACCAACGCCGATCACCTTTCCCAGCAGCAATTCAAACGGCCGCAGGCTCGACACTAGTACCTCTATTATACGCGTTGACTTTTCCTCAACCACTGCACCAAGTACTTGCACTCCGTAGAGGAGAATCGCCATGTACAACAGGAACCACATGACGTACGCAACGAAGAAGGTCGTCTCGCCTGATTGCTCCGTTGCCTCCCCGCCACGAATGGTGACGGTCCGCATGTCGAGAGTAACACTATTCGCGTGGGCCACTAGCTGGGGATTAACGCCAACCTGACTCAGCCGCTGGGTCAACAGCGCTTGGCCCAGGTAGTGCTGTAGCATCTCCATCTCAATCTGCGCGCTGGCGTTCGATCCTCGATACTCAGCACGCCCGTTCTCAACGGTCTCGTCGCTCACTATCACAAACCCGTCGAGTTCCTTTCGGCCAACTGCTTCGGCTAGCGAGTCGGCTGTTGCCTCTAGTGCCACCGCCTCAACCACCGCGCGTGTCGCATGGAGTTGAGCACGTACATCTAGAGCGTCCACAACTCTCTGTCCAAAGTCACTCGTCGTCACGTCCATCACAACGATCGATCTCTCCGCCCCTCCCCTCGACACCATCAGAGCCGGCAAGAAGATCATAAATCCCATCAGAAGAGGACCCATGATCGTGGAAACGAGAAACCACTTCGTGCGCACACGCTCGATGAACTCGCGCCGGACTACCACCCAGATCTTACGCATCAGATCACCACCTCCTCAGCCCGCGCCGTAGCAGCATCCTGACCCACCAAATCAATGAAGACCTTGTTCAAAGTCGGCTCAGCAATTTCAAACCGCGTGACGGTTGCACCCGAACTAACCAGACCCTGTAGTAGCCTCTGAGCGTCCGCTCCTTCCACCAACTCGAGTTCCGCGTACTGCCCATAGCTATCCGACTTCGAGACGAGCGATCGATCGTTAATGACGTTTGCCACCGAGTCCAGACCCTTCTCAACGGCCACGATCACATGGTTACCACCGTGTTTCTGCTTCACCTCCCGTAACGAACCATCCACCACTTTCTCGCCCCTGGCTATGATGCAAACGGAGTCGCACAGTTTTTCCGCCTGCTCCATGATGTGAGTGGAGAACAGCGTGGTGGTGCCCCGCCGCGTCAGCTGCACGATCACATCCTTCATCACCTGCGTGTTCACGGGATCCAACCCCGCAAACGGCTCGTCGAGAATCACTAGATCGGGTTCATGTTGTAGAGTAGAAATGAACTGCACCTTCTGTTGCATGCCTTTCGACAGGTCGTCAACCTTCTTTTCCACCCAATCACCCAAGCCAAGCAGTTCCAACCATTCCGTAGCTCCCTGCTTTGCTCGGCGTCCGTCTACTCCCTTGATCTGCCCCAGAAAAACCAGCAGCTCGATCACTTTCATCTTGCGATAGAGACCTCGCTCCTCGGGCAAATACCCGATCCGATGACTCAGCTCCCGGCCCCTCTTTGCCTGGCCGAACAACCGGACGCCACCGGTGTCGGGCGCGATTATCGCCATTATCATCCGAATTGTCGTCGTCTTACCAGCGCCATTTGGTCCGAGCAGGCCATACACTGAACCCCTGGGAACGGTGAGGTTCAGGTCGCGCACTGCTGTATGGCCAGCAAATCGTTTGGTGACTCCCTCTAGCTCAACGGCCAGATCATCGGACATACGTCTACCTCGGATCGCTCAAGTGTGGGAACCGCTGACGCCGTAACGCCGTTAAGTATAGCAGATTCAAGATTTCCCCAGGCACACGATTGCCGTTCCGTTACATGGTCATGATCGGCGGACTGGACCCAAATCTAGTGAGACTCTCGTACCGACTGAGTAGCCTAAGTGCGATGGCGGCACCCGCTCGCCTACGGTGGCGCATCTTGGCCGCGCTAGACGCAGAAGATCGAGCCGCACCCTTGGCTCTTCGTGGACGGCGCCATCCTGCGCTCTGGGCAACGGCCCTGGCTGCCGCGACTCTTGTATTGCTGCTCGCCCGGGTCCCAGACTCCGCTGACAGTGATGCCACGAACGCCATCGCCTCACTGGCCGACCAGGCTGTACTCGACCTTGGAGGCACTGGCTCCTTGGAGAGTTCAGACCCAGCTGAACTCGGCTCGTGGCTGGCAACCCAGATGGGATACCATGTAGATATTCCCTCAATCGAGCACGCCGTTCTACTCGGTGGCAGGGTTACGAAACTCAATGAAGCGCCGAGCGTGGCAGTGCTGTACAGGATGGGTGGAGAGCGTCTCACCTACTTCGCTCTCCCGGCGGACAATGGACTCGGATCCAACATTCCGACCAACGGGGTACGATCTGCGTCAACAGCAGGACTCAACATGGCGATGTGGTACGAAGCTGGCGGGGCCCGCGTCATAGTGTCGGCCATGGATGAGAAGGACGTAGTTGCAGTGGCGCGAGAGTGTAAGAGAACTGCAGCGGGGTCCTAGAGGTTTGATCTCACCCAAACCTCGCCGGCGTCGATCTTCACATCAAAACAAGCCACGGGCTCCGTAGCCGGTAGCTCAACTGCACTTCCGTCCCGTACGTCGAACTGGGCACCGTGCAGCCCGCATTCCAAAATGTAGTCCTCGACCATCTCACCGTCTGACAGCGGAAAATCAGCGTGCGAACACGTGTTGGAAATCGCATACACCTCGTCATTGAAGCGCACGAGGCATATCTGTTCGTCCGTGCTAAGGTCTACGCTGAACGGTACGCCTTCATCCAGTTCATCCAAGAGAGCGACGCGTTCAAAACCAGCGTCCATCATCCCTTTCTCCATCGCTTCCTGTAGGTGGTGCTGACCAGTTGGGCGTCGGTTACTCAGTCGATACGGGTTCTGCCTGCTCCCGCAGTGCTGCGTGCAATGTGTGCCAAGCGAGATTGGCGCACTTCACCCGCGCCGGAAACTCGCGCACTCCCGCAAAGGCCGCAAGCTTTCCCAGTTCCTTACGGCTAGCCGGTCGGTCGTCACCGGCAGTGACCATCTCATGAAACTTGTGGAACAACGCCTCCGCCTCAGGTATGGATTTGCCCTTCACCGCAGTCGTCATGAGCGAAGCTGAAGACTGTGATATAGCGCAACCCGACCCGTTGAAACTGATGTCTTCGATGATGTCGCCGTTCAGCTTAACATACACCTTGATCTTGTCACCACACAGCGGATTGTCACCGCGCGCCATGTGGTCGGCGTTCTCAATCTCACGGAAGTTGCGTGGGCTCCGGTTGTGATCGAGGATCACCTGCTGGTACAGATCTCTCATCTCCATTATCTACCAAAGACCTCCCGGGCCTCCATGAGTGCGTTGACCAGGATGTCAACCTCCTCGGCTGTGTTGTAGAACGCAAACGAGGCACGCGCAGTAGCCGGAACTCCAAAAAAGTCCATCACAGGCTGCGTGCAGTGATGTCCGGTGCGAATTGCGACGCCTTCCTGGTCTACGATGGTGCCAATGTCGTGTGCGTGAATTCCGTCCAAGGTGAACGACACCACGCTGGCTCTCGACGTGGCCGAGCCTATGATTCTAATACCCGGTACGGTTTCAAGTCGCTCGAGAGCGTATCGCAGCAGCAACTCCTCACGCTCGTGAACGAAGTCCCAGCCCAGCTGTTGCAGATAGTCTATCGCAACCCCCATTCCGATCGCGCCTGCTATGTGTGGCGTGCCGGCCTCGAACTTCGCCGGGGGCGGAGCGTAGATGGTTTTCTCAAATGTGACTGACCGGATCATCTCGCCGCCGCCCTGGTAGGGCGGCATCGCCTCGAGTAGCTCTAGACGACCGTACAACACTCCAATACCAGTTGGTCCGTACATCTTGTGACCGGAGATCGTGTAGAAGTCGCAGCCGATGTCCTGCACATCTATTGGCATGTGTGGCGCTGCTTGCGCACCGTCGATCAGCACCACGGCCGACTTCTTCTTCGCGAGCCCCACCAGGTACTTCACATCGTTGATCGTACCCAAGGAGTTTGACACATGGACCAGCGCCACCGCCTTTGTACGGGGTCCCAGAAGTTTCTCATACTCTGATACGATCAAGCTCCCCGAGTCATCGATAGGCGCGACGCATAACTTGGCACCCACCGACTCGCACAGCATCTGCCACGGTACGATGTTCGAATGGTGCTCCATGCCGGAGATGACGACCTCGTCACCGGGTTCGAGCAGGAGTCTCCCATAGCTGCTGGCCACCAGGTTGATAGCCTCGGTTGTACCTCTGACAAAGATCACCTCGGAAGGGCTGCCGGCATTCAGGAAGCGTTGCGCCTTAACTCTAGCGGCCTCGTACGCAGCAGTGGCCTGCTCGCTGAGGTAGTAGACCCCTCGATGGATGTTGGAATTCTCAACCCCATAGTATCGCGATAGGGCTTCGATCACCTGCTTTGGCTTCTGGCTCGTTGCGGCGTTGTCGAGATACGCGAGGGGCTTGCCTCGCACCTTCTGGTGGAGGATGGGAAAGTCTTGCCTTATCCGTCCAATGGTGCTCTTTCCGATGGTACTGTTCCGCTCAGTCATCGGCAGCATCTTCTCTATTTGCCCGCCCGTCTTCGTTCCGCACCCTCATCCAGCCTTACATGGACCAGCTGATCCAGTTGATCCCTGAGTTCTGCAATCTCAATTCTGTTGAGGATCTCGACTCCAAAACCATACGTGAGCAGGTTCCTGGCAGCCTCCGCTTCGATGCCCCGTGTTTGCAGGTAGAACAACGCCTTCTCGTCTATTGGGCCTAGCGTGGCACCATGTGTGCACTTCACGTCGTCGGCATAAATCTCCAACTGAGGCTGACTATCTGCGCGGGCCCCTTTCGACAACAGCAAGTTGTTGTTTGTCTGCTTCGAGTCTGTCTGCTGAGCACCAGGATGCACCACGATCCGGCCGGTGAACACACCGCGCGAATCGTCATCGTAGATCCCGTTGAAGAACTCCCAGCTATTGCAGTGTGGGCGAGCGTGTTCGATGGTGGTGTGGTGGTCTACATGCTGCCGGCCCTGTATCTGGGTCAGGCCGTAGAGGCTACACTCAGCGCCTTGACCTGCCAGAACCGCGTTGATGTCGTGACGCGACAAGGCGCTCCCGAGCTCAATCGTGGTCAGTGCGAAGCTACTATCCCGTCTCTGGTGCGATTGGGTGGTCGCAGTGTGACTCGCTTCGCCACCTTCTCGCTGCACGCGATACAGGTGCAGCCGCGCGTTTTCCTGCACCACCGCCTCCGTCACGGCGTTGGTCCAATAAGTCCCGTCAACGAGACCTATATGACTCTCTACCACGGAAGCGGCGGCATTGCGGTCGACCACAATGAGATTGCGTGGATGGGCTACAACAGGCCGACCGGCACTTGCGGTCAGAAAGAGAAGCTGAATCGGCTCGCCTATTATCGTGTTCTGCGGGACGTAGACGAAAGCCCCATCAGACATGAATGCAGTACTGAGCGCGGTAAAGGGACTATCGGACGTTTTGGCATACTTTGCCAGATGTCGCTCCACTCTCTTCGAGCCACTGTTTGCGACGTCGCGCAGACTACCCGCCAGCACGCCCTGCGGTATTCCTCCAATCGAGGAAAGCTCCTTCGAGTAGCGCCCATTCAGGAAGACCAGACATTGGTCAGCGCCGGCCCCGAGTACGTGCTGCTTCACCTCTCCCAGCGAGAGTGTAGGTCGCTCACCATTCGCCAATGCAAACTTCGTGTCTTTGAGTCGTGCCACATTAGTGAAACGCCATCTCTCGTCACGAGTGGTGGGAAAGCCCGTGGCACTGAACTGGCTTATCGCCGCACGCCGCAGGTCCTCAAACCATTGCGGAACTCCTGAGCCACCGTTACGAGAAAAAGCCTCGTAATCGGCCACGTATTCGTCTCTGATCTCCGGCTCTTTCGTCATCACTCGGCCCTTAGACTCCAGCTGGTTCCTTTATCCAGTCGTACCCTTTGGACTCTAGCTCGAGCGCCAACTCCTTGCCACCCGACTTTGCTATGCGTCCGCGAGCTAGCACGTGCACGAAATCGGGGACGATGAAGTTGAGCAGCCGTTGATAATGAGTCACAACCAAACTTGCGTTGTCTGGGCTGCGCAGTTTGTTCACCGCGTCGGCGACAGCTTTGAGTGCGTCGATGTCTAGGCCCGAGTCGGTCTCGTCCAAGACGGCCAGCTTGGGCTCTAGCACGGCCATCTGTAGAATTTCGTTGCGCTTCTTCTCTCCACCTGAGAAGCCATGGTTCACCGGACGTTCCATTAGACTATCAGTCCAACCGATCACATCGAGCTTTTCCTCCAGCATCTCCATGAAATCAATCGGATCGAGCTCTTCGAGATCCTGGCACTTGCGCTTGGCATTAATGGCTGCCCGCAAGAAATAGGCGTTAGTGATACCGTGGATCTCAACCGGGTACTGAAACGCCAGGAATACACCGGCGCAGGCGCGTTCTTCCGGCTCCAGACCGAGTAGGTCACGGCCCTCGTAGGTAACACTACCCTCCGTTACCTCGTAGGCCGGATGGCCGGCCAGCACTTGAGCCAAGGTGCTCTTTCCAGAGCCATTAGGACCCATGATCGCGTGCACCTCTCCGGCATTTATCGTGAGGTCGATCCCTTTGAGGATCGCTACCCCATCCACAGCTGCGTGCAGGTTCTTTATCTCCAGCATTTCGTTGTCCTTGATTCTCGATTTCTCTGACCACCCTGAGACGAAACGTGCTTGGCTAGCCGACGCTGCCCTCGAGACTGATACCCAATAGGTTCTGCGCCTCCACGGCAAATTCCATTGGCAGTTCCCGAAACACCTCTTTGCAAAATCCGTTGACGATCATGGATACAGCGTCTTCTGCAGACAGCCCTCTCTGCTGGCAGTAGAAGATCTGGTCCTCGCCAATCTTTGAAGTGGTTGCCTCATGTTCCATGATCGCCGAGCTATTGCGAACATCTATGTACGGGAACGTGTGCGCACCACATTTGTCCCCAATCAACATCGAATCACACTGGGAGAAGTTTCTTGCCCCCTCCGCTCTCTTCATGATCTTGACCTGACCACGGTAGGTATTCTGGCTCTTTCCCGCCGAGATGCCCTTGGAGACGATCGTGCTTCTGGTATTCTTGCCAATGTGAATCATCTTCGTGCCGGTATCTGCCTGCTGGTGATTGTTTGTCACCGCGACCGAATAGAACTCACCAACCGTATTGTCACCGGTAAGCAGACAGCTGGGGTACTTCCAAGTGATCGCCGAGCCGGTCTCTACCTGGGTCCACGATATCTTGGCATTGTTGCCGCGGCAATCGCCCCGTTTGGTCACGAAATTGTAGATCCCACCCTTGCCATTCTCGTCGCCTGGATACCAATTCTGTACGGTGGAGTACTTGATCTCGGCGTCTTTCATGGCAACGAGCTCAACCACTGCAGCGTGCAGCTGGTTCTCGTCCCTCATCGGTGCCGAACAGCCTTCTAGATAGCTCACGTATGCGCCCTCGTCAGCCACGATGAGAGTCCGCTCGAACTGACCGGTTGCAGCCGCATTGATTCGGAAGTACGTCGATAGTTCCATGGGACAGCGTACACCCTTGGGCACATACACAAACGATCCGTCTGTAAATACCGCCGAGTTGAGAGCTGCGAAGAAGTTGTCAGTGGCGGGCACGACCGATCCAAGGTACTCGCGCACCAAATCCGGATGCTGCTTGACCGCCTCCGAGAAAGGCAGAAAGATCACGCCATGCTCGGCCAGTTTTTCCTTGAACGTGGTCGCCACCGAAACACTATCGAATACCGCGTCGACAGCTACGCCTGCCAGCCGCTTCTGCTCCTCCAAAGGGATCCCGAGTTTGTTGAAGGTCTCAAGAACCTTGGGGTCGACCTCGTCCAAGCTCTCCAGCTTCTTTTCCTTCTTCGGCGCCGCGTAATATGAAATGGCCTGGTAGTCGACCGGCTCGTATTCCACGTTTGCCCAACTCGGTTCCGTCAGTTTGAGCCAGTTGCGGAAAGCCTTGAGTCGCCACTCCAGCAGCCACTCAGGCTCTTCCTTCTTCTGGGAGATCAGTCGAATGATATCTTCGTTCAGCCCGGCCGGTACGCGGTCTGATTCGACCTCGGTGGTCCAACCGTACTTGTAGGGCTGACTGACGTGGTGCTCAACGCTGCTCGTCATCGCTTCTCCTGCTTTGCATCGCTAGATGCACCGTCCTGTGGACCAGACAGAGAGACCACCGGACTGATTGAGTACTGACACGAGTTACATCCCTCAGGGATATAGGAGTCACGTTTGATCTCGCTCTCCAGAATCTCCCGGAGGAAATCGGCTTCTGCCGCACAGATCTCGGGGAACTGCTCCGCCGCATCACGCACCGCACAGTTGTGCTGAGCCAGCCGGACTTCTCCGGACTCGTCCGACCAAGCAGCCATGAATCCCTGTTGCGACAGCAGTTTCACGACGGCCTCGACTTTTTCCTCGAGCGTAGCGTCGACGAGCTCTGTGCGCAGCTGCTCGGAGTAATTCCTGAACCGCTCGGCAAACATCTCGCGCACCTTCTCGCGCCCGCTGTTCTGTGCGATGAACGTCAAGGCATGTCTGAGAGCCTCGCTGTACTGCTTGGGAAACAGGGCCTCGCCGTTCTCACTCAGGCGATACGTGTAGGTGGGCGCGCCTGTCCCCCTTTGTTCGCGGCCGTATACAACAAGACCCTCAGCCTCGAGTTCCTTCAGGTGCCGCCGGATGGCGTTGGCAGATATGCCAAATACGTCGGCGAGTTCCTTTGCTGTGGCTGGCTGAGCCTTTTTCAGCTTGAGCAGAATGTCGCCACGAGGCCCCTTATGGCCCGCGAGACCAGGCGTAATCGGATTCATGGGGCTTGAATCCTAACCACCGGTGCATCATTGCGCAACTAATTCAACGTTTTTGTTTGCTAACCCTAAGGCGGAGCACCTCAAACCATTTATTCGCAACGACTTGGCCGATATGGAGGACTCCGCCCAAGAAGGGAGTGACTTCTGTCCCTCACGTGTGCCAAGTCGGTCGGGGCACGTCTGAGCTGGAACGGTGGCGTTCGGCGGGACCTCACCGCAGACCTCAGGAACTACTCCTAAAGCGATCCTCCCTGCGTAACAGATCCTGGTAGGCATCCGGTGTATTGAGGTGATCCACAACTGCAGGGTCGTCAACAGAGATCTGCAGCACTCTCTCAGGATTAGCCCGAACCACACCTCTGGCACCTTCGGAATCCGGCACAGCAAGCAGCTCGTCAAACACCGCACGCCCAAAGATCACGGGGTGGCCTCGGCGCCGACGGTATTGCGGCACTACAATGGAGCTACTTCCAAGTTTGAATCCGTCGATCAGAGCGCGAGCGGTCTCGACGGCAACGTGGGGGAAATCCACAGGCCAGACCAGCAGTCCGTCGACCGGGTGATTCCACACCTCTTGCACGGCCGCTCTGATGGACCCGATTGGCCCCGCATCCATATCGAGGTTATGAGACACCTTCACGTGTCGCAAATCATGAGCGCATAAGATGTTATCGGCAGCTGGACCGATCACCACCAACCGATGTACTCCGAGCGCCTCCGTCGCATCCAGGATCGTCTGCAGGAAAGTGCGGTTGTGGAACCTGAGCAGGGCCTTGGGAAAGCCCATCCGCGACGACGTACCGGCTGCCAGGATTGTGGCCGTAATCATCTGAAAATCTTACATTGTGGGCCCCCGTTTAGGGAGACAGAAATGGCTATCCGTCCGATCCGCCTGCTAGGTGATCCTATCCTGCGCAGTGAGTGTGAGCCGATCACAAAACCGGGGTCTCCGGCTGTCCGACTGGTGGCAGACGACCTGCAAGAGACGTTGCGCGATCTCCAGGCACGGAACGGGTTTGGTGGCGGACTGGCGGCGCCTCAAATCGGTGCGCCCTTGCGTCTCATATACGTCGAGGTCGATGAACCACTCTTTCTCATCAACCCGCAGGTCCTGGACATTGGGACCGACGACTTCTTGGTCTGGGATGACTGCTTCTCGATTCCCGACCTGCTGGTGAGAGTCCAGAGAGCACACAACATCCATATTGGATTTCAAGATCTCAAAGGGCAACGTCAGAATATCGAAGCCGAGGGGGCGATGGCCGCCCTGCTGCAACATGAGATCGATCACCTGGACGGGGTCCTGATCGTGGACCGACCGGCCGGCCTCGATGCTTTTTCTCTTCGCCAGGAGTGGAACAAGCAGCACGCCAGGGACGGCCGCTTCGGAGATCCGTTTACGCGTTCAGCACCCTGAGGTCGCTACTTCAGGGTTGCGCTTTGAGTTCCCACAGCACGTTGATGATCACCCAGCGGCCGTCGAACCTGCCAATCTGCAGGTAGTCGATCCAATCTCGCGCGACGATCTTCACTACCGCTGCACCACGGTAAACATCAAGAATGGTCACCTCTTTCTGCCTTTCGTCGACGGGCGTCTGCTTTCCGTACCCGCTTTCGGTGGCAGTCACCAGCTGCCCGGCGGTCATGTGGCTCAATGAGCTGACGCCATCTTGGTCCGTGCGGACGATGCGCTTGGCGAGGTCGGGATGAAGCGCCCGTTCCATTCTTGCAGCGTCACCAGTGTACCAACCTTCGATATAGTCCAAGGCGGTGGCGCGGATTGCGGCAGAGTCGGCGGCAGATTGGGCACTACCGACTGGGGTAATAACAACGAGGGCCAAAGTTATTGCAGCTGCCGTTCTCAACATGAAACACCTCCGGCTCTGATTCGGGACCTGCTACTAAGGCCTACAGCGTTGTGGGGTTACAGGTTTCAGATCCGCGTTGTTTGGCACCATGGCCGGCCAGTCACCGCACCCAATCTCCCGAAACAGCCAAAGGCAGAAAGCGTCAGCGTAACGTCACAATAACGTCACTGACTGCACATCAACACGGCACCGGCAAGCACCAAGTGATTATTTGGCAACACGTTATGCGCGACCACCTGGGCGCTGGTGCAAGCTGTGGACAAGCGCGTGAGCGGGCTTCACATGGAGTTCTGCCCCACTCTCGATGCCATGGCTTTTAGATCTCGCCCTCCCTGGTGATGTTTCAGCATTGCCCGTGGGAAAGAAACCGCCAAACAGCTCACCCCAGCTCATAGCTGACGCAGAAGCCCTGACGCGGCTGGTCGACAGGCTTGCGCACCAGAGGCGTGTTGCTCTGGATACGGAAGCAGCTTCGTTCCACCGCTACGTGGATCGTGTGTACCTGATTCAACTGGCATCGGATTCGGAGACAGCCCTGATCGATCCTCTGGCTGTCGACGACTTACGCGCGCTCGGTCAGATCCTGAAAGAGCCCTCCATCGAGATTGTGCTGCACGATGCGGACTACGATCTGCGAATCCTGAATCGCGACTACGGCTTCACGGCCCGATCACTGTTCGACACGCGAGTGGCAGCCCAACTCGCGGGAGAACCTGCGGTGGGATTGGGCGCGCTACTGGAGAAACACTTCGGCGTCACAGTGAACAAGAAGCTACAGCGTGCCGACTGGTCCCGGCGCCCGTTGACACCGGAGATGATTGAGTACGCGGCGGCCGATGCCAGCTACCTGCCTCCACTACGCGATCATCTGGAACGCAGACTGGAGGAGGAAGGCCGTCTCAAGTGGGCTCACGAGGAGTTCCGCCTCCTAGAGCAAATCAGGTGGAAACAGCCGGCCGAGAACGGTGAGGCGTATCTGCGCGTCAAGGGTTCCAAGGCGCTGCCTCGCAGATCCCTTGCGGTCTTGCGAGAAGTATTCGAGTGGCGGGAATCGGCCGCGAAGGCTCTCGACAGAGCGCCGTTCAGGGTGCTGGGCAATGCGGCACTGCTGGCAATCGCCAAAGCCACTCCTCGCAGCCAGAGGCGCCTCAAGGTGCTACCCGGAGTTCCGGCCTCGGCCGTGGCCAGATATGGAGCCGATCTGGTGGAAGCAGTAACGAGAGGTCTGGCAGTGCCTCAAGCGGACTTGCCAGTGGTTAAGCGACCGGCCCGCCCAGAGCACGACCACGCCTACGACAAGAGGCTCGAGGTACTCAAGAACCTGCGAAACCGCACGGCAAGAGACGTACAGATGGAGTCAGGTATGCTCTGCCCTAACGGAACTCTTCAGGCACTGGCGCGTGCAGCTCCGACCACGGAAAAGCAGCTCTCCAGGGTCAAAGAACTGCGTGAATGGCAGGCTGACGTGTTGGGCAGAAACCAGATAATCGCGGCAATGCGGGGAGAGCCCCTAGAAGCCTAGATACGACCGCAGCTTGGGGTTGACGCGTTCCGGTGTCCAATAAGGCTCCCACACGAGTTCCACGGACACCTTGTCCACTCCCTCCAGATCGCGGACTGCGGCATCAGCCTGTCCCATGATCTGGCCACCTGCAGGGCATCCAGGTGACGTAAGGGTCATCTCCACCAAGACATCCCCACCGTTTACGTCGATCGTATACACCAAGCCGAGGTCGACTATGTTGAGGCCCAATTCGGGGTCGACGACCGTTCGCAAGGCTTCACGCACTGCTTCTACATCTAAGGCCACCTGATCCTCCGTGACAGCAATTCGCCAAACTTAACTTGTGCTCACTCCGACGAGGACTCGCGCCAACCGCACAAACGCGATCAAGCCCCGCAGTTGTTTCCCGGCCGGCCCCCGTACGCCCTCTACGCCCCTACAATTCGCCGACCGTAAACGCCATCCGCCATCAGCACCGCCTTCGGGTCTTCGCTCCTATCACAACAGAGGAACACTGCTCCGCTCTCAGCGCCACGGCGGCATCGGCGATCCTACCTCTTATGGCTCGTAGCGTGCTGATCGAGCGTCCCGTCCTGGGTGAATAGACTCTGTTTGTCAGAACAATCACGAAGAGATCGCGGCTCGGATCGATCCAGATCGAAGTGCCAGTGTACCCTCCGTGCCCGAACGCGCGGTCCGAAAGCAGCGTCCCGGTGTGTCCTTCCTCGGTTGTGTCATTCATCTCCCAGCCAAGTGACCGGTGGTGGTATCCGCGCTCAGTGAACATCTCTATGGTCTCGGACCGGAAACGCTGTTCCCCCAAAGAGTCACGACCTTGGTTTAGGTACATCTGGGCGTACCGTGCCAGGTCTAGTCCGGTGCTATAGAGACCCGCATGTCCGGACACACCTCCGAGTCGGACGGCATTCTGATCGTGCAATTCACCGGCGATTACGTAGCCCCGCCAAAGGCCGACCGGGGCAATGCGCGGCCTCCAGGATCGTGGCGGTCGGAATCTAGTTTGAGTCATTCCGAGCGGCCCAAAGACTTCCCTAGCCGAATACTCATCCAGAGGCACACCGGTGACGCCCTCTATGACCCACCCCAGCAGCATCGCGTTGAGATCGCTGTATTCCATGCGCGTACCTGGTGCCCAGCGGAGCTCCTCGGTAACCACCAAGTGCCGCGCTTCTTCTGCCGTCGCAGCTCGATCATTGAGGGGTAGAAAAGACCTTAGCCCCGACAGGTGTTCCAATAGATGCCGGACAGTCACGTCCTGCTTTCCCTCACCCACAAAGTCAGGCAGATAGGTCTGCACCGGGGCTTCCAGATCGAGTGCTCCCGCTTCCACCAACCGCATTACCGACGGTGTTGTGGCCACCACTTTGGTGAGCGAAGCAAGATCGTAAACCGTACTATCGGGGCTAGGTACTCTGCTGTCTGCGGAGTAGGTGAAGTGCCCATAGCCCTTGGCCAGCAGCACGGTGTCTCGAGTACCGATCACCACCACGGCACCCGGGAACGCACCCGCGCGTATACCGTCTGCAACGGCATCGTCGATGGCTGCCTTCGCACCGGTCTGCAGCAACAACAATAAGGCCATGATGAGCGACATAGGGTCTCCGATGCCATTATTCTAGTGCACCGTGACGAGACGACCAAACAGACACGGATGAATGGGAGTCCGAATGCAACGCCACATATGGCTCTTGCTGGCGATCACCGCCGCATATCCCATGGGGCAGGTGCTGGCACAGGCCCGTATGGACACACTGGCACTGCGTGCCCACACCCATTTCCTGGCGCACGATCTGCTGCAGGGCAGAGCCACGGGGACGGCCGGCGCCGAGCTGGCGGCACAGTACATTGCCGATCAGTGTCGAGCCTTGGGACTCTTGCCGGCATCGACCGGTTACCTCCAAGCCGTCGGACTTGAGCAATCCACCGTCCGGAGCGGCACTGCGCTGCGTCTACTTCAGGGCACGCTGGGGACTCGATTCACGTTTCCTACCGACTTCACCCCAGATGTTGGGAACCGGGAAAGCTTCGTGGACTTCTCAGGCCCCGCCTTCTACTTGGGGCCGGCAGGTGAACTGAGAGTCGAGACGCTGAGGGATCTCGACCTGAATGGTGCCGTAGCAGTCGTCGCGGGCGCACGTGTAACGGTCCCGGTGGCAGAGGCCTTGCGGCAGATGGGGGCCGTGGGCCTGATCCATCTGCTGGGTGATCCCGGAGTATTCGACCGGTACAGAAGCAGCAGAGGCCCAACGCGCCTGTATCACAGTGATTCGACGGTCCGGTCATCCTTTCTGGCACCGCTTCCGTCAATCCTGGCAGGACCGCGGCTTTCCTATCAGCTGGTGAGCGGTACGGGTCTCGCTCGCGGCGAGCCAATCGATCCCACAACACTGGACCGGGTGATCTCGCTAGAGATTCAGCAGGAACGCCGGGCAATCAACGCCTCCAATGTTGTTTGTCTCTACCCAGGACGGGACATGCTCGCACAGGACAGTGCGATAGTGTTCACAGCGCACTACGATCACCTCGGCGTCGGCGAGCCGGATGCGTCAGGCGACTCCATCTATAATGGGTTCTCAGACAACGCTGCAGGTGTTGCCATGCTCCTCGCCATTGCCAAGGCCATGGTGACAGAACGCAATTTCAGGCACCCAGTGCTATTCGTGTTTCTGGTGGGTGAAGAAAAGGGACTATTGGGAGCGGACTACTACGTGCACGATCCCGTCTGGCCGTTGGATCGTACGAAGGCGGTAATCAACCTCGATGCCGGGGCACCGCCGGGCCTCCAAGTCAGCTGGCGTCTGGCCGGTGTCGACTCGACCGGGCTGGGCGATTTGGCTATCGCGGTCGCTACCGAGCGGGGATGGACCATCACGACATCTCCTCCGCGGGCAAACTCAGACTATTATCCGTTCATCCGGGAGGGAGTGCCGGCAGTCTTCGTCATTCCCGGACCTGAGCCGTTTGAGGGCCTTTCGGCAGACTCCACAGCCGCTCTCCGCAAGAGATGGGACTATTACCATAGGCCGGGCGACCACTGGACCGAAGATTTCCCGTTCGCCGGTGTCGCGCGGTACGCCGAATATGGCTATTTGATCGCGCAGGCCGTGGACACAGCTACAACCCCGCTGACCCGGCCTGAGCGGCGGTAGTCAGGGGTCCCGAACAAACCCCGGGGGCAGCGCATAGAGCAGCCGCGCAGTGCGCCGGTCCCGGGGGGTAAGATCTTGAACCGACGTAGCAGGATACATGAGATCGGCGGGATCATCGGAGTGACCGAGACCGAGAAGGTGCCCGATTTCGTGCAGGGCGACAGTGTTCACAACCTCACGCGACACGGCACGGCCGTCGTCGAAATGGGTCGCGATGGTCAGGAGGCCCCTCACCAGCCAACCGCTCGGATCCCAGGTAACTTCGGCCTGACCTGTCCGGCGGATAGTAAACGACTCAATCCACTTCACCTCAACCTCGGCCTGGGTCGAGTCACGCACGAAGCTGAACACCACAGGAATCGCACCAACCCGCTCCCACCGTACGAATGCTTCTCTAACGGCACTGCGGAGGTCCTCGGAGTAACCCGGAACCCGACCCGCGGAAATGAACACTGTCACAGGTTCGGCCGAGCGGTCCCGCCAGCGCCTCAGCATCGAGTCACCCTCGGCCAACGCGTAGCCGAGGTAGGTATCCGATTCAGCTATCCGGCGACGAACGCTCACTCGCGAAGACTTGGCGCTGTCTGCTGTTCCAGGTCCTTCCCGGTCGAACAGTTGGCGGGAGGGCTCCGTCTCCGAACTCGATCGGGAGTTGCCACGACTCAGCCCGTACACCGACACCAAAGCGATGACTAGAATTGCCGCAAAAAGTCGTTTCACCCATCCAATATGCCGGATTCAGTGCCCACCGTGCCAACGCTTGGGCGTCTAGCGTCCGAGCCTTGCGAGGCCTATCATTCTAACCCGTTGAAACACAGTAACATTCGCTAACTCGACAGTGTGATCTTGATTCAGCAAGCAGAATCTCTCATGGGCGGGACCGCGCACGGCGCTGAGGATGCATCGGCATGATCACGCCGCCTGCCGACCTCATTATCAAGTACAGAGTACTGATCCTAGCTGTTTGTGTGATCACCGCGGTCGTTGCGTGGCCTCGAGCATCCCGGGTTCAAGACTCGCTTTCGGTAGAGGGCGAGCGGCTGAATCGATCCGAATCGGAAACCGCCTCCGATCTGATCCGCGAGGCGTTTCCCCAGCCAGTTGGTGACTTCTTTGCCATCACCGTGTCCGGCCCGCTGCCGATAGACAGCGCTCCAACACGTGAGTTGGTGCAGACCATAAGCGATGCGGCGATAGAGCTGCCGTACATAACGCGGGTTGTCTCTTACCTCACGGTGCAGGACTCCGCTCTAATTAGCGATGACCGTACCATGACATTCGTACTCGCTACGGTCGAGCCTCACAGCGGAGTCAGCCCTACCAACCACGTCCCCCAGTTCCGCGACAGGGTACACACAGCAGTAAACCGACTTGTGCAGAGTGACGATTTCGAGGTACTAGTGACCGGGAGACCGGCTTTGGATTACGATGTGCGCACAGTCAGCAAGAACGACACCAGATCGGGTGAGCGAAAAGCACTACCGTTCTCCGCGATGGTGTTGATTCTCGCATTCGGCGCACTCGTTGCTGCGGTGTTGCCACTGGTGGTTGGGGTCTTGGCAATCCTGTATGCGTTAGCCCTGGTACAAATCGTCTCGTCGTTCTATCCAATGTCGGTCTTCGTCCTGACTATCGTATCCATGGTTGGGCTTGCCGTAGGTATCGATTATTCCCTGCTAATCGTCACGCGGTTCCGAGAGGAGCTGAATAGGGGTCGTGGCAGGCGAGACGCGGCCAAGCGCAGCATCAACACGGCGGGACGCGCGGTAGTAACCAGCGGGATGACTGTAGCTGTGGGCTTCGCTGCGCTGCTCGTGACGCCGATTACCGAAACCCGGTCGGTTGGGATTGGTGGCCTGCTTGTGGTCACTGCGGCAGTCGTGCTCGCTGTGACCGCATTGCCGGCAACGCTGTCGTTCATGGGAAGAGCAGTCGACATACCGCGGAAGTTGGCGCGACGGCTGGCGTGGTATCACGCGCCCACCGGTTGGGAGCGGTGGGCGCGATGGCTGGTTTACCACCCCTGGCGGGCCATTATCATTGGCGGGCTTGCTGTCGCTCTCATCACTTGGCCACTGCTCCACATAAAGATCGGGCTACCGCGGTCAGGCTGGTTCCCGTCCAACACCGAATCCACGAATGGTGTCGAAACGCTCCAAGCGATGGGAGCCGGTGGTTTTCTCCAACCGGTGCGCATCATCGTTCGGGTACCGGAGGGTGATCGGGTAGTTGGCTCCAGCTTTCTGCGGCCGTTGATGCGGCTATCCGATTCGATCCGAGCCGACGCCAGGGTCGTCCAGATTCGCAGCGTAGTCGATTTCCAGCCAGGGATGTCCGCTCTGGCCTATACAATGTTCTACGGCAACATCGAATCAGCTCGGGCACGAGCCCCAGAGTTCTTCTCTGCATATTTGTCGAACGACAATCGCACAACGCTGATGGATGTGATACTCTCGGACACGACGTCGTTCACTAGTTCCATGGACGTGGTACGACGCATCCGCGCCATCCGTTCCCAGGCGCCAGGTCTCGAGTCGGCGGAAGTGCTTGTGGGTGGTTTCGCCGCTGCCAGTGTCGATCTGCAAAATGACCTGCTCGAGCAGTTTCCACTGGTGATCTTGTTGGTACTCCTCACAACCGTAGTAATGCTGGGAATCGCATTCAGGTCGATACTGGTGCCGATCAAGGCGGTGATCATGAATTGTTTCTCGGTGCTGGGTGCGTTCGGGATGACGGTGTTGGTGTTCCAGCAGGGTGTGGGAGCTGGCCTGTTCGGCTTGGACGGCCCAACGGAGGCAGTCTATGTGGTGGTTCCTGTGCTTGTCTTTGCTGTCGTGTTCGGACTGAGCATGGACTACGGCGTATTCCTGCTGGCTCGCATCAAGGAAGCATACGATCGGTCTGGCCGCAACGATCAGGCCACGATAGAGGGACTCACGGCAACGGCCTCTGTGATCACCAGCGCAGCGGCCATCATGGTCATTGTGTTTGGCGTCTTCAGCTTCTCGCGGGTCCTGGCTGCTCAGATGATGGGGTTTGGCTTGGCGATTGCCGTTGTGCTGGACGCCACACTGATCCGCATGGTCCTAGCGCCGGCGATCATGCACATCGGGGGCAGATGGAATTGGTGGCCTGGTGCACGCGTCCAGCCAGCTACAGATGAGTCCAGGCCTAGCGGGGAGATTCGGCTGGAACCTTAGGAGCAGCGAGGCGGAGCCCCAACTCCAAGTACGATCCCCTCAAATCCCAGTGCCAGGCATCCATTTTCTCGTCGTGGACAGGGTGTTTCAACGGTTTGTACTGTAACCACCGTTCGCTCATGCCCAGCAATCTTCCGGCCTCGATGAGCAACGAGCGGTCGGACGAGACCAAGTGAGCCATGTCCTCACCCCACAAGACGAAACGGTGGAGCCAGAGCCCACCGTTCATGGCGTGTAGCATTCCGTCACGCCGCCGCTCGAACTCACTCCATTGTATCATCAACCGCAGGCGACACTCCCTTCGATCGTCGCGGTCCCCACCGGTGCGGCATTGCCGACAAAGATGTAGCACTTGGCTGGAGTTCGATTGTGAGAGGCCGTGGCGGACCAGCCCAAAAAGGTTGCCTCATTCACCACGACGGCAACTTCAGGGCTCAGAAAGAAACCTCTCGCTCGAAGTAGGGCAAGATCATCGGTGTAGGTGGCACGATCGTAGTAGCTGGATTCCTCATGAAGGCCCAGGGTCCGAAGATCACTCCTCATAGTTGCTTCAATTGCCCGCTCGCGGTACCCCTCTATCCGCGGCACCACAATCGCCGTGAGCAAGCCAAATATGATGGACACCATCAGTAGCTCGATGATAGTCAGACCGCGGCAATTTTGGATCGTCTTCATGTGACCTGCGCGTTCCTGCAAGCTGGCTACCGTGAACGCCAGCTAGGCCTTTGCGTCCAACCAGTTCGGCCCGACGCCGACATCGACAACCAACGGCACACTTAGTTCTGCCGCACCTTCCATCTCACGCCTGACTATTCCACAGGCGTCTTCCACTTCGGATTCCGGCGATTCGAGCACAAGCTCATCATGCACCTGTAACAACATTGCAGTCTTCATGCCGGAATTCTCAAGCACTGCCGCAAGCCGGACCATGGCAATCTTGATCAGATCGGCAGCGGAGCCCTGCATTGGCGAGTTCATGGCAGTCCGCTCTCCGAAAGTACGGACGTTGTAGTTGGGATCCTTCAACTCCGGTATGTAGCGCCGTCGGCCAAACAGAGTCTCGACGTATCCTGCTTTCTTGGCATTCTCAACTGTCATGTCCAGAAAACTGCGTACTCCTGCGAATCGTGTGAAGTACAGTCTAATGAACTCCTTCGCTTCCTCTTGTGAGATATCCAGTTGCCTTGCGAGTGCAAACGGTCCTTGGCCATAGATGGTGGCGAAGTTGATCGTTTTAGCTCTGGCGCGCATCTCGCTCGTAACTTCATCAAGCGGCACCTCAAAGATCAGTGCTGCTGTCTGACGATGGATATCGCCACCTTGCCGGAACGCATCGATGAAAGCCTCGTCACGTGACAAATGCGCCAACACCCGCAATTCAATTTGCGAGTAGTCTGCAACAATGAAGCTGCACCCACTCCGGGGTACAAAACACTGTCGGATCAGTTCACCTCTGGCAGTCCTGACCGGTATGTTCTGCAGATTCGGGTCAGAGGAAGACAGCCTGCCGGTGGCGGCGCCAGTCTGATTGAAACTCGTGTGGATGCGGCCGGTCGCACGATTCACGCTGGCTGGAAGCACATCTACATAGGTCGACTTGAGCTTCGCCAGCTCGCGGTAGTCGAGCATCAACTTGGGAACTTCGAAGTCCATCTCAGCAAGTTGCGCGAGAACCGCCGCATCTGTCGACGGTCCCGTTTTGGTGCGCTTCAGGACAGGTAGCTGCAGCTTATCAAACAGGATGTGACGTAGCTGTTGAGTGCTGTTGATGTTGAAGTCCGTACCAGCTGCATCGTACACTGCTTCTTCTATCTCCCTCAGTTCGGCGGTGAACTGAAGAGACAAGGCACGTAATCGATCGGTGTCGATTGATATCCCGCACCACTCCATGTCAGCCAGCACTTCGACCAGTGGGAACTCAATCTCCTGCAATAACGATTGCGCATCTGCGGCTTCCAACTGGGGTGCGAGACGGTCTCTCAACTGGAAGACGGCACGACCCCTGGCGCATGAGAAAGTGGCAACCTCATCTACACCCAACTCGCGGACCGGTCTCATCGACTTGCCCTTGCCGGTGAGCTCTTGCTCGCCCTTGATGGCAACATTGAGGTGATCCAAGGAGAGCACTTCGATCGCGTGTGATCTGCGGCCCGGGTCGAGCACGAAGCTCGCAAGCATTGAGTCATATGCCGCCCCGCCCAGTTCTACACCTGCAGCCCGCAGCACAAGCCGAGCATGCTTGAGATCGTGTCCCAGCTTGGCCACCTGCGGATTCTGTAACAGCTGTCGTAGCAGGCTAGTGCTCTCGGCTGATATCTGAGGGAGATTCTTGGGCATCGTCGCGGCAATCAGTTCACCATCACGGCCACCGTGCCCGAATGGCAGGTACCAGGCGCGGCCATCCGGAAGAACCATGGACAATCCGATCAGTTCTCTCTCTGTATCACCTTGCTGGGAGACGACGTCGAGGGCAACATCAGCTTCCCTCCGCACGGCATTCACCACTTGGTGCAGCATCTCAAGATCGTCCACGATTTCGTGTTGCGGCACTTCACCCGTGGCGGTTGCTGGATGATCTATCTTGGCCAGCAGCGAGCTGAACTCGAGATCAGTGTAGAGCCTAGTGAGGATCTCGGTATCCGGTGTCCCCACCCTCAGTGCCGCAAGATCCAGGTCAACCGGAACGTCCAGCTTGATCGTTACCAGCTCCTTGCTCAATCTGGCTGCTGCAGCCTGGTTCAACAGACCTTCCCGCGCTCGCTTCCCCTTTACCTCCTTCGCGTGGGCCAGTATCGATTCCAGATCACCGTACGACTCGATCAACGCCCGCGCTGTCTTGTCACCAATACCCTTCACACCAGGAATATTGTCTGATGAGTCACCCACGAGAGCCAGGTAGTCTGTGACACGGTCTGGCTGGATTCCCAACCTCTCATGGGCATTCGACAGGTCGGAAAGTGTTTCCGCGACCGGAGCCGTACCACCACGACCCGGATTCAAGACGACGACATGTTTCGAGATGAGCTGGTAGAAATCCTTGTCACCCGATACGATTACGGCCCGCAGAGCCTGCCTTGCCGCCTGTGCGGCGAGTGTGCCAATCACGTCGTCTGCTTCGTACCCATCAACTGTGATCAGGGGAATGCGGAACCCGTGCAGCAACTCCTCAATGCGTTCGATCGATCGATCGAAATCCTCCTGCAACTCATCATCTAGCTTCTCTCGGGTTGCCTTGTACTCGGGATACGTCTCGGTTCGGAACGATGAGCCGGCGTCGTGCACCCACCCGACGTACTCGGGTCGGTGTTGGTCGATCAACCGATGCAGAAAGTTTGCCACACCCCATACTGCCGAGGTGTTCTCCCCACGACCGGTCCTAAGAGGCCGGTTGATCATCGCAAAAAAGGCGCGGTAGATCAGTGCGTAGCCATCGACCAGAAAGAGCTCGGACCTACTTGGGCTGGACATTATAGGAGTGAAGATAGCAAAAATGAAAAGCCCCGCCGTGTCGAAGGGCGGGGCTTGTATTGTTGTGGTCGGAGACTCAAACCTTCAGAACATTCTGAGCGTTCAGCCCCTTATCTCCTGTCTTCAACTCGAACTCGACCTCTTGGCCTTCACGAAGGGTGCGAAATCCCTCGGCTTGAATAGCCGAGAAGTGTACGAATACGTCGTCACCTCCCTCTTCTTGCTCGATGAAACCGTATCCTTTTGCATCGTTGAACCATTTCACCTTACCGCGCGGCATTTACATCACTCCTGCAGAGACTATGAGTTGTGTCTAGCGTGTGCGGGTCACTATGGGCAAACCCGCATCGAAATTGTGGGCCCAAAGGAGCCTGAATGTCAAGTTAGCAGCCAGACCACGCATGCCACACCGGGCGCCACAACTAGATTGTCGTCGCACGGACCGGGCCACCGTTCCAGAGCGGTCCCGATGACTGCCCCAACCACCACCGCTTGCCAGGGCAGGCCTAACAGTGTCAGAACCACCACAGAAGTGCCTAACGCAGCCAGACTCCCTATCACCGTCTTGCCCACTGAATCGGCACTCAATCCACCCACCATTGATGCAGCAGGATCAGCGGACGCACTCACCAAGATCCCTGCAGCGGGAGCAATGGGCGGGAACCAGGCAGAAAGCGCGTAGCCCAAGCTGAGCCAGGTCGCACCGCTCAGTCGGCGGGCCTCCATGTCCCTGAAAACGGGGACCATTTCCACGATCCGTCGACCCACATTGGGCAGCCCAATCCGGGCAAGATCGAGGGCAACGGCTATCGCTGCTAGGATGCCCAGGGCTAATCTGAGAAGATCCCAACTTGCCCAGAGAGGGATCAGCAGAACCACGGCCGAGCCAACGTGGAGCAGACGTCGGAGTGGGGGCCCTCTCATGGCGTCCCCGCCGCCTGCAGCTCCGCGGGAGGATAGAGTGCCTTGTACAGGGCGCGATTGCGGATCACAGTGCGCAAATAGCCCTGCGTCTCCGGATACGGAACTTGCGCCACGAACTGTACCGGATCATCGGAGTTGGGATACCGGAGCCAACGTCTCACGGGTGTTCCACCCGCGTTGTAAGCGGCCAGCGCGAGCTCTACCCGCCCATCGTAGCGTTCGAGTAGGCTTGCGAGATGAACCGCACCCAGATGCAGGTTCGCATCCGCCACGACGAGAAGACGTCTGTCCCAGCCCATTCCCTGCCTCTGCGCCAACTGTCGGGCGGTTGGAGGCATGAGCTGCATCAGTCCATATGCACCTGCATGTGACACTACCGAAGCACGGAAACTGGACTCCTGCCTGATGAGGGCAGCAAGCAAATAGGGATCGAGCCCATGCGCTCTTGACTCCTCCTCAATCATTTCTCTCAAGGGCCACGGGAAGATCACGCGAAGCACGCGCGGATGATTCAGCGTATAGGCTCGAGTTGCCCGCCACCCCAACCTGATACCCTCCGCCACAAGCCCTCGTTCGATCAAGCCTTCGGCGTAATCCAGCAACTCGGCAGGTGGGCGCGTCTGCTCGGACATGATGTGCTCGACAAGTGCCTCCGCCTCCGCCTCGTAGCGCACATCCCTCAAGAGGTCGAGGACCAGGAACTCGTGCGGAAGGGCCCGCGGCTCGGGTGGGGAAGACGGTGATGCAACGTTGAGCGGAGGCAGCCCCGATTCCTGTCTCGCGATGGTGCCGTAGTAGCCGACCGAATCAGCGCGAGCGAGCACAGCCAGGATGCCGCGGCGCTCCAGTGCGTCGCTAGTCAGCGACGCCACCTGGTATTGCGCCGCAAACCGCTGGGCGCCACCCAACTCGACCTCGTCGCTGTACCACCCAATGGCCCCAGCAGTATCACCCCTGGCCAGTGCATTGGACGCAAGCTTCAGCCTAGCCCGTGATGCATATGAGCTCCGTGGCCACCGCTGGGACAGGGTCATCCGGACCGAGTCCGCCGCCACCGTCTGTCGCGCTCTTGCGAATCCGTCGGCCACGAGGTGCAGCGCAACAGGAGCATTCGGGTCCTGCGGAAAGCTGTCAGCAAAAGCAGTTAGGGCAGCCCTGGCTTCCGCTGTGCGTCTCATCCGAACAAACAGGCGACCGTACTTATACGCGGCACTCCTGGCGGCCGCTCCCTCGAATGACGCCGCGCGACGGTAGACTTCAAGTGCTTGAGTTCGAGACCCGGTGATCTCGAGCAGGTCCGCCCAATAGACAAGTGCGTCTACATCCGTGGAATCGGAGGCCACTGCACGGCCAGCTGCATCCAGTCCTTCTCTCGTAGAGCCGATTCGACGATATGCACGCGCCAGCTCCCGAAGTTCGGTCGAGGTTCTGGGCCCATGCAACTGCGACAGCAACCCGACGGCCAACCGGACCACCGCCGTGTCTGAGTCACTCAGAGCTTCATTTGCCAGCTCACGGGCGCTCACGCTATCTGCCCGGGCTAGCGCTAATGTCGCCGCGCGCGCTGGCAATCCCACTTGGGTGAACGCATCAACTGCTGCGGAGGTGTCAGCAGCCGCCAGCTTGATTTCAGCCTGGGCTTCTAGGCTCAGGCGCGACGCGGCTGCCGGGGCAAGGCTCAACAGCTCCATTGCTCGTGCCGAATCGGGCGTCACACGTGCTTCGCGAACGGCGAGCCACCCTTTGAGTTCGGGCAATTCCGTTGCCGCCCAGGCATATCGATCGGCTGCCACATCAGTGCGACCTGAGCGCTCGTAACTGTCTGCAGCGCGGGCTAGCATCACACCGCGAGGTTGGCCCTTGAGATGGAGCGCAGCTTCATCGAATAGGGCTGCCGCCATCTCGAAGGCACCCAGCTGATAATCGGCGTCGCCCAATAGGGGGGTGGTGATCTCTGCCGGCCACAGCGCCGTGGTGGAGCCTCTAGTCAGAAGCTCGCGGGCTCGCTCGGGCCTCCCGATCGCGAGTTCGAGCACTGCCAATCGTAGAATGACCGCCGGACCGGCCGAGTCACCTGCCAGAAGCCCTCTCAGCCGCTGCACCTCGTGCCACCGAGCCGAATCCGCTTCCAAGCTATGCGTGCCCTGAGCCGACATCTGGCCTGCGCCGCCGCTCCAAAGAACGACGGTCAAGACGGCAAGGCTGACACTCTTGGCCACATGCGTCATCCGCGGCAGTCCACGCATTCTCAGCTAGCGAGCCTGCGGGAATACGCGGACGTTGTTGTAGATCGGATTGGCACCACGATCACCTCCGTTTTCCCGGCTTGTTGAGAATTGACTGCCCCCGCGGCATGACCGCAGCACCTTCTTTGGGTATGTGCCGCAGCTAACACAAGCAGGGACCGCGCCAGCTAACAGCGTCGCGATTCATATCGCTCGTAGATCATATGTGCTATGGAAGCCGCACAGCGCGGACCAGGATCACCAAAAACGGCGGTACTGCAAACCCGCCTGAAGCCCCCAGTCTGCGCCATACGTTCGGTGGATACTTAGTGCTCGACTTGCCCGCGTTCAAGTGTGGCTATTACATTCGGCGACTCTATGCCGAACGAAGATCTCACTGGCCGCAGCATTGCGGGCTACAAGTTAATGTCCCGCATGGGCGAAGGCGGGACAGCGACCGTGTACCGTGCCGAGCATCCCGAACACGGACGGTGTGCCGTCAAAATCCTCAAGCAACGGACCCGAAACGACCCGATCGCGGTCAAGCGGTTTCTTCGGGAGGCCGGCTACGGTGCCAAGGTTAAGCACTCATCTGTGGTGTGCACTTATGACTTTGGGGAAGAAGACGGAATTGATTACCTGGCTCTCGAGTGGGTAGACGGAGAACCGCTTGGCGAGTTCGTGAATCGTTCCGGGCCGTTGGCGCCGGTGCTCGCATCTCACATCGTCACACAATTGGCCGAGGGTTTGGGCGCTGCACATGCGGTGGGGATAATACACCGCGATCTGAAGCCCGAGAACATCGTGTACGACCACCAGACTCAGACCGCCAAGCTGCTGGATTTCGGCATCGCGCGGGACGCCCAGGAGGCAGCCTCAGACCGTCTGACCAGAACCGGGTTTTTTGTGGGTACGCTGCAGTATGTAGCGCCCGAAGCCCTTTCCGGCGAACTAGTGGGAGAGAAGGCAGACATCTTCAGCTTGGCCAAGATCACTTATTTCCTGCTAACAGGTACCCAGCCACACCCAGGCCGCTCACCGCGGGAAGTGTTTCACCAGCTACTGACCCAACCGCCAATCCCCTTGAACGAGGCAGTCAAGGATCTGCGGTTCCCGGCAGAACTCGAAGCGGCAGTCATGAAAGGTCTGGAGCGTCAGCCCGACGACCGGCACGCAACTGTTCAGGAGTTTGCCGCACATGTTGCACGCGGTGTCGAGGCCGTCGACGAACCGGCCCCTCAGAAGGGACGCGGCTTTTTCGGCACCATCAAATCCTTGGTAAAAGGCAGAGACGAGACGAAGTAGCACTTACTACTAATACACACTTGGTACGGTTCAGCGTGGAAAAACCCCAGAGTGCCAGCCACGCGAAGTTGGTGGCCCTGCTCAAACAGAGATCCGTGGAGCTGGGATCTTTCACCCTCGCCTCGGGTCGCCAATCCTCTTACTACATCGATGCCAGACGAACGACAATGTCCGCATCCGGACAGCGCCTAATCGGCGATCTCGGGTTGTCACGGATGCGGCAAAAAGACTGGGATGCTCAAGTAGTTGGTGGGATGACGCTTGGCGCGGATCCCGTGGCCTACGCCATCGCGCGAGCCTCCTCGACCATGCCACCGGAAATCGATGCCTTCACTGTCCGCAAGGAACCCAAAGGCCACGGTAAAGGACAGCAGATAGAAGGCTGCTTTAGACCGGGATCACGGGTGGTGGTTGTGGAGGACGTTGTCACCACCGGCGGGTCTGCCCTCAAGGCCATCGAAGCTGTGACGGCCGCTGGCGGCAAGATTGTTGGTGTGCTGGCAGTAGTTGATCGTGAAGAGGGTGGGCGGGCGGCTGTGGAGCAGGCGGGATACGACATGCTCACGCTGGTTAGCCTATCTCAACTCGGGATAACAACCGCGGGCGGCTGATGTCCCAAGAGCCAAAGCAGCCAGTACTATCGGAGCTTAACCGCTCAATCGTGCGCCGCTGGCTGTTCATAGGAATCGGGACGCTGGTCCTGGCGGCCGGTCGGGCCGCTGGTTTGGTCACGCCATCGTGGCTCACACTGCTGTCCGGAATCGGCGCGATAGCGCTGATCAATTATGGGCTGGGGAGGCTGGTGCGACTTGGGGCACGAGCCAAATGGCTACTCCCTACTTCCATTGCTCTGGATCTCACGATAGCCGGGCTACTAGTGCTACTCTTTGGCCCAGGAGGGTTGATACTCGGATTCCTAGCAGCATTCTTGCCCTATACCCCCCTCTACGGCCAGAAAGGCTTGGTCGTACTAGCAAGTTCCGGCGCAATCTCGTATCTGGCGGCTGCCTTGATCCACGAAACCCTCGTCGAGAATCTTGCATTACAGGCAGCCGCGAGTAACGCAAGCCATTACTTCGAGGCGGCCCTACTGGCGCTCGCCGGTGTGGGACTCGGTCGCCCCTGGGAGATTCTCCTCAGTCGGTTACAGTCAACGCGAGCGATTCTCGACCGGATCGGGACCGGGTCGGCGGGCGAGAGGTTACCGGTGGATCTGCCGGACGACTTAGGAAGGATCGGCATGTCCATCAACACGATCCTAGATCGGGTGGACGGCTCTGCAGCGGCAATGCATTCACAAGCAGATCTAATCGCCCGTGCCGCCGAACGGTTCGCCAAAGCCGCTCGCGACCTGGCCGATTCGTGTCAGGCCGCCGTGGAAACCGTCAACCGACTAGCTGGGGACCTGCGGAGTCATGACGAGAGCGGGGAGGAGGATCTCGCCATTGCAGCAGACATGGCAGCAACCGC
>CP070792.1:2354924-2357274 GCA_020346845.1 Gemmatimonadota bacterium
GCGCGAAACCGCGACGGCCGCCGAGGCGATCGACGAGATTCGCCGTCAGGCAGAAGAGGTCGAAGAGTTCTACCAGATCTACTGTGTTGACGAACAACACCGGTTGTCGGGAATTCTAGCTATTCAACGCGTAGTCATCGCCAAGAGCGACACTCCGGTCCAGCAGATAATGGAGCCGCCTCTTGCAGCAGTGACGCCGGACGTCGATCAGGAGGAAGTAGCCCAGCTGATGGCCCGCTACAATATTCCTGCGATAGCCGTAGTGAGCTATGAAGGCAAGCTGTTGGGACGCGTGACCTTTGACGACGTGATGGACGTCGTCGAGGCAGAGGCCACCGAGGACATACTCCGGTTTGGAGGTGCTGCAGGCGAGGAGCTACTCGCCGGTGAATGGCATCAAGCTGTACGCAGTCGGTTGCCCTGGCTAGCCCTGAACATGTTCACGGCATCGCTCGCGGCAGCAGTCGTATTCGTGTTCAGAGACACGATCGACAGGATGTGGGTGCTCGCTGCGATCATGCCGATCATCGCGGCCATGGGAGGGAACGCCGGAACACAAGCTCTGGCCGTCACGGTGCGTCGGATCGCAGTTGGCATGATACCGCCGGGGAAGGGAAGCCGCGTTGTCGGTAAGGAACTGCTCGTAGGTATGGTGAACGGAGTGGCGGTCGGCTTGATCGCGGGGCTTGTGACCGCTCCGTTCGGGATGGGGTGGCCCTTTGGCCTCGTGGTCACACTGGCCATGTGGGGCACGCTGGTGCTCGCCACTACCGCTGGTGCGGTGATTCCGTTGGTGCTGCAGAAACTGGGAGTGGATCCCGCCGTGGCGAGCTCGGTCTTCGTCACGGCACTAACCGATGTGGTTGGGTTCTTCCTGCTTCTCGGTTTGGCCGCGGCGTTCCTGTTGCCTCGGCTTGCGGTTTAACTGCCGTTCTCGCGAACTTTGAATTGTGGAGACAGACGGGCTGTTAGAGGGTATAAGGGACCGAAGGATTCCCGCGCTGGCAAAGGCCATTTCACTGGTCGAGAACGGGCGAGACGGTTATGAGTTGCTGCTGTCGGAGTTACATCCGATGGTAGGAAACGCTCACCGCATCGGCCTCACTGGGCCACCGGGGGCCGGCAAGTCGACGCTGGCCGAACGCCTGATCCAAGGCTATAGAGCTCGCGGCAAGACGGTGGCTGTCGTTGCGGTCGATCCGACCAGTCCATTCAGCGGTGGTGCCTTGCTGGGCGATCGCATTCGCATGGAATCAGTGACGTTGGATCCGGGCGTCTACATCCGGTCCATGGCCGCGCGTGGCGCAGTTGGCGGTCTGGCAACCACCACTACCGAAGTCTGTGATGTTCTTGATGCCTTCGGATTCGATCGGATCATCATTGAGACCGTTGGGGTTGGCCAGTCGGAATTGACTATTGCAGCAAGTGCAGACACGTCGGTGCTGGTCCTCGTCCCGGAGTCGGGCGACGGGATCCAAGTGCTCAAAGCGGGTGTTATGGAGATAGCCGACGTCTTTGTCGTGAACAAGGCGGATCGCCCCGGTGCAGAGAGGCTCGTGCAGGAGGTCGATGTAATGCTGGGCCTCCGGAGTGGAAATGCCTATCGCCAGATCAGGCCTCATCACTCAGTTAGAGAGATGAACGGCGTACAGCACTCCGAGGAGCAGAGTGAGGGTTGGCTTCCAGCGACACTGATGACCGTGGCGACTGAGGGCAGTGGGATCGATGAGTTGATAGAGGCACTGGACGCACACCATGCGCACCTGAGTGACAGCGGAGAACTACATGAGCGGAGGAGAGCTCGGTTGGAACGTCACACCAGAGACGTGGTAGATCGCAGCCTGAGTACGCTCGTCTGGCAGAGGGGCCAAGGTGAGCAGATTCTCGAGTCGGGATTGGAACGTGTGGTAACTGGGGACGTCAGTCCCTACCGGTTGGCACAGGAAATTGTGGCCGGAGCACTAGAAGGTGGTGACGACATTGAAGGGTGATAGAGCACATCAGGCCTGGCGTGAACAGTACGAGAAGGCCGGCAAGCGCAATGTCGACTTCGTGACGCAATCGTCCGCCGAAGTCGAGGCGCTGTACACGCAATCTGATTTGGAGCAGTTCGACCCTGCTGAGCAACTGGCATACCCGGGCGCCTACCCATACACGAGGGGTATTCACCCCACGATGTACCGCGGTAGGCTCTGGACAATGCGTCAGTTCTCCGGCTTTGGAACGGCAGAGGACACCAACGAACGCTACAAATTTCTCCTGGAGCGCGGCCAGACCGGTCTTTCCGTAGCATTCGATTTCCCAACTCTCATGGGGTACGACTCCGACAGTGCGCGCTCGGAAGGCGAGG
>CP070792.1:2357374-2360264 GCA_020346845.1 Gemmatimonadota bacterium
GTCTATTTCGGCGAGAGTTTTGATGACGTCAACAACGGCTCAGCCGATACCTTCCGAGGTAACCAGGCCAGTGACTTCTTTGTCGTGGGCTTTCCCGGCATGCCCTATCCCGAAGGTCTTGTTCCGGGCACGACCTACTACTGGCGGATCGATGAGGTCAACGATGCCGACCCCAACAGCCCTTGGAGAGGTCCGGTGTGGAGTTTCTGGCTTGCGCCCAACAACGCGTATGCTCCAAGCCCGGCCGACGGCGCGCAATATATCGACACCGAGCCGACTCTTACCTGGGGGGCGGGTTTCGGCGCGAAGTTGCACAATGTTGTCTTCGGCGACGACTTTGACGAGGTCAGCAACGCTGCGGCCGGTGCTCCTCAGGCCAACCTAACCTACACTCCCGGCTCGCTCGAAAACGGTAAGACCTACTACTGGCGTGTCGACGAGTTCAATCCACCCACAACCGTCAAAGGCGATGTGTGGAGCTTCACCACACTGCCGGTCATACCTATTGGGGACCCCGATCTTATCGGTTGGTGGAGGTTTGACGAAGGTCACGGTGATACGGCCCTTGATTGGTCGGGCCACGGTAATGAGGGCACACTTCGTGGCGACCCTCAGTGGGTGGATGGGACCTTGAAAGGTGCGCTGGATCTGAGCAACGATTATGTTGTGATCGACGGCGTCGTCGATGATATAACAGGTACCGACATCACGCTCAGTGTATGGATCAAAAGCACGCAGACCGGTCAGGGAGACTTGTTCGCAGCTAATGATAGTGCCAGTGCTCACCCTCTGGAGTTCTACATTGAAAGTGGTCGTCCGGGCAGGTATGACGGTGACGACACGACCTACACGAGTGCGCCTCTCGTCGCTGACGACCAGTGGCATATGTTGACATATGTCAGAAGTGGCAACACCGGATATATATACGTCGACGGCGTTGAGGTAGCGAGGGATGTGGCCACGTTCGATTTGTCCACGGTAACGCGGTGGTCAATCGGGCAGGAATGGGATGACTCCACGCCGAGCAACTTCTATATAGGATTGGTCGACGATGCCCGCTTCTATGACAAGGCGCTGACGGCCGATGAGATTAAGCAGATTATGAGAGGTGATCTACTAGCCGCCTGGGAACCGAGCCCGACGAACGGCTCGATTTCGGACGTGTGGCAGGCAGCATCCGTGAGCTGGTCGCCGGGAGATTCAGCGTCACAGCATGCCGTGTACCTCGGCACGGATAGAGACGCCGTCGCCGGCGCCGACGAATCGGATACGACCGGTGTGTTCAGAGGTCTCCAACCCGGCACAAGCTATACCCCGTCTGAAGGTGTAGCCTGGGGCGGCGGATCGTACTATTGGCGCATCGACGAGCACAATACCGACGGGACGATCACCACTGGTAGTGTCTGGACCTTCTTTGTAGCTGACTACATCAACGTCGATGACATGGAGAGTTACAGTGGCGCCAACCCGGTCTGGGAGAACTGGCTCGACGGGATAGGCTATGGTGTACAAGGTACCCCCGGCTACTATCCGGGCAACGGCACGGGCTCGGCTGCGGGAGACGACACCGTGGCATCCACCGCCGAGGAAACAATCGTTCACGGTGGTGGCAAGGCGCTTCCGGTCTGGTACAACAATGCCACGGCTGCCACATCGGAGGTCGAGTTGACTATCAGTCCGGCGCAGAACTGGACGACACACGATATCTCCGTACTGTCGATCTGGTTCCACGGCGACTCGGGTAATGTGCCGGGACAGATGTATGTGAAGGTCAACGGGCTCCAGGTTCTGTACGACGGTGAGGCCGCAGACTTGACAAAGCCAATGTGGCAGCTGTGGAATGTGGATCTGGCATCGTTCGGTGGCGGTCTGCAGAGTGTCACCAGGATAGCCCTCGGTGTACAGGGCAGTGGCGCTACCGGTAAGCTGGTCTTCGACGATATCACGCTGAACCAGTCGGCCCCCGCGGCTCCTGTGCAGGTGTATCTTGAAGCAGAAGCGGGCACGCTTGGGACGAGCTGGCGTCTCTTCAATGATCCGACCTCAACTGGCGGGCGGCACATCGGCTCGAACGAAGGAGACGGCAACGATAACGACACGGCACCAGGACCGGAATGGACCGCGACCTACGATTTCGATGTCCCTCAGGGCCTCTACAAGATCGTGCTCCGCGTCCAGGAGCTCACCGACGACTCGTTCTGGGTCCGCGTTCCTGGCGCTACGGGCCAGACACACGAGGATCCAGATCAGCCCGGCACCGGATGGGTCAGGTTCAATGGCATAGATGCGGCGGGCGATTGGGCCTGGGATGAGGTCCACAGCAACGATCACAACAACACGGTTGTGAATTGGACGTTACCCGGTGGTCCGCTGACGCTGGAGATTGCCAAACGTGAAGGTGGTGTGTTGCTCGACGCGATCTTGATTACGTCCGACATTTAGCAGGCGATGTCCCTGGCAGTTCTTACGGCGAGGCTTACAGGGCCGCGTGAGGACAATAGGACTCGCAACAGAATTAGCACAGGTCCGGGGCCTGTGCCGAGTGATTCGGCGCGGGCCCCTTTGCCAAAGCGAAATGCCTTGAGCCGTCGCTAAGACGGGCTCTCTTGAACTCGAAGACTTTTCTCACAAATGGGAAGGTTTCGGCCGATTTTGACCAAAGTTTTGTCTTGACTGGCCGATAGAGAATCTGGTACTAATAGAGTTGGTGAAGCTGGCAGAAAACCGTGTTCGCACAGATCCCCCTGAGCGATGCGGCATAGGGGTGAACCTGTCCGCGAACCTTGTTCTGCCGCCTTTCAATCTGTGGTTGAGAGCCGACTTCAGGAGAAAGGAGGTTGTGACAAGTCGCAGACAACAATTCTTGCCCAACGGGCATAATTCAAGCAGT
>CP070792.1:2360364-2363640 GCA_020346845.1 Gemmatimonadota bacterium
CAGTTCGATGCCCTTGCCCAAGGCGCCACACTGATCACACAGATCTTCATTACCACACGAGTCATCAAGAGGTTGGGTGTCGGTTGGACGCTCGCGATATTGCCGCTGGTGACCGTCGCTGGTTTTGCTGTACTCGCGATCTGGCCGTTGTACGGTGTGATGGCGCTGTTCCAGGCAATCCACAGAGCGACGCGTTATGCCATCTCACGTCCCGCTAGAGAGACGTTGTTCAGCGTGGTTCCGCCGGCGGAGAAGTACAAGGCCAAGCCGCTCATCGATGTCTTCCTGTATCGCGGTGGAGATTTGGCAGGTGCCGGCATTCAAGGTGTATTGAGCACCTTGGGCACGATGGCGTTGATGGCGGCGGCGACCGTGCCGTTCGCGGCGGTGTGGTGTGCGCTATCGGTGGTGCTGGGTCGAGAGCAGCGGCATCGGGACCCCGCTGAGCTCGGAGACAAAGCGGCCGCATAGAGCTGTCACAGCTCGTGCGTTGCTGAGAAGAGGGGCCGGGCGATCAGACGTCCAGCCCCTTTGTACCTGTCGGCCTGCTACGCGTGATGAATTCAGCCATTTCGCTCGTGCCAGGCCGCCAACACGCGCTTCTCCTTCTCGGGATCCAGACCCGCGCGCGGACTCGCAGTACGCTCCGCGGGCAACGTCTGCCACCAGTCGAGTGTGTCCTTGGCCGTGACGGCTAGCGGTCTGAACCTGAGGCCTGCCGCCACACCACGGCTGTTGTCGAAACTCGAAAAGCCGGCCATCTCTCCCCGCGGCGGCACCCACGATGTCATCTCCGACCAAGCGCGCACCTCGTGCTCGGCTAGGAAGTCAGCGTCGACCCAGGTGAAAGAGATCTCGAGGTTGCTGGTCACTGCGCGAATCCCATACAACAACTCCGCCATGGTGAGTTGCGATAGGGGGCCGACTGCGCTGTATGTTCCCAACTTGCGTTGCTCGATCAAATGGATCTGGAACTCCGCTAGATCGCGCGCGTCGATGTGCTGTGTTGGGTCGTCGGGTGTGCCCGGCGCCATCACTTCGCCGCCGCGGGCAATCCTCACCGGCCAATAGGTCCACCGATCGGAGCGGTCCCCCGGACCGACGATCAGGCCGGGGCGCACGATTATCGCACCATTGGGAAATGCCTTGCGCGTCTCCTCTTCGCACAGTGCCTTCAATCCGCCGTACGTTGCTCCGGTTATCTCCTCCACAGTGGGATCTTCCAGCTCTGCAACCGGATCGTCTTCGTTGATGCCAATCTTGCTGTTATCGGAATGCACCGAGAGCGAAGATGTGAACAAGTATGTGTGCGCCGTGTCCTTCGTCAGTTCGGCCGTTTGACGCGTCCACCGTGGAATGGACGACGAGTTGTCGATCACGGCATCCCATGAACCGCCTTGCAAAGCTGTGATATCGTTGTCGCGGTCTCCCACCAACTGGGTCACGCGTGAAAGCAGTTCCTGGTTGACCGTCGGCTGGGTTCTGCCACGATTGAAGATCGTAACCTCATGGCCCCTGGCGAGTGCGTACTCGATCTGGAATGGGCCGGTGAATCCGGTGCCACCCAAGATGAGAAGACGCAGTGACTCCTGCGCCCGCGGCACTTTTGGCTGTGGTGCTGATTCCAACTCCTGGGCTAGCGCCTCACGGCTCAACAGGGCCGTACCGATCGCGCCACTTGCCGTGACTGCAGTGCGTACGAAATCCCTCCTGGTACTCGTCATCGATCCAGTTCCTTGATATCGGTTGGTTGACGTCGCCGCTGAAAAAGCTACTCTTGCACCCACGAGTGTGCCAACGGCGTGCACTCACAACCGCGCCCATCCAGCTACTAGATCGCCGAGAGGCGAAATGACCGAACCAGATACTGCCGAACTTCCGCTTAGCGGTTACCGGGTACTCGATCTCTCGCGCATACTCGCGGGCCCATACTGCACCATGATCCTGGGTGATCAAGGTGCCGATGTCATCAAGGTAGAGCGGCCTGAGACAGGCGATGATACACGTACCTGGGGACCACCCTTCGCTGGCGGCGAGAGTGCATACTACCTGTGCGCCAATCGCAACAAGAAGTCGATAGTAGTCGACCTGAAGCAGCCGGATGGCGTTGCGATCGTACGGGAACTGGCACGAGTGTCGGATGTGCTGGTCGAGAATTTCACTCCGGGCCTGATGCAACGCTTCGGTCTCGACTACGAATCCCTGAAAGAGGTCAATCCTGGATTGGTTTACGCCTCGATCACGGCTTATGGACAGGACGGCCCTTACCGCGATCGCCCGGGCTACGACATGGTACTCTCTGCGGTTGGCGGGCTGATGTACATAACCGGTGAAGAGAACGGAAAGCCATGTAAGGTGGGTGTTGCGATCACGGATGTGCTGACCGGTGTGTACGCGGCGGGCGCGATAACGTCGGCGCTGCTGTGGCGCGAGCGGTCGGGCAAAGGACAGTACCTCGATGTCAGCCTGCTCGACGCGCAGGTATCCGCTCTGGCAAACATTGGGAGCAACTACCTAGTGGCGGGTCTGGAGGCTACGCGACGTGGCACCGCGCACGAGTCGATCATACCGTACCAAGTGTTCGAAACCAAAGACAGACCGATAGCGATTGCGGTCGCCAACCAGAAGCTGTGGGTGAACTTCTGTACGCTGGTCGGCAAGGAGGAGTGGCTGGACGACGGTCGGTTCGAGTCCAATCCCAAGCGAGTAGAACATCGTGACGCTCTGCTACCTGAAGTGGCTGAGGTGATGGCGACCAAGACCTGCGACGAGTGGATGGATGTGTTGGTCGCGGCCGCTATTCCGTGCGGGCCAGTGAACGACATGCAGCATATCTTTGCCGATCCGCAAGTGATTCATCGCAACATGATTGCCGAGGTGCCGCATCCGACCATCGGAACACTGCGATTGGGCGGGATCCCGATCAAGTACTCGGAGACGCCCGCATCGATCCGCATGCCTCCTCCCTTGCTGGGCGAGCACACTGATTCGGTTCTGGCCAACGTGCTACACCTCTCCACCGCAGAGATCGACAACCTGAAACGCAACGGCGCGGTAGGGCAGCATGACTGACCCGAGACCCACCGCCGCTCCAGCGGAATCGAACCAGGCGGGCTTGCGCGTTCTGCGGCTCGCCATCGTGATCGGCTTGGGCGTAGCCATATGGTTCGCGCCGAGTCCCGCGGGTGTCACGCCACGGGCGTGGCACCTGTTTGCGATCTTCGTGTCCACCATCGTCGGGATCATGCTGCAGCCGCTCCCGATGGGTGCGGTGGC
>CP070792.1:2363740-2376050 GCA_020346845.1 Gemmatimonadota bacterium
CCTCCAGCTCGATCTCTATCGGCACCCTAATCACCGTCTCGCCCCAGTGAAACGCCAGTACGGCATTGGGGCCATCGACCACCGGGAAATGGAACGTCAGTGTTTCCATGTGCATTCCCATCTCAGGTTCTACATACAACCTGAGTGCATCCTGCCCTTCGGCGTAACGCGTGTGATACACGTCGGGGACGTTGCTGATGATCACTGTCCACGACACGGGATCGGGAATCATCCAGATGGAGTACTTGCCGGCTGGCAGTCGCTCCCCGCCGAACAGTACTTGGTCGCTGAAGGAAATCGTTGTCGCGGAGTCCGCCCCAGGTGCCCAAACATTGCCCCACGGCACCAGGTTGCCGAACAGCTCACGTCCGCGGGCAACCGGTCGACTATAACGAATCTCGATCTCGGTGTCGCCCAGCATCTGAGTGACTCTGCCAGCTTGACTGAACTTGATTGCCTGGCCGTTTGCCTGACTGGCTACCGAGATGAGTGCTGTGGCAAGAAACGCGGACGCAGTAAGCCATATACGACGCATGCAGCTCTCCATTGATGAGGGGAGACGGACCATTAGAGAACTGTTGGCGGGGCCCCTGGGTTCCTCAGCTAACTCGGAACCTCGCCGAGGTCAGACCGGGCGTGGACTCCGAACCAATTCACAGGCAGTGTGCCTTGCCAAGTTTTTTGTCAATATAACGTCCAAGTGTTAAGCTTGACAAAAGGCGGACATCACTACACCTTGTCACCCATGCTTAGCTTGAGCCAACGTTCTACGGGCAGCGGAGCAGCGAAGCGGTATGTCGGCAGGGCAGCACTCCTTCTATTGACTGGTGCAGCGTCACTCATCTCTGTGGGGACCGCATTCGCGCAGGATGCGTCGACCTTTGAGATTGAGGTGGAGGCCGGCCCTGTCTGGCAGAGCCGCAACGATGTGCAGATTCCGAACGATGCGAGCGGGACCCGATTCTCACTCGTGGACCTGGTGGGGAAGGGCCCTTGGCCTGCCGGTCGCCTCTATCTGACGTGGAACATCAACAGCCGTCACAGTCTACGCGGATTGCTGGCTCCGCTATCCTACAGCGGCACTGGGTCGTTGGCTGAACCGGTCGATTTCGCAGGCGAGAGCTACCAGTCAGGGTCGTCGGTCGAGGCGACCTACAAGTTCAACTCGTATCGGATCAGTTACCGTTATCGTTTTATGGACCGCGAGAAGCTTCAGCTGTCCGTAGGTTTCACGGCAAAGATCCGGGACGCGAAGATTGAGCTGACCCAGGGTAGCACGACGAGCAAAGACACGGACGTGGGCTTCGTGCCACTTGTGAATCTCGCCGCCGATTGGCGACTGGCCCGGCGTTGGCACCTCTCTTTCGATTTCGATGGTCTGGCCGGCGGGCCGGGACGTGCTTTCGACGTGGCTCTCAAATTGGGGTACGATATATCTGACAGCTGGGGTGTGGCCGGCGGGTATCGCACCATCGAAGGAGGAGCCGACGTGGAGTCCGTTTACAATTTCGCGTGGTTCCACTACGCAGTGGCCTCGGGAGTCTACCGTTTCTGACGAAGCTTCGACACGGATCACTTCGGACTTCATGATTCGGCCTTCGACATTCAGTCTTCGATCGCACTCGAAAGTGCTCCTGAGGGCTGAACATCGAAGGCCGAAGTCCGAAAACTGAAGTGAACGTATTTCTTACCGACCCACTCCCTGCAGCTCATCCGCAATCCGTTCCGCGTCGTAGATCTTCCGGAGTGCCTCGATGATCGCGGCGGAGTGCACGCTGACCGAACGTGAGATCTCATCGGTGAACACGAATCTGTTCGGTAACATCTCGATGTTGCCGTCGAAGATGAGGCCCACCACTTCCGCTTCTCTGTTGATCACAGGGCTGCCGGAGTTACCACCTATGATGTCGTTCGATGAGACAAAGTTGAGCGGTGTCGAAAGGTCAAGCTGGTCGCGGCGTTCCTTCCAGCGGGGTGCCAAGACCCAGGGATCCTGATGGTCGAACTCTTCCGCGCGCGCGTAAAGGCCGTACATGGTGGTCTTGTATGGCGCGACGGTGCCGTTCATGGGATAGCGCTTGACCACACCGTCACTGATTCGGGGTGTAAACGTTGCATCGGGTGGTAATGATTTGCCGTAGGCTGCGAAGATCGCTTGACCCACCAGCTCGGTGTTGGCCGCGACTGTTGCGTTCAGGGCTGCAACGCGCTCTCCAATCTCGAGCCTCATTGGGTTTATGGTGCGTGCGAGGACGATCATCGGATCATCGGATGCTGCCACAGCCCCTGGGCCACCTTCCACCAGGCTGCCGCGCATCTCCGTGTCCCCCAAGTGTGTTCCAGAGATCAACTCCTCCGCAACGACTTCGGGCGTACGGCCGTTCAACACGGCGTTCAAGAACGGATCACCTTCCGGAAGGGCGGCCTTGGCTGCGTGTAGCTGTGCCGTCAGCGTCATCTGCTCGGCCTGCACGTCGAACGGGCCGGCTCTCATGAGTTGTGATTTGATGGCATCGAGTCTCTCTCCCTGGAACTCGGGGAGACGGACTACGAGACCGGCTGTTCCCAGCAGTTGTGAGCCGCCGAAGCCATAGAAGCTCCGCTGGGCGGCTATCTGGGCCAGCTCCTGCTGAACCTCGGCGATCGCGTCCCACGCAGCACCATACTTGGCTTGCAGCGTGGGGTCGGCTGCTATCCGGCCCCGGAAATCGGCCTCGAATGCCTTCTTCTTCGCCATGATGGTGGGGTCGAGGAGTCCTGTTAGGTAACCACTGACAGCCTTGTGCGAGTTCTCCAATCCAAAAATCCGATTCTCGTTGGCTCTCCTGTCTTCTTCGCTGCGGGCGGCTACTACGCGTAGCACCTCCAATTGCCGCTCGTAGCCGGCTAATTGCGCCGGATACTGCACATCACGCAAGTACTCCATTTGCGACATGGTGAGTAGCCTGCCGGTGGAGCCGGGGTTCCCGATGACGAAAACGACGTCACCCTCGGCTGCACCATAGTCACTCCAAGTAAAGAAATGATCGGTCTGGCGTGGGGCGTTGTTCTCGTAGACCCGGAACAGAGTCATATCCAGATCGTAACGCGGGTAGGTGAAGTTGTCGGGGTCTCCACCGAAGAACGCAGCTTGGCCCTCTGGTGCCATCACTAGCCTGACGTCAGTGAATCGTTTGTAGCGATACAGCGAGTACATGCCGCCCTGGTAAAACCGCACGACCTGGCAGTTGAGGCCCGTCGACTCGTTACACTCATTTCTGATTTGTGCCATCATCGAATCGCGCTGCTGCACCTGTGTGGCCGGATCGCTGGCCGTCACGGCATTGCGGATTCGATCAGTGATGTCTTCGATCGATTGCAGCTGATCAGCGTACATACCGGGGCACTGCTTCTCTTCGCCAAAACTCCGCGCAACAAAACCAGTCTCCTGGTAGTTGGAGTCGGGTGTCGAGGCGGCAGAGATGCAACGCCTGGCGCAGTGGTGATTGGTTAGCAGCAGCCCGTCCGCTGATACGAACGAGGACGAGCATCCCGGGATGCGGGCGGTCGAAAGACGGACATGGTCGAGCCACGCCTGGTCCGGTCGGAAGTCGTAGGTTGCGTTCCAATAATCCAGTGGCGGTGCGTCGAAAGTCCACATGGTGCCGAATTCTTTGACGAAGCCTGTCTCCTGAGCCTGGACTGGCTGGGTGCTGCCCAGGAGAACCACCGCAAGTCCGAAGACGAGGGCTATCTGAGGGGTGTTCGCTAGTCTCATGGATCTGGTGCCTTGTTTGGGAGTAACGGGTCCGGGCGTACGCCCGGGGCGACTGCATCTAATCAATTTAAGTAGCTGGTGAGCCAAGACACATGACGCGACGGTCCCGGCCTTTCGGCGGTCGCGTCGGTCGAGTGGACGCCTGGGCCGGTAGTGGAGTTTGCTGACCGCACACTGACTGAAGGCGTGGAGGCATTGCCTTACATAGCCGGCGCGTATGTATCGGCCGCGGATTCGAACTACGTCGAGATTCTGGGCTGGCTGGAAGGTGAGATCCCGGTCATGGGTCCGATCAAGTCGCACAGGGCGAAGATCTTCTTCATGGGCGACACAAATGGCATTGAGGGTATCCCGCAACCACTGGTAGATAACCTGCTAGACTGGGGTTTCTGACCCGGGTTCCCAGTGAGCCGGCAGCCGGACCTCGGTGTACCCGGTACACCCACTCCTTTCTTCTGCAACAAATCCCTGGTACTTTCGTACCTATTCTCAGAGGGCATAGCCTGCACATCGAGCATTTCCGGTGTGCAGTTTCATCTTGTATCACCAATTCAACCAGCTTCGGAGCCAGCCTATGCGTTCGGACCGATGCCGCGGCACGCTGCTGCCCGCGCTCACACTCGTCTTTGTGTCGACCTTGCCCTGGGCCATCCACGGCCAGGCCGGGTCGGACTCAGGGCTTCCGCTAGAACCTGCGCGGTGGGCCCGCTTCTCCACCTCTGAGGGTACCTGGATCTCACTGGATGTCAGCCCGGACGGCCAGACGATCGTCTTCGATCTCCTGGGCGACATCTACACCATCCCCATAGCCGGTGGCTCTGCGACCCGTCTCACCCACGGGTTAGCCCACGACATGCAGCCACGGTTCAGCCCGGATGGTATGGAGATAGTGTTCATCTCCGACCGGAGCGGCGACGACAATGTCTGGCTCATGGCCGCCGATGGTGGTGATGTCAGGCCGCTCACCAAAGGTGTGGCTGCGGCATATGTCTCGCCCGAGTGGACACCCGATGGCGACTACATCGTGGTTTCCCGTCAGGCTCCGCTGCAAGGTCTGGAGAAGTTATGGCTCTACCACAAGAGGGGTGGCATCGGGCTCAATATGACCCCCGGACCGGGCGCTCTGCGTCTCATGGGTGCGGCCTTTGGCCCTGACAGTCGCTACGTGTGGTACGGGCTGCGCTCCGGGGCGTGGAGCTACAACGCCGTTCTGCCGCAGTATCAGATAGGCGTGTACGACCGGGATGCGGGCACGCACACGACGATGAGCTCGCGTTACGGGTCGGCGTTCCGACCGGCGCTGTCGCCCGATGGCAAGTGGCTTACGTATGGCTCGCGCCATGATGCCGAGACCGGATTGGTGCTGCGCGAGCTGGCAACCGGAGAGGAGCGATGGCTGGCGTACCCGATCCAGCGCGATGAGCAGGAATCGTATGCCAGCATGGATGTGTTGCCGGGGTACTCGTTCACGCCGGATTCCCGTGCAGTGATCATCTCGTATGGCGGCCAGATCTGGAGTGTTCCGGTCGACGGCTCAGATCCAACGAACATCCCATTCACTGCGAACGCAGAAGTGGCTGTCGGCCCTGAGATCAAGTTCGAGTATCCCATCGAGGACACGCCGACCTTCGCGGTGAAGCAGATTCGGGATGCCGTGCCTTCACCCGACGGCGGCCGGCTCGCCTTCACCGCGCTCGACCGGCTTTATGTGATGGATCTGCCAAGTGGCACACCGCGGCGACTCACTAGCGAAGAGGTTGGGGAGTACCATCCCACCTGGTCGCCCGACGGCAGCTCGATCGCTTACGTGACGTGGGATGACAATGAGGGCCACATCATGCGGGTGCGTGCGACCGGTGGCAGCCCAACTCGGCTGACTCGAGCATCGGCCTACTACCAGCAAACCGCGTGGTCCTCTGACGGAGAGCGCATCGTGGCGATCCGGTCGGACGCGCGCAATCTGCACGAGGCTATCGATCCATTCGTGTTTGACGGACTCAGTGCCGAGTTCGTGTGGGTGCCGGCGGGAGGGGGAGAACTCACTGCTATCGGGCCGACCGGTGGCAGACAGAAACCGCACTTCACGACCGGCGATCCTGATCGCATCTACAGCTACGGTTTCGCACCGGCAGCCAACGGGTCATCACCAACGGTAGCACTCGTATCTACGCGTTGGGACAACACCGATCTCAAGCACCACCTGCGCGTAACGTGGCGCATTCCGATCTACGCTGGTGGGTACGAAGTATCACCAACTTCCGGTCTCTTAATGCCTCGCGACTTCAGTAAGGACGACGCACGCGAGATCATCCCGCAGTCTTCTGCCGGACTGGTGATGATGGCGCCTCAAGGTGACCTGGCGTTGGCATATGTGCTGAGCGACGTGTACGTGGTAACGGTGCCGCGTACAGGTGGACCGGTTCCGACCGTGCTCGTCACAAAGCCAGACAGTGCCCAGATGCCGGTGCGCAAGTTGTCTGACATCGGCGGCGAGTTCCCCACGTGGAGTGGCGACGGTCGCACGGTACACTGGTCTATCGGCAACGCGTTGGTCACGTATGACGTCGATCGTGCGGAAGCTGTCGATGACAGCCTGCGTCAAGCCGGTGCCGACTCGGTCACGATGGCGCGTGCGGCATATCGCCCCGACGAAATGAGGGTAAACATCCAGGTGCAGCGTGACATACCGCAGGGCACCGTAGTCCTACGCGGCGCGAGAGTCATTACGATGAACGGCAACGAAGTGATCGAGAACGCCGACATCGTGGTACAAAACAACCGCATCAGTAGCGTGGGACCACGCGGGCAAGAGCCAAGTGGTGCGCAGGTGATCGACGTGACCGGCACAACGATCGTACCGGGGTTCGTGGACACCCATGCCCACATGTGGAACCTGTGGGGCTTGCATTGGTCGCGGCCCTGGATCTACCTCGCGAATCTCGCCTACGGTGTCACCACCACACGCGATCCGCAAACTGCGACAACCGACGTTCTGGTCTACGCCGATCAGGTGGATGCAGGCCGCATACCGGGACCGCGTGTGTACTCCACAGGTCCCGGCGTCTTCTCGAGCGAAGGAGTCAATAGCCTGGACCATGCTCGCAATGTGCTGCGCCGCTACAGTGACTACTACGACACCAAGACGTTCAAGATGTACATGTCGGGTAACAGACGACAGCGCCAGTGGCTGATCATGGCGTCACGTGAGCTGAGTCTTATGCCGACAACAGAGGGCGGGCTGGACTACAGGCTCGACATGACTCACGCAATGGATGGGTATCCAGGCATCGAGCACAACATGCCGATCATACCCGCCTACTCCGATGTGATTGAGTTGTTCAAGACTTCCCAGACCACAAACTCTCCGACTCTCGTCGTGACGTACGGCGGTCCCTGGGCGGAAAACTACTTCTACACGAACGAAGACGTTGTGGGCGACGAAAAGCTGGCCCACTTCACTCCCAAGGCTGAACTCGATTTCAAGATCCGGCGGCGCAATCCTGGCCCCGGGCCAGCCGCCTGGTTCATGGAGGACGAGTACGCCTTCAAGAAACACTCGGCCTGGCTCAAGGATCTGGTCGAGGCGGGTGGACGGACTGGGGTTGGCAGTCACGGTCAATTGCAGGGGCTCGGATACCACTGGGAGCTCTGGGCGTTGCAGAGCGGTGGTATGAGCAATCACGATGCGCTACGTGCCGCCACAATCATGGGTGCCGAGGCTATCGGATTGGGTGGTGATCTGGGATCGATCGAGTCAGGCAAGCTGGCAGATCTCGTGATTCTCGAGGCTAACCCTCTCGACGACATCAGGAACTCGAACACCATTCGACTGGTGATGAAGAATGGTCGTCTATATGAGGGCGACACACTAAACGAGATATGGCCACGTCAGTTGATGGCTGCTGACGAACCGTGGCGCTACACAGCGCCTAATGTCGGCGCCGGTTTGAGGGGAGGTGGACGATGAAATCGTTGAGGAAAGCCAATTCGAGGAGCAGCATGAGGGCAACTCTTCAGACCGCTCTGGCGGCGCTGATCGCTGTCAGCTTCATCGCGACACCGCTGGTGGGGCAAGGACCCCGGGGAAACAACCGACCGGAACCACTTCCGCTCAAATCTGAGCGCAAGGCCAAATTCACTGCCACCGAAGTCACGTGGATGTCATTGGATGTAAGTCCTGACGGTCAGACCATCGTGTTCGACCTACTCGGTGACCTCTACACCTTGCCGATTACAGGTGGCAGAGCAGTGGGTATCACCAAAGGTTTGGCGTTCGATGCACAGCCACGGTTCAGCCCTAACGGTGAAACCATCGCATTCATTTCGGACCGCAGTGGTGGTGACAACCTGTGGACGATGCGGATGGACTTTACCGACACGACACAAATCACTCAGGGCAACACCAGTCTTTACCTGTCACCGGAATGGATGCCGGATGGCGAACATATTGTGGTGAGCCGCTCGGGCGGATTGGGTCGTGCCGCGAAACTGCAGATGCATAACGTGAAACGCATGTCTCCGTTACCGGTCGTGTTCGCACCTGCGAGCTTCAAGACAGTCGGTGCTTCTCCCAGCCCCGATGGCCGCTACATCTGGTACGCGGGACGTGCCGGTGATTGGAGCTACAACGCGCTGTTCCCGCAATACCAGTTGTACCGGTACGATCGCGAAACTGGTCAGTCGACCATGATGACCAGCCGGTATGGATCCGGCTTTCGGCCCGCCATATCGCCGGACGGTCAGTGGTTGGTTTATGGCACGCGGGAGAATACGGAGACCGGCCTGCGCAAGCGCAATCTGACGACCGGCGAGGAAGAATGGTTGGCGTATCCGGTTCAGCGAGATGAAATGGAGTCACGCGCGCCGCTCGATGTGCTGCCAGGATATTCGTTCACTCCGGATTCGCGCGCGGTTATCGTGTCGTACGGTGGCAAGATCTGGAATGTGCCGATGGACGGATCCGATGCAACAGAGATTCCGTTTGAGGTAGACGTCGAACTGGATATCGGGCCCAAGGTGGATTTCGCATATCAGGTGGACACGAGCGAGATGGTAATTGCGCGGCAGATCCGCAATCCCGTGGCATCTCCCGATGGAAGTCATATCGCGTTCACTGCGTTCGACCGTCTCTGGGTCAAGGAGATGCCGGATGGCGAGGCGCGGCGACTGACAACAGCAGAAGTGGGGGAGTATCATCCTGTCTGGTCGCCCGATGGGGAATGGGTTGCCTTCGTGACTTGGGATGACAGTGCCGGTGGGCAAATCCACAAGGTGCAGCTCGCGGAATCCGGACAGCCGGTGCAGTTGACGAGTGTTGGTGCGCTGTACTATAACCTCGCGTGGTCGCTTGACGGGCAACGCATAGTCGCCACACGTGGCGCCGCGCGCGAGCTGAAGAAGGCTCCTGACATTTTCTTTGGACCGCTGGGTGGTGAGTTCGTCTGGATCCCGGCCGGGGGCGGAGACGTGACTCTCATAGCGCCTACCGGCAGCCGCGACGTGGCTCACTTCAATGCCGCTCAACCCGATCGTATCTACGCATACAGTCCACGAGAGGGTCTCGTGTCATTCCGCTGGGATGGCACGGATGTCAAGCAGCACTTGCGCGTGCGTGGTTCGTTGCCCCCGGGTGCGCGTACGCCGCACGAAGAAGAGTGGGAACAACTCCCGCGGCGAGTGTTCCCGGTGTTCAAGCGGGATCTGTGGGAAGAGCAGGATGTGGGGGAGGGAGGACCGCAACCACCGCCGGCAGGGCTCGTTTTGATCTCTCCCACGGGGGATCATGCTCTGGCTCAAGTCGGTAGCCACATTTATGCGATGGACATGCCCGGGTTGAACGCTCCGACTCCCAATATTTCTGTTGCCAATCTCAATGGTGCTCCGGTACTTGTGCGCAAGCTGACCCAAATCGGCGGCGAGTTCCCATCGTGGAGCGGTGACGGCAACAGCATCAACTGGGGTATAGGTAACGCGTTCTTCACTTACGACCTGAGCAGAATTCAGGCGATCGAGGATAGCACGGAGCAGGATGCGCGCGATAAGGTAGCTCGTGCGCTCGTGGTTCGTGGGATCATCGATAGCCTCAAGGCAACGCGTAGTGTGATCGACAGTCTGAAGAAGGCCGATGCCGAGGTTCCCGATTCCCTCGAGGTCAAGCTCAACGGTCTCATAGCAGACTCGGTCCAGGTCAAGGCCGATTCGCTTATTCGAGTTGCAGAAGAGGCTCGGGCGCGGGCGCTAGCGATTCGCGAGCGGGCCGACTCGGTGCGTGCCGGTGTCGACAGCGCTACTGTGGCAGACACGTTGTACAAACCGGACGAAATCCGTGTGGAAGTCACGGCGCGACGTGATATGCCACAGGGCACGGTAGTACTACGTGGTGGTCGTGTGTTGACCATGAAGGAACATGAGATCATCGAGAACGCCGATATCGTGGTTACGAACAACCGAATCGTAGCAGTGGGTGCACGGGATTCTGTTGAGGTACCGGAAGGTGCCGAGATCGTGGATGTCTCAGGCAAGACGCTAATTCCCGGACTTGTGGACACGCACTACCATGCCCAGTGGCTCGTACCCGAGATTCATCCGGAACAGACATGGCAATACCTAGCGAACTTGGCATATGGTGTGACGACTACGCGCGATCCACAAACTGGCTCGACAGACATCTTGAGCTATCAGGACAGGGTGGAGACGGGAGGCATGGTTGGGCCGCGTATCTACTCGACTGGCCCCGGTGTGTTCATTAACGAGGACATACGTAACGCGAATCAGGCCAAGGATGTTCTCAAGCGCTACAGTGAGTACTACGACACTAAGACTCTCAAGATGTACATGTCGGGTAACCGGCAGCAGCGGCAATGGATCATTCAAGCTGCGAAGGAGCTCGAGTTGATGCCTACCACGGAGGGTGGTCTCGATTTCAAGCTCGAGTTGACCCATGCAATCGATGGTTACTCCGGTATCGAACACTCGCTGCCGATTGCACCGGTATTCAGCGACGTTGTGGAGCTGTTCAAGGCGTCGCAGACCACAAACAGTCCAACCTTGCTGGTGTCATACGGTGGACCCTTCGGTGAGAACTACTTCTACGCCAAGGAGAACGTGCACGACAATGAGAAGATGCGACGCTTCTCACCGCATGAGAGCATCGATGCGCGCAGCCGGCGGCGGGGTACCGGTACTGGCGGTAGCCCTGGACGGGCAGGCTGGTTCTTGGATGAGGAGTACGTGTTTCCGCAGCACGCGGTGTTCGTGAAGATGTTGTTGGAAGACAGCGCGCGTGCTGCCGTTGGTAGTCACGGTCAGTTGCAGGGCTTGGGCTATCACTGGGAGATGTGGGCCATGGGATCCGGTGGTGCATCGAATCACGATATCCTGCGTGCAGCGACTATCTACGGTGCGGAGGCGATTGGTTTTGGTAAGGACTTGGGCACCATAGAAGAAGGTAAGCTTGCGGACATCCTGGTTCTCAATGAAGATCCGCTGGCCGACCTACGAAACACTGTAGAGTTACGGTATGTGATGAAGAACGGGCGGCTGTATGACGCGGACACTCTGGATGAAGTGTGGCCGCGGCAGCGAGCATTGCCTACGCCGCACTGGCGTGCTCAGGGGCCGCAGGGAGTAGCTGCTGGCATAAGGAACTAGCAGGAGATCAAGAAGGAGATGTTGCTGGCCGGCGGGACCGTCGTGGAGACGGTACCGCCGGCCCTCTTAGATCAACGAGGTAACGGCAGCTGTGAGACCGAATCATTGCCTCCTTTCCTGCAGTCTCAGCAGTATCCCACCGATTTGCAGATCCCGCCACGGTACTTCGATCGGCACTGCACCTTGCACGCTCAGTGTGTCCACAAACGCCGGCCGATTCGGAAGCTCGGCGTCCTGACCCACCGGGCGCATTCGACCGACCCGAATCCAATCTCCCTCACTGGTCTGATCGTATGCCAGGATGACGTACTCGTCCAACCCCGACAAGACGAGCAGGTACTCGAATTCGTTGTCGTCGTCCAAGGCCACAGGTGCAATCAGACAGTCACCCTCTTCCTTGCAGTCGCTAGTCTGGTTCCGGGTGATGTCGCCGGCCATGAAATCGACGAGTCCCTCAGGTAAAATATGCTCGGGGTAGAGAACTTCGATATCCTCCATAGTGAGCAGTATTGTGGGCTGGGCCAGGATCTCGCGATAGGTTTCCACCGCACGTGTCGCAGCTACTCGTTCCCGGATTATCGAGGCCTGTGAATGCTCGGTCAGTTGTTCCATTTCACCGAGTTTGCTGTAGCCCACGTGGCCGAGCCGAAAGCGCATGAACCCGTAGTCGAATTCCAGTGCGTCGACCTTCTCCTGCACCAGCCGACCAAACTGGTTGTTGGCGCTCAGCGTGAGCGGATCGAGCAGCGGTGTGTGTACCACTATTACGCAAGCCACAACCACCCAACACATGCCCACGTTGGCCTGCTGCGCCGACTCCATCCACGTTCCTCTGCGCCTGAATACGGCGATCGAGTATCCAATGGCATAGAGGCCGGCAACTAGCGCTATCAGGACCCCAAA
>CP070792.1:2376150-2379884 GCA_020346845.1 Gemmatimonadota bacterium
GGAACCATGCTGTCGCCGTGACCACCGAGAACCATTGCCTGAATGTCTTCCACCGATCCGTCGATCTCATCGGCCAGGAACGCGCGGAACCGGGCCGTGTCCAGGATGCCAGCCATTCCCACAACACGCTCTCGCGGGAAGCCCGTGACCTCTTTGGCGACATAGCACATTACGTCCAGCGGGTTGGAGACCACGATGATCATCGCGTTCGGAGAGCACTTCTTGATCTCTTCGCTGACCGACTGCACGATCTTCACGTTCGTGTTAACTAGATCGTCACGACTCATGCCGGGCTTGCGAGCCACACCCGCCGTGACGATGAACATCTCAGCGCCCTCAGCCGGACCGTAGTCGTTCGCGCCGATTACGCGCGAGTCGAACATCTCTACCGGTGCCGATTGCCACTGGTCGAGGGCCTTGCCCATAGGAATGCCTTCCAGGATGTCGATCAACACCACCTGCTGAGCGAGCTCTTTCTCCGCGACCCGCTGAGCCGTGGTGGCACCAACATGTCCCGCTCCGATAACGGCTATTTTTTTCATTGGAATCCCCAGCGTAAGTGATGAACCGTCTCCGGCCACGCACCGTTCTCTGCCGGTCTCCCTTTAGGTAGGCGTTTCTTCCAGACTAACGTCTAACTTCAGCTGAAGCCGGCGGATCGCCTCGTACAGAACGATGCCTACCGCCGTGGCCAAGTTGAGATTTCGGACCGTATCCAGCATCGGGATGCGAAACACACGATCCGGGTACTTCTTCAGTATGGGCTCCGGCATGCCCTTCGTCTCGTTCCCAAACACCAACACCGAGTTACGCTCATACGGTGCTTCGAGATAAGACCGGGACCCGTGTGCGGAGAAATATAAGCAGCGCTCTCGTGAGATGGCGGTTCTGAACGCCGGCCAGACCGGGTGCACCCACAGATCGACTTCATCCCAATAGCCCAGCCCCGCTCGCTCGAGTTCCACGTTGTCCAAACTGAATCCGAGTGGCTCCGTCAGGTGCAGCGCCGTCCCGGTGGCAGCACACAAGCGCGCAATATTGCCAGTGTTGGGAGGAATTCGCGGCTCAATGAGTGCAATGGCAAGACTCACTTAGCAGCCTCTTCCCGGTCTCCGTCGTCACTCCACCGGGTCTGCCCGTCCTCCATCAGTTCTTTCTTCCAGATTGGGACCCTCTTCTTGAGCTCTTCCACTACGTAGCGGCACGCTTCGAAAGCCTGGGCCCGGTGAGGTGTGCTCACCGCCACCGCAACGCTGGCTTCACCAACTACGATCCGACCCAGGCGATGCTGCAGGGCGACGCGTGCGCCTGGCCAGCGTTCCTGGGTCTGTCCCAGGATCTGCACGAGCTCGGATTCTGCCATTTCTTCGTAACCGGAGTAGTCGATCGCTACGACGGGCCCGTCGTCTGGGCTACGCCGTACCGTCCCCACGAAGATTGCAGTACCACCATGGCCCGGATCCGACACACGGGCAGCCAGGTCGGCAATATCGATCGGATCGCGCCCGAGAAACGTCACACTACCCTCCGGCCAACGGTGGCAACAGGGCCAATTCGTCACCTTGCCTCAGTTTGGTGCCAGGCATGGCGTGCTCCAGATTCACGGCTACCATCGGCCGGTCTGGAAGCTGCTCGCCGTTTGGCATCCGCTCTCGCACCGCCGCCACCGCCGCTTCGACCGTTGCACCCTCGGGGACATCTACGGTAATGCTGTCGCACCCAGCGAGCTCAGCGTAGCGGGCAAAAAGGCTGCACCTGATCTGGATTATTGCTTCCATTCGAGAGTCTACCTACAAATTCTGAGTACGCGTGAAGGGAAGAATAATCCATTTCGCGATGGTAGCGAAACACCGGCAAGGCTTGCCGCGTATTGCGATCAGCGTGAGAAACCCTGATGCGCTCAACTTGACAACCGCACTCGTGGAGCCCGAGTTTCCTCGCTTGGCCAAACCGCCCTTTTATCCAACCAGAGGTGCACGACAGTATGACCCCACAGCGTAGCTCACTGGCGTGGGTGTTCGGCGTGGTGCTGCTAATCGCTGCCTGTACTCCAGGCCAGTTGGCAGCTCAATTCGTCGAACCGCCTCCGCCGGCCGCATACGCCCTGCAAGACGTTACCGTCGTTCAGGCCGACGGTAGTCGTGTTAGCGGCGTGAACATCATAGTCCGCGATGGCATGATCGAGGCTATGGGTGCCGACGTGCCAATCCCCGGTGACGCGCAAATCTTGGAAGGTGATTCTCTGTTGATCTACCCCGGCCTAATCGACGCCCAGGGTGGAGCAGAATACGAGTTCCCGGCTCCGGACGTAGAACGGAGCCAGGTGAAGTCCTGGGCACCTCCGAGGTCCGTTCAGAGCTTCATGCCACACCGCAGGGTTGTCGATCATCTCACCGCCACGGGTGAAGATCTCGACGCTCAGCGCAAGCAAGGAGTGATTGCCGCGGCCGTACACGCGGATGGCCGGTTGATGCCTGGTAGGGGTGCGGTGTTGCTACACCGTATGGACGCCGAGACACCGCGTGAACTTGTACTGACACCGGAGCTGGGTCCTGTCATGTCATTCAGGGGCGCGCAGGGCGTGTACCCAAGCCAAGTCTTCACCGTGATGGCGTTCATCCGGCAAAGCTTCGAGGACGCATCGCGCGAGGGAGTAGTAATCGAGGAGTTCAACCGTGCCCCCCAGGGCATCCCGACCCCAACATGGGATCCCGACTACGCGGTGTTGCGGGAAGCATTGGACGGAATCCAGCCGGTCTACTTCGTTGCGAACAGCGCAGAGGACATTCGCAACGTACTGACACTGGCAAGCGAATACGACTTCCGACCGATAATCGTGGGTGGCGGTGAGGCTTGGAAGGTGGCGGACCGCCTAAAAGAGAACGGAATCCCAGTACTCGTTTCGCTCGACTTCCCCGATCCGACTCGGTGGGATCCGGAGGAGGAACCGGTCGAACCAGCCGAAGTCCGCGAGAAAGAGGAACTGGAGAACCTGTACGCGAACGCCGGCCGTCTGGCCGCCGCAGGTGTCACCATCGCACTGACTAGCGGTGGTGGTGAGGCCGACATTCTGGAGGGAGCGAAGAAGGCAATCGAGTATGGGCTGGACGAGGAAACTGCCCTCGCGGCGGTGACCACGACCCCGGCTGGAATGATCGGATTCCCCCACCTGACCATGGTAGAACAAGGAATGCCGGCGAACTTCGTGGTGACCAGTGGAGAACTGTTCGGTGAAGAAACGAGCATAGCATACACTTTCGTCGAGGGCATGCTCGAAAAAGGCAGGGTGCAGCGCGAGGCGGGGTCGGGCGAGGCACCGGCAGTCAACATGGCCGGCACCTGGGAGGTCACCATCGACGGCGAGATGACCGCTACCATGACATTGACCCAGGAAGAAGGCGGTGAGCTCTCGGGTGTATTCTCGCTAGGAGAAATGGGGTCGGGCGACATCTCGGGCACGATCTCGGGCAACGATGTGTTGCTCACCATCCGTATTGAAGTCCAAGGACAATCGATGTCCGTTGAGATCACCGGAACCGTTGAGGGTGATTCCGCTTCCGGCGACGGATCGAGTGACATGGGAGACTTCAGTTGGACCGCAAAACGAACCGGCGAGCCCGGAGAGGAGGCACGCAAATGAGGTCACGAGGCCAGATTGCACTACTCGGCGCGCTTCTAGCCGTTCTTGCCGTTCCGTCCCAAGCACAGTGGAAGATGCAGATAGAGCCTGGAGC
>CP070792.1:2379984-2391349 GCA_020346845.1 Gemmatimonadota bacterium
CGACCGTCTTCAGCGTGGCACACATGTATCCGCGAAAGAACCTTGCCGCCCTCGTTCGTGCGGCTCTCACTTGCTCACGAGCTTTGCCCGAAGTCAGCTTCCGCATTGCCGGCCATGGTCCGGAGTTTGAGAGACTGAGACGGCTCATCTCGGAACTCAAACTGCATTCGAACATCTCCCTCTTAGGGCAGATATCCCACGAGCAACTCATCAGGGAGTTCGTCTCGTGCGACATCTTCTGTCTTCCCAGCCTACAAGAGGGCTTCGGGATTGCGTTCTTGGAGGCGATGGCAACCGGCAAGCCAGTCGTGGCATGCCGCGCCAGCTCGACGCCGGAGCTAGTTCGGCACGGTATCAACGGACTGTTGGCGACCCCCCACGACGACAACGACCTCGCGGAACAGCTCATATGCCTGCTCCGTGACGAAGACCTGAGAACAAGAATGGGAGCAACGAATCGTGTAAGTGCCAGACAATACGACGCGAGCGTGACGGTGCCGAGGTTGGTAGATTTGATTTCCAGGGCCTAGACATGTCGGGCCATTGCACCGATCTCTTAACTGGATCGCTCGTATGCGTTTGAGCTAGCATCGAGCCCAGTGGCTACAAAGCACCATGCCATATCGGGGAACACATCATGCGCTTAGCACTCGCACAGCAGGCGGCAAGCCCGGATCGGAATTTCAACCTACAGCGTGCCTTAGGCGCCATGGATCGTGCGAAGGCGGCAGGTGCAGATGCGATAGCTTTTCCAGAGCTCGTTGTCGACTTGTTCTTTCCACAGCGCCCCGACGACCCGACAGCCGCTGACTGCGCCGAGCCTATTCCGGGACCGACCGCCGATGCTATTGCCGCCAGGGCTCGCGATCTGTCGCTCGTAACCGTGTTCAACATGTACGAGAGCGACGATCAGGGCCGGCGATTTGACAGCTCCCCCGTGTTCGATGCCGACGGCACGCTGCTCGGTGTGACACGGATGGTGCACATCACGGATTATGCCTGCTTCCACGAGCAGCAGTATTACCACCCAGGGGATAGGGGCGCACCGGTCTACCAGACGCAGGCCGGCGCAATCGGTGTCGCTATCTGTTATGACCGCCACTACCCCGAGTACATGCGGGCGCTTGGTGTCGCGGGGGCCGAGCTCGTGGTGATACCGCAGGCGGGCGCGCTCGATGAGTGGCCCGAAGGCCTGTATGAGGCCGAGGTACGCACTGCTGCATTTCAGAACGGATACTTTGCCGCTTTGTGCAACCGTGTGGGCGCAGAAGATAGACTGACTTTTGCGGGGGAATCCTTCATTGTGAACCCACACGGCCAGATCGTGGCTCAGGGGAAGCAGCTTGCGGAAGATCTGATCGTGACTGATCTAGACCTCGGTCAATGTGCCACTTCCCCCGCACGAACTCTGTTTTGGCGCGACCGCCGCCCCGATCTATATCCTGATTGGCTCGGGAATCCTGTGTTCTCCAGTGAGTGATTCCTCCAGCTCTCGTTCGACAATACTGTCTTCGTCTTCCTCCGGCTCACGGTCCGACTTGAAGTGACGCGCCAGGAAATCGTCCAGATCATCTAGCAAGGAGTACATCACAGGCACTAGGATCAGTGTCAGGAACGTGGCGAACGTGAGGCCTGCGATCACCGCGATGGCCATCGGGCCCCACCACGCCGCTTGCTCACCTCCCCAGTAGGGATCCGGGTTCAAGCTCGCGTAGAGACCGAAGAAATCGAAATTGAGACCGATTGCCAGCGGCACGAGGCCCAGCACCGTTGTGACGGCGGTGAGGATTACCGGACGGAACCGCGTCATACCGCCTCGTATGAGTGCCTCTAGGCGGCTCAGGCCGTCACGCTTACGTAGCGTATCGATATAATCGATCAGTACGATCGCGTTGTTAACAACCACACCGGCGAGGCTGATCACTCCCACGCCGGTCATTATGATTCCGAACGGCATCCGGAACACGATTAGGCCGATCAGCACACCGATCGTCGAGAGCAACACTGAGCTCAGAATGATCAGCGGTTTGGTGACGGAGTCGAACTGAGTAACCAGAATGAATGCGATCAGGAATACCGCTGTAACAAACGCGCCGGTGAGAAACGCCTGCGACTCCTGCTGATCCTGCATCTGGCCTGCGTACTCCAGGCGGTACCCAGTTGGCAGGCTAGCTGCAAACTGGGCCAGTTCGAGCTTAACCTCTTCCAACACCGCAATTGCATTGTAGCCCTGGCGCACATCGGATGCCACGGTGACCACCTTCTTCAAGTCCTTGCGGTTGATACCGCCAAAACCCTCGTTCACGCTCCAGACAGCCACTGATGAGAGTGGGATTTGCTGGCCCATGTCGGAAACGACCGTTAGATCACCGATCGCGTTGAGGTTGTTGCGATATTCTTCAGCCAAACGGACGGTGATATCGTACTCGTCCTTACCATCTCGGAATTTGGAGGCCTCCGTACCGTTGATAGCGCTTCGTACAGTGAAGCCGATGTCACGAGTGTTGAGTCCGTACAGCGCCGCCTTCTCGCGATCAATGTCGACCACTAGTTCCGGCCGCCCGTCAGCCATATCACTCTCGAGGCCATCGAGCCTGGAGTACACCGGCGAGTTCTCCAGGATCGAAACGATCTGATCACCCAGTTCCTTGAGCATATCCGGGTCTTCGCCTGACACTTCGATGGTGACTGGCAGGCCGGTTGGTGGGCCCATCTCGATCATATCCACATTCACCTCTGCGCCGGCCACTTCACGTTCGAGCTGCTGCCGCGTACTCTCGATCTGTTGCGAGGCGTCACCAGCTCGTTCCTGGATGTCGATGAAGTTCACAGCCACCGTGGCCAAGTGAGTTCCCCGGCCACCACCGCCAAAGCCGCCTGACGTGCTCTGCCCAACGGTGGAAACAGTTGACTCCAGATCATCTGGAATCATGGTGCTCCCGACAGCTGACTCCACCCGGTTCACTATGTCATCTGTTTGCTCTACCCTCGTGCCGAGCGGTGCCTCGATCTGGATGAACGCAACGGATGGCGGGATATCCTCTGGAAACAACTCGACCCCGGCATTCAATGCAGCAAACGCAAAGATGGCTATGATCAACGAGGCACCTGCCGTTCCCAACATCCTCAGTCTGTGATTCAAGGCCCAACGCAGCTGGCGCTCATACAGGCGAATCAGCGCTGGTAGCCCCTGGGTCATCAGCCAATGGCCAGTTGGATGCAGCAAGCGCTTGTAGACGAACCAGACTACCACGACCGTTGCCACCAGCAGGAGAGTGGATAGCCAGTTTACCAACAAGCCTACGGCAACTGCCAATGCGGAGGCACCAATCAGAGCCTTTCTCGTTGCAGGAGGCAAAGGTGCTACCTTGGCATCTTCGGTATTCAGCAGCAGCGAACACAGCACCGGGTTGATCACCAGCGCCACGAACAGTGAGGAACTAAGCGTGATGATGAGAGTAATCGGTAAATAGCGCATGAACTCACCGATTATTCCCGGCCAGAACGCCATCGGCGCAAATGCCGCAAGTGTGGTTGCGGTCGAGGCAATTATTGGCACCGCAACCTCACCAGTACCCAACTTCGCCGCGGTTACCCGATCATATCCCCGTTCGCGGAAGCGGTAGATGTTCTCCACAACCACGATACCGTTGTCCACCAACATCCCCAACGCCAGAATGAGACTGAACAGCACGACCATATTCAGCGTGAAGCCGATCAGCTGCATTATGCTGAACGACATCAGCATTGACAGAGGGATGGCAATTCCCACAAACGACGCGGTACGTACGCCTAGCACAAATAGCAGCACGCCTATCACGAGGATCAAGCCAGAGATGATATTGTTCTCCAGACTGCTGACCATTTCGCGGATTTCTTCGGACTGATCGGAGGTGATCTTCACCACCGTTCCCGGCGGAAACTCAGGCTGCATTTCGGCGATGACCGCCTGAACGGCCTGCGATGTCTCGATGATGTTCTCACCGCTGCGTTTGGATATGCCCAGCGTGACGACAGGAGTACGGTCGAGCCGCGCGTAGCTGTCTCGTTCCTTGAAGCCAAAATCGACCTGTGCCACGTCACGGACGTATATCGGATTTCCCTCTCTGGTAGCTATGACGATGTCCGCAATGAGCGCAGTCGATTCGAATTCGCCCGGGACTCGGACCAGATACTTGACGTCGCCCACGTCGATGGTGCCGCCCGGTACGGTGACGTTTTCGTCCCTGATCGCGTTGATGACGTCGTCGAATGCCAAGTCGTAGAACTTGAGCTTGGCGAGGTCGACATCGACCTTCACTTCTCGCTCGAGTCCTCCTGCCAGGGTAACCTCGAGCACACTCGCTATCTGCTCGATGCGGTCCTGCAGCTCTTCGGCGACATCACGCAGTCTCACGAGGTCGTAATCCCCCGAGATGTTGACCTGCATCACGGGGAACTCCGATATATTGATCTCGAATATCTGCGGATCTTCCACAGCTTCGGGTAGCTCTGGTTTGGCGATGTCGACTTTTTCACGCACTTCCTGGCGTGCTTCTGTCATATCGACACCGGCATTGAACTCGATGTTGATGCTCGAGTAGCCCTCGATCGAGGACGACGTTATGGTCTTCACATCCGAGATCGCGTTCAGTTCATCTTCAATCGGACGTGTTACAAGTGTCTCGATGTCTTTGGGGGCAACGCCCGGGTATATCGTCGTCACGATGATGTTCGGGACGGTGATCTCTGGTGCCGATTCTCGAGGAATCGACAGGTAAGCTCCAAGACCCGCGAATATGATTATCGCAACGAGCACCAGCACACTCGTTGGATTGTCCACTGCCAGTGAGGTGAGCTTGAACTCCTTGAAGACGCCGTGTCCCTCTTGCTTGGCCATGTCAATCCATCCCTTCCGTGCTGCCTAACTGCTCCTCGTTCACCACTCGTACGCGGCTTCCATCGTCCACCAGCTGGTGTCCCACGGTTATCAGTAGATCCCCGACTTCCAAGCCTTGCTCGATCACCACCCTGTTCCCCGATGTGGGGCCTAAGACCACTGTCCTTGCCGCAGCAACGTGGTCACCGTTGGATGCGCTCACGATGAAGACCTTATAGCCGTCGGCAGAGCGCAGTACCACATGTTGCGGCACTACCAGTACGCCCGAGAGCCTTTCCCGCTGCACACGTACATTGGCAACCATTGCCGGTTTCATGATCCCTTCAGGATTGTCGAGCAGTATCTCTATCGGGAACGTTCGACTGGACGGGTCCACACTGGTGCCTACGAAGTTGACCAGCCCCACAAACTCTCTACCGGGGAAGATGTCGAAGGTCACGATCGTACTGTCACCTCGCTGCACCGACCGTGCATATCTCTCTGGCACCCCCGCGATGACCTTTACCCGATCGGTCGAAACAACTCGAACGACCGGGGTACCCGGTGTGGCCATCTCCCCCAGCTCCAGGAAGTTGTCATCGAACACGCCCGTGACCGGTGCGCTGATAACTGTGCGCTCGAGCCGGGATTGCAGCTGTTCCAGTCGGGCTCTGGCGATTTCCGCCTGGTACTTGCGCTGTAGGTACATGAGTTCCGTCCCAACACTGTCTTCCTCCCACAACTGACGCTGGCGCTCCCACTCTTCCAGGGCCAGCTGTGCTGCGGCTTGAGCTTCACCTACCTGCGCAGAGAGAAAGGCATCATCCAGCTGGGCAATGGCCTGTCCCCTGCGGACCCTATCACCCTTCTCAGCCATGAACCGCATGACCCGCCCGGTTATCTCGGCCGCGACCGTGATGTCGTTCAGAGCCTCCACTTCGCCGGTGATGCGGATGAATCCGGTGAACTCTCCCACCGACACAGGAGTTACCTCGACATTCACGATTCGCGCGCCGACCTGGACGGCACCATTGGCTTCATCTGCAGTGTCAGCCTCACCACGGGCACACCCCACCAGGAACAACCCTAGGCCGGCCACCGCCGAGTATTTCAAAGCTCGCTGCTTCATGATCTGATCTTTCATTGCACTCACCTATCGGTTCTCGATGCCAGCGAGCCCGCCTCTTCTGGAACGAGTCCCACGGCTAGTTCGAGTTGGGCACGCGCTACGAGATAATCGTACACCGCCTGTGCGTAGTTGAATTCGGACTCACGCAACGCAGTCTCGGCTTCGGTGGTCTCGAGCCGGGATCCAATACCTGCGTTGTATTGCGCCGATGCGATCTCAAAACCACGCTGCGCCTGAGCCACCGCCTGTCGCTGACTTTCGGATCGCTGCTGCGCCTCGGTCACGTTGTCCATCATCGTTCGCAACTCGTTTATCGCTTGGTTCTGCAAGCGCTCGAGACGGTACTCATTCTGGCGGATGTTCGCCTTCACCTGCTGGACACGCGCGTCACGAGAGAAACCTGTGAATATCGGTAGCTGCACTACCAAGCCAGCCGTCCCGATCGAGGTTCTCTGATTCGGGTTGTCGCCAAAGAAGACCGGATTCCCATCCTGCTGTGCCTGAATGCTAAAGTTTCCCACAAAGCTGAGTGCGGGATAGTACTCCGCCTTCTGGGCCTCGAGATTCGCCTCTTCGAGTAATATGTTCGACCTGACCTGCCGCACATCACTGCGTCGCTCAAGTGCCAGACCCTGTACCTCATCGAAATCCACATCCGGTGGCACACCCACGCCTGATACTGTCAGGAGTGCGGCATTCGCTGGACTGTTGTTGCCAAAATCGGTGAGATCTACCTGGTCCAGGTTCCCCTCTACCTCGATCAGAGTCTCTGGGTGGAGACCCATCTCGACGATCAGATTCCGCAACATCGACTGGCGGTCGAACTCGGCCCGCCGCAACGCCGGTTCGAAATTCGACAGCTGCACTTCCAACAGTAGGACGTCGTAGTCACTGGCCATGCCAGCTCGATTCAACGCCCGTGTTTCTCGCAGCGTTCGGTTGATCCGCTCGATCGAGTTCTCAATCAGCCGGACATTTTCATCAGCCAACAGCACATTGAAGTAGGCAATGCGGACGGCCGTGACTACTTGCTGCGCTGTGCCTCGGACCCTCTCATGCTGCAGGTCCTTGAACCTCCCAGCAGCTCCGAGCCCAACTACCGCGGTGTACTCAAAGAGCGGTTGAGTGGCAGTGAGCCCGGCCTGCCATGAGTTGTCCTGTCCGACCTTTACCGCAACCAGCTCACCTGCAGGTGCGCTGGGATCGAAGAAGGCAGCCGGTAGGAAGATCTGCTGCTGCAGCACGTTGCGGGTATATGATGCCGTACCCCGGATGTCTGGGAGCACCCCGCTCCAGGCCTCTCTCACCTGCTGGTTTGCACGCTCCAAGTCCATTTCGGTGTCCTTGAGCGACTGGCTGTTAGCCAGGGCGACCTGAAGGGCTCGCGCAAGCGAGTATACTTCAGGCTCAGTGGACGTCTGAGCGGATGCAGTGATGACAGGCACCAGAAATCCAGCCGCAACCAATGCGCCAATCACCTTATTGTACGCTCGCTTCACTCTCACTGTGGCTCCCCTGTTCCCTTGGCCAGGTCACCGGCGGCCGTATCCGTTCCGATGCCGTGGATTATGAAAGGCGTGATGGCTCGATACAGGTCGACGACAGATGCAGCTCCCTCTATGTGACAGCGACTCGACGCACCACATAGCGCCAGCGACAACAGACCGTGCACCGTGCTCCACAGATAGACCGACACCACGTCCGCGTACGCTTCGTGGCCTGTCAGTGGTCGTGGACCAGTGAGTTTCCCTGGATCCAACCGCTTGATTGTGCCCGCATCGATCGCGTCGGCTACGGCCTGGCGCAGCAGGTGATAGCCTCCTCCTTCCGGTGCCTGCTCCAAGACGGCGTGATCACGGGACTGCATGCTGAACATGATGCGGAAGTAGGCTTCATTCTCCAGAGCGAATCTCAGGTATGCCTCCCCCAGGGCGGCAATCCGTTCTACAGACCCTTCCGGATGCGTGGACATGGCGTCCGTGAGGTACTCGCCAAACCGTTCAAATGCTCGGAGAACGACCCGGTTTACCAGATCTTGCTTACCATCGAAATAGTGGTAGATGGCCGTGGCACTCACGCCGACCTGATCGGCAACCTGTCGCATTGAGAGCCCTTCCTGACCGCCCTCGGCCAGCAGGTCACGGGCTGCGTCAAGAATGGATTGCTCGACAACTGGCGACTGCGGCCTACTGGTAGCCTCTTTGTGTGTCACTGTCATAAGACTTTGTCAAATAAAGAGTTACATAAGACATGCCTGACCTAACACCGTCAACCTAACGACGTTAACCTAACAGCGTTAACCTACGCTGCCCGTGCCAGAAGAGTTTCATGGAGAGCTAGATTACTCCCAACCGTTACAGAAGGGTGACAATGAACGCTGGTGCAACCACCGGGTCGGCGGGTGACCGGTCCGGCCAAGTCGCGCTGCTTCTGCCCGGCATGACGCTCAACTCCACGATATTCCCGGACCTAGGGATGCCCGTGGTGGCACCTGACTTCAGCGATTTGCAACTGGGGAGTGACGGTTCGTGTGCCGAGCTGGTCGAGGGGGGCATGTCGTATTACGCCAGGCTACTCGACGGTACTCTCGCCTCATCAGAGGTGTGGCACGGTAGGCGCCGCGTGGTGGTGGCACATAGCTTCGGTGGAATGCTGGCACTGAGGTGGTTGATCGACCACGGCTGTTCGGGTCTCGCTGACATTGAGAGTTTGGTGCTGATCGCAACCACGGCAGGCCCGATGTACGACCGAGTTGGTGTCCGCCTTCTGAGGGTTCAGGACTTCGAACTGCGACTGGGTATCCGGTTCCTGATCGACTGGTGGAATCGGCCGGCGGTGACGCGTCAGGTCAAGCGGATGATAAGCGGCGGAACGACGAACGCATCGCCAGTCGACTTCCAGAAGACGCGTATAGAGTCGGACTTCGATCTCGACATGGCAGGGTGGCGCAACACTAGCTGGCAAGCCATGCGCTCCTATCGCATTGCGCTTGACAGGTTTGACGTGCGCGAGCGTTTACAGGAGATCAAAGTGCCGACCGTTGTGCTGCACGGCACTCACGACTCACTCTTCGAGATTGATGTAGCTCACGACTTGAGCCATAGACTGCCGCGTGCGGAGCTCCGGATCGTGGAGGGTGCCGGTCATGCGCTTCCGCTCACACATGGGCCAGTGGTGGCACAGGCCGTAACTGAGCTAATGGAAACCTAGGCCTCTACCCCCTGTTTCTCTTCGTCGTGCACGGACCTCTCAGCGCGCTCTAGTCCACCTCTTACGGACACCACTAGCTCCCGCATGGCGCGCAGCTTGGTTTGTATGGTCCCGCCCCGCTTTGTAGCCAGCACCATCTGATTTGCCTGGTCCGCAAGCGGTCCGTTGCCGCTGGTCATGAAGACACGCCCCACATCCTGGGCGGCACGACGGATCTGGCCGAGGTACATGTCGTGACCGGTTGGCTGGGAACCGCACAATTCAACCAACGAGTGGATTCTGTCCCACTTGCGTCTGGCCTCATCCAGTGCATCGAGCTTGCGTTGAGCCTTGGAACTCAGTTTGGGCATTATCACTCCCACCTGAAGATCTTCAGCGCCACCGTAAAGCCGACTACTCCCCAGCCTGACACGATTGCCAGCAGTCCGACTTGAGACGACAACGATGCTCCATCCAGAATCACTCCTCGCAGCGCATCGTTGAGTGCCGTGAGCGGCAGCGCCAGTATGAAGGGGTGTATCGCCTCGGGGAAATTCGAGTATGCAAAGAAGATCCCGGAGAATACCCACATTGGTACCATGACCAGATTCATGAGTCCCGACACACCCTCAACTGTCCGTGCACGACTTGCGACCAGCAGGCCCATGCCCGCGAACGTCATGGCCCCCAGAAAGGAGACCACCGCCACCGCCGCCAACGTGCCCCGGACCGGCACTCCGAATGCGTAATGCCCGAACGCAAGCACTGCTGTGACCTCGAACACCAGAAACACCAGCCGAGAAAGCATGTGCGACAGCATGTACTGGCTCCTACGGGCCGGTGAGGCAAGCAGTCGTTTGAGCAGCTTGTCTGTTCGGTGCTTCACGATTCCGTAGCCTACACCCCACATCCCGGTGCCCATGATGTTCATCCCGATCAGGCCCGGGATGAGAAAGTCTATGTATCGGCTGCCAGGCTCCCTGATGCGTCGATCTCGTACCTCCCAAACATCACGCCGACCGGCCGCCTCCTGGATCGCGTTGTGAACCACCAGACGCGCCGCATTCCCCTCGGTGCGGGTCGAGTCGTACACGTATTCAAGCGGTTCGCCGGGCCTGACAACGAGGGCTACTCTGCCCTTGCGTAGCTGGTCATCGGCGATCTGCGGCGGCAGTATGACCGCCTCGATCTCTGGCGCCGATTCCAGCATCTCCTGTACGTCTGTTGACCTCCCACCCTCTTCAACGGCGACTCGAACCGTTGCCGGGCCGCGGTTCTTGAATGCAATGCCCAGCGCGAGTGCTAGCAGGATCGGAAACGCAAACACCCAGAACAGCGCTTCGGGCTCCCGGATGAATTCCCGAAACCTCCACAGCGTCAGTTGCAGTAAAGCACTACCGCGTCCACTACTCATCGCGCAGGTGCCGTCCAGTCAGGGAAAGGAACACATCCTCCAGTGTGGCATGGTGGGTAACTAGCTCACTGAGCTCGACGTCGCGCTCAGTCAGCAGCCGCATGAGCGCCGGTACCGCTTGGTGGACCCTGCTCACCGTCAAGACGGTACGGCCATCGTCCGAATGAACTTGCTGCACCCCTGGCAGGGCACTCAGCTCGTCGTGCCCAATCTGTCGCTCGCCCTCCAGGGCGTACTCTACCACGTCCTCAGCTCCCAGCGACGCTATCAGCTCTCTGGGTGAGCCGAGAGCGATGACGGTGCCACGGTCCACGATCGCGACTCTGTCACATAGCTGCTCGGCCTCTTCCATGTAGTGAGTTGTGAGCATGATGGTGCCGCCACTCGATCTGAATGCGTTGATGATACCCCAGAGCTGGCGCCGCGATTGGGGATCCAACCCGGTGGTGGGTTCATCCAAGAACAGGATGTCCGGCGTACTTACCAACGCACAAGCAACAGCTAAACGCTGCCGCTGGCCGCCCGACAACTTGCTCACCCAGGCGTCGCTCTTCTCTTGTAGTTGCACCTTGTCGAGGACTTCGTCGACGGTACAACCTTCGCGATAGAAGCTGCGAAACAGTGTTACTGTCTCTCTCACCGTCAGCTTATCGGGCAATCGCGTTTCCTGCAGCTGGGTACCCATGCGCTGACGCAACTCCTGCTCGTGCCCGTCCCAACCGAGACCCAGGACCGTGACTGTGCCTTGGTCGGGGTCCAGCAGACCCTGGATCAT
>CP070792.1:2391449-2396637 GCA_020346845.1 Gemmatimonadota bacterium
ATACTCTTTACTGGGATCAGAAAGGGTGGGTGACTCGCACAGAGAACGAGATCGCCTATATCCGCAACCGCTACCCGGAGCTCTGGAAAGAGGTAGCATCACGTCTCGAAATGAGATACTTGGACGAGGGGTATACAGACAATGTTTGACGAGAAGATATCCCGCCGATCGTTCCTGACCGGTGGGGCAAAAGTAGCCGCAGCGCTGTTCTGCGCGCCAGCGATCATCCAGGCCGACCGGCTGATGAAGGTGGCCATGCCGCCGGAGCCGAAGATCATCACCGATCCGAATGCGTTCAACTTCACGATGCAGGGACTGGTGCGCGGCTCCAGGGTTTACGTGGCCGACGACATCACGGGTCAGGTCTATATCAACGAGACCGTGGACAGCGAAACCATGCGCTGGAACCTGCCAGAGGGTGAGGGCCGGCCGATCATCGCCCGGATCCGCAAGCAGGGGTACTTGCCCCAGGAGCATCGCATGGGGTTGCCTTACCCTGATGCCAAGAACAAGCTGGTCGTGCAAATGCCGAGGGACGTGATCTATGGATAACACTCTGCACACTTGGCTACTGCGCGCCCTTCTGGTCGCGCTGCTCTACCTCGCCTTTCAGATCTTTTGGGTATAACGATGACACCTGACCAAGAAAAAAACATGCGCGCCCAGCTGGCCGACTACAGCAAAGGGGAATTCATGGATCTCGCGATCAACCTGCAGAACGTGATCGACGACCTCGGCACCGAGAAAAGGGGCCTGGAGTCGTCCCTCGAGGCCCTGGGGGCGAGGTTGCCCGCACTGGAGGCCAAGATCGAGCAGTACGAGAGCGGCCCACCAGTGGACGCTGACGAGGTCGCAGAGCTACGCGAGAAAAACGAAAAGCTGCGCGACAAGTACGAGGAACTGCGCGAGCGCTTCGACAAGGTACAGGCCCTCAACGAGAAGTTTCAGGAAAAGCTACTTGACGCCGTTTAGCCACAGCACGCAATCCGCGTGGTAGTGCTCCAGTATCTCCCTTATCCGGTGCCCCGGTAACTCCTCCCTGTATTCCCCCGCATTCAGGCGCGGTAGCGTGGTAGCGCTATAACGCGGCCAGAGCTCGCCGATATCCTCGAACCGGTGCACCACGGTCGGCACAAAGATCCCGCCCCTGGTCGTCAGGTACGCGGCCTGATGGCACCAGTGAATGTCTTCGTCGTCGGGCTCACCCGACAGCACCAGATCCACGAACGACTCCCAGGACTCGAACCCGATATGGTTGTAGGCAGACACCAAGCGGGCCACCGGGTGACGCACCCACATGACGCGCTTCGAGTGCAGACGCAGGCAGATCTCGTTTGACTGGAATATCTCCGGCGCGCCTATGGCGGCCCGGATCGAGGTCGTACCGCATTTCGGGATCCAGCTGTGCGCGATCCCGGTCTCAAAATCGAGCAGCCAGTTGTGGCTCATTGAAACCCCTTCTTGATCCAGAACTCGGGGTAATTGAGGTCGGCCAGGGTCAGGTCGCCGTTGACCAGCTGCACCGCCAGATAGTGCCGCTGGGCGTCCGGGTGAACGAAGTACAGGCTCGTCTCACCGTAGTGAGGGTCAGCAGGTAGAGCGTGAACGTCCTGAAACTGTAGCCCATCGATAATCCTTGTGGGGCGAGGATCGCCGCTTAGCAGGGCTCTCAGGAAGCGCAGCGGGAAGGCAATGATATTTCGGAGGATCTGCGGATTCACTGTCGTTGCAAAGGAACGAAACTCGATAGTTTGATTGATGGCGAGGTGGCCAAAATTTACAGCAGGCCGCTTTACCTTGTTGGTTTCGATGTGCCATTCGTTCTTCCAGTCGTTCCAGGCTTTCGGCCAGTTGTGCAATGCGCGGGCGATCTCGGCAGGGTCGTCAGCCGCACCCTCCATCCGATGCAGGGCGGCCGCGTCATACACCGTCGATTTGACCTGATCGTTGCAGTCCTCTAACCAAGCGTTATACGGTGATGCTCCCCGGTTATCGAACAGCCAGAGACGCTCGGCGAAGGCAGGCCAAACGTCTGTTGTCCGACGAACGAGCAGTCGGATGAGATCCGGCCTTTCAAGTAGTTGCGGCACGCGGACGTGGACATGGATCGTTCCTGGGTAGGCCAGTTGATCGGTGGCCAGCTGGGTGTCCAGTATCGTAAGTATTCGGCGGAGAAGACCTGATTCAGAATTGCTTGGAGCAACCTGCACTTCACCACCGAAGCAGTTGTATCGCAGCTGCGGATCGATGCCAATTCCTGCATTGCTGTGAGAAGCAACCTCGTCCGTGCAGTATTGGCCGAGCTCGGCGGGGAGCACTCGATGGCGGTCAAACATTCCGCAATCGTACTCCATACCCCAGGTTGTGCCTGCGAACAGGTCATCGATTTCGCTATGTGATAATTCGGACACGGGGGACGAACGTGAGCTCGGTGGTATCGGCCTCGTCCTTGGCCCACTGCGGGATATCCATGACATCCTCGACGGTGGTCAGGAAGAACGCCAGATACTGATCGCGGGTCCAGTTGTTGAGCTCAGCCTCGACCGGGATCTTGTGCTGCAGCTGCAGGATCGTCTGCTGCTCGATTGGGGTCGCCAGTCCGGGACCGGGGACGGCCGGGGTATCGTCGTACCAGGCGAGCACCATTTCGCCCCTGGACTCGTCGTAGCTCAATACTCGAAATTGATTATAAACCTGTGCCATTTTTCATGTACCTGTCGTGAAGTGCGATTGCTGCCGCCTGGAAGCCGTAAAGCGGCTCCCGCATCACCGGTACCGGGATGTGGACAGCATGATCGGTGTTGAAGTGGTAAGCGGGAAACGGATATTTGTTGTTGCCCACGTAGTAAACCGCGTTCTCCGGGTGCTCGAACTCGGCCAGCGGGACGGTTTCGTCGTTCTCCTGCTGGATTGCGACCGAGGTGTTCGACGACAAGTTCATCGCCTCCTTGGGGTCGGAGATTATCTGCAGGCTCACATCGTAGGTTCCGGTCAGCGCCAGATAGGCGTTCGCGAACATTTCCTTGTTGTGCTCGTTGGTCTCCGGGCTCGGCCAGAAAGCGATCAGGTAAATGTCGTGCTTGCCATTCAGATAGATCATGTCATTAATCGAAAGTGACTCGCCAGCGTGATGCGAGGCTTCTCCCCCGTGAAACTGTCGACAGTATGCCATTCATTGCCCTGGATGACGACTGCATCGCCCAGCCTGGACGGCGTCCACAGCCAGGGAGACCCCTGCACGCCGACCCCCCAGTTGACGTTGTTTGGCTCAGGCTCCTGCACGCACACCACCACGCAATGGATGTCGGGCCAGTGGTGATTGTCAGGAAAGCACTCGCAGAACTCCGGGCGGGCCGGGTTGACCATGTGCGAGTAGACGACCCGGATCCCGGAGTGGTCGAGCACGATGGGCACATTGAAGCAGGACCGCACGAACTCCTGAAACGGCGCGAGCTCGGGTAGGTGGGATCGAACGTCCTTTGTGACCAGCCCTGGCCCAAAGTCGTGGTGGTTCTCCATGATCCAGTCGATGTCGATGTCGACGCTATCCCAGTGCGGGGTGCGGCCGTGTGTCAGAAAGGGTTGTAATGGGTCCATCAGTTGCTCGTCGAACCGAATAAGGTTCCGTTGTTTGTCCAGTTGCAGTGTCCGATATTGATGGCTGAATTGCCAGCCGCACCGCCCGCGCCACCGTTAATACCGTTCTGGCCCGATGCGCCCCAGGTGCCGCCAGTGCCACCAGCGTTGCTGACGTTGTAATTCTGGCAGGATCCGCAGGTGGTCCCGTTGTCCACCTTGTATCGACCTGTGCCGCCCGCACCACCGGTACCTTCGGCTGACGATGTGCCGGCGTTCCCCGCTGTGCCGTTAACGTGCCCTGAGCACTGCGAACCCGAAGTCGAGGTCTGCCCGCCGCCGCCGCTACTGTTGTTCAGGTTGGTGCGGCCGCCACCACCGCCACCACCACCGTCTCGGGTCGAACTGGTATTACTACAGTTCGAGGTCGGGGTTTTGCCAGGGGTGGTCGTACTGACCGCAGAACTGCGGGTGAAGCCACCACCACCGCCACCGCCGCCACCGCCGCCACGAATCGAGCCGTTGTTGGTAAAGCTGAGAATCGAGGACGAATTATTGGAGTTGATGTTAAGCGCTGCCCCGCCAGCGCCACCTCCTCCTGAGCCACCCGCGCCACCGTTACCTCCGTCTCCACCAATGACGCCGCCACTGGCGAGCTCGACATCGACCTTGTACCACGTAGAGAGATTGCCGAGGTCAACACCGTATCCGCTGGTGGTCCCTGCATAAAAGTTACCCGTCAGCGTTACTACAATACGACGAGTTTTATCGAGGTCAGTGAAGGGTGTGTGGCTGGTAAGCACAAAATCATTGGAGCCTGAGACGGTCAAATACTGAACGCCGTCACGCGACCCCTTCATCATGCGACCGGCGGTAAACATTACTTACTATCCAGTGATGACAACATTCCGTGCCAAGTCGTACCTCCATCGCGGGTGACGAAAACAAGGATATCGGTACCTGTCGTGGTCAGAGTGGGCGCTGTGCCACCGGGCCAGTCCACAGAGGTGGGCCAAGTAACATTGGAGCCGGCGTTGATGAGCTCGAGAGTGAAAGAACTGACTTCGCCAGAGGTTGCCGGGTTGGTAAATGTAAGCGTTGTTGCGCCCGAAATGGTTTTATAAAAGTAAGTCCCCGCATGAAGATCGATGGCCGTGCCGGTCAGATTGACTGCGGCCTCGGTGATGCCTTTAATGAAGTAGGCTTCGGTGGAGCGGATGTTGAATACAGAGGTGGTCCCGGCAGTAAAGTTAATAACGTCATCAGCAGACTCAGAAATATACGTGTTGCTCGCGCCATCCAGATACAGTCGGCTGGTCGCGGGGAGCGTAATATTCCCGCCACTGACTATCGCGCCACCAAAAGTGCTGGTGCCGGTGCTTGTTGTAAGTGCGCCAGTGATAGCCAGGGTGCTGCCGTTATAGGTCAGGCTGGCGCTTCCTTCGATTTCATTTGCGGTTGCCGCACCTACGGCGACTTGATTGTCGGCAATCGACCCACCGATCCCGCCACCAGCAGCAGCACTAAACTCCGCTCTGCCATTCGCCGAGACCCAGGTCAGTACCTCACCATCACCCGGCGTGCCTGCATAACCATCGATATAGGCCAGATC
>CP070792.1:2396737-2398942 GCA_020346845.1 Gemmatimonadota bacterium
ACAAGAGGGTGGTAAGCAGATGTCCGCAGCGTATCTGGTGTTTGGCGCGACCGGCGGGATCGGCAGCGCGCTATGCAGGAGAATCGTGAACAGCGGGAACCGCGTCGCCGTGGCCGCCCGGTCGGAGGAACCACTTGCGGTGCTGGCCGAAGAACTTGGCGGTCCAATGTTCTCTGTTGATGCGACCGATGCAGCCGCCGTTGCAGCGGTCACTGCCGACGCAACGTCACAGCTCGGTAGACTCGACGGGATAGTCAACTGCGTCGGATCCGTGTTCCTAAAGCCGGCTCACCTCACGTCGCCTGATGAGTGGGATACGACCATAGCCACCAATCTCACGAGCGCGTTCGCTGTTGTTCGGGCAGCGGGCAATGCCTTGCGCGACTCTGGCGGCTCTGTGGTGCTTTTGGCGTCCGCTGCCGCCCGTACCGGCTTGGCTAACCATGAGGCAATTGCGGCGGCCAAGGGTGGTGTGATGGGCTTAGCGCTGTCCGCTGCCGCGACCTACTCCAAGGCAAACATTCGTTTCAACGTAGTTGCACCGGGATTGGTGAAGACGAGTGCCACCGCCCGAATCACGGAGAGCCCCGCGGGTTCGAAGGCATCGTTAGGGATGCACCCCTTGGGGAGGTTTGGCGAGCCGGAAGACATCGCCGCGGCGATCGAATGGCTACTCGATCCCACGCAGACTTGGATCACGGGCCAGGTAATTGGAGTCGACGGAGGCTTGGCCGACCTGAAGCTTCACTGAGGTTGGCTCCTGGTATGAGCCGATTGCGCAGGAACTAGATCACTGGGGGTGCGGCGGTGCCGTAGCCAGTGAGCTCGACGTAGCCTATCCCCAAGCGTCGACCGGCTGCATCGGCCACGTTCACGGCGCCTTCCCAATAGAACAGACTCGGTATCAGGCGGCTGACATTCTCCTGTTGGGCGAACTCTGCCGTCACAAACAAGGACAAGCCCTCTTCGGGAGCCTCGATACGCCAACTCACGGGGTATTCGGCTTCGGTCGCAGGGCTGCGCCACGTATCTAGCACTTCCACCACCCACTGGTCGGCCGAGAGGTAACGTGCCGTTGACTCAGCCGTGACTATGGTGGCCCGGGCGTAATCGATGGAGCCGTCCCTGTCTCGCAACAGGTAGAGCATCACGTCCCGGCCGTCATCCAGCCTCAGGCTGAACCAATCCCAGCCGGCCTGATTCTCCGTGAGCTGGTTTGAGCCGAACTCCTTGTCCATCCAGCTCTCACCTGTAACGACGTATTCCCTTCCGTCGAAGCCCAAGGCACCGCTAGTGGCCATTCGCGTGAAGCTGTAGTACTGGCTTGCCGCAGATGACGAATTCCCCTTGCGGCTGTAACCATTGGGGCCTTGGAACACCAGGGATTTCTTGGGCGTGGTTCTGAGGTCAAACGTGATGCCGGTCCGATCGTCGCGCGCGGTGAAGTCGAACCCATCTCCACGCCAGCTCAGGTGCCAAGTCGCGTCGGTGCCTGCCGGTGCCCGACTCCAAGCGACCAACGTATCTCCCGGCGGAGGGAAATCTCCCAGAAGGCCGTTGGCCCGATATATCAGCTCGGAGAATCGGTGCTCACCGGTGGTCAGATCGGTCACCGCTGCATGTCCCATGACGAGGTCGGTAACCGCCCATGTAGAGTTGATCGGCAGCGAGTCGGGCGCTATGCCAACTCGGAAGAACGTGAATTGGTAGCCAAACCTGCGGGTGGAGTCGGCGACATCTGTCAGTTGACCGGTGAAGTACCACCACTCCGTTTTGTAGCCCGAGTGCGCCCAATGGTCACGCGGGAACTGCCAAGCGAAGTCCGGCTCCGCATATCTCCACTCCTGTCCGTTGGCGCGATCTGCTTGAGTTGCCGACGTGGTCAGCAGAAATGAGCAGACGATCACGAGCTGAAGCGGGGCTACAGCTAGCGCGCGGGAGTCTACGGTTCTCCGTTGGACGATCACAGGTCGTCCCTGCTCAATTCCGTTGCCGGTACCCGCGAGGCTCGCAGCGCAGGAAAGAGACTAGCCCCGAGCGCCGCGAGTACTATGGTTGCTCCCTGCTGGGCCAACTCCGGCCCGGGCCAGTGAAACTGAATGGTCCAGCCGAAGTAGGAGCGATTGACCACGTAGATGAGGATGCACGCCAATACCACGCCGCCGATGCCGCCCAGGGTCAAGGCCACGGCACCCATCGCAAGGC
>CP070792.1:2399042-2402626 GCA_020346845.1 Gemmatimonadota bacterium
TGGAGGGCCCGGGTTTGGCCGCCGCATCACCTGCGGCCCTAGCAGCCTTTTCCAATCAGATTGCCGCTTGGGCCGATCGATTCGGGCTGCCCAAAGGCGAGCTGATGCCGCTCGGCCCAGCGATGATCGAAGTGGTGCGCGCCGTGTCGCGTGAGCAACCCACGCTCATTCTCGTGGACGACGCGCAGTGGTGTGACCGGGAGTCGCTACTGGCGTTGTGGGCCCTGCTGCGGGACCTCTCAGAAATGCCAGTTCATGTTTGCGTCGCGATTGCGCCGCAGCCTCCCCGCACGGAACTGGATGAGTTGCGGTCGCGGCTCGGACGCGACCTCAAGGGCGTCACCGTTCACATCGATAAGCTCGCTGAGTCCGATCTGAAACAGTTGGTTCGCTGGGCCGTGCCGGACTACTCCGATGACCAATTGGATCGGCTGGCTCGCCGCGTGACCTTGGATTCGGCTGGTCTTCCGTTGTTGGCCGTGGAGATCCTCCACGCCGTAGCGCTGGGTCTCGATGTCGAGGAGACAAGCGGTGCCTGGCCGGTTCCGTTCAAGACGCTGTCGCAGACCATGCCGGGCACTCTTCCCGACACTATCATAGCAGCGATCCGCATCGGGTTTCGACGCCTCAGCAAACCGGCCCAAGGTATCTTGGCCACCGCAGCGGTACTGGGCGAACGCGCAACGACAGAACAACTGAGTAGGGCAACCGGGATGGCTGCCGCCGAGCTCAACTCGGGTCTCGACGAACTGGAATGGCAGAGGTGGCTGGTGGCGGACTCACGCGGATACTCGTTCCTGGCGCGTATCGTGCGTCAGGTGGTCGAGCAAGACATGGTTACCGAGGGACAGAGGAGGCGGATCAGGAAAGCAGCAGATTATGGGGAATGAGAGATTATAGATTGCAGATTGCAGATTGCAGATTGCAGAATGTCAGCGGCTCGCCAACGCGCCTGCCGTCTCGCCACCGTCGATCACATAGCACTGTCCCGTGAGGTAAGCCGCTTCATCCGAGGCGAGAAATGCAAACAGTGCTGCGACCTCTTCAGTCTTCGCGTGTCTGCCGAGCGGGATCTTGGCGTTCAACTCGGCCATCAATTCAGGAGTGTACTCGGCCTCTTGCATCGGGGTCAGCACGTAGCCGGGACACACGGCGTTCACACGTATGCTAGGTGCCAGCTCCAATGCCATTGACCTCGTAAGCTCGACCACGCCGGCCTTGGACGCATTGTAATCGAAGTAGTGTCGATACCCCGTTAGCGCGTTGGTCGACCCCATGTTGAGGATCACACCACCTGCTCCGGCTAGCATGCGCTTAGCCGCTTGCTGTGCCACTAAGAACACACCCGTCAGATTGATGTCGATTACGCGTTGCCATTCCTCGGGATCGACCTCGACGAACGACGAATGCCTGATGCTGATGCCTGCGTTGTTAATCAGCACATCCAAGCCGGCGAGGAGAGTATCGAGCTCTTGAAAGGCGCGCTCCACCGACCCCGGATCCGACACGTCGGCCAGGACCGTTCCGGCCAGGCCAGATTGCTCGGCTCGGACCCTCTCGAGTTGCTCCACGTCCCTGTCCAAGATCACGACCCTGGCACCTTCTTCCGCGAAACGCCTTGCCGTCGCTTCGCCGATTCCGCTTGCGCCGCCCGTCACGAGTACTCGCTTGTCAGTCAAGCCTTGCACGTGATCTCCTCACGCGGTCCCAGCAAGTCCGCCGCCATCCACAATGAGTGAAGTACCGGTTACAAAGGAGGAAGTATCGCTCGCCAAATATAGTACTGCCCTTGCGATGTCCTCCGGTTGGCCGATGCGTAGCAGCGGCCTGTCCGCGGCAGCGGACAAGAAGTCCTCAACCGGCTCGCCCAGTTGTAGTGCCTCGTTGCGCAACATCTGAGTGTCAGTGTCACCAGGGCACACACAATTGACCCTTATGTTCTGCTCGCCATGATCCAGCGCCATGGCTTTGGTCAGTTGCACTACGGCCCCCTTCGATGCGCAGTATGAGGCCGCACGTTTGCCCCCAGTCATACCCCAGCCAGAACTCGTGTTCACGATCGTTCCGCCGCCCGACTTTGCCATCAGCGGAATCGTGAACTTGGACATCAGGAACATCGATTTCACATTCACCGACATTGCCCGATCCCAGTCTTCCTCGCTCAGTGCAACCACCGACCCTCTATGTATGATGCCAGCGTTGTTGAACAGGATGTCGATCCTGCCAAACTCGTCAACACAACGGTCTACCGCTGCCTGGCAGTCTGCAGCAACACTCACATCGCCCTCGAACCACGAACCCTTTCCACCCGTGTCCGTTATTTCCGCCACCACCGACTCTGCTCCGGCTCGATCGATGTCGAACACCAGAACCGCCGCTCCCTCTTGGGCGAACAACAACGCTGTAGCACGTCCGATCCCGGAGGACCCGCCCGTTACTATCGCTCCCTTTCCGGCTAGAACTCCTTCTCGCATTAGCTCTCCACGCCGCTACGGTCTGTGCCCGGCGGTCGGTCCAGTAACCCACCGAGCATCGATCGCAGATCGCACGTCGCAGATGCCAATCGTCAATCTTCGGCTTTCCGCCAGTCACGCCTGAACATCTGCACGTGACCGCAGTTGTTGCACGCCTCAATGTGCCATGGTGAGTTCTCTGGATCACCCTTGCGATAATCACTCGCATCACGAGTGACGTAATGCCCCTGCAGGCACACGACGCACACGCGATCGGAATCCGATCTTCGATCCCTATCAGATGGTTCTGTCCCTGACATTGAGCTCCTCTCCAGCGGCAGGCAGAGTGCCACGGTGTACCGGTGGCCCGACTTCTTGGTTAACGGTCCAACCCCACCCATCCTACTTTCCCCTCTTCTTTTTCCCTCTTCCCATGTGCCCCCCTCCCTCACGCTGCACGCTGAACGCTGCACCCTTGCACGTCTTTGCCCTTTTCCCTTTCCCTTTCCCTTTCCCTTTCCCCTTTTCCCCTTTCCCTTTCCCCACCTGGGCCACCGGGGCAATCATACCCTCGGCAACATGTAATCGCGAGTACAAGCCCTTATCGTCTGCTCCACCAGCTCCTGTCCGCCCCAGCAGGCGCATTGCCCCACATATGCTCCGCCGTGATTCCAATGAACTCGCTGTAGCTCAAGTCCTCCCCAGGACGCGTGGGGCTATATCCGATGAAGCAATGCGGTCTACGCCACCCATACTCGAATGTCGCCTCTGCGGGTGGAGCCGTAGTGGAGTCGAGAAAACTCTGCAGCAGGTAGACGGCTTCGTTCAAGTAGTAGCTGTCCATGTCTCCTGTGGCGACATGGATTTTGCCCCGCAGCTTGGGACCGACCGTCTGCCAATTCTGTTGCAGGTAGTGGTTGATGTCGTAGTGTTCCCGCCAGTACTCTGCGACCTCATGGTCGATTACTCCAGTTTCCATGTTCCAGATCGGTTTGGGGTAACCGTCGGAGCCAACCGGCGAGAAAAGCGCTTCCCACACTGCCCACTGTCCGCCGGAGCGCGTGTTCGGCCCCTTGGCGAGCTCATACAGGTTCTCCTGCCTCACTGTATTCCTCACGTTGCCGTCGGGCC
>CP070792.1:2402726-2406443 GCA_020346845.1 Gemmatimonadota bacterium
CTCCAATCGAGTCCATGATATATGGGAGATACTTCGCACAACTCGTTGAACACCTCCTCTGGGGAGGCGAAGTCGAATCCGTGGAAACCCAACCGTTTGGCCAGTTCGCATAGTATCCACCAATCCGGCTTTGCGTCACCAGCCGGTGGCACAGCTGCGCGGAGGCGCTGTACCCGCCGCTCCGAATTGGTACAGACCCCGTCTGTCTCGCCCCAGGCTGTGGCCGGCAAGACGACATCAGCGAGTTCCGTTGTGTCATTGCGGAAGATGTCGATCACTACCAGATGATCCAGGCTCTTGAGTGCTCGCTCGCAATGCGCCCGATCCGGGTCGGTGACCAGTGTGTTTTCCCCGTCGATTAGCATGGCTCTTATCTGATCACCAGCGTGGGCCAAGGCGGTTACCTTGGTCATTCCTTTCTCGATATCGACCTCAGTTCCCCATAGCTCTTTGAACTTCCGTTGGAATTCGGGATCGGTTACGGGCTGAAATCCCGGGTAGTTGTTGGGCAGTGCGCCGGCATCACCCGCTCCCTGAATGTTGTTCTGGCCACGCATCGGATTGATGCCTGTACCTTCGCGGCCGATGTTGCCGGTCATCAGTACAAGGTTGCACAAGCTCTGAACGTTATCGACACCGCAGATGTGCTCAGTGATGCCCAGCGTGTAGTATACGGCGCCGCGTTCAGCTCTTCCGTAGAGCAAGGCGGCTGCTTCTATGTCCCTTGCGGGTACACCTGTTATTTCTTCTGCCCATTCCGGCGTGAACTGTCTCACATGCTGCAAGAACTTGTCGCCGTCGACCGTTCGCGCCGCAATGAAGTCGGGGTCTGTCAATGACTCCCGGTCGATAACGTGTGCCATTGCGAGCAACAACGCTACATCGGAGCCAACTCGCAGGGGCAGGTATAGATCTGCATGATCGACGAGACCAACTCGCCTGGGATCGGCAACGATCATCTTGGCACCGGCGGCCACAGCACGCTTGATGCGTGTGGCCGCGACCGGATGGCACTCCGTCATGTTGGTGCCTATGCAAAAGATGACATCCGGCTTCTCCATGTCGGCAAATGGATTCGACATGGCACCACGCCCGATCGTGGCTGCCAGACCGGCAACCGTTGGGGCGTGTCACGCACGGCTACAGTTGTCGATGTTGTTGATACCCCATCCGGCACGGACGAACTTCTGCATTATGTATGCTGCCTCGCTCGGTGCTCGCCCGGACGCGACCGCATATACGCTGTGCCTTCCGTATGTATCGACCGCCCTCTTGAATCCGGCAGCAGCCCGGTCCAGTGCAGTGTCCCAGTCGGTTTCGTGAAGCTCACCGTCCTCGCCGCGGACGAGCGGCGTCTGCAACCGTTCCTCGTGCTGCACGAAGTCGAACGCGAACTGTCCCTTTACGCACAGCGCGCCGAGGTTGGCCGGACCGTCCATCGCTGGGTGAATCCCCACCATCGTCTCACCTTTTGTCAGGATATCGACCGAACAGCCCACACCGCAGTAAGCGCAAGTCGTGCGGGTCTTGTGGATCGCACCTGGTAACTCAGCGGCCTTCAGCGCCTTTTTGTCGGCCAGGGCGCCCGTCGGACATGTCTGGACACATTGACCACAAAAAGTGCAAGCGGAGTCGTTGAGCAGACCGTTGAACTCTGTAGTGATCTGCGTACCGAATCCACGGTTCATAACGCTTATCGCGTAGTCGCCCTCCTGCTCCGCACACACACGGACACACCGATAACATGAAATGCAGAGATCGTAATCACGAAGGATGAACGGGTTATCATCGTCCAAGCGACTGCTACCGGATTTGCTCCCGACGAATCGACCCGTGCGAGCCCCATACCGATCGACCAGGCTCGCGAACTCCTGTGACGCATACCCCCGCAGCGCGTCAACATCGACCTCGCGGTTCTCGGACACCAACAGCTCCAACAGCAGCTTGCGGTACGCCTCGATTGGCTCGGTCTTAGTATGTACTACCATTCCGGGCTCGGCCTTGGTTGTGCACGAAGCAACCGGGTTCGCGATTCCCTCGACCTCGACCACACACAGCCGGCAGCCGCCGAAGGGCTCGAGCCGGGGATCATTGCAGAGCGTGGGGATCTTCTTTCCTTCTCGCTCCGCTACCTGAAGCACGGTCTCCCCAGAGGTGAAACCGACGTCGTCTCCATCGAGTACCATGTGCTGTTGTTGGCTGTCTGTTGTGCTCATGATCATGTGTAGGTCCTTATCGATTCTCAATCACGGGCCTGGTGGGCTACGTGCTGTGCCACTCTCTCGGGGAAGTACCGCAGTAGGCTCTCGGTGATCAACGGAGCCGCCATTCCCAGGCCGCAGGCACTTATGGCCTTCATCGTGCGACCGATGTCGTTGACTTCATCAAGCCAGGCCGTCAGGTTGGTAGGTCCTGCAGTACCTGCCAACCGCTCCGTCAATCGTTCGGTTCCAATACGGCAAGGAAAGCACTTGCCGCAAGACTCTTCGGCAAAGAACTCCATGGCAAAATGCGCGATCTCGACCATGTCACGTGTATCATCGAACACCATTATGCCACCGGCACCGAGAAACGAGCCCTTTGCGCGTATAGACGGCTCGTCCAACGTGACGTCGAGGTCCTCTCCTGCGAGGAAGCCACCAGAAACCCCAGCCATGGTTACGGCTTGAACGGACCTGCTGGACCCGGTTCCTCCAGCCCAATCGTAGAGCAGTGTGCTCAAAGGGAGGCCCAGTGGCACTTCATAGTTGCCAGGCCGTTTGACGTCGCCCGATAGACTGATGACTTTGGTTCCAGCCAGATCGTTGAGCCCCAGAGCGCGATACCAATCTGCTCCGCGGCGGACTATATGCGGTACCGATGCTAGTGTCTCAACGTTGTTGACGACGGTCGGCCGGTCTTCGTAGCCGTGTGTGACAGGGAATGGTGGTCGGTTGCGCGGAAACGGGTGTCGGCCTTCGAGACTGTTGAGCAGCGAGCCCTCCTCACCGCAGATGTACGCCCCCGCGCCCCGCCTCACTACGACCGTGAAATCGAACGCGCTTCCCAGAATTCGTTCACCCAGCAGACCAGCTTCCTCGGCTTCTTTGATAGCGCGTTGCAGCGTGCCCAGCGTTTCCGGGTACTCATATCGCAAGTAGATGAAGCCGCGCGGCGCCCCGGTTGCGTACGCTGCTAGAGCCATGCCTTCGATTACGGCATGAGGGTCGTGGTCCATGATTGCCCGATCCTTGAAGCAGCCGGGCTCACCCTCATCCGCGTTGCACACGATTGTCTTGGGAGCGCCGCTCGCGTCGGCCACCGCCTGCCATTTCACACCAGTCGGAAATCCCGCGCCACCCCTACCAGCCAGTCCGCTGTCCCGTACAATGTCGATCACCTGTGCGGGATTCAGTTCACTGACAGCTAGGGTCAGTCCGTCATAGCCACCAGTGCGCCTGTAGCCTTCGATGGTCGACCTATCGGGTTCTCTGATGTGCCGGAAGACGCACTCTTCCCTTCCTTGGGGGTTTGGCGACGGCACGGGAGATGGGCGCGACTCCAGGTCATTGGCATCTGTTCCGATCAACACCTGATCGCCACGGATAACTGGAATCGGCTCGTCACAGCGACCCGCGCACGGCATGGGACGGGCACCGTCGTCCTTCAGTTGATGTAGTAGCCCCGTTGCTCCCTTCAGGCGGCAGACTGTTCCGTTGCACACACGCGGTGCTTGAG
>CP070792.1:2406543-2417460 GCA_020346845.1 Gemmatimonadota bacterium
GCTTGAATTTCTCGCAGTGTTGCTTGAGCACTTCCTCTAGTGCATCGAGTGTCTGCTCCGTAGCATTCGCCAATACAACCAACAACCCGCTGTACTTCTTCGCACCTTTCCCAGCCGTTTCCAGATGGTCACGCAGCTTGGCCTTGCGCTCGGCGATTTCCGAGAGGCTATCCGGCGTGAGTGCAGCCAGCATGCTCGGATCACCAATGGTCAATTGCCCGGTTCCCGCCCCCGGCGTGCTCCCACCGGCCAGAACATCACCAAGCCTCATCCTCGGTGTCAGCTTCAATTGGTCGGCGTAGATATTGCCAACCTTTAACCACCACATGATGAGCACGAGGTAGTTGAAACACAGAGTAGCAACGGCAGCTATGCCGAGCGCCTGCACGCCTGCTGCCAGAGCGGTGCCAATGGCAAGAAAGATATAGACGGCGTCCTTTGTGTCCTTCAGGGTATTACGGAATCTCACGGCAGCAACGATACCAGCCAAGCTGAATGCGAGAGCGATGCTGTTCTGTACCACAATTACCAAGGCCGACACAGGGATGGGTAGGATCGCCACGGTATGAACCACCGATTCGTCGTACCCTTCCTGCTGCTTGGTCACCATGTAGACCCACACCACCGGTGCCAGCAACACGAGGCATCCCACGATCGCTCCCAAAGTAATCACCGCCAAGTCCGTTGCCCCACGGCCAGGCTCCACGTAGTCGCTCACTCCTACGGGGCCGGTCAAGAACCCCCCACCCGCCTGCGCCAGCTCACTGAGCCGCTCGCCCGAGAACATGTCTGCCGAACTGGGGAACACCCTGAATATGCCGTACGCGACCGCTGCCACGATCACGTAATAGACCGTTATCCGGGTGAACGGTGATGACCAGAATCTTGCGCCATTCATGGGTCCATCCCTTTCACCTTCGGGGACTTCTTTCCGATTCTCCGCAATTGACCCGCTGTCATTAACCATACGAGACGTGCATCGCCGGCCGTAATGTGTGTCGGCCATGTAAGTAGGCACGCCCCGCCCTTCTTGAAGCCAACAAACTGCTTTTCACCGGACGAAAGTAACCAACTCACAAGCAGCGCCAGGTCCGGTTCGTGGCCGACAATTGCCACATTCGCATCGTCCTTCTGCATCTGAATCCATGACAATACCGACCTGCGCTCACCACCCGGCGCCAACGCATCAACTTTGACAGGCAACACACCGGGATATGCCGATGCTACAGTCTCCGCTGTCTGGAAGGCCCTCGTGAGTGGACTGCTGGCGATCACATGCAGTTCCGGGACAAGCAGATGGATGCCCCTCACGCCCCGTTCCATACGCTCACGACCTCTGGCCGTCAGTGGACGCAGCGATTCATCCTGACCCGTCAGTTCGAACTCATGACGTGGTTCAGCGATTGCGTGTCTGACTACGAGAAGTTTCACTGTAGTGGTTCACTCTCTACCTGACGTTACGCATGCGATTGATACCTTGCGTCTTCCTTCGACGGAGTCGCGTCCCCTGCTTGTGCCGATCTTCAGACCAATCCGCCAGTGCGGCCTGCGAGTGAACCGCACTAGAACCGTCGGCCGGCATTCTCTGAACATAGCTGCCATCCGATCGCATGTCCCAAGCACCGCGTTCGTCGTTCAACTGAGTATCGATAAGATGACGCAACTGCTGACGTAGTTCGTCGCTTTCTACCGGCGTCAGCGCTTCGACACGACTTTCGAGATTCCGCTTCATGCAGTCGGCCGATCCAATGTAATACTCCGACTGCCCTGCGTTCTGGAAGTAGAACACTCGACAGTGTTCGAGGAAACGACCGACTATGCTGACTACACGGATGTTCTCCGAGAATCCCTTCACACCCGGCCGCAGCCGGCAGCTGTCTCGAATGATCAAGTCCACCTTTACGCCTGCTTGCGAAGCACGGTACAGCGCCCGGGTAACGTCTACATCTTCCAGGGCGTTCATCTTGAACTGGATCAGGCCCGGCGATTCCTCGGTATGTACTTCAATCTCTCGCTCAATCTTCGAGAGTAGTGCCTGCTTCAACACCTTTGGCGCGGGCAGGACCTTCTCATATTTGCGCTTTGGCTTATAACCGGTGGTGAGATAGTTGAACAGCTCTGTCAGATCCTTGGCGATGCTGACGTCGCACGTGAACATCCCCAGGTCCGAGTAGAGCCTTGCAGTTTCAGAGTGGTAATTCCCCGTGCCAACGTGAGCATACCGCCTTAGCCCGTCATAATCTTGCCGCACCACCAGAATGGCTTTGCAGTGGGTCTTGAGCCCAACGACACCATAGGTTACATGTACGCCCACTTCTTCCAAACGATTGGCCCACCGTATGTTGGCTTCCTCGTCGAACCGCGCCTTCAGTTCCACCACCACAGCAACCTGTTTGCCATTGCGCGCTGCATCGATGAGGTAGTTCACCGCCCTTGACTCAGCGGACGTGCGGTACAGCACCATCTTAATCGCACGCACCTTGGGATCTACACTTGCCTCACGGAGAAAACGCTCTACCGAGGTAGTAAAGGAATCATACGGATGATGAACCATGACGTGCCCCTGGTCACGGATCAAATGGAATATGCTGTCCTTATCTTCGAATATGGGGTGGTTCACCGGATGGTGCGGCGCATCATGCAGCTCGGGGTTCTTCACGGAAGTCAATTCCATGAGATCACTCGGGCCCAACATACCTCGCACCTCGAACACATCTTCCTGCTCATCGAGTCCGAGTTCTGCCGCCAACCGCCCACGATGCACCGGTGAGATGCCTTCATCGACCTCGAGACGCACTACCGGTGCAAATTTCCGTTCGCGAAGCCCGCCGGTAATCAACGCCAAGAGATCGTCCGCAGTTTCCTCGTCCAACAACGTATTGGCGTTTCTCGTAACCCTGAATTCCTCGCAGCTGTCGATCTCCATACCAGGAAACAGCAGGTCCAGATTCCCCGCCATGACGCTCTCCAGAGTCACGAACGTGTTCTTGTCCTCCAGCTTGATGAACCGCGACACACCTGTGCCTATAGGCACTTTAACCCGAGCCAAAAGTGACGCGGTCTCCTTGGGATGCCTCAATCCTACCAACAAGTTCAAAGAGAGATTTGAGACGAACGGGAACGGGTGCGCGGGATCCGTCGCCTGAGGGGTAACTAACGGAAAGATATTCTCGAAGTAGTAATCACACAGGTATGCCTGATCTCGCTTCCCCAGCGAATGGAAGGTCGTCACGACAATATCATGTTCCTTCAATTGCTTGAGAACACTGTGCAGTACCTTGCGCTGCTGCGTCTCCAGCCTACGTACGAGTGCGTAACAAGCCTCGATCTGCTCCTCCGGCGTGCGCCCGTCTGCCGTCATCTTTTGAACGCCGGCCCCAACCTGCTGCTTGAGTCCGCCGATCCGCTTCATGAAGAACTCGTCGATGTTGGATCCTACAATGGCCAGGAACTTGATTCGTTCCAGCAGTGGAGTGCGCGTATCCTCGGCTTCATGCAACACACGGAAATTGAAGTTCAGCCAGGTGAGCTCACGATTCAGGAAGTACTCGGGCCCCTCCAGGTCATAAACCCCTTCACTGTTTGGAGTGGGCAAGGAACCAGGGTGGCTCGGCGTGGCGCCGTGCTCGGCACTCTTTGGTCCCTTTTTTTCGCGTGGCTCACGCTTCTGTGGGAACTCGACTAGCTTCGGATCTTGGACCTGCTCCTGACCTGTCTGGACAGGCTTTGCACTAGATTCCATGACATCACCTACACAAAATGAGCAGAGCACCGTCCCGCGGGCACGTGCTGCATCCGTTGGCCCTGCGCCTCAGGTAGCTCTAACTGCTAGAAACGTAACCTTTAATGTTCTGCTATTTCCGGCGACTCCACAAGGAGCGGGAGCTTCTGGAGGCAGTCCCAAGCTCCATGGGGCTCACCCAATCCGTCCTCTGCGCAGGATCGTGGCCACGGCACCCAGCAACGCCTCTACCTCATACGGCTTGCCAATTACCGGCTGTCCCGTCTGATCCAAGAACGCGCGCGACTCCGGATTGGTGTAATCACCGGTCACGAATACGAACCTGCTCGCCAGATGGGGCATATTCTGTTCCACCTGCTCGAACAGTGTCCTGCCGCCTACGTATGGCAAGCGTAGGTCCGAGATGATGCAGTCCACCTCTCCGGCCTCGAGAGCGTCGTAGGCCTCTAGCCCGTTTGTGACACCAGTGACCTTCAGCCCCAAGCGCACCAGGAGCTTCATTATCACGGCTCGATTGGCGTCATCATCCTCCACGAGGAGCACACTGCCCGACCCTAAATCCGAACCGTCGTACTCATGTACCACCGCTGGTATGGTGTCGGGAGCGGCAGAGCTGACCCTGTGGAGTAGCCCCGAGGTAATCTCCGTAGCCTTGCCTATCTCGACCCTGATCTGTTCCAACTTGCCTCGTTGCTCGCCGGTCAGGTTGGGACCGTCCACGGTAGCGTTCGCCGCTATGACGTTCAGTCGATTGTGAAGGACATTGACCGCCTCGGATATGTCCGTCTTTAGGAACTGAACCCACGCGGCCATTAGCTCCTGTGGGACTTTGTCCCCCTGAGCCTCCGCCGAGGTTTCAGGCCTCGGCTCAGGCGCTTTCGGGTGCTCTGGGGCAGGCGCCCGTTTGGACGTGCCGGACCGTAGCAAGAATCCGAGGACAAACGCTACAGCGGCCGCGGCACCAAGGAGTAACCAATCTGCCAATTCCGTGGCTCCTAGTTACCGGTATACATGATCCTAAATATTGTACCGCTCTTGTCGTCACTTACATAGAGCGATCCATCAGGACCCACGGCCAAGCCAACGGGCCTGTGGGCTGCCTCCCGCGGTCCAACCTCGGCACCTGCGAACCCGTCTGCAAAAACCTCCCAACTCCCGTCAGGATCAGTGCCGTCAAACGGGACAAAAACCACATTGTAACCGGCCTGCGGCAGCGGCGAGCGGTTCCAGGAACCATGGAACGCTATGAACGCCCCGTTATGGTACTTGGCCGGAAACTGGTGTCCGCTATAGAACAAGACCCCGTTGGGAGCCCAGTGCGCGGGGAATCCGATGAGCGGTTCCTTCACCGCACTGCACCGACCCACCACCGATCCGTCGCCGCCATACTCAGGAGCGAGAACCTTGTGACCCAGCTCGGGATCGTGATAGCAGTAGGGCCAGCCGAAGTCGTCATCTTGCTCGATCAGCACGAATTCCTCGGACGGCTTCTCGGCACTCTGCTCTTCTGTAAAATAGTCAGGCCAATTCGCCCAAAGCTGATCGCGACCGTGGATCACCCCATATAGCTGACCGGTGCCCGGGTGAGCCGTGAGGGCAACAGTGTTGCGCAGTCCCGTAGCGAAGCGACCGCCGTCTGACTGTGTCTGGCCAAGCCGATCGGCATCGAATCGCCAAATCCCGGCTCGCGTCTCCAGCTCCTCGCACGGGTCCTTTCCAGGCACGCCCGACGAGCGGTCCTGAACCTGACATGAGTTGGAAGGCGAGCCAATGTTCACGTAGAGCGCGTTGTCGGGGCCAAACGCAATGCTCTTGGCCTGGTGGCTGCGCACGGCGGGCAGATCCCGCACCACCGTATCGGCTGGCCCCGCCGGCTCCAGCGACCCGGACGTCCAGGGATAACGCACCACGGTTCCGTGCGTCGAGAAGTAGAGGTAGTCGCCGCGGAACTCTACGTCGTCTCCGGTTCCGCTGCCAAAACTCACCCTCTCGTCCGCCCTGCCGTCACCATCAGTGTCCCTCAGAGCCACCACACCACCCGCATCCTGCTCCCGCCTGGTCGGGCCCGTGGCAACAAAGATGTCGCCATTGGCCGCGACTGTCAGATGCCGGGCGGCTGCAAGATCCTCTGCCACAACCTGGGCACAAAAGCCCCGGGGAAGCTCGAGCCCGGCATTGTCGAATGCACAACCCGCTCCCTGCTGGGCCTCCGATCTTGGCAGGACCGAGAACAGCCCCAGCAGCACGGCCCCCGATCCGACCAACAATGGGGTCAACTTCATCCGCGGCTCCTCGCTCGTCTCCATGCGCTCGCTATGCGCTCAGCTTCCGCATACGTTCAGGAAAGTCCGTCATGATGCCCTGAACTCCCATATTACGCAACCGTTGAGCCTCGGCCAGGTCGTTGACGGTCCATACGTGAACCGGCTTTGACCGGCGGTACGCCCACCGGACAAAGGCCTCGTCGACCACCTTCAGCCTGCCATGCATCTCTGGCACTGTGAACGCGTGGTACGAACGGCCCCGCGGCGCCCAGGCGAGGTGGGATCCCAGCCAGAAACGTGCTGTCTCCCGGCGAGACGCCGCGCGGCAGAAGCCTGGCGCATTGAATGGGGCGAGAGCGTCCTGCTCGAAGGACCCGACCAGGACTCGACCGGCCGCACCATGTCTACCTATCAGCTCCACTACCGGCCTGGCAACCCGGGCCTCCTTCAACTCGATTATGAGTGGAACCGTGGGGAACTTGCCGAGGACGGAGTCGAGAGTCGGGATCCGTTCGCCGGACCCGGCATCGAACTGAGAGAGCTCCTCTACCGTGTGCCGACCGACAGGCCCGGAGCCGTCGGTGGTGCGATCCAGATCTCGATCGTGGATGACGACCGGCACCGCATCAGCGCTCAACCGCACATCCAGCTCGATGGCGTCCGCTCCAAAGCTCAGCCCCCGCTCGAACGCCAAGATGGTGTTTTCCGGATAGTCACCCGACGCCCCGCGGTGTGCTATCAGCGGCCTAGCCGATCGGTCGAGCAGGATCACGAATCAGCTCACATTTCTCGCGCTCGTTAGCGGCAGTGTTCGCGAAAAGCAGCCCTTAGATCAGCCGCGATGGCATCCGCGGCCCGCCCCTCGATATCCCGGCGCTCCAGCATGTGAACCAGATCGCCACTCTTGAACAATGCCATCTGCGGCGAAGACGGCTGGTACCCAACGAAGTAGCGGCGGGCCCGTTCGGTCGCGTCTCGCTCCATCCCGGCAAAGACGGTGACGAGTCTCTCCGGACGGGGCCCATCGGCCAGCGCGATCTTGACGGCGGGTCTTGCGGCACCGGCGGCACAGCCACATACCGAATTCACGACTACGAAAAGGGTACCTTCGTCATCCAAAAGTGTGGCGTCAACGTCCTCAGGAGTCAGCAATTCGCTGAAGCCAAGGTCCGTCAGCTCCTGGCGCATTGGCTGGACCTTGACGGGGTCGTAACCGTGAATCTGCATTCCTCGTCTCCCTTTGTCATGTGGTCTCAAGTGTGGTCCCGTGCAGCTGAGAGCAAAAGGAGAAGTGACAATGGCCACCCCTCCCCCCTCCGGCACGAAGTATGGATTCGTCGCTCAGCTGAGGCAACGCATAGCGCCTTGACAGTGGGGCCCCGCCCTAGCAACATTGCCAGCTCACAGCGTCTTTTGCTGCTCGAGGGAGAGACAATGACCTACATAATTGCCGAACCGTGCATCGGCACCATGGATAGAGGATGCGTGGATGTGTGTCCGGTCGACTGCATCTATGAGGGTGAGGAACAGCTCTTCATTCACCCGGAGGAGTGCATCGACTGCGGCGCGTGTGAACCGGAGTGCCCGGTAACTGCCATCTTCCCGGAAGAAGACGTGCCTGATGAGTGGCAGGCGTACATAGCGAAGAACTACGAGTATTTCGAGGGAGGAGAGGAACGGCAGGTCGCCCGGGGACGAGACGCGTAGCACACCGCAGTAGCTAATGGAATTGGAGGGCCCCGCAACGGATTGGGGCCCTTTTTACGCGTCAGTCTCCCAGGCCCAGAACGTTCCAGAGGCCGGCCAAATGTTCTTCGACGCTGATTTTGGCGTCCCCCAGCCGGTCCTTCTCTTTCTCCTCCTCAGCTGGACTTTCCGACGATTTGCCTGCGCCCGCTCTCTTCAGTCGCTCCCACTCCTCGTCGGACATGTCCGGGCGCTTAATCTGAACCATGGCTCCTCCGTCGTAGCGCTCCACCTCCGGCAAAACCGGCAGGAACCGACCACTCGGGGATTAAGTTAACCTGGTTATTAGTATGATTGGGCCCCTGGTTGGCAGTGTCAAGGGCCCTTACAGCTGCTGAGATCAAATCGAGAGTGCCTCTCAGACCCCTTCCGAAACCCTCGTAATGCGGCACGCGTAAGGTGGTCATCAGCAGGATCAACACACCGAGAAGGAACGGGCACAAATGCGGAAGCTCGCCATAATAGTACCCATTGCTATGGTCGCCGGATTCGTCGTTCACCAGACGGCCCAAAAGGACAAGAGTCACGTCACGATAGCCGATGCGACTGCACTGACCGTGGTCGATGTGCCAGCGGCACCTGAGGTACCGGTCGTCCCCGCAGTCCCAGTGGTGCCGGAAGTGGTGGCAATCCGAGAGGTCGAGTTGGCCGAACTCGCGACATTGCAGGCGGAGTTGGCTGAAATCGCCGTCGCGATTCCCGCCATCGAAATCGATGCGGAGGCCCTGGCAAACCTGCGCGTACACGCCGAGGCAAAGGCTGACATCGCGGCTGCGGTGAACGGGTTCGTAGAGCTTCTGGAGCAGCGGAAATACGACGCGATGAATGAGGAACAGATCGTGGAGCTCACTGGTTCGCTGCTGGCCGACATCGCGGCCAACTTGGAAGCGCTACTGACCATAGAAACAAAAGAGGGTGTGGTGCGCGTGGTGCGTGACACGGGTGGCGGCAAGTAGAGGGACCCGGGTCCCTCTATTCAGCCGTCCATCGCCTCGAAGCACAACTCCCTCTGCCCCTGCTGCCGCTTCTCCTGTATCATAGAGGTATCCGTCCCACGGGAGCGTTGCGCCCCAATGAGCAGTCACGATGTCACACACCTACAGTCAACTGAGCTCAGGAAGTTCACCAAGGCGCTGCTGAACGATCTTCGTGCGCTCGAGCGCATGATGCATGATGGGTTGTTTGAATCCGGTGTCAGGCGCATCGGAGCCGAGCAAGAACTGTTTCTGGTCAACAAAGGGTGGCGACCGGCCCCCGTAGCCAACGAAGTGCTGCAGGGTCTCGCGGGACCAGAGTTCACAACAGAGCTGGCCCGCTTCAACATCGAGATCAACCTTCGCCCTCTTGTGATCGATCGTGATTGCTTCAAGAGCCTAAAAGAGAACCTCGAAGCGTTGATAGCACAGGTCCGCACTGAGGCCTCCAAGCACAAGGCCGATGTCGTCCTCACCGGCATTCTACCCACGCTCCAGAAATCGGACCTCGCGCTGAACAACCTGACACCGCGACCTCGATACTATGCCCTCAACGATGCCATAACGCAGCGGTCCGGAGGCTCATATCGCCTCTATATCCAGGGCACGGATGAGTTACACGTGGAGCACGATTCCATACTACTGGAGGGCTGCAATACCAGCTTTCAGTTCCACGTACAGGTGACGCCAGATGAGTTCGCTAAGTTTTACAACTTGGCACTCGCCATGGCGGGCCCGGTACTCGCGGCCTCCGTGAATTCCCCGATCCTGTTTAGTAAGAGGCTTTGGGCCGAGACTCGAATCGCACTGTTCCAGCAGGTGCTCGACGTGAGACATTCGACCCCGCATCTGCGCGAGGTGACACCGCGCGTTCGTTTCGGTGAGGCCTGGGTTCGCAATTCCGTGCTCGAGATCTTCCAGGAAGATGTAGCTCGAGTGCCGGCCCTGTTGGGGCGAGAGATATACCACGACCCATTCGACTCGTTGCGTAGGAACGAGGTACCCGAGCTCCAAGCCCTACAGTTGTACAACGGGACCGTGTACCGTTGGATCCGACCCTGCTACGGAATCACCGATGGCAAGCCGCACCTGCGAATCGAATGCCGGTTTCTGCCCTCTGGTCCAAGCATACTAGATCAGGTTGCGAACGCCGCGTTGTGGCTGGGTGTGATACTCGGTGGTGCCGAGCAGTATGAAGATGTCACTCAGCTAATGGACTTCGATGATGCGAGGGCAAATCTGTTGGCTGCCGCTCGCAGGGGACTCAATGCAGGGTTCACTTGGTTCAACCATGCGTCGATGAGCGCTCCTCAACTTCTGCTGGAGGAGCTGATTCCGCTCGCCCGGTCGGGACTCGAGCAGGCTGGTATCGACTCAGATGATGCATGCAGCCTCCTTGATATCATCGAGCAGCGCGTTACCACAGGATTCACAGGCGCCCGGTGGCAATCTCACTCGCTGACCAACATGGGCGAGCACGGTACCCGCGCCGAGCGCATGGCGGCGCTAACGGCAGCCACAGCAGCCAGACAGAGACAGAACCTGCCGGTACACGAATGGGAACTTGCTTCGATCGGTGAAGGTGGTGGGTGGAGACATCACTACCGCCGGGTCGAGCAGTATATGACAACCGACCTGTTCACGGTCAAAGCTGACGAGGTGGTCGATCTAGCGGCGCTGCTCATGGATTGGAAGCGCATTCGCCAGGTCTTGGTGGAGGATGATGAGCGACGGTTGTCCGGCTGGGTAACATATGGATCTCTGTTGCGACTTTACACCTCGGGCCAGGCTATGAAGGGCTCCGTCACCGTCTCTGTCAAGGACATCATGGAACCGGTTCCCGTATGCGTTGCTCCCGAAACAGAAACGCTCGAAGCCATATCCTTGATGCGCAGACACAAGGTGCGCAGCCTGCCCGTGATCAACGAAGGAAAGCTCGTTGGCATTGTCAGCGTTGAGGATTTCATTCCCATAGCTGAACGTCTGCTCGAAGAGAAACTGGAAGACGAGTGAGGCAGCATCGCCCACAACGGCAGCTCCTCGGACCGACGTGACTCGGCGAACTGATCGCGTGATCGGCCACGTGCACGGTCATGCTGCTGGTCCCACACTCATCTTTCTCGGATCAATCCACGGAAACGAGCCCGCCGGAGTCACCGCACTCCAACACGTCTTCGCCGTCTTGGACAGA
>CP070792.1:2417560-2428485 GCA_020346845.1 Gemmatimonadota bacterium
CGCGGAAAGACTCGATTGAACTCGTCTACAGTCGAAGGATCGGATGACAGTGCAACGTCGAGACGCGAAAGATAGGTGCCCTCTTCACGCAGCGTAGCTTCTGAATTGCTGACTCGGATGGTCACCCGGGTGGTGGCACGATTCACATCCTGAGATCCGATCCGGTAGGCGTTGCGCATCTCATAGGGGAACGTCGGCACCTCCGTACCGCGCTGAGGTTCATATATCAGCTGGAGTGTGTCGTTGACGCCGTTCACGGACGGAAACGTGCCGACCGTGTCACCCGCCGCAGTAACGTAGGAAACTGCGAGAAAGTCTGCGGTGCCGACCCGCGTATTGAGTGCAAACCACGTCGACGACGGATCGAGGTAGTAGTCCCCGCCTTCGATGAGCAGCTCCCAGGAAAAAGGTCCAATCCTCTGAGGGCTGTCATCACGTACCGCTACCGCATCGATTCCACCGAGGTTGGGATTGTCCTGAACCTGACCACTTTGTGCCCGCAGACGATAGACTCTCACCGCCGTTGGCTGCATAGATGAGGGCAACGTCCCTGGATTTATGTTCAGAGCGTCAATGGCTGGATAGCCGGGAAGGTCCACCGGGTTGACAACGAAGAAGAAGCGCCCTGCCTCGAAATCGAGATCGCGCGATTCGAAATCGACCGGCTGCGTCGCGGCTTCGCCCACCGTGAACTCTCGTACCCGCACCGCGGACCCCTTCTGCTGCGCGGCGATCGTGCGGAAGTTCAGTGCTCCCAGCTGCGCCTCAGCCTGAACACCGAACGAGTTTGACGGGATACCCGTGGTAATGAACCGCGAAGGAGGTGCCTCGAACGTCACCGTTCCAACTTCCACACGCCTCAGGATTTCGTCCTCCAACCCTTGGTAGTAGGCCACGATGCTGTTGTTGGCGTTGAACTCACGCTCAGTATCGAAATCCACGTTTATGTGTACTCGGTCGCCTACGATTCCGCTCGCTCTGATATCGAACCGTGTCTGCAGGGTTGGGGTGGGGAATCCACCTACACAACCGGAGGCTACATTGAAGGCGGCCGCCGCCGTGCAGCGTGCATTACGGAGCCGGTCAAGCACGAGCTCGACTCGGGCGTTGAGGTCCATACCCAAGTCGGCGAACTCAGAAAGCGAGCCCAGTACCGGCTGTTGACCGGGTCCTGGCTCTTCCGGGCCAGGCTGAGCTACCGCTTCCGGCCGTGGAATCGCGGGTCTCTGCCGCTCGAGTTGCGGACTCGTCGCTGCCAGAAGCAATTGATGGCGACGGGCCACCGCTTGCTCGCGGATCAAGGCCATGGTACTCGCTGCCCACATCGCCGTCACACGTTCAGGGCTTGTGCGGGGACCCCACAAACCGCCAGGTTCCAAATCGCGAGGAATGTGTAGCCGTAACGGGTCAACGGTGAAGCGCAGGCGCACCGTCGGCCGCGTGGTGACACCCACCTGGGCCGACAGGCTGCCAGCCGGCAGAATCAGAGCGGCGATGAGGACTGCTACCGGTACACGCGACACTTTGACCCTGTAACTGGGGTAAGCCTTGTTATGGGCAAGCGGCTGCAATATAATGGGCGTTCCAAGTCGTTACAATTCAGATAGTTACAGCCATCGATGCGAATTCTGAGCCGGTATCTGATAAAGCAACACGCTGCACCGTTTGTGTTCTCGCTAACGGCGCTCACCGGCTTCATGCTACTCAACCAGATCGCGCGGCGACTCGAACAGTTGGTCGGCAAGGATCTCCCATGGACGATCATTGTCGAGTATTTCGTTCTCACGATCCCGTATCTCATCGCCATGACAATTTCGATGTCGGTGTTGGTGGCCGTGCTATACACGTTCAGCCACCTGGCGCGAGATAGCGAGATAACGGCATTCAGGGCCGGCGGCATCTCGCTGGGGCAGCTCGTCTGGCCCGTGCTCATCGCAGCCGCATGCGTGGCGTTCTTCTCATTCCTGTTTGGTGACCAGGTCTTGCCACGTACCAACCATCGGTTGCGAGTACTCATGAGCTCCATTGGGAGGACCAAACCCACCTTCGTGCTGAAGGAACATGCCATCAACGAGGTTCAGCCGCGACAGGTTTTCCTCAGAGCGGCGCGAATTGACCCCGCCTCGTTCATCATGCGCGATGTGACGATCTACCGGTTCCCGCGAGACGGTAGCGCGATGGGAACCATATATGCCGACAGTGGACGTATCGCATTTGCACCCAATCAGGAAGACCTTCAGCTCGTCCTGTTCCACGGCACCGCACACGAGTTCGACCGGCGGCAGCCAGCAAACTTCCAGCGAACCACCTACCACAGGTACATCATAGGACTGCCCAGCGTCGGCGGTGTATTCGAGCGGGGTGAGGGTGACGAATACCACTCCGATCGAGAAATGGGTACCTGCGCCCTCGAAGAGGTGGTGCTGAGCCAGCGCCGTCAAAGATGGCTCGCGCAACGTGCGGGTGAGGCGGCCCAGCGCAACGGACTGCGCGCCCTGGTTGGGCTTCCACCGATTCGACCCGATTCCATCGCACCCGAGCAGGGTCGCAGCCTCTATTGCCGCTTGCTGGATTGGGTCCTGCCGCAGCCACTCGAGGCCCAAGACCGACCGCGCAATCGGGCGCAGTCCGATACAGCCACCACGATAGTCCGTGATCTCGCCGATACGCAGCGTCGCGCACTCTTCACGAGCTCTCGCACACCGCGAGCGCGCATGAACGAGATTCGGATCCAGCACGATCGAGAGCGCGGGCATCAGATGCGAGCGGCGGCACACCTCGTGGAGTTTCACAAGAAATACGCCATTCCTGCGGCCTGCCTGGTGTTCGTGTTAATAGGCGTCCCGTTGGCGCTGCGGTTTCCCGGTGGCTTGGGCATGGTCATAGCCGCCGCCATGGTGATATTCGGGATCTACTACGTCGGGTTGATCGCCGGCGAGTCGCTGGCCAACAAGCTGAAGATCCCGCCCTTCTGGGCAATGTGGACACCCAATGTGGTATTCAGCATCATCGGAGGCACAGCAATGTGGCGCATGGCCCGCCAGGGCATCAACGTCCGCGGCAGTAGTTGGTCGCCCCTCAGGAGTTTTGTCCGGCGAGCCAAGACCTGACGATGCTCGGTGGCATTCTCGATAGATACCTGCTGCGCGAATGGCTGAAGATCTTCTTGGCCACCACGATTGGATTTCCCCTGGTGGTCATCCTGTTCGAGATCACCGACAAGCTCGCCGATTACCTGCAGCGCGATCTCACGACACCACAGGTCATAATTGCGTACCTGTATAGTCTACCCGACAAGGTGTTTCTCGTTCTGCCTGCCGCCGTGTTGTTCGCGACCGTATTCAGCCTTGGCGCCATGGTGCGTCACTCCGAGCTGTCAGCCGCAAAGGCGTCAGGGCGGAGCTTCCACCGCATGCTGATCCCGGTCCTGGCTGCCGCGATTGTGGCGACCGGGGTCGGAGTAGTCCTGGGCGAGCTTGCGCCGGGAGCGACGCGAACGCAGCTGGAGATGCTGGGCGAACTGGAGATCCGTTCGCGTAGCTCGCGCAACAACTTCGTATACCGGGCCGAAGAGGGATGGGTGTACACGATAAGGTCGCTGGACGTGGAGCAACAGCAGATGTACGACGTCATCTTCGACCGAGAGGGGTCCGGCGATTATCCAACCTTCGCTATACAGGCCAGGAACACACGGTACAACGACTCCACAGGCACGTGGATGCTACGTGATGGGCGTTTTCGTATCGTCACGGAAACCACCGGCGAGGTCTCCTTCAGGTTCGACTCACTGCGCATGCGGAGCCTCACGGAGACTCCGGATGACCTATTGGTCGAGCCCAAGAAACCCGAGGAGATGACGTATGCAGAGCTCGGTCGCTATGTGGAAGCTCTCGAGCGATCGGGCGGCGACGGTCGCAAACTCCGCGTGGTCAAGGAACTCAAGATCGCCGTCCCAGTAACCTGTTTCATCATCGCCTTGTTCGCCGCTCCCTTGGTCGTGTCCACACCGCGGGCAACGGGTGCTATTGGTTTTGCCATAGCACTGGCTACCACCATGTTGTTCCTGTTGTCAGTTCAACTGTCTCAGGCAGTGGGCGCCGGCGGGTTGCTACCACCGGTGTACGCTGCCTGGATCCCAAACCTGCTGTTCGGCATGGCCGGGCTCGTGCTACTGAAGAGAGCGCCTACTTAAGAAGGAGATCAGGAGGGGAAGGAGGGGAAGGAGGGGAAGAAGAGCAAAAGGAGAGCCCAAGGAAACCATGGAAACTTACGGTTGGTTGTCGATTCTACCGCCCGTTGTCGCGATCGCTCTCGCGATCAAGACAAAACAGGTCTACCTGTCGCTAGGTCTGTTTGTCTTCTTGGGTTGGACAATCATGAGTTCCTGGAATCCGGTGATCGGCATGATCCGTTCGGTCGATATCTACCTCGCACAGGTCACATCGGCCGATAACGCCCGGGTGCTGTTGTTCAGCTCGCTGATCGGGGCGATGATCACAATGACGCAAGCCTCGGGTGGCATGGAAGGCTTTGTGAACCGGGTGGACCAACGCGGCCTCGCTAAGTCGAGGCGATCCGTAGGACTGCTCACGGTCGCCGTGAGCTTCGGGGTATTTCTGGAGTCTTCCTTCAGCCTTCTGGTAAGCGGCTCGGTCGCGCGCCCGCTGTTTGACAAGTGCCGTATCTCGCGCGAGAAACTCGCTTATGTCATCGACGCGACGTGCGCGCCAAAGCTCATTCTCATTCCAATCAACGCTTGGGGTGCCTACATAACGGGGCTGCTGTTGAGTCAAGACGTGGTCAACGCCAACACGCTGCTGTTCGCCGCTCTGTCGTTCAACTTCTACGCGATACTCGCCATCGCGCTCGTGGTGTTCGTGGTGATAACCGGATGGAACATCGGACCGATGCGCGAAGCGGAACGTCGCGTGGCAGAAGAGGGCAAACTGCTGCGTGACGGTGCCGAGCCATTGGTCTCGGAGGAAGTCTCGACAACCAAGGCCAAAGAAGGAGTGCCACGGCGTGCCATCAACATGGTCATCCCGATACTGGTGATGGTGGTGACTGTCCCTGTCGTCTTATGGATGACGGGCGACGGTAGCATTCCCAACGGGAGTGGCTCCCAAGCAGTACTGTGGGGTGTCATCGTCGGCCTGATCGTGGCGGTAGCGATGTATCGCGTCCAGAACATCATGACGGTCAAAGAATCGACCGACCATATCATCAAGGGCGTTCAAGGCCTGATCCCTGTCGTCATAGTGTTATCACTCGCCTTTGCAATCGCGGCGACGACTCGGTCTCTCGGTACCGGTGAGTTCGTTGCAAACGCCGCCAACCAGATTCTCAGCCCAGCCGTCGTTCCCGCAATCGTGTTCCTCCTCGCCTGCTTCATTGCGTTCTCTACGGGTACATCGTGGGGAACGTTCGCTATCATGATCCCGATTGTGATTCCCATGGTTGAGACTATCGGCCTCCACCCCGGATTGACCGTGGCCGCCGCCTTGGGCGGCGGTATCTTCGGCGATCACTGTTCTCCCATATCGGACACGACCATCCTGGCGTCCATGGCTTCCGCCACGGACCACATCGACCACGTGAGGACCCAACTGCCCTACGCCCTCATCGCGGCCGGCGGCGCCACGGTTCTGTTCCTCACGTTCGGGACCATTCTATAGAACAGAGCGGAACAGCAGGCTTACCACTGAGCGGTTGAGCCGGTACCTTCCCCCCATGAAGACACTGCGCTATCTGTCGTACTCGGCGGCCATCCTCGCCTACGCGCTGGTAGTCCTCGGAGGAGTGGTTCGGATCACGGGGTCGGGCATGGGCTGCGGCGACGACTGGCCGCTCTGCAACGGTCACTTGATCCCGCCGCTCGACGACTACAGAACGTTCTTGGAGTGGGGACACCGGCAGGTTGCCGCGCTACTCTCGCTCCTGACGCTGGCGGTGGTCGTTCAGGCTCTGCGAACGAGACGCGAGCCCGGCGGTTCCGGACCGGGCGGCACCCTGCTGCCGGCCGTCCTGGCAGGCATCTTGTTACTGATCCAGGTGATGTTGGGTGCGGTAACGGTCTGGCTAGAGCTACCGCCGGCATCGGTCATTGCCCATCTCGGCGTAGCGATGGCCTTCATCGCTGCTATGATGATCACCGGGTTCAGGGCCGATACATCACTCGAGCCATGCGGCCCCGTTCCGAAACGGGGAGCGATTACCTCAGCCGCAGTCATGGCAGGAGCCGTGATCCTGCTGGGAGGCCTGACCGCCAACCTCGATGCCGGTCCTGCCTGTCTCGGCTTCCCGCTGTGCAACGGTAGACTGTGGCCCGGCAGTGGTTCCTCGGGCTTGCCCCACATCCACTGGACCCATCGTCTCGTCGCGTACGCGCTCTTCCTGCATCTGCTGGGAATGACCTTTCGATTCCGCAAACTGGAGGTCCCCGCCCGCGTCAAAGATGCGGTCTGGTACGCCTTTGCGGTCTCGCTCACCCAGGTCGTCATCGGTGCTGTGATGGTACTGACATTCGTGACTGGCGGGCCGCTATGGCGCGTGCTGCATGTTGCGGCAGGCACGGCTTTGTGGGCGGTGTTGGTCTATGCGACTTGGTTGGTAACGGACAAGGTGCGGTCTCCCAGTATCCCGTAGGCCGGTTTACCGGTTTCCCGGTAGATGAATCTGGGTCGTGGTGGGGAGGTCGGGACACCGGGATACCGGGTCACCGCGTCAAAGCGTGATCAGATCTACCTGCGGCACCCGCGGTGTCACCTCAGGCCCATTCTCCGTCAGCACCACATTGATCTCGCTGCGGACACCAAAACGGTCCGTCAGGTAGACACCTGGTTCCACGGAGAACACAACGCCGGGGATCAGCACGCGCTCGTCGTTGGTCTCGAGGTTGTCGAGATGCGGTCCCGACCCGTGCAGAGCCACATCGATTGAGTGACCGGTCCTATGGGTGAACCACTCGGCGTATCCCCTCTCGCGCAGCACAGCACGCGCCGCATCGTCCAGCACGGCACCTGTTACAGTCTCACCTGCGTCGTGCGCTGCGCGGAGCCGTGCAACAGCGGCGTCGCGTGCATCCCTGGTTGCCTCCCATACCGCAACCACATCAGGTGGTGGCTTGGTGCCCGAGAAAGCCATCCAAGTTTGATCGGCCCAGGCGAAGCCGTCCTTCTTGCCGAATAGATCGAGTAACACTACTTCGTCAGCCTGCAACGTCCTGGAGCTTTCCTCAGTCGGATCGTAGTGCGGGTTGGCGGCATTGGGTCCGAATCCCACAATGGGCGGATCCTCTATCTCCAGGCCCGCCTGCGTCATCGCCTCAATCACACGCTGCTGCACCTGATACTCTGAGACGCTGCCGACTTCGGATATGACCGATCGCAGCGTACCGCTGGCAATCTCAGCGATGCTCTCCGCCGCCAGACGATGTGAATCCAGTTCTTCCCGCGACCAACACGCCGCGAACTCGGTTACCAGAGTCGAGGAGGGAACGACGCTGGTGCCGAACTTTCCCAACAGCTCTACTACCCCGGCAGGTACGCGGTCTAGATAAGGCACCGCGTTCTCTGCCGACAGCTCCATGGCCACCCTCTTGCCTGCGAATCTCTCCTCCAGCTGCGAGTGCAGTTGCTGCCAAGTCGTGTAGAACGAGATAGCGGTGGCGATGTGTGAAACTGCGTTTGTATCGATGTTGTGCGCGATACACACGGGGCTTCCCTCGGCCGGTAGCCACAGAAACAGTCTCCGAGTCACCATGCCCTTGTATCCGATCAGGCGGGCTGCGACCGGGTTCAGTCCATGGAAGTCATAGACCAACCAACCATCTGCGTCTACCTGCTTCAGAGCATTCCTGAGTTGCTGCGCGTCGATCTGATCGACGAGGGCCATCATTCACCAGCCTTGGTTATTGCCCGTGTGCCAGCGACAGCAGTCGCCCCCACGTGTCATGCACGTTTCATGCAGCAGCGCTCCATCGAAGTTGGTCGTGGATCGCAGGATCTCTGCCAAGGCGGAGCCGTAGAAGCTGCAGCTAGCTCCATCTGGCGTTGCTTCGGTGGTCGCGGGCTGCGCTACCGCGACAACCCCATCCTGCTCATCCACCGTCACCGTGGACCCGAACACGCTGGCAGCCAATCGAGTGGCAGATCTGAGCCCCATCCTCCGCTTGACGGGGCCTGGCGCCATCTTGCTCGCAATCTTGAGTGGAGCAGGCGTCTGCTGGAGCGCGTGCTGTGCGGCCAGTCGTCCGCCTTGAGAAAAAGCCAGATTCGCATCGCCACGGCGACCCACCAACCGAAACAGCTGCACGACTTCATCTGCGTCCACCACGCCGTTGCGTTGCGCTAGTTGACGATACCGCTCTATTTGGGCTGTGACCGTTGGGTTCATACCCAACCGCTTGGGTGCGACCTCGTCATGGTACTGGACCATGCGCTCCGGACCCTGCTGGTCCAGTGTTCGCACCGCCTGGAGCACCGCCAGGGGGATTATGGCACTGACTTGAGTATTAGTCACTAGGCTGGATAATCGATATTGTGTTAACGGCGCGCAAGTTAGTCTGAGCGCAGCAGATAGACCAGACCCGTTGCGCACACAGGTTAAGTGAGCGATTGTTTCCGTTCTATGGTGCTCACAATGTCAATTACTCAGGATCGCACACAAGGCCCGTCGCCTCATGGCTGCACCCGCTGACAACCGACGCGAGGCATTCGAGAGAGAGGCGCTGCCACTACTCGACGCTGTCTATCGCGTAGCATTGCGGCTGGCCGGCGACGAAGCCCAAGCGGACGACCTCGTGCAGGAGACCATGCTCAAGGCTTACCGCTCATGGCACCAATACAAGAGCGGCACCAATGTCAGAGCATGGTTGCTCACGATCCTGCGGCACACGTTCATCAACGAATACCGCAAGAAGAAACGTGCTGGTCCAACCGTCGACGTGGGAGAGATCGAAGGCTACCACGTGTTCCACGAGGTCCAGGAGGCAGACCCCGAAGGTAACTTCTTCGATCAGATCGTCGACGATGAAGTGCTCCGCGCAATTGACTCACTACCGGAGGAATTCAGGGAGACTCTGGTGTTGAGCGACGTGGAGCAGCTCACCTACGCAGAGATCGCTGAGGTGACAGGAGTTCCGGTAGGCACAGTGAAATCTCGTCTCTTCAGAGCCCGTCAGGCGTTGCAGCAGAAGCTGTACGACTATGCACTGGAGATGGGGTACATAAAGAGGGTGGAACGATGAATGCCCCGCGAAAGATCGACTGCCAGGAGGCCGCTGAGCGGCTTTACGAGTACCTGGACGGAGAACTGACACCCGATTCGGAAGCCGAAGTGAGGGCTCACCTCGATGATTGCGCCCCGTGCTTCAAGCTACTCGGCTTCGAGGACGCGTATCTGTCGTTCCTGCGAGCACGCACACGGGCCCATCAAGCCCCAGAGCACTTGAAGAAGAAGATCTTCGAGCAGGTACTCTTCGACCAGGATTCCGCCTCGTAGTGACAGCGGCTCTAGCCGCCACTCTCGCAGGTGTCCTCGCGGTATTGGGCCGCTGGCTGGGTTGGCTCGACACGCCGGGTGCGGTTGCAGCCGCAGCAGTGGGAACGGCGGTCTTTGCTGGCGGGGGAACGGCGGGGGCGGCTCTGCTCGCGATCTTCTTCGTTTCCGGCAGCCTGCTGACGAGACACACCTCGCGCTCCCACAGTAACCGTCTCGATGCACAAACGAGTGGTCGCAACGCGCGGCAAGTGGTGGCGAACGGTGGCTGTGCAGCAGCAGGCGCCTTGCTGGCACTTGGCTGGGAAGGCGGCTGGGCAGTGTTACTGGGCGCCCTGGCTGCCGCGCAAGCAGACACGTGGGCGACGGAGATCGGAGCCTGGTCCGGCAGGCCACCCCGTCTCATTACGACCGGGGCCGCGGTACCACCTGGTACTTCCGGTGGCGTAACCCTGCTCGGCAGCACTGGCGGCCTCATCGGATCGGCCATCATGGCAGCCGCGGCACTGGCCCTCGGAGTGTCCTCGACCGTCGCTATCGCGGGGCTCTTGGCCGGGTTCGCTGCGATGATGTGGGACTCGGTTCTCGGCGCGTCGGTCCAGGGCAGCTATCATTGCGCCACGTGCGATGCCACCAGTGAGCAACGGCTCCACACGTGCGGTAGTAAGACGCGGTTGGTCCGAGGTTGGAGTTGGCTCGACAACGACGCCGTCAATCTCATCGCGACATGTTCCGGTGGAGCCGTTGCCGTTGCGCTGTGGAGTGTGTTGTGACGCCGGCCCGCTGGCAAGCATGGGAGCAAAGCGCTACAATGCACGCGCCGCATACGGGAGAATTCCATGAGCAACACGGGTAGAAGACTAACTGCCGAGTTTCTGGGAACCTTCACGCTGGTCTTCGTTAGTGCCGGCGCAATCGTCGTGAATGCCTGGACCAACAACGGTTTGGGCCTCGTGGGTGCGGCACTGGCCACAGCGTTGGTCTATGCGGTCATGATCACGATTACCATGAACATCTCGGGTGGTCACCTCAATCCGGCCGTCACATTGGGTGTTTGGGCGGCCAGGAAGATGGATGCCGCTACCGCCGGTATGTACGTGGCAACGCAACTGGTTGCTGCAGTAGCCGCGGCACTGCTCGTGATGCTCCTGTTTCCGTCCGGCGCCGGCGATGCAACTAGCCTGGGAGCACTCAAGATCTCAAGCGATGTTACGATGGTAGAGGCAATCGTCCTCGAGGCAATACTGACTCTAGTACTGGTCAGCGCCGTGTTTGGCACGGTGCTGGCGCCGGACGCTCCCAAGGTGGGCGGCTTTGCGGTGGGTCTGGTTCTGCTGTTCGCGATCCTCGTGATCGGCCCGCTCACGGGCGCAGCACTGAATCCGGCACGCTCGTTCGGGCCCGCCATCATCTCGGGTGACTTCGAG
>CP070792.1:2428585-2433668 GCA_020346845.1 Gemmatimonadota bacterium
ACAACGATGTCTCGTCGAACGGAATGTCCCTAAGTGCATCTCGTTCGGCATCCGTTACTTCCCGCACTCCATCATAGAATCCGGGTACCGCAACAGAACCGTCTGGCGCGTGCAACGCACCTACCAACTCCGCCATCACGTGGAGAGCATTGGGAACGATCCCACCATAGCGACCCGAATGCAGGTCTTTGACCGCCGTTCTCACTGTGAACTCGAACCCGGAGTTGCCGCGGGAGCCGATGTTCACAGTGACTAGGTCTGAGCGCCAACGGGCTCCATCTGCCGAAATCACCGCATCTACGGCCAGCAGAGGAGCATGGTTGCGTAGCACCGCAGCAAGCGTCGGGCTACTCAGCTCTTCCTCACCCTCGAGTAGCAATCGTACGTTGAACGGGAGGGCACCTTCGATGCACAGGAAGGCAGCAATCGTCTCCAAAGCGACGATGGTGGGCCCTTTGTCATCAGAGATGCCACGACCGTAGATCTTGCCGTCTCGCACCTCCGGTTCGAATGGCGGTGAGTGCCATTGCTCGATTGGATCGGGTGGCTGGACGTCGTAGTGGCCGTATACCATTAACGTCGGTTTGTCACCAGCACCCAGCCAATCAGCGTACAGTGCAGGGTGTCCGCCGCGCTCGAGCTCTCGCAAGTTGCATAGACCCATTTCACTCATTCTGTGCGACAGCAGCTCTCGTGCTTGGGCCATACCCTGCTCATAAGCTGGATCAGTGCTGACAGACTGCGCTCTGACAAGCTCAAACAACCGATCGATGATCTTGGCCCTGTGGTGCTGGAGATAAGACAGAACGGGATCGCTCACGACCCGCCGCCATCAACCGAGATAGTCTGACCGCTGATCCAACTCGCGGTGTCACCAGCCAGGAATAGAACCGCGGCAGCGATATCTTCAGCAGTGCCGAGTCGCCGCGTGTGGATGCCCTCAATAAGACGTGCCTGGCCTTCCGGACCGTAGCTCTCCCACTGCTTCAGTGTCGTCGGGTTTGACAAGATGAACCCTGGTGCAACCGAGTTGACGGTGACCCCCTTGGGCGCGAATTCCCAGGACAGTTGTTTGGTGAGGCCTACCAGACCATGTTTGGCTGCCGTGTAGGCTTGAATTCCCGTCTTACTCGGCCGCAGGCCAGCGCCGGAAGCGATGAAGATGATGCGCCCTCTACCCCGCTCCATCATCCGTGGCCCAACCGCCTGGGCCAGCCAGAATGCGCTGTCGAGGTTGGCCTGGAAGATGACTCGCCAATCCGCCTCATCGATCTGCTGAATTGGCCGCCCAACCTGTCCGCGTACACCACCCGCAGCGTTGACCAGAATCTCGATCGGCCCGGTCGATCGTTCGATATCTGCTACGACACTCGATACGGATGCCCGGTCAGACAAGTCCAGCACGTGAGACACCGCCCCCGTGCTGCTCGCGGTCTCTGCCAAGCCCGCTTCGTCAATGTCGAGCACATGCACGGCTGCACCACGATCTACGAGGCTCTGCGCGATTGCGCGGCCAATGCCCTGTGCCGCGCCTGTCACTATCGTTACGCGATTTGAGAACTCTAGCGCCATGTTGCCAACAGTTTGTTGAAGGTTTCTTGTGATCACAATTGGATCGACCATGGCCTCTCTAGTTCGGCGCGCGTCTCTTCGACTGCAACCGCCCACAAGGCCTCCATGGCCTCATCACCCATTTGGTATGCACCGCCGAAGCTACCATCACCAAGCAGCTCCCGCACCCGTGCCGGCCCGCTCACCTTGATCTGGTCGATATTCACAACTGCCTTTTCATCACTGGGAACTACAACGTCGGCGAGTCGTGTCCAAGGGAAGTTCTCGAACCAATTGGCGTGCGATGGATGGGGCGCAATCTTGTTGGCCTTGTCCATCACCTCCGATCCAAGCCACCAGTTGTGGAACTTGAGCGACATCTCCGGTAACTCCGCCATGAGCTCCCGGCAGAGATTGGCGACAGCCGCATTACCTCCGTGGCCGTTCACGATCAAGACTCTGCGGAACCCAGACTGGTACATCGAACCGACAACGTCTCTGGCCACAGCAAGCAGAGTCTCGACCCTCAGCGATACAGTACCCGGGTATGCGGAAAAGTAGGGGGAGCAGCCGAATGGCATCACAGGGTACACCGGTACACCCAACGGCTCGGCGGCATCAATGGCGACCCGTTGCGCGAGAATGGCGTCAACGCAGAGTGACAGGCCTGCATGCTGCTCAGTGGAGCCGAGCGGCCAGACACACCGATCTTCATCCCTCAGATACTCTTCTACCTGAAACCAGTTCATGGATCTGATTCGCATTGGCAGCCTCCCTGCACGATGTTAGCACTTTCTGGCGGCTGGCGGCAGGCACCTTGCAGCGTCCGGTTACTATGCCGACGGCACAGCAGTACCGGGTGCTCACCACATCTACCCCGAGATCGCGGCTGCAGGACTGTGGACGAACCCGAGTGACCTCGCCCGGTACTTGATCGAGATACAGCTATCGCTGCAAGACGAGGCCAACAATGTCCTGACGAGGGAGAATGCGGAGTTGTTGCTGACAACCTTGATGAATGGCTATGCTCTGGGCCACGCCGTATGGTCGGATGAGGGACAGACGTACTTTGGGCATGGCGGCGCCAACGACGGTTTCCGCTGTACCATGGTAGCTCACATGAGTGGCGGTTATGGCGTTGTGGTCATGACCAACAGCGACAGCGGGTCAGATCTGGCAGACAAAGTTGTGGGCTTGATCGGAGAGAGAGAGGGCTGGCCGGGATACTAACTCCAGCTTTCGCTGCTAGCCGCCAGTGCGCCTAGCATCCTCCAGCACCGTGCTGAAAGCCGTGTCTGCTTCCGCCCAAAGCCCCAACAGACGCATGTAGTGCTCTCGGGCCGTGGCTTCGTCACCAAGCTGCAGGTAGATGTGTCCGCGCCGCCAATGTGCAGGAGCCTCAAACACCCTGTCGTGGAGGCCAGCACCTTCAAACGAGTCGTACCATGTGAGCGCCTCTTCCAGACGTCCACTCTCCTCCAGCAACCTGGCAAGCAGGAACCGCTCGTATGCTAGCGTGTGAAATAACGATGCGGTGGCGAGTTGGTAGTACACGTGGCCCTCGAACTGCTCCAGCTCCGCTAACGCAGCTTCGATGTCCCCGGCCCTCCAAGCGACCGTTGCGCGTATGCCCCTCACCCAGTCTCTGATCAGCGAGCCATGGCCTTCTGGCGGTTGCATCGCGGCCAGTGCTTGCGCAGCGGCAAGCGCCTGGTCTGACATACCAATGCGTGCGCTCGCCAAACCAATCAGGTACTGAGCCAAGTGTTGGTGCAATCCTGAGAGCGCCGTGAACCACACGCCGGGGGCTGCAGGAGGCGGGATGGCCGTCCAGTCGAATTCCCGCAGCTGCGCGATGTGATTAATGAGCTCGACGGAATCCACCGGCACTACGGCGGTTGCCGCCAGAATCGTTCGGTACTCGAGAGCCGCGATTGGATCCAGTTCGGACATGGCACTCAGATCATCCAGAACATTAGTCCATTGGCCTTGCGTCATGCCACCTGATGCCATGGCAGCGTACCCCACCACCCGAGCATCCGATGAGCGACTATCGTCCGTCAGCATCTGCGCCAGTTCTATGGCGACATTCGGATCATCCAAGAAGGCGCCCGCACTCCACCAAGCCTCCGCAATGACGCCGTCACCTTCCTGACGGAAATCATCTAGCACTTGCTCCTGCGCAGCAACGTCCCCCTTCACATGCGACTGCAGCAACCGCATCTCCAGCAGTCGATCTCCCTCGGGAGCCAGTTCGGTGGCTCTCCTAACGAGGAGGTCCAGTGCCTCAACGTCGTTGGCAGCCGCCTCAATTCGAGCCAGGTGTATGAGGGCATCGGGCCTGCCCGGCTCGAGACCCAACAAGCGGATCCAGGGCTCGCGTGCCGCCTCAAGTGGCTGGCCATAGCGGGGCCCCCAGTGCAAGATCAGCTCGCCGAGCTGTGACCAAGCTTCGACATCGGTGGGATAGGTGCCGACGATCGCACGATACAATCGCTCCGCCGCCACAGCATCGGCATCGACGACTACGGCCCCTCTAGCCTCGAGCAGTCTCCGGTCACGTTCTGATAGGCGATCCGCGTACTGCAGTGCTCGTTGCGTGGCCTCCAACCCCAGCTCGGTGTTGAGCAGCCAATCGGCCGCGATACCCAATTGATACCAAGCCAACGCGAACGTAGAGTCGGCGACGATTGCGGACTGAAAAGCGTTGGCGGCCTCCTGATACCTCGCAGCTCGCAGATAGCTGACCCCCCTGAGGTACGCCTTGAGCGCAGGCAGCGAGCTCGAGGTTACCAATGCGATTCTGGAAAGCCGTGTGCCCGCTGCCTCCGGCTGTGCGGCCAGCAACTTAGCCGATAGATCATCGAGTATATCCAGCAGCTCGTCTACCGACCCTTCAGCGGATGCCTGTATCAATGCATCCGACTCCTCACCTCCCGAGTAGATTGATGCCTCAATACTCAGCTGCTGACCTAGTTGCACCACACTGCCAAGTAGGTAGAGGTCTGCGTTCAACCTTTCCGCGATATCTCGGCCTGTGGAGCGGCCGATGGTCGACCCCGTCCCTTCTCTCCGTGACACACCCAGCGCCAGGCGCGGGTCTACGCTGCGCCATGTACCAGCGCCATCGAGCTTGGTGGATAGCAGATCGACCAGGCCCTCGGCCAGGTACTCGTATTCCGCGTTGCCACGAACAGCGAAAGGAAGTACCGCTATCCGAGAACTGGGTGCAGTGGTTGGCGTGCCGTCGGTGAGTATCATCCTACCCGCTACCGCCAACGCGACCACGAGGACAAGGGCCCCGATTGTAGCTGCGAGCTTCGACTTCTTCGCTTTCGGCGCCGAGCCTGCTTGGAGCAACGCATCTCGGAACTGGGCGGCACTCGGCCAGCGGTCATCGCGGTGCCACGCCAGCGCCTTCTTCACTGCCGGCAGCACGGCAACTGGCACATCGCTCCAATCGCAATCCTGTGGTCGCTCCGCCATTGACCAGCTCCGACCCGTAAGGCACTCGAAGAGCACCACGCCAACG
>CP070792.1:2433768-2436067 GCA_020346845.1 Gemmatimonadota bacterium
ACCAGCACATCCGCCAGCCGATCGACTGCCCCTTCGAACACGGTCTGCACCTCGTCGGCCGATTTGCACTGCATGACTGCGTTGGCAAAACAGGCGAGGGTCTCGCTCTGCATCTCTGGCGGCGTGACCAAGTCCGGGTACAAGGTGGCCAAGGCCGCGCCGGTCACCGCGACCTCCAGCATGTCCGCTTCGCGAAACAACACCCGACCCAACAACCCAAGGCCCGACCGCTTCACGACGACCCCGCTCATCGACACCCGCATCCAGCATAGCTCGCCGCTGTCCAGCCTGAAACGGGCCCAACTGTCTCCGTCGTCCACTTCTCGATAGTCAATCAGCTCGGTCATCGCCCCTCGCGATGAAGCAGAATCCAGCTGCCAATGTGTAAGAGATGCAAGGATAGCGACCCTGAGGCCACTACATGGTGACACTTGTCACTGAAATAGCGTTATGAATCGACAAAGCAAGCTACTATGGACTAATCCACTGTCAATATTACCTTTACGTGGATCGCTTCAAGCCAGTTCTATGCAACATCAAAGGCTTGTATGCAACTTGATGCAACACGAGCTACATATAATCAAAACTACCGAGAACCGTCATGCCGACTAGCCGCAGACACGAGCTGTCCGAGTGGGGCAGAGAGATCGACGCCAGACTGCGCCAGGCGCACCTAACCAAGGCCGTGCTGGCACAGCAGCTCCGAATTCATCCGTCGACCCTGTTCCGCTGGCTCCAGAGCGAGCCAGGCTCTGAAGCCGACCGGCTCAGGCTCGACCGGGTGTTGCGACAAATGGAGGGCACAAAGCCGACTGCCATGACGGAGGCGCGGGCCACTGCCGACTCGGGCAGTGCCGTTGCTCAGATGAGCGAGCTCCTGGCCGGATTGCGCGGGTTCCGCCAGGAGGTCGCCGCGCTGCTGAGCGCCGGCGAAGACGCGGTTCCGATCCACGAGGTGATCTACTGGATCGGCCGCATCATAGGCGTTTGCGACGCTACCATCGCCGGCAGGAACGCACTTGCCGCCGTGCTGAGCGAGCTGCCTGTGGCGCTGTACCATATCGGCATCGACCTGAGCGCCAGGTGGATCTCTTCGGGCGCGGAAAGCCTGTTCGGTTGGACGCCGGCGGAAGTAATGGAACGCGGCCCCATGTCGTTTCTCCACCCGGAGGACGTCGCCAAGGCGCAGAGCGCAGCCGCGGACATGACCGCAACCGGCAGACACGAACCGTTCGAGGTGCGCGTGCGCAACCGCGACGGGTGCTACACCGAGGTCACCGCCTACGGCGCAAGCGTGGTGGACTCCAACGGCAGCGCCAGTGGGTTCATAACCGTCCTGGTGCCGGCGTGTTGGAGGGGGGAGGAAGGCGGCCATTGATCCGACCCCGCCGGAGCGATCGCGGATTTTGGACAGCCCTGCACCGCCACCCTGCCAAGATTAGGAGATGAGGAGTCAAGAAGAAGGCACTGAACGCTGCACGATGTGCGGCTTGCCGAGGCACCGGGGTTACCGGGATACCGGCAAATAGCCACCCCGAACGCCGCGAGACGCTCGGGGCCGACGCGTGCGCCGCGATACCGGTTTGCGGTGACTACCTTTTGCTGTCGCTGACGAGCGCTGTGACCGTGGCGATTTCTTCCTGTGACATGTCGTCGCCGTGGCTTTCTAAGTGTCGTTGCAGCGCCTGTTCCATCCACATGTTTGTCTGCCCGTTGAACTCTTCGATCATATCGATGAACTCATGAGCATCCTCGGCCATCGACCAATTGCCCAGCTCCGTGAAGAACCTCTTGAGCGCCAGGTGGAAATTCTGTTTCGTCTCATTCAAGGACACGCCGGCCTCGATACTGGTACGGCTGACCGTTTGACGTCCCATTTTACTACGTTCTTGGTTTGGCATAACTCGGAGTTCCTGTCTGAGCCGGTGTGATCGGTAGAAAATGCACGTTGTGCCTCCCTTCGCCAGTGCTTTTTGGGGACATTGGGGGGCGCTGGTGGGACATCTGGGGGCGGCTGGCAGGGCTGCGGGCACGACGGCCACGGATCCCCACATCCCTCCCCCACCCAGAACGATCACGGATTTACGCCACCCCGTCCCACCGCACCGAGATGGGGAGATGAGGATACAAGGAGATCGCTGACCTACTAATCCACATGAAGTGATGTCCCTAAGTTATTCTTTCAAGGAGGTTTGGGGCTACTCGGAAGGAACGTGGGGAAAACGCGATTTGAGCTGGTAAATATGCCGGGACTGACCGCCCCGCACCGCTACTCACCCGAGATGAGGAGATGAGAAGA
>CP070792.1:2436167-2439177 GCA_020346845.1 Gemmatimonadota bacterium
GATGCTCGCCGATCGCGATGTTTTCGCCGAGGCGTTCCAGAGCTGATTCGAGTCGCTGCCGTGCCACATCGAGCACTGCCGCCAATGTATTGGCCCGTGCGGCATCCAATATCTGTCTAGCGGCAGGTGTCTCCTGCGGTGATATCACGAAGTTCTCGGCCCGACTATCTGTTAGACGCCGTCGCACATCGGCGAAACGTGCATGTGCCAAGCGCCGAAACAGGACTGTTCGGGAGTGGGCAGTGACCTCTTCCAAGAGCGCCAGTGTGTCTGCCGGTATCGTGCCGCGGGCGGCTCGCCTGAAGACGTTGAGATATCCCGGGTCGTCCGGGAAGATATCCCATAAGCTCGAGGGGTATTCGCTCAATGCGGCCGAATCGGTGCTCACTGAGATCAGTGGCTCGAGCCAATCGGTGTCTGTTTCGCGCTGGAGTGTCCCGACACCGGGTAGGTAAGCCGTCCAGATTCGCCTGGCTGACCCTATAGGATCCTCATTGTTGACGTGTTCGAGTGTGGCAACGAGCGATGCTGTCCGCGGCCCATAGCGTTCGGTGAACTTCGCGGCGCTGAATGCAGCCAGGCCTGCGATGAACAGGTCCACAATCAATAACATGAGCGCCAACGTGATTAGAACCTGCGCCACCCTCGAACCCCACCTGACGTTGGTGATGCGATGATCGGTGGGCACCGCGGGAGACTGCTCTTGTTCTTCGGGCAGATTCGAGTACCAGCTGACGACGTCATCGGGTTCGGCTTCAAACGAGTGTGGTCTTCCCGCTGGTCCCGACAACCTTCGCTCGGTAAAGCGGACAGTCGCTGCAACGACTAGCAGTGTGGCCCCAGGGATCAAAATTGCGGTGGCATCGCTGCTCTCCAGTAGCGAATGGCTCGTTGGATCAGCAACGATCCCAGCCGCGATTGACATCAACCTGATACTGAAGCTGGCCACTATCCATGACACCGCCGCAAAAACGAGTGTACTGAATGCTCGGCGTGCCAACAAAACTCCTCGGCGCCGCTTGGTGCTGAGCGATGCGAAGTCTCGGGTCCCGGCGATCACGAGTCCCGAATAGCCGTCGTAATCGGTTAAGACGTCGAGCAAGGTACTGGTGCGCCAACCCAGTCGTCGTTGGCCTATGATCCTGTCGAGGGTCCTGAAGGAGGCACCCAGGAAGCCGATGGTTGCCAGCACGAAAGTAACCAAGCCGACTACGAGTATTCCCTGCCATAGGAACATCGAAACAACGGCCGCGTCCGACAACCGTTCGCCAATGCGTACTGCCTGCCCCGCGAACTGTGACACGAGCTGGAAACGGCCGAGCCAACTAGAGTGAGCGACCAATATCTCAGGTACGAAGGTGAACGAAAACGTCACGAGAATGGCGCCGATCACTGCAACCAGGCCGAGCCGGTTGACTGCCGGGGCACGCCCCTGAAGCCACTGCAATCCCGGCGGCGGCCATTCTACCTCCGACTCGAGAGTCGGCAACATACCGCGTGACAGTTCCTCAGCAGTGGGCCGGTCATTTGGAGCCTTGGCGAGGCAACGGTCTACCATCTGTGCGACCGCCGGTGACAGCTCGGGCCGCATCTCTCCGGTCGGTGTCGGGATGTCTCGTAAGTGGGCCGCTGCCCAACCCATGGCTGAGTTGGCGTAATACGGCAGGTCACCAGTGAGTAGCTGATAGGCCAGGACGCCCAGGCTGTAAACGTCGCTCTTGGGTGTGAGCGGGACTCCAGAAGATTGCTCGGGGCTCATGAACGAAGGCGTGCCGATCAACACTCCGGTCTCGGTCAGCTTCGTTTCTTGTGTGTCGTCAGGAGACAGTGCGGCGCTCACGCCAAAATCGGCAACGAATGCTCGTCCTGAATCCTTCTCCATGAGCACGTTGCTGGGCTTCACATCGCGGTGGATGAGATCGCGAGTATGTGCAGCGGCGAGCGCACCGGCTACTTCACCAACCACTCGACGGGCATCGCGCTCGCTCACCCTACCGCGTCGCAGGCGCCACTCTTCCAGGTTCGGACCGTCGACGTACTGCATCACGATGTACGGCAGTCTCGTTCGCTTCGTCTCACCAACTGCGTATACGCGTACGACATTGGGGTGCGAGATTGCGGCCGCGGCCCGAGCCTCGCGTTCGAACCTGGTGCGCGCTCGCTTGTCTGCTGCCAAGTGTGGAGCCAATACCTTGACCGCCACCAATCGCTTCAGTGCAGGTTCTTTGGCCAAGAACACAGCACCCATGCCCCCCAAACCGAGCGGCCGGAGTACCTCGTATGTCGGGCTCAACGACGCCTTGAGCGTCGACTCGAGCTTGGGAAGGTTCAGCTTGGGCGCTTCGGGAGGGTCCGGCGCAGCCGTCGGCGTGGTCTCCAGTGACGCACCGCATGCCGGGCACTCGGTGACATCGGCTGGGACGGAGACTGAGCATTCGGGGCAATATGGCATCGCAGAGCACACCTATAATGAGTTACGTCTCTGCACGCCAGGCTCGGGATTGAGGACCTCGGTCTGACTGGTAGATTGGGGCCATGAACCCTCCTGTACGCCAGCTCACACTCGCCAGAAATGGTGGCATCGCGGCCATTTCTCTTCTGGTTGCCGCCGGATGCGGCGGCGACTCAATGAATGATCTGCGCGCCTTGCTCACCAGCCGGATTGAACAGACACCGGCGGACGTGGTCAGCGTGTATTTCTACGACTTAGCCACCGGCGATTCACTGGAAATAGAAGCTGACACCGTACTCCACGCGGCGAGCATGATGAAGGTATTGGTCATGATCCAGGCGTTCCGTGACGTAGATGCCAATCTGCTGAGTTTGAACGACGAGATTGCAATAACCAACACGTTCCACTCTGTGATAGACGGATCACCGTTCCGGTTGGCGGCGGGAGACGATAGTGACAGTACCCTCTACGCCAGACTAGGCAAAACGGCCCGGATCGCGGAGTTGGTGGATCTAATGATCGCGGTATCGAGCAATTTGGCTACGAACATCTTGATCG
>CP070792.1:2439277-2449294 GCA_020346845.1 Gemmatimonadota bacterium
TACATCGCATACAGGCGTTCCAGCGGCTCGGTCTTCGAATGATGTTATTGGCCTACAACGCATCGAACCAGCTGTGCGACGGGTGTCTCGACCGCACTGACGGTGGACTCACGCGCCTGGGCCAGCTTGTCGTGGATGAGTGCAACCGCGTCGGCATCGTTCTCGATTGCTCCCACACGGGCAAGCGCGCGTCACTGGAGATCATAGACCGCAGCAAGCACCCTTGTGTCTATAGCCATTCCAACCCCAGCGCTCTCGCTCCCAATCCACGCAACATCGATGACGAACAGATCAGGGCCTGTATTTCTAGAGGTGGAGTCATCGCATTAGTGTCATGGGGGCCCCTGGTAATGCGACCCGACACAACCCACCGGCCTACTCTGGACGAGTTCATTGAGATGATCGACTATGTGACACAGATGGCTGGAAGCACTGACAATGTCGGGATCAGCACCGATATGTCACTTGGCACGTATCCAGATCACGAAAGCGATCCTTGGGGATCACCTGAGTTTCCCAACATCACAGAACAGTATGACCGCTACGTTACTGACGACATCCGTTCATCAATGCGCAATGTGGACGGATTCTCCGACTTCGCCCAAATAGTCTCGGTGGCCGAGAGGTTGCTCGCACGAGGTTACTCCGATTTGGACGTGCAGAAGATGCTGGGTGAGAACCTGCTGAGGGTGTTCGACGAAGTCTGGGTATGAGTCACCAGGTTAAATTCTTGCAGCGCCATTATCGACCTTCATTCGTTTTGCCACGGGGACAATGATGATCCGAACGCAGTCACAAAAGCTCACCCTGCCAACACTCGCTGCCGCCGCGTCGCTGATATTGCCGCAGATCTCACACGCCCAACAGATAACGGACCAGACGCTTTCTGGCCTGCGCTTCCGCGAGATCGGACCGACTGCTATGAGTGGGCGGATAGTCGACCTCGCCGTGGTCGAGATCAATCCGTTCACATTCTACATAGCATCGTCAACGGGCGGCGTGTGGAAAACGAACAACAACGGTGTGACGCTTACTCCCGTGTTTTACCGCGAGGCAACCCATTCTGTAGGTGACGTGACCGTCCACCAGGTAGACACTAATGTTGTCTGGGTTGGAACCGGCGAACGCGCCAGCAGACAGAGCTCTTCCTGGGGTGATGGCGTATACAAGTCGATTGACGGCGGAACCACATGGACCAATATGGGGCTCGAAGACAGCCATCACATCGGCCGCGTTGTGCTGCATCCGACCGACCCCGATATCGTCTATGTGGCCGCAATGGGTCATCTATGGGGTCCCAACGACGAACGTGGCCTCTACATGTCGGAAGATGGTGGCGAGACATGGAATCGGACTCTGTTCGTCGACGAGAACACAGGTGTAGTGGATGTCGCCCTGGACCTGTCCAATCCACACATCCTTTATGCGGCCAGCTATCAAAGACGGCGCCGCCCGTATGGATTCCATGGCGGTGGACCCGGCAGCGGGCTGTTCAAATCCACCGATGGAGGCCGCACGTGGCGCGAGTTGACCAACGGCCTGCCACAGGGAGATAAGGGTCGAATCGGGATATCGATCTACCGCTCGAACTCCAACATTGTCTACATCTCGATCGAGCAAGGATACCGGTACAACGCCTCCACGGCGTACAACGAGCGACGCGCCGGTGTCTACCGTTCGGAGGACAAAGGTGAGACATGGGAGTTCATGAGTGACTGGAATCCCCGGCCAATGTATGCAAGCCAGCCTCTCGTCGACCCCAACGACGACCAGCGCATCTACATGGTCAACACGTACAGCTACTCCGACGACGGAGGCAGAACATTCCGTCCAGCTCGCCAAACACTGCACGGTGATGACCGCCTCGTTTGGGTCAACCCTGCCGATTCACGTCATGTAATGAAGGCTGACGATGGCGGCCTCGGCATTTCGTATGACCGAGGAATCACCTGGCTCTACCTGACGCATCTTCCGGTGAGTCAGTTCTATCGCGTGTCGGTCGATATGCGAAAACCGTACTGGGTATATGGCGGATTACAGGACAACGGCAGCTGGATGGGGCCTAGCGCAACCTACTACTACCAGGGGATTCGCTTCGAAGATTGGATCAAAACGGGTGGCGGCGACGGATTCGTCAATCTGGTTGACACCACTGACAACCTCACCCTGTACACAGAATCGCAGTACTTGGGCCTCTCGCGCATGAACCTTGCGAACTTCACGTCTACCTGGATCCGACCGGACAATGCCAGGGGTGCAATCGGGGCGCGCAGAAACTGGGACGCCTGGGGTCCAGGTTTGCCAGAGCCCGAGCTGGCCAATGCAATGGCACCCGCCAACTGGGACGGTCCTTTCATCATCTCTCCCCATGACAACAACACGTTGTACGCCGGAACCGATCAGGTCTGGAAGAGCACCGATCGCGGCGACACGTGGACCTCCCTCGGCAACCCGACCACGGGGGTCAACCGGCGAGAGCTGAGAATAATGGGCCAGCGAGCTCACGATACGACCCTTTCACTCGATGACGGCATCCCCTATTACCCCACGGTTTCAGTTATCGCAGAGTCCCCGCTCCAGCCGGGGATTCTCTATGTGGGAACCGACGATGGCAACCTGCAAGTTTCCATCGACGACGGTGCGAGCTGGACAAATGTGACCGATCGTGTGCCCGGCTTGCCGGAGTCTGCGTGGATTACCGGAGTCGAGCCGTCGCGGCATGTTGCAGGAACCGTGTACCTCGCCGTCAACAACTACCGCAACAACGACTTCAACAACTATCTGTATCGGTCAACCGATGGTGGCAATACCTGGTCGTCTACCACCGGCGACCTGCCGCCGCAGCGGGTCGTGCGGATCGTCCGTGAAGACACTCGCAACCCGAACGTGCTGTATGTGGGTACCGAATTGGGATTGTTCTACTCCAACGATGGTGGGACGCACTGGGTCGAGCTCAAGAACAACATGCCCACGGTGGCGTTCAACGACTTGCTAGTTCATCCGCGTGACAACGATCTGGTACTGGGAACGCACGGTCGCGGCATCTGGATTCTCGACAACGTTGCAGCGTTGCAGGAGTTGAACTCCGAAGTTGTTGCGTCCGAGTCTCACTTGTTCACGATCGAGCCTGCCGAGATGATCCGACTGAGTAGTGCTGGCGGGCACACGGGCGATATGCACTTTGCTGGAGAGAACCCACCGTCTGGAGCGATCATCGACTACTACCTGCAGGACAGAGCCGAGTCAGATGCGATCTCGATCACGATACACAACGCCGACGGGGAAGAGATCAACAGCATACGCCCAACCAACAACTCGGGCATCAACAGAGTCACCTGGAACCTGAGACATACAAACATCGGCCCTGCCATGCGTGCGGGAGGCAACAACCGAGGTCCGGCCGGCCCCTGGGTCCTTCCCGGTGAGTACACCGTTCGTCTCACCGTGAGCGGCGCTCGACACGAGCGGACAATATCCGTGTCGGAAGACCCGCGCATTGAGGTCACCGATGCTGCCCGTGACGAATGGTACCGAGCAGTTAGCCGGCTGGCTGCAACCGTCCAGAGCTTCCTACCGTTAGTCGACAGTGTGGCCAGCATCCAAGAGAGACTCGACAGCCTTCCAGCAGACGCCAAGTCCCGCCATGTAGAGCTCATGGCCGAGATAGACGAGGTGTACCCCAAACTGCGTGAACTTCGCAGTCGATTGAACAGGCTCTACGGTCAGGTCAACAGGGCACCGGCTCCTTTCACGACGGATCAGCATTCGCAGCAGGCATACTTCGAAGACTGGATTGGTCGCCTGGAGCCCCAAGTTAGGAGAATTCTCGCCGCGGACATGCCCTGACTGAGGAAGCGGGAGCAGGGAGCACACCTGTCTGCTCCCTGCTCCTTGCTCCTAGTCTTCCAACGTAAACCCAACCTGCATCACGACCTGCCAATGGTTCAGCTTCTGGTCTTCTATGTGCCCCCGCACCTCCTTGATCTCCAGCCAGCGCATGTTACGCACCGTCTTGGCTGCACGCGTGAGGCCTGTGTTCACCGCGTCTTCGATGCTCTTAGGTGATGTGCCTACTATTTCCGTCTTCTTGTACACGTGGTTCGTCATGATCTTGTCTCCATAATCGTTTTCGTGTTGTGGTCCTTGGCTCTGACTCGCCCAAATGGTCGTACACGCCTAAGTCAACCGCAATCCCTACCACCCAAGTCGACCTTCACGAGCCTGTTGAAACATGGGGTGGGGACACCGGCTAGCGTAACGCCAGGTCCCCTGCCCCTCTTGTGCCTGCTTCAAGATTCTATTGTTCTCGCCCCTACCCCTCAGGCTCCCCCAACACCAGCGGTACTTTCACCAAACCTCCACGAGTCGACATCACGTGCACGGTACCCTCTACCCCAGGTACCCCGTACGTACGTACCTGGAACGTGACCGATTTGGTCTCACCCGGTTCTGTCCAACCTGCGGCGATAACCTTGTTGCGACGGCTTGGGGTGACGATTCTCACCGTCTCTTCACCTTGCTGCATGAGATCTCGGTCGAACTCGAGCCTGACCCTATCTTCCTGTACGATCTTCACCAACTGCGCCTGCTTCAACGCCGTTGGCAACCTACCGCTGTTCGTCCAGCTCACAGTGACCTCGTACGTGGTGCTGTCACCATCCCCACGATGCACCCGAATTTGTGTTGCCACATCATCCACTTGTGGCAGGTGCATTGCCATCTCGAGGTTGAACAACGCCTGGTTCCTGGCCCAGCGCTCGAGTTCCTCAGGCGGCCCGTTCTGCGAGAAGAATTTGGGATGGAATCCGCCGATCTCCACTTGGCCTAATGTCGGGTGCTCGAATGGTTCCCATTCACGGAATCCTCTGCCACCATTGCCTTGGTCATCCCACGTAAGTGCATCGAATTGGTCCAGCAATCCGTCGTCGTTGTAATCCTCCATGGCTCCACCATTCCAAAGCTCGTCGCCGTACCAGATGGATCCGTAGTACCAGTAGCCGAAGTCTGGACTGTGGCCGAAGAGCGGTCCCGGTCGAGCGGAGTCACCGGTGAAGGGGTTGACCGGCACTCGAGTCCTATACGTGTAGTACACATCACCGGCCCAAGGATAACCCGTGATCCCCATGCCAAGACTGTCGAAGTACACGTAGTAGGCCAGGTCCTCTGGATACATCCGCTCCTCGCTCTTGGAAGTCGAGGGCGGACGCAGATGCATTGGGACGCGAGTGTCTTGAGAGTTGGCTACGGACACATTGGGGTGGCTAAGCAGAAACAGAACGACCGATCTGGTCTCTGTCTCGCTGAGCGGATAGGCGCCTGCTCCGAACTGGGTGTAACCGCGTCCGGTCATGTCACCACCCGCGTCCGGTCGCCAGTTCTCGGGGTAGTTGCGGTGCAGATCCAGCCCGCCAATACCATCCTCGTTAAACCGACCGTCGCCATCGTTGTCGATCCCTTCAGAAATGACGATCCACTTGCCCTCGCCCGGAGCTGCGCGGCGCATCAGTCGACCTGACGGATCACGGTCATCCAGTATCGAGGTCGCTTCCTCCTCACCGTCTGGGTCCGGCCTGTACCTGATCTGGTAGATGACTCCATCCCCATCGAGGTCCTCCGGCGGGTCCTCATCCACCAACCCATCACGATCGCTGTCGTGTGGTCTGATGCTGCTCCGATTCGACTGTGCTGAATGCAAGTACATGTTTGAGCCGTCAGGGTTGTTCTGCGGCCTCAAGTAGATTGCCTTGGTGTCGATCAACTGAGTGATAGCTTCGTCCTTCCCATAGCTCTGTAGCAAGTGCTGTATCAGCCAGAATACCGACTCACTACTCGTCACTTCACCACTATGGCGCCCACCCTCGAAGTATGCCGCCGGCTTGTCTACATCTCTACCAATCTCCTTGTTGGTTATGGTGACTTGCATTATCGGTCGACCTTCAAAGCTGCGGCCGATCTCGTACAGGTCGAAGATGTCCGGATATTGATCGGCCCATCGCTCGAGCCACTCATACATCACATCGACAGTGTGGTAACGGTCAAACGCAAGCGTCTCTCCAGCCTCGTACTCCACCTGCGGGTGCCGATGCTGCCTGAAGAAGCTCACCCCGTGCCGCTCGCCCCGCACGGAGTACCAGGCGGTGTCTCTGTCGGATTCGGGGAACGTCTGGCTCCGGAGAGACGGGGTTGGGACGGTTGCCAACGCTGTGAGTACCCAAAGGAATCTGCGTGAACGCATGCTGTCTCCGGTGTTGATGCTGATTATCGATTTTCGCTGCGAAACGGCCGCCGGGTGAGAGGCCGTTACACATGCTAGCGACCATCACACGGCGAAAAGATAGGGGCGCCTACTTGCATGCGCGAGGTCCGGTATGTCTTCCGAGTTCGGTTGCTTGCTCACCGCATCATTCCCAGATTCATATGGTGTCTTATGCAAACCCTGGCGCTCCCTCAAATCGCGGGAGGACCCCATGAGAATACGCGATATCATCCTCGCTTCTGCTGTCACGGTTTTGGCATCCGGTCTATCGTTTCCACCGGAGACGCAGGCGCAGTCGGATCCATCTCCACAGGACATGGTGTTTGCGTTGACCGGAGACGCAATAATCACTCAGCGCCTCTCGCCATTTGATGAGCCCGAATTCCTTGCCCTAATCGATGTCATTCGTGCGGCCGACATGGCGTTCACCAACCTGGAAGTCCTGTTTCATGACTACAACGAGGGTTATCCGTCGGCTCACAGTGGTGGCACGTGGATGGCAGCGGAGCCCTTGCTGGCGCATGAATTGGTCTGGGCGGGGTTCGACATTGTGAGCACCGCAAATAACCACACCATGGATTATGGAGTTGGTGGTCTCCAATCCACACTTCATGCGTTGAACGACGCGGGGCTGGTTCACGCCGGTGCCGGGGAGAATCTCGCGCGTGCACGAGCCCCTGCATATCTAGAAACAGCTGGTGGACGTGTCGCCTTGATCTCGTTCGCCTCGACATTCGCCGATGAAGCTCGTGCCGGTCCCCAGCGTGCCGATATCCGCGGCAGGCCCGGACTCAATCCACTGCGGTATGCAACAACCTATGTCGTCAGCGAGGCCTCTATAGAGAACTTGAAGCAGGTCCGCACCGATCTCGGCTATGGCGCCAATCCGGTAGGCACGACACTGCGCTTTCTGGGCAACACATTTGAAGCTGGCACCCCGACCGGAAGGAGAACCGAGGTCAACCAGTACGACCTCGACCAAATCGTCGCCGCGGTCGGCGAGGCGAGAAGGCAGGCGGACTGGGTAGTAGTAACGAGCCATAGCCACGAGAGCGGGGCGTCTCGTGAGATACCCGCCAAGTTTATCGAGTCGGTTGCGCATGCCGTAATCGATGCTGGTGCCGATCTATTTGTGGGCCACGGTCCCCATGTGCTTCGCGGCATCGAGATCTATGGCGGCAAGCCAATCTTCTACAGTCTGGCCAATTTCATCTTCCAGAATGAAACCGTACGGTACTTGCCCGGCGATTTCTACGTGCAGCATGGGCTCGCCGGAGGGTCCAACACGGCCGATGCTTTTGATCGGCGCAATGAGAGTAGCCGGGGTGGCTTTCCGGCCCAGGCTATCTACTGGGAGAGCGTCGTTGCGGTCCCGGTCTTTTCGCAGGACGCTCTCAAGGAAATAACCCTCTATCCCATCACGCTGGGCCACGGCAAACCTCGGCCACAACGCGGTCGGCCGCTCCTAGCAGACGACGATACCGGGCGCCGCATTATCACGAAGCTCGCCGAAATCTCCTTGCCCTACGGAGTGGAAGTGGAGTACGTGCCCGCTAGGAACATCGGTGTCATTCGTCCATGAGTTGGTCTCGTTTCACACAACAGGCACCGGCGCGCAATGCCGAGCATCACGCAGTGAGAGGTCGATCGACATAGATGATTAGCATTCCGGTGAAGTTTCATACGCCCGACGCCATGTTTACCGAGGCGGAGGGCTTGGTCAGATTCGAGGACGGACGTCTGGTGCTCGAGTTCGAGACAAAGGACGCCTTCTTTGGCGCGTATCGTTCGGGTGTCCAGGAGCTGGAGATCTTCCCTGACGATGTTGCTGCGGTAAGATACAAGCCGACGTTGTTCAAAACCGAGCTGGCCATAAGAGCTCGAACCATGAAGAAGTTCGAGTCGGTGCCCGGTAACAAGCTTGGAGAGGTGAAGCTGAGATTCAAGCGACGACACCGTGCGGAGGCCGAAGAGCTGGCGTCATTCCTACAACACCGGCTCAACGAGTTAGAGGTGGAGCAGCCCGATGAGCTAATGGACGAGATAACCGCAGAAGACTGACAGTATCAGTCCTTACGCAGCGCCTTCATGAAGCTTCTCGCCCAATCGTGCACCGTGTTCCGCCTTATTACTCGGCGCATCGCGCGCATACTTCGCTTGGCATTCTTGGACGACATGGTGAGGCCCCGATGTATTGCCTCCGCCAAGCCATCGACATCATGTGGATTGACCAGCACCGAGTTGCGTAGCTCTGGCGCGGCCCCTGCGAATTCACTGAGAATTAGAACACCAGTGTTGTCGAATCTCGTGGCAATGTACTCTTTGGCCACCAAATTCATACCATCACAAAAAGGCGTTACCAGCATCACGTCTGCCGCACGATACATGGCCACCAACTCTTCGAATGGCAGGTTACGACGCAGATAGTGCACCGGTGCAATACCCACCTCCCCGAATCGTCCGTTGATCTGCCCCACGAGCTCTTCGACGCTGCTCCGCAGCTCCTGGTATTCCTCGATCCTCTCGCGACTCGGAACGGCAACCTGCACCAGCACCGTATCATGTATCGTCTGCATACCTTTCGAAAGGAGCTCGCCAAAGGCCTTCACCCGGACGTCTATTCCTTTGGTGTAATCGAGTCGATCCACGCCAAGCACTATTCGGCGGCCGAGCCCGAGATTCTTGCGTAGTTGATCAGAGTGATTGATCACCGCGGGATGTCGAGCTGTCGATTCATATCGCTCATAGTCGATGGATATGGGAAACACTCCCACGTGCACCGATCGGTCTCCTACCTGCAATCTCGAACCGCGGCCACGAGTTCCTGAGTGATGTTGCGCCAGCCGCATGAAGTTCTGGGCCCCCGCCTTTGTCTGGAAGCCGACAACGTCTGCGCCCAGCGTACCTTCCAATATCTGGCGACGCCAAGGTAGACGTTGGAACAACTCCTCGGGTGGAAACGGGATGTGCAGGAAGAAACCGATCCGGATGTCACCACGCAGCTCGCGCAGCATTCGAGGTACGAGGTGCAGGTGGTAATCGTGCACCCAGACCAAACCGCCTGGAGCTACAGCCTTTGCCGCCGCCTCTGCAAAACGTCGGTTCACCTCCACATAATGGATCCACCAGTGACGGTGGTACTCAGCCGGCCGAATCGCATCGTGATATAGCGGCCAGAGTGTGCGGTTGCATACGCCCTGATAGAAGCCCTTCAGCTCGGCGGCATTGATCGGAACTGGGATATTCGCAATGCTCTCGTGCATGAACGGGTCCGGCGCGCGACCGGCGGTACCCGTCCACCCGATCCACGCACCCCCTGCCTTCTCCACGAACGGCTTGAGTGCCGACACGAGTCCACCCGGGCTCATTTCCCAAGTCGCCTGCCCTTTTGTCTTTGCACGCCTCACAGGCAGCGAGTTGGCCATGATCACCATTGGCCACCGGTGGTCTGCGATATTCTCTTTCGGCATCCCGTGCTCCGTGCCCGCTCGTTGGAGTGTGGTCAACCTCAAAGTAATACTATTGATCGATCCGCGACCCGCAATTAGACGGCTTCACCGGATTGCCGCGCTGGCTATATTGAAGCCTGTTTGCCATAGATGAACCGATCACCCCTGACGAGACGGATGAGAATGGCCAAGACTCGTGACGCAGCCCGACCGCGCCTCATCGCGGATATCGGCGGAACCAACGTACGCTTCGCGCTACAAGAGCCAGGCGCCAAGCCGCACCACGTTGTTGTGTACCGGGCCAGCGAGCAC
>CP070792.1:2449394-2452981 GCA_020346845.1 Gemmatimonadota bacterium
ATATACGGAGTCATCTCGTATTTCGTAGCGCGCCGCACACGCGAACTGGGAATCCGCCTGGCACTGGGAGCGGGCCACTCAGGAGTCATCCGCCTCGTGCTGCGCCGAGCGTTGTGGATCGTGGGAATCGGGCTGCTGTTTGGCTTGGGTGGGATCTTCATATCTACCAGGATCATCGGCAGCCTGCTGTATCACATACGTCCGCTGGACATACCCACGATTCTGTATGGAGTCGGCTTCCTCGTGGTCGTTGGGATCGTGGCGTCACTCGTCCCCGCGTTCCGCACGACACGCATCTCGCCGGCGTCGGCGCTGCGGATGGAGTAGGTGAATTAGGGGGCTCGATCGGTCCGTAGCTGGCCCGCGGCGTTCACGTACCGAGCGGATGGTTGCGTCGGAGCCGAATGCAGAGTGCAGAATGCAGAATGCAGAGTAAATGATGAATGTCGCAGGTGGAAGTCCGCCTCCCACACCCACTGCACGCTGCACGCTGCACGATCCCCACACTATGCACCCACTCCCGTCGGTCATGTAGTGCGACGGACGCGGCGGACGTTTGACCGGGAGCCCGGCATCCCGATGACCGGTAACCCGGCATCCCGATGACCGGTAACCCGGATCTCGTAAGCGGCCGTCATCGTCTCCCCTCGTCTGTCATTGTCTTGGCCCGGTGTCCCGGCTTCCCGTCTCTGCACCCTGCACTTCGCACTCCGTGCCGCTGCACGCTGCACGCTGAACGTTGCACCATTGAGAGGAACCTTGCTTCCCGAATGGAGTAAGATCTGGGAACGGCGCTCGGGCCTGGAGACGGCGAGTGCAACTTTATCGCTGCCCAGGGCGTCTTAATGGTAGTCCCATATTTGACGTCATTAGCCCGAGGGCAGATATGCTCAGAGCCGTTCTGGCGGTACTTGCTGCCGGCGTGTTGCAAAGCACGGCCGGTCTTGCGCAGGAGCCTGTAGCTGACACGACAGCACAGGCTCTTTTTGTATTCCTCGACTGCAACGCCCCCAACTGCGACTTCGACCACTTCCGGCGTGAGATCACCTGGGTCAACTGGGTGCGCGACCGGGAGGACTCGGACGTTCACCTGCTCGTGACGTCGCAGAGGACCGGTGGAGGCGGGTGGCATTACACGCTCGACTATCTGGGGAGGAGGGACTTCGTTGGACAGGACAGGTCCCTCACCTACACCTCTGATCCAGACGATACGGGCGCCGAGGTGCGGGAAGGACTCACCCAGACCATGGCATTGGGATTGGTGCGGTTCGTAGACAATAGTCCAGTCGCCCCGCGGTTGTTTGTGATCTATCGAGAGCCGGAATTCGCGTTGGTGCAGAGAGAAGAGGAGGATCCCTGGAACCTGTGGGTGTTCAGACTCAATGCCAACGGGTCGCTCAACGGTGAGGCCCAGCAGAGTCGGTACTCGATCGGCGGATCGGCCACCGCAGACCGAGTGGCCGAAGATTTCAAGGTCAACATCCGCCTGTCAGGCCGTTACAGCAAGGACGAATTCGAGCTGAGTGAAGACGAGACGTATGTCAACGTCTCGGAGAATTATTCAGCCAATGTCGACATGGTGTGGAGTCTGAGTGACCACTGGTCGGCAGGCGGAGGTGCCAGCGCAAACCGATCCACATACTTGAACAGAGATCTCGCCGTGTTTGCCGGACCGGCAGTCGAGTACAACATATTCCCCTATGACGAATCTACGCGACGGTCGATCACCTTTTTGTATTCGATCGAAGTGGCGGCCTTCAACTACGAATTGGTCACCGTCGAGGGCAAGACCGAAGAGATACTACCGCGGCACAGCCTTTCCGTCTCCGCATCGGTACAGCAGCCGTGGGGTGAGGTCTTTGGATCTGTCGGTGCCATTCAGTATCTACACGATCCCAAGGTACACAGCTTCAACACGTTCGCCATCTTCGAGTATCGGCTGTTTCGGGGATTTAACTTCAACCTGTTCGGCAGCTTCTCGCGCGTCAAAGACCAGTTCTACCTGCCGGCGGAAGGACTGTCGGACGAAGAGATCCTGCTGCGCCGCCGAGCACTCGAGACCGACTACCGATTCAGCATGCGTGTTGGCTTCAGCTATCGCTTTGGCTCCAAGTTCGCCAACATCGTGAATCCGCGGATGAGGGGTGGTGGTGGGGAGGTCATGTTCTTCTTCTAATGACAACACAAATGCGCATCACAAATTCGGCAGCTATCTGGTGTGCGTCCCTTATGGTTTGGGGATGCACACCAAGCAGCGACGGATCTGAATTCCCGGAGCTGACGGGTGCATACTTGGGGCAGACTCCACCTGGTAACACACCTGAGCTGTTCGCCCCGGGCATCGTATCCACGGGCATGTACACGCGCGACATCGCCATGACGCCCGACGGCAGCGAGCTGTACTTCTGCGTCATGGAGTCGGGCTTCTCTGTGATCTTGCGGACCAAGCTGGTGAACGATAGGTGGACCGAGCCGGAGATAGTCCCCTTCTCGGCCGACGGCGCCCATCAAGAGATCGAGCCGCATATCACGAGCGACGGGAGCAAGATGCTATTCCTGTCGGATCGCCGTCCGGACGGAGAGGTACTAGCACCCGAAGAACGGGGCCAGTGGGCCAACCAGAACATCTGGGTGGTCGACCGGGTCGGTGACGAATGGGGCGAGCCATACCTGCTTGCCGAGCCGGTCACCAGCGACAGCTCTGAGTTCTTTCCCTCGGTTACGCAGGACGGCACGATCTACTTCACTCGATCGGTTCCCGGTGAGAGCTATATCTACCGATCTCGCTTTGTCGACGGGTCGTACCAGGAACCAGAACGGCTACCGCCACAGGTCAATTCGACGACGCAGCAGTACAACGCATTCATCGCGCCGGACGAGAGCTACATCATCGTGCCTGTGAGCGGACGGGAGGATAGCCATGGAGGCACCGACTACTACATCGTATTTCGCAGTGAAGACGATCAGTGGAGTGAGCCGATCAACCTGGGAGATCGCGTCAATACTGCGGATGGCAGAGAGTTTTCTCCTTACGTGTCACCTGACGGCAAGTACTTCTTCTTTATGGCAGTACGAAGAACACCGTGGGATCAAGTGCCGGATACCCTCACGATGGACTACGTCAGAGACAGGTACATGAGCTCAGAAAACGGCCAATCGGATATCTACTGGGTCGACGCCGGCTTCATCGAAGAGTTACGGCGCCAGGCGTGGGATCGCGGTAGTTGAACCGCGGTAGAAGGATGTAAAACAAAGGACTGTCGCCAGGCCGACTTCGGTTCGTCGGTTTGCCGACAGCCCGCACGCCGAGCCGCGTGTTCACTCGTGGACATACCTCACGGCATCTGTGCAAGTCTCGCCTCGTAATGCGTCCTATTGAGGAAAGGAATAGCTCAGTGGACTCATCATGAGGTGAGACAGTGACACCAAAGATGTTGCGCAACGCCCCGCTACTGATCCTCGCCCTAGTTTTCTCAGTTGCCCTTACCTACGCCACCGTCGAGCTGCCCCACACATTGAGTTCGCTACTGGTCGACCGTCTGGGTGACGCCACCGGCCCCGATTTCGACTACGCAACCGGCTTGAGC
>CP070792.1:2453081-2459543 GCA_020346845.1 Gemmatimonadota bacterium
AATCTCGCCCAGATGACCCACACTGACCGAACGGCACGCTGTCTCGACGGGGGTGATCGTCTCGCGTCGGTTCCTCACACAGTCGAGAAAGTTCTGGAAGTGATCGGAGCTCCTGTAAAGGCGCTTATCGCCCGGTCCGATCTCCTCGTACCTGAGCCAGGTCGGATTGGAGGCCCAAGCTCCGCCGCGGTTGACGTGGATCCAGCCATCGTCGCCGTGCCACTTGGCGCCCATGAATCCGATCTCAGAGGTGCTGCCGACTTCGATGGTCACATCACCCTCGTACTTGCATGTGAACCGATAGTCGGTCGGAGCGTCCCACAGCCCTTCGGCTGGGTATTTGCCTTCGCCCGAGACCTCGTATGGTCCGGTGCGGTCGAAGTCGAGACCCCAGTGGGCGATATCGATGTGGTGACCGGCCCAGTCGGTGAGTTGGCCGCCGGAGTAATCCATTATCCAACGCCAGTCCCAGTGACAGCGGTTGGAACCGAACTCGCAATACTCCCGCCACGGCGCTGGACCGAGCCAGAAGTCCCAGTCGAGTTCCGGCGGCACCGGTTGGGGTTGTTTCACTCCGGTGCTGTTGCCACTTGGCAGACCTACCTCCACGAACCGCACTCTGCCGATGCGCCCGTTGCGCACCAGCTCGCAAGCGTGGTGGAAGTGACGTACCGATCGTTGCCAGCTACCGGTTTGCCAGATCCTGCCGTAGCGTTGTACGGCGTCGCAGATGGCCCGGCTCTCTCTGATCGAGCGTGCCAGCGGCTTCTCACCATAGATATCGAAACCGGCACGGGCCGCCATGATGGCCGGGATCGCGTGCCACTGGTCTGGCAGCGCCAGGGATACAACGTCCAGATCCTCCCGTGTGATCAACTCGCGGAAGTCTCTGTATGTCCGGCAGTCGTTGTTCTCGTATACGTTGTCCACCGTCTGCTTCGCGCGGGAGAGATGATCCTGATCTACGTCACACACGGCCACGACCTGAACTTCATCTTTGCGCAAGAAGTTGGTCATGTTGCCATTGCCCTGCGAGCCGACACCGATACAGCCCATCACTATGCGGTCGCTCGCTGCTGGACGTCGCACATGCCCCAACGCCGATGCGGGGACGATGGACGGGATAGCGGTCACGGCGCTGGCGGCCGCTGCCCGCCGCACGAAAGTACGTCGGCTGATTCGCGATCGGTCAGCCATATCTCATAGCCTCCGTTTGATGGCTACTGGTCGAACGCTTCGTCAAACACTCTGTCGGACTTCTCAAAGTCGATGGCGCGTACGAAGTCGCATGCTTCTTTGGCGCCGTGCTCGCGGTCCATTGCCGCATCCTCCCACTCGACTGAGAGGGGTCCCTTGTAACCGAGGATGTTCAATTCACGAATCACTTCCTCGAAATCGATGCCACCGCGCCCCAGGCTCCGGAAATCCCAGCCACGACCCGGTGAGCCGAAATTGAGGTGCGATGCCAGAATTCCACTCTCACCGTCGAGTGTGATCGCCGCATCCTTCATGTGCACATGGTAGATCTTCTTGGGAAACGCTTGCAGAAATCTCGCGGGCTCCACCATCTGCCAGTGCAGGTGGCTCGGGTCGAAGTTGAATCCGAACGCCTTGCGGTTCTTCACTGCTGCCAACGCCCGTCTCGCCGTGTGAATGTCGAACGCGATCTCGGTCGGATGCACCTCGAGCGCAAATTTCACTCCGCACTCATCGAACACATCCAGTATCGGATTCCACAGCTTGGCGAAATACTTGAACCCATCGTCGATCATCTTATCGCTCACGGGCGGAAAGCTGTATAGCATGTGCCAGATAGATGAGCCCGTGAATCCGTTCACCACCTTTACACCGATGTTCTTTGCAGCCTTGGCGGTGTTCTTCATCTCCGTGATCGCCCACTTGCGTTTTTTTTCGGCATTGCCGTGACAATCCCCCGGAGCGAACATGTCTGACCGCTCGTCGTTGTTGGGATCGCACACGAGCTGGCCGGCCAGGTGATTGCTGATGGCCCAGCATTTCAGACCGTAGTCCTTCAGCATCTCCTTACGACTCTTGGCGTACTTCTTGTCCGTAGCTGCCTTGCTGACTTCTACATGATCTCCCCAACATGCGAGCTCGAGTCCGTCATAGCCCCACGCTGATGCCTTCTTGCACATCTCCTCGAGTGGAAGATCGGCCCATTGGCCCGTAAACAGTGTGACTGGTCTTGCCATGGTTTCTCCTCACATCCTTACCCATTTGGCGCCCTTGCCTGACGAGCTGACAACGGCTCTGATGAACCGCATCCCGCGAATCCCGTCCGCGACGCCGGGGAAGTCGAGCGCCAGTGGATCGGCCTTCTTGCGCTCCATCCTGGCGCGGACGGTGTCGGCAAAGTTGCAGTAGTTGTTGGCGAATGCTTCTAGGAATGCTTCGGGGTGACCGAACGGCAGTCTAGTCGCGCGATCCGCCGCCGGACTCTTCGCCGCTACATAATCGTTCCCGCGCTTCCACACCTCCTGTGGCGCGTCGATTCGGTTCACGTAGAGGTAGTTGGGATGTTCCTGGTGCCACTCGATGCTCGCATCCTCGCCGTAGACCCATATGGCGAGGTTGTTCTCCTCACCGATCGAGACCTGGCTGGCGTGCAGGATGCCCTTGGCTCCTCGATTGAAGCGCAGCAGACAATTACCGTCATCGTCGAGCCGGCGCCCTTTCACGAAAGTGGTCAGATCGGCACATACCTGTTGCGTCTTCAGACCCGAGATGTATTCGGCGAGGTGACAGGCATGGGTACCGATGTCACCCATGCAACCGGCCGCACCACTCTGCTTGGGATCGGTGCGCCACGAAGCCTGTTGCTGGCCTTGACGCTCGATCGGCCTGATCAGCCAACCCTGCGGATATTGCACCACGATCTTCAAGATCTTGCCTAGGTCGCCCTGCCTGACCATGTCGCGGGCGAGCTTGACCATGGGGTAACCAGGGTAGTTGTGCATCAGGCCGAATATCTTGCGGCTGCGCTTGACCACCTTCTCCAGGGCGAGCGCTTCTCTCACATCCATCGTCATCGGCTTCTCGCACATCACGTGGAAGCCGGCCTCGAGGAACGCTTTGGCCATTGGGAAGTGCCAGTTATTGGGCGCGGTGATGGACACGAAATCCACGCGCTCACTTTCAGGGAGCCTGAGCTCCCGCTCGATCATGGTCTCGTAGTCGGTATAGGCGCGTCTTGAGTCGATACCCTGCTCGCGGCCCATTTGCTTGCTCTTGCGTGGGCTGATATCAAAAGCTCCGGCGACCAACTCGACCCCACCGTCCATGCGTGCTGCCTTGCGATGGACCTCACCGATGAAAGCTCCCGGTCCTCCACCCACCATTCCCATTCTCAGTTTCCTGCTCATCGTCACACACCTTTCGCTTTGGGCTACGTATCACGGCCTTTATGCAGCTCTTCCCACATAGAGATTTGCATCAAAAAACGGCGCGCCGGAAGGCCGGTGTTTGGATCATGTCTGGGCACTGTGGCGTTTTGGCCCGACTGCCGGGCAAGGGGGGGCGTCGTGAAATGCTGCGGTGGTGCCTGAGCTTCGGGCTGCAGCATTTTCGATCGTCATTTCTCCCGATACTCGTCGTGCAGGATCGAGTACATGGCTGCATCCTCGAATGTACCAAACCTGGTGAGCGACTGTCGCAGCACACCTTCGTGACTCATGCCTAGCTTCTCCATCACACGTCCCGACGCGGGATTCTTGGTCATATAGCGAGCTTGAATGCGATTCAATCCCAGAACCTCGAAACCGTAACGCACCATCTCCTGGGCCGCCTCCGTACAGTATCCCTGATTCCAATAGGGCTTGCCGATCCAGTATCCCAACTCGGCCGACCTGTGAAGTTCGTTTAGAACGAGGCCTACCGCACCGATCAGCTCTTCCGGCTCGAGGACTATCGCGAGAGTTACTGTCTTCCCGCTCTCAAAAGAACCTGCATGGCCGGCAATCCACTCTTCGGCCATACCCTCTTCGTAGGGGTGCGGGATGTTTGCCGTGGTCGCCGCGACTTCCCGATCGCCCGCGAGTTCTCTGACCCTTGCTGCATCGTTCAGATTGAAGGGGCGCAGGATCAAGCGATTGGTGGAGAGCGTCGGTATTCCTGTCATTGATCTCTCGAGGCTGCAAGTCTGCTGCTGTGCGACGCGCTACTACAGGTCGTCATCGCTGGCGTCGTTCAGGTCCCGTTACTCCTAACCCGCGTGTAATGACTCTTGGTCAGTGTTTCGTTGAGTGCGACCGTGTTCTTGTGCTCGAACTCGAGACGACCAGCTGATTTGCCGAACAGGGGAATGCCACCGCCAAGCAGGATCGGTACCCGTGTGATGATCATCTCGTCAACCAGATCTTGCTCGAGGAAGCTCTGTATTACTCTGCCACCATCGACATATAAGTTTCGGTACCCTCGCTCTTCTAGCTGACTTACCAGTGCTCCCACGTCACCGTTTAGAATCTCGGCCTTGCCCGCGAGGCGGACGGGAACATCCTGGAGCACGTAGCTCAACACGAAGACGGGCTTGTTGTACGACCAATCACCAAAGCTCAGCACCGTCTCGAACGTGTTGCGCCCCATCACGACGGCATCGATTCCACTCATGAACTCGGCGAAGCCGTAGTCACTCTGATCGGGATTCGGGACCTCCAACAGCCAGTCGAGTTCTCCATTGGGGCCTGCAATGAAGCCATCGAGACTGGTTGCTACATATATGTAAACTGCCATGGGAGCCTCTCTGCCACGCGGCTACTGTGGTCCAAAGCCAATATAGGCGGCAATCCCAAGTGGGACAGCTAGAACGACTAATCGAGATAGGATGGACAATCTGGGGAGCATGTCCGGCCATGCTGGCCCACGAGGGTCAGGCGACTCCTTCCGCCGACGCACCAGGGCTAGGCACAACGCCACAAAGACGAACATCACACCGGCGAGAAAATTGAAGAATACATCGCGGATGTCGTATACCCGGTTGGGGAGAAGCCACTGGATACCCTCGTCGAGCAGTCCCAGCGAGGTAGTGAACGCCACTGTGAGTGCGTCTGGTGCTGGTACCCGGCGTCCATTCCTGCGCCGCTCGACGAGCGCCTGATAGATGAGCGCCGCCACCACCGCGTACTCGATCAGATGCGTGCGTTCTTCCGGAAATGGAATCCTCGCTAGCGCTACCAGAAAGACAAAAGTGACACCGATCCCAACGCCGATCTCCCGCCAACCGGGACGAGTCTTCACCCAGCGCCATATGATAACTGCAGCTCCCACCAACAGGACGCCACCGAGCGAGATCCGTAGCAGATTGCGTTCGCGCAACCATTCGGCAACGATCTGCGACAGTCCCAGACTCGAGTAGATCATCAGCAAAGCGACCGCGACCCAGAACCAGAGACGTCGTTCACGGTCGGATGTGAATGGCGGCATGGAGCTGAGTTCTACTTCCCCTCTTGACCGTCGGCCGATTCCTGAGCCCACGATCCGTCTGGACCCTGCACCCATTTGTTGCCACGCATGTCGAGCCAGGGGCCGAAGTCACGATCGGGGAGTGGTGCCGATCCTAGGCGGAGCACGTTGCCGTCGAGATCCTCGACCTGTATCTCGAGCGCCCAATCGAAATTGGTCGGTGGGTGCCTTACTGTCGCACCTGCTGCTCGGTATTCCTCATATAACGCCTGTGCATCGCCCACGCCGATCCAGACCCACGCTCCCGGATTACCCTGATCTCCTTGACACAGGAATAGACCGGTGTCGTCGCGCGAAACCGAGGCGACTCCATCCTGTTGCCAATCAAGAGAGAATCCCAGGGTGCGCACGTAATAGTCGATGCTCGCGGCCAGATCTTGTACGCGAAAGATGGGGCACACTGTCTCAAAATGCGTGGATGCTCTGCCGTCCCGATCAGCCTGTGACACAGTTGCCCTCTTGGGGTGGTCGGGCGATGGTCTTGGCATCTCCATACGGTCCTCCTTGAGATGTGGTGATCCAGGGGACGGTGATACGTGATCCCATCACACTTGGCTCTGCTATTGTAGCTGGTGTCTATCCTACACACGAGCCACCATGTGGCAACGTGCTTGGCGAGTTAGTAGGTGGGTGTGGGAACGTGCAGATGCAGTTCGTGCAACTGCCCGAGTACACCGTGAGCCGCATCGTGGTCGGAGTGTCCGATTGATGCGTGGCCCCAAGATCAGATACTTCAGTTCCGTTGTTCAAAGGACCGACAGTACAACTGCTCCACTATCGGTCCTTTGCCAATCCTACTTCCCTTTACCGTCCGTTCACTTTCGAGCGCCGATCGGTACCATCAAGTGCGCGTAGGGAGTCCCCTTCCACATGACGTAGGGCCCGCCGTTGTGCGGATCCGTTGGAAAGGCTTCCAGTAGCTCGGTTGGGGCGATGATCATGAGATGTGCGCCCTCTTTGATCCACTCGTTATCTGCAGTTGGA
>CP070792.1:2459643-2463022 GCA_020346845.1 Gemmatimonadota bacterium
GTCGATGGCGCCGTCCGGAGATGACGATGTCACACTCATCTGGCTCGACGGCAGGGGAACGCAAGAGGAGGGCAGCCATCAAGGTGAAATGAGCCTACGGTCGACGACTGTTGCCACTGATGGGACGTTGGGGGAGGACGTCCTGCTCGACGGACGCACGTGCGATTGTTGCCAGACATCGCTGGTCCAGACCACGGACGCGTTGGTGGCCGCGTATCGCGATCGTAGTCACCAAGAGATACGCGACATATCAGTGGTACGACTGGTGGAGGGAACGTGGTCTGAGCCAACCGAGGTGCACGACGACGGCTTTCATTACCCGGGATGTCCCGTGAATGGACCTCAGCTGGCGACGCGTGGAGATACGGTGATGGTCGCGTGGTTCACGGCGCCCAACGAGCAGCGGTCGGTAAAGGCAGCCATTTCCTTCGATGGCGGGGTCTCTTTTGGAGATCCGGTCAGGATCGATGATGGCCAGCCTCTGGGCAGGGCGGATGTAGAGTTTCTGGATGACAGCAGAGCCGTAGTGAGTTGGCTGGAGAGAACGCCAGCTGCTGCTGAAGTGCGCATTCGGACTTTGGGCATCGGCGGGAGCACGGGGCGCTCGATCACGATTGCAGAGACCGAAGACTCGCGAGCCACGGGTTTTCCTCGAATCGCAGTAGTAGAGGAGAAGTTGTTTGTGACATGGACGGACCCAACCGAAGATGGAGGGATCCGAGTGGTGTCAGTTCCGCTTCGAGAACTACGGTAGGCGCATGACACTCTTGCAGAGACTGAGAATCGTGGTTGCGGCTGTGCTGCTGGGAAGTGGCCTCTATGTGGGTAGTTGCGGTATTGGCATGGTAGCCCCGTTCGGTCCCTTGCTGGATCCGGCCAAAGGCATATGGGCCGTGGCGCGGTCTGCTGAGATCCCAGCCAATCTCGAGACTGTGATCCCGTCGTTGGACGGATCGGTGGACATCGTGTACGACGGTCGTGCGGTTCCGCACATCTTTGCCACAACAACGGACGATGCCGTACGTGCCTTGGGATATGTCGTCGCACGTGACCGGTTGTTCCAGCTCGAAGTGCAAACTAGAGCAACGACGGGAAGACTGTCCGAGTGGGGTGGCAGCAGTGCACTGCGAATGGACCGTTTTCAAAGGTCGATCGGCTTGGCGCTGAGCGCTGAACGGGAATTCGCCGCCCTCGACGTAGGATCCCGGGAACTGCGGTTGCTGAACGCGTACGCGGGAGGAATCCAGGCATGGATGGCGCAGATGCGACCACGCGACCTTCCGTTCGAATACCACTTTTTGGGAAAGAAGCCCCTACAGTGGGAACCGGTTCACAGCCTCTATTTAATGAAACGCATGGGCTATACGCTCGCGTACTCGTCACATGACCGCTGGCGCGCGCGCGTCGTCGAGTTGGTGGGCCAAGACGCCGCCGATGCGCTCTTTCCCATTGCAAGCCCTATTCAAGAACCGATCCAGCCCAACGGGCACGACAGGCCGCGGTTCGACTATGCGCCGTTGCCTCCACCGGGCGTGCCGCGGATGCGTGAGGTGGAGGATGTCGTAGCGGGAATTCGCGGCGAGGTCTGCACACCCGCGGATCCGCTTTCATACAGCATCAACGATTGTGAGGAGGTGCCTGGGGGAGAAACGGTATTGGGAAGTAACAACTGGGCTGTTGCGCCTGCACGCACCGCAAGCGGTCACGCAATCCTCGCTGGGGATCCACATCTGAGCCTCACGCTGCCGTCGATCTGGTATGAAGCGCACATGGTGGTCCCGGGAGAGATGGATGTGTACGGCGTGACCATTCCCGGTGCGCCCGGGATAGTAATCGGTTTCAACCGCGATGTGGCGTGGAGCTTCACCAATACCGGTGCAGATGTACTCGATTACTTCCACGAAGTTGTGGATGATCGTGAGAAGCCGACCCAGTACTGGTTGGATGAGGAATGGCGCCCGCTGGAATCACGCGTGGAGGAGTTCTTCGATCAAAGGGGCAAGCTGGTCGCTGTCGATACCATCCGCTACACGCACAGGGGCCCCCTGTTGCGGGCTGGTGATGGGCACATGTCGATGCGCTGGACCGTGCTGGACGAGTCCGGGACACTCGCGTTGTTCGATGCGGTACATGCCAAATCAGCCACGGAGTGGCTCGAAGCCATGGCTGGTTACAGCGCGCCGGCACAAAACGGGATCGTTGCAGATCGCGCCGGCAATATTGCCATCAGATCGATCGGCCGCTATCCGGTTCGCGCCGACAATGGTGACGGAACTGAGATCAGGTCAGGAGCAGACAGCGATAATGACTGGCAGGGTTACTGGTCACTGGACGCCTATCCTCAGTCGTTCAATCCGGAGCAGGGCTTTCTGGCTTCGGCCAATCAGCAACCTGTTGATCCGCGAGTGAATGGTGCCTATCTCGGCGTGAACTGGCCGTCGCCTTGGCGTGCTATGCAGATCAACTCGCTGCTGCGCACCGATTCGCAGGTAACACCGGACGCCATGTCGCGGTACCACACCGACCCCGGCAACGCGAAGGCCGACATTTTCGTGCCTGCGTTTCTGAGCGCCGTGCGTGGAAGCACGGATGCGGAGTCGCATCCGGAGTTGGCAGAGGCTGCGCTGCTGCTTGCCGAGTGGGATCGCAAGTACACCCGAGAAAACGAGAGAGCGGTGTTGTTCGAGGCCGCCATGGGCGAACTGAGCCGGCGTACTTGGGATGAGCTGGTCGTGCGGCGCGGAAGCCGGCCCATTGCAACTCCGGGCCAAGCGATACTCGCTCAGCTCCTGGAGTTCCCCGACAACGTATGGTGGGACGATCAAAGAACGGTGAACGTGGTTGAGACGCGCGACTTCATTCTGGCAGCCAGTCTCGAGGCAGGTCTCGCAATCGTGAAGCGAGAGTTCGGCGAGCCGGATGAAGGTGGTTGGCGCTGGGAACGGATTCAGACAGCAAACATCCATCATCTGCTCGGCTTCTCTGCCCTCTCCGCGTTCGACCTGCCGGTTCGGGGAGGTCCTGGTAGCCTGAATCCATCATCGGGTGGAGGTACACACGGCGCCAGTTGGCGTATGGTGGTCGACCTCGGATCAGAGATAGGCGCGTGGACCATATATCCCGGAGGCCAATCGGGCAATCCGGCGAGTACCTGGTATGACAATCGAATCGAAGCGTGGGTCGACGGCCGGCTCGACGAAGTGCTCTTCCCGTCCAGTAAGGAGGGATTGAAGCCGAGTGATGTAATCGGTAGCATCACGCTGATGCCTAGTGGGGGTGGCCGATGATCCGTCGCGTTCTGCTGCAGCTGCTGCTGCTCAGTCCAGCGTTCGCCTTGGCCACATTCGTACTGGGCTGGTGGGCAGTGCCGGTGCTTGCC
>CP070792.1:2463122-2469812 GCA_020346845.1 Gemmatimonadota bacterium
GGCTTCAATCTCTCGTGGGTGGTGGAAGCGCGTGATCTCGAAAGAGGCGGGATCTACTTGTCGCGGGCTGGAATGAACTGGTCGTGGGACGGACCGGATGGCAACCTGCAGATCAATGGAGAAGCTGACTCTCTCGGCTTGGGCGGTTTCGGATTCACTCGGGTTGGGGCACAGGTATCAGGTCCTGCCGACTCACTCTGGTTCGAAGCAAGATCTCGCTTTGGACCATGGAGCAACGAGCAGTGGATCGTACGAGGTAGCAGAATCGTCAGCGACGGCCGCCATCTGGTCCCGATCGACCTGCTCGGCTTCCGACTCGCAACCGGAGCTTGGTTCGCCGACTCGTCCTTGGTGATCCAAGTGAGTGATGACGGAATCGACTTCACGGATGCCACGATCACGAGCGTGGTCACTTCCGGCAGGATGACCCTGAACGGCAGACTGCCTTTCAAGGGTCCTGGAGATCTGAATACCTCGATCGACCAGTTGCCCGTAAGCGACTTGTGGGCTTTGCTGCAGAAGGATTATCGCGACGTCGAGGGGGAAGTAACCGGTACCTTCGAGCTCAGTGGAACTAGTGACAATCCTACGATGGATCTCTTGGTCAGCATGATTGGTGGGAGGTTTGGCGATTTCGTAGCGCCGCAATTAGGGGCGGAGATGGTGTATCGCTCTCGCAGAGTCGAGGGCGAAATCGAAGTGCGGCGCATGGGAGAAGAGATACTGAGAGTGGCAGTAGAACTGCCCATGGATCTCTCGATTGGCAGGGTAGAAAGAAGGCAACTGCCCGGTCGTGTGGCTGTCCGGGCGCGAGCCGATAGCGTCGATCTCAGCGTGCTGGACGCGATTACTCCATTGGTGCGCAACGTGAACGGGACGCTAGATGCTGACTTCGGCATCGCCGGCACATGGGAGGATCCGCAACTGACCGGAAGCCTGTCGATCGCCGACGCTGTCGGAGCCTATCCGGCCATTGGTGTAAGACACGAAGACTTGAACGGCACGTTCAGGCTGTCAGGTGACACTATCTATGTGGAACATCTCTCGCTGAGAAGTGGTGTAGGCACGGCAAACGTAGCCGGTTTCGTGCGGCTCGAGCAGCTGAGCCGGCCGGTTTTGGATCTGGACATCGAGACACAACAGTTTCATGGATTAGACGTACCGGACTTCCTGGCGTTGACAGCCACTGGACGGGTCAGATTGAGAGGCCCGTTCCTCGGTGCCACACTTACGGGGCAAGGAACTGTCACCAGCGGAGTTCTCTACTTCGCCGATCTGGTCGAGAAGGATCTGATCAGCTTTGAGGACACGAGCTTGTTTGCGCAATCCGAGCTCACGCTGATACGTACGGAAGGTCTTGGCGCACGGCTGGAAAACCGGTTCTACAACTCGCTGTACGTAGACAGCTTGAGGTTGGAGATGGGATCGAACGTGTGGATGCGTTCGAGCGAGGCAAACATCCAGCTGCTTGGGTCACTGATGGTAAGCAAGACGGGGAGTGAATACAGGCTGAACGGGACGCTGCAGGCGCCGCGAGGGAGCTACCGGCTCTCGCCGGGACCGTCGTTAATGCAGCTTGTGGCGACCCGGGAGTTCACGGTAACGCGTGGTGAGGTCACATACTTCGGCACGCCCGACCTGAACGCTGCCCTCGATATCGATGCCGAGCACAACGTTCACTCGGTCCGGGGTGAAGACATAACCGTCTTTGTCAACATCGGTGGCACGGTCTACGAGCCGCGATTGCGGTTCAGTAGCGATGTCCAGCCACCGATTGCCGAGACGGAAATACTCTCATATCTGTTCTTTGGTGCGCCGAGCATGGAGGCCTTCTCTGGAACGGGACCGGGCGAGCTCGGGAACCAGCGCATGATGGAGCAGGGGCTAAACCAATTTCTGGGGGCCGTGTCAGGGCAAGTGGAATACTACATGATCTCCGATTTGAACGTTCCGCTTGATTACGTGCAGATTAGACCTAGTGTTTACGGCAGGGAGTTGGCCGGATTCGACCTGGCTGTGGGCAAGCGTCTCGGTGAGAAGTGGTTTGTGACGCTGAACCCGCGCGTTTGCCCCAACCGGCCTCACCAGGTTTTCACTTGGGAGGATATCGGTGCCAGTCTCGAATACCGTATCAGCCGCCAGTGGAATTTTCTCGTGAGTGGTGATCCCGTCCAGGGATGTGCTCCCTACGCCAACAACCGGCTAGTAGCCAAGTATCAGCTGGGTGTAGACATCTTGTGGGAGAAGCGGTACTGATGGCGCAAGCCTTGTTGATTCACAATCCGTCAGCTGCTAGAACCAGAGACCGAACCGTCGATGCGATCAGGTCGGTATTCACGTCGGCAGGGTGGACTATTGAGGCACCGGGCACCAAGCACCCTGATGATGCGCTGGAGATCGCCGATCAGGGAGTGACAGCGGGAGTAGACGTACTAGCCATCTATGGTGGTGACGGTACGGTCCACAACGTGGCCGGTAGGGTGGGCGACAAAGTACCGCTCGGTCTGATCCCGGGAGGCACGGGCAACCTGCTGGCAGGCAACTTGCGATTGCCCCGCAACCCGGCTAGGGCAGCAAAGGCAATCGTAGAGGGAACACCCAGACACATAGATCTCGGACGACTCACATGTAATGGTGATGTCAAGTACTTCACCGTTGCATGTGGCGCTGGATTCGATGCCGAGATGATGGCGGGGACGTCGGGCCCGTCGAAACGCAGGTGGGGCATGGGTGCGTACATTGCCACTGCCTGGCACGTTCTGGGTCGGCATAGGACGGTTGATTACCAGATCACGGTGGATGATGAGAAGTACGAATTCGAAGCCGCATCGGTGCTGGTAGCGAATTGCCGTGAGATAATACCGCCCTTCTTGCGGTTGAGAGACGGCATCTCTTTCGATGATGGCGTATTGGATGTCGTGGTACTGAACGCGAACGGCCTACGCGAGACCATCACCGTTTTGTGGCAACTGTTCATTCGCAGTGTCGGGGATGACAAGCGAGTGCGACACATTCCAGGCCGTGTTGTGAAGGTAGAAAGCAGCGTGCCAAGGCCGGTACAATTGGATGGTGAGGCTGCGGGGATTACTCCGTTCATTGCGGACGTTACTCCGGGCGGTATTCGTGTCATGCTCCCGGAAGGATAGAAGAAATTTGGTTCACGCCGTGGCGACGAATCGGAGGAGGTACTCGTGAGCAAGGAACACGACGGCATGATCTGCAGGGCATGCGGCAACGAGGAACGCGCTTCCGAGGGCTACCCCTGCACCGAATGCGGCACATTCATATGCATTATCTGTTCTCTCCGTGGGGTTTCCTTGTGTAAGGAGTGTGCGGCGAAGAGCGACAAAACTCCAAGCGCCGCTCCGGGCGACTCTTGAACCGGTCCCGGGCTCCGGTCGCAATCGGCGTCTCTGCATGCCCTCGAGCATAACCGACGTACCCGGCATCCTGGTAGGTCACTCTACAGACCGGAATTCTGGAACCGGCTGCACCGTAGTACTCGCACCGGAAGGCGGGATGCGAGCGGCCGTCCACATCAGGGGACGTGCCACGGGAACCCGCGAGCTCGACGCACTGACGCCCCGACATCTCGTGCCTCATATCCATGCGCTACTGTTGACGGGGGGGTCGGCATACGGGCTGGCCGCGGCCGATGGGGCGATGCGTTGGCACGCGGATCACGGGCGGGGGTTCGACGTTGGCGTCGGTGTCGTGCCGATCATCCCAGGTGCCGTCATCTTTGATCTTGCGTTTGGGCCGGTGGCCTGGCCGCAGCCCGACGATGGATATCGGGCGTGCGCGTCGGCAGGACGAGAGGTGGCGGAGGGGTCGGTCGGGGCCGGCACCGGTGCAACGGTGGGTAAGGCTGGTGGCATAAGTGGCGCAATGAAATCGGGGCTCGGCACCTGGTCGGAGGCGAGGGGTGACGTGGTAGTAGGTAGTCTAGCTGTGGTGAACTCGTTTGGTGACGTCCGGGATGAGAGCGGGGATATCCTGGCAGGCGCCCGCTCGAGGGACGGTTTTCTCGACGCGCGGCGCTACCTGGCAGAAGGCGGTGAACCTGGTGGTACCTTTGCCAAGGCGGGGACCAACACGACGCTCGTTGTTGTCGCCACCAACGCGCGCCTTGGCAGACAGGCTCTTCAAGGTGTAGCTGAGATGGCAGCAGACGCGCTTGCGAGACGGATAACGCCGGTTGGAACGCAGTATGATGGTGATGTAATCTTCGCGGTGTCCGTAGGAGAGGTTGAACCGCCTACATCACTCTCGGTGGAGTTGCTGGCTCAGGATGCAACCGCTATCGCAATCGAGCGCTCGGTACGGCTGGCGAAGGGTACGCCGGAGATACCCGGGTTGGCGGATTAGTACTACGTAGACGTCTTTTTTCCCCCGCTTCCACTCCTTCCTCTTCTCGTCCGAGGTAAGGAGCTTAAGAGGGCGAAAAAGAAGGAGGATCTCAAAAAAGCATGAAGAAGCTGATTCTGTTTGACATAGATGGCACGCTTCTGTGGACGGATGGTGCAGGTAGATCGGCGATTCGGCAGGCTTTGATAATGGAGATGGGTACTGCAGGTCCAGTTGATGACCATGCTTTTGCTGGAAAGACCGATCCGCAGATAGTACGTGAGTTACTCACGGCTGCCGATCATCCCCAAGCCCATAGCGAGAGTGATGCCGAACGCGTGTGCGCCAAGTATGCAGAAGTATTGGAAGTGGAACTTCAGACGCCCGGGCGAAGCCTTCGCATCTACGAAGGTGTCCCAATGCTACTCGACCAACTCAGTGCGCACAGCGATGCCATTGTTGGGCTGTTGACCGGCAATATCGAGGTCGGCGCCAGGTTGAAGCTAGCCGCCGCAGGCATCGATCCCGATCAGTTCCGTGTTGGGGCGTTCGGTTCAGACGCGCGTGAGAGAGCGGATCTACCGTCCATAGCCGCTCAAAGGGCCGAGCCTCTGTTCGGGCACGCCCCGCAGGGCGAGGAAGTGGTGATCATAGGTGACACGCCGTCGGACGTGACATGCGGTCGCTCGATTGGCGCGAGGTCTATAGCCGTAGCTACCGGCCCGTTCTCGGTCCAGGAACTCGCGGCCATTGGCCCGTACAAGGTGTTCCCGACTCTGGAGGACACCGACGCGGTGATCGAGGCGATCTTTGCATGAGCATGACCGAAACGCTAGTTCCACTGCGAGTGCCGGAGTTGGGCCCTTACCTGGGCAAGTTGGTGGCAGGTACCGAGCGTGCCGCGCGGTGGATTCCGCTGGATGAAGTTCGCTATCAGCTGGCCACACGGATAATCGAACAGGGAGGAGAAGCGAGACGGCTTGCTGCAGCCGCCGATCACTCATCCGCCCTTGCGGTACTGGGTCGTGACGCCTGGCGCGACGCTTGGGAAGGGGCGGTTGACACAGTGGTAGCAACCCTGGCCAACCGATTGTCGGTGCAGATCGATGCGGAGGCGGCAGCGGTTAAGATGGGGAGGAGACGGCGTACGAGACTCAAGCCAGGCGCATCCGCCAAACGGGCCATTGCAATACGACTCAGTGCATCCGGTGCAGCTCTGCTACCGGTATTAGATGAGATAGAGCAAAGAGCCGCCGAAGTTGTCGCTGCAAATCTATCTGACGATGCAGTGGAGAGATGGCAGGAGATCCAGAAGCTGGCAGCCCGGAGACTCGAGGCGGCCTGGTTTGATCTGGAAACTGCTGTGGATGGTGAAGTAGCTAGCTGGATGCGGGCCATGGACGAGGTGGCGCGGTGGCGAAAACCCCTGTGGCCGGTTGCGGTTGTGGCTCTCGTCGCCTTTGGGGTAGCTGTGTGGTTGGGACTCATCTTTGGCGGCCATATAGATCCACCTGGATGGATGGCTCGGCTCTGGAGTCAGGTGTTTGCGAATTGAATGTACTCGCAGTGGGCCTCGATCTCGTTGATGTTGCCCGAATTGAAAGCATGCTCGGGCGGTACGGTGACCGTGCATTGGACCGACTGTTGCTTGCAGGTGAGCGGGAGTACTGCACGAGGCAAGCTCTTCCGGCGCGGCATGTGGCGGCGAGAGTCGCGGCCAAGGAGGCTACATACAAAGCTCTGTCTCAAGCGGGGACGGACCACGTGATCTGGTGGCACGATGTCGAGGTGATCAGCCGCCCCAACGGAGGTCCCGCATTAGAACTTCACGGGCGCGGTCGTGCGTGTGCTGATGAACTGGAGGTATCCACCAGCTTGGTGTCACTCACCCACTCGGACACGGCAGCAGCAGCCGTGGTGATGCTGCTGGGTTAGGCGAGGCGGTATCCACCCAAGTACAGGTGTTGGTCACTGTTGGCCGCACGGCGCCGCGCGGCCTTTGGGTGACCGGAGTGGAATCCGGTCGTTCAGCCTGTGTTCAGATCGGCGGCACGCCGGAAACTCATGGCAGCCAATTCGGCGTCACCACATCTCTCGTAGGCTCTTCCCAGACTCGCGTGTGCTCCCGGCGACTTGGGGTAGGCTTCCACGTTCATCTGCAGAACCTTAATTGCCTCTCTGGTGAGCCCACGCTCGAGATACGATTGGCCGATCAGATCCAGCCAGACGTGGGGTGGCTCGCAGGTAGCGTCCAGCCGAGCCGGTGGATTTTCGGGGGTATGCTGGGGCATGTAGTACAGATCCTATTTTGCGTCGGCACACACAGATACGTAGGGCCGGGCT
>CP070792.1:2469912-2485270 GCA_020346845.1 Gemmatimonadota bacterium
GTGGCTGTGCCTGGCCGAGTTCGACAGTCTCGTTTTCTACAACTCGGGGACAATCGCCGGCGCCAGCCAACCGCACAAGCACTTGCAACAGGTTTCGATTCCGGTCGGTGCAGGACCCGAGAGAACACCGATAGACGCCGTGATCGCTCCGGCGGAACTGGATAAGGGGATCGGAGCGGTTCCGGTAATGCCGTTCCGACACAACATTGCCAGGCTTTCCGACCTCGCTATGACCACTCCGTCAAATGCCGCGCTGCCTACGCTCCAGCTGTACAAAACGATGTTAACCGAACTCGACTGCCATCCCCCGGCAGATTCCTACAACCTGTTAGCCACCCGGGACTGGATGTTGATGGTGCCACGCTCCTTGGAGAAATTCCGTTCGATCTCAGTCAACTCCCTTGGGTTCGCCGGATCGCTTTTGGTGCGGAACGAAGAGGAACTAGGTATGGTGCGAGAGGTAGGCCCGCTCGAGATCCTGCGTCAAGTAGCAGTTGTGGAGCATGCATGACACGAACGGGCATGGCGACTAGGTCGTGAGCTATCGTCCAACGCCCTCCATGCGCCGCAGCTCCTCGAACCAGTTCAACACGACATGAATCTCTCTAGCCGGCGCATCGGGATTGCGTGCCGGGTACAGTATGCGCTGACCGTCAGCTGACACGGCGTATCCCAGCAGGCCATGCGTGAAACCCGGTGAGACGAACAGTGCCCGCGGCACGGAGCGGGTGAAGTTATCTCCCGTCCCAACATCGGATACCATTACCGTATCGGCGTTGACAAAGAACAGCTCGCCGCTCTGCCCAGTCCACTCCGGATAACGCCCGCCGTTCACGGATACCTGTTGCCTAGCAGATAAGCCCGGATACGATACGACGTAAACTTCGTAATCTCCGGTCTCATCGGACGGATATGCCAGCCAACGTCCATCAGGCGAAAACCGGCCACCCTCGACCCCCGCTTCAGTTGTTACTGTATCGACGCTCTGGTCGGCAAGGTTCAATACCAGCAGCGACTCGTGCTGGAAGAGCGCCAGGGCATTACCGTCGGCAGACCAGGAACGCGGAGCGGCGTACCCGTCTGCCGAGTAGAGGAGTTGTGGTTCGCCCTGGCCTTCGACGTCCCGCGAATAGATGCGATGATCCCGACCTGAGACAACCACATGATAGGCAATACGACGGCCATCGTGCGACCAAACTGGGTTGTCCTCCGTCTCCACACCAAATGTCAGTCGCCGTTCTTCACCAGACGTTACGTCGAACCGTGCGATATCAGAGTTGTTGGAGGCCACATAAGTGACAGCGAACCGACCGTCAGGTGAGAGTTGCACCCCCTCGACCGTCGCAGGTCTTCCAACGTACCCTAGAACAGCACCGGCCCGATCCAGCCAGGTTAATTGATGGTTCTCCCAGCTAGAGCCACGGACAAATGCCAACGTTCCGGCATCAGAGATCGCGATCGAAGCAGCACCGCCCCAGTAGCCGGTTCGGACACCCCACTCCAGTACGAACGGTGTACCAGATACTGTGCGGTTCTTGAAGTCGAACCTCACGGCCTGAAGTGTTCCGTCCGCATCGACATAGATCACATGTCCTGTGGGTAGATACCTGCCGAACGTCGCGTCTTCAGCAACGGTTGTCCGAACACCACTGCCGACCTCTTCGACCACGACTCTCGAGCCGTGCCACATCATCGATGGTCCCAGCGCAGTGTACAGCACATGATTGCCACCGGGAAGCAGCTGGGGCCACAAGTGCGAGCCTTCGCGCCCTATAGTGTCGAGAGTCGTAATCTGCTCCCAAGCCGAATCACCGGCCTGGCGTCGCAGAATCCCGGAGAATGTCACCGACCCAGACACCAGATCCTGACTACGCAGGCGGGTCGTCATGTCCACGATGGGACCACCCTCGATTGAAATCCCTCTCAGTTCCTCGCGCATGTCCTCGGCGAAGTAGACCCATTGGCCATCACGCGAGAATTCCGGACAGCATCCACCCGGAGCAGCTCCCACCTCTTCGGGATTCGACCTGTTCAGCGAACGTCTGTATAGAGTGTCTCCGACGAAATAGACCAGTGAACGTCCATCCGGAGACAGCGCGAGATTGGGACCCGCATTCTCCCGGGACATCTCATGCCCTTGCGGCACCGGAACTGTGAAGCGAGTAACTGGCATCACCGGCACATCTGGAACTGGTCTCAACAACCACCCCACTGCAGCACTGGCAACCATCGATCCGATGATCAGCGCCCACCGAGTGTGCTCCCAGCCGGATGACACAGGCCGGTCGGTCTTTCCCGCATAGGTGGCAATCGCCTCTAGCGACATCGCACGGGAATCCTGGAGAGCCGCCGCAAACGATGCAGCGCTTTCGAATCGATCAGCCGGCAGCCTCTCCAACGCCTTCGCCGTGGCGGCCGCTACGTGCGGTGGGACCGATTTCCGCAGTTGCGCCAGCGGTCGGGCATCATCGGTCACGATCTTCATTATGATCGCCTGTGCCGTGGAGCCCGTATGCGGTGGATCACCTGTCAACATCTCATACAGCACAGAGCCTAAGGAGTAGATGTCAGACCGATTGCTCAACTCCTTCTCGGCTGTCGCCTGTTCGGGACTCATATAGTGTGGAGTGCCGAGCGAGAGACCTGTTTCAGTCATACGACCACCCGATGCTGCGCTCACGGCGAGGGCAATACCGAAATCCGCCACCACGGGTCGTCCGTCGTGCAGCAATATGTTCTCAGGCTTTATGTCTCGATGGATCACACCTTGACGGTGTGCGTAGTCGAGCCCGTCGGCCACATCGCACGCAATGCGGACAGCTTCTTCAATACCGAGTTGTGTTTCGCGATTCAATCTGTCACGTAGCGTCTCACCATCGATGAACGGCATGACGTAGTAGAGGAACCCGTCCGCTTCCCCAGAATCGAACAACGCAAGGATGTGCGGATGCTGCAGATTGGCCGTGGTCTTGATCTCCTGCACGAAACGCTCAGCACCCAACACAGCCGCGAGTTCCGGCCTGAGCACTTTCAGCGCAACGTTGCGATCGTGCCTGAGATCGTGCGCCAAGTACACAGTCGCCATTCCGCCCACGCCCAATTGGCGTCCGATTCTGTAGCGATCCCGCAGTGCTGCTACCAGCCGGTCGAGTTGATCAGTCAAGGTGCGGGCCTCCCCTGAGGTGACCGACAACTATACCGTGACACACTGACTTGAGCCAGGATGATTGACCGTGTTATCGATTACGGCGTGGTTGTTACTGACGCGAAGACCCTTCTGCCAGCACATGCCCCTTACTCCAGAAACGATAACAACACCTCATTGAACTTGTCGGGGGCCTCTAAGTTGGAGAGATGACCCGCTTGCGGGATCACGCCCAGTTGTCCATCTCGCACTCCCTCGACAATGGTTCTTGCTTCGGCCTCAGGAGTCAGATTGTCTTCCTCACCGACCAACACCAAGGCGGGAACCCTGATACTCGGCAATTGGGGCGTGGAATCGGGTCTTGCCCTCATTGCTTCCAACGCGCGTGCCACGCCCTCGGAGTGAGCCTGTGCAATCAGGGTGCGCGTCGATGCCACCACTTCAGGTCTACGGCCGCGAGTTGTGTTTCCGAGAAGAGCCGGCAGCAGGGCATCTTCGAGCCACGCCACACCATCCCGGCGGGCCTTGGCAGCCTGATCCGTACGCCTGAGCCGCGTCTCCTCATCGTCGCCTCCTGCCTTCGTATCCGCGAGCACCAACCCTGCAATGCGATCGGGGGCAAGTGCGTGCAGCCGAAACGCGACATACCCACCCATCGAGAGGCCCACAACCACAGCCCGTTCAACTCCCGCTGCATCCATATCTCGCAAAACTGCGCGAGCGTATTCGTCGATATTGGACTTACCGACGGCACGATTCCCAAAGCCCGGGAAGTCTGGCGCCAAAGTCGTCCGCGAGCCCAGTACTGCACGCTGCGCATCCCACATGGCCGCGTTGAGCGGAAAGGCATGGAGAAACACTACAGGTGTTCTGCTGTTCATCTCGTTCTTCCTCAGATCTCAACTATGTAATGTGGCTCCAAGGCCAATCCCGTCTAGTCCGGCCGGGGGGCCTGCTCCACCAGTATCGCTTCGATCGCGGTGCTGAACTTCTAATCCAGGTCCCACACCGTGCGAAAGGGATTCACTAGTACCACACGAGTAGGTAGTCTTCCATCATTCTGATTTAAATCAGATTCTGAGTAGCTCGACCAAGACCGGTGGTGAATAAGGCACATGTCGTGCTCCCGAGAAAAGAAGAGGAAGAAGCCCAAAAAGGGCTGGTACGTGTGCAAGGGATGTGGGCAGGCCCGCAAGAGCAAGCACAGGCTCTGCGAGCCCAAGAAGGTGAAGAAGTGAAGCTATCCTACAATCCTGTGCGACGCACCCCGCTCACGTGAACATAACGATCGTCACGATCGGATCGCGTGGCGATGTCCAGCCCTACGTTGCACTAGGGGTAGGGCTCAAATCGGCCGGTCATCGTGTGAGGCTGGCCACCCATGCCAGGTTTGAATCGTTCATCAAGAACCACTCACTCGATTTCGCCGAGCTTCCCGGAGATCCCCGGGAGATGGTCGAGAGTGACGCCGGACAGGCCTGGCTGGATACGGGCACAAACCCTCTTGCTTTTGCGCGCAAGATGGCGGCAATCATGCGACCGCTCACGCTGAGTGCAGTCAGGCACTGTCTGCAAGCGTGCCGCGATGCCGATCTCATCATCTACTCCATTTTGGGATGGCTGGTCGCACACCACGTGGCCGAGAAGCTCTACGTTCCGACAATCGCGGCGCCACTCCAGCCTGTGACACCCACACCAGAGTTCCACATGATGGGAACGAGGTCGCGTGGTGTTGTCGGGCGTATTGTCAACCGCATGATGTACGTGGGTGGCGAACAGCTCTATTGGATATGCTTCCGCCGCTCATTGAACAACGCCCGGAGTGAGATACTCGATCTGCCACCAATGCCGCTCAAGGCACCCTTTTCAGACGATCGTAAGAGGGGAGGTCCAGTTCTCTACGGGTACAGTCCCACCCTACTCCCCAAGCCACCCGAATGGCCCGAAAATGTCCACGTGACCGGTGCGTGGTTCCTGGACCCGGATCCGACATGGAAACCGTCACGGGAGTTGTCTGCCTTCCTCGAAGCTGGTCCACCACCGGTGTACGTAGGCTTCGGCAGCACGCACACAAGGAACGCGGCCGAACTCACACGGTACGTGGTCCAGGCGCTTAAACGAACAGGCCAGCGTGGGATCATCCTCACCGGATGGGGAGGTCTCCACGGCTCCGACTTGCCCGATAACGTGTTCACCGTTAGCTCGGTCCCACACGATTGGCTCTTCCCCAAAACGGCCGCGGTGATCCACCACTGCGGCTCCGGTACCACCGCCGCAGGGCTGCGGGCCGGCGTGCCAATCGTTCCTATTCCGTTCTACGCCGACCAGCCTTTCTGGGCAGCCTGTATGCATGATCTGGGCGTGGCAGCCAAACCCATCCCGATCAAGAAACTCTCGGCCGACCGTCTGATTACCGCGATCAACTATGTGACAAACGATGTTGATATGCGCAAACGCGCGGTCGCCGTCGGCGAGCGTGTCAGATCGGAGGATGGAGTAGGGCGGGCGGTGGAACTAGTGGAAAGGCTCTACTTAGGAGATTAGGAGGGGAAGTAGGGGAAAAAGGGAAAGGAGATTGGCAGGTTCACGTTCCCCGCTCAACCGATCAATTGACTCTCTCGTACGTGAACAATCGAGTGCCGTGCAATACGAGTGTCAGTCCGGTGATGGCGCCAGAGGCATCCCGGTCAATGTCGTACCGGTAGCCGAACGAGACTGATATCAACTGGTCACCCGATAGCGCCAGTAGTTCCTCTCTTCTATCCCCTTGGCTCTGCTGCCAGATCCGGCCCTGCTCGACTACTAGGACTCGATCTCGGCCGCGAAACCGGTAGCGGCCTTCCAGCTGCTCGAGGGCCTCATCCGACAATCGCACTACGTCAACTTCTTCAGGTAGGTAGTCGGGCCAACCGTATTCAGCAGCAATGGCACGAAGCAGGTGTGCCTTCACACCCTCCCCGTTCGATGAGTTGGTCATGACCACGGCACCCATGCCTATTGATGTGTACGCATACAACTCAGATAGGTAGTTGTTGCCATGACCTTCGAGCCTGAAGAATCGCCACTCTCCTTCCCCGCCCACCTCGAAGCCTAGACCGCGATTCTCATACTGTGGCGACAGCATTTCCTCAATCAACTCCCGCGATACCAGCCTTTCAGAGACCGAGTTCTGCAATTCCAACACCAGTCGCGCAAGGTCGGTGGGGGTAGTCCACATGCCGAGCGCGGCCAGTTCGGGATACAAACGCCAGCGACCGGGTACCCGCTCGTTTGTGGGCTCGTGGCCAGATGCGGCATTCACCGCAAGAGTCGCATCCAACGGTTGGCTATGAACACTCCGTTGCATGCCTAGTGGCGTGAGCACTGCCGTATGCACGAAGTCAGCATATGGTACCCCGCTGATGTCCTCCAAAAGCAATTGCAGAACGATGTATCCACCGAGCGAGTAACGCTGGCGTGATCCGGGTATGTCGAGTACTCGGATTGGAGAGTTCCGCGCCGGTGGGACGCTGTCGAGCATCTGCTGCAGTGAAGGGAGTGTGTCTTCAGTCGAATAGCCGCGCAGGGTGGGCACCGAAAGGCCAGAAGTATGATTCAGTATCCTGCGCAGAGTCACCTTCTCCGACATAGTGTACTCGTTGTCCGGCACCCTCCACGAAGTGAGGTAATCATTCACATTACGGTCCAGACTCAACAAGCCTTCGTCGACCAATCCAAGGGTGGCTACGGTTGCCACACCATGCCCAATATGACCGGCAAGGAACAGCGTCGCGGTGTCCACTGGCATTCCGCCGACCTCACTAGCACCGTAGGCCTTAGCCCATTCCAACTCGCCATTGTTCAGCACGGCGACACTGATTCCCGGGACCTGGTAGCGCTCCATGATCTCCCAGATCGTGCTCCTTGGTATTTCCTCTCCGCGCACGACCACCGCCGGTAGGAGGCCGCTCTCGATTCGATCGATCCGAGCCAGGACACCTTCTTCGATGTGTGAGCTACTCGAGCAGGCGGCAGAGCTCATCAAGGCGAGCAAAGCTGCGACTTCGACCGGTCGACTCATCTCGGCGACTCCAGCTCTGGCGTGGGACCGAAAGGCCTCACATCTGCCTCCGAATCATCTCCAACGCGTATTCCATTACAGCGTCGCGATCCCCCAGCAGGTCGTCGACAGTGGGCTCTACTTCGTGCTCTGGTATTAGCCCTCGGTCGGTCGGCTCGTATCCCTCGACCGCCATTGTGTACCGCACCAGGGGGACACGCACCCGTAGTCCCGTGTTGGGAAGCTCCAGCATCACCATCATCCCAGAGGTATTGCCGTAATAGCCGGCACCACACTCCTCACCTATGAACGTGGCTCGCTTGTGATGATGTACCACCGATGTAAACTCACCCGTGGCCGAGAAGCTGCCGCCATTGATCAAGATGTAGACGTTTCCCGCGAAGTGTGGCTCGAGCGGCTGCTGCGGACCCAGGTTGGGATGACCGAGGAAATCGAACCTTCCGCGCTCGTTGGCCCGTAACCGATCTCGTGGTAGGTCACCGTTCGACATCCCGGTGAATTTGAGGAACGCGAATGAGTCGGCGTTAACCTCCAAGTGCTGGTAGTAGTCAAATGTGTCGGCAATCAAGTATGCAGCCAACAGCTTGCCGAAGACGTCAGAGCCGCCTCCGTTGCCCCTTACGTCAATGATGAGATCATTGGCACCCGTATCCGCAAGCTCTTCAAACGTATTCCGCAGAAAGGCAGGGTAGTCGATTCCCGCATTTGCGATGGTACGCCCACCGAAGGTTCGAACCGTCAATACGGGCACACCACTCCTATATGCGAAGTCAACAGGCGGGCGCTCTCGGTCTGAGCTGGCCACCGCCGGATAGCGACTCTCGAACCTCCGCGTCAGCTCCTGCGCTGTCAGACCATCAACCGTGAGCGACTGCACGGTTCCGTTCTCAGGTGATTTGTACGTCAGATCGAAGCTTGTGGTGATCCCGAACAAGCGACTGTACAAGTCACCAAACGTAGTAGTCGACTCGAGCCTGTAGTACTTCGACGTCACCACGCGACCATCAGATGGCATTGCTGCGATCATCTCGCTCACGATCTCGTCCATCGATTTTCCGTTGATACTCAGTAACTCCCCACCCATGACCAGCTCGGAATGATCGCTGTAGTTGCGGTGCATGTAAGGAATACGCTCCACGAACCCGAGCTTGAACGGCAGCAGAACGCTTTCCTGTTGCAACTGCCGCTCGATTACTCGTGAACCCACGAGGCCCGTATGACCGTCGTTGAGGGCCGCAATCACCGGAGCCATAAGCCGATAGAACTCCAACTCCGTCATCGGGCCATCAATAGCCTCCTTCGCCCGTTCGAACACAAGATCCAACTCGGCCTTGCTCGAATAGCGATAAAACCCGCCATGCCCTTCCTCCAATGAGCTGTGGAGAACGGCAAGGTCCTCCCTCAGCTGGTCCACGGTGAACTGGGAATCCTGACTCGTGCTTTGTAAGGCTTGCTCTGCCGCAGTAAGGAGGATGAGAGTGCCGGCTATTATCGTCAGGCCTTGCATGTTGACTCCGGGAGGAATTGGGTTGCACTAACCTGACCAGCAATACGGGCCTCGCCGCCACTGGTTTCGGTCAGGTGCTCCGGCGATGCCGCCGGCACCGCTTGCACTGCCTCCCCTCCTCATCTGTACACGTGCGGCGTCTTGCGCTACGCTACCACTGTTCAATAACCCCTCGATTGTGAGTCGCTCTCAGTCATGAACTCTCGGCTGGCTCGTGAAGTAGGCTTGCCCGGAGCCGTTCTGCTAGGCCTGGGCTCCATTCTTGGAACCGGAGTATTCGTGAGCATCGGTATCGCAACGGCCGTGGCCGGCCCGGCGGTAGTGCTGGCGATAGCCGTAGCATCCCTCGTCGCCACTTGCAATGCGCTATCGAGTGCGCAACTCGCAGCTAACCACCCTGTGAGCGGCGGTACCTACGAATACGGCTACCGCTACCTAAAGCCGGCATTTGGATTTTCAGCCGGATGGCTGTTCCTTTGCGCCAAGTCAGCATCGGCCGCCGCGGCAGCTCTTGGCTTCGCTGCCTACACGCTCAACGCCCTCGGTATCGCGTCCACAGAGTACCGCACGCCGCTCGCGCTGCTCGCCGTAATAGCCATTACTGCACTTGTGATCTGGGGCATGCGACGGTCCAATCGCGTGAACGCCATTGTCGTATCGATCACGATTCTAGCGTTGGCCGCATTCGTAGTAGGGGGCCTACCACGGCTGCTCGCAGTCGGCTCCGAGAGCCTGGTTCCGCTCTTCGGAGAGGATGCCGAGAGTGGCGCCCGTGCAGCCAGAGCCTTCCTGCACGCGACCGCACTCATGTTCGTCGCGTACACAGGGTACGGGCGCGTAGCCACTCTGGGTGAGGAGATCAAAGATCCCGCCCACAACATCCCTAGGGCGATTGTCCTAACACTGCTGATAAGCCTCGTAATCTATGTATCGGTGGGGTTGGTGGGTGTCGGTTCCGTTGGCGCTAGTGCCTTTGCGGCCGCCACCGAGGAAGTAGCTGCACCGCTCGAAGTGGTCGCGCGTCAATTCGGCGTGCCGGCATTGCCCCAGTTCATCGCAATCGGCGCTGTGACCGCGATGCTCGGCGTCCTATTGAACCTGGTTCTCGGTCTGTCTCGGGTAGTGCTGGCAATGGCACGGCGCGGTGACATGCCCGGCCTACTCGCCAAGCTCGATTCTACTAGTACCACTCCCTTGCCCGCGGTGATCTTCACCGGCGTTATCGTCACGGCGATCGTTCTCTATGGTGACATTCGCGTCGCCTGGTCGTTCAGCGCATTCACGGTGCTGTTCTACTACGCGGTCACAAATTTGGCTGCTCTGGCGATGCCGGCGGCTGAGCGACTTTACCCCCGATTCGTGTCAGCGGCAGGGCTCGTCGCCTGTGTCCTGCTGGCGTTCTTCGTCCAGCGTGAGATATGGCTTGTTAGTTTGGGGATCCTCGGTGTGGGACTTGGATGGCATGTGATTGCGCGGACCCGGTCTTGCAAAAGGCAGACGACGACCGATCAGGAGAGTCATGCAGACGATGGAGACCACACTCGACGATGAGTTCGTGTTCTCGTTTTGTAGATTACATGTAGATCACTCAGCGCTCGTTCGGATCGTAAACTTAAGGCTAAGTGGATTGAGTTCCCGCACTGCGGTGGCATCATGAAAGTTCTGCTGGTTCAGCCAACGACACCATCAACAGCCATTGCCGGTGATGACTGGTTCGTGTTCGAGCCACTCGCCCTCGAATATCTTGCAGCCGGCATTACCCAGGAAGCCGACGTCAGGATCCTGGATCTGCGTCTGGATGGGGACCTGAAGAGCGCGCTCGAGGGGTTCGCCCCGAACGTGGTGGGTATCACAGCGTACACTGTTCACGTAAATACCGTGACACGGCTCTTCGAAGTGGTCAAGCAGTGGAACCCGGCTGCATTGACAGTAGTAGGCGGCCACCACGCAACTGTAGCTCCCGACGACTTCAAGTCGCCTCACATCGACCTCATAGTGGTGGGTGAGGGTGTTCATCCCTTGAGAGAGATCCTGCGCAGAGCGGCAAGTGGGAGCAGATTCGATGACATACCTGGTGTCGCCATGCCAGATAGTGACTGTTTCACCCCGCTCGATGATGCCACCGCCGCAGACCTGGATGGTTTGCCAGAACCAGCCCGCAGTTTGACCACCACATACCGCTCTCGCTATTTCTGCGACTGGTTGAAGCCTCTCGCTTCGATCCGGACGTCAAAAGGTTGTCCCTATCGCTGCAAATTCTGCTCTCTGTGGAAGCTGACCTGCGGCAAGTACCTCAAGCGAACGCCACAGATGGTAGTCAATGAATTGGGCAGCATCGAGGAAGAGAGTGTGTTCTTCGCCGACGATGAGTCCTTGATTGACGCCCAACGTATGAAGGCCCTGGCCAGCCTGATTTCTGAAGCCGGTATCCAGAAGCAGTACTTCCTGTATGGCAGGAGCGACACAATTGCCCGCAATCCCGACTTGCTGGAAGCGTGGAGGAAGATCGGCCTCGTGCGGGTCTTCGTGGGAATGGAGTTCTTCAGAAACGAAGATCTGGATTACGTAGGAAAGAAATCCACGGTCAACGACAACGACAGTGCAGTGAAGATCCTGCATGATCTCGGTATCGACATATACGCGTCATTTGTGCTGCGACCGGAGTTCGAGAAACGTGACTTCAGAGAGCTGAGACGCTACTGCAGATCGTTGCGGTTGGACTACCCCTCTTTCGCGGTACTCACGCCGCTGCCGGGTACAGACCTGTACGATGAAGTGAAGGAAGAATTAATCACTCACAACTACGACTACTTCGATTTCATCCATACACTTCTCCCCACCCGCTCCACTATGAAGAGCTTCTACAAATCCTACGCCTGGCTGATCAACACTGTGCTGCCGCCGCGACAGAAGATCTCATTCTTGCGGAAGTTCCCGGTGAGAGAGATCGGACCGATTCTGGGCAGGTCAATCAGAATCCAAAGACGCATCAAGAACGCTTGGAAGGATTACGACGCCGACTAGCCTGATGAGGCTTCTCTGTTACTTCTCGTTGGGCGCTCGACTTCATCTAACCGTATTGCGGATGACACTGCTGAATGCCTCTCTTTCCTCGAAGAAGAGCGCGTGTGCGGAGTTCTCAAACCACATCATCTGTTTTCCGGCCGGCGCTTCCAGAACATTCAGGTATTCTTCAACCAGCTCACCGGGCGTCTTGTAGTCAAACCTGCCTGCCAAGAATAGGATTGGGACATCCAACAGCATCACTTGACTGGAAATATCCAAGCCGTGCACCCAGCCCAAGTCCGCATTTAGTGGCGAAGCCCAGTAGAGCTGCTCCCATTCATTCTGGTTGGCGAAATCTTGGGCCGTGTACTCAGTGGCGGCCCTGAGCGTGTCGATCAACGCTGAGTACAGTGAGGTGTCATGAAGGTCACCGAAGCCGAAAGCCTCCAGCCACGGCACGACGTCCTTCCACCTATCCCACTCTATTTCGGGATGCAATTGGATCGTTGAGAGCTCGTCGATCGCCTCCTGAATGCCGAGCTCGGTTGCCTTCTTCAGAGCTATCGCGGAGGCAAGTCTCATGGTTCGCTCAGCATTGATGAACTGGCCAACTCCGACGTAGGCGCTGAGCAAGTCCGGATCATCTCGTGCGGTCAGAATGCCGAGCACCGATCCCCAAGATGCACCCATCAGGTACACGTCACTCTCGAAGCGCCCGCGCATCATCACGATGAGCTGTCGCGTGTCCGACAACAACTGCTCCAGCGTGATCGATTGAACGTCAATCGTTGGGCTGTAGGATTTGCCACATCCTCGTTGGTCCCACGTGACCACCGTGAAATCCTGCTCCAGCCCGCTGAACGCGAACCGTCCGTAGGGAATCGCAGGACTTCCCGGGCCGCCGTGCAGGTAAATGAGTACCGGGTTGGTCACGTCGTACCCACGGATCAGAATCCACTGCTCTACTCCGCCGAGAACCACAGGCTCCAGGGCTGCTATGCCGTTCTCACTATTTATGGCTTGCGTGTAGCTCCCATCTGAGGCCGGGTTTTCCAAACCCCCTTTGATAATGCCACCGACCGATACTGGATCGCTGCACGATATGAGGGCTGCCGCAAGCCCTGCCACAACGATCAGATTCGCGCGTGTCGACTTCATATGCCCTCTCCCGAGATCACGCGTGCGCATCCCTCCGCACTTGACGTGGCTCTTATAACTTCATAATATACCTATCATCATGTTAGTCCTCGAACGCTAATGAGTATATTGACTACCTATCAATAGGTCAAGTGTCATGGGTGACGACAAAGGAAGACTGCTACAAGGCACACTCGACGTGCTGATCCTAAAGGCGCTGCAAAGAGGGCCTCTCCATGGCTACGCCTTGTCCACGTGGATACGTGAGACCACTGAGGGAGTGTTGCAAGTCGAGGATGGGGCGCTTTACACCGCCCTGCACAGGATGGAGAAACGCAGGTGGTTGAGCGCCGAATGGGGAGTGTCAGAGACGAATAGGAGGGTCAAGACCTACACCCTCACTGCTGCTGGATTCGAGCAACTCGAGAGTCGATCAGATAGTTGGAACGAATACGCCGACGCGGTGGGAAAAGTCCTGCGATCGGTTTGACCGGACGGGTGGGACGCGATGAAAGACAAGACGAGCAAACCATGGTGGGCGCGACGTACGAGTAGCCGCGACAGGGTCAGGGCAGATATCGACGATGAGATCGAGTACCACTTCGAGGAGAGTATCGCACAGCTGGTGGCTCAGGGTCTCTCAGTCGAAGATGCTGTGCGGGAGACCGAACGGCGGTTCGGAAACACTCAGCTATACCGTCGCAGGCTCGAGCGGATCGATCGCAATAGAGTGACGGAGGTTGCTGGTGTCGGCTGGCGCCGCATAATGGGTGTGGCACAAGACGTGAGACAGGCAGCACGAGTTCTTTCCAAACACTGGTCCTTCACCCTAGTCGCCGTCATTACTCTAACACTGGCCATTGGAGCCAACACGGCGATCTTCAGTCTCGTCAATTCGCTACTTGTTCGGCCCATACCGGTTGCCGCGCCAGATCGGTTGGTGACTGTGTTCACCTCCCAGCTCGGTGGCCGGCTCCACGGCAACACGTCATACCCCGACTACCTCGACTACCGGGAGCAGAACGACGTCTTCTCCGGGCTGGTCGCTCACATGTACGCGCCCATGGCTTTGACCGGCTCAGACGTACCCGACGTGGTTTGGGGACAGCTCGTGAGCTGGGATTACTTCTCAGTGTTGGGTGTAGAACCGCCGTTGGGGCGAGCCTTTCTACCTGAAGAAGACGAGACTCTCGGGGCGATTGCCGTGGCCGTCTTGAGTCACAGCACGTGGCGCGACCGTTTCGGGTCCGACCCCGAGATCGTTGGCAGGACAATTCGCATAAACGATTACCCGTTCACCGTAATAGGGGTGGCGCCGGAGGGCTTCAGCGGCCTGGCATCGATCCTGGAGCCTGCCCTCTGGAGTCCCCTGGCAATGGCCGAACGGGCGCTGCCATGGACGCCCAATATCGAGAGCCGAGTCGATCCCTGGCTCCAGCTCGCCGGACGCCTGAGACCCGGCGTAACCGAGCAGGAGGCGCAGGCGTCTGTTGACGTACTTGCGGCCAATCTGGCCGCCGCCCATCCGGAGTCGAACACAGGCAAAGGCATCGTGGTCGAGGAACTCGGCGCGGGACGTCTCGGTACGCCCGAAGCCACCTCAGGTGCCAGGAACATGGCGCTGCTGCTCCTCGGAGTGGTCGGTTTCGTCTTGCTAGTTGCGTGCTTCAACGTGGCTAACCTGCAACTCGCGAAGACGACGGCTAGACGTCGAGAGATCGCCTTGCGCTTCTCACTCGGCGCATCGCGCTGGCGTATAGTACGCCAGTTGCTGGTGGAGAGCCTGCTGTTGTCAGTTATCGCCGGATTGGTCGGCTTGGGATTCGCCGTGTTCGCCGTAGATGCAATGCGGCTGCTGCAGATGCAAACTGAGGTTCCGATTGAGCTTGTGGTTGCCCTCGACTGGCGTGTGCTCGCTTTCACGCTGGGGGTCGCCCTATCCACGGGACTGATGTTCGGAGTGGCACCCACCCTTCAGGTCCTGCGCAGCAACCAATCCGACGCGCTGGAGGACCAGAGCTTCGGAACGAGCCAGAGTAGAAGAGCGGCCCGGTTTCAGACCGTCCTAGTGACTGCACAGGTGGCACTCTCAATCGTATTACTCGCCGGAGCTGGACTGTTCATCCGCAGTCTGCGCAACACGCTCGCAATAGACCCAGGATTCGACCTGAGAAGCGGTGTAGTGGTGCCCGTGAATCTGGGCTTCACCCAATTTGACCAAACCGAAGGGATTGAAATCCGAGAGCGTCTCCTCGAACGAGTGAAGTCGCTTCCCGGGGTCGAGTCAGCCGCGTTGTCATCATTTCTTCCACTTGGAATGATCCACGGACATCACGATGTCGTGGTTGAGGGATACGAGCCTGCGCCGGACGAGCTGATGCTTGTGAAACGCAACATGGTCTCTGCCGGTTACCTGGAAACGATGGGTATCCGCTTGTTGAGCGGCCGCGCCATCGATGCGCGTGACCGGGCCGACACTGAGCCCGTAGCACTGGTAAACGAG
>CP070792.1:2485370-2498185 GCA_020346845.1 Gemmatimonadota bacterium
GCACTATACACTGAGGCCCTCAAGTGGCAGTCAATTCGGCACGGGCCTCAGTCAATTGGCCAACCCTAACCCGGGCAATCTCTCACTCTAGACAGTTTGCCCCCTCGAGCCAATCGCTGGCAAAGGACTCCAGCTCCTTATGCAACCTCCGGGACAAGACGAGGGGGTCGATCCACAGCGCTGGCTGCACCACCGGCCTTGACGTGCGATCAGCCCGTCACCGTGGTGATCAACCGGCTAGCCGCCGCTCCAAAAAGCGCTTGCCGGTTGTCATGAGATCCGCGAAGGAAGCCTCGTCCTCAGACTCTACCACACTGCGAATCTGGGCTACTGCGCTAGCCAGTGCTTCTAGCGCATCGAGGCCGTAGGCATTGAGTGACTGGATCTCGAAGTAGAGGTTGGGGTTCTCCTGGGATACGCTGCGAGCGATTTCGAGTTGCGCGTCGAAGGTAGTGCTCGAGAACTGCGTCAACTCCGGCACTTCTTCCCCGCTGCTCGCGAGCGCCGTGAAGAACGCGATGTTGAGAGCGTGCGCCAGACCTAGGACATAGGCAATGACTCTATCGTGTGACTCCAGATCCATCTGAACCTGCAACGCCATGGTTGAATCGAACAGGCTGCGGGCCGCCTGCGTGGCATGGGGAACTCCCACGTCCACAAAGATCACGTGCCGTGCGGACAAGAGGTCAGTGTCCGGTCCAAACATCGGATGAATTGAGGTCACTTTTGCGCCGGCTGCAGCCAGTTCAAGTAGCGGTTCCCGCAGAGGTGTCTTGAGAGAGCCGATATCGAATATCAGCCCTTGGGGCGGCTCTTGGACCATCTGCTGTAGGATGTCGCGAGACGCCCGTATTGGAGCGGCGATCACAATGACGTCATGATCGAGATCCGAATCATGCCAGTCAGACAAGTGTCCGAACCCCGCGACGGGTCCTCTTGGATCTGCGACATCTACCACGAAATCCTGTGAGGAGAGAAACCGCGCCATCCAACCTCCCATCTTGCCAGCTCCGCCAATGACCAGCACCCGCTTGCCCTCACCACCACCCTGCCCCACCACTCGACTCTGCTCCTGCGCTGTGAGAGACGCGTCTATGAGTTGAAGCATGATGCGTTCTGCCAGGTCCACGCTCAGATCGTGCTCCCTGGCCCAGTTCGCCGCACGTTGCAGCACCGTCTTCTCCTGGCTGAAGTCGCGCGTGGGCATGCCGGCTTCAACCTTACGTCGTCCAATCTCTAAGCCGATCCTCTGGCGTCGGGCGACGAGTGCAAACAACTCCTCATCGATAGCCCGCAACTGGTCACGCATGGACTCGAGTTCGTTCATCCTCAGTCACCTGCTCAATCTCGTCGGCGACACCGCAAGTCATTGCGATACATCGACTTCGCCTCGCGCACTCAGCGTTCACACGGGCTTCATGTCCCCTTAATTGACACCGCGGTAGTGGTACATGGCTCAAATGTGCAGTTTTAACTGCTGAGAACACCTTCCCACGAATCTACCACCCGCCTGAGGAGGCTTCTATGGCGCACGATCGTCGTGATCACGACGAAAAGGCCGCCGACACCAGTGGGATTAGCCGCCGTGGATTCATTTCGCGCGTTGGGGCCGGCGCGGCCGTCGTTGCAGTGGCATCCAAGGCCTCAGCCGAATCGGCCAAACCCACTGAGACGATGCAGGCGACCGAGTTGTCGAGGATCACTCTGACCGTCAACGGCCAGCAGCGGCAGGTCCTGGTCGAACCACGGTGGACGCTCTCCCACGTGCTGCGAGAGGAATTGGGATTGACCGGTACGAAAGTCGGGTGCGAACGAGGTGAGTGCGGCGCCTGTACTGTACTGATCGATGGCAAGCCTCGGTACTCATGTATGACTCTGGCAGTCGAGGCCCAGGATGCCGACATCGTCACCGTTGAGGGTCTCATGGATGGAGAGGATCTGGGTCCAACTCAAGAAGCCTTCGTGGAGAAGGACGCATTCCAGTGCGGCTACTGCACATCCGGTCAGATACTGGCCGTCGAAGGAATGTTGGGTGACAATCCCAACCCTTCGCTGGATGAGATCCGGATAGGCGTCAGCGGCAATCTGTGTCGCTGTGGAGCATACGTTCACATCTTCCAAGCCGCACAACGCGCGGCCGAGCTCAAACAGGGTGTGGGAGGTGAATCATGAACGATCCCAAGGAAGCACTCTACTACATCGATGGGGTCGACGTACCGGAGACTCCACCAGCACGCGATCTGGATCAAGAGCCATGGGGTGAGACTACGGTGGTTGGCAAACCACTGCCTCGTGTCGACGGTTACGAGAGGGTCAGCGGTACGGCTGTGTACCCTGCAGACATGTCTCTCCCGCGTATGCTGTACGGAGCAATCTTGAGATGCCCCCATCCCAACGCTGTCGTCAGAAGTGTCGACACGAGCGCGGCCGCAGCTATGTCAGGCGTGCACGTGGTGATGAGTGGCTTCACACCGTCCAGTAGGGCGCTGCAAGCTCACCGACAGCTGATAGAATCCAACCTCTTCAACCCCCATTGCCGACATGAGGGGGAGACAGTGGCCGCGGTGGCGGCGGACAATCCGTATCGAGCACAAGACGCGTTGCGTGCGATTACCGTGGAATACGATGTCCTTCCGTTCGTGGCCGACGAGCGGCGCGCACTCGAGCCGGACGCGCCCCAGGTTCGAGAAGGTGGCAACCAGGTATCGGACACGCAACAATATCAGCGTGGCGACATCGAACAGGGATTCGTCGAGGCCGACGTTGTATTAGAAGAGGACTATCGCTGCGAGTGCGAGATCCACACCCCAATGGAGCTGCACGGGTGCGTGGCTCAATGGGATGGTGACAGCCTAACACTGTGGGAATCGACCCAGGGCGTCTACAACGTACAGGCACAGGCGGCAGCGGCGCTCGGCGTACCGCTTTCCAAGGTGCGGGTCGTGAATCGCTACATGGGTGGAGGGTTTGGCAGCAAGCTGGCCGCTGGCAAGTACACGGTGATAGCCGCGCTCCTTGCCAAGGAAGCTGCGCGACCGGTGAAGTTGGTGTTGACGCGGGAGGAAACACTGCTTGCGGTTGGGAATCGTCCCCCTAGCAACATGCATCTGAAGGTGGGGGTAAAGAGAGATGGTACACTCACGGCTATTCAGTTCACAGGAACTGGCACTGGAGGCTCACAGCAAGCTGGTGGCACATCACTACTCGATTGGATAGTCCGCGATTTGTACGTCTGCCCCAACGTGCGAACCGAAACGACTGACATCTACATCAACGCCGGACCCGCCCGGCCGTTCAGAGCGCCCGGACATCCACAGTGCTCCTGGGCTCTGGAACAGATGATGGATGCACTGGCTCAGGCAATAGACATGGATCCGGTGGAGTTGAGACTGCGCAACATCCCGACGGTTAGCCAGGGTCGAAACAACATTCCGTATACGACTACCGGGCTGAGAGCGTGCCTTGAAGAGGGAGCCAGATCCTTCGAATGGCAGCAGACAAAGGACGCCATCACAACCGAGAGTGACAGTCACATCCGCAGAGGCATTGGCGTAGCAAGCGGGTTGTGGGTAGCGGGTGGTGGCGGGCCACCCTCCACGGCTATCGTCAAGATCTACGCAGACGGTTCCGTGAACTTGAATATGGGAGCCAGCGACATCGGTACGGGAACCAAGACGGTGATGGCAATGGTGGTTGCAGAGGAGTTGGCTATCGCGCCCGGAGACGTTCAGATCGAATGGGCGGACACCGGCTCAACGCAGTATGCGACCGGCAGTGGTGGCAGCAAAACCGTACCGACCGAATCTCCCGCGGTGCGGGCTGCGGCCATTGATGTCAAAGCGCAATTGCTCGAGCTGGCAGCTGGAGAGATGGAAGTAGACGCGTCGCTGCTCTCCTTGGCAGATGGGAAGGTCGTTGCCGGTGGCGACTCACCGAAGGAGGTGGAGATCAGCGCACTCCGCAGCTTACGCCGCCGCGGCAGCGTAACAGGAATCGGATATCGCGGACCCAATCCAAGCGGCAAGGCGGTGAATCCGTTCGTGGCGCAGTTTTGCGAGGTCGAAGTCAATACCAGGACTGGCGAAGTGAACATCCTGCGTTTCCTCGGTGCGCACGACAGCGGACGCGTATTGAACCTCCTCACTTACAGAAATCAGGTCTTCGGCGGCATCACCATGGGAATCGGTTACGGCATGACCGAGCAACGCGTTCTGGATGTGGACCAGACCGGTAAGATGGCGAACAAGAACTGGCATGACTACAAGCTGCCTACCGCCCTGGATGTCCCAGCCGACATGACTTGTTTACCGATCGATCTCAACGATACTGAGGCCAACACGACAGGCGCCAAGGGAATCGGTGAACCCGCAACTATCCCCACAGCCCCGGCGGTTGCAAACGCCATTTACAACGCCACCGGCGTTCGGGTAACGGGTACTCCGATCGATCCGACCAAGCTCGTCAGTGCACTCGCCGCGGCGAGAGGGGAGGACTAAGCCATGATACCGGAATTCAACTACGTGCGTGCACAATCACTCACGGAAGCACAGCAACAGCTGTCCACTGACGGGGCAAGAGTCTGTGCCGGCGGGTCTGATCTCCTCGGCTGCCTGCGGGATGAAGTATTCGATTGCTCGAAGGTTGTGAGCGTAACTGGGCTGGACGAATTGAGAGGCATTACGCGTTCGCGTGACGGTGGCGTCAACATTGGAGCCCTCACCACCATCGCGGAGCTTGCCGCCAACTCAACAGTCCAGGAACTGTACCCCGGCTTGGCACAAGCCGCGGCCGAGGTTGCCAGTCCACAGCTGCGCAATCAAGGCACTATAGGCGGCAACATCTGTCAGAAGCCACGCTGTTGGTACTATCGAGGTGAGTTCGAGTGCCTGCGGAAGGGCGGAGACACCTGCTACGCGATGGCGGGTGAGAACCAGTACCACTGCATTCTCGGCGGCTACCGCTGTTACATCGTCCACCCGTCCGATACGGCACCGGCTCTACTGGCACTCAATGCTTCCGTGCAGATTGCTGGGCCACGGGGCGAACGTGTGGTGCCAATCGAAGATTTCCACGTCGCTCCACGAGATGACGTGCAGCGGGAGACGGTTCTAGAAGACAACGAGATCGTCGTGGCCATAAGCATTCCGCAGCCCGCCTCAGGTTTGCGCTCTTCCTACCGCAAGGTGAGGGCGCGCGGATCGTGGGACTTCGCCCTGGCTGGCGTGGCACTTGCCCTAGCGTTCGACGCAGACCGAGTAACCGGTGGCCGCGTAGTGTTGAGCGGTGCTGCACCGATCCCGTGGCGTTCGAGGGAGGTCGAGAACACCATAATCGGTCAGAGGATCGATGCCACCCTCGCCCGCGAGGCCGCCGACGCCGCCATGAGCGAAGCGGCCGCGCTCAAGAACAACGGCTATAAGATTCCGCTATTCAAGGGAGTGATCGAAGAACAACTACTGGCAATCGCCAGTGCCTGACTGAAGTTCCCCGGGGGGCTAACACCCCCCGGGACCCCACCTTCATACCCGTTAGAAGAATGTGAATGCTGGCGGTGCCATGCCGTGCTTGCGGAAATTGGCTACGACCTGACCCGCCGTCCACATCGTGTGCACGTGAATCTCGTCCCAGATCTGCCACTTGGGGATCTCCATCATCCCGAAGAAGTCGACAACCACGAGACGGTCCTCGTCGCTCTGCCCCTGCAAGGCTCCTATCGCATAGTCATACGCCGCATTGATGAAGCTCTTGAGTCCCTCCTCACTGTTCAACGCAACGGACGTGTCAGGCAAGGAAGGCTGTCCGGCTCCCATGAAGCGACTCGCAATCATGGGTACTGCGCCGGCGGCGTGAACTAGCTGCTGCGCAAAATCCCGCTGTTCGGGCGTGACCTTGTCACGGTACAGCGACTCGGGCATCGAGTCAGCCATCGCGATGAGCGTATTGCGCTCCAGCTCCAGCTTCTTCAGCTGGGCACCCCGCACGTCTTCACCGGCGCTGCCCTGCGCCGCGAGTCCTCCGGTCGCGAACAACAACAGTGCCAGTGCATTATTGAGAGTACGCATAGATCTCCTCCAAGTGATTCCGTTTCGGTGTTCGATCCGATGGCTTTGGTCTACACCAATAGCCCTTTCTAGTTCAATCTCTCCGACCCCGACCGCAGACCACTGTACTCCTACCGGTACGAGATCGGTACTACAACCCATATCGGCTACTGATCCGGCAGCTTGTGCTGTAATGCTGCTGCCAGTCGTCTCGACACTTCTTCTGGTAGAATCACTCTGGCCACGGGCTGGATCACGGACACTGCCGCGGTCTCGCTATCTTCACGCGCGATAGGGACGCGCGACTGGCCAAAGGTAAGATGGTAGTGATGGTCCACTCGAGTAAGCTGCACATGATCGGCGAATCTCGGCTCCATGTGATCTGACGCCACCCAGTATGTCTGGGGACGCCTTTCCTGCCGCCGGTCAACTCTCAGCATGCCGTCGCGCTCAAGCGTATAATATGTCTCGCGTGGCTCAGGAGCTCCGTCAGTGAGCCGTCCGCCAGAATCGTCTCTCAAGTCACCATCCCGAGTATTCGGCTCTTCCGTCATCACACTCTCCTCAACGGGAACGCACGCAGCAGTGACTCCATGATCCGGGCCGACAGGCCACTGTCTGACAGACTCGCAACTCAGTGAACAAAGCTAGGTACTGGTACATAAATCGGCCACTCCCGACCTTTCTTCGTCACCACGCGATTCCGTAATCATCACCGTGGTGACTCGAGCCGCCCCAAAAGCTGCCGTGTTCCCAGTCAAAGAAGATGGCGTTTATTGGACCCGAAGTCCGGGATTCGAAGTTCAGGTCGTACCCCATCGTCTCCAGCTCGGCTCTCACCCAGGGAGGAACAGATTCGTTCAGAGTTAGCCTTCCGGGTCGTATGTTGTGCTCGCCAAATGAACTGCGCAGCTGGTAGCTAGTAATGTTGGCTGCTTCAGCTGCCTGTTGAACGTCCATACCGAACTCAACGACATTAAGGAAGAACTGGAGCAGGTTCTGATCCTGGCTGTCACCTCCCTGCACTGCAAACGAGAGGAACGGCTTCCCGTCCTTCAACGCAAGACTCGGTGTTAGTGTTGCCCTTGGCCTCTTGCCCGGTTCGAGCATGTTGTATGGATTGATGGACTCGTCGAGAACGAAGCTCTGCATTCTCTGACTCATACCGACGCCGGTTCTGCCGGCAATTGTAGCGGGGATCCAGCCGCCGCTGGGAGTGATTGACACAACCCAGCCTTCTTCATCCGCAGCCTGGATCGAGGTCGTGCCAGCAAAGAAACCTTTATCGACCTCCCTATCGCCTTCCATACGTGCATGCTCGAACGGGATATTCGTCGCGCTTTCTACCCTCTGCAGTAGATGTAAATAGGGATTGACACTACCCTGGAATGGATAAGGATCTCCCGGTCCGACATCCGGATCGTTGTGTTCCCAATCTATGAGCGCTGCGCGTTTCCTGGCATAGTCCTTCGACAGCAGTCCTTCAATCGGCTCCACCGGTGGAAAGTATGGATCCCCATAGTAGAAGTCGCGATCGGCAAAGGCCAAGTTCATTACCTGGTACAAGGTGTGGATGTACCGTGTACTGTTGTATCCCATCTCCTGGAGATCGATATTCTCCAACATGTTCAGCGCCTGCAACAACACCGGACCTTGAACCCACGTCGTCAGCTTATAGACATCGATCCCTTTGTATCTCGTGCTCACAGGTTCCTCGATGTACACCTCCCACTTGTCGAGGTCAGCCATTGTGTGCAGCCCGCCCTCCTCTTGCGATCCCCTTACAAACTCCTCCGCAATGTCGCCGCGATAGAAGCGGTCATATGCAGCATAGATAGCCTCCTTACGGCTCTTTCCCTCCGCCAAAGCCTGTTGCTCCGCCTCGACCAGTTTTCGTAAGGTGACAGCCAGGTCTGGCTGCCTGAATATCTCACCCGGTTGTGGCCCTTCGTGCTCTCCGCCGAGATGGGGTAAGAACAGCTCACGTGAGTAGCGCCATTGCTTGATCCGTTCCTTGCTACGTTCGATGCGATCGACGGCATCCTGCTCAATCGGGTAGCCCTCAGCCATCTGTAATGATGGCGCCAATACGTCTTCAAGACTGAGTGTCCCATATTCCGCCAGCATCACCATGAGACCGCCCGGCGTCCCCGGTGTCACCGCCGCCAGAGGGCCGTACTCCGGGGGGTATGGCATTTCTTGTCCTTTGAAGAACTCTACCGTTGCTCCCGTAGGTGCGACACCGAGCGCATTGATCCCGATCACTCTACCGGTGTTTGGATTGAAGATCAGTGCCTGGGTCTCACCGCCCCAACTCAGCACATCCCACATCGTGGCCGTAGCACCTAACATCGCACACGCGGCATCCACTGCGTTTCCGCCTCTTTGGAACATCATTGCACCAGCTGTTGCCCCGAGCGGCTTTCCTGTAATCGCCATCCAATGTCTGCCGTGAAGCACTGGCTTCATCGTCCGCTGTCCGACAACACCTTCGGGGGACATTATGACCAAACCAAGCAACAGCAGAGTCCCAAGCCGCGACAAATTGCCAAATGAACGCATCATTCCTCCTGGGTGGACCGGGATGCCGTGAGTTCACAGCACCAGAGCACAAAAGATGTTGTGTGCGGCGTGATTGCGCGAGAGTTGTCTCACGGAGCTTTCTCGACACCTATTTGACGTACCAGGTTCGCAACTTCTGCAGGACCGTGCCACTGGAGTTGAAGCACACGCCAATATCAATCTCCATTGTCTGTTCCGGCTCCGCTGACTCAATTGGCAGATCTACGGCGCTTCAGGCAACAAACCGGCGGCCCCATCAGAATATCATGCCTCATGATGTGGCACTCGTGATTGTGCGGGCCACAAGACGACCGCGGCAGGAACCTCACGTATTGCCAATGCAGCATTGGATCGCACGGCTTGCCTGTTTCTCACCGAAGTCGTCTGACCTGATGCACGCATCTCTGGCACGGCGTGCACGTGAGTGCCGCTCCGATACTGACAGCAGTCACCGTTAGCTTTGGCTTGGAATTTCGTGGGTTCCTGTCCAGAACTCGGTATCCGACTCCACGTCCGCCAACGTTGCCTGTGCCATCTCCTTGGTCTGTTCCGTAGTCAGGAACATCCGGCCGCTGATCAACGCTATGGTGGCGGCGGTCCCCGTTGCGACTAGAATGGAGAGCTTGGCGATCCCAAGCATCGCGGCATCGGTAAAGGCGAGCTCGGCAATGAAGATAGCCATAGTGAATCCGATGCCCGCTCCTGTGCCCGCCACGAACATGCCGCGCCAGTTTACTCCGTCTGGCAGGGAACAGAGCTTGAATCGGATTGCAAGCCAACTCAGTAGCATGATACCGAACGGTTTGCCTATGACGAGTCCCAGGATGACGCCAGCCGATATCATCGTAAAACCAGGAGCCTGTAGATCGATGCCGCGCAGGTCGACGCCCGCATTGGCTATCGCGAAGATCGGCATGATCACGTAGGCGACCCAAGGGTGAAGTGCTATCTCGGCACGCAAAGCCGGGGAAAGGGCTTCCTTACGCGCACGCGATAGTCTGCTCAGTGGTTCGAACAGCTCGTGGTCATGGTGATCTTGACTGATGCGTGACTGGAATTCATCCAGTATGTCGCGAGCCGCTTTCAGGAACCCTTCTTTTCCGTACCATGACTTCACAGGGGCAGTCAAACCTGCTATGACTCCGGCTATCGTAGGATGTATGCCGCTCTTGAGCATTCCTGCCCACATTATCAGTACCGGGATGGCAAAGATGATGCCCGGCCTGACACCTATCTTCAGTAACAGGAACAGAAGGGCCAGTCCTAGCGCAGCAACGATCAATCCGTCAAACGCGAAGCCCGAAGCATAGAAGATGGCGATCACCAAGATCGCACCGATGTCATCAATGATGGCAATTGCCAGTATCAGAACACGCAGCGTTGCAGGTATTCGCTTACCGAGAATGCTCAGCACGCCAATGGCAAAGGCAATGTCGGTTGCCATGGGCACACCCCAACCCTCGTGGGCCGGACCGCTTGGATTGATGATCAGATAGATTGCGGCCGGCACCACCATCCCCCCGATGGCGGCCGCTATTGGGAGAGTAGCCCTCCGGACGTCTGACAGTGCTCCCTCGACCAACTCACGCTTTATCTCGAGCCCCACGACCAGGAAGAAGATGGTCATGAGGAGGTCGTTGACCCAGAAGTGTAGGGATTGATCGAAGCTCCACTCGCCGACACCGATCGATAGGTGCGTGTGCCACAGATCGAAGTAACTCTCACTCCACGGCGAATTTGCCCAAATCAGGGCAATCGCAGCGGCAACGATCAGTACTATGCCGCCAGCCGCTTGGACGTGGATGAAACGCTCCAACGATCCTCGCACAGAGCGCGCAAGTCGACTGGCCGGAGTCCACGACTCAGGTGGAGACGTCGGATGTGTCGGTGGTGTATCGTCGCGGTTGGTCATCGCAGCATTCTAAAATGCTGTCGCAGTTCTTAGCAAGATCCGCCTCTGGGAAGTGAGCTACGAGAAGGCGACTCGACGTCCTCGCAAAGGTTCGCCCAGTGAAGCAAAGCGCCTTCACTGGGCGCGCACTCTCGTGTGCTTGCGAGTTACTACGAGCCTCTTAGAACACGAATTGCCCGTGGAGAGCGACCCTAAACCCGCTGAATCCTATCTTGGCGTCTTCTTGCACGACGAACCCGGTTATCCCATCGCCCTGCAACGCTAGCGAGAATATCCGCCCGAACTGCCGTCCGATATCTGCCCCGGCGCGCAGAGACCGACCAGCCAGCTCTAGTGGTGCGTCGGGATTATCCAGTGGCGCCAGATGTGAGTTACGAAACTCAGCACGTGGCGTCAGATACCATGCTGTTGCTACTGGTACATCCCAGCGGAGACCTGCAGCTAGCAGATTACCTGGAGGTAGGTAGGCGCTTCCCACCGCGGTGGTTTCCAGTTGTGGGTCGGCCCGATAGACGTCGAAGCCGTAGAAGATCAGCGATGTTGATCCGATCGCTTGATTCAATGACAAGTAACCAGTGAACCGATTGCCAACAGTGTTGACCGCACTGCCGTCCACCTCGTCCTTACCGCGCACTGCAACGAGGCCGGCGAATCTGAGATACGTACGACGCGCCAAAGGACCTTCGAAGCCAGCGCGTATCCTCAGCTGATTGCCCGGCTTCAGTCGTGCAGTGGTGTCACTCACCGGCTGGTACGCGAACGAGTTGTCCGCCGTGACCCCCAAGCCAAGCGCGAAATTCCCAACTGGAAACGCGCCGACCACACCGAGTGCGACCTTCCCACCCGTGCCCATTTCATTGGTCGTCATACCGATGATGTCACTCGTGATGGCTCCCAGGATCGTCAGATCACGCGGATCCACCGTCTCGATTCCAGTTGGAATCACGCCCCCGACCAGAAGCATCAGCCGCCCCGGCAACATGTTGACGCTCAGCCGCACATCTGTATCCGTGAGTCCTTTTAGCTCCTCATCCGTACCATCGGGCTCTGCCGGCGATAGTCTGGTGTACACGTACGACGTAGAGAGAGCCAAGTCGCCGAAACTGCCGATGCGGAAGTCGACTCCAAGAGGGGCAGTGACCTGGCTGATACGGCGCAAGGATAGTCCCTCATCGAAACTGTAGCTCTCACCAAACGCTGCGATATCCACATACTTGACCAGCTTCTGCGCATCCATGCGACTGCCGAGAAGCGACAGAGCCAATAGCGTCGTTACTGCGACCGGGCTCCTCATGGTAGTCTGAACACTATGCGGATGGTGCCCAGCGTTTGCGGTGGCCTGTGGGTCACCGTCGGTGGAGGCTCGGAAGCTGATGTGCTCGTCGACCTCGTTGTGGTCTGTGTCTGATCTGTTACGCGAGTCAGCTCTCCCTTTGTGCCGGCGACATCGACCACGGTTGTGGTCAGCGCCTGATTAACCGGGTCGATGCCCCCGCCCAATTCGAAGACAGGAATGGGACTGGGAACCGTCGCGGCCGCGGTCACGGTTACCTCAGCAGCGGTGGCGACCTCTTCGGCCGGTGCTGCGGCGTTGGCATCGTACTGCTGTCGCGCCATGTCAAAGTTCGGGTCCGTACGGACGGCTTCCGAAAAATTAGCCACCGCCGCTGCATAATCACCCCTGTCCTCTGCTAACAATCCTCTCGAGAATGCGAGGAATGCGATCAGATTCTGAGTTCCGTTCTCCAAGATCAGGCGGCGTTCAGCTTCGGATAGTGTGTAGCCCAGCTGCTGGGAGATGGCGATGACCAGATCCTTCTCCATGCGCATGAGATCACGCAAACGGCCGGACACCGACTGCGGGCTGGTAACCTCACCTGATGACAGGATCACCGATGCCTCCAGACGCGTGTTCCCCTCCGGTGGAATAGCTGCGAGGCCTTGCACCAAGCGCCCAGCTTGTAGCAGTTGTCCCACCCTGGCTGCGGTCGACAGGTCGACGCGTTCGGTCTGTGCCAGCTCCAGTTCATCGAGTAGTGCAGCCAGCCGTACCCTCTCTACCATGCGAAAGCGCTGCAACAGCGCCAGATCTGAGATCAGAATATGCGCCAGACCACGCGACAAAGGCTGATACATCGAATCGCCGACCACCTCGACCGGCAGCACGCCCACAACGTCGGGATCTCCGGTCATTTGAGCCAGCTCTGCTTCGCGCTGTAGTGCTTCTCTCGCCTGCTCCGCTGCCAGCGCACGAGTGGCAAACATTTCCCGCGCGGGGACTGAGGCCGCGCCTCGCTCTC
>CP070792.1:2498285-2506213 GCA_020346845.1 Gemmatimonadota bacterium
CATTCTGCAATCTGCAATCTGCACTTCACACTTTCCCTCCCACCCTCTACATTCGACGGTCTGTATAGGCGGCCTTACCCAAGCAAGAGAGTAGCCATGCCCGACTCCAACACAGCAATCGACAGCAAGCGCATCCTCGACATCTCGGTAGACGTTGCCGTAAGGCTTGCGGTTATAGGTCTAATGGTCGTGTGGTGCTTCAAGATCTTCACGCCGTTCATTCTACCCATGATGTGGGGCATCATCATCGCCGTGGCACTCGCCCCATTGTTTGGCAAGCTCACGAGGCTGCTGGGGGGGAAACGCGGCCTAACGGCTACACTGTTCACTCTCGCAGCCATAGTGCTGATCGTGATTCCCACATTCCAGATCGGTGACTCGGTTGTGCGCAGCTCAATTCGGCTGGCTGATAGGGTAGAGCAGGGAACACTCTCGGTTCCCCAGCCCAACGATAATGTGCGCGACTGGCCCGTGGTGGGGGACCGGGTGTACGAGGCGTGGGAGATCGCTGCGGGCAACCTGGGTGTCGCGTTGGAGCGCTACCAACCACAGCTGCGAGCCGTCGGGGCATGGGCGCTGGGGAGAGCTGCCGGCATTGGGGGTGCCATCCTCACGACGATCATAGCGCTCGTCGTAGCCGGCTTCATGCTCACCTACTCCGAAGGGGGCGAGAAGAGGGCGCGGTCCATAGCGGGACGGGTCGGAGGTCACACGGGTGAGAACGTAATTGGCATCACCAGCGCGACGATTCGCAGCGTGGCACAGGGAGTGTTGGGCGTAGCGCTGGTGCAGGCGGCAGCCGCTGGCCTCGGGATGTTCATTGCGGGCATACCGGCCTTTGGAGTCTGGACGATCATTGTTCTCGTACTCGCGGTGATTCAACTGCCACCGTTCCTGGTGCTGCTGCCGGTTGCCATTTGGTATTTCACTGCTACGGACAACACTGTGATAGCAATCATCTTCCTGGTCTGGTGTCTGCTAGTGAGCGGCAGTGACACGTTCTTGAAGCCGATGTTCCTGGGTCGTGGGCTCGATACTCCCATGCCAGTGATACTCATCGGCGCGATTGGCGGCTTGATGCTCCATGGCATCATAGGGCTCTTCGTGGGAGCCGTGGTGTTGGCGATCGGGTACGAGTTGTTCAAGGCGTGGATGGCGGAGGAGGCAGCGAGTGAAGTGGCAGCGTGATTGGAGTGGGGAGCGGACGGCCACGGAAGCGAACAATCACGGACTTCATAGGTCGCGCACCCGACTCTTCGTGCAGCGATTACAGACGATGACAGACGACGATAGACGATGAAAGACGATGAAGGACAAGTGGGCGACGGTCGGGAAACCGGGAAACCGGGAAACCGGGAAGCCGAGCCAGCGTCACCAGCAGCGAAGGCCCCTATGAGCGACGAACCCGAAAAGACCAAGGTGAGTCGGTTGAAGACCCTCCTCCCCGACCCCGCGAGCCGCATCACGCTGATCGTCTTGGCGCTGGCGGTTATCGCGTTCATCTGGTACGTGCTCGCCGACCGCTATACGCCGTATACGACGCAGGCACGGATCGATGCGTTGGTCGTTCCCATAGTGCCACAGGTGTCGGGTTATGTAACCGAGGTGAACGTGCGGCTGCACTCGGTGGTCGAAGAGGGCGATGTGTTGGTGCAGCTCGACAAGCGGCCGTTCGAGCTGGCGGTAGCTTCCGCTCAGGCGGCGTTGGACGATGCCTATCAGCAGGTAGGCGCGCAGAGTGCGTCGGTAGAAGCGGCGATTGCGCGCTTGGGTGTTGCCGAGGCACAGCTCGACCGGGCGCAGCGCAACTTCGATCGGGTGCAGGCGATTCAGGAGCAGCGACCGGGTGCACTGTCACAGGCCGACCGTGACCGAACCGAGACGTCACTGGTGCAGGCACAGGAGCGGGTCACAGCCGCCGAAGCTGAGTTGGCGCGGTCGGAGGCGCAGCTGGGAGTCGAAGGGCCCGGTAACCCGCGTATCCGCTCCGCAATCGCGGCGTTGCAACAGGCGGAGTTGAATCTCGCGTTCAGCACGCTGTACGCACCGTCACTCGGCGGGATCGAGAACTTCACCATCGACGTGGGGCACTACGCAGCGGCGGGTCAGCCGGTAGGAACGTTCATTTCTGTACGTGATGTTTGGGTCCAGGCCGACATGCGCGAGAACAACATCGCCAACATCGAGGTGGGTGACCCGGTTGAGCTGGCGCTGGACGTGGCACCGGGGAGAATTCTGCGTGGCACTGTGCGGAGTTTGGGCTACGGAGTGAGCACCGGGCGGGAGGGGTCGCGCGGTGAGCTGGCCGAAGTGTCGCAATCAAAAGGGTGGCTACGCGATCCGCAGCGGTTCCCCGTGATCATTACGTTCGAGGGTGACGCGGCAATAGGACTCCGACGTGTGGGTGGACAGGCCAACGTCGTGGTGTACACCAGCGGCAACTTCATACTGAATGCAATTGCCAAGTTGCGCTTGCGGTTGGTGAGTGTGTTGTCGTATGTCCGCTGAAGCTACAGTGACACCGAGTGCTGCAACGACCTGGCGGAGCGACGCGCGTACGGTGCGTACATTCCGCTATGCAGGCGGGAGCACGCTCGCGGTTGCGTTGGCGATGGGCATCGACTGGCAACTCTCGTTTCTCGCACCAATCTTGGCACTCAGCTTCCTCGGCACGCCTGCTCCGCGGCCGGCACCAAAGCTGATGGTCACGTTCATAGTCATAGTCGCCGCTGCTTCGCTGTTCGGCGTAACCGTGAGTGCACTACTACTGCCATACCCCATCGTGTTCCTGTTGGTCGAGGGCCTGCTCCTATTCCTGTTGTTCTACCACTTGGCGCGGGGAGCACCAGCCCTGTTGGTCACATGGCTCATGATTGCACTGACCGTTATTCCCGTCATGGCGCTGCAATCCATGGAGTTGGCCATCGCGATTGCGAAAGGGTTGGTTGTGGGAGCGGCTGGTGCGCTTGCCATCGTGTGGATTACACACGTGCTGCTGCCGGATCCAATCACCGACGTAGCGAGCGCGACCACCGCTCCCAACGGGAAAGAACGATCCGCGCAGCCAACCCGACACGAGTGCGCTACTAGAGCTTGGCTCAACACCGTCGTCGTGTTCCCCGTGGTAGCCCTTTACCTGATGACCGGCCTCACCTCCGTTCTGATTCTCGTGATGATCGCCTTGCTCAGCATGCAACCCGATGTTTCCACGGGATACAAGGCGGGCATAGCTCTCATCGTCGGTAACCTGATGGGTGGCATTGCAGCCATAGTCATGTATGAGCTGCTGGTGATGGTGCCGGAGTACGCGTACCTGATCCTGCTTACGTTTCTGGCCGCGCTGTTCTTTGGTGGCCAATTGTTCTCGGATAAACCCAAAGCGCCCCTCTTTGGCATGGCTTATTCCACGATGCTGCTCGTGGTTCTCTCGACCACTAGCTCGTTCGGTGACGCCGATGCCAAGGCGTGGACCCGCGTCGCGCAGATCACAATCGCGGTGGTGTATCTGGTAGTTGCGTACGGCGCGATCCGCAGTCTCAGAGGCAAACCGGAGTCAGCCCATGCGACATCCTAGCCTGCTACTCTTGGTAACGACTTTGCTCAGCGGGTGTCTGGTAGGCCCCAACTACGAACGGCCGGATACACCGGAACCGGAGCGTTATCGCGAGTCGACGGTGGCGAGTGACACGGTGGTCGCCGAAACCATGCCACCCGTCGAATCTGTGGCCGACCTACCGTGGTGGGAGTTGTTTCAGGACACGGTGCTGCAGGATCTCATTGCGACGGCTCTAGAGAACAACCGCGACCTCAAGGTGGCTATGGCGCGGATCGCCGAGGCACGCGCCGCGTTGGGGTTCTCCAAGGCAGACCTGTACCCCACTGTCGACGCAATTGCCGGTGGCACGCTCGACGCGAACACTGAAGATGATGTGACGGCGAGTGGTGTTGTGGCCGGAACCGTGTTCTGGGAGGCAGATCTATTCGGACGCATCCGACGCTCCAACGAAGCGGCGTTGAACGACCTGCTGGCGACCGAAGAAGCCTATCGTGGAGTAACGATCGCTCTCGTTGCCCAGGTCGCTGACTTCTACCTGTTACTCAGAGATCTCGACAACCGTCTGGCCATCTCTGAGGCAACGGTGCAGGCGCGCGCTCAGAGTCTCGACATCATCCAGGTCAGATTCTCGGCGGGGATGGTGTCCGAGGTGGACGTAAATCAAGCCGAGATCCAGCTGGCCGAGGCCGAGGCGGCGGTTGAGGCGTTCCAGCGGCTAAGGACTCAGACCGAGAACGGCATCAGCTTCCTTCTGGGTCAGCCGCCGACCGACATCGGCCGTGGTGTAGGACTGGGGGACCAAGCGTTCCCACCGGATCTGCCTGCCGGCTTGCCGTCGGATCTGCTGGAGCGGCGTCCCGACATACTCGCTGCCGAGCGGCAACTGGCGGCGCAGACGGCGCGCATCGGAGTCGCGGAGGCGATCAAGTATCCCTCGCTCACGCTGTCGGCCGATATGGGTGCCAGTTTTGCCAGTGTAACGACCGGCTTTCTGACATTGGGTGCCAACCTGCTAGCGCCTATATTCAACGCCGGCAAGAACCAGCGGCGGGTTGAGATCGAGGCTGCCCGCACCGAGCAACTCTTCCACGCGTACGAGCAGACCGTGTTGAACGCGCTGCGCGAGGTGGAAGACGCCATGGTTGCGGTGCACCGCTACGATGCCGAATATGCCACGCGGCTGCGGCAGGTAGAGGCCGCCAGGAGCGCCGCCGACCTTTCGTGGGTGCGCTATGACGGAGGCTGGACCAGTTTTCTCGAGGTGCTCGAGGTACAGCGGTCGCTGTTCGCAGCCGAGTTGGCCGCGTCCGAGACCCTGCAGCTACGACATACGTCGATGGTGCAGCTGTATCGGGCGCTTGGGGGTGGGTGGAACGTGCAGGATGCCCAAGCTGGGCAAGAGGACACATAGGGCGGGGAGCAGGGAGCGGGGAGCAGATTCGTCGCTGAATGTAGAATGATGAATGATGAATAATGAATGATGAGGGGGGCGGTGCGGCGGTCGGGACACCGCGAACCCGGGCTACCGGGACATCGATGCATTGGAGGCGTAATGAAGACAGTAGTCACCTTGTTTGCCACGTTGTTGCTCATGGGAGCCGTGACTCCCCTTGCCGCGCAATCCGATGAGGATGTCCAGGAGGTCATCCAGAAGTTCGAGGAAGGCGATCCTGGAATGCAGGCGTGGTTCAAGGAGGCCTACGGCTACGCCGTGTTTCCTTCCGTTGGCAAGGGTGGTATTGGGATCGGCGGCGCCCACGGTAAGGGCCTGGTGTACGAGCAGAGAACGCTAGTTGGCAAGTCCACGCTCACCGCTGTGACTGTTGGCTTCCAGCTAGGTGGTCAAGCTTTCAGTGAAGTGATCTTCTTCAAGGACAAGACCGCATTCGACGATTTCACTCGTGGCAACTTCGAATTTGGCGGCCAAGTATCCGCTGTTGCGCTGACTGCCGGCGCTTCGGCCGATCTCGCGTACAACGGCGGCGTTGCGGTGGTCACGGCGACCAAGGGCGGATTGATGTACGAAGCATCTGTGGGTGGGCAGAAGTTCTCGTATGAGAAGATTGAGGGGTAAATGAGTGCAGAATGCAGAATTCTGAATTCTGAATGATGAATGTTGAATGTAGAACGGGGAGGGGAGGGCGGCGGTCGGGGAACCGGGAACCCGGGACTCCGGGAAGCCGAGACCATGGAGGGTTGATGAAGCCGGTAGTCGCATTCGGCGTACTGACCTTGGTCATGGCATCCATAGCCAACGCCCAACAAGACACCGTAATACTCCGCAGCGGCAATCCGGTGCTCGGTGAAGTAGAGTACCTCAGGCGTGGCTCGCTCGCTCTTGATACCGAAGAGATGGATGTGGTGCAGATCGATTGGGAAGAGATCGCGCTGTTGACCAGTCGCAGTTTCCACGAGGTCATTCTGGTGTCGGGGGAGAAGTACTTCGGTAGTCTGGTGTCAGCCGACACCGGCGTGCTGGTCATTGCTGGTGCCGCTCGGTCCGATACCGTGCCATTCTCCCAGGTCGTACAGATAGAGCCAATCGAGACGAGCTTCTGGGCACGCACCAACGGGTTCATAGATATCGGATCGAATATCACCCGCGCAAACAGCCTGAAGTCAATTCTGATCAAGGGGCGGATCGACTACCGCGGTACCAAGTGGGGTGGGAACCTGCGAGGTGAGGCATACGGTCAGCGTCAGCAGTCGGTCAGCGCCGAAGGTGATACAACGACTCAGACTACAAGTCGAGCGTCAGCGTCTCTCAGTGTTAACCGATTCCTGGGTGGGGTATGGTCAGTGGTAGGTCAAGGAGATGTCGAGCAGAACCAGGAGTTGGAGCTGGATCTGCGTTTGCTCGGTGTACTTGCTGGTGCTTACCAGATAATTCGTAATCAGGGCATAGAGTTCTCGGTCGGTGCCGGCCTCGCTGGCAACCACGAGCAGTTCGTGGGTGAGCAGGATAACAACAGTGTGGAAGCGATCGTCGGCGCGGGGTTCGATGCATTCGACGCCGGCGACATTGCCATCTTCACGTCACTGTTGACGTACTCCAACCCGTTTGAGGATGGCGGGCGGTTCAGGGTCAACTTCGATGGCCGCGTCGCCTGGGACGTGTTTGGCGATTTCACGCTCGGGCTCAACATAACCGAGCGCTTTGACAGCAACCCGCCGTCGGCAACCGCGTCCAAGCGCGACTATCAGTACAATTTGTCAGTAGGGTGGAGCTGGTAGCCATCGGCCACGGACACGAACAGTCACGGAATTAGCGGCCACGGACACGAACGGTCACGCAATTTGTATGTGGCGTTGGAGAGTCCGGTGCGCGAACCATGAAGTCGGTGATCGTTGGTCTCCGTGGCCGGGCGGCGTCTGAATCAACCGGCTGAAGCCGATCTCAGCACAGCATGCGTAGAGGGAGATGTCAAAGGGATGACGTTCTCGTACTTCGATTTGACTTGGGGATTTCGGACCGTCGCGACCGCGCTTGCGTTGGTGGCCGTCATGCCGATTCAGAGCTCTGCTCAGGTGCTATCGGCAGCAGAGTCGGATCCCAAGACTATGGGCTGGATGCAAGGCTTCCCGCCGCCGCCTGACAAGCATATCGGACAACCCGATTCGGACTACTTCAGCTTCCCCAAACTCCGCTGGACCGTCTGCCATTTACGGGAGCTGCTACCGACCGAGCAGGTCAGTCGCGGCATCGGGGCTCCGGTTCGACTCGAATACGATCTCGACGAAGCGGCGATCGATGCGCTCACGTTCAAACCCATGGGCAGGGACGAAGAGATGTCGTGGGAAGAGTCGCTGTGGGCAAACTACACGGACGGCGTGCTCATCCTCCACCGGGGTAGGATCGTCTACGAGCGCTATTTCGGCTGTCTCGACGAGACCGGGAAGCACGGGGCCATGTCAATGACGAAGTCGCTCACCGGCCTGCTAGCCGAGATTCTCCTGGTTGAAGGTGAGCTGGACGACAGCGCGCTGGTTGCGTCCATCATTCCCGAGCTCCGGCACAGCGCCTTTGGCAATGCGACGGTGCGCCAAGTCATGGACATGACTACCGGGCTTGCCTACTCCGAGGACTATAGCGATCCCAATGCCGAGATCTGGGTCTACTCTGCCGCTGCCAGCCCTCTTCCCAAGCCGGCAGACTACGACGGCCCGGACGGGTATTTCGAGTATCTGCAGACCGTGCGACCGGAGGGCGGGCACGGCGACGCCTTCCACTACAAAACCATCAACACCGACGTGTTGGGCTGGATCATCTCCCGCGTCTCGGGAATGGAAATAACCGAGCTGCTATCAGCGCGCATCTGGAGCCGCATCGGCGCGGAGCAGGACGCATACATGACGGTTGACGGCAAGGGCA
>CP070792.1:2506313-2526001 GCA_020346845.1 Gemmatimonadota bacterium
CGCTAAGCACCGTACAGCGTATCGAGATGTCCGCAGGAGTGCGCAACATCACATACGACTGGGAGGTACAGCAGGACGTAATCGACCCGATAACCGGGCAGGTCCTAGACCGCCAGAAACAGGACCTCGAGGCACCGGACGCGCTCAATCTAGCTGACGCATCCTTGGCCCTCGTGTATGACAACTCGTTCTTCGGAATCGCGAGTCCGATTCTGGGACAGCGGTATCGCATCGAGGTAGCACCGACATTCGGTTCGTTGAACTTTGTGAACGGCATCTTCGATTTCCGCAAATACGTGATGCCGAAACGTCCATTCACGCTAGCCGGTCGCCTGATGAGCTACGGACGCTACGGTAGAGACGCCGAGGATTTAAGGCTCCAGCCGATCTCAATCGGGTATCCCGGCTTGGTACGGGGCTACGACATCAACTCGTTCAGCGTCAATGAGTGCGGCTTCGGGTTCTGCGATGCATATGAACAGCTATTGGGCTCCAAGATGATCGTAGGAAACCTGGAGCTCAGATTCCCGCCATTGGGCGTCTTTGGGATAGGAGATGGGTTCTTCGGTTTTCTGCCGCTCGAGATGGCGTTCTTCGTGGACGGCGGCATCGCCTGGGGCAGCGACAACTTCCGCTGGGAAACGCCTGACTTCAATGAGGACGCGTTCTTCCTGGGTGGTGACAGGAAGCCGGTATGGAGTACCGGTGTATCGTTCCGGTTCAATATGTTCAACTACTTCATCCTCGGCGTGGACTGGGTCAAGCCATTCCAGCGACCCGACAAGGGATGGTACCTGCAGTTCAACATGGTTCCGGGATTCTAGGCAGGAGGTTAGCAGGGGAAGTAGGGGAAGGAGACGCGGCATACAACAAACCCCGGGCGGTAGCCCGGGGTTTGTTGTTCGATTCAATGCCCACTGTCGACCCGGCTGATCGAGTTATCCCTTCGCGTGCTCGGCCAACACCCGCTCCACTAGCTTCTTCGCCGCCAGCACCGGGGATTCGCCGTCTGCGGCCGCCTCGCGGAAGATCTCGTCTAGCTTCGCTTCAATGCGGTTGACGCGATTCCACACCTCGTCGTCCGTCACTTTTCCGGAGTCGATGGCAGGTAGTGCAATGGCGCCGCCGGCGTTGATCACATAGTCGGGGGCATAGAGGATGCCCCGCTTGTGCAGCAGTTCGGCATCTTCGGGATCGCGCAGTTGATTGTTCGCCGATCCGGCTACAATGCGGCAGTGTAACTGCGGGATTGTCTCCCGATTGAGCGTAGCGCCAACAGCGCACGGAGCGAACACATCACAGGTCCTGGCATAGGCCAGGTGGGGCACCACGGCTTCACCGTCCAATTCGCTGGCTACCCTTCTGGCGAGTGCTTCGTCGAGATCACAGATCATTATCTCGGCTCCCGCCTCACGCAGCGATCGAGCCAACGGCTCACCTACATCTCCCACTCCTTGTATGAGCACGGTCCGGCCCGTGATCTCGTCAGAGCCGTACACTGCTCGTAAGGCACTCTTGATGCCCACAAAGACTCCACGGGCCGTGTAGGGTCCCGGGTCCACTGCCCTGCTGGCGTCGCTGCGAGAGCCGTGCACCCAATGCGTCTCCTCGGCAACGATGGCCATGTCTTCCGGCGTGGTGCCCAGGTCCTCGCCGGTGGCGTAAGTACCCTGAAGCGACTCGATCAACCGACCGAACCGTCGCAGCAAGCCTTCGCGGACCGGTGGGTCCATAGGACCGGGGATGGCCAGTACCGATTTGCCGCCGCCAATCTCGTACCCGATAGCGGCCCACTTGTATGTCATGCCCTCGGCAAGCCGCATGGCGTCGAGCATACCTTCGTCCGGCGTCTCGTATACCCGCATCCGGCAACCACCAGTGGCTCTGCCCAAAACGGTGCTGTGAATCGCGATGAAAATCCACGTGCCGGTTGGCTGATCGTACGAGACGACCAGCGACTCTCCTGACCATTTCTCTATGAGATCTCTCATGGCGGATAAAGATAGAGGAGATGGAATAGCGCGGATAGAGGCGCGTCTGGACAGTGACCGGATGGTCTCCCTACACTTCTCACATGCGTAGCAAACCGGCAGTCCCTCGCATGCGGATCCCGCTGGCTGCGCTGGTGTTAGTGGCTCTCACTCCTTCGCCTTCCAGCGCCGTTCGCATCGCGCCCCGACCGGTTCCACAACAGGAAGTCCCTGACTCCGGTGACGTGCTCAAGCAGCTTCGGTCCGCGCAGGCTCGCTTCGAACGCATACGTCGCAGCAACCTGCCATTCGCCTCAGGCTTGGGCGGTGGTAGATGTGACGAAAATGTCGGCCGTTTCTGCTACTGGTACGATGAGGACGACTCGTGGCAGCAGCCCGAGGAAAACGAGGAAACCACTCGCGAACGCGAGTTCTTGCTACGACGGTTGGATAGTGCCGCGGCTGCTCTGCCAGGTGACCGCTGGATCGCCGGTCAGAGAATACGCTACCTGCTCGAGACAGAACGCAACGACGCTGCGCTAGAAGTCGCTGAGAGCTGCGGGGCCGAACGCTGGTGGTGCAAAGCTCTGGCAGGGTACGTGCGGCACTCGGCAGGGGATTACCTGGCCGCCGAGACGGCATTCGAGTCGAGCTTGGCCGCGATGAGCCCGGACCAGCGCTGCGAATGGCGTGACATCTCGCTGCTACTCAAGGGTAAGACCCGCGGCTACTACGAGGACCGCGACTGCGACGAGCGGCGAGACTTTGAGAACCGCTTCTGGTGGCTCTCCGATCCCCTATACGCAGTGCCGGGAAACGAGCGTCGCACGGAGCATCACGCTCGAGTCGTCGTCGGTAAGATCCTCGAGAGCTCGGCTTCGCCAAGGAGCATCCCGTGGGGTAGAGACAATCTCGAGTTGTTGTATCGCTACGGCCGCGTCATCGGATGGCAGCGTCGCTACTCGAGTCGGCTGTCTACGTCACTCGACGGCGGTGTGGTGGGGCACCACCGTAGCTACAGCTGGCACTTCGAGCCACCGTCGGAGTATCTGGAGGACATCAGTGAAATCCGCGTGCGGCGATGGGATCTTGAGCCCGAGCGACCACACACGCGTTACGCACTCGAGTACGCTACCGATTTCCGCCCGCTGGATCACGTTCTGTCACTGTTTCACCAAAACGGCTCTGCGGCCATAGTCGCGCGCTGCGAGATGCCTGTTGTGGCAGAGTCGACGGATAGACCCGATTCCAGTCATACGAGATGGGAGTCGGCCCTCGTTGTGTCCCAGTCTGAGGCAAAACCGCTGATCCTGGTACGCGAGCCGGACTGTCATCCCATGACCGTGACGGTTCCGGTGGCACCTGTGCTGGTGAGCGTCGAGACCCTGTCGCGCGCCGATTCGGTCGCCGCACGGGACCGGTACTGGTTGGATATCCCGGCGCGTCTCGGGTCCGCCGACACGCTTTCGGTATCAGACCTGATGCCGATCGATCCAGTTTCAGAGTTGCCCGTCGATCTGGCGGAGGCGATCCCGTTGGCTAGGTCGACCCTAAGGTTCGCACCCGCCGATGAGTTGGGGCTATACTGGGAGGTGTACGGGCTGGACCCGACGTGGAGTTCGGTGGAAATCTCTCTGTCCGTCGAGAAGGTTGGTAAGGGATTCTTCCGGCGCGTGGGCGAGTGGGCTGGTGTAGTGGGCAAGCGTTCCGATCAGATCCGAATGCAGTGGATCGAAAGTGTGCCGGCCACAGTTACGCTCAACCGTGCGATCACGGTGCTACTCACGCCCTCTATGGACGGATCATATGCGATCCAACTGAAGGTGCGCGCACCAAACGGTGATGAGGCCCTAACGACCAGGCTAATTGAGGTAGAACCGCGATGATTGCTCGAAACGATAAATCGAGAAGAGGAACCATGAAGACGATATTGTCGCTACTCCTGTTGCTAGCGTTGACCGCATGTGCGCAGGGCGAACCAGACATCGTTCCACTGGAAGATCTGCCCGACGGAGCGCAGGCGATATCCCTGCTGGGCGATACCCTCGTACCGCCAACTCCGTCGGCCCAGGCTCAGGCCCGATTGGAGCAAAATCGGGCAGAGGCGATGGCGGCGTTCGACTCGGCACCGTACGATCCAGAGGCGCTCATCTGGGTCGGTCGTCGAGAAGCGTACCTCGGCAACTATCGTACGGCGATCCGCGTGTTCACGAAGGGCGTGGCGGAGCACCCCGACGACGCCCGGATGTATCGCCACCGAGGGCATCGCTTCATTACGATCCGAATGTTCGACAGAGCTATCGCCGATTTCCAGATCGCAGCCGAGTTGACTGAGGGACAGGCGGACGAGGTAGAGCCAGACGGAGCACCCAACGCAGCCGGCATTCCCACCAGCACGCTGCAGTTCAACATCTACTACCACCTCGGACTGGCCCACTATCTCGACGGTGACTTCGACGCTGCATTGGCAGCCTACCGTGAATGCATGGAGCGGTCAGACATACCCGACCGACTCGTCGCCACCAGCCATTGGATGTACATGACCCTGCGACGACTGGGCCAGGATGATGAAGCGGCCGCGTTACTGGAGCCGATCCACGCCGACCTGCAGGTCATCGAGAACGACGCGTATCACAACCTGCTACTGATGTATAAAGGTGAGATCCCACCCGAGGATCTACTCGGCCCCGAGGAAGACGCCGTGCAGAGTGCGACAGTGGCCTACGGCGTGGGCAACTGGCATTACTACAACGGCCGCACCCAAGAGGCCGATCGCATTCTCAACGCTATCCTCGAGGGCGAGGGATGGGCGGCGTTTGGGTTCATAGCGGCTGAAGCGGACCTATATCGGCGGGAGGCCGGACTCTAGGGCCGATCTGATCAGCCAGTTCCGCCCGGTCTGCGGGCGTCCATCTGGGACGGTCGGGGACGGCCAAAGACGGTCTAGACGGTACTAGTGTGGAAGCCGTCTTTGACCGTCTTTATCCGTCTCAGACCGTCTTGTGATATGCGACCGGGCGGAGCGTGCTTGACCGAGCCAGATTGCGCATAGTATTACGCAATCCCGATGCGACCCTTGAGAAGGAGGCCTCCATGCCAAGGGTACTGGTCATCGACGACGACGAGGTGGCGCGGCTCGTCATCGGTAACATCTTGGAAGCGGCCAAGTACGAGGTAGCTTACGCCGCCGACGGCGAGCAGGGGATAGCGTACTACAAGAAGAACCCTTTCGACGCGGTAGTAGTCGACCTGGTCATGCCGGTCAAGAACGGCTTGCAGACGATCCGCGAGCTGAACGAGCACTACAAGGATGTCAAGATCGTCGCGATAACCGGTGTCGACCCCGAGAACCTCCCCCTGGCTGAAGAGCTGGGCGCCATCGGCTCACTGACCAAGCCGGTCAACCCCGATAAGCTGCTGGAGATGATCGAGGGGGCGCTCAAGACTTCGCGCGGATGGGAGGGAGTGACGGAGTAGACGGCCACGGATCCTCTCCACACCACCCACCCAAACAATCGCGGATATCCAGGGACGAGGAGGCCGAACTCCCGGGACACTGGGTTATCGGGACACCGACCCCAGGCGCCCAAAAACGGTCCGGGAGGTAAAAGCCCCCCGGACCGTTTGCATTCGCCTGGGTTCCCCGCTACCGCCTGTCTATCGTTACCCCCCCGTTTGTCGTAGTCACCTTGATCGTGGCTCCGCCGCGGCCGAGTTCGGCGTTGATGCGGCGGTCGATGCGGCCGCTCACGGTGATCGGGAAGTTCACGCGGATGCCGCCATTGGTGGTGCCCGATATCAGGTTGGCGTTGTAGTCGTCCGGGATCAGCAACCGAACGCCGCCGTTGGTGGTCTGCACATCGAGTCCTGGCCCGTCCCACTCGGAACCGGCCAGCTCGATCTTGAGCCCGCCGTTGGTAGTTCTACCGCGCACGTCACCGCCCACATCGATCAACGTTGCGCCGCCGTTGGTGGTATGGAAGTCCAGGTTACCGGTCACACTTTCGATCGTGATCCCACCGTTGGTGCTGTTCATGTCGAGATCGAAGTTGTATGGCACTGATATTCTGTAACTCACCGACCAGGACTCGTTCCTGCCGGTGCGCGGACCATCGGCCTCGAGCGTACGGCCAGAGGTATTGATCTCGACCTCGGAGACCATCTCCTCCGCGTCCGCGTCGTCGTAGGCGTTGGCCTGTACCTTGGCCACCACGTAGACCTCGTTCCGATCCCAGCCCGTCACGCTGATCCCGCCGTTGGGGCTCGCATCGATCCGTCTCAGGTCACCCGGATTCATGCTGAACTCACGCACCTCACAGAACCAGCCGCGGTCCCCGCGGTAGTTGTCGCGGCACCAGTCGTCTTGCTGACGCACCGTCACGGTTGGGGCAGCGGCCCAGCCAAAGCCCAAGCTGATCGCCGCCACGGGCAGTATGTAGGGTCGGATGTTCATGAGAGATCGCTCCGAAGCTGTATGGAGTATTAGACGGTGCGGGGAGCGAATTGGTTTCGTCGGAGCACTCTCGCCGGCGCTTAGCTGGAGGGAAACAGCTCGCACTTCAACACTTCCCACTCAGCATCTCGCAGCCAGTCTCCGAATCTTGGTGCCCACATCCTGTCACGGAACATATGCTTGAGACTGGAGCTCAACTGGGCAGACACTCTGGCAAAAGCTGTCTCGAGCCACAGCCTTTCGGCTGGGGCCGGCAGTAGGTTCAGCAAAGCACGGTGTATGTCTCGCGGCCTTACCCGCAGGATCCATCCCTGGTGGTACGGCGAGCGTTGGATTACACCCGGGTCATGAAGAGCCTCACGGTTGATCGCAAGCACCTTGCCGTCAATCGGCATTCTCTGTGTGAGTTCGCGGCCGTTTCGTGCAACCAATGTCCAAGCAGGCAGACCTTGACGTAGAGAGCGAGACTCTGGTGGCACAGCGATCGTCTCAAGGGAACCTGCCAGATTCGACGCGAACTCCGTCGAACCAATCGACACCAAGTTGTCATGGTGTACACGGACCCATGTGTGGCCTGAATGGAATAATACGTCGGTCACCGGCTCCGTTGAGGAGACATCCCCTACGATGTATACGGCGTGTCGCGCCGCCTCGGCGACCCTGGCACGTCGGCGCCTGACATATCCTGCCACCAGCAGGCAGAGGGCGCACGTCGCTATTGCTAGTACCACAGACATCTTGCCGCCTAGCTGCGGGGATTAGTTCACACCGTTCCTTTCGGCGTCGCACAATGCACCGGGAGACCTCCTTTGACACTTCCAGCAGACCTGACCTAATCTGCCAGCTTCACCTGCCATCCAAATCAGACACTCAACACCACCCATGTCCGCAGGCGACGCGAGGCGTGCTCGGTGACACCCTCGCCAAGCCCAACCCGAACGCGTCTTCCTGTGCCAGTCTCAACTTCGCCTCACTTGTAGATTCTCGGCCATCGCTCGCACGCCGCTCACACGTTTCACTGCCTCCTCTGCCACCCGCTTCTGCTCATAGCTCTCGACCTGGCCGCAGAGGGAGATAGTTCCATCCTTCACGATCAATTCGACGTGCTGCTCGGCGAGGCTGGGCTCCCAATCCAACTCGGCTCGCACCATGCGCCACAGCTCAGTGTCTTTCCTCCTGGCCATCCATTACTCCTCACCGCTCTCGATCTTCACATGAAGCAATTACCACCTGAGTCATGCCATCTCAGCCCTTCGAGTCATATGCTAAGAAAGGTCCGCTAGCATGGAAATCCGGGATTGGCCTTAGGTACACTACGGTTTGTACGTACCGCGCCATCCTGGTCGTTCGGGGTCATGCACGTCGGCATTCTCGTTCAGCAGAGCAAGGAACTGTTCAGGTGTTTCGAGTTGTGCCAGACGATCGTGCACATCCGGATCTCTTGCGAACTGCGCAATGTCAGCCAGTACCGTCAGGTACCAGTCCTCTTCGGCCGGAGCTATGATCAGGAAGAAGTAGTAGACCGGCTTCCGATCCAACGCGTTGAAGTCAACTCCTTCCGACTTGCGTGCAAATGCGACATGTATCCGATTCACCATACGTGAGCGGCAATGCGGTATCGCCACGCCTCGGCCGATACCGGAGGATCCCATGTTCTCCCGCCGTCTGAGGGCTCTGTACAGTCCAGCTTGGGATTCGGCGTCAAGCTTCAGCAGCGTAACTAGTTCCCTGAGGATATCGCTCTTCTCACATGCCTCGAGTTTGAGCGAGATAGCATCGGCTGAGAACAGTGAACGCAAGTGCACCGCGGCCATTAAGCCCGCAATCGGAGCTTCGAGTCAGAGACCTGCGAATGACGTAGTAGGCTCATCCACCTACCGATACCGTGGCAAATCAACTCGTGACCGGCTGCAACATGTTTACGGCTAGCGACTCCATCAGGCCAGTTGCCGGCAAGTTTGCAGGCCGCTCGGGTCTGCGCACCAACGCGCGTATCCGTGCCGAAAACTCCGCTACCCGGAATGGGCTGCCTAGATAAGCATCCGCCCCTGAGTCCAGCCCTTCAATCACATGCTCTGGAGAGCCGCACGGTCCCAGCATCAGGATTGGCGCCCCGCCTTCACGCCGCAGGGCCGTTGCTAACTGAACACCTCGCATGTCTGGAAGTTGGATGCCCACGATCAAGCAGTCATACGGATGCAGGCTGGTGAGCTGCATCGCATGGTTGGCCGTCGTCACCATGTCGACAGCGCATCCATCTTCCACAAGACACATCCGGATGAAGCGAGCGAACTTTCGATCTGCCTCAACAACCAGCATCCTCATCTGTTCTCACCCCTTCCGGCGTGCTGGTTCTGAAATGATCCTCGACCACAGCGCCGACCACGCACGTGTGTTCACCCACGGTTGCCGAACTGTCATCCTTTCCAGACAGTCGCAGTGCAAAAGATCTCGAATTGCCTACAGCGGGGTAATCAGGGATCGACCGTATCCGGATTACGGTTTCTACCTATGCTTGGAGGATGCCGCGACAGTAAACCTCGCCAAAGTGACTCTAGGGCAACATCAAGAGCAGTAGTCCTTTCCCAGCTCGCCCCTTCAAGCCATCTTAGGTCATTCTGCGATACCATGTCGATCACAGCCAGGATTGGAGCCAGGAACAATGGCTCAAGCTAGATTCGACGACTCAGCTGCAGCGCCCGAGCAGTCCAGGGAGGAACTCCGGGACCTGAGCCGGGTGCTGCAAGAGCGCATCAAAGAGCTCGACTGCCTGTACGGCATTTCGCACATCGTCGAGAACTCAGGCGGCTCGTTGGAGTACATCCTACAAGAGACCGTCGACCTACTGCCACTGTCATGGGGGTATCCGGAGATCACAGCTGCGCAGATTGTAATCCAAGGGAGGGGGGTTACCACTGAGAACTTCTCTGCCACTCGGTGGGTGCAGCGTGCTCCAATCTTTGTGCATGGAGAACACGCTGGCGATGTGGATGTTTTTTATCTGGAGCAGCGTCCGCAACGAGACGAGGGGCCCTTCACAGTCGATGAGCGCAAGCTGCTAGATGCCGTCGCCGAAAGACTCGGTCGCATTGTCGAGCGGATCAACACCGAACGGCTGCTGAAGATGGGGCAGCACGAGCTACGTGACCGGCTGACTCATCTGGCACGAGTGAGCACAATGGGAGAGATGGCTAGTAATATCGCCCATGAGGTCAACCAACCTTTGACGGCAATTGGCACCTTCGCCCAAGCCTGCCGCCGCATGATGGAAGCTGGTCCCGCGCACCAGCTAGAAGTACTGAACGCACTCAACCGGATAACAGACGAAACTCAGCGGGCGGCCGAGATCGTCCGCAGACTCAAGGATCTCGTTCGTAGGCAGGAAACAGAAAGGGCTTGGTGCAATCTCAACTCGCTCATTCGTGACGTGGAGCATTTGGCCGCCGTCGATGCTCGCCTTCACGACACCAAACTGCGACTCGTTTTGACACCTTCGCTGCCGCCCGTGCTAGTCGACAGGATTCAGATCCAGCAGGTCATTCTCAACCTGATCCGCAACGGGATTGATGCGATGCAGGCATCCGAGGCTGTCGACCGAGAAGTCGTTGTACGGACTTTGATGAGGGGACGCAGCGAGATCGAGCTCAGCGTATGCGACAATGGTTGTGGTCTGTCCAGTGACGTTGGCAGCAGGCTGTTCGAACCTTTCTTCACTACGAAGCCGCACGGTGTGGGGGTCGGACTGTCAATTTCTCAATCGATAGTAACTGCGCATCACGGCCGGATTTGGTATTCACAAAATGCCAGTCGAGGCACAACATTCTTTGTAACACTACCTACGGTATCCGAGGGCAGCCATGAAACAGCATGAGCCCACCGTATTCATAGTCGATGACGATGCAGCCGTACGCGACGCGTTGGGGTTGTTGCTGCGGTCAATCCATCTCAGTTGCGAGTTGTATCCTTCTGCCAACGCTTTCCTCGAAGCATACGATGCGGATAGGCCGGGCTGCCTCGTCTTGGATGTGCGCATGCCCGGGATGAGCGGTCTCGAGTTGCAGCAGGAGCTCGAGAGACTACACTCGACCCTCCCGATCATCTTCCTAACTGCGCATGGCGACGTTCCCATGGCTGTAACAGCTGTGAAGGCGGGCGCAGCCGATTTCCTTGAGAAGCCGTTCAGGGATCAAGATCTCATTGACAAGATCCAGCACGCGATAGCGGCGGATACTAGTATTCGAAGGAAGCTTGAGGATCGGCGTCAGATCCTCGCCCGCATCCAGTCGCTGACGCCCAGAGAACGAGAGGTAATGGACAAGGTGGTGGACGGCAGTCCGAACAAGGTGATTGCGATGGATCTAGGTTTGAGCCAGCGAACCGTTGAAATACACCGGACGCGCGTGATGCGGAAGATGCAGGCTAGCTCCCTGTCGCAACTAGTGCAGATCGTCATGAGTGTACGGTGATAGACGCGCTAGCTTCGATCGTCGTCTAGCTCGCGTAGCTTGTGCAGGATAGATAGTGGGCTTCCTATCAGAGCTGCTGATGTGATGTCTCTCATCCTATCCGCATCGGCGGCAGATTTCTTCTTGAGCCGTGTCTCACAGGCAATTCTGGATCGTCGTCATTGACAAGCGTCGTGTCCACGGGATCTTCGAGCACACCGACCTCTTCTGCGATTATCGCCAACGGATTGTTTATCCAGTGGGCAATGCCGGCAAGTTCTCCAACCGATACAAGCTTGGCAACGTGAACCAACTGACCTTGGGCCCGTAGCGTACTTGCTCAGCCGACTGTTGCCATACGCAAGCCGACCTCACAAGCCACCCGCACAACGCGACCGAGTCGGAAGAGCGCGACCGGTCACGAAAGCCGCGAGGCAATGACTCACTTCTGGGCCAATGCGACATATAGCAACGCGCCACATTGCTTTGTCATCTCACTGTAGCTGCCAGCTAGCTCACACGGAGTAGCATCAGATACCCACTTAGAAGTGCTCAACGGTGCGGCACGCGAGGAGCAGCGATCCTGTCGCACGAAACGGGGAAATTCTCCTCAGTGGTGCAAAAACGGCCGCTGGCAGTGAATCCGGCTTTGGCACAGCCGTCGGTGGACAAAGTCACGCGTATGTTGCTAACTGCCTGAGGTTCGAAGACTTGCTTCGTCTCACCACACTCAGCCAGTCGCTGTTCCACACACGGTTTCGGCTAGCACGCCGCTTGCCATTGGGAAAGGTAGAAACACTGCCGGGAGATCTTGTGCTAGCTCGGAGCATGTTATTGAAGAACGGATTGTGCGGGACCTGCGTGAACGTAGCTGACTGTATGTATGTCAGGACGCGCACACGCCCAGTACACCAGTGTGAGACGTTTGATAGCTACGTGCCACCCGTGAAGTTACGTCGCGCCAAACCGACGCTAACAATAGTTGATGACCGAACCACCACAGCGGCCAAGCCCAACAAACGATCGGGATTATGTAGCACTTGTGACAGCTGGGATGCCTGCACATTGACGTGCCCCGAAGGAGGCGTCTGGCATTGCGAAGAGTATCATTGAGCGTACGGCAATGTGCATAGTGGATAAACAGATAGAAGTCAGATGAAGACCCGTATCAATCCTGAGGATGTCCTCCGTATCGTCGATAAGCACAATGATAGCCAGGGTGCAGTGATATCGATCCTGGAAGATGTGCAGGCGATGTACAACTACCTACCTGAGGCGGCCCTGAAGATCATCTCGCACAGAACGGGAAGATCGCTGGTGGACTTGTTTGGCGTAGCGACTTTCTACAGCAGCTTCAGCCTGGAGCCCCGTGGCAGACACATAGCATCTGTATGTATGGGTACCGCCTGTCACGTGCGCGGCTCCCCAAAAATCCTCGCCAATTTCGAGCGAGATCTCAGAGTCAAGGCGGGTCAAACAAGCGATGACGGCGAATTCTCATTGTCGACCGTGAACTGTCTTGGTGCATGTGCTCTCGGACCCGTCGCAGTCATCGACGGCGATTACTATCGCAATGTGAAGGACTCAGACGTATCCGGCATTCTGGATCGAGCATCCAGAATCAACGGCGCCCTCAGAATTCCAGATGACGAGCGCGTATTCGCAGTCAATGTATCGTGTCCCAATTGCAATCGCAGTCTGATGAACGATGAGTACCTGTTGGACGGTTATCCCATGGTACGCGTTACCGCATCATTCGGGCGAAAGCATGGGTGGATGAGGCTGAGCAGTCTATACGGCGACTACCGCATCCGATCAGAGTATCAGATCCCCAAGGGAGTCATCGTACATTTCTTCTGCCCCAGATGCCATGCCGAACTCAGGTCAGGACGACTGTGCCCCGATTGCGATGCACCCACAATACTCCTGCTGGTGAGGGGAGGTGGCACAATCCAGCTATGTTCACGCCGCGGATGCAAACAGCACTTGCTCGATTTGGGTGCATGAACACCACGATTAGTGAGTGGTCTTCTCTGAGTGTGTCTATGGGGTCAGGAATGAGGACGGCACGCAATGCCAAGACTCAGTTCGCTAGCTGAGCTGCAGCTTTTACGCCGTCGCATACGTGACAGCGTCAGCAAGTCTAAGCCTCGCATCACCGTGTGCGCGGGCACCGCTTGCCAAGCGAGCGGTGCTAACGACGTCCAACGAATCGTCAAAAGACATCTACTAGAACACGATCTCGTAGACCGAATCGGACTTCGCATAACGGGATGTCACGGCTTCTGCGAGATGGGCCCCTTCGTAGTCACTGAGCCGGGCGGTATGTTCTATCCCAAAATCGGTATACACGACGTGCCCGCGATTGTCTCAGCCGCCCTCTCAGGCGAACCCGCCGAATACTTACTCTACAGGGACTCCGTCACAGGAACCGTGTGCAAGTGCATGGATGAGATTCCGTTTTTCTCCAAGCAGCAACGTACACTGCTGAGTCGAAATCAACGATTAGACCCGATCAGACTCTTCGACTATCTGGCAGACGGAGGCTATGAGGCTCTCGCCAAGGTGCTGAGCGGCTTTGCTCCTGAGGCAATCATTGACGAAATCAGAAGATCGGGTCTACGGGGCCGCGGCGGAGCTGGCTTCCACACCTCCGAGAAATGGGACATGGCGAGACGCCAGGCAGGCGATGTGAAATACGTCGTCTGTAATGCTGATGAGGGCGACCCCGGGGCCTATATGGACCGGAGCATTCTCGAAGGCAATCCACACAGTGTGATTGAAGGAATGATCATAGGTGGCATAGCCATCGGCGCCACAGAGGGTTTCGTGTTCGTTCGACACGAGTACCCACTGGCCATTAAACATGTGTTGATCGCTCTTAGACTGGCACGCGAGTTCGGCCTGCTGGGAATGGACATTCTAGGCACGGGCATCGATTTCGACATCAGCATTGTGAAGAGCGCCGGTGCTTTCGTGTGTGGAGAGGAGACCGCACTCATCCGTACCATAGAAGGCATGGTGGGCGAGCCACGCCAAAGGCCTCCTTTCCCGACCGAACGCGGTGTCAACGGCAAACCTACCTGTATCAATAACGTAGAGACCTGGGCCAACGTCCCTATCGTGATCGCGCAAGGTGGAGATGCCTATGCTCACGTGGGCACGGAGACCAGCAAGGGTACCAAGGTCTTCTCTGTGGTGGGTAAGGTGAAGCATACCGGTTTGGTAGAAGTCCCAATGGGTACGACGATCAAGGAGATCGTATACGAAATCGGTGGCGGTCCTCAGGACGGAGGTAAGATCAAGGCAGTGCAGATAGGCGGACCGTCGGGCGGGTGTATTCCGCATAGGAGGTTCGACCTTCCAATCGACTACGACAGCCTGAGCCAGGCTGGCGCCATCATGGGATCCGGTGGCATGATCGTAATGGATCAAGGCACCTGCATGGTCGATGTTGCCAAATACTTCATGAGCTTTCTCAAAGATGAGTCGTGCGGCAAGTGTTTCACTTGCCGCAAAGGGACGCAGCGGATGTGGGAATTGCTCGATGACATAACCGAGGGCAAGGGAACGCTAGCCCATCTGGATCTACTTGAGACACTTGGCAAGACGGTGGCGGAAACCAGCATGTGTGGCTTGGGTCAGTCGGCGGCGAATCCCGTGCTCAGCACGCTGCGTTATTTTCGAGCTGAATACGAGCGACACATAATCGACCTCCGATGTGATGCGTTTGTCTGCGAGAACCTGACCGGGGCGCCCTGCCAGGCCGCCTGCCCTGTCGGGACCGAGGCGTGGCGCTACGCGGCCCTCATTGCCCGTGGCGAATACGACGCGGCGTATCGCGTCATCAGGGAGGCGAACACGTTCCCATCGGTGTGTGCTCGTGTGTGTGACCATAGATGCGAGCAACACTGTCGCCTACTGACCACGGGGCACGATCCTCTGGCACTCCGCGCTCTCAAGCGCTTCGTCACCGATCGAAGCGATCCCGCAGCCTATAAGCCCGAGCGACGGGATGACCCCGTCGCCGCAAGCATGCGGGTGGCTGTGGTCGGGTCAGGCCCAGCGGGCCTCACGGCAGCGCACAACCTCTCCCTCAGAGGCTACAAGACAACCGTTTTCGAGGCAGATGACCAGCCGGGAGGCTTGTTGACGTCCGGGATTCCCACCTTCCGGCTGCCACGAGAGGTCGTGCAAAAAGAGATCGATGCATTAATTGATGAAAACATTACACTCCTCTGCAGTATAACCTTGGGCTCGGATTTCACCGTCGACGATCTATTCAGAGACGGCTTCGACGCTGTGTTCCTTGCAGTGGGTGCACACGAGAGTTGGCGCATGGATATACCCGGTGAGGATATGGCCGGAGTGTATCCCTCCATGGAATTCTTGAAAGCGTGGAACCTGCGGGGTGAATCTCTCGCCGTTGGTAACGTCGGTGTCATCGGCGGCGGCAATTCCGCACTGGATGCTGCCAGAGTGGCTTTACGGCAGAAGGATGTCACCGGTGTAACTATCTTCTACCGCCGCACGCGCCAGGAGATGCCCGCGTTTGAGGAGGAGATACAGGGTGCGCTCGAAGAAGGCATCAAGCTAGAAACGCTGGCGACACCCATCGAACTGCACGGCGAGAACGGGCATATTACCGCCGGGGAGTTCGTGGTCAACGAGTTGGGCGACGTCGACGGTAGCGGGCGGCGCAGGCCGGTTAAGAAGCTGGGCTCGGAATACAAAGTACCTCTCGACACGTTGATTGTCGCTATCAGTGAAGCCGCCAGCGAGATCGGCGCGGCCCACTCGACAGGTCTGGAGATGCGTGACGGTACGATCACCGTCGATAAACGCACGCTGAGCACCGGACGCCCCGGCGTCTTCGCCGGCGGCGACGTAGTCACTGGACCCAACACGGTCATCGATGCGATCGCAGCTGGGAAACGGGCAGCCCAGGTAATCGACTTGTATCTCCGGGAGCGAGACGTAGCCGTGCCGGCAGAACCTATCTTGCCGAGGGTTTACGTCGAGCCTGCGGTCAGCGAGCCGGCGCACGACGTCCCGGCCACAAGAGCGAGTATGCCTACACTGCCCACCGAGCAGCGTCACAAGTCCTTCATAGAAATCGAAGGGACTTTTTCTGAAGAAGCCGCGACCCGGGAAGCGAGCCGTTGTCTGAGATGTGACCTGGAATTCACTCGACCTCCGCAAGCCCGTCCCTCTCTCGCCCGCAGCCGTGGGGGTGACGCTTGATAACACTCAGCATAAACGGCGTGACTGCTCATGTCGAAAAAGGCACTACACTGCTGGAGGCTGCGACCTTCTTTGGATTTCCGATCCCGACCCTATGTCACATGGATGGATTGTCGGACTACGGAGCGTGCCGGCTCTGCGTGGTTGAGATCGGTCAGCAAGGTAAGTCTAGACTCGTCAGCGCTTGCACATACCCCGCTGAAGAGGGTCTGATCGTTCGGACATCTTCGGCTCGCGTTGTCCACGCTCGAAGGATGATACTCGAGTTGCTGCTTGCGTCCTGCCCTCAGTCGAAGACAGTTCAAGACCTCGCTGCAGCTCATGACGTCTCGCAGCAGCGGTTTCGGCAGGAGTACGAGGACTGCATCCTCTGTGGTCGTTGCGTCCGGATCTGCGCGGAACAGATGATGGCAAAGGCAATCGGATTTCGGGGCCGCGGCGAGAACCGTAGCGTAGGCACACCGTTCGACTTGAAATCGGACGCGTGTCGCCTGTGCGGTGCATGTATGAGGGTATGTCCGGCCTGCGAACTCAGGTGCACCTATGCGGAACCGGAAAAAGCCATCTGTGGGGGTTGTGCCAACCTCCAGCCCCCGTGTATCGACTTGAACGAATTCGAAGACATGATGTGCTACATGAGTCCCTGCGTCGCCTGCGAGATCGTACGGCGGGAAGGTGAGTTCACTGCCAAGGAGACAAAAGATGTCGTTGTCTAGAGTGAATACATCAGCAGCAACCCTCACCAAGAATCGGACTGAAGGTTCAGTCACTCCTATATCGGGGATGTGCGTCACTTGTGTAGACGGTTGCATCGGCATGTGTGAAATCGGCAAGTCCGCATTTCGTGGCCACGAGGTGATCTATCCACAGCCGTTCGGAGTCATCACCACAGCATCTGAGAAGGACTATCCCATCGACTATTCACACATCAACATCATGGGTGGAGTAGTGGGTGCGTACGGGATTGAGGCTGACAGTGACAAAGCCGTCTTTCCAGCTGTGAACCTCGAGGTTCGTTTCGGTCACGATGAGGGGCTCAAATTCCGCTACCCCTGGATCATCCCCGGCATCGGATCTACGGACGTAGCCAAGAACAACTGGGAAGGTCTGGCGATTGGATCCGCGCTAGCCGGTACGGGACTGACCATAGGAGAAAACGTCGCCGGGATGGATCCGGCGACCGTAATGAAGGACGGGCGCATCGCTGACACAGTTGATCTCAAGCGACGGGTCAAGCTATTTCAGGACAATCAGCGAGACGGCTACGGTGCTATCATCGTGCAGACCAATGTAGAGGGTACTCGATTGGGCGAACACGAGTACGCCATCAATACTCTCGGTGTAGAATGCGTTGAGTTGAAGTGGGGACAAGGCGCCAAGAACATCGGTGGCGAGGTCAAGATCAAAGACCTCAAGAAGGCGCAAATGCTGTATCAACGCGGTTATGTGGTGCTGCCCGATCCAACCGACCCAACCGTCATCAAAGCATTCAATGCAGGAGCGTTCAAGGAGTTCGAACGCCACTCCCGTGTGGGTATGGTCAATGAGGAGGCCTTTGCCAAGCGAGTAGAGTACCTTCGCGGCCTGGGCGCCAAGTACATCTTCCTTAAGACGGGTGCCTATCGACCCGCAGCGCTCGCCCAGGCACTGGCGTATGCGTCCAGATACGGCATTGATCTGCTGACGGTTGACGGTGCCGGTGGCGGCACCGGCATGAGTCCGTGGCGCATGATGAACGAGTGGGGCATGCCGGTTGTAGAACTCCACTCGCTACTGTATAAGTACTCGGCCTGCCTCGCGGAGAAGGGCAAGACAGTTCCGGCCCTGGCGTTGGCAGGCGGTTTCACCTTCGAGGACCAGATCTTCAAGGGCCTTGCGCTGGGGGCTCCCTTTGTCAAGCTCATTGGCATGGCCAGGGGACCGATTGCCGCGGCGATGGTAGGAAAGACCATTGGAAAGACTATCGAGTCCGGTCAGATCCCGGTCTACGTTGAGCGATTCGGGCACACACGCGATGAGATATTCGTAACCGCACACAGGCTGCGGCAGGAGCTGGGTGATGTCGAGTTCGAGAAACTGCCGACTGGCGCCATCGGTCTGTACACTTACTATGAGCGCTTAGCCCAAGGACTCAGGCAACTCATGGCCGGCAGTCGGAAATTTGCACCTGAGTATCTGTCCCGCGACGATCTGGCAGCGCTCACACCAGAGGCAGCTCGTGTGACTGAGCTACCCTACGTGATGGATGTAGACAAGGCACAGGTGGAGCAACTGCTGGGTGTCTGACAGCTGCTGAAAAAGGCCGCCCTCATTCCCACCAGCGGCACGATGGCACTGCTGTACCGCCGCACCTCTCCAGGGGATGGGGGTGGCCGCTTTTTTGCCACAAGGTCAAGCGTTAGAATGCGCTCAGTAGCACACCGGGCGATCCAGCCGGGGCGGCGGCGCCCGCCGTTTGTGATCGATGGTGCTACCTTCCTGATGGCGTCTCTAGGCAGACCAGTGAGAATGGGATAATGCAACAGGAGAAAACACCCGGCAGACGTAGCTCTGAAGTGCAGTCTCTCGGAACGTTCATTGAGCTGTCTCGCAGCGTGATGTACTTGGCCAACCGGCCGGTACCGCGCGTTACATTTCTGCAAGATCTCTCGAACTTACTACTGCAATTCTCAGATTGCGATTTGCTTGAAATCCGGGCCTGCGGTGAAGTCGAATATCACCTGCAGGCCACGGCGAAGCCGGAGGCGGCGTTCTCGTTCGGGCCCCCGACCGACGAGGAAAGATGCGACTTCATTCGCCCAACAAGACCGGGCGATGGCCACCCCCTCCAGCGACTCGTGCTCGACGCGCTGGGTGGGACGATAGACCTCTCCGAACCTTGTTTCACGTCGTACGGCAGTTTCTGGACTAGTGATATCCGAAGGCTCGTAGGCGGACGCTCAGAAAGCGACGCAGAACGCGTGACACGCAGTCCAAACACGATCTCCATGGCCCTGATCCCATTTGCGATAGACGAGGCGAATTTCGGGTTGTTGCGGTTGGAGTGTTCGGTAAAAGGCTCGTTTTCGCACGACACAATCGAGGCATATGAAGCCGTGGCCGAGACGATTGGCCTTGCCATTGCACAGAGGAGGGGACAGGCAGCCCTACACGAGCGGGTCAAGGAACTCAGTTGTCTGTACGGCATTGCAAGGGCGATTGAGAACGCCGGTCAGAATATGATCCTAGCACTGGATCAAATCGTGTCTCTGTTGCCTCCTGCATGGCAGTACCCGGAGATTGCCGTTTCGAGAATCATCTTCGATGACCGCTTACACGGAGCCGCGAAGTCCGTGCCTACGGTGGCCCTGCAATCTGCAGACATCGTCGTTGGAGGAGTGGCCCGTGGTAGAGTGGAGGTCGGATACGTCGAAACCGTGAAGTACGCCCTTTCAGGTCCCTTCCTGCAGGAAGAGGAACACTTGATCCAGGCCGTCGCGAGAGAGATAGGAGATTACGTCGTGCGCTGCGAGACTGCAACGGCGAGCCGCAGACTGGAAGAACAACTGCACCACGCCGACCGGCTAGCTACGATCG
>CP070792.1:2526101-2534946 GCA_020346845.1 Gemmatimonadota bacterium
CCATTTCCTGCCTGACGGCGATGCGGAGAGTGAGCTGAGAGGCTCACTCGGCCTCGTGTTGGGTGTGAAGACATTCTTCAACGACTACTGGGGTGTTCGCCTCGAGGGCAGGTACTTTGGCACATTCCTCAAGTCCAGCGAGTCGCTATTCTGCTCACCGCCGGGCTCGGACAACTGCTATTCGTATCCCAGCTCGATCTTCATGAGGCAGCTCGATCTCACCGCTGGAGCCGTGCTTCAGTTCTAACCCCGGAGTCAACCAAATACGACGCGTTAGAGGCACTGCCAACCGGGCGGTGCCTCTCTCGCTCCCGGTGACCCCGGGGTGGCCGCGCACGTGCGGTGGGGTAGATTAATCACGACCTCTACTCACCAAGACATGAACCGTCTGAGCACATACGTCTTCATCCTAGCGGCAAGTCTCTCCGCGGCCGGCTGTCTCAAGGTACCGCAGCAGACCGGATTTCTGGCGTCGGCCCGCAACGTCGAACGACCCGCTTCCGAGGTGCGGTTGATTGGCTTTGAGTACGGCCGGCGATTCTCTGCGGTCGTGGAGCAGGCCGCTGACAGCATAACGCGCCTGACCACAGATCCAGCGGTCGAATACAACGCCATTGCATGGAAGGCGTATGCGATACCCGCGGCTCACGAGGCGGTGCTCCAATTCGATCCTTTGGTTGGCGTGGTGGATGTCTGGGTGTTCAGCCACCAGATGCGGGATTACTTCGCCCTTGGTCCGGGCCGTGAGTGGTTTGGGGCCCATCAACAAGTGGCGATCGATGCCAGCGTGATGCTAGAGCGAGAAGCTCATGACATGGCCATGGACTTGACCGAGGGGAGGATGGCGGACTCCACTGTAGCGTTGATCGATTCCATGGCCAGAGCGGAGCCGATCAGGAACCGCAGCTTTTCCCGCGCCTCGGTGTCACTGGTGTGGTCCGACCTGGCGGGAGCCGGCGCGTCCGGTCTGGCGGGAACCGCTGCCAACATGGAGCGCCAGTTGGATGAGGTGACCAATCGCCTGGCCTATTACAACGAATACCTCTTCAAGCTCGCCCGCTGGGAGGGTGAGCTGATGATGGGTGACATCGCGAACCTGCAGCAGGTAGATACCACCCTTTCGTCGTTGCAGCGCGCCCTGTCGATCTTCACCGATTTGGCCGACAGCCTGCCGGAACTGGTACTGGCGGAGCGACTTGCGCTGATACACGCGATAGAGAACGAGCGTGTGAGCATCGTAGATGCCATAGACCAGCAGCGTATGGCTACCGTGGAGGTGGCCGAGGCACAGGTGGACATCTTGCTGCGGTCGCTGGGCTCCGAACGAGCCCTCATCCTCGCGGCCATCAAGGCCGAGCGGATGGCAACCATGGCATCGTTGGACTCCATCCTGGCCGAGCGAATCGGCCAAACTGAAAGCGTTGTGGATCACCTGATCTGGCGGCTGGCCCAGCTGATTCTCGTAGTGGGCCTGGCTCTGCTCGTCGTTGTCATCGTGTTCTACCGGCTCGCCAGGAGAGGCCGCCAGGCACAAGCCCGGGCCTAGCTAGCCGCCCCCCGACCGCCGGGGCCGCCGCGACCCGTGTTTTGCCCGCGGTACCCTGTGAGCGCCGAAAACAGGGATCCCCCATCACTCCAACGTGTATATCCTCCGGCTTCGGGTTTCCCGGCTCGGCTTGACTTTGCGGCAGAGGCCGTTACCCTCCGTGTCCCGAGCAGGACTTGTTGCGGAGTCTGGGATGGAGGGTTTGGCGGCGGTTAGACGACTTCGGCAAAGGAGTGCTGGGTGCCGCCACAGCGGGGCATTGTTGCTGAAACCGGTAGCTCTCCGGCTGCGTGTAGTGCACAGAGCTACTCCAAGAGGATACAGCCCGAGTATCGAGCGAGATTCGCCGGCTGAGCGTCAGAAATGCGCTCGGTCCACACATAAGGAAAGAGGAGGACAAATGAACAACACGCCTCGTAAGACAGTGAGAAAGACTGTCCTGGTTGGGGCGGCATTGAGCCTGGGTATTGGAGCCGCAGCGTGCTATCCCGGTTCGATCGAGAACATCCAGGAATTGGATGTCGTGGTAACTGTCCAGGACACGTCCGTGGACTATTCCCAGTTCCTGTTGTATGCCATGCCTGACACGATCGTTCAGATCAATGACACCGCCGAAGGATCGGTCGAGCTAGGCCGCGATCACGATGCGCTGATCCTATCGACGATCGCCCAGCGTATGGCCCAACTGGGCTACGTCCGTGTCACGATTCCGGAGCCACCGCAGGTGCTACCGCCCGACAGCACGCCCGACCTAGTGGTTCTAGTCACATCGGTCGGTGTCGAGAATAGCTACTACGCCTGGTACCCAGGTTGGGGTTACTGGGGCTGGTGGCCCGGCTGGGGTTACTGGCCCGGATACGGTCCCGGTTATGGCTGGGGCTATCCCGGCTATTGGGTTCAAGGCAGCTATCAGGCCGGCACTCTGTTCATGGACATGCTCGATCCGAACGCGCCAGCACAACCGGTCGAGCCACCGGAGATCCCCGTGGTATGGACGGGCGCTCTCAACGGAGTATTGGGCGGATCCTCGGCTGGCACTGCAACACGCCTGACTGATGGCATCAATCGAGCCTTCGACCAGTCGCCCTACTTGGGCCGCAACTGAGGGAGATGACAGCAATGGGAAAGACAATGAGAGTAGCTGCGGCGGCGCTGTTTCTCACTCTGGTTCTCAGTGCCGAGAGCCGCGCCCAACAGTGGTTCTGGGGCATGGAGTACATGGTCTCGACGCCCATGAGCGATACCAAGGAGTTCGCCAACGACTTTAGCTGGCGCAACTTTGGCATCCAGGGCAGGAACCTGGTGAAGGACAACATCTCGGTCGGCCTGTACTTCGGCTGGAACGTATTCGCCGAGAAGACGGACACGTTGATCAGCTTCCAAGGGCTCGATGTGAGCGGCGTGCAGTACCGTTATGTCAACGCATTTCCTATCATGGCCACGGCGCACTACTACTTCGGCAGGCGGCGCGGCATCCGGCCGTTTATCGGCACCGGAGCGGGCACGTATCACTCGAAGTATCGCTTGGAAATTGGTCAGGTTGCGTTCGAGGCCAACCAGTGGCACCTCGGCATCGCCCCTGAGGCTGGTGTGATCATCCCCATCAACTGGAATGCACGAGCTATGCTCAACGTGCGTTACAACTACGGGGTCAAGGCCAACGGCATAACGCTGACCTATTGGACATTCGGAGTCGGTATCGGCTGGATGTGAGGTCCCGTCGGGCTCGCAGGGGCGGGCGGACCCGACGGTCAAGAGAGTGTGCATGAGGCCCGGTCATCGGACCGGGCCTTCTTTTGGTTCCTGCCGGCTTGAAGGTAGCTCGGGTTCAGCCCGTACGACTGCCGGAAGCCCGAGACCATCGCGACTGGCGGGGCCGCCGTGTGCTCGCGACCGCCGCGATTTGACCTCTGGTCAAATCGAGAACGCGAAGATGAACCTCAGCGACCTGAACTTCATCTTGATCGCTTCGGGTAGCTGCTCAATTATGGCGTCTTCTTGAAGGGCGTCACGTATGCGCACCGGCACCGATGAGCTGCCCCAACCATAACCCAGACCGAGTGTGATATCGGCCAAGGGAATGTTGAACGCTGCACCGGCCGTGATGAAATAGAGATTGAGCGGTGCGGATACCGAAGCGTCGACGTCGTCCCGGTCAACCGACGAGAAGTCTGTGCGGAAGCTGGCATAACCGGTCACGGTGCTGCTGAGGATGTGCCGGAATCCCAGGCCAAAGTTGAACACCGCGTCCTGCTGATCGGTCAATATGAGGGAGAGCGTATCACCCGTGCTCTGACCCACGAAGTCACCGCCGTCCATTATCACGAACTGATCGTTCTTGCCGAAGTACTCCGCACTGAAGTGAATTCGCGATTTGCCGAAGCCGTATGCCGCTCCAAGACCGAACGACCAGGGCGATCTGTAGTTGGCGTCGAGTCCTTCCTGGTATGCCGCGACAAAGACCGGATCTCTGTTGGTGCCGGCGGAGTCGGCTCCCAGTGACGAGGCGAACACCAATGCCCGTCCCTGGCCCACTACCGATAGGCTGGGCGTTGTGGCCGTCAGGCCCCAGCTTACCCCTTCCCATTCCCACGAGAGCCCCAGCTTCCACAACAGGCGGGCGTTCCAGTAGCTGAACAACGTCTCTGCGTTGGAGGCACCAGCGGCGGGCAGGCTGCCGTTGTAGATGTTGCCGGAGACGAGTCGAGTGCTCCTCTGACTCCTGTACGCCACGAACTGGGTGACACCAAGCCCGAATCTACCCAAGGGGGCGGCCCAGGACAGGCCAACCCATGTCTCGCTCAGATCACGCGTGAGTAGGATCTGCGTGAATGCATCCTCTTGATTCGGAGCCGATCCGATCAGCTCGTCCGACCACACATTGGCCGCATCCATCTTGAGCTTCTGTCTGTGCCGAGTGAACACCGAGTATGCCAGGACATGGTTGTCGAGGAACTTGAACGGCATCGTGCCGCCAAAAAAGCCGGGCGCCTGATCGATCCTCAGATCGTCGAGTTTGAGCGGTTGGGTCTCCCGGCCCTCGGCCGTGTAATCGGTGAGCTCGAAGACCTTCGACGTGAGCAGCAGTTCGGGTTCCGGTATCAGAGCCAGTGCTCCAGGATTGTAGTACGTGGCGCTGATGTCCACTACGCTCCCTATTACCTGACCACCCAACAGGTTTGCCCGCGTGCCGTACTGGTAGGTCCAGTAGTGGGAGTCTTGGGGAGTGGCGGAGGATGGTAGCGTGAGCGTGAGCGCCGCTACTAACACGAGATTGATGGATCGGGGGTCACGTTTTCCCGTCGGCCCCGGCGGTTTTAAGATCTGTGTCGGCGGATTCTTGTTCCACATCGCATGATTTTGGTTATTCGTGGTAGGCCTTGTCAGGCTACAGTGCTGCATGAGTCCGTACCGGCGTTTCGACGCTTGGAAAAGATGCCACGAGCTGGCGGTTGCTGTCTACAAGGTAACGAAGGACTTCCCGCGCGACGAACGGTTCGGATTGACGTCGCAGCTCAGGAGAGGCGCGCTGTCAGCGTCGACCAACATAGCAGAAGGTGCTTGCAAGCGTGGCAGACGCGAGTTCGCCCGGTACCTGGACATTGCGATAGGATCCCTCGGTGAACTCTCCTACCTTATTGAATTCACCAAGGAAGTCCAATTGCTCCGCTCCGACGACTGGAAACAGCTGAACGAGATGCGTGAGCGGGCGTCGATAGTCACCTGGCGCTTGTACAGGAAAGTGAGAAACGGATAACTGACCGACGTGCCCGCCGGGTGATGTGTCCGCCGGGCCAACGCGTCCGTTGGGAAGAGACGTACGAAGTGCCCGCCGTGTCCGCCGGGAATTGACATCCCCTACTCCCCCAACCAGCTTCCCCAGAGTACTCGACAGAGGATGGCACAAAGATGAAGACCCTAGCCAGCATATCCGCCGTAGCGGCAGTTCTTCTGCTTGCAGGCTGTTCCGGCTTGAAGATCACCCGTGACTACAATCCGGGTGCAGTGCGCACCATGCAGGGGTACGAGACCTACTCCTGGCTACCGGAGCCTGCTGAGGGCAGGGGAGCCGATTCGCGTGTCAACAATCCGCTGACAATCCAGCGCATCGTCAGTGCGGTTGACTACGCCCTGCAGGAGAAGGGCTACCAGAGGGTAGAATCGGGCGGTGACTTCAAAGTTGGTTGGCATGGTGCCATCAATGACGAGACCAACTACGTCACTTACAACGACTACTACGGCTACGGCTGGGGTGGTTGGGGATACGGTGGCTGGGGTGGGGGCACCTCGAGAACAACGGCCTACACAATCGAACAAGGTTCATTGCTCATCGACATTGTGGACAGCCGAACGAATGAGTTGGTTTGGCGCGGCCTTGCACAGGCGGAGGTGGGTCAGCCGAGAAGCCCGGAAGACGCGCAGGCAAAGCTCAATGATGTGTGTGTGGAGATCCTCAAGGGCTTCCCACCGGAAAACTAGGCTCTGCGGACAACAACCGGAGCCAAGATCGTGTTGCACCGAAGCACCGCCTTGGCGAGTGCAATTCAACCCCGGGAAGCCACCCCGGGGTTGAGCACGTCTAGAACAGGTCGAGCATCGACCTTCTTGAAAGGGAGATCCTGATGATCGTGGCCGCATCACGCGCAACGGTTTTCACTGCCATGAGCGTACTCTTGGTCGTGTCGCCCCTAGGAGGCCAGGCCGTGACGCCATGGGAGGATGATAGATGGCACTTTGACATCTCGCCGTTTGGCCAGCTCACTGCCGTGAGCGGTGTGGTCAAGGCCGGTGGCGAGACGGTGGACCTCGGCAGCTCGAGCTTGAGTAATGGGCTATTCGGCCTGCATGTCGAGGTACTGAGGAAGGGCTGGGTCATTCTGGCCGAAGGCAGCTATCTGAAATACGGCGTCGACGGTGAGACACCGGACGGCACCCCTGCGCGGCTCGATCTCACACAGACGATGGGGGAGGGGGCGATCGGCTACAGTTTTGGCAGTGTCTCACGGTCGTTCGCGTTCTTGGGAGGCGCTCGCTATCTGAACATCAAAGGTGAAACGACTGTCCAGGGCGGACAGACCCAATCGGGCTCAGAGGGAATTTGGGATCCGTACCTGGGTCTCCGCTTCCACTTCAACGCCAATCCCAGGATTCCGCTAACTCTGCGGGCCGACGTGGGTGGTTTCCAGATCGCCGACGTGAAGAACTCGTGGCGCGTCACCATCGGGGCCGGTTTCCACGTTGCGGATCGGATCTGGCTCGCGGGCGGCTGGCGTTGGTACGACGTCGAGTATAAGTCTGACTCGACCGTGGACCAGATCATCTACGACGTCAAGCAGCACGGGCCGTTCTTGGCGCTGACGTTGGGGATTTAGATCCGGCGGGAACAGGACGGCGATTCGGTCTCGATCCGCCTGATTGGCTATGGATATCAATCGAGCTTACAAAGTCCTCGGCCTCTACCCTGGGGCCTCGAAAGACGACGTCAAACGCGCCTATCGCGACCTGGCCCAGGTTTGGCATCCCGATCGGTTCGAGCACAATGAGCGGCTGGCCGAAAAGGCCCAGAAGAACCTCAAGCGGATCAACGAGGCCTTTGCGTTGCTGAAAGACTACGACCCGCCACCCGATGCCCGGCCGCCCTCCAGACTGGGGCAGACATTCAGCGCTGTCAAAGACCTAGGTGACATGCTCACCACTCGCATACCGGGAGTCCGGCGGCCCCGCCGGGGGCGGAGGCCGGTGGTGCTCGGCCTGGGCGAGATCGAGCGAACCGGGGTATCGTACCGCAGGAAAAGGAAGTCCAAGGCATGGATCTTCTGGTTCCTGGTAGCCGTAGTGACCGTAGCGGTGATCCTGTGGCTGGCATGGCTCCGGTAACCGGGGGGTGTGGGTTACGGGCAACCGGGAATCCGGGATACCAGGAAGCCGGGCAAACGGAGTACCCATGAAGAAGATCATCAAGGCGCTACTAGTTGTACTAGTGCTTGTCCTCGCCGTTACCTTAGTTCGTTACCGCACGCTGAGCCCCTGCGGGATGCTCAAGAAGGAGTGGGTGAAGGACGCTAGGAAGGGTGTGGAATCTGCCGCCGAAAGGGCACGGGACGCCGCTGAGGACATGGGGGGCCGGGCGGAGGAGATAGCCGACGACGTGGGGGACGCCGTGGAGGAATCGGCCAAGGAAGTGGCCGAAGCACTGGCCGAAACTCTGGCTGAAGAGAAGTCGTTTGGTGAGTGTGTGGCGGAACTCTGGAAGAGGAACACGGGGGGCTAGGGTGGGGTGGCCTGTGATGGGGTGGCCTGTGGTGGGGTGGCCGGGACACCGGGCAACGGGGAAGCCGGGTCACCGTCCCTTACACCTTTTGGCCGGTCGTGGTATCTAAGCTAGAAAGACAACACAACTCGGAGCGACACAAAATGAGCCCCAAATTCTACATCATCCCGGTGCTGATCATGGGGGGAGGCGCTGCGTTCCTCATGAGCTGGAAGGCCGATAAGCGCGAGCAGCAGCACCAGCACGAGCACGTGACCGTCTCGATCGCCCATTCCCAGGAAGTAGCCGACGAGTGGTGCCACCAGGGTTCGAGCAACAGGAAGAATTGGCACTGCGAGGTGCGGGAATTCACGGTGCCGCTAGGCTCGTTTGAAGGAGTCACTAGCACCAACGGAAACATCCAGGTCGAGGCCTGGGATAAGGATGAGGTGTTCATCCGCGCCAAGGTCGAGGGCCGGGCCGGAAGTTACGACGCCGCCCGCGAGCTGGTCTCGGCAATCAGCCTAGCGACTAGCAACGATATTCTAAAGGCCAGCGGCCCCAAGCGCGGTCGCGGGTCGAGCTGGTCCGTGAGCTACCGGGCCATGGTGCCGATGAAATCAGATCTGACTGTCTCCGCAACCAACGGGAACGTTACGGTGGTCGAAGTGATGGGTGACCTCAGTGCCCGGTCCACCAACGGCAATGTACAGCTGCGTGGGGTAGGTGGCGATGTGAGCGGCGGAACGACTAACGGGAACGTGAAGATCGAGCTCGCCGGAAATGCGTGGGTGGGTGACGGCGTGGACGTCCGAACTACTAACGGTTCCATCGACCTCAGCATACCGGGGGATTATAACGGCGTGCTGGAGGCAGCCACGGTCAACGGCGGAATCAGTGTCGATTTCCCGGTAACGGTAACGGGCAAGATCAGCAAGAAGCTGTATGCGGAGCTGGGTGACGGCGGTGCCACGATCAAGGCTGTGACCACCAACGGCTCGGTGAGGATCGGAAGAACTGAGGCACGGTTACCCGGTGTCCCGGTAATC
>CP070792.1:2535046-2540426 GCA_020346845.1 Gemmatimonadota bacterium
TCGACGTCGTCGAGTTCGAGCGCGTGGATGTCATCGATGTCGATGTCGCCGTCGCCGTCTATATCTTCCCCGACTGAACGGAGAAATCTCAGGCTGACGCCGAAGTCAGTTGCGCCGCCCGGATCGTTCGGGTTGTTCACGAAGCCGCCTTCGTGGTGAAGGACGCACGCGAGCGCCCAGTCGAATTTCTTGCTCATGACTCTCTCCTACTCTATCGGTTCTCCGACCGGCGCAGTCGGTGGTGTGAAGTCGCCTTTGTAGATTGCTCGCCCGATTGATATGCGGATCATGTCGAACCATCCATCAGTGCCAGACACGGGCGAGTAAAGTGCCGCGCCGATGCCGATGGGATTCCCGATGTAGTTTGTCGAGTCCGAGTAGTCGCCGCCTGTCTGCAATCCGTTTAGGTACAGACGAGTTGTTCCCGCAACGCGTTCGACGCAGATGTGATACCACTTCGCCGTCTCCAGAGTAACCGTTCCTGTGATGCGGTTCGCGCCGTTGACGTAGTAGTAGATCGTGTTTGTGATGTTGTAGATCGTCGGGACTGCCTGCGTACCTGACGCACGCTGATCGAAGATAATCGTCGAACCACCTATTGACCGGAACTTGAAGTAGAACTCAATCGTGAAGTCGTCCGTTCCTAGCGCGAGATCATCCGGCGATGCTTGCGGGATCGTCACATAGTTCGAGCCAGTGGTGACTGAAAGGCTAGTGGTTCCGACACGGTGCTCCGCGTCGTCGAATTGCGCTGTCCCGGTGAACGTCAGCAACCGCGCAGCGACATCGTCGGACACTGCTTCGGATGCTGGCGAACCTGCCCTGCCGTCTGTGCCTTCACAGTTCCAAAGGAACGCGTACTCTGCGTCCTTCCCTGTGCTGTCGAAAAGTTCTTCCGGCTTCCGCGCGTTAATGTCGCCGCGCAAGGCGCGACCGTTGAAGAAGCGAACGTGATCGATGTTGCCAGTGAAGTCCTGTGTGCCTTCGTCGTTGCCGCCGATGACGAGCGGAGCGGTTCCCGAATAGGCTGTCGTTGACAGCGCCCCGCTGCCTTGTGCCACACCGTCGATCCAGAAGTACCCGACGTCGTCGTGACGTTCAAAGACAAGGTGATACCAAGTGTTGACCACAGGATTCCACGCGACATTGATGGACGCGATACCTGTTCCCGTGCCGTCTGTTGAGATGGCGAACGTCAGTGTGTTGTTGTTCAGGTAGAACAGCCACTCGCGTTCGTCCACAGGACTCGCGTTCTGGCTCCACTGCCCGATGAAGCATTCCACCGACGTTGACGGATCGGTGGTGAAGCGAACCATACATTCGACGGTCAAGTCGTTCGCCCCGATCTCGAAGTCTACGTTGTGCGCGATCTCTACCCTGTCGCCAGAACCGTCGCACAGCAGCGAAGCCACGCCGGTTTTCTTCATGAAGGTGTCGAGTTGCGCGTTGCCGATGAACGCCACCGTTCGAGCGCCAGCGTCTTCGGTCACGTATCCGGGCGGAGATGCGATGGCGTCCTGCCCGTTGAAGTTGCAGATCAGGTCTGCGGTCAGTGGAACACGGAACGCGCGCGGCGGAACAGTGAAGTTCCGCTTGTAGAGTGCCGTGCCTTTGACGATGCGAACGCTGTCGATGTTTCCGTTCATGTAATCTGTGACGCCAGAGCCGCCTCGTGTCGCACCGATGCGGAGAACATCTGTGCAGTTGAACAATGCTTCAGGGGAACCATACGCCGCGTCTGTGCCTAGCTGCGTTCCGTCAACGAACAAGCGGACCGTGTTGTTCTCGCGCGTGACTGCACAGTGATACCAGACGCCAGTCGTCGGGGTCCATGCCTGATTGAATTGCACGACACCGGAGTTCGCTCCGTCGGTCGAAGTGTAAAGGCGAAGGTTCGATCCAAACTTGCCCCAAATCCATGAGCGATTGTTCCCGGACTGGGAGTCATAATGCGAGACGAATCCAGCGTTCGTCGGGACTGTGTTGAAGTAGACCCAACATTCGATAGTAAAGTCGCCATCGAACGTATAGTCCGCGCTGTCGGGGAAGGTCACGTAGTCGCTCGAACCATTCAGCGCCAGCGATGTTCCGTTGAACTTGAACTCGTTGTCGTCCAGCGATGCGGTCGAAACGAACGTCGCGACCTGTCCAGTTTCCGCGATGTACTGTGGTGATCCCGCGTGTCCGTCGCGGTCGCCGACAAAGTTCGCGATCAGTTGCGCGGCGGGTTGCTTGTCCGGTCCGCGATACTTGAACGGATGTGTCGCCGGGAGACTGTCTTGCATGTTCCACTTGTGCGCGAGGTAGCCTTCGAGACGTCTGATGTCGTCGATACCCAGAGCGCCGTCGTAGTAGACCGCCTCGCAGATGCGCGCGTCGCTGACAAGGTCTGGAGCACCCAGACCGCCGAGCTTTACGTCGTTGCCGAAGCCGAGCGTTCCATCGAATTCGATTGCTCCGACATACTCCCCCGTGCGGTGTGCTGTGACCATGCTGTTCGAACTGTCGAGCGATACGGTCGAGATCATTTCGCTGACCGCCCCGTAGGAATCATAAGCTGGAGCAGTCGGCACGCTGAAAGATGCGGGCGACGGTCCGTAAGCGAATGAACCTTTCAGGACGCGGAAGTCATCGATGTATCCGTTCATGCTGTTGTTGACCAGACCGAGAGCGTAGTTGCCGATCCTCATCGTAGGGACCGAGACATAGTTGTTCGCGTCGGTGAAGGTGCTGCCAGTTTGAACGCCGTCAATGTATAGCCGTGTGCTCCCGCTAACCCGTTCGAGTGCGATGTGCTGCCAGACGCCAGACGAGAGAGCGCCGCCAGCGATGCGCGTGCCGCCGTTGACGTAGTAGTCCAGCCCGCCCGCCGTGTAGTAGATGACTGGAGCGACCTGCGTTCCTGCCGAGCGTCCGTCGTAGATGAAGAACGTCGCCGGAAGCGTGATGTTATAAATCCACATCTCTATCAGGAAGTCGCCCGTGCCGAACGTCAGTGCGTCGTCGTAGTTATCGACTTGAAGGTATCCTTCCGGGGAAGTATCGAACTGAACGGACGCTGTGCCGAACTTGGCTTGACCAGTGCTTATTCGTGCGCCGCCACCGAAGCCGAGTGCTCGCTTGCTCGCGTCCTGTGTGGTGAAGCTCGTGTCGCCGTCCGCGCCGTTGAAGTTCGCGTACATCGCAGCGTCGCTTGCGACTAGGTCAATTTCTTTCGAGCCTACAGCGCCACGGTAAATCGTGCCGCCTTCTTCTAGCGAGATCGACCATCCCTGATCATCGAGCGGGGATGTGACATCCGCAGAGCGCATTCCGTAGACGACCGCGTTGTTGTCTTGTCCTGTAGGGAGAAGTTCCTTTGTGGCGACGACAGCAGTCAGTGAAGGTCCGTCCATGTTTACCAGTGCCGGACTCGAAGCCGCAGTCTTTTCAAGGGAGCCGAAAGCTGTGTCGAGGATGTCTCTGCCCGGACTTCTGTTCTGGTAGTTTATGAAGTCAAGCTGCGGTGGCATCTGCCACGCACGAGTCGGCACAGTGTAGGACGCTCCAGTATAGAGCGCCGTTCCTTTGATGATCCTGACGCTGTCTATGTACCCTTGCATCGGCGTCGAACTCCCGGTGACGTAGCTTCTGTTCCCCAGATACACAGGCGCGGAGCCGTAGTTGTTCGAGTCCGTGTAATTCGCTCCTGTCTGACTTCCGTTCAAGTACAGACGCGTCGTTCCCGATGCACGGCAGACAGCGATGTGATGCCACTGGTTCAGCGCCATCGTTGTTCCGGTGATGCGGTTAAGACCATTCGCGAAATAAAAGAGCGAGCCGTTGTAGTAAATCGTCGGGTAGACGGACGGCTCTGTGGTTCGCTGATCGTAGATTCCTGCGTTCGTCAGGTTCGTCGGATAGACCCACATCTCAATCGTGAAGTCGCCAGTACCGAGAGCGGTCACATCTGGCGAATGGACGGGGATGACCGCAGCCTGAAGCGGCGAAGAACTTCCGCTAGGAATGAACAACGCGTTCGTTCCCCACTTATTCGGCGACGGACCTGCCTGAAGAACTGCTCCCCCTTGAAGAACCAGTGCGATGGCATTGTCATCTTCGGTCGTGTACTGATCGTTCGGCGAGATGGCTGCGTTGCCGAAGTTGATCAGCACGTCAGCTTTTTCATCGCCCGCTAGGTCGTTCCCCGCCGAGGACTTGTCGGTGATTGCTGTGACCCGATCCCCGTCAAGCGTAACTTGATCGGCATCGTCGGGATCAATCCATTGTGCAAGCGTCATCGATAACTCCTAGAGATCATCCGGTTCCCATCCGCCATCTTCGCCTGCGAAGAATTCTCCCGGAAGCGGTGATTGCGGTGAGAGACCCTGCGGTGATTGCGGTGACGGCGGACCCTGCGGTGACGTCGGTGACGGCAGTCCCGCATCGTCTTCGCGGTCGTCCGGTGTGAACGGACCTGTAGGTACAGTGTAGGTCGCCCCGTCATAGTACGCGGTTCCGCACGTAAAGCGAATGTCGTCAAGCCATCCTTGCAGCGGACGCTGACGAGCCGCGCCGTTCGTGACATAGCGACGACCGAGCGCGATGCGCGAGCCGTATGCCTTGCCGAAGTACTGCGTCCCGATTGCGCCCGGATCGTGAAAGATTCGCTTGCCATCCCAGAACTGCGAGAAGTCCCCGGACGCGTTGCGGCAGATAGCCCAGTGATACCACTGCCCAGTCTGAAGGTCTGGCGAGCCGATGCTCTTCGCGCCGGGGAGATAGCTTCCCCATCCCATCTCGTTTCCGTAGTAGCTGAACGCCATCTGGTTCGAGTTGTTGAATTCGAGGAACCAGTCGCCCCACGTTCCGAGCGGAGCGCCGGTCAGCCCGCGATGGTATGCCGAGAACAACGTGACGCCGTCGTTGCCCATCGCCGACGGCAGTACCTCGAAGCGGACCCATCCTTCGCAAGTGAACGGCTCGAAGCCGAAGTCGAGGACGTGTTCGTAGCGTCCGTCGGTCTGATTGTAGTTGACGTCGCGGTTCGAGTTGTAGTTGCGTCCGGTGTGATCCATCCAGACGCCGTCCACGTTCGACGGCGTTGTCGTTGATGTGAAGCCGCCGCAGTAGAGAGACTGCGATCCCCACTTGAACTGACTGGTGTCGATCCGTGAGTCTGTGCTTGCGCCAGTCGGGAAGATGACCGGAATCCGGTTCAGGTCGTCGGAGATGTACTCTGTCGCTCCCGGAGAGCCGACTGCGTTCTCCCAGTTCAGGAGCAGCGTTGTCTGGCGTTCGCGTCCGAGATACGGGCGCTGATACTTGCCGAAGTCGTCCTTGTAGAGCGCAGTAGACAGGATGCGAACTTCGTCGATCTCCATGTTCTGATTGACGGTGT
>CP070792.1:2540526-2546709 GCA_020346845.1 Gemmatimonadota bacterium
GGGTGCTGCGAGTCCAACTCGCGCTCTCGTATCTCCAGAGAGCTTTCTAGCAGCTCTGCTGCTTGCTCGTAAAGACCGATCGACTGATAAACATTTCCCATCGTCGCCATCATGCGAGCCTGGACCAACGGCTGATCGGCTAGCTGTTCGGGTATTGCCTCGGCGCCGCGGTCCAGAATCTCGCGAGCTGTAATCGAGTTGCCCACGGCCTCGCTCGGGTCCGAAACTTCAAACAGTCCGACCAAGAACTCCGACACCTGCCGTGCGGTTTCCGCCTCTACCGCAGTAGCGCGTTCTGCCCTGGTCGCGCGTACCATACCGGCGGTAGCGAGGATTGCCCCGCTCAGCACGGCGAACGCCACAGCAAAACCTGCCACCACCGCTGCACGATGACGCTTCACAAACTTGTGGAACCGATAACCGGCGCTGGGCGGTCGCGCCAACACCGGTTCATCGTTCAAGTACCGCTTGAGCTCGAATGCCAAAGCGTTGGCGGTCTGGTAGCGACGGTTCCGATCAGGCTCCATCGCCCTCATGACGATCCAGTCGAGATCACCCTTCAGTTCGTTTCGTAGTGATGCCGGATCGGTTTGTCGATGGTGCGCGACCGAGGTCTTCCTCTGCCCCAGGCCGCTAAGTCGTGCGCTTGGCGTCTGTGGTTCACCTTCCCGCATGACCAGTCGTGCGATAAAGGCGGGTACCCCCACCTCTGTCGGATCCAACGGAAGATGGCCGATCAGCAGCTCATACAGCATTACGCCCAAGCTGTAGATGTCGGTGCGGGTGTCGACATCGAGTCCCGTCATCTCAGCCTGTTCCGGACTCATGTACGCAGGAGTCCCGAGCGCTTGGCCGTACTCGGTTACCAACGTTTTGTCGGTAAGCCGTTGCCCGGTTGCTTTGGCGATACCGAAGTCGATGATCTTGGAAACGGCAGATTCGCCCTGTTCCATGACCAGTACATTCGATGGCTTCAGGTCCCTGTGAATGACACCCTTCTGATGTGCATGCTGCACTGCATCACACACACTTACAAACAGCTCGAGCCGTTCTCGCGTCGAGGACTTACGCTGATCGCAGTAGTGCGTGAGGGGAATGCCGCGCACGTGTTCCATGACGAAGAAGGGCCGACCCGTATCCGATACCCCCGCATCGAGCACCTTGGCGATGTTGGGATGTTCCATAACAGCCAGCGCCTGACGCTCGGCCTCGAACCGCGCCACCACTTCTTTGGTGTCCATCCCCACCTTCATCAGCTTCAGCGCCACGCGTCTTCGCACAGGCTGAGTCTGCTCCGCCTCGTATACGACACCCATACCGCCTTCTCCAAGAACTTGAAGAATGCGATACGGTCCAACCCTCTCGGGATGGCTCAAGACATCGTCGGAGGACGCGCCGGTGTTCTCGGTTTTGTCGGACGAATCGCTCACGATATCACCTACGCGGCATGCTCATCGTTAGGGGAAGAATCCGTACAGCGCTCAACTAGACCGCGGTGCAACAGCCGCGTCACTTGATAATGATGTCAGGATCGATGACAACCTCGAACGGCTCCCGGCCTTCTGGACTGCATGTAAGCGTGATGTTGTACTGGAATCGTTCGCCCGCTTGGTTCGGCCGCATCTCGTTGGCTCGGGCTCGGTCCTGCTTGTTGCCGCGGTGCGTCTGCTGGGCAAACGGCCAACGTCCGGTCTTGGCACTTATCTCGATCGCATCGGAGTCAGCGCCGGGGTTTAGGACCCACTCGATTTCACCACCTTGCTCTACCTCCACGATCCAGGGATCAACCGAAAACTGGACTCCGGTACCAGTGCATGTGAGGTTCACATTCACTTCAACGGGCGCGCCCTGCACAGCCGTGGGTTGAGTGGCCGGCGCGGCCGCGATTAGCACGAGACCACCGACGCACGCGGTTCCCATAGCAACCATGATTCGCTTCAGCATTCTTTCCTCCAAGGGAGATTAGAAGCAGCCAAGTTTCGCTCACCCGGAGGTCATTCGCAAGGGAGAAGTTAAAGAGGGTTAAGGGCCTTTCACTCGCAAACGGTCACTGACCAGGACACCTTGCCGGCGTCCAGGTCACGGCAGTAGCATGTCCGGCCACGCTATTCCGCCCGCCCCCCCCGCCGCCGGATCGACCCTGCTCGCGCGACCTGCGGGGACAAGACGCGCGACCGCGCCAACCGTGAGTAGCACTATCAGTACCGTGACAAACGTCAGCGGGTCACGGGAGTCAAGGCCGAAGCCGTGATCGTTGAGGAGTGATCTGCGGCCTGTGAAAAACCGCCCGGTTCCGCAACGACGATTCCCAACTGCGAACAACCAGCCTGCCTCCACGTTCTGGACGTCAACACGTAACTCTTTGTCCAGGTTCGAGTTGGGCCGAACGACGCCGATTGGCATGGCCGATGCCCTTAAGGAGGTCGAGAGCACACAGAAAGGGCGCCGGAGCGACGTGACCATCTTAGATGTTTTCGGTGAAGTTGCCAGCATCAAGATCGACGCCATCACCCGGGTCGACTACCTGCACGTCGCCAAAGTCGCTGAGGAATGGAAGATCATCAACGTGTTGGCAGCGGAGGCCAGACGAGAACTAAGTGCTCACGGCACAGATCATGGAATGGACGGCCGCGGATTGGTTACTCCCGAGCGCGGATTGGTTATCCACAGGATCGTGACTGTCAGCTCACTCCGAGCGCATCCGCGATCGTAGAAGCTCATCCGTGGCCGCTCTTCCAGCTACTCCGTTTGCAGCGCCCTCACCGGGTCAACTCTCATGGCCCGCCGTGCTGGTACGACACTGGCGACGAGCGCCACTACCGACAAGGCCAGCGGCGTCGCCAAGAAGGTCACAGGATCGAGCGGCGACACGCCGAACAGGCTGGCTGCCAACAACTGACCCCCGCCTGCAGCAAGCGCCAGGCCAAACACGACGCCGATCGCCACCCGCCCCATACCCTGACGTACCACCATCCCAAGTACACCACCTGTAGTGGCACCGAGTGCCATCCTCACACCAATTTCGTGAGTGCGCTCGGCGGTTGCCTGTGCCATCACACCATAGATGCCCACTGCAGCCAGTAACAAGGCTACGGCAGCAAAGATGCCGAGCAACAGGGTGAGAAATTCAGAGTCCTCGGTGCTCAGGCCAATGTACTCCTCCAGCGTGTTGATTGACGCAATTGGCTGAAGCGGATCCATCTCCGTCACAGCTCGTCGAATCGGCTCCACTAATTGGGTGGGCACACCCGCGGTCTTGACCACAAGGTAATAGCCGTCGTCGTTGTCCTGAGCGTGCGGTATGTACAGCTGCGGAAGAGCTTCTTCCATGACACCGTTCACCTTCACGTGACCCACTACTCCGACCACATTCATCCACTCGTTGCCTGAGGAGTGGTTGCCCCACTTGATCCTTTTGCCTACGGGGTCCTCACTCGGCCAGTATCGGTGAGCCACAGTCTCATCCACGATGACGACCCGAGGTGCATCCTCATTGTCCCGCCAAGTGAAATCGCGTCCGGCCACAACGGGAATTCCAGCCGTTGCGAAGTAGTCGTCCGATATCGAGCTGACTTCGGCAAATGTGTACTCCCCGTTGCGCTCGGGTGGCTCACCCTCGACATGGAACGAGTTCTGCCACCCACCCGGGCCTACTGGAATCACGTACGTCGTTGCGGCCGACTCGACTCCCGGCAGCGTGCGCACGCGGTCCAGTAGCTGTTTGAAGAAAGCCGTTCTCTGATCCCCGTCCTGATAACGAGCTTCCGGCAGGTTGAGTTCCGCCGAGAGAACGTTTTCCGGATCGAATCCTGGATCGGTGGCAACCATTGTGGCTAGGCTCCGCGTCGTAAGGCCTGCCGCCACCAACAGCGCGACCGCCAGGCTCACCTCTGCGATCACCAACGCGCCACGTAGCCGGTTACGGCCCACTCCCCCGGACGAGCGACTACCCTCTTTCAGATACTCCAATACGTTGGGGCGGATCGATCTGAGCGCCGGAAGCAACCCAAACACCAAACCGGTCACGAGTGCGATCGCCAACGCGGCCGACACTACCCGCCAGTCGATACCGATCTGGAAGATCGGTGAGATGACGTCGGACCGAAGCGGTACCAGAGCGCGGATCGCATATTGAGCCACCCCAATTCCAAGCAACCCACCGGCAACCCACAGTATCATGCTCTCTGTAAGTAGCAGTCTCACGACACGCGATCCACTCGCACCGAGACTGGTGCGAATCGCGATCTCTCGTTGACGAGCAGTACTGCGTGCCAAGACGAGGTTCGCCACGTTGGCGCATGCGATGAGAAGAAGCAGGGCTACCGCTAGCAGCAAGAGAAGTATCGGCTCACGAATGTTGCGCATCATCCGGGCTCTCAGCGATGCGACATGAACTCGGCTGCCCTGATTGGTCTCCGGATACTCAGCCTCGAGTTCCAGAGCCACGCGATCCAGATCGGCGTGAGCTTGCTCCAGCGTAGCACCGGGGCCGCGTCTCCCAATCACGAGTATCCCAGGGTGACTGCCACGGTTGTTGATCCAGTTCGCTGCGAACTGCTCGATTGGAACATAGATATCGGCTCTGCTCCCATCCGGCGGAAACACGAACTCCCTCGACATGACTCCCACGATGGTCGAGGGAACACCATCCAGGGAAAGTGTATTGCCTACGATTTCCGGATCTGCGCCGAATTGGTCTTGCCAATAACCGTGCGCCAATATCACGACCCGGTCACCCTCCAGGCGGTCTTCCTCCGGCAGAAAACCACGCCCCAACATCGGTCGTGTTCTCAGGATCGAGAACATCGATGCTGAAACCCGAACCACATCCAGCTCGACAGGATCTCCGACACCGGTCAGGTTGAGAGATCCAGTGTTGTAAGCAGCGAGGTCCTCGAATACCCGGTTGCGTTCACGCCAGTCGAGGAAGTTGGGGTATGTGACCCTGGCGTTCTCGAACGACGGCAGTCTCTCCCACAGAATCACGACGTCCCGGCTGTCGGCATAAGGCAGCGGCTTGAGTAGCAGACCGTTGATGAGACTCAGCATGGTTGTCACAGCGCCAACGCCGAGTGCCAGTGTGGCGAGTGCAATGGCGGTGAAACCTGGGCTCTTGCGCAGCGCCCGTGCCGAGTACCTGACATCGCGTTCGATACCTGCTAGCACGGCCCAGCCACCGCCTCTTGCCATGGCATGCCGTTCCCTGTCCTCCAACCAGCGCTCAGTGGGTGACACCTTGCTCGAGTTGTTCGACCCTGCTACGAACTCCGTCACCGAATCCCAATCGCCGGCATGGTCGCATGCGTATGCCTCAGCCTCCTGCTCGGACCATCCCCGCTCAATTCCCTCACGGTAGAGATCCTCCAGCTGGGTGGCTAGTTCTTCGACGATTACCTCGTCGCTGCCATCCTTCATCTCTGGCAGCGAGAGGTTCTCCCTCACGTACCTTTTCCAATCACGCATGGCTCAGTCCAATCACCTGATTCACGGCAGCCGCGAATTCAGACCAAGTCTCCTGCTCCCTTTCCAGCGCGTGTTTGCCCTGGGAGGTGAGTCGGTAGAAACGCCGTCTCCGTGTACCCGCCTTTTCAACCCACCTCCCCTTGATCCAGTTTTTCTCCTCCATACGGCACAGCACTGGATAGAGCGACGACACCCTGAATTGGAGCCGCATGCCGGAGCGCGTCTCGATGAGCTTCCCGATCTCGTAACCGTGACGTGGCTCTTCGTCCAGGATCGACAGAATCAGCAGCTCCATGCTGCCTTTCTTGAGTTGTGAGCTGAACAAACCCGCCCCCTATGCGGCAATACCATATGTTTTATTGCAATATATAGCTATACGGTAGCTGAGTCCGGTGAGTTTCAGGGGGTCGGGCATGGTAACAGATGTGCGGTTACGGATGATTGCCATAACACGGATCAGCCAGTTCGCAGGAGTCGGGCATTCCGCATCTAGCGGGCGCATCCGTTTGCGGCGCCACTCGGATGGGCGACCCATCATCGGAAGGTGCTCATCCGTGTCCAAGCTGTGGTCCGTGGCGAGCGCGGGTGTCTTACCCACGGGATGGTAACAGCCAACCTGCCTCGGTCGCGGATAATCGATCCGCGGCCGTTATCCCTTGCTTACCCAACTTGATCGCAGTGGTGACCTGGGCGATCTTGCATAATCTGTGTCATCCCCAA
>CP070792.1:2546809-2550340 GCA_020346845.1 Gemmatimonadota bacterium
CCGCCCGTGGCACCGGGCACAACCGTGTACTGGGCGATTGATTTCTCGACGATCAGACGCTCACCCTCAACATCGAGCTCCACGTAAGTGAGGTGCGGGTTCACCGCAATCGCTGTGTTTGAAGGCAGCGTCCAGGGCGTGGTGGTCCACACCAAGAGGAACCTGTCGGGATCCTCCGAATCACTTATGAGACGGAACTTCGAGTAGATGGATGGACTCTTGTGAGTGTCGTACCCCTGCGCCAGCTCATGGCTCGACAACGCCGTACCACACCGGATGCAGTATGGCAGGACCTTGTGTCCTTCATAAAGCAGGTCCTTGTCCGCCAGTTGCTTGAGCAGCCACCAGACACTCTCCACATAATCATTGGTGTAGGTGATGTACGGCCGATCGTAATCCAGCCAATACCCGATGCGCTCGGAAAGAGATTCCCAGTCCGCCTTGTAGCGGAATACACTTTCTTTGCATCGCTCGTTGAACTCAGCGATACCGAACGCCTCGATGTCCGCCTTACCGTTGATTTTGAGAGCCTTCTCGACTTCGATCTCAACGGGCAATCCATGCGTGTCCCACCCGGCGATGCGCGTGACCGACTCTCCCAGCATCGTGTGATACCGGCACACCAGATCCTTGATGGTTCTAGCGAACACGTGGTGAATGCCTGGCCGTCCGTTGGCTGTGGGTGGACCCTCATAGAACACGAATGGCTGCCCACTACTTGTCGCCTCGAGCGTGCGGTGGAACAGGCCCTCCTCCCGCCACAACTTCAGCAACTCGTGCTCGAGCTCGCCCAGGCTCGCACTACCAAGTGGATCGTAGGACATCAGTCCATCCGCTGCAGGACACCAGCCACGAGGCGCGTGAGATACGGCTCTGCACGCTGCGCCGTTGCGATGATCTTGTCTATGTCCGCCGGCTCCAGGGCGTCCGGCAGGCACTCATCAGTGATTATCGATATGCCCAATGTCTTCATCCCCGCATGGACCGCGACGATCACTTCGGGCACCGTGGACATTCCCACAACGTCAGCCCCAATGGTCCTGAGAAACCGGTACTCCGCAGGTGTCTCGAGGTTCGGCCCGGGGACTGCCACGTATACGCCCTCTCGCAGAGTGATCTTCATATCACGCGCGACGTCACGCGCCAACTCCCGTAGTCCGGCATCGTACGGAGCGGACATGTCGGGGAACCGTGGCCCCAGGGAATCATCGTTGCTACCGATCAAGGGATTGTCGCCCAGCAGATTGATGTGATCAGCCAGCAACACCAGGTCACCCGCAGACCACAGCGGATTCATCCCACCGCATGCGTTGGAAACTACCAGACTCTTGGCTCCAAGACCGCGCATTACCCGAACGGGGAAGGTTATCTGTTGCATCGAATAGCCTTCATAGCGATGGAACCGTCCCTGCATGGCAACGACCCGTTCGCCACCCAACGTGCCCAGTAGCAGCCTGCCCACATGCGTCTCAACCGTGGACAGGGGAAACCCTGGTATGTCTTCGTAGCCGACCTCAACTGTGTCTTCGATCTCCTCTGCCAAACCACCCAAGCCAGTACCGAGTATCAGCGCCACATCGGGCGCCAAGTCCGTCACTTCACGGACGGTATCTACTGCACGCTGTATGTTCTCGACGGTGTGGAGTCTCGTCACGCGACCTCCGGTGGACTACCGTCGCGCTCGTGTTCCGCCAGTGCATCCAGCTCGGCCATCTGACGATCCAGTAGCCGCCTGAATGCGTACAGGTATGCGTTGAATTGGTGCTGGGCCTCTTCCAGGTCTCGCCGCACGGCGATCTCTGAATCCCGCGACTCCTGGATGACCTGCTCGGCTTTCACTCTCGCCTCCCGGAGAATCACTTCGGCCTCCTGTTGAGCAGCCTTGTGTGTGGCTTCTCTCAACTGTTGAGCCATCATCACGGCGTCGTTGATAGCCTTCTCGCGCTCCCTCAAGGACTTGAGTTGTTCGCGCAGGTTCATGACCCGCTCCTCCTGCACCGCGCGTTCCTTCAGCAGACGCTCCATCTCTGCGGCCACTCGTTCACGGAAGTCCTCCACTCCGGCTGTGTCATATCCAAACGCCGTGCGATTGAACTCCTGAGCCCTGACATCGATCGGTGTTAGCCTGAACTCCTCTTCTGTCATCTCGGTCGCTCTCCAAACAGAACCGTGCCCAGCCGAAGAATGGTAGCTCCTTCGGCCACCGCTGATTCGTAATCCCCTGACATCCCCATTGATAGCTCGGGGAGATCCAAACCACCGCCGGCGAGCTCATCGCGGAGCTTTCTCAAGCCGGCAAACACCCTGCGCTGCTCGACCTCATCGTCCGTATACGGTGCCATCGTCATCAATCCTCGCAGCCGAAGTCGAGACAGCTCCATCACGTGACTCACGATCTCAGGCAACGCGTCCGGCTCACATCCGGCTTTTTGCTGCTCTCGTGCCACGTTGACTTGCACGAGCACTTCTACAGGATCTCGTACTTCACTCAGTCGCTCCATCGAGCGTTGTAGCGCCTGAGCGACGCGCACGGAATCGATGGAGTGCACCAGGGAGAACCTCCCGGCAACTTGCTTCGCCTTGTTGGTCTGGAGATGGCCAATCAAGTGCCACCGCAGATCGAGGCCGTTCAGTCGCTTCTGTTTGCCGAGCGCCTCCTGAACTCGGTTTTCTCCCACGTCCACTACCCCGGCCGCGTGCGCCGCGATTACTGCTGCGTCGGAGTGACCTTTGGTTACTGCGACAACACAGACATCGTCCCGTATGCCTTCACGGGCCTGAATCGACGCAATCTTTTCCCGCACACGCGTGAGATTGTGTGGCAGCGCCGCAAAATCCATAGCCTTTTATTTTAGCTGGCTTGAAGAGCTCCTACAAGCGACTCGGTCCGATACGCGCTAGCCGCCCGTATCCGTTGGATTGGGCGGTGAGTCGCTCAGCTGCGTCAGTGCGGGAGCGATCGGCGGATATGCCGGAGACAAGTGCAGCGCGCGGAGGAAATTCTCCCTGCTGCGCTCCGAATCGCCGCGTACGAGATATGCTTGCCCCAATGAGTAGTAGGGGAAGCTGAGATTGGTCGCGATGTTGCGGTTTGTCGGGTCGAGATCGAGTGAGTCCACATCGAACAGGCCGGAGTAGCGATAGACATTCCAGGCCAGGGAATCGGTTCTGGGGACATCGACAGGGACGTTCGAGTATACTCCCGGCCCGAGTCGCGAGGTATCTGGCTCGCTGACAACGTTCAAACGGAGCAGTAGAGCCTCCTGAGTGAGATACTCGTCCAACTCGATCCAATTGCTGTTGCCGGCGGTGAGAGAGTAGTATATCGGCCGCTCGTCCCAGTTCTCCAGGATCAGCCTCAGCATCAACACATCTTTCACGTATAGCGGAGTCCCGGCGGGATAGACCTTGTCGATTCGTCCCGAGGTGAACCTCAGCGGCTTGTCCACCAGTTGCGGGACCAGATTAGTGATCTCCGCATCTGTCATTGAATGGAGTGCTGGCGGGGCACTGTCCCGAGCGAGGTGTGCA
>CP070792.1:2550440-2553713 GCA_020346845.1 Gemmatimonadota bacterium
CGGCAGATCTCGGTGCGACCAGGTCTCGTCCGGTTCAACTCTGCCCGGCCAGTTGACTACCTCGAACGAGAGACGGGTGACATCATCGGCCGCACTGAGGACGGTGTTCTGGTACCTGTCAGAGGTCATGGTGTAGCTGCAGTGAGATTGTCGGGACTGGAACTCAACACCGCGTGAATCGCGTTCCAAATACAAGTCTGAGAGCATGGCTTTGGGGTGGCGGCACCTCTCCTCACGTCGTGCTCTCTCGCAGACAATACGAGGGAAGATGACGTTACTACCAACAAACCTGGCAGACCTAAAGCAGTCCGAGTGGGGGGATCCCGAAAGACATCTCCGTTCGGTAAAGGATGAGATGCGTTACAACTTGATCGCCATGCTCGAGCAAGGGAGAGAGGTATTCCCCGGCATCGTCGGGTACGGCGACTCAGTCGTGCCGCAGGTGATCAACGCAATCCTCGCAAGGCACAACTTCATTCTGCTGGGGCTGAGAGGCCAAGCCAAAAGCCGGATTCTCCGATCCCTAGTGACATTACTCGATTCCGAATTACCGATCTTGGCAGGAAGCGAGGTCAACGACAATCCATTTCGACCCATCTCAAAATATGGTAGGCAACTGCTCGAAGAATGCGGCGACGCCACACCAATCGAGTGGGTGCACCGTGATGCACGCTTTGTAGAGAAGTTGGCCACACCAGATGTCACCGTCGCCGATATCATCGGTGATGTCGATCCGATCAAGGCTGCCCGTGGTGGCCACATACTATCGGACGAGTTGACTATTCACTTCGGCCTCTTGCCCAGAAGCAACCGTGGGATATTCGCGATAAACGAGCTACCGGACCTGGCGGGTAAGATCCAAGTGGCTCTGTTCAACATCATGCAAGAGGGTGACGTACAGGTTAAGGGATACCCAGTGCGGTTGCCGTTGGACGTGGTCATGGCCTTTTCCGCCAACCCTGAGGACTATACGGCTCGTGGCAAGATCATCACTCCTCTGAAGGACCGCATCGGCAGCGAGGTCAGCACGCACTATCCTGCGACGATCGACTTTGGCATGCAGATCACTCAGCAGGAAGCTTGGCTGGAGCGCAACGGCAAGCCGCTGTCAATACCGGATTTCATCCAAGAGATGATAGAGCAAATTGCGTTTATCGCCCGCCGCGACAAACGCATAGATGCTAGATCTGGCGTGAGTCAGAGGCTTCCCATAAGTGTGTCGGAGCAGGTCATTTCCAGTGCAGAGCAACGCGCTATTCTGTGCAAGGAGAAGCGCGTCGTGCCACGTGTGTCTGATATCTATGCTGCTCTTCCGGCGATTACCGGTAAGATCGAGCTGGAGTACGAAGGCGAACTTCAGGGTGCAATGAGCATCGCTTCTGATCTGGTTGTTCGTGCGGCTGGAATCACGTTCGATGCCCGTGCCGGAGGTGCCGACTGTGATACGGTGATAGAGTGGTTTGAGAATGGAGGCGCTCTCAAGATCTCAAACAACGAGCGCTCCGATGTGTGTCTCAAGGGATTCTCGAACGTGGACGGCCTATTGGACTTGGTGCAGACACTCGGTCTGGCAGGAATCGGAGATCCGGCGGCCACGGTGGCGGCCTGCGAGCTCGTACTCGAAGGGTTGGTTGCCCAAAAGAGGATCTCGCGATCGGAGGATCTCGGGTATTCGAAGGCCAGACGCGAGCGACGGCAGGGTCCGGGAAAGGGTCAGGACGGAATGGGGCCTTGGATGCTCGCCTAGAATGAAATACACGACCTACTCCAAGTACCGTGCCGAGCTGATCGACGCGCTGAACATCCAGGATCTGTTGGATGAGCTGAGCGACTTCTTGCTGCAATCCGGATTTGCAGGAACACAGTGGGACCACCCGTTCTGGAGCGACGTCTACGAGGATGAGGGCGATAGATCCTTGGACTCGCTCAAGCAGGCCATTCTACAGAAGCTCATTGAGTCGGGTAAACTCACCCCTGAGATGCTGCAGGTGCTTCGAGGGGAATCCACCGGGGACCCAGATCGTGATGCTGAGATCCAGCAAGAATTAGCCGACCTATTGGATCAGATCGTTCAGAAGCTGATTGAGGAGGGGTATCTGAGTACGGAACAGCTTCCAAACATGCCGGGGGGACACGAGGAGATTCTAGACGCCGACGGTCAAGCACAGTCGGCGGCGCAGCAAGTGCAATTCAATCTCACTGGCAAGGGCGTCGATTTCCTCGGCTACCGTGCTTTGAAGCACTTACTGGGTAGTGTGGGCAAGTCGAGCTTTGGCAGCCACGAGACCGCGCACCTGGCGACCGGCATAGAGGCAGACGCCGTTTCGAAGCCCTATGAATTCGGTGATACACTCAACCTCGATGTAAACGCGACACTACGTAATGCCATGGCGCGCGGCGGTCTACAGGTTCCGATTGAGGTCGGTTACCAAGACCTGATGGTGAGTCAAGCGGAATACCGATCGAGTGCCGCCACGGTGCTGATGCTCGATTGCTCACATTCCATGATTCTGTACGGTGAGGATCGATTCACTCCAGCAAAGAAGGTTGCGCTAGCACTCACCCACTTGATCCGCACCCAGTTCCCAGGTGATACCGTGCGAGTAGTGTTATTCCACGATAGCGCAGAGGAGATCCCACTCGCCAAGCTCGCCCACGCACAGGTGGGACCGTACCACACGAATACGGCGGAGGGACTCAAGCTCGCACGTCGCATACTCCAGGCTCAAAAGAAGGACATGCGGCAGATTATCATGATAACCGATGGCAAGCCATCGGCACTGACCATGCCCGATGGACGTGTCTACATAAACTCCGTTGGCTTGGACCCCCACATAATCAAGCAGACCTACCGTGAGGTCTCCATCTGCAAACGCGCCGGTATCATGATCAACACATTCATGCTGGCTCGCGAGCGGGCACTGGTAGAATTCATCCGGCACGTGTGCGAGATATCACGCGGCAAGGCGTACTTCACGAACAGCGTGACACTGGGTCAGTACATCTTGATGGACTTCATGAAGCGAAAGACGAAGCGGGTGAGGTAACCACCCTACCGTGCAGTCGCTGCGCGGACATCTTTCATTCTTTCAATGATCTCCGTGGGCTCACCTTCCAAGCCCACCTCATCCGCGAACTGCTCGACCCATACAATAGCTTCACAGGCCGCCTCGATGTCACCGGATTTCATCGCGCAGTCTCAGCCACCCACGCCTGAGCCTCCGCACTGCCCGGATGGTCAGCCACCACGGCGCGAAACAGCGGCAGCGCCTC
>CP070792.1:2553813-2560241 GCA_020346845.1 Gemmatimonadota bacterium
AGGTAGAACGCATCAGAGGTGAAATCGAAGAGCGTCCGGTATTTCTCCTCTACCTCTTGCAGCCTGCGCTCCGTGCGCGTCCGCGAGTGCGTCTCGCGTGCCACCACCAGGATATAGTCGCGCTCGGCCAGTCGACGGCTTGACACGGCGACCTCCACCGGGAAAGTGCTGCCATCCCGCCTGCGGTGCACGCCACCACCGAACACCCATGGACGGTCCACACTGCGGGTGTTTGTCACATGGTCCGCGCTACTGTCAGGGTATTGTAGTGGGAACTCGACGTTGATGTCGTCTACGGTCATGGTGAGGAGGTGACTGCGAGGCAAGCCCAACCACCGCACACCAGTATCGTTCACGTCGATGAACTTTCCGGTATCAGCCTCGATAAGGTAAATCGCCTCACCGGCTTGATCGATGAATAGCCTGAACCGTTCGAGTGCGGCCAGGTCCCGCTTGAGCCTGTCTGCCTCCCCTGTGAGCCGTTCGACGCGCCGCTCCAGTTCATGACGCCGCACGCGCTGCACCGCTTCTGACAGATCCTCATCGGGCGTTGCCGCTCCTGAGGCAGTCACGTTGGCCGGTCCGTTAGGCCCAAGTCTGGCGCGGGCCGGGGCTTTCCATCCTTGCTTCACCGTGTCGCCTATCTGATTATCGCTCATCAGTCAGCCCGGCTCCTGTCACTAATCCGGTCCCCCGGCTTGAAACACGATCCTAAACACGCCACTCTGACCCACACACGAGCTGATTTCCACACGGCCTTGTGGATAAGCAACAGGCATGCCCGTAGCTCGTTCCGCTAACCCGTTGCCACCAAGTAGCTTCCCGCATCTAACCCATCTCGGAAGGCGGGACACCGTGCCTTGGCGCCATGTCCGAAGCCGCCTCCCAAGTTTGCGAACCACAACCTAAGTTCAACATTATCATATATTTACGCTACTGGAAATAACACCGGCCATGACTGGAGAGCTTGGCGGCTAGCCCGAAACGGGCTAGCATCAGTTCTATGCCAAGTTGAAGCGGCCACACGTACCCGGTACGGTCGTTCCGGGCCCGGCCCCGCACCAGGATGCCGCATCTCGACGGCAAGCCAATGTGGACAACCACACCGTCCTGTAAACACCCTGTAACACCTTGTCTCCGTTGGGCTTCAGTTTCCCGTCAGCTGCCAACGAGCTCCGCGTTGGACGCCGTCTCCTTCATGTACGACAGCACGGTATTCATCTGATCCATCGGCGACAGTCCTGCAAGCTGGCGCCGGATCCCGTTGGATACCGCCAGTGCCTCCTCCGACAGCAGAAGCTCTTCTCTTCTGGTAGCGCTGGAATTGAGGTCTATCGCGGGGAATATCCGTCGCTCCGCCAGCTCTCGGTTCAGCACCAGTTCGCTGTTGCCGGTACCCTTGAACTCCTCAAAGATGACCTGATCCATGCGCGACCCCGTATCCACCAGGGTTGTGCCAACGATCGTGAGCGATCCGCCTCCGTGCATGGCATCAATCTTCCTTGCACTGCCAAGAAACCGTTTCGGTTTTTCCAGCGAGTTGGCGTCCAACCCTCCGGAGAGTGTCCTTCCGCTGCCAAGCTCGACCGTGTTGTGAGCTCGGGCCAGCCGTGTGATCGAGTCCAGGATGAGCACTACGTCCTCTCCCTGCTCCACTCTCCTTCTGGCCCGTTGTAGCGTCATCTCGGCAACCGCAACGTGTCTTTCTGCCGGCTGATCGAAGCTAGATGCCACAACTTCACCGAACCCACACGATTCCATCTCGGTGACCTCTTCAGGTCGCTCGTCTATTAAGAGGATGAGCAGCGTACACTGCGGGTTGTTGGCCACCACTCCCTCAGCAATAGCCTGCAGCACCATCGTCTTGCCCGCCTTGGCTGGTGCGACGATGAGTGACCGTTGTCCTTTTCCAAACGGGCAGAACAGATCGATTATCCGGTTGGTGTAGTCCGGGGCTCCTCTACGCATCAGACCGCAATCCAGCACCAACTGCTCGTCGGGATGCACCGCCCGCAGTTTGGTGAACTCACCTCGATCGGCAATCTCTTCTGGCTTGAGCCCGTTTACGGAGTCGATGCGTACGACCCTGGGGCTCTTGCCACGTTTGCCGGGCTTGCCCACTTCACCCGCGATACCATCGCCCGTTCGCAATCCGTACCGATCGATCAAGCGCCTACCCACGTAAACGTCACTCTTACCCGCCAGGTAGGCATCCTTCTTTCGCCGGACAAACCCGGCTCCATTACCCAGTACCTCTAGTACACCGAGTTGATCTGACTCGGCCATCACTTCATTACCATTTCACGAGTCATGCTATCTGCTATGCACCTTTCGAAACCGATACGAGCAGGGTTCGGATAGTCAATCAGACGGCCGATGGCACAGCGGTCGACTGCGGCCATAGGCTGGGAACCCTGAGGCAAGTACTCACGTATTACCGGACGTTGGGGCTGGTCACCTCATCGGACGGCCACTCCTGCCCGTTGTGCAGCGGGTGGCTCGTAATGCAACCGGAAGTATGCAAAAGATAAACCCCTGATCGGGTAGATGCGAGGCCACCCCGGGGAGACATTATGCCAGCCAAGCAACCCATGCGAGTCACCATCATCGTCGCCGCATTAGCCACGTCGACTCTAGCTGCCGACCACCCCGTGATCGCACAAAGCACGCCGGTGTGGGGCACGTTGGAACCTGGACCTTATCAGGCAGGGTACCGCGTCATCTACGAACTCGATCGGTCGCGTATCTGGCGGGTTGAACCCGACTCGCAACCCTACCAAGAAACGGCAAGGCCCATCCGCATCAGTGTCTGGTACCCGGCCGAGAAAGGCACGCACTCGAGCGCAATGACTCTCGCAGAATTCGTGCAAGACTCAGCGCCCAGCCCATACTTTGACGAGTTGAATCATCTGCTTGAAGGACGCTTTGTAGACATCTTCTCCGGGGTTTCCCGGGAACTGTACGACACTCTCTTGACATTGCCCCTCGCAACGGTGAAGAACGCAGTTCCAGCCTCCGGCAGTTTCCCGTTGGTCCTGTATTCGCCCGGAGGACAAGCCTCCTTTCCCGACAACGGGGTATTGTCATCCTATTTGGCATCCCACGGCTATGTGGTAGCCTCGGTACCGCAGCTAGGTGCGATGTTGGAGGGGAGGTTCCGCGGGTATGGAAGGCAAGCACAGGTCCAGACACGTGACATCGAGTTCGCCGCGGGAGTGATGCGGGATTTTCCCGGGGTTGATCCCCGCCGAGTGGCGGTCGTCGGCTACAGCCTGGGTGGAACTGTGGCTCTGCGAGTAGCGCTCAACAATCCCAATGTCGATGCCATTGTCGGGCTCGACCCATCCTTCGCTTACGCACGGAGTATTGAGGCGTTGGTGGATCCACAGTCGTTCGATGTGTTTGATCTCCGAATTCCAGTCCTGTCCTTGCAGGCCGGAAATGAGGAATCACAGAGATATCACTCTCAGGTCATCCACGACACACTTCGGTTCAGCGACCGTTACATCGGCAAGGTTGCGGCAACCGTGCACGGTGACTTCTCGGAAATCAAGCCAATGCTCATCCCGGCTATCGCGATCGGTGAGGAACTGGATCCAGCATTGGTAAACGGGCATCATGGGTACATGGCTTCCTGCAGGTACGTGCTCAACTTCTTGAATTCAGTGTTGAAACAGGATACGGGCGGCGCCTCATTCGTGGCCGCCTCCTCGGGTGCGAACGGTATGGAAGCAGGGCTGGTTCAGATGGAGCTGAGGCACGGAGCCGAGGTGCCAACTGAGGCAGAATTCGCCGCATCGGTTCGGCAGCATGGCTACGAGACGACCTCGCAGCTGCTCCGATCCCTGCAGACGGAGTACCCGGATCTCGCTGTGGTGAGGGAAGACGTCATGAATGGGCTGGCCCACCGATTGCTCGCCGCAGGCGATCCCGATCCCGCAATCGGCGTGTTCAGGCTCAACATCCAGGTATATCCCAATTCCGCAAGGGCTCACGACGGCCTGGCCGACACGTACCTTTCCAAGGGGGATTCGCTAATGGTGATCCGCACGTATGAGCGACTGCTCGAGATCCTCCCAAACGACACGACGCTGAGCCAGTCAGCAAAGAATCGACTTCGGCAGAACGCTGAACTGCGGTTGCAGTTACTGAGACACACCCGGCCGGGAGGTGCTGGCGGAGTCCGCTTTCCGGCGTAGATTTGTCTCAGATAGTCAACCGCGGGCGGTGGGCTATGTTCAAGACAGCATAATCCGGCGATCGTTGGTGCCCAAAATTGGCCAAGGGTCGCCGTTTGTGTTTGCCACGGTTTGGTCCATCCTCAATTTGTGCTGGTGTCGGAATACCTCGGGGGCAGGCCATGCAGGATGAACGAAAGACCAAGAAGCAATTGCTGGAGGAATTGACCCAGTTGCGCGGACGGGTCGACGAATTGCAGGGTCTCGAATCCGAGCGGGATCGAATTGAGGCGGCGCTAAAGGAGAGCGAAGCGCGGCTGAGGCAGATCATTGACCTCGTCCCCCACATGATCTTTGTGAAGGATTGGCACGGCCGATTTCTGCTTGCGAACAAGACGGTGGCGGACGCCTACGGCACTACTGTTGCCAAGCTCACGGGGACACGACACTCAGAGCATCATGCAGACGAGGACGAACTCAAACACATGCTGAGTGACGACCAGGAGGTCATCACAGAGGGTGTGCCGAAGTTCATTCCTGAGGAATCCTTCGTAGATGCAAGGGGAAAACAGCGGCTTCTTCAGACCATAAAGATCCCATTCAGTCTTTCCGGAATGGATCAGCGGGCGGTATTGGGAGTCGCCTTGGACATCACCGAGCGCACACATGCGGAACGAGAAAGGAGAAGGCTCGAAGCCCGGATCCAGCGGGCGCAGAAACAGGAAAGTCTGGCAGCGCTCGCAAGCGGTATTGCACACAACTATCATGAAGTAGTCATGAGCATCCTCGACAATGCGGCGTTGGCACGTGCGATCCGATCGCCCGAAGGCCGTGAACTGCTGGGGAACATCGAGAAGGCAGCACGCCGGGCTGCGGACCTAACAAATCAGATGCTCGTGTACGCTGGTGAAGTCAGATTCGAGGTGTGCGCCTTGTTCCTTAACCGCCTGGTGGAAGACATGGCGCACGTGATCGAGGCAGTGATCTCCGAGAAATGTGAGCTGAAATACGATCTCTCGGCCGACTCATTGCCGATCATGGCCGACCCAGGCAGGCTGCGCCAGGTCGTTATGAACCTCACCACCAATGCATCTGAAGCGTTGGCAAATCAACCTGGGACGATTACGCTCAGGACCGGAATGGTGCAGGCAGACCGTGACTACCTGGATTCCGCCTACGTCAACGACGACCTTCCGGAGGGCTCCTATGCCTTCTTGGAGGTGACTGACTCAGGATACGGCATGGACGCCGAGGAGCAATCCAAGATGTTCGACCCAGTCTTCTCGCGTAAGTTCACCGAAGGGGGGCTGGGACTAGCCGCGGTACTAGGTGTTGTTCGTGGCCACAACGGGACCATAAAGGTGGAGAGCAAACGAGGAAGCGGCACTACCGTGAGGGTTCTGCTACCGACTCCGCCTCCTGTGCCATTCTCAGGCACAGCCGCCCAAGAACTGGAGAATAGCTAGGCTGGAATACTGTCGTCGACCTGGGCCAGAAGTTGTCCCAACTCGACCGCGCTGCCGATTCTCTCGTCTGGCCCCTTGGTCAGCAATCGTAAGATCAGCGACGAAAACGCGGGTGGTATTCCGGTCCGGAGTGAATTCAGTGGGGGTGGCTCCTCCCGCAGTAGCTTTACAATCAATGCGACCGGCGAGCTAGCTTCGAACGGCAACCGCCCTGTCAGACATTCATAGAGCACTACACCCGCAGCATATAGATCAGACCGAGCATCGACGTCTTCGTCGAGCAACTGCTCGGGAGCCATGTAAGCCGGCGTGCCGACTACCATCCCCGTCTCGGTCACACCATCCGAGTGCTCGGCTAGGCGTGCTACTCCAAAATCCATGACCTTCAAGATTCCCGCCTCATCCAGCAATAGGTTTTGCGGCTTGATGTCCCGGTGTATGACTCCCTGCTCATGTGCTACAGCCAGTGCGTCTGCCAGTTGAGCAGCAATCGCCAGAGCGGACGATACCCCGACAGTTCCGTGCTTGTCGACTAGCTCCCGAACAGTCACGCCCTCGACGTACTCCATCGTCAGAAAATATGCCCCATCATACTCACCTAGATCGTAGGTGCGAACGACATTGCGGTGAGAAATCCGTCTTGTCAGGCGTAGCTCCGTCTTGAAGCGATCGACCAGGGAGGGGTTAGACACCAAACCTGGGCGAAGCACCTTGATAGCGATCTCCTCGTCGAGTTCCCTGTCGTGCGCCCTATAGACCGATCCCATGCCGCCCTGCCCCAGCA
>CP070792.1:2560341-2569361 GCA_020346845.1 Gemmatimonadota bacterium
CTCTAGGCACGATTCACGGAACACATGAGTCTTAGCGTGCTCGAGTTGGGAACGAGCCTCCCAATCAAACGACTCGTGGTCCTTGAATACGGTTCCGATTGCGTCACGCACACCAAGCCGAGCCTTGTGATACGCGTAATCCACACCACCGGGCGGCAGGTGACACTCCACGCAGTGAACGATGGTGCCGCTCTTGGTTGTGTAGTGTGTCGATTGCCTCCAGGAAGTGGTAGCCTGCGGATGAACGTGGCACATCTCGCAAAAATCATCGGTCGAGGTGACGGCATTGCCGCCGCGCACCAGTAGCAGTGCTGCTACACCGACGACGACACCCCAGGAGAAGGGACTGCGCAGTACGCGGCCGGATAGCTTTGCGGCCGTACCCATCTTCGCGCGCACCCACTTCAGTCTGGCACTAGGGATGGCTGCAATCCCCACGTTTCGCGTTGACCAGCACCTGTATATGCATGTGCCAGGTCACGCCATCTGAAAAGTCTGCTTGGCCCACGCCACGTTGGCGCGCGTGTCCTCCATGAAGTTATCTCTGCGACCGCTGGTCTCGAGCACCAACCACTTGTTGTAGCCGATCTCGCGGAGAGCTGCGGCGGCACCAGCCATGTTCACCGAAGCATCTTCGCTTCCCAGCAGTGGAGTCTCCCAGTCCTTCAGGTGGACTTCGCACAAGCGGTCGTTGCCGATTGTCCTGAGTTCGTTGGGCACGTCGTAGCCATTACCGGTAGAATTACCTAGATCATAGTAGATCTGGAGCCAATCGGAGCCCACCCGCTCCATGATCTCCAGATTCTGAGCTGCGGTGATCGTGTTCTCGAGTCCCAATATCACACCGGCATCGCGTGCGGTGGGGATAGTCCGTGTCAGAATGCCCACCACGGAGGCAACATGCTCTTCATTTAGCGTGTATGACGCGAACTCACTCTCGGATTCATTGGTGAACTCGCCGTTCGCATCCTTCAGTCGTAGATCCCCATTGCCAAAGAACGCCATCAACACGTTGCTTGCACCGAGCGCCGCAGCCGACTCGATCGCACCGACCAGCCAACCCGGCGCTCTTGGGTCGGTCGCAAGCGGATATGTGTTGAGGAGTCCCATTGCGACCGAATGGAAGGTCATGCCGTGTTCCCTGCCAAGCTCCAGGAATCGCTGCTGCAAAGCAGGGTCGGTCAACACGATATCGCTATCGTTGTTCTCCAGACTCACTTGGATCCCCATTAGCGTTGCTTCAGCGGCTCGGGGGATCTGATCCGGATCCGCCTTCGGTCCCAGATTCCAATCGCACATCCCTATTCCCGCTGCCCCAGCGCTCGTTTCCGGTTCCTGTTCTTGTTCCTGCTCCGAACTGCATGCAGTCAGGGTCCCCAGTGACGACGCCGCGGTCAAGGCTACTCCCGTACGTTCCAGAAAACTCCGGCGATCCATGATTTCCCTCTTTCTTCGGGTCTCTCACGATTCACGATGCGGTCAACTCACCACGCCCTGGCGTTGGATTTAACAATACCCGATAGCCGGCGCAACCAGGAATGGGGCTCTCGCCATCACTCGCGCCACATCGTATGTTCTCCCGGCCGTACGAATGGCAACCGGCCGACAGGTCACAGTACTCAGCGGAGTGGATTCGCCATGTTCGTGACGAAGAATTACTCTATCATCACGGCCGCATTGTTGTTCAGCGTCGCGTGCCAGACACCGGATACGACGACACGATACTCGGTCGACACGGCCGCCCGCCCCAATGTGATAGTGATCGTGGTGGACGATCTGAGGTTCGACGAGTTGGGCAGAGCGGGTCACCCGTTCATCGAGACACCCAATGTCGACGCACTGGCACGAGATGGCGCCTGGTTCTCCAACGCGTTTCACGCCGTGCCTCTGTGTTCGCCCAACCGCGCGAGCATAATGACAGGGCAATACCCCTCGCGCCATGGCATCATCGACAACGTTGCGCGCAATCGCATGAGCCATCGGCTGCAGACTTTCCCGCAGACGCTGCAAACTGAAGGATATCGAACCGCTTTCTTCGGCAAGTGGCACATGGGAAACGATCCGACGCCTAGACCCGGGTTCGACGAATGGGCCGCCATTCCGGGTCAGGGTCGCACCATGGATCCGGAGTTATACGAAGACGGCCGAATCCACACGGTTGACGGCTACATAACCGATGTGCTGACCGATCGCGCAATCTCCGTCATCGAGGATCGCGACGACCAGCCGTTCTTCATCTATATCGGGCACAAGGCGATCCACCCTGATGCGATTCAATTGGATGACGGCTCGGTTGATTTGTCCCAGCCGCGCGAGTACGTACCCGCGCCTCGGCACCGCGGTCGTTATCAGGAGAATCCATTGGCACGACGTCCGAACGTGCAGACATCCCTCGACGGCATAGCTGACAAGCCCGCATTGGCCCGCGCCTTGGCCAGAAAGCACTCTCCCGAGATGATCGAGCTGTTCGGAGAAGAAGAACTCGACCCGTTTTCGAGCGAAGAGACTATTAGACGCCGTGCAGAGATGCTGCTGGCAGTCGATGAAGGGCTGGGCCGGATCGTAGATGCGCTCGCAGCCGAAGGGATCCTCGACAACACCTTCATTCTCTTCACCAGTGACAACGGATTCTTCTACGGCGAGCACGGTCTTTCAGTAGAACGTCGACTACCGTACGAAGAATCAATCCGAACACCGATGGTCGTTCGCTTCCCAACAGTGGCGCAGGCAGGCTCGGAGATCGACCACCTGGTCGCCTCGATCGACATAGCACCGACGGTGCTCGAGATAGCGGGCGTGCCGATCGGAACTCACATCCAGGGTCGCTCATTCGTGCCGCTTTTGTTGGATAACGACGCCGGCTGGCGCGAGTCCCTCTTGATCGAGTTCTACACCTACGAGAATCCGTTCCCGTGGCTGCTCGACATGGACTACCGCGCGATAAGGACCCGAGATCATAAGCTCATTCACTGGATGCAGCATCCCGACGAAGGTGAGCTATACGATCTGGTGGAAGATCCATACGAGACCCGTAATGTGATTGACGACCCGCAGTACTCGGCGACCTTGCAGGGATTGCGCGCCGAGATGGCGACCGCAGTGCTGGATGCGTTGGGGTTGGAGCGATAACCAATCACAACAAAGCCCCGACCCCAGGTCCAGCAGCGAGTCGGGGCTTTGCGTTCCTCTATCCTACAACCTTATGTGACTTCTACGGCCGCCATGCGGGCAGCCTACCGCTGGTCCACGGCGCACCGGCAGCCTCAGCAGCGTCTTCGATCCGTTTCAATTCCACCTCAATTAGCGGACGAACGCGTTCGAGGATGCCGCCGAACTCCGCGGCAACGATCTCATATTGCTCACGCTGCAAGCCGGTTACCTCATGCAGCAATCCCGACCAACCACTCGTGGCCCGGTTCATCCGTTGCATTAGCGATGTCGGAGCCGCCTCGGCGCGACGTCGCACCGTCGGGTCACCCGTCAGCTCCCACTGCAGCTCCCGCAGCGAGTTGTCCAGGGCGCGCAGATCTTCCATGAGTTGAGGATCGGCGTTTGGCGTGACATCGAGTGCACGCTTGAGCGACGCGATACGTGTTCTCGCTTCGCCCATAGCGGCATTGGTGCCGAGCAGGGCACGCTGCAGTGTTGCCGTCTGCTGTTGGAACGCAAGCACCTCGGCGGAGCGTGGAGTCGCCACATCATCCAGCGGATATACTTCGAAGCTCTGTGGCTCACCCACTGGTGTGACTACACCGTCCACCATCTTTGCTAGAGACGCGGTGTACGTGCCGGGAATGACGTAGGGGCCGCCTCCACCGCCACCGAAGAAGCCACCACCTCCACCACTGCCGCCTGTGATCGGCCGCAACGATGGATATCTGAGATCCCACATAACACGTGTTACACCCGACGACGTGCGTCCGGTGAGTCGCCGTACTATGTTGCCGTCCTGGTCGCTGATCGTGATTATCATCTGCGGGGTTTCCTGCAGGTCTTCTTCACGTAGCTCATCCCACGAGGGATAGAACACGTCCTCACCCCTACGAGCCGCGGCCCTGTCGGCTCGCTGTCGCTCCTGCCGCTTGGTGCGGATGGCATCCTTCATGTAGTAGTAGATAGCGGCGCCCTCTGCCGGATTGGCGAAGGTCGTGAAACGCTCGCCCTGCCAGCTCGGATCGGGGCTGGAGAGCACGAACAGTGGAGTGCGGTTGACCGGCAGCAGGCCCCCTTCACTCGCCAACAGCTCGGGCGTCAGAGCACGCAATGTCTCGAGGTTGTCGAGCACGTAGAATCCGCGGCCAAACGTGGCTATCACCAGATCGTCGTGCTGCGTCTGGAACACCATGTCGCGCACGAATATCGTCGGCAGTCCACCGCGGATACGTGTCCAGCTTTCGCCACCGTTGTTGGAGAAGTGGACGCCGAATTCGGTACCGGCGAACAGCAGGTTGGGATCCTTGTAATCTTCCAGAATCGTGTATACCGTGCCGCGCTCGGGCAGGTTGCTTTGAATCAACTCCCACGACTGGCCCAGATCCGTACTCTTGGCGATGTACGGCTTGTAATCACCCGCCTTGTGGTTGTCGAACGCAACGTAAACCGTGTTGGCATCGTGCCACGAAGGTTGGATATCGGTGATGAATGTCGTATCGGGTACATCGTCTACCGATGGGATAGCACGCCAGTTAGCGCCGCCGTCCTCGCTGATCTGAATCATCCCGTCATCGGTACCGGCAAAGAGCAAACCTTCCTGCAGCGGGGACTCCGCCAAGCTCACCACAGCTCCCCAGATCGAGGTAGATGCATTCTTTGCCACCGCGTCGACACCCCAAACGCGTCCCATCACCTTGAGCCTGTTACGATCGATCTGCTTGGTGAGATCGGGACTGACGACTTGCCAGCTGCCGCCCCTGTCATCACTGCGGAACACGCGGTTGGCTGCGAAGTAGAGCCGCGAGGGCGAGTGGGGGCTAATGATCAAAGGTGCATCCCAGTGCCACACTAATGCCTCTCCCAATTCTCCCTCGGGCCTGATGGATACGCGCTCACCTGTTTCCAGGTTGAAGCGCGATAGCCCCGCATGTTGCGACTCAGCGTACACTATGTTCGGGTTAACCGGGTCGATGCGCGAGTAGAAGCCGTCTCCACCCTGAGTGAGGAACCAATCCGCGTTTTTGCCGCCGCGCCGCGTGCGCGTGCGGGAAGGTCCACCAAAGGAGCTGTTGTCCTGTGTGCCACCGAACACGCGGTAGAACGGCCTGGTGCTGTCAACTTCGACCCTATAGAACTGACCCAACGGCAGATTCTGGAAGAAGTCGTACGTGGCGCCGCGGTCGAAACTCTCGTACAAACCACCGTCACAGCCCAATATCAGGTGGTTGTTGTCGTCCGGGTCGATCCACAGTGCCTGGTTGTCGACGTGCTTGTTGCGCTCGCCCAGGCGTTCGAAGTTTCGCCCGCCGTCGTCGCTGATCCAATTGAAGGTATCCATCACATAGACACGATCTACCTTGACCGGGTCTGCTTCGATCTCCTGATAGTAGAGACCTATTGTTACCCGATCGCTCATACGCTCCCAGGTGATACCATTGTTCTGCGACCGGTAGAATCCTCCGTTGCTCGCCGCCTCGACTATGGCGTAAACGATGTCGGGATTCGCCGGCGAGATCGCCAGTCCGATGCGGCCGAGATCACCGCTCGGTAGGCCGCGCCGTACGCTGGTCCAGGTCTCACCCCCGTCCGACGAGCGATGCAGCCCCGATTCCGGCCCCCCGGCGATATACGCAAACTGGCGTCGTGCGCGCTGCCAAGTAGATGCGATCAGCACGTCTGGATTGCGTGGGTCCATGACCAGATCGCTCACCCCGGCCCACTCACCTGCGTCGAGGATCTTGTTCCACGTGGTGCCGCCGTCGGTTGTCTTGTAGAGCCCGCGATCTCCACCCCCGTTGAACACGGGACCTTGCGCGGCAACGTACACCACATCGGAGTTGCGCGGATCTACGACTATCCGGCCGATGTGCTCTGAGTTCGGTAATCCCATGTTGGTCCAGCTGCGGCCGCCATCGATCGACTTGTAGACACCGTCGCCATAGGACACCGACCGCTGGGCGTTGTTCTCACCCGTACCAACCCAAATGGTGTGGTGGTTGCTGGGATCGATCACTACTTCGCCAATCGAGTAGGACCCTTCACCGTCGAAGATTGGTGCGAAGGACGTTCCGGCATTGGTGGTCTTCCACAGGTTGCCGGATGCTGCGGCCACGTACCAGATCGACTTGTTGGTCGGGTGAACTGCTATGTCACTGATACGGCCCGATACTACGGAGGGCCCGATGGAACGGAAGCGTAAGGCTCCAACAGCGCTGGCCAGAGGATCACGCTGGTTCTCAGAACCTTCACCGCCGCGCTGCGTCCTTGCGTCGGACGGCAGCAGCACCGCAAGAGTTGTAACGAGAGTCGCGACGGTCGTCGCAAGAGTAACAGATCTACGAGATGACATTGTGTTGTACCTCATCCGTCAATTGGAAGGAGGGACCCGATACGTGGTCGGGTAACGGATGCCTACAAAACTAGTCGGGGTGCTTGGCAGGGGCCAACGGGGCTCGCATCAGGAGTACCATTCGCCTAATGCCTGACCGCGATCGGGGCGCCTTGGAACGCTAGCTACTTAAGGCGCCCAGCTTCTCCAACGTTTCCTCTACCGTTGAGTAGAACTTGTCAAAGCCAGGAGTCTTGGTGTTGATGGTGCCATCTATGAAACCCGTGAGGATGTTCTGGCAAGTCTGGGTGGTTCGCGCCAGGCGGAACGTATTCACCGTACCGTGGTAATCAGCTGAGTCCTCTGCGTTGATGAATGCGAGCACATGGGTACGTATGCCGTCCAGCGTCGACTTGAAGTCCTCCAGCGCGTCGGCCGGAGGATTTTCCTTGGCGAGCTGCTTCTCGAGATCGTCGAGAGCTTGCCTCAGGCCGGATACGACTTGAGCCAGATCGCTCATTTCTTACCTCCAGCAAGCTTGACCAGCTCCTTCAGTGTCGCATGTAACACCGGTAACCCGGGCGTATTGGCAGTAACCGTCTCGGCGTGGAGATCAGCCAGGATCTCCTCGCAACTCTCGGTCGCACGCCGGACCCTGATCCTGGCCAAAAAGTCCTGGTAGTTGCCTGAGTGGCGTGATGTAAGCGTCGCCCACACGCCGCGCCGGAGATCGTCAACGGCAAGCCCGAGGTCGCGGACTCCTTCCGACGGCCGGTCGGCCTGGCCCGCCTTGGCCTCGAGCACATCCAAGGCCTTCCGGATGTGTTGTATGCCTTTCTTCAGATCCTCGTTGCTCATGGCCCATATCTCTGCTGGACTGTAGTCCCGAGAACCTTATGCATTTACGGTATCTGAAGCAACCGGTTAGCGTGACAAGCCTGTTACGCCCGGAACTCCACATAGGGCGGTCGCGCCGCTACCTTCCCTTCACATGCTGGAGCCCGATCGCTCATTAGTCGACTGAGACAAGCTTATGAAGGTCACCAAAGCAGATCTGCAACAACTGATTGCTGAACTCGATGAGCTACGAAAGTCAGCCCGGCGTCAGGAAGACACACACCAAGAGTACCTCGAGCACGTACATCCGAAGAACGAGAGAGCCGCTGCCAATCTGGTGCACTACCTGGGGATCAGAACTCACGACATACGCAAGCTGCAGAAGAACCTCGGCGAGCTGGGAACGTCACGACTCCAAGGAATCGAAAGCCACGTGATGGCGAGCATCATGGCGGTGCGAAACATCCTGGCATCACTCGCCGACAGGCCGCCCTCAAGAAACAAGAAGCCAGGCATCTCCATCAAGAAGGGGGAGAAGCAGGTCAAGAAGAACACCAACCGATTACTTGGCAAGAAGATGAAGGGCGCAGCTGTCCGTATCATGGTCACCATGCCGAATGGAGCGGCTACGGATCCCGATTTCGTGTATCAGCTAGTTACATCGGGCATGAACGCCGCCCGCATCAACTGTGCTCACGACGGGCCGGAGGTCTGGTCCGGCATCATCGACAACATCAAGCGTGCTCGTGCCAAAACCGGACGCAACTGCCGCATCACGATGGACTTGGGAGGGCCCAAGATACGCACTGGGGCTCTGCAGGAGGGACCCAAGGTCATCCATTTGCGGCCGGAGCGCGATCAACTCGGTCGAGTTGTGCAGTATCAGCGTGTCTGGCTGGGCCCAATCGATCCACACGGGGGTCTACTGGACGGGCACAAATTCCTGCCGGTGCCGACGGAATGGTGCAGCTTGCTTGGCAAGGGAGACGCGGTCTCGTTCCGAGATGCGAGAGGTAAGAAGTGTGAGCTTGCGATCGAGGAGGTGGAGGCGCATGGCGTATGGGCCAGCTGTAGAACGTCGGCCTACGTGACCTCGGGAACGTCGCTGGAAACCACCGAAGGCTCTTCCTCTGGCATCGGCTCACAAACGCTCGTCGGAGACCTTGCTCCGGTATTGGCATCGATTGTACTCACCGAGGGCGACACTCTGCTGCTGACGCGTGATCGTGAACCAGGAGCACCGGCTGAACTGGACGGGGACAACAATGTGATCAGGGAGGCGCAAATCTCGTGCACCTTGCCCGAAGTCTTCGACCGTGTACAGATCGGTGACCCAGTATCGTTCGACGATGGACGCATCGATGGAACAGTTGAAGCAGTGACAGATGAACACCTGAGTGTTCGTATCACATACGCACGAGGGGGCGCTGCCAAGCTCAGGGCCGACAAGGGAATCAATCTGCCGCGCACTTCACTAAACGTGAGCGGTCTGACACAGAAGGACAAGCAAGACCTCGAGTTCGTGGCGCAGCACGCCGACGTTGTGAACTTCTCGTTCGTGAATCGACCGGAGGACGTGGAAGATCTGCTCACAGAGCTGGCCCGACTGGGAGCCGAGGACATCGGGATCATCCTCAAGATCGAGACGATGAGCGGCTTCCATCATCTGCCCGAAATCCTGCTCCTCGCAATGCGGTATCAC
>CP070792.1:2569461-2576847 GCA_020346845.1 Gemmatimonadota bacterium
CGCACCGCCTCGGCCACGGCCCTGAATGTGGATGCGAAGTTGGTGCCTGTGTCACCATCGGGTACCGGAAAAACGTTGATGCGATTCAGTTCTTCACGGCCTGCATCGATCCAGTCGGCCGCGGCTATCAATGAGGCTCTCAGCCGCGGTCCGTCGAGGTAGGCGATCCCGACGGGTAACGTCGTCACGACTCTTCCTTCACCACCCAGACTCTGACCTCGGCTTTGACCTCTGTATGGAGACGGATCGGCACCTTGTAGATGCCAATCATCTTGATCGGCTCTTCCAGCTCGATGATCCGCTTGTCGATCTGGTACCCCAGCGTGCCAAGCCGCTCGGCAATGTCGGCGGATGTGATAGACCCGAACAGCTTGTCGCCCTCACCCGCCTTTACGGTGAACTCGACCGATACCGTGGCCAGCTTCTCGGCCAGCACCTCGGCGTCACCCTTCTCCGCCGCCGATCGCTGTGCCCGTTGCACTGCCTCAGCTTCCACACGCTTCTTGTTTCCCGCTGTCGCAGGGTAGGCGAGGCCCTTGGGCAACAAGTAGTTGCGGGCATAGCCGGCCTTGACTTTGACCAGGTCACCGGCGTGGCCGACACTGGGAACCGTTTCTCTGAGTATGACTTCCATATCCGTTCAATCCGTTGGCGGTGTGGTCCACCGCCGTCTGAGGTCCATGCCCGAGTCGACCACGCCCAATAGGATGGCACCGGCGAGGACGAGGGGCAATATGAAGATGGCTGCCACCGCCGCGAACGCAATGAAGAGGCAACCGCTAGCTCCGACCAGTTGCAGGCCAAACGCCGCCACCGCCACTCCCCTGAGCGCGTATAGGGCGCCCAACACGATCAGGAGGTTAGTGGCACCCAGCTCTGCCGCCGCCAAGCTGGGAATCAACACCACGAGCAGCGCGGCGATGGCCGCCCAGCCGAGATGCTCGTTGAACCGAAAACTGCTGAAACGCGCCAATCCGGCCCCATACGGCTCCAGCGCCACCCGCTGGTAGACTGCGGCTGCCAGCGCCAATCCAGCCAGGATCCTGAGTGCGTCCAGTGCGGGAAAATAGTCGGCCTGGAGCCGGACTATGCTGTTCACCGCCTGTTCCACCCGGTTCGGGTTAGCAGAGCTTCCGTCTCCCAAGAGCCAGAACAGCTGCGATGCCATTCGCGTCATGTAACCCACCCTATACTCCACCCACCAACGAGCCTCACCCCATGACGAACCCAGAACGAGCAGCAACACTCCGGTGGCGAACGCCGCAATGAAGACGGCGAACAGCGCTCTGTGGATGACAGGCGCTCGGGTGAGCCGGGTCGTCGTCACGAACACGCCGGTTGCCACAACGGCACCCGCACGCACCAGCTGGTCCGGTAGATCGCCTGTGTCCAGTAGCCACGTCAAACTCAGGCCGCCCGCGAGGGTCGCGGTGATCCACTCCTGCGGTGTGCGCAGTGAGGTGGCGACCAGCAGCGCTGCCAGCGGGAGCGCGAACAGCGCCGGGTGGGCGAAGAGAACGTAGGCCAGACAGGCCAGCACCACCAAGAGATGCCGGGCCAACCACCGTTTGGCGCTCATGCGAAACCGTCCCGCGGCCACGGCACGGGCGGCTGGGGCATTCTACCGGCTGGTACCCTTCACGTATGGCACCAACGCGAGATGTCGTGCCCGCTTGACGGCGCGCGAGAGCTGTCTCTGATGACGCGCGCACATACCCGAAAGTCTGGCAGGCAATATCTTGCCGCGCTCGGTGGTAAAGCGTGACAGGGACCGCTCGTCCTTGTAATCCACGATTCTCACCCCTGACTCGCAGATGGGGCATGTCTTGCTCCGCCGCATCACTCAGCTCCCTCCGCCTGCGCTTCAGGCTCAATGTCGTCATCGTCGTCGGACTCGCTCTCGACCCGCTCGACCGATACCGGGGCCGTACCCAGTCCCTCGTTGATCACCACCAAGTACCGCAATACACTCTCGTCCAGCTTGATCGCGCGCTCGAATTCGTTCAGCAGCTTCTGGTCCGATTCGAACTGCGCCACCACGTAGTATCCCTGTTCCTTGTTGTTGATGGGATATGCGAGCGTACGCTTGCCCCAATGGCTGATGGCTGTGATTGGCTCGGGGTAGTCTTGGTTTTTGAGGAGCGAGTGGAACCGATCGAGGTGTTCGTTGACCTGCGGCTCCTCCAACACGCTGTCGAAGATATAGACGATCTCGTACTTCCTGCTCATGGCACCTCCTTAGGTCTAAACGACCCCACCCGTGCCGGGGTGGAGTAGGTTGAGTTGTGGGAGGAGGAAGGTAATGGGAGAGGGGGAATGATGGTAGTAGCACGGAGAAACAAAGGGAAAAGGGAAAAGGGAAAAGTGAAAAGGGAAAAGGGAAAGGTGAGCGCGGATGTGTGCGGTTGTTCCCGGGACGTCCGGCTGAATCCAACCTTTCCCTTTTCCCCTTTCCCCGCTCTTACACGTTGAACCGGAAGAGCAATACCTCTCCGTCCTTTACCACGTAATCCCGGCCCTCACTCCGTATCAGCCCGTGCTCCCGGGCAGCCTTGTGGGATCCGGCCTTCACGAATTCGTCCACATGGATCGTCTCGGCCCTGATGAACCCACGCTGGAAGTCGGTGTGGATCTGTCCGGCTGCGTCGTATGCCGTGGTGCCGATCGGGATGATCCAGGCTCTCGCCTCCTTCTCGTTCATGGTGAAGAACGTCTCGAGCCGCAGCAGGCGGTAGCATGCGTGGATCAGCCGCTCTAGTCCGGGCTCTTCCATTCCTACCGCGGCCAGGAACTCATCGCGCTCCTCGCCGGACAGCTCCGCCAGTTCTGCCTCGAACTGCGCGGATACCGTGATCACGTCTGCGTCCTCATGATGCAGACGGGCAGCTTCGCGCAGCGCCGACAAGCAGGTGAGGTCCTCATGACCCAGGTCTTCGTCGGCCACGTTGGCGGCGTAGATCACCGGCCGCACAGTGAGCAACCCCCACTGCAAACACTTGGCTTGCTCTTCCTCGGACTCCGCCACCTCCCTCACGCCGTGTCCGGCCATCAGTGCATCTATGACCCGCTGCAGCAACTCGTCTTCGATTTGTGCGTCTTTGTCACCAGATCTGGCAGCCTTGTGGACCTTTTCCTGTCTCCGCTGGGCCAGCTCCAGATCGGCCAGGGCCAACTCTCCCGTGATCACGTCGTGGTCCCGCACGGGGTCGAGATCGCCCATCACGTGGGTCACGTCCGGGTCTTGGAAGCACCGTACCACGTGTACGATCGCGTCCACGTCACGGATGTGACCCAGGAATTGATTGCCCAGACCCTCACCCTTGCTCGCACCCTGAACCAGGCCGGCAATGTCCACGAACTCCACCGTTGCGGGAATCACTTTGGGGGGCTTTGCTGCTGCGGCCAGTCGCACGAGTCGCTCATCGGGGACCGCTACTACCCCGACGTTGCGCTCCACCGTGCAAAAAGGGTAGTTCTCAGCCGCCGCGCCCCCGGAGGTTAGCGCGTTGAACAGTGTGGACTTGCCCACATTGGGCAGACCGACGATTCCGATTCGCATACTATCGTTGGGCGGGCCGCCGCCCAGTCGCTAAGGCTGCTGTGACTAGGCCTCTACCCGTCGGTTATACCGGTTCATCGCTACCTCGATCCCGTCCGTGATCCAGCACTCCACTGCCTCGGCCATGGCCGGTAGCAACTCGGCCAGCGTGTCGACCTCATCCTGCTCGAAGGGTGACAACACGAAATCAGCGGGATCGGGAAACTCGTCTGTGACAGGACCCACTCCTATTCGTAACCTCGCATAATCCTGAGACCCGAGCCTGCTCTCAATGCTGGAGAGACCGTTGTGCCCGCCGGCCGAGCCTCGCGAGCGGATGCGAAACGTGCCGAGTGGTAACTGGAACTCGTCCACCAAGACCAGCATGTCGCTGGACACGGTGAAGCCCTCTGTATCCAACAGCGGGCCCAATGCGTTTCCGCTGCGGTTCATGTAGGTGGTGGGTTTGATAATGGCAACGCGCTCGCGTAACACGGTGCCGTCGGTTACACGAGCGCGCCCCGCCCGGCGGAATGACGGTAATTGCCATTCCCGGGCCAGAAAATCACCAAGGATGAAGCCGGCGTTGTGCCGGGTGAATGCGTATGCCGGTCCGGGGTTCCCCAGCGCGACGATAGCGCGCAGCGGTTAACCCTCTTGCTCGGGGCTCCCGGCTTCGGCCTCTGCTTCCTCTTCGCCTTCGGCTCTGGGCTTCCGGATGACCTCCGGCTCCAGCGCCTCTTCCTCTTCCTCTTCGGCCACAACCACCGGTTCTGCCTCGACCCGCGGCGGTACCACCGAACAGATCGTGGTATCGGGATCGTCCAGGATCTCGGCGTTCTCGATCACGAGGTCACTCACGTGCAGCGACTGCCCAACCGTAAGCTCGGTCACGTCCACCGCGATGAATTCAGGCAGATGCCGCGGCAACACTCTGATCTCCACGTCGCGCAGCACCTGGTCCAATACTCCACCCTGGTTCCGTACACCTTCAGGCGACCCCTCGAGCCGGAGCGGCGCCCGCACGTTCAGCTTCTCGCCTGCGTGGATCTCGAGAAAATCGACGTGCAGCACGTCCAGCCGGGTGGCATGTCTCTGTACTTCCCGGATGAGAGTCTTCACCGTCTTACCACCCAACTGGAGTTCCACGACGGTGGAAGCACCTGCGACGGACAAGATCTTGTCGAGCTCTGCCTGATCTATCTTCAATGCTGCCGGTTCCCGTCCGTGACCGTACACCACGGCCGGGATCTGTCCTGCACGCCGAAGTTGTCGGGCTATTCCTTTGCCGGTCTCCTGTCGAGGCTCGGCGGTGATCGTCATTGTCTGGGCCATCTTTCCTTCTTCCTACTGTTTTTCGTTTCGGCGTCAGTTGAACAGAGAGCTTACCGACTGCGAACTGTGGGTGAAGTTGATCGCCTTAGCCAGTAGATCGGCGATCGACAGAATCTTGAGGGTTTCAAACTGGCGTTCCTCAGGTATACACATCGTATTGGTTACCGCTATCTCTTCGATCGGAGCTGTGCTCAATCTATCCACTGCCGGCCCCGAAAGCAGGGCGTGCGTGGCGCAGGCGTAGACCTTGCGCGCACCCAGCCGCTTCAACGCGTGTGCGGCCTCGCTGATCGTGCCAGCTGTGTCGATCAAGTCGTCAGCCAGCAGACAATCCCGACCGGTTACCTCGCCGACTACGTTGACTACCTCTGCTATGTTGGCTGACGGTCGCCGCTTGTCGATGATCGCGATCGAGGCGTCCAACCGTTTGGCGAAGCCACGCGCCATCTTTGCGCCACCGACATCCGGCGCCACAACGACGGGCTTGTGTAGCCGCTTCTGACGGTAGTGCTGCGTGAACACCGGCGCGGCATAGAGGTGATCGACCGGGATGTCGAAGAAGCCTTGTAGCTGGTGCTGGTGGAAATCGATTGCCAGCACGCGGTCGGCTCCGGCCGTCGTGATCACGTTCGCCATCAACTTGGCGCTAATGGCCACACGCGGCTGATCCTTACGATCCTGCCGTCCGTAGCCGTAATAAGGAATAACCGCCGAGACCCGCGCAGCGCTGGCCCTGCGCGCAGCATCGATCAGTATCAGAAGCTCCACGATGCTCTCTGCCGGCGGCGACGTGGGTTGGATGATGAACACATCCTGACCCCTCACGTTTTCATCGATCTTGACGAAGATCTCCCCGTCAGCGAAACGCTTGATCGTCACCTGGCACAGCGGCTTGCCCAGGTTCGCGGCAATCTCCTCGGCCAGCGGCCGGTTGGCCGTGCCCGACATGAGAAGCATCTGGCTAGATGCGGCTAGGAACTCGTCTGTATCGGTCATAGTCGGGTGAAAACTTACTCATGGGCAAGGAGATGGAGAAGGGGAGGAAGGGGAAGCAGGGGAAGGAGATGCGTCACTCTGTTGCTGACCCGTCGGTGCGCAGGATCATGGTGATTGGTTGACTGCTCCCGCTGCATCACATCCGACTGCACCGCATGCCACAGGGTGCTTGCCCTGCGAGAAAAGGGGGGACTCAATTGGCCCCGGTGGATTCGAACCACCATCGCCGGATCCAAAGACCGGTGTCCTGCCATTGGACGAGGGGCCATCAACCTGTTACCGGATAACGCCTTACGCTCACGGTGCCGGGATGCAAAAACTAATCAGTGTTGCGCCGGTTGTCACATTCGGAGATCCTGACTGGGCTAACCGCTCTCAGGACCGGGCGCCGCTGTAGCGCGCGTCATTGTCTTGATGACCCGCCGCTTACCCTCCCCGATCTCCAGCGCAGCATTGTCACGTTGGTTCTCGTTGGCGTAAATCGCCGCGACTGCTGAACCAGATCCGGAAACACGCACAAGCCGTGGCCCCGTTTGCGCCAGGCGCTCGAACAGTTCGCGCAGCTCGGGTAGCTTGCCGAACAAAACGGTCTCGAAGTCGTTGCCACCCAGGCGGCCGATGCCGCCCCATGTTGTCAGTGCGTCGAGGTCTAGCACTACAGCGCCACGCCGATCGCCCGACCCCTTGCCCACCCGCAACATCTCATAGGCGTCTTTCGTACTCACGCCGAAATCAGGCACGACCACGAGCGCCGCAGCCGGCTTGGGCGCCGGCACGCGGAACAGCCGCTCGCCACGACTCCACCCGATCGCCATTGGAGCACCCGATGCGAAGAACGCCACGTCACTCCCGAGCTTGGCCGCAAATTGGAGTATCTCGTGGCGCGGCACAGCGTTGTTCACCATATGATTGACCGCATGGAGCGCGGCCGCTCCATCACTCGATCCTCCGCCCAAACCGGCTTGGGGTGGGATCTCCTTCTGGAGAGAAACCCGCAGCCCGATGTTCGTGCCGGTCGCCTGCAAGACCATCTGAGCCGCTCGGTACACGAGGTTCTGTTCGACCGGCCCGGTGTCGGCCCCGGTCACCTGAAGCTCGATTCCGCTCTCAGCGCGCTCCAGCGTGATGGTGTCGTGTAGCTCGAGCAGGGTGAACAGTGTCTCGATCGAGTGGTAGCCCGATTCCTCTCGCGCCAGCACGCGGAGGAACAGGTTGGTCTTGGCGTGAGCCCTTATGGTTACCCGTCCCGCTTCAGTCTCGGTCATTCCGGGTATCCCTGCTGTGCATCTTCGTTCTCGTCCGAATGAGCCCGTCTCAGATCCGAGAGGTGGAGACGCGCCCGCGACAGCGACCACAGTCCGAGCAGTGTGATAGGAATGAAGCCACCCAGATGGAAGCCAAGTGCGAAAGAGACGGTTGCACCAACGGGAACACCATAGAGCGGTGGCAGCGCTACGCGGCAAAGCGCCTCCCATTGGCCGAAGAATCCGGGGCTGAATTGGATCGCGATTCCGAAC
>CP070792.1:2576947-2580205 GCA_020346845.1 Gemmatimonadota bacterium
AGCCGTCGGGTGTACTTCACCGCGCCCGCTCGTGTTGCCGCTAATCCCCTACGGAGTGTCCTATCATCACAAGAAGTTCCAGGGGACTATCGATGTAGGTCCAGATTCCCTCTCGCGCCTGGTGCATGACATCGGCATGAGTGCCGCTCGCAACGGCGTGAAGAAGCTGGTCATCATCAACGGTCACGGCGGCAACGCGCCGGCTCTGAACTTCGCCGCACAACTCATTAATCGGGATGCGCGCATATTCACCTGCGTCGACTCAGGTGAGACCAGCGACACCGATATACTCGCCATGGCCGAAACGCCCAACGATGTTCACGCGGGTGAGATAGAGACCAGCACATCGCTCGCCGTGCGACCGTGGCTCGTTCAGATGGATAAGGCTCGACGGTTCGTCCCGCGGTTCTCGAGTCGCTATCTGGACTTCACATCCAAGCGTAGTGTAGCATGGTACGCCCACACCCATCGCATATCGAGATACGGAGTGTTGGGCGATCCGACCAAAGCGAGTCGTGAGAAAGGTGAGCGGATGTGGTCGGTGATGGTAGACAATTTGGTAGAACTAGTCGAGCACCTCAAATCCATGAGTCTCGACGAGATCTATCAGACCCGCTACTAGACTGCGATGCAAATAACACGTGTTGTGGCATGGCCCATGACCTTTACGCTAGTGGAGCCCTACACGATCGCATACGAGACGATCAGTGAGGTTACTAACGTCTTTGTCAGACTCGAGACTAACGGCGAGCATACGGGACACGGTTGTGCAGCACCCGATCTCAAGGTAACCGGTGAGACTCCCGACACCGTACTCGGCTTCCTCGAGAATGTCGCTGTCCCGGAGTTGCTTGGCTTGGACCCGCTTCGGTCTGCTGCCATTCTCGAACGGTTGCGCCTGCACCGGTCAAAGCACCCGTCCGGTATCGCCGCGGTAGACATGGCATTGCATGATCTGCTTGGCAACGCAGCCGGGATCCCACTCTGGCAACTGTTGGGTGGCTTCCGCGATCGAATCGAGACGAGTGTTACGATCGGTATTCTGTCAGAGTCTGAGACCGTCGAGCGCGCAATCGATTGGGTCGCTCAGGGGTTTCGTTGTCTCAAGATCAAGGGCGGCCGTGACCTCGATACGGACATCGCAAGGGTGATTCAGGTTCGAGAGCACTTGGGAGATCGGATAGAGATCCGATTCGATGCGAATCAAGGCTATACAGTGGAGCAAGCTCTGCGCTTCGTCAAACAGACGAAGGCAGCGCGCGTGACTCTCTTCGAGCAGCCGACCCCTAAGGGCCAACCAGACATGCTTGGTCGGGTGACACGCGCCACCTCGGTTGCGATCATGGCGGACGAGAGCATCATGAGCTTGCGAGATGCGTTTCAGATAGCGCGCGACGATCAGGCGGACATGGTGAACGTGAAGCTCATGAAGGTTGGAGGTATTGCGGAGGCACTTCAGGTGAACGCGGTGGCCCGGTCCGCGGGCCTCGAGGTGATGGTAGGTTGCATGGATGAGGTAGAGCTGTCGATAGCAGCCGGCCTGCACTTCGCGTTGGCGCGACCAAACGTGATGTATGCCGATCTCGACGGTCACCTCGGCCTAGCCAAAGACCCAACCCGAGGTATGCTGAGACTCGAGAATGGCGTGCTCTTCGCAAGTGAGGCCCCGGGTCTGGGGCTTACGCGTGAGCTGGGCTAATGGTTTCAGGGATAATCGGATGTCAGGTCCCGAGGTGAATTTGATGGATCGTGTGGGTGACGCAACCGCGTCGGTGAGACAGTCACCGGAGTTCATCGCGCTCCAGACAGTTGTCGCCGGTAGGTTCTCCCTGGAACGGGAGATCGGGCGAGGTGGAGGGGCGGTAGTATATCTGGCCCGGGATGTGACACTTGGCCGGCCAGTGGCCATTAAGCTGTTGGATTGCGAGTTGGCGGCGAATCCCAACATTCGCCGCAGCTTCCTGCGCGAGGCCCGAACTGCTGGCCTGCTTTCTCAGCCGAACATCGTACCTGTCCACACCGTCGAGGAACATGGGGATATCGTGTTCTTCGTCATGTCCTATGTAGACGGCGACACCCTAGGCCAGCGGATCAAGCGGAGCGGGATGCTGGAAATCGGGCAGGCGATTCGAATATTGCGTGAGGTCGCGTGGGCGTTGGGGTACGCCCATGCGCGTGGAATCACGCATCGTGACGTGAAGGCTGAAAACATCATAATCGAACGGGAATCGGGGCGGGCCATGGTGACTGACTTCGGCATCGCCCGGCACGTCGATGATCCCCTCGGGGACGACATCGTTGGCACGGCCGATTACATGAGCCCGGAACAAGCGGCAGGCAACCCAGTGGATGCCCGGAGTGACATCTACTCGCTGGGAGTAACGGCTTTCTACGCGATCACCGGCGAACTCCCGTTTCGCGCGCCCACGGACGAACACGTTCTCCTGCTACATGAGAGCCAGCCTGCTCCATCGGTGATCGATCTGAGAACAGACGTGCCCGCCAGGTTGGCTGAGATCATCGACCGCTGCCTTGCCAAGGACCCCACCGACCGGTTTGCAACCGCTGACGAGTTCGCCGCAGCTCTTGGCGAGGTTTCCGGTACCATTCGACGGGTACCGGGCGTGGTCGATAAGCTCCTCCAACTGGCCCATACGGCTAGCATGCGGCTCATGGTATTGGCTCCCTTGGGTGGGGTAGTCGCATATGCGATCGGCGCTCTCGGTGGATTGAGCCTAGGTCACATGTTGTTGTTCCTTTTCGTATCGTGGATTCTCGTATTCGAGCTGCTTTTCCCGGCAGCAATGCTCCTGGCATCCGTGCGCAGTGTGATGGAGCAGGGCATCAGCTATGACGAGTTCTGCGAGATCTTGAAGATGCGGCCTTCTGGGGGCTTCGAGACGTCCACGGGATCCGGCAGGGGAATCGGGATGATTTCCTCCGCGACTGCCCTTGTGCTCGGCACCGTCGGACTAGTGTTGGCGACCGCCCTGCTGGTTTTCGCTTTGTTGGTGCGTTCCCTGCCGGAAACTTGGCGACTGGGACTCCTGTCGCTCAGTGTGAGCGGAATCATCCTCGCAACGGGAGCGGTGGGCTGGGCCAGCTTCGGCCTGATGGGGAGCCGCGTGAGTCGGTCGGCGCGGCACGGTGTGTGGCTCAGTCCGTTTGGCCGCCAGGCCTTCCGGATTGCCGCGATCGGGCTCCGCAGGACTCGCACGGCGGAGCGTGCTAGCGTACGGCGACCCGAGGAGCTCCTCA
>CP070792.1:2580305-2587621 GCA_020346845.1 Gemmatimonadota bacterium
GTCCTGTTAGCTTGTCTCCATGAGCCCACACACCCACGTGCGCGACCATTATCTACCCCCTGACCGCGAGGCCTATCGACGCGCTGAGCCACTTACCGGGCGCGTTATCGTGATCGCACCGACACGGGCAGCTTGCGAAACGATCGAGCTGGCGATGCACCTGGATATCTCAACCGTACTCGAGAGGGAGCACGGCTCGGAGGTGAAGCAGCTGGCCAGGGATGGTAGCGGCTTTGGAATCGTGGCGGGAACCGGAACCGGCAAGACTTTGGCGATTCGTGTGATGGCCAGTGAGATACTCAGAGCACCGCTCAAAGTCGGTGTTGTGAACCGAGAGCGCGAAGCCACACCAGAGACGCCGACTTGGAACGTCGTCATCGTGACCACCGGGATCGCACGCCGCTGGTTTCAAGATGACCTCATCGACTCGCATGACACTCTCGTGGTTGATGAGATCCACCAAACGTCGGCAGAGCTGGAACTCTGCTTGGCGCTCGGCAAGCGTGTGGGCTGTCGCTTCATCTGGCTCTCGGCAACGGTAGATCCAAGCTTCTATGCAGACTACCTGCAATCGGCAGAAGTGCTTGAGACATCAGCCTTCGATGCTGCGATGTCTGCCAAGGTGGCGTACAGTCGGGAGTCGCCCATCGGCTTTCTGGATTCACACTACGTCCGCAGGGTCATCAAGGAAATGCGAGGCGTTGCTGTGTTTCTGCCGACACGCGCGGAGGTGGAGGAAGTTGCGGCGGAACTGAGGTGGCGGTGGGAAACCCTGAACGTGGTGTTCTACCATGGTGGCGAGCCCATTCGAGTCATCAGGCCTTTCTTGGAAGGCACCGCGCGGAAGCCGTTCGTTCTCACAATGACTCAGGCAGGTCAATCTGCGCTAAACGTGCAGGGCCTCGACACAGTCGTGATCTACGATGCGTGCTACAACAACGTGGTCGACAACGGCCGCAATGTGCTAACGCGTATGCACCTTGGCGACAACGAAATACTGCAGATGGCAGGTCGCGTGCACGGGCGGGTCGTGAACGGAGAGGTGCACATCCTGACCGATCGCCAGATCGACTTTGAGTCGCTGGAGCCGACAAGACCATCGTTTCAGCTTGCCGGCGATACGGAACGCATCGCACTAACAGCCGCGGCGCTGAGGGTGAATCTGTCTGAGCTGGACCTACCGGTTCCCGTCGACCGTGACGCATACGCCAGCTCGGTTAGAGGCCTCACCCTACGAGGGCTTGTGGAGGGTGGCAGGCTGACCGACTATGGGCGTGACGTCGAGGCCATGCCGGTGGATCGTCCCTGGGGCGAGCTGCTGGTTAATGCCTCGGACGACCTGATCCCGTATGTCGCCATCGCGTCGAACATTGACTCGCTGCACCGTATGACCCGCGAGGAATCGGACTTGCGTGGACTCGTGGTGCAAGGGAGTGATCATTTGACCGCCTACAACGTGTACGCCGAGGCCGTGCGCGAGTGTGGCTACATCGGTCGAGTGTACGGTTTGCCGCGCCATCTCTTCTGCGAAGAAATCGATGAGTGGTCGGAACAGAGAGGAGTGCTCGTCAAGGCGATCGAGGATGTGGCGCTAGGCTACGCCTCCGTGATGCGCACGTTGGAACTACCGTTGCCCGAAAGAGTCCCTGCCGTCACCAAAGATATCGCGCGCAAATTCCGCGATCTGGTGGCCAGAGTGATGCCGTTCTCACTCGTTATCGATGAGGAAACGGCCGGGGGCGAGAGAGTGAAGCTATCCCGCTCTTCGGTGTGTAATCGGCATGCGGCGGTCGCGGGCACTCTGTCGTACTTCGCCGATCGGTTCGGGGTACCACGGGCAGCCATAGAGGGGACAAACATCCCCTTCCGAACGATCCAACGTTACGCCGTGCGTGGCGATCCCATAGTTGAGTTCCACTCCACTCCACGCCGCTCGGGTCTAGTGCAGGCATGTCGCACCGAATACTTCGGATTTGAGCTGGAGCGAGAGCGTTCCTGGCTAGGTGGCGAATTCCCGCAGGATCTGGCCTCGCGGGCAAGGGAGACGCTCGCTCGAGCGCTGGTGGACGGGATAACACAGCACCGGCAACAGCCCATGATTTCGAAGGCGGTGGGGCGACTGCGCGAATACTGGTATCGCTCTGGTGGCAATCTTGAGGCAGCGCGCTCGGATCTGGTAGCCGCGCGGCTGCGGGCTCAGCTCGGTGCGGTTGACGGCTGGCCCGGGTTTCTGGATTCCGATTTGAAGCTCGCCGTCGACGAGATCGTTCCGGACGACGTGCGCCGGGATCTCGACGCTCTGCCGTCTTCAGCTCCTGTCTTGGGTGACCGGGTCCCGATCGAGTATCGGCTGGAGGACGGCAAGGCGGTAGCCGTGCTTCGGCTGCGCGAGGGCCAGGCGCGTCGGCTGCGGTCGCGGGACATTCCAGCTCTCGATAGGCCGCTTCATTTAAGCGTTTCTAGTGGCAAGCGCGAAATCTTGAGGGCCACTTCGTTGGACGAGCTTCAAGCCAGACTCCAGCTGCGGCAAGCGGAGCGCCGCATATCTGGCCGCAGGCGGGGGCGGCGGCGCCGCCGTTAGACGGTGCGCGGCTCAGTCAAGGACAGCAAGCCCAACCAGGCAGCAGCAAACGCTCCCTGCAACTCATCGGCCTTTGCGCCCGCGAGCATCTGCAATCCAACGCCGTCTATCACCGCCGTCATTAGCCAGCCCACCTCTTCGTTCGGCACCGTGGGCTCCAACTCCATCTCGACCTCAAGGTACTGCACGAAGGCGTCTCCCAACGTCCGGGAGAAACGAGCGGCCAGACTCTTGACCGAGTGGTCAGTGAGTGCGTCGCCCGATTGAAGTAGACTCTGCCACGCCAACGTGACACCGCTTGTTGACTCGCTGGTCAGTAAATCCCAGGAGCGCTCAACCGCCGATTGGGCGACTCCCGGCTCCAGCGCGGCGATCCAGTTTCGCTCGCGCGCTTGGGCTATCCGCTCCGTTACGGCACCCAGAAGTCCTAGCTTGGTCTTGAAATGGTAGTGCACAAGGCCCTTGGCCGAGCCAGCCGCCTTGGCCACTGCATCTACCGTTATCGCACTGGCCCCGCGCTCCTTTACCAGCTCTACCGCCGCCTGAAGGATCGTATCGTGGGCCTGTCCTCTTGGAATTGCCATGATACCACCTGACTGACCGTTCAACTAATATAGGCGGAGTGGTAAAGCAGAACAATCCTGACCGCGCGGTCAGTTGAGATGGAGCGCAAAAACGGCGCGAATTGAAACCTTCGTGCCGGTTTGAGCGTACAGGATTCAGCAACGCCAACGAGTCGCGAAGATCATGTCGCCAGTATTCTCGCCCCTAGCACGAGCTGTCCTGGACTCCTTCAGCGAAGGGGTAGTGGTATTCGATCCGGGTGGCCAACTCGTTTACGCTAACCATCCAGCAGAGAAGTTGATCGATGATCTTGGTGGCGAGATCAAGCGGGATGCTACGGCGCTACTGCCGCAGCTAGCGCGACAGGGTGGACGTATTGCTCCACTCAGAGTCGGTGGATTGAAGGTGGGAGAAGCGGTCTACCTGCCAACTGGCGAAAGCGGACAAAGCACGCTGGCGGATCGTGAGCGCGAGGCGATATTGCTGACACTACAAGGAACCGGCTGGAGATTGGCGGAGAGTGCGCGTCGGTTGGGCATCTCGCGGACCACGCTCTGGCGTCGCCTCAAGGAGTACGGACTCCACCGTGACGGTCGAGGGAGATGGTCGCAAGCCTCCTAGCGGCACTTCTAATCACAAGCCCCCAACAACAAGGCGACACCACAACGTTCAGCAACGCCGCGACGGCGGAGCTGTATGCACGAGCGCGCGTGCGCCACGTGCGTCAGGACTCGCTGGTCAGGGATTACCGGGCGCTAGTGCACACCCGCATGGATGTAACGGCAGGCCGTAGCCGGTTCGCCCGCCAGACTGCGCTCGTAGCACACGAGACTGTCGCCCAAATCACATGGAGAAGCCCCAACGATCTCAAGGTTCAGGTACGAGGTGCCAGATCTGCTATGCCAGTGTTCGGGATGATGGCTGGGATAAGTCCCGAACTCGACGAGGAGTTGGAGCGGGAGGGGGGTGAGTTCAGGCAGGAGGTATGGTTCGATCGACCTTGGTTCATTCCTCGGTCGCTCGGCGACAGCGTGCGACTGATGGGCGTACCGGATAGAGCTGCGCTGCATCCGCTTGCTCGAACGGCTACAGAGCACTACCGCTTCAGCATAACCGACTCGGTTAGGATGAGCGTGCCCGGGCGCGAGGTGCGTGCGGTAAAGATGCGTGTCGAGCCTAAGGAATTGGCTCCTTCACTGGTCGCTGGGGACATGTGGATCGACCAGGAGACAGGCGATGTGGTTCGTCTCACCGTTGTCTTTGTTGGCGAATACCTGTGGGAAGAGCCGAGCGGGAATACTCCGCAAGACAGCGCAGATGCGCGGGAAGATAATGAGTGGGCGACGAGATTCCTGACCGTCGAAGCGGACATCGAGTACTCCTTGGTGGCGAGGCAGTACTGGCTGCCGTACCGTCAACTGTTGGCCATCACAGCACGCGTGCCGTGGTTTGTCAACGCAACCATCCCTGCTCGAGCTGTATCGACGTTCTCCGAGTACCAGGTGAACACGTCACCGTCAGTGGAGTTTGTGGTGCCGTTGGAAGAGGACAGCACCGGCGAGAGAACGCGTACCCGGGAAAGGGGGAGGATGGACGAGGAACGACCAAGTACTCGGGATGAGCGCTATAGGAGCGGCTACTATCAGGCCGGTCGCTGGAGCAACGGAAGGTGGGAGGTCGATGTCCCACCGGCCGATTCACTAGTTGCATATCAATGGGCTGAGGAGTTCAGGGTCTCGCTCGATGCAGACGAGCAGAAGCGGATCCAGCAGTCGATTGCCGAGCTCGCCGACATTTCGGAGGGGCTACCGCCCGAATGGGTTGGAAAACGCACCTTCCAAATGGCGTGGGAGCGATTCTCCGATATTGTGCGATTCAATCGTGCGCAGGGATTCTCTCTCGGGGCGGGCTTCCAGTTTCGGCCTGGTCCTAGATTCACGACGGTGCTGTTGACAGGCCGGTTCGCGTTCGGCGATCTCAAACCCAATCTGTCCGCAGTGTGGCGGCGTGATGGGCCCGGTGGTCGCTGGGACCTCTCAGGCTATTGGGACGTACACGAAGTCGAGCCCTGGACACATGGATTGGGAGTGGGAAACTCGATCAACGCCTTTTTCGCCGGACATGACGACGCCGAGTACTATCGGGTCCTGGGGGGCGGTGTCTCGTACGCCTGGTACACTGGCCCGCTGCGGAACTTCGAGCTCGGAGCCTACTACGAATACCAGGAATCGATGCCCACCGAGGTTCGGGCCCCCATACCAAACATCTTTGGCGACGGAGAGTTTCCGCCCAACAGACCGATTGTGGAGGGGGAGTATCTCCGTGGTTCTCTGACGCGATCGGACGAGCTTGGACTCGTTGAGTTGCGCGAGGGAGCAGAAGTCCTGGGCAACAAGGACAATGTGGTTGCCCGTTTCTGGGGATCTGCGACTGTTCCATTCTCTTTGTTACGACGCACGGGTGCCTTCGTCGTGCGTGCTGGTGTGCTGGTTGGCGACTCGCTGGCACAGATGGATTTCCGGCTGGGTGGGCCCCAGACGGTGCGGGGATACACCTATGGAACTCGCGCCGATCGTCAGTTCTGGTCAGCACAGCTCGATTTTGCCCTGCGGCGTTCGGCTATTTGGACCCCTGTGCTGTTTGCTGATATCGGCGATACCTTCTCTTCAGACCCGTTAGTCGGTGGTGGGATCGGCCTATCGCTGCTGAACGGAATGATGCGTCTCAACCTGTCCAAAGGCTTCCGACCGACATCCAACGTCAGATTCGACCTGGTATTCCGTGCAGCACGTTGAGGGACGCACTTCCAGACCTGCGTTCAACGATCTACCTTCCGGCTCATGAGCACTAAGCCATTCACGATCGACGAATACGTACGATGGTCCGACGTGGACAAAGCTGGCATCATCTTTTACGGAGCTTATGTTCGGTTCTTCGAAATAGCAGAGACGGAGCTATTCCGCAGCGCCGGCGTTCCATACAGCGAGGTGTTCGACAACTTCAACATCTGGCTGCCACGGGCAAATCTAAACTGCGATTTCACGTATCCAGCCCGGCTCGACGATTGCCTGAGAGTCGCTGCGTACTTCACAAGGTTCGGGAACAGCTCGATTGGGATCAACTTCGATGCAGTTCATTTGGGTGCCAAGCGGATGGCAGCGGCCGCGCACGAAGTTCTCGTGTGTGTAGACCGGAACACCATGAAATCTCGTCCGCTTCCAGGCGAGCTCCGCGATCTGTTGCAGCCGTATCAACTAGCCGAAGTGCAGGCAAGATCTCAACTTGGTGTAACCCTGGAAACCGAGCGATGAGAGTTGCGTTAGCGTTGGCGTTGATGGTGATAGTAGCCTGCAGCCCGACGGTGGAGTCAGACGCGTCGGACGAGGTTGATCAGGAGGATGAGCCTGGTACGACGCGCCGCACGCTTGAGGAGTTACCGCCGATGCCCGGATACCCGGATGCTCGGGACGGGCGACTCGTGGTCATCAGCGATGGAGATTTTGCAATCAACCGAGTCTGGGATGCGGCAGCGGGCTACTGCGAAAAGGGTATGCTGGAGTTGTATGCAGAAGACGACTCATCTGGCACTGTGGTCGTACTGCATTTTCCGGACAGCATTCCACTTGGTGAATACCCAATCGTTTTAGCTGGCCCGCTGGGCGCCGAATCGCGAGAGGCAAGGATCGGCGTTCAGGTGTTCGATGGAAGGGAGGCCTTCGCCCTTCAGGCCTTCATGGGATCGTTGGAGATAACGGAGTTCGGCGATCGTGTTTCAGGGCGGTTTGCTTCGACACTCCGGGAAATGGACGCTGATGTCCTGACCCGGTACGTGGGTGTTTTTAACGATGTGCGGGCGAGTGTGTTCCCGGAAGATTACTGCAAAGTCCTGTATCCCGAAGACGATGCGCAGATGGAACCGGACTCGTCAGCGAGCAGCGATTCTGCTAGCGGATCGGATCAGGTTTAAATGGAACAAACATACTTCCGCAAGGGGTTCGGTCTGAAGCGCGAGATTGCCGGAACCCTCGCAGACGACTACCACAGCCAACTCGTAGACCGGATCCGAAGTTCCGGACATATGCTGTCAACGAGCGAGGTGACGATACGGCTGGCAAAGGAATTCGGGTTCTGTTACGGCGTCGACCGGGCTGTCGAGTATGCGTATGAGGCG
>CP070792.1:2587721-2593498 GCA_020346845.1 Gemmatimonadota bacterium
TGAGATAGTGGGTGACCGGCAACAGAGGAGTGATCTCATCGAGCGTGACGGGCTCACCAATGCTAGGACCGATATCGAGCGCGGTGATTGCACCGGACCGATGGGCTCTGGCCAGTGCACGAGCGAACCCACCGGCCCGCATGTTGGGCACGATGGGATAGCTCGTGGCCAACAATACATCTGCTTCATCGATCAGTCTGTCGGGCAGATTCTCCGACCCAATGCTTGCGGTGGCCCCAAGGTGATGAAACACAAACTGATTGGCCACATCAGACGAGAGAATCACGGATGTTGACGTGGCATATGTATCACTACGGGTCATTGCATCCAGATTGACATCCCGAGATTCGAGCCAATCGACCAGAGCGTTCCCCAACCTGTCCTTGCCTACCGAACCGCACAGTGCTGTGGGCAATCCCAGCCCGGCAAGTACGAACGCGCTGTTGCCGCCATTGCCCCCCATCGACAAACGGATGGGGGTGTCGGTGAAAACCAGATTGCTGGCGCGGAAGCCGTCGCTTCCCGAACTGGTCAACGACTCTTGACTCGTGACAAGCACGTCTGCAGTAGTACTTCCGATTACGACGAACATGGCGTCAATTTCTCCATTGCACTTGCACTTGCACTTGCACTGCCAAGATGAAGTTACGCCAGGATAATAGCGACCCCTCTGGTTGCTGCTGGCGTCCGAGCGGATACAATATTGAACAACCGTCAAATCGAGGAGGATCGCACCTTGCACAACATCACGATGCTAGGGTCCGGTCTCATCGGAATGTTCTACACCATGACCTTGCATGGTGGGCGCAGCCGCGATCGGGTGAGCGTAGTCTGCGCCCGAACCGAGCAGGAAGCCAAGCAGTTTGCCAGGGACTGGGACATTCGCGACTGGACCACCGATATGGAAGAGGCGATCAACCACCCGGATACCGACGTGGTTGTTGTCGGCCTACCCAACAATCTGCACGAAGCCGCAGTGCTGGCCGCGGCGAAAGCCGGCAAAGCAGTCCTCTGCACCAAACCGCTCGGCAGGAGCGCCGCGGAAGCCAAACGCATGCTCGACGCGGTGGAGCAGGCTGGTGTATTTGCCGGTTACCTGGAAGACCTGGCCTACACCCCCAAGACGCTCAAGGCCCTCAAGTCAACGCAAAACGGCGCCCTCGGCAAGGTGCTGTGGGCTCGTTCCCGCGAGACCCACCCCGGACCGCATAGCGATTGGTTCTGGAACAAAGAGATCTCCGGCGGCGGCGCCATCGTCGACCTGGGCTGCCACTGTATCGAGATCAGCCGCAATTTCATCGGCAAGGATATACGGCCGTTGGAAGTCATGTGCTGGGCAGACACCCAGGTTCACCCGATCGATGCGGAAGACAGTGCAGTGGGTTTGGTGAAGTACGCCAGCGGTGCCATTGGCCAGTTCGAGGTGAGCTGGGCGTTTCGCGGCGGCATGGACCTGCGAGATGAAGTGTCGGGCACGGAAGGGACCATCTGGCTCAATCATTGGCTGCGCACTGGACTCGAGATGTTCACCGCCAAAGGTGAGAAGGGCTACGTAGCGGAGAAGTCCGAGGGCGAAACCGGCTGGCTCTTCCCCGTAGGCGATGAGGTGGGTGAGCTTGGCTACACGGAGATGTTCACCGATATGCTCGACGCGCTGGATCAAGGCAGGCAGCCGATGGAAACGTTCTACGACGGCTACGTCGTCAACGCGGTGATGGATGCGGCGTACCGCTCAGCTGAATCGAGACAGTGGGAGACCGTGATACTGGAAGATTGGCGCGGATCCGATGAGACAGATCTTGGCGTTGAGTCGGCAGAGTATGACGCCGATCATTTTCTGATCAAGCAAGAGAAGATGCCCGACGGCAAGACCAAGCTGATACTGAAGAACAAGCATAGCGGCAACATCGTCCAAAAGGTGATCTGAGCAATCGATGTCTCTCACCCCCCGCGAACGGGTGTTGACCGCCTTGCACCACGAGGAGCCGGACCGAGTTCCGCTGTCACTGTGGGGAAGCTGGTACGGGATCACAGACAGACTGTACTTCAGTGTGCTCGAGACACTTGGTTGGGCGCCAGTACCACCGTTCCGGCCTGCCCGTGTTCACTCCGTCAACTACTACGACGATCGGTTGCTCGAGCGGCTCAGCGTAGATGTGCGTCACGTCGATCCCGGCACCATAGCCGCATATAGCGTACTGCGACCAGATGAAACAGACGCATTTGGGATTGAGTGGGAGACGCGTGGTCCCTACCGCTCGCCCAGTGGCCACCCACTGCAGCAGGCAACCGTCGAGCAGGTCCACGAACACCGCTTTCCCACCGCCGATGAGCTGATTGACGCCAGCAGGGTATTGGAGCGCGTCAAAGCCGTACGGACCATGGAACACGAATACGCTATCGTGGGAAGGGCCGTCGCATCCTACGGGTTCTTTGAGATGGCGCAGGCGTTGCGGCGGCCCGAGCAGTTGCTCATGGACCTGGCTTTGGCACCCGACATTGTCAGTGGTCTGATCGGGCGCTTGTACGATTGCTACGCAGATCTCACCGAGCGCTTCCTCGAGGTTGCTGGTGAGTATCTGGACATGATCGAACTGCCGGGCGACGACTTCGCCGGCAACACGGGCCCGCTCATCTCACCCGACATGTTCGATCAGTTCTTCAAAGAACCCTACCGCAAGCTCATAAGCTTGATCAAGACTCACAGCCCCCACGTGAAAGTGGTGTACCACTCGGACGGGGCCATGGCCGCGTTCCTACCCAAGCTGGTCGACATCGGGGCCGATGTCTTTCACTCTGTGGAACCGTTAGCGGCTTGGGACCTGGGTAAGGTGAAGCAGCAGTACGGTGACCGAATCGCGTTCATGGGCGGCATCGACATACGCGGAGCCCTGCAAGGAGATGTGGCCGGCGTGGAGGCAGAAGTAAAGCAACGTCTACATGAGCTTGGTCCTGGCGGTGGATACATCTTGGGACCGGCCAACCACCTTCAGTGGGACGTGCCACCGCAGAACCTGTTCGCTCTATACGAAGCAGCCGAGAAGTACGGTCGATACCCGCTCGACATCTGAGTCGAATCAGCGACCGCGCCTACGGCGAGCGCGCCCGAACGCGCACTGCAAAGGCATCAGCGGGATTCACTACGGTCAACTGCCGCACTTGTTCGTCCGTGAAGCCGGCTTCCTCGAGCGCCGGCAGAAAATCAGTAAACATCGTGTCGTACGGCCGGAACGCCCCGCCACCCGCTTCGCCGACATGGTACCAACCGGCGTCGTGCGACACGAGCACGCGGTTGAGCAGGCCCTCTGCCTTCATGAAGCCGACCAAGGCCACATAGCGTTCGACGTTGTCGGGCGCGAGTCCGTCAAACGAAATCCAGGCTCCTGCGCTGGCCGCGCGAGCGTGAATCGTGGAATCCTCCTCGGCCTGGGCGTGAACCCAGATCCAGGCGCTCGGATCGACACCCTCAGCTTCGAGCACGGCCAGTTGATCCATGGCGCCTGGGGCCGGCCCGGTGTGGGCCGCTATGGTGAGACCAGTTCTGAGGTGCGTGCGCGACGCCGCCACGATCAGCTTGCGATCCATGTCCGACAGGGGACCGGCGTTCACACCGATCTTGATGAAGCCCGGTTTGATTCCGGTCCCGTCGATACCGTCGGTCCATTCGCGTATCCAACGTTCGGCCAGCGAATCGGCCGGCTCGTCGAAAGCATGACCTGGCAGATGCTGGCTCTCGCGGGCGCCGTAATACCCGGTGTTCGCCAGTAAGTGGAGTCCACTGGCATCCGCCAGTTGCTTGAGCAAGAGAGGATCGCGGCCCAGGTACGCTGGTGTGGCTTCGATCAGGGTCTCCAGGCCGAGTGCCCGTACCTGTTGCAGGTAGGGAAGCACCGTCTCGAACACCTCCGAGCGATCGTAGCGGTCGGGGCTAACCAGCTCCGCGCCAGCGAAGTCGACCAACACGTGCTCGTGCGGCAGCGTGGTTCCCATCTGCTCCGGTGCGATCGGACCGTTCACCGTCATCACATAGACCACGCCTGGATCTTCTGTGGCGCAGCCGGGAAGTATCGCCGCCACCAACAGCAGGCCGACACATGCGGGGAATACGGGTGTTGGTTTCATAGAGCATTCCTTGTGATTCCCCATAACCTACAAAGAACCTCCACCCCTGCCCTAACACACACCCAGACGATGGCCCCCGCCCCGCTCCCACACCCGACGATTTCAGACGATGTCAAGCATGGTCCACCGTCGTCTATCATCGTCTGGAATCGCACTGACCTGTGTAACAGTTCGGCTCACGTTCGGTGCTGGACGACTCCAGGTACGCGCCTCATACTTGGCGCAGTTGACGCGATTCCCCTGGTCCACGAAGAGGGAGGGTGGTATGGTCCGGCTCACGGTCGTTGTTGGGGCACTTCTCGTTGTAGGGATGTACGCCCCGAGGGCGGCAGACGTAGAGGTGGGTTTCGCGAAGGCGAACATCACACCCGATCTGTCGCGGCACGCCGTCTGGATCGCCGGTTACGGCAACAACCGCCGCGCCACGGGAGTACACGACAGCCTGTGGGCCCGGGCAGTCGTGCTCCGCGAGGGAGAGACCAAGCTGGCGCTGGTATCGGTCGATCTCGTTGGCCTCCAGCGGCCGGCTGTGATCGAGGTGCGAGCGCAGCTTCCGGATTACGAGCATGTGCTAGTCGCCAGCTCGCACAACCATGAGGGGCCCGACGTCATCGGCCTCTGGGGACCCTCGCCGCTCGAATCGGGAGTGGACTCCGCCTACGTGGAGCTCGTCATCGAGCGAGTCGTAGAGGCGGTGAAAGCGGCGGAAGCATCCTTGACGCCGGCCTGGGCCACGTACGGCACCGCGGAGGCACCTGAGCTTCTGCTCGATTCCCGCCTGCCCCTCGTCAAGGATCCGATACTGCGCGCCATCAAGTTCACTGCCGCCGACGGCAGGCCGCTCGGCCTCCTGCTCCAATTCAGCAACCATCCCGAGAGCCTGGGACCGGACAACACGCTCGTCACGGCCGACTTTCCGCACTATACGATCAAGTCGCTCGAGGCCCGGTACCGCATTCCGGTTGCTTACTTCACCGGGGCTATCGGTGGGCTGATGACCAACCCGGCGGAGTTCCGAGCGCGCGACGGGACCCTGGTGCAGGCCGGCACATTCGAATTCGCCCAAGCCTATGGCGAGGCGGTCGCTCGGGTGTTTGACGAGGCCCTCGGCGGCGCCGAGTCAATCGATTTGTCACCGCTTGTAGCCAGTGCTGCACCGGTATACGTGCCGTTGGCCAACCCCGGCTATCGCCAGGGCCGCGCCATCGGCGTGCTCAAGCGTGAGGCCTTTACCTGGACCGGAAATCCCGACAGCGGCGGCGCAAGGCTGCCGGACCATCAGGTCGAAGGCGACATCGCGCTCGAGACGGAGGTCAGCTACATCCGCGCCGGCGAGCTCCACATCGCAGGCATCCCCGGCGAACTGTATCCCGAACTGGTGTACGGCGAGTTCCAATCGCCAGCGGAGCCGAATGTCGACTTCCCTACCGTCGCTAAAGAGCCGTCGGTGATGGCGATCCTGCCGGGCGAGAAGGTTCTGGTCCTCGGCCTCGCTAACGACGAGGTCGGCTACATCATCCCCAAGCGGCAGTGGGACGACGTCGCGCCGTTCGCCTATGGGCGGAGCGAGAAACAGTACGGCGAAGTGAACAGCGTCGGACCGGAAGTCGCACCGATCCTGATGAGGGCCCTGCAGGAGCGAGTGCGCCAAGCCA
>CP070792.1:2593598-2596337 GCA_020346845.1 Gemmatimonadota bacterium
AGAATGTAGAATGTTGAATGCTGAATTCTGAACTTTTCGAGCGCGAACTCTACACCCAATTCCAACAATTCATTATTCAACATTCATCATTCTACATTCGACATTCGCATTTCCCGCTCCTCACATCCCCAGCACTTCTTTCGGCATATGCATGCTCACCAGCACATGCGGTATATCCACCACCTCCGCGATCTTCAAGTCGCCGGCCAGCGAACACAGCATATACGCATCGTTGCGGGTGAGACCGTGCTCGGCAACCAGGTAGTCGATCATGTATCGCGTGGCCTTGCGGGCCGCTTCGTCTAGCGTGGTTGCAAACGCAGTGACGGCATAGAATTCGTCCGCCTCGTATTCCGGTTCGCGTAGGTCGCGGTCACCCTTGATCACGTTCAACTCGAGCACGACGCGCATCGGAGCTTCGACCGCAGTACCACTCACTTCGCCGTCTCCCTGTAGCGCATGCGTGTCACCGATCGAGAACAACGCACCCGACACAAAGACCGGGAAGTACACGGTCGTACCGGCAGTCATGTACTTGTTGTCCATGTTGCCGCCATTGGCACGTGGCGGAATCGTGGTGAGCATGGAGTCGGTAGGGGGAGCGACTCCCATGACTCCCGGGAACGGCTCTATCGGGATCCGGATCCTATCGTTGAACTCGACTTCCGTTGCGCCGACCGCCAGTTGGAACGTCCTGAGATATGGCTCGGTGAACTCGTCCGCCAGAAATCCAAAACCGGGTACGATCGCGGCCCAGCCCCAATCGAGCACTTCAATGTCGTGTAGCATCACCGCCAGCACGTCACCCGGCTCGGCACCCTCCACTTGGATCGGGCCCGTGAGAGGATGAATGGGATCGAAGTCGAGCGCGGCCAGATCGTCAAGGTCGGAATCGAGCGTGAGCTGGCCGTCGGTCGCTTCCTTCGTATGTACCTCGACGACGTCACCGGATTGCACGTGCAGCACAGGTGGTATGCCGCTGCTGAATCGGGCATGCGTGTTCTCGGCGATGAGGATATGCTGGGGCTCGGGAACGTCGCGCTGCGAGGTGTCAGCTGGACCCTCGACAGTACAGCCGCATGTCACTACTGCAGCGATGTACGCGGTAGTGCGCGTCAGACGATCGATGAGCGGCCTCGTGTTCATTGGTGTTGCCTCCGGATCTAGACTAGAGTGCAGAGAAACCGCGGATACCGAATTCTGAATCTTGGATGTTGAATGTTGAATTGTGAATGTCGCAGTGGGGCTGCAGGTCGGTTTTCGTACACTTCGGAATTCAACGTTCAGCATGCAACATTCATCATTCAATTCAGTTCCCAACGTTCGTATCGAAATTCACCACGATCCACGCGTCCGACTGGCTCTCCTCGACCGCAGCGACGATGCGTCGACCATCGGGGCTGATGTCTACATGGCGTGAATCCGCTCTGAACGGCAAAGTGACGAACAACTCTGGCTCGCGCCCGGATAGCGGGGCCAAAAAGACATCGGCGGAAGGGCTACCCGTGGGATCCCCCGGCATGGCAAACAGTGCGTTGCCACGGCCATTCCAATTGAGCGGGTGGAATCCAGCGACCGAGAGCTCGGCCGAGCCGTCATTCGTCGACGCGAGCCAGATCCCATCCGCCAACGAGTCGGTGCGGTTCCACCAAAACGCGACTTGGCTGCCATCGGGTGACGGTCGTGGGTTGTATTGCCAACCGTTCAACGGCTCAGCGATCAAGGGTGTCTCGGCTTCAGTCACCGGATCGAGCTTGTGATAGTTCTGATCGTCCGGTATCTGGTAAACGATCTCGGCCAAGGGTGCCCATGCCAAACGGTTGCCGCTGGAGAATCGGGTGTTGGGAAACACACTAGGTGTGCCTCCGTCCCGATCCACCACCCACACTCTCATCGCATCACGTACGGTAGCACCGTAGGCGATCCGGCTTCCATCCGGCGACCACGCCGGCGACCACACCTCGTTGTCCTGGAACGTGACCTGCCTTGGAGCGCCGCCCTCAACCGGGATGACGAACACATTCGACTGCGATGCAGCGGCTTCGACGTATACCACCTCCGTTCCATCGGGAGAGAACCGAGGATTGGAGCGTTGCGCTGTCCCGGTGGTCAACTGTCGTTGCTGTATCGTGCGGTTCCCTGCACTGCCTCCCACTTCGGCCAGCCAGATGTTGGAGTAACCGGTGCGTCTCAAATAGAACAACCGAGAGCCATCCTGCGATAGCGACAACGCCGGCATGGATTGGTGCCGCGATCCCACCGGCAGGGCGGAGAGCACACGTTCGGGATCACCATCCGCCGTCCCATCCGGCGACACCCGAACTCGCCTCAGCTCCATCGACTGTTGCTCGCTACCGCGCAGGTAGTACACCACCTCACCACCCGGAGACCAACGGGGCGACATGACGGTCACGGAGTCCTCGAGCACAACGGTCGGCTCTCCGTCGTCGAGCGCAATCGTCCAGAGAATCGACGTGCCCTCGTCCTCCGTACTAACTGCAAGTCTATCACCGTCGGGCGACCAGTCGACGCCGTAAACCCACACGTGTGGCATCTCTAGAGCGATCGTCCCCGTCGTGTCACCGCTCGTCACGTCGGTGAGCACCAACTCGCGAGCCTGGGGCCACCAACTCACAATGCTCGAGCCGCCCGGTGCCCAAGCGGTAATGATTTCGCTATTCAGCTCCCGCGGTGTTCCGCCACCCAGGCGAGGTAACAGCAACGTTCGGCCGCGGTTGC
>CP070792.1:2596437-2607942 GCA_020346845.1 Gemmatimonadota bacterium
ACAGCAAGACCGAACTTCACGTCGTGCGTGCGACCTGGTGAGATCTGTAGATCGGAGCGTGCAGAGTGGACGCGGGCCCAGTTATCGAGGCGTTCGATGTCGGGTTCGAGTCCCAAGCCCGTCGAGAAGTGGCTGGTGCTCAGATAGGTGTCGAGACGCATGGACCCGATTGGCTGGTACCAGTTGATACCACCGACCCTATTACCCCAATCAAGCTCAAGGTCTATTCCCTCACGCCCTGGCTCCTCTTCTACCCAGGGCAGATCTAACACGTCACGGCCCCAGTACCCCGTCAATGAAAGCGTACCGCTAGCCGGTAGCGGGGCTGTCACTTTGGCCAAGGCATCGCCGAAGTAGTACGGCAGGATAGTGGGATCGAACAACGCAAGAACGGCGTCGGCATATGTTCGGCGTGCGCTCACCAGATAGGTGATCCCAGTATTGCCTATCGGACCCTCCAACATGAGCTTGGCCGACAAGAACGAGACCATCCCATTGAGTGTGGTCTTATTGACGTCACCGGGCCGCAATCGCACGTCCAGCACACTGCTGAGCCGGCCACCATATCTCGCTGGATATCCGCCAGCCAGGAAATCGACTTGGCTGAGCGCTTTGTTGTCGAAAGTGCTGAACATGCCCCCCAGGTGACTGGGGTTGAACACGGGCATTCCGTCGAGATGGATCAGGTTCTGATCCGTGTCTCCACCACGTACGTTGAGCCCAACGGTGAAGTCGTCCTTGGCCACGGTGCCCGGGAGGAGTTGCACCGCCCGAATCGGATCGGGTTCCGCGAGCATGGGAACATTCTCGATCTCGATCGGATCGAGGGTGACGGTGCTGGGCTGCGCAATCATTTCGAATCGCTGTCGCGCGATCGGCGCCTGCTCGGCCCGAACCGGCTCGAGCGGGACCGCAATCAAGGTCAGGTAGGCCGTGAAGCTCGTCTGAGTGGCCCCAACACTAACCGTATCGCTCTCCAGTCCGATACGTTGGAACACTACGCGAACATCCGTAGTAGGCAGGTTCGCGAGGACGAAACGCCCTTGCTCGTCACTCTCGGTCTGAACCGGTTGTCCCACGACACTCACATGAACACCACTCAACGGAGTGCTGTCGTTGGCGGCGACTACAAGGCCAATCACTGCGCGGGTCACTTGTGACTCTAGCTCTGACGCCGGCAGGACAGCCAATCCGAGAAGTGCTGCCACGCCGACCCAAGATTCTCTCATCCGCATTTTCCGGTCTCCGCGCCTATATTATTGGGTTCGCGCTGAACCGATAACCATGGAAGGTAAATGAGCCAGACAGCATCCCAGATCACGTGTCCCAAATGCGGCAAGTCGGCATCGGGTAAGTTCTGTACCCACTGTGGTGCACCTCTCACCGAGGGCATCTGCGCCGGTTGTAATTCTCCACTGTCACCCGGCGCAAGTTTCTGCCACTCATGTGGGGCCGCTGCCGGATCAGCACCAGCAAAGCCAGGGGGTACGACGTTCCCGCTGCCGTGGGCAGTAGCCCTAGGGGCCGTCGTTGTAGTTGTCATAGTACTCGCTGTCCGGTTCACATCACCGCAGCCTGTGCAGACGAACGCCGTACCGCAAGGGCCTGCACCGTCCGGAGCTCCCGACATCAGCACAATGACCCCACGCCAACAAGCGGACCGGCTGTTTGACATGATAATGTCGGCTGCCGAGGCAGGTGATACGGGCCGGGTGGCATTCCATACCGACATGGCCATCCAAGCCTACTCGATGCTGGGTGAACTCGACGGGGACGCCCGCTACCACGTTGGACTGATCCATATTGTCCGCGGCGAGACCGACGAGGCCCTGGCGGAGGCCGAGGCCCTGCAAGCCGCCGTTCCCGATCACCTGCTCGCCCACTTGCTGAGAGGTGAAGCTGCCAGAGTCATCGGTGACTCAGCTTCACTGCAGAACATCTATCGTGAGTTCCTGAGCGACTACGATCGGGAAATCGCGATCGCGCGGCCTGAATACGAGATGCACCGAAACTCTATCGAGTCCTTTCTGGCAGATGCTCGCTCCACCGGGGCATCCGGAAACTGATGCCGACCATTCACCTGGCGCACAGTCCGGATTCGGACGACGCCTTCATGTTCTACGCCCTTGCGGCACAAAAGATTCCCACTGGGGATCGCGAATACGTACATGAGCTGGCCGATATAGAGTCGCTGAACCGGCGTGCAATGAACGGCGAGCTAGATGTGACTGCTGTCTCTATCCATGCCTACGCATATCTGGCCGATACCTACGCACTGCTACCTCATGGTTCATCCATGGGTGATCGGTACGGGCCCAGGGTCGTGTCACGAGACGCCGCGCCACAGGATGTGAACAGTGCGCTCAGGGGCAGAGCCGTGGCACTGCCAGGTGATATGACCACCGCGAGTCTGGCGTTCAAGCTGTTCCAGGCGGACTTCACACCCGTGATCATGCCGTTTGACACTATAGAGAGGGCCGTAGCAGACCGTGAGGTTGATGCAGGTGTCTTGATCCACGAGGGCCAGCTCACCTACGCGGACAGCGGTTTACACTTGTGGCTAGACCTAGGTGAATGGTGGTTCGGTGAGACGGGCTTACCGCTACCCTTGGGTGGCAACGCCATCAGACGTGATTTGGGTGATTCCCTTATCCGCGAAGTCTCCCGCGATCTGAGAGCAAGTATCGTTTACGGTTTGGAGCACCGCGCAGAGGCCTTGGAGCACGCCATGCAATACGCACGCGACCTGGATGCAGATAAGGCAGACGAGTTCGTCGGTATGTACGTGAACGACTACACTGTTGACTACGGCGAGAAAGGACGTCTCGCAGTACAAGAGTTGCTGAACCGCGGCTGCGCTGCCGGGATCATACCGCACCCGGTTGCGGTCACATTCGTCGACGATGGCAGCATGCCGTGATCATGACCGAGAAACCACGTTGCCATGTATATACGCGTAGTTATTGTTTCCTAGACCGTTGCTATTGATGGACAAGGCGATCCACGGCATAGTGACACCGACGGACCGGCAATCCCGTGGAGGGAGCATCCAATGAGTGGACCGGGGATGGTTGAGCAGCCTGTCAAAGCGCTCGTCGTCGACGATGACAGCGCGCTGCGGAGTGCCCTCGTGCGTTTCCTGTCCAACCAGGGGTATTCGGTAGCCTCCGCCGATACGGGACAGCAAGCCCTCGAACTGGTAGGCAACGAAGGGTTCGACCTCATGTTGTTGGACATCCGCATGCCCGGCATGAACGGCATCGACGTGGTCCCCGAGGCGCTCCACCAAGACCCCGATCTCGCCATCATCATGCTCAGTGCACTATCGGATGCCACCAGTGCTGCTATCTGCATGCAGCGGGGGGCGGTCGATTACCTGACCAAGCCAATTGAGCTGAACGATCTGAGCAAGGCGATCGATCGCGCGCTGAGGAAGCGGGATACCCTGATTCAGGGCCGCGAGATCTCGGCGTGGCTCAAGGAAGAGGTGCAGAGACGCTCCGAGGAGATCAAGAGAGAACGCCAGAAGCAGCAGCAGCTGACCGTCGCGACGTTGGAGGCGCTGGTAAACGCTCTAGAGGCAAAGCACCCGTGGCTCAGTGGGCACTCGGCGCGAGTTGCGGCCTTTGCAGCTACAGTCGCTCATCATATGGAGCTATCGGACGATGAGGTCGAGAACGTGCGCATGGCAGGTCGATTGCATGACTTGGGGAAGATCGGCATCCGCGAGGCAGTGTTGAACAAGCAGGGAGAGTTGACTGAGGAGGAGTACGAGCACGTCAAGCAGCACGTTCTGATTGGATCTCAGATCCTTGCGCCCTTGGAGAACCTCGGGGGGATAATCTCGTTCATCCGAAGCCACCACGAGCACTGGGACGGAACCGGCTACCCCGACGGGCTGAAGGGAGACGACATTCCCATCGGCGCCCGCATCATCTGCGCAGCCGAGCTTTACGATGCACTGACCACATCCAGACCGTACCAGGATAAACTCTCACCCGATGAAGCGGTGGAACGGATCAAGGCACGAAGCGGTACCGTCTTGGACCCGGCGGTGGTGGAGGCAGTAACCGCTTCGGTTGAAGCGCGCAGGACCCTTGTCTTCATTGAAGAAGACGGTGTCCTCCCTAGTTAGAACCCATTCGACAGCCTGGGTGCTCTTGCTGCTCACGGCGGGATGCACACCGCCACCCCACTGGATCGCTGTTGGTGACCCAGAATCCGCTTCAATCCTGCTGTTTGACCGTGACCTCTCCCTGACCGATACCATTTCGCTGGCTAACGCCGGGGTCGGCGCCATGGGCCTGCGGTTCGTTGAGTTCGGGCGCGGCGGAGCCTCGCTCTATGTCGCTGACGTCGGCATACAGGGCACCAGTCGCGTCAGCACCGTTCGGCTTTCTGACGGCCAGCTACTAGACCGTTGGGAGCTGAATGATGGCCACGTTCTCGAAATCACCGCGCTACAGGACTCACCATCCCTCGCAGTCACCGCGGCTGCTCACGACCCTGCCAGCCCGGGCTCCATCCACTACCTCTCAGCGGGCAAGCTGACCTCCGTATCGCGGTTCGAGCTGTGCTCCGGGAGTCCTCGCGGGCTCGCCACGCTCCAAGAGATCGGACGGGGGTACGTGCGGTGCGGTGACGACGGTGAGTCGGTGGTGGACCTGGATCTCGTCCAGCGGAGGAGCGTACGGACAGTGAGACTGGATCGCGAAGGCCCAGACGCTCCGCTCTGCGGCCCTGGCGGTATTTCGCTGTCACGAACCGGCGGTATCCTGTTCGCATCATGCAGCCTTTCGGGCTGGCTCTTGTACTTGGACAGGTTAACGCTCGAAGCCATCGACTCCGTTGCGATCGGGGCAGGCATATCTCAAATCGCAGTCTCACCTCGGAGCGCGCAAGCTCTCGTGTCAATTCCGGATTCGAGTTCAGTGGCTGTGGTCGATCTGGAGAGTCGGTCGGTCAGAACTCGAGTACAGTTAGGCGGAAGGCCAACTAGCGTAGTCATAAGTGGCGATGGTAAAAGGGGTTACGTTATCTCAGTTGGGCATACCACGGATCTCGTCCTAGTTGATGTTGGTAGCGGTTCTATTCGCGAGCGGGTGCCGGTCCCAACCGGTTCAACGAATCTGTCAATTTGGCCAGGGGCGCGAAGTCCTTTTATGAGTTGGAGATAGCGGCATCGGGCCGGCGATAATCGCCTCCCCCCAACATAGGTAGACCAAAACAACGAGCCCGGGGCCAAAGGCACCCGGGCTGTTGGGGCCGGGCGACGCCGCCGTCAAACGCCGCACGCGACCGTTTTCGCTTCGGAGGAGCTTGGCTCCCCCCTCCATCAGGTACTGGTAATAACAGCGGACCCCCCGATTTAGTTCCATTCAATCTCAGCGTCTCAGGCGACCCAGTCTGGATACAGTGAGGGTCTCGGCAAATGCTCCTCGCTGCAGCACCAGCCTGGTGTTGGCGGCCCCTAACCCCACCCCGGTTGGATATAGACGAATGTCGGCTCGCGAGACATCCAGAGACACCCCGTGGATGGCTGGTCCGCTGACCCGAATCAGCACCGAGTCGGACTTCCCCTCTGCTATGGCAATAAGCGAGTCCCGAGTGATGTTGATGCGGATCCGGGAAGACCAGTGGACAGCGCCCATCCGAGCCGAGTTGAAGAAGCTGCTGAACTCCTGAGCCGAGCGCATGACCGCGAGCCTGTCCACCCAGCCGGCGACCCTGGGCGTCGCCAAAGCGGTCATCAGGGCCAGGATGGTCAGTACCATCACGATCTCAAACAGCGTGAACCCTCTTTGCACGCAGCAAAATTAGCGTGCAAACCGCACCTATTCGCACCCCGAAAAACGCCGAAACATCCCAAAAAACGCCGATATTGTGGCGGCACAGCTTGTGCTGAATTAATCGCGGTTGCTCTTGCCCAAGCCCGGCAGGGGCGGCATACTAGACCTACGAATCCCATCAGGATCGAGGCAAGCAGGTGACTTCGACTTACAGCACTCCGCAAATAGAGAGCTCGACCTTGCATGAGCCGTTCTTGGAACGGGCCGCCGACACTAGCACTGAGGACCCGGGCAACAATGGTCTGGGGGCCTTCCTTACGCTACGCCTGATCGACCAGTTCAGCGCGGATCGAGACAAGATCCAGCGCGAGGCAACCGCGTATCAGGTGACGGCGACCAGTGAGTTCCTCAACGACATCTACCCTGAGACTCCGGAGGTGACACACCTCCGGGAACTAGTACGTGTCGCAGGGATGGCGTTGGACGCCAAGGAGCGGCGTCTGCTCCTGCCGCCACTGATGGCTTTTGCTTACTGGCTAGAGGAGGAACTCCGGCTCGACGAGTCGTTGGATGTTCTTACCACAGCGCTCCGGCTGAGCGACGGGCGGAATGCAGAGGAAGAGGTGGCAGCGCACCTGCAGCTCGCCCGCGTGCTCAGAATGCAGGGCGAATTCGAAGCGGCTCGTAAGTCCTACACACGTGGTGGCAATATCGCGGCGAGTATTGGAGACGAGCACTCCGTCCTGCTGAGTCAGATCGGTCACGGGGTTGTGCTGCAGAAGCTGGGTAACCTACCCGAGTCCGAGAGGGTCTTGCGGGAGGTAATCAGGCAGGCACGGCGAAATGAGGATCGGGACGCGGAGGCACGCGCGTGCCACGACTTGGGGGGCACCCTCTATTTCGCTGGTAGGGCTCGGGACGCGATCCCGCTTGCATACAGGGCGTTTGAGCTGCATCAGAGCCCCCTGAGGCGGGCGCGCGCCTTGAGTGACACCGGCTCCATGTTGAAGGAAATCGGTTGTTATTCGGCTGCCGGAAACGCCTTCTCGGTAGTGCTTTCAGACCATCCTACTCCGGAAGTCAGGGCACATACTGTTCTTGAGATGCTCGAGCTGAGTGCGCAAATCGGGGACCGCGTTTCTTTCGAGCGCTGGCGCCAAGAGTTGGCCCAACAGAGGGGTAACCTGACCCAAGACCAGAAGATCGACTTGGAGATCAAGTTGGGAACAGGCTTTGGGTTGTTTGGGCAACTGGGCCGTGCCGAAAGGCACCTGTCAGGAGCCGTGGAACTTGCAGAGAACCTTGGGATGGGAGAAAGGCTCTTCTTTGCAGAGCGGATGCTGAACGACATAAAGGAGCGCCGCACAGCTGACATGAGCAGCACGGTGCTCTCTTCTGGACTGCAGGACGAAACTGGTGTTCAGGACACGATCGCGAGCCTGGAGCTACTTGTAGCCGATGCGGTCGGCTGATCTAGACTCGCTAGAGTGACTGATCAGGTGCCAGATCCTTGGATGCTTGCTTCAAGGCAGGTACCTGATCCCTGAATGGAACCGCAGTCGCCACGCGGTGAGGTAATGTCCGAGCAAGCTGCAGCACTCAGGCCGAAGGATGCGAGGAGCACGATAGCGAGTAGACGAGCCCGACGAGACATTTACGCCTCCAGAGGTATTCGATGACAATGGTCGTTTACGGCTTTGACAATCAAAAATCGGCTGCCGTTCGCATGTCCGTTAGTGCGTTTTTGGGACTTCATACGTCGTTTTTGGGACATTTGTGCTGATTCTAGCTGCTGTTCGACCTGAGCTGACCGTGAGGTTGCAGCGAGCCGCCCGACACAGGTTCGAGTTTCATGCGGTGAACACGTGGGAAGCGGCGGTCGATGCCATTCTGCGGCAGCCACTTGAGATAGCAGTGGCCGACCCAGGACTTTCGGGGGAAGTTCGGGCTCAGGAAATAGAGCGGATCAAAGTGCTCTTCCCGTCGTTACCTCTGATCCTCTATACCACACTTTCCGCAGAACTTCCCAACACGCTGTTGCGGCTGGGTGAAGTCGGTATCCGACAGGTAGTAATTGCCAAGCACGATGACCACCCCAACCACCTGCGGGAGCTACTCGTGGCGGAGACCGCACACGCGGCATCGCACAAGCTGATAGACGCGATGGGAGACCTGCTGGCGGAGTGTCCGGGGGAGCTGCGGTGGGCCATCGAGACGATGATTCGCGAGCCGGCCTCGGTCCAGTCGGTGCAGGAGTTGGCATTCAGGGCCCGCATGGATCGACGCACATGCCTGCGGTGGTTTGCCCGAGCGCACCTACCACCTCCCAGCGTTGTGTTGACAGTGCTGAGAGCCGTATACGCACACCGGCTACTGCAAGACCCCGGCTATACCGTAGAAGACGTGGCCGCCAAACTGGGCTACCATCAGACGCGCACGTTCACCCAGAACGTCAAAGAGGTCTTGGGTATGTCACCGGGCGAGATCAGAGTGACGCTGAGCCCCGACGAGGTAGTGTCCATAGTGCGAAAACGGTACTTCAGTGAAAAGTACGAAGCCCTGGCAGACGTGTCATGATAAACAGCGGATCGATCCTGGTTGTCGATAACTACTCCAACGTACGAGAAGTACTGGGTGTAGCTCTGAAACGTTGGGGTTACGACGTACAACTGGCGGCGTCGGGCGAAGAAGCATGTGAGATCCTGCGTCACATCAGCGTCGATGCTGTCATCATGGACCTGCGCATGCCAGCGATGTCGGGCCAGACTTTGTATCACATCATCCTTAGCCAATGGCCTCACCTGCGGTTCCGCGTCATAGTGATGACTGCAGATCCGGATGCACCGGACCATGAACCCTGGTTGCGTCTCTACCGTCTACCTGTCGTGTCAAAGCCGTTCACGTTGGATGAGGTTGCCTTGTTGCTCGAAGCAATCACGGCCGAAAGCCCCCGCGAGGTGAATGGGGAGATTTGATGACCGCCGCCGGCGTACATTCAAACGACCCACTCACAACATTGCGGGAATACCGCCAGCTCGCACCGTGGAATCTTCGCGACTTGGCCACGATGGCGGGAGCGATACTAGAAGCCTCAGGAGTACGCCCGATCAACGCCGTGGCAAGCGCACGTCCCAACGAAAGGACTATTCGGTTCTATGTAACCCGTGGCCTGGTAACACCACCGGATGGGCGCGGGACCGCCGCAACGTATACATATCGTCACTTGCTGCAGGTATTGAGTATCAAGCTGAGACAGATGGAGGGTGCCACCTTGCAGGCTATCGGTCTCGGCCTGCAGGAGGTAACGGGTGACGTGCTGGAACGGCGGGTGGCGGCGGCACTGGGGCCAGATTTGCCCAACCCGCGACATCTTCCGCTGACGGGTGAGGACAGACCGGCCTGGGGCCGGTCGGGCCGAGCGCTCCGCGCGTGGCTTGCCGACGACCTCAGCGATCGAGACGGGCCGAAGGGTGATCAGGGTGGCACTACCTGGCGCCGAATACAGATTTCCCGTGGCGTCGAGCTCCATGTCAACGACACACACCCGCTGGTTACTCTGGGAGATCGTGACGGGGAGATTGCTGATGCCGTTCGACTTGCGGTGGCCCGGGTATTGGGCCAGGATCAAGCCGTCCCGGCCACCCCGAAGCCGGAGTCGAGGCCTTAGGTCACCTGGATCCGCGACTCCAATCAACTGTCGGCATCTTTGAGCCGGCCAGTGTCGCTTTGTAGCCCAATCGTTTCGTTTCAACAATTGGAGCAAATCCGATGTTCATGACTTGGGTGTTCCTGGCGCTGATCGTGGTTGTCATTGTCTGGGCTGTCTCAGCCTACAACAAGCTGATTGCGCTCAAGGGAGATACGATCAACGCGTGGAAGCAGATCGATGTTCAACTCAAGCGTCGTCACGACCTGATCCCGAACCTGGTGGAAGCAGTGAAGGGTGCAATGGAGTTTGAGCGTGAGACCCTCGAGGAGGTGATCCAGGCTCGCAACCAGGCCGTCAAGATCCAGGCTGACGCACTTCCAACCAGTGGTGTACAACAGCTTGCCGCAGCCGAGGCTGCCCTGAGCTCGGCGTTGGGGCGTCTGAACGTGGTAGTGGAGCGCTACCCAGACTTAAAGGCAACGAGCAACGTGGGTCAGCTGCAAGAGGAGCTGACATCAACCGAGAATCGGGTGTCTTTCGCACGTCAGCTCTACAACGACACGGCAACCTCCTACAACGTCAAGCAACAACAGTTTCCTTGGAACATGGTGGCTGGATTCGCCAAGGCAGAGACGGTTGAGCTGTGGGAAATCACTGATGAGAAGGAGCGAGAGGTACCCAAGGTTGATCTGTCTATGAAACGCAAGCAGTGAGTGACGCCAACCTATTTGCACAACAAAGGGCGAACCGTCGCCGCTCCGCCATTCTCGTAACACTGTTCCTGTTATTCTTTGCCTGGATCGGGTTTGGCGGAGACCTCATCTTCTATCTGCAGACAACCAACCTTCCTGACGACGCCCCGCGTGACAGCTACCGTCATTTGATACCTTGGTTCGGCATTTGCGCCACCCTGTTGGCCTCAGGGATGGCCTGGTGGGGTTGGAAACGAGGCCCCAAGGAAATCCTGTGGGCGACCGGTGCATGGGAACTCATTGAGCCCTCCCGGCCGGAGGAGAAGGTGCTCGTCAACGTGATTGAGGAAATGGCAATAGCATCGGGTCTCCCCCGTCCGACCATCTGGATAGTCCCCGACAACGATCCCAACGCGTTCGCCACGGGCACCGATATCGCACAGGCCCACGTAGCGGTCACAGAGGGACTGCTGGACACGCTGAACAGGGAGGAATTGCAGGGGGTCGTGGCGCACGAGATGGCGCACATTAGGAACTACGACGTCAAGCTCATGACCCTGCTGGCTGCTCTGGTTGGTGTCATGGCACTCATAGCCGACGGCACACGGCGTTTCCTGTGGTTCGGCGGCGGGCGCAGAAGCGGTGGCGGTGGTGGCGGTAAGAAGAGCGGTGGCCCCCTCGTCGCCATTCTGCTGATCGCTTGGGTATTCAGCATCTTGCTTGCCCCGATCGTATCCCGCCTTCTAGCTCTGGGTGTCAGCCGCAAGAGAGAATTCCTGGCAGATGCGACCGCCGCGCAGTTCACACGCAATCCATCAGCACTCGCGACCGCGTTACGCAAGGTGGAAGACGCCAGCGGTCCCACAAAGGCCATCAAGAAAGGAACGGCCCACCTGTGTATCGCCGATCCAGTGGGCCGTCGCCTGACGCACAAGGAAGGCCGTGTCGCCAATCTGCTGGCGACACATCCGCCCATGGCGGTGCGCATAGCGCGGCTGAGAGCTATGGCATACCAATACGACAAGACGGGTGAGATTCCGGAGGCGGTCTGACCTTCGCAGCAGGCGATTGGATTCTGCTGGTTATCGCAGCTCTGCTCGCCGGCGGCCTAATACTATGGTCAGTCCGAGGCACTCGTAGGTGGATCCGGCGGCGCATGCGCCGCGCGGTACTCAAAGCAGTCCACCGATTCCAAGTCCGCCTAGACCGTTACAAGCTAGTGAGCAAGCCCGTTATACGTGATGCATTATTGCGCGACCCGATCGTTCAGGCAGCGATTCGCGATCACTGCACACATCACCGGCTAGACGAGTCTGAAGCAAGATATCAAGTGGGCCTGTACGTCGATGAGATAGTCCCTTTCTTCGACGTCCTC
>CP070792.1:2608042-2614125 GCA_020346845.1 Gemmatimonadota bacterium
TACCACCTTCTCCGTCTCGTGCGGAGGCACTACTAGCAGCACGCCGCCGACCTGCTCCGGCAACTCGCTCAGGCTCCCGTAGCACCGCTCGCCATCGATTGTCTCGGCCTCGGGATGTACCGGAATGATACGGTAACCCTTCTTTCTCAACTCCCGGCTGGCTCCGTTACCGAACTTCTTGCCACTGCGTGAGACGCCAACGACAGCCAGAGTTCGTTGGTTCAGGAATTCCTCTACTGCTGACTTCGAAGTCACGTGTTCCTCCAGAACGGGCGACAGACTGAAGGTGCAGCGTTCAACCTGCCGCGTGCAAGGGGTGGGGTGCGGAGCGCCTGGAGCATGCAGCGTTCAAAGTGCAGCTCTGGTGACCGACGTGACCACCGTGAGCACGGGACCGACGGTTAGAATGCGATGTGCGAGGTTGCGGGGAAATTGGCGATCCTGCCACTCGCAACGCCAATTGGACCCTGGCACTCATATCTCATGTCTTACGTAGTGATGGCACGGGATAGCAAGGAGCATCGCCATGAAATCCCTATCACGTCGAGAGTTCTCTACGAAACTCGCCGCCGGGGTAGCCGGAGCAATGCTGGGCTGTCAAGCGGACAAGCGCGATGCGGCCGATGGCGGCTGGACGCCCCAATCACACCCTCGAGAAGCAACCGATCCAACCATCCAGCATCACAACACACTGGGGCGGACGGGTATACGTGTTTCTGATGTAATACTGGGCGGCGGTGACCTGCATGAGCCAGGCGTGATCCGCTATGCCTTTGATCGGGGAGTCAACGTGTTTGACACCGCGGCCACATATGTCGGCGGCGTCAGTGAAGACGTTATTGGCAGAGGCCTCCTGGGAGTCCGCGACCGCGCCCACATTATCACCAAACAAGGCTTCAGCCGCCGTAGGCCACCAACTCAGCGATCGATAGCCAACCTCTTGGAGGCTAGTCTCCGCAGGCTACAGACTGACTACGTAGACGGTCTGTTCATCCATTCCATGGAGGACATGCGCGCCCTACAGAACGATGCCGTGCTCGAGAGTTTCGTGCGCTTCAAGCAGGAGGGCAAGGTTCTGTTCACCGGATTCTCGACCCATAACGAGCGCAGGACTCTCGTCCAATGCCTCCAGCCACGTTACGACGAGGTCGTGGACGTCGTGATGTTCCGCTACAATCACATGGAGGGGGAGCACATAGAGCCGATGATTCAGGCATTGCGCACCAAAGGGATCGGCACTATCGCAATGAAGACCCTGGCAGGCGGCAAGCACGGGCACTTGAGGGAGTTCCTGAGTAACCAGTTGAGTTACCCGCAGGCCGCCATCGGCTGGGCTTTGGCTAACAACCATATCGATTGTGCTGTTCTCTCCATGGATACCTACGCACTAGTCGACGCCTATGTCTCCGCTTCCGGGAAGCAGACACAGCGCACCAATGGTTCTGTCCTCCGTCAGTACCGTGAACTGGTGGACAATTCGTACTGTCGCGTTACGTGCACAGCCTGCGAGGACTCTTGCCCACACCAGGTTGCCATCAGCGACATCATGCGCTGCCACATGTACTACAACGACTATCGGCAGCGACGTAAGGCAACCGCCGTCTACTCCTTCCTTCCTCACTCCCGCAAGCCATTGCACTGCCCCGACTGTAGCGGCCCCTGCGCAGACGCGTGTCCCTACGGCATAAGCGTAAGGGAGAGGCTCATCGAGACACACGAGGTGTTGGCAGTCTAGCATCCACTGAGACTGCGACAACAGGCGAGCCCAGACGATGATAGACGATGGAAGACGATGCGAGCGACTACGATAGCAACCGCCATCGCGGTCATGTCTGAGATCCCGGGACATTGGGTTACCGGGTTACCGGGTTACCGGCTCAAATCTCCTGACCCAAAATTCGCTCCAGTTCCTCCCTGCGACTCTTGCTCAACTTGACCTTTGTTCCGTCATGAAGAAGCACCACCTGTGACCCACCGGCGTAGGGCTGTATTTCCCTGACGCGGTCGAGATTCACTATTGCGGAACGGCTTATCCGAAAGAAACACGCCGGATCGAGTTTGGCCTCAAGTGAGTTCATCGTCTCACGCAGAAGGTGCACCTTTTCCTCTACGTGGAGCTTGACGTAGTAGCTTGCGGCCTGGATCCAGTCGATCTCATCGGTACGTACGAAGAAGACCTTGCCCGCATCCTTGACAACCAATCGCACCAAATGATTAGCGCCACCACGTGTCGGAGCCGCTGCTCGACCGCTCGCCGCAGTTTCGAGCAGCCTGAGGAGGCGCTGGCTCAGCATGTTCACATCCGGCCCGCGGATGGAATGCTTGGCTCGCTCGATCGCGTGCGCAAAGCGCTCGTCATCGAACGGCTTCAGCAGATAATCCAGTGCATTTACCTCGAAGGCCTTCACGGCGAACTGATCATAGGCGGTAACGAATACAACTGGCGGCATGCGATCGGTACCGACGGCTCGCAGCACCTCGAAGCCGTCCATCTCTGGCATCTGGATATCGAGCAGCACCAGGTCGGGCTGCAACTCCAGTATCGCCTCTACCGCAGCTCGCCCGTCACTGCATTCGCCGGCAACCTCGAGCTCCGGATCCCTCTCCACCAATGTCAGCATGCCCGATCGGGCCAGCGGCTCGTCGTCCACTATGAGAACCTGTAGTCGCTCTTGCATCATCCCGTGCCAGCCGCCGTTACTGGATCTGTGTGAAACGGCAGCGATATGGTGACGATGGCACCGTGCGATGATGCATTGGCAAGCTCCAGGCTCTGCACTTCGCCGTAGAGCTGAGCCAACCGTGCCCGGGAGTTACCCAACCCGACGCCGTCAGTTCTCTTATCCGTCGCCCCACCAAGCCCGGGCCCGTCATCCCGTACCGTCAGCACCAACATGTCCTTGTTTCTGCGAGCCGTGACTTCGATCGACGATGCCGACGACCGACTCGCAATTCCGTGATGAATGGCATTCTCTACAATCGGCTGCAACAGAAGATTGGGAACATGTCCATCCAGCGTGTCCGGATCGGCTTCAATGCTCACCTTCAGTCTATCGGCAAACCGAATCTGCTCGATCGCCAGGTACCGTTCCACGAACTCCAGCTCCTGGCGCAGCGGCACCTCGTGCGTCTTCGTGTCCTCCAACACATAGCGCAACAGGTCGCTCAGGCCCGCAATCGTGCGTACGGCCTCATCACTCTCCTGCTTCCTCACCAGCATGGCGATCGTGTTCATCGTATTGAACAGAAAATGCGGATTGAGTTGCATGCGGAGGGCGCGAAGCTGTGCCTGGGAGAGCTGGGCCAGCGCCTGCGTCGCTACCAGCTCGCGTTCTTTGAAGCGGCGATAGAAGTCTGTAGCGTACGTGATGCCAATGATCGCGCTGTATGCCAGGAGGTTTAACGACAATTCATAGGCGGCAAACGACATGAACAGCGTCCAGAACGGCTGTTCAAACATCTCCCCTGAGGCTGCCGGCTGCAGGGCGATCTGCACCGCCACGATCACCAACGAGTGTAGCAGCGCCAGTATGGACGCGATTGCCACGTGTGCAGCGACCTTGGAAACCCAGTGCGTCCGTACCAGAGGAATGCGGCGGGCCAGCCACACTACCAACGGTGTAAGTGCCGCCCACAGCAACCAGAAAGGCATGGCGAAGATGATCACCCCGATGAGCGGCATCTTTTCGCCCTGGAGGCTCAACATGATGTACTGCTGACTAGCCGAGAATACTCCCAGAAAGGTTGCGATTCCCAGCAATTGCAGGGCTCGCCTCACATACGGGGTCCTATCCGTTGCCATGCTCCCAACCTACGGCAATCCAACCTGGGAAGAAAGTCGACACATCCCCTTTCAGATTCTCTGCAGCGCCTTTCGCTGCCAATGAAAGATGCTTGGCATATCTCAGCCGCACATTCGCTGCAAGATTCACCGCCTTCACTGCATCACCGGCGTATCACGGCCTCCAGACCGGCCTAGCACACGTAGTGTAGGTGGAACTCCAGATCGCGAACTGCCCAGTACTCTTATTCGGGAGGGACGATATGACAGGCAGATACTTCAACCGGCGCGCTGCTGTTTTCGTGGGACTGATCGTCAGCCTGAGTGGGTCTTCTGCTTTGGCTCAGTCCAACGGCGGCAGCTCCATTGAGCTGCAACGCCAAGGGATGGAAGTTGTCGAAGCAGCGATCACTGCAACGGGCGGTCGTGCGGCGATCATGTCAGCCAACACGGTAGAGCTGCTCGTTAGTACGGAGGTATACTCCCTGGGCCAAGGTGTCCGGCCGGACGCAGACGCCACTGTAGGTGACGGCGGTCCGATCACCCTCCGCTATCTGATAGATATCGCCGGGGATCGGCATGTCTACGAACAGGTGCTCTCCGATACGGCCAACCAACCAAGGGCTCGGCTCGTGGTCTTGCCGGACGAGATCTTTGTGTACACACCTGCTCGCAACATCGTTCAACCAGTCGTGGACATGACCCCACTGCGTCCGTTGACGCGTGGCCTGCCGTATGTACCAGCAACTCTGCTGGACGCAACCGACCACGCTGCCAGCATCCGCCTACTAGGAGACAAAACTATCGCCGGCACCGCATATAGGGTCGTTACCTATGCCGACGGCTCCAACCAACAAGTTGCGCTCTATTTCGACAGACAGACCCGCCTGCTCGGTCGCAGTGAGATAGTCGAGTCACATGAGCAGCTAGGTGATCACGTGGTCGAGATCGTGTACGACGACTACCGAACAGTCGGAGCGCTCCGCATACCTCACAAGATCTCGGTTTACACCGCGGGCACACTCGCGACCGTCTCCGAGTTCAACGATGTAGACTTGGCAGCGACAATGGATGCTGCACTGCTCATCTATCCGGACAGTGCCAACCAGCTTCCTGCACTCACGGGGCCGGTACCCAGCCCCGAGATGGAGGTAACGGAGCTCAGCGACGGCATCTATGCCATCATGAATGCGACCGCCGGTTACAACCTGATGTTCGTGGACCACGGCGATCACGTATTCGTGATCGAAGCTCCCATCAGTACCGCAATCACCCGCGCGGTACTGCAGAAGATCGACGAGACTCTACCCGGTAAGCCCGTGCGCTACGCCATGATCACGCATTATCACTACGATCACTCCGGTGGGTTGTGGGGCTTCATGACCAACGGCACAACCATAGTCACGACGCCAGGAATCGAGCAGTTCGTGTACGACGTTGCTGCGGTGCCGCGTACTCTGGATTGTGAGCCTCCATTGGGGGCCAGACCCGGCGTAGAGCTGGTGAGGGAAAACCGCACGTTCGGATCTGGGGACACAGCAGTCGAAGTCTACGACGTGAGCCCCAACCCCCACGCCGATGAGCTGCTGATTGCATACCTGCCGGCTCTGAAGCTCATGTACGTTGCGGATGTCTACAACTATACGGGTCAGATCCAACAGAACAACGAGCTACTCCTGCCTCTCGCCGACAAGCTGGAGGAACTGGGCCTAGAAATCGAACGTGTACTTCCGACTCACGGCCAGGAGGCGACTGGTGAGACGTTCTGGGAATCGGTGAGGCTGGGTAGGGAGGGTAGCTGAAGAGGGCCGGATCCAGGATCCAGCCCTCTCGCACGGAACTGAGTTGTCGTGAATCCGGCACTCAGTTCCGGTGCTCATCTCCCGCGTCACTCACGTCAGCAGCTTTGCGCTCCGCCTTCTTGACATAGGTGTCGAGCCATGCCTGCATCTCCCACAGCATGTGCAGGATAGACTCGCGTGCTCGATACCCATGACTCTCATACGGCAGCATCACCAATCGAGCCGTCTTTCCCAGACCTTTGAGAGCATGGTAATAACGCCGACTCTGCAGCGGGAAGGTACCGGAGTTGTTGTCCATCTCACCGTGGATCAACAGAATCGGTTCGTTCACCTTGTCAGCATGCATGAACGGCGACATCGTAAAGTAGATCTCCGGGGCCTCCCACACGGTCCGCTCCTCCGCTTGGAACCCGAACGGTGTGAGAGTCCTGTTGTAGGCTCCGCTGCGAGCAATGCCAGCCGAGTACAGATCCGAATGGGACAGCAGATTGCCGGTCATG
>CP070792.1:2614225-2622325 GCA_020346845.1 Gemmatimonadota bacterium
GCAGGGCTTCGTCAGTTATCTGGTGCTCGTTGCTCCCGTCAGTGTTGATGATCCAGAGGTCGTAGGTGAAGTTGGTGCTTTCCTCGCGACCGAACAGCACCTGCGTGCCGTCAGGCGAGAACAACGGTCCATCGTCCCAAACCGGTCCGGTCGTGAGCGAACGCAGGTTGCTGCCATCGCTGTTCATGATATAGAGGTTCCAGAAACCTTCTACATCTTCGGCCGTGAATACCATCTGGCTGCCGTCCGGGGACCAGTCCATCGGGCGGATCACCCGTAGCGGACCGTTGCCGATGTCTAGCGGTGGCGTCAGTTCCTGAATGTTGCTGCCATCGTAGTTCGCCGTGAAGAACTTGCTTATCGTCGCATTGCCAGTCGAATCCCTGGCGAACACAAGCCGTCCGTCTACCTGTGGATCCCACGTCGCGGTTCCAGCGCCGCCGCTCCAATTGGCCGGAGCAAAATTGGAGATGTTGGTATACCCGTTGACGGGGATGGATGATATCGGTCCAGTCACGTTTGGAATCAGGCAGTTGTCTTCTTCCTGTTGAACGCTGATGCAAATGAATCCCAGGTGAGTTCCGGCGGGGCTCCACTTGGGGAAGAACGCGTTGATGTTGTTAACTACTTCGCGTACTTCAGTGCCGCTCGCAGTCATTACGTAGAGGTTGTTGGAGGCGCCCGACGCGTTGTGCCCGAACGCGATTCTCGATCGGTCGGGAGACCACCGTGGGAAGAGGCGTGAGCCGAAATCGGACCCCGGGTCGTGGATCAGCGTCAGATTGGATCCGTCTCCGTTGACCCCGTAGATGCCGGTAGAGAGGCCACCACCGGAATCACTCCAGAAGATAATCTCGCTAGCTGCTGGGCCAGTCGACGTCGCCACCAGGTCGAGCGAGTTCGCATTCCACTGCGGCTGCAGCGTGATACCGCCACCGATGTCCAATCCCGTGATGTTGGCGAAAGATCCACTGCGAGAACCGAATGTGAGGACAGTGAACACGGTGCCTACGTTGGGTGTGAACCCTGCTGTGACATTGAGATTGCCGTTCAACGTCGCGGCGCCCGAGACGGTAAGCCTGTCGTAGCCGTTCCCAACCGTCGCTCCGTTCAACTCGATGTTAACGGTCGATTGACGTCCCTGGGGCAAAGCTCCAATAATGTTCAGAATGCCGGGCGACGTTCCCGGATTCACGTTGCCCTCGAAAGCGGAGACCGTTCCCAGCTCCAGCGTACCTGCTCCCTGGATGACGGCGCCCGCCTGGTGCGTAAGGTCGCCGATGCTGAGAGTCCCTGTCTGGATATCGATTACACCACCGGCCGCATTGGTGAACGGCACGGTATTCGGGATCTGGTTAGTCCCTGTACCGACTGATTTCCGGAATGTCCCGGCGTTGATGATGCTATTTCCCGTATTCTCCCAGGACACGGTGAAGGCATCTCCCCGGATGTCGAACACGCCGCCGACCTGATTTTCGATCGTTGAGCCACCTCTCGGTCGGAGTCCCCCGTTCAATGCGATCACTGTTCCCGAGTTCTGCAGCGTATGCCCGTTGGTCAACGTCCTGATGAGGTTCGAACTGAACTGCAGGGTGCCGCCCTGCGTGACCCGGGTGGTTCCGCTTCCATCGAGGTCGCCTGATTGGAAGTCAAACGTGCCGGTGACTTCGAGAACACCGCTGCCGCCCCGCTCGCCCCCATCTCGAATGGTCAAATTGGTGGTCGAGACTGTGGCCGGACTGGAGAAGCTGAGCATCCCACCAACGAAGTCTGCCGTGATGTCCGTTGTGCCCATCGAGTACGCGCCGTTGACGGTGACCGACGCGTTGCGTGCACGGAACGTTCCCGTTCCCGTGACGTTCGATGCCGCGGTGAACGTGTGACCCGTGGTGCTGTAGAACTCGACGACTCCTGTGGCATCTGTCGAGAGCGTGCCATCAACCGACCCAACCGCACTTACCCCCGTGAACACGAGAGACGAGCCGTTCAGAACGCTCACAGTTCCTGTGATGTCGTAGCTGGTGGCAATCGTGTCAGATCCAGATACGGCTGCATCGCCGCTAATCCGGAGAGTGCCCGGTGCAGAGACGGAGGAAGTGTCGGTGACCAAGAGGTCGGGGTTGCTCAGTGTCTGGTTGGTTCCGGCCAGGTCTAACGCGGCCCCCTGCGCAATGTAGATCGTGTCGGTGATGATATTGTTGGCACCACTCAGGGACACGGTTCCGGTGCGGATGTCGAGAGTGCCGAAGTTGTTGAATTGGCTCGTGAAGTCCACTGTGCCGTTGCCCAAGTACCGCATCACCGCTCCGACATTCACAAATGTCGATGGTGCGCCAATGTCCCAATCGAACAGTCCATCGGCTTGGAGACTGGCTCGGCCGCCATCTTCAATGCGAACGACCGAACCCTCCCCAGCCAGAATGTCGCCACCGAACCACGATAGGCCGCCGAATACGCGGAGGACGCGCTGGCCGCGCAGGTACTTGGGGCCACCGCTCAAGTAGGCAGTGCCGTTCTGGCCCACGCTGACTTCGCCGGTGCCCGAGACGGTTCCGCCGGTCCAGTCGAAGGTTCCGTCGACCGCTAAGATTCCCGTTCCCCCGAGGGTGGATCCGGCCAGTGCAAGGTCCCCATTGGGGCCAACGGTACCGGGTCCGTTCAAGGTGAGGCTATTGTTGCTGATGCTGAGGACCTGGGTTCCGTTACTGCCCCCTAACCCGAGTCCCGCGATAGTGGCATCCACGTCTAGGTTAACTGTGAAATCACCGCTGAGTGCGATCACTGCCACATCCGACGCGGTCGGTGGCGCGCCGGTGCTCCAGTTACCCCCATCACTCCAGTTGCCGCCTAGGGCGTTCACCCAGACTACTCCGGCTTGGGCCGTAGCGGTAAAGGTCACTGTCCCAATGCCGGCCACCGTGGCAGTCGCAGTCTGAGTTCCAGCCGTCGTCCCCAATATCCAAGTTGTGGAAGCCCGCCCCGCGGCATCGGTGCGTAATGACGCACTGCCGAAAGAGCCACCGTCCGCCGTAGTGAACTGGACGGGCACGTCGAAGACACCGAGTCCGTCTACAGCGAGCACCTCCACTACCAGGGGCGCGGGCAACAGAAGGCCCTCGTAGCCGGTCTGACCATCGCCAGACACGGCCGAGATCGTGCTGGGCACGGCCTCAACCATGACCGTGGCTGTGTCAGCCTGGCCCGTCAAGGTACTGGCTTCTATCAGAACTGAGCCGCGCTCGCTTTCACCTGCCACGAGCGCTACGGTGTACGAGGGTGAGGTAACCGTCGCTCTCGATTGGTTGAGCGAACTCCACGCAATCGGTGCCTCGGAATTGAGAGCGCCGGAAGAATCCAGTGCCTCGGCCATCAGTTGGATCGTGTCCCCGAAATTGACCGTCGTCGGTGGATCTACGATCCGGAGCGCTGCCACATCGTACCCTGGGCCCACATAGTCGATCGACACTTCCTCCGCAACTATCCCGTCACTGTCAGTAGTAGCTGTGACCTCGACCGGCCCGCCCCGGAAAACGACTTCGCCGGCTGCGTTCAGGCATTCCAGTGTCAGGAAGAAAGTCTCTTCAGGCGGGGTAATCGTGAGGCGGAGCGTCAGATCGACAGTGTTGTTCTGTGTGTCCACATCTACCAGAGTGTCGAGCGCCACGCTTCCATCGTCGGTTCGTGTCAGAACTGCCCTTACCCGGGATACTTCAACGAGGCTGGCGGCGCGGCTGGCGAAGCTGGGTAGCAGGGATAGGAAGCCACTGCCGTACCTAGGTGCTGAGGGTTCGCCCAGACAACTGATTGCCAATAGCGCGGCCGCAACCGCCAGTGGTAAGAAAATGACAGATCTTCGGGGGCGCCTGAGCATTGATCGCAGTCCGAGGTAAGATGGTTCTCTGTATGCCACAGCAACATTTGGACCGACGGATTGGTGCTAATGTGCCCTGAGGCAACTAGGGTGGCAAGGACTCGGTGCGCCTGGGCGTTCGTAACGGAGAAAGACGACCGCTAGGCGGCCGTCTTCTTCCGTCAATCTACTTGCGCTGCCGGCTGCTATTGCCTGACTACACCACCCTTCTCGACCCATGTGACCTCATCGGCGATTACTTGCTGGGCAATCTGGTAGATCTTCACGTCGTCGTTGTGGAAGATCCCGCCGAACAACTGCTTCACCCGCCGCTTGGCTGCTCGGCAGAACCCATCGGCCAATGCGATCGCCGTAGCGCCTTGAGCTCGCTCCTCGGGTGACTTGCTGTTCTTGAGGCTTTGTGCCTTGCAGCATACGGCTGCCATCGCGAACAGCTCCGCGCTGATCTCGACAAACCGGGCCAGTACCTTCTGCCGCTTCTCGAGCTTTGGACCGTGTCGCAGGATGGCATAGAACAGCATCCGTGCGAGCTTGCGGGTACGGCGATTCACATAGCGCAGGTGGGGGGCTAGTCTACCGAACTCGGCATAGCGTGGCCACCACCCCCATCCTAACCAGCGGGTGGGATACCACCACGCGTAATACAGGCTGGTCTTAACGAAGGCAGGTAGCTTCTGGCCGAATGTCGCTCGGGGATCCACTATTGCACCAGCCACCTTGAGGTGCGTATCTACCGCCTCACGCGCAATGAACAGCCGCATGATCTCGCTTGAGCCCTCGAAGATCCGGTTGATCCGGAAATCGCGCAGCATCCGCTCGATCGGCACGGGCTCTTCCCCTCTATCTCTCAGACTGTCCGCCGTCTCGTATCCCTTACCGCTCCGGATCTGAAGCGTATCGTCGACGACGTACCATCCTGCCTCCGTGTTCCACATCTTGGAGACTGCAGCTTCGAGTCGAATGTCGAAGCCGCCCTTGTCCGCCATGAGTGTTGCGATCTCCTGGAGTGCATCCATGGCGAAGGTATTCGTTGCGATCGATCCCAACATTTGAGCAACGGCATCATGTTTTCCAACAGGGAGACCCCACTGCACCCTGCTCTGCGAGAATTCCCGCGCTGCCTCTAGACACCTCTTCCCGGATGCAGCGCATGTCGCCGGTATCGTTAGTCTACCCGTGTTCAGGGTCGTGAGCGCCAACTTGAGCCCCTTACCGTCACCACCCAGCAGGTTCTCTTTCGGGACCCGTACGTCATGGAAGCGCAATAACCCGTTTTCGATCCCCTTCAAGCCCATAAAGTGGCATCGGTGGGCGATCTCTACGCCTTCCCAGCCCATCTCGACTATGAACGCGCTGATCTTGCGCTGCCCCGTTTTGGCCATGACAACGATGATGTCGGCCACAGTCCCGTTGGTGCACCACAGCTTCTCACCGTTCAGAATGTACTCGCTGCCGTCTTCGGTCAGCGTCGCCGTTGTCTCCATCCGTGCTGGGTCGCTCCCGACTGCGATCTCGGTCAGCGCAAACGCGCTTATCTCACCTCTGGCGAGCCGGGGGAAGTACTTCTTCTTCTGTTCCTCGGTTCCGAACAGCTTGAGCGGGGTCGGTACACCGATGGATTGGTGGGCCGACAGTAGTGTCGCGACAGAGCCGTCGAGGCTGGCGCACATGGAGATGGCGCGGTTATAGACTGTCTGGGAGAAGCCCAAACCGCCGTATTCGGCGGGTATTTTGATGCCAAAACAGCCCAGCTCCCGTAGGCCGTCGACCACATTCTGCGGAACCTTGGAGTTGCGGTCAATCGCGTCCCCATCGACCTCTTCTTTGAGGAACCTCTCCAGCTTTTCCAGCCACGGCTTGGCGCGCTCCATCTCGGCTTCGTTCACCCGAGGCCATGGATGCAGCAACTCCAAGTGGAAACGACCGTTGAACAGCTCCTTCACGAAGCTCGGGGCTTTCCACTCCTTCTCCCGTGCTGCTTCCGCCACGGCCCGAGCTTCTTGCTCGCTGACTTGGCTGCCTGAAGATGAGCCGACCCCCTTCTTTTCATCAGGTGCAACGGTAGTCATAGTGTTGTCCGTTCATTCAGTTGGCTGTTTGAATAACCAAGTTGAAACCCAACTTGGTTCCTCAGACTCGAAAAATATGGGATTGAGGTATGTGAGGACACCGCCGGCACGGCAACTCGCATTTTGGCTTCATGGCCTTGTGCGATATATTCGCTGGGTCATGCCGTCTGGAACCGAAGCAGAAGCTCTCTATCCCTCTCGATCTGGTGCGGGGGCTCAGTTGGGTACCCAGCTGAACAGGCGCACTTCGCCTCCCACCATCGTCTTGGGAGTAACTCCAGGTGGTGTCGAGGTCGCAGCGAACGCCGCCAAAGCCATGTCGTGCGCGTTCGACGTGATAGTAGCCGCCAACATCCGTCTGGACGAGCTTGGAGTGGTCGGTGCTATCGCGGAAGATGCAGATGCCGTGCTCGATCCAGACTTCCAGCCGCGATTCGGTATCATGGATGTGCTGGAAGAGGCCGTAGATGGAGCGCGCCGGGCAGTGAAGACCGAGCGGCTTCTGTTCCGAGGTCAACGACCCCTACGATCGGTGGAGGGCATGAATGTCATTGTGGTTGACGGACACGCAACGTCGCCCTGGAAGATGCTGGCCGCAGCCGAGGCTGTTCGCCAAATGTCGCCAGCGCGTCTCATTCTTGGTGCGCCGGTCGGGACAGCGGATGTTGAGGGTCGGGTACGTGCCCGCCGTTACGAGTTCGTCTGCCCTTCTGTGGTCGCAGATCCTGGCGGTCACCCACGCCCCTTCGGTGATCCGCAGGATCCCAGCGCGGAGCGTCTCCGCAGTATTGTCGTTGCTCGGGAAGCCGCTTAGAGTAGCGGCACTGCTCGCGTCAACCGGCGTAGCAGCTACCTCACTCAACGCTCAACTGACACCGCCTTCCACAGGCGGAGTTGTCGCTCTAGACCACTTGCTACAGCGATTGGCGGAGAATCGTCGTGTACTGGTGATCGCGGCACATCCCGATGACGAGGACACGAGTCTCCTGACCCTGATGGCGCGAGGGTACGGTGCTGAGGCAGCGTATCTGTCACTTTCAAGAGGAGAAGGCGGGCAGAACCTGATCGGCGAGGAACTGGGCATCGAGTTGGGATTGCTGAGATCCAGGGAACTGGAAGCTGCCCGCCAAGTGGATGGAGCCCGCCAGTTCTTCACACGCTCATACGATTTTGGGTATTCTCGCTCATTGAGCGAGACGTCCAGATTCTGGCTGCCTGATTCTGTGTTGAAGGACGCTGTCCGGATCGTTAGGCGGTTCAAGCCTCACGTCATAGTCACCGTATTCTCCGGCACCAGTCGTGACGGTCACGGTCAGCATCATGCGGCCGGGTCAGTTGCCAGACCAGCTTTTGAAGATGCGGGGGACCCCGCTCTGTTCCCTGAGCTGCAAACGGAGGAAGGGCTCGAGCCGTGGACACCACTCAAACTGTATCGGTCCACGAGATTCGACGCCGGAGCCACGACGGTTGAGCTACCAACAGGTGTGCTGGATCCCCGGACCGGAATGACTCTCCACCAGATAGCTATGGAAAGCAGGAGCCAGCATAGCTCACAGGACATGGGGCGCATCCTTCCCATCGGGCCGGCCACAACGAGGCTGATGTTGATCCAGGATAGGACTGGGTTCAATGAAACTGCAGAGGAGCAAGACATCTTCGATGGCATACCGCGGGACTCCTCGTGGCTTACCGAGCTGGCTGATTCACTGCGTCACGCGATGTCTCCGGCACGACTTACGGAAGCAGTGCCAGCGCTGGCAAGCGCACTGGCTCGTGTAGGGGATCTCCCAGTTGACGATCAGAAGGCCCGACTATTGCGAGAAGCCCTCGCGGTGTCAGCCGGCCTGGTAATCGACGGCCGGGCTGACTCAGAGACACTCGTTGCAGGCGAACAGAGTGTAATCACCGTGCAGTTTTACAACGCCGGACCTTACCAGGTGGTTCTCGAAGACATCTCGCTGGTCACTCCCGACGGGTGGATGGTTGCCAGCCAAGCTCAGGGAGGAGCAACCATACAACCGGGTGATCAGATTGAAACGGAACTCGTGGTCACGCTCGATCAGGACGCCCAGCTGAGTCAACCATACTTTCTCCAGCGTCCAATGGTGGGATCGCAATATGATTGGAGTGGCACGCCGCCGGATGTGCGCGGGCTACCCT
>CP070792.1:2622425-2631302 GCA_020346845.1 Gemmatimonadota bacterium
AGTGCAAGCATCTCATCGGTCATGTCGAGGCCGTAGGCCTTGCCGCCAGGGCTGACACGCCGGGCCGATAGCAGTACGTCGATTCCGCCACCCGATCCCAGGTCTAGCACGATCTCGCCGGGGCTGAGCTTGGCCAGCGCTGTTGGGTTGCCACAGCCCAACGAGGCAAGCACCGCCTGTTCTGGCAGACCAGATTGCTCGCTCAATTCATATAGGTTGGAGGTTATGGGGTCGCAGCATGAGCTTGCCTGGGGGCCACATCTGGCAGAGTCACTTTGTTCGAGAACGTTCAGCGCGGCCTTCCCGTACTTCTCCTTCACTGTCTTCTTGATTTCATCCCTCGTAGCCATACTAGTCTTCCTCTCGTCAACCGGAGCAACACGCTACGGTTTGTTACAGTCGCATGAACCCGCTGTATCGCAGCAATCGGCTCCGTGAGTGGGCTGCTTGAGCACGGAGATCAGATCTTGCATCTCGTCCAGGCCTTTCCAGTCGATTGAATAGTGCACCCACCGTCCCTCCTTGCGGTCCTTGACGAGGCCAGCCGTCTTGAGGGTTTTGAGGTGGAATGAGAGGAGTGATTGCCTTACGGCGAGCGCCTCAATCAACTCGCAGACGCATTTCTCGCCTCCTCTGAGCAACTCCAGAATCCGAACACGGGTGCGGTCGGAGAGTGCCTGGAACTGCTGACAACATTGCTCGACCTGCGGTTTTGCTGTGGGTGCCATGCCCACAATATATCAATGACTATTGATAATATCAATAACTACTGATATGTGCTGCGCAACTGGAACCGCGACGGGGGAGAGCTCGTTGGCTCATATGCACCGCTATCCTTCTCGATCTCCTGCTCTGGGGCTAGGTTTGGGTCTCACTTCTGCTGGACCCGATGTGTGTCCGTCGGGTAGGAAAATCATGCAGTCATCATGTGAACGTCGTGGTCATACATCCTTGGAATTGGGTCTCAGGAACGGCTAGATGTCTTCAATGAAGTGGGTCTGTGCTCTCGTTGCGCTTTCAGTTGTAACCCTGTCGGGGTGTGGCTCCGACGCGGAACAGATGGCGGGGCCGGACAAACAGATCGACATCTCCGGTGTCTGGGACTTCACGGATGTCTTGGTCATCAGCCGTCAGGTCACCGTGTGCCGTGACACCGGTTCGTTCAGGTTCGACCAAACTGGGAACACCTTTACTGGCAGGGGAGGACAGGCCGGTACCTGCAGAGGTTTGATTGGTGAGTATCCCAGCGGCCGTATGCTCGAGATAGTCGACGGCCAGATCGAGGATAGCACGATCAGCTTCACCTTGTTGGATGTGTGCGGTTGCGGCTCCGGCGAGTGCCTCGACGCCTACTTCGAGGGGACTGTCCAGGCTGACGGGGGCATAGTGGGGCGCGGAGCCTGCTCGGTGATCCTAGACAGCGACTGGAAGGCAACACCGGCCGCGCCGGTCGCAACGATGGATCTCGGTCTAGACTCGGTTTCGATGGTTGTGGGCGAAACGGCGATCATCGATCCAGTGATGTACTCAACATCCGGGGCGAGACTCTTCCAACGACCTGTCAAGTGGTCCACGAGCGGGAGTGGAGCGGTCGTCGTCAGAGATACGTTGCTTCAGGCTGTTCAGTTCGGTACTGAGAGGATCACCGCTGAGGTAGAAGGCCTCCGAGACGAGCTGTCCGTGAGTGTCCGACATGTGGAGTTCTCGGCTATCGAAGCCGGCCTTTCCCACACATGCGGCCTCGATAGAGACGGAACAGCTTTCTGCTGGGGTGTGAACGATTTTGGACAAGCCGGGCCGGGCCCCAGTTTGGACAGATGTCCTGGCCTCCCATGTCTTATGGCGCCCAGTATCATACCGGCGCCCGTCGAGTTCACCAGCATCCGTCCCGGGTTCCAAGACACGTGTGCTCTCACGGCCGACGGTGGTGTCTATTGCTGGGGTATAAACGATGGAGGGCAGCTCGGCATCGACACGTCGACCTTTCTGAGCCCAGTGCCCGTAAGCATGTCCGGGACCCTCAGTTTTGGTTCTCTGAACGTGGGGACCAGCCATGCGTGTGGCCTGTCCACTGGTGGCGTCACTTACTGTTGGGGATTCAATAACCGACTACAGCTTGGCTTCGACGGGCCCGACTTCAGTTTCGATCCTGTGCAAGTGTCTGGTGGGCTCATATTCAAATCCGTGATTACCGGCTACGAGCACAGCTGTGGTCTCGATCAAGTTGGTGGAGCACATTGCTGGGGATGGAATTACTGGGGGCAGCTGGGAGTCGATTCGCTATCGGCCGCCTCCAGCCCACAGCCGGTCTCAGGTGGTTTCGCGTTCGAGTCGATTGTGTCGGGTATGGAACACTCCTGCGGTCTGACGGCAGAAGGCCACGCTTACTGCTGGGGTAGGAGCGGGCAATATCAGCTGGGCCACGATCCAGGTCCATTTAATTTTCAGATCACTCCGGTGGCGGTTTCGGGTGGCCTGACTTTCACCGCACTGGCCGCTGGCTGGGATCACACTTGCGGGTTAGCACCGGATGGCACTGCCTACTGTTGGGGTAGGGGCTGGGCCGGGCAACTGGGAGATGGAGCCAACCTCGAGCGGAGAACCCCGGTGCAGGTGGCGGGTGGCATCAGATTTCAGACGATTAGCGCTGGTTGGTTCCACACCTGCGGCCTGGCGACGGACGGCCAGGCGTACTGCTGGGGCAACAATACGTCTGGCCAGCTCGGCTCCGGTACTCCCAGCACTAACGTCCCGACTTTGGTGCTAGGTCAACCCCGTTGACCGCGGTAACCCAAAGTCGTTTCTGAGACGTTTCCTTCAATCTAACCCATTAAAATATTTAGCTTTGCAGGGTCAGGCCCCACGCCCGACTGACCGATCGGGTGGCCTGCCGTCGCACATCGTGCGCGAAGGTATGGACTTTCGTATTATATTAGTGTCAGCAATATTATATAATAAATATGAAATACGATAGGCCAGCATTCCAAGTGCCCAGGAGTCGCGGCCGGCCTCGCGTTGCCCTCCCCCCGGCCGCGAGCGTGTTGACCAGGCGAATCAGGCATCTAGTTGACTCGGCTCACGATGGCAACGTTGCTGAGTCGAGCCGCCTGACCGGGATATCCTACCCCACGATGAGCAGGTTGTACGCGGGTAGCTCCATCGCCCCAAACACCAGGACCCTCGAGACCATCGGTTCGCCCTACGGATTGGCCGCCTCTTGGTTCTTGGACTCGGAGGAGCCCGAGTCTATCCCCGTTCTGGGAAGAATCGGCCTCGTCCCTCCTGTTCCACTGGACCGCAAAGAGAGGCGCTCCCTGCGGGAGGTGCTGATACCTTTTGCCGCCTGGCCAATGTTCGAGCTGTTCAATAAGCTAGAGGCGCGATTGACCGAGCTGGACCCAACGCCAGATAGACCGATCGTGGGTGAGGCGACGGCTGACGCGTTCACGTTCCGATTGACGACCTTCCTGTTGCAGCCACTGCTCAATGCGGAGAGGCTCGGCCTGACGGAGGTTCCGATCGCCGCAGACTCAGATATGGCACGACCCGAAGTCGGTAAACCTTGGGTTGCCAGTCTGCGCTCGGTCGGTGCGATGTGGGAGGTGGTCCTGCACCCGATGCTGAAGGGAGAGCCGCAGCCCTAGTAGGCCCACGGCCACTGGGTGAACGTGGGCCCTCAGACCTACTCAGACTCCTCCCAGTTCTGACAGTCGCCTCTGTGCGGCTCGGTTGTCTGGGTCCAGCTCCAGTGAGGCGCGGTACTTCGTCACGGCGGCGGCGGTGTCACCCTGAGCCAGGTAGATCTCGCCCTGGGTGAACACCGTGACCGCCGATTGGGGGAAGAACTCGAGGTTCAACTCGAGTATCGCGATACCGTCCTCGTGACTTCCACGCGACCCCAGCTGTTGGGCAACACCAACGAGCTGTTGTTCTCCAAAGTCATAGGTCCACGTCCCGAAGTAGCGCTCTCGCAAGTGGCGGTACTCCTGCACCGTGCCAGTAATACCGCCGTTGGCATAGGATTCGAGTAGGGCCTGCTGCAGAGTGAGTGGCCGGGCCTGTCCGTGATGGCATGTGGCGCACTGCACCTCGATAGCTGGATCGGAGCGCTCGCTCAGGTTGGTGAGGTGCTCGCCGTTGATGGCCCTTACCATGCGCATCATTTCGCGGGCCTTGAGCTTCGGCTCCTTTTCGTCGGATGCAAAGTCGAAGGTTCTCAGCGGCTGACCCGGTTCTCCCACGTGACAGTATTCGCATCGCACTCCGAGGCCCCGCGAAAAGCTGCGCATCGCGTTCATCAGCTGGCGTTGCTCGATGTCGTCAGGCAGGACCTTGAGGTTGGTGAACTCCTCAGGGATTTGAGTGGACCCTGCGGCAGGCATTACAACAGTCAATGCGGCTACCCAAAAGGCGAGATATGCCGAACGAAACCAGCCATTGCACCGATCTTGTGACATGTTGTGATCCCTCCAATCAAGTCGCCCACATATGCAGGATGATCCGCATGGAATCGCCTTCAGGCGGTAACCCTGTCCCTCGCACAGGTTCCACATCCCCCTGTCAGGCTACCCATCGTGCTCACACCGGTTTCCGCCATGCCCTACTGTGATAGTCCTAGCCACTTTGATGGTTTCCAAATGAACCGGAGGCGGCAGACATGGGCAGCCTTGGGAGTGGGGTGGCAGGGCTTGGATCCTACCCCTAAGATCCGGGTGGGAAATTGGGAGAGGGGCCTAGTTCTTGTGCCTGAACGTGATACGACCTCGGCTCAGGTCGTACGGAGACACTTCGACAGTGACGCGGTCGCCCGCTAACACGCGAATGCGGAACCGCCTCATCTTGCCAGCAATCGTACAGAGGACTGTATGCCCGTTCTCGAGCAGGACTCGAAACGTGGCATTCGGGAGCACTTCCGTAACTTTGCCCTGGAGTTCAATCGCCTCGTTCTTTGCCATCAGTCTTGGTCGTTCTTTCCTTCATTATTAGTGGCGGGCCGGAAACGGGCTCGGCCCCAAAAACTACCGCAAACAGGAAGCGGGACCAGCCCCAACAGGCGTCGGGGTGGCCCCACTCCAGCTACAGCCCGCTGATTGATGTCAATCACCGAGCTTGGTGACGTTTTCCGCGGCTGGGCCCTTTTGGCCCTGTACCAGGTCAAACTCGACCCGCTCGCCTTCTGCGAGCGTCTTGAATCCACTGCCCTGAATGGACGAATGGTGCACAAAGCAATCCCGCTCGCCATCGTCAGGTGTGATGAATCCGAACCCTTTTGTGTCGTTGAACCACTTCACCTTACCACTAGTACGCATGTACGGCGCTCCTCTGGTCTTCAAACGTTGTCGGCTCCAGCGTTGCCCGACCCGGATACCGACTACTCTTGCTACGCGGACCTTCATCGCTGCGTTGGGCTGCCGTTGCGCAAGTGGGTCGCCCGAGTGGGCTACTCGGCTTGATGCCAAAAAAGAGGACCCGTCTGCAAACCAGGTCCTCGATCAAGTCACCTGCTGCCGTCCGAAAAAGGTATCCGCCTCGCTATGCCGTGTCAAAGAATGCCAGGCACATACCGCACTACCGCGCGCTGAAACGCTCCAGGAAGTCTCGCTCATCGGATGTGAGACTATCGACGCCGTCGGCACTGATCTTGTCCAAAATGCGATCCAATTCCTCCTGATTGACCGGGTGCATGTCGTTACGATCGATCCGCTGCCAACGCTTGATATCTGTCCCATTGCTACCCACGCTACGGCGTATTGGTGCTTGCGCTTTGGCCTTGAACCTTGCCGCCGGTGATCTGCGATCCCACCAGAGCAGATAGAGGAAGCCACCCAGAAAGCCACCGAGATGACCGAAGTGGGCAATGTTTCCGCCACCTCCAGAGAATCCGAAATACAGAGACGCCATTGTGGCGACAATGACTAAGGCGCGGGCCTCGATCGGCAACACACCCCAGATGTAGATCTTCTCCCGCGGCCAATAGCGAGCGAATCCGAGAAGAACACCGAAGACGGCACCGGAGGCACCGACAATCGGAATAGGTGAGCGAGGTGTCATCGCGAATGACAGAACCGCTCCAACAATCCCGCTTATGAAGTAGAGCCAGAGGAACTGTCGACCACCGAGACGAGCTTCGAGCCGCGGTCCGAAAAAGAACAGCGCAAGCATGTTGAACCCCAAGTGCCAAAAACCGGCATGGAGAAACATGTAGGTAACAGCGGTCCACGGTCGTACGACGATATACGCCGGGATGAATGCAAAGTAGATCCAAGGAATGACCTGAACGACCCCAGTCAGCAGGTAGGCAATGCCGTTGAGCAGTAGCAGTCGTTTTACCCAAGGAGTCATGGCACGAAGGCTAGATGGATGGGTGACATGGCGCTAGGCATTGATTCAATCTGAACACGACAGACCTGCGGCCACGCGTCTGCCGCGCTTGGTCTGGAAAAGGCCACCCGAGGGGAACCTAGCCCCTCGGGTGACTGCACGGATTCATCAGTGTCCAGCGGCTAAAGTGGGTCCCTGTCCGGCCGCCACATGACAGCCGGCACACGTGGACAACAGCTCGCCGTATATCACGGCGCGAGCGGCCGGGTCAGCGGCCTCCGTGGCTTGCGCTCCGAGATCGTGTATGCGCATACCGAGGGCCCGGGTTTCTTCGGAGCCACCCTGGATGGGAGCCTCATCCAAGCCTTGTGCTCCTTGTTGCCACAGCTCGTCCGACGGCCCCACGAGTCCCCGCCACAACTGATCGAGCGCCCAAGAGTGACGCAACATATGCCCAGTGACCCCCGTCTCTTCCGGCTGTGCCATGAAGGCGAACGCAGTACCCTGGCCTACCGCAGCGTGACACGCTCCACAAGAGAGTGCCATCTCAGCTGTGGCCACAGCCGCTACCGAGATTTCCGTTGCATCTTCCGCCGTCTTTGCTGCTGCCTTCATGTCGGCCACGAAAGGCTCCCACTCCCCTGGTAGGTCGGCGGCGGCCTCATGCTCCGCAAGCCAGGCTGCAGGTTGTTTCACTGCGGTCAGGTCACCGGCAATGATTGCGTCCTTGACTGCGTCGACCTCTTCGAAATGCTGCTCCATGTGTTCCACGGTGGTTTGAGGCTGCCCGCAAGCAAGGGCTGCCACCACCACAACCGCTGCGGTGGCACGCACGACAAGTGCTATATGGGTGTGCATGGGTGTCTCCTTGAAGGGGGACTGCTCGCCGGCGTCAACCGGCCATCCGTTAACTTGCCGCTCCAACCGGCGTCGTCAACCGCTGACGCGGTATCAAGTCCCCGGAGTTACCTGGGTGGTGGCCTGAGACGGTTTCGCAGAATCAGCCGAGCACAGGTGTTCCATCGCAAGAGCGCTTCATCCTCCCCCGGCGCACTCATTGATTCAGCCTGCTCGTACCAGTCCATGGCCTCTCGCAGAAGGTCGAATACCACCGGCCCTGAACCGAGTGTGCCGTGCGTAAGCATCTCTTTCGCCCTGCGCTCGCAGATAATGCCAGAGTAGTATGCCCTCGCGTAGCTACTATCCAAGCGGGAAAGCAACTCCCGCGGCTCGCTGTCCTCTACTCCTCCCTCCTCACCGAACTGTTCCGTGAGGCTCAGAACGAGCAATACCAACGCTCGTTGGTTGTCGGCGTCGATCGCGAGTATGTCACGGCAGATACTCTCGGCCTCCCATGGCTCGTTCAGCAGGCGATACTGCTCCGCTTTCCGGAGCGCGGGGCCGATTCCCTCTTCTGACAATGGCTTGAATTCAAACATCTATGCGGTCCTCAAATGCGACTACGTGCACCCCATCACCGACCACAACGGGTTTCTCTGGAGGGAACGAATAACCGCCACCGGCGTTCCATCTCCTGACGGATCACCGGTGGCGGTGTTTCGAACGCCTACGATTAGTGTCCTGCTTCCCCTGTGTCTGCTTGCCAGCCCTCGGGCTTGGGCTGCACGAAAGCTTGTAGAATGGTTGGGAGCGGCTCCTCTGGCATGTATTCACGCCTTCCTCTTTCGCGGGTCGGAAGGTCGTGAATCGCCTCGACAACGTCCATTCCCTCGATGACCTTGCCGAACACCGCCCAGCCCCACTTATCCTCGGTCGTGTCCAGTTCTGGATTGTCTTCCACATTGATGAAGAACTCTGATTTTGCGCTGTTCGGGTCTGCGGCATGCGCCATCGCCACTGTGCCACGCAGGTTCTTCAGCCCATTATCGCCTTCATTGTCGAGGAATGCGGTAGGACTCAGTCGTCGCGCGTAGGTCGAATCGAGCAGTCCAGCTTGAATCACCGCCGGCGATCTGGGGTTCCGGTAGAAGAACATCCCGTCATAGAAGCTCATGCGCTCGATGTGCGTAAGGAAATTGTTCACCGTCTTCGGAGCGTTGGCACGGTCCAACTCGAGCACGATGTTACCCACTGTGGTTTCTAGGACCACAATGGGAAAGGGATCCTCAGCGGAGTTGTACGTGGAAACGGGTTCGTCCGTTGCAGCTTCGGCTTCGTCTCCACCTTGGTCCGGAAGACATCCCACGGCAAATAAGGCCAGTACGATCGGTAGGCCGAGAATCTTACGAGCAAGCACCTTCGGTCTCCTTTCTCTAATCCGGGCGCGTCAACGTCATCGAGTGGCTTTAGAATTGCCGTGAATTCACTGCCATCACAGCCGCTTCCGAGACGGAATCCGCCGAGAGGGTGGTGCGCCCTAGACCTGTATTATACCACTACGCCACCTGCTCGCTAGGCGTGGCATCAGCTTGTTGTCACCACCTTCGGCAAGCTGGAACTCAGGTGCATGAGCACGTCGTACACCGAGATTTCGGCGCGTTGGGCCACCGTATTGGGGTGGACATCCTCAACGTCCGGTCCTAGCAGGGTGGCTAC
>CP070792.1:2631402-2633399 GCA_020346845.1 Gemmatimonadota bacterium
TCGTCGGTCGCGATTCCAGCTCGCACGTGTATCTGTTCACGAGTCCCTCGACCAGGAACTCGCGCAAAACGATCATGTCGCGCTCCGTGTCGAAGCTGAAGATGCTCCATTCTTCATGGATGTCGCTACCTGAAGCGGCCTGCTGCTGATCGCGATCGTGCATCATGAGGAGAAACCGGTTGCCGATGATGAAGCGGTACTGACGCTGGCCGGTTGCTGGGCCGAACGTGCCGTCGATCTCACCCGACCAGGAGCCCTGTAGAGAGGCGAGTTCGTGCAGTGGATGTTCTGCGGCAACAGCATCTTGTGCCACCGCAGTCACGGAAGGGCAGAGAACGAGCCCGAGCAGACTTACCGTGCGCCACCAAGACAAGAGCTTCATCAGCGCCTCCCCGTGTCGTGGGGGCTAGCCACTCAGGCTCGCAGCACGTCCACGATCGGCAAGCGCTCCACGCGAGGCGGCTGCGTCAGCTCGTATGCGGACGGTATGGTCTTGCGAAGATCGGACTCCATATACGCCGCGGCTGACTCCTCGGACTCCCAGAGATAGATCCCAGCCCACTCCTCCGTGGTCGAGTCGTACGAGTAGTACTTCTGAACGAGACCCGGGACGTCGCGGAACTGAGGCATTCTTTCCTTGTAGCGTCGTTCCATCTCAGCGTGGGGCAGCTTGGACTTCAACCCCCGGACGATCAACATGACGGTTGGCCGGGCATCGGACATGGATACTCCCTCTTTGGTGGTGCGGTGACATTGGATGCAGCCGGATGTTAGCTGCTGCGCCCAAGGGCGGCAATGTACCCGGTGGCCCGGTATCCCGGCCACCCGCCACGACCGTCTTGCACCGACCTCGACCGTCTTAGGCCGCTCCGTCTCTTCGAATCCCGATCCTTCGGCAGTCTCCTGTCAAGGTCCGACTCGCTAAACCTGACGTGACGGCGAACGCGAGCGACTCCAGCGTGCGCGTGACCAGATAGCGAGCAACAAGCCAAGGGCGAGAAAACCGACGCTGTCATTCTCTCCGAGCGCAGCGCCGGCCGTTCCGCCAACAAGGAAGCCTGTCGCTACGATGACGCCTGCCAGGAGGATGGGGTCTTTTCGCCGCTCGGGACCCAGGGCGGCGTGGGCCCCGAGCCACGCGACAATGGCAAACAGCACGGCTGCGATGAGCTGAAGTATCAGTGGTGACATCAGGCTACCTTGGCTGAAGACCCTACTCGAGATGAACTAAACGGCATGACTGAATATCCTACACCTTGCCTGCAGTATATCAACGGCATCAGGCGTCACTCAACTAGATCGACGCCCGCCTCCGGCGCAAGCCTCGTCGCATTCATGCCAGGTTGGGTCGCCGCCGACGACATGTGTGTTTCGCTCACACCGGGAAGTACCGTATCCACGGGGAATAGGAATGCGGCGTTTCTCTAAAACCGACCTTGCGATAAAAGTCGTTGCCCGAGTTCATAAACGAACGGGTGACACCACATTGCGCCATTCGTCTAAAGCCTTCCAGCAACAAAGCGCGCCCCAACCCCTCGCCCTGATACTCAGCATGGGTTCCCACAGGTTCGAATCTGCCGTACTTGTTTTTCTCGTCGATCCAGATTGTACAGAACGAGGCATAATCGCCGTTGGGCGCAACAACAAATAGATCGAGGTCTTTGCGGTAATCCGGCGCTTGTTGTATTTCCTCATAGGCTGGCGCAGGCACCCAGTCCGATGGGGCATAGCCGCCGCCAAAGGCGATTGCCTTCGCTATCCGCCGCTTGTCCACGTCATCTTCCTCGAGGACACTCTTGACCACAAAGCCCTCAGGGAATTGTGGAGCAGGCAGGGCATCATGGATGACGTATTCTAAGTAATGCGTGCAATAGTCGAGCTTCTTATAGCCTCTGGCCTGCACAACCTCTGCCAACTCACAGCCATTGTTCACGTAGACTCTCACAAAGCCGAGGTTGTCAACACGATCCGCAAGATGTTCTTCGGCATACGTGACC
>CP070792.1:2633499-2640706 GCA_020346845.1 Gemmatimonadota bacterium
GCTGGGGCGCAAGAGTGGCTGTCTATCCATAACTGACAGGTCGAGCTTGGGGTACATCTTCTTCGAGCAAGGTAGGATCAGCTACGCAACGGTTGTGAATCGGCGGGATCGTTTGGGTGATATCCTGAGCAAGAGCGGCAGAATCTCAGCTCAGCAGTTGGAAGAGGCCATTCAGCTTCAGGAAGCCGATCGCGACAAGAAGCTGGGCGAGATTCTGGTCGAGACCGGTGCCATATCCCGTGCTGAGCTGGAGCAATACATCAGGATTCAGATAGAGGAGGCGGTTTACTTCCTGTTCAGCTGGAGACGCGGGGCGTTCACGTTCGAGAGTGATGTCAAACCACATCGTCAGGAATTTCTGTTTGCGATCGATCCGGAGGCGTTGCTGCTGGAAGGTGCCCGTCGGGTGGACGAATGGAGCCTCATCGAAAAGAAGATCCCCGCTTTCGATATCGTGTTCAAGTTGGACGAATCACATCTCAAATCGGCAGAAGTCTCTCTCACAGATGAGCAGAAGGCGATCATACCGCTGTTGGATGGTACCAGAGATGTCACCACCATAGTTGAGGAATCCACGCTCGTTGAGTTCGAAGTAGGAAAGGCACTCTACGGGTTGATCACTGCCGGGTTCGTCCATCGTGTGGGTCGCAGTGATGCGGCTGAGAAGACGGAGGCGACCAACGTCAGGGTCGACGAGCACCGGAATCTCGGGATTGCCTTCTATCGTACCGGAATGCTGGAGGAGTCAATACGGGAGTTCCGTCGAGTAGTGGAGCTACGTCCATCTGATGGTAGCACGTATTTCTATATCGGGTTGATCCACTTCAGGCAGGCCCAATGGCCACAGGCGATCGAGTTCTTCAAATCGGCGGCGGAGCGAGGCGGCTCTAGACCTGCCGTGCTCTACGATTTGGCACTGAGTTACGAGAAGAACGAACAGCCCGACGAAGCTGAGGCCGCATATGCTGAAGCCGCAACGCGTGCGCGCAGGGATCCGCGGATATTGACGGGCTGGGGAGTGGCGGCGCTGCGCCGTGGCGATTATGAGGTAGCTGCCGGACGACTCGATCGCGCACGGGAGGTAGCCGGCGAAGACAAGCTTAGTGCCATTTGGTATTGGGGGCGTTCGCTAGCTGCGGCAGGATTGGAGCAATACCGAGAGGCCGAGGCGATCTTGCGGGAGGGCGTGGCAGCATACCCAGAGCACTCGGTGTTGCGCAATAATCTCGGCGCGCTGCTAGAGTTGCTCGGTAACGTGGATGAGGCCGTCGAACTACTGCAGGCGGCGTTGGCTGACGAACCCTCACTGCCACAGCTGTCCAAGAATCTCGGCGATCTCCACTATCGTGCGGCAAGGTACGATGATGCCTGGGACGCATATCAGCGGGCCGTGAAGTTGCAGCCGGAGTTGGGCGATGATGTGTACTTCAAGCTGGGAAACATCGCCTACAAGCGGCTGGATCGAGAGTTGGCTTCCGAACTGTGGCGCAGGACTCTCGAGGTCAATCCCAACCACGAACTGGCGCTAACCAACCTGGAAACAGTGAGTGCGCTCAAGTGAGTCGGTGGGACCACGATCCTGATCTAGCGACGCTCGTCAAGAAGATTGCACTCGAACGCCGCTTCGGGTTCGATGCGTACAAAGAGAGTTGCCTCAAGCGTCGTGTTGCGGTTCGTATGCGAGCCACCGGAGTCGAGACGTACGACGACTACGCAACCCTCTTGGACAGGGATGCTGGGGAATACGAGAAGCTGCTCGATGCTTTGACTATCAACGTCACGAAGTTCTATCGCAATCGGGAGACGTGGGAAGCGATTGCGCAAAAAGTGATTCCGCAACTCATACAACCGGGGTCAGGCCAGTTACGTTGCTGGTCCGCCGGCTGTGCCTCGGGTGAGGAGCCGTACACACTGGCTATCCTCATCTCGGAGTGCGAACGAAACGGAGAACAAGCGGCGTCGATAGCGCATATCGACGCCTCCGACTTTGACAAGCGCAGCTTGGATCGGGCGTCGACTGGTGAGTATGGAGACGCTGCATTTGAGGAACTGCCCACGCTGCTGACGCAGCGCTATTTCACAGGCGAATCACCGCGTTCGATCAAACCTGAGATCCGTTCGATGGTGCGCTTTGTCAGACATGACATAACGAGGGAGCCGCCACCCAATCCGCCGTACGACCTGATTATGTGTCGCAACGTGTTGATCTACTTCGATCGCGAGACGCAGGAGCGGTTGGTGTCCAATTTCATAGATGCACTCAATCCAGGAGGGTATTTGGTGTTAGGGAGAGCCGAGACACTGTTCGGCCAAGCGCGTGAACGCTTGAAACTGGAAGATGCACGCGAGCGCATCTATAGAACGTCGTGACTGATCAGAGCGCGGAGAAGCTGGTACGTCTCGGTATGATAGTCACCTCCAACGGAGGTGACACCCTGGCCGCGCTGGGTCTGGGTAGCTGCGTGGCCGTTCTCCTGCATGATCCCGGCGCCGGAGTGGGAGGCATGGCGCACGTTCTTCTGCCGTCCCAGTCGCTGTCACGCGACCGATCGAGTCCGGGCCGTACGGCCGATACAGCTGTTCCGGCCTTGGTTCAAGAGATGGTTGATCGAGGTGCGTCGCCCGCCAGATTGGTTGCGCGTATGGTAGGTGGCGCGAGCATGTTCTCTGATCTGTTGGCCGCTGGAACAGTGCATATCGGCGAACGCAACGTGGTAGCCTGCAGGCTGGCGTTGCGCGAGGCAGGAATCCCACTGGAAGGTGAAGCTGTCGGTGGGAAGGGTAGCCGTTCCGTATGGTTTGATGTCGCATCTGGTACAGTCACGATCCGATCGGTGCATGGTGGCACCACAACACTCTGAATCGCTCCCCACCGTCTTGGTCGCGGACGACAGCGCGTTCATGCGACGCGTTATCTCAGACATTGTGAGGGAGTCGCACCAATACCGGCTGGTTGGCATTGCGCGGGACGGTCTGGATGCGATCGAGAAGGTCCGCAAACTGAATCCGGACCTGGTCACAATGGATATCGAGATGCCGCGGCTCGATGGGCTGCAGGCGATCTCGCTGATCATGAAAGACCAACCCCGCCCGATCATAGTCGTGAGCGCCTACGCACGACCCGGTACCGAAGCCGCAATCAGAGCGTTGGAGTTCGGGGCAATCGAGGTTGTGGCCAAGCCAGAACGCGGTGAAGCCGACGCCTTGACTACGATGGGACCGGCCCTGCTAAGAGCTCTGGATGCAGCGCGGTTGGCGGTAGTGGAGCACATACCGGCCGCGGTGCGTCCAACCTCGGTGCCGGTGCCCGAGCAGCTGAGTCGAACGCCGGGCACCGCTGAGCTGGCTGTCGCGATAGCGGCGAGCACGGGTGGGCCGGGTGCATTGGCCCGGCTGGTGCCGGCTCTCCCCATTGGTTTTGGCGCCGGCACATTGATCGTGCAGCACATGCCGCCCAAGTTCACGCAGAGCTTCGCCGAGCGACTGGACGAATCATCTCGCTGCAAGGTGCTGGAGGCGCAGGATGGAATGACGGTCGACTGCGACACTGTGTATGTGGCACCGGGAGACTATCACATGAGGATCGAGTCCGGGGACGCTCCCCGAATTCGGCTCAGTCGTGAGGCCCCTATGTGGGGAGTGCGGCCTGCCGCAGATCCCATGTTCCGGTCGGTGGCGCAACAATATGGGCGCCGAGCCGTGGGCGTAGTGCTGACCGGTATGGGACGAGACGGTGCAGATGGTCTGAAGGCAATCAGTGACGCCGGGGGAGCGGGGATTGCCCAGGACGAAGAGTCTTCGGTCGTATTCGGCATGCCCAAGGCTGCCATAGAGGCAGGCGGTGCCCGGTCCGTCGTGTCTCTGGACGGTCTTGCAGCTAGAATTCAGCAAGAGCTGTCGTACCGGAGCGCATGATGGATGGGTACTTGCTGGTCCGCGTAGAGGGAAGGGAATATGGCATCCGAATCGATCAGGTTGTCGAGGTGGCCGATGGGTTCGAGTTGTATGATGCGCCGAGCTCACACACCGCGGTTCGCGGCGTTACTCCTATGCGCGACCGGTTGGTTCCCTTGGTCCACTTGGCGGCCCTGCTCGCGAATGGGACTCCGGCGCCTGAGCACTGCATGACCGTTGTCTTGGCAAGGGCGCGTGGTACTCTCATCGCCCTCGAGGTGGACGATGCCGAGGAGGTGGTGTCAGATCCGCTGCAGCCGGTCCCGGAAGCGTGGCGGCTCCCCTGGGCCGCAGGTGTGGCGGAGCGCGGTGATACCATGATCCCCGTGATAGACATTGAATCACTGGTAGAGCGGCTAACACCGGCCGAAGTGAGCAGATAAACATGAATGTCGGCGACGAAGTCCAACTGGTAACGTTCCGAATCGGCGACCATGAGTTTGCCTTTAGCGTCTTCCAAGTTGAGCGCATTCTCCGGTACGCGGCCCCCAATCCTGTCCCGCAAGCCCCAGATTACCTGGAAGGCACCATCCGCTACGGCGATGAGGTTGTTCCGGTCGTAGATCTGCGAAAGAGATTCGAGACCGAGGCGCCGATCGGGGATGAGACGCGAGTTGTTGTGATCGCGCTGGAAGGGGGAAGGATCGGTGTGGTCGTTGACGCTGTGCTCGAGGTGCTCAAGGTGTCCGCTGAAGACGTCGCCCCGCCACCCAGCATGGTCCAAGGATTGGCGGCAGAGTTCATAAGCGGCATTCTCACGCGAGGTGACCGTACGCTGCTGGTGCTCGCCGTACCGAAATTGCTCAGCTCGGAAGAGCGGATTGCGCTCGATGCCCTGACGGCGGAGATCGCCCATGAATGAACCAATAGTCGACCCGTGGCGTAACTCGTACGATGAGATATCCCGGCGACTGAATTCAGCTGGCACGGGTGAAGAGAGAGAGACGATCAAGCGGGACATCATTGCACTGTTCAAAGCGGTTGATCAGGGAATAACCGATCTGTCGGCCCTCAAAGAGGACATAAGAGAACTGGTGGAGCGGTACAAACAGCTTTCACATGGAGAGAGCGAAGATCGCGCCCCGCAATTCACCGGCGCGGTCCCCTCCATGCGGGCAGACCACATCGGTGCCTCGACCTTCATCGAGAAGGGATGGAGCCTGATTTCACTCGGCGACTACCCCGGTGCGCTGCAGGCGCTGAACAAGGCGCTCAGCTTGTCCCCCGGCGACGTGCAAGGTCAATCGCTGCTCGGCTGGGCGCAGATGCTGAACGAGGACTACGATGACGCCCTGGCCACGTTCCAGCTGGTCCTCATGAAGGAACCGGCTAATTCCCTGGCGCGAATCAATGTGGGCTTCATATGCCTCAAGAAAGGCATCTTCGGCGAGGCCATAGAGCATCTGTCAAAGGCGATCCGGCTCGACAACGACAAGAAGGCGACGCTCTACGCCCATTTCTATCTCGGACTCGTATATCTGGAGCGTGAGATGTACGAGGACGCACAGACCTTCTTCGAGAAGACGCTCAAACTGGGGCCAAACCTCATAGAGGCCTACTATGAGCTAGGTCGCGCGCAGTGGCTTGCCGGTGACCGAGACGCCGCAAGGACGACGTGGAACAGCGGCTTCGAGGCAAACAAGTTCAATCCCTGGGGCAAGCGTTGTAGGGAATCCCTCGAGCTGGTTGACCGGGGCGAGGAGCCGCCACGTTCGTAGCTGTCCTACTCCTGGTACTGGTCACGCAGCAGCCCACCATGATAAGCGTAGGCCGTGTCACAGCGGTTCATTGGCCCGGTGACGAATCGGTCGCGCTAGCGCTTGCGGAAATGGCCGAGCGCGCGACCAGCTGGCCGGGGATCAGTGAACCATCGAGCGGCCGGGTCCGGCTGATCCTAGCACCGAGTGAGGCCATGTTTGACTCAGTGACACAGGGTCGGCTCCCTGAATGGGGTGGTGGCGCCGCGTTCCCGGGTACGAACACAATCGTGCTCCCGATGTCAGGGGACGTCCGCCGAGTGCTGCGGCACGAACTAGCACATCTGGCCTTGCACTCGGTCGTTAAACGAGTCCCGCGTTGGTTTGACGAAGGCTATGCCGCCAGGGCTGCTGGCGAATGGGACCGGCTGCAGGCCCTCCGTGTCAACTGGGCCCTTTTGATGGGAGTAACGCCTACGCTGAGGGAAGTCGACGCCGGTCTTCGGGGCACCGGTGCCGGACGGGCACAGACGTCTTACTCTCTGGCAACTACGGCCGTGCTGCTGTTGGAACGAATGGGGGGCGACCGCGGTCTCGAGCCCTTGTTGGAGAATCTGTCCCGAACGCCTGATTTCGATCAGGCTCTGCGCACGACATATCTTGTGACACTAGGCCAGTTCGAGACGTTGTGGCGGCGAGACCTCAAGAGACGGTACGGATGGGCACTGCTCTTCGGATCTTTAACCGTGGTCTGGACTTTGCTCGCAATAGTCCTGGTGAGCCTGTGGGCCACACGCAGGAGACGTGACCGGGCACGGCGAGCGAGACTGGACGAAGGGTGGTCCGTTCCGGGCAATGATTGGCAGGCTAACTCTTGACGCCAAGGGAACTTTCGAGCCCGCAAGTGCTTGACGGGTATGGAACTTCCGGTTAGGCTCAGTGTCTATGTCTAAGGGCGCTTCGCCTGCTAGGCTCCACTTCCGAATCAGGAACTTCGTCCTGCTGGGTTGTGCCCTGGCATCGGTTGGGATCGGCTACGTGCTGCTAGCCGGTGGTGACACAACGCTGGCACCGGTACTGTTGGTACTCGGCTATTGCGCGTTGTTCCCGTTGGGACTGGCCCTGTAGGGAGAGCAAGCGGGCGAATAGCTCAGTTGGTTCAGAGCGCCTGCCTTACAAGCAGGAAGTCGGGGGTTCGAATCCCTCTTCGCCCATGTATCGAGGAGGAGAGAAATGCGTACCTCGCCTCAAGTAAAAGCGAACAATCGGAGGTTTGTAACGGTGCTGTCTCATGCCTCGCACCTGCGTACAGCGTTAGCCGGTCTGGCTGTCATCACGGCGGTCGGGATGTTCCCCACGTCAACCGAAGGACAGCAGAGAAGGCACGACCGCATTTTGATCCTGGCTCCCGAGCCGGCGAATGCCGAAGACTCTACTTGGGTCTTCGAGATGACCGAGCATCTTCGCACCAGGGCGCAGAACAAGTTCCGGCACAAGTGGCAAGTGATAACGGACGATGTCATTGAGGACCTCTTGGTGCAGTCCGGCTTCCCGGC
>CP070792.1:2640806-2673104 GCA_020346845.1 Gemmatimonadota bacterium
CCGATAGATGGATCGGTGATCTCCACGGTGCAGCAGGTGACCGAAGACGAATACGACCAAATAGTGGCCCGAGCGCATGAGGCCTTCTTGGGTTGGCGCAAGGTACCGGCACCCAAGCGGGGGGAGATCGTGCGCCAGCTGGGGAACCGACTTCGCGAGTACAAGAAGGAACTGGGTGCGCTGGTGACGCTGGAGATGGGCAAGATCCTGGCTGAGGGTGAAGGTGAAGTTCAGGAGATGATAGATATTTGTGATTTCGCAGTTGGTCTTTCCCGGCAGCTATATGGGCTTACAATGCAATCGGAGAGGCCGGATCACCGTATGTTCGAGCAGTGGCACCCACTCGGTGTGGTTGGAGTCATAAGTGCGTTCAACTTCCCTGTGGCGGTCTGGAGCTGGAATACGGCGCTTGCGTCAGTCTGCGGCGACAGCGTGTTGTGGAAGCCCTCCAGCCAGACTCCTCTTACCGCGATTGCCTGCACCAAGATCGCGGAACAAGTGTGTAAGGAGAACGACGTCGATCCGGCGATCTTCTCACTGACTGTCGGCAAGGGATCAACGGTCGGTGACCGCCTGCTCCATGATCGACGGATTCCGCTGGTTTCGGCCACGGGCAGCTGCACCATGGGGTACCGGGTTGGTGCAGTGGTGGGAGAGCGACTGGGTCGGACGATTCTCGAATTGGGTGGCAACAACGCCATTATCGTAACACCACATGGCAACATGGATATGGTGCTGCCAGCCATTCTGTTTGGAGCTGTGGGTACTGCCGGTCAGCGCTGCACCAGCACTCGAAGGATCATCGTTCATGAATCGGTACGTGAGGAGCTGGTTCGGAGGCTGTGCTCGGCGTATGGCGATATCAGAATCGGCGATCCGCGCGAGCCTGATACACTGATGGGGCCACTGGTAACCAAGGACGCAGTAGCCGACCTGCAGAACGCGATCAAGCGAGTGCAGGAAGAGGGTGGTGAGATCCTGTACGGTGGCGAGCCGCTGGACGGCCCGGACTACCCCGGTGGTCATTACGTGAAGCCCTGCATCGCGGCGGCGAAGAACGAATTCGATATTGTCCAGGAAGAGACGTTTGCTCCAATCCTCTACATAATTGGGTACGGCACGGCGTCGGCGTCACCAAAGCAGGCTGTGGACGAGATCGAGGAAGCGTTGGCCCTCCACAATGGAGTACCACAAGGACTCTCGTCAGCGATCTTCACGGAGAACGTACGTGAGGCCGAGTACTTCCTGTCGCATCGTGGTAGCGACTGCGGTATTGCCAATGTGAACATCGGCACCAGCGGCGCCGAGATTGGCGGAGCCTTCGGCGGTGAGAAGGAGACCGGCGGAGGTCGTGAGTCGGGCTCCGATGCGTGGAAGGCCTATATGAGGCGGCAGACGAACACGGTCAATTGGAGCACTGAGCTACCGTTGGCTCAAGGGATCGAGTTCGGGTAGGGCCGTAGCCACGGTGGAGATGGCCCGTACGGAATGGGCTGGTGGCTTTACTGTCGCCAGCCCCTCGCGTCAGCAGGAAAGCATATCTGCATCTCGCTTAATACCACTTAGTTGTGTGACAACGCCAGCGCCACCAGTATGGCGGTCACAGCAAGCGCCAAACCGGCAATCAGCAGTTCACCTCCGACTGTCAATTTGAGTTCTAGTGGATTTCGGTTCGAGATCTTCTGCAACAGTCGAGAGTTGTATGCGCCCAGTGTACCAACAGCGGTGAACAGGGTGAGCTTGAGTAGTAGCGTTCTTCCGTATAACGTGGTCCACAGCATGCTGGGGGAATCCAAGTATATGATTGCCGTGATCGAGCCTGACACGGCTACGATTGCCACTGCTGCAACTGCAAGAGGAGTGAAGGCCTTTAGGGCTGCGAGGGCCAATGGTCCTCTCACAGACCTAAGCGTTGCCACAACCACGAACAGTGTGCCGATCCAAAGTCCTACTCCGACCACATGCATCGCCTGCACTGAGACAGTCAGCCAGGGTGTAGACGTGGCAGACAAGGCGTGGCCGGTCAGTGGGACTGTAACTGCAGCGGCAATAGCCGCTACAGTGATGAAGATTGCGCGCTTCCGTCTCATGACCGTAGCAAGTGCCAGAAGGACCACAGCAAACCCGGCGGCTGCCGCCTGGCCGAGCCACCCTGTGCCCCATGTGGTCTCGAGAGTCACGATGCGCAGATGTTCCCACGTCACTGTCTCATCGATGCCGAAAACTGAATAAGCCTGTGCGTAGAGTTGCCATCCCGTCGAGCAGAGCAAAGCAAGTGCAGCAATTAGTGCGATGCCAGTGACTCTGTCTGAAGTCTCCGTCTTCCGGTAGCCTTTCTCGAGTGCCAGTGCAGGCTTGATGAACACGAGGTACCCAGCTGCGCCCAATGTCGTCACAATGGCCAGATAGCTCAGCCATCGTCCGATGGCGCCGTACGCAAATGCTAGGGTTTCTTGGTTCATGAGGTGTCAGTCCAATACGGCATTACAGCCCTGCTGTGTTGTTCGGTGCAGTAGGCTGCAATTGGAAGGTGAACCGGCCGCGAATCACGTGACCGTCACTGCCGGCAGCCCGCCAAACGACGGTATAGGTTCCAGACTCCAGCTTCTCCAGCACCTCTACCTTGAATGACTTCGGATCGTCAGTCTCTTGTGCCTTACCCATCTTTATCCGACCTGACGGGCCATCGATACTGGCGCCCGCTAGCGGGATGTCTGGTTCTTGGTTGAACCAAAACCGCACCGTATCGGGCGACTCGGTGAGCACTTGGTCGGCTTTGGGGTAACTATCCAGTAGGTCGAGGTGCCACGCGGATGCTGCCATGCCGAGCATCGCAAAACATGACAGGGCTGCCGTGATCGATGTGACTCGACCTAAGATCGATGTGTTCATGCTGACCGCTCCTCATCTGAGACGTGAATTCAATGTTGAAGGCCGCAGTGTTCCTATTCGGTGGTGAACGTAAAGCTCATACCGAAACTGCCGTTAGAATGCTGCCATCCCGGCCCCATCATGGTTCCGCATATGCTCATCATGCAGCCCTGCATCATGTTCTGCATGATCCACTGACCGCCCATATCGTGACCATGCTGCTCGAGGTCGACTAGATTGCCGTCGGCATCACGCATTCCACCACCGACGTGGACGGTGTACTCGTTCCGTGAGTCGAGCGATGCTGCAGGCGTGAACGTGAGTTGCCGTCTGTCTTGGGACCAACGCCAATCCCCATCCACTATAGGGCCGAATAGTCCGAACATATCCGCTTTGTGTAGCGCGACGAACACGTCCATGTGCATCTGATGGCTGAACTCAATCAGAACTTGCGTAGCTCGATTCACCTGTGTGGCGCCACCACTGGGGATAATTGAGAGTAGAGTTGTTGCAACTGCTGGCTCGACAGCGTCATCGCTGCAGGCCGTGATTCCCAGAGTCACCGCCACAGCCAGGCAGGTAACAGAGGCACGCTTCATGTTGTGTCTCTCCTTCTGTTGATCTGTTCTGTGTCATTTAGCATCCGTCGCCTACGGAGTATCCGGCAATGGTGAAGCCTGAATCGGTAGAGTACGTCTGCGAACCTGCCAGCGACGCCAAATGAGATAGACGGCTGGAATCAGTACCAAAGTCAGTACAGTGGCACTCACCATCCCGCCAACCATCGGAGCGGCGATACGCTTCATTACGTCGGCACCGGTGCCTCGGCTCCACAGGATAGGTGCGAGGCCGGCCATGATCGCAAGGACCGTCATCATCTTGGGTCGTAACCGTTCCAACGCACCTTCGCGAACCGCGGCAGCTACATCATTGGCGGAGTTCATCTGCCCCTTGGCCGATCGGCCGTGGAATGCTTCGTCCAGGTATATCAGCATGACAACGCCGGTCTCCGCGGCCACACCGGCCAACGCTATGAACCCAACCCATACTGCTACACTAGTGTTGTAGTTCAGCAACCATAGGAACCAGATCCCACCAACTAGTGAGAACGGCAACAGCAGCATCACGATCAAGGACTCAGCTACACCGCGGAAGGTGAAGTAGAGCAGCAGGAATATGATTCCGAGAGTCACGGGCACCACGACGCGAAGTCGATCCGCCACCCGTTGCATGAACTCGTACTGACCGCTCCAAATCAGAGTGTAACCCGGCGGCAACGTGAGCTGGCTGTTCACAGCTTCCCGCGCTTGCTCCACATATCCACCTATGTCACGGCTAAATATGTCCACAAACACAGTGGTGATCGGAAAAGCGTTCTCGGTCTTAACCGACATAGGGCCACGAACCACGGTTACATTGGCAACTTGCCCCAGCGGAATCTGGGTTCCGCTCGGAACTGGCACGAGTACATCGCGCAGCTTGTCTACGTCGTCACGCAGCTCGCGGGGGTATCTCACGTTGACTGCGTAGCGCTCGCGCCCTTGAACCGTGGTTGCGGCATTCACACCTCCTACCGTTCCCATGATTGCCGCATGAACGTCACCCACGTTGAGACCATACCGGGCTGCTTCGGCTCGATCGATGTCGATGTCGATGTAGTATCCCGATACACCTCGCTCGGCGAATGCGCTGCGCGTCCCTGGTACCTGTTGGACGATACGTTCAACTTCCTCGCCCAGTGCCTGCAATGTGTCGAGGTTGGGGCCGAAGATCTTCACCCCGACAGGCGTTCTGATGCCGGTGGCGAGCATGTCGATCCGGCCCTTGATGGGCATGGTCCAGGAGTTCGTGATGCCTGGTAGCTGAGTGGCGCGATCCATCTCGCCGATCAGCCGATCGTAGGTCATGCCTTCACGCCACTGATGTCGAGGCTTGAGCGTGATCGTGGTTTCCCACATCGACAAAGGTGCTGGATCGGTGGCGGTGTTAGCCCGACCTACCTTGCCCAGAACCTTCTCGACCTCCGGAAAGGAGATCAGGATGCTATCCTGCACCCGCATTACCTCCCGCGCCTGGGCAATCGAGATCCCGGGTATAGTAGTGGGCATGTACAGAATGGAGCCCTCTTGCAGCGGTGGCATGAATTCACTGCCGAGTTGACGCCAGGGAACAACCGTGACGCCAAGGATGATTGTGGCAAGGGCAACGACAACCCAGGGGAAGCCGGTCGCAAAATCTATTACGGGTCTGTACAGCCACTGGAGAAATCGATTCACGGGATTTCGTGTTTCGGTCAGAATCTTTCCTCGAACGAGGTACCCCATCAACACCGGCACTAGTGTGATGGAAAGCAACGCTGCGCTCGCCATGGCAAATGTCTTTGTGAAGGCCAGTGGCTTGAATAGACGGCCTTCTTGCTGCTCGAGCGCAAACACAGGAAGGAAGCTGAAGGTGATGATCAAGAGTGAGAAGAAGAGCGGCGGACCGACCTGCTTCGCACTCTCCAGGACGATTGACCACCTGTCCACATCACGGTCAGCCCGTTCCAGGTGCTTGTGCATGTTCTCGATCATCACGATGGCGGCATCGACCATGGCACCTATGGCTATCGCTATCCCACCCAGGCTCATGATGTTCGCATTCACCCCGATCCAGTTCATCACGATGAAAGACATCAAGATGCCGAGCGGCAGAGTGACAATCGCGACCAGTGAAGAACGTGCATGCAGCAGGAATAGGACTGTCACAGCCGCGACAATCAACGACTCTTCAACGAGCTTTTCTCGTAGAGTGTGGATTGCCCGGTGAATCAAGTCGCTACGATCATACGCGGTGACCAGGCGTACACCCTCTGGAAGTCCGGCCTCGATATCCGCGATCCGCTGCTTCACCGCCTCGATGGTTTGCAGTGCATCCGATCCAAACCGCATGACCACTATGCCGGCTACAGCCTCACCCCTGCCGTCTAGATCGGCAGCGCCGCGGCGTGGGGCGGGTCCGATTTGCACTCTGGCAACGTCGCCAACTCTGACGGGAGTACCCGCTGGAGTAACTCCAACCGATACGTTCTCGATGTCTGCAACATCGCCGAGGTAGCCGAGCCCACGAATCATGTACTCGCGGCCACCCAACTCCAGTACTCGAGCACCAATGTCGACATTGCGGGCTCCGATTGCCTGGGCGACCCGTGTTACGGGAATGTTGAACGCACGCAACCGTTCTGGGATCACTTCTACTTGGTACTGCATGACAAATCCGCCAACGGTTGCTACCTCGGAGACGCCAGGTACCGAGGTGAGTTGGTACCGCACGTACCAATCTTGGATCGACCGGAGTTCGGCTAGATCGTGGCTATCGGACTCGAGTACGTACTCGAAGACCCAGCCAACGCCGGTCGCGTCTGGACCGAGAGCCGGCTCGGCTCCCGCCGGCAGGTTTTGTGCTATGCCATTCAGGTACTCGAGTACGCGCGAGCGCGCCCAATAGATGTCGGTGCCATCCTCGAAGATGACATATACGAGACTCAGCCCGAAGAACGAGAAGCCGCGCACCACTGTGGCGCCCGGCACCTTCAACATCTCCGAAGCGATGGGATAGGTAACCTGGTCTTCGACTATCTGAGGCGCCTGCTCCCGGAAGTCCGTTTGGATGATCACCTGGACGTCAGAAAGATCGGGTATCGCGTCGAGCGGCGTCGCGCGCATCGAGAGCGTGCCCCAGATAACTAGGGCAGCGGCTCCCAGCAATACCAGGAACCGATTGCGGAGCGACCACGCTATGATGGCGTTAATCATGGTGCTCGTGCTCCGCTGCCGCGCTGTCGGGCGGAGGTGTCATTTGATGATCGCCGTGATCCATGCCAGCCATGGTGCCGCCGGTGCCTCCAATGCGTGACTCGGCGTCAACCAGGAAGTTCGCGGAAGCAACCACGGTAAGACCTTCTGACACACCGCTCAGGATCTGAACACGGTCACCGGCGCGACTGCCGAGCGTTACGTCGTGAGCCATCAGTGTTCCATCGTCGTGTCGTACGAATACGATGTTCCGTTCGCCCGTGAACAAGACGGCATCCAGAGGTACGCTCAGCAGGTCGTCTCCCAGTGACACGTCGAAGTACACGGTCACAAACATGCCTGGCTTGAGTTGTAGATCAGAGTTGTCAACGGATACTCTGACCCTATTTGTTCGGGCGGCCGGGTCTACGGTGGGGTGTACGAAACTCACGCGGCCCATTACGTGCTTGCCTGGGTAGGCAGCCACTTCCATGTGCGCCATCGATCCTACAGCGACGTGTTGCATGTCCTGCTCAAAGATCTCCGCGTCGATCCACATCTCTGTGAGATCCGCCAGTTGGTACAGCCGCATGCCGGCCATTACTCGCTGACCTTCCACGACTGACTTATCCAGCACGACTCCGTCAACTGGTGAGACTAGGGTGAGTGTCTTGGTCACCTCCCCGGTTTCCTCCAGTAGTTGGATCTGTTCCGGAGTTATGTCCCAATACTCGAGGCGCCGTCGGGCTGCATCGAGCATCTGACTGGCTCTGGCGCGGGCGTCTTCCGCTGATGGATCGATACTCGAATAGAGCCTTCTTGCAGTGAGGAGCTCATCCTGCGCAGACACCAATAGCGGGCTGTACAAGCGCAGCAACGGTTGCCCTCGGGTGACGGGTTGTCCGGTTGATGCGACATGAAGTTCCTCGATGAACCCATCGATCTTGGGGGCAACGTCGACCACGTTAGGTTCCGGTGCGGCCAGGCTGCCCACTGTGCGGATCCGGCGTGTAAGGGCCCCGCGAGTCACTGGTGCATAGACAACACCGAGCGCCCTTTGCTGATCTGTGGTGAGTGCGACCATCGAACGCACAGTTGCACCGGAGCTGTCCGTTGTACCGCCGCCACCACCCATATGCATTGCGTGTTCTTCCGCAGACATACCGGCCATTGGCGAGTCGGCCGGTTCCTCGGTACCACATGCGGCCAACAATAGCGCCATGGCCGCGCAAGAAGTTGCAAGCTTATTCATTCTCTACCTCCAGGTCACCACCAGTCAATGCATTTATCTCCGCTACCGCTCGGTGGTACTCGGCTGCGAGCTGCACCATTTGTATTTCGTATCGATTTACAGTCATCTGGTTCTGCACCAACGTGGCATATTCCACTGCACCAACGCGATATGCCGATAACGCCGACTCAACAGCAGCTCGAGCCTGGGGCAACACGGAGGTGGAGTAGAGCTCGGAAAGGTTGCGCGCGCGAGCTGCTTGAGCGCTCAGCTCTGCAAGACGAGCGTACGTCTCGTTGTACAACTCAGTCGCCTTGGCATCGGCCGATGATTCCAGGGCCTCCATTTCACGCCGCAATGCGAGTTGGCTTGACCCCGCCCATAACGGAATGGAAAAGCCCACCGCAACCGTGAACAGGTCTTCGAAATCAGGCCTGTGCCCGTAGCCCAAAGTCAGAGTCAGATCCGGATAGAGAGTCCGCCTAGCAGCCCGGTAACCGGCATTTGCTGCTCGGGTTCGCATGTGCGCCGCGGCGAGAGCGGGGCGGCTAGCTACCGCCAGTGCGACCAGAGAATCGACGGGTTGGAGGCCGTCCAATGTCGCTGGTAGCTCAACCGGGCCAATGGGAATGGTGGCCGCTCTACCAAGCAACGCATTGAGTCGGGCACCCATGGCGCGGCGATTCTCTCGCATCACCGTGATGTCCTCGGTCATCTGTGCTACAGCTACTTGTGCTTGTAGCACGTCCTGCTGAATCGCAGTTCCAACTGCGTACTTGGTCGAGGCTATATCCAGAAAGTCGCGCAGCAACTCTCGAGTGTCCTCCATTATGGCTATCGACCGGTCCACAGAAGCAACTTGGAAGTAGACCTGCTTGACGCGTGCTACGAGCTGTAGTTCTGCCTCTGCCACATCGAGCCGTTGGGCGCTTGCAAGGTGCTCAAACCGCTCCTCACTGAAGCCGAGCTTGCCCGGCCAGGGAAATCGTTGCGACAGCTGTATCGCGTTCATCGACATCGGCTCGCTAGGGCTGAAATCGCTGATCGACCAGTTCATAAGGCCGAACATTACCATTGGATCAGGCAGGGCTCCGACCCTGGACACCCGTTCTGAAGCCGCATCGGCGCTCAAGATGTTGGCCCGCAGAGCCGGATTGACCTCTTGTGCCATCGTAATGGCTGACTCGAGCCTGAGCGTATCGTGCTCGACCTGAGCGATGAGCGGCCGGGGACCTGCAATGGCGGCCAGTCCAATGACCGCAAGGCAGGGTGCCCAACGCACGCCCCTTGGAATCTTCATTGACCTCTCCCACAACTTGACTAAGTGGATACGAAAGCGCCCGCCCGGCGTCTAGCCGAGGCGAATGGGCGCACTACTCCTGGGAAAGGCTAGGCTTGGGGAGGTGGGGTCGTGGAATGAGGCTGATGGGTGTGCAATGACGGAAGGTGCCCGCCGCCCGCCCAAATGTGTGTCGGCATGTCAGGTGACTGCGTTCTCCCGATCGTTGCGGGCGTCAAACTCGCAGCGCAGCAGTCCATCGAGTCGCTGCACTCATCACAGTGACCGTGGTCTGCTGAAGTAGCGAGATCGTGCTCGACGAGGTGCCCCATCTCCATTGGATGGGACATCATACGACACGTGGCCGGCACCACATAAGGCAGGGCGACCGCGAGCAGCATGAATGCCGCCAGCAACTGGATCGGAAACCGATTGCGAGTCATCATACGTAGTCTACTGCGAGGCAGTATAGCTGTTTGTAGCGATTTATTAAAGGTTCTTCAGGTTTGAGATGCCACGAGAGGTGACCGATGCTTCGTACGGTTATTCGTCAACTCGGTTGTTGGAAAATGCGCCTGGCTGTTCCCTTCGTTATGACAGCGGCGTTCTCGCCAATCCTGCCAGCTCAACAGCCCGGTGAGATTTCGTACCGCGATGAGTCGATCATGCCAGACGGGATATTGGGAGACCGAATTCGGTCTGTGATTGAGACGCTCAATGCCAACAGGCCAGAGGCAGTTGAGCACTTTCTCCAGCAGGATTGCACCGAGCAGCTTCGCAACTTTGCTCCCCTGGAAGAACACTTGGACGTGTTCCTCGGCCTCCATCGCCAGTGGGGCTCCGTTCGGTTCCACGGCATTCGCTCGTATGAGCCACCCAGACCTAACCAGACCATTGTGATTCTGAAGGACAGCAACTTCGACGCCTGGCGGGCATTTGTGATTCAGCTCGACGCAGCTGACGACAATAGGATCGCATCCCTCTCACTCACGGATGCGCGAGTCCCGACCAACGTCACCGAGCCGGATCTGTCTCAGGCAGATCTGGTGCAGCAGACGTCGGATCTCATTGAACGCGTGTGCGAGCGAGATGTGTTCTCGGGAACTGTGCTGGTTGCCAGACAAGATGAGGTGTTGTACTCGCATGCCTGCGGCGAGGCCAGCAAGCGGTTCCACGTGGCCAACAAAATCGACACCAAATTCAATCTGGGATCGATGAACAAGATGTTCACCGCTACAGCAATCAATCAACTCGTAGAGCGAGGAGTCCTGGGATACGATGAGACGATCGATGCATTCGTGGACGAGTCTTGGCTACCGCCGGCTATCACTAGCAGAGTGACAGTTCATCACCTACTCACTCATACCTCCGGCCTCGGAAGCTACTTCAACGAGACCTACTGGAACGGATCTCGGGAGCTGTACCGGTCCGTAGATGACTTCAAGCCTTTGGTACAGGGAGAGCGGTTGGCATTTGAGCCCGGTGCCCGCTTCCGCTACAGCAACACCGGCATGCTGATATTGGGCGTAGTGATCGAAAGTGCGACTGGTGAGAGCTACTTCGATTATGTAACGGAGAACATCTACGAGCCCGCTGGCATGGTGAACTCGGACAGCTACGAGATGGACTTCCCCGTGGAGAATCTCGCCATTGGCTACATACCCGCTCGTGAAAGCGAGTACGGCTGGGAGAACAACATCTACAAGCATGTCATCAAAGGTGGCCCTGCAGGTGGCGGTTTCTCTACAGTGAACGATATGTACCGCTTTGCCCGCGCTCTGCAGACAGGGAAGCTCGTATCACCCGAAACACTGGAGTTGATGTGGACCGATCACTCGGGAGATGGCTACGGATACGGCTTTAACATCGATGATGGGCCGGCGGGAAAAGTGGTGGGCCATGGCGGCGGGTTCCCCGGATTGAACAGTAACCTCGACATCTTCGTCGACACCGGATACGTCGTCGTGGTGATGTCCAATTATGATCAAGCGGCAAGTTCCGTAGCACGGCAGATCAACCAGTTGATTGGGAGAATGAACTAGCCGCAGTCAAGATCCGGCAGCTTCCCCGTCCTTTGATTGGTGAGGGCGATACTCCAACAAATCACCAGGTTGGCAATCGAGTTCGCGGCACAAGGCATCCAACGTAGAGAACCTCACCGCCCTTGCCTTGTTGGTCTTCAGGATAGAGAGGTTGGCGAGAGTGATGCCAACGCGTTCAGCCAACTCGGTGAGTTGCATCTTTCGCTTTACCAGCATCAGGTCCAAGTTGACGTAGATGGACACGGCTTCAGCAGCCTTTCCACCAGTGCGATAGCAGCAACAGACATGTACGCACTCTCATAGACGCAGTGCTCCTCAGATCGTCAGTGACTTGTCTGCCTCGAGGTGACTACCGTACCCGAAGATCGTGGCCAGCACGAATACCAGGAGTCCGGCCAACACTGTGTCCTGGCGGATGTCAAACGGAGCCTGGACAGCGATTCCCTGCAGGCTGATCTGCGCCAGCACCGCTCGTGCTACTAAGTACTCGATGATGGGCACCAGGAACCCAAGGGCTATTAGCGCCGACCCTATAATGCGGATCCGTCCCACATTGGCAGCCGCAAACGGACGCCCTTCGAGCACGGTTGCAAGGATGGCCCGCATGAGGTACACGAGATAGAGCACGACCGCGATGCCGAACAACAACACCATATTCGGGAAGAACTGCATCGCCCAGCTGGGAGTTTCAAACCTTAGTTCACCGCGGCCGTCGACTATCCGCGGATTGGTGATCCCTCCCGAACTAGGACCGGCTTCATCCAGTGCCATCACGGGCCGCAGCGATCCAGTGCCAATCGCAACGGGAATGGCAACGTCTGCCGGGGATTCGTCGCTCGACATGACCAGTGGGGAAACGGCGAGCCAGAGGGTTATGAGACAGGCCGCGACCACCCCGATCACGAAGACGATGTCCAACCACGTCTTGACCAAACGCGCAGATGTGAGCTTCTGGCCGGGCATGATACACCCCCGTTTCGTTGCTGGGCCCTAAAACCACGGAATACCGCGGTAGATAGACTCACACCGTGAACATACTGCTATATTTATTGTTTGTCAATAAATTATTATCGATTTACGGCTATTGATAGCTGGGTTCCCCGAGGCCGGACTCGCCGATCCGGCGTCTTTCGGTGGGACGGGATTGGAGGCGCTCCCGCACCTCGGCAGCTATGCTGACACCGACTCTATCCTCCTCGTCGACCACGGCGTTGGCTCCGGCCACGTTCAGCTGCCAGCGGTGCACATGATAGCGGGCTCGTACTATCACATAGGTCTCAGGTGCCAGGGCTCGAACGCGCTGCACCACCTGGCGAGCGGTTCTTGGATCTGGCAGCGTCACGACAACGGCGGCAGCGGTCCGTACGTGCAGTTTCTCCAGGACCTCCTCCCTGGTTGCATCGCCGATATAGGTCTTGAGATCATAAGCCAGCGCCTGTTCCGCGGTGTTGGGATTCAACTCGGCGACCAGGATCGTTAGATCGGGTTCTCCCATCATGACTTCTGCAACCCGTTGGCCGGCGGGGCCGAAACCGATGATCACCAGATGTCGCGCGATACTCTCCGCCGGGGTCTGTTCCTCGCCGGCTGGGCCAGCGGCGACACGCCGTTGCGTGGATAGCCTTCCCACCGCCCTAGCGCAGCGTGGCGCGAGTGCGACCAGATAGGGAGTGAGGAACAGTGTTACCACCAACGTGGCTACTATGAGGTTGAACAGATGAGTATCGATGAGAAGCCCATCCTGGGCTGTCGACGCCACCACCAGTGAGAACTCGCCGACCTGAGCCAGAACGAAGCCGGTAGCCAGGGATTGAGTAACAGGCGTGCGGAACAGCCGGGTCACTCCCGACGTAATCAAGGTCTTACCCAGTACGACCGCCGCCACGACAGCCGTGAGCAGCAACCAATTGGCGGCTACCCATTCGGGATTGCTCAACATACCTATCGAGCTGAAGAAGAGCGTGACGAACAGCGTTCTCAGCGGGACAATGTCGGCGCGGATCTGGGTAGCGTAGGGCGATTCTGCGAGCATCATCCCAGCCAAGAAGGCCCCCAGTATCGGGGAGAAGCCCATTGCGTGTGAGATCCACGCGGCTCCCACCGCGATCGAGATGGCCAGGAGAATCGGTAGATCGCGATTCTGGATGGCCTCGCTGGTACTCAGGAGGAATGGCAGTACGTAGTTGAGCAGCAAGAAGAGACCGGTGACCAGCACCAGGGCCATGCCAACGGCACGTCCTAGCGCCAGCGCAACATCAGCGGTAGAGCCGCCACCGCTCATGGCCGCGATTACCAACATGATCGGCACTACTGCAACGTCCTGCAGTAACAGTATCCCGACGGCGTTACGTCCGTGTACCGAGTCGACCTCCGCACGCCTGGCCAGCAGGCGCAGTACGGCTGCGGTGCTGCTCAAGGCGATCATGGCGCCGACCGCCACAGAGGCCTGCGGGCTCAACCCCAGCAGCAGGCACACTATGGCCGTGAGAATTCCGGTCAGCGCCACCTGGAGAGATCCTCCGCCGGCCGCTATCGGCCCGATCGACCGCAGCGTTCGCCACGAGAACTCCAGCCCGATGGTAAAGAGCAACAACGCCACGCCGAGTTCGGAGATAGCGCCGACCGCGTCATGGCTCGGAAGCAGATCCAGTGCGTTCGGGCCTAGGAGAGTACCCGCCAGCAGGTAACCCAACAGCGGGCTCTGCTTGAACCGCTCAAACAGCCCACCCAGGACAGTAGCTGCCGCTAGGAGGATCAGTATGTCCAACAGTGCGGGCCAAAGATCCATTGACGTTACCGCGTAACTGGTTCAGACACCGCTAATCTGCACGTCGGGAGCGCTTGACTCTAGGGCTCAGCCGGTGGAATCGGCGGCCGGAAACCAATACTGTGTGCGGAGACAAATCTTGACCAGCATTAGCATGACCGGCACCTCGATGAGAACACCCACTACGGTTGCAAGTGCAGCCCCCGACGAGAGTCCGAACAGCATGACTGCCGTTGCGATTGCCACTTCGAAGTGATTAGAGGCTCCGATCATGGCGGTCGGTGCCGCATCTCTGTATGACAACCGCAACAGACGGGCCATCCCGTAGGTAAGAGCGAAGATGAGTACTGTCTGAAGAAATAGTGGTATTGCGATCCATACTATTGTCAGCGGGTTGGACAGAATCACGTCGCCTTTGAACGAGAACAATAGGATCAGTGTGATCAGCAAGGCCGTTATGGTCACAGGCGTGAGGAGATGGAGGAACTTCTCGCGGAACCACTGCTCGCCCTTGGTCGCGATGATCCACTTGCGTGACAGATAGCCAGCCGCCAATGGTAGGGCAACGTAGATAGAGATAGAGAGCAGCAGTGCCTGCCACGGAACCGGTAGGCGGCCGACGCCCAGCAGGAACCCACCCAGAAGGCCGTACAAGACCAGCATCGTCAGTGAATTGATCGCAACCATGACGAGTGTGTGGCCGTCGTTTCCTTTGGCCAAGAAGCCCCAAACCAGTACCATCGCAGTACACGGGGCTATCCCCAGGAGGATGCAGCCCGCGAGATAGCTGCGCCACAGCGGTACCTCGAGGACCTTCACCCCATCCTGCATGACAACAGTACCGTCACCGTGCGTAGCCCCGACCGGCAAGTCGAGGCCGAGGGGCGCCTTCACGTAGTCGACAGCGTCTGGACCGATGAATGTGAGAAAGACGGCACCCAGAAAGAAGACACTGATAGCGTACATGGTGAACGGCTTGACCGCCCAGTTCACGAACAGCGTGAGACTAACTGGCTTGAGGTTCCGACCGGCCTTGACCACCTCCGCGAAGTCGATCTTCACCATGATAGGATACATCATGAAGAACAGGCACACGGCGATAGGAATCGAAACGACCGGTGCATCGTTCACGAATATCGCCATACCGTCGAGGAACTCGGCCACCCCGGGCGCGGCGGAGCCCAACGCGATACCGGCACCGATACACAGTAGGATCCAGACGGTCAGGTACCGCTCGAAGAAGCCCAGTCCTTGAGGTTCTTTGGTGATGCATGCCTTGGTTGTCATGGTGACTCACTTGGTTTCATGAGAGTGTTGCTGCGGTCAGGATCTGCCAGGGTCGACTGTGAGCTTTGCGATGTCCAGACTGGCTCGGCAGAGTTCCTCCACCGGAACGGACCGAAGTCGTTTGACCACAACCGAGTCTTCTCGGATCTGGGGATCGCGTCGAATGCGCCGCCACAGTCCTGCGACCATCTCATGGGCGGTATCTGTAGCGGCAAGGCTATAGTAGATCCACCGGCCATCTTTCCGCTCAACCACCAGCCCGACGCCACGCAACTCCGCCAGGTGCGCCGACACCGTCGATGGCGCCAGGTGAAGGACCGCAGTGATCTGGCAAGCACAGAGCTCACCGGCCCGCAGCATCGTGAGGATGCGGATTCGGGCGGGGTGGCCCAGCGCCTTGTGGGCCCGCACGGTGTCAGAGAGCACTGTGCTAGTCATTTCGTCGGTTCGCGAAATATAGTACTGTCCGCTGGTGAGGCGAAACCGTGACGAACAGGTCTGCGGAGACGCGGCTGCACACGTGCCTGTCTCCTAGCTATCTTCTGTGCGATCTTCAAAATCACTCGCCTACTCTGTGTGAAGCATCGACGAGCGATCTGGACTCTTCTTGCTAGGCAATAGCCATGACCGAGCAACGTCGGTCCCACTGGGACAATGTCTACAGCAGCAAGTCCTCTACCCAAGTGAGCTGGTATCAGCCTCGTCCGGAACTCTCACTCCAACTCATCAAGTCCTGTAACCTTGGTCCCACAGCTGGGATCATCGATGTCGGTGGAGGTACTTCGAATCTCGTAGACGAGCTTCTGGTGGCTGGTGGGTGCAACCTTGCGGTACTGGACATCTCGAGCATCGCGATTGAGCATACTCGATATCGGCTCAAATCAGATTCCGCCCGAGTTGAATGGTACACCACCGACGTAACCGAGTTTGCTCCGCCTCACGAATACGCCCTTTGGCACGATAGGGCGGTATTTCACTTTCTTACTGAAGCTAGTGACAGAGAGCTCTACCGACAGGCAATGTTGAGGGCTGTGAGTCGGGGGGGATACGTAGTCATCGCTACCTTCGCGCTCGATGGGCCAAAGCGATGCAGCGGATTGGATGCGGTGCGCTACAGTCCGGAATCGTTGAGTTCAGAGCTGGGTCAGGCGTTGGACCTGGTGGAGTCACGCGACGAAATCCACCGCACGCCGAGTGGCGGCGAACAGAAGTTCGTATACTGTCGCTTCCGTAGAGTTGCTTGAATCCCCGGTGTCCCGGCCGCCCGAATTCCTCAACCGGGCAACCGCGAATTCGGGCCACCGGGTAACCGGGTCAGAAAGTCACAACCTTCCAATCCTGCTTCAACATGTCGCTGAGTTCCACGCCCATGTATTTCACTTCTACTCCCAGCGCTTCGAGTTCTTCTGAGATGCCATAGCTGTCAGAGCACGCCTTGCAGGCAACGAGTTCAACACCGGCTTCTTTCATCCTTGCGACCTCCTCCTGCAACTCCTCGTCCACCGACAACAACTTGGCCGATGGCCCCCATACCACGAGCCGCACGTCGTCGAACCAGCTACGTCTCTTTGCGTTTAGCGTGTACATGAACACCATCTTGAGAGCGACATCCCGGTCACCGCTGGTCCAGACCACTCCAAGCTTGGAGGTTTCCATCGAGCTCTCCTGTTGGGCCGGCGTGGCCGATGTCTGGGCAAGCCATCCTGCTGCAACCGCGATGATGCAGAGCAGACCCGCTGCGCCGAGTGTCATCTTCTTCATTTCTTGCTCCCGAGATTGATCCATGTATGTGGCTCAGTGAATCTAGCACAGCAGGCGCACCTGCCGGAGATGCGCGTAATCTCGCAGAGATGTGAATTGCAGATCGGCAACTACCTCGTACCTTTCGTGCCATGAATGGTGTCCCCGAGGAGCTGAAGCTAGCGCTCGCAGCTAGCTACGAGATCGAGCGTCCCATTGGACAGGGCGGTATGGCTACTGTGTACCTTGCTCGCGACATCAAGCACCGACGGAACGTTGCAGTCAAGATCATGCGTCCAGATTTAGCGGCCTCGCTCGGGACAGACCGGTTTCTCAAAGAGATTGAGATCGCCGCTCAGCTCACTCATGCGCACATAGTGCCACTCTATGACTCGGGCGAAGCTGGAGGCCTGCTCTACTATGTGATGCCCTATGTCAACGGCGAGTCCCTGCGCGGGCTCCTGAATCGTGAGAACCAACCCGAGGTACCTTTCACTGTTTCGGTCGCCGAGCAGGTAGCCGATGCCCTTGACTACGCTCACCGCATGGGCGTGTTGCACCGCGACATCAAGCCTGAGAACATCCTGCTGTCTGAAGGCCATGCTTTCGTAACGGACTTCGGAATCGCAAAGGCCGTCAGCACTGCCGGCGGCGAGACGATAACCCGCACGGGTTTCGGGTTAGGAACACCCGGGTATATGAGCCCCGAACAAGCCGCTGGAGTACGTAACATAGACCAGAGAACAGATGTTTACGGTCTGGCGTGTGTCATCTACGAGATGATGGTGGGGGACACTCCCGGTCTATGGCCAACCGAAGAGGCTACGCGTGTTGGTCGGTTCCTGGACGCCACTGCCGAGCACAGAGAGCGACTAGACGAGCTGCCGGGGCGGGTGGAACAAGTGCTTTCCAAAGCGCTTGCAATGCGGCCACCTGATCGGTTTGCCTCGCCGGTCGAATTCGTCGATGCACTGGCCGCCGCTTGCGATAGCAGCCGTGCGCGATACAGCGACATTCGAGCACACGAGATCATCAATCTCGCAGTGGAACTTCAAGCCGCTCGAGCCACCGTAACCGATGGCTTGCCAACGCGCGTGCTCGAAGAGGTTGCCGTTGAAGTGGGTATACCGCCGGAGAGAGTGCACCAAGTCCTGGAGGAACTGGGTCGTCCTACATCGTACCAAGTCGGCAACTACAGCGATGCGGAGATCAGAAAGATCTTTCAACGCGCCGTTGAACTCGAAGAGCGGCACTCGATCGAGCAGGGCAAACTATCGATTGGCGGTATCGAACAGATCGGAGCGCAGGTTGGTCTCAGTCCCGAGCAGGTTGGTCGTGCTGTCGATGAGCTGGACTCGCCTGTGGCTGTGCCTGCGGACGCTGCTGTTCCCCTTAAGCCGGCCGAGGCGGCTAGAGCTCCGGCTCTTGGAGGTGAGTTTCGGAGGTCTCCTGTCAAACTCGTCGTGGATCGGACTGTGGCTGGGGAGGAGGCGGTAGCGCTGTATGCGACGATGGTCGACGAAATCCAGCGGGTTATCGGCACACCGGGGCAAGCGACAACACTTGGTCGCACTCTGAGCTGGAGTACCATGGGGCTGGGAAGTGTAGTTCGGTACATACAAGTCACGGTCTCCCCTGAGGCGGGACAGACGGAGATAAACATCGAGGAGCAGGTCGAGGTCTACGGACGCCGATTGCTCGGGGGATTGGCGGGAGGAGGCATAGGTGCCCTGATCGGGCTCACATTGGGTCTCGGATTGGGCGCGGCCGATACTGGGTTGCCAGTGCTCTTTTCCAGCGTGTTGGCGATGGGTGGTGCAGTCGCTACCATGCGTTCGGTACTGGTTACCGCCACCAGGCAGCGCAAGGAACAGCTCGAGCATCTGGCGGACCGCCTGGCAGCAATCGCGGCCGGCAAATCCGTCGACTAAGATTGCTGCAACGCCGGTTCTGGCTTGACCTGCCGTCTCCCTATCATCGCAGCGAATGGCAAAGCCACCAGTGCCATAGACGCTGCGGTCAGCGTGCCGAGTATAACGGCAAACCCGAAACGTTGTGTTGGTGGAAAGGACGATAGGCTGAAGATCCCGAACCCGGCACAGATTATCAGACTTGCCCCAAGGATCGGTCGCCACAGTTGAGCACGTGCATCAAGCCAGGCTTGCCAATCGTTGCTCGACTGTAACCTGAGTCGGCGCATTCGCATCACCAAGTGGATCATCGAGTCGACACCCATGGCTAGAGCGACATTGGCTGCCGGTGACGTGATGATGTCGATGGGCATTCCGATGTGACCGGCGGTGCCGAGTACGATGATTGGTATTCCGCACAAGCATGCGACCATGGCAGCGGTTCTCTTGTATGTGCGCGACACTATCCATGCTACTCCGACAAACAGCAGCAGCAAACCGCCCAATCCGATGCGGAGGCTGGACGCAATGAGTTGTCCCAACTGGCCTTGCAATTCGTAGTGTCCCGCCATGAGGGCCACGTCCAGCTCACTATCACTCGCGTGGTTGACGACGCGGGCCACAACTTGGTCCCGAGCTTCGATGCGCCCCGATTCTCTCATACGAAGGAAGAACCGACCCTGAGTTCGGTCCGGTGTGACAAAGGACAAGCCTACCTCGTCAAGCAGAGGGCTCTCGAGGATGTCCAGTAATTGACTCCAACTCATGAAGTTTCCAAATGGAGCCAGTCGTGCCTCCGCCAGCAACAACGCTGGAGAAATAATCACTCCCACTGAGGAATCACTCTCCAGAGCCCGCTGCAGAGCCCACATCTTGGAGTTCACGGTGTCGGTGTCGAGCCGGTCACCGGCTGGATCGGTCACCGCCATATGAAGTGGGCTACTACCTCCATCTCGATCGATTGCCTCGAGCCCGCTTCTCAGATCCCCACCCGGGGCGAAGTAAGACAATAGGCTTGGGTCCGTACTCAAGCTCCTGAAGCCGAACGCCGCGATGACAACCACGGCCCCGATGGACGCAAGCCACCGGGCGCCATTGGTCCCAGGCAGCAGCATCCCAAGCGACGTGCCGCCATAAGCGGTCGATGATGTGCTCTTCGAGGTGCCGATAGAACGTAGGAAGATCGGGTAAATCGCGTATGCTACCGAGATTGCGGTGACGGTGCCTATGGCGCCGGCCATACCCAACTCGCGCAACGGCTTGGCCGACGCTACAAGCAAACTCAAGAACCCTAGCAGTGTCGTTGTCATGCACCAGAAGGAAGCAGGGAACGTGATCGCCACCGCCGCTTTAACTGGCGAGCGATCATCGGACCGCTCCTCGCCACTGACTCGCTTCCAGTTGGCGGTTAGAAATACGATATGGGATAGGGTCAGCACAAACACGATGACCGCGATATTCGCGGTCAGGAGGCCGATCGAGATGCCCAAAACCTGTGTCAGCGAGAGTGTGGCAGAACAGGCGGTCAGGCAAACTGATAGAGTGCCAATTACAACGTGAATGTTGCGATAGACGATCCCCACCAACACTCCAAAAACGATGAACGCGGCCGAACTGAACACCAGTAGATCACGAAACAGATTCCTCCTGATGAGCTCGATTATGTAGGGAACTCCTGATACTTCGAGCAGGAACTCTGGTGTCTCGAAGTCGGCTACAACGGCCTCGAGCTGTGGAACGAGTGCGGCTGGATCGGGATCGGGTACTTGTACTATCAGGTTGGTCGTGGATTGTCCGGGGTTGAGCAGTAATCTCTGCCAGAGTGGGCTGTTGGCTGCGTCCTCATTGGTGATGCTATTGACGCTCGTTACGCCGCGTATTTCCGCCAGCGCGGATGTCAGATCTCGTATGCTTGATATGTAGTTGGGTGCTGCTATGTCCGGAGCCTCTGCGCGGACAATCAGCTGTTCGGGTGATGGAAAGCGACGCTCCATTTCCTGCAGCGCTTGCAGCTGCGGATCTTCCCGCGAGAAGAAGAACTCGCTTTCCACGCGAGGTGATAGATCGATCCACTTCAACACCCCAAGCACCGAGGCGAGCGCGATGCCCACACAGGCGATTTCTAGGAGTCTTACTCGTTTGCCGGGATGTGAGAAACCGCTTGTCAAGAGACACCGTCCTCAAAGCTCGTTAGGCATATGGTGGTTTTGCTGCAACGGTTCCTGTTGGCGCGCGAGCGAACCATCTTTGTACGGAGGTGTAGACTCGCTATCAAGATAACGCTCGTGAGGACCCGATGAACACCATCATACGTTCGCTCCGAACACTGTCAGTTGTCCTCTGCATCAGCAGTCTTGTGCAGCCTTCTGTCCAAGCACAGGTAGAGGATGCGGTGAAAGCATCGATGCTGGAGACGTTGGCTGCGTGGAACGCAGGTGATGTAGAAGGATTCGGGGCATTTTTCGCGCCGGATACACGAGGCTTCAACTTGGACGGCGGCCTGTTGATTCGGGGGTTTAACGCGGCTGCCCTTCAGGCGGCAATCTCAGCTGGCTTTGGGATCAACGTGGAACCGCGTGACATTGACGTCAAGGTCTATGGCAACGCTGCGGTTGGCGTGGCATACCTCGATGGCTCGATCACGCTACCCGGTGGTGCAGTGCGTGAGGGAACATGGCGCTATTCAGAGACACGCGTGAACGACGGCAGTACTTGGAAGGTCGTGCAGTATCACATTTCGCAAATGACCGTAGCGGTGCCGGGGGGAAGGTAGCCCGGGATCCCGCCATTCCGGTTTCACGGTGTCCCGGTTGACCGGTCTCCGGAGCACGCACCGAACGCGACTGAAAAGGGACCGTCATTCGGATGAGGCGACGTGGTGTGACGGTGACTGCAAGATGGAACGGTAGACTATCACACCGGCCAATGCTGCAATCGTCAGATACACCAATCCGGTGCCCAAGCCCTCGAGGATCAGCTTGCCGACCCCGAACATGCCGGTGTAGATGAACACCAGTCCGGCCAGCCAGTTGGTGATGTCGGACCAACCCATACCTTTGATTGACACTCCACTCTCTTGTGCGATCGGCCCCCACCAAGGAGAAGCGGGCCTCACTTTCTCGTAGAACGCGACAAGAGTCCGGCGGTCAGTTGGAGAAGTCATCGCTGCTACAGTCACCCAGCAGACCGTCGAGATACCGGCAGTAACGATCAAATGCCAGCCAAACCCTATGTCAGGATTCAGAAGATGCAGTCCAACATAGACCACTGCGGTGGAAATCCAGGCTGCGATCTCACTCCACGCGTTGACCCGCCACCACCACCATCGCATCACGTACACCCCGCCAATCCCCACCGTCATTCCGAAGAACAGCTCCCACGCACCTCGAATCGACTGCATCATGTACGCGGTGACACCTCCCAGGATCATGAGGGCCACCACCAGCCAGCGGGAGACTCGAACATAATGCCGCTCGCTCTCGTGTCTTCGAATGAACGGTCTGTAACAGTCGTTTACCAGCAGAGATACTCCCCAGTTTAGCAGCGTGTCGATAGTGCTCATGAATGCCGCCAGGATGCTGGCTAGCATGAGCCCCAGCAGTCCCACAGGCATATACTCCACAATCATCATGGGGTAGCCGAGCTCCGGGTCTTCGAGATTGGGAAATACGACGAGAGAGATGAGGCCAACGATGATCCAGGGCCAAGGACGGATAACGTAGTGCAGGAAGCAGAACCACAGGACACCAAGGAAACTATGGCTCTCGTCCTTGGCGGCGAGCATGCGCTGCACCATATAGCTGGTACCACCAGCATCGCGTGTGGCCCACCAGTTGACACCCATGAGCGCCACGAAAGTGATCAAAGGCAAGGATGCACCACTCAGGTCTGGTAGGAACTTGAGATAGCTCGCCGCCAGGTCACCGTATTGCGTTGCTAGTTGTTCCTTCAACTCACCGACTCCGCCGATGTCGATGAGGGCGATCACCGCCAACGCGATTGCACCTACCATAGCCAGCAGGAACTGAACGAAGTCGGTCATGACGACGCCCCAGAATCCCGATAGGACAGTGTAGAGCACGGCGACGACTAGGCACACCAGTATGCCAAACCACCTTCCGTCGACGAACTGATCGATCCCCAGGCGTGCAGTCACGGCGTCGAGGTCGATCAGGACTCCCATGATTTTCACCATCGCGAGGATGACCCATCCCATGATGATGCAATTGAGCACAACCCCTTCCCACACGCTGCGGAAACCTCTTAACGCCACCGCCGGGCGTCCGGAATACCTGATATCGACCAACTCCACATCGGTCAAAACCCCGGCACGACGCCATAGGCGCGCGAAGAAGAAAGCCACCAGGAGATGTGCAGCTGCGAAGTTCCACATGAACCAGAGCCCAGAGATCCCGTCGTTGGCCACCAGTCCGGTCACCGCCAGCGGTGTATCGGCTGCAAACATGGTGGCAACGATCGAAGTGCCAACTATCCACCAGGGGAGGTTGCGCCCGGAGAGGAAGTACTGCGTCATGTTCTTGCCCGCGCGGCGGCGGAAGAAGAGGCCGACAGCTAGGGCGAACAGCAAGTAGCCTGCGATGATCAGCCAATCCAGGAGCGCCATGGACACACGTTACCTCGACTAGTGGACCGGCGCCATGGTGGGACAAACGCTGCAGCTGGGGATGCCCGACGGCGTATCCCCCATTGTATAATGAAAGCACCCGGGTCTGGCATTCCTCCGCTCAGCACCAGGCCGCTCATTGGGGTCTACAATGAGGACACTATGACGCTTGTCTTGGATGGTGCCGACCTGACGGTCGGGAAGGTCGTGTGCGTTGCACGTGAAGGTGGTGAAGTCGCAATACACCCGGATGCCGCCACACGAATACGTGATTGCCGGGCCATGCTGGAGCTCAAGTTGGACGCTGGCGAGGTCATATACGGTATCAACACGGGCATCGGAGAGTTCTCGGAGACGATGCTCGACGATGAGCAAGTCAAGCAGTTTCAGCGCTACCTGGTCTACAACCATGCCGCGGGTATCGGAGAGCCAGCGCCGGCAGAGTATGTGAGAGCCGCGATTCTATCACGTATCAACGTGCATGCGAAGGGGCGCTCGGGCATGCGTCTGGACATCACCCAGCAACTCGTTGACATGCTCAACAAAGGAGTGACTCCGTACGTGTGCCAGAAGGGATCGGTCGGTGCCTCTGGCGATCTTGCCCCGATGGCGCAGATCGCATTGGTTGCGATCGGAGAGGGCCGCGCCTGGTTCGAGGGCGAGCTCGTGTCAGGAGGTGAAGCTCTGCAGCGAGCTGGACTCGAACCGATGGTGCTGCAGGCGCGCGACGGTCTTGCCATGATCAACGGTTCAAACTTCATGAATGGCATGAACGCGCTTCATGTGCACGACATCGACCGTTGGCTCAAGCAGTGTGAGATCGCTGCGGCAATGACGCTCGAAGCGCTGCGCGCAAACATGAAACCATACGATACGCGTATCCACCAAGAGCGTGGGTTCGGAGGCGCGGTGCGTAGCTCGCGTGCGATGATGCGCTGCATTGAAGGAAGCGATCTACTGAAAGGGGGTAAGACCAAGGTTCAGGACGCCTATTCCATGCGGAGCACCCCTCAGGTAGTCGGTGCTGCTCATGATGCGCTTGCCTACGCGAGGAGCCAGGTTGAAACGGAGCTGAATGGAGTGGGTGACAACCCCATCTTTCTCGCAGAGGATGACACGGTACTCACCGGCGCCAACTTTCAGGGAACCCCGGTATCACTCCCCATGGAGATGGTAGGTACCGCGGTGACGATGGTGTCGGTCTTATCGGAGCGACGTTTGAACCGGCTACTCAATCCAGCTCTATCGGTGGGCCTGCCACCCTTCCTTGCGGAAGACCCGGGCTTGTACAGTGGGATGATGCTCAGTCAGTATACAGCCGGTACGCTGATTGTGGAGCAGCGGGCGCTTGCAGCTCCGGCGGCGTGTGCGTCTATACCGGCCGCGGCCGACCAGGAGGACTTCGTCAGTATGGGTATGAACACGGCGATCAAGAACCGGCAGATACTCGAGAATGCATGGGGGGTTCTTGGGATCGAGTTCATGGCGGCCGCTCAAGCACTCGATATAAGGGGCCACACGACTGGCCGGGGCGTGGCCAAGGCCTGCGAGGTCATCCGGCGGCACGTCAGCCACCTAGGAGAAGACCGGCCGCTATACGACGATCATACCAAGATGGCAGAGTTGGTCGCATCGTGTGAGATACTGGAGGCGGTTGAGGCTGAAGTGGGCGTACTGAATTGAGCCGACCAAACGGCGCATGGTCGCGAGCTTCGCAGCTCGCCGCAGCTACACCGGACTCGCGCAATCGCTACGTTGATTTCTTGCGGGCACTTTCGATTTGCATGGTCGTCGTCGGGCATTGGCTGGTAGCTGCGCCCTACCTTGTCGATGGTCACCTCAACCTGACCGGAAACATGCTGGAGTCCCGACCTTGGACTCAGTGGCTGACCTGGCTGTTTCAGGTGATGCCGGTGTTCTTCATGGTGGGTGGGTATTCGAATGGCGTCTCCTGGAGGTCGGCAGTACGGGATGGACGTGGCTATAGCGAGTGGCTGAGTGGTCGTCTCCAACGGCTAGTGGGGCCCATTCTACCACTGTTGACTGTTTGGGCCCTGCTGGCGCTGGCAGGCAGACAAGTAGGGATAGACGCCGATTTGGTGAAGACCGGGTCTCAGATGGCGCTGGTCCCCGTTTGGTTTCTCGCTGTTTATGTCGGTGTGGTAGTCGTGGTGCCTTTGACGCATGCGGCGTGGCGACGATTTGGGCTGTCATCGTTCTGGTTTCTCCTTGCAGCTGTAGTGTTGGACGACGTGCTCTTCTTCAACGATGTCCGTGCACTCGGTTGGTTCAACTATGCCTTCATTTGGCTTGCGGTACACCAGTTGGGATACGCATGGCTTGACGGCAAGCTCGGTGGGTCGGGCAAGACACTGTTGTGGGGTGCGAGTGCACTAGTGCTGCTACTCGTGCTGGTGCAGTTCGGGCCCTATCCGTTGAGTATGGTGAGCGTTCCTGGTGAGGAAATCAGTAACTCGCTACCTCCCAAGCTCCCGATGTTGCTCCTCGGGATCGCTCAGTGTGGTCTGCTGCTTGCATTGGAGCAACCGGCGCGGCGTTGGCTGTCGCAACTGAGGCCATGGACCGCGGCGGTCCTGATAAACGGCATGATCATGACCGTGTTCTTATGGCATCTCACTGCCGCGATGCTCGTGATCAGTGTCGCTATCGTGTTGGACGGCGTCGGGCTTGAGGTGGATCCAGGAAGTGGACTTTGGTGGATGCTGCGGCCGGTGTGGCTGTCGGTCTATGTTGTTGTGCTACTCGGACTCATCGTCGTATTCCTCCGGTTTGAACGTGCCGGCAAAGCCCGCACGGTGGCCGCGTGGCGTCAGCTCATAGGAGCCGCACTGGTCTGCGCCGGCCTTTCGTTGTTGGCGCTGATGGGGATCGGTGGCGAGGGAGGGATGACGCCTAGTATCTGGATTGTGTTGCTGCCGTTCGTTGGTGCGGCGGTAACGGGTGTGAATCCGCTGCGGAGAATGTAGAATGTAGAATGATGGGTGATGACTACGACCATCGTCTCGGCTCCCGTTCTACATTCTACATTCACCATTCTACATTGAGCCTGATCTCACAACGCAACTAGGGACGGGTGCAAATGGGTTATCGCAGATTCGATGACAAAGCCGGCAACACCTGGGAGGTGCGCGACCGGTCGAGCAGCCAGTGGGACTTCGAGCCGGTAGGTGGCAATCCGGCACGCCCGAAGAGCGTATCCGCTCCTGGGTACCAAGCTGATCCTTTTGAGCTGAGTATCGAAGAATTGCAGCAGCTGCTCGGTGACGTTTCAGGAGAGCAAGCTCGACGCAAGCCGAAGAAGTCTCCGTTCATCGACTGAGATACTTCAGGCTTCGGACTTCAGACTTCGACATTCGGCCTTCTGAAGGCTGAATATCGAAGACTGAAGGCTGAAGTCCGAAGTGTGCCTAACCCGCCGGCGGAAATTCTCCGTGCTCCACCACCACCGGAACCAGCTCACGCGATCCGCAGGCGGCACACACCGGCCGCTTCTTGAATTGACGCCAAAGCGAGAAGGCGATCGGCAGTGGTAGAACCCACCAAGCGGTGCGCAGGAAATCGAGCAACACCCCCCTTGCCCAGGTGACGAACTCCATACGCAAGCTCGATGCGTTGGGGTTGGTGGCTGCGGAAGACTCAAGCGGTTGATCCACCGACTCTACGGTTGACAGCGTGATGGTCTGCATCGCGCGGCTCAATGTCGGACTCGATGACGATGTGGCGGCCGACCAGACGCCGGCTATCAAACCAATCATGATCGCCACGGCCCAAACGGACACTTCAACGCGGAAGCTCGAGGGGTGCCTGAGGTTGGGATGAGTCTCGACACCGCACTCAACACAGTGCTTCGATACCATGGCGTACGCTCCGGGAGGGGGGAGGCTACTTCTAAGATACGGTCTGCCGGGCTTGTCTGCTAGGCTGTGGAAGGTCCACTTCAGACTTCAAACTTCAGACTTCGAGATTCAGCCTTCATTGGCCGCTCCGCCAAGCGTGTAAGGCCGAATATCGAAGGCCGAAGTCCGAAGTCTGAAGTGAAACCAGGTTCCTGGCCGAAGTGTAACAAGTCCATTGCGGACGCCGTATAGCGGGTATTGGCACCCGCCATCATGCTAGATTTCGGACTCTGCAGTAGTTGGTTCATGAACGGGAAGGGGTGATGCAGAGGCAGTCCTACGTGGTCGCAGTACTTGGTTTTCTCGCGGTCCTGCCGGCGTCCGGAATCGTGGCGCAGCAGACCCGCGATGTTCGTGGCCAGGTGTACACCTTGCAGGATAGCACGCCCATAAGCGGAGTCACGGTTAGAATCCCGGCACTCGGCGTCGGCACGACGACCAATGCTGATGGCCGGTTTGTGCTGCTTCGCATACCGAGAGATCGACATTCCGTGACCTTCCAGCGTATTGGCATGGCGCCAGATACCGTTTGGCTGGAGTCGGATCAGGATTCGCTCGCGGTCTATCTCGAATCAGCTGCTGTAGTGTTGCCGGCAATTGAGGCCCAGGCGCAGCTCCAAGCGCGTGAGCGGTTCGAGGAGATCGTCCAGCCAAGTGTCGTGAACATCGACAGGAACACGATACGGACTCTGCCTTCACTCGCCGAAGCGGATGTCGTGAAGGTGGTGCAGCTGCTGCCGGGTACCATCGCGACCAACGACTACTCGGTCGGGTTCAACGTCCGAGGAGGTGAGCCGGATCAGAATCTGATCCAGATGGACGGTGTCACGGTCTTCAATCCTACACACTTGGGTGGCCTGTTCAGCACCTTCGACGCCAACGCAGTGGAGAACGTGAGCTTCTTCATGGGTGCGTTTCCGGCAGAATACGGTGGTCGTCTGAGTAGCGTGATGGATGTGGACCTCCGCGCCGGTCGCGGTGATCGAGTGAGCGTTCGAGGTCTCGTGTCTCTGATATCCAGCAAGTTGCTGGTAGAGGGCCCCATCGGTGGCACAGGCATGACTTTCTTGGTGGGGGGGCGTCGCACCTATGCCGATGTACTGATAGGGCTGCTCACCAGTGAGACAATGCCCTACTACTTCTACGATGCGGTAGGCAAGATAGCGGCCCCCGTCGGTGCCGGTTCCCTGTCGCTCACCGGATATCTCGGTCGCGATGTGGTCGATTGGCCGTGGATCGAAGATCAGCCGGGTCGCCAGGGCGTCACTCTCGACGCGAGTTTCGGCAACAAGCTGGTGGGGCTACGGTTCAATCATCCCCTGGGACGCGGTGATATTACGGTTGACGCCAGTTACACGAAGTCAGATCCCACGTTCGGCTTGGAACCGGGGCTGTTCCGTGCCGACAACAATGTCGATCTCTTGGCCACGAAGTTCGTCTGGGCTCTCTCGCCGGGAGCGACCCACGACGTGAGATTCGGCGCTGGCGTCGAGAACTACGAGATGACCTACGATGCCGGGAGCGAGAGTCTCAGCGCGGAGTTCTACAGAGCGCTGTTCTCGCCGCGAGTCTGGTCTGCTTTCGTTGACGACCAGTGGCGTGTGTTTCCCTGGTTGCTGCTGCGTCCGGGGGTAAGGGTCGAGGCAGTCGAGGGCCCTGACGTAGTGAATTGGGCACCGCGGCTCGGAGTGAAGGCGTTCCTCACGCGAGATCTCGCAGTCACTGGATCCATTGGCCGGTACTACCAGGCGATTCACTCGTTGCGCGATCAAAACATCCCCTGGAACATGATCGATTTCTGGATCGGTGCTGACGCAAACACCCCTGTCGGTCGCTCTGACCACTTGGTTCTCGGGTTCGAGCGTTGGTTCAGCCTCGAAATGTCACTCTCGATTGAGGGGTACTACAAAACGTTTGACGATATCGTGGATTACAATCTAGATGAAGATCCAAGCGTTTCGGGTGACGAGACAATACCAATGGAAGGGGAAGCCTGGGGTATAGACTTCTTGCTGCGCAAGCACCTCGGCAGGTTCACCGGATGGGTTGCTTATAGCCTGACAAAAGTAGATCGGCGTTCCCGCGGCAACGAGTTCCCAGCCGTACATGATAGACGTCACACGGTGAATTTGATTCTGCAGTCGCCGGGACCGCTCGGTAGTGACATGAGTGTGAGATTCGGATATGGCTCTCCATTGCCTTTCACTCCGTTTGTGGGCGAATGGAACCATCGATACTACTACGCCGCCGACCATTCGTTGAATGACTTCGATCGCGAGCCGATCGCAAGTCCGACCCTCAATTCCAGTCGCTACCCGTACTATGGTCGCATCGACATCAGCTTTTGGTGGGAGACACGCAAATGGGGCGGCATATTGCGGCCCTATGTGCAGTTGGTGAACATGCTCAATCGCAAGAACGTGTTCCTCTATACCTATGACTATACGACTGCACCCGCAACGCGCAGCGCGATCTCCCAGCTGCCGTTGCTACCCACGGTCGGCGTGGAGTTCATCTTTTGAGACGCTGTGCGCTTTCAGTTCTTGCGGTTGTCGCATTGTGCGGCGCCTGCGAGTTCGGTGAGACGACGATCCCGGACGGGGATCCGATCATCGTGGTTCATGCGATCATGCGGCCAGATGTGAGCCAGCAGTGGATTGTTGTAGAACAGACCTTTACGGGAGTGGGGTCTGACTCGTCCAGTGGCTCAATCCCGGGCAATCAGCCGCAGATTCCGATTAGCGGGGCCACCGTGACTGTGGCCAACACGAGCTTGCCATCCGATCCCTGTGGCTTGACGCAGTTCACGGAGTCGCCTGCGGACCCTGACCTGCCGGTCTCACTGGGGCTCTATTGGGGACCGCCCGACTGCCCCACCATGCGCACCGGCGACACGCTCGAGTTGATGATCGAAACGGTGGGTGGTCATGTAGTTACCGGACGCATGGAGGTGCCCGGTGCCAACGGGATGGTGCTGCGTGTTGAGGGCGACTCGGCTATTGTGCCTGGACCGACGCTACTATTCAACCGCGATATAGACACGCTCGATGCGGAGGTGCTTCCTGAAGCGGGACGTGCACTGCAGCTCGAGGTCCACCGGCCTGACAGCATGGGTTTTCCCCTCGCTGTTACACGACTGTTCGTCGACTCGACGAGAATGACGGTACCCGGCAATCTGACCGACATCTTCGCCGTCATCTTGGGTGAGGAAGACTCCACTGATGCGGACGATGCCGAGTCCGTATTCCGGGCCGGCCGCTACTATGCCGTGACGTTGGCTTTGATGGACGACCGCTACTTCGACTTTGCACGCTCGGGCAACGTGCCGATATCTGGTCGAGGATTCGTCAACAATCTCACGGGAGGCATGGGCGTATTCGGTGGCATGGTAGCTGAGTCGAATGAGCTCAAGGTAGTTGGCGAGGTAGATGACTCACGCGAGGGCAGCTATAACATGCGTGGAACCGTCGACGGCCGCGCGGTCGACATCGACGTGGAACTTTACGTTGTCGCAACCGACCAGGATACGACGGCAACATCGGCCTTTGTAAGCGGCCAGTGGTTCTACGGTGATATCGACACGAGTGCCGATGGCCTGTTCATTGGCGACGATTTCGAGCTGACCGTCTACCAAAGTGATCCCAATGATGCCACTAGGCTGTCGGCGTATGTGCTCAGCGGCTCCACGGGTGTCGGTGATCCCTTCACAGTCGACGTCTACGATCGCAACCAGGACCTTGCCGGCCAACTGACTGCAACGAGGGTACTAGCAGCGGCCGGATTCAGGAAGTGATAGTTGAAGCAGACGGCCCGACCGAGCGGTCGCATCTCGTTTGCCGCGGTGCCATTTGAAGAACCTCCATGGCACAAAGTGCTGCTTGCTCCGTTGGTCGTCCTCTCCAACGCGCTGCTGGTGTTGTGGATATATCCTTGCTGGAGGACAACGCGTATCCGCTGGAGCCCTGCGCTCGATGGTCTCACAGCTCTGACACAAGACACAGGCCGGTCACTCATTTTCTACTCGTGGCACAAGTACGAACCGTTGGTCTTGTGCGGGATGCGGGACGTTCCTGCTGAGCTACGGCCTACCGGCATCGGCCACGACGGACTCTTGTCACGCATGCTGCAACGGGCAACCGCTTGGTTCGGGTTTCGGGTCTGGGTATATCGCAGGAGGTCGCCGGTCCCGCCTCGACAGCAGATCGCTGAGATGGTCAAGGAACGACGCTGCAACGTAGGTTTGTTTGCCGATGCGGGAGGACCCTACGGCAGGGTCAAACCTGGGCTCGCCGAGATCGCTCGGGCGACGGGGGCCTGGCTGGTTCCCGTGGTTGTGCGCGGCCGGCCCACGCTGCGGTTCAGATGGCCGCGGCGCTATGCATTTCCGCTGCCGTTTTGCACACTGCTCGCGCACTACGGCGAGCCGATCGACGGTAGCGATGCGACGGTGGAACAGTGCCAACAGGCCCTCGAAGCAACTGAAGCCCGCGCCAACAGCCGGTAGTCAGCGCGGGCTCCGAGCCCACAGTCAACATTCTACATTCATCATTCTAAATTCATCATTCGCAGTTCACGGCGATTTCACCCGATAGAACAACGCGTACAGCGTCGGCACCACGATCATCGTGAGGGCAGTCGCGAACAACAGACCAAAGATGATCGTCACCGCCATTGCGATGAAGAACGGGTCCTGCAGTAGCGGTATCATCCCGAGTGCCGTGGTAGCCGCTGCCATTGCGACCGGCCGCAATCGGCTGACACCGGAGTTCATGATTGCATCGTAGGTAGCCTTGCCCTCCGATAGCTGGACGTTGATCTCATCGACCAGAACGATGGCGTTCTTGATCAGCATTCCGA
>CP070792.1:2673204-2675605 GCA_020346845.1 Gemmatimonadota bacterium
CGATTACGTTCACGTGCGCGAAGCGAGTGGTCATGAGCGGGCCAGACTAGTGTGTGATACGCGTGAAGGGCTGTGTGCTATAGTTCAATCTGTGTCCTCAGCCAGCAGCCAACGACGGGCACGTTCGATGTTGCGGAACACGCGCAGTTTGACCGGCGATCGCTCCAACAGGATCGACGCCATCCGTGCCATTCCGTAGCGAGCCATACCCGATTCGATGAATGCCCACCTGCTGTTCTGAAACATATCCGGATGGTCTTCGATACGCCGCACCATAGCCTTCACGAATTCGGTCGGTAACACTGATTCGAGTTGCCTGTGATCGGAAAGGAGCCTCATGCCGGTCCCGAAATCGGGATGTGACATGACCTCATCAAATACTGCAATGGCATCGGCAGACTCGAGTCTGCCGCTGGCAATGGCGGTCACCAATCGGCGTTGCGGATCGATCTGGTAGGTCATCGGCATGGTTTGTCGCCTCACCATACGTATATGAACAACCACCGGCGCCGTCCAGTCTCGAGTCGACGGCGCCGGGGTCGCAAAATGCGGTTGCCGGATCGGTACCGCGAACTATCACCGAGCTGCTACGATCCGTCCAGCTCGATCTCCCCGTGTAGCAGCAGGGCATCTTGCTCGTACCAGGCGCGTGCCGCGGCGGACACGAAACCGGCAATGAGCCCGGCGACTGCCCCGACCAGAGCATTGTGTGAGTCGGTGTCGGCCAGCTCCAAGATGGACTGAGCTAGTCCGGTGACTGCCGGCCCTCGTGCCCAGAACGAAGCGTGAGCCGGTGTCGACCCAGCCCTAGCTCCACCGTCAGCTGAAAATGATCCCGCCCTCACGAGCGCAATGCCGGTCTGCAACGCGTTCTCATCGGTACCTGCCACCAAATGGTCATCTACGGTTGCGAATAAAGGTCCTGCGACCTGACCGAACGGAGTCCGCACGGCAACCACGTGAGCCGTGGCTCCGGCCACGTCTTGATGGTCGATCCGCGGGACCGCCAGGCCCAGCGTTCGAGCCCACGCGTGTTCTTTGCTCCAGTTCAGCAAGTTCAGCAGCGTGCTCTCCACGCTGTTTGCATCCTTCGCTTGGAGCACGATCAGCCACGCCGGTGGTTCCCCACCTACACCCTCGAGGCCCAGAAACCAACCGTGTTCGCCGACTGCTTCGAACAAGTCGCTCTCGAGGTCGTGTCCGTATCGGTTCTCGAACTCATCGATCCAGAAGTCGAGGTTGCGTAGCGAACTCGTCGCATTCGCCTGCGCAACGTATCGTAGCCAGGCCAGTGTGACCTCTGCTTCCGGTCTGAAGGCCGCGGCGACAACGACACTACTGGGCAGGTCGACTGGCATCTGCGGCTTGGATGCAACGGGGTTGAAGACACTCGCTACTTCAGGCGGAAGTGCACTCAAGTCATATGCGACCGAAGCGTCTGTTGTGATGGTAGCCAATTCGACGTCACGACGAAATGCGATCCAACGCACTGCTTCCAGCTCAGCCGATAGGAACATGCCAAAGACATCGATCATGTCCGGTAGCGATCCCTCTACTCGAGCTTGAAACACGTGTTTCAGTGCCATGGGGTTCACCCATCCGCGCACGAGTCCTCCAGTGGGAAGACGGTGCGACGCTTCGGCCGTGGGGATTACGTCGGCCAGGCTGGTGCCGTTTCCCAAAGCCGCAATTGTCATTTCATGCGTCATGTGTTGGGGGCCGATCCACAGTGCCCCGCGCGCTTTCACCAATGTCCAGTTGGTTGACAGAGACTCTACGATTGCGTGAGCCTCTGGCTCACTCGGCGGTAACAGCACGGCGATCGGCACAACGGTCCTGCCATCGGCACTCGATACCAGCGCAACCACACAACGCTCGCCCGCGATCAGAGGTATGTCGTCAGAGTTGAGACCCACCTGCTGCAACAGCTGATCCTGAAACCGGGCGAGTGAGCGGATGGAACGGATCTCGTTCCAACGCCGCGGCAGATCGCGCAACTCTACGGCGAGCACGGTCTCCTCGGGGAGTAGATGGTGCAGAGGAGCCGTCTCAGCGGTGAGGTATGTCGTGTGCTCCGGTGTTGATGGCGTGTCACTTGAGCACGACAAGCCTGCACCCAATGACAACAGTGTGACTGTGGTGATGATCATTTTCGGTTTCATGGCTCACCTCCCCGAGCCGAGGGTCCGGGTGGGCGGCCCGGACCCACATGCAGTGATGCTGCTACGATCCCTCGGTGCCCGCTTCGGGAACCTTTGGCGTGGTCTGTGTTCCGGCCTGACCGAAAGCTGTGAGCCCTCCCAATGCTCCCAGGCCCATCGTCTCGACCGCTGAAGAGGGAACGATGATCATGGATCCCTTCTGCCTGAGTCCTTCATAGACCATGTTCATCGCCCGCAGG
>CP070792.1:2675705-2685274 GCA_020346845.1 Gemmatimonadota bacterium
GTTGAACGCATCACAGAACCGAATGAACCGCGCGCCCTTCACCGACGCCTTGATATCCAACACGCCGGCCAGCACGGCCGGTTGGTTCGCGATGATCCCGACCGAATGCCCACCCAGCCGCGCAAACCCGACAATGATATTGGTGGCGTAGTCGGCATGGACCTCGAGAAACTCGCCACCGTCGACCACCCGACCGATCACCTCATGCATATCATACGGCTTGTTGGGATTGTCGGGTACGATCGTGAGCAGCTCCTCGTCGCACCGGTCGACCGGATCGGCTGACTCCACATACGGTGGGCTGTCCACATTGTTGCCCGGTACATAGGCTAGCAGCCGGCGAATTCCATGCAGGCATTCTGCCTCCGAGTCGTGGACGAACTGCGCCACACCCGAGATCGACCCGTGAACGTCGGCGCCACCCAAGTCCTCAGTCGTCACGTCCTCATGGGTCACCGTCTTAACCACATTGGGACCGGTGACGAACATGTACGAGATACCCCTCACCATGAACACGAAGTCGGTTATGGCAGGACTGTACACGGCACCACCGGCGCAAGGCCCCAAGATCGCACTAATCTGCGGCACGACACCGGATGTCATTGTGTTGCGCAGAAAGATGTCGGCGTACCCGCCCAGCGACACGACACCCTCTTGGATCCGTGCGCCACCGGAATCATTGAGTCCGATGACCGGCGCGCCGTTTCTCACCGCCAGGTCCATTACCTTGCAGATCTTCTCCGCGTGTGCCTCAGCCAACGACCCACCGAAAACCGTGAAGTCCTGCGAGAACACATACACCAGTCGGCCGTCGATCATACCGTAACCGGTAACAACTCCGTCTCCCAGCGGCTTGTTGTCGGCCAGGCCAAAGTCGGTAGAGCGATGGGTTACGAATCGATCGAGTTCGACAAAAGACCCGGGGTCGAGCAATAGATCCAGTCGCTCCCGGGCGGTCAGCTTGCCTTTTTTGTGCTGTTGCTCGATGCGGTCATGCCCACCGCCCTGCTCCGATTCGGAGCGGAGGCGGTGGAACGTCTCGAGTTTCTTTTCGATTGTCACGGGCCTAGTTGGTTAGGTGGGAGGCCGCGGGACACGCGAGGTGACTACGGCCTCACTCAGTGGATGCTTCGGTCGGCTTCTTCTCGGCTGCTTCACCCTCAAGCTCGGATTCGGCCGGCTCGGTTTCCGCAGCGACTGGCTCTTGCGCCTCATCGGCTGGCGCCGCCGAAGTCTCGTCCGCGACTACGGGCTCAGCCTCAGCCGCCGGCTCACCGGTCTCCATGTCACCGGGAACACTCTCCTCCGACTCGCCCTCCGAGCTCTCCAACTCCGCGTCGGGGATCATCGGCGGAATCTCCGGCTCGGGTGGTACTTCACCCAGCTCGGTAACGGCCAGCATCATGCGGTGATGGATCGGGTCGACCTCCATCACCTTGAGCGACACCGCCTGACCCGGCTTCACCGTCTGCTCGGCGCTCTTACCCTGCTCTACCGGTACCTGCGCCTCGGGAACGAAGCCCTCCAGGTCCTTGCCGAGGTCGACTATGACGCCACCATCCTGGAACCGGACCACATGTCCGTCCAAATCGGTTCCGACCGGATAATCCTCGCCGATCTGAAGCCACGGGTCTTCCTGTGCCTGCTTGAGACCCAGGGAGATCCGCTTGTTGTCGGTATCGATGTTCAAGATCACGACGTCGACGCCATCACCCTTCTTGACCACTTCGGACGGATGCTGCACCCGCTTGGTCCAAGACATATCCGAAATGTGGATCAGGCCATCGATGCCCGGCTCGATCTCAACAAACGCACCGAATGACGTCAGGTTGCGAACCTTGCCGGAGATCCGGGTGCCGACCGGGTACTTCATCGGCAGCACTAGCCACGGATCTTGCTCGGTCTGCTTCATACCGAGCGAGATCTTCTCCTCTTCCGGGTCCACCTTGAGTACTACAGCCTCGATCGTCTCTCCGATGGATACGATCTTAGACGGATGGCGCACGTTGCGGGTCCAGCTCATCTCGCTGATGTGCACCAGGCCCTCTATTCCCGGCTCCAACTCGACAAACGCGCCGTAGTTGGTGATGCTCACGACCTTGCCCTGCAACCGTGTCCCGACCGGATACTTGTCGATTACGTTCTGCCACGGGTACTCATGCAGTTGCTTGAGCCCCAGTGAGATCCGCTCGCGGTCCCAATCAATGTCGAGAATCTTGACGTCGAGTTCCTGACCCATCTCAACGATCTCGGATGGGTGTGACACACGGCCGTAGCTCATATCTGTGATATGCAACAGCCCATCAACACCACCCAAATCAATGAATGCACCAAAGTCCGTGATGTTCTTGACCACGCCTTTGCGCAGCTGGTTGACCTCGAGCTCCTTGATCAGGGACTCGCGCTTGGTTGCCCGCTCGGCTTCGAGAATCACACGACGTGACACAACAATGTTGCGGCGGCGTTTGTTGAGCTTGATGATCTTGAACTCGAATTCCCGTCCCAACAGCTCATCGATGTTGGGGACGCGACGCAGCGCAATCTGACTACCTGGCAGGAACGCGTCGACACCCATCAAGTCGACCACGACACCACCCTTGATCTTTTTCTGCAGCGTCCCGTTTACGGGCTCGTTGTTCTCGTACGCCTCACGGATTCGTTCCCAAACCCGCATGAAGTCTGCCTTCTTCTTCGACAGAACCACGGCGCCATCTTCGTCCTCGAGCCGTTCGAGGAAGACTTCTACCTCGTCGCCCGGTGAGATCGAGCCCGGCTCCTTGAACTGCTCGATCGGAACAGCGCCTTCGGATTTGAAGCCTACGTCGAGGATTACGTGAGTATCTGTTACCCTGAGAACCTTGGAGCGGACTATCTCGCCTTCTACAATACTCTGGAGCGTACCCTCATACAGCTCCAACATCTGAGCGTACTCTTCGTCACTGTAGTCTTCGTTGTAGAGGTCAGGGCGGACTTTGAGGGTGGAGGACTCGCTCGACACTATTGAGGGCCCTGCACCGGCTGGGGTTGAGATTTCGTTGGACTCGTCGACCATTTAGAACTTGTTTCCAATACTTCGTTTTAAGCGAAAGACGCCGCACCCGTCGGTGGATGCGGCAGCCTTAAAGGGTAGATCGCGGGGAAGTCTATGTCAAGCTAGGAGAAGGCCTTCCGTCCCATCTCCACCACCCGGTCCACCTGCTCTTCGAAGTCCAGATTCGTGGTATCGACCAACACCGCGCCGTCGGCTTGGGTCAGCGGCGCCACCGCCCTGGATGAATCCTTGCGATCTCGCTCCGCCATGTCTTCGGTCTTTTTACGGACACTCCCGGAATCGGTGGACAACCCCATCTGCAACAGCCTACGTCGGGCCCGCTCCTCACCATTGGCCACGAGAAACACCTTGACCGCAGCGTCGGGGAAAACGACGGTGCCGATATCGCGCCCGTCCATGACAACCCCCCGGGGATGGGAAGCCGCCGCGCTTCTGAGCTCCTCGTTCGCCCAAACACGCAGCTCGGGCAGCGCAGACACCTCTGATACGCGCTCTGTCACTCGGTCAGTGCGTATCTCGGTGGAGACGTCGACTCCGGCAACCTCCGGCCGAAAACCATCGTCGGTCAGATCCAGTCGCACCGGCAGCGACTTGGCCAACGCCACGATGGCGGTTCCGCTCATTTCGGCTCCGGCATCTAGCGCCGCCAGCGTGGCCGCGCGATACAGAGCTCCGCTATCCAGATGCGCCAGCCCCAATCGCCGAGCGACTGCCTTTGCTGTCGTGGATTTCCCGGAGCCGGCTGGGCCGTCTATCGCTATTACCCTCGAAGTCATCTACCTGTCACCATTCGTAGGTCGTCGAGGAATCCGGGGTAGCTCACCCCCGCCGATCCCATCTCCGACAGCTTGATCTCTGAGCCCTGCACGGTCCCCAAAACCGCAAATGCCATTGCAAGACGGTGATCCCCGGCAGTTTCCACCCAACCACTCAAAGGCCGATCAGATCCTTCCACGTACAAGTCATCCCCCTCGACCGATGCCGCTGCACCGAGCGCGCGCAGATTGGTGGCGATCAGCTCGAGACGGTTGCTCTCCTTGACCCGCAGTTCACCGACCGAGCGAAACACCGTCTCCCCTGTGGCCCTTGCCGCAAGACCCGCCAGCATCGGTATCTCGTCGATCAAGCCGGGGATCTCATCCGCCTCTACCTCGGTGCCACACATGTCCGTCTGGGCCACATGGATGTCTGCCACCGGCTCGCCACAAATCTCGGTCTCATTTGCGCATTCTATGTTTGCACCCATGCGCTCCAGAACTCGAAGGTAGCCCGTGCGCGTTGGGTTCACGCCGACGTTCGTGATCTCGAGTTCACCACTGTCTGCCATGATCGCCGCCGCCACCAAGAACGCGGCCGAAGACGCATCACCCGGAACCTGCAGCTCGAAGGGATCGGTGAGCGGCCAGTCTCCCGGCCCGCGGAAGTCGATTCGGTTGCCGTTCACTTCGAGGTCCAGGCCCAGGTAGCGGAACAATCTCTCAGTGTGATCGCGCGATCTTACCGGCTCTCGCACCGAGACTGGCACACCACCGGTGAGACCGGCCAGCAGCAAAGCGCTCTTCAGTTGAGCACTTGCCACCGGGCTCTCATACCGGTATTGGGCAAGCGATCCGCCGCATATCGTGATCGGGAGCCCGTCCCCGTCTTCACCAGTCACCTTCGCCCCCATCTCAGTCAGGGGATCGGTGACCCGCTTCATGGGACGACGGCGCAGAGATGCGTCGCCCGTGAGTCGCGCCTCGAACCTGTGGCCCGCCAAACACCCCAACATCAGTCGCACGGTGGTTCCAGAGTTACCACAGTTCAGCGTCTCTTTCGGTCTGCGCCACGCCCGACCACATACTTCCACAGGCTGCCCTCTGCGTAGTGGCCCCACCTTCACACCCAGTTGGCGCAACACTCGAGCGGTGCTCTTCGCGTCATGCGCGGTCAAGACACCCATCAGCTCCACGCGGGTGCGCGAGAGTGCCGCTAGCATCAGGGCTCTGTGGGTTATGCTCTTGTCTCCGGGCGGGCTGATCGTGCCTTGGACCCTCACTTGCCCAACCTCCTCCTCCACTCGGAGCCCGATTCCAGCCAGCTGCGAACGGAATGCCGATCACCTGCCTCCAGGGCGGTCTTCAGACCATCGAGGTTGGCGCCGAACGAACTCAACAGCTCGATCAAGACTTTGCGGTTGTGCACCAACGCGTCGGTCCAGGCTGCCGCATCTGTTACTGCAGCGTTCGTCGCTGATAGTGCTACAGGGCCGTAGGTAATCCCCTTGGGCCCACTCGATGCCAGAGTCGCAGCCAGCATAGATGCCGCTGCCTGTGGCAGGTGACTCGTCCAGCCAACCAGCTGATCGTGCACCTCGGCATCGACCATGACCGCTTCTGCTTGCATCACGCGCTGCCAAAAATCCGCGATCTCACGTGCCACCTGCTCTCCGCGCAGCACCGGAGTAACGTACACCACGAGACCCTCGAAACGATCGGGTCGAGCCGAGCGAAACCCTACGTTGCCGACCTCCGTCAGCGGATGCGAGCTCGCGAAATGTTGTTCCAACTTCAATCGAGCGGCGGCTTGGACCACGGCCCCTTTCACACCACCCAAGTCGGTACAGCAAACCTGAGTTCCTGACAACGCAACCGCCAGTTCGTCGAGCAGCGCGATCGTCTCAGAAGAACTGGCATCGATGACGATGAATTCCGATCGCTTGATCAGAGTCTTCAAACTCGTGGCCACCTCGGTTACTGCGCCGGCTTTGACGGCCGCGACGCCGTCCTTCCTGTTGCGTGCGTACCCAATCACACTCTGGACTCCAGCGCGGGTCGCCTGCCACGCCACCGAGCCACCCAATTCTCCCAAGCCGATCACTCCTAGACGGAGGGGTTTCATCGAAGAACCGGGCAGTGAAGAAGAACGGGCACGGCGATCACTTCCCCTCCCACACACATGGCGTACGCGTAGTTTGAGCTACCTGAAGCATTCACGATACAAAACTGCTGAACCGGTCTAGAGCTCCCCGCTCCTGCTGCGGCGCCGGTGGCGACCCCTTTCCTCCAGACGCACCTGTATCAGGCCTTCGTCCGCACGCCGAACGGTACTCTCAATGGGCTCTCCCGGATCGCGCACAGCCCACCCCAGCGAGATCGGTATCGGCGCGGATCTCGACGCCTGTTGCGAGAATCGCAATGCGATTTCCCTGGTAGCCTCAACACTGTCACCCAACAGGACTACCAGAAATTCGTCACCGCCAATCCTGATCACGGCGTCCTCGGCCCTGGCATGCCTGGTGAGAAACCGCGCGAGCTTCACCAATACGGCATCACCGGCCGCGTGCCCATATTCATCGTTGTACCGCTTGAAGTGGTCTACATCTACCACGATTGCTCCCAACGCCGCTCCGTTGGGGTCAAACCGGGCTTCCAGATCACTGAGGTAGCGACGGTTGTAGCAGCCTGTAAGTGGGTCACGGACCAGCAACCTCCTGAGCTGTCGCTCGACCTCTTTGCGCTGCGTGATATCTATCAGGATGCCATACAGATACCGCCTGTCAGTCTCCGGATCCCGCACCAGATAGCAGGTATCCAGAACGGTACGCACCATACCGTCGGAGCGCCTGATGTCGAGCTCGAAATCCCTCACGAGCCCTTCGCGATCGAGCTGCTCGTGCTGTTCCTGCCACCGGTCCAGGTCCACGCAGAGTTCGGCAACTGTCTGTTGCTGCAGTCCATCCAGATTCTCAAAGCCAAGCAGTTCGAGCAAGGCCGGGTTGGCATCCACAAACGCGCCACTGGGAGTAGTAATGTAGATGCCTTCCGGAATATTGAAGACGAGCTCCCGCAGGGTGTTGGGATCCTGAAGTTGTCGGTCCTGGTTCTCCTGTTTCTCGGTCGTACTCGTCATTTACGATCAATCCCCGGTTGTCATGGTTCTGGTCCGCACCGCGTCATGGAATCCTGTCGTTTCTCTCCAACTTCCTCAAGCCAGCTAGTGCGGCGTCGCGCACGTCCTTGTCACGGTCACGCTTGAGCGATTCGAGCACACGTTTGGCTTCGTCACCACCCGCAGCCGCCAACCCCTCTACGGCAGCGGTACGCAACGCACCACCGCGCCCCCTGAACAGGCCCCCCGTCTTACGGGCCACATCCGTAAGCGCCCTGATTGCATCCGGTGTCCCAATTCTACCCAACGCCCGATAGTACTCCGCTCGGACTTCATCCAACTCCTCGGCATCGATCGCATTGATGAGTGGCATGACCAGTGCGCTCAGACCTGATCCACCCAATTCTCTGGCCACACTGGCCCGCACCCTAGGGTCTTTGTCGTGTAACGTCGAGCGGAGGAACCGTACGGTCAACGGTGTGCCAATCTTTGCCAGCGCAACACCTACCGCGAGCCGAACGCGCGCGTCTCCGTGTTCGACAGACTTCCCCAACGCCGGGATCGCTTCTTCAATTGCCAACTCGCCCACCAGATCTGCCACGTTGCGCACAACGTACCATTCGTGGTGGCCCAGCATGTTTATGATGATGTCGGTGCCCTCTTCCACCTGTCGCAATGCATCCAAGTATGCCCGGCGCTCCGCAAAAGTCGGCGCGGCGATCAGTTGTTCGAGCATCAACTGCGTTCCCTTGAGTCCAGCCCGACGCATGATGCGGATGATATCTCGGCCGTACAGCGGGTCGATCAGCAACTTGCTAAGCGGCTGCAGGATTTCAGGAGTCAGCAGACCCCTCAATGCCAACAGATAGGCCTCTTTGATCTCGTCGTCGACAACCTCCTCTTCCTCACGTAGCACCTTCATGAGCCCCTCAACGGCCTCCTCGAGACGGCCATCATGTACCGCCCGACTCACACCGACTGTCACTGACTTCAGAGCTTTTGTGACTTCGGGGACACTACCGGACCGACTGAGATTTCCCGCTGCAGCTGTGGGTGAAACCACCTTGCCTTTGGTGCGCTCCATCAGTTCGGTGAACCCCGCACCTTCAGACTCCGGTATGATGTCGAGGAATTCCGACTCCCAATCCTGCGCTTCACCACCTACCGCTGAAGCATCGAGAGCGTCCGTTACCCTTCGGGCACTTCTCTCATCCGCCACCGCCTCACTGGCCAGCTCTACCACCGCCACCCTCCGAACCTCGGCATCGATGAGACTCTGCCTTACCGCCGAACCGTCGGCACCCTCAGACGCACTCTGTGAAATTGCGCGAAACAAGTGCATCATATCCAGCGCCGCAGTGCCCTGAGCAACGATCACTTCTCCAACACCGTGTGAACGCATCTGGGAAACGAAGTCCGCCACGAACGGGACATCGGGGGGGACCAGCGATCCTTCGACAGCCAGCCTCTGCCCTTGAACGCGGACAGTGAAGCTCCGCGTGTGGCTAACCTCGAGCAACGAGCGCAAAGCCGCTTTCTGCTCATCTACCGCATTGGGGTTCCGCCGCAGGAGATCGACGATCCGGGCACACAGAATGGCGATCTTTTGCTCGTCTTTCATGGCACTAACTTAAGCCTCCGTTACTGAGACCGGCAATGAAGGCTGCCGACGTCACCTTACCACTTCCCAACCGTGCTGATACCGATCCAACAGCCCCAAACTGCGTTGATCGAGAACATGGTCTCGCTCAGGAATGTCCAGTTCTTTCTCCTCTCCACAAAGCGCGGTACTGAAGTACCGCTGACCCGTATCATTGGCAAGGGTCACAATGGTTCGTAGGTCGGGCCGTGCTAGTCCCAGCTTGACTGCTGCTGCCACGTTGCAGCCGGATGATATGCCGCAAAACAGACCCTCCTCTTGCGCTAGTCGCCTGGCCATCTCTACCGCTTCCCCGGTACTCACTGTGATAACACCAGTCAACAGGCTCACGTCCAGATTCACCGGTACGAATCCGTCACCGATCCCTTCGATACCGTGAGGTCCCCATTTACGCCGCGACAGTATCGGGCACTCCGCCGGCTCGACCGCGTAGAGCCTCACTTGCGGGTCCCGCTCCCGCAAATAGCGTCCGGCGCCGGTCAGCGTTCCACCGGACCCCTGCGAGACAACGAACCCGTCGATCCGCCCCTCGCACTGCTGCCAGATCTCCGGTCCCGTCGTCTCGTAATGAGCCTCGGTGTTTTCCGCATTGTCGAACTGCCCGGGCACCCAGAACCTGTCCGGATCTTGCTGCCTCAGCTCTTCCAGCTTTGCAAGTGAAAGATCCACATCACTCTCGGCACCCGGCGTTAGCACGAGCTCGGCTCCGTAGGCCTGAACCAGCTTGCGGCGTTCTTCGCTCATACCGGACGGCATCACTATGATGCAGCGATAGCCCTTTACCGCAGCAATGCAGGCACAAGCGGTTCCGGCATTGCCCGTCGAACACTCCAATACCGTCATCCCAGGCTCGAGCTGACCGGCACGCTCCGCTTCCTCGAACATGCGCAGGTATATGCGATCCTTCAGACTTCCGCTGGGCCCATACCACTCGAGTTTCATCAGGATGCGCGCCTGGACCTCACCGGCTACCCTATTCAACTGCAC
>CP070792.1:2685374-2694778 GCA_020346845.1 Gemmatimonadota bacterium
CGCTAGCCCTAACTTCGCCCGCACCCGCCTGAACACGTGCCTGGCAGGAAACTCGCGATGGCGGAACGGCAGCTACGCCATGGTTATCTCGTGATCTTCTTCCTCGCGCTCCAGTTCCTTGAGCAGGCAGTTCACCGTCTGCTCTACTAGGACTTCCATCTTCACTCCCTGACGCCGTGCTTCGGCTTTGTACGCACGGTAGAACGCATTACTGAGCTCGGCCTCGATCTTTATCTTGGGCATCGAACCGCCTCCACGGGTAGATGGCGTCAGCCGACCGGTACACCCTTGTGACCGTAACAGAGAATGCCGCTGTGGCCCTCTCGTCGGATGAGACGGAACTCCAATGACACCTCCAAGCCGGGCTGTACATCAGAGGGCTCGCAGTCTACCACTTGAACCATGAGCCGTCCGCCTTCCGGTGTTTCCACCACAGCCATCGCATAGGGCGCCTCCATGGTGAACTCACTCGGACCCACATGGACAACTGTCGAGGTCACGACCTTACCTTTGCGCGACAGATTCAGAGTCTCTAAATCGGTGCCACGGCACGACGGGCATATGGTGCGGGCCGGGTAAGTGACTCTGTCGCACCCTTTGCAGCGGGCTGCTTCGAGACGAAACCGGTTTGCTCTCTCTCGCCAGTATCTGGGACTCGGCATCGTCATACCCCCTGGTAGATGTGGACCACCGAGCTCGCACCCGATCCACCCATGTTTTGAGTTAGCCCTATTCGAGCGTCTTCCACCTGGCGTTCGCCCGACTCACCCCGTAGCTGCTCGAAAACCTCTATGGCCTGGGCCACCCCAGTTGCCCCTACCGGATGGCCTTTTGACTTCAGCCCTCCGCTCGTGTTGACAGGGATGCGGCCACCCAATGAGGTTACGCCTGAAGCAGCCGCCTTCGCCCCCTTGCCCTTCTCAATCAAACCACTCGCCTCGAGACAGCAGATCTCCGCAATCGCAAAGCAGTCGTGTACCTCTGCCACCTGGATATCCTTGGGCGTCACACCCGCCATCTTGTATGCGCGCTCCGCGGACTTTTCGACCGAACCCAGGAATGCCGGATCTTTGCGGTCTGCCAGCGCTATCGAGTCCGTGGCAACACCGGTTCCAATCACTTTTACCGGTTTGTCAGTGTACTTCTCGGCCTGATCGAGCGGGCACAACAACACCGCGGCAGCGCCGTCGCTCACCGGTGAGCAGTGGAGTAGACGCAATGGCTCAGCAACCATGGACGATCGCAGGACCTGCTCGACAGTGACTTCACCGCGAAACTGCGCCTTGGGATTGAGGGAGCCGTGCTTGTGGTTCTTGACAGCCACCCAGGCGAGATCTTCTTCGGTTGTACCGTGTTTCTCCATGTGAGCCCGAGCGATCATCGCATAGAGACCGGGGAACGTGATGCCGTGATACACCTCCGTTTCCTGATCCGCTGCAGACGCCAGCACGTTGGTCACGTCTGCGCCGTCGGTCATTTTCTCAACGCCGGCCACCAGTACCGCGTCCGAACATCCCGAGGCTACTGCCATGAATCCCATGTTGAGCGCCATTCCGCCGGACGCACAGGCAGACTCAACTCGCGCCGCAGCCACGCCAGCCATCCCCAGGTGGTCAGCCATCAGCGGGCCCAGATGCTCCTGTCCCACAAACTGGCCGCCGGACATATTCCCGACGAATATCGAATCCACGTGGTCTGCCCCAGCCGAGTTGAGCGCTCCGGCAGCGGCTTCCACGAATAGGTCGCGTAGGCTCGACTCCCAGATCTCGCCGAATCGGGTCATTCCCGCGCCGACGATCGCCACCTCACGCATTGCTATCCTCCTGTTCATTTATGGGAGCTGCACCACTCTTGTTGTATGTGGCGCAGCTGCTGGCATCATAGTTCGGCGGACCCGGTGACCCGGAGAACACGACGGTCATTTGACAACGCACGTCGACCGACGGGGCGACCGGGACATCGAGACCGTCGCGGTTCAGTCGTTCAGAATGATCTTCTCTCTGAACTTTGCGTACTGTCCGTACGTCAGATAGCGACGTGGCCCCTCCAACATCGACTTCACGGTTGCGGCCCGCTCGACACGTTGCGGCAGCAGATCTGTTGCACGCAGTATGAACGAATCGCTCCCAGCCCCCGACCCAAAGGACGTGATCAATATCAAATCGTCCGGCTCGGCGATATCCAGCACCGCAGCCAAACCCGTGGGAGACGAGCCCGAATAGGTGTTTCCCATCGTTGGAACCAACCAGCCAACCTCCAACTGCTCCTTGGTGAAACCCAGTTGCTTCCCGGCTGAAAGGGGAAACTTTCCGTTAGGCATGTGGAATATCGCATGGCGAAAATCAGACGCTTTGTAGCCGCTCCGGTCCAGTATGGCTCGAGAGGCTGAAAGGACGTGCTTGAAGTAGGCGGGTTCCCCGGTGAACCTGCCCCCATGGCGGGGGTAGAACTCACCTTCTCGTCGCCAGAAATCCGGCGTGTCCGTCGTGTAGCTGTAGGTATCCAGAACCTCTACCAGCAGGTTCTCTTTGCCAAATAGGTACGCAGCGCCTCCAGCCGATGCTGAGAATTCCAGCGCGTCGTTAGGAGCACCCTGAGAAGTATCTGCACCGATCCCCATGGCGTACTCGACACGACCAGACTCAACCAGACCAAGCGCTACGAACATCGCCTCCGTACCCGCCTTGCAGGCAAACTCGAAGTCGGCAACATGCACCTCAGGCGTGATGCCGAGAGCTTCACTCACTATCGTGCCGCTGGGCTTCACGGCGTAAGGATGGGATTCCGATCCTATGTAGAGAGCGCCGATCACAGACGGGTCGATACCGGCACGCTCCACAGCGCCTAGTCCGGCGGCTACCGAGATGGTGATAGTATCTTCGTCCAATCCCGGGACAGACTTCTCATCTAGCAATAACCCCCTCGAAATAGCCTGGGGGTCCTTACCCCACTGCCGGGCTATCTCTTCACTCTTGATCCTGTTGCGGGGGATGTATGCGCCGTAACCGACAATACCGGCCATGTATTACTCCTGGAAGTTGGAGCCCTGTACAGAGCGTGTGATAATGTGCTTGGTTGCGGACTAGCAAGTTAACCCATTAGGGCGTGCCGACCCAGCCACCTTAAGGATTTCTTAATGAAGACTGATACCGCAATGACCATGCTTCTAGGTACGTTTCTTATGGCGACGGGAGCCGGTCTGAGGGCGCGGGATTCAGACCTTCGAACTCGCGAATGGGTCGCCGAGTCTTGCTACCGGAGCGCTACGCCGGCGGGGAGGCAGATCGGTGCGTGCAGTAATAGATAAGACCGTTACGAGCATCCTCGACGGGGCACGGTCCGAGGGGCGCAATGTGCTGCTCGACCCCGAGGGTTTTGCATTGCTCGACGTTCTGGATATCGCTGTCCCCAGGCATCACCTGATTAGTTCATCCGCTGACATCACCCCACACCTGCTCTCCAGTTTCCCAGGTGACCGCATCGTCATCAAGGTGATCACGGATCACATACTCCACAAGACGGATCTTGGGGGCGTTTTAACGGTACCGAGGGAACCGTCCATCGTCGAAGCTGCCGTTCAGACTATGGAACGCAGGTTCAGGGCACATGAGGTGAGCGGCTTCACCATCAATGAGTACGTTCACCACGATGCCGCATTGGGAGCCCAACTGCTTTTGGGAATGCGTTGGACCAACGACTTCGGCCCTGTCGTGACGTTGGGACCCGGTGGCATTTATGCCGAGTACTTGGCTAAGCACCTGAGGCCCGGTCGAGCCATGGCGATCTTCTCGCCTGAGCTCACCCCCGATGAAGCCATTGAGTCGATCCTATCGGCCGACGCAGTAGCCCAACTAGTGACCGGCCGTAACCGGGGCAGGAACGCCCGCATCAGCCCGGAGTCGCTATACGAGCTATTGCGCAAGTTTCTCGATTTCGCTGCGAGCCGAATGCCACACGATGTAACCGATTTCGAGATCAATCCACTAGTACTCACCGACCGCAAGCCGATTGCACTCGATGTCCTGGTCAAACTAGGAGACGGACTCACGCTACAGCCGGACACGCGTCCCATCCACAAGATCAAGAACCTCTTGGAGCCTCAATCAATCGCGATAGTCGGAGTGTCTCAGTCACAGAATCCAGGTCACATGATTCTGCACAACATCATTCGATCAGGATTCGATCCCGACCGTATACACCTAGTGAAACCGGGCAACGACCAGATCGAGGGTGTGCAATGCTATCCTAGCATCACGTCTCTTCCGGGTACGATCGACCTGTTCGTCGTAAGCGTGGCAGCAGCTCTGGTGCCGGAGATAATCCAGGAAGTGATAGGGTCGGAGAAGGCCGAGAGCATGATCGTAATCCCCGGCGGTCTGGGCGAACGCAGCGGCAGCGAAGGTTTGGAACAAGGCGTTCGGTTCGCTCTGGCCGAGGCACGCAAGAGTGAGTGGCAGGGTCCGGTCATCAATGGTGGCAATTGCCTGGGAATTCGATCCGCGCCAGGCCGTTACGACTCTACGTTCTTGCCTGAGCACAAGGTTCGCCCCGGCCCCGGTCGCCCTGCTCCGCTCGCCATCATTTCGCAGAGCGGAGCGTTCGCTGCAGCCCGCTCCAGCAGACTAGCTAACCTGGATCCACGTTACGTGATATCGGTCGGTAACCAGAGTGATCTTACGGTGGGTGACTATCTCAGCTACCTGAAGGACGACCAAGAAGTCGAGGTGTTCGCCTGCTACGTAGAGGGTTTCCGCCCGTTGGACGGTCGGCAGTGGATGGCCGCCGCCGCTGAGATCACCGCAAGTGGAAGGAGCGTGATCCTCTACCGTGCAGGTCGAACGGCAGCAGGTGCGAGCGCTACTGAATCACACACGGCTTCGATTGCGGGTGACTACTCCGTGACACGCGAGTTGGCCGCGGCAACTGGAGTTCTCGTAGCGGATTCACTTGGGGATTTCGACGATCTCACTCGATTGGCCTGCTACTTGAACAACTGTGCAGTGGCCGGTTGGAGACTGGGGGCAATTTCCAACGCGGGTTTCGAGTGCGTAGCAATCGCAGACAGTGTCGGTCGTTTCTACTTGCCGGCCTTCAGTCCCGCCACGACAGAGCATCTGAGCAGTATCCTAGGGGATGCCGGGATCGATTCCGTTGTCGGCGTTCAGAACCCATTGGATCTGACGCCGATCATGAGTGATGAGTTGTATGCCGCCGCTACAGGTAGTGTGTTGGAGGACAATAACATCGATGTGGGCATAGTGGGCTGCGTGCCCATGACGGGTGCGCTCAACACCCTGGGCGAGGCCGAAATCCACGACGAGGATCTGAAGCGCGAGGGATCGCTCGTCACACGGTTGGCACAGCTGAAACAAGACACGTCCAAGGCGTGGGTTGCAGTGGTTGAGGGAGGAACGATGTACGATCCCATGGCAGCAACCCTGGAGGCACATGAAATACCGACGTTCCGTACAGCGGACAGGGCGATGAGGATGTTCGAGATGTACTGTCGTAGTAGAATTAAGCGCACGGTGTCACAGACGTCCTCGGCCGAGCAGCCGAGAATTTGAAACGGACAGCTAGAGATATGGTAACCACCAAGACAGACAAGAAGGCGAGACCGAAGCCGTTCCTATTTCCGCAGTATTGCAAGGCGTGCGGTCGCTGTATCGAGGCTTGCCCCAAGGATTGTATCCACGTGGGTTCCAAGATCGACCCGAGTTCAGGCCTGACACCGGTCGAAGTCGATCTGGAACGATGCAATGGATGCGGTCTCTGTATAGATGCGTGTCCCGAGCCCTACGGATTGATGCCAGCCCCGGGTGACATCGAGGATATGAGCCTCATGGACCCGGCACAGATATTCGGGCCGCGGCAGACAACCGCCCCCACGCCGGAGCCGATTCCCGACGTCATGGTTCCGCTGCCGGAATTGGAGCCAATGGTCCTAAAGGGAACACACGCTGCTGCTGTTGGCGCTATACTGGCGGGCTGTCGTCACATATTCGGATATCCCATCACACCGTCGACTGAGGGCGCCGAACTGATGGCCAAGTTGCTGCCACAACTCGACGGCGTATTCGTTCAAGCTGTGAGCGAGGTGGCAACTGTAAACATAATGTATGGCTGCGGCGGTGCGGGACTGCGCTGCGCGACCTTCACGTCCTCGCCGGGCTTCAGTTTGATGCTCGAGGGCATCTCCTACATGATCGGCGCTGAACTCCCGGGCGTGTTCTTTAATATCATGAGGGGCGGTCCCGGACTGGGGAACATTGGTCCCGAACAGAGCGACATAAAGTTGGTATGCCGTGGCCTGGGACATGGGAACACACACGCGATTGTGCTAGCACCCTCAACGCCGCAAGAGATGCTCGATCTCACCATGTCAGCGTTCGATCTTTCGTTCCAGTACCGCAACCCAGTGGTGATCGCCGCTGACGGTTACCTGGGCCAGATGACGGGACGCGTCGAGCTACCCAAAACGCTCACCAAGCCAGGTGTTCCGGAGTGGGCAGTCCATGGAGATAGGGAGCATCGAGGGAACCTGATCACGTCGATCTACATCATCGAGGCTGACCTCGAGATACACAACGAGAAGATCTTGGCGAAGTACGATCGCATGATCGATAACGAGCAGCGGGCTGACTGCTTCAAGTGCGATGACGCCGAGTGGGTGGTCGTCGCCTGCAACACGCCGGCGCGTATGGCGAAGGGTGCAGTCCAAGAATTGCGGGATCAGGGGATAAAGGCAGGACTGTTCAGGCCCATCACGCTGTGGCCTTTCCCAATCAGGTTATTGACACCGGCGCTTGCCAGGGCCAAGGGCATGGTAGTGGTAGAGGCGGGCCCGGGGCAACTCGAGGATGAAGTGCGCTTGGCACTGAGTCACGCAGATATCAGAGACGCGCCTCCGATCTCGCATGTACGGCGGTATGGCGGGGTCCTGCCGCAACAGCAGGAAATAGTGGACAAGGTACGTGCTCTGGTGGAGGAATAAATGGAAGGCGTATTCTACAATCGGTTCGAGCGACACGCTCATGGTGAAGGCCTCAAAGGGCAGAGCACGCACTACTGCTCCGGCTGCGGTCACGGTCTGGTTCACAAATACCTCGCTGAAGCCGTCGACGAACTAGGTGTCCAGGATCGTACCATAGCGATCTCTCCGGTCGGCTGCTCGGTGTTCATGTACTACTACCTAGACGTTGGCAATAGTCAGGCTGCACACGGCCGTGCACCGGCGGTTGCGCTGGGACACAAGATGGCCAACCCCCAGTCAATAGTGATCAGCTACCAGGGCGACGGAGATCTGGCTTCCATTGGCCTGGCCGAGATCATCCAGGCGGCCCAGATGGGCGTTCCCATGACCATCATCTTCGTGAATAACGCGATCTACGGAATGACCGGGGGCCAGATGGCACCTACAACGCTAATGGAGCAGCAGACCACGACCACTCCTACCGGCCGCGATCGCCTCACCGGCGAGCCGATGCGCATGGCGGAGACCATTGGTCAGCTGAACGGTCCCGTATACGTCGAACGGGTGGCACTGTACGATAACAAACAGCGCGTACGCACACAGAAGGCAATCAAGAAGGCATTACGGATGCAGGTTGAAAACCGCGGCCTGGGATTCGTTGAGGTGTTGTCGGAGTGCCCAACGCATCTGCACATGAGTCCGAGTGACGCAGAGCAGTGGGTGAAGGATGAGATGGTTCCCATCTTCCCGCTGGGCGTGAAGAAGGACGTGGAGACCGAGCCCTGGTTTCAGCTGGATCCGCCCAACTTCGAGCCCGCTGACGTCGCCACTGTTATCGGAAGCTCAACCGAGAGCAACGGTAGGGGGACCGAACCGTTTCCAGCCCATATCGATCCGGAAGATGTCTCGATCAAGTTCGCCGGCGCAGGTGGAGACGGCGCACAAACCATAGCCATGCTCACTACACGCACCGCGATCAATGCAGGGTACGATTCCACCCATATACCAAGTTATGGGCCGGAATCTCGTGGTGGTACGTCATACGCCGATGTACACATAGCTACAACTGAGGTTCTCTCACCGGCATCACCCAAGCCCCATGTGCTGGTGGTGTTCAATCCGCAGAGTCTGGAGAAGTTCGGGCCCACCGTCCGAGACGGAGGTGTGATCCTGTACGACAGCACCGTCATAGTGGAACCACCTGAGATGGATCCTGGAATCAGGGCGTACGGGATTCCATTCACGCAGATCGCAGTTGATCTTGGCAAGGCAATGGTGAAGAACACCGTGGCCTTGGGCGCCACCGTTGCTGCAACACAGATCTTCCCGGTGGAACGGTTTGTGGAAACTATGGAAGACGCACTGAAGGACAGGTGTGCGTTGCTGCCAATCAACCGCGAAGCATTCAACCGCGGGGTGGAAGCATTCTCCGACTTGGAGCAGACGCAATAGGCGAGGAGTCCAACAATGCTCATCGGGGTACCCAAGCAGAGGCGGCCGGACGAGCACCGCGTGGCACTTACACCCTACGCGGTATCGCGCCTCACACGACTCGGTCACACAGTGATAATCGAGAACGATGCTGGCCTGGAATCACGGTTCTCAAACGAGGAGTACGAGAATGCAGGTGCCCAGGTAGTATATAACAGGGAAGAGGCATACAAGAGAGGCGACGTCGTCTGCAAGGTCGGGGTACTACGAGCTGATGATCTCACTTTACTCAAAGAGGGATCGGTAGTCTGTGCATTCCACCACCTCGCGGTATCTCCGAGATCAGTAGTGGAGCAGTTGATGGATCTACGAACAACCATCATCGGCTACGAGCTGATACAGGATGCGGCCGGCAATCATCCAGTACTTCTGCCATTCAGTGAGATGGCAGGACAAATGGCAGTACACATCGCGGCCAATTGCCTCACGGTCCGAACGAAAGGTCGAGGGATCCTGTTGGGCACGGTCCCGGGAATACCGGCACCGACAGTTCTCATACTGGGAGCCGGAACCGTTGGCCGCACCGCCGCCCGCTACGCCCAAGCCAACGGCGCTCGCGTCATCGTGCTCGACGAAGATCTCGACAAGCTACGTAGGGTCTCCGAGGAATCCCGGGGTGAGGTGGAGACGTTCGTTGCAGGCGCCGACAGGCTGGACAAGCTCACCGCCGTAGCCGACGTCGTGATCGGAGCGATTCTGATTCCCGGTGCCAAAGCTCCATTCCTCGTCACCGAGGACATGGTTAGGGCCATGAAGAAAGGGAGCGTGATCGTAGACCTCTCGATTGACCAAGGCGGATGCGTCGAGACCAGCAGGCCCACTACTCTGGACAAGGCCACCTTCGTCGTACACGACGTCGTGCACTACTGCGTTCCCAACATGACGGCCAACATCGCCAGGACTGCGTCTCGAGCATTGGCCGACGCTCTACAACCTTATC
>CP070792.1:2694878-2701190 GCA_020346845.1 Gemmatimonadota bacterium
ATCGCTCCGGTGTTCCGGCCCACGCCGGGAATGCCGATCCGTACGCCACCGGTACCCGATGCTCCGCCCAAGCCGGCTCAACCGGCTCCACAGGTAAAGCCGATCGCAGACATGCGGCCCAGCGCGCCACCCGAACCAGCGGCGCCAGCTGCCAAGGGGCCCGTGAACCCATTTCTTTCGAGGGACCCGAACCAGAAGGCAAGGCGGCTCGCGCGCGCGCTGGTATCCGACATGATCGTCTACCAACCCAAGAAGCGACAGGACGCACTCGAGGCCGGCACCCTCAAGGAGGCCTTCGAGGAGGAGATCAAGAAGAGCTGGGAAGAGTACGTGCAGCAGGTGGGTGAGGAACTCGCCGAGTCCAGCGATTTCTTTGCCGAAGCATTGAACGATATCCTCGCCGGAGGTCGCAAAGTTTTCTAGGGTGGTGTTAAGTCGCTGCATGGCCTATATTTGCCTGCAGACGAGCCGTTCTCCCCAGGCCCGGGCGGACGGCTCAATTCGTATTAAGCTCAAGTGGGAGTGTGAATGGCTGACGAAGTGAGATCTCTGCTGGAAGAAGTAGACTCAAGACTGAGAGAACTACGAGGTTATCTTTGACCTCGAATCCAAGAAAGCCCGCCTAGCACAACTCGAATCCTCCATGTCGGCTCCTGGATTCTGGAACGATTCGGAGCAGGCGAGGGCCACGGTGGAGGAAACCCGACAGCTAAAACGTTGGACGGAACCCCACTCCGACCTCAGCTCGCGAACCAAAGAGGCCCTGGAGCTGTGTCAGCTCGTGGCGGAAGACCCCGACCCGGAGCTCGAGGAAGGTCTCGTTGTCGAGGCCAACAAACTCATGAAGGAACTCGAAATTCTCGAGCTCCAAAACATGCTGCAGGGGCCCGACGATTCGCGGTCAGCACTACTGACAATCCATCCGGGTGCGGGGGGTACCGAGTCACAGGATTGGGCCGAGATGTTGATGAGGATGTATACCCGGTGGGCGGAGCAGCAGAACTACGAGGTGAAAGTCTTGGACCTGCTTCCGGGTGAAGAAGCGGGAATCAAATCCGTTTCAGTGGAAATCAACGGCGAATATGCCTACGGATACCTGAAAGCCGAGAAGGGTGTCCACCGCTTGGTGCGCATATCACCGTTCGATGCGCAATCGCGCAGGCATACATCGTTTGCCTCGATATTCGTGTATCCGGTTGTGGACGACACGGTCGAGATCGATTTAAGGGAAGAAGACATCGAGATGGAAGTGTTTCGTGCGTCTGGTGCGGGCGGTCAGCATGTCAACAAGACCTCCTCAGCCGTGCGCTTGCGACACGTCCCTACAGGAATAACGGTATCGTGCCAACAAGAGCGAAGTCAGTTCAAGAACCGAGCGACGGCCATGAAGATGCTCAAGGCCGCGCTGTATCAGCAGGCTATCGAGGAACGGGAAAAGGCACGAGCGGAAGTCGAAGCATCAAAGACCGACATCAGTTGGGGTAACCAGATTCGATCGTACATCTTCCAGCCATACACCATGGTCAACGACCATCGCACGGAAATGAAGGTTACTGACGTACGCGCGGTGATGGACGGTGACATCGGCGCATTCATCGAGGCGTACTTGAAGAAGTTCGGGGGGCGAGCAGCGTGAGCGTGGTGACACGATCGTTCGTGGAGGAGGCGCGACGGGAGAAACTGGCGGCCTTGCGCGAGCAGGGGATCCTGCCGTTCGAGTATGGCTACGACAGAACACACACGACGGCTGCCGCGGTCGAGAGCTACGCACCTGACGCAGAGGTACCGGTACGCGTGGCAGGTCGGATCGTGGCATTGCGACCCCATGGCAAGACCACGTTCGGGCACGTGGCCGATCATACCGGTAGGGTGCAGTTCTTCCTCCGCCGTGACGAAGTGGGCGACGACATCTACAGTGCTCTGAAGCTCCTGGACCTTGGCGATCATATCGGCCTTGCCGGCGTGATGTTCACCACCAAGACGGGCGAGGTGACAGTACGCGTGGCGGAGCTGAAACTGCTCGCCAAGGCGGTGCGTCCCCTTCCGCTTGGAAAGGAAGACTCAGAGGGAGTGCAACACTCCGGACTGGCCGATACCGAGACCCGTTATCGAGAGCGCTACGCCGATCTGGCGGTGAACTTGGAGTCGCGCGAGACCTTCAAGACGAGGGCTCGGCTGATCAGGTATCTGAGGAACTTCCTGGATGCGAGGGGCTATGTCGAAGTCGAAACGCCGGTACTGCAACCGATCTACGGTGGTGCCCTGGCACGCCCTTTCGCAACTCACTACAATGCGCTGGACTCGCAGTTCTACCTGCGTATAGCCACCGAGCTGTATCTCAAACGCTGCATCGTAGGAGGACTCGATAGGGTCTACGAGATAGGAAAAGACTTTCGTAACGAAGGGATAGACAAAGAGCACAACCCCGAGTTCACGATGCTCGAGTTCTATCAAGCCTATGCCGACTACACCGACATAATGCAGTTGGTCGAGGAGATGTTGCACGGTGTGGTCGTAGAGCTGTACGGAGATCCTGTGATCGAGCGTTTTGGCGAGAGACTCGACTTCAAGCCGCCATGGCCACGATCGGAGTACACGTGGCTGGTACGCGAGCACGCAGGGGTCGACCTCGCGACCGCAGAGGACAGTGTTCTCAGAGCGACACTCGTCAATCGTGACGTGGAGAACCTCGACGAGATACCGCGGACCAAGTTGATAGACGAGTTGTTCAAGCACTTCGTGGAACCACAGTTGGTGCAACCCACGTTCGTCACCGACTACCCGCTTGAGATATCGCCGCTGGCCAAGCCAAAGCGCGGCAACCCAGCTCTGGCAGAGCGGTTCGAGTTGTTCATTCAGGGCAGGGAACTGGCCAACGCCTTCAGCGAGCTCAACGATCCCGACGATCAGCGTGCTAGGTTCGAGGCGCAGTCGGCTGCGCGAGCTGCGGGAGATGAAGAGGCACATCAGATCGATGAGGATTACGTCCGCGCGCTGGAGTACGGCATGCCGCCAACTGGCGGGTGCGGCATAGGGATAGACCGGTTGGCGATGCTGCTGACCGAGTCGCCCACGATCCGGGACGTCATTCTGTTCCCGATGCTGAGGCCGGAATCGTGAGTCGGCTAGACGTGATGATTGCGAGCCGGTATCTGCGCAGCAGACGCTCGGTGAGACTCGCGTCGTTGATCACCATGATTGCCATCGGCGGGGTCACGGTTGGTGTAGGCGCGCTGATCGTAGTGACCGGTGTGATGAACGGGTTGGTGAACGATTTGCAGGAGAAGATCTTGGTTGCCACGCCACATCTGCGTGTGGGCACGTACGGTAAAGGCATCCGGCTGGACAACTGGGAGTTTGCGCGTGAGGAAGTGCTCAAACACCCCGACGTTCTAGCGGCCGCCCCGTTCGTGCTGACGCAAGGGTTGTTGACGGCGGGAGCCGACTACTCTGAGGGTGCTTATGTGGTCGGGATCGATCCGGATACCGGCAGCATGGCGATCACCGATCTGCCACGTCGGTTTATGGAAGCCGATCTCTCGTTCGAGACAACTCGCGATGATGTTGACGGTGGCATTGTGTTGGGCCGACGCCTCGGTGAACGGTTCGTAGCATACAAGGGCGATACGATAACGGTGATCTCACCGGTGGGAGCGAGATACAGCGCCTCCACCGGGATCTTCCAGCCGCGGTTCTGGGTCTTCGAGGTAACCGGTCACTTCGAGACCGGCATGTACGAGTATGACAACGCGTATGCTGTAACCTCGTTGAAGACGGCACAAGAGTTTGCACAGCTAGGCGATGCAGTTTCCATGTTGGAAGTGAGACTGAAAGACGGTTGGGAGGCCGCCAGAGTCGGACGCGAGATAGAAGAGCAGATGGGCTACCCGTACCGTACGGTGGACTGGCAGAGCCAGAACGCCGGGATGTTTCAGGCTTTGAAGCTGGAAAAGCTGGCAATGGGCCTGGTTCTGCTTTTGATCGTGGTGGTTGCAGCATTCAACATCGTCAGCACGCTGATCATGGTCGTGCGTGACAAGACGCGCGAGATCGGCATCCTGAGAGCCATGGGTATGCCGGCCGCGACGATCCGGCGAGCGTTCATTCTTCAGGGCGTCGTGATCGGCGTGGTGGGAACCACGCTCGGCACAATTCTAGGCCTGGTGCTGGCGCGGTATGTAGACCAGAAGAAGCTCATCGACATAGATCCGACGGTGTACTTCATCGATCACCTCCCGGTTCAGGTGAGCCCTATCGACCTCGCGCTGATCGTGGTTGCAAGTATCATCGTAGCCACCTTGGCCACGATCTACCCGGCGTCGAGAGCGGCATCGCTTCATCCGGTAGAGGCCATCAGGTACGAATGAGTGCGGTGATCGAGGCGCGCGGCGTCAAGAAAGTGTACATGAGCGGCGGCTCTCCGCTCGAAGTTCTGAGTAACGTGAATCTGGATGTGCACCCGGGAGAAGTGGTAGCCGTCGTGGGCGCGAGTGGCACGGGCAAGAGCACTCTGCTGCACATTCTCGGTGCGCTCGATCAGCCGACCGCCGGTGAGGTGCTGGTTGACGGGGAATCGTATTCCAATCTGTCGGGCGACCAACGGGATGGACTGCGAAACAGGAAGCTGGGATTCGTGTTTCAGTTCCATCATCTGTTACGTGAGTTTTCTGCCCTCGAGAACGTGATGATGCCGTTGCTCATCGCTGGCGCCGATCCTGACCAGGCTCGTAGCAGGGCGGAAAAGATTTTGGCCGACGTCGGTCTGGCAGGGAGGATGACCCACCGACCCGCCGCGCTTTCCGGCGGCGAGCAGCAGCGCTGCGCTGTGGCACGGGCAATGGTTCACGATCCCAGAGTTGTTCTGGCGGACGAGCCCAGTGGCAATCTGGACAACTTCAACAGCGAGCGGTTGCACGACGCACTGTTCGGCATGGCCAGGGCGCTCGAGACGGCAATGGTTCTGGTGACACACAACCCGCAGTTGGCCCAACGCTGTGACAAGGTGCTATTGCTGGAGAACGGACGCCTGAGAGAATTGAATTCAGCCGAGGTCTTGCCGTAATGCAATGTGACAGTTGCCACGAGCGAGAGGCGGCGGTCCATCTCACGCAAATCGTGGACAATTCGGTGACCACGCTCCACCTGTGTCCGCAGTGTGCAGCGGAGAAAGGTGTCCAAACCGGCGCCAATGTCGCGAAGTTCCCCCTATCAGATTTTCTCGCGTCAATGGGGAAGGGAGTTGGCGCGCAGCTCACGGGCGATGACACCTCAGAACCGTGCGATTTCTGCGGTGCGACACTGGCGGACTTCCGCGATACCGGACGACTGGGATGTCCGCACTGCTACGAGACCTTCGAGACGCACTTGCGCGACCTGTTGCGACGGTTGCATGGCTCCAGTCATCACGTTGGTGAGATCTACCTTTCGTCCGACGGCGCAGAGGCAATGACGCATGAGCGAGATGTCGGTGAGATGCGCAGGCGACTCAAGGCAGCAATTGAAACGGAGGATTTCGAGCTTGCGGCAGAGCTGCGCGACCAGTTGAGAGCTTTGGAATGAGCTTCGATCTCAGTCTGCTACGGGATTCGGGAATATCCTGGCTGGACGCCAGTGGACCTGAGAGCGGCATCGTGCTGTCGACTCGGGTCCGGCTTGCACGCAACGTTCAGGGCCTGCCTTTCACAATTCGGACGGACGAGGGTCACAGGGCGGGCATACTCGAGCGGGTCCTCGAGGCTGGCACGGCCTCGCATCACCTGGAGCAGGCGACGCTGTACCGTCTCGATGAGATCGATCCGCAAGACCGCCAGTTGATGCACGAACGGCATCTGGTGTCCAAAGAGCTGGCTGGCCTCGAGGGGCAACACGGCTTGAGGTCGAGCGCGGCGGTGCTGACGAACGGCGAGCTAGGCGTAATGATCAATGAGGAGGACCACCTCAGGCTACAGTGCTTGAGATCGGGTTTTGCGCTGGGCGAAGCATACAGCGATTTGGAGCGGCTCGATTCTGATCTGGGCGGCCGGCTTCCCTTCGCCTTCCACCCCGAGTTCGGCTACCTTACGTCCTGTCCGACCAATGCCGGTACGGGACTGCGCGCGTCGGTACTCATCCACCTGCCAGGCCTCGTGCTGACCAAGGAGATCGCCAAGGTCCTGCAGGGTCTGTCACAGGTAGGCCTGACGTTTCGCGGGCTCTACGGCGAAGGCAGTGAGGTGGTAGGGAACTTCTTCCAGCTCTCCAACCAGACCACGCTGGGGAAATCGGAAGACGACCTGCTCGATCACTTGGGCAAGATAGTCCGACAGGTGATTG
>CP070792.1:2701290-2710356 GCA_020346845.1 Gemmatimonadota bacterium
AGCGTATGCAGTTCACGGTTGGGCTTGGTGTATATCTGTGCAACACCCCCACTTAGTACCTGTAGTCTCGCTCCGAATTTGCTCTTCGGTCGCATGGCACCTTTGGCAATGACACTCTGTACGCCCAGGTCCTCAGTAGCCAGACGCACGATCTTGGACGACTCGCTGTACTTGAAGGCGTGGAGAACGACAGCAGGGGTCGTGATTAGGGCCATGGGTGAATAATAGTAGTAGCGAGGTGGCTGGTGGGTCTCGCTCCGGATTGGACACGACAGGCCTCGGCGGTCACGGCGGGTGCAGACCGACGAGGCCGCCGCGTCCGCCGGGACCGACGCGCTAAAATCCCGCCTTCCCTCCCACCATCACCACCCTGCCACGTGCCGGGAACCCGATCACTTCCTGGTACTCCGCATCGAACACGTTCTCGACCCTACCGGTCAAGGTGAACTCGAAAAATGCGCTGCGCCGCGAGACCAGCGTGTACTCGGCGTTCACATCTACTCTCGCATATGACGGCAAGGTGATGCGCGTCGTGGGAAACGCAGAGAAGTCGCGGTCGTCTCTGTCGCCCACGTAGTCCACTCGCACGCCGAACAACGCTCGGTCGCGCAGAAAGCGGTACTGCCCGTATGCAGCAACGTGGTTGGTTGGGCGGCGCAGCAATCGCTCGCCCTCGACAAACGCATCGTCGGGCGTGCTGTCGAATCCCGAGTCGGTGACCTTCGTGTTCAGATAGGTATAATTGCCACCCAGCGTTAGGCCTGGCAGCACCACAGCTCGCAGTGTCAGCTCGACACCTGACGCAGCGGCCGCCGCGATGTTGTAGAAGTTGGGATCTCCCGGGTCTTCCGTCACGAACGTGTATTGGATCATGTCACGAAAGCTCTGATCGAAATACGCTGCACCAAACACCAGCCGGTCGCTCCAGAGCTGCTGCTCGGCACCCAACTCCCACGAGTTCGACCGCTCCGGCACGAGGTCCGGGTTGCCCACCGCGAACGGGCTGTTCGCGTAGTTCTCGAGAAAAGTCGGTTCCTTGAAGGCCTTGCCCAGCGATCCCCGAACACTTGTGCCAAATGAGAAGCTGTACGTGACTCCCGCTCGGTAAGTCCAAAACGTTCCGAACGCATCGTTGTCGTCCATCCTCAAGCCTGCAACCAGTGACGCATTCCCGACTGGCGCCAGCTGGATCTGGGCGTAATACCCCAGGTTCATGCGGTTGGCAATGAGGGAATCTGGTGAGTCGCCGAACGAGCCGGACGAAACACTGTGGGTCCGCTCGTCTTCGTCCTCGATCTCGAATCCCGCGGTGAGTGCGGTCGATCGCAGTGGATAGACGTTCGCCCGCAGGTCCGCACTGCGACGGAGCACACGGCCGTCACTCTGGTAGCCAAAGAAGCCCGTTGTGTCCGCGGCATCGTCCGGCTGATCGTCGATACCGCTATTCAGGTCATCATATAGCAGCGAGAGTCTTCCCTCTATCAGATTCGAGAACGCTCTGCCGGCCTCTAAGGACACTGTGATTCGGTCTTGCAGTTGATACGCATTGCGGTCTACGATCTGGCCCGACCCATCAGTGGGGTAATGATACTCGCTATCGTTATAGCGGAACGAGAGACGTGTATCGGTCCGATTGTCGAGGCGATAGCTCAGCAATCCCGAGGCTACCAGGTTGTCATATTGGTTGTTCAACTCGTACATTCCGTCGGTCGCCGCGCGGGATAAGCCGAGGCTGTACCCAATCTTCTCGGATCCGCCGCCGGCGTCCGCATCCACCACGATCGATGAGTAAGTGCCTCCCCGCATGGCGGCATTGACACGCGTGGGTCCCCGGCCCTCGGTGGTGAACAGCTGCACCACTCCGGTCATTGCATCGGATCCGTATAGCACGCTGGTCGGGCCCCGCACAATTTCGATGCGCTCGATGTTGTCCAGTGTCATGTCCGCGAAGTTGATCGCGCCGCCAGGCAGGTTGAGTGGCACTCCATCCAGCAACACCTTCACGTAGTCGCTCTCACCACCGCGCACGAACAACGACGTTGCACTGCCGAATGAGGACGTTTGCACGATGTCCATGCCTGCCACTGCACGCAGCGCTTCGTGCACGCTCCTGATTCCGTTCGCCCGGAGTTCGCTTCCTTCGAGCACTGCAACCGTGGATGGAAGAGAGCTACGCTTGGTCGGCAGCTTAGTAGCGGTCACCACCACCGGATCGAGCACCGCCATAGTGTCTGCGACTTCCTGGCCCGAGATACTTCCAGGTATGAGCGTCGCTCCCGCAATCACCATTACGCATCTATCTAAACGCATTTTCGCTTCTCCCAGATCACCCTATATCGAATGAAATCCACTTTGGTCCTGTTCCCCGGCGGTCACGGCGGTCTGTTGTCATGACGGCCGCAGCGGTCACGGCCGTCCGTACGGCCCTCATCTCCCTATCTCCTCATCTCCTCATCTCAATCTCCTTCCCCTCCTTCCCCTCCTTCCCCTCCTGATCTCCTTCTCAGAGCTACATATTGCGGAACGCCCTCCCACTCTGTCATAGCAACCGGCCATTGGAACACTTCCTCGAGCACGTCGCGCGTTAGTACTTCCGAAGGCGAGCCTGTTGCTCGGGCCGAACCCCGATGCATCACGATCAGCCGATCTGCAAACCGCGCCGCCAGATTCACATGATGCGTTACCAGAACACCGGCCAATCGGTTCTCGCGCACGAGCTGTGCAGTTAGCTCGAAGACCTCCATCTCGTGGCGGATGTCGAGGCTGGCAGTGGCTTCATCCAGCGCTAGTGCCCTTGGCTCCTGCGCCAATGCACGTGCAACACGGACTCGCTGCCACTCCCCACCAGACAGGGTCGCGATCCATCTGTCGCCGAGATGGGCCACGTCGCAGCGTTCCAAAGCACGGTCCACTGCAGCTATGTCTCCCGCGGAGGGTGCTCCCAGCGGTCCTAGGTGAGGATAGCGGCCGAACATGACCGCCTGTTTCACACGCAGCGGGAACGCGGCCTCTTCCCGCTGCGAGACAACTCCAATGCGTTGCGCCAGATCGCGCCGCTTCCACTCGGTTGCGCGTCGCCCAAACGCCAATACCTCACCGTCAGAAGGTTGCAGTGTGCCGAGCAGCAGTCGCAGTAGTGTGGTTTTCCCGCTTCCATTGGGACCCACGATTGCCACCAATTCCCCAGCGTCGATGGATAGCGTGACCGCCGCGACCGCCGGAATTTCGGGTCCGCCGGGATAGCGGTAAACCGCGTTCCGCGTCTCGAAGATCACTTCGCCCATCTTCTCACCAGCAACACGAATACGGGGACCCCGATAATCGCGGTCACCACCCCGACGGGGAGCGATAGCGGTGCAAATGCGGTGCGCGCGATCGCATCGGCAACGACCAACAACACTCCACCCAAGAGGAACGCCGCCGGCAGTAGCGACCGGTGGAGGTGGCCCCACAACAGTCGGATTGCGTGAGGCACAACCAGGCCGACGAAACCGATGATGCCGGACACCGATACTGCAGCTGCGGTGAGCAGGGATGCGGCAACGTAGAGCACACGTTTGAGGCGCTCGACGTCGGCACCGAGAAACGCGGCAGGTTCCTCACCTAGTGACAGCAGATCGAGGGGACGGTTCTGTCGGTAGATGACCGCAAGCGGGAGCACCGCGTAGGCGGCGAATACACCCAGCGCGGTCCATGATGCGGCATCGAACCCACCCAAGAGCCACAGCAGGGCGTTGCGCACTTCAGGTGCCGGTGATATTGCGATTATCGCACCCATCAGTGACGCAGCGAAGGCACCAACCACCACCCCGGACAGAAGCAATACACGGGCGTCGAGCACGGCGCCGCTCACCAGCGCCAGACGATAGACCAGGGCTATGGCGAGCAGTGCGCCTACTAGAGCGGCTATTGGTACTGCCCACACTCCGCCAACTTTGAACACAATCGCCGCAACCGCTCCCAAACCGGCCCCTCCCGACAGACCGAGCAGGTACGGGTCCGCCAGAGGATTGCGCACGAGTGCCTGCAATGCCGCGCCTGTTACGGCCAGGCTACCGCCCACGAAGAACGCCAACAGGGCGCGTGGCATTCGCAGGTCGCGTACGATAGCAATGGTGGAGTGTTCGCCACGGCCCAACAGCGCCTGCCATACGGCAATGAGGCTGAGATCGGCTGGTCCGACCGCCAGGCCGAGCAGCAGGACGGCCGCGGCAGCCGCGCTCAATCCGATCCAACGGATCACCGTCTGCGCCACTCCTCGAGCGCAGCACGCATTCTGCGGATCGCTTGAGGTGCTCGGAACGACGGACGGCTGAACTCCGTGCCCGTGACCAACACAAAACTGCGGTCGCGTATGGCCGGCACCACGCGCCACTCGGGGCGCTCGGTCCAATCTGGTATGCCCGAGTCTGATGAGATCAACACGACGTCGGGATTGCGTTCCACGATGGTCTCGATACTCACCGTTAGCGAGGGCCGGTCAACATCGGAGAATGCGTTTCTCGCGCCCGCGAGCTTAACGATCTGGCTGAGGAAGCTGGTGCTGCCTATCACGATTGGCGGATTGTCCCATGCCACCATGAGAACGTCAGGTACCGAGACGGCGGTGTCCGTTGCCTCGAAGCCGGCAACCTCGTGCTGCAGCCAATCGATCAGCGAGTCACTTGTCGCCGTCTGACCTGTAATCTCACCCAATAGATCCGCGGCCCGTACGAAGTCTTCCAGGTCATCGGTCAACATGCTCACCGTAGCAATGCCGAGTTGCACCAGTCGTTCGATCGCCGGTTCGTTGGAGGGTGAGGCATAGAACACGACCAAGTCGGGATTCTGTGCGAGGATACTCTCAACGTTGGGATTGAGACCGTCACCTACCGATGGGATTTCATCTACGGCCGGCGGGTAGTCACACCAGCGCGTGCGACCAACCACACGATCTCCGGCGCCAATTGCAAACAGCAGTTCGGTGTGACCCGGAGCCAGGGACACGATACGTGTTGGAGAGGCTGGCAACGATATGGTGCGGCCGGTGTCGTCGGTCAGCGTTCCTCGATCCTGCAGCTCGCGACTGTCACACGCGAGCAGGACGATGGCCAACGCCGCCGGAATGGTGAGGCTACGTAACGACAACGCTCACTCCTTCACGGCGGGAAGGATGTGAGCGACAGTAGACTGAGAGTTTGTCTTTTCGCTCCACCATCCCCCCCCACGAGGGACTCGTTCGGTGGTGCGGGTGGTTTACGTCTCCTGGCTTGGGGCTGTCGGCTCGCCTTCCCAGATACCCAGTGGCGAATGAGCCGATACTCTACCCCTTACAGTGGCGGGGCCGCGTCGGATTTTCACCGACTTCCGTACTTCCACTCGCGATGAACTGCACGTGCAGAGTGCAGCGTGCAGGTTCAACGTTCAACGTTCAGGGAATCTAACTGGGTTTGTTGCCTGCAGCCAGCATCTCCGAGAGACTGGCTTTCAGTTCAGCACGTTTCTTATGATACGTGTCCTTCTCGGTGTCTGACATTGAGCTCTTCCGAGCCTCGTATTCCTGGTCCATGAGGGCTATCTGGCGAGCCAGTTGATCGGTATCCGTGTCCGCCGCGACCGGCGTGGCAGCCGGCACCGGTTGCTGCTTGAGCCACCAGTACAACACTGCACCCATTGTGAGCGCCACAATCGGGATGATAATCCACCACAGCCGTGCCACGGCGAATCCGGCGGTGCCAAACCGTACCTGAATTGGTGTGCCCGCGAGCACAGACGCGGCGCTGTAGCGAAACAGTGATACCTGGTCCAGTTGCTCCACACCCGTCAGTGTGAATGGACCCTCTGCGACTGTAGCGCTCGTGTCTTCAAACATGATGTTCATGTCTTGCACCGGTTGATCCACCGGAATATTGAGCGTACGGACGGATGCCGGGAGGAGGTATGTTATGAGTATCTGCTTGCTGCCGGGGGATAACGGTGCCATTACGGCAACAGAGTCACCGTTACGGAACACCAACTGCGGGCTGACATCGCCCTGCCCAACCTCGAATTGCAGAGCCTCTGACGGGATAGCGCCCTGCCACACTGGTTGGGTAGAGTCGCTGGTGACACGTGTAACGAAGCCATCATTGCCAAGCCCGATCAGTTCCAGCACACGGCGTGTGCCATCGGCATCACGCGAGCGTATGATAATATGCCGTTCCACGACTGTGATTTCGGGAAGCGAGTGGGATGTGTCATATGCGACGATTGACGAAGCCGCGATGACTGCATCGTCACCGGCGATGAACGGCTCGGAAAAGTAGCCCACGCCACCGTGTTCGACCGAGACGAGGTACCCCGCAGCGGTGTCTCTTGCAGCAGACCGCAAGCGGTACGCACCGTTGCCGTCGGTCAGCACTGAATCGATGGGGCGACCACCCACGAGGCCGACCTCGTGTAACACTGCCATTCTGCCGGGCAATGGAACGGAGTCCGTCTCTGTGCGGATCAGAACGCGCCCGGTAACACTGAAGCCCTGAGCGGATCCCACCGAAGGGACGCTCAGGGCCAATAGAACCGTTAATAGCAGCTCAAGGAGTGAACTTGCCGAAGTCCTCAGGGTCCAGCTTCTCCAAATAGGATTTGAGTGAATCTGCATCCATCGTACCCGGTTCGCTCGTGCTCGATTCCACAGTATCGATCGCAGTCAGTTCCAGCAAATCTTCCTGGGTGAAGATCGGCGCTTCCAATCGCAGTGCGACGGCAATACTATCGGACGGCCGCGCGTCTACCTGAACCACCTCGTCGTTTCGGTGGATGTGCAGCTCGGCGTAGTATGTGTTCTCCTTCACCCGGGTGATGAGTACACGGCTCAGCTCACCACCTAGCCCGATGATCACTTGCTTGACCAGATCGTGCGTCAGCGGGCGTGAGAACTTCACGCCAGCCAGCTCCATTGCAATTGCGCTGGCTTCGGCTGGCCCGATCCAGATGGGAAGTACCCGCTCCCCTTCCTTTTCCTGTAGGATGACCACCGGAGTGTTGGTCTGGCGATCCAGCCCCAAGTGCGCCACCTTGACTTCCACCATTGTGTTCGCCACCAATCTGCGAGTTGACCAGAGCTACGGAGGTTCGGCTCGGCCTAGATTGAGTTAGTATCGATAATGGTCCGGCTTGTAGGGTCCATCTACCGGTACTCCAATATAGTCGGCCTGTTCCTGCGTTAGCCGTGTGAGCTTGACTCCCAAGTGATCGAGGTGAAGATGTGCGACCTGCTCGTCCAGGTGCTTCGGCAGCAGATACACCTCTTTCCCGTACTTCGAGCCTCCTTGCCACAGCTCGAGTTGTGCCAGCACTTGGTTGGTGAAAGAGGCAGACATCACAAAACTGGGATGCCCAGTGGCGCAGCCGAGATTGAGCAAGCGGCCCTCCGCTAGTATCAGAACGCTGTGACCGTCGGGGAAGATCCACTCGTCATACTGCGGTTTGATGTTGACCTTGCTGACACCGGCTATCTTGGCCAATTCGGCCATCTCGATCTCATTGTCAAAGTGGCCAATGTTACCGATGATCGCCTTGTCCTTCATCCGACTCATGTGATCGGCCGTTATCACGTGGAAGTTTCCGGTTGCTGTAATGAAGATGTCGGCCTGTTCCAGGACGTCCTCCACAGTCTTGACCTCGAAGCCCTCCATCGAGGCTTGGAGCGCCAGAATCGGGTCGATCTCTGTCACAACAACACGGCACCCCTGACCGCGCAGCGCGTGGGCACAGCCTTTCCCAACCTCCCCATAGCCGCACACCACCGCCACTTTGCCACCGATCATTACGTCGCTCGCACGGTTCAAGCCGTCGATCACCGAATGCCGGCAACCGTAGATGTTGTCGAACTTACTCTTGGTGACAGAGTCGTTGACATTGATAGCGGGGAACAGCAGCGTGCCATCTTGTTGCATCTGGTACAGGCGGTGAACCCCGGTGGTCGTTTCTTCGCTGACTCCACGTATGTTCTGTGCAACTTTGCCCCAACGACCCGGATTCTTGCGCTGTTCGTTGCGCAGGGTTTCCAGAATCACTCCCCACTCTTCCGGTTCGTTGGCGGCATCGAATTCAGGCACAAGACCAGCCTTTTCGAACTCCACTCCCTTGTGCACTAGCAGCGTTGCGTCTCCACCATCATCCACTATCAGGTCGGGACCCGATCCGTCAGGCCAGGCAAGAGCGCGCGCGGTACAGTTCCAGTACTCCTCCAGGGTCTCCCCTTTCCAGGCAAAGACAGCGGCACCGCGTGGCTCATCGACGGTTCCGTTTGGACCGACCACAGCAGCGGCGGCAGCATGATCCTGCGTGGAGAATATGTTGCAGCTGACCCAGCGCACATCCGCGCCGAGCTCGGTGAGAGTCTCAATGAGCACAGCAGTCTGGATAGTCATGTGCAGACTACCCATGATCTTGGCGCCGGCTAGCGGCTTTGCTTCGCCGTACTGTTTGCGCAGTGCCATCAGCCCTGGCATCTCATGCTCTGCGAGCCGGATTTCTCGACGGCCCCAATCCGCCAGGCCGAGGTCTTTCACTTCGTAGTCGGTTCCACTCATGGCAACGTTCTTCTTTTCAGCAGCCACTGTTGTCATATCTTCCCACTCGAGTTCCTGTCGTAGTCAGTCACGACATTGAAAAAGTTCAGGCAACGTTTCGCACCGCATCCCGCAGATCACTGGCGCGATTCGGATCCTCCCATGTAAACAGATCCACGTTGACTCCGTTCACTTCTGTCGTACAAGGAGTGCGACCGAAGTGCCCATACGCCGCCGTCGGCTGGTAGATCGGCTTTCTCAACTGGAGTGCGTCGATTATTCCCCTGGGAGTGAGATCGAATACTTCGCGCACGGCTCTCTGCAGCGCATCTTCCGACACTTCGCTCGTGCCAAATGCGTCTACCATGACGGACACCGGCTCTGCGACCCCAATGGCGTAGGCCAACTGGACTTCGCAGCGTGAGGCGAGGCCACTGGCAACTATGTTCTTGGCGACCCAGCGCGCCGCATATGTAGCAGAACGGTCCACCTTTGTCGGGTCCTTGCCACTGAACGCACCCCCGCCGTGCCG
>CP070792.1:2710456-2727020 GCA_020346845.1 Gemmatimonadota bacterium
GGTGAGGTGGCCGAAGAAGTAGCTGGAGCGGTCCTCGCTCTGAGGGATGCCATGGTGGCCGTGCGGGTAGGCGATCTGCCCCATCTGATAGATACTTGTGGAACAGGTGGCGGCACCGTGTCGACATTCAATATCTCGACGGTGGCAGCTCTTGTCGCTGCTGGCGCCGGTGCGGCCGTGGCCAAGCATGGGAACCGCTCGTACACATCGAAATGCGGATCAGCCGACGTACTGGAATCACTCGGGGTCGGAATCACCGTCGACGCAGATCGTGGCGCGGAGCTGCTCAGGGGAGTGGGGATGGCATTCCTCTTTGCCCCAGCATTTCACCCCGCGATGCGATTCGTTGCGCCCGTCAGACGTGAGATAGCCATTCCCACAATAATGAACCTCATCGGGCCGCTGGCGAATCCGGCCGGCGTCCGGAGGCAGGTAGTTGGAGTTGCCGATCCTGATCGGGGACCGTTGCTGGCGGACGTACTGTGCCGTCTTGGTGCCGAACATGCGCTCGTAGTGCACGGCTTGGTCGGGATGGACGAGATCGCGCCGATCGGGAACACGGAGGTTTGGGAGGTGAGGGGAGGGAAGACAAGCTCGTGGACCCTCGATCCAGCTGATCACGGACTGGAGATCGGCGAGGTCGCTACGCTGGCGGGCGGTGAGCCTGCTCAGAATGCGGCAAGGGTAGAGACTTTGCTCTCGCAGCCGGAAAGGGATCCTGAGGGTACCGCAGCAGTAGTCCTGAATGCAGGAGCAGCATTGTACGTATCAGGGCTCGCCGCTGATCTGGCCGACGCATTCGAAATGGCGGGTGCCGCGCTGAGAGAGGGTAAGGCCCTCGGTGTTCTGGAAGCGCTGCAGCGCGAGACCGCAGCTAGTACTTCCGAATGACGCCTATGACTACTCCCTGAACCAGGATATCGTCTTCGTGAGCTCGGATCGGCGCCACGTTTTCGTTGGCTGGTTGAAGCCGAATCCATCCGCCAGGCTCACGGTAGAAACGCTTGAGTGTTGCAGATGTGCCATCCACTAATGCGATCACCATCTCACCATTGTTCGCTGTCTCACGGCCGTGTACCACCACATAATCTCCGTCATCGATATGCTCATCGATCATGGAGTCTCCCCGCACACGAAGAACGTATGACACCCCCTTGCGCGGAATAAGGTCGCTTGGCACTGAGATGGTTTCGGGAGTCGTGACGGCCTCGATCGGAACACCGGCGGCAACCTGGCCTAAAAGAGGTAGCTCCAATGCGCCTGCCTGTCCCGGCTGAGGAACCAGTTCGATGGCGCGGCTCTCGTTGTGCGCCCTCCGTATGTAGCCTTTGCGCTCGAGATTGGTCAGATGCTCGTGAACCGTGGCCAGTGAGCTGAAGTTGAAGTGGCCCGCCATCTCCTCGAATGACGGGGCATAACCATGCTGCTTGATATAGCTTTCGATGAAATCCAGGATCTGTTTTTGGCGGCGCGTAAGTGTCATCAGTTAACCCGGTGCCGAGTGACCGAAAAAAGTCCGAATCGAATATACCCGAACACACCCCGAAGTGCAACGCCAAGGCTCTAACACTAGACTTGACAGTATCTTAGCTGACACACGCGAGCGCTTGCCAGAATTGCGACGGCGGGAAGCTTGGCTCCGATCCGCCGCGAGTGATGTTGCGCCGGGCCCTGCTTGGTCGGCAGCCTTCGCGGGGGCGGACGTCGCTGTCATTGCCGAGGTCAAGCGCCGCTCACCCTCGGCGGGTGCCATAGCACTCGATCTCAACCCGGGCTCTCTAGCTCGTGAGTATGAGGTAGGTGGTGCCAGGGCGGTTTCGGTGCTCACTAATGAGCCATTCTTTGGCGGCACGTTGGCCGATGTAGAGTCAGTGCGAGCGACGACCGGACTACCAGTTCTAAGAAAGGACTTCATCGTAGATCCGGTACAGCTCTACGAGACCAGGGCTATTGGTGCTTCAGCCACATTGCTGATCGTTCGGGCGTTGGAGCAACCAGAACTGTGCGACTTGCAGCAACTGGCTTCAGAGCTGGGTCTTGGTACCTTGATTGAAGTGCACGATATGAGGGAACTCGAGCGCGCCCTTGCAGTGGGACCGGAGTGTGTGGGCGTGAACAGTAGAGACCTGACAACGTTCTCTGTTGATGTGAATGGGATGGCGGATATAGTGAGTTCGGTCCCCAACGGAATAGCAACGGTAGCAGAGAGCGGTCTGCAAAGCAGGTCGGACGTGGAGAAGGTCGCCGCGTGGGGTGCCGACGCAGTCTTGATCGGAACTGCATTATCGAGCGCGAGCGCACCAGCACGCGCTATCGAACAGTTGGTGGGGGTGAAACGGCGTGACCGAAGCTAACCGCTCGACCGTTGGAAGATTCGGCCCTTTTGGTGGCAGATACGTACCGGAGACATTGATCGCAGCACTGGACGAACTGGCCCAGGTGTTCGATCAGGCCGTGGCGGATCAGGAGTTCGAGCGGGAACTAGCCGATCTATTGCGATCGTATGTTGGAAGACCGACTCCGGTATCGACCGCCCCACGTTTGTCCGAGCTGGTGGGCTGTCGTGTGTTGCTCAAACGGGAGGATCTCAACCACACGGGGGCGCACAAGATCAACAACACGCTGGGCCAGATTCTGTTGGCCAGGAGGATGGGTAAGCGACGAATAATCGCAGAGACCGGTGCGGGTCAACATGGCGTAGCCACGGCTACTGCGTGTGCCCGCTACGGTCTCGAGTGTGTCGTGTACATGGGTGAAGAGGACATGGAGCGTCAGCGCCTCAACGTATTCCGGATGGAGAGTATGGGAGCCACGGTGGTCCCGGTCGGCTCCGGTACCAAGACACTGAAGGACGCGACCAATGAGGCCTTGCGGGATTGGGTAACGAATGTGACCACGACACACTACGTAATCGGATCGGTAGTCGGACCGGACCCGTTCCCGCGGATTGTGCGCGACTTTCAGAGCGTGATCGGTCGCGAGGCGAGATCTCAGGTGTTGGATTTGGATGGCGAGCTCCCGCACACAGTGGTCGCGTGTGTGGGTGGTGGCTCGAACGCAATGGGGATCTTTGCGGGGTTCCTGAAAGACACCGGCGTGGCTCTGGTAGGTGTCGAGGCTGCCGGGGAAGGGATAGCCACTGGACGGCATGCTGCGACCCTGTCAGCGGGCAGGCCGGGAGTGCTGCACGGGAGCCTGAGCTACCTGCTTCAGACTGATGACGGCCAGGTGCTGCCTGCCCATTCTGTGTCCGCTGGTCTTGACTATCCCGGCGTAGGTCCCGAACATGCCTATCTGAAGGAAAGCGGCCGGGTCTCATATTACTCTGTGACCGACGATGAGGCCGTCGAAGCCTATTTCACTCTGTGCCGCCTTGAGGGCATATTGCCCGCACTCGAAAGTGCACATGCTCTGGCATGGGTAATCGACGGTGCAGGGAACTGGAGCGAGTCGGAGACAGTTCTACTTAACCTGAGTGGCCGTGGTGACAAAGACGTGGCACACGTGGCGCAAATAGCGGATCGGCGGTGACCGAGCCCGGCGCGTCGGACCAACTGATTGACAGCGCCGCTGTTGAGAACTTGATCCAGGTACTGGTCAAGGGCTTGCGTGCTATTCAGCTCTATCTCCCCAACAACCCCATTTACCAAAAGGCGGTCGGTAACGTCAGGGAGGCTTTTGGCCCCGTCTGGGAGGAGCACACGGAGCTAGTAGTCCGAGTGACCGAGTCGGATCTGGTCTGGGAAGGTGTTTCGGTGTATTCACAGCCCAGCAAATCGGAGAGCGTGGCCTGGGTGTTGTTCAAAGACGGAGTCCGTTCTCTGTCCTTGGAACAGGGTGTGGAAGATGAGGAGATCGTCGGCCTGTTGGAGGTGATAAAGCAAGCGCAGAACCTGCCCAAGGATGCTGCGGATGATCTCCTGACTCTGCTGTGGGAGCAGGACTTTCAGCATGTCCGCTACACTGCGGTCGAGCTTGGCGCCGATGGCGTGACTCCACTCAAGCCGTCCGATGACGGCTGGATCGGTGGGGCGGCTCCGGAAGCAGAAGATATCAAGCGTAAGATCGCCGAGGACACGCAAGAGGCGGAGACGCCCACCGGCATCGTGAGAATCGACGACTTCGACTCGACGCTCTATTTCCTCGACGAGAACGAGCTCAAATATCTCCAGACAGAGATCGAGCGGGAGTACACGCGGGACCTGGCCGGAAACGTGCTTGCGATGATCTTCGATCTGCTCGAGTTACAGACGTATACAGCGGTCAGAGCAGAGTTGATGTCCATTACCGAGAACTTCATTCCCTATTTGTTGGGCGCCGGAGACTTTCATTCCGTAGCCTACGTGTTGCGGGAACTCCGAGCGATCTTGGAACGAGCCCGGGAGCTTTCGCCAGAGCAGACGAAGCAGATACAAGCGATTCCTGCGCGGCTGTCTCAGAGCGAGGTCCTAGATCAGCTGCTTCAATCGTTGGATGAGGCAGTCACGCCTCCAACGGAAGAAGATCTGAGCGAGATGTTCGGTGAGTTGCGGCCGCAGGCGCTACAGAGTGTGCTGGAGTGGTTGCCAAGGCTCTCTAATGAGGCGATTCGGGAGCCGCTCGAGAAGGCGGCACTTCGTCTGGTGTCGGCCCACCCGGAAGAAGTCATGCAGACCCTGGAGGGGGCAGAGGAGTCAGTTATTCTGACCACCGTGCGACTGGTAACACGTGCCCAGCTGCCGCCGTTCGTTCCTGCCCTGGCAGCACTGTTGGAACGGGAGGAGGTGGAGATACGCAAGGAAGCTGCAGCAGGCTTGGCGGCCATCAACTCGCCCGTTGCCATGAGAGAATTGGAACGAGGGCTTGATGACAAGGACTCTAACGTGAGGGTTGTCGCCGTTCGGGCTCTGGGTGAGCGCGGTCATCGGGCTGCGTTGGCCAAAGTGGAAGCGGCGATAACGGGCAAGACCTTGAGGAGCGCCGAGTTGACGGAGAAGACGGCGTACTTCGAGGCTTTCGGTCTGCTCGCGGGTTCGGCAGGCATTGCAGCGTTACGGCCAATGCTGGAGCAAAAGGGATTGCTACGGAAGAAGGAGGATCCAGAAACGAGGGCGTGCGCCGCTATGGCGCTGGGCAAGATCGGCGATGATGAGGCCAGAGCCGTACTCAAGGTTGCTGCGACAGAGGAGAAGGAACCGCTGGTGAAGAACGCAATTAACCGGGCCTTGAGGGAGGCCGGTCGACATGAAAGAGCCTGACCAACACGCGCCATCCAGGGAAGCCATGCCGGATTCCATGGACGATGGGAACGAGGCTGTCTTTCGGGAGGGCGGGCGTGACTTCCTGGTTGCCTTCTACGCAGCGCTGCGAAACTTGAAGTTGTATCCGGTGGAGAACGTTCAAGTGCAGCGAGCCTTGGACGATGTTTCGGATACGGCCAGGGTGCTGCTCGATGTGGAGCCGGAGCTCGAGGTCAGGGTCTCGGGCGAGTTCATCTTTGTCAACTCGACCCGCCTGCGTCTGGCGTTGGACAACTACTCCACTTTCAGTCACATCCTGACAACGTTGCGCGAGTGTGGTGTCGGAGCGGTGCACGTCGAAAAAGCGGTGGAGCGCCGGGAGTGGCAGATCTTCCTCGCTCTCGTACTGTCGACAGCCGAGTCTGAGAGCGATGGCTTCGACGAGATGCAGAAGAAGATGGCGGAGGGTGGGGTTACCCGTATCGACATCGAAGCACCCTGGGAGACGACGACCTACGAGGATGCTGAAGAAAGAAAACGCGCGGCGAAGAGAACGTATGAGCAGTCGGTTGCGGTGACAAAAGAGGTGATCAATAGCGTTCGAATGGGTCGGAGTGCCAGCGTCAAGAAGGTGAAGCGAGCAGTGCAGAATATCGTCGACCAGGTACTGCAAAACGAGACCTCCATAGTCGGCCTAACCACCATACGTGACTACGACCAGTACACGTTCAATCACTCGGTCAACGTGTGCATCTTCAGCGTTTCGATCGGGAAGCGTCTTGCTCTCAGCAAGCTCCAGCTCTACGATCTGGGGCTGGCAGCACTGCTGCACGATGTGGGGAAGAGCCGAGTTCCGCTGGAGGTGTTGAACAAGGACGGCGCTCTGTCCGACGGCGAGTGGCGCATAATCCAGGCTCATCCATGGCTGGGAGTGCTCACACTATTTGCGCTCAGAGGGTACGGAGAGATCCCGTATCGCGGGATCATTGTGGCGTACGAGCACCACATGAAGATCGACCTCACTGGGTATCCACGGACCATAAGAAAGCGTGACCTGTCAGTCTACTCCAAGATCGTCGCTGTAGCTGACGGCTTCGATGCTGCCACCTCACGCCGTGTCTATCAGACGGTGCCGATCCAGGCGGACGAGGTTTTGCGAGAGATGTGGGAGAATCGTCGACGGGGCTATGACCCGGTGCTGGTTAAGTCATTGATCAACTTACTCGGGGTATATCCGGTGGGTACTTGTGTTGTGCTCGACACGTATGAGCTGGCCATCGTTCATGGTGCCAATTCTGATGTCACACAGCTGAATCGTCCCGTTGTGAGGGTTGTTTGCACTGCAGAGGGAGCGAGACTGGACCCGGGGCCACTTGTCGATCTGGCCGAGGTGGATGCGAACGGGGCGCACAAGAAGTCGATCATCAAGGTTACCGACCCGGCGAAGTATGGCATCAACCCCTCCGATTACTTTGTCTAGCCATCGCATCGATCGGCAGTGGGTGCGCCTGAGAGAGCAGGGACGCACGGCCTTGATCCCGTATTTGACTGCGGGCTACCCAACCAGGGACAAGAGTTTGCAGGCTCTGCGTATGCTGGTCGACGAAGGGGCTGACTTCGTCGAGGTTGGCTTCCCATTCAGCGATCCACTGGCGGACGGCCCTGTAATCCAGAGGTCTACTTACGTTGCCCTCGAAGGTGGCATGACGGTGTCAGGTGCTCTTGCTCTTGTCAAAGAGGCGGAGCTTGGAGTCCCAGTCGTAGCATTCGGCTATCTGAACCCTATTCTCTCCTATGGTTTGGAGCGGTTTCTGAACGACGCCACGGAGTGTGGGGTGTCGGGTCTGTTGCTCACCGATCTGCCAGCGGCGGAGGACCCTGATATCGAGCGAGCGCTGCACGCCAGTCAGGTTGACTTGATCCGTCTAGTTGCGCCGACAACGGATGCGGACCGTCTGTTGCGCACGGTTGATTCTGCTCAAGGCTTCATATACTTGATCTCCCGGCTTGGCGTGACTGGTCCCAAGACTGTGGTGGGGCCGGACCTGATTGATGCTGTGAACAGGGTCCGCGGCGCCACTCCGCTGCCGATAGCAGTGGGATTCGGAATAACTTCCGGTGCGCAGGCGGGTGAGGTCGCTGGGATTTGCGATGGTGTCGTGGTCGGGTCGGCCCTGGTCGAGCGTCTCTCCGAGGGGCTCGAGCCGGCTCGCTCTCTGATGCAGGAATTGTCCGCTGGGTTGAGGAACGGCTCAGATGTCTGAGAACACGGGAACCGACGTTACCGGCGCAGCGAACGCCCTGGTCAGTGGTTATTCCAAGTGGCTGCGGGGAGCAGGTGCCGTGTTGTTTGTCGCGGCAGTAGCCATAGACCGCTCATGGATTGCGCAGCTGGGGCCGGTTTCCGTGTTGGCCGCGGCGACTGTAGGCTTGAGGTCCTACAACATCGCACTGGGCAAGTACGCTTACGTGAGCTTGGTGCCACTGGTGGCTCTGTGCGGTTCTCTTCTGTTGGGCGCATCTTCTACTTTGGTTGCACTTACCGTGGGCACATTTCTCACCGACTCACTGCTGCATCGGAAGCCGTACGTAGCAGCCTGGACCAATGCGGCCCGCGAAGTCGTGAGTTTGCTCCCAGCTTATGGGGCTTTCGCGGCGGTGATGTCGTTATCAGGTGCGAGGAATGCTTTGTCCCTCGATGCCCTTCTGGCACTAGCGGTATTCGCTCTCGTCTATTATCTGGTGTCGCGGGCCCTATTCTATTACACGCTACTGGCACGGCAAAAGCTCGATTCAAATGAGCGCGAATTCGTGCTGCGGTACGAGGTGGAAACCTACGGTTTCTTCTTGGCGGTCAGCGGTGCCGTGATTCTGACTGTCACGCGTCTCCCGGTGCGGACCTGGCTTTTCGTAGCGGCCCTCTTGGCATTCGGCGCGTATGCGCTGAAACGAATACTCGAGGAGGCAATCCAAGCTGAGCAGCTGACCAAGATCCATGCGATGGAAGGGGTAATCACCAGCAACATGAGCCTCGACGCGTCGCTCGATCGCCTCGAGAGATTGACTCACAGGATTCTGGATTGGCGCGATTTCCGGGTGTACCGAAAAGCAGGCAATGAATTCGAACTGTTATACCGTGGATCGCAATCCTACGACTCACCTCGCGAAATACCCGTCGCATTGGAAGAGTTGCGACAGAAGATAGCGGAAGACGGCGCTGCGATCGTAGTCCGAGATGTGGACCGAGATCCGCGTACAATCCATGTGCCTCCTTCCATCCAGAGTGTGATCATTCAGCCGCTCAGGTTTGGCGACCAGCTTCTTGGCACGCTGGAGCTAGACCACCACAAACGTCGTCAGTACGGTAGGAGTCAGGTCACGCTGGTCGAAGCCTGTGCCCATCGCATTGCCACGGCGATCCACATTGCGCAGTTGCGGCAGCCATTGGTCGATACCGTAGACAGGATAGGTGAGCAGGTCCACAGTCTGCGCGGCGCTGCGGATGCTCTTGGGTCAACTGCAGCCACCATGGCTGAATCAACCAAGGCGATCTCGTCGGCGCTGTCGAGCCAAGATGTGGATGTCGCGGACGGTGTATCGGCCACTCAGGAACTGAGTGATGCCACGCGAAGGGTGGTGGAGGAAAGCGCAGAAGCGGCAGCATCGAGCGGATCGGCGAGCGATACAGCTAAGCGGCACCGTCAGACGATTGCCGACGCTATCGAACGACTGGTGGAGCTCAAAGCGTTCGTTGGTGAGAGTTCGGACAAAGTGGACGATCTGGGTGGCGCCACCAAGAATATCGTCAAATTCTTGACGTCTATACGGGAGCTGGCCGATCTCACAAACCTCTTGGCGTTGAACGCGGCAATAGAAGCGGCACGGGCCGGCGATCACGGTCGCGGGTTCGCCGAAGTTGCCAAAGAGGTGAGGATCCTGGCCGAGCAGAGCGGACAGGCGGCGGCGGAAGCAGAAGAATTGGTCGAGTTGATGCAAGAGAGGCTGCGGGAAGTCGTAGACCAGATGAAACGTGGTCAGGGGGCCGTCGGAGGGGTCGAGGAGATGAGCGCCGAGGGTCTCGACGCACTGGACGCAATCGTGAGCGCAACACTCGACGCGACGCACCACGCACGCAGGATCGCAGAGACCGCTGAGAGCCAAGACACTCAGTTCGGAGAGCTACGTGGCCGCATGAGCGCGATAGCAGACGTGTCTTCAAGCAACCGTGAAGCCGCCGACCAGACGACTCAAAGGGCCCGGGAGCTGGAATCCGGTGTCGAAGAGATGCGCCAGGCAACCAAGGAACTAGAGTCCATTGCGAGCATGCTGACTGACGTCACGCGCAAGTTCACATCCGACTGAGCCTGAAGCCCCGCCTTTGACAGGCTCACGGTAACCTCGTTACGGTACGTTCATGCCCCTACACGATAGAATATCCCTTAAGGGTATGAAATTCCATACGCTTGTGGGCTTGCTGCCGCACGAGGCATCAGTGCCACAACCGCTGGAACTCGACCTCACAGTCTGGTTGTCGTTGCGCCAGGTTGGCGAATCCGATTCCCCCAGTGCTCTGCTCGACTATCGCGACCTGTACGCGATGGTTGCCAATACAGTGGGGAAGAGTCCGATAAAGCTGTTGGAAGCTCTGTGCGAGAAGATCGCGTCGGAAGCATTGAGCTTGACCGGTGTGGATCGGGCGAGGGTGGCAGCCAGAAAGCCCCACGCACCGATAGAAGGACCTTTGGACTACGTTGAGGTAGTAGTCGAGCGGACGCGCGGTGACGACTTTTGATAGAGTCTATGTAGCGCTAGGATCCAACGTGGGCGATCGAGACGCGAATCTCGCCATGGCCCGGCGGCAGTTGGCATCGTTGCCGGATACCGTTCTTCACAGCGAGAGCAGAATCGAAGAGACGGATCCCTTGGGGCCGCAACCGCAAGAGAAGTATTTGAACCAAATGGTAGTTCTCAAGACTAGCATGACTCCGCGTGAACTCCTCGACCACTGCCTGGGAATCGAAAGAGCGGCGGGCCGCGAGCGGAGGATTCGCTGGGGGCCGCGCACGCTGGATCTCGATATCGTGCGTTTTGGAGATCTAGTCGTGAATGAACCGGGTCTGGTGATTCCACACCCCGAGCTTCCCAATAGGGACTTCTGGCGCCGCGAGATCATGGAGTTGGATGGAGATGCCTGAAAAGAACAGACCCGTGAGGACCCTGGATATCAGGGCCATGAAAGAAGCAGGTGACAAGATAGTCGCGCTCACCGCGTACGATGCCCTGTTCGGGTCCCTTGTCGATGAGTCTGGGGCCGACATAATCCTTGTGGGCGATTCAGTCAATACGGTTCTGTGCGGGAGGGACACGACATTGTCGGCCACTTTGGACCAGATGATCTACCACGGTAGTATCGTGCGCAGAGGTGTGCGACGTGCTTTGCTCACCATCGATATGCCCTACCTCAGCTATCAAGTCTCAATCGAAGATGCCAAGCGGAATTGTGGCCGCGTCATGAAGGAGACTGGTGCAGAGGCAGTGAAATTGGAGGGCGGTAGGTCAGTTGCACCAACGGTAGAGGCATTAGTCGAGATCGGAATCCCGGTAATGGGGCATGTTGGCTTCACCCCCCAATCGGTGCACGCAATGGGGGGACACAGAGTGCAGGGTAGGAAGGCGGGCGACAGGGAGAGGATCGTTGAGGACGCCAAGGCCCTCGAGCGAGCAGGAGCGTTTAGTGTGGTGCTCGAACTCATGCCTTCTGATGTAGCACAGAGTGTTACCGAAGCGATCAACGTTCCAACAATCGGAATCGGATCTGGTCCGCACTGTGATGGTCAGGTCCTAGTGCTGCACGACATGCTCGGTCTCAACGATCGATTCAGCGCGAAGTTCCTGAAGCGGTACGCGAATCTCGCCGATTCGGTGCGATCTGCCGTGAAGCAGTTTGAGGCGGACGTGCGTAGTGGAAGGTACCCTGACTCGTCTCACACGTACGAATAGTGCAGCTGATATCCGATCCCGCGGAGATGAGGCAGTGGTCGCGCACACAGAGAGCCGCAGGCCACACCATCGGCCTCGTTCCCACCATGGGATTCCTCCACGAGGGTCATCTGCGACTGATCGACAACGCACGCACCAAGGCAGACTTGGTGGTGGTATCGGTCTTCGTGAATCCCACGCAGTTCGGACCGGGGGAAGACTATTCGACATACCCTAGGGATCTCGAGCGCGATCGCGAGCTCATTCGGGATCGGGGTGGACAATGTGTCTTTGCGCCCGAGACGGCCGATATGTACGGCTCGGATCCGGTAGTCATGGTGCGTGCGGGCCGGCTGGCGGATCATCTCTGTGGTCCACACAGAGCAGGGCATTTCGATGGAGTTCTGACCATTGTTGCCAAGCTCTTCAACGTCGTCGAGCCAGACGTCGCCGTGTTTGGCAGGAAGGATGCGCAGCAAGCTCGGATCATCGCCCGAATGGTTGAGGATCTCGACTTCCCGACAGAGGTAGCCGTTGCGCCTACAGTGCGTGAACGGGATCTGGTGGCGATGAGCTCGAGGAACACTTATCTAACGCCGGACGAAAGGACCGCGGCAAGGGCCATTCCTCGCAGCCTCGCCCAGGCGCACAGTCTCTTTCTAGAGGGTAAGACCGACTCGGCCTCGCTCACCGCGTCGATCCGCTCCGTCTTGGGCGAGGAGCCTCTCGTCGACATTGAGTATGTTGAGGCAGTCGACCCCGACTCTCTGTCACCGGTCACAACCGCTGATTCTGATACCATCGTGGCCCTGGCAGTGCGCCTGGGCAAGGCTCGCCTGATAGACAACATCATTCTCGGTGCGGGCGTGGAAGCCGACGAAGTGGTTGGCTGAGCATCACTCTAAAGCAAATGAAGTCAGCACCTGTGGATTTCCCGAGTTGGGCACAGATCTCTCCCAAGCGACAAGGGCACGTTCGGCGAGTCGCGGCACTTGCCACGGAATGGGCCGGTCAAATGGGGGTATCGCGACAGGAGCGCGAACGGTGGCTCAGAGCAGTCGCACTGCACGACGCATTGAAGAGCGCGCCAAAGCGAGAACTTCGCGCGCTCGCGGAGAACTCGTGGGGCGTTGATGCGCTGCTTCATGGCCCTGCTGCGGCAATGAGGGCGGAGGAGGAGGGCGAGACCGATCGTGGTGTGCTCGATGCGGTCCGCTACCACTCTGTCGGCTATGCCGGCTGGGATCTGGTAGGCCGGATACTCTACCTGGCGGATTTTCTGGAACCTGGTAGGTCGTTCCATAGCCCGGACCACGACTCTCTCATTCTCCGCGTCCCGAACGATGTTGATGCTGTGCTGCGCGACGTGGCCAAGGAACGAGTATCTGGCACGATCGCACTCGGGAAGCCGTTGCTACCGGAGGTCGTCGGATTTTGGAACTCGCTCGTTCTCACATCGTAGCGGGAGCGGCCTTGCTATTGCTTGCCGTTGCTGCCGGGGTCTGGTGGTTGGCGCCTGATAGCCGGACAAGCACGAGCTTCCCTATCCCCGGGGAAGGTGAGCGAATCCAGGTCGAGGTGTTGAACGCCACTAGAGTAAGTGGCCTCGCCCGGACGATGACATCGCGGCTACGCAAGGCGGGCATTGACGTGGTGTATTTCGGTAACGCTCAAGAAAGCGGACTCGACTCGACTCTGATATTGGTTCGGCGGGGTGACTCTAGTTTCGTGGGACGCATACGCGAGGCTATCGGCGGAGGAAAGGTGTTGTTGTCTCCAGATGAAGAGTTGCTGCTAGACGCGAGTGTGTTACTTGGCCTCGATATCGCTCCCGAGGGGCGTATCGATCCGTAGTTGGCCGCAAGCGCCGCTTATGTCCAGCCCGCGGCTACGTCGGACTGTTACCTTGGCACCATTTGATTGCAGCAGGCTGGCAAACTGCTTGATTCTCTCGGCTGAGGATGGCCGCAAAGTGCCGGCACCGCCGGGATGCAGTGGTAGCAGATTCACTAGAGCGCCCGTTGCTCGTGCGATCTGAGCCAGATCCCTCGCGTCATCGTCGGAGTCATTCATCCCCTTGATCATCACGTACTCGAAGGTGACGCGTTTGCGGATTTCCTGCACCGCTTCCAACACATCGGCGATAGGGTACTTGCGCTCCACCGGCATGAGCTTGAAACGTCGTTGGGAGGATGGTGCGTGGAGAGATATAGCTACTCGGAATTGCTCGGGCCGAGCGGCCAGCCGTCTCAGATTGGGGACGATCCCGATCGTGCTCACCGTGATCCTGCGAGCACCGATTCCCATACCACTCGGATGATTGAGGATAGTCAGTGCCTGATCCACTGCTTGCCAGTTGTGGAGCGGCTCGCCCATGCCCATGAACACCACGTGTGTAGGAGTCCCGTACCGCTCGTCGAGTGTCAGTTCCCGCACTTGGGCAGTTATCTCCCAGGGCTGCAAATGGCGCTGGAATCCCATGGCTCCGGTAGCGCAAAACACGCAATCGTATGCGCATCCCGCCTGCGACGAGACGCAGAGCGTAGTTCGACTGCGTTCGGGGATGAGCACGGACTCGATGGCGGTATCGCCATCCAGTTTCCACAGGAATTTCACCGTTCCGTCCACCGATTTCTGGTGGGACACGAGGGTCGGCCTCTGCAGGGGGAAGTCCCGCTCCAATGCTTGAATCAGTGGTCGTGGCAGATCGGTTGTATCGTGCCAGGTGGCCACGGGCCGTTGCCACAGACGTGGAAGCACCTGCCGTGTTCGGTAGTTCGGTTCGCCACGGTCTACTATCCACTGCGAGAGTACGGATTCAGCTTCCTCAGGAGTGAGGTTGAGCAGGTTCATCTGACGAAATCGATGCTCAAACCGACTCGGTATGTGGCGCCGACGTCGTTGAGCCCGCTACTGCTTGCCAGGTCGACCTCGTACCTGCCCACCTTGAGAAACAAGGATAGTGCAGGTCGCCACGCGCCCGATCCGTAGGCACTCTCCCTAGTGACTGCGGCATTTACACCGAAGACGGTGCCGAGGTTCATACCTGCGCCGATCGTGTGCTCCAGCGCGTCGTAGGAACGGTAGTTGAGTCCATAACGTGCGAGCACGTCTGCACTGATGCTGCCGATTGGCAACGAGCGGAGTGCCAGGTACTCGATGCCTGCGTAGTAGTCGGTAGTTACCTGTTTGCTGAAGTCAAGCGGCAGGAAATGGGTTGCTGCTGCAATCGTGAGTCGGTCAATGGGCTTCCACCGCAATCCGAAATCGAGTGTTGCTCCGGTTTCCTGTATGACATCGAATTGCTCGTTGTTGATGCGGATCAGGGTTCCCACACGGAAGGATCTCAGTTCCAGCTGACCGCCCAGGCCCGCGTACTGGGTGTACACGGGGATCGAGCCTCCCACCGTGCTTGGCGAGGTCGTGGTTCGCACCAGGTCCCTGATGTCGATCCTGCCGAGTACGACCCCAACGCCGGCCCTGGGGCCCACCGACGTCGTGACAGCTCCGCCAAAACCCGAGAGACCCAGCACACTCGAGGTGTGCAGGACCTCCAGCCCGCCACTCACGCCGCCCGCTATCTGACCGGCAGCCGGATTCCAAGCCATAGCGAGTGGCCCAAGCTGGAGCGCCGGCGGAACCGCCAGCGAGGTTGCGGCGACCCGCCACAGCTGGGCCGATTCAGGTGCCTGCGCCGTGGTTGGGCCGGCCCATGAGAGGAGGCAGATTGCTAGGAAGCTCCGACGCACATCGATAGCTTCGCGGGGGGCGGTTCCGGTGTCAACCCGTACCTTGATGCCCGGTCGGGGAGGGCATTATGTTCTGCTGGTACAGGCACTTGACGGCCTTGGTCCCCGTGGAGCCGTCTCCAACGTTCTCGCACTGCCCGTGAAAAGGGAGTATTACCAGTCTCAGTGCAACACCAACCAACAGCATTCTGAGGAGCCCCATGACCGCAACGGCGATGCGAACGCACCGCTGCGGAGCGCTCCGGAAAGCCCACGCTGGCCTTCAAGTGCGACTCGGCGGTTGGCTGCACCGCAGACGGGATCTGGGTGGACTGATCTTTTTCGATCTCCGTGACAGAGACGGTATCGTCCAGGTGTCGTTTGGCCCTGATTGGACCCCGGCCGACGTTCTCGAAGCTGCTGGGGACGTAGGTACCGAGTCGGTGGTATTAGTGCGCGGCGTGGTCGAGCCGCGCCCCGATGAAGCGCGAAACCCCGAGATGAAGACAGGTGATGTGGAAGTTCGGGCGACCGATCTGGAGGTCGTCGGACCGGCGGAAACACCGGTCATACCGGTGTGGAGGACGAAGGGTGAGGACCTGCCGGCGGAGGAACTCCGGTTATTGCACCGTCACCTGGATCTACGGCGCCCGGAAATGGAGCGCAATCTGGCCCTGCGCCATCGGTTGCTGCAGCGGGCCAGGAAGACTCTGACGGAATTGGAGTTCTACGAGATCGAGACTCCAATGCTGACGAGACCCACACCTGAAGGAGCGCGTGATTACCTGGTGCCGTCACGCGTGCACCGAGGGCAGTTCTACGCGCTGCCGCAGTCACCTCAGATCTACAAGCAGCTCCTCATGGTTGCCGGGTTCGATCGCTACTTCCAATTGGCCAGGTGTTTCAGGGACGAGGACCTGCGCCACGACAGGCAGCCCGAATTCACGCAAATCGACATCGAGGCGTCGTTCGTTGCTCCGGAGGACGTCTACGGTTTCATCGAGGCGGTCATGGTGGCCCTGTGGGATGAGGCGGGTCACACCGTAGCGCAGCCGTTCCCACGCATGTCTTATGCGGAAGCAATGGAACGATACGGGACGGACAAGCCGGATCTCAGGTACGACCTGACCATCGAAGATATGTGTGAGTTCGTTCGTGGTCGGGGTTTCAAGGCGTTTGAAGATGCACTGGCAGCTGGCGGTCGCGTGCGTGGAATCCGAGTGCCAGGTGGAAGCCAGCTGAGTCGCAAGATGATGGATGAGATCACGGCAGAAGCGAAGCGCGCTGGTGTAGGTGGATTGGCGACGCTCAAGCGGCAGGGTGAATCGCTGAGCGGACCGCTCTCGAAGCTCGACGGGTTGACAGTTGAACAGGCGGGGATGAATGAGGGCGATCTCCTGATTGCGACGGCTGGCGTCGACGACATCACGTCGGCTGCCCTGGACAAGGTGAGGTTGGAGGTAATCCGCCGGCTGAAGCCGGCTCCAGTCGGGACTCATGCGTTCACCTGGATTGTGGATTTCCCCTTGTTTGAGAAGGAACCGGAATCAGGTGACTGGATCTACGCACATCATCCCTTCACGGCTCCCAACCCTGATGATGTGCCGGCTCTCATGGAAGGGGAGTACTCCGGCGTCA
>CP070792.1:2727120-2729558 GCA_020346845.1 Gemmatimonadota bacterium
ACGATGTCGATCACCCTCTGCTCGAGATTGCCACCGGTGCCGTAGTACTTGAGTTCTATATTGACCCGGATCCGGTCTTTGCACAGCTCGAGCACTTGCTCCAGTGTGGGAATCCGTTGGTCGGCGTACTGAGGGGAATGCCAACTCCCGATATCGATCTGACTCAGCTCTTCATAGCTAGCTTCACGCGTTCTGAGGGACACTCCGGCTACACGCCTCAAGTCTCCGTCGTGAAACACTATCACCGTGCCATCGGCGATCTCCTGCGCGTCGATCTCCACCCAATCGGCACCGTCAGTAATCGAACGCTGGACCGCTGCCAGGGTGTTCTCGGGGGCTGCGATGGAGCTGCCGCGATGCGCTGTGACTTGGGTGGTGTCCTCTGTTGGGATCGATCGTACGGTGGCTATGGCCGTGACAACGGTTGCCACAATGGCCCCGCTCGAACCCCAAATGATCGTTCGACGGAGGCTCCCTATCTTTCTGGGGCGGCTCGACTCGGGTGCCGAGGGCGAGGGCGTGGTGACTTCCCCTGAGCCTCCCAGCGACACGTACAGCCGCACCACTAGCAAGCCGAGCAACGCAGCACCCAGGAATGACAGCACAAAGTTGGCGACCCCGCTGAGAAACACCACCATGCCCACGGCGAGGGCCACCCACAAGAGCGATTCGCTCGCGGCCGGAATCACGAACCGTCCGATCAAGCCGATAAGGCTCGTCAACAGCATCGATAGTGCGACCAACGTCAGGGCCCAGGCCGCGAGCCAGGCGGCGATCCTCAAACGCCGGCCCTGCGAGAGTATCTTGCTGCTGTGGATAGCGGTCTTCGGGCTCCTGCGCTCGAACAGCAGGAGCGGCAGCGCGAATAGCCAGTGGATGAACTTGACTGTGACTGCCCAGACTAACCCCGTGATGATGACTGCCAGCAACGTCACTGCCAGCCAGAATATCGGCGGTCTGACGGCCAGGTAGTAGTTGATGTCGTAGCGTGTGAGCAAGACCAGGTACGTGATCGCCGCTGCTGCCAGAAATGGTGTGACAATCAGGATCAGTGTTATCAGCAGGCGCAGGCACAGTCTAAGGATCGCAAGTGACCGCGTGGCAATGAGACGAAACGTACGTCGCAGCGTCATGGTGCCGCGGGTGGCCGTTCCGTACCCGATGGTCAAAAGGACCGCATGCTCGGCAAACACGATCCAGAATATGAACACCCCAATGACCAGCAGCGCCGCTATTCCCGCCGGGCTCATGAAGAAGAACAGGATGTCCTCATCCGTGATCACAGAACTGCCTGAGCTGGGCGCGAAGAACCGGAGCAGCAATGCTGTCACCGGCGTCACCAGCACGAAACCAAGCGCCTTTGCCAATAGATCGGCGGCGAGCATCCTGGACCAGCTGAGCCTCAGAAGTCTCAGTATGCGTGGCGCCCCGCTTTGTGGTGTGGCTCTGTCTTCTGACATCAGACTCGCTTGGCTGGTCGTGTCGACTCGGCAATTTAGCAGCATCGCTGACAACAGTTCAGGTCATCCTGTCGCGTCTGCTGTTTGGTGTGACCCAGACCGATCCGCTGACCTTCTTTGCCATCACGGCGCTGATGTTCCTGATCACATTGCTTGCGTTGCATCGCCCCGCAAGGAAGGCAAAGCCATCGATCCGCTCGAGGTGCTGCGTAGCGAGTAGTCTGCTAGTAGTTCAGCTCAGCCAGGATCGACTCGCTGGTCCCTGCCGTTGCCTCACTGCGTTCCCGGCAAGCGGAACTTCGGCGCGGGCACTTCCGCAACGCACGATGTATCCACATTGCCGAGGTTGCCGTCCTCGATCAATCGCACGACCATCGACAGAATGCACTGACCGCCCACGCCATGGCCCGCTGCGGGAACGACCACGTGGAGGTGGTTGCTCAAGCCTTGGGCCACTTGTTCCGCACCCTGCGGTGGCGTGACTGGATCCCGGCCACCAGAGAGGAGCAGTGTGGGCACGTCGGAGCTGACTGGCTCGAAGAAGTCGTCGGACAGCTCGGCCACGGGCCAGACGTCGCATGCGGTGCGGTAGCTGCGGATCACGTGCCCCTGCAGGAACGTTCCCTCGGCAGCACGGCTTACGTCTTCGTCTGTCACCGGCCTGATGTCCTCGGCGCAGATGACGGAAAAGTGGTTGCCGGCCGCAACGTCAGTGCCGGCAACCCAGTCGGTACGCTCAACGTAGTACTCGACCAACTCGGTGAAGTCACCCCGGGCCGCCTGCCAGATTCGGTACGGTACTTCGGCAGACCGGCCATAGAGCAATCCGCGCAGGGCGTAGCCCAGGTCGGATCGGTGAAACTTTACATCCCTGCCATCGAGCTCGGCCGAGACTGCACCGTCCTCGAAGTGGGCAAAGGCCTGCTCGACCATGCGGCCTAGCTCAGGATACGCGTTGGCGCATTCGGGCTGTGCGGC
>CP070792.1:2729658-2739626 GCA_020346845.1 Gemmatimonadota bacterium
AGGGGAAGGAGGGGAAGGAGGGGAAGGAGACGCAGGCCACAGTCTCCTTCCCCTCGTTCCCCTTCTTCCCCTTCTTCCCCTCCTACCTGATTTCGACCCCTGCGGCCTTCTCGATCTCCTTAATCAACTCCACGTGATCTGCTTCCTCGCCCAACGAAGCGCGTGCCTTGCCAAACGCTTCCTTGGCAACGCCAATCGCATCGTGCGGGACTCCGGTGTCCTGCAACATCTTGAGGGCAACACCGAGATCCTTGTCGAGCAGCGCCAGACGGAATGTGCGCGGCCACGCTCGGGTCAGAACTCGCTCGGGAATCAGGTTCACGCTCACATTGGAATAGCCCGTGGCAGCGTTGATGACTTCCAGGGCCGTCTCGCCGGTTACACCCAACTTCACCAATGCCGCAAGTCCTTCCCCTGCCGCTACGATATTCACAGCGAGGAGCGCGTTGTTGATCGCTTTCAACGCGTCTCCAGCGCCAACGGGGCCGACGTGGCGGATCTTCCCCGAGTAGGGCTCGATGATGCGTGTGGCTCGTTCCACGTGGTCTGTTACTCCACCCAACATCACCGTGAGCTTGCCAGCTTCTGCCCCCATCGTCCCGCCGCTGACTGGAGCATCAACGAACCCGACACCTTGTGGCGCCAGCCATTCTGACAGGGCTCGAGCCTCCGCCGGATCCCCTGACGTGGCATCGATTAGAAGCTGCCCCTCCCGCCACGACACATCTGCACCCTTTACAACTGCATCGACGTCCGCCGACGTCGGCAGACAAGTGATGACGACATCGGCCCAGGAGATCAGGGCCGCCGGATTGGCTGCCACAGTAACTCCGTGCTCCGCAGCAAAACTCTCGGCACGCGCAAGGGTGCGATTCCACACCTGTGTTTCGAACACCTTGGCCACATGACCCGCCATTGGGCGTCCAATGGCACCAAGCCCTATGAACCCGACTCTTTCCGACATGAGAACCCTCCAATACAAGTGACCCCGGGCTTGCACCCGGGGTCATTCTCCCTCCCCTCCTTCCCCTCCTACTATCCTTCCAGAACCTGCTACGTTCCCAGCAATTGCCGTCTCAGCGAAACCATTCTCCTACGCAGCGAGCCATCCATGATCCGATCCCCGATCCGGACGATTAGCCCGCCCAGTATTTCCGGGTCAGAACGGAAGTGAGGAATGACCTCCTTGCCTATGGCATCACTGAGGCGCTGTTTCACGATCTGCCGCAAGGCGGTATCCGGTTCACGAGCCAGCACGACACCCGCATGAACGCGGTTGAACTTCTCATCCACGAGGGCGAGGTACTGCTCGGCGATAGCCACCAGAATGCCTTGTCTGCTGCGCTTCACGACAGCAGCCAGAAACTTGATGAATTGATCTGTGGTCCGTCCCTCGAGGGCACGGGTCAGAATACGTTGTTTCGTAGGCTTAGGGACCCTAGGAGACTCAAGCACATGGCGGATCGTGTCATCCGATTGGATGGCACCCGCCAGCGCGTCGATCAGATCGGCATACCGTTCCGTCTGGCCCGTGCGCTCGCCTGCCTGAAACAGTGCTTCGGCGTAGTTACGCGCTATGGTATGCTCTCTCAACTCTTGTCCTCCAACGTCGCCAGGTAGTCTTCGACGATCTTGCGATCACCGGCGTCGTCGAGCTTCTGCTGAATCAGTTTTGATGCGGCGGCCAAAGAAAGATCTACCGCCTCGCGACGGAGCTCGGCAATCGCTCGATCCTTCTCACCGGCAATCTCACGTTTGGCGCGGTTGAGGATCTCCTCTTGTTCTTCTCTGGCTTTGGTCAATAACTGCTCGCGTTCCTTCTCGCCAACGGTCTTGGCTTCCATCACTAGCTCGTGAGCCTTGTCCTTGGCTTCAGCCAGCAGTCTGCCGTGCTCTTCCAGAGAAGCCTTGGCTTCTTCATTCAGCCTTTCGGCCTCAGCAAGTTGCTTTTGGATCGTGCGTTCCCGCTCCTCGGTGAGCCTTACGATGTGTGGCCACGCGTATTTCTTGAGCATGAAGAACAACACGAGGAATACGATCCAAGTCCAGATTATGAGACCGGGTTCGAGAGTGAACGGTCCACCGACCGCCCCCTCCTCGCCGTGGCTCTCCTGAAGAAACAGAGCCAATGAGTACATGGATTTATCCGATCAGCTTGGCCGCCAACGACATGATAACGGCGATGATCGTAGCGCCTTCCATGAGGAACGCGATAAACAGGGCCGTGCCACGAATGTCGTTTGCTGCCTCGGGCTGACGCGCAATGGCCTCTGCTGCCTGACCACCTATCCGACCCAGGCCTAGCCCGGCACCGATGAGGGCCAAGCCAATACCCAAGCCAACGCCTAGTACCACGTACCCTTCTTTTGCGGCATCGACGGTCGCCACTATGCCCGGCTCCTGGAGTGCTGCGAGAATGTTCAACAACATCGAATCAGTCCTTTGACACTTGGGAGATTTCGGTCTGTTGCGCCTCCCGCTTCAACACCATCTCTCCCCTGATGGTGGTTTCTGCGGCGTCCCGCCAACGGTCTTCCTGACCAGCGGGATTCCCCGACCACTCGGCCGGGTACGTTGAGGAATGACTGGAAGCGCCACAGTCACCCCTTCTTCTCTACCTAATCTCCTATCTCCTTCCCCACCTTCCCCCACTTCCCCTCCTACTCTCCTACCTACTAATGCTCATGCATCATCATCCCGATCAACACCGCGGTGATAATGGCAAACACATACGCTTGAACAAACGCCACGATGATCTCGAGACACATGACACCGAGTACCAGCGTCGCTGAGGCGGCACCGATCGCCCAGCGCCAACCGGCGAGGTTGCCAAACATGAAGATCAAGCCGAACAGGGTGAGGATCACAAAATGCCCGGCCGTCATGTTACCGAACAGTCGGAAGCAGAGCGCAAACGGTTTGACCAACTTGCCCAAGATCTCGATCGGACCCATGGCTGCCGACATCACCAGGCCGCCCACACCACCCATGCCGGGCAATGAAGGGAATATGGTGCGCATGTATCCCTTGAAGCCCAGCTTGAACATCCCGCTCAGCTCAATGGTGAACAGAGCCATGACTGCCAGCGCGGCGGTTACGCCAAGATTGCCGGTGGCAGTCGCGCCCCAGGGAAGTAAGCCAAGGATGTTGGAGATCAGGATGAAGAAGAACAACGTCATGATGTAAGGTGCGAAACGAGGACCGTCGTGCTCGCCAATGTTGGCAATCACGATGTCGTTCCTCACCCACAGCACGAACGCTTCCATAGCGTTGGCGAACCCCTTGGGTGCTTTTTCACCAGCGCGCTGTCTCTCGAGAATACGTCCGGTCAGCCACATGCAGAGAAACAACAGCGTCGCGGCCACAAGCATGAATACCACATGCTTGGTCGGGGTGAGATTGAAGTGCATACCGAACAGGCTGAACTCGGCCCAGGGCCAGGAATGCCACTCCAGCCTCACTGGTGTGTCCCCGATATGAAACCCGAAGTCTATCATGTAAGCATCGGCGGTATGGTGCATCAAGATCTCGCCGATGTTGATTTCCGTTTGCATCATTTGAGAAACCGTATCTCCGTAAACAGCAGGGGAATCAACACCCCTAAGAAGCCAATCGCGGTAGGGAGGGCGGGAAACAAGTCACCCCGCAGCAACACAGCCACCATCCACACCACCGCTCCTCCCAGTCGCAGCGCCATGCCGATCCCCCAGCCCTTGACCAGCTCCTTGAACGGAGCACGCCAAGCTCGCTTGAGAACGGCAACTGAAACCGCGTGGATTACCGTAGCCAGCAATCCGAACAATCCCCCGGCGAGCGCCGCTGGTAGACCCCAAATGAGCCATATGACCGCGGTCACAACAGCCGTGAGCAGGAGTCCAAAGGCAACCAGCTTCACTTGGGGTCCTCTGACTCCCTATCGTGGTCGACCAGCAGCCTACGGTATATGCTCACACTCCCCAACACAGCCCCAACCAGCGCACCGATCACCATGAACACCGGTGTCACCCGCAACCATCCGTCGAGCAACCAGCCGCCTGCCATAAACAGAAGCACGGCGGCTGCAAAGGTGCACCCGAGCCCCGAAAATCGGTAAGCTTCCCGTAGCGCAAGCCGGGTACCAGTAGGCCTCATGCCGGCCGGAAGTTAGTCCTTGTGAATAATTACGCAAGCTAAGTATGCGCTAACAAGCGGTGGCTCAAACTGCCCGATTGGCGTAGGATTCGGGGGCCGGGCGGGCGGTGAGGGCAGCAGTAGACGAAACCCCGGACCCCACCCCATCGACCAGGCTGAAAGGGTCAAAGTGAACGCAAATCCTGCAAGAGCAGACGAGAATGACATCCAGCTCCTAGAGCGCTTGGCGACGGCGCGGAACGAGCTGATGGCACAGATATCCAACCGGATTGTGGGGCAACAGGAGGTCTTGGAGGGTGTGCTTACGGCCATAGTCTCAGGAGGACACGGATTATTGGTCGGCGTTCCCGGACTCGCCAAGACGCTCATGGTGTCCACCATAGCGGACGCCCTAGACCTCAAGTTCTCCCGCATCCAGTTCACGCCCGACCTGATGCCGAGTGACATAACCGGTACGGAGATCATCGAGGAGGACCCCAGCAGCGGTAAGCGGGATTTCCGCTTCGTCCACGGTCCCGTGTTTGCCAACGTCGTGCTCGCAGACGAGATCAATCGAACCCCCCCAAAAACCCAAGCGGCTCTGCTGCAGGCAATGCAGGAACACGAGGTCACGGCTGCCGGCGAGACTTACCACCTGCCAGAGCCCTTCTTCGTGCTAGCCACACAGAATCCAATTGAACAGGAGGGCACCTACCCTCTCCCTGAGGCCCAGCTCGACAGGTTCATGCTCGAATTGAGGGTGCAATACCCGGATCGGGACGAGGAGGAGCGCATAGTCGAGACGACTACCGGCGACGTGGATCCTGCGGTGCGGGCGGTCCTCACCGGTAGCGACCTGCTGCAGCTGCAACGCCTGGTGCGCCGCATTCCGGCCCCTAAACCGGTAGTGCGCGCGGCTGTCGCGCTGGCCCGCATGACCAGGCCCGTAGAGGACCATGCACCGGCGTTCATCAGAGAGTACGTCGATTGGGGGGCCGGCCCCCGTGCATCTCAATTCATGGTGCTGGGCGCCAAGGCAAGAGCTGCACTCGATGGCCGCCCAATGGCAGATCTGGATGACGTCAAGAGCGTAGCGTTGCCAGTGCTGCGCCATCGCGTCGTCGTCAACTTCGCAGCCGAGGCTGCCGGACGGACGGCTCAAGATGTCTGCGAGGAACTCGTCTCGTCCGGCACTTGGCTCGGCTAGCGCCCCGCGACTCTATTCTTCTCTCAGAGCCACAACCGCCTCCACCCGAGTCGCGCGCCTGGCCGGTACATAACAGGCGAGCGCGGCGACGGCGGCAAGCACCACCGCCACACCCGCAAACGTGACTGGGTCAGTGGGGCTGACCCCGAAAAGGAGGGATTCGAGCACCCGCGTCAGACCGACTGCGCCCAAAAGGCCAAGCACTAGGCCAACGGTCGTCGGGACCATTCCGTGCGCCGCGACTGATCGCACGATATCCCAGCCCCGCGCCCCGAGCGCAACCCTAATGCCCATCTCCCTCGTGCGACGCGCAACCGTGTATGCAACGACTCCATAAATACCCACCGCCGCCAAGAGCAGAGCAACCGACGCGAAGATACCGATCAAGAGCATGTTGAACCGGGGCCCCACTAGCTCGCGTGACATACGCTGCCGCAAGGTTGTGAGACTTGAGACCCGCATGTCGGGGTCCAATTGCTGCAAGCGCTTTCGAATCCCTTCGACAGCGCTCAGAGGATCAGTCTTGGTACGGATCACCAGGAAGGTGGCGTATCGCGGTGACTGTGCTTGGGGCCAATACACCTCCGGGTCTATGGGGGTACCGGGTCGGAGTGGGCGAACATCGCTGACGACCCCAACGATAGTCCTGGTTTCGCCCCGGATCGTTACCCTCTGTCCCAGAGGATCCTCTCCCGGCCAATACCGTCGCACTGCCGACTCGTTGATAACGGCGACCGGGGTCATGCCCGCGGCATCGGATGGCTCGAGGCCTCTTCCCTTGACCAACGGCACGCCGAGCGTCCCGAAGTATTTGGGCCCCACGTCGAACCAGCGAGCCACCGGTCCGTCTCCGGGGGCGGGCAGGGGTCTGCCCTCGATCACAAACTCGTCCGTCTCGCGACCGCCGAATAGAGGCCCAGCCGAAGTTCTGCCGACCGACTCAACCGAGGGCAGCGCGCCAACCTCTTCGACCGCTTGTTCAAACACCAAAGATACTTGGTCAGCTGATTCGTACTTGCCAGTCGACGCCAGTAGCCACACGGTCAGGAGGTTGCTCTGGTCAAAGCCCGGCTTCCAGCGCAACAGCGTTGCGAAGCTCTGCGTGAGTAGCGCTGCGCCTATCAGGAGCATCAGCGCGAGTGCCACCTGCGAGACCACAAGCAGGCTGCGTATGCCGAGCCGACCGGAACTTGAGGCACGGTCGCCCTCTTTCAACTCTTCGTTGAGGTTGAGTGAAGTTGCCTGGAGCGAAGGCAGTAACCCGAACACCAAGCTGGTAAGCAGAGAGACGAGCAGCGCGAAACCAAGGACTCGCCCATCTATGGCTACCTCGTCCAGGCGGGGAATACTACCGGGTGCCAGTGATACGAACGTGCTGACGGCCCAAACGGCCAGCAACAATCCCGCGCCACCGCCCGCCACCGCAAGCAGGACGCTCTCGCTGAGTAGCAGGCGCAGCAGTCGACCGCGGCTCGCCCCCAGCGCCGTGCGTACAGCCAACTCTCTTCTACGTCCGGAGGACCGTGCTAGCAGCAGGTTCGCTACGTTGGCGCATCCAATTAGCAGGACAAAACCGACGGCACCGAGAAACACGAGTAGCATGGGTCGCACGGACCCGACCACTTGCTCGTGCAAGTGGACCAGACGGATCCCCCAGCCATCGTTGGTTTCCGGATACTGCTCCGCCAACCGCACAGCTATGGTGGACATCTCGGCGTCCGCCTCAGTGATCGTCACACCAGCGGCCAACCGCCCCAGGGCCCTGAACCCACGCCAGCTGCGCCCGCCTTGCTCACGAGGATGAAAGTGCAACGGGGCCCACAGCTGGAAGCCCTCCATCCGAGGAACCTCGGCCTCGGCAGGGAGAACGCCGATTACCGTGTAGATCTCATCGCCGAGCGTGAGATTGCGCCCAACGATGGTGACATCGCTGCCGAATCTGCTCCGCCACGTGGCATCGCTGAGCACCACAACCCGGTTGTTCCCCGGCTCGAGGTCTTCCGGCACGAAGAGGCGCCCGAGGGCGGGACGGAACTGTAGGACATTGAAGAAAGCCGGCGTCGCGATGCCACCTCTGATCCCCTGAACACCCTCGTCTGTCTTCAGGATGAACGGCCAATCGCGGGCAACGCCGATTGACTCAAACGAGTTACTCTGCTGGGCCCAATCCTCGACGTTGCCCGGTGACGCGATGCAGAAGCCGGCGATTGCAGGGTTCGTCTCGCATAGGCTAACCAGGCGGTCCGCATCTGCAACCGGCAGTGGCCGCAACAGAATCGAGTTCACCACGCTGAAGATCGCAGTGTTGGCACCGATGCCCAGGGCAAGCGTCACCACGGCAACCAGGGCGAACCCGGGCGACCGCGTCAGGGTCCGCAGAGCGTAGCGAACATCACGTACCAAGCCACCGACCGGCTCTCGAGCCCCCGACTTGAAGGCCTTGCCGGCGTCGCGGCCGGACCACCTCTCGCGCACGAAGCGCACGCTGAAGCTGATCGCTTGTCGCCAGTACCACAGTCTGGCTCTTGTGCTGCCACAAGCGACGACCTCACGGCCGAAGACCTCTTCCAAGTCGCCCAGTATCCATTCGCGTTCCTGGGACGCCAATGCGCGTGCGATCAGCCAAGTCGCTGGTCGCGGGGGCCTCATCTTCCCCCCAAGACCGGCTCGAGATCCTGCCACATACTGAGGAGCGCCAGACGGCTGTCCCTGAGCAGATCTATCCCATCCGGCTCAACCCGGAAGAAGCGCTTCGCCCTACCCCCCCTCTCCGGGGTAGGATCGGCCATGTGGGATGACACCAAGCCCTTGTTCTCGAGCCGCCGTAACGCGATGTAGACCGCCGCACGAGACACACCTCTCCCGGTTCGCCGCTCGATCTCCTCCACCACTGGAACACCGTACACGTCTTCCCCCAGCCTGAGGATGGCAAGCATTACCAGTTGCTCGAACTCACCCAGCGATTCGCGCGCCATGGCGCCTCCATTGATATTGATAGCGTTGTTAGCAATATAAGACGAAGAAAACCCCCGGCGAGTTTCACCGGAGGTGTTCGTCGACCCTCAGGTCCTGTGCTTCAGCCTGTTATCAGTCGGTTCGCCCGCCCGCGGTCGTGTCTTTAGGCTGTGCCTCCAGCAGCGCCTTTATGTCGGCTGGCAACTCGAACACCGCCTCGTCAACCACGTCATACTCGACCGAGGTAATGGTGACTACTGACTCGATCCCCATGGCTCGCTGCACGGCCTTCACCGGTACCATGATGCCGCCGAAATCTTGGTACTCCACCACAACATTGGTCGCCTCAATAGGTCCCATCGGCGACTCCTGAGACCTCACCGATCCCGCCAGCAATCCGGTGTCAATATCGTAGAATTCCGTATACTCCTCATCCCACTTGGTCGTCACCTTGACCTCATAGCATGTTTTGCCCTCGAATTCCTTCTGACCCACCGGTTCGAAGGAGACGACGTGAGTTTCGGGATGGAGCACGGCATAGAAGTCGGCCTGCTGTTTCAATTGTTCCAGCTGGGCGCCTTCCAGTATCATCGGGCCTATGACGGGGTTGGCGGACCAGCCGACCTCACCGTTGAATCCGGTTCTGATCTGGCCCACACCGGGCACGGTCATGGTGCTGTACATCTTGTTGGGTGCCGCAGAGTGTATCTCCATCTCGCCCGATAGGCCTTGAGCCGGCGCATCAAACGTTCCCCGCGCAAGGCTGGACTTGGGGGCCTGGAGGACAGCTCGCCCGCCCAGCGCCTCTACATAGCGCTCACGGATCTCCTCCCCGGTCGGCAGAGCGGTCTGCGCACTTACGACGCTGGGCGCTGTAATCACAATCGAATACGTGCATGCCAACGCCGTGAAGAACCATCGATACTGCATTCGTGACCTCATTACATCCTCCGTTCTTTTCCAGGTCGCCCGCCCGGATTCGAGCCGTCTCGACTCTGCCCCGCTATCCAGCGCAGCGCGGCATTCAATATAGGGTCCCTCCCGGCCAGCAGGTCATCGCGACTCAAGGATACGCGCTCGTCGGGAATCACCCCCACTCCTTCAAGACTCTCTCCAGCCACCGTAGTGAAATCGCCCATTGCGTGGTACAGCACGTCACCACTGGGAAGGAGATCCGTCACGGCGGGAAGTACGGCACCCATAGTCGTCTCGCCGAACACTCGCACCCTTCCAGTAGCCTGCATTCCGCCAGCGAACATCTCCGAGGCACTTGCCGTGATTTGGTCTATGAGGATTGCGACTGGTCCCGCAAACGGTGTGACACGATTGCCGGACCCATCGGACAGCCTGGGATTGGCGAAGAACTCCAGCTGGTTTTGTCGCGTCCTCATCGTCCCCAGGGGGGTACGGGTCGCGTAGAAGTGCCCAGCCACTCCCATCACCATGGCTCCCAGCCCACCTGTGTTGCCTCTCAAATCGACCACCATCCCATCGAGCTCGCGGAACTCGTTGACCGCTCGATCGACCTGAGCGACCGCGGGTACCATCCAGTTGTTGAACCGAATCACTCCCACGTCCACGCCAGCAGAGGTCAGCCGTCGACTCTCGAACCGGTTGAAGAACGTGGGGAAGTTCCCGAACCTGACCGGAGAGCCGGGGTTGGGGCGAAGCGTGATCTCGGCAGCTCGGGTCTCGT
>CP070792.1:2739726-2742689 GCA_020346845.1 Gemmatimonadota bacterium
GCGAAGCGCTGTCTGGCAAGTTGACAGTTCCGCCCCTGCTGCAAAACCTGGCTCAGTTTCGGTCGTATCGTTCGAGGCTCACTGTTGCGCTTGCAGGCTTCTTCGTGCTTCCGACGCTCGGGTATGCAGCATGGTCGTTCACGCGAATCCAGGCTGACGCGGCGCGCAACGGAGACCTCCTGATCCAGCAGACGCTGAGTGACGCAATGCCCATCGCCCGCAATCTGGACTGGTGGGCGGCCGCCTATGTGGAAGACCGTCTGTCGGGTCTGGCCGAGGTCGTGAATGCCGACCTGCTGTGGTACGACGGGGGCGTTCTCGTGGGCGCCAGTCCGGCCGTCCTGTCCGAGATGGGGTTGGTGGACAGCTACATGTCACCAGAAGTGTACCGCCGGCTCGCGCTGCGCGCCGGTTTGGAATCGACTGAAGACGTGCTGATTGCAGGCCACGCCACGCGTGTTGGCTACCGCAATCTGAGCGGTTTTGGAACCTCGGGCTCCACGCTTGCGGTTCCTCGCCTGGTGGACGTCCTGGATATCCTGAGCGACCAAGAAGACCTGCTCTACGTGCTGGCGTTGGCCACTCTGATCGGTTTGGGTGCAGCGGTCACGCTGGCAGGTGCGGCGGCCAGGTCCTTAGCGTATCCCGTTCGCTTGCTGCGGACCGCCGCCGTTGCCGTCGGACGTGGCGAACCGCTGCCACCGTTCGATCCCGATGTGCCAACGGAGTTCGTCTCGGTGGTGGAGGCGTTCGAGCGCATGGCGCACGACGTGGAGTCGAGTCAATCGGCGCTCGATACTGCGCGCCGGAGAACCGCAGCAGTGCTACGGAACGTCGCAACCGGGGTCGTTGCCGTAGACCGCGACTTGCGTGTCACGATCGCAAACCCGCAGGCCGAGCAATTCGTTGGGGCACCTTTGCCCGCGGGGGCTCATGTTTATGCACCGGGCGGTCGCGAGTGGGCACCGGTGTGGGAATGGCTGCGCGAGTTCATCAACAACGACAAGGAAGCGGAAACCAGGGAATTCGCGGTGGGTGCGCAGCAGATCAGAGCGCACGCCGCGGTAATCAGGGGCACACCTGGCGGTTGTGTGTTGGCGCTGGACGACACGACCGAACTGACCCGTGCAGTCCGAGTGTTGGCCTGGGGTGAGTTGGCCCGGCAAATCGCGCACGAGATCAAGAATCCGCTAACGCCTATCCGGCTCGGCATCCAACACCTCAAACGCACGCACAGTGATCGGCGTGGTGATTTCGAGACGACGCTGAACCGCACGGCCCAGCAGATCCTCGCCGAGATAGAGCGTCTGGATGCCATCGCCCGCGCCTTTGCCCGGTTTGGTGCCCCTCCCGCGGAAGCCGAACCTCTTGCTGCCGCCGACTTGGTAGAGATAGCCCGCGACACGGCAGAGCTCTACGCTCTGGCCGAGGGTCCAGTTGTTCAGGTGAATGAAGAAGGGGCGATATTCGCGCAGGTACGGAAGGACGAGGTGAAGGAGGTCCTGGTCAATCTCATCGAGAACGCGCGTGACGCCGGCGCCACCGAGGTGACGATCATGGTGGGTCTTGACGACACAGGAGCTGCGATAGTGGTGGTGTCCGACAACGGTGCAGGTATTGCCCGGGAGGTCATCCCGTTGATCTTCGAGCCGCAGTTCTCAACGACCACGAGTGGCACCGGCCTGGGCCTGGCCATCTGCAAACGGTTGGTCGAATCCTGGGGTGGAACGATAAGAGTGGAAAGTGAGCTGGGACGGGGCTCGGCTGTCAGAATCGCGATCGGATCCCGGCTCTAACCTCCCGGGACGCAATCGCGGGGGCGTGGACCCAGTGCGCCCCTGGTCCAGATGAGCACGACTCCGGAGTAGTTCTCTCCTACGATTGACGGCTTGAATTGCACAACGGCGCTGAAGCCACGGCGTATCTCGACGCAGTCGACCTGAGCCGCATCGATGTAAAACGTGAGCGGTGGGCGTATGACACTGCCGTCTACCACGTACAGAACGTCAGCTTCCGCGTTGCGTACCACCATCCGCGTGTCGTCTCTGCGACCTCGCACGCGCACTGCCGGTACGAGCCCCTGCAAGGCGCTCAGTATATCGCCGTGCTGCGGGATGTCTTCTTTCTTGAGTACGACCGCTCCCTGGTGCCTCGCCCACGTCCTCTGAGGGCTCTGACCTGTCACTTCGACTCCCTCCAGCTCGTAGAGCACCGGGGCGAGGTGGAAATCGACAGGCACTGAGCTGTCCGGCTGGACCGTGTAGTAGTCGGTGGTGATCGGCACGTAACCCAGGATCTGCGCCTTGACCTTGACCAGGCCAGGTAGCACGCTGTCTATCGTGTAGAAGCCCTCTGCATCGGTACCGGAGCTCAAAGCCGACCCAACGACGCTCACAATCACGTCGCTGATTGGCTCCCTGGTCAGCGCGTCCACCACCTGGCCCGAGATGCTGCCGGTGTTTTGAGCTGACATGCCAGTGGGACAGAGAATGGCGAGTGCACCGATAGATGCTGAGACCTTGCTGAGCCGCCTCGTTGACAGGACAGACATGTTCCGTTCCTCCCACTCGGTGATCAAGTCTGCAATCGCGGCCCGTCCCGGGATGGGGGCCGAAACTCGCGGGCTCCCATGCTGCTCCCTGCCTGAATATACACCAAAGCCCCCGTCCTGGAGCCGGCTTTCTGGTGTATCTTCGAGCCGTTTGCAACGTCTCTAACCCCTGGCAATGGGGAGGGTTCCACTAGATGAATGCACAGGAATTGCCCCCGGCGCGGGCGAAAAGACGCTTCCTCGAGCTGTACGGCTCGGGCCCCCTGCTGGCGGTGGCACCGGGGCGCGTCAATCTGGTGGGCGAGCATACCGACTACAACGATGGGTATGTGTTGCCAATGGGTATCGACCTCCATGTGGCGGTTGCGTTCGGGGCATGTTCAGCTGGCCGAATCGAGGCTTATTCGTTGGC
>CP070792.1:2742789-2745941 GCA_020346845.1 Gemmatimonadota bacterium
TGATCTCGTTCCCGGTGGTCGAAGGTCAACGCGTTAGGGCCGGACAGGTGTTGGCTCGAGTGGATCCACGGGACTATGAAGCCAACCGCAACGCCGACTTGGCGTCCCGCAATGAGAAGCGGGCCAACTACGAGCGCTTGCAGGACCTCTATGCAGCCGATGCCGTCTCGCTGCAGGATCTAGACGTGGCGCGGCGCGAGTACGAGGTGGCTACGGCGAGGTTGGCCATCAGTCAGAAGGCGGTGGATGACACCAGACTCCGTGCTCTCTTCTCGGGCGTGGTAGCGCGCACACTGGTGGAAGAGTTCGAGAATGTGCGCGCCAAGCAGGCGATCCTGCTGCTCCAAGGTGGCGGTGGGTTGGAGATGAAGGTGAACATCCCCGAACGAGACGTTGTGTTTGGAGGCAGAGGCCGCACTCTCGACCAACTCAACGCCCTGGCTAACCCGGAGGTTGAGATCGCTGCGCTTCCGGGACGCCGCTTCCCGGCTCGCATTACCGAATTCGCTGCCGCAGCCGATCCCGTAACACGCACCTTCCGAGCTACGGTCGCCTTCGCTCCGCCCGATGATGCGCAGGTCCTTCCAGGTATGACGGGCAAGGTGGTGACGAATCCGGCGCTCGCCGGCGCCGAAGCGAACCGGTTCTGGGTGCCCTCCGCGGCTGTGGCGGTGGCTGATGACGGTGCATGGTACGTGTGGCGCGTAGACCAGGCCACAATGCGAGTGCAGCGCGTGCCTGTTGAGGCGGGGCCCATGTCGGGCACTGAGGTCGAGATTACAGGCGCCCTCGAAATCGGCGACCTAATAGCCACGTCCGGGGTGCAGCAGCTGCGCGAAGGTGTGAGTGTCAGTCGTGCGCAAGAGAGAGGGTAAGGTAACAGCGACATGAACCTCGCCGACATTGCGCTAAACAACAGGACAACGACACTCGTGCTGACCTTCTGCACGGTGGTCGGTGGCATCCTCGCATACCAAAGCCTGGGGCGACTAGAAGACCCGGAATTCACCATCAAGGATGCAATCGTAGTCACACCATATCCGGGAGCTTCACCTGAAGAGGTGGAAGAGGAAGTAACCGACCGGATCGAGCTGGCATTGCAACAGCTGGGACAGCTCAAGGAGATCAGACAGTCGATCTCCGAACGAGGTATGTCCACGGTCAAGCCCCGCATCAAAGATCGATACGACAAGGTAGCGATACCACAGGTATGGGACGAGCTCAGACGCAAGATCAACGATGTCCAGTCTCAACTTCCGCCTGGGGCTGGCCCCTCAATAGTGAACGACGACTTTGGCGACGTGTATGGCGTGTTCTTCGCGCTAACGGGGGACGACTACACCTACCGTGAACTGGAAGATGTGGCCGACATGCTCCGCAAGGAGCTGGTGCTGGTGCAAGATGTGGCCAAGGTGGAGCCGTTTGGCATCCAGCGAGAGGCGGTGTACGTAGAGCTCAACCGCGACAGGATGTCCCAACTCGGCATACCGGTCGACGTGATCGTTGCCGAGTTGCGGCAGAAGAACACGGTGGTGGATGCCGGCCGCGTCGAAGTTGATCCCGACTTCATCACGCTCGAACCAACTGGTCAGTTCGGCTCTGTGGCAGACTTCGAGGGATTGTTGATTAGTGGAGCCGGCACCGACGAGCAGATCTATCTGCGTGACGTAGCAGATGTGAGACGCGGCTACTCGGATCCGCCCAACAAGATGCTTCGCTTCAATGGCAAGCCTGCCGTCGGCCTGGGGATATCTACTGTCGGAGACGGCAATGTGGTCACTATGGGCGAGGCACTCAATGCGCGGTTGGCAGAGCTCCAGGATCGTATCCCACTGGGCATCGAGTTCGGGATAGTCTCGCTGCAGTCTGAGGCGGTAACAACAGCAATCTCCAGTTTCATCGTCAGCCTGCTACAGGCCGTCGCGATTGTCATTGCGGTGTTGCTGCTGTTCATGGGACTGAGGAGCGGGCTGCTAATCGGGTTTGTCCTGTTCCTGACGATCGCCGGCACGTTCATCGTCATGGCCACACAGGGCATAACTCTGGAACGCATTTCGTTAGGTGCCCTCATCATTGCACTCGGTATGCTGGTCGACAATGCGATCGTGGTAGTCGACGGCACGCTAGTGCGAATGCAACAGGGGATGAAGCCGGAGGAGGCCACCTCCGCAGTAGTCAAGCAGTCTTCCTGGCCCCTCCTCGGCGCGACCTTTGTGGCCATTCTCGCCTTTGCAGCGATCGGGACATCCCAAGACAACACGGGCGAATACACGCGTTCCCTGTTCTATGTCATTCTCTATTCGTTGTTGCTGAGTTGGGTGTTTGCAGTCACCGTGACACCGGTTCTGTGCGTGATGTTCCTCAAGGTCCCGAAGAAGGCCGGTGACGTCGATCCCTACGGCGGCAAATTCTATGGTGCCTATCGCAAGTTCCTCTCTTCCTGCATCCGGTTCCGCATCCCTACGGTGGGAGCCGTGGTCGGGTTGTTTGTGATCGCGATGATGGGATTCGGGTTGATTCCTGGCGGCTTCTTCCCCTCGTCCACTCGACCGCAGTTCATTGTCGACTTCTTCATGCCACAGGGAACGCATATCGAAGAGACGCTGGCCAACATGGAGGAGATCGAAGATTACGTCATGGCTCAGGATGGTGTGACTAATGTGACATCGGTAGTGGGCGGTGGTTCGCTGCGGTTTCTGCTCACATTCACACCGGAAAAAGACAATCCAGCATACGGGCTCATGCTCGTGGATGTTGAGGATTTCCGAGACATCGACCGCATCGCACCGGACCTCCAACGCCACCTCAACACCGCCTACCCCGGCGCAGTTTCGGATGTGAAGAAGTTCCTGCTGGGGCCGAATGAAGGTGGCAGAATTCAAGCCCGCATCGTAGGTCAAGACCCCGACACACTCCGGATGCTGGCGGAGCAGGCAGTTGCCATTCTAAAGGCAGATCCTGGGGCCAAGGGCGTGCGGATTGATTGGGCCGAACGAGTGAAGAAGGTCCAACCGATAATCGCTGAAGAACAGGCAAACCTCAACGGCATACGGCGCAGCAACATCGCACAGACCTTGCGTCAGGGCTTTGAAGGAGAGGCGGTCGGCGTTTACAGAGAGGAGGACAAGCTCCTACCGATCATCCTACGAGCA
>CP070792.1:2746041-2750511 GCA_020346845.1 Gemmatimonadota bacterium
GCCACACTCGTTGGATCTCCGACGGTGCGAACCACGACCGACATGCCTCTGCGTGGAGAGGGATCCGCGGCGTAGGCCTGGTAGATCCTCGGACCGTCGGGCGCATGGCGTCCATCCATTCCCGCGCCACGAGCGCGTGCATCCTCGACTATTCCTATCACGCTATGCCACACGCTATCAGCCACCCACTCACCGTCCACGTAGCTCCGCTGCACCAGCATGACCTTCCCCCCCAACGCCGACCCCTGATTCCAGTAACGCCGCGCCATGAACTGGTTGATGACGACCACGGGTGGCCCTGCTTCATCGTCGTGACTCGTGAACGACCTGCCCTGCTGCAGGTCGATGCCTATTGTGGTGAAATAGTCGGGGCTGATCTCCTTTGTCTCCGCCTCGAACTCCTCGTCCGGCGCCGCGGAGTAGCCCTCGATCGCAAATCCGGTGGTGTGGAATTGATCGCCACCGGGCAGATACACCACCGTTGCAGCCGACACAACGCCCGGTACAGCCTTCAGGTCCCGCAGTAGCTCATCGTAGAACAGATTTCGACGTTCGGGCTCTTGATAACGTGAATTGGGCAACGCCGTCCTGAACGTGAGCACATTTTGTGGCTGGTACCCGGTCTCTACCGCAAGCAAGCTCATGAAGCTCTTGAGCAAAACGCCGGCGCTGACCAGAAGCACGAGTGCCAGTCCCAGTTGAGTCACCACTAACGCATCCCTTACACGTCTATGTCGCAATCCACCCGAAGCGCCGCGTGTGCCTTCGCTCAATCTGCTCGCGAGATCGATCTTTGAAGCGCGGAGGGCGGGCAGCAGACCGATTCCCAGGCCAACGAGCACGGCCACAGCCAAGGTGAACGCCAGCACACCGACATCGACACCGATATCCTCTTGACGTGGGATGGACTCCGGAGCCAGCGCCACCAATACGTCCAGCAGGCCAAATGAGATCACCAATCCGAGAGCCGAGCCCATGAGGCTGATCAAGGCACTCTCGGTCAGTAGCTGCTGAGCTAGCCGTTTGGGCCCGGCACCGATTGCCGCACGCACGGTCAGCTCGTGTTCCTGACCCGTGGCCCGGGTGAGCATCAGATTGACGACATTGACACATGCAATGAGCAGCACTGCGGTGACCGCTGCCATGAATACCAGAAGCAGCGGTCGCGAGTCACCCACGAAATGATTTCGCAGCGTTCCGAAAGACGCACTCACCGTTCTTGTCTCTCCATCGCGCCTCTGGAACTGGATAGTGCGAGCCTCGAGCAGTGACTGTGCTCGCTCGAGGGACATTCCGGCCTTGACTTTGCCCACCACTGTGTAGTTGGTGGACCCGGGCCCACGAGTAGCCCAGGCAAGCGGCATCCAGAATTGAGCGGTGGCAGAAGGGAACTTGAATCCACGGGGCATTACCCCAATTACCGTAAACGGACGCTCCCTCACAGTGACCGTGGTGCCAACGGCATCCGGGCTGCCGCCGAACCTGCGCTGCCACAGGCCGTAACTCAGGACCACGGTACCGGGCGCCTCGGGCAGGTCGTCTTCGTCGCGGAACCAGCGTCCCAGGGTGGGCTGCACACCCAGTGCCCGAAACATGCTCGCGGACACCAAGGTTGCGGGCAACACCTCTGTCGCCGACCCCATGTTGATCTCATAGGTCCAACTATCGTCGTATATGCCCAGCTCGTCGAACAGGTCGCCGGTGGTCTCACGCCAGAGTTCGAAGTTGGGATACGTTACGTTCTCCCTCATGTGATTGGCCATGTAGTCATCGAACGCGGCCCACGTGGCGCGGGTCGCATCATCTGCAGGATCGTACTGTAGCACCACCAGTCTGCCGGGATCGGCATACTCCAACGGACGCAACAAGACCGAGTTCACCACGCTGAAGATTGCGGTAGTGGCACCCACCCCTATGCCAAGCGTGAGCACGGCGGCCGTGGTGAAGGCGGGCCGCCGCAACAACGACCGGGCCACGTAACGGATATCCTGCCACATGGTCTCGAGCAAAGCACCTCTCCTTGTCTTCTTGTTCAATCCCAGCACTCGCCGGAGAGAAGAGCGCACACCGGAAACCATCTGCCCAACAATCTCAAACGCTACGGACGTTCCTCCACTCGCCCCCCGCTCCAATCCCACGGTGAGCTGCGCTACACTCGACGTTCGCTGATCCGGCTCCAATGTCATGGCCTGCGCCAGTGTCGTCGCCATGCCTCTGGGAAGGTGGGGAGCACGTTGCCTCAGATCGGGCACCACTTCGCGAAACCGCTGGGAGACGACCTCCATGGTGTTCGTACCTGAGAACGGCTTATCGCCGGAGAGCATCTCGAACACCACGCAGCCGAGGCTGTACACATCCGAGCGCGCATCGAGCTGCTGTTCGCCGGTTGCTTGCTCCGGACTCACATAGGCTGGTGTACCCGCAGATGAATCGATCTCACGCCGCTTGCCCCACTCGAACGCCTCGCGATGGATCGCTCGTGATATTCCGAAGTCGGCCACGTACGCATGGTCTTCTGACAGCAGCACGTTCTCCGGCTTGACGTCACAGTGGAGCACCTGGTGTTCGTGCGCGTGTTGCAGCGCCGCTGCAATACCACGAGTGATCGTGAGAGTCTCAGCAATGGTGAGTTGCCCGTCCCGACTCAAGCGATCTCTGAGCGAACCATCGCGAATGTAGGGCATTACGTAGAACGGGTAGCCGGCGGCTTGACCCGAATCGTACAGCGGCAGAATGTGGTGATGCTCTAGTTGCGCGGTGTAGCGGATCTCTTTCAAGAACTGGTCGGCACCGATGCCACTCACAGCTTCGGGTGCAATAACCTTGATCGCAACGAGCCTACCGTGCTTCAGGTCGCGGGCCAGGTATACCGTACCCATGCCACCCTGCCCCAGCTCCTTCTCTATCAGATAGCGATCGGCTATTGCGGCCTGGAAGTTTGCGTCGGCACCTGCCGTTCCCGGCTCGACCTCGAAGAGTTCGTCGAACGCCACACCGAACACCTCGAGCAGTCGCTCGCGTGTCTTGGGTGAGGGATAGGGGTGCTTTCCGTTCACGATCTCGGACCAGTGCCCCCGCGAGATGCCCAGCTTGATGGCCCAATGGTTCTGGCTCAGCGTGCTCTGGGCAACGAGGTCCCGCAGCTGTTGTTGTTTGAGCCGTACCCGCACTGCAGCTCCGGTCGGTGAGTTCGATCAATAAGATATGCTCAATACGTGGTTTGGTTGAGTTTTGGAGTCGATCTGAGGCGGAAAAGTGTTCTAGGGTGTTCGATATCGTCCGGCGCCGCTTCAATTCCCGATTCCCGGCCCCCGTCGGGGCCGGCGAGTCCGCCGCGACCGCCGAGCTGAGACGGTCGAGGACGGCCGGAGGCAGCCGAAGACGTAGGATGGCAGGCGACGATATCCACCGCGCAGAGGGTACCGCCGCCACTCACAAATGCGTCTGTCCCAGGACGCTCGGCTTAAGCTAAATAAGTCCATTAGGCAGCGGCGGATTAGGTGGCCGGACTCTTCGCCTCTTGGGTCGGCGCGCTGTGGGACAGCTCTGTAACTCCCTTGCTTACAGCCAGATGCCGATCGACACCTTCGCTCTCAGCTCACCCTGGACCGTGCAGCCGGATGGCGCCAGTATAGGGTATGTGCGAATCCATTATGCGTTAGGTGGCCCGCATTAGTGTACGCATCGGTATCGTGAGCACGCTGCATGTGAACTCGGAGACCAACACACATGGACTCCACTCTCGGGATTCTGTTCTTCACACCTGCGACCCTCGCCGGAGCAATGCTCGGCCGTAGGCGTCGCGTCTGTCTGACCTGCACCGCACTGCTCTCACTCGCGTGTAGTGAAGCACCAGTGAGAGACACCGGCACATGGGTAGCCGAGATCGACACCGTTGGCGATACCGTAGTGGTCCGTACGATCTCGGGGAGTGTGTGGGGGGAGACTGCTACGTTGGTTGAAGACCTTGTGATAGGAATGCTGGAAGGGCCAGAGGAGTTGGTCTTTGGCCATGTGGCGGCAATTGCGGTCGACGAACGTGGCGGTATGTATGTACTCGACATTTCGGTTCCAGCCATAAGGCATTTTGATGCTGAGGGCAGGTATGTCCGAACGTTTGGCCGTGAGGGCTCTGGGCCGGGCGAATACAGGAATAGGGTGAACGGGCTGGCAGTACGTCCAGACGGCAGAGTTGTGGTGTTGGATCTAGACAATCAACGCATCACAGTCTTTGAACCTGACGGCACACCTTGGGCACACTGGAGAATATCGAACAACGCCTTCTGGAGGCAGCCTCTTACCGTTGATCACGCTGGTCACACGTACATGAGGGTATTCACTTCGTTGGAGCAGGAAATCGACCCGTATCTACGAGTGGGGTGGCTTCACCTAGACAGAGAAGGTGAAATTGTGGACACGGTAGCCCCACCTCGAATCGAGGGCGAAGCCGCAATGCACGAACCTACGGGG
>CP070792.1:2750611-2764557 GCA_020346845.1 Gemmatimonadota bacterium
GAGATATTCCTGCAGGGTACCGGCCCAGCCGCGACCTTGCCACGTGACCGTCCATCCTTCGCGGCCATCCCTCGATCGACGGCGCTCAACCTTCATTTGCGTGTCTTTGGTTGCCCACTCACCCATGCTACGCTCTGATGACTCGTCTTCCGCTATCACCGTCTTGAGAACTATGAACGCAATCCCGGCATCGATGTCCGACTCAACCTGATGGAGTTTGTGTGAGAGCTGGCCTGATGCTTTGCCAAACGGGTGCTGTACAATCCTGCTTCCGTAGCGCGCGGTTAGATCTACAGCGAGTTCGTCGCTCACTATTGTGGCCAAATTGGATGGAGGATCGTTCTTGGCATGCTCGAACAGGCGCTGCAGCCGCGCCTCCCAATTGCGCGAGACACTTGGTATCTGCGGAAGACCGTTCACCTCTTCCTCAGTTTCACTACTGCGTTGCGCACGACCGCGCGGTCTTCTTCGGTCAAGTCAGGACCAAACGGATCGTGCGGGTACGGTGGGAGAACACCATCGGCTTCGAGTGCCCACAGCATGCGCTGAACATAGCCATCAATAGGTGCCCGGAACGTGGCGCCGGCAAATTCATCGAGGTCCGCACCTAGCGTTACGAACGATTCCAGATCGCGCTCGAACCAAGAGTCGAGCAACGCAGCGCTGGATTCGGTACACGCTGCAGCCATTCCGATCAGGGCACAGTGTGCACCAAGCGTGAGCGAGTACCCGAGGAACCGATCCTCACCAGAAATCAGCAGCGCCCCAGTGTGGCGGAGCACTTCGCCGGCTACGTCCTGAAAAGTCATCACGCTGTCGAGAGTCGCGACCTTGATGCCAATGACACCGCCCAGATCCAACAGCCGATTGATTGTCTCGAATGCATAGGAGATGCCGCCGGCATCGTGATACAAATAGAATGCAATGGTGGGAAGTCCTACGTCTGCAATCGCCCTGTGGAGTTCGACTACGCGGTCGTTCAGGTCCTGAAGATCCCTCAGCGCAGTCGGCGGGTAAACCAACAGACCTGCAGCGCCACCGTCTCGTGCGGCCGCTGCAACCGACACCGCGAGTTCAATGACACGATCGGTCCTGGCCCTTGGGTCCGTGGGCAGTTCTTCCGTGTCCGGTGCGCCCACACCGCAGATTATCGGAGTCTCCTTCAGCGCCCCGAGCCACATTTCGAGCACCCTTGCACGCTGAGATTCCGACAACAGCAGTCCCCTACCCGTGTGTGCCCAGACCGCTACGGCGCCAACCGGCTGCGTTGCCATCCATTGTGCATACTGTAGCACGGCGGCATCGTCTATTCCCCCGTCGACATCGAACGGTACCGGGACCGCGGGCACCACTCTATGGCGCAACCGATCCGTCAACTCAGTCATGGTATTGGGAGATCCACCTATCGAGATTGCCACCAAACAAGGCGTCCTCTTCCGATCGCGGCAGGTTGAGCAGCTCAACGCGGCAAAACGGGGTATCGGGTACCCTCATTGGCATTCCGGTACCGAGCGCAAAACGATCGATTCCCATCGAATCGAGTACAGCCGCCAGCTGGTTCTCGGGTGGCCCCCAAATCCACGAAATGTCCCATAGCAGCCGCTCCGCCTCAGTCGGCGTGAGTCCGAAATGCACTTCTTCGATGAAACTCCGGTCGGCGTGGGTCACGAGGATGCGCAGTTCGGGATCGCTGCGCATGAGTGTGCGGATGGCTGACGGGGGAAGATCCGACGCCCGATCTTCCGGATGCCGTTGCCGCAAGTCCTCAAATCTCACTGTGAGTAGCATTGGCAGACCCATCGAGGCAAGTGCGGCAGCCAGAACTCTCATTTCGCCGCCGCAGGGATCCAATCCCTGATGCATCGGATAGGCCCTCACCGCTGGTGCCCCTAGCTCCACTGCCCGGTTTGCATCGTCTTCCCAACGAGGCAGGCCGGGACTCACCACCGGAATCGGATCCAGCCTGTCGCGATGCGGCTCAACGATCTGCAGCAGTTCTGCATTGCCCGGTGCCGGGTCCTTGTAGAGGAAGCTGGGCAGATGTCCCACCCATGCCCGTTCAATACCAAGTCGATCCATCTGCGCTAGCAGCCAATCGGCCGTTCCATGTGTGATCGACCGAAAGGGGTATCGGCCGACAAATGCCGCAACGTCAGTTGTCGTCATGGAACACCCCCTCGGGAAAGATGCGGAACGCGTTGCCGAATCTGATTAGCTCGAGATCGTCGTTCTGGAGCCCGAGTGATTCCAAGTACCGTAATTTGGCCCATCCCGTGCCCAGCGTTACGTCCGCGCCCCAAAGCAGGCGCTGCGGTCCAATCTCACTCAGTGCTGCCTCCAGCATGTCCACATCCACACCACTGCCCGAAAGGTCCACCCAGATATTCGGGACGTCTCGCACGACTCGCAGAGAGTGGGCCCAATCACCTCCCCCACCCAGGTGAGCCATTATGAAATCGGTTGCGATGTGGCGTCCGGCCAAACCCGCCAGCTCAGTTGCATCGGATGCCTCCTGTCCAGGCCAATCACGGCGACGGTGATGCCACACATGATGGAGGATTGGGACTCCCTTCTCACCGGCCAGTGCTGCAACCGGATCCAGCAGCTCGTCATTCGCCCTTCGGCTGGCAGCCAGCTTCACACCGACCATACCTTGCTTCAGCCGCAGTTTGATCTCACTCAGCGCATGATCGGTGTAGTTCGGATTCACCACACAATAGCCGAGTACCTCGCGATGTGTCTTCGCCAACTCGACCATACGATCGTTGGCATGGGTAACGTCGTCCGGCGAGGGGAAGTAAGTGGGCGAGTGCTCCCCCCATGTTCCTAGGATGGAAGCGACGTGTGAAGTGATTCCGATCATACGCCCCGCATCCAACCGCGCAGCATTCACCTCTTGCCAGTCTGAGCGACCAGAACGATCGGTGTAGAAGTGTGCATGGACATCGATCAGCATAGGGCCTCCGTTTGGTCGGCTGCCGTGGAGAGAACCTCGAGCACATGGTCGACGACTTCGTCTGAGTGGGCCAGCGAGACGAAGTTGTATCCCGCCGGTTTGAAAAGCACTCCGCGCTTGGCTGCTTCGACGGCAAACCGTGCCGCGCTCTCGGGACTCACACAACGCGGATAACACATTTGCGGAACTCCGAATACGCCCACGATTACGTCGGGATGATCCGCAGCCAATCGCTCGAGACCCTGCATCAACCTACCACCTGTGGAACGCAGGTGACCCAACACATCCTCGCGGCGAAATACGTTTAACACCGCTCTTGCCGCAGCCAAGCCGGCGTGCTCCGTAGCCAGGGTCGAAGATATCCACGTCCGGGTAGCAGCATCCATCACACCCAGTGGGCCACAGACCGCCGCAATGGGAAAACCGTTACCGAGCGCTTTGCCCACTACGACGAGGTCCGGCGTTACCCCGTACAGCTCCGTCGCACCACCCAGCGCCACCCGAAACGCAGTCTTGATCTCATCAAACACCAAGACCGCACCGCAGCTGTCGGCCAGATCTCGCCCCGATTGCAGCCACCCCCTATCAGGCGGCCCATCGATGATCGGCTCCAACACGATCGCAGCGGGCGGCGTTTCCTGTTCAACAGCTCGAGACAAGGCGTCCAGATCATTGAATGGCACTTCCGTCCTGAGGTCGCGCACACACCGGGGAACGCCGGCCTCATTCTGACACCAGTCGAGCCAGCCGTGATAGCCGCATGTTACGACTCGATCTCGTCCCGTGTAGACACGTGCGATGCGGACTGCCGCCGCCACTGCTTCTGCCCCCGACTTGAAGAACCGCACACTTTCGACATTTGGAATGACTTGCGTCAGGTCCTCGGCCACCTGCTGCTCCAGTACCGGAGGTAGCGAGCCAACCGTCCCAGCACGAACGGCCTCGTAGACAGCAGCTAACACTTCCGGATATGCGTACCCAAGAGCTACTGCACCGAGCGACATTATCATGTCGGTGAATTCGTTTCCTTCCGCATCCCACAACCTGCAACCTTCGGAACGAGTCATCTTTTGCGGCCCGCCGGTCTCTGAACCGAACATAGCTTCAGGCCGTTTGCTGCCAGTCGAGGTAAACCCGGGAATGGTCATTTCACACCCTTGCGCTCAAGGAACCGCACCACTTCCACACACATCGCCTTGAACAAATTGACCTCTCGCGCATCCATCGGTGTGCGGTGAGCCACCTCCCGTACCGTCCGCATGATGCTTCCAGTGTTTCTCGTCTTGAAGAACTCGATTGCGGCCAACGCATCTTCGGCTCGGTCGAAGAACTGTTCAAACTGCTCGTGAGTTGCCGACTCAGAAATCCGGCGGGGCGACTTGAACGCCGGTTGATGGCGTGCGCTGAACAACTCGTACGCCATCACTGTGAAGGCATGAGACAGGTTGAGCGCAGCGTAGTCCTCTGCGGTCGATATGGTCACCACTCTATGACACCGGTCGAGATCGTCGTTGCTGAGACCCTTGTCCTCCCGGCCAAGCACCAATGCTGCCACACCGTCTTGCGCTGCGGTTAGGAGGTCATACGCCGCCTCATTCGGTCGCTGCATGTTCCGTTTTGCCGCACGTTGCCGTGCAGTCATCCCTACCACATGTGTGCAGTCGGCAAGAGCGGTGTCGAGATCGTCAACGATGGAGATTCGCCTAACCAGATCGTCACTTCCGTGAGCGATGCCTGTAATGCGGCGTGGCTCGAATTCGGCTGGATCTACCAACGTCAAATCTCGCAGCGCGAAATTCTTCATTACGCGCACTACGCTAGCGATGTTCACCAGATCTTGCGGCTGGTGTAGGACCACGGTGAGTCTCACATCACCTCCGCGATCACTGCCGACCCACTAGGTTCACGGTCCCCACGCAGGTACACCCATCCCCCTCCACCAGACAGGACCAACTGTCCCATGCGGCGGGCTCTGTCCGCATACATCTCGTTCACGACGAGATTGACTGGAAACTCGTCTCCTAACTTCAGCGAGTGACCGACGTCCACAGCCACCAATACGCGATAGCCCTTCTTGGTTGGTTCCCACCACCCCGAGACTTTGCAGCAATCGGCCGGCGTGCCAGCGACTGGACTCACGCGGATCACATCGGACTCCGGAACCGGCACGACCAGAAATCCGCACCATTCGTCCAGTCCGATGTAACACTGCAAGCCGTCGGAGTGAATGTCCGGGGTCTCGTTGTCGAGTCGAGGATCCGGTGTATCGGGCAGTCTGAAATGGAGTTCGGGTTTTGACACGTCGCAGACAAAGCACAAGTGAGTGCCCGATACGAACACGGACGCTTGGGCGCGGAATGCGCCGCGCGCGCCGTATGGCTCTTCGGACCTTCGATAGTGCGACTTGCCCAGATTGATCAGAGCATCTTGCGGCACCAGCTCTCTCCATGATGAGAGGCTAGGCATGGGCTCGACAATGGGGCAACGAAGACGGCGGCGCCGCATCACAGGTGGCTTTGGTTTCACCGGACGCTCTCTCACCGCGGCCAAATGGTGTTTGTCCCCATCTCGGTCGACCACGCGACAACCACGCTTCGTCAACGCGATCCGATCCTCCGACCCATCTCCATGCTCGATTATCACGCTTCCGTTCTGATGCACTACTCTGGCAGCTTTGTCAGAATTTGGCAGATAGCATTGCAGCCACGTGCCGGATCCACTTGCACGACGCACGAGGAAGGAAAGTGGCACACCATCGGCAAACTGATCGTCCGGTGGACCGAGCTCTTCAATACAGTAGATGCTCTCACCTCCGCGTGCGCCCAGCACCAAATCGGTGTTTCCTGCCACGAGCCGCAGATCACCCGCCAACGACACCTTACTGACTTCACCCAGTCCCGCAACATCCACAGGCTCCAACCGAGGCTGCAATTCGCTCGCGAGGTGATCGGCTTCAATTGGATGAATAGGCAGATCGACACTGACGTCATCCGACGCGGATATCTCGACTTGATCGATGATGCAGTCTGGCCCCACAACGACGGTTCGAGTCACGCTGGTGCCGGGGCCGAGTAGGCCATCGGCTACCGCACGACACCAGGCCCAATCACCAACGTGATCAAACGCCTGACACCAGGCACTCCTTGCTACTTGGCCCTGACCAGAGACACCAGGGGCATTGTGGGCGAGGGTGGATCGATACCAGTGAAGTGAAGGAGTGACATACGAGGCGGTCCCGAAATCCGTCAATACCGGCCGATCCCACCAAATCGTGAGATGAAGCAGGTCGGGGTGTCCATGACCACCTGGATTGCCGCCACACTCCACGCTCACGTAGCGATGGGGACTCGGCCTGATCACGGCGACACCGGCACCCGCCAGTATGGTAGAGCTGCCGCGCCACACGTCGGTTGTGGTGCTTGGCTGCACTGCTGTCATCCAACAGAGTGCCTTCCAACCCAATAGGTGTCTCTGCAGCTTCTTGGCCGGTCGATTCTGTTCCTGTTCCGCCAACTCGCTCAGCCCGGTGTCATCCCCCTCCGGTGCCTCAGCCGAATAAAGATGACTCAGAATGCTCCCTATTCGTTCGTCACCTGTCCGCGCCCAACCCACCTCCCACAGTTCCGCAAACCTAGGTTGGAGTAGTGACACGCCATACGGTGAGTCACCACGTGCTGGAAGCGTCAGATCGGGGAGCACGGTGCTCAGCGGTGCGACATACATGTCCTGCAAGCGACCAGCTGGCCCGTCGGCCTGGTACAGATCCAGGCCCATCAAGCGCGCCAGCTCAGCGGCCAGCAAGAAACCACGCAACGCGAAGAAGTGATAGTTCTCCCCCTCATACCAGAGACCTTCGCCGCTCACCGCGGTAACCAACTGAGGGCGAATCCCATGCGGACCGTCCATGGCATGCGCGATCAGGTTTTGTGCTTTCTGGTCACTTTGCCCCAGCCACAAGCCCACTGCTAGCAGCGCCGCATTGTTCCAGACCTGTCGGTTGGACCATCCCTCGTCGAATGAAGCCACCAAACCAGCCGACTCATCGACCATCTGATCGAATGCCGTCCAATCGTGCGTGTCCGTCTTCTCACTTTCAGCGATGGAGGACTCCAGGAGCATCGCGGCAATGATCAGCTGTAGCAGCCAGATCGACTCCAGATAGGTTGAAAAGAAGAGTCTCGTGGGACCGAGGACGTTGTCACGGTTGGGATAACCACCGTACAGCCGTGAGTAGTTGTCGAGAATCTGAAATGCCTTGCCTCGCAGCGCGCCATCATCCTCGAGAGTCCCCAGTAGCGCCAGGTGGACCGCACGCTCAGACAGCCAGATATGGTAGCGCCAGATCCACGCCCAGTGATGTCTCTCTCCATTGAAGACTCCCCCACATTTGGGGCATGTGTGCGCATGAGGACTCAGAGGATCGAATAGGAGACGTGCACTATCGGCAGGACACGCTCCCCCCTCACGGGTGAGCATGGCTTTCTGTTCGGGAATGTACACCGTGCCGCGGAGCGGCTGCGCCAACCGGCGCAACCGAGACGCCAGCGACTGCAGCTCCGGACACTCACGTATCTGGTCTCCGCGCTGGACAATGGATCTTACACTATTGAGTAGCATCATCGTGCGATCGAACAGCTACGCCTTCGCATCCGAAACTGACCTCGATCAGCTCGCCTCCGGCAGACACAGCGGCGCTTGCCACTTGGGACCGACTCCGGGGTGAACACAAAGCCAACAGACAACCTCCCGCACCACGCCCGGTAGACCTCAACCCCCAGGCCCCGGCGGACCGCATTGCCTCTTCAATACGCACCATTGCAGGTGTCGAGATGGTCTCATCTAATAGGCGTTGGTTACTCCACGACTCGTCCATCAAGTCTGCCAACTTCTTCCAATCGGCAGCTTCGATCACAGCGCCAGTCTGGCGGCCGATGTCGCGCATCGTACACAGCGCCTCACGGATCCTCGCGTCGTCGGAATCATACGAGGCCTGTACCCTCGAGTGTCCTTGCGACGAGAAGTGAGACCGGCCGGCGTAGGCCACGACACTGTGTTCTGACAGTTCTTGTGCTGCCTCAGCCGGAACCGACAGGCGACGCACCGTAACACCTTGGCTGCCGAACTCGAGGTCGAGGAAGCCTCCCAACACCGCGGCGTAATGGCCTTGCTGCCACGGGGTCTCCCCCAGTTCATACGATTCGAGCATGACACCCAGGTCGGCCAACTCAGCCGGCTCATATGCCTCCTGTCGGCAAGCCGCTAGACCTGCGAGGAGCGCCGTGTCCATTGATTCCGGTTCTCCGAGATCTGCACCTTGAGGTGCATCGCTTCGCGCGAGGATCTCGATACCACCAGTCACTGGGAGCATGTTGAGCGCTGCCTTGTAGCGGTCCAACCTCCCGTCGTATACCAAATGCCCGGAAGATTCTAAAGTGACGTGCTCATTCGTGCCTTCCGAGTGAAGTCGAATTCTCCGATCTCCTAGCAAGAATTCGACGTGGACACTGAGCTCGATTGCCGCACATACCACTACTCCGCCTTCGGCCCCGGCGAACCAGGGCAGGTTGGACCAAGTCCCTGCAAAGTCGACACGAAGCGGTGCTTTCGATTCGACCTTCATCTGCGCTCCCTGAACCGCCAGTTCGCTATTCCGGCGAGCTCACCCCTGAAGTCGATACTCGCATTCTCAATGCGCCGGTTGGCGCCCTGCAGTCCCCGAGCGTGGTACAGCCAAGTCGTCGGGATGTCGCGGGCCAGAACGAGTTGGGCGTCGGCCCACGCGGATCTGAGTTGCTCCTCCGTCTCGGCCTTCTGCGCCATCATGACGGCTGCATCAAAATCTGGACTCGAATACCCCGGGTAAGCCAGCGGTCCCGGCTCGACGCCACCAAACATCGCGGCAACATACCCCAAGGAGCGTTCTCCCGGGATTCCAATTACCAGTGCATCAAAATCGCGCTCGTCCGCCTGCGCTCTTGCCAGGAACGTGGTCAACTCGAGCACCCGGATGCGAACGCCGACCCCCATGTCCCTGAGTTGAGCCTGGATCATTTGCTCCAAGGGGGCATCACCGCTGCCCACCGTCAGCAGATCAAACGAAAGAGATTGAGAGCCACGGGTGCGAATACCTTCTGGTCCCATCATCCAGCCCGCTTGTTCCAGGAGAGCGGATGCGGCTGCCGGGTCAAATGGAAGCGGATCAACCTGCATGTGCCACGGATGTTCGGGTGGAACTGGCCCCCCAGCGACGGTACCGAACCCGTACAGATATGCATCGACAATCAGCTGACGGTCCAATGCCATCGTGAGTGCACGTCTCACTCTGATGTCGTCAAATGGCGACCGCCTGAGGTTCCAGACCAGGGCGAACTCGAACTGGATCGGGTAGTCTGTAGTACGGAGACGAGGATCTCGCTCGACGAAGGCTGCATGGGCCGGACTGATTCCAGCAAAATCCAGTTCCTCAGATGTCAGTGCAGCCAGTTTAGTTGCCGGTTCGTCTACCACTACAACCGCCAATTGCCGAATCTCCGGTACGCCCAGCTCAGCAGGGAACGCTTCACTTCGCTTGAATACCCATCGCTGGTTGGGTCGATATTCGACGAATTCGAACGCCCCATTGCCAACAGGAGCCCCGTTGAACGAAGCAGTCCTGATCTCGTTGGGATGCAGCGTCTGGAGCAGATGAGCCGGAAGTATGGCTAGATCGGTAAACACATCGGGAAAGATCGGCTGTGGTCTGTCGAACTCGATGCGCACATCCAGTGAGTCGACGGCTTCAATCGATGAAATGCCGACAAGATCCCTGGCTCGCGGATATGCCATTTCGGGCCGTTTGGCAGTTTCCAGAGTCCAAACCACGTCAAGAGCCGTCGTTCTGACTCCATCGTGCCAGAAGATGTCCGGCCTCAATTTCAGTGTCATGACACTCCGGTCGTCACTCCAAGTCCAGCTCGCCAAGCGCGGGACGGGTCTCAACGTGCTGTCGTATGTGGCAAGTGTCATGAACAGAACGTGCTTTTGCACCGCCTTCGCTAGGGGGTGCACCGTTACCAGTGGATTGATAGACTGCAGATCCGCCCCTGACGCGTAGACGACCGTGGTGTCGCGACCTTCTGCAGTCCCGACCGTACATGCCACGAAACACGAAACCAACCCGCTCCACAGAAGTGACCGCAGTGCATCCCTTGACTGCCAGCGGTGTTCGAGGCAACAGTAGCCCATGCTTCGCCGCGCTACTCGCAGACTCCTACTCGGCTTCGGGATCGTTCTTTTTGTCGTCACGGCTACGTTCATTCTCGTTAGTATCGCTCCAGGCGACCCTGCGCGGCTATGGGTAGCCCCGGGGGCCGGTCAGGCAGAATTGGATGCTGCTCGTCAAGCTCTGGGACTCGATAGGCCGCTTCCCGTACGCTACTTGACTTGGCTGGCCAACTTCGCCCGAGGTGATTGGGGTACGAGCTTGGTTCAGCAGCGACCCGTCATGAGTATCGTCGCAGACGCTCTGCCGCACACCCTGTTACTCACCGCAGCTTCCCTGATCCTAACCTACATCGGTGGCATAATCGTGGGAGTAATCCAGGCATTGCGTCATCGGACCGCGCTCGATACAGGACTCACCGTCACTACTCTATTCGTCTATGGGATGCCAGCATACTGGCTGGCAATCATGCTGGTATTGGTGTTTTCATATGCGGCGGCTCGCTACGGCTGGCCGGATTGGATCCGGTTCCCGGCCCTCGGAGTCACTTCGCTCGATGCAGAATTCCTCTCTCCTTGGGGTCGGACGGTGGATCGTATCCGGCACCTCGCGTTACCGTTGGTCACCCTCGGCGCAATAGGTGTAGCTGGAACAGCTCGGTTCGTACGCGGTGCAGTACTCGATGTCCGAAACTTGCCGTTCGTGCGCACTGCACGAGCCAAGGGCGTGAGCCAGCTCGCCGTGCAGTGGCGACACATATTGCGGAATGCATTGCTCCCGTTGATCACACTGCTCGGTTTGTCTCTTCCCGCATTGTTCTCAGGAACCGTGTTCGTTGAAGTCATTTTTGCCTGGCCCGGTATGGGACGCATCATGGTAGATGCAGTTGCTGGCCGGGACTACCCCATCGTGATGGCAACCACGGCCATCTTCGCACTCCTCGTCGTGATCGGGAATCTCCTCGCAGACATCCTCTACGCGGTTGCCGATCCTCGAGTCGCGAGAGACGGGCATGAATAGTCTCGGGCAGTTGCTGCGCGATAGGCGGGCCACGACCGGCCTCGTGATTCTCGCGATCCTCGGCATCCTCGGGCTCCTTGCTCCAATCATCGCCCCTGCCGACCCGGTGGTGCAGCACGATGTTCTGCGAACGCGCTTCCTACCGCCATTTGCGACCGGCCCGGACGGCAACTTGTACATGCTGGGTACTGATAGGTTTGGCAGGGATCTTCTCTCACGACTCGTGTATGGTGCTCGCATCTCACTCGCTGTCGGGCTGTTATCGGTAGCCGTGTCGGTAGGCTTGGGAGCAGTGATCGGACTGGCGTCCGCATACTTTGGTGGCACCGTGGAAAAGACCCTGATGGCGTTGACCGATGCGGCTCTCGCCATGCCACGACTGGTCCTACTGTTGGCACTGATCACTCTTTGGGAACCCAGCATGCTACTCGTCGTACTGGTGCTGGGACTCACCGGATGGATGGGCATCGCTCGGCTTACGCGTGCTGAAGTGAAGGGCCTGATGGGTCGGGCTTTTGTCGATGCGGCCAAGGCCGCCGGGATCGGTGACGTGAGGCTGATTGCCCGTCACCTGCTGCCCAACGCGGTGACGCCACTACTCGTTGCCGCAGCTCTGGGCGTGGGTAACGCGATCATGCTCGAGGCGGGTCTGTCATTTCTGGGACTCGGCGTACCCCCGCCAGCACCGTCGTGGGGCAACATGATAGCGGGAGGCCGCGACGCACTGGTGAATGCGCCGTGGATCGCCACGTTCCCGGGAATCATGGTGGTTCTGACGGTAGTGGCATGCAACCTGTTAGGCGATGGGGCAAGAGACGCGTTGGACCCGAAGACCCGGTAGCCCAGTTGCCCAGTTAAGAACACACCCCCGCCGACCACCTCCAAGCTCCTTCCCATCCTTCCCCTCCTTCCCCCCCTAATCTCCCGCCTAGTTATCTTGTCCCACCATGGGCACACATCATCGTGCACCCCAACCACCAATCTCGCCGGAAATCGACGCGCCGTCGCTGTTTGACCGAGCTCAGGACACGTTTAGCGGTGATTTCGAAGTGAGGCGGCTGGTGGCCGCATCACACGAGCGGGCCCTTTTCGTGGTGCGAGACACCATTCTACGGCGTGAGGTTGCGCTAAGAGTGCACCTTCAGCCCAACACGAGAAGCCGCAGGTGGTTTCATCGCGAGACCGAGTTACTGGCAAGTCTCCACCACCGTGGCTTGCGCACCATCTTCTCGGCCGGCTTCAAAGGTGAATGGGCGTATCGAGTCGCCAAGTGGGTCGAGGGCGAAAGCCTTGAGGCAGCAGTGCAACGGGCGCCCAGACCGATACCAAGTGTGTTGCGTATCTCGCGCACATTGACGAGCCTGCTCGAGTACGTTCACTCCAATCAGATCATCGTACGCCGGATTTTACCCACAACTGTGATGCTGGAGACGACGGGAAGGACCGTGGTGATCGATCTTCGGTACGCCAACTGGTGCATCGATGTCGCTGATCCATGGGACGAAGAGAGCGAGCCGTTCGTTGCGCCAGAGATTCGTGACGGCAGTATCGGCGATCCGCGAAGCGACCTCTACACCGCCGGAGCCATCATTTACAATGCACTCACGGCCAGGATCCCTGACATCGACCCGGGATTAATTGTACCCCCGAGTGAGATCAGACCGGCGTCACCCAGGATCTTCGATCGGCTCTTGATGCGGACGTTGGATCGCGATCCGGCAAATCGCTACCACTCTGCCGAGGAACTGAGCGACGATCTCCTTTCAGAGCTCGGCGAAGCCGGTGTGCAGATCCCGGTCTCTCCTCTGCGCAGTTCCGCTACCGAGGACACGACTGCGTTCGAGAAGCATTTGAGGCGGGCGTTGGGAGACGATTACGAGTTGCTAGGGGAGCTGGGGTCGGGCGGGTTCGGACGGGTCTACCAGGTGCGCGACCTGGAACTTGAACGGGAAGTTGCGCTCAAGGTGTTACACCCGTTCCTGACCTCCGATCCCACGGTTGTGGAACGGTTTCGGCGTGAAGCACAGCTGGCAGCCCGTGTGGTACACCCATACATAGTCAACACCTACGATATTGGCGGGCGTCTCGGCCTGTTGTGGTACACCATGGAGCTGGTACCAGGTGGCAACCTCGGCCAGGTTGTCAATAGAGATGGACCACTCCCCCTGGACAGAGTGCTCAAGATACTCCTGGAGTGCCTGGAGGCCCTGAAGCACGCGCACTCGTATGGCCTTGTACACCGCGACCTCAAGCCGGAGAACATCCTCATACATGAGACCGGCAGCGTAAGAATCGCTGATTTCGGCCTGGCCATGGCGCTGCAGAGACCCGATTGGCAAGGGGGCGCGTCGTCACGATCGGGCACTCCGGAATTCGCAGCGCCCGAACAGATGCTCGGCGAACACGTCGACCTGCGGGCCGATCTCTACTCGCTGACCCTCTGCACCTATTTCTCCATTACTGGGGCTTCCCCGTTTGGTGGTGGGACCGCGGCATCGATTCTTGCCCGTCACACGACTGGCTCCCTGCCCGACCTCAAACACGCACGCAATGACTTGAGTGAGGAATTCATTCGCGTCATGCAGAAAGGTGCAGCACGGGATCCCGCCGACCGGTTTCAGTCTGCAGGTGATTTCGAGCAGGCCGTCATCGAGTCGCAGCGTCGAGGATGGGTGGAGCCGCTTCGTCGTTGGATGAAAAACCGCAGGCATAGACCTGCATAACAGGCTAGCCGGTGCGCTTCGCCATCATCACATCAACGCCTCAGAC
>CP070792.1:2764657-2767623 GCA_020346845.1 Gemmatimonadota bacterium
CCGTGGAAGAGTTCGGAGCCGACGCAGTTCGTCTCTACCTCCTCGTGGGAAGTCAGGTCTGGCTGCCCAAGAGATTCGATCCCAACTCAATTCCCGAAGTATCGCTGGGCTTTCTCAATCAGTTGCGGAACACCTACGGCTTCTTCTCGCTCTACGCTGAAGACTGGGAGACTCGCGACGCTCCTCCGGTCGAGGACCGGCCCGTAGTCGATCGCTGGCTCATCAGTCGATTGGACCAGCTCGTGGCGACCGTGAGGGAAGCTTGGTCTGGCTATGATGTTACCAGCGGCACCAGGGCTATCATGGAGTTTTGTGACTCCGATCTATCGAACTGGTATGTCAGAGTGAACCGGGCCCGTTTTTGGGCACCCGATTCTCAGGCTGACAGATCTGCACTGGCGACTCTGCACACGGCACTGGCAACGGTCTCCCGACTGCTGGCACCCGCCGCGCCATTTCTGAGCGATGCGATCCACCGCCGACTGACTTCTGAGTCGGTTCACCTGGCTCCGTTCCCGGAGGTGGCCGGAGTGGCATCAGATTCGCTCAACCGGGCCATGGATGCGGTGCGGACGCTGGCGTGGTTGGCACGATCGGCCCGAGACCTGCGTGGTCTCAAGGTCCGTCAGCCGTTGGCACAGATGAAGGTGGCGGTTCCTGCCAACGTGCGAGGGGATGACTTCGACACGTTGTTGGGGATGCTGGCAGCCGAGGTGAACGTTCGCGAAATCACCGTGGTCGAATCTGACGAGAGCCTGGTGAAGCTGCGGGCCAAGCCCAACTTCCGGACCCTAGGCAAGGTCTACGGTAAGGTGACGCCGTTGGCAGCAAAGCTCTCCGCCGAGTTGACTCCAACCCAGCTCAAAGGACTGGAAGCCGGAGAGACGCAGAAACTGGCGGCGGACGGACAGACGTTCGAGTACCGGCCGGAGGATGTGGTGGTCGAGAGAGACGTCGCAACTGACTGGCTCGTCCAGAGCGACGGCCCGTTCGTAGCGGCGCTGGACCCCAACCTCACGGAGGAACTTGAGCTGGAAGGGGTGGCTCGAGAGGTCGTGAATCGGGTGCAGCGACTTCGCAAAGAGGCCCGATATGATTACGATACTCGGATTGAATTGGGCATGTCCGGAGCCGAAGGCGTGCTGGCGGCAGTGGACGTCCACCGGGGCTTCATAGCGCGGGAAACGCTCGCGCGGCGATTCGCGGTGGGCTCAGATCTGGCCGACCCCGATGTATCGGAGACGGTCGATATCAATGGAAGGCAGGTCAGGGTCTCGTTGAGGAGACACGATGGCGGGCCGTAACTTGGAAACCGGTAAGGCGGTGGGAATTAGGTGCTATGAATAAGAAGCAGCTGGCTCACCTCGAGAAGCGTTTGCTCGAAGAACGCGATCGGGTGATGAAGGAACTCGGGTACTACGACGAGCAGTTCAGTGGCACTCTGCAGAGTTCCGACGGAGACCTATCGGCATACTCGTTCCACATGGCCGACCAGGGCACGGACGCGATGGAGCGCGAAAAGCAGTTCCTGTTTGCATCCAAGGAAGGCCGTTACCTGTGGCATGTGAACGAAGCGCTGAGGCGCATGTACCGCAATCCGAAGGAATTCGGTAAGTGCCACGAGTGCGGAGACGAGATCGCATTCGATCGGCTGGACGCGCTGCCACATGCCCGGTTGTGCATCAAGTGCAAGGCTAAAGAGGAAGATGGCAAAGACAAGTAGCAGACTGCTGTTCTGGTGGGTCGTGGTCGGAGTGGTGGCGCTCGACTTTGTCACGAAACGACTGGCCGTGGCAAATCTGACCGACAGTGGCCCTGTCTATCTGTTGGGTGATTGGCTGTCCTTCAGGTTGGTCTACAATACGGGGGCGGCATTCGGTATAAGCGTCGGCCCCTACTCGCGCTGGGTGTTCATGGTGCTTGCCATGGTAGCCTTGGTGGTGCTTGGTGCCATGGTGCGGCAGACGCCTCACAGGCAGTGGTTCCGCCTGCTCACGTTGGGCTTGGTGTGTGGTGGGGCGATCGGTAACCTGATCGATCGAGTTCGCAGCCCTCGCGGCGTGGTGGACTTCATAGATGTGTGGATCGGAACCTTCCATTGGCCGACCTTCAATGTGGCCGACATGGCGGTCAGCTGTGGCGCAATCGCGTTGGCCGCAGTGCTGTGGTCTGAGGGCAAGCACGAGAATGAAGCCGTCGCGGAGGCCGCTAGCGCGCCAGAAACCTCCACATAACATCCAGCCGATCGTGGAGGGTCCGGTCACATTCCAGGTCTTGGCGACTACAACGGATCGCTTAGACCGATTCCTGGCCGATCAACTCTCAATATCAAGGACTCAATCAGCCCGACTCATTGCCGCCGGAGCCGTGCTGGTCAACGAGGAGAAGCCAAGGTCATCCCGCTGCCTGAGCCACGGTGACTCGGTGTCGGTGAGATTGAAGGAGCTGATCGGCAGGCCTGTTCGGACCATCGCTGCCTACGATCTTCCGCTTGACGTGGTGTTTGAGGATGACGTACTGCTGGTGCTCAACAAGCCCGCCGGGTTGGTGGTCCATCCTGCGCCCGGGCACTGGGATGATACCCTGCTGAATGCGCTGGCTGCGCGAGGCACGCGCTTGTCCGAAGGTGGTGAGGGACGGCCCGGGATCGTACACCGCTTGGACAAGGATACCTCAGGCCTCATGGTACTTGCCAAGGACGATAGAGCGCATCAAAGGCTCTCGAGAGCCTTGAGTCAGCGGCGGGTGGAGCGCATCTACGCCGTTCTGTGTTGGGGACACTTGGATGGTCCGGTGGTGATAGACGCACCGGTAGCCAGGCATCCCAAGGACAGGAAGCGCATGGCCGTGCTAGCCACCGGAAGGAAGGCGATCACCAATATCGAACCGGTTGCCCGGTTTGACGTATGCGATCTCGTGCGTGCGAAGCTCGCTACAGGCCGGACTCATCAGATACGAGTGCACCT
>CP070792.1:2767723-2780759 GCA_020346845.1 Gemmatimonadota bacterium
CGCGCCACCTGACACAGATGGTTGGACCATCACGGTGCCCAATCCCGAAGATCTCTCCGAGGGGATATCAACCGTACAACTGCGTGATCGATCGTTGTCGACTTCGGGCAGCAATCAGAAGTTCTTCGAGCTCAACGGTCGCCGTTACAGCCACATAATCGATCCCCGTACCGGACATCCCGCTACCGGCATGATGCAAGTAACAGTAACCGCGCGTACAGCAACCGAAAGCGACGCACTGTCGACGGCTCTATTCGTAATGGGACCCGAAGGTGCCGCCGATGTCATCGAGACAACAGAAGGGGTAGCAGCTCTCTTCGTAACCGAACGCGAAGGTCACGATCGTGTTGTCGCCATCGATTGGACAGACAAGTTCGCTCCAGTGGGCGGACAAGAGGATGATTAGATATGCACGAGAGGCAGGCTAGAAGATGAAGAGAAGAGAATTCGTCGCCGCTTCCGCAACCGCCGCCGGCGCATCCCTGCTCGGTGTCAACGCAACGGCCGAGACGCTCGTTAGACGCCGCGCCGCGCCCGTGGAGCAGATAAATGTCGGCGTTATTGGTGCGGGAAGCCGAGGTAAGTACATGATGCGGCTCTTCCTGCGCAAGCCCGAGGTCAGGATCACCGCATTATGCGATGTATATGAGCCGCGATTTGCCGAAGCTCGCGAGATAACCGGAGAGGACACTCCGGGCTACAGCGACTACCGCCAGATGCTCGATTCGGCGAGCGATCTCGATGCAGTGATAGTGGCATCACCGCTCAGTTTCCATGGCGAACACATGGTAGCATCACTTCAAAGTGGCTTACACGTCTATGGTGAGAAGGCGATGGGTTTCACCGTGGATGACTGCAACGCAATCGTCAGCGCCGTGCAGGAGAGTGGCTGCCGGTTCCAGACCGGACTGCAGTACCGCTATGCACCTTGGTATCGTGAGGCGATCGATCGCATCCGCAACGGCGAGATCGGACGTGTCACTCACGTGTACGGCTACTGGCATCGCAACTACAATTGGCGGCGGCCGGTACCGGACCCGTCGCTCGAGCGTCTCATCAACTGGAGATTGTACAAGGAGTTCTCAGGTGGGCTCCTCGCTGAACTAGGCTCGCACCAGATCGATGTCGCGAACTGGATCTTTGATGAAATGCCAACGAGCGTGATCGGTAGCGGTGGAATCACATTCTACAACGATGGTCGAGAGACCTTCGACAACGTGCAGGCCGTGTTCACCTACCCGAGTGGTGGCACCCACGTCTTCAGCTCGATCATCGGGAACCACAATGTGGGATACCAGGTGAACATCTACGGGACAGGGGGCTCAGTGAAGTTGACCCTCGAGGATGGAGCCTTCTACTACGAGCCGGCTCGCGCCAACTCCGCTGTGCCGCAGGAATTGATCGAGCGGGGTGTGAACACGAGCGCTACGCTGAGTACGCGCGGTGACATGCCCTACCGCGGGCCGGGACTCCCGATCGACATTCCGGAGAACGAGGCAGGCAACCCGAACTTCCTCGGCGCAGCATCGTTCATCGACAGCGTGCGCAACGACACACGCCCGGTCGCGGACGAACAGGTTGGCTGGAAGTCCGCAGTAGCGGTGGCGCTCGGCAATGCAGCGATCCGCGGCAAGCACTACGTGGACATCGCCGACCATCTAGAGACCAAGGAGTGAGTGCTGTGAAGACATTCCATTTGGTGCTCACAACCGTAGTGATGCTCGCGGCTTGCCAGGCCCAAGAGGAGCAGCCCGAAATCGACGAGTGGACCACTCTGTTCGACGGGGAGACGTTTGCAGGATGGCGCGGTCTCGGTCGGGACTCCATACCGGTCGGGCATTGGATAATCGAAGACGGAGCAATCCGTAAAGTGGCGAGCGGCGACGTTGCCACAGCCGCCGATGGCCAGCCGCTCGAGGGCGGCGACCTCATGACGGTGGACACGTACCGCGATTTCGAGCTTGTGCTCGAGTGGAAGGTGGCTCCCGGGGCAAACAGTGGCATCAAGTACAACGTTGCCGAGGACATGTCGACTGCCTCGCCACCGATACATGCGGCGCTCGGTTTCGAGTACCAGATTCTCGATGATGCGTTACACCCGGACGCGCAGAACGGACCCAACCGAACGGCCGGTGCTCTGTACGACCTGTTTCCACCCGGATCGGGGAAACAACTCCACCCGGTTGGTGAGTTCAACGAGGCGCGCATCGTTTTCCAGAATGGACACGGTGAGCACTGGCTGAACGGCGTCAAGGTACTCCAATTCGATTTGGGGAGCGTTGTGTTCGACTCGGCGTTTGCCGTCAGCAAGTACGCACCGATCCCAGATTTTGCCGAGCAACGCGAGGGTCACATCGTGCTACAGGATCACGGTGACGATGTCTGGTTCCGCAACATCAAGATTCGGGAGATCACGCCATGACCGACTCGATCGATCGCCGAAGCTTCATTCTCCATGGGAGCACTGCCGCATTGGGATTGAGCGCGCTCGGCAGGTTTGCGCCGTTCCGTGGCAACGTGCAGGCAAGCGACCGGATCACCGCTGCGGTGATGGGTGTGAACAGCCGGGGTAACGAGCTGGCCAAGGCGTTCGCGCGCACTGGTGCGGACGTGCGGTACATCTGCGACGTCGACTCGCGAGCGGTCGAAAAGACCGTCGCCGAGGTTGCCGCGATGCAACAGCGGAGCCCGCAAGGCGTCACGGACTTTCGCCGCGCGCTCGACGACCCGTCGCTCGATGCTCTCGTGATCGCAGCACCGGACCACTGGCACGCACCGGCGACGTTGCTCGCATTGCAAGCGGGCAAACACGTGTATGTCGAGAAGCCGTGTGGTCACAATCCCCGCGAAGGCGAGCTACTTGTGGAAGCCCAGGACCGCTATGATCTCGTGGTGCAGATGGGCAACCAGCAGCGTTCAGCCCCGGAATCGATCGACGTCATCCAAAGAATCCGAGACGGGGTCATCGGCCAACCGTACTACGGGCGGGCTTGGTACGGCAACACACGTGGTAGCATCGGTCGCGGAGTCTCGGCGGCCGTTCCGGATTGGCTGGACTATGAGTTGTGGCAGGGACCGGCACCCCGCACACCGTACCGCGACAACGTGGTGCACTACAACTGGCACTGGTTTTGGATTTGGGGTACGGGCGAGATATGCAACAACGGCACGCATGAAATCGACGTGTGTCGCTGGGCGCTCGGAGTGGATTTCCCCACGAAGGTCACGTCGGCAGGTGGCCGCTACCATTTCGATGACGATTGGGAGTGCCCTGACACGCAGATCGCATCGTTCGAGTTTGGCAACGGTGCTACGATCACGTGGGAGGGCCGGAGTTGTAACGGGCGCCCCATCGAGAACCGCGGTCGTGGCGCTTCGATTCATGGCACGGACGGTACCGCGATCATCGACCGCTCGGGATACGTCATATACGACAACGCGAACAACGAAATCGCCCGTCGCATTCGCGGCGAGACGGTCGACGCGCTGGACACCCGCGGCGGTGGGAGTCTCACCGACCTACACATTGCCAACTTCCAGGACGCGATACGCGGTGAGGCGCAACCGCGGGCGCCCATCGATGGCGGACACAAGAGCCAACTGCTGTGCCACCTCGGCAATATCGCGCAGCGCACTGACGGCGCATTGACCTGCGATCCGCAGAACGGCCACATATTGGGCAATGCCACTGCCGCAGAACTCTGGAGCCGGGAATACGAGCCGGGCTGGGAGCCGAAGGCATAGTCGTACACTCTGATCTCTTACCTGTCACATAAGCGACGGAGGCAATCAATGCGAGCGGATGGACACTCGGTCTCGCGCAGGGACTTCATCAAGACGAGCGGAGGCGTTGTAGCCGCATCGATGCTAGCCCAACCATCTACTGTCGCCCAATCTCTCTCGTCTCAACCCAGAAGCAGCGCCAAGATGCGATACGCCGTTGTCGGCACCGGCATCCGCGGCATCACGATGTGGGGCCGGAGTGTCGCGCGGGAGTACGCCGATTACGTGGACATAGTCGGATTGTGCGACATCAATCCGGGGCGTCTGGAGTTTGCGAAAGATTACATCGGCGTCGACTGCCCAACTTTCACGGAGTTCACGGAGATGATGAGTCAGACGCGTCCCGATACCCTGTGCGTCACGACGATGGACTCCACACATGACGAGTTCATCGTGAAAGGCATGGAGATGGGCTGTGACATCGTGACCGAAAAGCCAATGACCACGGACGAGGACAAGTGCCAGACGATCCTCGACGCACAGGCTCGCACCCGCAAGAACGTCGCAGTCACGTTCAACTACCGTTACTCCCCCCATCGCGTGAGGATGAAAGAACTACTTATGGAGGGGCGGATCGGTCGCCTCACATCCGTGGATTTCCACTGGTATCTGGACATCTACCACGGCGCCGACTACTTCCGTCGCTGGCACGGCAAGGAGCGCTACGGCGGCACATTGTTCGTACACAAGTCCACGCACCACTTCGACCTGCTCAACTGGTGGATCGAGTCCGAGCCGGAAGAAGTCTTCGCACACGGAGCGTTGGAGTACTACGGGCACAACCATCCGTTCAGGCACACCAACTGTCGTGGCTGCCCCCACAGCAGTCAGTGCCAACACTACTGGGACATCACACAGGATCGGTTCTTGACGAACCTGTATGTCGATCAGGAGCAGCATGATGGATATCTACGTGATGGCTGCGTCTGGTCGACCGACATAGACATCTTCGACAAGATGGCGGCACAGATCAGGTACGCGAACGGGGTACAGGTGAGCTACTCGTGTACTACGTACTCACCGTACGAGGGCTACCGCATCGCCTTCAACGGCACCAAGGGGAGGATGGAGGCGTGGATAAAGGAACGGCAGCCGTGGCAGGCGGAGAATCACGACGAAATCCGGGTCACGGATAACTTCGGCGAGACCGAGCTGATCCAGATATCCCATGCAACTGGTGGCCACGGCGGTGGCGATACACGACTGCTGGACCGAATCTTCAAGGATCCGACCGCACCAGACCCGAATCGTCTGGCCGCCGGCGCACGCGACGGAGCGATGTCGATTCTGATAGGCGTTGCCGCCCGAACGAGTGTGAAGACCGGCGAGCCCGTCAAGATCGCATCGTTGACCACATTGAAGCCCCGCCTGGATCGGCCGTAGGGCATAAAGGAAGAGGCATGACAGATCACGCCAGAAGTAGACGGGAGTTTGTCAAGACAGCGGCATTGGGCACTGCGGCGATCGCGCTTCCCGCGCCTGCGGCGGCGACCTCCGGACCGCCCAGTGCAGCAACGAAGATCAAGCTCGGTGTCGCGAGCTATTCGCTGCGCGAGCTGAGCCGTGCTGATGCGATTGCCGCCATCGTGGCGCTACGATCGCGGTATGTCAGCATCAAATCATTTCACCTGCCGTATGAGAGTACTCCGGAGGAGCTGACCGCCGGCCGCAAGGAGTTCGAGGACGCGGGCCTCACGATTGTGGGTGGCGGCGTGATAACGCTACAGCAAGATGACGACGAAGACATCCGAACCTACTTCGAGTATGCCAAGGCGGCCGGCATGCCGCTCATGGTCATCGCTCCCACGCCCACAACCTTGCCTCGCATCGAGCATTTCGTACGCGAGTACGACATCAAGGTTGCGATTCACAATCACGGACCGGAGGATCAGTACTTCCCTGGACCACGCGACGCGCTACCGATCATCAAGGACATGGATCCTCGAGTTGGATTATGCGTGGACTTGGGACACACCACACGAACTGGAGTGGAGATCGTCGAAGCAATTGCGGAAGCAGGTGACCGCGTGCTGGACATTCACGTGAAGGACCTGAGTGACCTGATGGCACGGGACAGCCAATGCATCGTCGGCGAAGGAGCAATGCCGATGCCGGATATCTTCCGCCAATTGTCGGCGATGGATTACTCGGGGTACGTGAATCTCGAGTACGAGATCGATGCTCAGACCCCGCTGCCGGGAATGCAGCGGTCATTCGCGTACATGCGCGGCGTCATCGCGGGCCTCGGACTAGAGGAGCTGTAGGCGGGGCTCCTGAAGGCCGGTGATCGAGCGGCTTTCGCGCGTTGATGATGTCCCTCGTTTCAATACACGCGGTCTTTGTGGCTGTTTGGCTCACGTTCAAGGTAGCCGCTAATGTGTAGTGGCCGGAGGGGTGCGCCTTCTCATCGCTAGTACATAGCCCAATTGTCGATCCAAGTACCCGCGACCGGAGAGAAACCCGTGTACCGATCGAGTGCACGATGTAGCGTACACGAGTTGAAGTGTATGTACAGGTTCTCGTCTTCGTGGCTGAGCTCATTCTTGTTGGGGAATTCGCCAACCTGGAAATTCAGGCCTGAGACGAGCATACCACGGATGATAGTCGTATCGGCATCGGGATGCAGTCGTCCGCCGATCAGGACGGCGCCGTCCCATTCGATGCGCGCACCGTGCAGGTCGAGGTTTCCTGTGACCATGAGCAACCCCGTACCGGTGATGTCGGTCAGACTCGCGTTGCCCTCGATGCGGTACGTAGCGAACGTAGTGTCACCCGCGATTACGGCGGCATGATCCGCCTCGAAGTCTCCGTTGACGATCTGACTCCAGTCGATCCCCAGCTTGACCGCTATCTGTGGCCAGGTACCGGCAACGCTGTCCGGTGGTGATCCGCTCGTCCCCGCGGGCACGTCGGAGGTCCACGGACCCCGGTAACCCATGACGGCAAGACCGGAGCATTGGTCATTACCATCGATTACGTGCTCCGACTCTGGCGCGAATTTGACTCCGTTCAGCGCTGTGTGCGCTGCGACTGTTGAGAAGCCAGCCGGGACCCAGTTCGCAAACTGGGCTACTGTACGCACCGCTTGCGGGTCCGATCCCCTTGTGGGTTCGATAGCGGTTCCCCGCGACCGAACGACATACGTGTGCGGCTGGAGCGCATTAGCTGGAACTTGCACTTGGTGGGCGATCACATCCGCAAAACCGCCTGAAACGTTGATCCGAAGCGAGTCACCGTCGAGGGGACGCACGTTGATGGAATCGTAGATCGCGATATAACGCTCGAGGCCGGTGCGAGCGATGGCAAGAGCCTTTACCGTCGACGCGGCGGAGTCAGCCGTGTCGTGATCGGCGGCAGCACGCACAAAGGCAGCCGTGAGCATGAGCGTGGTCACAGTGATGACTAGGATCGAGAGCGGTAGCGCGAAGCCGCGTTGGTCGACGAGGACCCTACGCCGCCGTGATTGCCTCGACTGAAAGAGCCATGTCGGCATCCAACAGGTAGCCAAAGGGCACCCGGTCTCAATCGTATTGGACATGCTGCCCCTAAGTTTTGCCCTGCGACTCCATTTTCCCATGGTTGTCAGGATGTACACGCCTGGCCCGGTCCGCTGTGACGTGCGCCACGTCCCGCCACGCTGCCAGGAACTGCGAGACACCGTCGCAGAATGCGAACTAGCACCCCGTTATCGGGATATCGTTGGACCGGCCACGTGTTGGATTGTGAGTCGACTTGGCGCACCCAGCACGAACGAGGGAAGACATCGTGGAGGCAATGGTGGAATCAGGTGACCTCGTGCTGGGCGTTTACCTGAAGGACCTGGTGGCGCGGGACAGCGGGTGTATCCGGCCCGCTACCCGGCATGCAGCGGCCGTTCGCAGATATGAGAGGTGTCCTAGCCGGTCTGGAGCTCGGTGAACCCTGGTTTCATCTGTGTGATCAGTGGGTCACGCCGGTCTTCCAGATGGCGATGTCCTTGTAAGCGTACCGCTCGTTGTTGGCTTGTTTGCGGCCGCTGGCTACATCCAGCAGCAGCTCGAGCAGGCCTGCCTCCAATTCGTGCATCTCGCTGGACCCGTCCAACAATGATCCAGCGTTGAAATCGATCCAACGTGGCTTCTTCGCGGCTATCGCCGTGTTGGTCGAGATCTTGATCGTGGGCACGGGACAGCCCAGTGGAGTGCCGCGACCCGTGGTGAATAGCACGGCGGTAGCTCCGGCAGCGACCATTGCGGTGCACGACACCGCGTCGTTGCCGGGAGTCTCGAGCAACGAGAGTCCGGGAACCACCTTGCGCTCGCCGTAACGGAGCACCTCCGTTACCCTGGCATCACCACCCTTCCTGATGGCACCAAGCGATTTCTCTTCCAGCGTGGTCAAGCCACCCTCGATATTGCCCGGCGACGGGTTCTCGTAGATGGGACGACCGTGTTCTTGGAAGTGCCGTTTGAAATCGTTGATGAGACTTTCAATATCGTGGAAGATTGTCTCGTTCTCCGCTCGGTTCATCAGAGTCTGTTCCGCACCGAACATCTCCGGCACCTCGCTGAGAATGGCACCGCCCCCTTGAGCCGTGATCAGGTCGGTAATCCGGCCTACGAGGGGGTTGGCTGTGACACCGCTCATGCCGTCGGAGCCACCACATTCTAGCCCCACGACCAAGTCGGATATCGGATGTTCCTGGCGCCGATCGTGCTGCATGACACTCAACAACTCCCGCACCATTGCCATGCCGTGCTCAACCTCGTCATCCACGTCCTGCGAGTTGAAGTAGCGCAGCCGCGCGGGATCGATGTCGCCGGCAACACGCAGTAACCTGTCGATTTGGTTGTCCTCACACCCCAAGCCCATCAGGAGTACTCCTCCGGCGTTGGGATGTCCGATCAATCCCGCGAGTATGCGCTGGGTGTTGTCCAGGTCACCACCAGCCTGGCTACAACCATGAGGGTGTGTGAAAGAATGAACGCCGTCTACGTGTTCGCCGAACTCGTCGCCGCAGATTCGTGCTATGCGCTCGGCTGAGGGGGTGACGCAACCGACCGTGTTGACGATCCACACCTCGTTGCGCGTTCCCACGGCTCCGCTCGAGCGGCGATATCCGTCGAACGTGTGACTCACGCTGCCGGCCTGAGGGAAATCGGTGACAGGCTCGTACCGATACTCCACTGTACCGTCCAGGTTCGTTTTCATGTTATGCGAGTGTACCCAGGAACCTTGCTCTACCGCATGTGTGGCCCGACCGATGGGCACTCCGTACCTGACAACCATTGTCTCGTTCGCCAGATCGGTCAGCGCGATCTTGTGACCAACCGGAATGCCCTCACGCACTGAGAGCGACCAATCGTCAATGGACAGTTCTGTTCCCGCATCGAGTGGCATCAACGCCACCGCTACGTTGTCCGCTGGATGTAGCCTTATTGCTTGTGATCCCATTCTCTTATCCTGGTGTCCCTCGACCGCTCTCTTCTCGCCCTGGCAGATCAGCGGCATTTCGGATAATATAGCGCCGGTTGGTCGACCGGCCCCGAGTCGCAATGCGAAGCTCGACTCGTTCTCATCTTAGACAATCTCACAGCTCTCCGAGGTATTGTGCATGGGCCATGATTCATTGGACCTCACCGGACGCACGGCAGTCGTGATCGGCGGCGCGTCCGGGCTAGGGCGAGCGATCTCCCACGGCCTGGCCAAAGCAGGAGCGGATGTGGTGGCCAGCTCGCGACGTCTGGACCTGGTGACATCCGTTGCCGACGAAATCGAATCACTGGGAAGACGTACACTGCGGGTCGCCACTGATGTAACCGACTCCGATTCCCTCAACTCACTCTTGAGTGCGTGTGTCGCCGAATTCGACGGAGTCGACGTGCTGGTTAACAGCGCGGGAACGACCAAGAAGGTCGCCGCTCTCGAGATGGATATGAGCGACTGGGACAGGATCATAGACGTCAATCTGACCGGAACGTTTCGTGCTTGCACGATCTTCGGTGAGCACATGCTCGAGCGGGGTTGGGGCCGCATCATCAACATCGCCTCGATTGCCTCCTACGTTGGCCTCTATCAGGTGACAGCCTACGGTGCAAGCAAAGCGGCCGTAGTTGCGTTGACAAAATCGCTTGCCGTCGAATGGGCTTCCCGCGGTGTGTGTGTGAATGCGATAGCTCCTGGCGTATTCCCCACCGACCTAAACCGACATCTACTGGAAGGTACGGAGCGGGGAAAAGAGCTCATCATGCGCACACCCATGAAACGATTCGGCGAAGCCAATGAGATCGCGGGTGCGGCTGTGTTCCTGGCGTCGGAGGCCGCAGGTTTCGTCACTGGAGAAGTGATCGCGGTGGACGGCGGGTTCTTGGCGAGCGGGGTCAACCAGTGAGCGCTGGTGGGACGGCAGAGAAGGCGAAGCTAGCCGATACACTCTATCGTGTGCCGCGACAGAACGGCTTGCATGCGGTGCAGACCCGTGGCCCCGGTGGCGCAACTCAGCTGAGCAGTTGGCGGTTGAGACTCGATCCCCAACAACACGCCTCCTTCGAATCGCAAGACGAGGAGGCGGTGCTGCTACTCCAGGAGGGCGAGGGGAAACTCGAGTCGCAGGGACATACGTGGGAGGTGCAGCGCAAGAGCGTATTCGAAGAACGTGCTACCGCTCTCTACCTGCCTCCCGCTGCAAGTCTCACCGTGACCGCGCGCGCTCCGCTCGAAGCCATTGTCGTCACGACGCCGGCTGAATCAGGTGGCGTGCCTATTCTCGTGAGCCCCGATCAGGTACGAGTTGAGCAGCGGGGAAAGGGCAACTACTACCGCGAGGTTCATGACATATTCGTCAACGATGCTGTGGCGCAGCGTCTGCTCGTGGGCGAGACGTTCAATCCGCCGGGCAACTGGAGCAGCTATCCGCCGCACAAGCATGATGGAGTGGATGGCGAACCGAGATTGGAAGAGGTCTACCACTACCGTGTGGACCCGCCTCAGGGGTTCGCCCACCAAACGCTCTATACCGCTACCGGAGAGACGGTCACCCACATGGTGCAGGATGGAGACGCGGTACTGATTCCCTACGGTTACCATCCGATTGCGGCGCCGCCGGGATATCAATTGTACTACCTGTGGGCACTGGCAGGGGAGCAGCGAGCTCTTGCAGTGCACGAAGACCCGCAGCACAGCTGGATTACCCATACCTGAGAGGAAACGGCCATGAAGATCGTGGACGGACACGTGATTGTCTGCTGTCCCGGTCGCAACTTCGTCACGCTGAAACTGATAACTGACGAAGGGACCTACGGAATTGGCGACGCGACGCTGAATGGTCGCGAGCTGGCCGTAGCGAGCTATTTGGAAGATCATGTGCTCCCGCTTCTTATCGGGCGGAATCCGGGCCGAATCGAAGACACGTGGCAGTATCTGTACAAGGGGGCTTACTGGCGCCGTGGCCCGGTCACGATGGCTGCCATTGGCGCGGTGGACACGGCCCTGTGGGATATTCAAGGCAAGACGCTTGGTGTCCCAGTGTATCACCTGCTTGGAGGTCCGTCGCGTGACAGCGTGTTGGTGTACGGACACGCAAATGGAACCGATGTCGACGATACTCTCCGTGCAGTCGAGCGCTACTGCGAACTGGGCTACCAAGCGATACGCGTGCAATCAGGAGTCCCGGGGCTCGAGGGAACCTACGGTGTCGGCAGAGGAGACATGTATTACGAGCCTGCCGAACCTGGACTACCCCCGGAGCAACGCTGGAGCACAGAGCTGTACCTGGACTTCGTGCCGGAGTTGTTTGCACGCGTCCGCTCGGAGTTTGGCCCCGAGCCGATGTTTCTGCACGACGTGCATCACCGCCTCACACCGATCGAAGCGGCTCGTTTGGGTAAGGCACTAGAGCCCTACCATCTGTTCTGGTTGGAGGATGCGGTGCCGGCGGAACTGCAAGAGGGGTTCCGCATAATCCGACAGCATACCACTACTCCACTGGCTGTAGGTGAGGTCTTCAACACCATCCATGATTGCCAGCAGCTGATACAGGAACAGCTCATCGACTACATCAGGACGGCCGTGGTCCATGCCGGCGGGATAAGCCACCTACGCAAGATCGCCAGCCTGGCCGAGTTGTACCACGTGCGGACTGGTTGCCATGGAGCGACTGACCTCAGTCCCGTATGCATGGCCGCTGCGCTCCACTTCGATCTGAGCGTGCACAACTTCGGCATTCAGGAGTACATGAGGCACAGTGAAGAAACCGATCGTGTCTTCCCCCACGAGTACACGTTCGAGCGAGGAGCAATGCATCCGGGTGATGCGCCGGGCTTGGGTGTCGATATCGACGAGGAGCTGGCTGCCGAGTATCCGTATCAGCGGGCATACTTGCCGGTCAACCGGAAGCTCGACGGCACCGTGCACAGTTGGTAGCGAGACATCACGCACAATGAGCCGGCGCACGAGTCTCATCCTGTGTCTTTCCGTAGCAACAGTCGCGTGTGGCACACGTGACGGTGTTACCGTCATCAAGCTGGCACACGGTCTCGATCCGACTCATCCAGTTCACTTTGCGATGGAGTTCCTGGCTGAGCGAGTAGCTGAAGAGTCGGGCGGGACAATGCGCGTCGACATCTATCCCAGCGAACAGCTTGGCACGGAGCGTCAGGCCCTGGAGCTGCTGCAGATCGGCAGCCTGGGAATGACGAAGGTGTCCGCGGCGGTGCTGGAGAATTTCGCGGCGCCGTTCAAGGTGTTGAGCCTGCCGTACATCTTCCGGGACGAGGCCCACAAATGGGCTGTGCTCGAGGGCCCCATCGGACGGGAAATGTTGGAGATGGCTGCGAGCTTCCGGCTACGCGGTCTCTGTTTCTACGACGCGGGGAGCAGGAGTTTCTACACCAAAGACCGTCCGATTATGCAGCCTTCGGATCTCGCTGGACTCAAGATCCGCACCCAGGAGAGTGCAACCGCAACCAGAATGGTGAGCTTGCTCGGCGGATCCGCTACTCCCATAGCGTGGGGCGAGTTGTACACGGCTTTGCAGCAGGGTGTTGTCGACGGCGCCGAGAACAACCCGCCGTCGTTTCATCTGTCGCGGCACTATGAGGCTGCCCGCTACTACTCACTCAACGAACACACCGGCGTGCCGGACGTGCTGTTGGTCAGCACGGTCGTATGGAACGATTTGACCGTGCAGCAGCAACAGTGGCTGCAGGACGCCGCCAATGAATCGGCGCAACATCAGAAGGTGCTGTGGCAACGTGCCACGGAGGAGGCGCTGCGC
>CP070792.1:2780859-2786798 GCA_020346845.1 Gemmatimonadota bacterium
AATGAGTTTCTTGAACAGCAGTCTCCGCTTGGCACTCCGTTCAGAAAGCACGCCTAGCAGCCACACTGCTGCCTTAATCAAGAAGAGAGCAGCGACGAGGATTATGGCTGCCCATATTGCTCGCAACGTGAAGTTCTGTACGTCTTGCGCTGTCTCCTGTACACGCCGCTGTGCATCCAGACCCTCTTGGCCCGAGCGCAGCCGAGCCGGATCTTCGGACAGTAGAGGGAGCTCATCGCTTGCCGCGCCAGAACCGAGGCGATCAACCTCGCTCTCGATTCGTGCCACGCGCCGACCGAGCGAATCGATCGAGCTGGCCAGAACGGAGATGTCCGTGTCGATGCTAGTGATCTCAGCAGGCATGCTGATCGGCTCACTGCTGGTGGCCGAGTCCGCCAGAGTGGTGTCCACTGGCTCCGACCGCTCCGTTCCGTCGCTACCACATGCTGCGATGAGCAGCGACGCGACCAGCGCCAGCAGGACCGACGGATTGGATATCGCCCCCGGTTCGAACACGGAAGGCCGTCTCAGTTCATCCGGCACGGTTCTCATCGACAAGACTCACTTTCACTCCCGGTGTCTCAACGACCAAGCTGGGATCGTACAGCCACTGTTCCATACTTTTGGGCATTTGCCGCGCTCCTTGTAGGGCGGATGACCCGGCAATCGATATGCGTGGAAAGAATCGCTCAGAGGATCCGATCGCCGCAAGTCAGCAACGTCTCTATGTCGAATATCTTGCATACGTGTGGCGATGTCGCTTTCCTTGTATGCTGACCGCTACAGAACGTGCTCACACACGGTGCGACCAAGCGACCGGAGCCGCCTAAAGCAATCCTGCGGCAAGAGTCGCCAATCCCAGAAAGCTCAAGAACCCAACCACGTCCGTCACGGTGGTGAGAATAATTGAAGACGCCTGTGCAGGATCTTGTCCTAGCCGCACCAGTATCATCGGTATCGATGCGCCGGCCAGGCCGGCTATGGCCATCGAGACGACCATGGCGATCGCTATGACTCCGGTAAGACCCATTGAGCCACTCCATATGTATACCGCAATTGCCGTAACCAAACTCACGGCGATGCCATTGATGGCTCCGGCGGCGACCTCCTTTATGCTGACTCTAAGCCAATGCCGACCCCGTATCTCCCGTAGCGCTAGCCCACGCATTGTCACAGCTAGCGCCTGCGACCCGGTGTTACCCGATTGACCGGCCACTACGGGCAGCAGGACCGCCAGCGCTGTGAACCGCGCAATCGTTCCTTCGAACAGGCCGACGACTGCGGCGGCGAGAAACGCCGTTCCCAGGTTGACCTGAAGCCACGGCAGTCGGCGACGTACTGCAAACGAAACCTTTGACAGGGCCCGCTCGTCCTTGCTCGCTCCCACCATCGTCTGTACGTCGGCGGTCGCCTCCTCCTGGGCCGCCGCAATCAAGGCGTCGTGCCTGATCACGCCGATAACCCGGCCCTCGAAATCGGTCACTGGAAGGCTGGTGGCCTTGGATAGGTTCAGTACTTCGAGCACTTCTTCTCGCGAGGCGGTCGAACGCACACTCACTCCGCGACGACGGACTAGTCCATCCAGTGTGTCGGACGGTTGTGCTTGCACCAGGTCCTGCAATGCAACTGCGCCGATCAGCATTCCGTCATCGTCAACCACGAATACATCGGAGATCCGCCTAGTGCGGAAGGAGCGGATCCGCTTGGTCACTTCCCTTACTGTCGAGTCGGGCCGGAATGTGGTTACACGGGCATCCATCATCCCACCGGCAGTGTCCGGAGCATACGTCATAAGCGCAGTGATTTCCGTTCGCTCGCTCTGCTCCAACGATGCAAGCCTGCTTTCTCTTCGGTCGGGATCGAGGCGTGCGATTATCGCGGCCGCGAGTGGCGGGTCCAACTCGGATAAGAGCCTGCCGGCCGCTCTATCGTCCATGCGATCCAGCACCGCTGTTGCTGCATCGGCCCCGAGACGTCGGAAGACCGGCGCAGCATCGTGAGCTGATAAGACTGCGATCACATCCCTGGCGTCGTCGGGTGCCAGCGTCTCGACGAAGAGGGCAAGCTCGTGTGGGTACAGTTGAGCGTATCGCCTGACTAGGGACCGTTCTGTGGCGCTACTCTTGGTTGGCACGGTCACCTCCCCGCTTTGTACCGGCACTCCGACGGTGAGCCGGTGGCGCTGGGGGGAACAGGGATGAGAGCCCGATCCAATAGAGTTCCGACAGGCCCAACAGTGTACTCGCGACACCTGAATCTTTGAGACGGGACTCAAGCCTGCGCAGCTGACGGTGTCGCAGGATTCCCAGCAGTACGCCTGTGTTGTCAACTACCGGGATTGCATCCATGTCGGCCCATGCACGGTGCGAGACGGCGCTGGCAAGCTTTGTCGAAGCATGAAGCTGTACGGTGGCCGGTCGCATGGTATTCATGACCGGATCGTTAGGTGCGGCGCGAAACAGGTCACGAACGTGAATGAAGCCAAGCAGCCGACGCGAGCGGTCTACGATGTATAGCTGGTGGTGGAACAGACCGCCGCGACGGCGCAACAAGCGTCGCGCAGTCTCATTCGTTACATCGCTCGGGATTGCCATGACTTCGGGATCAACTGCGGCACCTACGGTTCCGCTCGCGTACTCCAGCAAACGTGTGATCTGGTCGCTTCGCTCCCGTGGCAACGCGGCCAGTATCTTTGCCCGCAGTGCCGGTTCGATTCGTCGCAGCAACGAAGCAGCACTGCCGACCGGCATGTTGCCAGCTGCGGACACCGCTTGCTCAATCGTCAAGAGTGACAGGCTCTCCGCACCCGAGGCCAGGCTCATGTCGCCGATTACCGAGGCGGCCACCTCCGCGGGCAACTCGGCCAGGAACGGTGCAGCATCTGCGGCCTTAGACTGCTCTACCACACGAGCCACATCACCCGGGTGTGTCGCCGCAAACTGACGAGCACATCTCTGTAACGCAGGCATGCTACGCGGCGTCCGTCAGCAGCAACGACGCCTCCTGGTTGAAGCGGTGTGCCGGTACCATGAGCCTGCCCTTCGCGGTGGAGAGCATCACTGCGGTGGGCGTGAACTGGACGATCTCCCCTTCCACGTCGCCGATGCGCACGATCTGTCCCACGGAGTAGTGTTGCGATGTGTAATAGGTGGCCACTATGCTCGAGACAGTGGTCTGGGCACCGATGCCAAATGCCAGTCCAGCGCTCGCGACCGCGGCTCCGATCACCACGGCAACCAGAATCACCAATAGCTGCGCGTCAATCCCGATTTGTTCGAGCGCTATGACGGCAGCGACGAGCAGCACGGCCGCCTGAGTCACCTGGCCCACACCCTCGGCGCGCACAATGCCGGCCGACCGGGCGGCGGCGGACACCGTACGGCGCACCAGCTTACCGATGATCACACCCGCCACCGCAACGACGATCGCGGCGAACACGTTCGGTAGGTAGTAGGCGATCTGACTGAGCACACCGGTAACGACGGTGAAGCCAAGCGACTCGATGGCGGCCGCAGCGAATAGGAGAAACACAACCCAGAACACGAAGCCCATAATCACCTGCGGGAATGACGATCGCACCCCGGCGTTGTCCACAGCATCTGCCGTGGGGGCGTGACGATTTGTTCGTTCGAGCAGACGTTTGGCCAGGCGGCCCGCCAAGAAGCGCAGCGTGGCTGCCAGAATCAATCCGGCAAACAATAATCCGGCCGCACCCAGTATTCGCGGCAGCAGTTGCTGCACGCTATCTGTAATGGTTGTCAGCCATTCCATGGTGGCCCTCCAGTCGCATCAGGTAATTGGTCAGCTCACGCAGTCTGTCTGAATGTTACGCTACTCAACGTGAGCGCACACGCCAGGGGGCTGTGCCACCCGGCTGATCACGCATTTAGGTGCGGGTACGGACTGTGCAGCTCAGGTCCGGAACCAGAGCAGTGATGGATGGTCGTGGCCAGTGAGCTTCGGAACGAGGAATTGATACAGCTTGTGACCGTTGCTCGAGTTGGTTAGAAGCGCCAAGCCACGCCGGTCTCGCGGGTCGCAGATGACGAAGGACCGGAAGACGTCGTTGTTTCCCCAGTGCCAGAAGCGTGATCGCTTCCCGTCGTGCTCGATGCCCCAGCCCAAGCTCCAAGACAACCTGCTATTGACCTGGACCACTGGGTCGAGCATCAAGCGCTGCGGCGTGCCAACGGTGTCAGTTGAACCGCCACGCGCATTCAACATCGATAACATGAACAGGGCCACGTCGCTTGCGTTGGTCAGGACCGACCCGGCCACATTGGGCATCATGTAGTTGGGTATCTCAGGCCACGAGGTATCTGCTTGCTTGATCGCGCGAGCTTGATCATCGTAGCGCCACTCTTTCATGGGCTTGCCCCATGCCTCTGCCACGGCGTTGAGCCTGTTACCCAGATCGGCGTAGTTGTTGCGCGCTACCGGATTGGTGAGGCCTAGATGACCCTGAGCCATCCTGACAGCCACGTCTGTGCTCCATGCGGTTGTCGACGAATGCATGCCGAGCGGATCAAACACCCACTGCCGCATGAAGGCCTCGATGGGCAGACCGGTAACGGATTCTACGACGCGCTGGAGCATGAAGAATGCTTCGCCAGAGTATGAGAACGACTGGCCTGGAGCCTTGTTGGCGCTAATCGGCTTCGGCTCGGCGCGCCAGTTGACAAGTCCTGTCGTGTGGCTCAAGACGTGGCGTGCCGTGATCAGGGGGGCGCCCGGTCCGGTCACGTCCAGGGCGTCAACGTAATCGAGCAGCGGACGGTCGAGGTCCAGCCTTCCTTCCAGCGACAGTGCTAGCGCTCCGTAGGCGAACATCGGCTTGCACAAGGACGCACCTTCGAACAGCGTGTCCGATCCTATCGCCGGCACGCCATCGAGACTGACTTGGCTGAACGCTCCATGCCACGCTAGCTCGCCGTCCTCGATCACAGCTAGCTGCATGCCGGGCACAGCAGCTAGAGCCATCCAGTTGGGAATTTCTGCTATAAGGCGGTTTGATGGAGCCCACGCGATGTCGCCCGCCGGCACCGGCTGCGCGTGACGCAACTTGTTTCCGGGACCTACTAGGACCTGAGAAGGAAGCGCCGCTGTTGCCAGAACGCCTAGGGCGAATTGCCGGCGCGATACGACGTGGTTCACGGGACACCTTGCGCAACGGGTTTCCGCGGTCCGGGTGCAATAGCACGGTTGAGATACATGGACAGGTTGGCCGTTTGGACCACGCACGGGACCGCGCTTGGTTGGCTCGCTGTCGGGGAAGAGCGCGAACGGCCGGACCTGCGGTAGAACCCAATCGTTCGTCTCTGCCCCTATTTCGGATACGCGCATCGGCCCATGTGTGTTGAAGCACTTCAGGCAACCTGAGTACGCAGTTCCGAGCACCGCTGCAAGCGTCTCAGGGCACTGTCTGCAGACCACCCAGGGGATGCTAGTGTCGCTGCCATTCTTCAAAAGCGTTGGCGCGCACCAAGCGGTACGGCACGTCTGATGCGAGATGATGTATCGGTCCGACGAAGCACGGCCACGATGATGGCCAGGAAAGCCGGTCCGCACAGCCGGCCAATGTGGACGGCAGCCATTGACGTTTCTCAAAGCGGGTAATCGTGGCTTCAGCTTCCCCAAGCTGTACCTTACGATGGTGTGCAGGGGCAGGTTGGTGGTGGCAGCTTCGGACCACATTCGAAGAGGTAGCCGCGATATCTAGGGAGGCCAGCGAATTAAAGATATCCAGCGGATGTCGCGGGTGGCGGACCGACGCAAGCCTGGAGCAATTCGGTAGTTGCTCCGGCGTGTCCGAATGGATATTGGAGGTAGAATGCGCGAACTGAGCAGAATCTTACTGGCCACGGATCTCGAAGGCGCCACCGATGCGACCGTGTCCACGACCATATCGCTAGCACGGGCGTACGACTCGCGTGTCCTAT
>CP070792.1:2786898-2793351 GCA_020346845.1 Gemmatimonadota bacterium
CTGTTTCAAAGGTCCCGCCGCACGATAAAACACAAGTCGAGCGGAACAAACCGTCTTGAGGATCCGTAAGACAGATCAGTTCATCCAACCGTACTCTTCCAAGGGGGTATCGAATCGTGGCGACGCCGCCGAGTCTGCGATCGAATCTGATTGTCACATGTTTACCCCCTCTACTATTTCTCATTCCGATAGCTATCGCCCAAGCGTCATGCGGTCAGAGCGAAAGCTCGCCACCAGCGGTGGCCACAGGCCCGTATATCGGTCAAGACCGCCCCGGTACCGTCCCCCAGATTTTCGCTCCCGGCATAGTATCGACCAGCAGTAACGAGGTGAACGCCGTGTTCTCACCAGACGGCAAGGAGTTCTACTTTTCCAGGTTTACCGGCGGACGTGGCTACACGATCATGGTCATGCGTGAGGGAGAGAACGGGTGGATGGAGCCAGAAGTGGCACCCTTTTCGGGTGACTACAGCGAAGTAGACATGTTCATCACACATGACGGTCAACGGTTCTTCTACGTGTCCAAGCGGCCGCTTACTCCTGACGGAGCGCGTTCGCCGGGGTACCAGATCTGGTCGATGAGCAGGGACGGTTACGGTTGGAGTGAGCCGGTTCATTTGGGTAGCACAGTGAACATGGGACCTAGGCAGCTATATCCGACAGTCGCCGCAAATGGAAACCTCTACTTCAACTCAGCGGTCTCGGGGTATGGTGAGGGCGACTTCTTCAAGTCGACATATAATGCCGGCTCGTACGGTGTTCCCGAAAATCTCGGCGACTCCGTCAACAGCGAATACGACGAGACTGATGCGTTGATTGCGCCCGACGAGAGATTCCTGATCTTCACCTCTGTAGGTAGAGCCGACGGCTTCGGGAACGGTGACCTGTATATCAGCTTTCGCAAGGCCGATGGTACTTGGACGACCGCCAAGAACATGGGCGATCGGATCAACACGGTGTCGTCCGAGTTCTGCCCCATGCTGTCCCCGGACGGGAAGTACTTCTTCTTCACGAGTCGTCGGAACGGTAGCGATGACATATTCTGGGTCGACGCCAGCATCATCGATTCTTATCGCCCCAGTTGAACGGAATACACGATGAACAGAAGAGACGTTGTCAGAGGCTTTTTAATATCGATCGGTGGTCTAGGCGTCGCCTGCTCAGTTCAAAACGACGGCTTGCCTCTGACGGGAAGATATCTCGGCCAAGAGCCCCCAGGATCAACTCCCGTCGTATTCGCCCCCGGCGTGGTTTCCACCCGAGCGAACGAGCTGAACGCGGCGTTCTCACCCGATGGTAATGAACTCTACTTCTCGGTGTGGCGGGCAGGACAAAACACGCTCATGGCTATCAAGCTGAATGACGGTGAATGGACAGATCGGTCCGTTGTCACGTTCTCCGGTGTCTACAGTGACGTAGATCCCTTCTTGTCAGCGGACGGCATGAGACTCTACTTCTCCTCCATGAGGCCGTTGGATGAAACTGGCGAGCCAAAGGATTCCGACATCTGGTACGTGGAACGCCTGGCAAGCGGCGAATGGAGTGAGCCGAAAAACCTCGGAACACCGAACGATCAAGGACCCGACGATTACTACACCTCCATCGCGAACGACGGGACGCTATACTTCTCGAAGTTCGCCAGCCATGGCGAGGGTGGCGACCTGTACCTGACGCGATTGAGAGACGGCGCCTACGGCGAGCCGGAGATGCTCCCCGCACCCTTCAATACAGAATCCAGCGAACACGACCCTTTCATTGCACCTGACGGGAGTTACCTGATCTTCACCTCAGACAGGCCCGGTGGTTACGGAGAAGGTGATCTCTACATCAGCTTTCGGGATTCAGACGGCGCATGGTCTGATCCGATAAACATGGGAGACACGATCAACTCGCCGGGGTACGACTTCTGCGCCATGCTCTCGCCCGATGGGAAGTACCTCTTCTTTACCCGCACGATGAATCGCAACGGCGATATCTACTGGGTCGATGCGACCGTAATTGATCTTCTGAGGCCAAGATAGCGTAAGGGCCAGGACAGCAGAGCTGAAACTCCGCAGCCCCTCCTGCGTATTGTCTACAAGTCAGACTCTGTCGACAAGAGCTACAAATGACCACAAGACAATCGACAATCGGGGAATTCGAGCAGTTGGTGCTGTTGGCCATACTGCAGCTAGAAGACCAGGCGTACGGGCCGAATATCAGCGAGGAGCTGGAATCCAAGGCTGGTCGCCGGGTGTCCCGTGGTGCCCTCTACTCCAGCCTCGACCGGCTGCAACATAAGGGCCTACTGCGATGGAAGATCGAAGCAGCCACGTCGGCCCGAGGAGGTCATCCCAAGCGACGCTTCGAGGTGACGCGACCCGCTATCGCAGCACTGCGTGAGTACCGCAAGGCGTTAACCAACCTATGGGCGGGTCTGGAAGAGGTAATTGGGTGAGCCGTCCGCCGTTCGCGGCCGAAGCACTCCTGCGGAAGGTTCTGCCAAACGACGCGGCCGGTCGCAGCGTTGTTGGCGATCTCACGGAGGAATTCGGATGCCGGGTGCAAACCAACCCACGAAGGGCACGTCTATGGTATTGGCGCGAGGTGACTGCCATCGTGGCACACAGAATCAGGGACCACTTCACGGGGACGCCACCTGACGTGCGGCTGTCCGCAGGAACAGGAAAGGGAGACGGCATGCTGAGACGCATTTGGTCAGATCTACGGTTTGGAACCAGAACATTGCGTCGTACCCCTGGATTCACCGTAGTAGCCGCTGTGACGCTGGCACTCGGAATAGGTGCCAACACCACGATCTTCAGTGTCGTCGACAGCGTGCTGTTCAATCCACTCCCCTACCACGATTCCGACAGATTGGTGGGAGTTTATCACACTGCTCCCGGACTCGGCTACGACCAGTTCGGCATCTCGCCGGGCATCTTCCTCCAGTATGAAGAACAAAACGACGTGTTCGAGAGGATGGCCATCTTCACTAGCACGCAGCGAAACCTGACCGGTGAGGGAGATCCCGAGCGTGTCATAGGTACCTACGCATCGCGCGGTCTGATTGAGGTCTTGGCTGTTCCACCCCTAGTGGGGAGGAACTTCGTTGAAGAAGAAGACCTGCCGGACGGGCCACATGCTGTGATCGTCAGTTACGGATTGTGGACCCGCCGGTTCGGCAGCGATCCCAGCTTGGTGGGCCGCTCGATTCTGCTGAATGGTGAGCCGTACTCGGTAGTGGGCGTGATGCCGGAAGGATTCGCATTTCCAGACCCCGAAACCGAATTCTGGCTGCCGGCCGCCATAGATCCCGCTGCCTCGCAACCGGGGAATTTCGCCTGGAACTCGGTGGCCAGACTCAGGCCCGGGATTACTGAAGATCAAGCTCAAGCCCGACTCGGGCCATTGGTGTCACGACTAACCGAGACGTACGCTGACTTTCCTCAACTAGTCTCGTTCCTGGAAGCGGCGAAGATCGGTGTGCTCGTGCACTCGGTCAAAGAGGAAGTAGTAGGTGAACTGGAGCGGCCTCTGTGGATTCTGCTGGGAACCGTCGCCTTCGTGCTGCTGATCGCCTGTGCCAACGTGGCGAATCTGTTCCTGGTACGCGCGGAAGCTCGCAGCCGGGAATCCGCCGTGCGCACGGCGCTGGGAGCGGGCCGGTGGGTGCTTGCCCGGCAATACCTGTCAGAAGCGGTCCTGCTGGCAGGTGTCGGTGGTATCCTAGGACTCGTGCTCGCTCGTGCCGGTGTGACAGCACTGGTGCGCGCAGCGCCGGGCAATCTGCCTCGCATCAACGAGGTCGGCATTGACGGTTCGGCGCTCATCTTCACGTTTGGCGCGACTGTGGTCTCGGCGCTGCTGTTTGGGATGGCGCCAGCACTCAAGCGGGTCTCGCCCGCCTTGCTGGGATCTCTCATCCAAAGTGGCGCTCGTACCTCGGCGGGCCGAGAGCGACAGCTAATGCGCAATGCGCTCGTTGTCGCGCAGACCGCTCTGGCACTCGTCCTTCTGATCGGTTCCGGGCTCCTGGTGCGGAGCTTCTGGGAAATCCGCAACGTCAATCCCGGCTTCGACGCTCGAGACGTGGTCACATTTCGTCTGACGTTGCCAGGAGTCGAGTACACCGAACCCGCCGCCGTCGGAGGTTTCCACCAACAGTTGCTCGAACGTATCGCTGGCCTACCCGGTGTAGAAAGCGTGGGCGCAACAGAGCAGCTGCCCTTGTCCGACTCGAAAAGCGGCACGGCGTTCGAGATCGAAGACCAACAACTCGCCGAGAGTGAATTGCCGCCGATATTCTGGTACACTGCGACAGCGCCCGGATACTTCGAGACCATGAGGATCCCGATATTGGCGGGGCGGAGTTTTGACCGCAGCGACCATGAAACCGAACTGCAGACCGTCATCGTCAGCGCTCCTCTGGCGCAACAGGTGTGGCCCGGCGAGGACGCGGTCGGGAAGCGAATCAGATTCGCCAGCGACTCCGCCCAGTGGATGACTGTTGTCGGAGTAGCAGGTGCGACGAGGGATCACGGTCTGCGTGAGGATCCGATCGAACTCATCTATCATCCGATTGTCGACCAGAGAGGAACCCAGAGTGTGGCTGCCAACTCTCTGACCTATACTGTCCGGGCGCAAAACTCGTTGGCTTTGCTGCCTGCGATCCGCTCCAGGATAGCAGAGTTGAACGCCACGCTACCCATCGCTTCGATAGAACTGATGGATCGAATCGTGGCGCGGTCGGTTGCCCGCCTGTCTTTCACGATGTTGGCTCTGGTGGTCGCGGCAGTGATGGCGTTGCTACTTGGTGCCATTGGGCTCTACGGCGTTCTATCGTATGTCGTCAGCCAACGCACTCATGAGATAGGGGTGCGACTAGCTCTCGGGGCTGATCCAAGCCGGGTGCGCAGAATGGTAGTTTGGCAAGGTGCACGCATGGCAGGAGCGGGTCTCGTCGTTGGAGTGGCCGCTGCTATAGCGTTGACCCGGTTCTTACAAACGTTGTTGTTTGCGACGCCCGCGCTCGACCCGGTTGCGTTTGGCACAACTTCGGCTCTGTTGCTGGTAGTCGGACTCTTTGCCAGCTACATACCGGCGCGCCGCGCATCTGCTGTCGACCCAATGCGTTCACTCAGGTTGGATTGATGCAACACACAACTCCACCTGCGTTTGCCAACGCGCTGCTGAGCAAAGTGCTGCCACGAGATGCGGCAGGTAGTAGCGTCATCGGTGATCTCACGGAGGAGTTCTGTCGCCGCGCGCAAGCCAAACCACGAAGAGCGCGGCTGTGGTACTGGCGTGAGGCCCTCGCAATAGTGTTCCATAAAACCCGTGATCGATTCACAAACAGATCTGCCTTGCACATCCAGGTGCAAGCAGGTAGAGGAGGCGGAATGGTGCGGCGTATTTGGGCAGACATGAGGTTCGGAGCCAGGACGTTGTGGCGTACCCCCGGCTTCACGCTGGTTGCGGCCATAACCCTAGCGCTCGGAATTGGTGCCAACACAGCGATCTTCAGTTTGGTAAACGGCATCCTGCTGCAACCACTGCCGTATGACGAGACAGATCGTCTCGTCGGTGTGTGGAACACCGCTCCCGGGTTGGATATCGAGCGGGTCACGCAGTCACCTGCACTTCACTTCACGTACGAAGACGAGGGAACCGTGTTCGAGGAGCTGGGACTGTGGAACACGGGCACGGTTGCGGTCACTGGGCTTGATGAGGCACTGCAGGAAAACGCGATCTGGGTAACCGATGGATTGTTCAGGGCCTTGCGAGTGCAGCCAGTTGTAGGCCGAAGCTTCACACGTGAAGACGATTCACCTGACACGCCAAGGACCGCGCTTCTCGGCTACAGGTACTGGCGCAGCCGCTTTGCCGGCGACCCTGATATCATCGGACGTACCATTGTGGCCGATGGTATTGCACGTCAGATCATCGGCGTGATGCCACAGGACTTCAGGCTGCTGGGCGAAGACCCATCGATCTATCTGCCGATGCGGTGGGATCGATCGCAGATCTTCGTGGGCCAGTTCAGTTTCAGGAGTCTGGGTCGACTCAAGCCGGGTGTCACCATGGCACAAGCGACGGCGGAAATGACCAGGCTATTGCCAATCGCTGTCGAGAAGTTCCCCGGCGGTATGACCATGGAGTTGTTGGAAGAATCTCGAGCCGCACCGGTGTTGACGCGACTCAAGGACGATGTGATCGGAAGCATCGGCAATGTCCTCTGGGTTCTATTGGGAACCGCCGGGATAGTTTTGCTGATTGCCTGTGCCAACGTCGCCAACCTCTCGCTGGTACGCGCTGAGGGCAGAGACCGCGAGGTGGCAGTACGTACGGCGATCGGCGCAGCCCGTAGCCGCATCGCGAGTCAATTCATGACGGAGACCGCTGTGCTGGGGCTCGTCGGTTGTGCCTTCGGACTGGCGTTGGCATACGGGGGCCTGCAGGTCCTGATCTCCA
>CP070792.1:2793451-2796309 GCA_020346845.1 Gemmatimonadota bacterium
TCCGAATCTCCCGTTGGTCCACGATGCCATAAACGCTGACAGAATTTGAGGTTACGCCCTCAACGTGACCCAACGCACTGAACCCGATTTGCCCACTGGACTTATTGGCTGGGTCATTACTGAGCACACCTCCTCTGGAGAGTCCTCCATGAACCGGTTTGGTGCATTGACAGGAGGCGTCGTGGCAGGTTCCATCGGCGCCTTGCTCTGGGCGGCGATCGCCTATTTCACGGGCTACGAGGTTGGTTGGGTGGCTTGGGGTGTGGGGGGCCTGGTTGGGTTCGGTGTCGTGTTGGGCAGCGGTGGTCACAAGAGCCAGGCAATCGGTGTCCTAGCGGTTGTGGTTACCGTGCTGGCACTCGTGGCCGCCAAGTACACCACGGTCCAGCTGATCCTGTCGGACGGATCCGAGCTGGCTGAAGCCTTGGTCTCGGGTCTCGAGGAGGATGGTGAGGGTCTCGTAGCCAGCCTCGAAGACGATGAGCTGGTGGTGTCGTATATCGCTGACGAAGTCGTCATCGAGTTCATGTCAGAGGACAGGACGGTGACATGGCCGGCCGGAGTTGACCCGTCACAGGCATCTACCGAGGTCGAGTATCCAGCTGATGTCTGGGCGGTAGCTCAATCGCGCTGGGATGCAATGTCACTCACGGAGCGGGAAGAGTACCGTAACGGGCTCAGAGAAATGGTCACTGCGAACTTGGCGCTGGCGTTGGAAGAAGTGCGGGGCGAGATGGCACGCGTCGGCTTCATCGGCAGCTTCGGGTTGATGGATCTGATCTTCTTCGGGTTGGCGATCGCGACCGCGTACAAGGTGGCCGCGAATACGGCTCCTGAGACACACGTAACACAACAACCTGAAGAACTGCAACCGGAGTCGGAAGCCCGCGTGGCCTGAGAAGCGAATGAAGGCCAAGCTACTGCGCCGATTCGCCCAAGTTTGGGGCATCGGGTTCCTCGTACTTCTGGTGATCTCCGTAGGGCGCCATGTTTTCATCCTGGCGCCCTCAGTGGAGCAAGGCCTGGCCGACGTGCGGGCGTGGTTCGATCCGTCGGTTCCTCAGACCTACCTGTTTCCCCTCATTGTGGCGTCGCCCGCCTTGGGGGCACTCTACTTGTCGTTGCGACTGGGCAGACCTCGTACCACCAAGTAAGCAGCCAGCCAGCCCTACGCGGCAGCGCTGCTCTGCCACCACAGTCCCAAGACAGCTAACCGCGCAATTGACTCGGCGCGGTCTCCAATTGCTTGCCAATTGTCGCCCTTGCACGATCTTTGAGGTGTCCTTCGGGGAGCCGGTGCACGATGAAACAGCCACCAGACCTCTTCCCCAAGATTCCGTACACGCGGCAACGGGGCAGGCTGAGCAACCCGGTCGAGCGGGGAGAGGACTTCCCTTATACGGGGCGGGAGCTGACGCGCATCCGGGCTCAATTGTTGAAGCAAGGTGGCAAGGCCGATTGCCCGCGCTGTAAGCAGCGGCTGGAAGTTGGTGGCCCGATAGCACTGCGCAGAGGTGGCAACCTGATGTGGGCTGTGCGGTGCCAGGCTTGCCGCAAACATGCGAACATCCGCGTTCAATCTCTGGCGCGACCGGCTGCGCTGAGCAATGCGGGCCTGGTGGTATCAGACCCGCCGGCAAGGAGTGTGGAGAGTAGGCTACCCGAGGCGGCTGTTGCCGTAGGAGCCCACGTGGGCGTGCTTGCATTGCTGTTGGTTGTGACTGCCCCGCGGCCCGAGCCTGTGTCAGTCAGCCAGGACACTTCCGTCGTGTTTCTCTCAGCGCCGAACAAGGTCCAACCTCGGACGCTGCCGTTGCCACCACCACCGGCGGCAATGGATCTCAAGATTCAGGGCTTCCAAACGTCCGTTGCGCCGATCAGTGTCCCGGACGAGATCCCTCAAGCAGACCCTAACACCTCGTTCGATCCTAGGGATTTTTCGGGAGTCGGTGTGGAAGGGGAGCAGTTTTCGGGGATTTTCGGAGACGGCAGCGGCGAATACGATCCCAATCGCATCTGGCCGTCCAGCGCGTTACCGGGAGAGCCACCGCGCCTGCTGGCGTCGCCCCCGCTGATCTATCCGCCTTGGATGCAGAACCTGGGCATCGAGGGCTATGTGGTGCTTCAGTTCGTGATAGACACGGCGGGGAAGGTCGAACCGAAGACCTTACGGGTAATGTCGGCCACGCATGAAGACTTCATCGAGCCCGCCACGCGCATAGTGCTGGAGAGCTTGTACATTCCAGCTCGTGTGCGTGGTAAGCCGGTACGTGTGCTCACGCAGATTCGGGTGAACTTCAACCTGACTGATGGCGCGTTGTTTTGAGTGCAGCGTTGCACAACCCTCTATATGGACCCCGGCTTATCTGATGGAGCTGAAGCTCCATACATGATGCGGACGCCGGTGGGGCGTCCAGCATTGTCCCGTACGAAGCGCCAATCTTTTCCTTCTTGTTTTCCCTCGTCGATGGCGTCCATTAACAGGCGGAATTGGCGTCGCACAGGCCGATCCACGAACCACACGATGCCTGCGCCGATCAGCGCTATCACTAGGTGGGATACTAGAGATTCCATTTATGGCTCCAGGTGTTTGCGGCCTCAAGCATGAGGGCCTGTGGGTCAGTTTGCAAGGGATCCGCGTGTTGCGTCTCGCTTAGGCGGGCCACACCCTTGTATGATCATTTCGATGGCGTGCTACCGACGCGTGCGCTGATCTGCTAACCAATCAACAATGATGGTGGGCTTCATGAGACAATTTGCCAAGCTGGTGACCCTGACAACCGTGTCTCTCGTGATGGGCTGTAGCACAGGCGAGGACAGACCGAACATCGTCATCATTTTCGCCGACGATCAAGGGT
>CP070792.1:2796409-2818356 GCA_020346845.1 Gemmatimonadota bacterium
TCTGCAACCTGCAACGGTAGCTCATAATGGGTTACACCCGAGCTCACGTTGGCTGCGTTGATCGCCGCTCTTAGCGCCACTCCATCACCGGCGTGATCCTGCACAACACTGGTGTGATCCGAGAAGAGCACGACTGTGCCGCGATCCTCAGGTCCCAGCCCATTGATCACATCCCGTGCTGCGGTCCGTGCCCGCTCCCAGCGATCGCCGTATCCCATGCTGTAGGACTGGTCCAGCATGACCACGACTTCACGCGCGGACTCCAACCCGAGGTCTCCAATCGTAGCGTCTTGGAGCCATGGCCGCGCAAAGGCGATCACCAGTATCACGATGGCAGCACTGCGCAACAGAAACAGCCACCAATGCCTGATCTGCTGCCTACGAGTAGTCTTATAGGGAACCCGACTCAGGAACATCAGCGATGGAAATGGGATCGCCTCTTTCTTGGTCTTCTGCGTGAGGTGAATGAATACCGGTATGGCAAGCGCAGCCAGGCCGGCCAAGAACAGAGGCGCGAGTAGAGAGATACCCATCAGCGGACTCTGCTCATGCGCTCACGGCGCGACAGGTATTCGAAAAGCGCATAGTCCAACGGCGTCGACGTAACGAACCTGCAGTAGTCGATGTCATTGCCGATCAGCCGATCCGAAAGCGTAGTCATGTGTTGGCTCATCAGAGTGCGATATTGCTCCCGCAGCGTTTCCGGCACGACCGGAATCCGCTCGCCACTCTCTAGATCTTCGAAGTGAGCCGCTTCGTCAAACGGGAACTCAACCTCGGCTGGATCGAGGACGTGGAACACTATGACGTCGTTGCCTTTATGCCTCAGTCTACTGAGCGCCTTCACAACCGTTTCTGGATCTTCATACAGGTCGGAGATGAGCACGAGGATGCTCCGCCGTCGTAGCATCTCGGCGACCTTGAGCAGCGGTGCTTCCAAGGTGCCTGGCTCCCTGGCACTGATTCTGTCAATCGTGTGCAACACTATATCCAGATGTTTGGCGGATGCAGGTACATAATCCACGATGTCGGCATCAAATGTCACCATACCGACACGATCGCGCTGTTGGCGCGAGAAATAGGCGAGGCAGGCAGCCAGATAGCGACCATAGTCCAGCTTGGTCACCTCATGGCTGGTGTAGTCCATCGATCGTGAGATGTCGAACAGGATGCTGAAGTTGGCGTTGGTATCCGCCTCGTATTCCTTTACATAAAAGCGGTCCGTGCGTCCGAATACTCGCCAGTCGATGCGGCGTATGTCGTCACCCGGCATGTATGGCCTGTGCTCCGCAAAATCCACGGACAGCCCGAAGTACGGTGAGTGATGCAGGCCGTTTATGAAGCCGTCCACTACCGTCCGTGCCAGCAGATCGATGTTGTCGATCCGGGCTAGGACCTTGGGGTCGAGGAATTGCGAGGTCTTCACATGCCCGACTTCGGAGTCGGCACAGTGTCGAGCAGCTGATCTATCAGATACTCGGTGGTTATCTGCTCCGACTCTGCATGGAAGTTGGTGAGTATCCGGTGTCGTAGAACCGGATGTGCCAATGCCCTGATATCGTCGAAGTGGACGTGGTATTGGCCATTCATGAGCGCACGCGCCTTGGCTCCGAGTATCAGATACTGAGCTGCCCGCACGCTCGCTCCGTACGACACCCACTTCTTGATGAATTCAGGTGATCCATCTTCAATGGGACGGCTCGTACGGGCCAGATCGACCGCGTACTTCAGTACCGGGTCAGAAACCGGGACCTTTCTCACGAGCTGCTGGAACGCCACTATGTCTGCCCCAGTGACCGCATGCTCGAATGTGTGACTTTGGATTGCGGTGGTGCTACGCACCACCTGCATCTCTTCGTCGTGTGGTAGATAGTCCATGATTATGTTGAACATAAAGCGGTCGAGTTGCGCCTCTGGCAGTGGATACGTACCCTCCAACTCGATCGGGTTCTGCGTGGCAAACACGAAGAATGGTTCTTCCAGCTCATACGTGCGGCCTTGAACTGTGACCCGATGCTCCTGCATTGCTTCGAGGAGTGCCGCCTGAGTCTTGGGTGGCGTCCGGTTGATCTCGTCAGCCAGAATGATGTTGGCAAATACTGGACCCGGCATAAACGCCATGCGCCGCTGCCCGGTATCGGGGTCCTCTTGCACCAAGTCAGTCCCGGTGATGTCGGACGGCATCAGGTCGGGTGTGAACTGAATACGTGAAAACTTCAGATCCAACACTTGAGCTATTGTGTGGATCAGCAGAGTCTTCGCCAAGCCGGGTACGCCGACTATCAGGCTGTTTCCGCCCACGAAGAGCGAAAGCAGCACCTGTTCGATCACGTCCTCCTGGCCTACGATGAGCTTGTGCAGCTCTTCCATGACCCTGGCCCTTCCGGCCTTGAGTCTATCTGCTAGATCAATGTCGTCTGTTGCTTCCAGGGCAACCGGCTGTGTTGTCATGTCTCTCCGATCAGTGCGTCATTGCGTAGACGATGTAGTTAACGCCGAGTTTGTATGCCTCGTTCGATAGCGGGATCGGGTACCAACCGGAATCGGAATACTCCCAGTAGTCACCGATGTCCGCATTGTAATTGATTATGGCCACCAACCGTTTGGATGGATCGTTGTCTTCGTATATGCCCCAGAACTCGGCGTAAACCCCCCTATCATAGGGATGTTGTAGTTCGAGCGAGTCGATCTCGAAAAACGAATGGAAGATCTCGTGAGTGAAATCGAGACGAACGGGGCGGGCTTCCGGCAATACCCGGGCCATTCCTTGCTCGAAATTCGCCCATTCGTAACCACCGCCGTAGTAGCTGTCGGCGAAGTCATCGAAGATGAGAAAGCCACCCTTCAGCAGGTAATCCCTCAAGCCTTGGACCTCCGCGTCCGACAATGTCCAGAATCCTGGCTCCGATACATAGGCAACAGGGTATTTGTGCAATTCTGGGTCATCCGCCGCGAGAATGTTACTTCCTTCCATGAACGGGCGAATGTCGGTCAGTTCCCTGAGTAGCTTCATCAAGTTGGTTTCCGCGTGCGGCCAGTCGTGATCCCAAAACAAATCGCGGCCCCATCTGCGACGCCCTCTGCCCCAACCATCTTGATTGATGGGAGTGAAGCTCAGACGCACGAATGTGAAACGGCCATCGTACTCGACGTTGAACTCGGTGTAATCAGATCCGCCGTACCAATTCTGCTGCGGCTCAGCGGCCGCAGGGACGGCTATCACCAATGCCATCGCATAAGCCAAGTATTTCACGCCAATATCACCTAACCTTCCTGCATCCTTTGAGAGCCACGGCCATGGATCTCGAGCAGCAGTTCCTGAGCCTTCTGAAAATTCGGTGCGTTCTCGAGAGCCCTGAGCAACACACTTCGGGCGTTGTCAATGTCGCCTGAGTCGAAGTAGGCCTTTGCCAGTTGATACTGTGCTTCTGCTCGATCAACCGGATCCAGAGCCAGCACGGCTTTCCGCTCCCTGATGGCTGCTTCCCATTCGCGCATTCCTGCATAGAGATCGGCGAGCCTCATGTGCAGTTCCATGTCGAAAGGATATATGTACAGCGCCTGCTCTAGTGCCACCGCTGCAGCGCTAGGATCGTTCAGCCTCTCTCTCAGGTCTGCCAACTCTATCCTCGCCACGTAGTGACGCTCATTTATCGCCGTGAGCTGCTCTAGTTGTAGTGCCGCCTGTTGCAGGTCTCCCTGCTCCCTGTAGATGTTGGCCAGATACCAGTACGGACTGTCGTCTCCAGCATACTCAGGGAACAGCGTCTTGGCCCGCTCAAAATAGGCTACTGCCTCTTCGGACCTACCCTGTTCTAACAGCACAGTCCCCATTGCAAGCTGCGCAACAAAATCCTCCGGGTTGTCTCGTGCTTGCTCCGCGATCTCCTCTCGCGACCTGTGTGGCACTCCATCCGGAGCATGGGTCGATTCTAGCGCCGCGAGTGGCGCGGCAAACTTCAGATCCATGTAGTCGTCGAACACGGTATCGAACCGATCGATGTCGGTGCCGAGCACGGATTCGAACACATCTGGAGTAGACTTGCCGGCGCCATACTCACGCAGCATATCTACGAGAGCCTGGAAGCCGTGGTCACGCTCGATCAACTCGCACACGAGAGATGCTTGGTAGTAGGAGTATCCGATCTGCTCGGGGTAGGCCGGTCGCATGAAGCCGTCGTTCAGTTCACTCACCGGCATCAGTCGGTGGTTCAAAAAGGCGGCGAGGAAACCAGGGCTCACGTCGTCACCCCATCCAGGTCGTGCCTTGCGCTCCTCGAAGACCGCAAGCCCTTCTGTGAACCAGCGTGGTACACGATGGTTACTCAGGCCTAGGTGAAACGTGTGCGCGAGTTCGTGCCACAGCGTGGAGCCCCAGTTGAACTCGCCAGCGTCTCGTGCCGACGGAGAGTCCATCGCTACCACTGAGCCAAAACTGACCCCTAGCGCTCCCAAGCCGGTCAGTCCGACCGTCCGGACCGAGAAGTCCTCATGGTTGGGAAAGACCTCCACTCTCACGGGTGTAGCTGCCTGATATTGGTACTTACGAGACAAGCTGTCGTATGCTTCTTCTGCGAGGTCACCAACGTATAGCGCAAGCAGTTCAGACTGGGATTCGTCGATGGCCAACTCGAACCGTGCTGTATTCGTTACCGGATACTGCATGAGTGTGTCGAGCAGATCGAGCGTGTTCTTGGTCCAAGGATCATATGGATTGCCCTCGAACGCCATCTCCAAGCTGGCACGCCCAGCTTGCATTTCTCCCGTACGCATTTGATTGATGCCTAGTAGGGTCAGGCCACGCCAAGAGGTCGGGTCCAACTCTACCGCGCGTTCTGCAAACTCGACTGCCTGCGCGTAGAGTCTGTTGCGTACGCTTGCCTCGGCGAGTGTGTTGTACAGTTGACTGTACCTTGGATTGATTTCCAGCACACGCTGCGTGGTGGCTCTGAAGTCGGCTTCTTCTCCCAGCAGGAATTGCGCTGCTGCAAGTACCGACAGCGCTTTCAGTGACGCCGGATTGACAGCAAGCGCTTCTTCCAACTCTTCCAGCGCCTTGTCGAAACTCTCACCTTCGAGCAACAGTTCGGCGTAGAATGCACGGGCACCCACCAGATTGGGATTCGCCTCGAGGCTTCTCTGCGCGTAATCGAACGCACCTGGCAACCCGGCGTATTTGAACGTTCTCGCAAGCCCGAGGAGTGCTCTAGGATGTCCCGGACTGATCTCGAGAACCTCTTCGAACGACTCCTGCGCCAAATCGAAGGCAAAACGTTCGAGGAACAGCTGCCCTACACCAATCCGAGGCTCCAGATCACCAGGATCGGCCTCGATTGCTTCGTCGTACGCCCTTAGCGCATCTTGGGCCAAGCCCCAATCGGTCTGACTCAAGTAACGAACTGCACCCGCTACCACCCTCAGTTCTGTTGCAGTGAGATTCTCATTCCGATTATAGAAGTCTATGAAGTGGTCGAATGCACCACGCGCCGACTCGAGATCACCTCTATCGTAACTCAGTGCCGCTAGATTGAAGCGAGCGAGGACACTGTCGGATGCATCACCAGCCGCTCGCGTGAAGGAGGCCTCGGCACCAGGGCGATCCCCTAACAGATACAGGACCTCACCTAGCGAGTTCGCCAGCTCTTTAGAACTCGGGTTCCTCTCCATGTATCGTTCGGCCGCCCTTCGAGCATCTTCATACCGACCGACTTCACGGAGTGCAGCCACGAGACCACGAGCGGCCTCGGCCGAACTCGGTGCCCTCCTCACTGCGCGTGAGAACAGCGAGATCGCATCCTCGTAACGCCCGCTGCGAAATGCGGTCAGAGCCTCCTCCGTCTCCTGACCGCTGGCTACTTGCGCCAACGTTAGGATCGCGAGTAGCGGAACCGCGGGTCGCACGGGTAAGCGCCGCAACCTCACGCGCCGCCCTCACGTTCTCTAATCGCCTGTGATACCCGGGCCAGCTCGAGGAGCAGCTGCTCTAGCTGACTTTCGTATGCCTCCGGTTCCATCGTGTCCTTGCGGATACGCAGTTCAGATATGGCCTGCTGCAGTTCGCGTTGCCGACTCTTCAGTCCGGCCAGCACCGAATCACTCGACGTGCCCGCAACGACGGCAACAGTTCCTTCGATGACAAATGTGTGCGCCACTGCACCGTCGGTAGTCGCCGGATCTGGATCACCAGTGCCCTCACCGTCCCCGTTGTCATCTAGCTGGGCATGTTCTGTCAGCAAGCGGTCGTCATCTTCGTATGCTCGCCTTACTTCATGCGTGGCATAATTGAACGCTTCGAGTACAGAGACACGCTCATCCTTGTCCACATCGGCGACGTCTCGCGCAAATGCTTCCACGAAGTATTGGCAGAAGACCGTTTCATTCCGTTCGAACGGTGACTTGGTTGCAGTAATGATCGTGCGGCGAGGGCCTGAGAGTTCCTTTATGAAATCACCGCTCGCGCTCGTGGTGTTGACCAGAACCACGTCTTGGGCTGCGAAGCGATCTAGCAGCCTGGCAAAATCATTACTGGTCATGTCAGGACCTGGCAGGTTGAAACGTGATTCATCGCCCTGGTAGCTGCCGTGGCCGATCAACAGTATGAACACCCCTTCTCCTGCCTGTAACCCAGTGGAAAGGTCGACAAGCGTCCGCTCTACGTTCTCCTTGGTCGATTTCGCTGAGATCCTTTGTGGATCGAGTTCTGTTCGCTCTGCGAGATAGGTGATATTGTCGCTGGGGACACCAAAGCGCTGCTGGGCCGCATCGATCATTGCCACAGCCCAAGCATGGAACCTCTCGCGATGCGCGGCGTCACCCCCCAAGCCACTCACGACAACGACATGTGTCTGAGCAGTCATTGCCGGTGCGGCTACCGTCAAGGCAAACACGAGGCTGCTTCGTACCCTCATATCAAACCCCTGTACCGACGAAATCCCCACTCGGTGGCCACCAAGCCAACCAACAGCATGAACACTATCGGCATATCCCAGAGATCTTTTTCCTCGTACACTGTGGACCCACTCTCCGTATAGCGTACGTCCTCGGGTAGGGTGGCAACCGTTTCCGGAGTGTAGAACCTGCCGCCAGTTTCGTCGGCTATCCGGCGTAACAGCGACGACCGCATCTGCGCACCGAAGTATTCTTCGACGGGTTCTGCGGCCTCAAAATAGGTGATAGCCTCTCCTACGGGCTCTCCGGCCCTCTCCGCTGACACCCTTATCTCGTACAGTCCCTCCTCTTGGGGCACCAAGTCGACCACGTATTCGCCGTCTTCCTCCACCGTCCATTCGAGTTCGAGCGATTGCTCCACACCCGAGGGTGGCAAGACGTAGGCCCTCACGTCCGCGTCGTTCACTTTGAGAAACGCCGAGTCAGTCACTTCGGTTGTTATGGTGACGCGTTCTTCCAGTCCAACCCGGTCTTTTGGGATCGACGCTATCACCGGATCCGGTACCGAGCTGATAAGCCAGCGCAGGAGTTGTCGCCAATACGTCTCGTGCGTCATATCCTCCAGGGGAATATCCGCGTGCATCTGCCAGATCCATGAGTCCTGCACCGGGAATGCGATGACTCGGCCCCTGCCGAAGCGTTGGAAGGCAAGTACCACGGCGTCCTCGATGCCGTCTCCCGATCCGGTGATCAATGTGCTCGCGCCTGGCTTCACATCGAAGATAGGATTCACTGTCGATACAGCGGGCAGTTCTGCCCAGCGCTCTTCCGATGTAGCCGGATCGCCTGAAATCTGGGTAACCGGATGCGATTGACCGAACGGAGTCAGTTCTACATCTAGTTCTGCGAAGAACCGGTCCGTGTCGTCATCTACCGGCGCCTGCAACACGACAGGCAGTACGTTGTCAACTGGCGTGTTCGCGTAACCACCCTCGGCAAACGCACTCTTACCTCCCAGTACGAGCAGGCCACCACCACGTTGTCCCACGAACTCCGCTATCATCTGCAGTTGGTCGTGAGTGAAGAAGCTGGCTTCTACACTCCCTAGAATCAGGCCACGGTACTGAAACAGCTCCTCCCGCGTTGTGGGAAAGCCGCCAGCCAGTTCATCCGGGTCATCGACATCCAGCCGCTTGAACTTGTTCTCCGCCAGTCGTTGGAAGATTACCACCTGCAGGTTTTCGTCATCCGCCACAGCGCGTCTCAGGAACTTCACCTCGAAGCGCGGTTCGCCTTCGAAATAGAGGATCTTCTCACGACGGTCGCGTACGAGAACCAACACCTCTCGTTCATTGTTCTCTTCGACCAGCTCGTTCGCCTCGGTTGGTATGTGGAACCGCAGCAGCCGCGGACCCGGTTCTTCGACTTCAAAATGCGCCTGGACGGTGGCGATCTCTCCGTCCCTGGGCAGCTCAACGTCCTGCGAGCTGACGATGCGGCCCCCATCTTCCACGTTGAGCTGTACGGTTTCACCGCTGTAACCCGAATGCATGATCATCACGTCCACGGCGACCGCCGACCCTTGGAGCACAGCTCTCGGTGCCTCCACCCGGGTGATTTCGATGTCACGATCGAATGTCTCGCGGCCTATCCCCACGGCGTGCACCGGGACACCGCGACTCCGCAGTTGCATTATCGTTTCGTTGAGTGGCGCCTCGGAGTTGTCAGCCCCGTCCGTGAAGACCACCAACCCTGCCAGCGGGACAGTTGAGAGCTCGGCGCGGGCTCTGTCCAACGATTGGCCCAACCTGGTCTGATTCCCAGTGAACGTAAGCTCGTCCGATCCGCTAACCCTCTCGATGGACTCGGAAAAGCCGAAGAGCCGTAACTTGAAGCGGTCCGCCAGCTGCGTAACCAAATCGCTACCGTCCGGTCCGAATTGCTCACGGATGAACTCGCTGCGGGTGTTTTCGCCATCGACGATCTGCATGCTTCGCGAGTCGTCCAGAAGGATGCCTAGATAGTTCTCCTGAGGCACCACCGTGGCCACCACGAGCATCGGACGTAGCAGACAAAAAACGACAAGACCAAGCACAGCGATGCGCAGTCCGGTGAGGACAGCCTTGTCCAACCTGTTCAACCTGCCATGGACTCGCAGATAGCTGATCAGTGGAAAGAGGAGCAATACGAGTCCGACTCCTAGCAGCAGCAAGACGGGCCAGGGTGCACCGAACACGAATCGCCCGTTCTCGAACACCACCGGACGATACTTGAACAAGAACTCGAAGACGTTCGCAAGCAGCGGTCCCATACTAATGGCTCATCCCGTAAACGATCATGTTGATACCGAGCTTGTAGGCGAAATTCGAGTACCTCCATGGGTACCACGGCTGTTCCACCCACTCCCAGGCATCACCCAGGTCCGTGTTCCAGTTGATTACAACCATCAACCGGCCATTCTCGTCGAAGATGCCGCGCAGTTCCGGGTCGCATGGATTCCAGCATTCCCATGTGCGGCCTCCGGCTGCACCAAGGCCTCGGTTGGGAACCTGCAGGATCTCCTCAATCTCGTAGAACGAGCTGAGCAACGGATGATCCATGGGAATGTCGACAATTCGGTACTCCGGTAGCACACGGCCAATCTCGTACTCGAAGTTCCGCCACTCGTCCAGGTCCCAAAAATCGTCAATCACCAGGAAGCCCCCTGCGAGCAGGTAGCTCCTCAGACCCTCTATCTCCCCGGGCGAGAGGGCCATGCGACCGACTTCCAGGGCATACAAGAACGGATACTTGCGCAGATCCGGATCATCGAGGCCGACAGGATTCTCGAATTCGTATGCGTCGATGTTCGTGAGTCGGCGCACACCGATCAGAAACTGCACGTCGGCCTTCGGGAAATCGACCTTCCAGCTGGGATAGCGGCCAAGGTGGCCCCTGTACATCGCTCGCGTGAAGTAGAATTCCCTGCCCAACCTGGCTCGGCCAGATTCGCGATCCTGCTCACTTTTCAGGACGGTTTCCCGCACACTTGCGTCATCGTGCGCGCTTGAGACACTCCACACCGAGGCTCCCAGACCGGTGGCCCCCAATAGCAGAAGTATGGCAGGTCGCGGAAGCAATATCATTCACATAGTGGTGACGAGTCCTGATCAATACCTGGACGACAGGTATTTGGTTCCCTAGACACCAGGATCTATTCTGCACTCGCACTTCCCCGTACCGTCTCTTCGAGACTCTCCCAGGGACAGACGCTGCGATGTATGAAATCCAGCAACTTGACGGGCACTCCCCTGATCTGCTTCTCTATTTGCGGATCCAGACAGTTGCCGTGTTCGTCAAACACCTCTCGCACGTTTGCGACTGAGCACGGCCCGGGCAACACTATGCCGCCCACGTGGGAACACACGCTGCGCAGGTGTTCCAATGCCTTCACCGCACCGATCACTCCGCTGGCAACTCCAAGCAGCGCAATGGGCTTACCACTCAGCTCCGACGGAAATCCCAGATTGTCGAGTAGCAGCTTCACCACACTGCTGTAGCTGCCGTGGTACTCAGGTGTCGCAAAGATCACACCTGTTGCCTCACCTAAGCTTGCCCTGATCGACTTCACTGCCGGAGTCACATCGGCAGTTCCCGGAAGTGGCAGGTCCATGCCCGTCGGATCAACCACATCCACCCTGACGTCCGATATCTTCTCGAGTTCATCTAACACCAAACCAACCGCTTTGGACGTATAGTTCCCGGGACGGACGCTACCAACCACTACGACGATTCCGACGCTGCCTGTTTCAGCGGGCATTTCTCCCCCGTATGCCCGGTTGCCCGGTTGCCCGCCTTCCTAGATTGTCGGCTCCAACCGGCATCCACGCGACGTGGATGTCCGGGTTACCGATGTCGCTGCCTGCCCTTCCGCCGAAAGCCATTGTTCAATGCCACCCTCAACCTGTAGTACGTGCGAGTCAGACACCACGTTGCGTAGCCGCTCAAGCTATGGCAGTGACGGTGTTATCGCCAGGCGATTGTGGTACTTAATCGCAGGTATTGTTAACCGAGTATTACACTTGGAAGGTCCGCTATCGAATCCAGTAGAAGATCGGGCTTGATGTGAGATTGGGTGAGTTCAGCCTGGCTGAACTTTCCGGTACGCAGCAGTATTCCCGTTCCCCCCAACGCCTGGATACCCCCTACGTCGTTAACAATGTCATCTCCAACCATTGCCACGGCATTTAATCCCAGGCCCAGCGAATCGGCAGCGGATTGGAAGAACTCTCTACTCGGCTTGCCGACCACAGTCGCTTCGGCTCCAGTTGCGTACTCCAAAGCCGCCACAAACGGTCCGGCATCGAGCGTAGGACCATCCACGGTCCTCCAGAACCGATTCGTGTGGGTTGCCACCAGTAGAGCACCCTGCAGGATCCAACGGAACGCCTGGTTCATCACATCGAATGTCCAGTCGCTACCTAGGTCACCCACGACAACGGCCTGCGGCTTGCTACGATCGATCTTGAAACCGGCAAAATCCTCTTCAGTCGCTTCCGGCAAACACAGAGCGACACGTTCTATGCCACGCACCTGGAGCCAGGCCGTAGCGCCAACCGTGGTCGTGAATAATTCGTCGCGTCCGGCCGCGATCCCGAGACTCTCGAGGTACTGACCCACCTCACGACGAGAAAATCGAGACGTATTGGTGACGAACCGCAGAGGTACACCACCGCGGCGCAGGGCCGCAACCGCCTCGATCGCCCCAGGAAGGACCTCACCGCAGTCGTACAGCGTACCGTCCAGATCGAGCAGTAAGCCGTGAACGGATCCTATCGCTGCCATAGTAGATACCAGGCTGCAGCGCCGAGTACGGCCACCAGGATCGCCCCCAGAACCCACAATATCCGCCGTCTCCTTCGACGCCTCCGTGTACCCCTCTTCGGGGGAGGTACCAGGACGGGGCGTCCTCGACGTGGGTTTGTTGGCATTGCCGCACCAATCCAGAAGGTAGCAACGAAACTACGTGAAATCCCCACAGCGCGGTATGGTGGCTGATGGGTGGCGAGCTGCGGCAGAGACCCCACCAACCCATCGACCATGTGACATCCTACCCTACCGGGTTGTCCGGCCGCAGGATGGGAGCCAAGAACCGCCAGATCTCGCGGCGGGACTCTTTGGCCGCCAGCGTGTCCATCCTGTTGAAGCCATGCCCGCCCGGCTCATCTTGGTAGATCTTGTACTGGAATCCACTCTTGCCTTCCGCTTTCAGGGCCTGGATCAGTCGCTCAACCTCCAGCACGTTTACATCAGCATCGTTTGTGTTCGTATGAATCAACAGAGGTGTGCCATCGTACTTGTGAGTGTTCCACGAAGGCGACCGACGTCTGTATTCTTCTACATCCTCATAGGCAGTCTTTCCAATGTGGTACTCGACCGAATAGAGATCACGGTAGCCTTGCGTCTTATAGCCCATCCGAGCAATCAGATCACTGACTGGAACGCCAGCGTATGCAACTGCGTATGCATCTGGATGCTCGAAGATGTTCATGAGTGCATGCAACCCACCATGGCTCCACCCCACGATACCCACTCGGCTCTCATCCAGGAAACTGTAATTCTCGAGCATGAAGTTTCGCGCTGCATAGGTATCTTCTATCTCGAGACCGCCGTAGTCGATGGTGCGATAGAAACCTCCACCGTAACCAGTACTACCGCGGTACTCCGGAGCGACAACCGTATACCCTTGCTCCAACATTTCGCGCAGCCTGTTAGTCGTACCTGTGCTGAAGTTGCTGTGCACACCACCGTGGGGGTACACAATCAACGGCTGTTTCTTTGACCGATCCAGATTCTTGGGAATGAAGACGTATGCTCGAATCCGGAGCGGGTTTCCAGCGCCCTGTGCAGTGGGGTTCGGCTCATACCGTCTCGGTGGTCCAGTGAACTGCACCATGTCGATCTCGGCGATGTCACCGACACGATGGAAGAACATGATATCGTCTATGCGACGATTGATGCCGTCTATCTGATGCCGCAGGTTTTCGATGTGCCGCTCCAGCATTGCCGTGACCTCTTGAATCTCCTCAGAGCTTTGTGCGGTCAGCCCGTGCGGTGATAGTGCTGAGCATGCCCCTAGCACCAAGACGCCATGGAGGAAATGTCTGGTACCTCTCATCGGTAAGGCTCCTGTTGAATGGAGGTTGCCTGATCTCGTGAGTTCTGAGATGTGACGACTGGAAGCAAAGATACTGGGAGGCTCTTTCATCAGCGAGCCTACTCCACCGGCATCAGCTCGGTATATTCATCTACCGATCGCTAACGACCGATTCCGAACCTCACACGGAGCTCATCCAATGCCGTGGAAATCGATAATTGCTGGCGTAGACGGATCACGCGAAAGCGCGTGGGCTGCAACAGTTGCGTGGAACGTCGCCCGAGCCGCCGGGGCCGAATGCTACCTGGTCCATGCATGTAAACAGGCAGCCGATATCCCAGTTTGGGTCGAGCCCATTATTGATATTGCGGAACTGGAAGACAGCCTCATTGCCCAGACAACGTCGCGGCTGGAAGAACAGCTCACTGGGAACGTTCCGTTCGAATCTCTCAGAAATCTCGAAGTCAGACTCGGCCGACCCAAGCGGGTGCTGGCTCAGGCGGCGGCAGATAGGAAGGCGGAGCTAGTCGTGCTGGGCGGCAAACAGGGTTCGAGTCGCAAGTTTGGCAGTAGTACCGCATTTCACGTGATACAAACTGTGGACGTACCAACACTGATCGCAGTACCGAGTACCTCTGATCCCAGACGAGTCTTGGCTGCTATGGATCTGTCTCATGCTGCGGGGCCGACCGTGGGAGCTGCGCAGGAGTTAGCAGACTTTTTGGGGGCGGAACTCAAGGTAATCCATGTGGTAGAGCCGATGCCGGATATACCGAGCTACACCATCGACCTTCCTGAAGACCAGAATATCAAGCGGGCCGAGGAACACTTTGCTCAAACCGTCGTCCCACTCATCAACGGCGAGGCGGCTCACACCGCTGTCTTACCCGGTCCAACGGAAGAGACGATCACCCGTGCGGCAGAGGACTGGAACGCAGATATCGTCGTGATTGGATCACACGGCAAGGGTTGGCTCGAACGCGTCCTACTTGGCAGCACCACGCGACGACTGATCAAACATATGCCGGCCTCGCTGTTGGTGGTACCTGTGCCGGAGCCTTGAGAGCCAGGTTAGCCGAGTGCAGTCAGGACCTTCCTGTCCAGGCGGTGGCCACCGGCAAACCGGATGAGGGAGTGCACGATTTCAGATTCCCGCAACCGCATCTCTTGGGCACTGACTAGCTCGGGCTCGGCATACTCGTCCTCGTCGCCCACCACGATTGTAAAATCGGTGCGTGCGGTCTTCTCCTTGAATACGCTGAGATCGATGTCCGGCGGGATGAGTCCGCCCCACAGTGTCAGCCTTTCGGGCACGACGGTATCTCGCTCGATCCAGCGGCAAACCGTTGCAGTTCCTTGCGAGAAGCCGAACAAGTGCAATTCCACGGATTCACGACTGATTTGTCCGAATATGTGATCGTGGAGTGCTCTCAGGTATCGCACGTAGTCTGAGATTTCGGCAGCGCGGTCCTCTTTGGTCATCCAACTCGCACCGACTGACCCGCTCGTCTTCATGTGGTAGAACCGCGATATCCCTTCCGGAGCTACCACCATGCGAGTGCCATCGTCTAGAAAGCGAAAGTATCTGAGAAACTGGGCTGCGAGCTGCCCATAACCATGGCAGACGATCCAAACCTGTCTCGTCGCAGGCCCCACTTCGCCCAAGGTGAAGTAACGAGCCGACCGCGGGATCTCGATGTGATGTTCCTTCATTCGTGACGACCTGGCTTACGCGACTAACACCGGCTGGCGGCCCGGGGTTGCAAGAAGTCGGCGATACCTGCCGATGACTTATGCATTCCGGCGTCCATCCATGGTGGCGCTCACCAACGCGGCCCTGATCTCACGAATATGCCCAGGTCCGGTCCGACAACATCCCCCGACACAGGTTGCTCCGAGATTGAACCACTCTGTCGCTTTCTCACCAAAGTGAACAGGTTCTGCCACACCGGTCCATTGCTTTCTCTCAGCATCCCAACCTTCACCCGAGTTCGGGTAAACCATTATCGGCTTGTCGCTCACCTGGCGCAGTTCAGGGATGAGGTCTGACACGAGACTTGGCGGAGTACAGTTGACACCAAATGCGGCGATTCGGTCGTTATTATCCAGCTCAGCGACAGTATCTCGTAGTGAGCTACCGTCGGCAATCGTTTCGCCGTCGCTGCAGTTGAAGCTGATCCACATGCATTTGTCGGGAGTTTCATCCAACAGACGAGTCAGAGCACGAGCCTCGGCGCCAGACGGTATTGTCTCACAAGCGATTATTTCAGCCGCCGTTTCCGCCAACGTACGCCAGCGCTCTCGATGGAACTCATACAGTGCCTGCTCATCCATGTCGTAGTCACCCGAGTATTCCGAACCGTCCGCCAGATATGCGCCGTACGGTCCGACACTGGCTCCCACTATCGGCTCGATCCTGCCTGCCCGGTTTGCAGGATGGCTCCAGAAAGCATTACGCGTCTCCAAGGCCAGCCAAACAGAGAGATGGAGCAGTTCTGATGCATCTGCTCTGGTCATTCCTCTGCGAAGGAGTTCGTGAAACGTGGCTTGATAGGTTGCACTTACAATGCAATCAGCGCCCGCCCGAAGGAAGTCGAGGTGGACGCGTCGGATGAGATCCGTGTCTTCGAGCAACACCTTGGCCGACCAGAGTCTGTCGTTGAGGTCGGCACCCCGGGCCTCCAACTGGGTGGCCATACCTCCGTCCAACACAAAGAAGCCCTGTTGCCGTATGAAGTAACTGATCGGATCGTTCATATCTCAGACGGAATGCAAGTCGTTATGGCCATGTGCTACGTCAGACGAGGAACGACGCGGTGTCAGCGCAACTCGCTCCCCGTCCGCTCATCCGTTGATATACTATCCTCCCGGCTTGCGCGGTAACTCGATCGGCTGGCCGGGGTCCGGTCGAATGCCATGCTCGTCGCATGCTCTATACAATGTCGGTAGTGACGTTGTGACGATCTCGTTGATCTGCTCGATCAGCGCCGGTACCTTGTCCCACGCACGATCTATCTGCCACAGCTGATCAGCAGTCGGTCTGCTCGTTGATCCCTCGATTGAGTTAGCGACTCTGGCGTCACGATTGGCCTGACTGAGTTCCTGTCGCAGCTCGCCTATCGCCTCGCTCAACGCATTGGCGTCCTCGAGTAACGACTCGGGCGCGTCTTCGTGCTCCTTGATCAGCACTTGAATATCCGACACTTGTCCGTTCAGCCGGTTTACCGCCCGATTGGCCTGGTTGATCGATTTGTTGAGCTCATATACGCTCATCAGGGCATCTTGTCGCGCCATGCGATCTGCCGCGGAGATCTCGATCCGAGGATCGCCCCGCACCTCAAACTGCTGAGAATGAGATTGTCCCGCTACTTCGAGCTGTGCCGAGTAGGTGCCTGGTAGAACGCGAGGTCCTCTGGGTGCACCAAAGAAACCACCTTGGCCTCCTTGCGACTCGAAGGGCGGCTCGATTCGCAGGTCCCAAGTGATTTCGTGAATCCCAGGCTCACCAGAAGCCTCCAGTACACGTACCGTATCGCCGTCGCTACCCAGGATCACCACAATGGCTTTGACGTCGTCGCCGCCACGCGTCGGGCGCTGCCGGTTTTGCCCTTGTTCGCTCGGTCCGGATCCGACCGAACTCGACTCTTCTGCAACCGGGGCGCTTTCTTCAGTCAGCTTGTCCCTCAAGAAGTACCTGATGTTCGCGCCTACCGGAGGGTTGGGCGCGGTGAATACCGTGTGCCAGAACGGCCAACCTCCAGCTAGCGCGTACATTGTGGCCGGCTGAACAGGAAACAAGTGTGCGGGCGAAGCCAACAGCTCCGGGGTCAGCTGCGCCAAGGGTGTGATGTCGCCCAAGATCCAGATGCTGCGACCGTGCGTGCCTACAACCAGATCGTTGTCGCGTGGGTGTATGACGATGTCATCTACCGGCACCGTGGGCAAGTTGTTCTTCAATTGTGTCCATTCTGCGCCACGATCGATGGTTAAGAACACACCGACCTCGTTGCCGAGCACCAGAAGTGCTTCGTTATCCGGATGTTCGGCAATCACGTTCACCGACCATCCGTGCGGCAATCCATTTCCGATCGCCTGCCAGCGTTGGCCAAAATCCTCACTGACGTAGACATACGGAGCAAAATCGTTGTTGCGGTGACCGTCAAACGTGGCATACACTCGGCCCTCAACAAAGCGCGAGGGTACCAGCCGGCTTACATATGTGCGCTCGGGCAAGTCTCGAATGCGCGAGGTCAGATCCGTCCAAGTCGCGCCGCCGTCTTGGGTGAGCTGTACATTTCCGTCGTCTGTGCCTACGTAGATCACGTCGCCGTTCAGCGGTGACTCACCTATTGTCGTGATGTTGCCGTAGGTCGAGATACCGTCGTTGGCCGACATCATGGGCTCGGAACCTGGCACTCCCATGATCTCCAACTCCTTGCGATCGATCTGCTTTGTGAGATCGGGACTGATTTCCTCCCAAGTGACACCGCGGTCGCGTGATTTGAACAGTACGTTCCCTCCAAACAGGATCGTTGCCGGGTCGTGAGCCGAGATCACGATCGGTGCATTCCAATTGAAACGGAAGGAGCGGTCTTCCTCCTCTTCCTGATTTGGGAGCGGTCGCGCCACAGGTCTGATTCGTGCGCCTTCTCCCGTTGTTAGATCGACCCTCCCGAGGTTACCACCTTGCGATTCCGTATAGACGATGGTGTGGTCCGTGGGGTCGATCAGATTGAAGAAACCATCGCCGCCCCAGATGTCGATCCAGTCGGAGTTCCTGATGCCATAGGCGTTGAGCGTTCGGTTGGGGCCGCACCAGGAGCTGTTGTCCTGCAGTCCACCACACACGTAGTAGGGATCTCGCATATCGACCCCGATCTGGTAGAACTGCCCGATGGCGAGGTTGTCGTACATGCGCCAATGTACAGAACGATCAAACGACGCCGATACGCCGCCGTCGTTGCCGATGATCAGATGATCGGGATCATTGGGATCGATCCAGAGAGCATGATGATCAACGTGAATCGCATCTGCCCCGTCGCTCCGGAATGTCTTGCCACCGTCGTCCGATATCATGAGCTGCGTTCCCAACACGTACACCCGCTCCGGATCGGTGGGATCTATGCGAATCTGGCTGTAGTACATAGGGCGCGGATTCGTGTCGCTGATCTTCTCCCAGGTCTCTCCTCGATCGGTTGATCGATACACTCCGGTCTTGCGCTCACCTGACTGGCCCTGGGAGCCGAATCCGCGTGACGGATCTCGAGCGTCGGCCTCTACCACGGCCAGCACCAGGTTTCCGTCGCCTCTATATATGTCCAGTCCTATCCGACCCATGTCCCCTTCGGGAAGCCCAGCGGTCAACTCTTTCCACGTGTCCCCGCCGTCGGTGCTGCGATAGATACCGCTTCCTGGGCCCCCACCATTGAAGCCCCACCCAGTGCGTTGCCGCTGATACATGGCGGCAAATAGTGTATTGGGATCACCCGGGTCCATCGCCAGGTCTATGGCACCGGTGTGCTCATCAATGAACAGCACCAACTCCCAGTTTCCGCCACCGTCGCGTGTGCGATACACGCCGCGCTCGGGGTTCGGACCCCACAGGTGGCCAACAGCCGCCACATATGCCACGTGAGGATCGTCGGGATGCACAACTATTCGACCGATGTGGTGCGTGTTCTCCAAACCCAAATGATGCCAAGTGCGCCCAGCATCGGTTGACCTGTAGACGCCGTTGCCCCACGGTGAGCTCTGACGGTTCTGTGGCTCACCCGTCCCGACCCAAATCACATTCGGGTTGGACGGCGCCAGCGTTACATCTCCGATTGACGCGGTTGACTGATCGTCGAATATCGGCTCCCATGTGGTACCGTGGTTTGTGGTCTTCCAGACCCCGCCCGAAGCGGTGCCCACATAGAAGATCTGCGGTTTCGATTCCACGACTGCCAGATCGGAGATGCGCCCGCCCATCACCGCGGGGCCGATCTCGCGGTACTTAAGGTTGGCAACCGCCGTGCTGATATCGGCTTGTGAACTGACGACGTGGAAAGGTAGGCTCGACAGAAGGAGCACCATGACTGTCATGGCATCTGCGTGCATGCGGCGCTGCGTTGGCGATCTCATCATCACGATCCTCTAGGCTGTGTCTTGGCGCGACGCGCGGTGTGCAGTGGGAGAGGAAGACACTAGGGCTGTCACCTCCCCCACTTGCCCAACCAGATCATCTCACTGGTTTGCGTGGTACGTCGAGCGGGTCCCCTGGCAGTGGCCGGATACCGTGCTCGTTGAGCTGAGCATTGAGCGCAGGCATCTGCGTCTCAATCACAACATTCAGCCGTTCAATCAGGCCTGGGATCATATCCCACGCCATTTCTATCTGCAGCATGATGTCCGGGGATGGCCGAGTGGTTGAGCCCTCCAGCATGAAAGAAGCGCGTGCACCTCTGCCGGCCTGCCCCAGCTCACGTCCAATTTCACCAAGCTCGGAGCTGATTTCCGTTGCTGTCTCCCCAATCGACTCGGGTGCGTCTTCGTGCTCCTTGAGCAACTGCTGCACCTCCCCTATCTGCTGGTTGAGTGCGCGTACCCTCTGCCCGGCTTCGTACAACGGTTTGGCAAGGGCATACATGCTCATGAGTGCTTCCTGACGAGCTTCCAGATCCGCTCGAGAGATCTGTACTCGTGTATCCAACCTCACCTCAAAATCGACTTCCCGGGTCTCACCAGCCGCCTCTAGCCGTGCCGTATAGGTGCCTGGCAACACCTTGGGTCCTTGGGGTGCACCCCCAAACCCACCTTGCTGCGACTGCTCGGGCACGTACGGAGCTGGCAAGCGTAGGTTCCAGACCACTTCTTGTCCTCCGGCAGTTCCAGGACCATTTAGTTCGCGTACTACCTCGCCGCTGGAATCGAGGATTGTGAGTTTGACCTGAGGCTCATCGCCGTTCGATCCGTTGGTCCCGGCAACCGCGACGGCCTCGCTCACATCTTGACCGAGGTAGTAACGGATGCGTGCTCCCTGGGGTGGATTCGGCAGCGCCAATCTACCCGGCGTCCAACCCTGCGGTGTATACGGGTTGTAAGACGTGGCCCGCCGAACCGAGAACAAGTGAACATTCGAGGCAAGCACAGCGTTGGACATCTCCTCGAGCGGTGCTATGTCATCCATGATCCAAATGCCACGGCCATGCGTTCCTATCACGAGATCGTTGTCTCTGGGATGCACGACTATGTCATCCACCGGTACTGTGGGCAGGTTGTTCTTCAAGCGTGTCCAATTATCACCGCGGTTCATCGAGAAATAGACGCCGATTTCGTTGCCGAGGAACAGTAGGTTCTCCTGGCGTGGATGTTCCGCTATCACGTTGATCGACCACAGCTGAGGCAGACCCTCTACAATAGGTTCCCAGCTTTCGCCAAAATCCTCGCTCACAAATGCGTAAGGCGCGAAGTCGTTGTTGCGATGTCCGTCAAACACCGCGTACGCCCTGCCCTCTACGAAGCGCGAGGCAATCACCTTGCTGACATAGGTCCGCTCCGGAAGGTTGCGGAAGTTCCCTGTAAGATCGGTCCACGAGGCACCACGGTCCCTCGTCACCTGGACGTTCCCGTCGTCGGTCCCGATATAGATCAAGTCGGGGTTCAGCGCTGACTCACTAATCGTGGTGAAGTTGCCGTATGAAGAGATCCCGTCGTTACGAGACAGCGCCGGGCGTGAGAGTGTGTGACCCATGATTTCCAGCGTGTCGCGATCGATCTGCTTGGTGAGGTCGGGACTGATTTGCTCCCAGGTGAAACCACGATCGGTTGAGCTGAACAGCACGTTCGAGCCAACGTATATGGTCGCAGGATCGTGAGACGACATCACGATCGGCGTATTCCAATTCCAACGGAATCTCGGTAGTTCTCCGTCTTCGTTGGGCTGCCCCACGGGACGCACGTAGGTGCGTTCCATTGTCTCTAGATCGACCCGTGCGACGAATCCACCCTGTGACTCGGCAAACATCAGGTTGGGATTGGTGGGATCCAAGACCGTGTAGAAACCGTCACCACCTCCCACGTTATACCAGTCACGATTGCGTATACCTTGATTGGACAGAGTGTTGCTGGGCCCGCACCAAGAGCCATTGTCCTGTAGACCACCGCAGACATAGTACGGATCTCGCATGTCCACGCCGATCTCGTAGAACTGCGCTAGGACCATGTTGTAGATCTGAATCCAATGGTCCGATCTATCGAATGAGATATCGACGCCACCATCACCACCGAGGATGAGATGATTCGAGTTGGCGGGATTGATCCACAGCGCATGGTGATCCGAGTGAACTCCGCGTGCCGCATCGGGCGTGAACGTCTTACCGCCATCACTTGACCGATACAGGTTGGCGCCGCCCGCATAGATCCGCTCCGGATCGTTGGGATCAACCCTGATCTGGCTGTAATACATGGGGCGGTTGTTTGTCTCGCTCCTGAACTCCCAGGTTTCGCCTCGGTCCACAGAGCGGTAGACTCCCCTCCCTTGTCGCGCCTCGACGATGGCGAACACGATATTCCCGTTGCGCCGGTAGATATCGACTCCAATTCGCCCCTTGTCTCCCTCGGGTAGCCCGTCTGTGAGTTCGCGCCACGTGTTACCGCCGTCCGTGGTCCGATATAGGCCGCTACCGGGGCCGCCTCCAATGAAGCCGAACCCGGTACGACGCCGCTGATACATGGCGGCGAACAGCGTCTGCGGATCACCTGGATCCATGGCCAGATCTATGGCACCCGTGTTTTCATCCACAAACAGGACCAGATCCCAGGTCGCGCCCCCATCAGTCGTGCGATATACGCCGCGCTCCGGATTCGCACCCCAGAGGCGGCCAACGGCCGCCACGTAGACTATGTCCGGGTTGTGAGGATGAACGCGGATACGAGCAATGTG
>CP070792.1:2818456-2821460 GCA_020346845.1 Gemmatimonadota bacterium
AGTCCCCGTGCTGGAAGCGGTCCTCCAGATAGACGCTCGAGCTGTCCGAGAGGCGCGACTTCACACCGGAGATCAGCGTGCCCCTGCCACCATGTATTCGACTGCATCTCGCAGGCGCCACCATCCACCTTCCCACGGGCTGGAATAGAGTGTTTGCGGACGTAGATCGCGCGAGCTCGGTGGGAAGTCGCTGATCGTGTAGAAATGCGGCGTGGCATAACGGTATAGAGCCGTTTCAGTCCAATACGCCGCAATGTTCTGAAACATCGGCAGGTAGTCGATGTACCCCGGGTACCATGCATCGAACGGGCTCATGTGAGTGGCACCTACCTGGCCCTTTGATTCCAGGCCCTGGGCCATCGCCATGCCGATCATGTTCACCTCGCGGGACATCAGCGGTGGTGCCTGCGTGGCAATCGGTTCGGCGAACGGCGGCAACCAGATACGAGTCGGGAACGGTGAGCTCTGGTGGTGCACATGGATGATCTGTGGCTCCCAGTGTCTCCAAAAGCGTCCGATCACACGGGACTCGATCATGTTGAGCATGTAGGCGTCTCGATTGTTGTCGTGACCGATGTACTTCTGGTACAACCACGGCATGGGAGACACCTCATATGGCGTTCCCACGTTCGACCGGTACCAATCCGCCACCATGTTCTGCCCGTCGGGATTAATGGATGGCCACAGGACGAAGATGACGTTGTCCAGTATCGCACGAGACTTTGGCTCGTTGGCTGTCGAGAGCAACTCGTAGGCGAGCTGGATGGTGTGCTGGGCACACGCTACCTCGGATGCGTGGAGCCCGCCGTCGATGTGCACGAATGCTTTCCCCTCGCGCGCCAACTCATGAGCCTCATCATCGGTGAGGCCCACAGGATGCGCCAGCCGCTGCGCAATTGCCCTGTATCGCTCCACCTCCGCAAGGTTTTCTGCGCTGGAGATGAGCGCCACGTACCACGCGCGCCCTTCAGAAGTCGTGCCGATCTCAACGAGTCGTAGCTGATCTGAAGCCGCACCGAGCTGCCGGAAGTAATCGAGCGACTGATCGTAATCGGCCAGCTTGAAGTCGGCGCCCGGAGGGAAGCCAAGGACCGATTCTGGAGTTGGGATGCTCTGTTGAGCAGCTATAGGAGTCGCGAGTGTTGCGGCGACCAGTGAGAGGTGCTGCAACCGAACGTGTCGGTCAATCATTCGACCCCCAGTCTCGGTGTCCCGGGACCCCGGTTTCCCGGTACAGCGCATCGGTCAACAATGCAACCGTTAAGAAGTCCGTGTCCGTTCGTGTACGTGGCCGCCTCTGCGTGCGGCTGTTATTCCAGAGCCTCCCTAACTTCCCGCCGCCCCGCCAACTCGGCGTCGATGCGTTCGCCGATCTCTTGGGCTCGCTCAATGTGCTCCGTGAGGTCATCCACGGATCCAACACCGGCCCTTAGGCGCAACAAGCCCAGGCGCACGTTTTCGAGCGCCGCCACCGCCTCAGTCAACCGTTCGCCGGTTTCGCCCTGTTTTCTGAGCCTCTCAGCATCTTCCTCGAGACGGCCGATCACTCCCGTCACATCACCCAGGCGATGCCTTACATCCGAAGGAAGGCCTTCGTAGATCTCGGTCGCGGCTCTGCCCAGAACGAGTTCGGTTGCATCGGATGAGGGCAGCACCGAGCGCTCTGGCTTCTTCAGGCCCATACCAGACACGTTGAAGAAGAAGCGCCCGAACTTGCTCGCCCAAATTCGGTGCCATGCGCCCGAGATCCGCCGGATCCACTTCTTCGACTGCACCGCCTCCGCCTCCTCATCCTGCGCGCGGGCCTCGGCCAGAAGGGCTGCCCTTATGTCGTCGAATGTGTACCCATGTCTCAACAGTCGACGGGCGGCGTAGCCAAGCTGTATCAGCAGTATGTATGGCAGAAGATTGACGGATGCGCTCCCCGCACCAACCTCCACGGACCCGCCAGCGACCGCAATAGCCAAAATGACAGCGGTACTGACCTCGGCGTTTCTCAAGAAGCTCCGAACCAGTGGCGGCGCTCTCAGTTCGCGCCCCCGCGCCTCGCTCACCGCTCTCGCCAGATCATCGCCAGTGGGGAATCGGTCGTCGGGATTCTTCTCCAGGCAGCGATTTACCAATGTTGCCAGCTTCGCCGGTATTTCGGGTCTAACTTCGTTCACTTCGGGCGGCGGTTCAGCTACATGCTTGGCCAACAAGGCCGGTACGCTGGGAGCTGTGAATGGAGCTCTACCTGTGAGCGCGTAGAACGCAGTTGCACCCAGTGAGTACAAATCGCTGCGGGCATCGACCGCCTGGCCGCACGCTTGCTCCGGACTCATGTATCTTGCCGTGCCAACTACTTCGCCCTCCGCACCAGGGCCTTCCCCCGCGGTTGCCCAAGCAATACCGAAATCGGTTACCATTGCCCTATCGGAAGCGCGTTCGATCAAGATGTTGTCCGGCTTGATGTCACGGTGTACTATGCCGCGTTGGTGGGCGTGGGCCAGTGCCCAAGATACCTCCTGGACCATTCTCATCGTTGCACGAGGTGTGAGTGGACCATTGCGTTCCACCCGCTCTCTCAATGTCTCTCCGTCCACGAATCCCATGACAAAGAACACGAGATCGCCGTGTTCCTCGACAATGTGGATTGGGACAATGTTGGGGTGGGACAACCCGGCGGCTGTGCGAGCCTCGCGCAGAAAGCGTTCCTTGAACTCAGAGTTTGCTGCGAGCGCAGGTGGCAACATCTTGATTGCCACTAGCCGATCCAGTGCCACATCGCGCGCAAGCAGCACGATCCCCATGCCACCGCGGCCAAGTTCACGCTCGATGAAGTATCGGCCTGCCAGTGCCTCTTGTAGCGCGAGAAATTCGGGGCTGACCGTCGTATTCACTTGGTTCTGCTGTTGGATGCCATGGTGCGGATGTGGTTCACTCGTGTCAAAAAGTTGCCGGTCTCTCGGGAAGACCACGCATTATGACACAACGAAAACACGAGGGGCAATAGACCTCTTGT
>CP070792.1:2821560-2843111 GCA_020346845.1 Gemmatimonadota bacterium
ACCTAAGGACATCTGAGATCAGCGACTACGCTGAAGCCGTGAACGGGTTGCAGGTGGAGAACTCGGGTTCGGTTACCCGCTTGGCTGTAGCAGTGGATGCGTGTCAGGCAGTTATCGACCGCGCAGTTGACATCGGAGCCGACCTTCTCCTCGTGCATCATGGGCTGTTCTGGCGCGGACTCGAACCGCTCTCTGGACGCCACGGCAGACGCATCCGTAAGCTGGTGCGATCGGACATCGCGGTTTACTCCTCGCACCTACCGCTAGACGTGCATCCTGAAGTGGGCAACAACGTAGTGCTCGCTAGGATGCTGGGGTTGGAACCGACTGAGCCGTTTGCGGAGGCTCATGGGCAACATATTGGCTTGAGCGGCTACCTCAGTCTTTCACTGCACGACTTCACCGCTCTGGTCACCAGCTGCCTGGGCGTCGAACCGATGGTGATTGCCGGAGGGCCACAACGAGTTACCCGTGTGGGAGTTGTGGCAGGAGCTGGCGGCAGCTTCATCGAACAGGCGCGTGATATCGGCCTCGACACATATCTGACAGGTGAGGGCTCACATCATACCTATTTCGACGCGGAGGAGTGGGGCTTGAACTTGATCTATGCCGGTCACTACGCGACGGAGACTGTCGGAGTGAAGGCTCTCGCCGGACACATCGAGGAGGTATTCGGTTTGCCTTGGGACTTCATCGAGCATCCCACAGGAATGTGATACCGGCGCCATGGGCTGCACCTGCGGTGAGCCGTATCTGTAGGATTGACGTTTAATCCGCTCACTAACGTCTGATCAAGGGCAGTACGAACCTCACGGCGAGCGTCTCCGCCGTCTGCGGAAACACGTGACAATAGCATTTCTCGCCGATCAGGTGTTTCACACCCATGATCTCGGCTTCGTCGATGCTTGGCACTTCCCGAAATACGATCTCGAAAGTCTGACCGGATATCACGTGGAAGTCAGCAGGCTTGCCAACGAGCCTGTGATGCACGTCGACGCGCGAAAGGCCTTCGTTCAGTCTCTGTTGGATCTCGTTGAGGCGGCCTCGCAGTGCCGGGTCGGTTACTGTGTCTGGGACATCTGCCACGAGGCCTCCCTCTGTGAGTTCTCAAGCGCGATCTTCGCGTTCCGTTTAATGCCGGCAGACGCAGGTCGTTCGAGAGGAGTGTGCCCGAACTGCTCAACAAACTCCGCGTCATCCATCTCAATAAGCATAGCCAGGTCTACAAAGCCGCGGGAAGGGTCGAGTGCCAGCAGGTCACCTTTCAGGGGTGATGCGAATTTGGAATTCCACGGACATACATCCTGGCATATGTCGCAACCGAAGACCCAATCTCCCATCAACGCCTGCAACTCGGGTGCGATGTCGCCTGCGCACTCTATGGTTAGATAGGATATGCACTGTCGACTGTCCAAAACGCGGGCGCGCGGAAATGCGTCGGTGGGACAAGCCTCCAGGCAACGTGTACAACTTCCGCAGCGATCCAAGTTGAATGGATCGTCGAGCGGCAGATCCAGGTTCGTCAGGATCGTAGCGAGGAAGGTGAAGGAACCTCTAGTGGGGGAAATCAGCATCGTGTTCTTGCCGATCCAGCCGAGTCCCGCACGCTGGGCCAGTTCCCGTTCCGGAACCGGTCCGGCGTCGACATAGAATCTCGCCACTGTGTCGCTTTCGCCAATCGATCTCACAAAGTCTGCGAGCGCCTGAAGAGGACCACGGAGTGACTTATGGTAGTCATGCCCTCTCGCGTACTTGGCAACACGTCCGAAACCATCTGGTCGATCGCCCTCGGAGTTGAAGTAGTTTGCACTCACTACAATGGCACGGTCGGCACCTGGCAAGATCATGGCAGGCCTCGCACGCCTTGCCGCTTGGCGATGCATATAGGTCATCGTGCCGGCCATGCCAGATTTCAACCACGACCTCAATTCGACCTCATGGGGTGGTGGCGTAAGATCCGTGATGCCGACAGCATCGAAACCAAGCTCCAAAGCACGCTGCTTTGTAGCTTCTGCCTTTTCGAACGGTGTCAAAGACGCATTACCTCACGTCGCCACCGAGCGAAGCGCACCACGTCCTCGAGCGGTGGAACTGCTGACTCATCTCCATAGGCGGTGTGCATGCGCCAGCGTATGTATTCTTTGGGAGGCATGGGAAGGAATGGCGGTGTGCGTTTCCAGTCGCGTGCCCGAAACGCCCAGACGAGGCGCAGTAGGTCGAGTCCCAAACGCGGATTGACGATGCCTCGGATCATGAGGCGTAGTGCCAAAGTCAGCCAACTACCATCTGTTTCCGAGGGATTTCTGTGAGCGTCTTGATCCAATTAGTGTCCCTCATCGGAGCTGTCACTGTGCTCGTCGCCAGCTGCATGCTTCAGCGTCGCAGGCGGTCCGATTACGACGCCGTATACCTGTGGCTCAATCTGGTAGGTTGCTGCGCACCTCGTGATTGTAGCGCTTTAGGATCGCAGCGCGGGCTTCATGATTCTCGAGACCACATGAGCTGGGGTCAGTTTATGGTCATTGGCTGGCAAACGCCAGCGCCGTGCACCTGACTGAGTTTTCTCAACCCGTTTATATTGGCGCCCATGACCAGTTCGTCGCATAGCGCCCAGGAGCATGTGCTTGCTCACTACAGGGCCGAATTCCCGATCTTCGCGGAGAAGATCTATCTGAACACTTGCTCGCTTGGCGCCTTGTCGACTCGGGCTGAGCAAAGTGTGGCCCATTTCCATTCGATGTGGCACGCGCGGGGCGCATCAGCATGGTACGATGTTTGGTGGGAGGCGCTCGGGCAACTGCGTAGCGGCTACGCCCAGGTGCTAAACGCGCTCCCGAGTGAGATCGCACTACACGCCTCCGTTTCCACGGCGACAGCCGTTCTTGCCAGCAGCATCGACTATAGCAGGCGGCCCCGTGTCGTGACCACGTCATTGGACTTTCCGACCGTTGCCTACCAATGGCTAGTCAAACAGGAGTCTGGTGTGGAGTTGGTCATCGTGGAAAGTCCCGATGGCATATCTGTTCCGCTGGAGGCCATTGCCGAGGCCGTGGATGAACGAACGGCCCTGGTCGCAACCTCCCATGTGTTCTTCACTTCTGGGGCGATCCAGGACATCAAGGCGATTGCCGACATTGCTCACCGGAATGGTGCGCTGTGCTTTGTGGACGCATACCAGAGTGTCGGGCAGCTTCCGCTCGACGTGCGCAGTACGGGCGTTGATTTTCTCTGTGCCGGAGGGCTCAAGTGGCTACTCGGTGGCACCGGTATCGTGTTTCTCTACGTTCGCGACGAGCTGACCCCCAAGCTAGTGCCCACTGTTTCAGGCTGGTTCGGGAACGAGCGACAGTTCGATTTCGACCTGCGCGAGATGGTGTGGCACAGCGATGCTCGTCGCTTTGAGCAAGGTACTCCAGCCCTATCGGCCGTGTACGCGCAACTCGGTGGTCTCGGTATGATACTGGAGATCGGCGTTCCCAAGATCCGTGAAGTCGTCAGCGAACTCACCGGGCATCTCATATCCAGCGCGCGGTCAGTGGGACTTGAACCCAAGGTCCACCCTGATCCCGATAATCGAACCGCTATAGTGATGGTCCCGCACGACGATCCTGCAGGCCAGGTCAAGCGGCTGGCCGATGCAGGTATCATAGTCGACGCACGGCCGGGGCATGTTCGGTTATCACCGTTCTTCTACAACATCAAGGATGACAATGTCGCAGCAATCGAAGTCCTCAAAGCATGATCCTGAACCCAGTTTTTCAACCGGCGAGCACCTCACTGCTGATGAGAGACTGTTCAAGCCGCCATCGATCATCGAGCGGCGGGCATTCGTACACACTGATCCGTGGCGCGCCCTGCGGATCCTGGGAGAGTTCGTGGAGGGGTTTGACGAACTCGCCGACGTACGAGCGGCAGTCACCTTTTTCGGCTCTGCGCGGTCACCGGCGGACGATTTCTGGTATCAGCGTACGGTGGAAACGGCCCGCCTGTTGGGTGAGCACCACTTCGCCATAATCACTGGAGCCGGTGGCGGAATCATGGAGGCTGCCAACCGTGGCGCTCAAGAAGCTGGCGCCCTCTCGATCGGGCTCAACATCGAGCTGCCGGAAGAACAGGAGGTGAATCCCTATGTGGACCGCACGGTTCACTTCCGATACATGTTCGCACGCAAGACCATGTTGGTGAAGTACTCGTCAGCGTTCATCTTCCCACCCGGCGGGTTCGGAACGCTGGATGAGCTGTGTGAGGTCCTTACACTGAGGCAGACAGGAAAGATCGGTGCCATTCCGATTGTACTCATGAGCAAGGACTACTGGTCTGGGTTCGTGGATTGGCTGGGCGGGACCGTGCAGAAGGAGGGGAAGATAGGTCCAGCGGATCTCGACTTGTTCCATCTCACCGACGACCCTGAACAGGTAGTGGAAATCGTGCTGGCCAACTGGCACAATGGATAGCCTTGATCGTGAACGAGAAATGGACGTGCTAGATGGCTAAGCAAAGCAGGTTTCTGATGGGAAGGAGTATCGATCCCAATCCACTCACCGGACAGGAGAGTGTCACCGATCTGGTCGATGGCGCGTTTCACGCTTACAACGCCGGTCGCTTGAGGGAGGCGTGCCACCTGTTCACGCAGAAGATGCTATCTGACGACACCACGGTTGGCATGAGCATAACAGGAGCGTTGACGCCGGCTGGTCTGGGCATGTCCAGTGTCATCCCGTTGATTGAATCCGGCTTTGTCGATTGGATTGTGTCGACTGGTGCGAATCTGTATCACGACGCCCACTTCGCGCTGGGCTACTCCATGCACCGTGGCTCTCCGTTCACGGACGACGTGACGCTGCGGCAAGAGGGCGTTGTGCGAATCTACGATATCCTGTTCGACTACGCGGTATTGTTGCGTACCGACAAGTTCATTCGCGACGTCTCGTTAGGATCGGAGTTTCAGCGATCCATGAGCACCGCGGAGTACCATTACCTGCTGGGTGGGTATCTCAAGGAACGTGAAAAGGCGCTTGGACTGACCCACAAGTCGATGTTGACAGCGGCCCACGAATACGGTGTCCCGATCTACACATCTTCGCCCGGAGACTCATCGATCGGCATGAATGTGGCCGAGCTAGCACTAGAAGACCGGGGCCTTCGCTTCGACGTGTCCGCCGACGTGAACGAGACCGCCGCGATCGTGCTGGATGCGAAGCGTGCAGGTGGGAAGAGTGGGGTTCTGATCGTTGGCGGCGGTAGTCCCAAGAACTTCTTGCTCCAGACGGAACCGCAGATTCAAGAGGTCTTGGGTATCGACGAAAAGGGACACGACTACTTTCTCCAGATCACCGACGCCCGACCCGACACAGGTGGGTTGTCCGGCGCAACCCCTGCTGAGGCAGTGAGCTGGGGCAAGGTTGATCCCGAGCAACTCCCCAATGCGGTGGTTTGTTACCTCGACAGCACAGTGGCTTTGCCGATTCTCACATCGTATGCCCTGGCAACCCGGAATCTACGGAAGCCGAGACGCCTATACGACCATAGGGCCGACTGCCTGGCGCGGTTGAAGGAGGAATACCTGGCAGCAAAGGCATACCGCGATGCCAGGGTGGGTGGGGCTAAGTTGCCCGGCCTCGACGACTAGCCGTTTCTAACTAACCTCGGCAGCCGCCAACTCGGTGCGAAATGCCATGGTGAGGTCAACCTCGTTCCTATAAGCTGCCAACTCAGCCTCAGTGCGCTCGGTATCCCATCCCATTTCTGCGGATGCCAGATCAGCCACGAGCGACGCGTGCCCCGTCGCGTGGTCGGCAAGCTCATAGAACAGGTGTGTCCGCCGGATCAACAGGTCACCCAGGGTGATCGCCATCTCGCGTCGCATCGCGTGAATCAGCTCGGCGCGGATAGCTGGATGACGTGGTGAGATAGGCTCTGCCAAATCTCTGTCCGCCTTGGCCAACCTCACTATAGCAGGTGTTTCACTGCCGTACGCACGCACCATGTGCTCCGCGATATCTCGAGCCATGCCTTCTCGCTCTGCCTCCTCGATCAGGACTTCGAGATCCCTCGATTCACCTCCTGGCAGCGGCTCCAGATGAGTGGCCGGCGCCGCGGCCATCGGACGTCCGTCTATTTCGTGAAGCCTCTTGCTGACAAGGTCGACCGTTTCGGCAGCCATTACCCTGTAGGTCGTGAGCTTGCCTCCTACGGTAGATATCAATCCGGAGGGGCTCTCAAGCACGCGGTGCTCCCGGGAAACAGAGCTGGGGTCGAGAGGATCAGACGGTGCGAGCAGTGGACGCAGGCCAGACCAAGTGGCGACTACGTCCTCTGGAGTGAGGCGAGCATCTGGAAAGAGCGCGTTAGCAGACCGCAGTAGGTATACCACGTCCTCACCACGTGCGAATGTCTCTTCTGGCAAATCAGGGCAGTCAGTATCGGTGGTGCCCACATACGACAATTCTCCCCAGGGTATGATGAACATGACCCTACCATCGATGGGAGACGTGATCGTGAGAGCTTCCTGATTGCCCATTCGATGTCGTGGTACGGCGATGTGAACGCCTTTGGTCGGCCGCAAGACTGGTTCACTCCCGTCCTGCCTTCGAATCCGGTCGGACCATGGACCTGTTGCGTTTACCACCACGTGTGCGTGTATAGAATGCGTACGGCCCGTTACGAGGTCGGTTACATGGGCGCCCCTCGTCGTACCGTCAGCGAGTTCAAGCCTCTCAACCTGCACGTAATTGGCCGCCAAAGCTCCATGTTGGTGAGCGCTGCGGATTGTGGCCAATGTGAGTCGCGCGTCATCGCACTGAGCGTCGTAGTACCGCGTACCGCCCTTCAGGCCTCGGTTCTTGAGGCGCGGCTCGGCCTTCTGCATGGCCTTGCGACTCAAGACACGGTGTCGTTTCACGTTGCGGAACATCGATAAGATGTCGTATAGCCACATGCCTGCTTCCAGTTTCCACAGCGGTACGCGAGCGCCCTCGTGGACGGGAAACAGAAACGAGCGGGGCCGCACCAGATGCGGTGCTATTCTCAACAGAACCCTTCGCTCCCTGCACGCTTCGAAAACAAGATAAAGGTGGCCGTGCTCCAGGTATCTGAGTCCACCATGAACTAGGCGTGACGAACGTGAGCTGGTGCCCGAGCCGAAATCGCCTTGGTCTATCACTGCGGTATGGAGTCCCCGCATTGCAGCATCGCGTGCTATGCCGGCACCGGTGATCCCACCGCCGATCACAAGCAGATCGACCGGCTCAGTTGTCATCCTATCGATGTTGCACGATCGGGTATGAACGGAAAATGTGTGATCCACCATTTTGTCTCAGTCGGTTACTCGGACTCGCTCTTGCCGCTGGATGAACCGTTGATCCGTCATCGGCGTTTCATATGATGGGATGATAGACCGTCCTACCACAAGTGCTGTCATGGGAAGTGGATTCTAGGTAGCTTGTCCCGCAATGGTGGAGCGATGAACAAACGGAGAGTGGCTATAGTTGCAGGGTGTCGCACCCCGTTTTGCAGAGCCGGGACGGTCCTCTCCGGCATGAGCGCCGTCGCCTTGGCCCGTCACGCCGTATCCGAGCTGGTTCATCGGGCCAATCTGGGTGGCAACGCGGTCGACGAAGTGTATTTCGGCCAAGTTGTTGCGAGTCCGTTGGTGCCCAACATAGCGCGTGAAGTAAGTCTATTACCACAGTTTCCCAGGACGATCCCCGCAGCTTCGGTGAACCGAGCTTGTGCGTCGGCAAACCAGGCGATCGCTCTCGGGTATGAGCAGATCTGGTCCGGACGTGCGAGCGTAGTAATAGCGGGTGGTGCAGAAAGCCTATCCAACATTCCCATACTCCACTCACGCCGCATGGCGGACATGCTCGTTCGTTTCAGCCGTGCGAAGAAGGTGTCGGCGCGTCTCAGGCTGCTTGCCTCTATTCGGCCCAAGGACCTAATACCTGTGGCCCCTGCGATCGCCGAACCCTCAACGGGTGAGACAATGGGGCAGTCGGCCGAGAAGATGGCGAAAATCAATGGAATCAGTCGCGAAGATCAGGATCAGTTCGCCCTGCGGAGCCATCGTCTTGCGCACGCGGGCACTCAGGACGGCAGGCTCGGCGCTGAGATCGCGCCGGTGTTCAACGCAGGAGGCAAAAGGGGTGTGGTGACGCAGGACAACGGGATCCGACACGACACGAGTCTGGAACAAATGGCGCAGCTCAAACCCGTGTTCGACCGGCGATACGGGTCGGTGACTGCTGCCAATGCGTCACCACTGACCGATGGAGCGTCTGCCGTGCTTCTTATGAGTGAGGAGGCTGCGCTCTCTCTTGGCTACGAGCCGCTCGCCTTCCTAAAGTCATACGCGGTGGCGGCGCTGGATCCGGGTGAACAATTGTTACAAGGGCCCGCCTACGCAGTGCCCAAGGCTCTAGATCGCGCAGGAATCGGTTGGGAGGAGCTTGGACTGGTCGAGATGCATGAAGCCTTTGCGGCTCAGGTTCTCTCCAACATACGGGCTATCGAGTCGAAGCAATGGGCGGTAGAGAAGTTGGGGCGATCTCGGCCGGTGGGAGAGGTCAACTGGGAGACGCTGAACGTGATGGGTGGGTCGATTGCGATCGGGCACCCGTTTGGCGCAACTGGCGGCCGTGTCACCATGACGCTTGTCAACGAGATGAAGCGCCGGGACACCCAGTTCGGATTGGTCTCGGTGTGTGCCCAAGGTGGGATGGGCTTTGCGATGGTGCTGGAACGCGGATGAAGATGACGGCTCTCGCTACGAAGATTTCCGATGGTATAGCGCGGCTAGAATTGAATGTGCCGGGGGAAACCGTCAACACCATATCGTCGTCTGTCCGGCGGGAGCTCGAGTCGGTACTTGACGATCTGAAAACCGATTCTGTGGTTCGAGCGGTAGTACTCATCTCCGGCAAACAGGACAACTTCATTGCTGGGGCAGATATTGATGAATTTGTTGCCCTGAAGACGCGCGACCAGGCGCTGGGGCTCGTGCAAGACGGTCAGGCACTGGTGGAACGACTGGATACCCTGGGCAAACCCATCGTCGCCGCGATCCACGGAGCGTGCCTGGGCGGCGGCCTCGAAGCCGTTCTGGCATGCACCTATCGGATAGCAACAGAGCATCCCAAGACGCAGCTTGGATTGCCCGAGGTCCGACTCGGCATCATCCCGGCTGCGGGAGGATGCCAACGACTTCCTCGCTTGATCGGGCTCAGAGCGGCACTGGATATCATCCTTGCTGGCAGGACACTTGGAGCCAAACAGGCTCTTCGGCGCGGCGTCGTGGATGAATTGGTGCATCCTGCGATACTTGAAGCGGTGGCTTTCAAGGTGGCGCGGCGTCTGGCCGATGGATGGCGGCCGAAGCGGAGGAAAGGCGGCCTGGCGGGACAGTTGATGGACCGGAATCCGCTTGGCCAAAGGCTCGTGTTCTCACGGGCACGCAAGAAGATCAGAATGAAGATTCGGGGTCACTACCCGGCGCCGCTCGCTGCCATCGAGGCGGTACAACATGGCCTGAGCTACGGCTTGACCGCCGGACTCGACTGTGAAGCCGCGCACTTCGCGGAGCTCTCGGTGGGAGATGTGTCACGCAACCTGGTGCAGATCTTCTTTGCCACGACCGCGCTCAAGAAAGACCCCGGCGTATCGGGAGATGTACCTACTGCCAAACCGGTAGAGAATCTTGCAGTTATCGGAGCTGGATTCATGGGCTCTGCCATTGCTGGAGTCGCAGCGGCGAAGGGCGAGGTCGACGTACGGCTGCGCGATACCGGCTTGGAGGCAGTCGCCCGAGGGCTCGAGAACGCTCACAATAGCATAAAGGCCAGACTCGCGCGGAAGCGGATAGCCGTTCTTGATCAGCATCGGATCCGAGACCTTTTATCGGGGGGGACCGACTGGTCCGGGTTCAGGCGCACCGATCTCGTCATTGAGGCCGTGTTCGAGGACTTGGAGGTCAAGCGCAAGGTGTTCCGCGCTGTCGAAGACGAGGTCAAACCAGACTGCATAATTGCTTCCAACACCAGCACGATTCCCATTGGCCGTATTGCGGAGGTCACCAAACGCCCCCAGCAGGTGGTCGGTATGCACTTCTTCTCGCCGGTGGACAAGATGCCGCTGGTAGAGGTCATCTTGACGGATCGTACGGCACCATGGGTAACGGTGAGCGCTGTAGCCTTTGGCCGTGCCATGGGAAAGACGACTATCGTGGTTCGCGATCGTCCCGGGTTTTGGGTGAACAGGATACTGGCTCCATATCTCATTGAATCAACTCAAATGCTGAGAGAAGGCGTTCCGATAGAGAAGCTGGACGAAACCATGGCAGCCTTCGGGTTTCCGGTAGGACCAATTGCCCTAATGGATGAGATAGGACTCGATGTTGCGCTCAAGGGAGCAGCCGTACTACATGACGCCTTTGGCGATCGCATGATGCCAATGGACGGCATTGGCGCAATGACGGAGCGAGGCCGGCTAGGCCGGAAGAGCGGGCGGGGTTTCTACATCTACGGACGAGGGAAGAAGAAGGTGGATCCCGCCATCTATGATATTGTCGGCAGGGCCCCGGATAGGGCAGTTCCGGACGATGATGTAACTTTACGACTCACATATGCCATGCTGAATGAGGCCGCACGCGCGCTGGACGAGGGCGTCGTTAGATCGGCACGTGACGGCGACATTGGTGCAGTGCTCGGGGTGGGCTTTCCCGGTTTCCGAGGAGGGCCGTTTCGCTATCTCGATTCAGTTGGGAGCGCGAAGGCTGTTGAGACGTTGGAGGAGCTTGCACTCAAATACGGTTCTCGCTTCCAGCCGGCCACCTGCCTCAGGAACATGGCTGAACGAAACGGACAATACTACGAATAGGTCGTGATTGGAATCTTATGCTTCGAGGCATCTTTCTTTGGCTTAGCGAGCAACGTGGGATCTTCAACTTCGTAAAGCGCAATGGGATGGCGAGAAAAGCAGCATCGAGGTTCGTAGCGGGCGAGACCGTGGACAGTGCGATTGCGGCCGCACGACTGTTGAATGAGAAGGGGATCACCGCTAGTCTCGATTTGCTGGGTGAGAGCGTGAGCTCTACTGAAGAAACCTTCGCATCCCGAGATGAAGTCATACACATCTTGGACGAAATCGCCCGCACTGGAGTGCAGGCAAATGTGTCGGTCAAACTGACCCAACTAGGTCTCGATATCGACGATGAACTCTGCCTGAAGAACATGCGCACAATCCTCACAAGCGCAAAGGAGCACGACACGTTCGTGCGGATCGATATGGAGAGTTCGGAATACACCGAACGCACTCTGGGGGTCTTCGGTCAACTACACCCGGAGTTTGGCAATCTGACTGGTGTCGTGATTCAGAGCTATATGCGACGGTCTGCGAAAGACGTCGAAGACCTCATTGCGATGGGCGCCAGAGTCAGACTGTGCAAGGGTGCATATGCCGAACCCGAATCAGTTGCATTCCAGGGCAAGGATGAGGTGGACGACTCGTACGAGCGGCTCATGAAGCGGCTGCTTGACGAGGGCAACTACCCTGGAATCGCCACTCACGACGAGCGTCTGGTTCATTGTGCCCTGACGTACGTTGAGGAAAACAAGATCTCACCCGAGCGCTTCGAATTTCAAATGCTATACGGTGTCAGGCGGGATCTGCATTACATGTTGCGGAATAGGGGATTCAACATGCGGGTGTATGTCCCGTTCGGCAATAACTGGTATCCATACCTGATGCGACGACTCGCAGAACGACCTGGGAACGTTGCGTTCATGACCGCGAGCCTCGTGAAGGAGACGTTCTCAAGCGGCTGATGGAAGACGACGCCACACTCGGCGGGTACCTGAAGAAACACGATCGTCCCCCAGCATTCGAGGGGTCCGACGGACGTCCGTATTCAGTCGAGATTTACGTGGATGATGAGCCGTGCGAAGATGGCAGGTATGGCGCGGCGATCCTTTTCCTGCACTGGTCAACCGATGGTGAGCACGTGGAAGGACATTTGGAAAGTGGATTTCTCGCATACGGTGATACGGCTGACGAAGCTCGTTCTACGATGCAGCAGCTGACGTTACACGAAGCAAAGGCACAGCTCGAGCAACTCATCGAGACTCGGAAGGAAATCCCACCCTGGCAGTAGACCGAACTGGAGTTGTCCTATCCCGAACCGGAGGAGTGTACCGAATCCGGTCTGACGGCGAGATCGTGGAAACAACACTACGCGGCCGGTTCAAGCAGGGGCATGCCGGCCGCGTTCTAGTGGGTGATCGAGTAGTGGTACAGGTGCACGATGACGGTGGGGCAACGATAGAGGAGCTTTTGCCACGGCGATCAGTGCTACAGCGCCGCACTCCAGGGAGGTCGAGAGGAGTACGGAACGTAGCCGCCAACGTGGACCAGATTGTGGTGGTCGGGGCGGCAAAGGATCCGCCCTGGGACGAGCATCTCATTGACCGCTTTGTGGTCGTGGCGGAGGTTAACGGCTTGGCCGTAACCGTCGTGGTGAACAAGTGCGATCTGGTGAATGAGCCCGAACGGCTTGCCGATCCATACGCAAGGGCCGGATACGAGGTGGTTCTCACGAGTGTGCCGGAGTCACGCAATCTAGAGACTCTTCGTGCATTGCTTGAAGGGCAGGTGTCTCTTTTCGCCGGTCCGACAGGCGTCGGCAAGTCCAGTCTGCTCAACGCCCTGCAGCCCGGACTCGAGTTGCGTACCGGCTCGGTGAGTGCCAAATCGCGGGGAGGGAGACACACCACAGTGGCGGCGGAGATGCACGCAATAGGAAAGCGTGGATACGTTGTCGACACTCCGGGGTTGAGAGATGTGGGATTGTGGGGCGTGGAGCCACTGGAAGTGGCACTAGCATTTCCCGAATTCGCTGACTACGCGCAGTGCTGTCGGTTTGATAACTGTCGCCATATTGAGGAGCCAGATTGCGCCGTGGTTAAGGCCGTCACAGACGGTGAGGTGGCAAGCAGCAGACTCGCGTCGTACCGACGCCTTTTGGACGAAGCCGTCCAGGCAGCTCGACAATGGAGCTAGGCAACTGCTGCACGGCTAGCCTATTCGGGTTCCAGCGGGTACGTTGCCGTCTGGGGTTAGGAGGACAACATCGCCTCCCGGTTGGATTGCTCCCAACACCAGGACGTCGGAACGAAATCCGGCAATCCGGCGGGGAGGGAAGTTCACGACTGCGACCACCTGACGGCTGATTAGGTCTTCGCTCGTGTATCTCCTCGTGATCTGGGCGCTGGACTGCTTGACGCCCATTTCGCCAAAATCTATCTGAAGTTGCAGAGCGGGATTCCGTGCGCCTCTGTGCGGCCGCGCGGAAATCACTGTGCCCACGCGGATGTCGAACTTCTGAAACTGATCGAGGGGCGGCATGCCTGACACTCCTTCATCACCGTTGGTTGCACCATTCGTTGGCGAGCGCTACGCGACTGGTGAGAGCCTGAGTAACCTGTTGGCTCCTCCGTACGACGTGATCTCGACGAATCACCGACGCGCGCTGGCTGGGCTCAGCGCTCACAACATCGTACGCCTGATTCTCCCCGAAGGGAATGACGACCGGTATGAGAATGCGGCCAGCCTGCTTGCCACTTGGCGAGATGACCAGATCCTGGTGAGGGATGAGCGTCCTAGTGTGTACGTGCTGCAACAGAAGCTTCGCTCGCCAGGAGCTCGCGGGCGGACGCGAACAGGTGTGATTGGAGCTGTGGCAGTAGAACCGTTCTCGCGCGAGCGTGTAAGACCGCACGAGAAGACGCATGCCGAGCCCAAGGCCGATAGACTTGCTCTGCTACGCGCCACCAATTCAATGTTCGAAGCATTGCTGCTACTGGCGCGCGATGAGAGCGACGAACTGCGACACCACCTGAGTGAGGTGGTATCGCATGAGCCGACAGTAACCGCGGAACTCGATGACATCGACATCCGGCTGTGGCAGGTCAGCGGCTCCCAGGGCGAGAAGATCGCCCAGGCCGCCGGAGCTGGAAGCCTATACATTGCAGACGGTCACCATCGATATGAGACTGCAGTAGCCTATCGCCAGGAGAATCCCTCGGCCGACAGAACCTTGGGACTGGTAGTCCCGCTGAAAGATCCGGGTCTCACCGTTCTCCCAACGCACCGGCTCATATACGGTGACACTGTCGACGTTGACGGGGTGCTTGCGGTATGTCGCGAGAGGTTCCACGTACATGAACTGAGGAATGACGTGAACTACGCAGAGCACCTAGCTGAGATGAAGAATCGCGGAACTGCCTGCATCGTGGTGCAGCCAGGTGCCAATGCTGTGTCCCTGCTGCTGAAGGCAGGGGCAAAGCTGGGCGATCTGCCATTTGCGAACGAGCCTGCGGTTGCATCACTGGAGATCGCGCGAATCGATGAGATGGTGGTGAAGCGGCTTCTTGCTACGTCGGGTCAGGATGCGCATCTCGGGTACAGTGATGCCCCAGACCAGGTGATTGACGAAGTTGTCAACGGTACCGCTGCGGCCGGTGTGATGCTCAACGCAACATCGGTGGAGCAAGTGCTGGCAGTAGCAGATGCTGGAGCCGTCATGCCACAAAAGGCAACATATTTCACGCCGAAGGTCCCGAGCGGTTTGGTGATGCTTGACTGTGGGCGCCAGACATAGTGAAGAGATTGGAGTAAGCAGAGACAATGCGCTCAAGAGAACGAATCTTGGCCAACCTCGAGTCGATCTATCGGGAGGCTTACGACCGAGCGAAGGAAGCCGAGGACAAAGACCGTATGCTGGATCTCGACTCATCATTTCAACGAGAGCAGCTCATTCTGGAAGTCTTGCTCGACGTGCGCGACGCATTGAGTTCGATCGGAGAGGAGTCCACCAGTGAATCGGCTCTGAAGAAGCTCGAGACATTGAAAAAGTTCACTAGGCTGGCTCGTTAGCGATGTCGATTCACACTGAAGCTCGCATGCAACCACGCCGTCCCAGTGCGCGCTTGGAGAAAGACAAGCTGCTCGAGATGTTTCGCCTCATCTACGCATCGCGCCGAATAGACGACAAGGAGATTCAGCTCAAGAGACAGAACAAGATCTTCTTCCAGATTTCCGGGGCAGGACACGAGGCGGTGTTGGTTGCGGCCGGAGAGATTCTAAGAGCTGGGCACGATTGGTTCTATCCGTACTATCGCGATCGCGCACTGTGTCTCACGTTGGGGATGACCGCTACAGAGATGCTGCTCTCGGCCGTCGCTGCTGCGGATGATCCCAATTCCGGTGGAAGACAGATGCCTTCTCACTGGGGTCACAAGGATTTGAACATCGTATCATCTTCTAGCCCGACGGGGACGCAGTTCCTCAACGCCGTTGGGTGCGCCGAAGCCTGGTTGCGCTACAACATCATTGACGGCATTCCTGATCGGATGGAGCAGGCCAAGGCGGACGAAGTGGTGCTGTGCACGTCCGGCGATGGGACGACTAGCGAAGGTGAGTTCTGGGAAGCCCTGAACAGTGCCTGCAATCTGAAGTTGCCAGTGTTGTTCCTAATCGAGGACAACGGATACGCGATTTCGGTTCCTGTCGACGTACAGACCGCCGGAGGGTCGATTTCGCGGCTTGCGTCCGCCTTTCCTCACCTCCATGTGGAGGAAGTCGACGGTTGTGATCCACTTGCTTCATACGATGTCCTCACCCGTGCAGTAGCGCACTGTCGTAATCGCAAAGGCCCATCACTCGTGCATGCGCACGTGATACGCCCCTACTCCCACTCGCTATCCGACGACGAAGTGATGTACAAGCCTCCCGAGGAACGCGAGGATGAGGCAAAGCGTGATCCCGTGACGACATTCCCGCAGCGACTCATCGCAGATGGAGTTGCCACCGAGAGGGAGATCGAAGAGATCAAGGCGGAGGTGGACAACGACATCGAGTTGGCCACCGAGGTGGCACTGGCGTCACCGCAACCGTCGAGCGACACGATACACCTGCATGTGTACTCACCGGATGTGGATCCGACGTCTGGTGATTTCGACACTGAGCCCGACTCACAGCCTGATGGTAATCCGGTTACCATGGTCGATCTGCTGAATCGATGCTTGAAGGATGAGATGGAGCGGGATGCTAGGATCCTGGTCTTCGGCGAAGACATAGCCGACGTCTCTGCGGACGAGCACATCGAGAGGGTCAAGGGCAAGGGTGGCGTGTTCAAGGTCACGTGGGGACTGCAGAAAGATTTCGGTTCTAATAGAGTGTACAACTCACCCCTGGCCGAAGCGAACATCGTGGGTCGAGCGATTGGACTGGCGACACGAGGGCTGAAGCCGGTAGTGGAGATTCAGTTCTTTGACTACATATGGCCGGCCTACCACCAGATACGCAACGAGCTAGCGCTGCTTCGGTGGCGCAGCAATGGTGCGTTCAAGGCACCGGTAGTTATCAGAGTCACCTACGGTGGGTATCTGAAGGGTGGGGCCGTATACCACTCGCAGACCGGAGCTGCGATTTACACAGGCATTCCCGGATTGAGGGTGGCATGCCCGGCGACTGCGGTGGACGCCAATGGACTGCTGCGCACGGCCATTCGTTGTGACGATCCCGTGATCTTCCTGGAGCACAAACACCTGTACCGGCAAACTTACAACAAGGGCGTATATCCTGGTCCAGACTTCATGATTCCGCTCGGCAAAGCCCGGAAAGCGCACGATGGTGCTGACGTGACTATCGTGACATACGGAGCTGTCGTCCACCGATCGGTTCAAGCCGCCAAGCAACTGGAGGAGGAGAAGGGCATTAGCGCAGAAGTGATTGACCTGCGGTCATTGAACCCGGTCGATTGGGATGCAATCGGTGAGTCGATCAAGAAGACCAATAAGGTGATCGTTGCCTACGAGGACTCGAGATCTTGGGGCTATGGTGCCGAGATCGCGGCCAAGATTGCCGATGACTTCTTCGAGTGGCTCGATGCGCCGGTGCGCCGGGTGGCGTCGACCGACACGTTCGTGGCCTATAGCCCCGAGTTAGAGGATGTCATTCTACCGCAGGTGAGTGATTTGGCACGGGCGATCGAAGAGCTGTACCGGTACTAGCCGAGGAATCAGGCCTACGGGACATCTCTGCCGATGGCCTCTCGGATCTCACCGGCAGCGCCAATCGCTGCCTCGACGTCGATCCGCAAGGCCTGGGCTTGCTGGGTAGCTGACGTCAGGTCGTTGATCACGGCAGATACTCCAGCTGAACGAAGTCGCAGCAGATCGAAACGCATATTCTGAATAGCCAGTACGCATGACTCAAACTGAGACTCGACGGCTTCTCGGCGTTTCACCAACTCGGCCAGTGAGTCGCGCTGCCGCTCGAGTAGTCCTATCCTTCGGTCGTTCTCGGCACCCTGAGATTCCTGCTTTAGACTCTCGATCCGGTTCTCCAGGTCCTTGAGCGAGCCGGAGTCCACGTCGCCTTCCATGTGGGTTAGCGTGCGCGCCAGGTCCGATGCGCGCTCCATTAGCTGGTCGACAGTCTTGACAACGTCAGGTAGCATGTCGCGGTCTGCTTCGGGCAGCTTCTCCACCACCTGAAAGATCGCTGTCCGGTCCTTCCGCATTTGCTCCATTTGGGACGTGTATTTCCCGTATTCACCTGAGCTTGGCTCGGGCACGGATGCCGGAAGGGCCCGGGGCACGTGTCCTGACAGGGGCTGAGCCAGCGCATCTTTGGCCGGCGGCGGGTTGAGGACGTCGCGCATGCTGTAACCCTCTGCCCACAGCTTTCCATATTGTGACGCCAATCCTATGCCCCAGCCAATCGCCGGAAAGAGGAACCATGGCTGGTCGATACCAGTCGTCACCACGTTGAGCAACAGCAGGCCACCGTTCACCGACACATACGACGCGAAGTTGGAACGGAATTTCCTGATGATGCCTGGCTCCGACGCTGAATCTTCAGCCTTCTTTGCGGGCTCACGCCGTGGCCGCCGGGCTGGATGGCGCGGACGCTCGCGATCACCGTGTCGTTGCCGCTCATCCCACCAGTCGCCCCAATCCCTTGGCTGTCTTCCACTTGGCCTACGGGCTGGTGGGCCGGCTCGCGAGCCGCTTGGCCTCCTTCTGGGTGCTGAGGATCGTGGCCTGTACGGGGCGGAAGAGCGACTCTCCAAAGCCCTACGCAATGCGTCAGCGGTGGCCCATCTGGTTTCTGGGTCCTTCTGCAGGCAGCGCATCACCGTACTGGCCAACTCCTCCGGGATCTCCGATCGCAACCGCAGGAGATCGGGCGGTGGTTCCGTGATCTGCTTCATCAATACGCCCGGTACCGTCGGCGCCTTGAAGGGTGGCCTGCCCGCCAGCATCTCGAAGGCAACAACCCCCAGGGAATAGAGATCGCTGCGCGCGTCGATATCACTTTCGCCGGCAGCCTGTTCGGGACTCATGTAGGTCGGGGTGCCGAGGGCGACCCCTGTGCCGGTAAGAGTTCCCGCCCCAGCTTCCGACAATGCCTTGGCGATCCCGAAATCAGTTACCATGACCCTACGACGAGTGCCTTCGAGCAGGATGTTGTCAGGCTTGATGTCGCGGTGGATGATCCCGGTCGCGTGAGCTAGGCCGAGAGCGTCGGCAGTCTCCTTCATGATGCGGCGCGATTCCTCGACAGGTAGCCGTCCACGCCGACGCAGACGCTGAGCCAGAGACTCACCGTCCACATAGCCCATCACGAAGTAGACGAGGTCGTTGCCCTCACCAACAGTATGGATCGGGACTATGTGCGGATGTGACAGCCGTGCCGCGGTCTGAGCCTCTCGGATGAACCGCTTTCGGATCTCCTGGCGAAAAGCGAGTTCGGGTGGAAGCAACTTGATTGCCACTCGTCGCTTCAGCTTCAGGTCCCGCGCGCTATACACGACTCCCATTCCTCCGCGACCTACCTCTCCCTCTATCACGTAGGCCCCGGAAAGGGTATCGGCTAAACGTGCCGCAAGTGGTCCGAGCTGGGCTTCTTCCATGTGGCGTATGTATTGAACCGAGCGTAGATTAACCTGGATATTTGCCAGTTGGCAACCTGCATTGAACAGCCATTCTGTGGGGACGCATGCGTTGGTTGACTGATGACGCTGGTCGACGCTGGACTGCCGAGCGGGTAGGTCGGACGTCTGGAATGATCGCCACGAAGAAAACCAAGACTTCGTTCCCTGAACCCGCCGACATCATTCGGTTCAGTTGTGAGTCGGACAATTCCGAGCCTGCTCGCGAAGTCACTACCAGAGCCGGTCTCTTGGAACAGCTCACTGAGTCGGAACTGAAAGCTCTATTGAACATCGCTCCTCGCGCGCCCTAGACCAGATCCAAAGGAACAGCGATTGCCACACCCGCCCTGCCAAATTGACAGGATAGCTGCCTTTTTGCTGTATCTTGTCGGGAAACTCTGCCATCTTGTACCGTCCTTGGCTGCCGTTTGATCCGTTCGGCAGGCATGGTAACTGCCCCGTCAGATCCAAATAGGTCAGCACCGCTGGCCACGAACTCTGACTGCACGGAACTCGAGAATGACCGAGAACAAGCTAATTCGTCGCCGACTACCGGTATTGCCACTACGCGGGCTGGTCTTATTTCCGGGAGCGACTGCTCCAATTGGGGCAGGCCGACCACGCACGTTGGCTGCCATCGAAGCCGCCCTAAAGAGCGAGGGGGATGACAGGCTGATCTTTGCCGTATGTCAGCGGGAGGACAAGGAGGAGGTGGAGCCCGAAGGCCTTCACACCATGGGCACCGTGGCTCGCATTGGACAGCTACAGCGTGGTCTTGGTGGTATCCAGCTGCTGCTGCACGGAGAGCACCGGGGTGCTGTGCTCCAGTACAACCAGCAAGAGGATTACTTGGAAGCGGTCGTTCAAGAAGCGCCCGATCTGGATCCGATCGATGCTGAAGGAGCGGCATTCGTTGCACTCTATCGCGAGGTGCGAGAAAGGGCGAGGGAGCTAGGGGAGAAGACCGGTATTCCGGAAGAGGTGGTGAAGCAGGTATTGGAAGGGGTAGACGACCCGGGTCGGTTTGCGGATCTAGTGGCTGGGTATCTCGAAATACCGATACCTGAGAGGCAGAGTTTGCTCGAGACTCTTGGCGTGGAGGAGCGACTGCGCCGGGTCCTGCTACACGTACAGCGCCAGATAGGCCTGCTGAAGGCACAGGCCGAAATCAAGTCTCAGGTTCAAGAGGAGTTGGGCGAGCGGCAGCGAGAGATGTTCTTGCGGGAACAGTTGAAGGCCATACGGCGTGAGTTGGGTGATGAGGATGACGGGGCTGATGTGGACGAACTACGCGAGCGGATCGAGCAGCTCGACTTACCTGAGGAAGCCAGAAAGGAAGTCAATCGCGAGCTCAATCGCCTCGAGAGATCACCCAAGGAGTCCATGGAGGCGCAGGTAATCCGCACATACCTGGAGACAGTTACCGAGCTTCCGTGGGACGAACGGACGGAGGATCACTTAGATCTCCAACGTGCCCAGGAAGTGCTTGACGAGGACCACTACGGGCTGAAGGAAGTTAAGGACAGGGTACTTGAGTATCTGGCCGTACGTCAGCTTCAGGAACAGAACTCGGATGGCGACACGCCGGTCGGGAATGAAGATGACCGACGACCCAAAGGCACCATCCTGCTGTTCGCTGGACCTCCAGGCACCGGCAAGACCTCAGTCGCGAAGTCCATCGCGAGGGCGATTGATCGCAAGTACGTTCGCATAGCCCTGGGTGGTGCCCGGGACGAGGCCGATATTCGCGGGCATCGGCGTACCTACGTTGGTGCCATGCCGGGGCGCATTATGGATGGGCTGAAACGGGCCGGCAGCAAGAATCCAGTGTTCCTGCTCGATGAAGTTGACAAGCTGGGCGTGTCGTTCCAAGGCGACCCAGCTTCGGCCCTGCTGGAGGTTCTAGACCCCGCGCAGAACGACTCCTTCACGGATCACTACCTGGGCGTACCGTTCGATCTGTCGGAGGTGATGTTCATCGCAACGGCCAACTTCATACCGAATATCCCACCCCCACTTCTGGATCGCATGGAGCTCGTCGAGTTCTCGGGTTACACGGAGTCGGAGAAGCTAGCGATAGCACGGCAGTACTTGATCCCGCGTCAGGTGAACGAGGCTGGTTTGCGGGGTGATCAGCTGGCGATTGCCGACGACGCGGTCACCACGGTGATCACCGGGCACACCAGGGAGGCCGGGGTAAGACAGCTCGAGCGGGAACTCGGCAAGGTCGCCCGCAAGGTTGCACGGAAGATTGCTGCCAACGAGGCAGAGAGCGTAAGCGTGGATAAGGAGAACGTGCGTGAATTGCTCGGGCGGCCCACAGTTCATCCTGAGAAGGCTGCAGCAGAGGACCAGGTAGGAATTGCCACGGGAATGTACTACACACCGGCCGGTGGAGACATCATGTTCGTAGAAGCATCTGTGATGCCCGGAAAAGGCAGTCTGGTGCTGACCGGGCAGCTGGGCGATGTTATGAAGGAATCAGCCCAAGCCGCGCTCTCCTACGCGAAGTCACATGCAGAAGAACTCGATATCTCCAGCGACATGTTCTCCGACAAGG
>CP070792.1:2843211-2855307 GCA_020346845.1 Gemmatimonadota bacterium
TCGGCAACGGCCATTAGTTCGGGCATGCATCCGAACGGCTCGCCACGGAAATCGGTGTCGGTGCCCGCGAGTATCACACGCACCCCGCGGTTCGCCAGAGTCGTGCAAACAGGCACCGTTCCCTCATCGAGGAACTGGGCCTCGTCGATGGCGACCACCTCGGTATCATCCCTGATCAGGCGCATGATCTCCAGCGAGGAATCCACCGGTTGCGCTTCCACTGTGATGCCATCGTGCGTCGTGACGGAATGGATTCCCGAGTACCGGTCATCGAAGTGTGACTTGAACACCTGAACCCGCTTGCCGGCGATAACAGCACGTCGGACCCGGCGGATCAACTCCTCGCTCTTACCGCTGAACATCACCCCAGCGATTACTTCTATCTGCCCAGTATTGGAGCGAGCAGGCACCGTAGGCTTACCTTTCGAGGTGAGGAAAATGAGGTTACCGCGGGCCGGCGGCAGAATCAAGACGCTTGCGGTAGCCGGTTCTCGCTACTACTTGTTTGTGAGCGACAATTTCGTCCCGGGTGCGGCCCGAGCGCCCGGCCATGCTAGTTATCACGGATACTGGGGGTACGGTGAACAAGACAGAATTGCAGGAAGCACTGGCGTCCGCGGCCAACCTATCCAAGGCGGATGCTGCTCGAGCCATTGACGCGCTGTTCGGAACCAGCGGAGTAATTGCGGCCGAGCTCAAGAAGGGTGGCAAGGTGCAGATCACTGGTTTCGGAAGTTTCGTCGCTCGACAGCGCGCAGCAAGAACGGGCCGGGACCCGAGGACTGGCAATGCCCTGCAGATCGCCGCTGCCACCGTTCCGGCCTTCAAGGCTGGGCAGGCTCTGAAAGACGCTCTGAACTGATTGTCGGTAGTTAGCAGGTCCGATACGGAGGAGCGGCTCGGGGGTCGCGCTATCTGCGATCGATCCGGGCCGCCACCTTCTTGCCACGCAGGACGAGTCCGTCCACTCCCCGCCGAACGGTCTCGGCCACCTCTGAGCGCACCTCCAGCATCGAGTGCCCCTCTCGCACCTCAATTCTCCCGATCTGCGTCTTGGTGATGCCGACGGCGTTGAGCAGAGCTCCAACGAGATCACTGGTGCGGATCCGATCGCGGCTCCCGGCACTGACACGGAGATGAACCCACGACGGTAACCCCGGGGCTGGGCCCGGCGGATGGCTCGTAGCGACGGTGCGGGCTGCCAGGGCGCTGGCCACGGTTGCCGGGTCGTATTCATCGAATAGTGGCTCCAGAGCTAGCAGCTCGGCCGAGCCTCGTCCCTCGGCGATCAAGCCACGTACTTCTTCCCTCAACTGGCCAGCTCTATCACGCGCGCGGTCGACCTCGTTGGGGAGCCGGAAGGAAGTCGCCTTGCTCGTCATCGCTTTGAGATAGGAGACCTGATGAGCTTGGATGGTGACCAGAAGTTCACCCGCTACGAGATCCAGTGCGTCCAACGCCTCGCTAGTTGGAAGCGTGACCGCGATGGCAAGGTCGACCGGTTCCTCCGGGGCTGTGGCAACTACCTCAATTGAGGGTTCGTCGCGGTACTCGGCCCATCGGGTTGGCCCCGCAGGAGTGGGGTCCCAAATGAGGGCGCTGGTGGGATTGATGATGTCCAGCGCTGAGCGTACTGATGCTTGCAACCTCGCGTCATCGGTAACTGCGTACCGCACGGAGACTGTGCCAGTCGCTGGGATGCTTGAAGCGATCGCCCGCGGCGCTCGTCTCGCGTGGCGCTCCAAGAAATCCCCAATCTTGGCGTCATCTACAGTGATGATGACCCGCTGGGCGTTGCCTGATTCGGCCAGAATTGTGTCGAGCTCATCACCTTTTTCTAGCTCCAACAGCGACTCGGGCCAGCCAATCACGAGTCTTCGCACCCGATCAAGTGAAATGCTCGAGCGGGATAGGAGTTGGATCAGGTCTGCGGGAGTCGTCACTAAGGTGCCGACAGCGTTGAGGCTCAACAACCGTCCGGTACGGGCGAGACCCGTGACCGCGTGAACGGGGCGCAGAGACTCGACAGATTGCGCGACACCAGCTCCCTCCTCTAGCCCGAATGCATCGGGTACAATGATCACGGTGTGCAGGCCTGCGTCAGAGACCTCTGGCAGATCGAGCATCAAACCACGGGCTGTCCACCAGGCCGGTGGGGAGACGTAGATCAGGTTCTTTCCAGCATTCAAAGAAGCGCGGTGCCCGGCGTCGATTCCGGACGCGAATTCCCAAGACACGATACCCTCAGTTTTCAAAGATTGGCGATGCCATCAACGTCGCGTTGATGCTAGCTTGAACTGGTGTTTACCGCAACCACGACCAGATCGAGATGTCTATCGGAGGAACAATGATGTCTCCGGCGCGAGCAGTACTCCTCGTAACGATGCTGCTGACCTGTGCCGGCAGCTGGCTGACGGCACAGGAACGGCGCAGTGCAAGAGACTTGGGGATCACGGTGGGCGTGCTGCAGCCGGGTGTGAGAAACGCGATCACCGACGTGGCGGGGGTGAGAGTGGGGCAGGTAACAGTCACGAGCGGAGACTCGATCAACACGGGAGTGACCGCCGTTCTGCCACATGGTGGAAACGTGTTTCGTGAGAAAGTCCCGGCAGCGGTCGTGATCGGAAACGCATTTGGCAAGCTGGCCGGTTCCACTCAAGTGCAGGAGCTGGGCGAGCTAGAATCACCAGTCGTCTTGACCTGCACACTGTGTGTGCCCCGCGCGGCAGATGCCGTGCTCACTTACCTGCTCTCGCTGCCTGGGAACGAGAACGTCAGGTCTGCCAATCCGGTGGTCGGTGAGACCAATGACGGTTACTTGAATCACATTCGACTCCGGCCGATATCCGAGACCGACGTGTTGAACGCGATCAATGGTGCGGACACAGGATTGGTGGACCAAGGAAGCGTGGGCGCGGGGCGAGGAACGATCGCGTTCGGCTGGAAGGGAGGAATCGGAACTTCCAGCCGGAAGCTACCGCGGAGCCTCGGAGGCTGGACCGTTGGAGTCATGGTGCAGAGCAATTTCGGCGGCGTCCTGTCTATCGCAGGGGCACCGGTGGGTCAGGAACTGGGGAGGTATTACCTGAGGGGAATAGGGGGGGAAGGAGGGGAAGGCGGGGAAGGAGACCGAGAACGACGGATTGATGACACCGGTGACGGGTCGATCATGATTGTGGTCGCCACCGACGCACCTGTTGGGAGCCGCAACTTGAGCCGACTGGGCCGGCGGGCACTGGCCGGTCTCGCACGTACCGGTAGCGCAATGACCAATGGGTCGGGTGATTTCGTTATAGTGTTCAGCACAGTGCCAGTGGCAGCCCTGGCCACTACGGGCCCGCTCGGGAACGATCAGATGAGCCCCTTGTTCGAGGCGGTCATTGAGGCGACCGAGGAGGCTATCTACAACTCGCTCTTTCTGGCCAGCGCAGTGAAAGGATACCGAGGCACGGTAGAAGCGCTACCTTTAGATTCCACATTGGCGGTTCTCAAACGCTATGGAGTGGTGAAGCCGTGACGGACAATTCGACTGGAACTGAATTCAAACGTTCGAGAAACCTCGAGCACCTCGAGCCCTCAGCAACCCTGGCTATCGATCAAGAGGCGAAACGCCGAAGAGCGGCAGGCGAGGATGTGGTCAACTTATCGGCGGGTGAGCCCGATTTCGATACGCCACGAATCGTTTGCGAAGCCGGCATCAAGGCGATCCAGCAGGGCAAGACCAAGTATCCAGCCAACGTGGGAATCTTAGATCTTCGGGCTGCGGCCGCGCGCAAGCTTTCCCTGCTTTCGGCAGGTAGACCGGTCAACGCCGACAACATCATAGTTTCGTCGGGTGCCAAGCAGTCGATGTTCAACGCTTGCTTCGCGTTGTTCGGCACTGGTGATGAGGTGCTGATTCCCTCACCGTATTGGGTCTCATATCCGCAGATGGTACATCTCGCTCGGGCCAAGCCGGTACCAGTGCCAGGACATGCTGAATGGTCGCTCAAGGTGGGTGTGGATCAGCTGGACAGGGCAGCCACTGCGCAGACCAAGGGGTTGATCCTATGCACGCCCTCGAACCCGACGGGGGCGGTATACACGCGCCCCGAGCTAGATGCCATTCTATCTTGGGCTAATGAGAGAAGGATCTGGATCATATCTGACGAGATATACCGCCAGATCCACTATGGATCAGGTCCAGCGCCTTCGGTCTTGGACTTCCCCGATGACATGCTCGACAGGGTCGTGATGGTGAACGGAGTCAGCAAAACATTCTCCATGACGGGTTGGCGCATTGGATTTGCGCTTGCACCGCGACCGGTGGTCAAGGCAATGTCAGGCTTCCAGTCACACGTTACGTCGGGAGCGTCGCACCCGGCTCAGTGGGCGGCCGCCGCGGCTTACTCCGATGAACGGATAGACGCCGACGTGACGCAAATGGTTGACGAGTTCAGACAGCGGCGCGATCTGGTCGTGAAGCACTTCAGGGACGGGCTCCCTGGCGTGGAGTTTGTGGAACCCATGGGAGCGTTCTACTTCTTCTTCAGGGTCGATAACTTCTTTGACGGAGAGATCAACAGTGCACTGGCCTTCTGCGAGAAGCTGCTGGCCGAACGTGGAGTCGCGCTGGTACCAGGGGAAGCGTTTGGCGATAAGCGGTGGGTTCGCCTTTCTTTCGCAGCGTCAGAGAAGGACCTCACAAGTGGGCTGACCAGGATCTCTGATTTCATGGGCTCGCTGTCGGTCGAGGAACGATAGCAGGTCAGTACAATGGACAGAACGTAAACCCCAGCCACGCGATTAACGGATTATGGCACTCGTCACTGAAGTCGTACCGTTGCAAACCACCCTCCCGCGCGCGGAATTCCGGTGGGATTTCGACACTGAGATTCTCTCTGGAAAGCTCTTAGGGGGGGATACCGCCCCCAAGTCAGAGGGCGTGATAGAGATGGGAGGCCCGGGGGGATCCTTTGTATCACTCGGATTGGCCGGTCCCACCATGATCGGCCTCGAGGTGGTTGTCTGGCCGGAGAGCAGGTCTGTCGCCGAGCTTGTGCCGCCGGCGTCAACGCAGCAGGGCCAGCTCTACATCTACCCTGACGCGCAGGAACGCACAACAGGCGTGGTGGAGCTCAAGGTGCCGCTCGGTTGTGAGCAAAGCAGCGACAAGTCCATCATCCACATCGTGGTTGGTGATTCCCGGACCGTTGAGTCAATAACCGTTGCAGACAACCTGTTGGCCGAAGTCGATGGCCAGGGACATCTGGCAGGTTTCTGGCTGATCGACGTTCCCCCCTTTCCGGAAGCGGGACCGCACAGGTAGGCCGTTGACGGTCCGAGCTCTACCGGGCCGTGAAGTGGACTGGGGCAATCCAAGGTTATGGTGACGCGTTCAGCAGGCCATCGAATCAGGGATGCCATACTGGCGGCGAACGGCAAGGTTGGGGGTAGCTCCGTTCTCACGCACGTTCCACAACCACTGACTCGCCCGTTTGGCTCCGCAGAGCAGCTCGAACACGAATGTGTTGAGGCCGTAGCAGTCGGAGAGCCAAAGGCATCTCCAAGAGGAACAGGATTCCTGGATGGAATCCAGCGGTACTCGGTCGTGGGCAGATTCGGCCTCGTCCCAGTCGTGCGCGGCTACGTTGCGGCAGCTGTTCTGGGCAGACGCAACGAGAATCTGTGTGTGCGACATCAAGTGTCAGAGGAGTTCGTAGCGACGAGCATTGGACGATTATCTGGGGAACAGCTCCGTGAACTCGAGAATACCCGGCTCCCATTGTACGACAGTGGCGGAGATGATCGCGAGCACCCCATCCTAGATATGCATCTGGCCGCGAGGGTGGTGGAGGATAGACGCGAGCGCGCCGAGCAACGCGTGATACTGTCATATTTGCGGGACCGCCCGGAGGGTTGGCTGGTGGTAGACGGCTCGATCGCCCCCTATTTGGCGGAGGATGGCGCGTCGCGGATTCTCGGACTGATCAAGAGTCATGAGACGCAGTTCCTGGAAGGTGAAGACCTCAGAACGGCGATGACACTGCCAGTGGGACATCGCTCGAGCGTGTTTGCTCGCAGGACCAATGGAAGGGATAAAGCGTACACATGGTATCTTCGGCTGTGGCCCTGGGATGATCGTGGGTTGCTCCACGGGTTGGTCCGGCTGGAGCTGGCGCCAGTCGATGAAGCCGTGGTACAGGCTAGTGAAATCAGCGCTTGGATGTTGTCGGAACGCTCACCGCTGTCTGCGCCTGACAGCCGCTGGGATCGGCTGATATACCCGATGCGACAGGTAGAATCCTATCTCCGTGCTCAAGTTGGGGAGTGGTTGTAATGCGACCGGACCATAATCCCACGATCGGCCGCGTGGTGGCGACCGAAGCAATGCCCTCAGGTACCCACCAGTTCCAGTTCTGGACAGCGACGGACACCGATCTCGGGATCGGAGCGATTGTCAGGGTCAATGATGATAGTGGCCGGATCGTTTACGCTGTTGTGACGGACGGTCGTTCCTATTCCGATCTTGCCACCCCATTGCACGACGTGGTCGCTGCGGAGGGTGATCCCGCGGCCAAACGCGGACCGACACGTCGTACCGAGGTCAGGCTTTGGACAGGCGCCGTGTTACGGCAGGAGCCGGAGGAGCCATTGCAGCCGGTTCCCCTTGCGGCAGTCAGTCTGGCCACCAAGGAGGACGTGGAATTCGCGTTGCGCATGGACAGCTACGTGCGGTCGGAAACGGCGGGTGGAATCCCGATCGGCATCTACACAGGGGGTGGTATGAGCGCTCCTGTATATCTAGATGCCGACTTCCTACTCGGGCCTGAATCGGCGCACCTGAACATCTCGGGCGTTTCGGGGTTGGCGACCAAGACCAGTGCGGTCGAGTTCTTCCTCACGAGCATGTTTCAGACGTTCCCTGCTCACAAGGGCAGCATTGCAGCCGTATGCATCAATGTCAAAGGTCCCGACCTTTGTTTCTTGGATCAACCGGGTGAACTGACTGATGTCGATCGGGAGATGTACGGTCAACTGGGTATCGATCCGCGGCCTTTCGAGCATGTTTGTTACCACGCACCATTCAAGGCGGACGGCGTCAACCTGAACACTCTCCGTTCGCATCACGAGCTGGCTAAGTCGGTCCAGCCACTGGTGTGGGGGCTGCGCGAGGTACTCGACTACCACGAAGTGCTGCTGAACCGTGACGACATCGATGCCAAGTCTGACGCTTTCATCGATTTCCTGACAGACCGTGTCGTCGAGAAGGACTTCACGGACGAGTGGGGCACAACGCACCGCGTGTGCACATTCTCAGACTTGGAACGACTGTTCCGGTCTATCTTTGAAGGACTCGAAGCCACCGGACGCAGCGATATGTGGCGTACACACCATATCGCCACCATTCGCAAGGTACGTAACCGTTTGCTGAACATCTCTACACGTTGTAAGGGCCTCGTAACTGATGACGGATCTGTAAGCGACCTGCCATTTGGCAGTTTCGAGGATCGTTCGGTGCACGTGGTGGATGTGGCTGGAATGGATCAACTGGCGCAGGATCTCGTATTTACGCGGGTCGTATCGAAACTTCGCGAGCATTTGGAACGACGCGACCTTGGTGTAGAATGCGTCATCGTTTTCGTGGACGAATTGAACAAGTATGCTCCGGGCGATGGTCCTGACACATATGTCCGGAAAATGCTGCTCGACATCTCGGAGCGCGGCAGATACCTAGGTCTGGTCTTGTTCGGTGCTCAGCAGTTCAGATCTCAGGTACATCGGCGTGTGGTGGGTAATGCCGGCACGACACTCTACGGACGGATGGACATGGATGAACTCGCGACCCCAGGTTACCAAGTCCTGTCACCGGCGACGAAGATCAAGCTGGCGACTCTACCGAAGGGCGAGCTGATGATCCGTCACCCGCATTTCACACAGCCGGTGTTCGTGCGATTCCCTCGGCCGCCGATCCTTCCGGGACCAGTGGGTGTGCAGAAGTTTCCACCTGCAAAAGAGGTGGACTTCGAGGATGCTGTGGTGATGCAGCTCTCCACACTCGATCGTAGGATACTGCCGGGTCGGGTGAAGGAGTTGATAGTGGGCCATCGGGATGATGCAGTGAGGCGGGCTCTACTGGCAACCAGACGGGCGCAGCCAGATGATGCCCTCGCGTTCTTCGAAGCCGCGTTGGGAACACCTGTGGCGCGGGAGCAAGTGACTGGCTCAGTTGGAAAGACGACTCGATTGAAACAGGTGGAGGATCCCTATGCCTCGTGAAACTCGACTTGTACCCATACTGTTGGCAGTTCTTTCGGCAACTGTCCACGGGCAGGCCTCGCACGCGCTCAGCTTCAATCCCAAACCACCCGTAAGAGTCAACCAGATATCACGCAGCGAGATCCTGATGTTAGTGCCACCCGGTGCGCAGCAATTGGGTGACACTCTGACAGTTGAAGCACTACGCCTCGAGAGCATGACGCAATATGTAGACGCAGCCGACACCGATCGATTCCTGATAGAGCTGCACTACGATTCACTGCGTTCACGCATGAGACCCGTGGGCGGAGTGTGGCTTGAGCTTGAAGCGAGCGAGACGGAGATGGCGGTAGTGAGGGTATTGCTCGACCGGCACTTGCGAGTGTTGGAGGCTCAATTTGTCGACCGTCCCGATCTCCGGGCTTCACGGGCACACATGACACGTGGCCTCGCTGGAAGCATCAGGCCCACTCTGCCCGAGGGTCCAGTCGCAATTGGTGACTCTTGGTCAACAGACGTTGCCTTTGCCCTTTCTCAGTTGAGAAGCATTGGTAGGGAAGAGGGCGTACCTGCCGATGGAGAGCTACTTTCGAACGCGAATGCAGTACTCGACAGCGCCCTGATTCGTGGCGCTGAGACCTTGTACTACGTGACTGTCAGAGGAAGCTTTATACCGGCCAACTTCACGGCGACACTGGGAGATCAGGAAACGGTGGTCTCCGTGGGTGGATCACTTGCCGCTATGATGATATGGTCATCGACGTGGAACGCCTTCGTCTCCAGTGCAAGTCGAGTGGTGCTCGATATGGATGTCAGGGACCCAACATCTCGGGACCCCGGCTCGACTGTACGCTTCGATATTACCACCAATACGCAGGTACGACGGTGACAGCACGATTTCTCGGGTTCTCGTTGATGGCCTTTCTGCTGCCACACGCGGGAGTGGCGCAACGGTCGCTGCAGTTGAGGTACGAGGCTCCACCAGGAACGGTTGTGCGCACGGCATTCCAGACCAACGCAGTGGTATGGGCGTTCGATGGCAACCGATTCGAGAGCGCAGATGTCGGCACGGTTAAGACGACAACTTTGGAAGGGCCGGACGGCATGATCCTGGTGCATCTGGAGTATGACTCAGTGCAAACCAGGACTCTGGGCTCTGACGGGCGCTGGCGCGAATTCGCGGTCCCGGGTAGGGACTCGGTGTGGACTCAAGTCGGTCTGGATAGCCGTATGCGCGTGCTGAGCATGAACCATGGAGGGCAATTTACGGGTGTCACCAGCCTGCAGCGGATTCTAATGGGAGTTCCGGGCCTCGAACTTCCGGAACAGCCGGTCCGTGAGAGAGACGGTTGGTCCGGTGCGACGATAACGTCCGTGGTGCCGGGTTTGAGGAACGAGAATATAGAACCAACGATGAGCGGCACGCTACAGGCCGTACTCGACAGCATAGTTGTTCGGTCCAGAGATACTCTCGCCTACGTGTCGGTGAGCGGCCAGTTCCCAGCAGCTACCTTCGTCGAGGTAGTGGGACCAGGACGTGTGACGGCAACTGGAGATCTGGTCGGCAGCATGATTTGGTCGACGTCATGGGATCGCTTCGTGAGTGGAACGAGCAGAACAAGGGTGTGGGTGGTGCGACAGGGTGATGGACAGGGCGGTAGTGGGGAGGAACTAAGGATCGAGGTTACCACACGTCACCAAGTGAAGCCGTGATCCGGTGAAGCTAGCCCACCTGGCAGATCTGCACCTCGGCTTTCGCCAGTATTACCGCCAGACATCAAGCGGCATCAACCAGCGTGAGGCAGACGTCGCGCAGGCGTTCGTGCATGCGGTCGACGGCGTGATCGATGCTGGGCCTGACGTTGTCGTGATTGCCGGTGATCTCTTCCACTCAGTTCGGCCCACCAATGCAGCGATACTGCACGCGTTCAATCAGTTGCAGAGACTTCGGATCGAACTGCAAGACGTCCCGATTGTGATCGTTGCCGGGAACCATGATACACCCAGGTCAGTAGAAACCGGCTCGATTCTCAAGCTGTTCCAGGCTCTAGGCGACGTGTACATCGTGACTCAGGATGTCCGAGAGCTGACGTTCGAGCGGTTGGATCTTTCCCTTGTCTGCGTACCGCACGCCGCCTTGATCGTGAATAGATCGTCTCTTCCTGTACCCGGTACGAACGCAAGCCACAGGATCTTGATTACTCATGGGGAGGTTGCGGGAGCACTCTCCCGTGAGAGTGCGTCGCTGGAGTATGGGGGTGCAATTGTCGAGCCCGGTGACTTGAACGTCGAAGCATGGAATTACGTGGCGCTGGGCCACTACCACGTGGCACGCGCGGTCGCTCCCAACGCTTGGTATTGTGGATCTCTGGAGTATGTGAGCACAAACCCATGGGGAGAGATGATCGACGAGGACCGGGAGGGGCGTCGGGGCAAGAAGGGTTGGTTGCTCGTCGAGTTGGGGAATCGGACCACTGTAGAGTTCATGCCGATTCCGCTAGCGCGCACCCTGGTAGACCTCGAGCCTATCCAGGGTGAGGGAATGGGAGCGGCAGATTTGGACAGGGTGTTGGCCGAACGTGTAGCGAGTAGCCCGAATGGCATTGCGGACAATATCGTGCGGCAAGTGGTGTTCGACGTCCCGAGGCCCATAGCTCGCGAAATGGACCACCAGCAGATCAGAGAGCTCAAGGCAACGGCATTGCATTTCAACCTTGACGTGAGGAGACCCGCTCCTAGTCGGGTGGTGGGTGTTGGGGCTCCGGGTCGTCGCCAGACGTTGTCCGAATTGGTGACAGAATACTTGGCAAGGCGTACGCTGACCGCAGAGGTGGATCGCAAAGCGCTAACGGGCCTTGCAAGTAGGTACATGGACGAAGTAGAACGGGATCTGCTGGAGGAATAGTGCAGCTCCAGCGGATTCGGCTTCTCAATTTCAGGCAGCACGCCGATACGGAGCTGGTACTGGGTCCAGGTATCACGGCCATCGTGGGGCCCAACGGCTCGGGAAAGACAACATTGCTCGAGGCAATTGCCTGGGCTTTCTATGGTACTCCCGCCGCTCGGGGAAGCCGTGATTCAATCAGGCGCTACAGTGCTCCGGCTCGATCACAGGTAAAGGCAGAGGTAGACTTCGCCATCGGGGCGCACGAGTTTCGTGTGGTCCGTGGTCTCTACGGTGCTGAGCTGTATCAGGACGGTCAGGATGCGCCGATAGCCAACAGTCAGCAGGCGGTCACGGCCCATGTAACCCGGGTCTTGGGTATGACCCGGGATGAGTTCTTCAACACCTACTTCACGGGCCAGAAAGAACTGGCTGTGATGAGCACGATGGGTCCCGCCGAGCGTGCACGGTTCCTTTCGCGAGTACTGGGATACGACAAGCTCAAGCTGGCGCAGGACAAGTTGAGGGTCACTCGCTCAACTCGTCGAGCCGAACTCGCAGGTTTGGAACAGGGTCTGGGTGATGAGTCCGAGTTGCTGAGAGAGTTGGAGCAGGCACAGGAGCGAATTCACGACGCCGATGCCAGGGTGCGCGCCGCGGAGGATGCTACTAGTGTCGCGCGGGGCCAGCTGGAGGAAGCTGGACCAGCTTGGACTAAGATGGTCGATCTGCGCGAATCGCTGCTTTCGCTGGACAGTGAGTCACGAGTGGCCGAGCGAGATGTGCGCGAAGCGAGGCGTGAGTTCGAGAGACTCGACAAGGAACTGGCAGAGGCACTGGATGCACGGACACATCTGCAGCAGTTGGAGCCGGATTTAGAACGTGTTGCTCCTCTAACAGAGGAGCTCGAGCGATTGGAGCAAGAGGCGCAGGCGGCCGGCAGAAGGCGAGACCTCACAGGCCAGCTTCGTGAG
>CP070792.1:2855407-2863839 GCA_020346845.1 Gemmatimonadota bacterium
GTGGATGATGGCGTGGTGCTGAACGGATACGTTATCAGACCACCCGATTTCGACATTACCCGCCAATACCCGGTGCTGATGTATGTGTACGGCGGCCCGGGGTCGCAGACTGTACGAGATTCGTGGGGGGGTACTCGTTACCTGTGGCACCAGATGCTGGCGCAAGAGGGCTATATGGTGGCTAGTGTGGATAATCGGGGAACTGGATCTCGTGGCAGGGATTTCAAGAAGATCACATACCAGAACCTCGGTAGGTATGAGGCAACGGATCAGATTGCAGCGGCACGGTTTCTGGGCTCACAGACCTTCATCGATGAGAGCCGAATCGGCATCTGGGGCTGGAGCTACGGCGGATACATGTCGCTCATGTCAATGTTTCTGGGTGAGAGTGTTTTCAGGGCGGCAGTGTCAGTAGCACCAGTGACCGATTGGCGGTTGTACGATACGATATACACTGAGCGCTACATGCGTACGCCACGGGAGAATCCGGGTGGCTACGACTACGGCGCTCCGCTCAATCACGTCGACAAGTTGCAGGGCAACCTCTTGATAGTGCACGGGACGGCAGACGACAACGTTCATGCCCAGAACACGATACAGTTGATTCAGCGTCTAGAGGAACATGGCAAGCAGTTCGACATGCGCCTCTATCCCAACAAGACGCACTCGATTGCGGGAACAGCAACACGCGTGAATCTCTACACGCTGTTCACCGAGTGGCTGCGGGAGCACCTGTAGGTGAAGCTCAGTCCATCAGGTACTTCTGAAACGCTGGCGTCAAGACATCAAGAGCCCGCTTGAACTCGGCTGTTTCGTTGCCGTACCCGAAGCGGATAGATCTCTCAAATCCGAAGTGTTCGCCCGGCTCGATCAAAACGTCGTATTCCTGCCTGATACGTTCTGCCAGATCGAGGGAGGCGAGGGCTTGCTTGTACTGCACGAAGCTTATCGCGCCGCAATCTGGCCGCCACCAGCGCACGGCGGGCCCATATTGCTGAAGCCAACGGTCGAGAACGGGGTAGTTCTCGTTTAGGATCTTTCTTGTGCGGGCCAATATCTCGTCGCGCGCACCCAGGGCACGCGTTGCCAGGAAGTCGCTGCATGATGCCGGACCTATGACGGTGTAGTCATGCCGGGACCAGAGGGCCTCCTTGAATTCCGCGGGCGCCACCAGCCAGCCGATACGCAGACCTGGCAGGGCATACGCTTTCGATAGACCGTTCACAGCTACGGTTCTCTCATAGTTACCCCAGAAGGTCTCGGTGGTCTGGCCGTCCAACTCGGCACCCAGATAAACCTCGTCGGCCAACAGCCATGCGCCTACCGCCTCTGTGCGTGCCACGATCTCGGTTCGTGCACTGGGTGAGAGTACATGACCCGTGGGGTTGTTGGGGTTCGTGATTACTACGAGCTTTGTACCTGGCTGTATCGCTCGCGCGACCTCATCAGGATCCGGCTCCCATCCCAGCTCTGGCTTGAGCTCGAAAGTAGACACCTCTGCCCCGAAGTTCTGTGCCAATCCCCACGTCTGGCGATAGAGTGGCGAGAGGATCGCAACCTTGTCCCCTGGTTCCAGTAACGTCCAGCTGGTCACGAAGTTGGCCTCGCTGCTTCCCACCGTCACGATCACGTTGTCCGCATTGCTACCCGGGTATAGTGCTGCTATCGCCGCCCTCAGTTGATCGGTCCCGTCAGCTTGGCTGTACCCCAGTCGGATCGCGGCGAGTTCGTCTGGATCAGTGTCGGTGATATGGAGTAGCTCCGCGATGGAAAGCGGATGAACGCCGCTCTCGGAAAGATTGAAACTCACGCGGTGTTCCCATGCGCTCTGCCAACGCTCCAGCTCGAAGGGGATGAATGACACCTTGGCTCCCAGGTAGATGATCTAGATGAAGGTACTCGTCAGCCCCGGTGGCCCGATAGTCCGGTGACCAGTTTTCGCGGCAGGTCGCGGCTATCAGGGTGTCGTACGGTGGCTGCCATTCAGTGTAGGGCACACAGCCGTGGGCCTTTCCGGTGGAACTATGCGGTATAGCTGTGTAGTAATGTCAAGCAAAGTGAGGTAATGATGGCATTCAAGTCTTGTCGAGTGGCACTGTGTTTGGGAGTTCTGGCCTCGCCGCTGACTGCTTGCTCTGAGCCACATGGGCCGGAACAGAGTGAACTCAACGCCAACTTCGCAAAATGGCAGAGTGCAAACGTTGGTGACTATGAATTCCGATTCCAGCGGCTGTGCTTCTGTGCCTTCATCGAACCTGTGACGATCGAGGTTCGTGCGGGTCAGATCGCATCTGTGGTCCACGCCGATTCTGGCACGGTCGTAGACACGACACAGCTGTCGTGGTATTTCCTAACCGTCGACGGCTTGTTCGAGGCTGTACAAGATGCAATCGACAGAGAAGCTCATTCGCTCACGGTGGAGTATCACGTGCAGCTAGGATACCCGACGTCAATCGACATCGACTATTCGCTCAATGTTGCTGATGAGGAAGTCTCTTTCAGGGCCAGCGAAGTCGAAGGACTCTGAACCGGAGCCCGATAAACCGGGATCCCGGGAGGCCGGGATACCGGCTTAACGATCCAGGTGTCCGTCCACCGTTGAATGGGTGAGCCGCTGTGTGTCGCCGCGCTCTCGGCGGCAGTCGCCTACCGTCCCTGCAGTACAGTAACGCTTCCTGAACCGGTGTCGATGATGAGCCTGCCGCTCCCGTCGCCGATGGTTCCGTTCACGTGATCCCGCTGCCACCGCCGCATTGTGATCGGCATCTCCATCTCTATTCCACCACTCCCCGTATCGATCTCGACGCGGGCACCAAAGGAACTCGGTACGGTCAAAGTCACGCTACCGGAGCCGGTGTCGATCTCGATGTGGTCAGCGTCGTTCAGGACCTCTAGTTCGACCGAACCGCTGCCGGTATCCAGAGTTATGTGATCGGCGGCCACGTCTCGCGCTCTGATACGACCGGAGCCCGTATCGATGTTCAGCTCAGTACTGGTGATTCCGTACGCAGTGACCGATCCGGATCCCGTGTGAATCAGAGTCGTGCCACCGCTCACTCCCGATACTTCCACCGAGCCGGATCCGGTGTCGACATTCAAGTCACCGTCCATATCGGTCACGTCGACGCTGCCCGACCCTACGTCAACCACCAGCGATCCACGGACCCCTTCTGCTGTAACCGGTGCAGATTGCGTGTCCATGCGGATATCGCCGTCCACGTTCCTCAACGATGCGTTCCCGACTGCCAAATAGATGTTGACCCGTTGCCCCGGTGGTACAGAGATCACCATATCGGCGTAAGCTTCGAGCCCACTGCCGCTGCCGGAGATTCTGATCCGGTCACCGCGATCTCCACTCCAGCCGCCATGCGTGTCACCGAACGTGCCATCGTCGCGGACCCGAGTTTCGGTGCGGGACCCTCGGCTCATGTCCGGATAGACTATCCGGTCTGCAGGATAGATGACTCTGAGCGTTTCGGCACCGCCGATCGGACCCGTTTGGACCGATAGTTCGCTGGCGTCGGCGCCTCCGCTGGTCAACTCGACCACCACCGCACTCCCGCCGCCGGCCCGCACCACTACCTCACCCGCGAGGTTGTAGATCGAGACCTCTTGGCCGGAGATCTCGTAGGTCTGAGTGCGCTGAGCTGTAGCTGGGAGTGCCGTAAATGCCGCGAGCCCTATGGCCGCAATCGCAATGCCGAGACCCGTGCTGGTGGCGGCCGCGTGTTGATGCGTAATCATGGAACCTGCCTCCTGGGGTTGGAACGTGTCGTACCCATCGCCCCGTTAGATACCTGGACAGCTCAATGCGTTGAAGGCCACCCGCGATCGGATCGCCTGAGGTATCTACGGCGTCGAGCTCAGCTTCGTTTCGGAGCGTCTATTGCCGGACCGACCTGGGCTTAGCGAGCCAACCGTGCGACGTCGGCGGGGGATTCCAGCCAGTGATCGGGGCCCGCTTTCTCTAGTGTGGGACGGGGGAAGGGACCCCAAAGGGCCGCTGCAGTGGCTACCCCGGCCGCGTTGCCGGCGGCCACGTCGTGAGGCGAGTCACCTATGAAGAGGGTACGATGCGGGTCAACGTCTAGCTGCTCCAGGGCGAACAAAACTGGTGCCGGATCTGGCTTGTGTTTCTCCACGTCATCTGCGGCAACGCGCACCGTGAATAGGTCATCGAGGCCACAGACCCATAAGCCACGCTGAAGTCCGTATCGCATCTTGCTGGTTACTATTCCCAGCTTGACACCCCTACTTTTGAGATGTTCGACGGTGGTCCGTGTCTCAGGGAACGGCCGGATCATTGCGTCGTGATGAGCGAAGTTGAAATCACGGTAGGTTGCCACCATATCCTCGAGGTCGTCTTCTTCCTGCACAAACGGGCGTAACTGCTCCCGTAGCGGTGTTCCCAACCCTTGTAGCCAGACCGTGTCAGAAGGTGCGGTACCGCGGTGTTCCATCAGAGTGTGTCTGTAGCTGGCAAAGATCAGCCCGATCGAATCGATCAGTGTACCATCGAGGTCATAGAGACAGGCGTCGAATTGTGGCATTTACACCCTGGTCTGGAAGGAGCGACTGTAATGATAACGTAATGTGGTCTTCGGTCGCCTGAGAAACCGTCCTGTTGTATGTTCAAAGACCAATCCGGGTCCCACCCACCCGGCTGAGAGAAACCACATGGCTACGAAATCACCCTCGTTTCTGGGCCTGTTGATGCTAGCTCCGGCGTGTGCTTGGGCTCAGCAGACGATTGATCCGGAGGCGCGCGAGATATCGGCTACGGGGCCGGAGATTGTGGTGCCGGCCGAGATCAGTGTGGTCAGGATCGAGGGCCAGTCTCCGGTGATAGATGGAAGACTCGACGACCCAGCATGGCGGACCGTGCCACCGCTGACCCAATTCATTCAGCGGGAACCGGTGGAAGGTGCCATCCCGAGTGAGTCGACCGCCGTGCGATTCCTATTCAACGATGGCTCGCTGTATGTTGGCGTTCGGGCGTATGACTCGCAGCCCGATCGGGTGTATGGTCGCTTACTCCGCAGGGATCAGCGTGGTGCGGCGGACAACATCAGTGTATTCATTGATTCCTATCACGATCGCTCGACCGCGTTTGAGATCAACGTCAATGCCTCTGGTGCACGGCGTGATGTCTTCCTGTACAACGATGGGCGAGGCCGGGATGATTCGTGGGATCCCGTATACGATTGGGCCACGAAGATAGATTCACTGGGCTGGGTTCTCGAACTGCGTGTGCCGTTCTCGCAATTGCGATTCCCGCCTAGCGACTCCGTTGTGTTTGGAGTGCGCGTTCGTCGCTTTCACTACAGGACTAATGAAGACTCCAACTGGCCGTTCTTCCCCAGGGACCAATCGGGCGAGGTCTCACATTACGGTCAGTTAGTTGGATTGGGTGCACTGCCACCGCCGAGAAGGATGGAGTTCCTGCCGTACACGGCGGCTACTGCCACGTTCCAGCCTGAGGTCGAAGGCGATCCGTTCCAGACCGGGAGGGACGGAGATGTTCGCGTCGGCGCCGATTTCAAGATTGGACTCACGTCGGGCCTCACACTCGACGCAACCGTTAACCCCGACTTCGGACAGGTCGAGGCTGATGCAGCCGAGGTGAACCTGTCGGCCTTCGAGAGTTTCTTTCCGGAGAAGCGGCCCTTCTTTGTGGAAGGAACAAACCTGTTCCAGTTCAGCTTTGCACCGCCTGAAAACACTCGGTTCGGCTTCTCGTTTGGTGGTCAAGAAGGGCTCGTGTACACGCGGCGGATCGGACGCACGCCACACGTTCGGCCGTCTGTTGCTGGCGGCTTCGTAGATCCAATAGACCAGACCACCATACTTGGTGCAGCCAAGCTGAGCGGGCAGGCGTCGGGCGGGTGGGCGATCGGGCTCATGCAGGCCGTTACCGCCAAGGAAGAAGCCAGGATCGTGACGGAGACGGGTAGCAGAGGTGTCGCTCCGGCGGAGCCACTGACCAGCTACACGGTTGGCAGGATCCTGCGTACGGCCAACCGTGGCAGAGTGGCCTATGGCGTAATAGGGACTGCGACTGTCCGACGGCTGGACGAGCCCGAATTCGCGTGGATCCACGAGCAAGCCTTCACGGGTGGTGCCAACCTCAACGTCCGGTTTGGCGGAGACGCCTACGAGATGGCCGCTGCTGCCTTCGCGTCGCGAGTAGCCGGTGACGAAACAGCGATTGCTCTGACCCAGTTGAGTTCAGCCCGGTACTACCAGCGTCCGGATCAGGACCATGTAACTTTTGACTCGACCCGTACGCACCTGTCTGGATACGGGGGGTACTTCCAGCTCGCCAAGGTCACCGGTTTCATGACATGGAATGCCCGAGTCACCAGCAGGAGTCCGGGATTCGAGACCAATGACGTCGGATTCTTGCGGTTCTCCGACTATCACAACGGGAGAGGTCGGATCAACTTCCGTTGGCTCCGGCCAGGTAAGGTCTTCCGGCGATTCGAGTGGCGTATTGAGGGGCAGTCCGCGTTCACCTACGGGCGCGAGCGCACACACACGTTGGCATCGACTCGGCTTGATGGTGATTTCCTCAACTACTGGAACATGAATCTCACAGTTCGCAATGAATTCTCGAGCCTAGATCCACGGTTGTTACGAGGTGGACCTGCGTTTGTAACGCCAAACAGCTGGAACGCCTCCTGGCGCATGCGTAGTGACTGGCGGAAACCGATCTGGATCGATGGGGGTGTGTCATATAGCCGCGAGCAAGTGAGCAACGCGCAAGGGTGGGGAGCCGGTGCCGGTGTCAGTTTCAGACCACCCGGCTCGTTCTCGCTAAGTTTGCGCGGGCAGGTGAGCAACTCGGTCTCAGACAGACAGTATGTCACACGTCGTACGCCGGCTGACTCCACATACTACGTGTTTGGGCGCATCAATCGTACGGACATCTCGGCAACATTGCGGGCCGACATTGCGATCACGCCGCGTCTGTCGCTGGAGATCTACGCGCAACCGTTTGCGTCGGTGGGTGAGTATCCTGGCTACAAATTAATGGCCGATCCCAGAGCATCCGCGTATGGCGATAGGCTGGACCCGCTCGGGCCCGACAGAATCACTCAGAATGACAAGCAGTTCGATGTTGACGTTGATCGGAACGGGGAAGTCGACTTTTCCTTCTTCAACCCAGAGTTCCGTGTCATATCATTGAGAACCAATACCGTACTGCGTTGGGAATTCAAACCCGGCTCTACGCTGTTTCTGGTGTGGCAGATTAGTGGCAGCAGACGTGATGATGTGGTCGCACTCAACATATGGGATGTGTTCAGTGAGTCGATAACGACTGATCGTGTGCAAGTCTTGGCCTTGAAGGTTTCGTATTGGCTAGGAACGTAGTAGGAGATTGAGAAGGGGAAGAAGGGGAAGAAGGGGAAGGAGACGCTTCATCGCCTCCTTCCCTTCATTCTTGATGATTCATTCAACCCGGAGTTCGCATGATCAGAAGTTCGATGTTGCTCGTTATCACGGCGCTCGTGTTTGCCACATCCTCCCTCGCAGCTCAAGACCAGCACTTCGACGTCCTGATTGAAGGTGGGTACGTGCTGGATGGCAGCGGCAACCCGTGGAAGCGGGCAGACGTCGGCATCACGGGCGACCGGATTGTCGCGGTCGGTCAACTCATTGGAGCCACTGCTGACAGGAGGATCGACGCAACGGGAAAGACTGTGGTACCGGGCTTCATCGATATTCATTCACATGCCGCGGGCCCGATCTACGGCCCTCGTGGGCTGCGAAGCCCCGATGCTCGTAGGCGGGCCGCGCCGAACCTGGTGGCACAAGGTATCACCACGCTGGTCGGGAACCAGGATGGGCGATCGGTATGGCCGATTGCAGAACAGCGAGCCGCGCTGGAGGAGATGAAGTTCGGTACCAACACCATCCTGCTTGTGGGTCACGGAACTGTGCGACGAGAGGTGATGGGAGACGACTTCCGGAGACCGGCAACTGAGGCCGAAGTGGAACAGATGCGAGCGCTGGTGCGTCAGGGCATGCAGGAAGGGGCGTTCGGTATCTCGGCCGGTCTGGAGTATGTGCCGGGACGCTGGAGTACTACTGACGAAGTGGTAGCGCTCGTCGAGGAGATCGTATCGTACGGTGGCGTGTACATCTCGCACGAGCGAAGTGAGGGCGCCGATCCCATGTGGTATTGGCCGAGTCAATACGCGGGTAGGCCGCCGTCGTTGTTGGATGCCGTGATCGAGACAATAGAGATCGGCGAGCGAACCGGAGCCACGGTAGTCGCGAGTCACATCAAGGCCAAGGGAGCCAACTATTGGGGTACATCGCAGGCGGTGATTAGGCTAATCAACGAGGCACGTGAGCGTGGCGTGGCGGTTTATGCCGATCAGTATCCCTACAGTACAACCGGTAGTGATGGCAGCACGGTCCTGATC
>CP070792.1:2863939-2876612 GCA_020346845.1 Gemmatimonadota bacterium
ACCGTGCGCTGCACCTCCAAACCCGAGAGCTGAGGGTCGAATATCCTCACTGGGTCATTGCCGCTCGCCTCCACGGTGATGGTCAGCGTGACACCCTGTCCGACCTCCACTTCGGAACGGTCTACCACTGCCGTTGCGTTCCCTTGCTGCACCGCGATAGCGGCAGCGAGCAGAAACGGAGTCACCAATCCCTCCTGCCCCTGGTTTCTCCCAACTGACTACGTCGTCGGTTGAGTCGTTCTTGAGTCTGCCTCTCTTCCTCGGCAATGGAGTTGAGTATCTGCTCTGCCTGAGCCGCGCTCAGCCCCTGCGGTGCTGCCGGCTCGCTCTCGCTGTCGGCGGGTGACGGTTGTGCTTGCTCATCCTCCGCCCCAGACCCACTCTCCGGCGGCATCATTTCGAATGTGAGTTCGTAATTCCATTTGGCATCCATATCGTTCGGGCGTATCAACAGCGCTTCACGGTAGTATCGTCTCGCCTCCTCTAGGTGGTCACCCCGATTGGTCGAATCTCTATCGGCCAGCACCAGCTCGAGGAGCCCCAAGTTGAACAGCGCACGAAAGCGCAGATCGGGTTCGATCGACCGCGCCGCGGTCACCAGTGCCGTCCTCGCTACGCCTGTATCGCCCAACGCCATGGCTGCAGTGCCAAGGTTGAACAACACGGTATCGCCGCCCTCGCCAAGCTGCGCCTGCTGCAGATACTCAGATACAGCCGCTGCGAAGTCACCTCTGAGCCAAGCATCGTCGGCAGCATTGCGCGGTCCTTGCGCACTTGCCGTTTCCGAGAGTGCCAGACTCAGCGTCACCATGGCCAGCGCCATGGTTCTCCTGGTGATGGTATGGAGTAGCAGCAGTACTGCTGCTATGAAGAGCGGAATCCACGCTCTGGAAATATCCTGCGCGGCGGTGGTCGTTGCCTCCGGGCTGCGCTTGAAAGCGGCGATGAGATCTCGCACGGCACCGGCCTGGTCTCCCACGCTGGCGGACACGAGCATTCCCTGAGCTGCATCCGCCACGCCGGTCAGAATGTCATCCCTTCTCATGGTCGCCACCTCACGATCTGAGGGGTCTCGCTGGTAACCAAGGAAAGTTCCGTCTACATCCCGCACAGGTATCCGGACTGGCTCTGTTCCTCCTTCAGCGACGAGAACAAGCCGCACTCGGTCTCTGCGGAGCCGTTCGGCTGCGGACATTATCTCTGCGACAGAGTCGTGTGCTTCGCCATCGGTGAAGATCACCAAGACCCTGTCGGCCACCTCATCCTTGGCAAGCAGTAGTTCTCGACCTTGCCTCAGCGCTCTGGCGAGATCGCTGCCTCCAGCGCTGGCAATGTCGGGATGTAGCGCATCCACCAGCAGATTCAAAGCACTGCCGTCGACCGTTAGTGGGGACAGAATGTGGCTCTGTCCGGCAAACGCAACCAATCCTATCCGGTCACCTCGTAGATCGTGTATCAGCCTGCGAGTCTCACGTTTGGCTCTCTCCAGGCGCGACGGATTGGCATCCTCCGCCAACATGCTACGCGATATGTCCACTGCTACCACGAGATTCAGTCCTTTGGACTCAGTTTCCACTACTCGCGAACCCCACCGTGGACCGGCCAAGGCTACCGTAGCCAACACTCCAGCCAAGCCTAGCACGTACGGTCCCCATCTGCCGGAGGAAGCAGCTTCGGCGCGGAGTTCATTAGACCAGTTGCCGGCCTTGTTTATCCGCACTCGGCGAGCCCAGATGGCAAACGCAAACACCAGCACGCCTACGGCTGGTGCCAAGAAGAACAGGATGGGGGTATCGAACGCGATCATGGCACCCGCACCACTACCGTTGCCGAGAGAGTCAATTCCATCAACAGAGCTAGAAGCCCGGTCACCAAAAGTGGTCTATACCACTCATCGAAATCAGTGTATCGGGTAACGGTGACCGGTGTGGTCTCGAGCTGATCGATTTGCTGGAATATCCGACTGAGGGCTTCTGCATCTACTGCACGAAAGTATCGTCCACCCGTGAGTTCAGCGACTTCTCGCAGCAACTGCTCATCGATTCTGACGGGAAGTGTCTGATATCGAGTTTGTCCGGTGGGGCCGTGACCGATTGGCATCCGAGCCTCTCCATCAGTACCTACACCGATGGTGTAGACTTTGATGCCTAACTTCCCCGCTGCTTCGGCGGCTGTGAGCGGATCAATGGTTCCCCGGTTGTTCTCACCGTCGGTAAGCAACACTATCACTTTGCTCACACCGGGTGCTCTGCGCAGCCTATTCGCAGCTGTTGCTATCGCTGTGCCGATCGCAGTGCCGTCCTCCAACTCACCCACGCGCAACTCCCTGACCGCCTGAGTCAACACGGCATAATCGACTGTGATCGGGATTCGGGTGAGAGCTTCGGCCGCGAACAACACCAACCCAATCCTATCGAACTGGCGTCCGTTGATGAACGAGATGGACTGCTCTTTGGCCACATCGAGTCGATTCGAAGGGGCAAAATCTTCGGCCAGCATACTGCTGGAGACGTCAACCGCCAGCGCGATGGCGATACCTTCGCTGGTTAGCTCTGTAGTGCCAGAACCGAGGTTCGGCCCTGACGCAGCCACGATCCAGCACACGAGTGCCAAAGCCCTGAGGCCGGTGGGGACCTCCGCTACCCATTTGCGAGTCAGGCCCGCACGCGAAACCGGCTCCATATCACTGTAGCTAGCTGCCGGTCGGGGTCGTCGCCTCCGCCACCACAACCTCAGGGGCACGAGCAGTAGCAGCAATAGCACCACGGGCCGAGCAACAATCACCGCTCAGCTTCCTCCAGGGCGGCTCGCCGGAGGGAGATGGCAATCTCGTCCGCACGTTCCGCGAGTTCTACAATATCTGTCGGCACAGCTGGCGCGAACCTAGCACGGTCTAGAGAATGCAGCACTCGAGCGATCTCACTCACTGCCCATTCAGGCCTTTGCTCCTCGATCACCGCCAGGCATTGCTCGGTCGAAAGCTGTCGTCCAGCATCCGGCAGGGCCACAGCAATGCTATCTCGGAGGCGATCGGTTACTGCCGACACCACGGTTCGCGGCTCACCCGCATTCATCCACTGAACCACGGGGGGTTCAACTCGCTTTCGGACCCCGACGTGCCACGTCGGCCGCTGCCTCACCCTCCTTCTGAGAAGAGCCCACACCACAGCCGCAACCAGGACCACAGCCGCTGGCAAAACCAGGAACTCCACGCGCTTACGCTCGCGGGCTATTGGACCGAGCGATGGTTGAGGGGTCAGTGTCGTATCTTCCGGCAACACAGATATAACCCTCACCCAGGCCGTATCGCCCGACACGCGTTCCACTACCCCACTCTCATCGATCAGTTGAATCTCCGGCATGGCCAGTCCCAAGTACCCGGCCTCGAAGAATGCCACCTTGTATTGAATTACGACTGAGCTGCCTGAGTGGGTGACGGTGGGTACGCTCAGCGGTTCAACCAGCGCACTGGCTTCTAGTGGATCCGCATGGGCACTTACACCAGCAGGGATCTGCAAGCGAAGCACCATCTCCACCGTATCCCCCACTGTTACCGCAGAGGGGCTGACCTGCCACAGTGTTGTTTGCGCCAGGATCATTGCGACGGCGCCCGCAGTCACCGCCTCATTCTCCTCGCTCGCTCCGCAAACGCTTGGTGCAAGGCCTCCGCGTAAGGGCGATTGGTCTCGAGCGCCACGTGATCGACTCCCGCCTGTTTGAGCGCCCTCATCCGGGCGAGGCGTGCCTCCTCAGCAGCGATTTGCAGCCGCAGCCGCGTCTCATCGCTCGACGTGTGAACGAGCATCTTTGTGCCTGTTTCCGCGTCTTCCAGCTCGATCCAGCCCGCTTCCGGGAGCATACTCTCTCTGGCATCGTCAACCGTTATCGCTACCACCTCATGACGTAGTGCGATACTTCGTAGCTGCTCCTCCCAGCCATGCGCCCTGAAATCCGAGAGGATCACGACGATCGATCGATGACGTAGTAGGCGAGCAACATATGCCAACGCAGCTCTGAGGTTTGTACCGCGATCCTGTGGACTGAATGCCAACAGATCCCTGATCACACGTAGTGCGTGGGTTCGTCCCTTACCCGGTGGGACTACATGATCGATACCACTGGAGAAGATTACCGCGCCGACGCGATCATGTTGACGTGCGGCCGCCAAAGCCAACACGGCCGATACTTCAACAGCGATTTCTGATTTGGTGGAAGGATGGCCGAATTCTACGGAGCCCGAACGATCCACAACCAGCAAGAGTGTGAGCTCCCGCTCTTCCTCAAAGGTCTTGACATACGGGGAACCCATCCGGGCGGTGACATTCCAGTCGACTGAGCGGAAATCATCTCCGTGTTGGTAGGCACGCACTTCGGCAAACTCAATACCTTGACCACGGAACACCGACCGGTATTCGCCAGAGAAGAGGGTGTTTACCAGCCGACGCGCACGGAGCTCGATTCGCTTGACCTGCCGCAGAACCTCGGCTCCGACGACTCGGGCCGGGGAACTCACGGAACTTCCACCGCCTCCAATATCTTGGCGATCACGCTATCGGAGTTCACATCCTCAGCCTCTGCCTCAAAGGTTAGCAACACACGATGGCGCAGCACGTCGTGCGCTATCGCCTTCACATCCTCCGGCACCACGTAGGCTCGTCCGCGCAAGAAGGCGTGGGCTCGAGCAGCTTGCGCGAGGTAGATCGATGCCCTGGGGCTGGCCCCGTAAGCCACCAGCGGGCGTACCTCGTGCAAGCCCACTGTTTGCGGCTCACGTGTTGCGCGCACCAAGTCGACAACATAGTCGACCAGCTTCTGGTCCATATACAACTCGACAATCGTCTGTCTCAGGGCGAGAATCTCGGCGGGTTCAGCCACACGATTCAGCGGGATCGGACGGCCACCGGACATCCGCCACAGGATCTCCTTCTCCTCATCGCGTGACGGATATCCGACTTGGATCTTCAGCATGAAACGATCGAGCTGAGCCTCGGGGAGCGGATAGGTACCCTCGTGCTCGATGGGGTTCTGCGTGGCCAGCACCAGAAACGGCTCGTCCAATCTGTGAGTCTCGCCACCGATGGTAACCTGAGTCTCCTGCATGGCCTCTAGGAGCGCCGCCTGAACTTTTGCAGGTGCTCGATTTATCTCATCGGCCAGGACCATGTTGGCAAACAGCGGGCCCCTTTTGGCGTGAAAGTCATTGGTACGCTGGTCGAATACCATCGTGCCGATGATATCTGCCGGGAGCAGGTCAGGAGTGAATTGGAGCCGTTGGAACGACGTGCTTATTACTTCCGCGAGGGAGCTAACGGCTAACGTCTTGGCCAACCCTGGCACTCCCTCGAGCAATATGTGCCCACCTGTCAACAACCCGATGAGCATACGCTCAACCATGGGCTCTTGACCGACCACCCGCTTTCCGACCTCTTCCGTAATCGCGGTCGTCAGGCTGGCATCGACCGCCGCAGTTGTTCGTGCTGTCATTCGCATTCTCACCTTTGCGGTGTCTAGACGCGTTTGGGCCTCGAATCCGCGTCGGTCATGTCATCCCTGCCATCGGGCATCGAATCCATCACCGCTTGATGCGTTCACCGCCATCCTCGTACGAGAATATCCAAGCCGCCAATCTTGACGGTTGTATCTCGTCGTCGGGGCCCAGCGCACCCCAATCCACATCACTGCCCGTGCCATCGGCCCTCGTCCGATCCTGCTCCAGAATCCGATTGGCGCGCTCGATCCAAACGTTGCAGCATTCAGGTCTGAGATCCACCCACCCTCGGCCCACCGTCTTGTTGAGATCTTCGCTCTCTTGGAACGGTACAACCACATGCGCGCCTCTGAAGACTCTGTCTTCAGGGAGTATTATGGGCAAGCCGACAGAGATTATTCTGCTCCTGAGATCACCATCCTCCGTGACCAACCGTACCGCGTTGCCAGATACCTCATCGGCACTGCTCTCCGCCAACTCTCTGATCGACCCCTTCAGCTGAGACAGGATGTAAGCCTCATACAGAATCTTTGAGAGTCGTGGCGGCCCAAGCATCTCGAAAGCCACAGCACGGACACCGTGTTCCTTCTCGAGCTCTTTCATTCGCTCGATGGCAGCTGCCCGCAGAATGCCGGCCCTGTACGTGGGACCCGCAGTGGCGGAATCGAGCGCTGCTATTATGTCTTTGCCAGTTGGTCTTCCCTGCAGTTCCATGGTCACGTACTCGGCGACTTCCTCAGGAGTGATGAACTCCATTTGTCCGAGCGCAGTGACGGTCTCGAATTCGTCACGCGAGAAGAGCCCGTTCTCTCCTGTGTTGACGTATACCGCCTTCAGGTCGGCTCCTGTGTTCGTCCAGCCGGATGCGTCCGCTTTGAAGGCGCTGCTTACCGGGAGTGGATCGGGGCAGTCGTACTTCTTGATGGGTTCAGCATGGTGACCGATCGCACCGAATGCAATATCGCGCCATGCGATCGCGGTCGTAGGCTTGATTTCAACCGTGGCCGGTTCACCCGGCGTACGCCCGACCAGGAACAGCAAAAGAGAGTGTGCTCCTGCTACCGCAGACTTGTTCAGCAGAGTGCGTGACGGACGCTCCTCGGAGTGAGTATAGGGGATGTTCAATCCCATCCCGCCGGTACCGCTCGTTCCAACCTTCACATACGCCTCTGCACCGGCGACCCGCAGTGATTCGACCATGATCTGTATGTGCCGGATCAGCTGTGGCATCGTCAAGGTCAGGACGTGCTCTTCCACCTGTCGTGCCGTGATCTTCCCGCTGTGGGCTGAATCGAGTAGCTGGCGTGCGCTGTGGAAGATATCCTGATACGCATACGCGGTTGCCGTATTGATGCAGTCGATAACGGCATCGGGCTTGTATCGTTGGAACAACTGATACAGGAAGCTCCTCTGTAAAACATCACCGCTCAGGTCACCGAGCAAGTCGCCAATCACGAGGTTGCGTAGGCGCTCGCTTTCAAGCATGGCATCGCGGTCGACGCGGGCCGCATCTGAAGGCAGGAAGATGTTACCCCATGCCGTCTTGATCTCGGTGTCCCCAGCGACGGGCGATAGCGCCTCCAATGCTTCCGATACTTCTGACTCGTACAGAGCGACCAACACGATCTTCGCAGGACCAAACGATAAGAGTCGGCGGGCAACTGCTCTGCCAACCAACCCACTACCCCCTAGTATGAGAACCGTCTTGTTGTTGAGTTCCATTGGGAATTCCCAGTAGTCAGGCGGCGCGCACTGCACGCACCGCATTGAGTTCACGATCTGTAAGATAGCGCCACTCGCCGGGTCGCAACCGACCCAACTGGATAGGTCCGTGACTCATTCTCGTGAGTTGTTCCACTGTGACATCAAGCTGGGAACATAGGCGCCGGACTATCCTGTAGCGGCCCTCGGTAAGAGATAACGATATCTCGCTGCGATCGCTTCCCAACTGGCGCACGCGATGATTCACAATCTGCACCACGCGATCGTCGATAGCGATCGGCTGAGCCAGCATCTCTTGGATCTGCGACGCTGGTCTGCCTCTGACTCTGACCCGATACTTGCGCTCAACCCGGTACCGTGGATGAGTCAGCACATTGGCGCCTGCTCCATCAGTCGTCATGAGCAACAAACCCGAGGTGATAATGTCCAGCCGTCCAACGTAGGTCAGGCCCGGAATGGTCGGCACCAGTTGGAACACCGTGGGGCGCCCCTGTTTGTCCTTCCTCGTGACGACATATCCTACTGGTTTGTGTAGCGCGATCCAGACAGCCTTTACCGGCTTTACTCTACGTCGATCGACCTTTATAACATCCGTGGCAGGATCCACGCTCATTCCAACTGTCGCCGTTTGTCCGTTGACCTCGACCCGGCCAGATCTTATCAAGTCTTCGGCTGCTCTTCTCGAAGCGACGCCAGACCTCGCTAGCACCCTCTGCAGCCGGTAGGAAGGCATCACTCAGATTGTGGTCTCCGCTCCATCGGCGTACTCAGGGCGATCGAGAGTTCCTCTATGCGTGGCAGATCCTCCAACCTGTTGAGCCCCAGAAGCTCGAGGAACACGGGTGTAGTTCCGTACAGTAACGGCCGTCCCATCCCCTCAGCACGTCCCACCACGTCGATCAGGTCGCGCTCCTGGAGTGACCGTAGTACGCCATCGACCGACACACCGCGGATTTCCTCGATTTCAGCCCGGCCCACGGGCTGTTTGTATGCGATTATCGCGAGGGTCTCCAGCGCCGCTGGTGAGAGACGTCTAGGCCGGGTCGCCAGGTGTGCCTGGGCAATTGCGTCGGCGAATTCACGCCGCGTCAACAACTGATATCCGTCAGCCAACTCTGCCAACTCTATGCCGTGACCCGAGCGTACGTACTCATTCGTCAGCTCTTCAAGTGCGGCCTTCACCTCTGCCCTGCTTGCGTCCCGGTCCAATGCGGCGAGTTGCGAAAGCGAGACCGGGCTGTCCGCGGAGAATAGGGCCGCTTCAATCAGTTGGGTGAGTCGATTCACCGGCGATTGCCATCGAGGAAAAAGGTTTCGGTTGCATCAATCGGACACGGCCAACCCGTGCCAATTCCAACAGCGCCATGAGTGCCGAAAGAACGTCCGCCACGGTTGGCTCAGGTCCGATGACATCCAGGAAATCCAGCTCCCTACTGGATTCGAGCAGATCCAAGATTCGCCGCGTCGCTCCTTCTACGTCCAGTGGTCTGGGCACAACCCTGTGCAGCACCGGTTGTGGGATAGACTCGAGCACCCGATCCACCGCAGCCAGAATCTGACCGAGATCCAGAACAATCGGAGACGGTTCCTGTTCAGGTGCTTCAGGCACCCATCCCCGCGAGAACTGACCCGAGCGCAGGTCGGCCTGCCCTTCCAACCAGCGCGCAACCTCACGAACCTGCTCGTATTCCAACAGGCGACGCACTAGCTCCGCTCTGGGGTCTTCCCAATTCTCTTCATCAAACGGCCTGGGCAACAACATCTGTATCTTTATGCGCAGCAGCCAGGCCGCCATCTCCAGGTAGTTCGCCGCTTCGTCCAGACCCAAGGCATCTATTGCATGCAGGAATTGGTGGGCGATCTGCGCGATCGGGATGTCCGTGATATCGATTTCCTGCTCACGAATCAGGTGAAGCAGTAAGTCGAGCGGACCCGAAAACTCCTCTAGCTCGACGACGAACGGCCGTTCCGGCTCCACGATGGCTGAGATGCTCATACGCTGTCGCACCGCCACCGCTCTGGTAAGCCCGGACACGATAGTCCTGACTGACTGACCATGATCGGTACCTGGCGCCGATGCAGAGAGTTGTTGGCTATTGTATTCACGCTGGAGCTTGGTCCGTGGGTCTCAATGCGGCCGAAAGCTAACGGCGGCGTATGAGGGTGTCAAAGCCATAGTGCCTTGACTCTGCTTAACTTGCGGGGTAAGATTCGCGGTTCGGTTCGGACGAGCACAGCACTGGCAATCCCAAGGAGTTGAAGTGCCGAATAGTAGTTCTGCAAAGAAGAGAATGAGGCAGGCGCTGCGCCGGAATTCCCGGAATCGCGTCGCGCGTTCGGCCCTGAGAACGGCTATCAAGCGGGTCCGTACCGCACCCGCTGACGCGGCGGATGCTGCGTTCCGCACCGCCGAGCGTCTGCTGGACCGCGCAGCAAGCAAAGGTCTCATACACAGAAACGCCGCTGCCAGAAGCAAGCGGCGGTTGCGAAGGTTCGTTACGTCGAAAAGCTAGTCGATCAGAGCGCTGCGAGTTCAGCTCCGCAGCGCTCGCAGTACCACTCCGTAGGAAGATTCATCGTCCCACATTCACCACACTTGAGAGTCTTGGCGGCCGCCTTTTTCGGCTGGTTCTGCTGAGTCGAATATGACGTAACGCCTTCGGCGCCCACATCTTTGGACGAACTCGCCGAGCCCAGTTCGACCTCTTCCAGAACTTCCTCAGGCATCTTCATCGCGCCGCTGGCGCGCTCCGGGGTCGGGCCTTGGCTCTTGTCCTCCGTAACGGACCGCAGGAACTCGAGCTCGTCAAGCGACGTCTTGCCCGAGAGGTCCTCCTCTTCCCGCCCACCTTCCGAGGGCTCGGCATCGACTACGGCCAGCTCCTCTTCAAAATCGGCTTCCAGCTCCGCCACCTCTTGAACCTCGAGATCCATAGCCCCGCTTGCCTGCTCCACATCCTCGCTGCGCTCGTCCCCGTGGAGCAGAGCCATGACTTCCTCGAACTCGGCCACCTCCGTATCCACACCCAGCAGTTCCTCGCGGATCTTCTGCAGCGATTCCTCGATTCCGGACTTGGTTTCCGACCATCGTTCTTCGTCGAATTCGCCGACCGTGTACCTCAGCTCAGCCTCCGCCAATCGCTCAGTCGCGCTCGTTTCCTGATCGACCAATCCGTCCCGCTGAGAACGATGCTTTTCGAGTGCTTCTGATATTTCGTCGCGGTACGAACGCAGCTCGGTGACGACCTCATCCAAGCGCCGGGTGTAGTCAGCCTCCACCTTCTGCCGTACATGGCTTGGGGCCTTTTCTGCTGCCTGAGCGAGTTTCTCGAGCCACTGCTCGACACGCTGCCTTTCTTCAAGTAGCCGTTCTATCTGCTCGCCCGATTTTCCCGCACCTTTAGCCATTGACTCCTCCGGTCCCACTCGGGACTGCCTCCACTCCCCATTCAGATCCTAAGATACTACTCTCAATCGATATGTCGTCAAACGGCCGGCCTCCCCACCCTATCGGGCCGAGTAGACTTGCGTCCCGCCGACGATTGTGTGTTCGACTCGGCCAGCCAGCTCACGGCCGGCGAACGGCGTGTTCTGGCTGCGGGACCGGAATTCTCCCGGCTCCACTTGCCACTTCACCTCTGGATCGAAGACAACTACGTCGGCGGGGGAACCCGGCCTGAGAGTGCCAGCCGGCAGATTGTATATGCGTGCGGGCTCCGTACTCATCTTCGAGATCAACTCCGGCAGGGTCAGGACTCCTGCTCCGACGAGCTCGCTCAGCCCCAACCCGAGCGCGGTTTCCAACCCGACCACTCCGAATGGCGCGTCCGCGAAATCACGCTCTTTGGTCTCATAGTGATGCGGTGCGTGATCTGTCGCGATGGCATCCAGAGTTCCGTCCTTGAGACCCTCACGGATGGCTGTAACGTCGTCCCCCTCTCGCAGTGGCGGGTTCATCTTCGCGTTCGTGTCGTAATCTTCACATGCCGCATCGGTGAGCGTGAAATGGTGAGGCGTTGCTTCGGCCGTGACCTTGATTCCTCTATCCTTGGCACGTCGAATCAGCTCCAACGAGCTTCGCGCCGACATGTGAAGCAGATGTACGTGCCCCCCCGTGAGGTCTGCCAGCATGATATTCCGAGCGACCATTATCGCCTCAGTCGCCGATGGAATCCCCTTGAGGCCTAGTCTGGACGAGACGAGTCCTTCATGCATCGCTCCGCCCTCGAACAGCCACGGGTCTTCGCAGTGATCCGCCACAGGGATCCCGAAGGTCAATGAGTACTCCAGAGCTGCGCGCATCAGGTGGCTCGACGCAACCGGATGCCCGTCATCGCTGACTCCAACGGCCCCGGCGTGTATCAACTCACCAAACTCAGCGAGCTGCTCGCCTTTCAATCCCATCGAGATCGCAGCAATGGGGTAGACGCGTGCCGCTCCGGCGGCCTGGGCCTGCTTCACTATGAACCCGACCGCCGCCTGGTTGTCGGTTACCGGATCAGTGTTGGGCATGGCGCAGATCGAAGTGAAGCCACCGGCTACTGCAGCAGCGGCCCCTGTGGCAACCGTCTCCGCGTCCTCGCGTCCCGGCTCACGCAGATGTACATGAATGTCCACCAATCCTGGAGCCACGACCTTACCGCCGGCCTCCAAAACCGCTGCACCATCGGGTGCACCTAAGCCGGGACCGAGCGATTCCACCTTGCCGTCGAGCAGTAACAAATCGCCCACGCCATCATGTCCCTGAGATGGATCCACTATGCGGCCACCCTTGATCAGCAACGGCTTCATTCCGCTCCCTCCCGGTTAGAACCCTTGGCTGCCTCAGCCAAAGCAGCCTCTCCCCCCGCCAGGAGGTAGAGGATCGCCATCCGAACAGCCACACCATTTGTCACCTGATTCAGAATCACGCTATGCGGACCATCTGCCACCCTCGAGTCAATCTCGACACCTCTGTTCATGGGCCCAGGATGTAGAATCAGGAGGTCTTTCGGAGCGCACTCGAGTCGCTCCATCGTCACCCCGAAAACTCGGTAGTACTCGCGCAGTGAGGGGATGTACCCAGCGCTCATGCGCTCCAACTGCAGGCGCAGGATGTTGAGCACATCGGCCCACTCAATCGCCTGCTCGATGCGGTGGAAGACGTGTACTCCCAATTCGTCTATACCGAGCGGCAACAGCGACTGGGGCCCACAAACCGCCACCTCCGCTCCCAGCTTGAGCAAACCCCAGATGTTACTGCGCGCGACACGGCTGTGCAGGATATCCCCGCAGATACACACCTTGAGACCGCGGATTTCTTCCAGGTTGTCCCTGATGGTGAGCAGATCCAGTAGGCCCTGAGTGGGATGCTCATGTTGCCCATCACCGGCATTGATGACGTTTGAACGGATCCGGTCACCCAGGAACTGGGCGGCTCCTGATGAAGGGTGCCGCATCACGACCATGTCAATCCGCATCGCT
>CP070792.1:2876712-2886105 GCA_020346845.1 Gemmatimonadota bacterium
GATCAACAACCTGAACTGATGCAGCGGATCCTCACCGATACCACAATCACTCAGGCGACCTACTACTTCGGCTACTACGTATTGGAAGCGCTCAACAGAGCCGGCTTGGGCGACCGCTATGTCGAACAGCTCGAGCCGTGGCGAACCATGCTCGCCATCGGTTTGACAACCACGCCGGAAGAGCCCGATCCGACTCGTTCGGACTCACATGCCTGGAGCGCGCACCCCAACTACGGCCTGCTCGCAACAGTGCTGGGTATCAGACCGAGCGAGCCAGGCTTCCGCAGCGTGCGCATTGCGCCGCGAGTCGGTTCACTGCGTCGCGCCGAGGGAACAGTGCCTCATCCATACGGGGATATCGATGTCGCACTAGTGCGCAACGGCGAGAACGGATTGACCGCCACGGTGACACTGCCACCGGGTCTCACCGGTACGTTCGACTGGCGTGGGGAACGGAGATCGATTCAGAGCGGGCGGCAGACGTTGGAGTTTTGAGCTACTGGGTTTGCCGAACTTACCCCCATGTTCCTGCTGTGAACAGCGAGCTCGGCCCCTGCACGACGTGTCTTGAAAGACAAGTTCGTGGCCGCCCTTCAGGGCTAACCGCGCGCAGCGCGGCCGAGCCCGGGTTTCAACCCAGGAACACAGGATGCCAACCCAATCCGCCGACCATACTTCGCTGCAGGGGTCGCCTCCCACCGGATGAGCCGGCCGAATAAGCTCGACATACCGTCCACGAGTCGACAAATGCGGGAATAACTGCGCCGATACCGGTCCACCAACGATGTTTGTTGGCTCACAATAGGTGTTTGCAGGCCTACAATGGCTGTATGTAAAGCGTCTCAATGCTTGTGTAACGTGGCAACCGACGTACGTAAACGCGCACAAGGCGTCTGTAACGTTGCGCACACCCTCTGCAAGCTTGCCCACGACGGATGTAACCCTGCAAACGCCTTATGTAACACTGCAAACAACCACTGTAGCCTTGCACACAGGTGTTGCGGGCTTGCAAACAGCTTGCGGTCGGGGCTTCTCACGGTTTGGCAGGTAGTCTGCGAGCCGCGCTCTTCTTGCTGCTGTAACCAGCGGGCTCGGCCACTGCGGGACGTGTCTTGAAAGACACGCTCACCGCGCTAGTACGGCCTCTATTTCCTCGCGGCTCGGCGCCGAGGGCTGCGCCCCCAGTTTGGTCACCGCCAGCGCCGCTGCCGCGTTGGCAAACCGGGCCGCCTCGGCGAGTGAGCTTCTCTCTGACAGTGCGACAGCCAGGGCGCCGTTGAACACGTCGCCGGCTGCGGTGGTGTCCACAGCCTCGACCTCGAAGCTTGGAATCAACTCCGCGTGATCCGAGTCGAACAGGAGTGCGCCACGCGAGCCCAGTGTTATCAGCACTGCCTCAACGCCGCGGGCGTTCAGCGCCTTTGCTGCTGCTAGAGCCGCACCGTCGCTCGACACCGCGATACCCGTCAGTAGTTCGGCCTCGATCTCGTTCGGTGTCAGTACCGACACGTGTTGCAGTATCTCCTCTCCGAGCGGTTGGGCGGGTGCGGGATTCAACACGACCCGCACACCGTTCACCGCCGCCAGTTCCACCGCCGCCCGTACCGTGTCCAACGGAGTCTCGAGTTGCGTCACGAGAACATCGGCCGACGTTACCGCGTCGCGTGCCGATAATACGTCATCCGGTGTTAGCCGTGCGTTGGCGCCGGATGCCACCGCGATGCTGTTCTCTCCCTGTTGGTCCACGAAGATCAGCGCCACACCCGACGGCGCATCCGAGTCCGTGATCACATGGCTGGTGTCGATGCCATCTGCGACGAATCCCTCCACTGCCTGCTGCCCGAAGACGTCATCACCCACCCGCGCGACAAATGTCACCTTGCCTCCGGCCCGTGCGGCAGCCACGGCCTGGTTCGCACCCTTACCACCGGCGGCAGTGGAGAAGTCACCCCCTAACACCGTCTCGCCCGGTTGGGGAATCCGAGCGAGCTTGATGATCATGTCGGTATTGGAGCTGCCCACTACGACTATGCCACTGCCCATCTCATGCCCCCTAGACTTTGGCACTCACTCGTCACGTGCCGGCGAAGACAATAAGGCCGAGACCGACGATGTAGAACACGAACATGAGCGCGAGCAGCCTGCCGGTACCCTGGGGTGCATCCTTGAACTCCTGCCAGATGAACACACCCCAGAAAGCGGCGATCATTGTCGCACCCTGCCCCAGACCGTAGGAGATCGAGGGACCGGCGGCGCCCGATGCAATGATGCTGAACGACATGCCGACGTTCCAGATGATCCCGCCCAAGATGCCCACCATGTGGAGTCTGGCGTTGCCCTTGGTGAAGTAATCGCGGTACGGTACCGGCTCGCCCACGAACGGCTTCTTCATCACGATAGAGTTCCACACGAAGTTGCTGAGCAGAAGGCCGACCGAGAAGAAGAACACCGCCGTGTACGGCGTGAGCCGTCCCGGTTCCGGATTGGCAAAGTCGGTCGCCATGGATGCCACGACGAAACGGAAGAAGAACCCCATCAGCACGCCCGCCGCGACCGAGATCAGGATTCCCTTGGCAGTGGTCTGCTTGTCACTCGGGAGCCGTCGGTACGCAAACGCGTCGAGCAGGATCGCCACAACCACTCCTAGCACACCCACAAAGAGAATCACAGGATCACCCGCGGGGAGCTTCACGTAGTTGACGATCACGCCGATCGCCAGCGCCAGGCCCACCCCGATGGGAAACGCCACAGCCATCCCAGCAATGTCGATTGCGGCTACCAGCAGGATGTTCGACAGGTTGAACACGATCCCGCCCAGCAGGGCCGACCAGATCGCGTCACCGCTTGCCTGGCCTAGATCGGCAAAGAACGGCCTGCCTGCGGACCCGAAGCTGCCCAACGTCAGCGCGAAGAGAAGTGACAACACCAGCACGCCGATCGCGTAGTCCCAGTAGAACAACTGGAAGCGCCACTCCTTGCTGGCCAGCTTCTGGGTGTTGGCCCACGACCCCCAGCACAGCATCGTGACGAAGCACATGAAGACAGCGATCGGATAGGATTCGACGATCAGCACTTCCTACCTCCCCTTTGCACTATCTGAACACGACCAAGTACGACAGTGAGATATCGGTTCCGCTCGACTCGTCTCCACCCGTTCCCACGTACGGTTCACCTCTCACGACCACGCGCACCTCGTGCTCACCGTCCTCGAGACCGAAGACGTGCCACACCGACTCGCCATACTTGTCCGAGTCTTCATCGGAATAGACGTCCACTGTGCGGTGTAGCTCACCGTCGAGGTAGATATCTGCAGTGCCTCCCGAAGACAGATAAGTGCCGCCTAGGATTACGCCGGTGCCCTCGAATACGATAGATGCCTCGGCTCCCTCCACCCCCGTACTCAGTCCTCCCCAACCTTCCTCCCAATCACCTGCGAAAGTCCAGCGCGCGTCATCCACGGGGATCCGCTCCACCGGGCTACCGTAGTCGTCCCACAGCTCCAGTTGCACCGGCTGCGGCGTCTGGATCGGGACGATGATGCTGTCTCCCTCAACCCGTCCGCCATTGCGCTCAACCAGAGCGATAGCTCGGTCCATCGTGCTGGCAACGATCGTGTTGAAGGTGTAATCAGTGTAGGAGAACTTCTCGTCGGCGATGTCGTCGATACCGCGCTTGAACTCGTCGGGAATGCCGCTGTAGCCCGTCACAACTCCGAGGACCCCGGCGGCGCTGGCGGGATTACAGTCGGAATCCTGACCGGCGCGGGTGGCAATCGCCATCGTATCATAGAAGTCACCGTTGCCATACAGCAGGCCGAGTGCGACGTAGGCGCCGTTGATTTTAGCGTCGATGTTGAACGGGTGCAGCGCGCCGGCGGGACACGGCTCCCGAGTATTCCACTTCTCGTCGATCAGGTGCCACACCTCGGTCCAGTCGTCCGGGTGTTGTAGCGACCAATCGAGTACATCGCTGATCAACTGAGCATAGGGACTCTCCGGCGGCAGCGTCGCGAGGCCCGCCTCCACTATTGTGCGGGGATCGCTTTCGAAGAACGCCGCCGAGTACATACCACTCACGAACACGCCACCGAGGATGCCGTCACCGTGGTTCATGACCCGGCCTGCCCGGAGACAGATGTCGTTGGACGCTTGGGGCATTCCCGGACTCATCAGTCCGATGAAATCCGCCTCGATCTGGAAATCGATGTCGTTGGCGTGCGAGTTGTATTCCGGCGTGCCGCTGAGCGTGGCCGGCACCCCCCGCCGCAACGCTCTGCGCGCCGCCAGATTGGCGTGCCACAGACGATACTCGGCGTCCCGGAACATGGCCCCGAAGTCATCCGTCGTCGCGTCGAGGCCCTTCTCATCCAAGACGGCCGCAAAGGTCATGTCCACATACAGGTCGTCCTGGTTGAGCGTGCTGGCCACCATCTCCGGTCGCCACTCCGGCAGTTCTTCCTCGGGGATGATCCGGTCCAGGTAGCGGAACTCGGTGGGCTCGCCGAAGCTGACACCGATCATCTGGCCGGCCCAGCCCCCGCGGATCTTGTCTTCCAGTACCGACAGATGCTCGGTTTCGTGCGTGACGTTGTCCTGCACACAGGCCGTCATTCCAACGACCAGGGTAACCACGAGTGTGGCGGTTCGACGGCACCATCTCATATGCCCCTCCTGTATTCGTCGTTCGCTCTCATGGTGATTGCATCAGCCATCAAAGATGGCGCTCGCAGATGGAACCGCTAGGGTAGATCCGACTGTGGACAGCTCCGTCGCGGGGAGGCATACTTGTGAAGCCGCAATAACACTCCCATAGAGTCGCCAGAGCGGCCACGAACCATGCGACGCATGGAGCCCAACGTGAGTACACGAATTGTTCTCTTCCTGTTGATTCTCGGCTCAGTGACGAGCAGCGCTTGTTCAACGGATGCTGAACCGCCTGCCACCGCCAAGATCAGGATTCTGCTGGATACAGACGCCAACAACGAGCTGGACGATCAACACGCAATTGCATACATGCTTCTGAACGGTGGTGCCTTCGAGGTAGAGGGCCTCACTGTCAATCGTACCAGCAGCGGTGGCGGTATCGAAGAGCATGCCAAGGAAGCGGAACGCATCGTCAAGCTCTGCACCCTCTTCCCCGAGATCGAGGTGCACAAAGGTGCATCGGGGTCGTTCGAAGAGATCCAGGATCATCTCGACGCACCGGATTTCGATGGTGCCGACGGCGTAAGGCACATCATTGCGCGGGCCAATATCGAGTCCGACCGCAAGCTGGTTCTGGTACCGGTGGGCAAACTGACCAACATCGCTCTGGCGTTGAAGAGAGATCCCGCCATCGCCGAACGGGTGCGCATCGTCTGGCTCGGCTCGAACTACCCAGAACCGGGAGAATACAACCAGATAAACGATGAGCCAGCGTTGAACTTCATACTCGACACCGACGTCGACTTCGAGATTGCACTGGTGCGCTACGGTGAGCCTTCCGGCACCGACGCGGTAAAGGTCACACCAGAAGAGATCGGCCAGAACATGCCGGGTAGTGGACCGATTGCAGACTCTCCCGTCACCGGGAGGCACGGCGGCACGTTCACCAACTTCGGCGATTACTCGGTCGACTTGTTCGAGCACATCGATCTCTACGGCGATCCGCCATCTCGGGCGCTGTTTGACATGGCAGCCGTAGCCATAGTCAAGAATCCGGCCTGGGCAACGTCGCGGGCCGTGCCCGCTCCCCTATTGCAGGATGGTGAATGGACGGAGCGCCCGAACAACGAGCGCGAAATAACCCTGTGGGAGAACTTCGATCGTGCAGCGATCATTGCGGACTTCTTTGCAACAATGAACAACTACACTCTGGCCGAAATAGCACGCTGATGGAGCCACGAGCTGGAGGCGAGTGGCGGCGAGAATAGTCGAAAGGAGCCCATGTAATGAGTCAACGTAAGAACAGGAAGCGCAGGAAGAGCAGCAAGTTTTCGCGGCGCGAGTTTCTGACTACTACCGGAACGGCGGCTGCCGCATTCACTATCGTCCCGCGGCACGTACTGGGTGGACCCGGCTATCAGGCACCAAGTGATATGGTGAACATTGCGGGCATTGGCGTGGGAGCCAGAGGTGCTCAGAACATTGCCGGTTTCGCCGATCCCGACGTACCGATCGAACGGCCCATGCGCGACGCCACGGGCCAGCCGTTCACGCCAGAGCAGATTGCCGAGATGGAGGCCAGGCGCGCCGAGTGGGCACGACGGCGCGCTGAGAGGGAGCGGCAGGCTGGGCAACAGCAACAGCCTCCGCAGGAAGAGGAGCCAAGGCACATCGCCAACATCTATGCCTTATGTGACGCGGACACGGAATTTGCGGCCCACATCTTCAAGGGCTATCCCAAGGCAAAGGTGTATCAGGACTTTCGCAGGATGCTGGACAACGAGCCGGAGATAGACGCGGTCATGATCGGCACTCCGGACCACACGCACGCCGTCATTGCGGCATATGCAATGCGGATGGGGAAGCACGTGTACGTCGAAAAGCCCTTGTGCAAGACGGTACACGAGTGCCGCAAGCTCACCGAAATCGCCCAAGAGATGGATGTTGTGACCCAGATGGGGAACCAGGGGCATGCAACTGAAGGCAGTCGACTGACGGTCGAGTGGATTCAGTCTGGTGCGATCGGTCCGGTGCGAGAGGTCAACCTGTCGACGAACCGGCCCATCTGGCCGCAAGGCGACATTCCACGACCGGAAGCCGTACCGGTACCGGATGCGTTGGATTGGGATATCTGGTTGGGGCCTGCACCGGAGAAGGCGTATCATCCAGAGATCTGCCATTTCAACTGGCGTGGTTTGTGGGACTATGGCACCGGCGCCATGGGGGATATGGGTGCGCACATACTCGACGCGGCAGTCTGGGCCCTCAAGCTAGGCCTGCCAACCAAGATCCAAGCGTCGTCCACGAGATACAACGAAGAGTTCATGCCGCTGGCGGAGATGCTCACGTATGAGTTTGCAGCACGCGATGACATGCCGCCGGTGCAGGTGACGTGGGTCGATGGCGGAATTAGGCCTCCCCGCCCGGCGGACTTGGAACCGGGTCGCTTCGTCATGGACGCGGTCTACCTTGGCGACAACGGTACCATGATGCATAGGAGTCACGGCGCAGATCCACTGATCGTGCCGCAAACGGTTATGGACGCCTATGAGCCGCCCGAGCCATGGATACCGCGTACCGGCGACATCTACGAAGACTTCATCGACGCGATCAAGAACGGCACCAAGTCTTCAAACGATTTCACCGTTGCGGCTCACTTGACCGAAATCATGTTATTGGGGAACATCGCCGTATTGACGGCACGCCAGAATACCACGTTGGAATACGATGGCGTGAAGGGGGAGTTCACCAACCTGCCCGAAGCCAACGAGCTACTTCATTACGAATACAGAGACGGTTGGGCCCTCTGAGAAGACGATGTGAGACGATGGAAGACGATGTGAGATGATACCAGACGAGGACCAATTGCGGTCCTCGTCTAACATCGTATTCACTCTCTCGACCGGGAGAAGGTAGCTCAGTCCGTCCCATCCTCCGACCGTTGATACACCCGCACATAATCGACGTAGAGCCGTTGCGGTGTCATGTCGGCAGGTGGCAGGTAGGGGTTATCGAACCAGCCGCCCACGGCAAGGTTCAGGATGATGTAGAACGTGTGCCCTTCATCGAACGGCCAGTAGACGGAATCTTCGCCGGGTACCTTGCTGGCCCCCATGTACGGCACGCTGTCGACCTCCCAGCGGATTCGCCCCGGCTCCCACTCGACCGCGAACACGTGCCACTCGTCGTGAAAGCTGCCGGAGCTAAGTTGGTATTCACCCGACGTGATACGATTGGAAGACGCATCAGGACCGCGATGGATCGCACCGGACGTCCATTGGGGTAGCCGTCCCTTGCCTTCCATGATGTCTATCTCACCACACCGCGGCCAGCTGACGTCGTCGATATTGCCACCCAGCAGCCAGAAGGCCGGCCACATGCCCGTCTCTCCCGGCTGCCGGATCCTTGCCTCGAAGCGGCCATATTGGAACTCCCGCTTGCCCTTCGTGATGAGCCGCGCTGAAGTGTGCTCCCGGTGCTCAAAGTCTTCGCGCCGTGCTTCAATGATCAGTGAGCCGCCTTCCAACCACGCGTTGGCACCGGGGGCTGCATCAACCCGGTCGGTGTAATACTGCAGCTCCTCGTTGTGCGGATCCGGCATGATCTCAGGAGTCCACGATAGCTGATCGAGTGCGTCGCCATCAAACTCGTCGGCCCACACAAGCTCCCAGCTGGGAGCCGGGGTCTCCTGGCCATTGGGTGGTTGCTGGGCGGTCTCGCTCGTGCCGCAGCCGGCCATGAGCGCACCGGCGGCAGCAAACGCTAACAGTTGCTGTGTCCTGCGTTGTCTCATATCTGTCACAAACCTCATCCTACGACTTTGGCGCCGCAGGCTTCGCGTTGTAGATGAAGTCGTAGTAGTCGCGCATGGTGAGTTCGGCCGCAGCTTCCTCGTCCACGAATACCGTTGCATCGCGGTGCAGCTGAATTGCGCTTGCAGTTATCATGCTGGTAACCGGTCCCTCAACGGCTTGGGCAATTGCCGGCGCCTTGGACTTCCCACTCGCAACCAACAGCAGCTTGCGCGACTCCAGGATGGTTCCCACCCCCATGGTAATCGCATACACGGGGACATCCTCACGACGTTCGAAGAACCGGGCATTGTCGTCGATCGTCTGTTCGGACAGTGTCTTCAGACGCGTCCGCGAGCTCAACGAACTCGTTGGCTCGTTGAATGCAATATGACCGTCCGAGCCAATACCAAGGATCTGCAGATCGATACCACCACATTCCGTAATTCTTTCCTCGTACCACTGGCAGAACGCGGGGTAGTTACTGGTGGTGCCTGAAGGGATGTTGATGTTGTGCAGCGGGATGTTGACGTGCTTAAAGAAGTGCTCGTGCATGAAGTAGTGGTAACTCTGCGGATGATTCACCGGTAGACCGACGTACTCGTCGAGGTTGAACGTCGTGACACGAGATAGGTCGAGTTCCTCCTCCTTGTGTAGCCGCACCAACTCCTGATACAGGCCAAGCGGCGTGGACCCGGTAGCCATTCCCAGCACGGCATTGGGCTTGGTATTCAGCACCTCGCTCACTATCTCAGCCGCGGCCTTGCTCATTTGCTCGTAGTCTTGTTTGATGACGACTTCCATTGACGGCCTCCCCAGAATTCATCTGACGTAGACGAACATGAAAAGTACCTTCAGACGCGGATTGCCGGTAAGGTCGCCAGCTCGACCAACGGGCTGGCCTTGGTGTCGGTCATGTCCCTCACTTTCGGGCGATCTTCACTGCCGTCGCTAGCAGC
>CP070792.1:2886205-2889902 GCA_020346845.1 Gemmatimonadota bacterium
CTGGGCCTTGATCTCGCGATACTGTTGCATCAACGGGGTTTCTGAACCTGCAGGCCTGCCCCGCTTCTTGCTCAAGACCCCTCCACTACGAAGGGGCTACCACCCAATTTCTCCTTCAGTTCTGCCGCCAAGGCTTGTGCGTCCGCTCGGTTGGCGAAGCGGCCAACCCTGACCTTTAGCAGGCCGTCACTATCACGCACTACATGTGGCTCGTAACCCTGTCGATGCAGCCCCTGCATCAGCTCGTCTGCTGCCGCTGCGCTGCTCACTGCGGCCACTTGGACCGAGAACACAGTTCCCGTTGTTGTGCTAGTGGGGGCTGGCGTATCGGGAGCCACGCCCGGACAACGCTGCATATAGTAACGCGAACGGTTGGTTAGCTCGATGTCGTCTGCGGCATTATCAAGCGCTCGCTGGAGCAGGTCACAGCCGTCTTCAATCTCACCCAACTCTATGTGGGCACGCCCGGCCCAAAAGGCCGCGCGTGGAAGCACCGTGCTGAAAGGGTAATCCAGCAGTACCCGCTCGGCGGACCGCGCTGCCGATCTGAGTTCGCCCGCTGCGAACCTGAGTTCGGCCATCCTGAGCAACGCCTTGTCGGCCCATTCCGACCGTGGATACTCGATGCTTACGGTGCGAAAGTACGACATGGCACTGTCGCTATGCTCCGCTACGACGCCGGCTGTGAACAAAGCTCCCGGGTACAGCGGATCTTGGCGCGACATTGCAGCCAGTCGGCGTCTTACCAGAGCGCGTGCAGAATCACCCTGACCCTCCGTTGCAAGATGCATTGCCTCGGTGAGCAACGAATCTTTGACCAGGGTATCACGAGGGGCCCAAGCCGTCGCCTGCGCACCTAGGGGTGACCAGATAAGAACGGACGTTGCGACTATTAGCAGTATGCGACTCATGCTGCCGCCTCTTCGATAGGACTCAGATTGAGCAACAAACCAGTCAGTGTTCCCTTCTCGTCGCTCAGGGTGGTCGACTTGAGCGCACGATCGCACTCGTAAGCCAAGGAGAGCGCCCGAGCGATTTCTGGAGTGGTCCAGCGCTGCGCCGCACCAGTCCACACGGCGGCATCGTGCTTCCAACCGCGTAACCCGAACAGGCGGCTACTGCGAATTGCGTTGAGCAGGTCACTTTCTACTCTTGATAACGGCACGCCGTCCTGCAAGAGTGCCACCCCAAGCCGCACACCTACAAGACCGGTGCCCAAGGCGCTCAACATGCGCACGCCGGTAACACCGGCTGCGGCCAACACTGGTTCCAAGGTAGCCACAGCTTTCGGTGTATCCCGCAGGAGAACCGCATCGACCCAATCGTGAAGCGTTTCACCGCGCCTGATGCCCACCATTTGCGCCACCAGTTCGACGTCCACAGGTTGGTCAGGAGTGGCCACGGCGGCCAGCTTATCGACTTCCATCGCCAACGGCGACAGGTCAGCCCCGACCGAGTTTAGCAGGTGCTCCCGGGCAGTTGCGGTCAGGCTGAAACCAGCCCGCTCGGCTCTCACGCCCACCCAGCGACGCAGCCGGTCCGGGTTGAGCCGTTCGATCACAACGTGCACAGCTGCCTGTGCGAGTTTCTTATCCTGTTTTTGGTCTGCACCGGCCAGCAGTACCAGCACGGTTGTGGGGGACGGACTCTCGAGATACCGATACACTACCTGCCAGACCTTCGAGTTCTTGCGCCACAACTCCACGTTCTTGATCACAACGGCGCGGCGCTCGGCTAGCATGGGTGGAGTTTCAACTAAAGAATGGAACTCCTCGCCGTTCACCTCGCTTGCCGATCTGATATCGACATTGAAGTCCCTGAGGGAAGAATCCACCGTCTGATCTAGGACCAGGTCGACGAGCTCGTCCTTTAACAGATCCTCGACACCAGTGATGTAGTAGACCGGAGCCGCGGTGTCGCGCTTCAGTGAGCGGTACGCTGTGTCGAATGACAGTTGAGCCGCCATAATGGGCGGAAGTTAGTGAACGGGTTGGGTGTAAGAAAGTGCGATTGCGCGTCAGCGCGAGAGCGAAACCCACGTGGCAAACGAAAGCGCGGATCGTGATCTACCAGTGATCTCCGTGCCAAAAGCAGGAACGCTCATGTTCGTGAGGTCCACCAGCACACCTCCTGAGGTGGGACCTGAGACCGTCTCGGGAGCAGGCGTCACGCTTACCACGTTTGCCTGCGTTGCGTCGTCGATCGGCTCAGACCCAATCCCAATGGCCAGCGCGACGGCCGCCGCCATCATCAGCACCACCATTATTCCCGCATGAAGCGACCGCTTGGTGTCACGGTGCTCCATGTCTCCGTCTAACTGAGAGAGTCGGCTTTCTAGTCTGCGAGAGAAGCCCAGTGAAGGTCCGATATCGCTCGTGGCTCTCAGCAACATGACACCCCGAGAGATCGATGCATCGTAGTTCATGCATCGGCGGCACCCGGCCAGGTGCTGGCGGATTTCTTGCTCCCGTCGGGGGTCATCGACAAACCCGTCGCGGTAGTCAGAGTAGAGTCGGAGAAGATCAGAGCAGCGCATGGGCCTGAAAAGCGTAACTACGTAAAATGTTTGCCTGGGGAATACTACAACTGGAACTCGCTGAAGTTCCATGCAAAGGTAGGTCGCCCGATCCGGCGGGGGTCGGATCATCGGGGGTGGAACAGGCTCAGTTGTCCCACCCCCGGTTGTGAGCAGCTTGGCGCTAATCCAGCAGCGGAGCGATCACCTGCGCGAACCGATTCCGTGCCCGATTCAGTCTGCTCTTAACTGTGCCGAGATTGCAGTCGGTAATCTCTGCGATCTCTTCGTAAGTCTTGCCCTCCAGCTCACGTAACACGAAGACCACGCGGTGATGTTCAGGCAGCTGGTTGACGGACCACTCCACGAGTTCTCTGAGATGTCGCTTGCGGTAGAGGTCGTCGGGGCGCTGGTGCCGGTCTTCGAACTGGAGGGGCCGGTGGTCTGCCTCCCAGTTCTTCTTGATGGTCTGAAATAGAACCAGTGGGCTGCGACTGCGATTGCGTAGCTCGTTCTTGGCTAGGTTCGACGCGATCGTGTAGATCCACGTCGAGAACTTCTTGGACTGGTCGAACCGGGCCAGGTGTCGGTGCACTCTTATGAACACTTCCTGGACCAGATCTTCGGCCCGTTCCCGATCACCGATTGTGCGGTAGACGAAGTTGAGCAGTCGCCTCTGGTACCTAGCGACCAGTTCATTGAAGGCCCTCTTGCTGCCTGCCAGGTAGGCGGCAACCACACTCGAGTCGTCCAGCTCCTTGAAGGAGGGACGTGGTAGTGGCGGGGCTGTTTGGACCGCGGCCTGCCGCGGACTTTCCAGTACTGCTCTCATCTTGTCTTGCTCCCGGGTTCTCCGCAGCCGGAGGCAGTGGGAACCCTCAATCGATCTGACGACAAAGGTTCGCTAGACCACCCTCCACGCATTTCCACGAAAGTGATGCCCTTCGTAGGAGCAGAAAGCGTACCGATCGAATTTGGAGCGGTGATTGGTGGGTTAAAGCATTATCTTGCAGCTAGTTAGGTCAGAAGTTGCAAGCCGTGCTGGGCTGTCCTTTTTTTTATATTGCTGTCCTTGAGAGTGGACGTCGGTCAGTATCCCAGCCGCATACCGGCGGTGTACAGTAGGGCCGAGATGGACTTGCTGTCGACTATCTCGCCGTCCCTTATCATCTCGAGGGTCTT
>CP070792.1:2890002-2897261 GCA_020346845.1 Gemmatimonadota bacterium
CCGGTGTCGTTCACGCCACCGCCTACGGTAACAGTGTCGTTGCGCCATAGCTCCTCATGACCGGTCGGTTTGTAGTAGAGCGAGTAGACGCGGCCCATATCTGGCAGGAGCGTGAGCCGGATGTACTCGTTCTCCATTACTAGTGCTACGTGCTCCCTGTCGACGATGCGGGACTCATCCACGCGGGAGAAATCGATGTGTGGATACGGATCATCCTGGTCGAAGTAGATGGCGGGCTCGTAGTCGACCTGCGGAATGGTGACCATTATCTCACTGAGACTGACGCTTGTGTCAGCTGTTGCCATATCGCGATATCCCCCGTCGGCCCGACACTGCATGCAAGGCAATGCAGTGATGAGTGCCAGCGACAACGAAGCAGGGGACCGCATACTGCAAAGGTTAGACTCCTGCTGAGCACGTCAAGGTCTTGGGGTGGTGGGTCTGCAGTTGCTTCCGCTTGGCGTCGAGGGTTCTGATTCAATGCCGAATGTGCTTCTTTCCTTGCATGAATTCATCAAGATTGGCCGCACGCCGGTCCCCAAGGAGTAGCCACGCAGTGAGGGTAGCCGTCGAGAGGATAACGGGCACCGCCGTCATGGCACTAGTTGTTACCGCCCACCTCGTCACACCCGGACAAGTTGCAGCCCAATCTGCAAACCCGTATGAACTCTCCAAGTACCGTGAATGGAGCCTGTCAATCGCCGGTGCGGGGTTGCTGGCTGCCGGTCTCGTCGTTCAGGGTAATCAGGAGCCGCTCACACAAGACGAGATCGAGGAACTTGACCCTAACGACGTGAACTCGTTCGATCGGTCGGCAACCGAGGAGTGGTCTACTGGTGCAGATATGGCCAGCGACCTTCTCGTTCTGACGCTCATTGCGTCACCAGCGGTGATGGCCGTGGCCGAAAGTCAGAGCGGTGGCAGATTAACGCTCGGCGTGATGTATGCGGAGACGATACTACTCAACAATGGGGTGGTGCAGTTGCTGAAAGGAGTGACAGAGCGTACACGACCATTTGCATACAATGACGACCCTGAAATCCCACAGGAGAAGAAGGAGCAAACGAACACTCGGCGCTCGTTCCCATCGGGTCACACGGCAAACGCATTTGCGGCTGCGGTGTTCTTGGGTTCTACCTACTCGAAACTCCATCCCGAATCATCGGCCCGTAAATGGATATGGGCGGGTTCTCTAACAGCTGCTACCGCGGTTGGATACTTCCGCTACAAGGCAGGCAAGCATTTCCCAACCGACATCATTACTGGCGCTGCAATTGGTGCAGCCTTCGGCTATATAGTGCCGAAGCTACACGAAACAGGTGTTGTGTACGTCTCTCCGGTTGAAGGCGGTGCAGCTCTAGGTACTGTCTTGCGGTTCTGACATGTGAGAGTGGCTCCGCCCGCTCCCTGCAACGCCTCTGCTATGGGTAGGTTCAGCGAGCGCCAGAGCGCATGAAAATCGAGGGCTCAGCGGGTAGTGAGTTCCAACCGGCAGTGCTTGCGATCTATGAAGGCTACTCAGAACACCCCAGCCACCTTCCCAACGGAGCAGGGCGAATCAGAACGTCACATCGAGCATCAAGAACGTCCAAACCGCATTCTCGGTGAGCCGACCGATCTCGCCCCACGCATCCGCTGCAAACACGTAGGCGAAGCCACCGGAAATGTTCAAGTTGCGACTGTATCGGTAGCCGGCCGTGATGTCGATCTCCTCTCCGAAACGACCTGAACTGAGTCCTTCACTCTGAGCTGCATGGAACGAGTGGAGCTCTGTCCGCAGAGTCACATCACCACGTGGCTTCCACGAACCCTTCAGCGCAATGTCTTGCAATCCGCGACCACCCGTATGCGCTGGGATGTTCAGGAAGTAATCCGCCAAACCGTAGAATTTGTGGTTGGTGGCAAACAACGTGCTGAACACCTTGATCTTGTCGTCCGAGGTGTCGCTATCGCCTGACAGGTAATCGTACCAGAGCGTGAGGTCGGCGTCGCCCCCGGCGAAGACTGCAGCAACACGTGCACCTACCATGAAGGCACTCACGTCCACCGCGTCGCGTTTTCCTGCCTGATAGGATCCCTCCAGACGGAACCGAATGATTCCTTGCTGACCCCACCAGCGGGCTCCCATCGTGAGCTGACTCGTCTTCACGCTGTCGGTTGGAACGCTGTTGTACAGACCGTAGAGATCGAGAATGCCGGGCCCAGCCTTCTTCAGTTGACCATAGGCAGCTGCGAAGTACTCGTCGTTGTCGTGAGTCGCAGTGTAATCATTCGCGATAGCCGATCCAAAGAGATCTAGCTTGAAGCCAGATCCGTCGGCACCGAGCATGAGGCCGTCAAACACACGACCCTGCTGCACCCAATTAACAGTGCCGACGAGTCGTTGGCCGCCGAAAGCCACGTCCTGACGACCGGCGCGGCCGCTCAATACAGTTGGCCCCGTGCTGCGTAGGTCTACGTAGCCCTGATGCAGGTCGAACCCATCGGCTACGAAATCACCCAGCGTGCTGGATTCCTCGCCCCAAATACGAACGTCTTGGAACTGCACGAACGCAGTGACGTTCCGATCGAGCTTGGCCGTAACGTCAGCTCGAGTTCGCATCGAAATCCAGGACTCGCCACCTCCGCCGGTCACGACTTGTGGATTGCGGTATTCGAAGCGCGGACGCACCTGACCACCAACCGTTATCTCCTGCGCGCTCGCAAGAGATGGCAGTGTGAGCATGCCAGCCAGTAATAATGCTAACCAACGAACGGCTTTCATCTTAGCTCCTCCCCAGGGTCAGCTGCGACGAAAGAACGTATGGCAAAGGTCTGGCCCGTGGGAAATCGTGTGACTTTCAAAACCCCTCTGTTTGACCAATTCTATCATTGGCGCGGGGACGAACGGTGTGATGAGCTGGTAGACCTCGCTGGGATTCAGAGTGCCCAGCTCGCTCAGGACGCGCTCGAGCGGATGACCACCCCCCCGGATGATCTCTCGTGCGTCGAGAGTCTTGGTCACGGCGGACTCGGAGGCCCAGGCGGGTGCGGCGGAGGTTGAGTCAGCAGTTAGCGACTCCTGGCCAGCCGCCTCCCGCAGCTTCCCGATCATGATGCCGATAGAGATGCCATCTGTCTGCGCGAGCTGGCCGAGCGTCGTGCTCTTTGTGGCCGCTGACCGCAGCGCCGGGTTCACGAGCCCACGATAAGAGTTTGAGAGTTCGGCGAGTGTTGAATCCACATCGGGAAATGCGGTCAATAGATCGGCAACGGTGATTTCCGGAGTTATTTGGACGGGGCAGCCGTCAGTTGACATCGGTCGATCCCTCATCGGCGTAGGCCAGCAGTCGCTGCTCGCCTTCTAGTGCCCGCTTCTCAGTTAGGTCCTGGCTCACCTCGAGACACCCCAGATACTGTCCTTCGGGATCGCGTAGCGCAAAGTACTCGATGCTGATGAACCGACCCCGTAGCGTTATCCAAAAGTGCGCGTGCTCGTGGGCGCCGGAGTGGAAGTCGTCCAATATCTGCTTCACGATGTGCACACTCTTGGGTGGGTGGCAGTACTCTACCTGGCGACCGAGTATGGCGCGACTGCGGGAGAAGATCCGCTCGCGCCCCTGGGTGAAGTAACGGACCTTGTCGTCCTTGTCCACGAACGTGAGATCGAACGGAATCGTGTTCAGAACCGCCTGCAGCTCGGTCGGTGTGAAGCTGCCAGACGGCAGCTGGATGCGCTGGGAGTCAACGGCTACCTCTGCTGTGTAGCCGGCAGAGACGTCCGGCGTCCACGTTTCGGCTGGGTCGTATAGGCAATAGCCGTACTCGTTGCTTTGGCGGGCGATCTCGAACCACTCTGAGTCCGACAGTGTATCGAGGCACATTGGAAGCAGGATCTGCTCTTCCTTGTCCACCATGTCCACTATGGCCGCACTGGCGGGTTGGAGCACCAACCCTGTGATGCTCTGTGCGTCACTCGCCGTCCAACGCGGCAGGCTACGAAGCGTGTCTTGCGCAGATGTGAGCTTGGCTCGCGCCTCATCGTGCTTGCCCCACATGACCTTGGGTGGTCCAGTGATGCCGTGCTTCTCAAGGAAGGGAAACAACAGGTGTTCCTTGCGCAGGTAGTGCTTTTCGACGTCCATCAAGTTGTTGAAACGCACTTGCAGGTCGCTCATCTGTGCAGTTACATCCTCGCCTGCGTGCGCCGATGATACCTCTGAGTACAGGGCGTCAATCGCGCCGACCTCCCACCGAAGGGCCTGATTTTCCTGTTGGAATGTATGTGCCGGGTGACCCGCTGGTGGCTCCTTCACGCCAGTGTGATCGATTGCGCCTTGTAGAGCAGCCGTGTGCATGTCGCATAGCCGCATGACTTCCTCGGCTGGCAATCCTTCATCGATCAACTGCTGCTCCACTTCGACCACATCGTTGTACGGTACCTGGCCGAGTACGCGGATGAGCTGAGGGCGTACCTGCTCGGGTGCTTCTCCCTTGTGCAGCTGCAGAATCATATGCTTGAGGAGCTCCTTGCGGCGCTCCGCATTACCGATCAGTTCGCTCATGTACGGCTATCTCCTTATCGAGTCCTTCGCTGGCTTGCGGGGTTGATCCATCAAGTCGGCGACCGTGGTGGTGCCGAAGAACTCGTCGATGCGTTCCGATACCTGGCCCCACCGCTCGTGTGTAGGACAGGGGTCGTCATCGCTGCACACGTCCCGGCCAAGAAGGCATTTCCGTCCCTCCCGGAGGTCGTCGAACTGTGAGACAATCTGACGCAGTGAGAGCTGGTCGGCCGGAATCGCCAGTTCGAAGCCTCCAAGTTTGCCACGAACGGATCGTAGGATGCCGGCTCGTACCAGAGAATGGAGGATCTTCCCCATGTAGTTGGGTGGGACTTCGGCCGCCTCAGCCAGCTCGGCGGCGCGAACTGGCTCGTCCGAACCACTTTGGGCCAGGTGCACGACTGCCCGAAGGGCGTACTGAGCGGTGCCGGAAAGTATGACTATTCCTCCGAAGTATGGTCTTTGCTAAAGGCCTCGTTGTGATTATATTCTCGATAACATCATGATAATATCATGTTTAGCCGAATGCAAATCCTACGTGGCTCTGAGGGGGGACTTGCAGGGCCACGCACCGACTGTATTGTAGACCTCCATTATGGCACACACAGACAATCGGGAAGACCAGGAGGCCCAGGACCGCAGGAAGTTTCTGGGGAAAGCCTCCAAGGCTGCGATGGTTGCGGGGATTGTTGGAGGGTACGGTGGCTTCGCGGCAATCTCACTGCGGTATCTATATCCAACCAATACCGATGATCGGCTGTGGTTATTCGTGATCGAGACGAATCGGATGAGGGTGGGGGAATCGATCCGGTACCGTGGCCCATCGGGCGAGACGATCAACATCACTCGCCAGGCGCGCACTGGTGACGCCGATGACTTCATCGCGCTTTCCAGCGTGTGTCCCCACCTGGGGTGCCAAGTCCGGTGGGAGGCACAGAACAACAGGTTCTATTGTCCCTGTCACAACGGCGTGTTCGATCCGTCGGGCGTGGCAACGAGCGGCCCTCCGGGCGATGCCGGCCAATCTCTGTCGCGCTACGATCTCAAAGTCGAGAACGGCCTCCTGAGCATCGCGGTTCCACCGAACCGCTTGGCGGGTGCGGAACAGAAAGGTGAGATCCTCGCTGCCGGCGACGACATCAGCGGTCCCGGCCACGATCCCTGTCTCTCGTGCCAGCAGACACCCGATACTCGAATGGGGAGCGGCGGGGATCCGCGTTTGGATAATCGTCCGCGGCGGTCATGAACGCCGTAAGCCGGTGGGTCGGTGAACGGCTACCAGTAACGGGTAGACAGTTCAAGGAACTCACAAACGAGCCGGTCCCTTACCATTTGAAGCGTTGGTGGTTCGCGCTAGGGGGCACGCCGGCGTACCTGTTCATCGTCCAGATCTTCACGGGAATCCTGCTGGCCTTCTATTACGAGGCGTCACCCGCAACCGCCTATCGGTCTGTCGAGTACATCACCAACGAAGTTGCCTTTGGCTGGTTCATCCGCAGCGTTCACAAGTGGGCTGCAACCCTGATGATTGCCGCGGTGATCCTACACCAGATCCGAGTGTTCTTCACAGGAGCATATAGGAGACCCCGGGAGATCAACTGGTTCATCGGGATGTGTCTCTTGATGTGCACGCTGATGACGGGGTTCACGGGCTACAGCTTGGTGTTCGAGCAACTCAGCTTCTGGGGTGCCACAGTTGGAGCAAACATAGCGGACACCACACCGTTGATCGGGCCGTTCCTGAAGAACATGATGTTGGCGGGACCGGATTATAACGAGGCGACGCTATCGAGGTTCTTTATTCTCCATGCCGCTGTTCTTCCGGTTACGATGGTGATGTTGATCGCGGTTCACATCACCGTGATCAGGCTGCAAGGCGTCACTGAGTTCAGGTTCAAGGATGAAGAGGGCGGAACGCCCAAGACGTTCAACTTCTTTCCCGACCATTTGTATACAGAGCTAATCATCGGCTTGATACTGATGATCTTGTTGAGTGCGTTGGCAACGATCTTCCCGGCTACGATGGGCCCGCAGGCAAATCCCCTGCAAACACCAGAGGTGATAAAGCCGGAGTGGTTCTTCTACGTGGCATTCCGCTGGCTCAAGCTGTTCGGCGGCACGTTCGCAATCCTGAGCATGGGCTTCATCATCTTCACGATGTTCACGTGGCCATTCATCGACAGCTGGCTGCGCAAGCACACCAAGTTCCAAGAAGCCAGCGTTTGGGTCGGAGTAGCAGGTGCATTGGCGGTCATCAGTCTGACCGTTTGGGAAGCTGTGGCAAGACATTGATTGCACTATTGACGGTGCGACCACTGTTCTATGAGCGATGAGGAGCAGGTACGAATGATCTGTGGTCGTTGCTCGCATAGGGGACATCTATGACACTCGAGACAAAACGCGTTATCATCGCCGCCCTGGGTGGCCTGTTTCTTCTCTCCCTCGTCTTCGTACAACGGATGGAAACGGCACGCAAAGCCGAGGAAGCCGGGCTCCGAGACCCACATGTTTCCGTTCCTTCGGATTCCAGGGCGTGCGTCGACTGCCATGCGGAAGAAAACCCCGGCATAGTGTCACATTGGACAGGTAGTACCCATGCAGAGCGTGGCGTTGGCTGCTATGGCTGTCACCAGGCAGACATCGAGGATGCGGACTCATATCTGCACCACGGAGTTCAGATCGCCACGATCGTTACGCCCTTGGACTGTGCCAACT
>CP070792.1:2897361-2908108 GCA_020346845.1 Gemmatimonadota bacterium
CCGATGAGCCATTCGAATAACGTCTCACATGTTGTCGTACTCACGACCCTCCCGAGTGCGGAGGAGGCGAGATCGTTGGCGAGGAACCTGGTGACCGATCGTCCGGTCGCCTGTGGCACCGTCTTGGATCGAGCACAGTCGATCTACTCATGGCAGAGGAAGCTGGAAGAGACGTCGGAGGCGTTGGTGATTCTGAAGACACAGCGCAGATGTTGGGATGAGGTACAGTCCGCGATTAAGCGACTTCATCCGTACGATGTGCCGCAACTGCCGGCCCTTCCGGTGGAGGCCGGCCTTCCAGCTCATTTGGCTTGGGTAGTGCAACAGACTGGGGAGGTCATGACGTGAGGCAGAGCGACAAGAGGCGACGGCGTTATTTGCGCAAACGCCAAGCCGCCGAGTTGGCGGCGCGGGCGGGCAGATTGGAGGAGTACCACAGCAGTTCCGACCCAACCGCAGCGTACCTGGACCCCAAGGCGTCGAACACGGCCGTACCATTTGAAATAGCGGAAGAGCCGGCGCAAGAGACGCCCGGCCCCGTGGCGGGACCCGAGATTGCCTTCCCGATGGATTCCGCGGTTTCTTCGGAAAGCGACCTCGAGTCGTCCTCTGCGGTCACGGATGAACCGCTACTGGACCTGGACGATGGAATCGGGCCAGCGAACCGTCCGCAGGAACCGGCTGCCGAGGAACTCCTTGAACGGGCTGCCAGGGAGGCAGTGGAGCAAGGCGATACAGGTCGGGCAAGCAGCATCTATTCTGAGTTGTTGAAACTCAACCCACACAATGTGAAGGCGCGGAACAACCTGGCGTTGCTGCTCGATCAAGCGGGAGATCATGAAGGGGCTCTCGAAGCGCTAGACAGGTGCCTGGAACAGGAGCCCGAGAACGTGCAGGTGCTGGTCAACCGGGGAGCGATCCTGGGGACTCAGATGCGGTACCGCGATGCCGAACGGGACCTGAGAGAGGCCGTGCGCATCGATCCCGCCAATGCCGAGGGCCATTTCAACCTGGGTGTCGTCGCAGTGAGGAGAGCTTTGTGGGCAGAGGCAGTCCCGTACCTGCGTCGCGCTGTCGAACTAGATAGCAGTCGAGCGGCGGCGTATTTCTACCTGGGAGAGGCGCTGAATCACGTAGATGATCTGCAGGGCGCGCTGCAATCCTATCAGCGTGCAACCGAGCTGCAGCCCGTCAGGGCCGAATACTTCTACGGCCTGGGCATCATCCTGGACCGACTGAACCGGCCAGATGAAGCCGCCCAGATGTATCGACGTTCGCGGGAGATAGCCGGGCGGTGATACGAGTCGTGGTGGACGACCTCGCGTTCGTTGAGGCGGACGCGGTGATTCGTCCTACCACAGCCGCCCTCGATCCTCTGACTCCATCACTAAGAAGGCTCGAGCAGGTCGGCGGGCCGAGCTTCTGGAACCAGCTCACTGTGCAGCAGGAGCTTGCCGTGGGATCAGCCGTCGTTACCAGTGCGGGTGACCTGGCAGCCGATTTCGTGGTCCACGCCGTCATCACGAGCACCCAAGATCCGGTAACCGCCGGAGCCGTCAGACACGCCTTGATCAGCGTGTTGCAGCGGGCTGATGATTGGCAGCTGCGCAAGCTTGCCATCCCGCCCATCGGGGTTGGGCCCGGACATCTGGAAATGGAGGAGTGCGCCCAAGTAATGGTTGAGACGTTGGGCCAGGCCATGGCCACCGAGGGATATCCCCAAGAGGTGGATGTCGTCGTCGATTCCGAGGAGGACCGCGTGATCTTTGAGTCCTACTTGAGACGGTTACCTCAATGAGTAGGCGGACCGCCGCAATCGCAATCGTACTCGTATGGCTTGGCACAATGGGGTGGCTAGTCCAACGCCAGTACTTACGCCCACGCTCGGCGTTGCTAGCAGACGCTGCGCTCCGAATACCGCCAGGCGCGACCTATTTCTCACTCGAGCTAGGTGGGCAGCAAATCGGCATAGCCTCCAACCAGGTGGACACGCTACCGGAGTCGATCCGAGTCGATGACCGGATGCAGTTGGAGATACCCGCGTTGGGAACGATTCAGCGGGTTGAGGCCAGAACAGAGGCACTACTCAGTAGGGCACTGGAACTACAGAGCTTCACCGCAACGCTGCGTGGCGACGATGTCCGATTCGGAGTCGAGGGAGTCGTATCGGGCGACTCACTGCTGGTCGTTACGATAGAGACCGCCGAGAGCCGCCAAACGATGGAGATACCGCTGGATCACGGCATAGTACTACCCGCACTATTGCCGTTGCACGTGGTCTTCGGATCGGAGCCGGAGGTTGGCCAATCCTACACGATCCCTTTGTTCGATCCGTTGCTGCTACGCGAGCGCGACATGCAGCTGACGATCACAGCCGAATCCACACTAGTTGTTCCAGACTCGGCGAGCTTTGACGCGGCCACCCAGCTGTGGGTTGCGGCGCGCTGGGACACGTTGCAGGCATGGCGGGTCTCCCAGAACGTAAGCGGGATTTCGGTCGACGCATGGATCGACGAGTTGGGGCAAGTGGTAGAGGCCGAATCGCCCGTAGGGTTCAGCATGAGACGGACCGCATTCGAGATCGCCTCCCAGAACTTCAGGAGACGAGACCGCTCCGCCACGGATCTAGAACTGGGATCAGGTGCAGACATCATCCGCCGAACCGCGATCGCATCCAACGTCGAACTCGATACGGGAGCGGCCAGGGAGCTGAGAGTGGTACTAGGCGGACTGGACCCGGAGCAATTCGACCTGAGCGGGGGTCGTCAGATCTTGAGGGGAGACACTCTGATAGTAACACGCGAGACCGAGGAGCAGCTACAGGAAGATCCCAATCGCCACTCGCCGGACCGCGTGAGAGAGATAGGTAGCTATTTGCAGCCCGAGCCCCTCATCCAGAGCCGCGACCCACGGATCGAAGCTCAGGCTCGTCAGATTGTGGGGCGGCGTAGAAATCCCGTGCGTCGAGTAGAGCTACTGAACAGCTGGGTGTACGAGAACATCGAAAAACGCATCACCGTCAGCGTGCCGAGCGCATTGGAAGTACTGGAATCACGGCGTGGCGACTGTAATGAGCACACGGTGCTCTTTGTCGCTCTCGCGCGGGCCCAAGGGATCCCTGCACGCACAGCCGCCGGGCTGGTCCACATCGACGGTAACTTCTACTACCACGCTTGGCCCGAGGTTTGGCTCAATGGATGGGTCGCCGTAGACCCGACGTTGGGGCAACTACCAGCAGATGCTACACATCTGAGGTTCACCATTGGTGGACTTGCAAGGCAGGTGGAACTGATACAGTTGATAGGACGCTTGAACCTCGAAGTACTGTCCATCGAACAATAGCCTATGATCCGACTGCAAAACCTCACCAAGAAGTACGGCAAGTTCGTTGCCGTCAACAACATCGATCTTCACGTGCCGCGTGGTCAACTCTTTGGGTTCCTGGGACCCAACGGGGCCGGAAAGACCACGACCCTCAGGATGATCGCCGGTATCCTGCAGCCCAGCGCGGGACGTGTCTGGATCGGCGGCGATGACTTGATCGCGTCACCGATGGCAGCAAAGGCGCGCTTGGGGTTCATTCCGGACCGGCCCTTCATTTATGAGAAGCTCACAGGCGCCGAATTCCTCCGGTTCGTTGCGGGGCTGTACAGCCACGACGGCGAGAAGGTGGAGCAGAGGATCGACGAACTGTTGAACCTGTTCGAGCTTTCCGACTGGAAGAACGAGCTGGTCGAATCGTATAGCCACGGCATGAGGCAAAAGCTGATCATCTCAAGCGCCTTGATCCACCGCCCCGAGTGCATTGTTGTCGACGAGCCCATGGTCGGACTCGATCCCAAAGGAGCCCGCCTATTGAAGGATATCTTCAGACGATTCGTCGAGCGTGGCGGCACCGTGTTGATGAGCACGCATACCCTCGAGGTGGCCGAGGCGATGTGCGACCGCATCGGCATCATTCAGAACGGCAACATTGTCGCCTGTGGCTCGATGAGTGAGCTGAGGGAGCAGACCGCAGCGGGAGACGTCTCCCTGGAAGAACTGTTCCTCAAGCTCACCGGAGGGGCTGCAGTGCGTGAGTTAGCGGTGGTGCTCGAAGATTGATCAAACCGCTCTTCCTCGTCGTATCTCCCAAGTGGCGTAGTGCCATAGCCCGTCTGCGCCAGGAGCGCAGTACGAGCAGCGGCCGCGTCGTTCTGATCGCCAGTGTCGGGTTCATATTCTGGCTCGGGGTGTTTGGCGTTGTGTACCGCGTGTTGCGCTACTTTCGTGGAGTCGAGGAGATCGGCCCACTGTTGGCCGGTAAGCTGCTCGGTTTGGTGTTGTTGGCCTTTCTTTCGATCTTGCTGTTGTCCAATGTAATAACCGCACTCTCGTCGTTCTTCCTGGCCAAGGACCTCGATCTGCTTGTGGCTTCACCTGTTGACTGGCTGCATCTGTATCTCAGTAAACTCGGTGAGACGTTGGTGCACAGCTCTTGGATGGTTGCCTTGATGGCTGTGCCGATATTCGCGGCCTATGGAGTGGTCTACGATTCCGGATGGCTGTTCCCGCTCTATGCGATCCTGGTATTCCTGCCGCTGCTCATAATACCGGGAGTCATTGGCAGCGCAATTACACTCACACTTGTCAACGTATTTCCCGCCCGCAGAACGCGTGACCTGCTGTCGGTGATTGCCATCGGTGCGGCGGGCGTTCTCGTGCTGCTGTTCCGTTTGGTTCGACCCGAGCAACTGGCCCGACCAGAAGGCTTCACGAATCTCTTGGACTTCATAACTCTGCTGCGAACACCTACATCTCCATTCTTACCCAGTGAGTGGGCGACCGCCAGTGTTATGGGTTACCTCGTTGGCCCGCTGGAATCATTCCCGCTAATACTGTTGTGGAGTACGGCTGCTGCATTGGTTGTCTTCGGTGCCATGCTGCACTGGAAGGCCTATCCTCGTGGGTTCACGCGAGCCCAAGAAGGCGCCGAGCGATTCGTCAAAGGTTGGATCTGGAGGATGATCTTTGATCCACTTTTCCGTCCCTTGGCCGTCGCCAAACGTGAGTTCATCATCAAGGACCTGAAGCTGTTCTTCCGAGACACGACGCAGTGGAGTCAACTGATCCTGTTGGCCGTGCTCGTGGTCATTTACCTATTCAACATCAGGGCACTGCCGCTGTTCTCGGGTGAACGCGTGCCATTCATCATGGTTACGGTCATCTCATTCTTGAACCTGGGTCTGGCAGGGTTTGTACTGGCCTCGATCGCAGCACGCTTCATATTCCCGGCCATCTCTCTCGAGGGACGCCAGATGTGGTTGTTGCGCTCGAGCCCACTGGATCTGAGAGCACTCCTATGGTCCAAGTACTGGATAGGCACCATACCACTACTGATCCTGGCACTGGCAATAACGGTCCTGACGAACATACTGCTGAAGGTGACACCGTTCATGATGTTGGTCAGCGTGGCAACGATTGTATTGTTGACCTTGGCGATCGGCGCTATGGCCCTCGGCTTCGGCGCACTCTACCCACAGTTCGAAACCGAGAATGCGGCGCAGATCCCGACATCATACGGTGGCCTCGTATTCATGATGTCCACAATAGCTCTATTGGCTGCGGTAATCGTAGTGGAGGCAGTGCCGGTATCCGGATATCTCCGGGCTTCGTTAGCAGGAGAGCCGGTGTCGATCGACGTTCGGATGATTGTGGCATTCGGCGGGGTTGCACTGATTTGTCTGCTGGCAACCCTGATACCTTTGAGAGTCGGACTGAAGAAGATGGAGCAGTTTGAGTTCTAGCGTCGAGCGACTCTGCAGACAGAAGCCGGGACAGATCTCTCCGCCCCGGCTCTTCGCATGCCCCCAGGATCAGCTATGAGTCATGGAGCGACGTCGTCCACCGGCACGATGCGGTACGGCACGCCCCAGATGTTGGCACGATAATCGTCCTCGGTCTCAGTAGTGAACGTCTGCGCATCGATGGCATCGACCGCCATGCGAGCCCGGCCCGTATGGCGGACCTGCCAACTACGCGTGTAGTACGAGTCAGTATCAGTAGTGAGCAGTTCCATCGGAAGCCTCACCCAGGCTCTGCTGCTCGGCGTCGCGTGGAAGAGATGCAGGAACACAAAAGTGTCCGGTTCGTTGCCGTTATCGACACTGTTGTCCACCCATGCCTTCACGGTCACCATATCCTCAGGATGTAACTTGGGAATTCGGCTATCCACATCGAGCATCTCACTCGCGTCGACGATCTCCGCCTTCAGTTCCTCATTCACCCAAACCTCTACCTTGGTGATGTTCACCGTTCGTTTGTCTTCGGCAGTCATCATCCACTCGGCAGGTGAGACATTCACCAGCTTCCAACGACGGCCTTGCGCATCAAGCTCTTCTTGCGTCCGCCGACGAAAAGTGGCGTACTGCACGAGCTTCTCTACCAACGGCTTCTCGGTAGGGTTGAACTGATCATCCTGTGTGATATCCAGCAAGAACCTGCCTTCAAAGAACACTTCCTTTGAAACAGTGGCGACCCCCTCTTGCGGATCAACGTCCACCGTTATCACTCGTCTTACTGGCAGACCGCGGCGCCTGCCCCACATACGTGGCGCGACGACTTCGGCCGCCGGCGCCAATGCCGATGCAGCAGGCTGGGCGTCATTATACGCCCCGTCGAGGCCGAAATCGTCCGCGAAGAATCCGGACTCGTCCAACAAGGTCAGGATCTCTTCTCGATCCTCCGGTGTCGCATTTCCTTCTGGTCCAAAACTCTCGTCGCAAGCGGTCAACCCGAGAGCACCTGCCATCAGGAAAGCGGCTAAGCGTTTGGTAAACATGTCCCCTCCATTTGTGAATCGGTTCGCCATCCTTCTGCAGGCTAGACGCGTTGGCCGTTTGCGTGTTAACGACGTGATCTAGATCACGTGCCGTCCATGTTCTGCAATGGCGTGTCTATGGGGATTGTAATTGATGTGGTTGTGACGGTCGGTGATGATGGGCAAGTGGGGGACGTGCTTGGGATCACGGGGTGGGGAGGAGATCAGAAGGGGAAGGAGGGGAAGGTGGGGAAGGAGACATCGAGCGGGATGTCTACCGTCCAACTGCTGCCCCTCCTTCCCCCTCTGCCCTCGCTGATCGCCTAGTTAACGTTCTACCAGCGCCCCCACCGATGTTCCGCAGCTGGCACAGAATTTCCCACCCGGCGGAATGCGCTCACCACATGATGCACAGCTGTCTGTGCCACCCGGAGCAACGAGCTGCTTGCCGCAATTAGAACAGAATGTAGAGTCGGTTGCGGGCCGGGGACCGCAGGTTGGGCATGACATTCCGGAATTCGCCCGTGCCTTTCTGATCGCGGCCTCTGCGGGATCATCTACCGCATCTCCTACCTCGGCACCCGCAGCTTCCTCAGCCTTGATGGCTGCCAACGCTGCATCGGCATATCGCTTCTTGAGGGCTCCGTAGTCTTCGTCGGATAACTTGCCGGTCGCCCTATCGAACTCGATCTCTTTCAAAGCGAGCAGCGCCTGGATCTTGGGCGACTCGGACTCCTGGATATCTGCGAAATCGATTCCCTCATCGGGGGAGGCTGCCACTCCCTGGTCTACACCACCGCGCACCAGCGGCTCGAGTACGAGGGCCAGCGCCGCCACTGCGACGACGATACCAGCCACTAATTCCATTTTATCCCTTACTCCAAGTCAGCTAGTTCCGCCTCTAGTCGCGCTGCGTCGTCTGCAGACATTTCGGTATCTGCGATCGACGCACTTCCCGCCGCCTGTGCCTCGGCCGCAGTCACACTGTTCTTGCGTGACAAGACCCACAGCATCAGCGCTCCAACCGCAGTAATCGCGATGCCGGGCAGAACGTAGCCCACTATGTTGAATCCTTCTTTCTTTGGCGCCATGAGGACGAGCTCGCCATGCTGCGCTACAAAGGCATCGATCACTTCTTGCTCCGTACTACCCGACTCTATCAGCCGCACGACTTGCCTGTGCATTTCCGGCGAGGTGCCGCACGTAAAGTCTGTGGTGCGACAAGTGTACACATCGAGATTGCAGCCACACGTGCATCGCAACCGCTCTTCGATCCCGATTATGAATGGATCGTTTTCGTAATCAGTTATCCGTTCCTTTGCTGCGCCCACCATACCCGGATACGGCAGTCGTTCGGGTGCCGCGCTTTGCGTCGTATCTTGGCCCTGGCCTGCTCGAATTGAAATGGGCAGCAACGCGGCAAAGGCCGCTCCGACTGCCGCCCGTCGTGTTACAATAACGCTATCCTGCAATTGCGGCTTCCTCCTTCTCACCACTCACCATCTGCGCATGGTATCCAGCCATCGCCCTCCGTAGTGACGCCCGGGTCGGGCCTCCACCGCCCGGCCAGACTGTGATGGCACCTCCGATTACCATGACGAAGCCACCAAACCATAACCACCAGACTAGTGGGTTCAGCGTGATGCTGTAGACGGCCTCTTCGGTCCCTTCGACCGATCCGGCATACACAACGTAAACATCCTCTCGCAGACCACTCTCGATTGCGGCCTCCGTCGACGGCTGGAATTGCGCTTCCTTAAACGAATTCCAGTACTGCCTCTTCTCGCTGGTCATGATACCCATGGGCTCATCGCCGCGCGTTACGTCGAGACTGGCCGCAGACACGAAGCGATTGAGCTGTTCGTACTGAGACACGCCAATGTGAGTGAATGTGTACTCGTACCCGAAGGCGGACCGCAGCGTCACCGACTCACCGGGTTCCAGCGACGCCTCCATCTCCTTTTTGAACGCGTTGCCGGCAAACGCGACGAAGAACACGACGATACCTAGATGAACGATGTAGCCACCATACCGACGTCGGTTCCGGGCCATCAGGCGAGCAAATGCGACCGCGTAGTTCTCTCCGTGCAGACGGTTGCGCGCACCAACTCCCCTGATGAACTCCTGGCCGATCGTACCCACCACGAATCCGGACAGGGCAAAGGCCATTAGCGCGTAGAAATCACGCACGCCGACCGCGATGAGTACAGCTGCCACGATCAGCATGGTCACCACCGGACCCGTGAACTGCCGCTTCAGGTTCCTGGTGCTGGCTTTGCGCCAGGCAATGAGCGGACCGATGCCCGTTAGCGCAAGCAGACCCAGACCGATGGGAATGTTCACTTGATTGAAGAAGGGCGGGCCGACCGTGACCTGGGTTCCACGCACCAACTCGGAGATAATCGGGAACATCGTACCCCAGAGCACCGAAAACGCCATCCCAACCAACAGCAGATTGTTGAACAGGAAACTCGCCTCACGCGACACCATGCTTTCGAGCTGTGACTCAGCCTCGAGGTCGGGCAGTCGCGTGACCAGTAGCCATGTCAGCGCGATCCCCGATGTTATCAGGAACACCAGGAAGAAGTATCCGACCGATGACTGCGCAAACGAGTGCACACTGGAGATGATTCCACTACGGGTAATGAATGTCCCGAAGATAGACAGCATGAAACTCAGCACTATGAGAATCATGTTCCACTTCTTTAGCATCCCCCGCTTTTCCTGGATCATCACAGAATGGAGGAACGCGGTCATCGTGAGCCACGGAAGGAAGCTGGCATTTTCCACCGGATCCCACGCCCAATAACCACCCCAACCCAGTTCCACATAAGCCCACCACATGCCGAGCACGATCCCTGTGGTGAGGAAAATCCATGACACGATGGTCCAGCGACGGATCGCATGCAGCCAACCGGTATCCAATCGCTTCGTGATCAGCGCCGCCACCGCAAAGGCGAACGGTATCGTGATGCTGATATACCCCAGGTAGAGCATGGGCGGATGTATCACCATGCCCGGGTTCTGCAATTGAGGATTGAGTCCGTTACCGTCAGGCGGCGTGAAGGCCATACGCTCGAACGGATTCGAGGCAAACAGCACAACTGCAACGAAGAACAGCGTCACACCCGACGTGACCGCCGCCACGTAGGGCATCAGATGGTCATAACGCCTCGGTGTTAGCCACTGAGCCGCCGCCGCAAACACGGTCAGGATGAAGGCCCAGAAGAGTAGACTGCCTGCCTGACCGCCGTACAATGCCGATAGCGCGTAGGGAGTGGGAAGATTGCGACTGGTGTACGCCCACACGTATTGGACGTTGAAGTCGTGCCTCAGAAGTGCAACCACGAGCGCGATTGTGGCTACAGAGAGGACACCAAATAGAGCATATGAAGTGCGCCGCGCGCTTTGAATCAGCTCGGCTCGTTGCTGAATTCCCCCCAAGATCCCGACTACAGAACCCCACGCAGCAAGCAGCAGCGCGAGCCACAGTGCAAGTTGTCCTAGAATTGTCATTTGACTACGCCGCCGGCTGAGCCTCGTAGCGGGACCCACACTTAGCCAGGAGCGTTGTCGCTCGGAACGTTCCATCCAGCGACAGACGGCCTTCGACAACTACGTCCACCTCGTCGTCGAACGTGTCCGGCGCTATTCCCCGATATACGACTGGGTATGTTTGGACACCATCAGTCACTTCGAAGGTGATGGTCTGGGATGCAACATCGCGGGTAATACTGCCAGTGACTACACGGGCGCCCATACGGACACCGACATCGTATATCGATGGATCTGCCTCGACTTTCTCCGCCAGCTCCGCAGGTGTGACGAAGTAGACCCCCGTGTCCTTGATCCCAGAGGCCATGAGATAGCCGACGCTGCCGGTTATCAAGACGGCCCCCATGATAAACTTGGTTCTCGCTCGCATGGTACCTCTCTCCAGTGGTCCCA
>CP070792.1:2908208-2911921 GCA_020346845.1 Gemmatimonadota bacterium
GTCGTGGCAGAAATCCTCTACGATTCCGATAACGACCGCGCTCGAGGTGTCCGAGTCATCGACGCAGTGACGAACGAGGAAATGGAGTTCGAAGCCAGAGTCCTATTCCTGTGCGCCTCGGCACTCGAGTCGACCCGGCTCCTGCTCAACTCCAGGCCCGATCGGTTTCCCGACGGACTCGGCAACTCCAGTGGGGAACTGGGGCACAACCTCATGGATCACACCATGCAAAGTGGCGCCACCGGTCTGGTCCCCGGGCTCGATGATCGCAACGCCTACGGCAATCGACCCAACGGCCTATACGTGCCGCGTTTCCGCAATGTGTGGGACGAGCATCCGGATTTCCTGCGGGGTTACGGGTTTCAGGGAAGTGCGTCACGAGCCGGCTGGAGCCGCGGCTTCGGCATGCCCGGATTCGGAGCCGATTTCAAAGAAGCCCTTCGCGAGCCGGGCCCGTGGGTGATGAGGTTCAACGGATTCGGCGAGTGCCTGCCGCGGCACTCGAACTACGTCGAGATCGACCCAGAAGAGAAAGACAAGTGGGGTGTACCTGTCTTACGAATCCACTGCGAGTGGAGCGACAACGAGCGGACCATGCTACGGGACATGTCGGTAGCCGCGGGGGAAATGCTCGAGGCGGCCGGCTGTACCGACATCACGCCCTTCAGCAATGACAGTCCACCTGGACTCACCATTCACGAAATGGGCACGGCACGCATGGGCCGCGACCCAGACACGTCGGTCCTGAACGGTTACAACCAATGTCACGATGTTCCGAACCTGTTCGTGACCGACGGCGCGGCAATGGCATCTTCTGCCTGCCAGAACCCGTCGCTCACGTACATGGCCCTGACCGCCCGTGCTTGCGCATATGCGGTCGAGCAACTGCAAAGAAGAGGGCTGTGATAGGCTGAGCCAGAGGAACTCCCAGCGCAGCGCGCGCCGGCAGCTCTTCCGGTGCTTGTTCCCACTTGGAAGTACCTTCGTGCAGCCGCTGCGGCGGCATCAGGTGGTACCGGTCAATTACCGCCTAGTCTGACAACACCGAACCACTCCTCAACGTCGTCGGGATCCTGTGAGTAAGAATCCTCCAGGCCGAACTTCCACCAGGCATCGAGGAACTCGTGAATGACCACCCCGGCGTTGGTAAATGCCGCCGTCTCTATGTCCTCTATGGCGTGAAGCAGTCCCGCCATCTGTTCAGACTCCGTGTTGCCTCCGTAGCCATAGTTGGGTGGACCCAAGTGGGGTGCGTTGGGAGATACACTCAATCCCGTTTCCGTTATCAGTAGCGGCAGATCGGGAAACCTGGACTTCAATTCCTCGATCCAACCCTGCAGTAGCGTTCCTGACACACTGCCCGGTAAAGTGCCCGGCCTGTAGTACGGGACCGAATAGGAGTATGTGTTGTGACTCCTGAAATCGAGAAACGGCGTGTCGATCAGATCTGCCGTTCTGATGTCGTTGGAGTACGAGACCAAATGAGTGACTCCGTAGGTATCGCGCTCATACTGTTTCACATAATCGGCCATTTCTGCCAAGAATACCTCTGAAGCGTTCAGGCCCTGACCCGTCGCGATGAAACCACCGGTATAGCTGTTCAGTCCGGGATGCGCTGCGTTCGTTGCCCCAATAGTGGCCTCACTCAGTTCGTTCCCCACCGAATAGGCTATCAGAGGAGGCGATTCATCTGTATAGACGCTGTAGATCCTGTCGATGACACTCCTGATATAGGTCCTTGTGGCTTCCTTGAACTGGGGATCGTGCAAATCGGCAACTTCAGTTTCTATCCACAATGTCTGTAGAATGAACAGATTTCCCACCTGTTTGATCGATTGATAGCAGTACGCGGGTACTCCCCACAGTCGCACGGTATTGGCACCCATATCGGATATCTGGGAAATATCCCTGTCAATGCTGTTTCTCAGTCTTTCTGGGAGCGAAGCTGCCATTTCAATGTCCCAGGGTACGTAGCCTGGATAACCCGGAACGTACACGATTCCCCTGATGAAGAACGGTTCTCCGTCTCTGAGAATGTGGTCGTTATCCGTGCTGAACACCTCGCTACCTGACACTGCAACTCCATCGACCCATTGGTCCTGAATCGCCGCATAGACAGGTCGAGGATCGGTGATGAAGATGGAGTTCGAATCATTCGAATCCGTTATGGGGGTTTCTACGTCGCTACAGCTCGGGCAAGTAGCAGCCGGTAGGAGCAGGAGGAGGGACTGAATAAGTCGACGAACCTTCACTTGGTGGTCGGTCACGGAAACAAGGTCAATACTCTGACTGGCCGAGGCAAGAGCCCTTCATATGGAACAACGAGGGACATACCTTGCAAGGTCGATTGCTGCACCAGAACGCGATCTTGGAGGCCAGAATGAGACCGTGCCGTTACATACGCCGATTCATAATCGTGCTATTGCTGGCGTCTATCCTCCCCCGGACCGCCAATCCACAAGACAGCACTATTGACCAACGCATAGACCACCTCCTGGCCCGCATGACACTCGAGGAGAAGGTAGGCCAGTTGGTGCAGTACAGCGGCTTCAACGAGGATCTGGCTGTGGCCATCAGGGAGGGTGGGATCGGCTCTCTGCTCAACCTGACCGGTGCCGAGAACACGAACCGGGTCCAGCGCATAGCCGTTGAGGAATCCCGGCTTGGAATACCGCTATTGTTCGGCCTGGATGTTATTCACGGATACCGCACCATCTTCCCCATTCCGCTGGCTACTGCATCGAGTTGGGATCCTGACCTGGTTACCGCCATCGAGGCGATTGCAGCGCGGGAGGCACGTGCCTCCGGCGTGCATTGGACCTTTGCTCCGATGGTCGACATTGCCAGAGATCCCCGCTGGGGCCGGATTATCGAGGGAGCCGGTGAGGACCCCTACCTCGGCGCGGTTATGGCTGCCGCTCGTGTCAGGGGGTTCCAGGGCGCAAACATCGCTGCTCCTGATCGGGTCCTCGCCTGTCTCAAACACTACGTCGCCTACGGAGAGCCAGTTGGCGGACGTGACTACAACTCGGTCGATATGTCTGAGCGCAAGCTACGGGAAGTCTACCTACCGCCGTTCAAGGCAGGTGTGGACGCCGGAGCCGGAAGCCTCATGAGTGGCTTCAACTTGCTGAACGGCGTGCCCACGACGGCCAACAAGTTCACCATCAACCGTATCCTGCGCAGCGAGTGGGGTTTTGACGGGTTCATCGTAAGCGACTGGAATTCGGTTGGGGAACTCATCACCCACGGTTTTGCCGCCGACGGGCCGGACGCGGCACGCCTGGCCCTCGAAGCCACCGTCGACATGGACATGGCGGGCAGTATTTACTCGAATCACCTAGCGGACCTGGTTCGTTCTGGGGTCGTGGCGGAGTCGTCCTTGGACGAGTCAGTGCGCCGAGTGCTGCGAGCCAAGTTCATGTTGGGGCTGTTTGACAATCCGTACGTCGATCCCGCAACCGAGGCAGCCGTGATCCTGCACGACGATCATCTCGCCGCCGCGCGTGACGCCGCCCGCAAGTCAATGGTCCTGCTCAAGAATGAGGGAGCGCTCCTGCCCCTATCCGACGACATCGGCTCCATCGCCGTGATCGGCCCACTAGCAGACAACCCGAGTGATCTGTTGGGAGCATGGCACGCACTGGGGCGGCCGCAAGACGCAGTGACCGCACTGACTGGTATTCGGAATCGTGCAGGCCCGTCCACAGCTA
>CP070792.1:2912021-2922789 GCA_020346845.1 Gemmatimonadota bacterium
AGGTACTGCTTGCCGTAAACGGCGCGATCTACAACGCACGAGAGCTACGTAGCGGCTACAGCGACTTTGATTTCCGATCGCGCTCGGACTCAGAGGTCGTGTTGCCGCTGTATCTCGACCGAGGCAGCGAGGGACTTGCCGACCTCGACGGGATGTTTGCAATCGCGATCTACGACGGTCGCGTCGGCGAGTTGATACTGGCGCGCGACCGCGCCGGCGAAAAGCCGTTGTTCTACCGCGAAATCGGCGATGAGATTTGGTTTGCCTCAGAGTTACAGGCACTTCTTGATTACAAGCCACGGCTCAGCTCACTCGAGCCCTGGGCAATCCGTGACTTTCTCACCCTCGGTTACGTAACTGAGCCACGGACCATCTATCGCGATATCACGAAGGTCACCGCCGGATCGATTCTCTCGTTCAGCCAGGGGCAACACAGAACCTTCCAGTACTGGGACTGTGAATCGAAGTCGCGTGCAGCCGGAGCCCGAGATCGATCGGCAACGCAGCTCGAGCGGTTGCTCATGGAGGCCGTTGAGCGGCAGTTGGTGGCCGATGTGCCGGTCGGCGTGTTCTTGAGCGGAGGAGTGGATTCTGCGCTGCTGACGGCTTTGGCAGTCCGCAGATTGGGAAACGACAAAGTACAGACCTTCAGCATTGGATTCACCGAGCGGAGCTACGACGAGAGCAACCACGCTCGATCGGTGGCGGCGTGGTTCAACACCCGGCACATCGGATTTGATGCGACACCAACCGCGCTGTCACAGGCCCTTCAGATCATCGTCGACCAGGTAGCCGAGCCAATAGCTGACCCCGCTGTGCTGCCCACGTACCTGTTGGCGCGTTGCGCCCGCGAACACGTGACTGTCGTACTGAGCGGTGAGGGAGCCGACGAGCTATTCGGAGGTTATCCCACATATATCGGTCATGAGGCCGCGCGCATGTACAATCGGCTGCCTCGATATGTGCGCCGTGCCATGGCAACAGCAATCGGGTCCATTCCGGTATCGCACACTGGAAAGGTGCCTCTCGAGTACCTCCTCAAGCGCTTCGTCGCCTCCGCTGGGCTGGAGCTGAAGCCCAGACACTTGGATTGGTTCGGAACCGGCCTACCCGCGGATGTGTGGCAGCCAGACTTCTGTCCCCAATGGGAGTCTCCAGCGTTCCCGAGTGGACCTACCGATATCGATCGAGCATCATTGTTCGACTTTCGTACCTACCTGCGCGACAACCTGCTCACTAAGATCGACCGGGCAACGATGCTCGCGTCACTCGAATCACGCGCTCCCTATCTGGACACGAACTTAGTGGAGTTTGCCCTTTCGCTGGATGCATCGCTAAAGTCGCGCGGAGTGACTACCAAATGGTTGCTGAAGCAGGTCGCGCGCGAGTGGCTACCCCGTGTCACGGTGAAACGTAAGAAGCGGGGATTGAGTGTTCCGGTAGCACAGTGGCTCAACGATTCACTCAGGCCCGACGTGGATCGTCTACTGGCCCGCGACACAGTCGATCGCAGGGGACTGTTGCGCGGCGTGAAAGTCGCGCAACTTGTCTCTGAGCATAGGAGTCGCAAGGTCAACCATAGCAGGGCATTGTGGCCGCTGCTCATGCTGGAATACTGGATCGAACGTTGGGTGCCGGAGGACTGACATGGGAATGATGACCAGAGACGAAGCACTGGACCTAATGCATGAATACACCCCCTCGGACGGGCTGCGTAAGCACATGTACGCGGTCGAGGCAGCCATGCGGGCATACGCCATCAAGTTCCGCGAGGACGAGGAGAGATGGGGGATCGTGGGACTACTGCACGATTTCGATTACGAACGCTACCCCAATGACGCACACTCACCAACCGAAGAGCACCCCTCGTTTGGAGTGAATCTGCTACGTGAGCGCGGGATGCCCGAGGATGTCTGCGACGCCATCATGGGTCACGCCAGCTATACGGGGGTGCCACGCGAATCCCTCATGGCCAAGACCCTCTTCTCGGTCGACGAGTTGTGCGGATTTCTCACCGCATGCGTACTCGTAAGACCATCCAAGAGTTTCGCCGACCTCAAGGTCAAGAGCGTCAAGAAGAAGCTCAAGGACAAGGCCTTTGCAAGAGCCGTCAGCCGCGACGAGGTCCGCCAGGGCCCCGACGAGATCGGGATCCCCTTCGATGAGCACGTCCAATTCGTAATCGACGCACTGCACCCGGTCGAAAAGGACCTGGGACTAGGCACCGGGTGACCGACCCATCATTTCTTCCCCTCCTTCCCCTCCTCATCTGGCAGGGAAGCGGAGGAGGGCAGGAGACCTCAACAACCCCCGGATCCAATGCGTAATACAGGCATGGAGGACGCTGAACTAGCTGCTCTGGCGCACGCTGGTGACCGAGACGCGTTTGGCGAACTGGTGCGAAGATACGTTGGTCAAGCACGCCGGGTAGCGCGCTCGGTGGTGGCCAACGAGGCAGATGCGGACGACGCGGCGCAGGACGGTTTCCTCGCTGCTCTGAGGAATCTGGGCCGGTACGATCCAACCAGGCCTTTCGGGCCCTGGCTCATGCGGATCGTGGCTAACGCCGCAACCGATAGAAGGCGGCGTCAGAAGGTCAGAGCCGCCGACCCGTTGTCTCCCCAAACGCCGTTCACTGGAACCTCACCGGATCGCGCCGCGTTCCGGCGTCAGTTTCGTGCGGCATTGGAGGCGGCTCTTGCGGCGCTGCCGGAGCGAAGACGCATAGCGGTAGTGCTGTTCGATGTCGAGGGTTACTCGCATCAGGAAATAGCCGAGGTACTGAACGTGCCAGTAGGAACGGTTAGATCGGATGTGTTCCACGCGCGCCGTGCACTCCGCAAGGAGTTGGCCGTGTGGGAGGACCTCAAGGAGGAAATCGTATGAAGGTGTCTCCGTTTGACCATCGTCCCGACCGCGAGTTGGGAAAGGCGCTCAGGTCTGTACTCACGGGTGCAGACGAGGAGGCTTTCGTACAGCGGGTCATGACTCGTGTGGCCGAGATGCACGCAGGTGGCTACGCCGGACTCGCCTGGTGGGAAGTGCTGGACACTTGGGCCCGCCCCGGATTGGTGGCAGCGGCGCTGGGGCTGATTGCGGGGGTCATGATCTGGGCTGGCGGCCTCACCTTTGGAGGCGAGAACTCCGCTGCACTGGGCGACCCCCTGCAGGCGGTGGGAGACAGCGGGGTGCCGGCCGCATTCTTGGCAACGGCACGACCGCCCAGTCTCAACGAGGTAATGGGCGCGGGATTGGCCGGTGACGGTCGGTGAGATGGTAAGCGTTCGTAACACTCGGGCGCAACGAACTGTCAAGGAAACACAGGATAGAGGCACATCCTAAGGTGGTGCACTGATGCTTAACAGATCCAAACTCTGGGCTACCGGGCTGCTGATCGCAATGTTCGTGACCGGTGCGGCCGTCGGTGGCGGCATGTCGCAGGCCTGGGGCGGCGAAAGTGATGATACCCGCGATCAGGGGCGGGAAGGTGGTGAGCGCGCGCGGCCCAGCTATGTCGAGCGGCTCACGGCACACCTGGAGTTGACGGAGAGTCAGCAGGCAGATGTCAAGTTGATATTGGCCCGGCGCGAGTCCGACATGAGGGCACTGTGGGAAGAGGTGCGACCCAAGTTCGATGCGCTGCGTGACACCATTCGCGTCAAGATCATGGATGTGCTTACGGAAGAACAGCAGCAGAAATATCGCGAACTGCTGGAGCACAGCAGCCGCAGGGGAGAGAGGGATCGTGAGAACAAGACTCATAATTAGAGCCGCAGTTGTGACGGCGTTGGCTACGCCAGCAGCAGGGGCGTCTCTGACAGCGCAGGCACAATCGGTCACACTCGAGGAAGCGATTGAGATGGCCCTGCGTTCGCAGCCTGCCATGATCCAAGCGCACGGGCAGGTTAGCAATGCGAACTCGGCGAAACTCCAGGCGGTTGGTGCCTGGCTACCCAGCCTGTCTGCCAGTTCGGGTTTCAGCAGTAATTCGTCGACACGGTATGACCAAGCCACGCAACGAACGGTGTTGGGATCTTCTACATCGTACAGCTCCGGCATCAGCGCCAGCCTTACTGTCTTCGACGGCCTGTCTCGTATGTACGACAATCGGGTCGCCAGTGCAGACGCGGCAGCGGCCGACGCTACGTTGATCAATCAGGAATTCCAGACCACGCTGCAGACCAAGCAGACGTTTTTCAACGCGCTCGCTGCTGAAGAACTAGTTCGCGTAAGTGAAAGTCAGATCGTACGCTCGCTCGAGCAACACGAAATCTCCAAGGAGAAGCTTGCAGCAGGAACCGCCACGCGCTCCGACACTCTGCGATCCAGCGTAGATCTTGCGAACGCCCGACTCCAGAAACTCAATGCCGAGGCGCAACTTGCCAATGGAGAAGCTGCATTGGCCCGACTGATCGGGATTGACGGTTCTGCCAAAGCGGTTCGGGAAGATGCGCTTCTCGTGATGGTCGATATCGACACCACTACGCTGCGTGACGAAGCGCTGCAACAGTCACCGACCATCTATCAAGCCGAAGCAGCAGTAAGGGCTGCGGACGCAACTGTTTCGGCAAGTTATGGGACGTACTTCCCTCGAATCTCTGCGTCGTACTCCAGGTCCTGGTCAGGTAGCGAGGTCCTCGAGCTCAATCCCAGTTGGTCGGCCCGCCTGAGTGCGTCATGGACGTTGTTCAATGGATTTGCCCGCGAGGCTAGTAAGTCACGCGCTCAGGTGAGCCGCGACAACGCACGGGCTCAGGCAGAAGATGCACGCCGCGACGTAAACACCCAGTTAACACAGTACCTAACGGCGCTGGCTCAGGCGCGAGCACAACACGAGATAGCCGCGGGCAACATAGCCGCCGGCCAGGAAGACCTCCGGGTCCAGCGTGAGCGTTACCGCCTCGGCGCCGCAACATTGGTAGAGGTACTGGTCGCACAGGCAAGTCTCGACAGCGCCGAGGTGAGTGTCGTACAGGCCCGTCTGGACTACCTCGTGACCAAGGCGCAGATCGAAGCACTGATAGGAAGAGAGCTATGACAAGCATAAAGCACATGGAGTTCCAGACCGGCGATATGCCGACTGAGGATATCGTGATCCTCGCCCACAAACTGACGCGTGACTATGTGCTCGGTGCCGAGGTGGTGCACGCGTTGCGGGGAGTGAACCTCCAGATCAAGCGCAATGAGTTCACCGCGATCATGGGCCCGTCGGGTTCGGGCAAATCCACTCTGATGAACCTCTTGGGTTGCCTGGATACGCCCAGCGCCGGGGAATACTGGCTCAACTCACAGAAGGTGAGCGAGTTGGATGACGACGAGTTGGCGCGAATCCGTAACAAGGAGATCGGGTTCGTGTTTCAGACCTTCAACCTGCTGCCTCGTGCAACAGCACTACACAACGTCGAGCTGCCGCTGATCTACGCTGGCGTCTCGGCAAAGGAGCGCAAGCAACACGCGGCCGAATCACTCGAGAAGGTGGGACTAGGTGACAGAATGGACCACCGTCCCAGTGAGATTTCGGGCGGTGAGCGCCAGCGCGTCGCGATTGCTCGGGCGCTGGTGAACAACCCCAGTATCCTGCTGGCTGACGAACCGACCGGCAACCTCGACAGCCGCACCAGCTCCGAGATCATGGAGATCTTGGAACGGTTGCACGACGGTGGACAGACGGTCGTGTTGATCACACACGAGCGCGACATTGCAGCACACGCGAGCCGCCAGATTCACTTGCTGGATGGCCAGATAGAGCAAGACGTGATCACAGAGAGAACAGCATGAAGGCTCTTGGCATACTGACGCTACTCATCCTCGCGGGAGCTGCGACTGCTTTCGCCTTTCTGAAGAATGGTGAAGAGGTTGTCGTGCCTATGTATCAGCTCGCGCTGGTCACAGAACGCGACATTGTGGTCTCGGCCAACGCCCCCGGCACGGTCGAGCCGATACGGACTGTGGAGGTCCGATCCAAAGCATCGGGCGAGATCTTCGATATGCCGGTCGAAGTTGGAGACGCCGTGTCAGCCGGCCAGCTGATAGTAAGGGTTGACCCGCGGGTACCCCAGGCAACGCTAAAAGAAGCACAAGCAGACTTGCGTTTGGCACAGGCGCAGCTGGAAAACGCCGAAGCGCAGTTACGTCGTGCAGAAGGTCTCTACCAATCCGAGGCGATAACCGAGCAGGAGTACGACAGCGCCAAATTGGCGGTGGCTAGCGGTAGAGCGCAACTCGTTCGGGCGGAGCGTTCACTCGAGAACGCCGAGATCGCAGCCGAGGACACTGAGATCAGAGCACCACTGAACGGTGTAGTGATCCAGAAGCTGGTGGAAGAGGGAACCGTGATCACGTCTGCCACCCAAGGTGTGAGCGGCGGCACGATCTTGCTGCAAATGGCCAACCTCGACACGGTCCAGGTACGGGCGCTGGTAGACGAAACAGACATAGGCAAGATCAAGCCGGGTCTCGATGTCACTATCACAGTCGATGCCTATAAGAGCCGACCGTTCGGCGGAAATGTGCTCAAGATCGAGCCCCAGTCTACTGTGGCCCAGAATGTCACAATGTTCCCTGTGTTGGTGCGGATTCCCAACTACGAGTCCCTCCTCAAGCCCGGCATGAATGTCGAGGTAGAATTTCATGTCGGGGCGCGACAGGGTGTGGTCGCGGTACCAAACGCCGCGCTGCGCACCAACCAAGACGTCGAGTCGGCGGCCCAGGTGCTTGGCATGGACCTCGATGTCGTGCAACAGCAAATAGCTCAGGCACAGCAGGGTGGTGGAGATGAGGCTGAGGAAACCGAAGCCGACGGCGGTGGAAGAACTGTCAGCTTCCGCGGCAGATCGTTGGAGATACCCGAAGCTATCGATATCGAGAAGGCCCGGGCGCTCTTCAAGAAGCTCGAAAATGGAGATATGAGGTCGTTGATGAGTGGCGGCTTGTCGTCTGACGAACAAGCGCTCATGCGTCAGCTGATGCCGCTGTTCCGTGGCTCAGGTGGGGGCGGTGGACGGAGGCAAGAGACGAGCGCCACCGATGCGGCCCTGGCAGGTGGTGACTATATCGTTTTCGTATTGCGCGACGGTATGCCGCAAGCGGTGCCGATCAAAACGGGTCTCACCGACCTGGACTACTCTGAGGTTGCATCTGGCATCGCGGTGTCCGACACAGTGCTGATTCTACCCAGTGCTAGCCTGATAGCGAGTCAACAGCAATGGCAGGAACGAATGAGCCGGTTCTCGCGAGGCGGCCTCCCTGGTATCTCGCGCAACTAGCCCAGCACTGGCCTACCAAAGAACGAGGAAGGAAGCACACATGCTCTTAGGTGAAATCATCAACGTGGCGCTGGGCGCCATCCGGGCCAACAAGCTTCGCTCGTTTCTCACCATGCTGGGAATAGTGATCGGCGTCGGTGCAGTGATCACGATGGTTGCTCTCGGAACCGGAGCGCAGAAGTCGGTACAAGATCAGATCCAAGCCCTGGGCACGGACCTACTCTCGGTATACCCAGGTCAGTCCATGCACCGCGGTATCGCCGGTTCCGACCGGGTCAGTCTGACCACGGACGACGCGACAGCGCTGGAGGAAGCACGCGGCTTGAACGCCATAATACCCGAGCTGAGACGCAGCCAACAGGTGGAGTACGGCAACAGGAACATCAACGTCAACATCATGGGCACGGTGCCCGAGTATGTGCCAGTAAACAACTACGAAGTCGATCACGGTCGGGTCTTTTCGGAAGGTGACGCCACAGCACGCAAGCGCGTGGCTTTGCTCGGTTATGCCGTGCCTGAGATGGTAGGGGCTAACGCGGCGGCGATGATCGGCCAACAGGTCCTCATCAGAGGCATCCCGTTCGAAGTCGTGGGAACCCTCAAGGAGAAGGGCTCGACCAACAGTTGGAACAATCCTGACGAACAGATCCTGATTCCGCTACAGACCGCACAGTATCGTATCCTCGGCACCGACCGCGTGAACTCGATAACGGTCCAGGTATCACACCCGGATTCGATGACGACGGCGATGATCGAAATCGAAAGGGTGCTACGTCGTGAGCACGGCATTGCACCGGGACGCGACAACGACTTCCAGATCCGCAATCGCTCCGAGTTTCTCTCGACATTCGAGGAAACGACACAGACATTCACGTTCCTGCTCGGCGGCATCGCTGCCGTGAGCCTACTCGTGGGCGGCATCGGGATCATGAACATCATGCTTGTATCTGTCACAGAGCGCACGCGGGAGATCGGTGTGCGTAAGGCATTGGGCGCCACACGCCAGAACATCATGCTGCAATTCCTGGTCGAGGCTCTGGTGTTGTGCCTCATGGGTGGAGTGGTCGGTATCCTTGCCGGAACCGGCGGCGCGTTCGCACTCTCTACCTGGGCTAACTGGAATACCCTGGTCTCGTGGCAAGCGGTGGTGATAGCAGTAATCTTCTCGGGAGCGGTTGGAATCTTCTTTGGGCTGTGGCCTGCACGGCGTGCGTCGCAGTTGGACCCGATCGAAGCGCTTAGATACGAATAAGAGTGCAGACTGCAGATTGCAAATTGCAGAACGATTGAGAAGAGCAGGGTACGGGGAGCAGGGAACAGAATACAGAACCGACAATCAGGCAGATGAGGGAATACAGACAATGAAGAAGGTTCTAGTGGCTATCACGGTTGCGCTCGTCGCTTCGTTGCTGACAGTGCCGGCGCGCGCTCAGGACGTGGAAATAGCAGGCAAGTGGGAAACGACGCGTGAGACACCGAATGGAACAATGACCAGCACGTTCACTTTCGACGTGGATGGTAACAAGCTGACGGGCACCATCGAGTCTCCAAGATGGGAAACGGAGATCTCCGACGGAACGGTTGACGGCAACGAGATCTCATTCAAGATCGTGATGTCCAGAGGCGATCGCACGTTCGAGATGTCCTATAGCGGCACGGTCGAGGGAGACACGATCACCGGAACCATGACGACGCCGCGGGGCGATATGCCGTGGACGGCAACGCGCGTCAAGGATTGACGTTTACCGGGTCGGGAAATCGGGAGGAAAGGACATGAAACGCAGTACGATCACGAGACTGGCGAATGCGGCGGTTGTTGCTTTGCTGCCGTTGACGGTCGCGTGCGAAGAAGAAGTCGTGGAGCAGGTGTACCGCTTGGAGGCGGTATCCGAACGAGACATATCGGTCTCGGTCAGTGCGGCGGGAGCTGTTGAGCCGGTTAGAACCGTCGAGGTGAAGTCGAAGGCATCCGGCGAGATATTCCAGATGCGTGTCGAGACCGGAGACTACGTGCAGCAGGGCAACCTGTTGGTGCAGATCGATCCGCGTGTGCCCCAAGCAACCTTGCGGCAGGCAGAGGCCGACTCTGTGCTAGCGCAGGCCCAACTCGAGAACGCACAGTCACAACTGCGCCGAGCTGAAGCGCTGCACCAGACGGAATCGATCACAGAGCAGGAGTACGATGACGCCAAGCTCGCAGTAGCGAGCGCCGAGGCCTCATTGGTCCGCGCCGAGCGATCGCTCGAGGATGCACGTATCTCTGCGGAAGACACCGATGTGAGATCGCCGATAACCGGTGTCGTGATTGTGAAGAACGTCGAGGAAGGGACCGTGATCACGTCGGCCACACAGGGGGCCAGTGGTGGCACTGTGTTGTTGCAGATGGCCAATCTCGACACGGTCCAGGTCCGGACTCTGGTCGACGAAACCGACATTGGGCAGATCCAGCCAAACATGGCGGCGACGATCAGGGTCGACGCCTATCCCAACCGGCCCTTCCGTGGCCGTGTCTTGAAGATCGAGCCGCAAGCGCAGGTAGCACAAAACGTCACCATGTTCCCTGTGCTCGTGCGGATTCCCAACAGCGACGGTTTGCTACGCCCCGGAATGAGCGCTGAAGTAGAGATCAGTGTGGGGAACCGCCGCGGCGTGCTGGCGATTCCCAACGCGGCAATGCGCACCGAGCGTGACTACGCCTCTGCTGCGGGGGTCCTGGGTCTGGATCTGGATGCGGTTCGCTCTCAGTTGGAGCAGGAACCCTTTGTGGCCGGCTCCCCCCCCGGGGAAACTGAATCAACGAACAGCCGTCCAACACAGGGGACCGAGTTCGCGTCGCGACCAGCCATGCATCCCGACCGGCCGCAAGGCGGGTTCATGGGTGGACAAGGCCGTGGCCCTGTGGTCAACATAAGCAACGATTTGGTTGGCGGGGATTTCGTAGTGTTCGCCATGCGAAACGGCAACATAAGAGCAGTGCGCATTCGCACGGGCCTTACCGATCTCAACTACAGTGAGGTTGTGTCGGGACTGACCGCAAGTGACACTGTGCTGATCCTTCAGAGCGGCAGTGCACCGGCGGGTGGCGGTGATGCTGTACCTGGAGGTGGCAGAGGAATGGGAGGCGGCCGGCCGCCAGGCCGCTAGCGTCTAGCGACGAACGCAGAACCCCGGGCTGCCCCCCCGGGGTTGGTTATTCATCACAGTAAGGTTCTCGGCGCTCACATAGGAGGCGGCACTCCGGGTCGCCAACGACGCCCGAAATCCTCCCGACGCCCACCTCTTCTCTCGAACTCTCCTTGGAGCTGCTCCAGTTGCTCGGGCGTCAATATCTCCCTTATCTCCTCGCGTATCGAGTCGTTGATCTCCCTGAGCCGCGGCATCACTTCTTGCATGATGGAGTCGGTGAGCGGGCGGCCGGACTCGAAGATCGCTGTGATCCTGGTTCGTTGTTCTTCTGTCAGATCCAAGCCCGCAAACGGTCGAGGCAGAGGCCCACGATCTTC
>CP070792.1:2922889-2928053 GCA_020346845.1 Gemmatimonadota bacterium
AGTTCGAGTCACCTCTGGGTACGGATATGCTGCACCAGCTCAGGGCTGACCGGTTCGACGATCTGGTGGCCACAAACGCGTTGGTACGACCCGGCCCGCTCGACTCTGGCATGCACCAGGTATTCATCCGCCGCAAGCGAGGACTGGAACAGGTGCGTTACCCGCACCCCGAGCTACGGGAAGTACTCGAGCCGACCTACGGGGTGATCCTCTACCAAGAGCAGGTGATGCGGATCGCCAACGTCCTCGCAGGCTTTTCCCTGGCAGAAGCTGACGTGCTGCGCAAGGCCGTGGGCAAGAAGGACGCCGATCTGATCGAGCGAGAACTGAAGCGATTCGTAGATCGCTGCGTTGAGCGCGGTCACGACCGCAAGGTAATCGAGGACATCGCAGCCCAGATCCAGACATTTGGCCGTTACGGGTTCAACAAGTCTCACTCCGTTGCATACAGCATAATCTCGTTCCAGACGGCTTGGCTCAAGGCAAAGTACCCCGCAGAATTCATGGCGGCCCTGCTTTCGTCGGAGATTGGTGATACCGACAAGGTCGTGGCTTACATAAATGAGGCCCGCGAATTGGGTCTCGAGGTGCTGCCGCCCTCGGTAAACGAGTCCGGGTGGAAATTCACGGTTACGTCGGACCAGCAGATCCGATTCGGGCTCGGTGCGGTCCGGCATGTTGGACGCAGCGCGATCGAATCCACCATAGCGGCCCGCGAAGCCAACGGGCCGTATGCATCACTCACGGATTTTTGTGAACGGATTGACTTGCGATTATGCAACAAGCGGGTCTTCGAGTCACTCATCGCTGCTGGAGCACTCGATCAGTTCGGCGAGCATAGAGCACAACTGACCGCCGCTTTGGATACGGCACTCGCCGAGGCTCAACTGCGTCAAGCGGACCGTGATTCGGGACAGGCCAATCTGTTCGGTGAGTCAGCGGAGGAGCAGACCGTCACCGCGGCAGACAAGTTGCCCGATGTCGAGCCTTGGCCCGAGGCGGAGCGCCTGGCTAAAGAGAAGGCGGTGATCGGTTTCTTCATATCAGGACACCCCTTGGAGCGGTTCCGCGATGAAGCCAAGTTGTTCAGTTCCCGCACCACCGCCACGCTAGGCACATGGAGCGAGCATCAGGTCAGTACAGCCGTCGTTGTGACGGCCATAAAGCGGAGGATCAGCCGCAAATCTGGTTCCGAGTACGCTCGCCTTACTGTGGAGGACTTTCACGGAACGGCCGAAGCGTTAGTTTTTCCCGACGCCTGGAGCAAGCTATCGGACATCATTCTGCCAGACGCAGCGTTATTGCTAACTGGTACCTATAGCGCACGAGACCGGGGTGAGGACCGGGCACCGTTCATTGTCGAGTCCGCACAGCCGCTATCGGACCTACGTGAAACCGGAGCAGTTGGCGTGGAGTTGGTGTGGGACAAGCAGAGCGCCCCCGATGCCGGTGTGGCACGCGGTGTAGCGGCCCTCTGCGCAACCCACCCAGGGCCAGCCCCACTCTACGTCGAATGGAGTGACGGCAACGGAACGACGGCACGCTTGCGGTCCAGACATGTCCGTGTGCAACTCGACGAGGAGTTGCTTGGCGCGCTACGTGAGCTGGTCGGAGCAAACCAGGTTCGACTGGTGAAAGCGAGATGAAAACGACCGTGGCAAACACAGCCTTTGAAGCCGAATTCGAAAAGCCAATCGTCGAGCTGGAGCGTCAGATCGATCATCTAGAACGGCTCGCCGCCGCCCGGAAGCTTGATGTGAGGGCAGAGATCGAGCCACTCCAAGCCAAGCTGGCCGAACTGCGTGCAGACATCTACAAACATTTGAGCCCCATGCAGCGCGTCCAAGTGGCTCGGCACCCCAAGCGGCCCTACACGCTGGACTACGTGGAGATGGTGTTCACCGATTTCGTCGAGCTGAAGGGCGACAGGTTATACCGAGACGATCCTGCAATCGTCGGTGGTTGGGCACGATTGCACGGCAAGCCGGTCATGGTCATCGGCCAACAGAAAGGTCGCGACACCAAAGACAATCTCAAGCGCAACTTCGGGATGGCTCATCCGGAGGGCTATCGCAAAGCACTGCGACTGATGTTGATGGCAGAGCGCTTTGGAGCACCGGTCATCACATTGATCGACACGATGGGTGCGTACCCTGGCTTGGGAGCCGAGGAGCGTGGTCAGGCAGAAGCAATCGCCCGCAACCTAGAGGAGATGGCGGCGTTGCGGACGCCGATCATCGCTGTCGTGATCGGCGAAGGCGGGTCGGGCGGCGCCTTGGCACTGGGGCTCGCAGACCGCGTTCTCATGTTGGAACATGCAGTGTACTCCGTCATTTCCCCTGAAGGTTGCGCCGCCATCCTATGGAAGGATGCCGCAGAAAAGGAACGAGCAGCGGAGTCGCTCAAGCTGACCAGCGATGATCTGCTCCGTCTCGAACTCGTCGATGAAGTAGTGCCTGAGCCTGCCGGCGGTGCCCACGCCGATCCCGAGAGTGCCGCGGCAAACCTGGAAAAGGCCCTGGTGAAGGCGGTGAAGGAGCTCGCAAAAGTGGATCAGGACAAGCTGCACGAGCTCCGTATCGAGAAGTACCTCAAGATGGGTGCATACGTAGAGGGTTGACTTGAGCGAACTGATTGAGGTCCGATTCAAGGGCAACCGCAAGGACTACTTCTCCTGGGATAGCCAATCGCCCCTCGAGATCGGAACCCCGGTTGTAGTCGAGGTAGATCGCGGGCGGGACCTCGGCCACGTGACTGCCATAGGTGAGGCAGCCGCACGCAAATGCGGGGTCGGATGCAACGGATGTGATTTGGCGGAGCCAAAGGAAGCACGCGGCAATGTCCTGCGTACCGCCAGCCCCGATGATGCACATCTGATTGAGGAACTTCGCAAAGCAGAGGAGGACGTGCGGCGGACCGTGATTGAGCGGGTCCAGAACCACGGACTCCTCATGAAGGTCTCAGACGCCGAATGGCAATGGGACCGCAAGAAGCTCACCATCTACTTCACAGCGGAGAAGCGGGTCGACTTTCGCGCTCTGGTCCGCGACCTGGCGAGTCTCTTCCGCACTCGCATCGAGCTGCGCCAGATCGGAGCCCGCGACGAGGCGAAACGTCTCGACGGGCTGGGTAGATGCGGCAGACAATACTGCTGCTCCTCCTGGCTCCCGGAACTCAAGCCGGTGAGTCTCTCGCTGGCCAAGGACCAACGTCTCTCACTCAATCCGTCGCAGATATCAGGCGGCTGTGGCAGGCTACTTTGCTGTTTGCGTTACGAACACGACTTCTACGTGAGCAGCAGAAAACGGTTCCCCAAGGAAGGACGCAAGGTTCGCACAGCCGCCGGAGACGAGACCGTGCTGGCGGTGGACATCTTCCGAGAGCGAGTTCTGCTCCGCGCCGAAGATGGCACGACCCGCTCTACGACACTGTCCGAGCTCAAGCAGGAGGTTACGTCTTCCGAGCACGTCGTGGATAGAACTCCCAAACCGCCCTCAACTCTGGTTGCGTTCGAAGATACTCACCCCACGATAACGCCCGAGGAGGCGGCAGAGGCAGTCACCCCGCGCAAGCGCAAACGGCGCAAACGGCGGGGCAGACGACGTGGACGTGGCGGGCCCGATCGGGGCAACAAGAACGACCGTGGATCGAAGGGAAGTCCGGGGGACGACGGTGGCAAATAAGTTCTACATCACGACGGCTATCGACTACTCCAACGGTGAGCCTCACATGGGCCACGCATTCGAGAAGATCGGTGCCGATTGTATTGCGCGGTACCGCAGGCTCAGAGGTCAGGAGGTCTACTTCGTCATCGGGATGGACGAACATGGGCAGAAGGTAGCTCAAACTGCCGAATCGGAGGGTATCGATCCGCAGGAATGGGTTGATGGTATTGCCGCAAAGTTTCTTGCTGCTTGGGAAGAACTCGCGATCAGCCACACCGATTTCATGCGCACAACGCAGGACCGTCACAAGCGTACGGTCGCAGAGCTATGGAGACGCATTCAGGCCGCAGGGTACGTTCAGAAGGGAACGTATAGTGGCTATTACTGCGTCGGTTGCGAGGCTTTCAAGGCCGAGAAGGACCTGGTTGACGGGCAGTGCTGGGAGCATCCTACCCGCGAAATCAAGTGGGTAGAGGAGGAGAACCTGTTCTTCAAGGCTGGCGCGTTCAAGGATTTCCTCCTCGAGCTGTACGATAGCGGTGCCAACAGCGGGGCGTTCGTGCAGCCCAAGGCCAAACTCAATGAGATCAGGAACGTGGTCGCCGAATGGGATGACGACTACGCCATGTCGGCAAGCAGGGCAAGCGTACGTTGGGGAATACCGTGGCCCGGTGATGAGGCACATACGGTTTACGTATGGTTCGAGGCACTGATCAACTATCTCTCGGCCACCGGTTTTCCCGACGATGGCTTTGACCGCATGTGGCCCGCCGACCTGCACGTGATAGGACCCGACATCCTACGTTTCCACGCAGCATTCTGGCCAGCAATGTTGCAGGCGGCCGGGCTGCCGGTACCAGGCTGTGTGTGGTGCCACGGATGGGTAAAGGTGTCCGAGGCGCGATTCTCCAAGAGCGCGGGAGTTACGCTCCAGCTGCGTGAGGCCATAGATCGGCACGGGCCCGATGCGCTGCGCTATTTTCTCTTGCGTGAAGTGCCCTGGGACGCCGACGGTAACTTCACGTGGGAGCGATTCGATACGCGCTATACCTCCGAGTTGGCGGACGGATACGGCAACCTCGCCAGTAGAATTCTTGCCATGATCAAACGCTATCTCGGTGGCGTTGTGCCGGCGTCTGACGCAAGCACGGAGCTCGACGAGGCAGGCGAGCGCGCGATCGCCCAATACAGTGAAACCATGGATGCCCACCTAATCCACGAGGGCGGCAATGCAGCTTGGAACCTGGTGGCCCGGGCGAACCAGTTCGTGGAGGAGTCGGCGCCATGGACCCTCGCCAAAGAGGGCAACACGGATCAGCTCGAGACTGCGTTGGCGGCGATGGCCCGTGCCCTGGCACGGATCACCCTGATGGCTTCTCCCTTCATGCCGCGGAAGACCGATACGGTGTGGCGGGCCCTCGGATTCGAGCACGAGGTGACCGGTGCATCGTGGAGCGACCTCGAGGCTCCCGCGGTGGCGGGCAGATCTGTGCACAAGC
>CP070792.1:2928153-2939054 GCA_020346845.1 Gemmatimonadota bacterium
ACGCTTCAGGAGCCGTCCCTCACGCTTCAGGAGCCGTCCCTCACGCTTCAAGAGCCATCCCTTACGCTTCAGGAGTCGTTCCTCACGCTTCAGGTACCAAGTCTCAAGCTTCACGAGCCATCACTCACGCTTCAAGCAAGGCGCCTCACGCTAGTAGTGTGCAGGTTTTTGTGTAATTGACGTGGCATTGGTTTGGATAGGGATCCGATGAGAAAGGCCACCGTCTAGCTTCTCGGGGGGAGTAAGGATCAACCGAGGCTGCGGGGCTACGCGGAAACAGGCGGATGAAACGCAGGCCGAGACGTACGCGACCCCGATGTCGTTAGGATCGGGGTCTTTCTGTTTCAACGAAGCTGATCAGCGTCAATCAGCTCTCGTCAGCGGCCCTGGTAAACTGTTTCCCCCGCAAACACAGTCCGCTTCACGACTGTGTCGTAGATAGTCTCCGGCGCAATTTCGAAGAGATCACGATCGAGCACGATGAAATCTGCGTGCTTCCCGACCTCGATCGAGCCAATCGAGTCCTCCCGCTCCATGGCGTAGGCCGAACCCATCGTCAGGATTCGGATCCCTTCTTCGAGCGTGATCGGCTCGCCCCACGTCCCTTCGTAATCTCCGCTCGGGTGGGCGCGTGTCACGAGCCCCTCGAGACCTCTGAACGGATTCGCATCCGGCGTACCGGCCGGCCAATCGCTGCCCCAGGCGACCGTGATACCCGCATCGAGCATTGCGCGAATATCGAAGTACCGCGCCGCGCGCTCCTCCCCAAACCGTGATTTCAAGACCGGAGTCGCACCAAACGGAAACCACATAGCAGGACCGATTTCTGCGACGACATCGAGTTCGATAAACCGAGCGTAGTCATCGGGGTGGACCAGCTGGCTGTGTCCGATGTGGAAGCGTCGCACTTGTCCCGGATACTGTCCGCGCGCCTGCTCCACTATGTCGAGAACGCGACGCGCGGTCCCGTCCGTGATCGAGTGCATATGGCCACCGAGCCCCTGTCCGAGATAGCCGATGGCATCTTCGATCATTTCGTCGGTCATCGTGATCGAGCCATAGGTGTCTCGATCGGCGTAGGGCTCGACGAGCAGCGAGGTGTAACTGATCGGTGTCCCATCGGCCCAGAACTTGAAATGACGCGTGTCGATCTTCTCAGTGGCGCGCTCGACCGCCCGCGGCAGGTAGTCGCGGGCCTCCTGTGCGGTAAGCACCTCGTCCGTGTACTCATTCATCGCCAGCGCGACGTTCATGCGGAACGGTAGCCTGCCCTCGGCCTCGAACTCGAAGTACGCGTCGATCGAACTCTCGAGCGCCATCATGTCGATGAATGATGTGATCCCCCAGGCGGTCATCTGCTCGAGCGACCGAGCCATCGCTCGTTTGTAGGCGTCGGGGGACGGTCGGTCGATGTGTCGACCGACGAGCCCCATCGCGGTCTCCGACAGATAGCCAGTGGGCTCGCCCGTAACTGGATCTCGATCGATAGCCCCGAGCGGTGGATCGGGCGTGTCGGCGGTGATGCCGGCGATCTCGAGCGCCAGGCTGTTCGCGGTCGCGTTATGCCCTGACTCGTCCACCATGTACGCCGGTCGATCGGGTACCACTTCATCCAGCCACTCCTTCGTCATCTTTGCTCCAGGAAACGCGCCGAAGCCATATTTCAGGCCCCGAATCCACTGCCTGTCCGGGTTGGCCGCGGCGAACTCCCGGATCGCCGCGGCGACGCCGTCCGCATCGAGCTGATCGGAGAACAACAGATTGCCGGCCTCCTGCTGGACGTAGTTCTCGTATGGATGGATGTGTGCGTCGACGATGCCGGGCATCACGAACTCACCACCCAGATCAACCACTTCCGTCCCACTACCTGTAACCGCCTCCACATCGGCGTTGGAGCCCACGACCAGGAACTTCCCGTCCTTGATAGCCACCGCCTCGGCCCAGGGTTGAGCCTCGTTCACCGTATAGATGCGGCCATTGGTGTAAACCACATCGGCGGATTGACTGCACGCCGAAGTCATCAGTAATGCCGCAAGGGACAGAAGGTGTTTCACCTGCATGTGAGCTCCAGTCTCGGTTGTGGTGATCCTTTGTGCCGTTCCTGGCGAGCGCGCATCCTACAGCCGAGCCCCAGAAACAGCAAGGACGGTTAAGCCGGTTGACCGTTTACACGCTGGGATGGAGCGATGTTCCATGCTCGTTGCCACCTCGCGCAGCTCGCATCCCTGGCAGGGAACGCGTGCATTCGGGCAGTAGGCGCAGTATTCTTGCACGAAGCTCAGATCCTCGCCCATCGGTGGGCGGTGTGCCCGGTGAGGATGGAACGCTGAGGGGGCTGGGGAGCAATGCATAGATTCCTGTTCACAACTCTCCCGTCAAACGATCTGGGATTGCTCGCCCGATCGTTACCCATCGCCAGGGAGCTTGCGGAGCTGGGGCACGAGATTGCCTTCTGCAGTCCAGGAAAGGCTCCCAGTGTTTTGATAGCGGAGGCGGGTTTCCCGAATCTTGTCCCCAGGCATCCACTGTACCACGTGAGCCGCAGGCATCTCGGCGTCAAAGGCGCGTATCGCCTACTCAAAGAGAGACCGCTAAAAGACGAATACGGCTTCTTCAGTTTCATTTGGACGTTGATCCGAGCCGCTCCCGTCAGATTTGCACCACTGACCGCGGAGGTTTGGAACACGGATCACGCCTTCGCGATGGCGGGCATGAAGAACGCGAACTTCGTGCGCGCCAACTGCGGTGCAATGATGGACTTGATTGCGGATTTCGCTGCCGATGTCGTTGTCGACTTCTGGAATCCCTTCGCCTGCATTGCAGCGCGAGCGGCTGGCAAACCGCTCGTTACCGTGATTCAAGCCGACGCGCATCCGAGCAACAACGGGTTCATATGGTGGAAGGACAAGCCAGATGGCCTCCCCACTGCGCTTCCTGCGATCAACAAGGTGCTATCAGGCTATGGGCTGCAGCCACTGTCCAAGACAGAAGAGCTGAATGTAGGCGACCTGACCTTGATCTTGGGGGCGCCGGAGACGGATCCCGTACCCGATACGACGGGCTGCGCCTACATCGGACCCGTTCTGTGGCAGAACCCCGAGATCGCGGTTCCGCAATGGCTGGAGGAGCTGGACCACAGTAAGCCAATCGTGTGGGCTTATTCAGGCAACCCTCGCTATGCGTCCAAGGGAACGGCGCTGGATTCCGAGGTCGTGTTGCGAGCCTGTATTGAGGTGCTAGCCGAGTTGGACGTGCAGGTCGTGCTCACCACAGGCCACCATGCATTGCCGGACGAGTTCGCGCCCTTGCCCGGCAACTTCCGGTTTGCGAGCTACGTACCCGGTCTCACCATGGCCGAGAAATGCGACTTGATGATACACCACGGCGGATATGGCTCCTGTCAAACGGGATTGTATGCCGCGACGCCGGCGGTGATCATTCCCACCTTTTCCGAACGTGAGAGCAACGCCCGGCGCATTGCCGCACTTGGTGCTGGCGAGTTCGTGCTCCCGCAGACGGATGACGCTGGCAGAAAGCATATCGATCTGAAAGAATTCCGGACCAAAGTGAAGCGCGTTCTGTCTGACTCTGCGTATGTTGAGAACGCGAGGCGCTGCAGTGAGCTATTCAGATCGTACGGCGGGGCAAGGCAGGCAGCGCAGATGATCGAGGGTGTCGCGAAGGGAAGCGCGATCGGGCCGACATCGTAGAGCTTAACGGCCACGGATACGAACAATCACGGAATTCGTATGTCAGCGACCTATGATCTCCGTGATCGTCTGTGTCCGTGGCCGTTTGGATCTCCGTGACCGTTAGTGCCTGTGGCCGTTTGGGACCCCCGCTCACGCATACTCAGGCGCGAGTTCGTCGCGCACCCGCTCGAGTAGCGCCTTGGTGGCGCGGATGCCGTCAGGCTCGCTCAACACGGAGCCTTCGTATTCGATGCCGACGTAGCCGCGATATCCCGCGTCGAGCACGATTTTCATCATGCGCAAGTAATCTGTGTCGAGACAATTGCCGGCGTCGTCGAAGTTGTGCGCCTTGGCGGCCAAAGCTGCTAGACGAAATCAGCGATACCACTCAGACTGGAAACCGCCACTGAGATAACGGAGATTGAGGCGGAGTGTCTCAAGGCTCCCTGCGGAGAGTTACTACCTGGCTGACCCCAGCACAGCTTGCTCGCGTGCCACATTCAGACTGGCCGTCAGGTCGGCGTGCGACCCGACACCCGAACGAATCCGCAACAGGTCTAGGCGAATCGACTCGAGCGCGGCAATGGCCTCTTCGATCTGACGATTGACTGCGAGTCGGGTATCGTGCATGCGGATCAGCGTTCCGCCGCTTAGTCGTTCCGACGCGGCGGACGAAACCCCTGTCCGTGAGACGGGCGCGTCCCGTTCGTCCAACGCGAGATCGACGGAGTCACGCTCGGCCCGGAGTGCTCCGATTCTGGCCTCCAGGTCGCTGATCGCCACCAGCGTTTCTTCGCGCTGGGGCAAGCCACTCAGGTCGGCGAGAGCGGATCTGACCGCTTGACTGAGGAGCTCCTCGGGTCGCCGAATGCTGGGACGGTTCTTAACCGAGGCCCTCGCAAGGCCGATGGCGGCGAGCCTGAAGAACCGGCGACCAAACGGACCGAGCCAGACACCGTGCTGCGTCGGCCCGCCGGTACGGCTGCCCAGAATGCTCGATAACCCCCATCCCACCGGTCCCAACGCCAGGATGCCTCCGCTCACGCCGAGCGACATGAGTCCCACGCGCCACGCTTCCGACACGGAGGGCAGCAAAACAGCGATCACCAACGCGGCGACCGCCAGCGCCAGTCCGACCGAGCCGAGCAGCAGCGCCGTCGCAGAGGATACCACCCCAACGCGCTTCCCAGATGTCGTGGAAGGTCCGGAACCTTCAGAGACCTGGACTCTCACGATTTCGCAGAACTCGTCATAGCCGATGCCCTGCACCTGGACATTGCGTGCGGCCGCGATGAGCACGGCGGGCGGGACGATGAGTTCCAGCACCAGAATCCAAGATAGGAAGAGGAAAAACAGCACGTGTCCGATGCCGAATCCACCCAGCGCACTGAGGGTGAGAGCGAGCAGCCCGGCCAGGGGTGCCAGCACCATGAGCCGCCGGCTGGTGTTCTGCGCCAGCCGGAGAAAGTTCTCGACCACCGCGGGTACCCGACGCATTGAGCCGGCGATGTCGCCGAGGGCGGACGCCAATTCCTCTGCGGTTGCGAAGCGGTCGGTGGGATTCTTGGCAAGACAGCGATCAATGATCTCTACCAGCCTCCCGGGTACGCCGGGCCGCAGCCTGACCACTGATGGAGCCGGCTCCGTCTTGTGCAGCGTCAGGACTGCCTCGTCCGTGGCCGCTTGAAACGGGAATTGGCCGGTGACCGCATAGAACGCGGTTACCCCGAGTGAGTAGATGTCGCTCCGGGCGTCCACGGGGCGGCCCGCCGCTTGTTCCGGACTCATGTAATCAGCCGTGCCGATGATCTCGCCCCCGTGTGGATCATCGACATGCCGCGCGATGCCGAAGTCGGTCACCAGGGCCCGCCCGGTATCTCGTTCTATCATGATGTTGTCCGGTTTCACATCCCGATGCGTGATACCACGCGAGTGGGCGTACCCCAGCGCCCACGCGACCTCACGCAGTACTCGCGTCGCATCCCCAATCTCGAGCATCCCGCTACGCGTGATCCACTGGCGTAGGGTATCGCCGTCCACGTAAGCCATAACGAAGAAGACGATATCTCCGTGTTCCTCGACAGCGTGGATGGGGACTATGTTCGGCTGAGAGAGCAGGCCCGCTGTCCGCGCCTCGCGCAGGAAGCGCCGGCGACTGGTCTGATTGGTCGCCACGTCGGGATCCAGTAGCTTGATGGCCACCGGCCGGCCGAGGGTGACGTCCCGCGCCAGGTAGACCACGGCCCCTCCGCCTCGTCCAATCTCCCGTTCCAGCGAGAACCGGCCGGCGACTACGGCCTGGAGCGCTATGAAGTGCGGCGTATGCCGCACTGATTCAATCGTCACCACTCACCTGCGGCTCCTGGCATAGCAGGTCACGGTTCATTCCGTTGCTCTCCTGCATGGTCTGCCATGAGGCGCCCAGCGCGAAATGCGTCGGCGAGTGCCAGCGGTACCTCAGCCTCGGCCTGGACCACTTGCGCCCGCATCTCTTGGGTCTTGGCCATCATCTCCTGTGCCTCCGCCACAGCCATCGCGCGGCGCTTCTCAGCCTGGGCCTGTGCGATCCGCTTGTCAGCTTCCGCCTGATCGGTCTGTAGCTGGGCGCCGATGTTTCTGCCGACGTCCACGTCGGCGATGTCGATCGAGAGAATCTCATAGGCGGTGCCGGCGTCCAGACCCTTACCGAGCACCGTTTCGGTAATGTGGTTGGGGCTCTCGAGCACCGTCTTGTGAGAGTCCGATGAACCGATGGTGGAGACGATCCCCTCGCCGACCCGTGCCAGGATTGTCTCCTCACCCGCGCCACCGACGAGGCGCTTGATGTTGGCCCGCAGCGTCACACGCGCGATTGCCCTCAACTGGATGCCGTCCTTGGCCATCGCCGTGACCTTAGGTGTCTCGATCACCTTAGGATTCACTGACACCTTGACCGCCTCGTGGACGTCCCGTCCAGCAAGGTCGATAGCAGCCGCAATCTGGAACTGAAGCTCGATTCCCGCCTTGTCTGCCGAGATGAGTGCTTGCGTGACGCGGCCGACGCTACCGCCCGCCAGGTAGTGCGCCTCCAGCTCGTTGACATGCAAGACAAGTCCGGCCTTCGTTGCCGCAATCAGCGGACGAATGACCGCCGGCGGACTGACCTTCCTGAGACGCATGCCGATCAAGGTTCCCATCCCGATATGCACGCCCGAGAACCAGGCCTCGATCCAGAGCCGTACCGGAATGAAGGAGAACAACATCCCGACGAAAACAACTCCCAGGAGAACGAGCACTGGCAAGAGCCAGGTGACTTGGGTCACGTCATTCAATGTGCGTTACCTCTGTCAGTCGTTGTGCTCGCAAGCTCATCGTCCTCGCGATCTAGCTGCCGCGTCAGTCGCGCAGCCCTTTTTGCCGCTTGTCGCAGGCGGGATGCGGGGAATGAGCCCTGACGGTATGACCACACGACATGAGCGATGACAACAATAAACAGCACAGCAGTGATGATCTCAATTATCTCGATGACGCTGCCTCCCCTATTCGCTGTAAAAGACTCCAATTCCTGCATCCCGGCTCACGGGTGTGCTCGTTGGCAGCCGCTAAGCTCGTCTTGCAGATGACCCTTCGCGCTCGAGGTGAGCAAGTGTCAGCTCCACTTGAGCAGCCAAGAGGTCCGTTTTGGACACCACGCTTTTCGCGATGTTGAGCATCTGCGTACGGGAGTATTCGGCCTCCTGCGTGTTCGGATACCCGGCCATTACGTTCTTGTAAAGCCCGAGAGCTTCATGCAGATCCTTCTTCGCGTAGTGCGCGGCATGCGCAGCCGCGTACTGCCGACCAGCTTCTGTGTGCGCTGCGTCGTTGCTCATGTCTTCGTCTCCGATCTCGCCCTCGAATCATGGGAGCGTGATACCACGGGACCTTCCACGGGTGTGAATTGAACTTCAGCCGCAGGCGATGGATGGCCTACGTTCGACGTCAACTCTCGAGTCTGGTTACGTTTTCCGCGGCCGGGCCCTTTTCGCCCTGCACCACATCGAATTCGACACGCTCACCCTCGTTGAGCGACTTGAATCCGCCGCCCTGGATGGCCGAGTGATGGACGAAACAGTCCTTCTCTCCGTCGTCACGAGTGATGAATCCAAATCCCTTGCCCGCATTGAACCACTTCACAGTTCCTTGGATAGACATCTGTCCACTCCTTCTGCTGTTGTCGATCCCCGTCGGGGCGCGGTCCTCAGCGTACTGACCGTCTCCAACACGATTCAGCCTCCCGAGCGTCGCGCACCGGTGTTACCCTGACCCGGCGCAATAACCACGACCGGCTACCTCAAATACCGCCAAAAGAAAAGGGGACCTGCGCGTTTGCCAGGTCCCCTTCTTTGTATTCGCTGGTAACTCGTCACACAGAAGCGCTGTGTTCTGTGACGGCCACTCAAGCTAACGCTATTTTGCTCTCTTGGGTAGTGTCGGCTTGCTCCAGGCCAACAATCGCGGAAACAGGCGGATGAGCGCGGATCAACGAAGCTACTTCGGTAACTAGCTCAAGCCAAAGGGGGAGGTCGACAATCTGAGTCCGACCTCCCCCGCATTACACTGTAGGCGCGCAACGGCGCACCCCCTCACGCATACTCCGGTGCCAGCTCGTTCCTCACTCGTTCCAGCAGCGCTTTGGTGGCGCGGATGCCGTCCGGCTCACTCAGGTCATCGCCCTCGTATTCGATGCCGACGTAGCCGCGATATCCCGCGTCGAGCACGATTTTCATCATGCGCAAGTAATCTGTGTCGAGACAATTGCCTGCTTCGTCGAAGTTTTGCGCCTTGGCGCTCACGGCCTTGGCGTAGGGCATCAACTCGGTCACACCCTGATAACGGTCGTACCACGCCTCGGGGTGCTCGTCGATGTCCATTGCCGGCTGCGTGAGATAGAAGTTTCCGAAGTCAGGCAGTGTCCCCACGCGTGGGTGATCTACCAGGTCCATCAATCCCGCGAGCCACTGTCCGTTGCTGGAAAGCCCACCGTGATTTTCTACAATGACGTTTATGCCGTGCTGATCGCCGAACTCGCCCAAGCGGCTGAGGCCGTCGGCGGCGAGGCGTTGTTGCTCGTCGTCACTCAAGCTGGCGTCACTAGCTGCGTTGACGCGGATCGAGTGGCACCTGAGGAAAGCGGCTGCCTCGACCCACGGGTAGTGGTTCTCCACGGCCTGCGTGCGCGCCGCGTCGTTCGGATCGCCCAGGTTGCCCAAGGCGTCGCACATGATCAGCAGGATCGTGACGCCCTCGCCGTCCGCGCGGTTCTTCAGCTCGCCTAAGTATTCGCTGTCCTGCGCCCGGTCGAAGTAGAACGTATTGACGAGCTCAATACCGTCGATGTCGAAGTCCCGTCGACTGAGAACGGGGAAGTCGAGCGGGTCAATGTCACCGGCGAGCAGCGAGCGGTAGTCGGTGTAAAGCATCTGGCCAAAGGCCCCCCAACCGATCGTGTCACCCGGACTGCCGCCGAAATAGGCCTTGTGTAGCGACCACTGGGCCAGTGAGACCTTGAATAGCATTTCAGACGCTTCCTCCTCGCCGCCCGAGCGGCACGCCAGCGGTAGCAGGCTGATGCCGACCGTGACGCCGGCGGCGGTCTTCAAGAAGTCGCGACGGGGGAGTCTCTGTTTCATGAGTGCATCCATGCATGATTGTGAACTGTTGTGTCGCAGGAACCCGAGAGAACCGATTGGGCCATCGGGCAAAGATAGGGCGCCGAACCGCGGGCGGCGAGTCCGGGAACGTATCTTCATGCGCCTCTGCCGTAGCGCTGGCCCTGCGGCCCGTTGTCCGCAAGATTTGTAGGAGCGCGTCTCTCATACCACCTAGCAGGGGGCTCGCCATGCAAATCATCGACGTTACCGCAGAACACCTCGACCTGTTCTGCCTGTGTCTGGAGGACTGGAGCGACGAGGCGAAAGAAGCCGGCGACCGCAGACGCGCTTGGTACGAGATCATGAAACAAAGGGGCCTCGGCGCGAAGCTGGCGTTGGATGAGGACGGCAGGGCGGGTGGCATGATCCAATACGCGCCCATCGAACAGTCTGTAGTCGCGGGGAGAGATCTCTACTTCATCTACTGTATCTGGGTGCACGGCTACAAGAAAGGCCGCGGCAACTTTCAGAAGCGCGGCATGGGCACGGCGCTGCTCGAGGCAGCCGAGCAGGACGCAAGGGAGAATGGAGCCAAGGGTATGGCTGCATGGGGGGTCGCCCTGCCGTTCTGGATGAAGGCATCGTGGTTCCGCAAGCACGGTTATCGCAAAGCCGACCGCGACGGGATGGCGCTGTTGGTGTGGAAGCCTTTCACGGAAGACGCCACGCCACCCCAGTGGCTCAAACAGGGACCGCCACCCGAGTCGGTGCCAGGCAAGGTGACGGTGACGGCGTACACCCACGGCTGGTGCATGGCCCAGAACCTGATCATGGAACGGGCGCGACGCGCGGCTGCCGAGTTCGGTGACGAGGTGGAGTTCCGCGAGGTCGATACGCTGGAAAACCGCATCGACCTGCTAGCGTGCAGCCAGACAGACGCCGTATTCGTAGACGGGAAACAGATCCGACAGGGACCACCGCCGTCATACGACAAGATCAGAAAGACGATTGCCGGGCGAGTGAAACGCCTTGGGGGTTGATGCCTTTCCGCACCTGAAGCTCATTCGCCATCCGGCGGCTTGTGAGCGATATCTTTAGCTCCGATGCAATCCTTCACGCTTAGCGGACTCAACATCGTCGCCCTGCTCGGTGCCGTGCAGGGCTTCTTCCTGGCCGGCGTACTGGCGACACAGCGGCGCAACCGCACGGCGAACCGTCTGCTGGCCGTCTTGGTGTTCGCCTTTTCGCTGCAGATGATCACGGTCGTTTACCACGCGCTCGAATTGGAGCGGATCTTTCCACACTTCTTCGGCGTGGCGTTTCCGCTGCCGCTAATCTACGGGCCGCTGATACTCCTCTATTCCCTGAGCGCGAGCGACCGCACCCGGCGATTGCGGTGGTGGGACGCGCTGCACTTCGTGCCGTTCGCCGTCATCATGCTGGCGGGGCTCCCGATCTTCCTCATGAGCGGTGCGGAGAAGATCGAGTTCTACCACCAAATACAACAGGGGATGAGACCACCGCTGGTGTTGGTTACGGACTTCCTCAAGTACGCCTCCGGGATCTCGTACAGCGTAATCACCGTTCTGTTTCTGCA
>CP070792.1:2939154-2978691 GCA_020346845.1 Gemmatimonadota bacterium
TCACACGTGACAGTTGGTATTGCGACTCTTCCGACGCACCGATGTCTACGAAAGGAGAGTCGTCGAGATACCAGCGCTGGTTTGACGTCCACGACGGGCCGAAATTCTGAACGATGGTCACGCCCGAACTGTCCTGCGCGATGGGGGGAGCCGGCGGCTCACCGCCGCACGCTACCAGGAAACAGGCGCAGAATACCATGAATCTCTTCATTGCATTTCCCTTGTCATCTTTGCAACCGCTCTACCGCAGTTTGTCTGCTCTCCAGAATTACCTCGGAAACTACCGTGCCTTTTGACAGACAGCTACTGGAGGCAAGCGGGGTCAGCCATACAACGTGCTCTAACGGCTCAGCAAGTGTAGATTCTATCGCTCTCAGACACTCGAATTGGCATGAACCGTACCCAAGCTGAAGCACGCATTCGCGAATTGCACGGCGTGATCCGCCATCACGACTATTTGTATTACGTAAAGGATCGCCCGGAGATCCAGGACGCAGAGTATGACAGGCTGTTTGCAGAACTGAAACAGTTGGAGGCCCAATTCCCGGAGTTGGTGACGCCAGACTCGCCGACGCAGCGAGTGGGTGGTGTCGCGCTCGATCAGTTTCCCAAGATCGAGCATGCCGCACCCATGCTGTCACTGGACTCTGACCAGACGGAAGCGGCTCTCCAGCGATTCGATGAGCGTGTGAAGAAGGGTCTAGGAACGGTCGATGTCAGATACGTAGTCGAACCCAAGCTGGATGGTGCATCGGTCGAGTTGGTGTACGATAACGGCGTCTTGGTGCGGGCCTCGACGCGTGGGGACGGTACGGTTGGCGAGGGTATCACGGAGAACGTACGGACAATTGCAGCCGTGCCGTTGCGCCTGCGTGAGGGCCGACTGAAGTACCCTCCTTTGTTGGCACTGCGTGGTGAGGTCATCATGCGGATCGATGCGTTCGAGGAGCTCAATGGGCGTCTCCTGAGTGCAGGCAAAGTTCCCTTTGCCAATCCACGAAACGCGGCCGCCGGATCCTTGCGGCAGCTCGATCCACAGATCACCGCCTCGAGACCGCTGGACGTCTATGTGTACGACATACTCGCGGGCGAGGGAGCTGAGGCGAGTACACAGTGGCAGGTGTTGAGGGCGCTCGAGGAGTGGGGATTGCGAGTGAACGATCTCCCCCGCCGGGTTACCTCGATTCCGGAGATACTCGAGTACCACCAAGAACTGGAGCTTCGCCGCGATGATTTGGAATATGAGATCGATGGGATAGTAGTGAAATTGGACGATCTGGCTGGGCGCCATGTCCTAGGTGTCACCTCCCACCACCCACGCTGGGCATTCGCGTTCAAGTTCCCGCCGCGCAAGGAGATCACCCGCGTCCTCAAGATCGTACCGAGCGTGGGCCGCACCGGCGTGATCACTCCAGGTGCCTTGATGCGGCCGGTGGAGCTGGGAGGCGTCACCGTTAGCCGGGCCAATCTCCACAACCGGGAGGAGGTGGCGCGCAAGGACATTCGGGAGGGTGACCTGGTTCGCGTTCAGCGTGCCGGCGATGTAATTCCCCAAGTCGTCGAGCGCGTGGTGGAAGCAGGTCGCAAGCGAGCCAAGCGGTTTAGCATGCCAGAACGGTGCCCATCATGTAGTTCGGAAGTCATCGAGCGTGGACCGTTCACGGTATGTCCCAATAGCTACGGATGCCCCGCTCAGCTTGCTGGTCGGCTCGAACACTTCGCCTCTCGGGACGCACTGGATATCGACGGGCTGGGCGAGGAGACAGCCAAGCTCTTGGTTGGTGAGGGATTGGTACACACACTGCCCGACCTATTCGCAATCCGGCCAGAAGACCTGATGCCGCTCGACGGCTTTGCGGCGAAATCAGCGGTGAGCCTGGTGCGTGCAATCGATCAGGCTTCCAGGGTCGAACTGCACCGCTTTCTGTTTGGACTGGGAATACCAGAGGTGGGAGTAACTGTTGCTAGGGTGCTTGCAAGGCATTTTCGGTCACTCGGTGCACTGCGGAAGGCGGCGCGTGAAGAGCTCGAAGCCGTCGACGGGGTGGGACCAAAGATGGCACAGCAGATCCAGCAGTTCTTCTCGGATAAGAGGAACCTGGCGATACTCGACAGGCTCGTCGAGCGGGTGACATTGCTGGAGGTGACCGGGGATTCTGGAACCGGCCTTGCCGACATCAAGATTGTGTTCACTGGTGGTCTGGAATCGCTGTCTCGCAGAGAAGCCAAACAGCTGGCCGAGTCGCTGGGGGCGAAAGTCACGTCATCTGTCAGCCGGGAGACGGGCTACCTCGTGGTGGGAACTGACCCGGGGTCCAAGTATGACAAGGCTATTGAGCTGGGTGTCGCCGTCCTGAACGAGCAAGAGTTCGTGCGACTAATGCGGGATCACGGTGCGGAGTTTTAGTGGAGAACATTGAGATTGCCCGTGTTCTGCAGGATGTCGCCGACCTGCTCGAGATCAAAGGATCGAATCCGTTCCGAATCCGGGCCTACCGTAACGCTGCGCAGGTTGTAGCAGAGCACGGCACGCCGTTGCGAAAATCAGTGGCGGAAGGTGCGGATCTCACAGCAATCCCGTCGATTGGCAAGGATATGGCGCGGCACATAGAGGAGCTGGTGACCGATGGCGAGTTGTCGTTGCTCGCTGAATTGTCCCAGGATGTGCCGCTGTCCTTGATCGAGATAATGCGGTTGCCCGGCCTCGGCGCAAAACGAGCCAAAAAGTTGTGGGAGGAACTGGAGATCACGAACCTGGACGAGCTGGAGGCTGCGGCAGAGGCAGGGGACGTGGCAGGATTGGCCGGTTTCGGCAGGAAGACGCAGGAAAAGATCCTCTCGTCAATTGGCCGCTATCGAAAAAGAGAGGGGCGGGTCAAGCTGGGCGATGCAGATCAGTACGTGATGCCATTGGTTGAATACCTGAAGGAGGACGAACACGTCCAACACTTGGAGGTTGCCGGTAGCTATAGACGGCGACGAGAGACTGTCAGAGACATCGATCTACTGGCGATTTCAGATGACGCCGACCCAGTCATGCGGCGATTCGCGAGCTATCCAGACGTGCAGAAAGTGGAGAGCTCAGGCGGTACGCGTAGCACAGTGTTGCTGAAATCAGGACTCCAAGTAGACCTCAGAGTCGTACCGCCTGCGAGTCACGGAGCGGCGCTGGCATACTTCACCGGTTCCAAGGAGCACAACGTCGCGATGCGGAAGCGAGCCATCAAACGTGGCCTAAGGCTTTCGGAGTATGGAGTGTTTCGCGGAGGAGAAGGGAGCGACGATCCCTGGGCAGGCGAGTTTGTTGGGGGAGGTGATGAGACTGAGGTGTACGCCGCGTTGGATCTTCCCTGGATTCCACCAGAGCTGAGAGAAAACCGCGGTGAAATAGACGCGGCAGAGCGGGGAGAGCTGCCCAAGCTGATTTCCGTCGAATCGATCCGTGGTGACTTGCAGATGCACTCTACGTGGTCGGACGGGAAAGACTCTCTCGAAACAATGCTAGAAGCGTGTGTGGCTCGAGGTTACGAGTACTTTGCGATTACCGATCATAGCAAGGCCCTAGCTATGACAGGTGGGATGGACGCAGCCAAGCTCAGCGAACAATGGGTGGAGATAAATGGGATCCGAGCACGTCACAGCGAGATACGGCTCCTACGTGGTATGGAAGTCGATATTCTTGCCGGCGGCGAGCTAGATCTTGAAGACGAGATGCTGGAGCAACTGGACATGGTTCTGATATCTGTGCACTCGCGATTGGATCTTCCTGGCCCGCAGCAAACCGAACGAATCATCAAGGCGATTCAGCACCCATCCGTCCACATTCTTGCGCATCCAACGGGACGCCAGATAAACCGTCGAGATCCAATGCAATTCGATTTGGACGCTGTTATGCAGTGCGCTGCAGAAAACGACGTGGCCGTGGAGTTGAACGCGCATCCCGATCGGTTGGACCTGAGTGACGTACATCTCATGCGGGCTCGTGAGATCGGATGCGAGATTGTGATCAGCACGGATGCGCACAAAACATCGGATCTGGATCTGATGCGCTACGGTGTCGAGCAGGCGCGCCGCGCATGGTTGCAGCCGAGCGACGTGTTGAACACCCTGCCATTTGAGGAGTTGGCGAAACGGTTGGGCTTGGATCCCTCGATCTGACGGAAGCTCCGCCGTTGCGACCTCAATGCGGTCCAAGTACCTTCCGACGGGCTTTTTGAGCCCGCCCGCCAATCGAGCATAAGTACAAGATGAACACGAGGTTACGGTGAAGATCGCAGTCTGCATAAAGCGGGTCCCGGATACCGAGACCCGAATCAAGATCGCCGCCGACGGCAAGTCGATTGATGAGTCCGGCGTCAAGTTCGTGCTGAATCCGTTTGACGAATATGCTGTCGAGGAAGCACTGAAGCTCAAGGAACAGAGCAACGGCGAAGTGGTAGCCATTTGTCTGGGCCCCGAGGCCGCGCAAGAAACTCTTCGGACAGCGCTTGCGATGGGAGTGGACCGTGGGATTCTACTCAAGGCTGAACGACTGCCACGGGATCCGCTCGTAGTGGCGCGGGCGCTAGCCGCTGAGCTGGAGCAAGGTGGCTACGATTTGGCTTTGTTTGGAAAACTGGCCGTGGATGACTACGACCAGGCGGTGGGAACGATTGTGGCCGAGCTGCTGGCCCTCCCATCTGTATCGGCCGTAACGCGGCTTGAGATCACCGACGGGCACGCCACCGCACAGCGAGAAGTGGAAGGTGCCGTGGAGCTGGTCGAGTTCTCCCTGCCGGCAGTCGTTACAGCGGAGAAGGGGCTCAACGAGCCACGCTATCCGGCGCTGAGGGGGATCATGCTTGCCAAGAAGAAGCCGCTCGACATCAAGGAAGTCGAGCTGGACGAGGGAGGTATCGAAGTGCTGGAGTTGACGCTGCCTCCCGATAGAAAGTCCGGTCGGATAGTTGGCGAGGGTGCAGCCGCAGTCCCGGAACTGGTCGAAGCACTTCGAAACGAAGCGAAGGTGTTCTGATGTCTGATATACTGACGGTTCTGGAGCAGCGCGAAGGCGTGGTAAAGCGGGTATCACATGAAGCCCTGGCAGCGGCACGTGCACTAGCGGATGAACTCGGGTGTGAAGTCCACGCTCTCGTGATCGGCCCACCGGATACCGACGTCACCGGCTTGGGCCAATACGGCGCCGACAAGGTCATGACTTCGCTTGACGAGGAGCTGACGCTTTACCAGGCCTCTCGGTACGCTCAGATAGCCGCTGACCAAGCGATGGGCGGCGCATACACAACCGTGATCCTGGGAGCAACGTCATTGGGTAAGGACCTTGGCCCGCGAATCGCAGCCAGGCTTGGATGTCCTCTGACCAGTGACGTCACCAGCATCTCTGGTGTCGACGGGATAGTGGTAACTCGGCCGGTGTTTGCTGGCAAGGCAATCTACCGGTTGAAGATCACCGGTTCACCGAGCGTCATAACCGTACGGCCGAACGCGGTTGCACCAGTTGCAGCATCGAACGCAGGCGTGGTAGAAGAGGTCTCGGCAAGCGATGATGTGAAGCCTGCCGTTGCGAGGACCTTGGAAGTAAGAGCGCCAGACAACGCAGCACTCGACGTTGCGGAAGCCGCGATCGTTGTTGCCGGGGGTAGAGGTCTCAAAGAGGCCGAGCACTTCAAGCTGGTCGAGGGCCTCGCGCAAGCGCTGGGAGGAGCAGTGGGAGCCTCTCGGGCTGTGGTCGATGCCGGGTGGCGGCCGCATTCGGAGCAGGTGGGCCAGACGGGTAAAACGGTCAGTCCCAACCTCTACATAGCGCTCGGGATTTCTGGGGCGATTCAGCATCTTGCCGGAATGCGAACGGCGAAGGTCATCGTCGCCATCAACAAGGACCCCGATGCTCCAATCTTCAAAGTTGCCGATTACGGTATTGTGGGAGACGTTTTCGAGGTGGTACCACGGCTTACCGAGGCGATAGTCAAAGCCCGGGAGGGATAACACCGTGAGCCAGAGTTCGCTTGTTCCCGCGGACTACCAAGCAAGGCTTCCCCAGAACCAGCTGATCCTGGGAGAGCCGCTCGAGGAAGAGCGCATCGATGTCGATGTGCTCTTTGTGGGTGCAGGTCCGGCAGGTCTCGCGGGGGCCATTCAACTGGCCAAGCTGGTCAAGGAAGACAATGAGAGCGGTAACGGCGTCGGCGAGATCTCGATAGGGGTGCTGGAGAAGGCTGGCGCGCTGGGGGAGCATTCATTGTCAGGTGCGGTATTGAACCCCCGGCCGTTTCGGGAACTGTTTCCGGATGTGAGCGACACCGACCTGCCATTCCGTACGAGGGTAGAAAAGGAAGCCATCTACCTTTTGTCTCCCACCAGGTATCGGCGTATCCCTACGCCACCGACGATGCGGAATCACGGGAACTATGTCGCTTCCATCTGCGAAGTAGTGCGTTGGCTGGGTGAGCGGGCAGAGGAGGTTGGAGTCGACATCTTCGCCGGGTTCCCAGCTGGCGCCCTCCGTGTTGAAGGCGACCGTGTCGTAGGAATACGCACCGTCGCCTCTGGTTTGGAGCGCGATGGCAGTCCGGGATCGAGCTACATGCCGGCGACAGACATTGCAGCCAAGGTAACTGCGCTGGCGGAGGGTTCTCGCGGACTCTTGGCCCAATCCTACATGGAGTGGCAAGGGGTTGCATCGGAAAACCCACAGATATACGCGTTGGGAGTCAAGGAACTGTGGGAGACTAAGCATCCGCTGGACAGAGTTATTCACACGATGGGCTGGCCGCTACCGAGAACTGCATTTGGCGGCAGCTTCATGTATCCGCTCGAGCCGAACCTGGTGGCCTTGGGTCTGGTGGTCGGCCTGGACTACCGAGATGCCAACCTGGAGGTCCATGAGCTGACACAGAGGATGAAGTTGCATCCACTCTTCAAGCCCTATCTGGAAGGTGGGGAGCTGGTGGAGTGGGGAGCCAAGACTATCCCGGAGGGGGGGTACCATTCCATACCACAACGCCGTCACGGCGACGGCGTCGTGATTCTTGGCGATTCAGCGGGATTGGTCGATGTCCCCTCGCTAAAGGGCATTCACTACGCGATGCAGTCGGGAATGTACGCTGCACGCGCGATATTCGCCGCTCTCAAGAACGATGATGTTACCGCCAAGCAGCTCTCCGCATACGACGAGTTGCTGAACGATTCGTACACGGTGCACGATCTGTATCGGACGCGGAACATGCGGCCCGCATTCAAGAGTGGCTTTTATACCGGTGCCGCCAAAGCTGGCCTGATGACCCTGACTGGCGGTCGCTTCCCCGGTCGGCGCATCGACATGGAAGAGGATGCGAGAGCGCCACGTGCCACTACGGAGTGCGAGGAGTTGACCTATGATGGAGAGCTCACGTTCAGCAAGGTAGACGCGGTGTTCAAATCAGGTAACGTAACACGCGACACGATTCCATCCCACCTGATTCCGGGCGAAAAAGTAGGTGCTGAACTGGCCAGCTTCTATTCCCACATGTGTCCGGCGGCGGTGTACGAGGAAGTTGACGGGCAGCTACGCGTGAATGCGCCCAATTGCGTCGACTGCAAAGCAACTGATGTGCTGGGCCCGCGCTGGACCCCGCGCGAAGGGGGGTCAGGGCCCGTTTACAAACGGATGTGAGTGCACGACCACGGTGCGACCACACTCGAGTGGTGAGCGGGAATGAAGCGCCGTCGCGTCTGATTACCCCAATGATGCTGGAGTTCGTCTCCGGTCGGTCCAACTCACACCGATCATGACGGCTCCGCACAAAATGATCGGCAGAATTCCCGGGTATTCAGGGCCCAGGACGCGCGCAAGCAAGGCCGTGAGCCGGTCTCCCAGCAGTGTGCTCAGGAATGCTCCGTCTCGTATCTGTCCCACTATTGCGGTTGTGCCTCCCACGATGACGGCCCACATCGCACCGCGTGGGCTTATGTGCAAGGAGCCCCGGTAGAAGCTCGCCAGGGTCGGAATTACCACCCCGCCTACGAAGACGGTGTATGCCAACAGTAGGGACGAGATTATTCCCTGCTGGAATCCAGCAATCAGCCACGCGATCAGTCCGACGCACAGTACAGCGGATTTGGTGACCACGAGCCGCGTTGCTTTCGGAAGCGGTTTGTGCACACCAATGACATTCAGTGCCAGCACGGTAGACGCTGACATGAGAGTCGTATCTGCGGACGACATGAGCGCCGCCAAGAACCCGGCCACGATCAACCCAGTAATGCCTGCCGGGATAAGCCCAATGATTGCGGTAGGTAGGGCAGCATCCTCCGGTATTCCTGGGAAGATCCCGCTCAACAAGGTACCGAGCAGCGATAGTGCAAGTGCTATTGGAACGACAGCCACGACGCTCACGAACACAGACCTCTTCGCCACTGAGTCGTCCTTGGCGCAAAGCACGCGCGAGTAGATGTCGGGTCCAACGAGGTATGGTAATCCCAAGATCAGGGGGAAGTACACCAACAGATCATACCAGCCAAAAGACTCCGACAAGGGGAAACTCCAATGGCCCTCGGGTATCCTGCCGACGACCGACCCAGAATCCGCTTCCACGGCTATCACGACGAAGGTGAGGCATGTGGCAAGACCGCCCACGAAAAGACAGAGCTGCCAAATGTCTGTCTTGAGGACAGATATCTGACCGCCCCAGAACGTGTACATGACGAACACGATAGCGATTATCGCGAGTGCGGACGGATATCCGACGTCGAAGATCGCGCTCAACAGCCGTCCTCCAGCTATCATTTGTGCGGCGACGACGGCGCACCACGAGATCGCGATCATCAGCGCCGCCGGTACTGAAACCCTGAGTCCATAAGACCGATGGAGGATGTCCGGCAGTGTGTAGACTCCGAGCCTACGCACCCGTGCAGCCAAGGCCCATCCGAATACCATGAGTGCCACTGCGCCAGTCAACAGCCACCATGCGGCAGTGAGCCCACGGCCATAGCCCAGCGCTATGAGTCCCATGGTCGATGAAGCACCAAGAATGGTTGCAATCAGCGATACACTGATCCGCCGCGTACCGTATTGCCGGTTGGCGACCCAATATGATTCGGGAGACTGATTGCGAGAGCGCCAGCCGACCCAAAGCATAACACACAGGTATGCAGCCAATACGATCTTGTCTAACACGTTAGCTCAGTGGCCCCTCGTCCTGGGCGAGTCAGGTTAGGTTTGACAACTCCCGGTATCACCGCAATTCTTCCCGCTCCATGGCAGTCTTCACAGATAGCATAGAGTATGCTGACCGCACGTTGGATGTGCCGGCCGGGCACTGGCAGCCTATTGGCTCGGACGCTCCTGCCGGAATCCAGCCCTTGTTGGCGGCTATGTATGGCGGTCACACGGTCCGTGAATCTAAGCTGCAAGCCTACCCACAGTGGAACCATGTGCTGCTCAACGAGTCAGCTTCAGGATCACACTACGACCTACTGACCGACCTCAGTCGCCGGGAGATCGGTCTGCCAGACAGGATCCTGTGTCTGGCAGGCTCGGGGAGACGCTTCCATGGGTTCAAGGGACGGGCGTGGTCCGCCCCGCCTGGCAACATCTACCTGGCCGCGTACCTGGCGCCTCGAACTCCGGTGAGACACAGGGGAACCACATTCACCGTGTTGGCAGCATTGTCTGTGCTCGACGCCATCGACGCCGTGCCGGGTTTGGCAGGAGCCGCAGGCATAAAATGGGTCAACGACATCCTCATTGATGGTGCGAAGGTGGCAGGTGTGCTTGCGTATACTCGGGGAGATGAGAGCGCGGTGAGTGACGTTGTGCTCGGAATCGGACTCAACGTCGAGAACAGCCCGTCGGTGGAGCCGACGCCGTTTGTGCCCCACGTCGGATCGTTGAGTGAAATGATCCCGAAGCCGCAGCTTTGCCGTGTGCCAACGGTGCTGCGACGGCTCACAGAGGCCATCCACAGCAACTACCAAGAGCTATTGAACGGAGGGTACCTGCCGCTCGTAGAGAGATATCGTGAACGCTCACTCGTAATCGGCCGCGAAGTCACTCTGTGCTCCGAGCGCCCTGGATCGGAAGAAGAGGTTCTCGCGAGGGGCAGGGTGAAGGGCCTGGGAGATGATCTCGAGTTGCTGTTAGAAGGAGCCGAACGACCGTTCACCAACGGTAGGCTGATACTCCATGGTAACTGTTAAGAAGTCTTCAGAGAGCCTCCTCTTGTGTCGTACTTCAGGCGTGGGTTAGATATGTTTGTTTGCAGCGTTTTGTTGAGCTGCAGCCGGAGGTGCGAGTTTGGGTTGGATGCATCTGGCTGCGTGATATCGCGTGGCTCCCTAGTAGACGAGCGTGAGTTCCGCCCGCCGGCCCGATGAACCCAATAGCAAAAACTTCCACGGAGAGATTATTGTGGGATCAACTGATCTCTTGATGGTATGTGTCTCAGCGTTCTTCGCCGTGTTTGTGTTGCTCACCCTGCTGGCGTTGGCAATGCGCGGTCTCATCGCGGTGTTCCCGGACAAGACAGGCAAAGCGGACCCAGCCATGTTGGCGGCAATAACATCGGCGGTGGCAGCCGTTTTTCCAGGATCTAAGATCACGAGAGTTGAGGAGGAAAGATGATATTCTCCGAACCTGGCAAGAAGATACGGGTCATGTTCACCCCGTTTCGCGATGGCTTGCAGAGTTCGTTTGGTGGCAAGGTTCGTTTACAGGACTTCCTGCCCGCGATGGAAGCGTCCGCACAGGCCGGATTCAGACACTTTGAATTCGGAGGTGGCGCGCGCTACCAGGCGCCCTACTTCTACCTGGGCGAGAACCCGTTCGAGGACATGCGAAAGATCAGGGAAGCCGTAGGCCCCGACGCTGATCTGCAGATCCTTACCCGCTCCGTGTCGGGAGTGACCCTGACCACGCAGAGTATGGAGGGCTTGGAGCTGCAAGCCAAGCTAATGAAGGAGTCGGGCACAACTTGGGATCGGAATTTCGACTACATGAACGATGTCGAAAACCTGATCAAGACCGGCAAGCCCATTGTGGACGTCGGAATGCACCATCAGGTGTGTATTGCCCTGATGGGGTTGCCTTTCCATTCGGACAAGGTCCATACCGCCGAGTTCTACATCAATATCGGCAAGCACCTTCTGGACAGTGATCTCCATATCGACAGCATCTGTTTGAAGGACGCGAGCGGCACTACCGACCCCAAGACGATCTACGACGCCGCCATCGGTCTCAAGAAGATCATGCCGCCGGAAATGCCGCTCTGGATGCATACGCACGACACCGCAAGCACGGCCGTTTCCTGCTACATGGCGGCCATCGCGGGTGGCGCAGACGGCGTCGACTTGTCAGTCCGTCCCTTTGCGAGTGGCACCGTACAACCGGATGCCCGCTCTCTGGCCCACGCTCTCAAGGGCACCGGGTACACACTCGACATCGACGTGTCAGTGCTGCCGGAAATAGAGGGCATGCTGAACGAGCTTATGAAGGACTACGCCTTCAATCCGACCACCACGACCGCTGATGCACGTGTTCTCGGATTCCCGATGCCCGGTGGCGCTATCGGTCCTAACGTGCACATGATGGTAAAGGCTGGAATACTCGAGAAGTACAGTGAAGTGTTGGCCGAATTTCCTGTTGTAGTCGAAGCCGGTGGCGCATGGACCAGCGTTACCCCGGGCAGTCAGCAGTACTGGCTGCAGGCATTCAACAACGTGCTGTACGGCCGCTGGAAGAAGATCGAAGCCGGATACGGCAAGGCTGTGCTCGGGTACTTCGGCAAGACGCCCCTACCCTCCGATCCCGATGTCGTGAAGGCTGCGTCAGAGCAGTTGGATCTACCGGTTTTCGAAGGCGATCCGCTGGAGGCTGCTCCGAAGAACATTGGGGCCGCGCAGGATGCGTTGAGGGAGCGCAACCTCCCCGTCAACGATGAGAACACGTTCCTCGTTTTGGCGGCCATGGTGCCCGGCAAGAAGATGGAAACTAACGAGGGCATCCGGCTGCTAACCGGCAAGCCCAAGATCGACATACCGCTGAAGAAGAAGGAAGAGCCTGCGGCCCCGTCGGCCGCGCCGGTTGCTACCGTTGCACCTGCCATCACCGGTCCGGTGACGACACGCTGCATAGTCGAAGAGAACGGGGCAAAGCGAACGTTCGTGGTCACGCTGGAGCCCACTGGTGGTTCCAGTGCTACAGCCCCTGCTGTTGCCACAGGAGCGCCCACCACGACTGAAGGAACACAGGTGTTTTCCACGTTTGCTGGTTCGGTGGAGATAGTCGACATCTTGGTCAAGGTTGGAGACGCTGTCTCGAAGGGGAATGTCGTGGCTGAAGTAGAGGCGATGAAGGCCAAACACGACATCAAAGCACCTTGCGACGGTAAGGTAAGTGCGGTGCACGCTCAGATCGGAGATGAGATCGATTCATCCAAGCCGATCATGACGATCGCGTAGCGGAGCCCGGTATGCAAACGGCCCTGGAGCTGTTGAGACAATCTGGCATTGCCAACCTAGGCATCGGCAACATCGTCATGTTCTTGGTTGCGGGTGTGCTCATCTACCTTGCGATAACCCGTGAGTATGAGCCACTGCTGCTGATCCCCATCGGCTTTGGAGCCATTCTGGCCAACTTGCCGCTGGCGGAGATGGGCTCGTACGGTGAAGGCATTATTTCCCTCATCTACGAAGGCGGCATAAGGACCGAGCTCCTGCCGCCTCTCATCTTCCTGGGCGTTGGGGTATTGACCGACTTCCGTCCGTTGCTCGGTCGGCCGCTCACTTTCTTGCTGGGCGCTTCCGCTCAGTTAGGGATATTCGTGGCCGCCCTTTCAGCCGGGTACTTTCTGGGCTTCGATTACGGTGAGGCTGCATCGATCGGGATAATCGGTGGTGCCGATGGGCCAACATCGATTTTCTTGACGGCTCAGCTAGCACCTCATTTGTTGGGCCCAGTCGCCGTCGCGGCATATAGCTACATGTCGCTGGTGCCCATCATCCAGCCACCGATCTTGCGCGCCCTCACGACCAAGGAAGAGCGTGAGATCGACATGCCTCAGGCCATTCCGGTTTCCAAGACGGCTGTGATTCTGTTCCCGATCGTTACTGGGGTGTTGGCATCACTGGCGATCCCCTCGGCTGCGCCACTCATCGGTATGCTCATGTTTGGTAATCTCTTGCGTGAGTGTGGGGTCACCGAACGGCTTCGCAAGACTGCTGGTGGTTCAATGATCGACATCGTGACGATCTTCCTGGGAATAGCGGTAGGTGCCACGATGGATGCGGAGCACTTCCTTACGTGGCGCACCATTCAGATCCTAATTCTGGGAGCTGTGGCGTTCTCGTTCAGCACGGCGGGCGGAATCGTGTTTGCGAAGATCCTCAATCTGTTCCTTCGCAAGAAGATCAATCCGTGTATCGGTGCCGCGGGTGTCTCCGCGGTGCCCATGGCTGCCCGCGTGGTGCAGAAGTTTGTGTCTGATAACACCGACGGCCGGGTGAACCCGCTGATGCCAGCCATGGGGCCGAACGTTGCGGGCGTCATCGGATCAGCAGTCGCCGCTGGCGTATTCCTGACGCTGCTCGGGTAAGAACTGTGCTTCGACCTTGGCTTCCCTTCCTCGGCTTTGCGCTGGGGAAGGGAGCCACACCTCCCTCCAACCAACCCTCATAATCAGTACCTTCGTTTCTCGAGCTTAACAGAGTAGCTTTCGGTCGCGCGCGATGCCGACGCGCCCGAGTACCAGGAGTTGGAGCAAGCAGTGCCTACAAGAGTAGCATCCATCAAATGAGAACCAGCCCGTGCAAGCTCGCTTTTAGTGCGAGCAGCGGGCTGTTGCCATAAAAGGAGCGGTAGATGTGGTCCCCAAAGATCGACTCACGGACGTCAGAAGAGTACTTCGCTGTTAGTCACAAGGGACGACCCGTGATTCTCAATCCCTTCACAAACAAGGGAACAGCATACACGGAAGAGGAAAGGGAGAGTCTGGGACTCGAGGGATTGGTCGCACCCGTCACCTCCACCATAGAGCAGCAGCTGGAGCGGACCTACGAGAACTTCAAGGCCAAGCCGTCGAACATCGAGAAGTTCATCTATCTAGCGAGCCTACAGGACCGGAACGAAACCCTGTTCTTTCGCCTAGTACATGAGCACATAGATGAGATGATGCCGATCGTTTACACGCCGGTTGTGGGCGAGGCATGTCAGAAGTTCTCTCATATATATCGTCGAGCACGCGGACTCTACGTTAGTTATGAACAGCGGGACAACATAGAACAGGTTCTGGCAAACCACCCGCGGCCACCAGCGGTGATCGTTGCGACGGACGGCGAGAGGATCCTGGGGCTCGGCGATCAGGGTGTTGGAGGCATGGGCATCCCAATCGGCAAGCTCTGTCTTTATACGCTGTGCGCCGGGATACCGCCGTGGCTCACACTCCCCATTACACTCGACGTCGGAACCGACAACGAGGAACGCCTGAACGATCCACTCTACCTAGGGCTACGCCACAAGCGGATCAGGGGAGAAGAGTATCAGGCATTCATCGACAAGTTCGTTGCGGCTGTTCAGAACGTCTATCCCGACGCGTTACTGCAATGGGAAGACTTCCTCAAGGGGAACGCGATCTTCCAGCTGCGCCGCTTTCGGGATAGGATCTTGACCTTCAACGACGACATCCAGGGTACCGCTGGAGTGGTCGTGGCGGGCATCTACTCTGGTCTGAGGATTACAGGTCAGAAGATGCGTGATCAGCGGGTCCTCTTCGCTGGGGCAGGGGCCTCGGCTCAAGGCATCTCGGACCTCATCGTGTCGGCAATGGTGGAAGAGGGATTGACCTTGGAGCAGGCGCGCAAAGCGATCTGGACGGTCGACAGTCGCGGTCTCGTTACCCAGGATCGTGAAGGACTCGAGGAATTCAAAGCGAGCTATGCGCGCGACGTGGCTGAACTGGTGAGCTACGAGTGTGCGGATCGGACGAAGGTCACGCTCGAGGAAACGGTAGTCAACGCGAAGCCGACTATCATCATTGGGACATCGGGTACCCCGGGGATGTTCACGGAATCCGTCGTGAGAGCGATGGCCCGCAACAACGACAGGCCTATGGTATTTCCGCTCAGCAACCCCACGAGCCAGAGCGAGTGTACGGCAGAGCAGGCGATCGTCTGGTCCGAGGGCCGCGCGATTGTCGCCACTGGTAGCCCGTTTGACCCGGTGGAGTTTGGAGGCAGAAGCTACCGTATCGGGCAGGGTAACAATGCATACGTCTTTCCAGGCGTTGGCTTGGGTGTTTGGGTCGGTGGCGTGAAGCGGGTTACAGATGGCATGTTCCTGGAGGGCGCGAAGGCCCTAGCAAATGAGGTGGGGGAGTCCGATCTGGCGGAAGTGGCTATCTACCCCGAGCTGAGCCGCATTCGCGAATGCTCACACTCGGTAGCCTGCGCTGTGATCAGGCGTGCCGTCGAGGGAGGGCACGCTGATGAAGGTGTCCTCGACGGGGTTGAGGAGAAGGTCCGCCGTGCCATGTGGTTCCCTGAGTACCGTCATATCCGGTACGAGCCCAGGGCCTGGTAATCGTTGCCAATCCTGGCGCGAGGGGCAGGGAGTTCCTGCCCCTTTTTTGTTGGGATGCCTGCCTGGTCCGGCGGGCTTCTGGGTGACCGATGCTTCGATCGAGTCAGGCCTTTGCCCCGCCAAGAGCCCAGTCCACGGCGTAGCGCGCGTGCAGATCGGCGGTGTCGAACAGGGGCACAGCCGAGTCTGACGGACCGACTAGCAGTGCTATCTCGGTGCAACCGAGGATCACGCCCTCCGCACCGTCGACCACGAGGCTCTCAATGATTCGGCGGAAGGAGTCCCGTGACTTCTCCAAGAGCTGTCCGAGGCAGAGCTCGTCATAGATGATTCGATGAATCACATCCCGATCCCGTTCGTCCGGTATCAGGACATCCAACCGGTGGTTGTCCTGCAACCAGCCGCGGTAAAACTCCTGCTCCATGGTGAACTTGGTGCCCAATAGGGCAACAGTTTGCAACCCTGCCGATGCGATAGCAGCGCCGGTCGCATCCGCTATGTGCAAGAACGGGATGTTGACCGATTCTCTGATACTAGCTGCCACCCTGTGCATGGTGTTGGTGCACAAGACGATGCAGTCAGCCCCTGCTCTTTCCAATGAACGAGCAGCACCAGCCAAAATGTGGCCTGTCTCGTCCCACCGGTCTGCATGCTGCAGTTGTTCGATGGGCTGGAAGTCGACCGAGTATAGCACGATGTTGGCGGAGTGCAGACCGCCAAGCTCTTGTTTGACCGTCTCGTTGATGGTGCGGTAGTAGGGAACTGTCGATTCCCAGCTCATACCGCCAATAAGTCCGATGGTCTTCATTGGACGGCCCGCCTGGTGTCAAATCTCTCGTTAGTATGGGACGTCGTTGACGTGGTCGACTTCGTTCAGCCTGATCGCCGAAAGCTCGACCCCGCCTGGCAATTCCTGCTTGTCCTCGGGAACGATCAACAGTGCGTTGGCTGTCGCCATCGAGGTCAGAATGCCTGATCCCTGAGGGCCGGTAAGCTTGGCCAATAACTCCCCGCCGTGGTCTTCGAGTACGACACGCAGGAAATGCCGAAGCGGCGCTTGCAAAGTGATCGGTTCTGTCGTGCGTGCCTTGACAGTCTTGCGGAACGGCGTCGAGTGGCCCAGCATGACTCGGATGGCTGGCCGCACGAAGAGCTCGAAAGTCACCATTGTGCTAACGGGGTTGCCCGGAAGGCCAAGCCAGGGAACGCCGCGCCAAAGGCCAAATGCAACCGGAGCACCTGGACGCGTCCGGAGCCGCCAGAACTTCATCTCGCCGCCGAGTTCTTCGAATACCCGTCTGAAGTAATCGTGATCACCCACACTGACGCCGCCCGAACTCACCAGCATGTCGGCGGGTGGCAGTCCCAGGAGTTTCTCTCCCAATAACGCTGGATCGTCCGGCACGATTCCGAGTTCGACCGGCTCGGCGCCAGCTTGCCGTGCCATCGAAGACATCGTGTACGAGTTCGACGAAGCGATCTTCCTACCCTCGAGTATCGCTGATTTCTCACTCAAGTCTGCGATCTCGTCACCAGAAGCCATGATGGCGACTCTTGGTCTCCGGTATACTGCAATTTGATCACGTGCGACTGATGCGAGGGCGCCGATGTGTGCCGGCTGTAGTTCGGTGCCGCGCTTTAGAACGGTAGTACCAAGGCGGATGTCCTCACCGCGAAAGCGGATATTCCGCTCACTGTCGCGATCGTCGTTCACCTGCACTTTGCCGTCGGGCAAGACCGTGGTGTCTTCTTGCCTAATGACCCCATCGCTTCCTTCTGGGATGGGTGCACCGGTGAAGATGCGAGCGCACTGACCGCCGGAGAGTGGCACCTCCGGGAAGGCACCTGCATGTATCTGCTCTACGATCTGCAGATCCACAGGACACCTGCCCCGCACGTCCTCACTTCTGACGGCGTAGCCGTCCATGGCGGAGTTGTCCCAGTGTGGGAGGTCGATTGGGCTTGTGACATCGGATGCCGAGACCATTCCGAGCGCCGCTGTAATTGGGACTGTCTCGGATGGAAGTGGGCGGATACTCTCGAGGATTGTTCGTGCAGCGTCGGTTGAGGTCAGCAGCGTGCGCACTGAACCTCCTTCAACGCTGATATTGGTCGCGCCACAACTCCTCCGCTCTCTTCAAATCATCCGGGGTGTTCACGTTGAAGAAGAGAGTCGCCGGGTCACCGAATGCTTGCACCGAGTCACAGGGAATCTTCCCAGCTTTGACCGCTCCCAAGAATCCCTGGACCCTGAAGTCTTCCTTGACGAGTTGGCTCCTAATAGGAGCGAGACAATTGGGACCGTAGACAGCACATAGGGGCTCCAGGCTGACTTCATCGTCGATCCGTCTCTCAGGAAGAACTGCGTCGAACGAGCCCGACCGGTTGACGAGCGCCTTGAGCAGGTCCGCAGAAACAAACGGCATGTCCCAGGCGACCACCAGCGCATGTCCCTCGCCAGCGGACACAGCGGTGTAGATCCCGCCCAGACTTCCGCAGCCGCGTATCGCATCACGCATGACTTTCAGGTCGGGCCGCCACTCTGATGCATCCTCCGCGTTAGCGACAAGCAGCGGCGCGTCGCCAGTGGCTTCCTTGACGGCACGGATCACTCGGTCCAATATCCGCGTGCCGCCAACCTGCTCCAGCCCCTTGGGCTTCCCACTGAAACGGCTGGCGTTCCCCCCCGCTAGAACGACTCCTCGCACGCTGTTGTCACCTCCTTACGTTTTGGACCGGCTGACGCCGTAGAGAGCAGGATCTCACCTCATTCACGGTATTCGGCAAAGAGCGACGGATCTTCCTGAACTCGTACGCACTCCAGAGACACACCGGATGGCAGGCGTCTCTTGACCCGATCCCATACGTACATTGCCAGTGCCTCGACGGTAGGTATCTGTTTACCGAACTCGAATTCCTCAACGGCGTAGTTGATATTGCGATGGTCAAATCGCTGAACGACTTCCTCTCTTAGGATACTGTCCAGATTAGAGAGATTGACGACAGTGGAGGTTTCTCGGTCGACTGGACCACTTACCGTCACGTGGCATTCGTATGAGTGACCGTGGCCGTGCTCGTTCGCGCACGGGCCAAACTCGCGATAGTTGCGGTCCTCGCTCCATTCTGGCCGGTAGTATCTGTGAGCGGCCGCGAACCTGACGATCCGGGTTAGCTGTACCTTGGTCACGGTTTCAATTTACGCTTTGGTGCCCCGGGTGGGCCATACGTGATCCCATGGAAATGTCGGGAGAGGCGGCTACGGGAACTGCGCTGACCGCCGTTGTTCAGAACCCTATTGCGTATCCAATGGTGAAGATCAGCGTGGGATGGTGGGTCCACTCAGTGTCGTTCTCCACGTTCGGATTCAGAACTGGCGGTGAAAGGCTATCGTCTTCGGGGCGCGTGAAGAAGGATGGTGGGTAGCGGAGCTGCCAGATTATGTCACGGAACTCGGTTCTAAGCATCAGTCTATCTGAAGGATACCACTGGACGCCGAATGCCGGTGCGATCGTGAACTGTGTCCCGAATACAAACCCACTAAGGCTGTCCTCCGGCACGGATCCGCCAAAGGCGACTCCGAGAGACAGATCCACATAAGGTATCATGCCGTGCCATGTTTTCTGGCCAGTCAGCATCAGCACGATGCCGGCGTCGAGAAGCGTGACCGTCTGGTCGGCATAGCCCAGAATGCTGTCGGCTGGAGCGGAGTTGGGGTTGATCAGACCACGCTTCAGGTTGGCAACTCCTACTGAGAGGTTCACTGCCAGCGGGCCAGTCAACACTTGATCCCCACGTGCCGTCACAACCGGTCCATCAGACGGGCCCACACCTGCCTTGCCAGCCGATCCCCATATGTAGCCGGCGCCAACAGAGACTACGCGTTTTGCACGGAGCGGCTGGTATGGAGAGGATCCGGGAGGATGTCCTACTTGGGCGTAACATGGCTCCGTAGCCGCTCCGAGTACGGCGAGCACGGCCGTGGCTACGACAATGTTTAGCTTCACCCTGCTATCACGCGCGTTTGACATCCGGAGAGTGTCCTCCTAGAATCCTCGAAATACCTTGAGAATGAGGCAATCTAGCGGCCTCCCGGCCCGGCTACCAGCCTGCTCGGTCACTCTGATACTGTGTGTGGCTGGTGTATTGGCTCCGTCATTGCATGCACAGGAGCAATATCGTGTTGTGCGTGCTGAGAATTTCCGACGCGAAGCATCTGCCAATTCTCCTGTACTCGCCAGGGTGAATCCCGGCTCCACGCTTCGGGGCACCCCTGCCGGAGGTGGTTGGGTTAGTGCTACCCTCGAAGGGTGGATTTGGTCTGCATCCGTCAGATCGACAAGCCAGGGCGTGTTCGATTTGCGGGTCATATCGGCAGGGGGGGAAAATCTGCGGGAAACTCCGAACGGCAACATTGCCGCGCGAGTTGCCGAGGGTACGTATCTGGAAGAAATCAGTCGGGACGCGAACTGGATCCGGGTCAGGAGGGAAGGCCGGATCTGGGCCGCATCGCTTGAGTTGGTAGAGGAACCAACCGCGCCGGCCGCGGCTCCATCTCAGCCTGAAGCTACCGATTCGGCGGCAACGCTCGATCGTGCGGCGCTGGCTCATGCTGCATCGCTTCTCCGAGTGCCTGAGGGCGACACCACGGCAACACTGCAGGCGAACACATCGGTTAGAGTGCTAGCGCGCTCAGGCGAATGGGTGCGTGTCCGAACTGAGGGTTGGGTCAGGGAATCAGACCTCCGTCCTTCCGTCGAGGGCCTGCTGGAGGGCGTGAGTGGTGCCGAGGTACGGGCAAGACCGGAAGAGTACCAGGGTAAGCTGATTCAATGGACACTTCAATATCTGGCGACACAAGAGGCGGACGAACTCCGTAGTGAGATACCGGAGGGTGACCTCTATATGCTTGCTCGCGGCCCCCTGCCGGAAGCTGGGTTCGTATATGTGACCCTCTCCAGGGAGCAGTTAGCCGAAGTGGAGCGCCTGAGCCCACTGACCCAGCTCGTCGTCATAGGCCGAGTCCTGGTGGCTCGCTCGCGCTATCTTGGCAACCCCATTTTGGAGCTGGTGGATATGGCAGTCCGTCAGCAATGAGGTTCTTGGCATGGATGAGAAGCTGAAGGCAACGATAACACAGAGACTCGAGGATCTTCCCGACGAGACGGCTCGCCAGCTGCTCGACTACATAGAGTTTCTTGAGTCGAAGTACAATCGGAGTACGCGTGACAGATCTCCCTTTGAACGGCTGGCCGATAACGTCGAAGGTACGCTGCGCGCCACCCGTATTGGTGAGGCAGCGATAAAGGGCACCTCTTCCGTACTGGATGCGGCGTCCAGCGTTGTGAAAGGTGTTGCCGACGCTGGCCGTGTAGTTGTCGAGGAGCTGCAAAAGCTGGATCTGTCCGAACCTGAGGAGGGTGAGCAGAGCAAAGAAGGGGAAGACACTTCTCCGGAACAGGACGAAGGGGAGCGGTCGGAAGCTACCGGCGATTCCCCGCCTCAAGGGAAGGCCACTGATGCAGAGGAGACCGCTGAGCAGTCTGGCCCCGATGCTGCACGATCCCATAAGGAAGAAGGAGACGATCAGGATACGGAGGGCAAGAAGTCGGCTTGACCGCTAGGTAGCCGCCGGCTACCTTCCGCCATGGAAAACCGGATTGAGTTGAGAACGGCCCGCACAGCGCTCCGCGCGCGGCGGGCTTTCGTTATTGCAGGAAGGTGGTAATGCCCACTCTACGAGCCGGTTATGCTCTCACTTTTGACGATGTCTTATTGGTACCCCGTCACTCTACGGTGCATCCCAGAGATGTGAGTTTGGCGAGCCGTCTATCTCGAGGCATCGACCTCAACGTCCCCCTGGTATCCGCAGCGATGGACACCGTCACCGAATCGGAAATGGCGATCGCGATGGCTCGGGCCGGTGGTGTCGGTGTGATCCACAAGAACATGACCATCGACAGACAAGCAGCCGAGGTTGATCGGGTGAAGCGGTCTGAGAGCGGAATGATACTGGATCCCATTACGCTGGGACCGGACCATCAGCTACGCGAGGCGTTTGCGCTGATGGCCCGTTTCAAGATCTCGGGCGTACCGATCGTGGATGATAGGGGCCACCTCTTGGGCATCATCACAAATCGGGACCTGCAGTTCGAGAGAAACATGGAGCGTACCATCGATGAGGTCATGACCAAGGAGAATCTCATCACCGCTCCCGTGGGAACGACTCTTGATGAAGCGGAACGCATGCTCGGCGAGCATCGTATCGAGAAGCTGCCAGTGGTTGACAATAGTGGGGTTCTTAAGGGACTCATTACCGTAAAGGACATCTTCAAACGCCGTCAGTTCCCCAATGCCAACAAGGATGAGCATGGCCGACTCCGGGTGGCGGCGGCTGTGGGTGTGGGGGGTGAGGCCAAGGCGCGTGCACAGGCTCTGTTGGATGCTGGATCTGACGCCGTGGTAATAGACTCGGCGCATGGGCATTCCGAGGGAGTGCTCGAAACCGCCGCCGGCCTGCGTGAGGCATTCCCTGATGCCCAACTCATCGCCGGCAACGTGGCTACTGCAACCGGCGCTAAGGCACTTGCCGAGCGTGGCATGGATGCCGTCAAGGTCGGCATTGGACCCGGCTCCATTTGCACCACGCGGGTGGTGACAGGTGTCGGTGTACCACAAATCACGGCCATCCTAGATGCGATGGAGGGTGCTGGAGGAGTGCCCGTGATAGCCGATGGCGGTGTGAAGTACTCTGGGGATGCGGTCAAAGCACTGGCGGCAGGTGCCTCGAGCATAATGCTCGGATCGATGCTTGCAGGCACTGAGGAAAGTCCCGGAGAGAGCTTCCTGCTCGAGGGGCGCCGATTCAAGACGGTGCGCGGCATGGGTTCGCTCTCGGCTATGCAGGAGGGCTCAGCCGACCGCTATTTCCAGGACTCTGAGACGTCGCTGCAGAAGCTCGTGCCAGAGGGTATTGAAGGCAGAGTGCCATACAGTGGACCCGTGGCAGATGTGCTCTACCAGATCGCAGGTGGAATGCGCAGTGGTATGGGCTACTGCGGGGCGGCAACGCTGACGGATCTGTGCAGTGACACCGAGTTCGTCCAGGTCACGGCTGCAGGCTATCGCGAGTCACATCCACACGATGTGGTTGTTACGAGAGAGGCACCCAACTACAGCTTGTAACGACTCAAGCTTGACACCGCTGAGAATCAGCCTAGTCTTTGCCACACTGCCTTGTCCTGGTTTGTGGGCGAACCTGTCGAGCCACAGTGTGTACAGGCTGGAAAGCGCTCTCGTGGCGTGCAGAGTGCCAAAATGTGCCCCCGAGCCATCCCGTTCACTAGAGCGATGTCAATGACAAGGGTGACGGTAGCCGCCCTAAGCGGCTGACAAATCGACCCCAAGGAGATCTGCATGGATTTCTTATCCAGCCTTCCCGATAAGATTCTATCGGTCAACGATTTCATGTGGCAGCCGGTCGCGATGCCAGTCGTCCTTATCGTTGTGGGAGCTTGGCTCACGGTTCGCAGCGGATTTGTCCAGTTCCGCTATTTCCCCAGAGCAGTCAGGATGACGCTGGGGGGAGCATTCAGGCACAGGCAGGGTGCGAAGGGCACCATAACGCCGTTCCAGGCGTTGTCTACGGCGCTCGCCGCGACGGTGGGTAATGGCAACATAGGAGGCGTCGCAACTGCAATTCTGGTGGGCGGTCCTGGTGCAATCTTCTGGATGTGGGTGACTGCCACAGTGGGCATGGCAACCAAGTACTCCGAGGCCGTGCTTGGCGTCCACTTCAGGGTCCAACGTGAGAGCGGCGAACTTGCCAGCGGCCCCATGTACTACATCTCCAACGGCATACCATTCAAGAGGTTCGGCAAGGTCCTCGCGATAATGTTCGCTTTCTTTGGAGCGGCCACCGCATTGTTCGGCACGGGTAACATGGCGCAATCGAACACGATCGCCCGGACGTTTGTCGAAGCGGTACGTTCCAGCGCCGGCGTGGAACTCCCGCTATGGGTACCCGGAGTGTTTATCACCGTAGCTGTTGGCTTGGTCCTGTTGGGTGGGATCAAGCGAATCGCGGCTACCGCAGAGAAGCTGGTGCCCACGATGATCGTGGTTTACATCGGCGCGGCCCTCATCTACATGCTTATCAACGCGGCGGACATACCGCGTGTGTTCGTGCTGATTCTACAACATGCATTCACGCCCTCGGCTGCCGTGGGTGGCTTCATCGGAGCGGCTGTAGCACAGGCAATTGCGGCCGGAGTGAGTCGTGGCGTTCTGTCCAATGAAGCAGGACTGGGGTCGGCACCGATCGCGCATGGTATTGCGGATGTAAAGCATCCCAGCGAGCAGGGAACGGTGGGTGTCTTCGAGGTGTTCGTGGACACCATACTGGTCTGTTCCATGACCGCATTCGTGATCATATCATCGGGGTTGTGGACTGAGGCGGGCTTCCAGGATGCCAGTGGTGATCTGACAGCGGCGGCTATGAGCACGGCGATTCCGTTTGCGTCGATAATTGTTGCGCTCTGCAGTTTCCTATTTGGCTTCTCAACGCTAATCGCGTGGTGTTACTACGGTGAGAAGTGCATGGAGTACATGTTCGGCTCGGGCATGATCACTCCTTATCGAGTGGTGTTTGTAGCACTGATCATGGTCGGTGCTGTGGTGTCTGTTCCTTTGGCCTGGGCCATGGGGACGCTGCTGAACGGCATGATGGCATTCCCGAACCTGATCGGCCTAGCGTTCCTCGGCGGGACCGTGGCGAAACTGAGCAAGGAGTACTTCTCACGTCCCGAGGCCGAGACATAGCAGCTCCGTTGGCTACGCAGGGGCCGTCGGGTCCGTTATACTGCGGTCTATGACTGCCAAGACCACGAAGGGCACGCCGGGGCGTGGCGTAAGAGTGCCCTCAGCGCGACAGCGTGCGGCGAAGAAACTCGGCGAGCTCTTCCGGCCTGGAATGCGGGTGGCGCTGACGACCCACGTGAATGCGGACGGTGATGGTTGCGGCTGTGTCGTGGCGCTGTGGCACCTTCTTACCGCTCGGGCTGTGCGGGCGGTGATAACGAATCCCACACCGTTCCCTGATCGATATCGATTCCTACTCGACGGCGCAGATGGATCGGACAAATCGAGTGAGGCGGTCAAGCACTTGAGTCGAGCCGATGCGATCGTGGTGCTCGATATCTCCGACGTAGGGCGGCTTGGCCATCTGGGGAAGATCATCGAGCAGGCCGGAGTGCCAGTGGCCTGCATCGATCACCACGCCAGCGAGGGACATCTGCCAGATGGACCCAGATTGGTCGACTCCGCCGCATGTGCCACCGCTGAACTGATTTACGACTTCGCTCAGACCGTCGAGTGGAAGTTGAGTAGTGAGGCCGCTCGCGGTTTGTATGTGGCGATCATGACCGATACTGGCGGGTTCCGATTCAGCAACACAACGCCAAGAACGCTGCAGGTAGCTGCACACCTGCTAGCGCACGGGCTCGATCCCGAAGAAACCTACCGCGAGGTGTATGCCAGTGAGTCCGAAGGTAGGATCCGCCTGCTAGCCGAGGTGCTCGATACGCTTGTGGTAGAACGGGAGCTGGGCTTGGCCTGGGTGACCGTACCCCCCGGTGCATTAGAGCGACACGGACTCAAGGCTGACGATCTCGAGGGTATCGTCGAGTATCCCAGGTCGCTGCGTGGTATTACGCTTGCCCTCATGTTTCGGCCGCTGGCCAACGGACGGGTCAAAGTGTCATTCCGGTCGATGGGGTCGATCGATGCAGCTGGCTTGGCAGAGGGGTTTGGTGGTGGTGGGCACAAGAGAGCCGCGGGAGCGTCGCTCGAAGGGGATATGGGAACGGTCCAGGCGACGGTCTTGGCTGTAGCCCGCTCTGCGCTGAGGTAGCGTAGATACACAACAACAACGAATTGACGAAGATTGGCGACGGAAATGAGTGATAAGCTGCAAGCATTGGTGGCGGGAGCATTAACAAACGTGCGTAACCCACGTGTGGACAACGATGTGATTTCAGCAGGTATGGTCCAATCGCTCGATATCGACTCCCAGGGCAGTGTGTCGATCACCTTCGTACTCGGACGAGACGATCCTGCCACGCTCGTGCGTGAGATTCGTAAGGCAGTACGCGCGGTAGAGGGAGTTCGCGACGTCGAGATTGATGTGATTGAGCCGACTGGATCTCAAGCCCCTTCAGGGGCGCAGGCACGGGGTGGGAGTACCTTAGAGCAGGCACCATCACAGCAACCAAAGCTGACTCCTAAGTTGGGAACCATAATCGCGGTTTCGAGCGGTAAGGGTGGTGTCGGCAAGTCAACCATTGCTGCGAATCTTGCGGTAGCGCTCGTGGGCATGGGTAAGCGCGTGGGAATAATGGATGCGGACATATATGGTCCTAACATCCCACGGATATTCGGTGTGAGCGAACAGCCACCGGTTGTAGGCGGCAAGGTTATTCCGCTTGAGAGCCATGGTGTGAAGTTGATATCGATCGGACTTCTCATCGAACGTGATGCCCCGGCGATCTGGCGAGGGCCGATAGTCGTAAAAGTGATATCGCAGTTCCTCGAGGACGTCGATTGGGGTGAACTCGACTACTTCATTGTCGATTTGCCGCCGGGTACAGGTGATGCCCAGCTGTCGCTTACACAGACTGTCCGTGTCAAGGGAGCGATCATAGTGACGACTCCACAGGAGATGGCAGTAGGTGATGCGCTGCGGGGCGCAAAAATGTTCGAGAAGGTTGCAGTACCTGTTCTCGGTATCGTCGAGAACATGAGCTACTTCTGTTGCCCTCACTGCGGAGAGCAGAGCGATGTGTTCATGAATGGCGGTGGTCAGCGGCTCGCTGATGAGCTCGATGTGAAGCTGCTCGGCCGTGTACCGCTGCAAGCGGGCCTGGCCGATCTGGCGGACGGTGGTGAGCCAGTTGTAATAGCCGCGCCCGATTCTCCGGCGTCCAAGGCGCTGAGCGAGATTGCGAGGAACGTAATAGACAGTGCCGGTGGTAAAGCCGTTTCGCTTCCAGTGATAACGGGCTGATCGGCGCGCTATGCGCTAGCGTTAGCCCCATTCCGCAGTGCCGTCGCGTTCAGCATGACCAACGCCAAGATTGCAGAAGGTGTGATTGCTGACACGCCGACTAGTGTAGCATCGTAATCGCTGGGTGAGCCTAGGCAACTAAGCCGGACGTTCAATTGCCTGACTATGCGATTGGTATAGGGTAGAGTCTCATCTTCGAATTGAAGTTTGATTACGCGCTGGCTGCATCTTGTGTTACAGCATTTCACGCAGTGGATCGAGTATCTCACGCAACTCAGCGCGCGCCCGATGTATGTATGTTTTAACCGTGCCAAGCGGTAACTCGAGTATGTCTGCAATCTCGTCATACGGCCTGCCTTCAACGTGTCGCAGTATGATACACGTCTGATACTCGGGCCTCAGCTTGCCAATTGCATGCTCAATTGCGGAGCCCAACTCACGAGCTTCTAACTCGTCCAGCGGCGACTCTCCCGAGTCACCGATCTGTAATGCGGTTGCCTCGACCCGCTCGGCCGTCGTGGCGTCGGGCCCGCCATCGAGCGATAGAGTGTCGAGCTCCTTCCTGCGCAGATGGTCGATCGCAGCGTTGTTCGCGATCTTGAAGACCCACGACGAGAACTTGAACTCCGGTCGATAGCGATCGATCGCGTTGAGCACTTTGACGAAGGTTTCCTGAGAGAGATCCTCTGCCAGCTCACGATCTCTGACCATCCGATAGATCAGCGAGAAAACAGGTCGTTGATAACGGCGAATCAGTTCTCGATATGCCCTTTCATGACCGTCTCGGGCCTGTTCTACGACCTCCTGGTCGGTGGCAGTTGAGAGATCTGAGGGGAACGTCATGATGGGTAGAGACCCCTACGCCTGAGTCGCGACTGGGGTTTCAGTTTGCACCATTCTTGCGGCAAGTTCAAGCACGCCAGTAAGTTTCGCGCCTATGTCCTCGGTGCTCTCTGGCCCACCAGAACAGGTCACAGATAGCGAAAAGCGTTCGTACGTTCGCGACATGTTCACTGCGATTGCACCTCGCTACGACCTCCTGAACCACGTGCTCAGTCTGAACATCGACAGACGGTGGAGACGCCGTGCCATCGAACGATTGGATTGGCAGCGATCGCCCGACGGCCTGTATCTGGATCTTTGTGCCGGGACGCTAGACCTGGCGGCTGAGCTTGGGAGCCGCCCGGGGTTCACCGGTCGCATTGTTGGCGCCGATTTCGTCGTGCCCATGCTCCAACTCGGGCGAGGCAAGGCGACTGGCATCCACCCCGTCGGCGGGGACGCGCTCAACCTCCCGTTTCCTGCAGGGTGTTTTGACGGCTGTACTGTTGGGTTCGGGATCAGGAACCTGGCAGATATCGATGCCGGTCTGACCGAAATCGCGCGGGTGCTCAAGCCCGGAGGCCGCCTCATTGTCTTGGAATTTTCAACGCCCACATCCTGGCCCACCAGGCCGCTATATCTGTTTTACTTTCGACACGTTCTTCCGTTTATCGGTCGTGTGGTGTCCAAACATATGACCGCATACAGTTACCTGCCAGATTCAGTTGCCGGTTTTCCCGATAATGACGGCTTTACCAGACAGATGAGCGGCGCTGGATTCGATAACGTGGGTTTCGAGCAATTGACGCTTGGCGTCGCATCTCTCTATTCGGGAGTCGCCCGTGGCAAATGACAACCTGCGTGATTTTGTATTGGCGTTGGAAGAAAGGAATGAGTTGATCCGTGTTGACCGGCCCGTGTCCGTAGTGCATGAGATTACCGAGATAGCGGACAGGTGTATGAAGAGTGCTGGAGGCGGTCCAGCCGTCTTGTTCGAAAAGCCAGTGCTTGCTAGCGGTGAGACCTGTTCAATTCCAGTAGTCATCAATCTGTTTGGGTCCATGAGCCGTATGAGCCTTGCGCTCGGCGTTGAAGAACTAGATGACATAGCCCGGCGCATCGATGGGTTGATCAAGCTCAAGGTGCCTGAGGGATGGCGCGAGAAGCTGTCACTCTTGCCCAAGATCGCTGAGATCGCCAAGTACCCGCCGCGCACGCTGGCTCGTCGCGCGCCCTGCCAGCAGGTAGTGTTGCAGGGCTCCGAAATCAACTTGCAAGACCTACCAGTCATCACTTGTTGGCCCGAAGATGGCGGCCCCTACATCACGTTGCCCCAGGTCGTGACGCGAGACCCTAGGACAGGGGTGCGGAATGTCGGTATGTACAGAGTTCAGGTCTTGGATAAGGACTTGTGTGCCATGCATTGGCAGCGACACAAGGTTGGTGCGGCGCATTGGCGTGAGATGGCAGCACGTGGTGAGAAGATGCCGGTCGCCATCGTGTTGGGCGGCGATGCTCCATCCATCTACTCCGCGTCGGCGCCGCTGCCTCCCAATATCGACGAATACGTATTCGCCGGATTCTTGCGCAGCAAGCCGGTCGCAATGACGAAGGCCGTAACAAGTGATCTCAAGGTGCCCGCGGAGGCCGAGCTAGTGATTGAGGGGTTCATCGATCCGGCGGAGGATCTGGTTGTCGAAGGTCCGTTTGGCGACCATACCGGTTACTACTCGCTAGCCGATCACTATCCTGCGGTCCATGTGACTGCAATAACGCATCGTGAGGACCCGATCTATCCAACCACGATCGTGGGACGGCCGCCGATGGAAGATTACTATCTGGGGCATGCCACCGAACGCATCTTTCGTCCCTTGCTCACATTGAACCTACCTGAGGTTGTGGATTATCACATGCCGGCAGCCGGCGTATTTCACAACCTCGTTTTTGTCAGCATCGACAAGCAGTATCCTGGACATGCTTGGAAGGTCATGAACGGGCTTTGGGGGCTGGGGCTGATGTCCCTGGCCAAGGTGATTGTAGTCGTTGACGCGAACGTCAACGTACGTGATCCAGATGAGGCGTGGTGGGTCATATTGAACAACATTGATCCTGAACGTGATGTGAGATTCACGATGGGACCGGTTGATGTGCTCGATCATGCATCGCGTGCTTTCACCTACGGCTCCAAGATGGGTATCGATGCAACCACCAAGTGGGTGGAGGAGGGCTTCGATCGCGAGTGGCCGAAGCTCATCGAGATGGATGATGATACCAAACAACGAGTCGATGAGATGTGGAGTGAACTTGGAATCGAGTTAAAACCCAAGGACCACGCATGACAGCGCCGCGTCTCGATGGCCAGACCTTGGTGGGCAAATCCTATCTGGTCGGCTACGCCAACTTCGTGAAGCTGCCGCACACCGTGTTCGCGTTGCCGTTCGCGCTGCTTGGGGTCGTGTACGCCTCGTGGACGGCACCGATCTCACTGCGCCAAGTCGCTCTCGTGGTCATTGCTTTTACAGCGGCTCGCTTTGCTGCAATGGGTTTCAACAGGATCGTAGATCGACATATCGACGGTATCAATCCGCGCACGCAGGCCCGGGAGCTGCCCGCCGGCAAACTGTCCAAAGGTCAGGCCGCATCTGCCGTGGTGCTTTCGGCGGTCTTGTTCGTGCTCTGTGCCGGCATGTTGAATCCGTTGTGCCTCATGCTCAGCCCGCTCGCTCTAGCGTGGACACTGGTGTACAGCTATACCAAGCGCTTCACGAGCTGGTCGCACTTGTGGCTTGGTACCGCCTTGGCTATTGCACCGGTTGGTGGATATCTGGCAATCACGGGTTCGTGGAGCTCACCTTGGTGGACGCTCGCAGCCCTCGCCATCGCCGTACTCACGTGGGTCGGCGGGTTTGACATCTTTTACGCGCTGCAGGATGAGGATTTCGATAGGGAGCACGGGTTGCACAGCGCGGTTGTTCTGCTCGGAAAGACCCGCAGTATACTCGTTGGCAAAGCGTTGCATGGTGTGACCATCTTGGGCCTGCTTGCGTTTGGATTCGGTGTCGGGCTCGGTATCATCTACTACCTCGGCGTGGCAGTCGCCGCGGTCTTGCTCGCGTGGGAACATTACTTGGTTAGACCTAAGGACCTCAGTCGGCTTGATGCCGCTTTTTTCAAGATGAACGGCATTATCTCAATTGTGGTGTTCTTGGGTTCCCTGGGAGATAGACTCTTATGAGTGATCCGTGGACGTTTGCGATTACCGGCGCCTCGGGTGCTCCTTACGCGGTCCGCTTGCTCGAGGTCCTCGCAAGAGCAAAGCTGCCGGTTCACCTGGTGGTGAGCGGGCACGGATGGCGTCTGCTTGCTACAGAAGCAGGTATCAGCAGTGAGCCGGAGCTGAAACAGGTAACTGGAGGTGATTGGTCGTCCATCCGGGTGTTCGATGATGGTGACAGAGGGGCAATACCGGCATCAGGGTCGGCCAAGAGTGCGGGCATGGTAATCTGCCCGTGCTCCATGGGAACTGTGGCCGCGGTTGCTCACGGTACGAGCCGTTCGCTCGTCGAGCGGGCGGCAGATGTGGCTCTCAAGGAGCGCCGCTCACTGATACTGGTGCCCCGGGAGACCCCGCTTTCATTGATCCACTTGCGGAACTTGACCGCCGCAACCGAGGCAGGCGCAACTGTTATCCCGGCCGCACCGGGTTTCTACAACAAGCCTGCATCCATAGACGATCTAGTCGACTTTGTCGTGCAGCGCGTGCTGGACCACATGGGATTAGCGGCCGACCTAGTACCCCGGTGGGATGGCGGAAACTGAGGTGCGACTCGGCGTCATCGCTGACACACACGGAAGACTGCACTCGCAGGTGTTTGACGTGTTCGCCGAGGTCGACCACATCATACATGCGGGAGACATCGGGCCGGCCGATCTAATTACGGAACTTCAGGCGCTGGCACCAGTTACGGCCGTATATGGCAACACCGATGGCTTCGATGTGCGGACATGGTTGCCGCAGGTGGCTCGCTTCGAGCTCGATGGCTTCATCATCGTGGTCACACATGGAGATCAGTTCGCGTCGCCTGGACCAATGGTGCTGCACGAGTCCTACCCGGACGCAGAGATAATCGTATACGGCCACACGCACCGTGCGCTGCTCGAGTTGGTGGACAGAACGGTGACGGTGATGAACCCGGGATCAGCGGGCGCAGACCGCTCCGGTCAGGGGGCAACTGTTGGCATCATGGAGTTGGAGCCGGGCATACCACCGAGAGCACGGATCGTGCAGCTATAGTCCGCGAGACACCACCAGGAATATCATGTACGCGGCAAAGCCGGCGAGAAGTATGACGCCGTCAAATCTGCCCACCCGTCTTCCAAACCACATCAACGGAAACATAGCTGCGCAGAACCCTAGCATGACCCAGTTGTCTATTGATGCCGCTGCGGGGTGAATCGGTACAGGGAATATCACGGCGGTTGCGCCTAGCACTCCCAGCAGATTGAATAGGTTGGACCCGATCACATTCGCCAGCGCAATCTCATGCTCCCCCTCGCGGGCTGCTACAGCGCTAGTGGCCAGCTCGGGTAGGCTCGTGCCCATGGCGACAACCGTCAGGCCTATGATCCGCTCCGGCACACCCCAGATCTCCGCTATCTTGATTGCGCCTCTGACGATCTGATCGGCACCGCCGACCAGGGCGGCTATGCCTACTACCACGAGCAGTGCATAGACACCCCAAGCGCGCCGCTCACTTCCCTTGATGTTCGCTGTTCTCCTCACCTCGCGGTCCAGGGCCGCGGCCTCGCTCTCGTCGACCTCACGCTGTGCCAGGTACACTACATAGACTGTGAACAGCACGAGGAGAATCACGAGAAAGGCGCCCTCAAGTCGATCGATCTGTGCGTCACGGCAGAGGAGTAAGACGACGCAAGCAACCGAGAACATGAAGGGATATTCCAGACGTAACGTCTGGAGCTTCACGACCATTGGGGCGATCACCGCCGAGACACCCAGGATCATTCCAATGTTGAAGATCGTGGAACCGATGATGTTGCCGTACGCCAAGTCGGTGCTCCCGTGGGCTGCCGCACGCATACTCACGGCCAACTCTGGTAGGCTGGTACCCATTGCTACCACTGTGAGTCCCACAACGGCGGTTGACACCCGGGCAAGTATGGCGATTCGCGTTGCACCCCTTACGAGATAGTGCCCCCCTCCCAGGAGAAGGGCCAATCCCAGTAATAGCTGTAGCACGGCGAGAAGCATCGGCCACCCAATGTCCCTTCTAATCTGTCATATGAGCCGTTGCTGTTACTGAGACATAGTAACGCCCCACGGCTCCAATGCAATTCAGTGGTTGCTCATAGCATGTTGACCGTCGAGCCATGCATCGAACGGAACCGTACGGTTCAGCGCGGAAGGATGACGACGAAACCACATGAGCAGAAGCATCATTTCGTCTATCGATTCGCTGGGAATGGAGCCCAACAGCGGCTCTGCGGCAATGTTTTGAGATACAAGCGCCCGGAACGCTTCCCGTTCGATGGGTGAATGTGGGGCGGGTGCTGACGCCCGCACTGTGGCATTCCGTATGATGTAAGCCCGGTCATCACCATACGTACCGGGATCGGTATATACAAAACTGAGCGACGCTATGGCTGCACGAGACCTTACCGCAGATGAGAGCAGCCATTCGAGCCGGTCGAACCTATCACGCCACCGCGCTGCAAGCTCGAACTCGTTGCTCTCGCTCGCAGCTGCCATCCGTTCAACGACGTGGTTCAATGGCTCGATAGTCTGTGCCTCGAGAAAGGCAACCGCCGTCTTGAGACGACTGTTGTAGCTCTTCTCTGTTACAAAACCACCGCACGGCGCCGTACACTGACCAAAGTCATGTCGTAGGCACGCAGCCTGTCCCGCTGACCCAAACAGGTCACCTTGTTCCTGAAAAACGATCGGCATCTTGAGCGAACAGTCACGCAGGCCCATCAGGTCGTTCAGGACTCGAACCCCTTGCCGTAAGCGACCGACGCTGGTGAACGGTCCGTAGTGCTGAGTGCCGTCGGGGCCGGGAGAGGTGCCAACGTATATCTTGGGAGCTACACCAGTGGAGATCTTGATGAAGCCCACGCGGCGGCTCCTGTTCATCCGAACGTTGAACACCGGTTTGAAACGACGGATCTGCCGCAGCTCGTTCAACAAAGCAGCGAACTCTGAAGGCGCGTTGTCCCATTCTATCTCTGCGGTAGCATTCAGAATGCGAGCAGCCTTGTCTTCGGGATAGCTGGCCCGGAAATACGACAGAAGGCGATTTCGGAGTCGTTTCGCCTTGCCAACGTAGATGACCCTGCCATAGGGGTCGAGCATGCGGTAGACTGCGGGCCGGTTCTCTGCAAGGGCGTCGACTCTACGACGGAGATGGCTCAGGTCGGTCAGGGGGAGCGCCAGTGTTGCCAATTAGGCAGCCCTGCTAGATGATCTACGTATTAGTCTCAGTCGCTGCGATCCTGGCAGCGCCAACAAAACGTGGTGGCGCGACCATCGATGTCGTGTGTGGTGACTAGACGTGTCGCACACCTCACGCACGGTTCGCCGGTACGGCCGTACACTTGAAGCAGTGATTGGAATGAGCCGCTCTCGTCTGTTCCGGTTCTGTAATCTCGAATCGTGGTCCCGTTTGCCTCGATCGCTTCCAGCAATACGGACCGCACTTCCCCGTACAGCCTTACGAGTTCGTCCTGCCTGAGACGATTCGCGGGCCGGGATGGGTCGACTCTCGCTCGGAACAGAGCTTCGTTCGCGTAGATGTTGCCAACACCGGCGATGCGCTTTTGGTCCATCAGGACCTTCTTTATCGCCTGGCGGCTGCCACTCATCCGCTTAGCGAACTGTTGTACATCGAAATCGTCTTCCAAAGGCTCTGGGCCGATGCTATCAGTATAGGCATGCCACTGCCGCTCATCCAAGAGCCAGATTGTGCCCAGCCGCCGAACATCGCGGTACATGAATGTCGCGCCCCCGCCCAGGCTGAGTAGCAGCACCGCGTACTTGCGGTCCTCTTGGGTCAGACGTCGCCTGTACACGGTGAGAACTCCGGTCATCCGGGGCTGGATAACCATTCGCAGGCCACTGTCCAGCTCGAATACGGCATGCTTGGCCCGGCGGCGGACAGAAGCGACTCTGTGGCCGTTGAGCGAAGCCAGGAGTCGCTTCCGGCTTACCTTGCGAAGGACATCGGTCTTGAGGAGGCGTGGGTTCTTTAGGGTGTGGCCAGTGAGCTGAGGTGCCAGGTCACGGACTATTGTCTCGACCTCAGGCAGCTCCGGCACGCGCTACCTCGCGCCAGGCGATATCGCGGCGGAAGACCTTGCCCTCGAAGTCGACGGCCTCAGCCAGGGATTGGCTCCGGGCCAGCGCTTCCGTCACGTCCACTCCGAGACCGGTCGCACATAGGACCCTCCCGCCGGACGTCCTCAGCACGCCGTCTGCATCAAGGGACGTTCCAGCATGAAACAACAGGCTGTCGGGTGGCAATTCCTCCGGGATTGTGATTGCTGCGCCTTTCACAGGGGCCGCTGGGTATCCAGGTGACGCCAGTACAGTCGTTACGGCTGCTCTGCTGGACGCATATCGGAGATCGTCGGGCGTCCAGTTCTCACCCGACGCTATGCGCCAGAGGTGGTCCGTGAGATCGGTGTCGAGCACGGGCAGTACCACCTGCGCTTCCGGGTCGCCGATGCGGCAGTTGAATTCCAATACCCAGGGCTTGCCCTTGGCATCTATCATCAGGCCGGCGTAGAGGATGCCTCTGTACGGAGTTCCCATCTCTGCCATCTTCGCCAGCACGGGTTTCATGACGTCGTTCAGTGCCTGGTCCAGCAACTCGGGCCCTGCTATGGAAACCGGTGCGTAGGCGCCCATCCCGCCGGTGTTGGGCCCCGTGTCGCCCTCGCCCAACCTCTTGTGGTCCTGAGACGACGGTAGCAGCATCACCTCCTCGCCGTCAGTCAGAGCTATCACAGAGAGTTCCTCACCCTGTAGACACTCCTCTACCAAGATGAGGTCGCCGGCCGAGCCGAACTTGCCAGCGAGCATCTCCCGAGCTGTTGTCTTCGCGGTCTCTCTGTCGGGGCACACGACTGCTCCTTTCCCGGCGGCGAGTCCGGACGCCTTGACAACCAGTGGCTCAGGGTGCGTAGCGATGTAGTCGATGGCCTCCTTTGCGTCGGTGAATTGCTCGCCAGCGGCAGTTGCTACACCAGCCGCCACCATGATGTCCTTGGCAAAAGCTTTGGACGATTCGAGCTGTGCCGCCTTGGCGTCGGGTCCAAATACGTGAAGACCTTCAGCTACTAGCCTGTCGACCAGCCCCTCCGCCAAGGGCGCTTCCGGGCCGATCACAGTGAGATCTATCTGGTTTTCTCGGATTGCAGCCACTACAGCGTCATGGTCGCTTGGGCTGATGGGAAGGTTTGTGCCGATGTTGTGTGTGCCGGGGTTACCTGGGGCACAGAATACCGTCGCTGAGCGGGAGAGGGCCCAGCAGATGGTGTGCTCGCGGCCCCCTCCCCCTACAACCAGGATCTTCACTTCTTGTCGCTCTCCCTGAATGCGTCCGTGAATGCTGCTGCAGCCCGTTTTACTGCGTCTGCCACGTCGCCCACCGTCTCCTTGGCGCTCTTGGCGTAGTGGGTTGCGGCTTCGCCCACATCCTCCACCACCGACCTCTTCTTCTCCTCCTCACCCCGATGAGTGTACTCGCCCTGGACAATCTTATCATAGGAGCCGTCGCTGATCCACTTCTGAAGTTCTGCCGCACGCAACGTGTTGAATGGGTGGGTGAGGCTGAGCGTGTTCAGGATCTTATAGACCTTGTCCATCGGACCACCCATCGTATCGTACTCTCGTGCCTGCTCCATGAAGGCATCCAGATCAGTTTCCGCCGCTGTGCCACCGCCGGCGAGCTTGAGAAACACCCTCATCGATGCCACAGGATCCTGCGTGGCCAGCAAACCAGCCCGATCAGACGAGAGTTCGGCCTTGCGAGACCACTCGAGCAGAGCGAGCTGAATCGGCAGCAGCGCGACCCCGGCCAAGAACGGGAGGTTGTTGAAGCCGAACATGAGCAGGATGAACAACACCGTTCGGTACAAAGCGTGGCCGCTCATCACATGACCCAATTCGTGGCCGATCAGGACGCGCAGTTCATCCTCGTCCAGCAAGGTTACCGCTCCTGAATTGAGCGTGATGAACGGATGGTCCATCCCAACTGCGCCAGCGTTGACGAATGGAGTCTGGGTCACGTACAACTCCGGCTGCTCATGCCAGTCCATGGTGGTAGTGACCTCTGTCAGGAGACCGTGCAGCTGGGGGAACTGCTTGGGTCCCACTCGGACAGCGTTGGCTTGAAACAGGAGCCGGATGCCGCGCTCGCCAAAGAACCCGAAAATGCGCCGTACGACCTCGTCGAAGCCGGGGATCGCTCTGAGCGTCTGGAGAGCCGCCCGATCGGCTGGATGCTCCCATGCTGTTGCCGAGATATTCGTCAGGACCACCCTCGACCGCTCGGTCGGAACGCCTGCGTCTGCACTCATTGCTGCCTCCGAAGTTCTGAGAGTCCTAGCTAGGGACGTCTATCGCTGCTAAACCGTACGCTTCCCAACTTGCGGGGTTTCACACTGCGACCTACGCTCCGGCGGCCCTCTGCAGGGCCTGGTCCAGGTCCCTCATAAGATCGTCTACATCCTCTATTCCAACGGATAACCGCACCAAGCCATCCGTGAGGTGCATCGCGTCCCGCAACTCCTGGGGAACGGAAGCGTGAGTCATCGATGCGGGGTGACCGATCAGGCTCTCCACCCCCCCCAAGGACTCCGCCAGTGCGAAGATCCGAGTGCTTTCAACCACTAGCCGCGCTCTCTCCAGCGAGCCCAACTCCATGGATATCATACCACCAAAACCCGACATTTGGCGGCAGGCAAGCTCATGTTGGTCGTGGCTAGGGAGACCAGGATAATACACGTGCTCCACGGTTGGGTGGTCGACCAACCATGCGGCGATCGCGCGACCCGATTTGTCGTGTTGGCTCATTCTGACTGGGAGCGTCTTGACGCCTCTCAAAGCGAGCCAGCAGTCGAGGGGTCCCGGCACCGCACCGGCTGAATTCTGAATGAATCCGAGTTGCTCCGCGAGGTCGTCCCGCACGGTAAGCACCGCCCCACCCACCATGTCACTGTGGCCGTTGATGTACTTGGTGGTGGAGTGCACGACCACTTGGGCACCGAGGGCAATCGGCTGCTGGAAGCACGGGGTGGCGAACGTGTTGTCCACGACAAGGATCAGGCCGCGATCACGGGCCAGGTCACCTGCGGCAGCCAGATTTGTGAGGTGCATCATTGGATTGGTGGGAGTTTCGATGAATATCATCTTGGTGGCAGGTCGAACTGCTGCGGCCACGCGGTCGAGGTCTCGTGTATCCACGAACGTGAATTCGAGCCCAAGGCGATCGAATATGTGCGTCATTATCCGATGCGTGCCGCCGTAGACGTTCTCGCCACAAATCACATGGTCGCCGGCAGAGAGAAGCTTCAACACAGCATCAGTCGCAGCCAAGCCGGATGCAAACGCAAAGCCGTGCGTGGCACCCTCCAGGGCTGCGAGATTTTGCTCCAAGGCATCTCTTGTCGGGTTACGGGTGCGGGCGTACTCGAAACCCTTGTGCTCGCCCAGTTTGGGTTGAACGTATGTCGAGGTCTGATAGACCGGTGTCATTATGGCGCCGGTCAGTTCATCCGGTTGCTGTCCTGCGTGCACTGCACGAGTGGCGAAGCCGGTATCTAGATCTTCTTGCTTAACACGTGTCATGTGTAGTCGATGGAAGAAACTCGTGCGGGAACGTAACGCCCGTGCTGTACAAACGGAAGCGATTGTCTTGTGGTCATTAGCAGCTCAAGCTACGTTCACAAACTATGACGGAACCAGTCGTTAGCGACGAACGCATCACCTGCTTGGTGGTGGATGACGAGCCTCAGCTCCGCGATGCCTTGCGTCGTGTGCTGGAGCTGTCTGGCTACGACGTCTTGGTCGCCGCTTCGGGTGTAGAGGCGCTTCAGGTCTTGGAAGGCACTCAGGTGCCCCTGGTGATATCCGACATCCGCATGCCCGAAATGGACGGCTTCACCCTGCTGCGCCGCATCCGGGAGAAATGGCCCGAAGTTGCCGTGGTAATGGTAACGGCGGTAACTGAGGTAGACGTAGCGGTGGCGTGCCTCAAACTTGGTGCCCTCGACTACATCCTGAAGCCCTTCCAGGTCGAGGAGGTAGAGGCACGAGCCGAACAGGCGTTGGACAAGCGGCGGCTACTGCGGGAAAACAAACGCTATCAGGCTCACCTCGCTGATCTGGTGGACCAACAAGCACGTCGCATTGAAGAACTGTTTCTGGAAGGCGTGCAGACTCTGGTGGAAGCCCTCGAGGCTAAGGATGCCTACACCAGGGGCCACTCGTCCCGCGTGGCCATCTATTCGGGAGCCATCGCCAGGACCCTGGGGATGAATGAGACGGAAGTCCGACTTGTGGAGCTGGGTTCCGAGCTGCACGATGTCGGCAAGATAGGCGTACGTGAGGCCATACTGCAGAAGCCCGGCAAACTAGAGCCTCACGAGTACGAGCATTTGATGGAGCACACTGTGATCGGGGCGCGCATTCTCGATCCGTTGCTGAAGAATGCGCCGGAGGTGATCTCGGTGGTTCGGTCACACCACGAGCGGCTCGATGGAAGCGGGCTTCCAGATGGGCTCAGCGGAGACGCCCTCCCGATGCATACCAGGATAGTCACTGTTGCTGATTCCTTCGATGCGATGACGTCCGCGCGTCCATATCGCCCGGCGATGGATGCCTCAGAGGCGATTGCCGAACTGCACCGCTGCACTGGCAGTCAGTTCGACCCCGATGCCGTCATGGCATTCCTGAGGACCTATCCGGATGAGCAGAAGCTGCCGATCACCACACCGCGCACTGTCCATCGCACTTTGCCTGAAGGTGTAGCGACTGGCGTGTGGTCTATCTCCTCCGATTGAACTTTCAAAACGGTCTATTGAGTCT
>CP070792.1:2978791-2985694 GCA_020346845.1 Gemmatimonadota bacterium
ACCGCGAATATGCAGCACCCTCACATACTGCCGCTGCACGATTCGGGTGAAGCGGATTCGTTTCTGTATTACGTGATGCCATTCGTAGAGGGTCAGACGCTGCGCGACAAGCTGAACCAAGAGAAGCAGTTGGGTATTGAAGAGGCGATCGATCTCACGCGGGGCGTAGCGAGCGCGTTGGACTATGCGCACCGGCAGGGAGTGATTCATCGTGACATCAAGCCTGAGAACGTGCTGATTCATGATGGGCAGCCGATGATTGCGGACTTTGGTATAGCGTTGGCGGTGAGTCATGCTGGTGGTAGCCGTTTGACGGAGACTGGTCTTTCGATTGGCACGCCGCATTACATGAGTCCCGAGCAGGCGATGGGCGATCGTGAGTTGGACGCTCGCAGCGACGTTTACAGTCTTGGCGCGATGCTGTACGAGATGTTGGCGGGCGATCCGCCGTACACGGGCAGCACTGCTCAGGCAATTGTAGCAAAGGTGATCACGGAGAAGGCACCGCCGGTAACGGCTACGCGCGAGACTGTACCACCTCACGTAGCGGCGGCAATCGCCAAGTCGCTCAACAAGCTGCCGGCCGACCGGTTCAGCACTGCTGCACAGTTCGCCGAGGCAATCGCGACTTCGGCGGTTGCTGGCACCATGCCGGTGACCGGCGCCACCACGGTCGCACAAGAGAAGGCCAGACGGCGGGCGCGACGAGCTGTCTCCGGCTGGCAGCTGGGAGTGGCCCTCGTCGCAGCGGCCGCGGTTGGAGTGGTCATTGGAGGGCTGCGACGGACAACACCGTCGGAAATGGAAGGCCCCGTTGCCCGTTTCACGCTTGGCGTTCGACTGGGTGACGTCGACTTCGGTCAGGGCCTCGAGCTCTCGGCGGATGGCAGTAGCCTGATCTACATCGGCGTGGGAGAAAACGGTGGTTCGCAGCTGTACTTGCGGCCAATGCACGAAGTGGAGGCGTTCTCCATTGCCGGGACCGGGGGAAGCCTCGTCATGGTGCCTTTCCTGTCGCCGGACGGCGAGCGTCTGGGTTTCTACGCCGATCAACAGCTCAAGACCGTGCCGGTACGCGGTGGAGCGCCACGCACCATCGCGCGGATGTCGCCAACGAGTGGGGGCGCGAGCTGGGGACCGGGAAATCAAATCGTGTTTCAGCCCGACTTTGGGGCCGGACTGATGCTGGTCGAGGCGGAGGGCGGTGACCCACGCATGCTGACAGCAGTCGATACCTCCGCGGGAGAACTGGATCACCGATGGCCGCACTTCTTGCCCGACGGAGAGCACGTTGTGTTTACGATCTGGCGGGGATCGCTGGGTTCAGCCAGAGTCGGTGCGGTCTCACTTCAAACCGGTGAAATACGCGAACTCATTGACGGTAGCGACGCCAGCTACGTCGACGCCGGGTACCTGGTCTATGCGGGTCCGGAAGGTGCCCTACGCGCGGTCGCTTTCGACGCGGACAAGGCGGAAGTGCGAGGCTCACCGGTGACGGTTGTCGATTCACTGCTCGTACGTGGCGATGGCGCGGCACAGTACACCCTTTCCCGCAACGGCACACTCGCCTTCCTGAGTTCGCTCGGGAGCACGCTACCCGTCGTACTAGATCGCAATGGTGGCAGGACGCCTCTGCCACTGGAGCCGGGTGCCTATCAATCGCCGCGGTTCTCGCCCGACGGACGTTCGCTCGCCCTGCAGTATCAGGAAGAGATCTGGGTGTACGATTTTGAGCTGGGAACCTTTGGTCCGCTCACGCTTGGAGGGGGCTTCTATCCACTTTGGACACCCGATGGCAAGCGCATCTTGTTCTCCCGCGCTGAGGGACCGGATGTCAACATCTACTCGATAAGCTCGGACCGGGCAGAAGAACCCGTCGCGCTCGTGCAGGCCCCAGGCCAGCACCGCACCCAGGACCTGAGTCCAGACGGTGCGTACGCGATGCTGCGCCTCAACAACTTGGCCGCCGCACCGGAGGCGGCGAGTGCAACACGGACTGCTGCGTCGCGTACGGTCGGACCCCGGCTCGGGCGAGCCGGAGGACAGTACGATCTATACTGGCTTTCCCTCGCCGATGGGGGATCACCGGAGCCGTGGCTGGTCAGCGAGTTCCTCGAGCGGTCACCCACGTTTTCGCCAGACGGACAGTGGGTGGCTTTCTCGTCTGATGAGTCCGGTCGCGACGAAGTGTACGTCCGACCATTCCCGGGACCGGGAGGGCGCGTTCAGGTTTCGACCGACGGCGGAACGGAGCCGGCCTGGTCGCCGAATGGGAGAGAGTTGTTCTATAGGACCGGAGATCGCTTTGAGGTTGTGTCGGTGCAAATTGGACCTTCGTTCCGGGTACTGAGTAGGCCGACTACACTGTTCGAGGGACGTTACTACGCCTACCCCTGGCAACGTGAATACGATATCCATCCCAACGGCGACCGGTTTGTCCTATTCCAGTACGAGGAAGAGGATACAGAGCTGACGGTCATCGTGAACTGGATCACTAGCGAGCTAGAGCGACTGCGTGGATCGGACGGCAGGGGGCTGGGAGGCTGAAGGCCGACGACCGATGATATCGGAATACTGATCGGCGCAGGTGGTCGAGAATGCCGTCGATGATCCGTGGTTCGGTGATGAACGCGACTATGCGCATCTCTCCGCCGCAGCGGGGGCAGGCGAGCGGATCAAACACGAACGCGTCGAGCAGATGCGTCAGCGCAGCTGCTCCTAGTACATAGACATTCCTGGATATTGACTTCCAAGGAAAGACTATTGAAGCGGCCGCCGTCTGCTCCCCGCAATAACAAAGAATCCCAGCGCAGCCAACGCAGACAGCGCTCCAACCCAATCACCCAACCTCGCGTGGAGCGTCATAACATCACTTGTTTGTAGTAGTCCTGCAGCAAAGGTCTTGGTGCCAAACTCTGTCGCGCGAAGCCGGCGTCCCAGCGGGTCGACGAATTCCGAGATTCCGTTGTTCGCAGCCCGAGCAATGGCGACGCGGTTCTCGATGGCCCGCATCACCGCGTGAGCCTCGTGTTGATACGGAGCCGTGGTTCCGCCGAACCAGGCATCGTTGCTGATATTCACGATGAAGTCGACACCCTGATTGCGATACCTTCGCGTCAGCTCTTCGAAGGCCGACTCATAGCAGATCAAAACGCCGAAGGATCCGAGCGGCGATTCGAATACCGCTGAGCTGTTACCGGACGCAATCCCGGCAAAACGCTCTACCAACAGCACCGTACGTCGCTTGTGGTAGTGCGTTGCACGATCTCGCGTCCCGAGGCTGTCAAACCAGAAAGCGGTGTTGTAGAACCTGGCCGTGCTATCTGGCCCTTCATCCTGATGCAGAGCGCCAACCAATATTGGTGTACGTGAGTTTCGTGCGTGACGTGAGATTGTCGACTCCCACGTCGGCCGATAAGTGAACGCACCTGGTATTGCTGTCTCCGGCCATATGACGAGATCAGGCTGTACTTCTTGGATTGCACTGGAGGACAGTGCGACGAGCGCCCTGACGATGGAGTCACCTTTGTCAGGATCCCATTTGTCCACGTATCCGACATCGGGTTGGATCAGAGCCACAGTCCCCACGCCACGCAACTCTACGGAGTGCATGCGCACGATGCCGTATCCAAGCACCAGCGCCAACGCGCTGGTGACACTTCCTACCAAGGGGATCACCTTGGCACACTCGCGACGATGTATCCAAGCAAGCGCAAGCGCCGCGTTTGCCGCCGCAAGAAGCCAGGTGAGACCCCGTGCACCCACGATGTCGGCGATCTGTATCAGCAGGGGATACCCCGTGAGAGAAGTTCCTAGCCCCAGCCATGGAAAGCTCGCAACACCGATGTGCCCCACTGCCCACTCCAACGCCGTCCAGAGAGTGGGAAATGCGATCACGATCGACAAATTGGAAACACGAACGATCCAACCCGTTAGGCCAAATGCCGCGGCAGTGCACAGGCCCAGAAACAGGACGCCGATTACGAATACCGGTGCTGCGAGTGGGGTGTAGCGCCAGAGCGCAATCGGCATCCAGTAGAGCAGCAGCGCGTTTGCCGCGACACCGAACCAGAAGCCTCGTACAGCAGCGAAGCGAATGGGGCGAGCATCTGACTTTGCCGCGTGCAGGAGCGCCACCGCTGGAGTGAGGCAAACAAGCGACGGAACCAACAGATGGAACGGAGGATAGGCCAGCGTGACGAGAACTGCCCCTAGCAGGATGGGCGCCCAATCACGCCGGCCCGGGAAAACTTGCTTCAAGGCAGGTCGGGCTGGCCCATGACCAGCACCGGGCCATCAACTTGCGCCGGAGCAATCCCGAGCCGCCCATCGTCGGACCGGCCCCAGCAGTAGGCAAGGCCCTCAATGCTTATCCCACAAGTGTGCTCGGCACCGGTGGAAAGCAGCCTGAACTGAGTCCCGCCCGCCACTGTGGTGGGTACTTGTAGATACAAGACATCCGCAATGCCCGACTGCCCCCAACTGTTGGATCCCCAACAGAAGGCGACGTTCTGATCCGTGACGCCACAGGTGTGACCGTAGGATCCTCCAGCTGGTGCGTGCATACTGAGCCAGGCGTGTCCGCCGGACACCACCAGTGGGACCCGGCTTTCGTCTAGTGTACCGTAACCCAACTCACCGTAGTTGTTCGCGCCCCAGCAGTAGCCGGTGCCGTCCAGCGCGACTGCACATGTGTGAAAACGGCTGGCAGATATCGATGCAAGAGCTGGCACGCCAGCTACGCGAACGGGTGCCGTGGAACTATCTGACGTGCTGCCATCACCGAGCTGTCCGCTGATATTGTCGCCCCAGCAGTAAGCCAAGTCCTGTAGCGTGATGCCGCACGTATGCCCTCGGCCGGCACTCACCGATGCGAACTCGAGATCCCCAGAAACAGGTACCGGAACGTGACTGCATGGAATCTCTGTTCCCCCAGAACCTTTGTACCCTGGAAGAGTGCAGATCCCGGAAACCGTGCTGCCGAGTTGGCCGAGGCCATTCGAGCCCCAGCAATAGGCTTTGTTGTCAATCCCGATCGCACAAGTGTGTCCTTCACCGGCCGAGATGGACCCAAATTTGAGACCTGCGACCTCCACTTTGCTCGGTGTTACCGGGATCATCCCGGGGCCCTGACCGACCTGACCCTGAGCGTTGTTGCCCCAGCAATAGACCGATCCGTCGGTCGTGACACCGCAGGTATGGAAGGCGCCAGCGCTTAGCGATACGAACCGAGCAGCTGTAGCAACCCGCCTTGGCATGTGCTCTTGACCGTAACGAACCGTCACACTGTCGCCACTCTGGTACGAAGAATTGGATCCCCAACAATACGCAGTACCATCGGCCGTCAGAGCACAGGAATGTTCTCCGCCCGCTGTGACCGCTTCAAAGCGCACGACCGCGACCGTCACCTCGGTGGAACCGGAGACCCCGTCCAATGATGCTGTGATGGTGGCGCTCCCTAGTTGGACGGCGCTAACGTTCGTTGCCGCCTGCCCGGGATCATCCGGCCAAGCTCCCGCTGTGTCCACGATCGCTACAGATGAATCACTGCTGGACCAGGACATTGGCAGGACTATCGGTCCGTAAAAGCCTGAGAGGGGCTTGCCACTCGCCCCTTTTGCTACGGCGGAGAGAACCATCTCGCCTCCACGCAACACTTCGGGTCCTGCCGGTGTTAGCTCGATTCTTGCGACCGGCTCCAGAACGTCGAGCGGAAATCCGTATGTGGCTTGCGGTATCGAGGCTTCGATATCTGTGAAGCCCGCACCCAATGCCACGACCAGCCCAGTCTGGTCCACCTCGGCCACCTGGGTGTTGGACGATGTCCAGACCACGGTCTGAGAAACGGTTCGACCGGTGCTCATGTCGCGTACCACCGCATCGAACTGTGCACTGTCGCCCGCGGTCATGTAGAATCCGTACCCGAGATCTACCTCTGGGGGGAAGATCAGGTCGAGTTCGAGCTGCATGTCTGGTTCGGTGCCACATGCTGTCAAAAGTATGAGCGTCGTGCATGCTATGGGTGAGGAAAATCTCATGGCTAGGCCGACCTCTAAAGCTGTGATGAGACTTGGGGACGCCAGGTCTGTCGTGGAGGGCTACCCCCGGATACCGTGACACTCTCGCGCATCGCCGTCAAGAGGACGTCAAATCGGCAATCCGGTGTGTATGCGGCCGCTCTCTAAGTGGTCCGGTCCACCAGAGCCAGCCCCACCCCACCCCCAGGCCTTGCGCTTTCGCGGATTGGCGCCATCTTCCGACGCTTGTAGCCATCTCCCACCAAGGAGCCTCCACTGCGCCAACTCCGAATTGGAGTCATAGACCTCGTCACAAAAGGCCCAGACAAGTCACTATACGCTTGGGTGATGCACGCAAATCTCGCGAGTATCATGCCGCAAATCGTCGCGACTTGGTGCGAGCAGGACGGGCACGATGTGACCTTTGTATGCTACACCGGGCGTGAGTCGATCGCGGACGAATTGCCCACGAACGTCGACCTCGTCTTCATAACCTCGTTCACGCAAGCAGCTCAGCTGTCCTATGCCATCAGCGCACTGTTCCGCGCCCAAGGCGCGGTAACGGTCCTGGGTGGTCCCCACGCGCGCTGCTATCCCGAGGATTCGGCCAAGTATTTCGACTACGTCGTGGGCTTTGCCGACCACGGGATCATCCGTGACATCGTGGCTGACTGTCAGGAACACCGCCCACTGGGTATTCAGATCTCGGCCGCGACACAGCCGCAATCGCTGCCCGGTGTCGAGGAGCGTTGGAAGTTCGCTGCAATGGCGCTCGACAAAGCACCACTGCTGAAGATCGTGCCCATGATCGGCAGCCTCGGTTGCCCCTACACGTGCAGTTTCTGTATCGATTCCGAGGTGCCGTACCAGCCGATGGATTTCGAAG
>CP070792.1:2985794-2988639 GCA_020346845.1 Gemmatimonadota bacterium
GACGTGCTTAAGCGCGCATTCAGTCTGGTACCCGAGTACTTGCGCAGCGCACACGATGAGAGCGTTGAGAATTACATGGAGTATGGCGTTGCTCTGGGGCGTCGCTTCCGTGCGTTGAAGTTGTGGTTCGTGCTGCGCTACTTCGGGGCCGACGGGTTGGCTCGGCGAATCGGCGAGCACTTCAGACTGGCTGGTATGTTTGCTGATTGGATAGACCAACACCCTGGATTCGAACGCGTGGCACCGGTGCCGTTGACAACGGTCTGCTTTCGAGCCCATCCCGCTGACATCGACGACCGTGATGCGCTCAACCGGATCAACGACGACTTGATGAATGCAGTGAATGAATCAGGCCGGATGTTCATCACGCAAACGAAGTTGAACGGTCAAACCATACTGCGGTTGGTCGTCTCACATCTTCGCACTGAGGAACGGCATGTTGTGAATGCGTGGCAGCTACTAAAGGAGCAGTACGAACGCGTGTGCGTGCCGCCGTAAGGGGAGTGAGCGGTGGATCTAACAGAGGTCCGCGGGAAGTACGATACTTTCGCTCCGCCTTACGATTGGGCCCCCGGTTTGTGGAGCTGTTGGCTGGCACCAGACACAGTTGTCCCGGCATCGCGCGCTGCAATGCCGGGACATAGATACCCGCCTAGAGACGCTCGCTGGCCTCTACGGGTTATAGGTGCACCGCTGAGTGTCCTCGGCCGTTCTTCTGATGCGTGGAAGCACCACGCGCACGACTCTGAGCCTGTCCACACTGACCGCGTCGATCCCGTCTACCACACCCTGCTCACTCCGGCTCATGTAGCAGACGTGCACGTTGCGGCTACCGTCCCTCGGTCTGTAGAGGACGACTCCTCCCAGGTTGACAGCATTCTCGATGTTGTCGCAGCCTTGGGCTTGGAGGTAGTCACTCTCCGCCGGGCGCTGTGGGTAGTAGATGCGGCACAGACCGGGTGACGGGATGTAACTGCGCGGTAGATCGAATTCGAGCGGTGGTCCGCTCTCGATGCTCTGCTGGGGAGCTGAAGCCTGTTCGCCGCCTTCAGAGGTCGACCCTCCACAAGCCACTAGAATGGTCATGACTCCCACCAGAGCAAATACGGCTGTAAGACGTGTCTTATGCACGGTCCCTCCTGAATCCAGAACCCGTTAGTGGTAGTTGAGCTGTGTGCTCTGCTATGCCAAATCTGCTTCGGGCACCGCTCATCCGATAGGCCCACGCCCTCCGCCACCGATGCTGATGAAGAAGCTACCCCGCCCATCCGCAATAGCCCTTTCGAACCGGTGTCTGAGCGCCCGCTTCACTAGCCCCCGGAATCCTGGCACCAGGCAGAGAAACCCAAAGACATCAGTGAGCAACCCAGGTGTTACCAGCAACGCGGCTGCCATCAAAATGATCACCCCGTCCACCAGGGCCCCGCCCGGCAGTCTGCCCGATGTCATATCGAGCTGGATCTGCCGCAATACACTCAAACCCTGCCAGCGTGCCAGCGAGGCTCCGGCTGCACCGGTGACCACGATGAGGCCGATCGTGGGCCACAGTCCAATCAGTCCGCCGAGCTGAATGAGCAGGATCAACTCGACGATTGGGACGACAATGAAGAGAAAGAGCAGTTTGCCCATGAGGTACGAATTATAGCAGGTACGACGCTCATAGATGGCAGATTGACGATTTGCGATAGACGATCTCAGATTGCGTAGGCTGCAGACCTAGCAGCGGCCGGCAGATATCGAACTCACGCGGAATGGCTCACATCATGAAACTGATAATCGACGTTGGTGGTTGGTTGGGAGCAATCTTGCTGCTGTTGGCGTATTTCCTGGTGTCAACCAAGCGGGTAGGCGGAACGTCGGTTCGCTATCAGGGATTGAACGTTGTCGGCAGCGTATTGGTCGGCGCCAACGCCTTCTACTATAGTGCCTTGCCGTCGTTCTCCATCAACGTGGTGTGGATCATGATTGGAGTGGCTGCGCTGGCTCACAGGAGACCGGCCTCGCATCCGGCAACTGAGCCTGATTGAGGTCGGAACGATTCCTTGCAGATCGTGCTTCCATGGCGGGTTCTGATCGGCGTTTGATGGATCGGCGGCTTCCGCAGCGAACGTTGGTTCCCTCTCCGCGCCAGACCGATCTGCAAGTGCGGAGGGAACCACAGGGCGCGAAGGAAGTCGCCGGTCATCAAAAGCGTGAATGTGTCTGCTCTCGTTCGCCTGTTCCTGGGTTGATCTGTCGCGATGCTTTCTCCGTGCCCCGTGATTCGTGTGCCGCTGACGCACGGCGATTGATCGGATGGCAACTTCCTTCGCGCGTTGCGGTTCCACAGCGCCTCAATGCCTCACTGGCATTGAGAGGGAACCAACACGCGCTACGGAAGCCGCCATCCAGATCAATCGCCTGGTCTCTCCCGCGTTCATCCTCCTCATTCCGCGTGAATCAGCGGCCTCACTCTGTACGCAGCGCCGTCACCGGATTCACACCAGCCGCGCGGTATGCCGGCACCAGCGAGGCCAGCACAGCGACACCAACTAGCACGACGACTCCACCAATCATGGTTGGGATATCCACTGGGCTGGCTCCGAACAACAGGCTTCTTATCACCGCAGTCGTTGCGAATATGCCGCCCACTCCGACCGCGCCACCGATTGCCGCGAGTTTGAGGCCGCGCAGGATCGTGAGACGCAGGACTCTGGCACGACCGGCACCCAAAGCCATGCGCACACCGATCTCGTGCGTGCTCTGCGCCACGTAGAACGAGACGACACCATAGACACCGGCGGTTACCAGCATCAGCGCAATTGCTGCGAAGATCCCCACGAGCAGAGTGTTGAAACGCTGTCCC
>CP070792.1:2988739-2995141 GCA_020346845.1 Gemmatimonadota bacterium
GGTCTGCAGGGCCAGTCGGCAGATCTTCGCGACGACTTGCTAGGGCACTTTGGGCGGTCCAGCCGCAAGATGGAACAGCTGTCTCAGGCAGTTCCAGCCGAGTTGTATACGTGGAGCCCGGGCGAGGGAGTCATGTCGATCGCGCGTGTCTACATGCACATCGCGCGCTACAACTACATGTATCTGGAAGAGAACCTCGGCATAGCTGCGCCCGCCGGCGTCGATTGGCCCAACTTCGAGTCTATCACGGATAAGGAATCCGTGGTGGAGCTATTGGCCCAATCGATCGAACATGTGAAACAGTCGGTGGGTTCCATGAGCGAAGCGGATCTCACGAGAGAGACGACGCTCTACGGTCGGCAGGTTGCCGGGTGGGCGGTGCTGGTCCAGCTCGTAGCCCACATGAACGAGCATGTCGGTCAATCGATCGCCTACGCACGGATGAACGGTATCGTACCACCCTGGTCGCGCTGACCGGGGCCGGTAGGGCGGGGTGGTGGCCGCGAACCCGGGTCACCGGACACCGTGTCTTAATGCCACCCGAAGATTGCTCCCAGCGCTGCAACCCTCCGGTACCAAGAGGCATCAAATGAGTGCACGATGCGTTCTCCCGGAGGTGTTTGCATGCGGCGATACCTGATCATCATCCTTGCGTGCGGCCTGCTCCAGGGCTGCGCCATGAAAGGCGATATCAATCGCCTCGAAGCAGAGCTCCAGGCATACCACGAGCAGATCACTACCGCAGAATCCGCCAGGGCTGCAACGCTGGCACGACTGGCCGATGAAGCCGCTCGCTCGCAGGCCGAGACGCAGCGTCTGCTCGATTCCGTCACCACCGAGATCAGGCAACTGTCTACGACGTTGGGTGACGTGCGTGGTGAGCTCACCGATCTCCAGCGTGACCTGATGGTGGTGCGTGAACTCGCCGGCCAGAGCCAGACCAGGCTGCGCGAGTTGAGTGCGGCCATCGATCTGATCATGATTTCGGGGGCGGCAACCGGTGCCGGTGGTGAATCAGAAACAACGGGAACGACAGCCGAGCAGCTGTACCGCTCGGCAGTGGAGCAGCTATCGCGCGGACGACCGGCCACGGCGCGTGTCGCGTTTCGCCAGCTGTTGCAGGATTTTCCTGATGACACCAGGGTACCGGCAGCACTGTACGGCATCGGCGACAGCTACCTGCCTGAATCACCGGACACAGCTCTGGTGTATATGAATCGGGTGGTGGACGACTTTCCCCGATCGGAACACGCACCTCAGGCACTTTACCGTATCGGGTTGGAGGCCGAGCGAGTCGGCGAGTCGGAGCAGGCGCTGCGTGCGTTTGAGCGAGTGGCGAGAGCATACGGTGACTCCGAAGCGGCGCAGTTGGCCTGCCAGAAGCTGGACCGCGAGCGACGGGAGCGGATCCGGGCCTGTCGGTGAGGCTCGGTAGCCCGATTTCCCGGAACCCGGTCTCCCTGCTCCCCGGCAATCCGAAGCTGAGCCCGTGCGGCGGTGTGGTGGTGCGGCTCGGGTTACCGGGAATCCGGGGCACCGGTAGGCCGTGTCACGTCCCTCCTTGCAAGACACTAACTCGCATACATTTACGAGCTCACCATCCGGCCGCGCCGTCCTCCCGAAACTCCTGCAATCCAGCCGCCGTAGTTGTTAGATAGGGAAGCGATATATCTAGAATCTCGACATAGGTGCGAACTGCAAATGGCCGACACGGCGCGACTCAGCTTGGGTACAGTCATGGTTCTCCATGCGCTGGCTCGTGGCTGTAAGTATGGCTTCGACGTGATGGAGGAAACGGGTCTCACAAGCGGGACGATCTATCCGGCGCTGGAGAAGTTGGAGGCGCTGGGCTTTGCCGCATCCGAGTGGGAGGACAGCAAGATCGCCCAGCAAGAGAAGCGGCCTGCACGACGTTACTTCCAGATCACCGAAGATGGACTCCTGGCTCTGCAGCACGCGATGCAGAAGCACAGATCACTGGCACCTGTGGAGTTTCCGGGTGTGGTTGAACCCCGGATGCCCTGAAGCGATGCGACCCGATCGATCTCACGGTCCGCCACAGGGTGTCCCTTGGCGCTTGCGTATTTGTATCGGGATGATCCGCCTCGCGAGCGTTGCGGTTTCGCGGGAGCGGAGATCAACCTGGCGGCGCCAGTGGGAGGCGGACGTCATCCATCGCTGGCAACGCAAAGACGATTTGAGATACCAGAGCAGGCACTGTAACCGCGGATTGCTCCTATGGTCGACGGGGGCCTTTCTGCATGCGTGGTACCTGTTCAGAACGGACTACACCATGGATATCTGGCAAGACGTCAAATACGGAGCTCGGGCTCTGCGCAGGAGCAAGGGGCTGATAGCAATAGCGGTTCTGTCGCTGGGAATCGGAATCGGTGCCAACACTAGCATCTTCTCCGCGGTTGACGTGTTCATGTTGCGGCCGCTGCCCTATCCCGAGTCAGACAAGCTGTACACTCTGTGGGTGACCAATCCCGAGCGTGGCTGGGACCAGGTTTCGTTCTCGGTCCCTGACTTCGTGGACGTGCGGGAGCGCAGCCAGACGATGGCCGTTGCTGCGATCGAGGGTCAGAGCTTCAACCTTTCGGCGGGAGATGGTCGGCCCGAGCGCTTGCGCGGTTTGATGGTCACGTCTGACTTCTTCGACGTGCTCCGCGTCCAACCCACGATGGGACGCGGCTTCACGGCGCAAGAAGAAGAGCCGGGCTACGGCAAGGTCGCGATCATAAGCGACGGTCTCTGGCGGCGCCGGTTCGCGGCGGATCCTGAAATCCTGAGCCGGCAGCTCAATCTCGACGGAGAGTCGTATTCTGTGGTCGGTGTGATGCCTGAGGGCTTCTACTTCGCCGACCTGCGGATGGACATCTGGACGCCCTTCGTCATCACCGGTGAGGAGGGCCGTTCCGCTCACTACGTTGACGTCATCGGTCGATTGCGCGACGGCAGCTCCGAAACGCGGGCCACCGAGGAGCTCAAGCTGTTGATGCGGCAGCTGGAGCAAGAGTATCCGGAGAGCAACGCCGGGATGAGTGGTTGGCTGCTGTCACTGCACGAGGACGTATTTGACGAAGGCTTCAAGATGGGCAGCCTCATCTCGACCGTTGCGGTCGCGTTCGTGTTGCTAATTGCATGCGCCAACGTGGCAAACCTGTTGCTAACGCACGCTGCGGGGCGCGAAACGGAGGTGGCGCTGCGGGGCGCGCTCGGTGCCGGGCGGATCAGAATAGCACGCCAGTTTCTCACCGAGGCGTTGCTCGTCTCGATCATGGGTGGTGTGTTGGGACTTGGGCTTTCTGTGTTCGGAATAAGGGCGCTCAAGACTCTGATGCCGCCGTGGTTTCCCATGGTGGATCAAGTGGGGATCGATGCCAGAGTACTGGCGTTCACCGCCGCCGTAACGATTCTCACGGGTATCCTCTTTGGTTTGGCGCCCGCCTTACAGGGGAGTCGAGCCAACATGGTCGACTCACTCAAGGAAGGTGGTCGACGTGGCACGGCAGGGAGAGGCATGCGCTTGCGCAAGGCGCTCGTGATAGGTGAGATCTCACTCGCGCTGGTCCTCTTGGTGTCGTCGGTGTTGCTGGTGCAGGGGTTCGTACGGATACGTTTGGTTGACCTCGGCTTCGACCGGACAGATGTGCTGACGTTCAGAGTCGCGCTACCCGAACGCACGTATCCCGACACGGCTGCCGTATCTGACTTCTACACGCAACTGGCATCAGGTATCGAGGCGTTACCGGGTGTCGACCATGCCGCCGCGATGTCCGGTCTCCCGCTGCAGGGTACGAGCGCGACCTATTACACCCTGCCGGGTGTGGTGGCCGAGAATGACCTGCAACGAATGATCGCCGGCTTCAAATACGTGACACCGGGATACTTCGATGCCATGGACATACAGGTGATCAAGGGCCGCGACTTCGCTGCATCAGATCGCGTCGGCATGCCGCGAGTGATTCTGATCAGTCAAGCTATGGCTGAGTTGCACTGGCCGGACTCAGATCCGCTTGGCAAACAACTCGAGTTCTTCCGTGGGCCGCGTGAGGTAGTAGGAGTCGTTGCCAACGTCAACTATGGCGGTGCCACCAGCACTGTCAGGCCAATGGTGTATTTCCCGGCCCTGCAAGGTGCCCAGCGCACCATGGCGTGGGTCGTTGAGTCCTCGGTGCCGCCGCAGACACTGGTCGATGGGATTCGTGGTGAGATACGTGCGCTCGATTCGGAATTGCCCGCGTATCAGATAGCCACACTGGATGCGGCGATGGAGGAAGCACTGGGTGGCGACACGGTCATGGCAAAGATCATGGCGGTACTGGCCGCAATCGCCTTGTTCCTGGCATTGGCGGGTGTTTACGGTGTGATGGGATACACAGTGTCGCAGCGCACCCAAGAACTCGGCATCCGCATGGCACTCGGCGCGCAGACTAATGACGTATTGGCAATGGTGGTGCGACAGGGAGCATTGCTGGCACTGGTCGGTGTCGCAATTGGAGTGGGCATAGCCCTGGGAGTGACTCGCGGCTTGGCAGAGTTCCTGTTCGGGGTGAGCCCGTTTGATCCAATCACCTACAGTGCGGCTGCCGTGACCTTGCTGCTCGCGGGATTAGTGGCCGCCTATTTTCCAGCGAGAAGAGCTACCAGGGTCGATCCGATCGAGGCGCTGCGATCGGAATGACCCGGTAGCCCGGTAACCCGGTTCCCCGGCGACCCGGTTGTGGAAGGCCGGGCACCGGGATACCGGGGCAGCGGGAAACCGCGCCCACCATCCCCCGTAGTATTTACCAATCGACACGCACCAACTCCGACTCCCGGGGAATCCAATGCCAGACCCAAGGACCTGCGTACTCGGTAGGCCATTACCGGTAGCCCGCGAGGCCTTCCTCATTCTCTCGTTCACAACCGTACTTCTCACGCTCATCTCGTTCCAGCTAACCAGCCAAGCCACACAAGAACCGCAGTTCCCGGTCACGGCGCGCGTTCTGGTGGACGGCGTTTTCCAACGTTGCGAAGGGATCGCGTTCAGCGGTGAGGGCGATCTTTACGTCGCGGGTAATGGTGCACTGTGGCGTGTGAGTACTGCTGGTGAAGTCACGCAGATAGCCGAGCTCTACAGCAACCTGGGACTGGCGCCGATAGGCGATCGCGATATCCTGATGGCCGATTTCGGTCCCACGAACAGATTCAATCATGGGGCCAACATCGACGGCATCGTGTGGCGAATTACGCCGGAAGGTGAGAAGACCCGCATAGTGGACGGAGGTGTGGGTGATCCCAATGCGTTACTGATCCTGAGTGACACGACATTTCTCGTGTCCGATGACGCAACAGACGAGATCTTCATTGCCGACATGAACGGTCGCGTTGGTCTGTACACAGACGCGATCGGGCATCCCAATGGCCTGGCGTTGTCGGCAGACGGCTCGACTCTCTACGTGGCGCAGATCTTCGGCAGTCTCCGTCCGCTCACAATCGACGATCGTATCTGGGCTATGTCGTTAGAAAGCGGCTTGCCGGTTGGCGAGCCGCGCGTAGTTGCACGCACCGGCGAGGGCGCTGCCAACGACGGACTGGCTATGGACGAGCTTGGGCGCATCTACGTGGCCGCGAACGGTACCGGTCAAATCTTGAGGGTAGATCCGGAGACGGGTGATGTGGTGTTGATCGCCGAGGATATGCCGGGGGCGGCGAGTATCGCGTTTGGTCAGGGGGAGTTCGATAGCGAGGCGATTTACGTGACGTCGACGCGTACGGGGAAGGTCTGGGAAGTGAAGGTCGGCGCGCGCGGGGCGGAACTTCACAGATAGGGCAGGGCACTTCGGCAGTTCCTTCACAGATTAGTAGGGGAAGTAGGGGAAGAAGGGGAAGGAGATGGACGAGGAGATCCAGGCAGAAGATCTTCTTCCCCTCCTTCCCCCTCTTCCCCTGCTGATCTGTCGTTGTCCTTGCCAACGCCAGCTATTAAAATTATTTTGTTGTTAAAACCTAAAGGATCGCCCCGTGAACAGGACCGCACCATGAAAGGCACCCACCTTGGTGAAGCCGAGCATTTGATGCTGCTGGCGGTTTGGCGGCTGGGGAAGAACGCTCACGGTGCCACCATCCGAGAAGAAATACTCGAGCGCACAGGCCGTCGTTTGTCGGTGAGCGCCATCTATGTCACACTCGTCCGCCTCGAGAAGAAAGGCTACGTATCGTCGTTTCTAGCGGACCCTACGCCCGTCAGGGGAGGGAAGGCTAAGCGGTACTTCACCGTGAAGAAGAAGGGGATCGCAGAGTTGGAAGAATCCCGCCGCCGCATGGAGCGAATGTGGGAGGGTCTGGGCGCGGCGTCTGAGACGGAGGTGACGCCATGAGTGATCTCGCGTCGGGCGAGCGCCAGTCGCTCCCACT
>CP070792.1:2995241-3007096 GCA_020346845.1 Gemmatimonadota bacterium
GACTGCTCGAACATCGTCTTGGCGGGCAGCACCAGATCGGCTTCGCGTGCGGTGTCGGTCATGAACTGATCGACCACAACGCGAAACTCGAGCGCGCGGAACGCTTCGAGTACCGTATTCGTTTCCGGGTTTTGCGTGACGGGATTGCCGCGTTCGACCCATGCCATGCGGAGCGGCGGATCTTTGGTGGCGAGCATCTGCCGACCGAGCAGCGCCGTAGAAATAGAAACGCGAACGACACCGTCGGGCTCTTCTGGTGGGAAGAACGCGACAGGGTCCTTCACCGCATCGAAGATGGCGCTCTGCAGGTTGGCGTAGACCCAGCCTGCTCCCGGCTTACCGATGTTACCCGTGATAGCGAGCAGTGCGAGTATCGCTCGCATCGTCTGACCGCTGTTGGTGTAGCGCTGCATCCCGAAGCCGGCACTAATAGTCATGGGAGGAGTGGCGCCCATCAGGTCTGCCAACCGATGGATGTACTCGACCGGAACGTCGGTTATCTCGGCTGCTCTCTCCGGTGTGAATTCAGCTACTGACTCAGCAAACTGATCGAATCCCAGCACGTGTTGGTCGATGAATGGCCGATCGATGTTGTCTGTGGCTATGAGAACGTTTGCAACTGCGAGCGCGAGAGCGCCGTCAGTTCCCGGCCGCGGTTGGATCAGCAGCTCGGCGCGTTCCGAGGTCTGCGTACGACGGGGATCGATTACCACGAGCTTGGCACCGTCGTCCAGCGCCTGGTCCACGAATACCATCTGATGGATGTTCGTCTCGGCTGCGTTCTTGCCCCACATCACGATGAGCTTGGCATTTGCGATGTCCCACGGCGCGCTGTGCTTGTTGTCGCCCAGCGTGAGTCGAGTTGCCTCGAGACCCGCGGGCCAACACAGATCCCCGTAAGTCGTGGTGCAACCGCCGTACAGCTTCCAGAACTCCATGCCGACCGAGTTCAGCAAACCCTTGGTCCCGCTGCCGCAGTAGTAGAGCACGCCCTGCGGACCTGTTTTCTTCCTGATGCGTGTCAGGTTGGAGACGATCAGGTCCAGTGTGTCATCCCACGAGATCCGCTCGAATTCGTCCGATCCCGCTTTGCGGCGCAGCGGGTACAGTAGTCGGTCGGGTGAGCGCACGCGCTCCACGTAGCTCAGGCCTTTGAGACAGGCGCCTTCCGGTGTGGCGCGATTGTCCGGGTGTGGCTCCACGCGACGGAGCCGGCCGTGCTCGACCTCGACGCGCATGCTGCATGTCGAGTAGCAGTTGCGGGGGCAGGCGGTGGTGAAGAAGGGCATACTCTTGGATCGTGGCGCGACGAAATGCGGTGGTCAAGGGGTTGGAGAGTGCGCTCCCGCGCCGGCAAAATCACGGTCCCAACTCCGGTCTTGTCGATGTAAATTGTTGGTATGCACTGACTTACACTCACAAAACGCCGTTTCAGATCGTCGATTTGAAGCTTCAAATCCCCGATTCGAAGCTTCAAAACACCGATATGAAGCTTCAAAACACCGATATGAAGCTTCAGAACGTCGATATGAAGCTTCAGAACGTCGATATGAAGCTTCAGAACGCCGATACGGAGCTTCAGAACGTCGATATGGAGGTTCAGAACGTCGATATGAAGCTTCAAAACCTCGATTCGAAGCTGTAAGACAGCGATTCGAAGCTTCAAAATCATGCCAAAGTGGCGGAAAAAGGCCGACGTGATTCAGCGCGCGTGACTGTGTCGGCCATGCGACCAAGGCGGACTTTGCATTGCGCGACATTACGGCTCTCCCTAACGTGATACGACCCCTCCCAGAGCAACGCCATGCAGAGTCAGAAATCCCGCAGTATCGCCGCCCGATCAGGAGCCGTCCCTCTTAACGTAGTCTTCGGTGTCATCGCGGCGCTCGTTGTGCTTGCGCTCGTGCTCCCAAAGCTCATGAGCAATCGCGAAGCGGGCGGTGACTCTTCACAGCCTGCCGTTGATCCTGTCGACGAAGCGCCAACGGCAAACAAACTGGATCCAAATCCCTATCGCACCCACATCACGCAGTTGGAACAACAGCTATATCTCGAACAGCCCGGTGGTTTCGATGATGCCGGACAGGTGGCGGCATTGGCTCGTGATCTGAGTCTGGCGGTGCGCGGTGATGGGCGTGATCTAGCACGACTCAAAGCGTGGGGCGAGTTGTTCAACTATGCGGGAGAAGTGGATGCGCAGGCAGATGTGGGTTACACCACCGCCAACCTGCCGCAGCTACGCACTCGTTGGGAGCAGGTCAGGGACGAAGTGTTCGTGCGGGCCGACTGGTTCCGCGGCTCGTCAGCCGCGCTGACACGGAGTCAAACACGTGCGGCACCGGTCGCCGCTCCGCATACTGTTCGCGGATTGCGGGATGCGGTAACACAATTGGAAGCCATGATCAGGATCGGTAAAACGGAAGCATTGGCGATCCCGGAAGCCGGCGTGGACGCCGCGCTCAACACGAGCGAGGCACGCCAGGCGGAACAGCGCTGGCGCCGTTGGACAGATAGCTGGCTGAGGCAGTTGGATGGAGTCGTGCAATACATGCCATCGCAACCTGGGCCGAACGCCGATGTCAACGTGTCAATGGCCTACCAGGAGCTCTCGCGCGCGATCTCAGAGCTGAGATTCGTAACGCAGACCGCTGCGTCCACTACTACCATACCGTTCAAGTACGAGCGCGAAGGACGCTTCGATGCGGCTAGCCGCTATCTCGAACAGGTGCGGGTTTATCTGCGCAGGGTAGGGGGGTGATCTCCCGAGAGAGAACTGACCCCGAGGTCCAATCCGAGGTCAGTCGATGATTGCGGATAGTGTGGCGGCGGAACTCAATCCTTGCCCAACCGCTTCAGCTCCTTGTCGATCGCAGTCTTGAGAGTCTCGAACGGCACAGCTCCGCCCAAAAGTGGGATACCGTTGATGAAGCTGCCGGGCGTCCCCTCCACGCCAAATGCCTGGCCTTCCATCATGTCCTGTACTACCTGCTGCGCGAATCGACCCGAGTCGAGACAGGCATCGAACTCAGCTTGGTCCAGGCCTATCCTGCCGGCCTTTTCCTTGAGGTCGGGAACAGTGAGACGTCGCTGCTCCGCGAACATCAGGTCGTGCAGCTCCCAGAATTTGTCCTGTTCCAGCGCGCAGAAGGAGGCCTCAGCAGCCTTGGGGGCGTTGGGGTGGATCGAGAGCGGGAAATGGCGGAACACCAAGCGTAGCTCATCACCGTAGTGATCGCGCAACTCGTACAAGGTGCGCATGTAGACGCTGCAGTAGGGACACTCGAAGTCTGAGAACTCTACCAGCGTGATTGGCGCATCGTCTGGTCCCAGCGTCGCCGCGTTCTCGTTGTTGAGATCTGCGCGGGGGGCTTCGAGATAGCGGATTACACCTTCCTTGGCTTCCAGTTCGGCGATGTACTCCTCCATCAGCCTGCTGCGCTCCGACTCTATCAAGAACTGCCGGATCTCGGATGACAATTCCTCGAGTTCACGCCCGCCCAGCCGGCTCCTGTTACGCTGATACCAGTCCTCCACGTCTTGGTAGGTAACTGTGATCTCGTCCTCTGTTAGCTGGGAAATCAGCTCCATGGTGCTGAGTCCCTGTGCCTCGGCTTCTTGCTCCAAAAGCCGGCGACCTAGCTCGTTTTGCACCGCAGCATCCAGCAGTTGGTACCGCTGACTCTGATGCTGGAACTCCAGGGCTGCGAGGCGTGCCTGCACTTCGGCTGGGAGGTCCGATACTGCGATCGACTCGCCTGCAATGACGGCGAGCACCACGGCGCTGTCATTGCTGGAAACCTGTGGCGGCTTGGGCTCAGATCGGGCCGATGAGCAGGCGGCCACCGCCAATGAGAGGAGAAGAAATGAAGCGAGGAGCGACACAAACCTCGCCGAAAACCGGGGCCTTTTAACGAATACGCGCATCCGCAAATGTAACACTGTCATGGGTACTGCCACGAGTGCCAAACATGGCGTGGCTTGACGGGTGCCGTGTTAGGCTCTATAAGAGAGCAGTATGCGACGGTCCCCTTGGGATCGATGTCGGCTGCTTCAGAGGAGTGACCTGCGTGTCGGATCGTGACAAGACCAAAGAGGAGCTGATCGAAGAACTCGCTGCGGCGCGCGAGCGGATCGAGCAGTTGGAGCTGGTCAACAAGAAGCTGCGCGTGGCGGAGGTCGAGTTGGCCACCAGTGAGATCCGGCTGCAGAGTATTGTCGACAATACCACCTCGGTCATCTATTTGAAGGATCTCGAAGGTTATTACTTCACGATCAACAGACAATACGAGCGACTATTCCACGTCACGAGACAGGAAATCCTGGGTCGCACCGATTATGAGATCTTTCCCAAGGCGGTGGCTGACGTTCTCCATGAGAACGACAAGCGGGTGATCGAAGCACGAGAACCAATCGAATTCGAGGAAGTCGTACCCCAGGACGACGGACTCCACACCTACATCTCCATCAAGTTCCCGCTGCGGGACACGGCAGGTACCATATATGCTGTCTGCGGTATCTCCACCGACATAACGGAACGAAAGCGCACAGAGCACGAACTGAGACGGTCGCTCGACCAGCTGCAGCGCTTAGAGGACTCGGAGCCCTAGCAACAAAGCAAAGAGCCGAGAAGCTCAAGCTCCTCGGCCCATTGCAATCTGAGAGCGACTGAGATTATCCGTCTTCTCCGCGGTCTATCTGCCTGGTAGCGAGATCCAGCGTGTAGGTCTCACCATTGATGGTGATTGGCACATACTGCGTGCCGTTGAACTCGATCAACACCTCGCGGGTTTTTGTCGTCGTTTCTCCGGCCCCACTCACTATCTCCACGGTTACTGAGTGTTCGATCGTTCCACCGTCTTCGGGCCAGCTGCGCGGTATCGGTATCACAACGCTGGTGACCGTGGTTGAGGAACTCATATCGTAGGTACGGTCGCCGTTCTCATCATCAGAGACCCGCGTCCGGTTCTTGCTCGCGCTGCCGGTGCCGTTCCAAGTACGTGACGTCTCTTCGTTGAGCAACCCCGATACCGTGAAATCACGCAACCGACTGACCTGCATAGATCCCCACTGATTGGAGCGCTCACCCGTCATGCTCACGAAGAAGTTGATCGACTCCGTATCCAGCGGATGGTACCAATCCATGACAGCGCCTTCGCCGTCATAGAACGTGACCTCGCGGGTGTACGACAGACTGCCGCTACCGAAACCGCCACCGAACATACCACCCTTGCAGCGGTGTATCTTGCCGATTCCCTTGCTGCACGTCTCGCCGCCATCCATCGGTGCTCGGCCGAAGTTTGGAGTCATCACCAACCCGGCCTCATCGGTCATGAACAGGAGGTCGTCACCGGTCACGTCCGCTGCGTAGCGCGCAACGTCGAGGTCCAGCTGGGCGTCCTCAGGACTGTCGGTGACGCCCACCGGTTCGGAGCTACACGCTGCGATCAGCAGTAGAGCGGGAAGTGCGGCCAAGGGGCCGCGGCCAAGAGTCTGCATCATATTCACTTTCCTAGTTGTAGTCCCATCTTCCGTGGAGGGTCTCCCCTCGCCGATTGATGAGACGTCATGTCTGCTCATTTGTTAGCCGCCGATCTGTGTGCGGCTATTTCTGCTTCATCGCTGCAACATAGCGCCGGATCGCATCCAGCGTGGCCGGGTCTTTCCAAGCGGCTCTTACATCAGCATCGGTCTCATGAGCGCGTTCCATCATGGTGAGGGCTTGGCCCCGCAGTTGTCGCTTGGTGATTCGAAACCGGGCGGAAGGCTCCGAGCCGAGTTGCTGGGCAACTTGAAGGACACGGTTAGCGAGTGACTCCGGCTCGACCAGCTCATCGACCAGCCCGCGCTCGTATGCCTGATCTACCGGGTAGGTCCTCCCCCTGTACACCAGCTCCTGCAAGTGAGCCTCCGATGTGGCGAAGCGCAGAATCTCGATGGCGACCAGGGGAAACGGCATGCCCACGGTGAGTTCCGGGACTCCGATGGTGCTCTTCCCGCGAGCCATGATCCTGTAATCGCACGCGGCCGCCAGAACGCAGCCACCGGCGATAGCGTGGCCATTGATGGCTGCAACAACGGGTCGAGGGAGCTGGAACAGCGACTTCAGGGTCGCGTCCAGACTGGTTACGAAGTCGTCCACGTATTCGGGCCCGCCGTCCAGAACCCGGAACATGTCCACGCCGGCACAGAAGATCGAGCCGGTCCCGGTCAAGACCACGGCCCTGACCTCTTCCGTGGATTCGATCCGTCCGATTACCTCGCCCAAGGCACGGGAAAGCTCTAGATCGAGCGCGTGGGCCTTGCCGTGGTCCAGCCGCACAACCATGGTACCGTCTTGAAGTTCTGTGTGAAGCATGGACAGAATCTCAGGGGAGGAGGGGAGAAGGGGAAGTGGGGGAAGGAGGGGAAGGAGATTGGCGGCGCCGAACTTTTCCGAACACTTTATCGATGAATCTTGAAACGGTGGCCGGGCTGGGACGTATTCGGGAGGAGAGAAGGAGGGGAAGTAGGGGAAGCAGGGGAAGGAGATTGGCGGCCGCCGGGACCTCCGCGGCTTAGTGACCGCCGGGGGCGGGAGTCACAATACCTGAACTGGATTCACTGTATATGCGCCTGCGCCTGAAACTCGACCACCTCCACGAGCTGATCGCTCGTAGCAACCTCTCCCAGAACCACTGGGCGATGAAGCTGGGGCTGTCGCGCGGTCATTGGTCCGATATCGTCAACGGCAAGCATCCATACCCATCGGCCAAAACGCGCGAGCGGATGGTAGAGGTCTTCTCCATCGAAGTTGCGGACCTATTCGAGGTCGAGTCAGGTGGCTGGTCGGATCAGAGCTTCAAGCAGGCCATATCGGATCGATATCTGATTGATCAGGAGCTGGGGCACGGTGGTATGGGCACCGTCTATCTGGCGCGCGACGTGAAGTTGGGTCGTACTGTTGCGATCAAGGTGGTCTCGCCAGAGGCAGTGAGCGGAATCGGTGTCAAGCAATTCCTCAAAGAGATCCGATACTCGGCCCGGCTAGAGCACCACAACATTCTGCCGCTGCACGATGCCGGCGAGGCCAGTGGGTACCCCTACTACGTCATGCCGTATGTACGAGGGGGATCCCTCCGCGACCTGCTAGACCGCAGGCAGCGTTTGTCAGTCGAAGAGACAATCAAACTTGTGCGCGGCGTCGCGTTGGCCCTCAGCTATGCGCATGACAACCACGTGCTCCACTGCGATGTGAAGCCTGCCAACGTGCTGCTTTCGGGCGACCACACGTATGTCGCTGATTTCGGTATCTCCAGGGCTATCCATGCTGAAGCCTTTGAGTGGGGCAAGCCTACGTCGCTGGATACTTCAGCCGGTACGCCCGCCTACGTGAGCCCCGAACAAGCCGGTGGCGAGCGCGATCTCGATCCCCGCTCAGATGTGTATAGCCTGGCATGTATGACGTACGAGATGTTGGGCGGCACCGCACCGTTCAAGGGCAAGAGCACCGTAGCCATCATCGCACAGAGATTCACTGAGGAAGCCCCGGATCTCAGACGGATTGCACCCGAGGTGCCCGTCCGCATCGCTAGCGCCGTGAAGCGGGGTATGTCACTCGACCTCGAGCGACGGCCACAGACGGCGTCTGAATTCGTCCATTCGCTCGAGCGCGGGGTGGCACATGTGATGCCGGCGCGCGAGCGCCTGTCGCTGTTGAGGACACGGGTGTCGGCACTTCGCTCTCGTGTGTTGGGCCGGGGGCCCTCCGCGGGTAAGCCCGCTCCAGCTACAATCGTGAAAGGGATGCAGATGCTAGGATCGATCAAACAGGATGTGATCTACGCTATGCGCACGTTCAAGCGTGCGCCGGCGTATGCAGCTGTCGTTGTACTGACGTTGGCGTTCGGTATCGCGGCCAACGCCTTGGTCTTCAGCCTGATGAGTCCCTACTTCCTCAGGCCGCTGCCCTTCGCCGATGCCGACAAGCTGGTCCAGTTGGGGCAGGTGGATTCTGTGATCGGTTGGGATGGTGTGAGGTTCTCGCTGCCGCAGTTGAATGACTACCGGCAGCAGAGCCGAGCCTTCGAGGATCTGGGTGCCTACTACTATGGCTCGCGCAACTTGACCGGCGTGGAAGGCCCGGAGCAGGTGATGGTGGGCTTCGTGACGGCGAACATGTTCTCAGTGTTGCAGGCCGAGCCGGGATTGGGCCGATGGTTCCTGCCCGACGAAGGTGAAGTGAGTGGCCCCGAGGTGGTAATGCTCGACAATGGATTGTGGCAGCGGAGGTATGGGGCCGACCCAGGTCTAATCGGGCAATCCATAACGATAGATGGCATCTCCCGCACCGTTGTCGGTGTGATGCGTGAAGACTTCGTATTCCCGTTCGGCGGTATCGATATCTGGTTGCCGATCAGAGCCGACGTGTCGGGTCAAGGCAGAGGAGAACGGGCAAACACAATCATGGTCGGACGCCTGGCTGCCGATTGGACTATCGAGCGAGCACGCGAAGAAGTGAACGCCGTGCACGCCGGCCTGGCGGATCTCTATCCCGAAGTCGACGGCCGGTTCGCGGGCATAAGTGTCAAGCCATTGCGTCAGGCGCTGAATTTCGTGTGGGATATTCTGAAGGTGACGTTCGCATTGTTGCTAGCCGCGGTTGGGTTCGCTCTCATCATCGTGTGCGTAAACGTGGCGAGTCTGACTCTGGCAAGAAGCACTGCACGCACGGGTGAACTGGCGGTTCGCAAGGCGCTGGGTGCTGGCAGGGGGCGCATAGTACGTCAGCTATTGACGGAAAGCGTGATACTGGCGCTCGCGGGAGGTGTGATCGGCGTACTCGTTGCTCATTGGGGTTCTGGCATCCTAGGCCCGTTGATCCCGGAGGACTGGTACCGAGTCGGCGAGGCATCGATCGACGGAGGTGTCCTGCTTTTCACGCTGGCCGTAACGCTGATGACCGTTGTGCTGTTCGGTCTGGCTCCGGCGCTCTCGTCATCGCGCGCGGACCTGAGTGCCGCACTCAAGGAGGGCGGCAGGAGCGGATTCGGCCTGCAATCCATGAGGTTCCGTCGGGCTCTTGTGGTCTTTGAGGTTGCTGCGGCCGTCGTGTTGGTCAGCGGGATGGGACTGGCAGCAAGGAGCTTCCTGGCCATGCAGGATGTGGAACTCGGCTTCGAGGAGGACAGGGTCATCTCAGTGGTGGCGAACCCGCCCCGATTCGAATACCCCGAGGTCGCTGATATTCAATCGTTTTACGACAGGGCGATAGCCGAGATTGAAGCGCTGCCGGGCGTCAGGGCGGCTGCGACAGCCGACGCGCTGCCCCTGAATCATGAGGTGAGCATCAGCGGGTTCTCGCACCCTGCCAGGACTCCCGCTTCGGTGGAGGATTGGTCGCTAGGGCTCTCCAATTGGGTATCGCCTGGCTACTTCGAGGCCATGGGAATCCCGATGGTGGTGGGTCGGGATTTCGAGACTGGTGATTCTCGAGACGGTCCTCCCGTTGCCATAGTCAGTCAGCGGCTGGCAAGCGAGCTGTGGCCGGGTGAAACCGGTCTTGGAGAGGGTATCCTGCTGGCGGAGGAACAAGACCAATACACGAGGGCGACCGTAATCGGCGTAGTCGCTGACGTAGCGTTCGAAAGCGTTGCCCCGGGAGAGCGCCCGCAGATCTACCTACCGATCGAGGATACGTCGAATCGGCGTCGCTATATCGTTGCCGCCGCCAGTGGTCCGGCTAGCGGGATAGTGAACCCGGTCCGTCAGGCCATGCTCAGGGTCGACGGAAACCTACCTGTCAGCATAATGACCATGGAATACATAGTTGGCCAGAACATGCTTCCTTGGAGCATAAGTTCCATTCTATTGGGTTTCCTGGGTGGCGCTTCGCTGCTGCTGGCTTCGCTTGGCGTATACGGTATCATCGCCTATTCCGTGGCGCAGAGGCGCAGGGAGATCGGCTTGCGCTTGGCGCTCGGCGCTTCGACCGGAGGCGTCCGTAGGCTCTTCGTGGGTGAGGGTGTGAAGTTGAGTGCCGCCGGCCTGGGCTTAGGCATCGTTCTTTCGCTGGTCATGAGCAATCTACTCCAGGCGGTCTTGTTTGGTGTGGGTGCGTTCGATCCCGTGACGTTTATCGGTGTGCTTGTCATTTTTCTGCTCGTGGCTGCCGCCGCGAGCCTGGTCCCAGCCATTCGAGCCAGTCGGGTTGATCCGATCGGGGTGTTGCGATATGAGTAGTCACGCCCCGATCGACCCGTTTGCGCACGAGAGTGTGCAGGACCTAGCGGATGCCAGAACTGCCCGACATCGAATTGTATCTTCACGCACTTCGTACCAGAGTGCAGGGTGCCGTGCTAGAGCACATACGGATCTCACAGCCGTTTCTGTTGCGCTCGGTGGACCCACCGTTAGAGGCCATGTTCGGGCGGAGAGTCGAGGGATTATCCAGACTCGGTAAGCGGATCGTTACTAGCCTCGAACAAGATTACCATCTGGTGCTCCATCTAATGATAGCCGGCCGCCTACGGTGGAAAGACCGCGGTGCACCGGTGTCTCCCAGGACCGGCTTGGCAACGTTTGAGTTCTCAACGGGCAATCTGGTGCTGACCGAGGCAGGCAAGAAACGACGAGCTTCGCTCTACGCAGTCGAGGGTAGAAGCTCACTGGCCGAGCACGATCCCGGGGGGATAGACCCGCTTCAGTGCACTGTATCCGAGTTCGGCGAGCGTCTCAAGCTGGAGAACCACACCGTGAAGCGTGCGTTGTGTGATCCAACGCTGTTCAGCGGCATCGGAAACGCCTACTCCGACGAGATTCTCCATGCCGCGCGGATGTCGCCGTTCAAGCTCACGCGTGAAACGAATGATGCGGAAGTCGCCGACCTGTTTGATGTAGTACGTGAGACGCTTGCCGCGTGGGTGAGCCGACTCAAAGAGGAGGCTGGCGAGCGGTTTCCGGCGAAGATCACGGCGTTTAGACCTGACATGGCCGTGCACGGGAAGTACGGCCAGTCTTGTGTAGCGTGTGGGTCAGTCGTTCAGAGGGTCGTGTACGCGCAGAATGAAACCAACTACTGCCCCGTTTGCCAGACCGGCGGGCGACTATTGAGAGACAGGGCATTGTCACGCTTGCTAAAATCTGATTGGCCGCGCACGCCTGAGGAGCTGGAGGAAAAGCGCCCAGGCAGCGGGCCGTCACCTCCAGTGGACAGATCCGAAGTACCAACACCCTGAGTCGAGTTTCGGGGATCTTATCCGCATGATGAGCGTATAAGACGCGAGAACCAGTTGACACTCGTGTTGTAGCGACTGTGTGAGTGAGTCGTGTTGGACTCCGCAGCCGTGGACCCCTTGCCTTCAAGACCACATGGACGCGATTCGGGTGTTGGTTGCAGAAGACGATACCGCGATTAGGAAGTGTCTCTTGGCGGTGTTGAAGCGAGACGCCGACGTCGAGGTGATCGACGTGTGCGTGACTGCGGCCCAGACTGCTGCGGCTCTGCAGCGGACCTCGCCTGATCTACTGTTCCTGGATGTGGCAATGCCCGGGATGAGTGGGTTTGACATATTGGCATGCAACGACGAGGACACTCACCCGGAAGTGATCTTCATTGCGTGTTCGGATCGAGACGCGGCGAGAGCATTTGAGGTGGGGGCACTCGACTACCTCGTGTGTCCACTGACCGAACAGAGGATACAACGATCACTGGACCGAGCGCGAACTCTGATTCGACTGCTGGACGAAAGCGGTGGTGCCCGCTCCCCTGACTCGAACACAATGACACACCTGTTTTCCAACCAAGAAGCAAACGAAGCCACACCGGCTCAGCAGAACGGTCGCTACTTGAATCGCGTGGTAGTGAAGTCGGACGAAAG
>CP070792.1:3007196-3010355 GCA_020346845.1 Gemmatimonadota bacterium
GTAGTGGGTGGTGTAGAACCAACCGCGCCAGAACCAGTTAAGCAGCTCGCCCGATCCATCTTCCATCGAGCGGTAGAAGTCGGCCGGCTGCGGCTTCTTGAACATCCACTTTTGCGAGTACTCTTGGAATGCGGCGTCGAACAGCTCCTCGCCCAGCACCTCCTCGCGCAGAATCACGAGGCCGGCCGCCGGTTTGGTGTAGCCGTTGGGTCCGAAGCCGCGGTGAATCAGGTCCGAAGCCGTCATGATCGGCACCTGATCTGGATCGGACATGTAGCCCACGATGTTTCGCGGTGGCGAGCGCTCGCCGTGGAAGTTGGGATCCCAGTCCAATTCGCCGTAGTACTGCAGGAATGAGTTGAGTCCCTCATCCATCCAGGTCCACTTGCGTTCGTCGGAATTCACGATCATGGGGAACCAGTTGTGACCCACCTCGTGAATCGTGACTGCTATCAGTCCCTTGGCGCGCCTCTCGTTGTACGTGCCGTCGGCGTTGGGACGTGCACCGCAGAACGCCATCATGGGGTACTCCATACCGCCCGCTAGGCCGTTCACATTAGTTGCCTTGGGGTAGGGGTACTCGAACGCCATGCGACCGTATGTCTCGAACGTCTGGATGATTGCCCTGGTCGATATGCTGTCCCACAGTGGCATGGCGTCGCGAGGGTAGAACGAGTGTGCCTCGATGAGCCTGTTGTCCGATGGGTAACGGAATCCCGCTGCATCCCACACGAACGTCTTGGAACTCACCCACGCATAGTCGCGTACGTCTTCAGCGATGTAGTGCCACGTGAGCATGCCGTTCTGTGTCGGGCGCGTACCCGGTGTCATGACCTCGTCGGCCGAGATGATGAACATCGGTTCCTCGCTCGTCATGGCCTGCGCCAAGCGGTCGCGCTGCGTCTGGGTGAGCACCTCCTCGGGGTTCTGCAACACACCGGTGCCGTCCACGATGTGGTTCGCCGGTACCGTGAGCTTGACGTCGTAGTCGCCAAACTCGAGGTAGAACTCGCCACGGCCCAGGAACTGGTCGGTCTGCCAACCGTTTACATCGTCATATACGGACAAGCGCGGGAACCACTGCGCCATCTCGTAGATCCAGCCATCACTAACGAGGTCTTTGCCCCCACGGCCCCTATCGGGAATGCGGTAGGACCAGTCGATCTCGAACTCCACCACGCCACCGCTCTCCAGCGGTTCCAGCAAGTCTACCCGCATCACCGTGTTGTTGATGATGTAACGCGTGTCTACTAGCTGTCTACCGCCATCCACCACCTGCACGCGTGCAATGTCATGACCGCCGTCGAACTCGGCCATGCCCAAGAACTGCCGCGCCCTGGGCGACAACTCCTCAGGCAACGCACCGCGCATCTGATATGACCGACTGTGCTCGATCGACCTGACATTCTGATCCAACTGCACCCAGAGATACCGCAGCCGGTCGGGCGAGTTGTTGTGGTAGGTGATGCGCTCGGTGCCGGTAATCACATGATCTACCGTATCGAGGCTGGCTTCGATTTCGTAGTCGACCTTCTGCTGCCAGTAACTCGGCCCCGGAGAACCGGCGGCATTGCGCATTACTGTCGGGTCGGGCCAGTCGAGCGGCCGGAATATCGATCTGTTGGTCTTGGAGCTGTCGTCATGCAGCCAGTTCTGAGCCGCCGCGACACCCGGCAGCATGGCGACGAGTGCCAATACGCCCAAAGCACGAATCATCTGTGTTTTCATGTTTCCTCTATGTGCGGATTTCTTCACTTGGCTCCACTCCCTTGCCTCGCGGAGGCGTGTCCATCTCGGGTCCCTCCAAGACAACACCTCCCCCGTCACAGGGGAGCGACCCTGCGACGGACACGCCTCCGCTTCGGCAATCCGAACGACGAAGACCTTTCCCTTTTCCCCTTTCACTTTTCCCCATCAACAACCACCCGTTCTACATTCTACATTCATCATTCTAGATTCGGGCCCGCTCCCCGCTGCCATTCTGCAATCTGCACTCTGCACTCTGCAATTGACTACGGTATCGGCGCCGTCCACGTATTGTTATCCCGATTCACATCTGCGAACACTTCGTCCGGGTCGATGATCACCCCGACAATGGTCTTGTTACTGAAGAATCCGTACGTGAACGTCAGCTCGTTGTTACGCCAGATGTCCACTGGCAGCTTGATCGTCTCGTTTGTCCCGTCTTGATAGTCGATACGGATATGGAGCGGCATTACCAGGCCGCCTTCGTTATCCACCTGGATCCTATAATACGTCTGGCCCTGCTCTGTGTTTCCCATCAACTCTTGCGCGCTCTGAGACGTCACTGAGTTCAATGCCTGATCGTTGTAGTGGGTGGTGTAGAACCAGCCGCGCCAGAACCAGTTCAACAACTCGCCGGATCCGTCTTCAATGGAGCGGAAGAAGTCAGCCGGCTGTGGCTTCCTGAACATCCATTTCTGTGAGTATTCCTGGAATGCTGCGTCAAACAGCTCGTCACCCAACACCTGCTCCCGCAGCATTACCAAGCCGGCGGCTGGCTTGGCATAACCGTTGTTGCCAAAGTCCTTGTGGATCAGATCCGATGCCGTCATGATCGGCACCTGATCGGGGTCCCTCATGTAGTTCACGATATTCGGCGCGGGACCGCGTCGACTCGGGTAATTGGGGTCCCAATCCAATTCGGCGTAGTACTGCAAGAATGAGTTCAACCCTTCATCCATCCAGGTCCACTTACGCTCGTCGGTATTGACGATCATGGGAAACCAGTTGTGCCCCACCTCGTGGATGGTAACTGAAATCAGCGCGCGAGCCCTGCCCTCGGTGTACGTGCCGTCGGCATTGGGCCGAGCGCCACAGAAGGCGACCATAGGGTATTCCATTCCACCCTGAGGCCCGTTCACGTTGATGGCTTTGGGATAGGGGTACTCGAACGCCATTCGGCCGTAGGTCTTCAGGGTCTGGATGATGGCCTTGGTGGAGACGCTGTCCCACAGCGGCATGGCATCACGTGGATAGAATGAATGGGCCTCGACCAGTCTGTTGTCTGACTCGTAGCGGTATCCTGCCGCGTCCCACACGAATGTCTTCGAGCTGACCCAGGCATAGTCACGCACGTTTTCTGCTTTGTAGTGCCACGTGAGCATACCGGTCTGACTCGGACGTGTGCCCGGCGTC
>CP070792.1:3010455-3017335 GCA_020346845.1 Gemmatimonadota bacterium
GCACTTCCCGACTCAACACTTCGGCCGAATCCACCTGGCCCAACTCCCGGAGTGCGAGCGCTAGTCCATGCAGAGAATTGGAGACAACTACCGGATCACCGTTCAGACTCCGATGCAATTGGAGGGTCTCCACGTATAGCGATTCTGCCACCTCAAAGTTGCGGCGATGGCGTTGCGTCTCCGCTAGTTGATATAGACCCTCCGCTACAGTCATATGCTCGGCACCGTGGAGCTCACGTTGCAGGTCGACGGCCTTTCGGTGTAACTCGAGAGCCTCGTCGTGCAGGCCCAGGTTTCCGTAGACTCGCGCCAACACATTTGTCAATCTCGCGCGGATTTCCGGTTGGTCTTGCAAATCGTCATCGATACGATCGGTGCTGCGATCGAGGATGGTACGCACCCTGACTGTGTCACCGAAGCCCTCTACCGGATCGGCCGTCCTGAACAGGTCAACGAGCAACGTCGAGACTTGCTCGGTCGTTTCTGCCTCGCGTGCAATGGCCCGAGATTGCGAAGCCGAGGTAACGGCGAAAACCATAGCGACGGTAACCAGCGCAACGAGCAGAGCAGCGAATCCAATCGACACCGCCACCGCAATCTTGTTGCGCCTGACGAACCGCGAAGCACGGTAGCGCAGAGTGTCCTTTTGGGCGCTGACCGGACGGCCAGCCAAATAGCGTTCGACGTCGCTAGCGAGTTGCTCCACCGACGTGTAACGGCGCTCGGGCTCCTTCCGCAGTGCCATCATTACGATGGTGTCCAGGTCACCCGACAACTGGCGGATCAATTTGCGCACCGAGGCTGGATGCCCTGCGGGATCGGGCGCTGATCCGGCCGCTGCTGTCGCCGCATCCTCCGCTGTCTGACGTAGCACCGTGCTCGGTGGAACTGGCAGCTCTTCACAGATGATACGCTGGGCGTCTGTTGGCGATGTGAAAGGAAGTCGGTGTGGATGCCGCCCCGCGAGCAGCTTGTAGAGGATGACGCCCAGTGCGTAGACGTCGCTGGCGGTCGTCACCGTCTCGCCGCGGACCTGCTCCGGACTGGCATACGCCAGCGTCATCGGGTGAGCCTGCTCGGTTCTCGTCACCCCAGTGGCGCCCGGTTCATCTGGATCCAACACGCGGGCAATGCCAAAGTCGAGCAGCTTAACCTGCCCCGAGTCGGTCACTAGGATGTTGCCCGGCTTGAGATCGCGGTGGACTATCAGATTCTGGTGTGCGTGCTGCACGGCCTCACAAACCTGCAGGAAGACGCTGAGCCGACCGTTGATCGTTAATCCCTGTGCGTCGCAGTACTCGTCGATGGGCAGCCCATCTACGTGTTCCATCACGTAGTACGGCGTTCCGTCGTCCGTTACTCCACCATCCAGCAATTGTGCTATCGTAGGGTGCTTCAGACGAGCGAGGATCTGTCGCTCGAAGAAGAAGCGCGACCGCGACTCCTCCGATTCCAATCCCACGGGCAGAATCTTCAGTGCGGTTTGCATCTCGAACTGCTGGTCGTCGCGCTCGGCCAGATAAACCGCACCCATTCCACCGCGGCCGATGAGCTGCACCAGGCGATACTTTCCGATACGGCTACCCTGCAGCCTATCGGGCTCGGATTCGTCCACCGTGGGTACGTGTGCTCGGTGTGCGAGATCGGCGAAATAGTCGCCGGCCGAGTCGGCCGACTCCAGCAGCGACATCACCTCACGTGCGAGGTCTTCGTCGCGACCGCATGCTTGGGCGACGAACTGCTCGCGGCCCTCGACGGGCCGCTCCAACGCCGACGCGAATACCTCTTCGATCTGTTCGTAGCGCTCAGGCGTCATCGCGGTCATCAATGAGTGTCGTTTTCAGCTCACGCTGCAGCCAGGCGGTCGCCAGCTTCCAATCGCGCTTCACAGTGGCGGGAGAAATCCCCAGTGCCGCCGCAGTCTCGTCGATCGGCAAGCCGGCGAAGAACCGGGCCTCTACCACCCGCGCGTGCCGCTCGTTCACCTCCGCCAGCCGGTCCAGCGACTCGTGCAATGCCAGAATCTCCTCAGCAACATCTTCACCTATCGGATTCGCCTCATCCAGCGGCACCTTCTTCACTCCACCACCTCGCTTGAGTGCCTGCCACTGTTCGGCGTAGTTGACCAGGACGTGGCGCATCACCTTCGAGGCCACCGCCAAGAAATGTGCCCGGTCGCTCCAACGTGCCTGGCTCTGGTCGACCAGCTTGAGATACGCCTCGTGGACCAGAGCCGTGGTGTCCAGCGTATCATTACCCACCCACCGGCGGCGTTGAGCGTGAGCCCTCCGATGCAGCTCGTCGTATACCACGGCGAAGACCTCATCCAGGGCCTCGCGATCGCCTTCACCCGCAGCGCGCAGGCGTTCCGTGATCTCATCGGGAGAGTTCATGCCCTCCAAAGTGAGCGCCTCTCCCTAACTCAGTCAACAGGAAAAGGCGCGGCGATAGGCTCACGTGGGCAAATCGTCGATGGGGTAGTCTATGAGCCTGTTTGGGATGCGATTTCTGTAACTCAAGGTAGCACCCCGTCAAATCAGAGCTGCGGGCCATCTATTCCACTGGACCAACACGAGTCGAGGTGACACCATGAAAGCTTCTCTATCCCTGAGTCTGGCACTACTGACTCTTGCCGCCTGTGGCGGCAGCGAAGGTGCCGATTACACTGATGAAATCGAAACCGCACTACAGGAAGCCGCTACCAGCACACCTGTGGCTAATGCCGCAATGAAGTCCGGCGCCTACATCGAGTACTCCGTGAAGGGAGATATCGAGGTGTCCGACCGGGAAGAGGAAGTGGTGCTTTGCAGCACTTCGTCGGACGGATTCAAGGCACATACGATCGGTGAATGGAACTTCTCGCTCGATGCCGCTGGCGAGGGACCCGGGAAGCACAACGTACGGTTCATGGTTGCTTCTGCACCGGAGTTCGAGTCCGTTCGCACCCGTGGCCGGGACCACCGCTTCTACGGCGATGGGACGATGGAGTTGGAGGATGCGGGCAGGGACAACTTCGGTCTTGCGGCCGTGAAGGTCAGCTTCTCAGCTCAAGGGCTGGTGTCAGATCCCGGTTACGAGATCGACGTGGAGGGTAGTTTCTTCTGCGCAGTGATGTGACCGCAGAGTGCTCGGCCGGCTTGGTCCCACATGTTGCGGACCGTAGCCGGCCGTCACCATCTACCTGCCTGTCTCCTCCCTCAGCAAACCATAGAGTGCATCCCAGTCGAGACCGCGTCGAACGGATTCGATGATCGTCGTCTCGGGGGGATGGTCCGCAACGTTGCTCATGCGGACGGTCAGGAGCTGAAACGAGGTGGGGTCGTGCTCGGTATCGAAATAGGTCGGGTTCGGCGTCACCAGCGCACGTGCTCCCGCTTCGGAGGGATCTGCCAACATGTTGAGCACCGACCCGCCACCCGTCACGTATGCCTGTCGCGCTCGCTCGGCAGGACCCATGGCCGCCAACTGCTGCTCCAGGTCTGCGATCCACTTCCCCGTAGACTCGTTCATCTTGCTGAAGCCACCCTCGGTCTGCTCGAGATTGCGAGCAACCTCCTGCTTCACTGCAGCCAGTTCCCGCTCCAACTTTGCGGCCGCCGCCGGATCGGTCTCGCGCAGCCGACGAATCGCCTCCTGCATCTCCTTATCTGCTTCTTGCTGCTCGGACAGTCCTTCACTCAGGGCGCTGTCCGCCTCCTGCGCCTTGCCTCGGAGATCGGTGATCTGAGCCCGCAGCATTCGCTCCTGGCTGACCGGCAGCCAAAGCGGTTCTGCGTGAGCTTTGAGCACTGCCACACAAGTTGTGATCCGCGTCTGGTAGAGAGGGTGACCGGCTACATTGCCCACCAGCACCGGCTCGATGAAGATCGGTCCCGTCTCATCCTCGATCACCGGTCCGGCCGCGTCGTAGAGCAGATGCGTCAATGAGTTCACATCCACCCAAATCGAGGCACTCGCTTCACCCGCCACTTCCACCGAGGGATGAAACACCTGAATGATCAGGGAGGAGTGAATGATCCCATGACTGCCTCCGTCACGTGCGGCGCTCCGAACCATGCTCGTCGGTCGCAGCTCAACTCCCAGCGGTGGCTGCAGTCCTGGAACGGCCCGAAACAGATCGAGCATATCGCCAAGCCGACCGAAGATCTGGTCGGAAACGCTGGATGGCACGTCAATCACGTCGCGATCACCCGCACCCCACGCCAGCCAACTGCCCGCCTCGAGGCCTGGCGCCGGCGCGGGTGAATCACCGCACACCTCAGCAACCGTTTGGCCGGTCACGATACCCGGCGCTAGCAGCCCCACAGTGCACGCACACAGCAGCGGTAGTCGCCTAGATACACGCGCGGTCACCGTCTACCGCCACATGTCCTGCATGCTGACCCGCTGGTACCCCGCTGGTATCTCGAACAGCTCATCTGACACCGCGGTGCGCTCGATCGCCACTATTTCAGTGACATCGTACATCTCGCCGTAGACGTCAAAGATCTGGACCAGGACCGGCAGCTGCCCTTCGCACAGGAGATCCTCGATATCCGATCCCTCGTCTTCCTCGGAACCGGCCTGTGCCGCGAGTGCCTCGAACGACTTCATTAGCGCGGATTCGTCCTTGGCACACCAGCCTCTGCCAATCCGCCCGTCCGTGCGAGCCTCGTACCCCGTGGTGTGATATCCATTTATCTCGGCAGTGGCGCCAAGAGCTTCCACCGTGGGGCCGCCAGCGGACTCACCCTCCATGTCAGCCTCGATCTCCGCCATGTCGACACCGAATCCGGCCATCATCTCTTCGGCCTTGCGCTGCTGTTCCTCCATATCGGCCCGGGAGTACTCCAGGTAGGTACGCTCCTGAGGATTCACGAGTCGGTAGGTTCCGCTCTCCAGGTCGTAAACCATGTACGCCTCACCGTCACCCTCGCCTGCGATCCGGATCCACGATCCCTTCACGTAAATCGTGGACCGGGTGATGTCGGCCTCGCCTGAAGCGGCCATCTTCTCGAGTTGTTCCATTGGAATGTCGAACAGTTTCCTCGCTTGCGCCGCGTTGTAATCTGCTTCGTTATCGTAACTCGGCTCGTCCTCCGCTTCGTCGTTCTCGTTCCAAAGCAGATCCTGCAATGCCCACACGCTTACCTGGATACTCTTCTGTTTGATTGTGCCCTCGAAGTCTTGAGCCAGGAAGGCGCTGGGAACGGACATCAAGAGAATGAGGAATCCGGGTGCTACGAGTTTGGTCGTCATGATAGAACCCCCTGCGTACGTCCGTACTTTGAAGATTGCCTGTGATGTCGAGTGGCCGTGGTCCCACGTCGCGGCGGCGCATCTCGAAGCTTGGAGGGCCAAACGACCCGTCCATCTATGTGAACAGAAAACAAAGCTGGGAACGGCTCATGAGGTGGTCTGCGAGTCACCTTCAGGCTTCAAAAAGGCTCGTGAGAACTGCGGACGATCCGATTTCGGCCGCCTTTTCTGTATACGTGATTGATGACTTGTGGCACCGGTTCATACGTGGAGGAACGACATGCGACACACACTGACGCCGGCACTGACCAAGGGAGCTCTTGCGGCCCTCTGCTTGATGATAACCGCCGTACCCGCAGTGGCGCAGCAGACGGTGCCGAGCGGGGGCCTAACCGAGTACGTCGCAGTGGGGCGGGACGGCACCGTGCTCTACTCCCGCGACGAAGGCGCCAACTGGACACTCGTGACTCCAATCGATTCGTACATCAACGGCGTCGTCTCGGACAATCGCGGCCGCTTCGTGGCAGTTGGCGCCAGGGGGAAGATCCTTCTGTCGCGGGATGGGGGCGCCAGTTGGGAGACCATCGCCTCCGGCACAGAAGAGACCCTACAGGCTATCGCGTCGGACGACGATGGCAGGTTCGTCGCCGTGGGTGCGAACGGCACGATCGTGATATCCCACGACGGTGCCGACACGTGGAATGTTGTCAGTTCGGGCACCACCGATGCGCTGCTGTCTGTTGCCACCGATCACGATGGAACCTGGGTCCTAGGAGGCGCGCAGGGGTTGATGGCCCGTTCCAGGGACGGAGGGGTGAGCTGGACGATCACGAACTCGAACATGGCGGCTCATGTGAATGACGTCACGTTCGTGGGTGAGGACCGCTGGGTTGCGGTCGGTCTCCTCGGTAAGACGGCGTATTCGACGGACGGCGGTCAGACGTGGACGGAGTCGAGCGCGCCGACGCGCCAAACCTTGGAGGGTGTGGCGTCTGACGGATCGTCCGTCGTGGCGGTGGGATGGAAGGGCACTGCCGCCCGATCGGAAGATGGCGGCGAGACGTGGACGGTGGGCGAAACCGGCACGACGCAGCGCTTGATGGCGCTGACGCTGGGAAGGGACGGTGCGTTCGTGGCCGCGGGCTGGAGGGGGACGGTCGCTGTCTCAAACGATGGCGGAACGAGTTGGGCGGTGCAGGAGAACCTCTCCAGAAAAGTGCTGGAACAGGTCGCTTACAATCGCCTGCCCGATTTCGCGGTCTCCAATCCGCGACTCGACAGCTCGTGCCAGGTAGTAGTCGATATCGTCAATCGAGGGCCCGCCGATCTGCCGGCCGAGGTTTGGGACAGCGAGTCGGTGACGCTACGCATGTCATCCAACGACGAACCGGTTGACTCCGTCTCGATCACGGCGCTCGACCCCGATAGGGAACTGAGGACACCTACCGGTCACCGCCAGCACACCTTCGCATCCCGACTGACCGCTGCCGACACACTCGCGGTGGCGGTGGCCATCGATGCCAATCGCGTGGTTGCCGAAGCTCGCGAAGCAAACAACATGACCCAGGCAATACTGGTGTGCGGCAACTAGTGCCCGCACTGGAATCCACTCATCGATCTGTCAGAGGGGGCTACATGGAAG
>CP070792.1:3017435-3033629 GCA_020346845.1 Gemmatimonadota bacterium
GCGTCTGTTGGTACCATAATGCCGCTATCAAGGGATTCACGGTCAAGGAGTTCGAGTTCCCTGTGCTGGACGTGCCCAACATGAGTGTGGATGATGTGCTCGACCTGTACGATCAAAACATCTCGAGCAACACGCGCGTCGTAGTGTTTCCTCATATCGACAACGTTGTTGGCCTGGTTCACCCTGTAAAGGAACTCGCTCAATTGGCACGTGATAGGGGAGTGGAGATAGTCACCGTGGATGGGGCCCAGTCGGTCGGGATGCTGGAGTTGAATGTGAGCGATATGGGAGTGGATCTGTACTGTACCAGCCCGCACAAGTGGATACAATCACCCAAGGGCTTGGGACTGATGTATATGAGCCAACAGCTGCAGGATGCTGTACCCCCGATGTGGGTTACGTGGGGCCAGGCGAGATGGCGTGGCTCAATACGCAGGTTCGAAGACTACGGCACACGCAACCTTCCTGAACTGTTGGCCCTAGGTGATGCCATCGATTTTCAGCTCAGCCTCGGCACGAGGGCGAAGTTGGAGCGCTATCGATATCTCTGGGAGTTCTTCCGGGCGGCTACGCGTGAATCGGATCACGTCTTGTGGCGTTCGCCCGAAAGCTGGTCGATGTCAGCGTCGCTGTTCGCGGTGGAGGTGAAAGACAAGGTGAGCACCGAGGTCTCGGACTCGATGTATCGGGCGCACGGCTATGTGTTCCGCCCCTTTAGAACTCAGGGATTGAATACGCTGAGAATTTCACCCAACGTGTACAACACTGAGGAAGAGATCGAGCGGTTCTTTGCGCTGACGGCGCGGTTGTGACCTAGCGTTTCTTCCGCTTCTTGATCTTTCTCACAATGCGTGGATCGGGGCCGGTGTCGCACCACGGTCCCGGTGGCCTCACCGGTGGCGGGTCCTTGGGTAGATCCGGCGTACAGGGTGGCTTGGATGATCTCGGTCGTTTCTTCAGGATCTCACCCGTCAAGATGTCCGATATCCTTAGCATGGCGTACTCCTCACTGGCACTACTACCTCTACGTAATCTAGCCGGTCGGGGCTTCACGCCGCACCTCATTCACCCGCTTCGCCCTCTTTGCGGAATACGATTTCACCACCCACTAAGGTCAACAGAATTGAGCCGTTGAGTAGGTTGCCTGGGCGCGAATCTCCCACGGCCAGGGGGTCGATGTCCATTACGGTGATATCCGCCCAGCGACCTGGAGCTAGCACTCCGGTCACATCTTCGGCGAAGGCACTGAAGGCGCCCCAACTAGTGTACCCCCTCAACGCCTCTTCCGGAGTCATGCTTTGAGCTGGGTACCAACCGCCCTCGGGAAGTTGTTGCTTGTCCCGCCTCGTTATTGCGGCGTGTAGACCATAGAAGATGTCATGGTCTGAACCTGCCAGGTCGGAGTTGAACACCAACTGGGCGCCAGATTCACGCAGCGAACGCCAGGCATAGGCAAAGCGCACCCGATCCGGACCCAGCCTATCTTCGGCCCAGGTCTTGTCCTCGACCGCATGTGGTGGCTGCATCGATGCGATGATCTCAAGCTCAGCGATTCTACCGACATCGGCCGGATCCAGAACCTGAGCGTGTGCTATACGGTGCCGCAGCTGCCTCGAATCGGGGTCGGTCGCTGCAACACGTTGGAAGAAGTCAAGTGTCTCACGGTTGCCGGCGTCGCCAATTGCGTGGATCGAGACCTGAAATCCGGCACGTATCATTTCTTCGACGAGGGTTTCGTCGAAGCCGTACTCACTACCGCTTACTCCGCGATGTCCCGGCTGGTCGCTGTAGTCCTCCAGGAGCCGGGCACCACGCGATCCCAATGCGCCGTCGTAGAAGGCTTTCACCGCTCGGGTCGTGAGCATGCGGTCGCCGATCGCCTCCGGCCCCGTGTCGAGCCACTCACGGCAGAGCGCCTCATCTTCCGCGCGAATCATCACATAGACGCGGATGGGCAGCCGGTTATCGGTATCCAGTGCCTCGAATGTCTGCATCAAACTCCTGCCGGCACCCGCTTCGTGGACTGCGACGTAGCCCGACGCCGCCATCGCCTCGAGGCCGGCCAATACCTGGTTCTGTGTCTGCTCCGCAGTCAGCTGTGGTATTGCCGATTCCAGCAGTGCAGTGGCGTTGTTGATCAGCACGCCCGTTGGGGTTCCTCTGCGATCCTTCACTATTTCGCCGCCGGAAGGCGACTCGGTGGCCGCAGTAATACCTGCTCGTGCGAACGCGAGTCGGTTCCCCCAGACGGCAAATCCGTGCAAGCCACTGAGGTATACCGGGTGGTCGGGAACGCGCTCGCTCAAGAGGGCCATGGTGGGGTAGCGGTTGGCCCACGCACCCTCATCCCACCCCCAACCTATTACCCATTCGCCGGGTGGTACCTCTCGAGCACGTTGCGCCACGAGCTCGACCGCCTCCTCCTCAGTCTCGATACCCATCAAGTTCACACGCTCGAGATTCGCACCGAGGCCCTGGATATGAACGTGGGAATCGATCAGACCGGGCACGACAGTGGCGCCGTTCAGGTCTATGACTTCTGTGGACGGACCGCGGAACTTCGCGGCGTCGGCGGTTGTGCCTACGAAGATGATCTCTCGGCCACGGACCGCGACTGCTTCGGCATCGGGATGCCAACCGGTGGCGTCATGCGGTGCGTTGGCAGCTGGCGTGCCGTCAATAGCCGGGTCATCCCAGTCCAGCGTGTAGACCTTTCCGTTGATCAGCATCAAATCGGCGGTCCTGACCATCTCACAGCCCGTAATCCAGGCAGAGTTGGCGATGATCAGTGTGGCTAGTGTAAAACGCTTGAGGTTGTGCATCAGCGTGGCTCGGTCATGGGTGGATGGGTACGAACCAACGATCGCGCTAGTAATAGGCGGATGGGGCCGACATGCGCAAGAGATCACCCCAGCCGTTGAAGGTGGGTGTTATCGACGCCCTAGGAATGTGTCGAGTTGCTGGTACCTATCGTTCATCAGGCTCCGCAAATGCGGGTCGTCTGGCCCCGGAAGGCTCTCTGCGTGCACGATGAAAGCCTTGCACTGCTCGCTCTCTGCGAGAATCGCTGCGCCACTTCGGGTATCTCCCTCGCTCAACACTCCCTCTACCGGTTGTGCTGGTCCCTGGTGCAACGCTGCCTGTCGGAACAGCTCCTCGGCGGTTGTCGTGTCCCCACCCCGCCAGGCGATGTAACCCTTGAAAAAGTAGGCTGGCACGCTGCGGAAGTTCGTTGCGGTCACGGCATCGAAGTATTCCACCGCCCGATTGTCGTTGCCTGAGACCAAGGCTATTTGACCGAGGTATAGCAGCGGTCCTGTTTCCTCGGAGTTTAGCTCAAGGGCCCGCTCGAACGACAACTGTGCTTTGGCCAGATCGAAGTACTCATCCTGTTCGAAACAGAAATACAGCGAGCCGAGGCGTGAGTGACCCCGACTGCCAGTGGGTGCCACCTCGGTCAAGCGCTGCCACGCCAGCTCGGCGTCTCGGAATTCACCCAGGTCGAAGTGCATGCTGCCCAGGTAGTACAGAGCGTCCTCGTGCTCGGGATTCAATTCGAGTGCCTGCTGATACCCTTCTGCAGCACGCCGCAGGTCTCCCGTTGTTCTGTGTTGTGTGGCGCTGCGGTAGTACCGCCAGAACTGCTGGATTTGCGCTCTGTCTTCCGTGGCAAGCGAATCTGTCTCGCTCAGCTGGTCCGAGGTCGTGGGAGACCGTCCCTTGATCATCGTTATGGCGACGAAGAGCAGTGCAAGCACAGCCGCAACGGCGATTGCCACCTTCTTCACCGGTCGCCCCCCTGTTCGATTATGCGGAGGAGTCGGTTTGCAGGTACGTGTGTGACGATCTGACCCGTGCCGCTGGGCCAGCGTATCTCGATCGTGTCAACTATTGAGTGTGGTCCGAGCCCGAAATGCTGAACCACACTGTGTTGCGACAGATACGAGCCCTGTGTGCCGAGTTCTCCGATCTGCACGATGCTGTCGGTAACCAGCCGGAGGTGCGCGCCGATTGCGAGTCGGTTGCTTGCGGTCCCCTCGAGTTGAAGCTCGATCCAGTTGTTACCCGTGTTTCCGTCGTTGCGCAAGAGGATAGCGGGCCCACCATTGTTCACGACAAATACGTCCATGTCACCGTCATTATCGTAGTCGGCCACTGCGCCACCGCGGCCGACATGTTCTCGCGCAAAATACTCTCCGCTCACGAGTGACACGTCATAAAAGCCGGCATCAGACGATCTGTTCCAAAACAGCTGGTCGCGCATTCCGATCAGCAGGCGCGGGTCTTCGTCCTGCTGGAACGTGCTGCCATTGACGACGTAGAGATCCGGTCGGCTGTCATTGTCATAGTCGAGAAACGCGGTGCCGAACGCAATGGAGGAGAGCGCGATCTGCCCCAAGCCGTACCGGTCCGCTTCATCCATGAAACGGATCACGTCGCTGCGTTGGGGATTGAGCTTGATCAGTTGTGTCCGCAGGCTACTGTACAGCGCGTTCTCCTGGGCGATCCAGTGGGTCACGAACATGTCCATATCGAGGTCGTGATCCCAGTCAGCGAGCGCGAGCCCCATGGCACCACGGTAGTCGGCGACTAGGGAAGCTCGACTGATCTCTTCGAACGTGCCGTTACCCAGATTGTGGTATAGGGTGTTATCGGAAACATCGTTTGCCACGTACAGGTCGGGCCAGCCGTCGAGGTCGAAGTCGGTCCAAGTCGCGGCAAGGCTACGCCCTAAGGTGTCCCGCACTCCTGCTTCCAGAGCAACCTCACTGAAGGTGCCGTCCGCATTGTTACGATAGAGCAGATTGCGAGCCGGCTGGAACGAGGACGGGTTGATGGCGGTGGGCACCTCAGTTTCGTACTGTAAAGTTGCCGCGCCCGTTGCCTCGCGATACTCGTAGTAGACATACGCGGTTACGTAGAGGTCCAGGAAGCCGTCACGGTTGAAGTCACCCCATGCGATGGCTGTCCAGAATCCGTCGCCCGCATCGAGCCCAGCCTCGGTCGTAATGTTGGTGAAGGTGCCGTCGCCGTTGTTGCGGTAGAATGCGTTGTGACCCCAGGCAGACACGAACAGGTCAAGCTGTCCGTCATTGTCGTAATCGCCCCACGCTGCACCCATGCCGGACCCATGAAAGTCGATGCCACTCTGAGCGGTCACATCGGTGAATGTGCCATCCTGATTGTTGTGGTACAGAACCGACCGGGCGGGTGAGGCCGCGATCTCCTCGCTGGTCATGGTCACGGGGCCCACATCGTTGACGACAAACAAGTCCTGCCAACCGTCGTTGTCGTAGTCACCCCAAGCGACCCCGGATCCGTAATCCTCTGGCAGCTGGGCGGTACGGCTGCCGTGGAAGTGTGTGAAGTCAATGCCCGCTTCGGTGGTTACATCGGTGAAGGTTACGCGCGGGTAATCTTCCGGTAATGAGCGTGCGAGATCTGCCGTGAGGCCCTCTATAGCCTCACCCGGGCGATAGGTCGCATCGGGTCTCGTGGCGCCTATGACGACCACCGATGCCACCAGTATGAAAGCGGCGGCAAACGCCGCCGTTATCAGGAGTCGCCGCTTGCGACGCGGTATGCCTTCGAGCATGGCGCTATCTAGTCCCCATCGGAGACAGGTTGATCGACCCCGTGCTCACCGAAAGCAGACTGATGGGAGCTGTGACTCCAGACTCCTCACCAAACAGAATGTCGAGCAGGTTCTGGTTGACCTTGCGGTACAGGAGCTTCGCATTCACTTCGAGATCTCCGGTCACGCTTGCTGGCACGCTGAACGTAAACTCGGCCCGGTCCTGCATCCCGGGGAAGAGTGACCGGCGGTAGCGCACTCCTACCAGTTCCCAGAGGTTGTGACGGTCTATCAGATTGTCGTACTGATCGACGGGCTCCACCTTGAACACGAACGAACCAGGCTCGATGTAATGTCTGTCATCTCGCGTGCCGGATTCGTACACAACGTTTCCACTCTGATCGGTGACTGCTATCTCGACCCAGGATTGGATGATGTCGATCGGTCCGGTTGGAAAATCGTGGCCCGGCTTGTTGTTGGTGATCACCGCCTGAATTGTGATCCGTTCTCCTGGTGCGGCGGTGTCGGGCATGACCAACTCGATGGGAACCGCAGGTCCCAGCTGCCATTTGTGAGAAATCTCGGGGATCTCGATCTCCCCGCGCAGCCACTTCTCCGTCAGTTCGACGTGCTCCTGAGCGCCCGGCAGATCCAAGACGAGCGGCATGAATTGGTTGGCTGCCAAGAAACGGTGGCTGCGATGCTTCTTATCACCCGGCGATCGATTGTAGTCTATTGGGTCGCCGCTTGCGGGGTCCAGCGACTCTGTCAGCGGCATGTGACATTCCCGGCACTCGATCGTCTGGGCCGCATCGCCCGGGTGGTTCCAACGACTCTCGCGCCAGTTGTCGTATTGGTTCTGGAGCTGGACCCAACCAACGTTGTTGATCTCTTCGTCTATGAACTGCTTGTGGCATGCCGCACAGAACTCGGGGCTCTTGAACAGTCTGTGTTGCAGTGTCTCGACGTGATGGCGGGGATACGCCTTGATGAGGAAATCGCTCACACGCTTGGCCGCGCTGCCTTCACTCAACTCGAACATGTATCTGTCCGGCTGGGTCATGGTGTAGGCCGCGTTTCCTTTCACGTCCGTTTCCTTTATCGCATGACATGCGATGCAGGACACGCCCTCGTCGTATCCCGTGAGGTTTGTCAGTTCCTCCGTGAAGATGTTCTTGGTCCCGGAGAACAGAGAGATCGGATCGTGACAGCCACCGCAGTAACGGGTCGACTCGGGACCGTTTTGCTCGCCCATGATGCTTTGTACTTTTTGAAACGCAACGTCCATCGCGGAGTAACGGTGGGCGCTCACCTGCCACTCCTTCAATATCTCTTCGTGACAGCCCGAGGAACCGCACGACTCGGAGCCTCCCAGTGATCTGCTGTCGAATGCGCCACCGGTGCTGGTCTGGGCCAGGCTTGGTGCGAACGGCCGATCCTCACCCCACGGGGTTTCGTAATCGGCCGGGAACTCGTTGTTGAACACGACGGGTTCGTAAGCATACACGGCCAACGCCACCACGGCGAAGAGAGATCCAGTCACCAACGCCGAGCCCCATGCAAACCGTTTCTCCGACTTGCGCACGTTGATTGTCTCGAGCTGACGTCCTTTGAGATTGCGGGCGACGATGGTGACCAGGTGTGGTACGACCGAAGCGATCAGGGCGAAGGTGGAGACGATGTGGATCAAATCCCACGCATAGCTGATTCTCGTCGCGAATGTCGCTTGATACGTGAGCACCAGACCAGATACGATCGCCAACAACGTCGCGGCCAGAGAGAAGTATCCGGTGAGCTTGTAGTGGTTCAGCTTCGTCTGGCGGTAGATCAGCCAATGACGCATCTGATACCACGCAAACGGCACCAGGAAGACGAGACCGATCAACGTGTGCATGATGACGTTGATCTGGTTGGTCACGCTGAACGGCAATAGCCAAATGAGTAGGCCGGTCAGCGTCTCGAATAGCAGTAAACCCGCAACAACGATCAGAAGGACGTGTTTCCACTCGCCTGCGCGCGAAACGGTTGTTGTGGTACCAGTCATGATCACTACCCTCTTGCTCTGTCGGCTCAGTGCGGAACTCTGCGGAAGCGCCAGCGAATGGCGACTGTCTAGCGACGACTATCTCAATGAGATCGGCGAGATCTCTGGCTGTCTCACTGGTTCAGTGGATGGACGGCGGGTATGGGACCTACCGAATTCCCCAATCCGCAGCGCCGCGGCACACATAGACGGCGGCGGATTATGAAGCTTCACCAGTAGAACGTTAAGACTTCATGAAACAAACGTGAATCCGGGTGTCGCTCTAATCGTGTTCTGAGCTTTTCCGATTCGGTTAACCCCAATTTGCATAATACCTTATGCTTCCCTGCTAGTTCCGATGACTTGTGACATAGTATAGGTGGGGCGGTGATAAATGAAGAAGGGTGATTGCAACTGTGTGTATTTGGTTTTTATTTGGGTCGTTGGCCGGCGAGGCAGGTGTCCCGGTCGCCTTGCGCCTACGGCCGGTGTCTCGTGATATTTTCACGCTGTTCTCGAACACGAGAACGGATTGTGGCGGTATCGTCTAGGGGACTAGGACGCAGCCCTCTCAAGGCTGAAACACGGGTTCGAATCCCGTTACCGCTATCACTTCCGGCCCGCGGACGTCTCTCGGGTCATGTGCCTTGCCCCCATCGTCTAGCGGTAAGGACACCACTCTTTCAAGGTGGTGACAGGGGTTCGACTCCCCTTGGGGGCGCTTTCGCTCTACCCCCTCTCGTATGGCAGGAATAGAGAGGGGGCGGGTGAACAGGCTGGGCAGTTGGGAGGATACTGCTAGCTGCCCGTTACCACGCCTGCCACCGCTGCCCCACTTTCAGACATCTCCTTCCCCTTCTTCCCCTACTTCCCCTCCTAATCTCCTGCCAGATCTATCCCTTCAGCTCGGAGCTAGGCCAACTGCTTCCGAGGCTCCATTTTGGCTAGCCGATGCAGGTTCTTACCGAATCTGATGACTAGCGTGGTCAGCATCGCGATCACCAGCAGCACTGCCACGGTGTTGCCGAGCAGGTTGATGATCCAAACCGGCACCTGCTGCGCCTGAGGTGCCAATACGAACAGAGCGTTCAACGCGATCAGCATGATACGTGCTTCAGTGGGTCCGAAGATCCCGTACGCCAGCTTGAACACTCCGAACACCTGTGACTCGAGGTACACGTTGATCGATAGTGTCAGATAGAGCACTACGAGCAACATGGCGACCGGAAAACTCATGAACGGTGACAACCCGATTCCGATCCCGATCGCTGCTGTCGAGAATGCGTCCACAATGTGGTCCAGGTAATAGCCGTAGCGTGGGCGCTCCGCTTTGCGGACCCGCGCCAGGGTCCCGTCCAGGCTATCTCCGAACCAATTCACCACGAGCATTGCGCTGGCGAGCCAGAGCCAATTCAGGTCGAATCCGGAGACCGCATAGCCGATTGCCGCTCCAATCGAGCCAACTACCCCCAACGCGGTCAGGTGATTCGAGTTGATGGCCCGCGGCAATCGAGCCGCAATCCACCAGAGCAGCTTCTTCTCTGGCTTAGCCAGCAGGAATGTCAATTCTCTTTTTGCCGTTGCCATGGTAACAACCTCACCAAAGGGATCAGGATTAGCACTGCGAATACGGTGGCCAGTATCCAGGTTGGGATGTTCACAACCACTCCGAGCCATGCGAGAAGCAAGTATCGGGGGAACCGACCCGCGGCCACTGCTGTGACGTAACGTCCCAGCGGGTATCCTCCTGCGAATGCCATCGCCTTGAATGGCCACGATGGTAGTGGAGTCATCCCCGAGAGAGCGATGATCGCAAACGGCGCCTTGCCAAACCAACCGCGCATCTTGCCCACGATACCGGACGTCATGGTGTGGCTGGACGAAACCCTATCGAGCACTGGTACAAACACACGGTGATCGATGGCCGATGCTACCATCGTCCCTGCTGTTGCGACCGCCGCGGTGACCCACACACCTATCTGTGCTCCGTACCAGATGACCACTGGCTCGTGCGGTACCACTGCGAGCGCCACGTTTGAGACGAACGCGTAAAAGAACAAGATCAGCATGCCGAAACGTCGCCGGGGTGCCTCAAGGGTGAGTCAAGTTGTTGGGGAATAACGAGATAGACGTCAAGGAATGTCTTGGGATGAGAGCGAGTTGGCGGGTAAGAAGACGGGGAAATGGGAAAGGGGAAAGGGGAAACGAAATGTGGTGGGGCGGGAGCTACTAGCCTCAGGAGATCGACCTGTCCCGTTTCACCTTTCCCTTTTCGCTTGCTACAGCACTCCCAGCGCGGACACTCCCACCCACACGCTTCTGCCTGCGCTGTCCACGCCACTGGCGTGGGTGCGGTATAGCGTATCGCTAATGTTGTCCAGCCCGGCGGAGACTACCACTGCCGGTGTGATTTCGGCGCCCGCGCTGATGCCGTGAACGAAGAATCCGTCTGTCCCGCACAAATCAGGCGTGTCCTGCATGAATTGGGGGCAGATACGCGGGTCGGTCTCGTCTCTCAATCCTAGGCGGTCTTGACGAATGGCCCAACTCAATCCGTAGTCCACCCAGAACCTCTGGTTCTCCGACGTCCAACGCAGGCCGGCAGTTCCCCCGAGTGGCGGGATCTTGGACAGCGGTGTCTCGACTCCACTGCCGTCGGTCTGATCACCTCGGGTGTAGAGCAGGGTTGCCCGGCCCTCGACCTGTCCCATGCGTAGGATCCCTTCGGCCTCCAAGCCACCCATCCTGGCGGTACCGACGTTCTGACCGGTGAAGATCCGCTCGCCGTTGAACAGCGTGTCGCCACGGAACGAACCGGGAACGCGGTCTATGAAGTCGCTGATCCGGGTGTAGTAGACGGTGAGCTCGAATGCCGCGTCACTTCCGGCGTAGCGTACGCCCAATTCCGTGCTGAGCGATTTCTCCGGCTTGACGTTCACGTTGGGCAGCACCTGGCCAGCTGGGATGGGACCCACATTGGTGAGATCGTACAGATTGGGTGCGCGGAAACCCTCCGCCAGACGAAATGCTATGCTCCATTCGTAGATGGGATGGAACACAATCCCCAGTTGCCCTGTGAGGCTCGAACTGGTGTTTTCAACGCGGCCACCGAGCTCGGTACCGACATCTGCCACATTGCGGAATGTGCCCCAGCGACCTCCCAGTGATATCCGCCATTGCCGCATCACTTCCCAGTCTGCCGCCAAGAACAGTCCCGCCCTGCTGGAAGTCGCTCCGTTAGGGAAGCGGCCGGTCTGAATTGTCCCCGTCTCGGTCTGACGCAGCAGCTCTTGGGAATCACCGTTGTTCAGATTGGTCACCGCGCCGTTACTCTTGAGCTGATCGTGGTAGATATCGCCACCCCAGGTCAGTGCCAGAGTCCGTTCCCCCAATGGGAATTGACTCAGCCCGACGACGGCCAGCCCAGGTGTGAATACGTCGTCGCGCCAGTGCGTGAGGCTGGAATCCGGCACACCCGGGTCCAATAGCTTGACCCGATTGCGGCCCTCACGTTGAACGGCGAGGCTGGCTGTGGTCTCCAAGCTCATGACTGCGCGTGAACCGGGCGAGATCTTGTAACGCACGTAGCCCAGTTGTCGTGTCTGCGGGCTGAATGTGTGCTCCCAATCCCGACCGGGCACGGGTGCGCGGAAGTCTACGTACCGATCGTATCGCGGTACGCCTGACATCTCGAAGTGTTGCAGGCTCGCCTGCAACGAGTGTTTATCACCGCTCGAGAAGCTGAAGGCGGCATCTACACCGGCCACGTCGAACCCTGTGGGGTCCTGTGGCCCCAAGCCTCCACCTGGTCTCAGGTCGCCTGCCGTTCCCAGGGAACCGCCGATTCCGAAGCTCCAGGTCGATCCCATGGCGCCACCAGATAAGCGGCCCCTGTAGCTCTCGTTGGCGCTCATGGCTCGCCCGGCTACACGAACGCTGCGTCGGCCGGCATCGGGATGTGATTTGGTGATGACGTTGATCACGCCACCCTGTGCGTCCGAGCCGTACAGCACCGAGGCAGGTCCACGGATGACCTCGATGCGCTCTATGGTCTCCGGGTCGATCGTGGCTAGATACTGCCCGGGTCCGTCGCGATAGGTGGAGTTGTTGAGCGGGATTCCATTCACCAATAGAAGCACCTGGTTGCCGATCAATCCTCGGAGAACGACTGCTCCTTGCCCGGCAGAGGTTTGCTGCACGTGCACCCCGCCCACGTCACGCAGCAGATCAGCAGCGACCGTTCCCCGGCTGATGTTGGTGATTCTGGGCTCGATGTATGAGATGGCCAGCGGTTGATCGAGTAGCTCGACTTCTTCGATCCGCGAGGCCGACACCACCACCTGACTCATCCTGATAATGGTATCGACGGTCGACGTGTCCTGCTGTGCCGCTGCAGGTGATACAACCGCGAGGCCGATTACGAACAGACCATGCATGGTTGGTAAATGTAGTCTATGAGAATCGGTATCCGTGTACACCGGTGACAGGTCGTCTAGTACTGAAGTTTGCTACCGCTTAGAGTCGGATAAGTTCCGTCCAGATGGGGCGAAATCGAGCCCCCGGGGATCTCGATTCCGCTAGCCGGTGAAGCCGCGCGGCCCTAAGCCTGTTTACTCGTTTGCAGCAGGTCTGCGGCCGTCGTGTTGGCGAAGAATTCGGCCACTTCCAGGGCAACTTCCTTCCACCGCCGGTGGGCTCTACAAGGGTCAGTGTCACTGCACTCCGGCCGTCCCAACAGGCATCGGGGGTCTTCCTCGATGGGATCGAACTGACGAACCACTTCCAGTATCGTGAGGTCTCCCGGCGAGATCGCGAGTCGGAAACCACCGTGCTTACCTCTGGCCGAGGTGAGCACGCCGGCACGACCAAGTTGATGGAGAATCTTGCTCAGATAGTTGTCTGGGATATCCAGTTCGGCCGCGATGTCCGCAGCCGCAACGGGAGCCTCTGCCGCCTGTTCCGCCAGGTAGAGCACGGCCCTGAGGGCATATTGCGCAGTGCCGGAAAGCATCTCAAAAGCCTGAGTGAGGAGTCGATTGCTGCAACCCAACTACAAAGATGGTAATCGGCCTGAGTCGTCTTGACGAAATTTGACCCACGGTTCAAATTTTGAATACTCGTTCAAACCTACTTTGGTGGAGTGAGCCATGCCCGGTGATGGTGTTCCGGCGGTTGCGTCGCAGCGTGTTCGCGAAAAGCGGGAACGCAGGCGCGCGGAGATACTGCATGCCGCGCTCCGCGCGTTCCGCGACAAGGGGTATCACGCCACCACCCTGGACGACATCGCTGAATACGTAAACCTGCGTAAGACCGCTCTGTACCACTATTTCCCAGACAAAGAAGCAATCCTGTACGAGTGCCACCGAGAGTCGCTGGCTGAGTTGGATAAACTCGTGAGAGATGCGCGCAAGCGGTTCGGCAGCGCGACCGAGAGGTTGGTGCACGTCATCCGCGAGCACGTGCGTGTCATGACCGACACGCTGGAGGGGTCGCCTCTCGCGTTTGAGGTGACGGCCTTGTCTCCCGAGCACCACGATGACGTGATTGCGGCGCGCGACCGCTACGAGCGGGGGGTACGGCGCATAATCCAGAGCGGCATCAAGAGCGGCGAGTTTCGTACCGTAGACTCGAAGATTGCGGTATTTGCGATTCTGGGATCGATTAACTGGATTGCACGGTGGTACCGGCCGGAAGGCTCTATCCATGCGCCAGAGCTGGGTGCCGAGTTCGCGGATCATCTGGTGGGTGGCCTCACATGCGGTGCAATGCAGGGTGAGCATGCGGGCGGCGGTACACCGGCGATTCCGCGGCAGGAGTGAAGCCAATCAAAGTATGGAGGGTGCACAATGAAAGCCGTCAAACTGGTTACGGTGGGAGCACCCCTGGAAGTTCAGGACGCCGCGCAGCCCGAGCCGAGTGGCAAGGAAGTCCTGGTTCGGGTCGCAGGCTGCGGTGTGTGCCACACGGACATCGGATTCTGGAAGGACGGTGTCCCCACCAAGAAAGCGCTACCGCTGACGCTGGGGCATGAGATCAGCGGAACGGTTGTGAAGGCCGGATCAGACTACGAGGAACTGCTCGATCGCGAGGTAATCGTACCGGCCGTAATCCCATGTGGTGAATGCGATCTGTGCTTCGCCGGCCGGGGCAACATATGTCGGGGCCAGGTCATGCCCGGTAATGACATCGATGGTGGCTTCGCGCAGTACATCGTTGTGCCCGGGAGCGGGCTCTGCCCTGTCGATGATCGTGCCGGGTATGACCTGGCACAGCTATCAGTCATTGCCGATGCAGTGACCACCCCATACCAGGCCATTGTTCGCGCGGGTTTGCAAGCGGGTGATCTTGCGGTCATCGTCGGTGTGGGTGGTGTCGGCACATACTGCGTCCAAATTGCGGCCGCGTTTGGCGCCAAGGTGATCGCGCTGGACGTGGACGATGCTAAGTTGAACGCGGTGGCAAAGTATGGGGCGGACCTCACCATCAACTCCGGTAGCACGGATTTCAAATCCCTCAAGAAACAGGTAAAGGCGCACGCCAAGGATTGGAGTTGCGCACCACATAGCTGGAAGATCTTCGAATGCTCAGGGCAGCCTGGTGGACAGGATACCGCGTATGGTCTGCTCACGTTCGCCTCAACCCTCATGGTGATCGGTTTCACTTTGGCCAAGACCGAAGTCCGATTGAGCAATCTGATGGCATTTGATGCAACAGTTCAGGGAACGTGGGGCTGCAAACCCGAGCTCTATCCCGAAGCACTCAAGCTAGTGACAGACGGGGAGATCACGCTGAAGCCGTTCATTCAGAGCTTTCCCATGAGCAAGGGACCGGAAGTGATACAGCAGGTGGCCGATCACAAGATCGAGAAGCGAGCCATACTCGAGCCCGACTGGTAGTGCCGACGGATTGACAGGAATGTCCAACAACTGGAATGCACGAGGAATAAAGCGATGCTAAACAGCCACACACTCGTGGACGGTGTCGAGTACAAAGAAATCCTCTACGAGCTCCGTCCTGTACACGATCCTGCAGGTAACGTCGTTGAAGGCCTGCACAACGCGTGGATAACGCTCAACAATCCCAAACAGTTCAACAGTTATACGACAGATGCGGTCAAGGAAGTCATCCTCGCGTTCCGCCAAGCCAGCATGGATCGCAGTGTGGTAGCCTGTGTGTTCACGGCGGTGGGTGACAAGGCTTTCTGCACCGGCGGCAACACCAAAGAGTACGCTGAGTATTACGCCGGCAACCCGCAAGAGTACAAGCAGTACATGCGCCTATTCAACGACATGATCGACTCGATACTACGGTGTGACAAGCCGGTCATAAACCGTGTGAACGGAATGAGAATAGCAGGCGGGCAAGAGATCGGCATGGCTTGCGACTTCAGCGTGGCAGCCGACACGGCTCGTTTCGGTCAGGCAGGTCCCAAGCACGGCTCAGCACCCGACGGTGGCTCGACGGACTTCTTGCCGCTCTATGTCGGTTTCTCGCGTGCTATGGAGAGTGGCATCCTGTGCGAGATGTGGAGTGCGCACAAGGCACTGTTCATCGGATTGATCAACCAGATCGTTCCGGTGCTCAAAGTTGACGGTGAGTGGAAACCCAATCCCATGGTCGTGACTGACAGATTCGTCGATGACTTCGGCAACATTGTCTACGGTAACTTCAAGTCGGGCGCAGAAAAGGAGGCGGCCAAAGAAGTGTTGGCGAAGGCGGAGACCGACTTGACCAAGCTGGATGAGGCCGTGGATGTGCTGTGCACCAAGATTCTGATGCTGATGCCGGACTGCGTGTCAAAGACCGTCAACGGTTTGCGCAAGCACAAGCAGTGGCACTGGGACAACACCAACGTCACCAATCGCGAGTGGCTGGCGCTCAACATGATGACCGAAGCCAAGGCCGGATTCAGAGCGTTCAATGAAGGTCCCAAGCACCAGCGCGAGGTGGATTTCATCAAACTGCGTCAGCTGCTGGCGGAGGGTCACCCCTGGGACGACGAATTGATCAAGGCTATCTCGCCGCAGTACCAGTAACGGGACCGCCGTTGGCAGGTGAATACGCAAGCGGATCCAAACCAGATCGTATCACCGTGCGTCGCGCGGTGATGTGAAGCTAAAGGGAGAAGGTCGCTATGGACCTAGGCTTGAAGGGAAAGAACGCCATCGTGACAGGCGGAAGCCTCGGCATTGGGTCGGCGATAGCCGTCAGTTTTGCCAAGGAAGGCTGCAATGTGGCCATCAACTATCGCCGTCACGATACCGAGGCAAAGAAGATCGTGCAGCAGATCGAGCAGCTCGGATGCAAAGGCCTGGCAATCAAAGCAGATGTTGCCAGCTACGATGACGCTCAGAACATGGTGCAGACTGTGGTCGAGCAATTCGGCAGCCTCGACATCATGGTCTGCAATGCCGGTATCAACTGGGATGGCGTTATCTGGAAGATGACGGAAGAGCAGTGGGACACCGTTATCAATGTCAACCTGAAGGGCTACTTCAACTACAACAAGGCTGCAGCACTGGTATTCAAGGACCAGAAGAGCGGCAAGATAGTCAACATCTCTTCGATCAACGGTATGCGCGGCAAGTTCGCGCAG
>CP070792.1:3033729-3036029 GCA_020346845.1 Gemmatimonadota bacterium
GTCCAAAGCGAGCCGGTCAAATGACTGGCAGGCGTAATCATGCGGACCATCCCGTCCGTGCAACCAGAGAAAGGAGGTGATGTGTAGACACTGCAGCAAGCGACCCCCTGCGGGGGTCAGTTGGTAAGATCCACGCCGGTGCGATTCCCAGCAGGGGAGACCCGGCGTCGCCTGACATCAGGGACTTTCAGGTGGATGGGAGTGGTGTCCCGCGACGGTTTCCGAGCTTGTCTCGGTTCGGATTGGCTACGGCCATCCGAGACGTCAGAAACACTAAGTACGCCAGGAAAGCTGGCATTGAATAGCGGGTGAAAGTCCCGCACGGGGTAAGGCCTAACCAGCCGCCCCGGCCTCGAGCTATGCGCCGTTGTCGGTAACGGCAAGGGTGAAGTGTTAGTAGAGGAGACCGCAGGCTAAGTATTGAGCCACGAAATTTCTGACGGTTCCGGGTGCTGACGCTGTTTAGTGAAGCGGAAAGCAACAAGGGCTCGACCGAGTTGGTGAGGTCGATTTCCTACCCGGCGGGGTCGGGAGACCTTAGGCATGCGGAGACGTTCAATGTGCGGAACCTGGGAGGTCCTGGAAAGGGTCTCTCGCGATTGAGCTCGCGAGAGAATACAGACATGACGGATGTAACGAACATGACACAGTATCGTCCCGCCAGGAAGTCGGACGAGGCCATAGTACCGCGGAAGCTGGCGAACAACGCGCCGTCAGGCGTGGCGGAGTCGGTGGAGGGAAGGGCCTCGACCAAGAGGAACGCGAGTGAGCGCGCCCGTGTCCAGACACAGAGCTGGGAGAGCACGATGTCCCGCCTTACCCGCGTGCGTGAAGTCGCAGTCAGGGATAGGAGACAACGGTTCACCGCATTGCTGCACCATCTCACGCCGGCGTTGCTGGCGCGGAGCTTCTACCAGCTCAAGCGCTCGGCGGCACAAGGGGTGGATGGGATCAGCTGGCGCCAGTACGAAGATGGCCTCGACGATCGCCTCGCGGATTTGTACCAACGGATACAAGCGGGTCGGTATCGACCGCAGCCTGCCCGACGGGTGTACATCCCGAAAGCAGATGGGTCCAAGCGACCGCTCAGTATCTTAAGTATCGAAGATAAAGTCGCCCAGCAGGCGGTGGTGACGATACTCAATCAAATCTACGAGCCCGATTTCCTAGGTTTTTCTTACGGCTTTCGGCCTCAGCGAAGTCAGCATGATGCGCTCGATGCTTTAGCATGGAGCATCACGCGCAAGCGTGTGAGCTGGGTGCTGGATGTGGACATTCAACGGTTCTTCGATAGCGTCGACCACGAATGGCTCATCCGCATGGTCCAGCACCGCGTGCAGGACAAGCGCCTCCTCAGGTTGATTACGCAGTGGATCAAAGTAGGTGTGGTCGACGACACCGCAAAGCGTTACCCGGCTCAAGGGGGCGTTCCCCAGGGCTCGGTGATTGCACCGTTGTTGTCGAATATCTACCTCCACTATGTGTTTGACGTCTGGAGTCACCAGTGGCGACGAAAGAAAGCGAAAGGGACTGTCACCGTCGTGCGCTACGCCGACGACGTGGTCCTCGGCTTTCAATATGAGCGCGAAGCCAAGGAGTATCTGGGGATGTTGAACGAACGCCTGCAAGCGTTCGGTCTCACGACTCACCCGGAGAAGACTCGGCTGCTGCGCTTTGGTCGCTTTGCTGCGACAGACCGTGCAGCGCGTGGCGAGGGGAAGCCGGAAACCTTCGACTTCCTCGGTTTCACGCACTACTGCACGAGCTGCAAACGTGGCAAATTCAAGCTGGGACGAAAGACGGAACGCAAGCGATTGACCAATCAGATCCAGGAGGTGAAACGCGAGCTGCGTGAACGCATGCATGTCCCCGGCAACGAGAACCTGGAGTGGCTCAATCGGGTGGTGCGTGGGCACGTCAACTACTACGGCGTTCCCGGCAACAGCCCGGCGATTGGTCGCTTCCGCTTGGAGATCGTACGGCGGTGGATGAAGTTGCTGCGTCGGCGCAGTCAGCGTTCCCGGTTGAACTGGGCGAAGTTCCGTCCCTGGGTCGACCGCCACCTGGTCACGGCACGTGTTGTTCATCCTTATCCTGAGCAGCGCTTTCGCGCCAAGTACTCGAGGTAGGAGCCGTATGCGTTAGCAGCGCACGTACGGATCTGTGCGGGGGGTGCCAGGCAACTGGCATTCCTACCGCGACCCTGAAGCATCAACACCAGTAGAAACCTGAACACCAACTCACGTTGCTGCAACAACTGAACCTGATCGATCGCCGAGGCCGGTTCTCACCCCATGACC
>CP070792.1:3036129-3045914 GCA_020346845.1 Gemmatimonadota bacterium
CGGGCGAACGCGTACCTCGCAATGCTCGCGCGCGGAGCAGATGAATAGCTTGAGGGCCACACTGGTCGCCGCGATAGGCGCCGTGGGGATCACATCCTGTGTCGGAGCGGCCGCCGAGCATGAGGCTCTGGGCGACCGAGCGTACGCGGCCCGTGAGTATGCCGGTGCTCTCGTAGAGTACCGCCTCTATTTGAGCAGGGATCCGGGCTCACAGGAAGTCCGCGCCAAGGCTGCTGCCGCGGCTCTAAACGCCGGCGAACTGGTCGTTGCTGCTGAGGAGTACATCGCTCTTGCCATTGGGGGTGATGACGAAAGCACTGCCGAGGCTGCTGACGGCCTGGAGCGAGTGGTGCAGGCGGCGGCTGACGTGGGAGACCAAGCGGCGCTCGCCGCAGCGGTTGAGGGCCTGCGGCAGATCGCGCCCGGAAGGGCGCTCGGCCGCTTCGCCCGCCAGCTGGCCAGCGGATTGGGGGAGGGCCCCCCCTCCGAAGAAAAGCTGCTCGTTCTCTTCTATGCTGCCGCCGATGCTCCGGATGCTCGCGCACAGGACTCCCTCATGTATGCATACGCTACCGGGCTGAGACGGCTAGGCCGTTGCGAGGAGGCGATCCCCGTGTACGAAAGCCTCATGCGGCGTGGGCTGGAGCCGCAGGTCGTGGAGCGCTCGCGTGGTGGTCTGGGCTATTGTGCCTTGAGGTTGGGCCAGAACGCACGCGATCAGGGGCTCCCGCTCACGGCTGAGGAGTGGTTCACGCTGGCCGTCACGCGAGCCGGGAATACGGAGCATGGTCGGGCAGCCTGGCTGGGTCTGGGGGACGTTCTGTACGGACGAGGCGATCTCATCGGCGCCGCCACTGCATACGAGAGTGCGCTTGAGGGAGGCGTACCTGGGGATTCAATCTCGACCGTCGCGGTAGCAAAACTGGACATGGTTCGGAGGGCTGGAACGGGGATTCCGTTTTGAGGGTAGATCTAGTGCGAATGAAGAGAGATCCCCGGCCAACGCCACGCTTGAGGGTGCTGCTTCCGGCTTTGGTGGCCACCTTCGCGCTGGTTGCGTGCTCGGCCCGGTTCGACCCGGGGCAGTACCCGACCCCGGAGGCGCTGTACGATGCCGCAATGGCCAAGTACAACGATGGTGACTGCAATGCGGCCGAGATCGGGTTTGCACAACTGGCGTTCGAACTGCCAACGCGTGATCCCCGCCGGGCAGAAGTTCGCTTCTACATGGCAGAGTGCCTCTTCGACCAAAAACGTTACTTGGAGGCTACGCGAGAGTACCGCAGGGTCTCGGACCAACATGCGCAGGATTCACTTGCTCCTGCAGCATTACTGAGGGCCGGAGAGGCGTACGCCAAGCTCTGGAGGCGGGTCGAATTGGATGCCACGTACGGCCTGAGTGCTCTGACCGTCCTGAGCGAGCTTCTGACCCGCTATCCCCAGAGCCAGGCGGCTGCAGATGCGCGCCAGCGCATTGCCGAGTTGAATGAAGGTTTTGCCCGCAAGGAGTATCGAACGGGCAACTACTATTTCAGACTCAAGGCCTACGACTCGGCCATTATCTACTTCCGGAGTGTGGTTGCCAACTGGCCCCAGTCAGAGGCGGCTCCTGAGGCGCTGCTGAGGTTGGTGCAGGCGTACGATAGGATCGGATACGAAGAGGACATGCGAGACATGTGTACCCAGCTGCAGCGCTTCTACCCCGACGTGATGGCACGAGCCGAGCCATGCGTCGACGACACGTCATCGTCCGGTCTGCGGTGAAGATAGGGGTCTTTGGCGGGTCATTCGATCCAATCCACATCGGGCACCTGATTGTTGCTGAGGCGGCGGCGGACGCGCTTGGTCTGGAAAGGATCAACTTCATGCCAGCGCGGCAGCAGCCTCTGAAGACTCACTCGCATTTCGCTGCGCCGGAGCACAGAGCCGCAATGCTCCGTCTCGCCATCGAAGACAACCCGCGCTTCCAGCTCGATCTGCGGGAGCTCGGTAGGTTAGGGCCCTCCTACACAATCGACTCCCTGAGGGAGCTGCACGCCGAATTCCCCGATGATGAGCTATGTTTCTTGGTTGGCGCAGACGCTGTGCGAGACCTCCCCGAGTGGCGCGAGGCTAAGGAACTTCTTAGAGTGGCCACCATTGTGGCGTTTGCCAGGCCCGGAGTTGAGCTGCCCGAGAGCGATCTCGTGTCCCGCACCATAGAGGTACCCTCTGTAGCCGTGTCCGCGACTGACGTGCGGAATGCGGTGAGTGGTGGGAGATCGGTGCGCTACCTGGTGCCGGGCAAAGTGGCGGACTACATCAAGACGCATAGCCTGTACAGAACGTAGGAAATCATGCTAAAGAAGATGGTCACCAAGGTGATCGGCACTCGCTTCGAGCGTGAGCTCAAGCGGATCCAGCCGATCATCGACGCAATTAAAGAACATGAGAAGCGCCTGGCCGACCTGTCGGATGACGAGATCCAAGCGCAAACTGGTAAGCTCCGCGGTGTTGTTAAGGACCGCCTCGGCGATCTGGAAACTGCGCTGAGTGATAAGAAGGCTGCCCGCCACGCGTGTGCCGATCCACGTGAACGAGATTCCTTGAGTTCACAGGTAAACAATCTCGAAGACAAGTTACGCGAAGAGACCGCCCAGCTATTGGACGAGTTGCTTCCCGAAGCCTTTGCCACGGTCAGGGAGGCGTGCCGCCGACTGATGGGATCTGAGGTAGTCGTCACGGGGCATGCTCTCACCTGGGATATGGTTCCGTATGACGTGCAACTCATCGGTGGCCTGGTGTTGCATCAGGGCAAGATTGCCGAAATGGCAACCGGAGAAGGCAAAACGCTCGTCGCAACCCTCCCACTCTATCTCAATGCTCTTCCAGGACGCGGCTGTCACTTGGTCACCGTCAACGACTACTTGGCCCGACGTGACTCCGAGTGGATGGGACATCTCTTCAAGTACCTCGGTTTGACGGTTGGATGCCTCGACAAGACGGATCCGTCCTCGCCAGAAAGGCGCGCGGCTTACGAATGTGACATCACTTACGGTACAAACAACGAGTTCGGATTCGACTATCTACGCGACAACATGGTGTTCTCGTTGGAGCAGAGGGTGCAGCGGGAGCACGTCTATGCCATCATCGATGAGGTGGACAGTATCCTCATTGACGAAGCCCGGACGCCTTTGATCATCTCCGGTCCGGTTGGAAAGGAGTCGGACGAGGAGTATGCAAAGTACAACGGCCAGGTGCTACGCGTAGTTCGCAAGCAGACAGCTGTTGTGAATCGATTGGTGGCCGAAGCCGAGCCGTTACTGAAATCGGAAGACGAACAATATGAAGTGGGTGTCAAGTTGTTCAAAGCGCAACTTGGCATGCCCAAGAACAAACGTTTGATGAAGCTGCTGCAGGAGGGGAGTATCAAGCAACTCGTGCAGCGGGTCGAGCTGGATCGTATCGCAGACCGCAAGTTGCCGGCAGGGCAGCAACGATTTCGTGAGATCGAGGAAGAGCTCTACTTCGTGATGGACGAAAAAGGACACTCTGTGCATTTGACCGATATGGGTGTCGAAGAGATGAGTCCGGGAGATCCGACGCTATTCGTAGTGCCCGATATCTCCGAAGAGGTCGGAAGACTCGAGGATGATGAAGAACTATCGACTGAGGAGAAACTGGAGCGTCGCGCTCAACTAGAGGTTGAATACGCCAACAAGAGCCAGCAGTTGCACATCATCCACAAGCTGCTGCAGGCACATGCGCTGTATGAGAAGGACGTCGAGTATGTCGTTCAGGATGGTCAAGTATTCATCGTGGATGAGTTCACGGGGCGCATCATGCACGGCAGGCGTTGGTCCGACGGGCTGCACCAATCAATTGAAGCAAAAGAGGGTGTCAGTGTTCGCGGCGAAACTCAGACCCTCGCGACTATCACGATCCAGAACTACTTCCGCATGTACGAGAAGCTATCGGGAATGACGGGTACTGCGGAAACGGAAGAGACGGAGTTCTTCCAGATCTACAAGCTCGACGTGATGGTGATTCCCACCAACCGACCGGTACGGCGCGTCGACAACCACGATCTGATCTACAAGACTCGCCGCGAGAAGTACAACTCCATTGTCGAGGAGGTGGAGCGACAGCACGAGCGAGGCCTCCCCGTGTTGGTAGGTACCGCGACCGTGGAGGTATCGGAAACGTTGTCGCGCATGTTCAAGCGCCGGGGATTGAAACATGAGGTGCTGAACGCAAAACAGCACCAGCGTGAGGCCGAGATTGTCGCCAACGCCGGCCGCCCCGGCTCGATCACGATCGCGACAAACATGGCGGGACGGGGTACCGACATTAAGCTCGGGCCCAAGGTGAAGCAATGTGACGTTTGTGCCATCAAGTCGAAGCTGGCTCCGTTCGGTCAGACACTCGAAGAGCCCGACATCGATTCTCCGGAGATGAAGCGGCGTGGTTGTATGGAGGACCCTCCCTGCGGACTGGCCATTGTCGGTACCGAACGACATGAGTCACGCCGCATCGATCGTCAGCTGCGGGGCCGTTCCGGTCGCCAAGGGGACCCAGGCCAATCGGTCTTCTTCTTATCGCTCGAAGACGACCTGATGCGTCTGTTTGGCTCCGAACGCATCGCCAAGATCATGGACAAGAGTGGGGCCGAAGAGGGAGAGGTCATAACTCACCCGCTCGTGACCCGGGCGATAGAGAACGCTCAGAAGCGCGTGGAGCTGCAGAACTTCCAGGCCCGTAAACGGCTGCTGGAGTACGACGACGTCATGAATCAGCAGCGTGAGGTCGTATACTCGCTGCGTCTGTTCGGCCTCGAAGGTGGGGAGGAGATGAAGGCCGAGGCGATCCGAATGATCGAGGCTGCGTTGGATCGATTCACCGAGGAGGCGACCGAAGGCAACAATCCGGAGCAGTGGGATCGCGACCTAATTGCCACAGACCTACTGCGAAGATTCCTGATATCGGCGCCTGACATCACAGATCCCGAGAAGGTGCCGGATCTTGACACGCTTTCGGAGATGTTGAAAGAGGCGGGCCGCAAGTCCTTTGAGGCGAAACTCGCTACGTGGGACGAGCTCGGAAGCCGCTACAACATTGAACGCCTCGCAGACAAGGTGTTGTCCCACCTCACACTACGTGTTCTCGACGAGAAGTGGAAAGACCACTTGTTCGAGCTCGACCATCTGCGAAGCGGGATCTACTACCGGTCCCTGGGACAGAAGGATCCTCTGGTTGAGTACAAGAAGGAAGCGTTCGAGATGTTCGTGGATTTGCTGCACGATATCCGGTTCACGTTCTCGGAGCAGTTGTTCAAACATCAGGTGCAAGTTGGCCCGCCACCGCAGGAGCGAGCGGTGGGAGCTGCTCAGGCCGAGAAGGCCGAACCGCCAGCGCCACGATCAGAGGCCGATCTCATGGTTCCGGGTGCTATGAGAGGCCGTCAGATACAGCAGGGGATCACCGCCTCCCATGGCGACAATGTGATTTCGGGACCGGCGAAAGGGACCGGAGTACCCAAGGTTGGCCGCAACGAACCTTGTCCGTGTGGCAGTGGCAAGAAATACAAGAAATGCCACGGCCGCCCCACCTAGGCGGCGCCCCAGGCTAGAAAACCAGGAGGGAGGGAGATGGAGTGGTGCGGCTCACTGTCGGATTTGCCTGTCTCCCGACTTCCTTCTCTCGTGATCTTTCGGGACCTGCGGTCGACCTATCTCTCCTGCCCCCACTAATCTGCTCCTGTTTGCAAAGATCTGCCTAGGTCCAAGTGTTTATGTCAGCACATGCTCCGACCATGTCCCTAATCTCTGAAACGGGAACACGCGACCGTCCCAGAGAGCGGCTGCTCTCTCTGGGCCCTGCGTCGTTGACGACCACGGAACTCCTAGCGATTCTGATAGGTACAGGAACACTGGGCAGCGACGCACTGATCGTGGCCGGAGGGCTGCTCCGCATCGGTTCGGGCTCGCTGCGGGAGCTGGCGCGTCGACCGGTCGGTGAGCTTGTGACGGTGGCTGGAATCGGGCGGGCCAAGGCGGCCCGCGTCGCGGCGGCGATCGAGTTGGCTCGGCGGCTCGCGGATGAAGGCCGTGCCGTGCCATACGTCGTGCGCGGCCCCGCAGACGTGCACCGTTGGTGCGAGCCGCTGATGAGCGATCTGACTGTAGAGGAATTCCATCTTCTTGCGCTCGACGCACAGAACAGGATCACCCGCGACATACTGATTACGCGGGGCCTGCTCGATAGCTCGCTGGTTCATCCGCGTGAGGTGTTCCGGGCAGCGATTGCCGAGGCTGCGGCGGGAGTGATCGTGGTGCACAATCACCCGAGTGGTAATCCCACGCCCTCGGCCGATGACCGGGCGGTAACCCGTCAGCTTGTAGATGCGGGTCGGGTCTTGGATATCCCGGTCCATGACCACGTGATCGTGGGTGGGGATCAGTTCTTCAGTTTCTCAGAGGCGGGCCTTTTGTGACGAGCGTACTGGCGCAAACAGATGCTGTGTTCGCGGAGGCGCTGGCCAATCGGAAAGATCGGCTGGACCTCACGCTTGTTGAGCAAGCCTTTGAATTCAGTGCCTCAGCGCACCGCGGACAGAAACGACTCTCCGGGGACGACTACATATCGCACGCGATAGAGGTCGCCAAGATACTCGTCGCCCAGCATTTGGACTCCGTTACGATCGCCGCGGCTCTGCTGCACGACGTGGTTGAGGATTCCGATGTCGGGCTACAGGAAATCAGGGAGCGTTTCGGTGAAGAGGTGGCGGGCTTGGTGGATGGTCTCACCAAGATCTCCTCCCTGACATTTCGCTCGGCGGCCGAGGCACAATCGGAAAACTACCGCAAGCTCCTGCTGTCGATTGCGCGGGATGCCAGGGTCATAATGGTCAAGCTGGCTGATCGATTGCACAACATGCGTACCCTCAGCCATCTCCCGCCCGATAAGCAACGTCGCATCGCTTTGGAAACTAGAGAGATATACGCTCCGCTAGCTCATCGGTTCGGCATGGCGGGAATGAAGGCGGAACTCGAGGACCTCGCGTTCAAGTTCTTGGAGTCTGAGGATCACGATCAACTGGAAGAGACGATACAGGCGGGGCGCGAGGAGCGCCACCGCATGATCGACAGGCTGCGCACACCACTGGAGACAGCCCTCCAGCAGGCGGGGATACAGAACTTCGAAATAGCCGGTCGGGCCAAGCACATCTGGTCAATTTATCGGAAGATGAAGCAGCGTGGCCGCCCGTTTGAGGAGATCTACGATCTCATGGCAGTGCGGGTGTTGGTCGACACGGTTCCGGATTGCTACCATGTGTTGGGTGTGATCCACCACACTTGGACGCCGCTACAGGAGCGCATCAAAGACTACATCGCGTCACCCAAGTCGAATGCCTACCAATCGCTTCACACCACCATTTTCGGGCCCGGGGGGCAGCTGTACGAGATTCAAATTCGGACGCGCGAGATGCACCGCACGGCCGAGTATGGTATCGCCGCACATTGGGTGTACAAGGAAAAGAGCGGACATGACGAGCTCGATGACCATTTCGTTTGGTTCCGTCAGCTGCTCGAGCTCCAGCAGGATGCACACAGCCCGGAGGAGTTCCTTGAGTTTCTCAAGATCGATCTCTTCCAAGACGAAATCTTCGTCTTCACACCTGACGGAGACGTGAAACGACTGCCAAAGGGTGCAACCGCCATCGACTTCGCATTTGCTGTCCACACAGAAGTGGGACTCCGCTGTCAGGGGGCGAAGGTGAATGGCAGGATTGCCCCTCTGCACCGTGCGTTGAAGAACGGTGACACGGTGGAGGTGCTTACCGGAGCCCACGCGCGTCCCAGCAAGGACTGGCTCAATCATGTGGAAACGGCACGGGCAAGGCAGAAGATCCGGCAGTGGATAAAGCAGGAGGAGCGAGACACTTGCATCCAGCTGGGCAAAGAGATCCTAGCCCGAGAGCTGCGCCGTCGGCGCCTGGCCATGGCCAGCGACGATCAGATGGACCAGGCGTCCGAACGGCTGTCACAGGGCACGGGTGAAGGACTGTTGCAGGCCTTGGGTCGCGGTGACGTGCCCATCGGGCAGGTCATCAAAGCCCTGCATCCAGATCGCGAGGACGGCGATTTGGATGCGCCCAAGCCCAACGTGTTTGGCCGTGTATTGGATCGGATTCGGCTGGGCAGGGGGGTGCGTATACACGGTGTCGATGGGTTGGTCGTACGATACGCGCAGTGTTGTCAGCCAGTCCCCGGTGACCCGGTTGTCGGCTATGTCACGAAAGGGAGGGGAATCTCAATCCACCGGGCGGATTGCCCCAACCTCCTCACCATGCCGGCCGATGCCGATCGGCGCGTGGAGATTGATTGGCAGAGCATCCAAGGTGAGCTCTTTGTTGTATGCCTGGGCGTGGCAGGTGAAGACCGTCGCGGATTGTACGCCGAACTGATGGAAGCTGTATCGCAAACTGGAACGAACATCCGATCCGCAGAATTGTGGAGCAAGGACGGTGCTATGTTCGGCTCTGTCCTGGTCGAAGTCGAGAACCAGAACCACCTCGCCAAGGTCATCCGAGCAATGCGACGTACAAAGGGAGTAACGGCGGTCGACCGTCGCGAGCCGACCGCCAGAGGTACGGCACACACCTAGGGCAACTGATTCGAGCAGGACCCAACACTCCAGTATACGTTTGTATCATGCGACGAAGCCTCGCGGCACGCTCTAGCGTGACCGGACACGCCGTTCGAGATCTCTAGGAGACGCCCGATGACAAGCTTCCACCTGGAGATGCCGTTCGAGCCGGCGGGGAACCAACCTGAAGCAATCGAGAAGCTGAATAGCGGCTTACGGCGGGGTGACCGCTACCAGACGCTCCTCGGTGTCACCGGCTCGGGTAAGACGGTCACAATGGCGAACGTCATTCAGAGATACGGAAGACCCACACTCGTTCTGTCCCACAACAAGACACTGGCAGCCCAGCTGTACGGCGAGCTGAAGTCTTTCTTTTCCAAGAATGCCGTCGAGTACTTTGTGTCGTACTACGACTATTACCAACCAGAGGCATACGTTCCGGCCACGGACACCTACATTGAGAAGGACGCTTCGATCAATGATGACATCGACATGCTCAGACTCAGGGCTACCTCCAGCCTCATGGAGCGAGAGGATGTTGTCATCGTAGCAACTGTGAGCGCGATCTACGGGCTGGGTGATCCAGCCGAATACCGACAGTTGATGTTCTCGGTGCATGAAGGTGAAAAACGCCACCGGGACGGCCTGCTCGAGGATCTGGTCAACATCCACTACAACCGAAACGACGTGGCGTTTGAACGGGGGACCTTCAGGGTACGTGGGGACACGATAGAGATCTTCCCTGCCTACGACGAGCAGGCGGTTCGCATCGAGCTGTGGGGTGACACGGTTGATCGAATCTCCAAGGTCGACCCTTTGACTGGGAAGGTCATAACACGGATCGAGAGGAGTGCAGTGTACCCTGCAACACACTTCGTGGTGCGAAGACCCACCGTCGAACGCGCTGTGGTGGCAATCCGTGAGGAACTGAAGCAGCGAGTGGCCCTGCTGCGTTCTGAGAACAAGCTGCTCGAGGCCCAGAGGTTGGAATCACGCACCAATTTTGATATCGACATGCTGCTCGAGGTGGGGACTTGTGCTGGAGTCGAAAACTACTCTCGACATCTAACTGGCCGACGTGAAGGCGAGCGGCCGGCCTGTCTCCTGGATTACTTCCCGGAGGACTATCTCACAATAATCGATGAGTCACACGTCAC
>CP070792.1:3046014-3051140 GCA_020346845.1 Gemmatimonadota bacterium
CACCAGTCGTGTCGAGGATCGCTCCGAAGCGACGGGCAAACTCACGTGCCTCTGGTGAGTCGGGTCGCGCGGTTCCCGAGGTGGTGATCTCTTGAGCCGCGTTGGACAACGCTCTTTCCGCCACGTCGAATAGCAGTGCGATGTCTTCGGTCTGCTCACCCCGCTTGGCGATCCCGACCGCTCTCTCCACTCCATCCATGACTTCCGGTATCGGCGACATCTCGGGCAGCCCGGCGAGCCCTAGCAGCGGTTGCATGGTCTTGAGCATGTCGTCGAACTGGTTGGGTCGTGCGGGTCCCTGCTGCAGGTTCTTGGCCGCCGCATTCAGCGCACCGGCAACTGCGGCACACTCGCGGGCGACGAACGCGCGCGTACCTGGATCGATCCCGTCGGTCGGGCGTGAGGGTCTGCTGGGTTTGGCCCCGCCCGCCGCAGAGTTCAGCTCCTCAGTAGCAGTTCGGGCGATGGCATCTTCTGTGTCGGTCCACCCACCGACCTTGCGCACCAGGATCCTGGTGTCATCGACGGCGTGGATCGCGAGCTGCTTGCTACCTTCATCCCAAGCAGTGCGACGCTCCTTCACCGACCGCGCGAAGTTCTCCAGCGCCGCTGCCACCTCTCCGATGGGTTGCTCGTTCGCCATCAGGGCCGAGCCACGGAGGGCGCGTGCCAGCCGAACGAACTCCTCCCGATCCGGCCCCTCCGGGGCGGATACGAGCTTGTCGAGGCGATCGAGATACTCGTTCGCCTCCATCGCGAAGAATTCCTTCAGTCCCATGCGTGGATTCATGGTGTCACTCGTGCGGACAAGCTAACCTCAACATGCCGAGTCTACCAGGGAACGCATCTCGCGAACGGCAGCCTCTATGCCGACTGTGATGCTGTGGCTAATGATCGAGTGTCCGATGTTGAGTTCTTCTACTTCGGGGATCGCGGCAACGGGCTGGACATTGCGGTACGTGAGCCCATGGCCCGCGTGAACGGCGAGGCCGGCCGCCTCCGCATGTGTCGCAGCCTGACGCAAACGCTCCAATGCAGCGTCGGACTCGAGATAGCTGTTCGCATAATCACCCGTATGGAGTTCCACGGCTGGTACCCCGAGCTCAGCGGCGCGTTCGATGGTCGGCAGGTCAGGGTCGATGAACAGACTGATCAATATCCCCGCGTCTGATAATGTTGCGATGGCATCCAGCAGGCGAGGCTCGGGCTTGCCCCCCACGCCTAGATCGAGACCGCCTTCTGTCGTGATCTCCTCGCGTCGCTCCGGCACAATTGTCGTGTGGTGGGGCTTTATTTCAGTGGCCATTGTCACAATGTCAGGCACGGCCGCCAACTCCAGATTCAGCGCGGTCGTTACACTCTGGGCCATTCCCAAGACGTCGTCATCCTGGATGTGGCGTCGGTCCTCACGCAGGTGCATGGTGATGCCGTCAGCCCCAGCCTTCTCGCAGAGCGCCGCTGCCTGCAGCGGGTCCGGTTCGTCCGTTCGCCGTGCCTGCCGTACGGTGGCTACATGATCCACGTTGATGTATAAGCGCATGGTCGGCTTGCCCCACTTTTTGGAAACATATAGGTTCGAACCGTCATGAACTTCACGACGTTTACTCGGATTGCGCAACCTTCAGCTCACTGGTTGCTACTGGCCTTGGCAGCTACCTCCGTCGCATGCGCCTCGGGCGGCGGTGGCGCTACTCCACAACCCGCCAATCCTGAGGCGACTGTGATCAGTTTCCTCGCCGCCGTGCGCGATCAGGATATGGGTGCGATGGAGCGTTTGTGGGGATCGTCATCGGGATTGGCCTCAGATCGCATGGACAGTCAGACGCTGGAGCAACGCCTGACAGTCATGCGGATCTACCTGGCGCACGAGGAGTACACCATCGTCCCTCGGCCCACCGACATGCTGGTCGACACCCAGGCGGGTGAGCAGGTGGTGTACGCGCGCTTGACCCGCAAGGGCTGCACGCCGACGGTGCCCTTCACGCTCGCTCCGTATCGCGGTGGCTGGTTGATTCGCAACATCGATCTGCAGGCTGCGGGCAACCCGGAGCGAAGGTGCCAGCCGTGAAGCCGTCACCACGGCTTCTCAAGCGTTGCTAGGTTCTACTCGGTAAGTTCCAGTAGAATCCCGCCAGTGGCCTTGGGATGAACGAATGCTACCATTCGGCCGCCGGCACCCGGGCGTGGCTCTTCGTCGATCAGCCGGTAACCGCGACGTCGGCACTCCTCGAGCGCCGCGGGGAGATCGGCAACACGGTAGCAGATGTGGTGGATTCCGGGCCCACGTTTCTCGAGAAACTTTGAGATCGGGCTGTCTTCGACCGCTGGTTGCATCAGCTCGACCTCCAGATCGCCCAGGTGCAAGGAAACAATTGTTGCACCATCTGCTGTTTCTGGAGGTGATGGATCGAGCCCCAGGATGTCGCGGTAGAAGGCCAGGGCTTCGTCGAGGTTCGCAACCGCGATCCCTATATGGGCGACTTGGGCATTAGGTTTTACCACGGGTCCTCCTGATCGGGCCCACGCAGCCGGCCGGCTGGTCGGACATGCGCAACATAATGTGAGGGAGATAGTCATGGCAGGGACGGAACTCTTGGTGGAAGTAACGGACGACAGCTTCAAAGCAGAGGTCGTGGAGCATCAGGGCTTGGCTCTGGTGGATCTCTGGGCGGTTTGGTGTGGTCCGTGTCAAATGATAGCGCCGATCGTTGAGCAGCTGGCACAGGAATACGAAGGCAAGCTCAAAGTCGCGAAGATGGATGTGGACACCAATCCGCAGACCGCTATTCAGTATGGAGTGCAGTCGATCCCCACTCTGCTGCTGTTCAAGGACGGAGAGGTAGTGGAGAAGATCGTCGGGGCCCAGCCCAAGCAGAACCTGCTGGCCAAGATCGAGCCGCACCTGCCGGTTTCCTGAGATAACACACTGAACCGGCGACAGGCTACCACGGCGGCGCGAGGCGATTCTCCGCCCGCGCCGCTGTATTTTTTTATCTGAGGGGATTGTGGCTGGAACACTCTATGTGGTGGCAACCCCGCTGGGAAACCTGTCAGATCTTTCTCAGCGAGCGGGTGAAGTTCTGCGCAGTGCGCAGCTGGTTGCTGCGGAGGACACACGTCGGGCACGGACACTGCTCGCTCACGTCGGTGCCAAACCCAGAGTCTTCAGCTACCACGCCCATTCGTCCGAACGGCGATTGCGGGAACTGGTGTCCGAGCTGGAATCGGGGACCGATGTAATACTGATCACTGATGCCGGAACTCCCGCCATCAGCGACCCGGGTCGTGAGCTGGTGAGCAAGGCACGAGCAAGCGGAGCACGCGTGGTGCCGATTCCGGGACCTTCAGCCGTTGCCACCGCGTTGAGCGCGTCCGGACTCCCGGCGGATAAGTACACGTTCCTGGGCTTCTTGCCTCGCAAGGGGAAGGAGCGCCGGCTTCGACTGCAGGAGATAGCGGCATCTCCATGGACTGTAGTCGTGTTCGAGGCAGCCAATCGACTGGTACGCCTGCTCACCGATTTGACGGCGCACTGTGGCGCGGAGCGAGGCGCCGTCGTAGCCAGGGAACTAACCAAGCTGCACGAGGAGATCCGCCCCGGAAACCTCGATGAACTGCGGGTTTACTATGAGGAGAGGGAGCCTCGTGGAGAGGTGACGGTGCTAATCAGCGCGGCGCCACGGGAAACAACGGAGTTCGATGCCGCGTCAGTTGAGTTACGTGCTCGAGTGTTGCTGCAAGAAGGAGTCACGCGCCGCGACGTAGCCGATCAATTGGCCGAGGAGTTCTCGATGCCACGCAGGGATGCGTACCGACTGGTGACCGGACTGTGATTCGTTCGCTGCTGCTAATGCTGTCGTTTACCGCCACGCCCCTGGCCCTCGCAGGGCAAGAAGCCTTGGTCACCATCGGTCGGCTGCAGTATGACGGTGGCGGTGATTGGTACGGTAACCCCTCGAGCATCTCTAACCTGCTCCAGGCCATCCGAGAGCGCACCGCTATTCCGGTGGCCGACCGGGAGCGCGTCGTACGCCTGGACAGTCCGGATCTGTGGGACGTGCCTTTCCTCCACATGACTGGACACGGGAACGTGAGTTTTTCAGATGAAGAGGTCCAGATACTGCGGAGCTACCTGGAAAACGGTGGCTTCCTGCATGCGGACGACAACTACGGCATGGACGAGTCGTTTCGGCAAGAGATTGCTCGGATCTTCCCCGACCAACCCCTGGTCGAAGTGCCGCTGGAACACGATGTGTACCACATCTTCTATGAGTTCCCCAACGGCATTCCCAAGGTACACGAGCACGACGGGTTGCCCGCACAGGCGTTTGGGCTGTTCGTCAACGACCGGCTAGTAGTGTTCTACAGCTATCAAGCCGACTTGAGTGATGGGTGGGAGGATCCCGATGTCCACGGTGACCCGAATGAGGTGCGTGAGGCAGCCTTGCGTATGGGTGTCAATCTGTTTGTCTACGCGGTGACGGCGACCCGTGACTGAAACCAGACGCTGGTTTGAGGCGCGTCGCGGTGCGCTGACGTGGAGGATGCTCGCCGCCGGGTCGGCCGGCACGGCGGGACTCGCGCTCGTTACACTGGCTCTCGGTATCCTGCTCGGCCGGTTGGGAGTGTATCGTCTGGTCCCGCCAACCGTCATCCTCGGGTGGGCCGGATTTGCTGCGGTGGTAGTCACGGGAGTGGTGTGGGTCAGGAGACGCCTGCGAGACAGCGGCCCCCGGCTGCTTGCGCGGCAGGTGGAGCTCGCGGGTGGGTTGCGACACGGTTTGATCGGTGGAGTGGTGGACTCCACCCCTAATTCGGGGAGCGCGGCTCTCATGGGTTTGGCCGATGATCGAGCCGCGACCTGGCTGGGCGAGCACGGGTTGGCCGCGCTGTCGAACGAGCGGGCGAAAGGAAACCGTGCGCTTCGTGCCGGTTCTGCAACGCTGGTGGCAGGCGCTGTTCTTTTCGTTCTTGCCGGTCCCACAAATGGTGCCAGTCGGCAGTTCTGGCACCCCGTAGCAACGCTGGCCGGGCCGCTGAGCCCCGTCGTGCTGACCGTGGACCGGGATGAGGTGCGGCGAGGAGATTCGGTCACCGTGTCACTGTTGGCGCAGGGTAGGAGACGA
>CP070792.1:3051240-3063468 GCA_020346845.1 Gemmatimonadota bacterium
GACACCGTTGTCCAGGTTCCAGCGGTAGGGGAACTCGCCCTCTTCGTCGTCCTTCATGTCGTCGTAGAACAGGACCTTGTTACCGGGTACGAAATCGTATCTGGTATAGAGCGTCATGTCCTCAGCGACACCCGGGTCAATCCCCTCGGCAGCGGCGCCACCTGCAGCCCCGGGCGCCGCACCCGCCATCTGTTCCTCACCCGTGTAGCGGTAGTAGTCGTCGGGAACTTCGTCGGTAATCAGGTCGACAGCTTCGACTAGCACCAGCCGAATCGCGTCCTCCATGGGCTCACCTTCGTACTCGCCCAGCGCACCTGCGAGCACCACGTCCTCAACCCAGCTACCACCCGCAGCGTCGGGCTCCCAGTTGGTCGATTTCGCCTTCAGCTTCTTTGACTCGAGAACGCGACTGGTATTGCCGTCTATGAGCTTGACTTCGACCTCTATCTCAGCCGTCTTCTCCTCGACACCGACTTCATTCAGCGCACGCCGTCTAAGACCGCCCAGTCCACCACCCCCGCCTGCTTCCGGCTCGAACTTGGTGACCGTGCTGGTTACGAGCACGCCGGTTGCACCAACGGCATCGGCATCGGATAGCACCACGAACTTCTGCGTGTTCACCAGAGAAGTCGACAACATGTCACCAATAGCGGAAGCCATGACGTTGGAGCAGTCTCCCGTGTTGGATGTCGCCTCGGTAACCGCGATTCGGGCCTTATTGCCCTGCTGTGGTCGCTTGTCTTCGGGGAGGTCGGGTGTCGACGTCGAGCCTACCAGCAACGGCAGCGCGGTGATGGCGGCCAGCGAAGTCAGGACTCTGCGCATGTTGCCCCCTTTGTCCGTCGAGATCGACAGACCCGTGAGCAGGTGTTCACTACGGGGGCTCTGAGGGCACTTGCGAACATGGACCGATGGCCCTTTGACGGCAAGAGTGGCAGGGTTGCAACAGGAGGGAAGAAGCGGAAGCAGGGGAAGCAGGGGAAGGAGATGGTCTTTCTTCCCCCACTTCCCCTCCTTCCCCTGCTAGTCTCCTCTGGTAGCACCATTGGCAATCATCCGATGCGTTCGGGTAGTAGATTCCTGTCACGTGAGGAGATGAGGAGGGGAACTAGGGGAAGAAGGAGAAGTAGATGCTAGGCCGTCGGGTCCGTCGCAACCGACGCGACCGTCGCGAAGGCATAGGGAGCGGAAGCAGCGGAACAGGCAGACGCACATAAAAGCAAGGCGATGACATTGGATTCCATTCGAGTTCGGTTCGCACCCTCACCTACCGGTTATTTGCACGTCGGTGGCGCGAGGACGGCGCTGTTCAACTGGCTGTTCGCGCGACAGTCGGGTGGAAAGTTCTTACTCCGGATAGAGGATACCGACCGAGAGCGTTCCTCCGACGAGCACACTCAGGTCATCCGCGATGGACTGACGTGGCTGGGGCTGGATTGGGACGAAGACATCGTATTCCAGGGAGCCGGGATCGAGCGCCACCAAGGGTTGGCCGATGATCTCCTGGCCCAAGGACACGCCTACGAGGACGACGGCGCCGTGAGATTCAGGATGCCTCACGAGGAGATCGCCTGGGAGGACGCCGTGGGCGGCCATATCAGCTTCCAGGGCTCTGACATCCAGGACTGGATCATCCTGCGTTCGGACCGGACCCCGACATACAACTTCACGGTCGTTGCGGACGATGCGGATATGAGGATCTCCCACGTGATTCGGGGAGCCGATCACATCTCAAACACACCGAAGCAGATCGCCGTGTTCCGAGCACTCGGGCAAGAGCCACCAGTTTTTGCCCACGTCCCGATGATCCACGGTCAGGACGGGCGTAAGTTATCGAAGCGACACGGCGCCACTGCCGTCGGCGACTACCAGAACCTCGGCATCCTCCCTCAGGCGCTACGGAACTTCCTCGCTCTGTTGGGCTGGAATCCCAAGGACGAGCGTGAGGTATTTGCCGACATCAATGAACTCATTCAGGCATTCTCTCTGGCTGACGTACAGCGTAAGAGCGCGATCTTCGACCTCGCAAAGCTCGAGTGGATGAACGGTCAGTACTTGAGCCAGACCCCCGTGGACCAGCTGTTGCCCCTGGTAGAGCCGGAGATGAAGCGCCTCGGGCTCGATCCAGCGAGCGTCCCACATGACAAGCTGATCAAGGCAATCGACATAAACCGGGAACGCGCCCGCACGACCATGGATATCGCCGAGCGTGCCGCGGTGCGGCTAGACGCCAGCTTCATCAAACAAGATGACGAGAAAGCCAAGAACCTGATTGCGAAGGATCCCGATGGCTTCTACTCGTCACTCGAAGCTACGCATCAATTGCTGAGCGGCCTAAACCACTCTGCGTGGGAGCCGGGCAGACTGGAGAACGAGTTGCGTGGCCTGGCCGAGTCGCTGGGTCTAGGACCCGGGAAGATCTTTCAACCAATACGCGTTGCGATCACCGGAACGACCGTGTCGGAGGGAATTCATATTCTGCTGGACGTGGTCGGGCGCGAAGAGAGTCTCGCTCGGATCAAGTCAGTCCTGGACGGTCGCACCTAACCCCGGGCGGAAGCCCGGGGTGTCAGCATAAGAGGTAGCAGCGGAACAGCTGACCCCGGGCTTCCGCCCGGGGTTACTCGTCCTCGGTGTCGTAATCCTCTCCCTCCTATCTCCCGCGATACTCCTCCCAAGTCCTGGGCGACCGACATACGGGCCACGTCATCTGCTCACCCGTTCTCGGGTTCACCGGCATTACACGCTGGTCACGCGACACGGTCTCCGGGTCCTCCGACGCCATGTACGCCAACATCGCGGTGAGCGTTGCGTTGTTCATCACATCGTCGAACACGATCTTGTCGAGTGTGTCGTAGTTGGTGTGCCAGGTGTAGCCGTAGTCGAAGCTCAGCGACGAAAGGCTAAAGGTCGGCGCGCCACCACAGATGAACGACGCGTAGTCACTGCCGCCGCCACCAGGCGTGCCCGGAAAGTCTAGACTGATATGCCGGGTGATATCACGCGGCACCGCCGAAAGCCAGTTGGCGAAGTGTGGCGATGCACCGGTCAGCCCCTGCATCGAGACCCTGGCCACACGACCCGTGCCGTTGTCCTGATTGAACACTGCCTGTAAGCCCTGCAGCACTTCCGGATGCTGTTCTGCGAAAGCTCGTGAGCCGATCAAGCCCTGTTCCTCTGCACCCCACAGACCGATGATGATGGTGCGCTTGGGATTGGGGTACACCGTCTTCAGAATCCGCGCGGCCTCCATCATTATCACCGAGCCGGTCCCATTGTCCGTCGCGCCGGTACCGCCATCCCACGAATCGAAGTGCGCGGAGAATAGGATATACTCGTCCGGACGCTCGGAGCCACGGATCTCGGCAATGGTATTGAAGATCGGCTGCACGCCGAGGTTCTCGGCCTCGGCCTCAACCCGAACCACCGGTCCCTGACCGTTTTGTGCCAGACGATGCAACAAGCCGTAATCCTCGCACGTCAGACTGAACGCCGGGATGCGCTCGGTGGACGCAGAGAAGATCCGGGTCGCGCCCCAACCACCTGCCCAGCTGGATGAAAACAGACCGAGAGCACCTGCTTCTTCCAACGCTAGGTCGACACTGCTACCCAGCGCGGTCCTCAGTGCGCGCGACTTGGCAGACCAGGAGTTACGCGCGGTATCTCGAGCAGCAGACATCTTCTCGAACGACTCTTCCGTGCCATGTTCCTCCCAACTGGTGTTCGGTCGGCAGGTCGGCTGGTACATGGAGGTGAGAACGAACTTACCCTCGACCGTGGGAAGCCACGCGTCGAATGCCTGCTTATTCTCGAATTCGGGCATTGCCACCACCGGACCTTCGACCTTGCCGTCGGTACCTGGGCTCCACGCCAGCATCATCCCCGTGAGAGATCGTACCCACGGCTGGATGAGATCGACATGTGAGATCCCACGACGCCAACTCATCCAGGTTCCGTACTGTTCGTTGCTCGCCGGTATACCCCACTCCTCGAACTTCATAACCGCCCATTCGTTGGCGGCCTTGAGGGCCGGTGAGCCACTCAATCGCGGTCCTATCGAGTCCATCATTACTTGAGCAATGTTGTACGCCTGCGAATTGACCATTCCTTCCTGCCAAATCGCCTTTATGACGGGATCGTCGGTGGGGAACGATTGCGCTGTCGCCTGTGCTTGCGACAACATCATTCCGACTCCGACCAGGAGGGAAAGCGAAGTGCCTTTCATGGGAGTCCTCGTGATTGCGGTTGGAGGGAAACTAGGGGCTTCACAACCTGGACGGTAGGTAAGTCAGGAGATAAGGAGGGGAAGTAGGGGAAGGAGGGGAAGGAGATCTTCTTCCCCTACTTCCCCTCCTTCCCCTTCTCAATCTCCTTCCTCACATACTTCCCATCGAACAGGACTTGCCACGTCTTGCCACCATCCGACGATGACTCCCAGAGCTGCCGCACTTCATCATCGGAGATCTTCTCCCATGAGATCCGGTTGAGCACCGAGCCACCTTCTGCGGCCGGACGCTCACCGACCAAGATCATCTTGCCGCCCTCATACTCTCCGTCCAGCTGCAGCAGCAACCCAGTGTTGTCGACCCATGATTGGTGCCACACCTTGCGGCCGGCATCATAGATGTTGTGGCTGTAACCAGCAAAGGGACTCGACGCCGACTGCCATGCTTCATGGATGACGCAGCCGTCCAGTGTCTTGGTGATCACACTGTTGCCTGCAGGCTGTCCCTGCGGGTTTGTCACGTCCCATTCACCGATCCAGAAATCGAACTGCCGGTACTCTGGGGCAGAGCATGGCTTTGGTTGATCGGTTGAATCGGCTTGTGCTTGCGCGACCGTCGCAATACCTGCCGCTGTTAGCAGAATTCCCAACGAAGAAAGTGGCTGGCGAGCCTGCATTGATGGTCTCCGGCTTTGTGGTCCGGAGTTAAGACACTTCATGTAGGCCAGGGTTTCATTGCGGCCGACCCCCGACCGGGATCAAGAGTCGGGTAGCACGCAGATGCAAGAAAAAATCTAGCTCGGTCAGAGCCGCGGTATTATGGGTTTGATTGTGTCCTTCTTTGCTCCTCGCCTGGCCTCTTCAGCTATGCGCCTGCGTTCCTCTCGCTCCGCATCCTTGCGTTTGCGTATCTCCTTCACGTAGCGACGGAAGTCCTCGTTGTTCTGCGCCTGCTGTGCCGCGAACATTATCTCCTCGCGAATACGCATCAGTTCGGCTTCCTGCTGGGCGAGCTCGATGTTGCCTTGCGGCAGCGGGATCAATGCCATCAGAGCCGAAGGGATCTTGAAATCGCCTAGGTAGATCCACGCAGGGTCGACCCCCCAAGTCTTGCCGTCTTCGGTTTCGGTGACCCAGGGAGTGACCATCGGTGGGGTCGCGAAGCTGTCGATTGGCATCGTATCGATGAATGCCATGATCTTGGCCCGGACTGCAGAATCAACGCGGGCGACATGAGTTGCGATATCCGGCGATGGCCCGATCACTCCTATCCGGCCCTCCATCGGTCTCACCCAGACGTTGCCCGAGCCGCGCGACACGCCAATTCGCGTCGCGGTTCCGATTACCGGATCGTAACGGTCGAGACCCTTGATGGTCGGAGGAATCCCGATCGGCACGACCCTGGGTGCGTATACGACGGTGATGGTACCACCCGGCGCAGTGTCTGCCGGTTCCGTTCCCGGCTCGGTTTGTAGGGGCGGGAGGTCGGCAACAACACCCGGCCGCTCGTACACCGGCAGCTCGATCTCGCGGATTCCCGATAGCCCCGGCCCCAGATCGTACGTCTGGACCACGGCCCGGTTGACCACGGTGCGCCCCACGGTACCTGCCAGCAGCAGGAACACCACCAGGTTGATGACGAGACCGACGATCCCCCACGCCGGTTGGGGCGGGTCGGGATCGGGTAGCCGGAAGTTAAGTTGCCGCACCTACAGTCCTGACTTTGTTGAGTACACGGCCGATTCTCTCGGCCGCCTGCTGCATGCGATCAGCCCCGACAGTCATTGCGATGCGAAAGTAGCCCTCACCACTGCTGCCCAGCGCCGAGCCGGGCAGCACCACGACTGCCTCATCCTCGAGCACTCGCTGTGCAAACTGAGCAGAGGTGAGCCCTGCTGGTGTCTCTATCCACAGATACATGGTCGCCTTGGGAGGCTCCACCTCGAAGCCGGTCTCTCTAAAGGAGCGGACGGCCGCATCGCGCCGCCGCGCGAATTCGGCCTGCATCGACTCAACCAGTGTCTCAGCCGAGTCGAGCACCGCTGCCCCCGCCTTCTGTACTGCCAAAAACGGGCCGGTATCCACGTAGCTCTTCACCTTCTGCAGTGCGGCAATCAGTTCCGCCGAACCCGTTGCCCACCCCAGCCTCCAACCAGTCATGCAGAAAGTCTTCGACAACGAGTGGAATTCCAGCGACACCTCACGCGCGTCTGGCAGTTCCAGGATAGAGGGAGCCTTGTACCCATCGAATGTCATCTCGCAATACGGGTTATCGTAGGCGATGACTATATCGTGCTTGCGACACGTAGAGATCGTTCGTGTCAGGTAGTCGATGGGCGCTATCGCCGATGTCGGGTTGTTGGGATAGTTGAGGAACACCAGCCCCGCACGTTCCAATTGATCCTCACTCAAATCATCCAACTCGATCAAGAAGTCCTTGCTAGCCTCCAGCGGATACGGCAGCACTTCCGCCTCTGACAGGTACGTTCCGAAGTAACCAGGGTATCCCGGCTCGGGAATGATGCAGATGTCGCCCGCATCCAGGATCGCGAACGGCAGATGCGACAGACCGTTTTTGGATCCTATTAATGGCAGCACCTCGGTCATCGGATCTACCGTCACGTCGAACCGTCGCTTCATGTACCTGGCTACCGCCTCACGAAACTCGATCAACCCGATCTGGAACGAGTACCTGCTCATCGCCTGGTCGGCCAAGGCATCGTTGAGCGTTCTGACTGCAATCTCAGGGGGAGGTATGTCCGCGTCACCGACGCTCAGGTCTATGACGTCGACCCCCTGAGCCAACATGCGCTTCTTTGCCGTGGCCAATTCATTGACCGCGTAATGGGGAAGTTTGTTAAGCCGTTTGCTGACGCGGATCATACCGGCGCTCCGATTCCATGCTGGGCAAAGAACTCTTCCGTTGCCGTCCGCAGATCTGCCCATGGCCCGATCGACTGTGTGGCCGGAGGCAACGATTCGAGCAACAGCCTGCCGTAGTTTCTCTTGGTCACCCTCGGATCCATCAGTAACACAACTCCGACATCAGTGGACGAGCGGATCAATCTCCCGAAGCCCTGCTTGAGCTTGAGCCCGGCGTGGGGCAACAGATAATGTCTGAAGCCGTCGACGCCACGACTCGCGAGCGCCTCCAGTCGAGCGGCCGTGAGCGGCTCGCTGGGCACCTTGAACGGCAGCTTGGCCAACACCAAGGCCCTGAGAGATCGCCCAGGTACATCTACACCTTCCCAGAAGCTATCGGTCCCGAACAGGATGGCCGATCCCGAATCGCGAAACCGCCTGAGCAGCTGGTCACGCTGGCCTTCTCCCTGAACCAGCACCGGCCATCTCCCGCCGATTCTGGCTTTCACTACCGCCGCAGCCTTCCTGAGGGCCCCATAACTCGTGAACAGTACAAACATGCCACCATCTGACATGTACGCCAGGTCTACCAGCGCCTCGGTCAGGGAGTGACCGTACTCGGGCTCCTCAGACCGAGGATCCGGGAAGTCCACGGGCACACCGAACAGGCACTGACTGGCAAAATCGAACGGCGACGGGAGCGACTCCTCGTTACGAATGGGGTCGGGCGCCTGGTCGAGTCCTAGCCGCTCCTTGAGGAAGCTGAAGTCACCGCCGGTCGCCAGTGTGGCACTGGTGAGAACTACCGAAGGTATCTTGTCAAACAGCGACTCCCTCAGCACAGGAGCGAGGTCCAACGGCACCGCCGTCAGGCCAATGTGAAACGGCAGGGTACCCGCAGGACGGTTACCCCGGCGGTCGATCCAGCGTACCAGCTCGGCACCCGGCTGTGGTCTCAGTGTCAGCAGGATACCGTCTGTCATCGCCTGGAGCCGTCTTACGACCCCCCGCAACTCTTGCAACAATTGGGAGCGACGGTCGGGTTCCTCCTCGAGCTCCATACGGTCCGCGACCGCATCGATACTGTCCCTCAGCTTGTCCAGTACCCGCACCAGGTTGTCTACCGCCACCTCCAGTCCCGCCTCCCACACCGCGTCTTGCGCAAACGAATCCTCCAACCGCTGTACGTCATGGCCCGCCGAGGTCAACCGATCACACAAGATCGCAAACACGCGATCCGCATACGCTCTAGCATCTCCGATATCCGGTAGCACCGATTTGCGGAGCAGATTGAGCGCCGCCTCGCTCGCCGAGTCGTCCCGGTTCTTCAGCTCCGCAACCAGCGTTGGCACCAGGCCTCTGCCACCGCGTTCGAGCCGACTCAACACGCGGGTCAGACCACGTGAGGTGACCTGCGCACCCAAGTGCTGAGCGGCCACATCCTCCAGATGGTGTGCTTCGTCTATGACGAGTCTCTTGTAGAACGGCAGCACGGCCTTCTCCAGCCAGTTGTCCTGGACTCGTCTGATGGCAATGTCGGCGGTGAGCAGATGATGATTGACGACAATGACATCGGCCTCGCTGGCCCGATGATGGGCTTGGAATACGAAGCAACGATCGTAGTGGGGGCAATCCAGCCGGGTACACAAGTCGGCTTCGGCACTCACCTCATCCCACACCTCGGGCGAAGGCAAATCGGTCAGGTCGGCCCGTGAGCCATCATTCGTACGAGCCGCCCACTCTGCCAGCGCTTCCAGCTCGGCTTGTCGCTCCGGTTCGAGCAACGATCCCTGGCCTCCCTGCGCCATCTTGAGACGATTGATGCAGATGTAGTTCGACCACCCCTTCAGCAGAGCAAACGTGATCTTGTGCTCGTCGTCGTCGAACGAGCGCGCGAGCAGCGGCAGATCCTTGCCCACCAATTGTTCCTGGAGATTTATGGTGTTGGTGGACACCACTGTTCGCTCGCCATTGACGCGTGCCCAGCGCAACGCCGGCACGAGATAGGCAAACGACTTGCCCACGCCGGTGCCGGCTTCGAGCAACGACACGCCGCCCTCGTTGTAGACATCGGCCACGTACGAGGCCATGTCGTGCTGACAGCGACGATCCTCGAATTGGCCGAGCACCGCTGCCACCGGTCCGTCCGGGCCCAGCAGTTCGGCTGTCTCTATGGCATCGATCGGTTCGTAGCTCTTGACCTGCGGCACCTCGACCACGACGTACAGTGACGTGGCATCGTTGTTCACGATGCCAAACCCGATGCCGTCCTCGTACAGCCGGGCGGCGATGTTGAGATCCGCGCTCGACGGTTCCAGCACTCCGCTCGGATGGTTGTGCAGCACCATCTGGCCGTGCGAGGCAACACCGGGCAACGCCAGAACCATGTCGTCGGTACCACGGGCCACCGGGCGAACCGCGGTGATGTTGTCGCGCTCGACATCGGCTACGAAGTAGACTTCGCGGCCCTTGGCAGCTGCAATCTCCTCCGCCAGAAGCTCGCTTATTCCTGCAGCGAATTCGGTCACGTCTTGAGCTCGCGCTTCTTTGCGGCCGGGAAGAGAACGTTGTTGAGGATGAGGCGGTAGCCCGGCGAGTTGGGATAGAGCGACAGATCGGTCGGCGGATCGCCGATTTGGTGTTGCGGGTCTTCCGGATCGTGTCCGCCCAAGAAGGTCCAGGTTCCTTCACCATACTCGCCGTGAATGTACTTGACCCAGGGTGCACCCTCCTCTTCCGCGAGTATGGTCACTCCGGGTTTCAATGTGCTTCTGCTGAACGATGTCGTAAGACCGTAGTAGTCGGGGATAACATTGCGATGGCATTGGACCAGCATTGTCGGAACCGGGTCGATCTTGGCACTGAAGTCGAACAACTGGAATGCACCGAGAGTTTGGCGCCGGCCCGGATTGTTGACCTGGTGACCGTCGATGTTGGAGAAGGCCGCCACGGCGGCAGACCGTTCCAGTGTCACTTTATCGAACGCAAACGTGCGGCCCCAGGTCAATCGCTCTGACGCCCTCGGGTCCATCGGCGTCCCGTCACTGTACTGGGCGGCCACGTCGACATCTGCAGCCGCAAGCGCAATCTCGAGCGTTTCGGTTGCCGTACACATCGCGAACAAGAAGCCACCCTGCTCGACGAACTGCCTGATCCCCTCCGCCACCCCCTTCTTCAGTGCCGCCACCGAGCCGAACCCGAACGAGCGGGCCACGCGAGCATTCTCTCGCACCATCTCGGCCAACCATGCCGACCCGGAGTACGTCAGGTAGAACTTCGAGAACTGGCCGGTGAAGTCCTCGTGGTGCAGGTGGAGCCACTCGTAGTCCGAGAGACCACCGGTCAGCACTTCTGGATCCCATATCTGATCGTACTCGATTCCGGCGTACTGCAACGCCATGGTCACGGCGTCGTCCCAAGGCGCTGCGTTGGGGGGAGCGTACACGGCCACCGATGGCGCCTTCTCTAGAGGCACCGCATCCATGTTGTTGGCCTGAATCGTACCGCGAATATCGATTACGTCCGCGCCGGTAATGGACTCGATCCCAACGCCGGCCAGCGCGGCATCTCTTCTGGTGGCCGGGTCATCGGGAATCAAGAAACTCCCGTCGCGGTAATTGAGCAACCACTCCGCGGTGCCGCCACGCTCTAGTGATCGGTAGGCAACCCCGTACGCCTTGAGATGGTCGGATTGACGGTCGTCCATCGGGATCAGGATGAAACCCGTCTGGGGACCGAGCGACCACAATCCCCTGCCCCAAGCACCGCCGGCTGCAGCGCCACCCAACCCCGATGCAAGCACCGGCGCCATCAAGCCCTGGAGAAACTCACGCCGTTTCATGGCGACCCTGCGCCCCCGGTCTTGGGTATCGCCCCCCTCACCTGATCGAGCAGGCGTCTGGCTTCGGGCACCACGGCACTGTGAGAGTAGGTGAGTATGAGATGCTCCAGTCTTTCTATTGCTCGTTGCGGCCTCGCCGTGCTGGCGTACACGACTGCCAACGCATACTCGGCTGCCGGCGCAGCCGACCCGAGCGAATCGGCGGCCAGGGCCTGATGCAACAGCCCTTCGGCCAGCGCGTACTCGCCCTTGGCGGCCGCCAGGTTGCCTGCCAGCGAATACAAGTGAGCGCGTTCACGCGGATCTTCCAATACGGCCACGGCCTCGTTGAGTCCGTCGATTGCCGCACTGGTATCACCCAACTCCACCTGCAACAGCGCCTTTCCCAATTCGGGCAAGGAATCACGCTCAATGCTCTGCATCAACGCCAACATCGCGGTTCTACGTGTCGCCTCCTGGCGCGACTGCGCGTAGGGACCAGCCACCCTGAAATGCTCGGTCGCACGCGCCAGATCACCCTGGTACAAACTCACCCAACCCAGGATAGCGTGAGCCGCGATACTCGAATCTGAGGCTAGGAGTGTTCGAGCCCGCTCCAGCTCGCCCCGCCCCAACCAAGCCTGGGCCAGCCTGATCCGAAGCCGGGCCGCATCGTCCACCCTGAGACGGTCCTCCCACACACGAAACCGCGTCTCTGCTTCTTCCACCTTGTCCGACTCTAGAGTCACCCTGATCAGCGTTGCAGCAGCCGACGCGGCATCGCTTTGAGTCGTGTTCTCTTGCGCGAGTGACTCCAACATGCGGCGAGCTGCTGCCAGGTCGCCGGCGTCTGCGAAGGCCTGGGCGGCTCCTAGCCGCGCACGCTCGGCATCGGGACCAGCAGTCATCTCGGCGAGTCGCTCCAGAGCATAGCCGCGCGCGCGGGCCGACTGCTCCGTGCCCAGCCGTCGAGTCCGTTCTGCAAACCGATCGAGTATCGCTGCCGCCTGAGCCCGATCCTGGGGCAGAGCGCTGTCGAGCAACGTCCAGCCCTCCTCTGGCCGGTCCCAGGCTACCAGAAGCTCGGCACCCAGCCGATAGACCACCGGTTCGCGGCCCGGATCTACCAGGATCATCAGTACTCGGTCGCGGTCGAATTGTGGGGTCTGTCTCAGGGTAATCACTGCGGACGAGATGTACGATTCGGTGATCAGGACGGCCACTGCCCACTCTACCGCCGCCTCGGCCCACGCCCCCACCGCCACATAGGCCTGGGCCAGTTCCGGCGCTAGCGCCGTTGGCTCAATCTGGGCCCGACCGT
>CP070792.1:3063568-3080341 GCA_020346845.1 Gemmatimonadota bacterium
GTTCAATGTTACGAAGGCCTTGACGACCTCCATGTTGACTTCGTCCGGCTTTCCTACGACGGCGGCCTCGGCTACCGCCTCGTGCTCGATCAGAGCAGACTCGATCTCAAACGGGCCAACTAGGTGCCCGCCAGTGTTGATCACGTCGTCATCGCGGCCTACGAACCACCCGATTGCACATGCTCGATCATGTCACTTATCTGATCGGTGTCGAGCAAGAATGCGTCGTGGCCGTTGGATGACTGTATTTCCGCATAGTGGACGTCACGTCCAAGACGGCGGAGGAGGTCAGCTCCCAACTTGACCTCGGTTGCCGGATAGAGGTTATCAGAGCTGATACCGATTACCAGAGTGCGACAGGTTACCCGGTTCAGTGCATTCACGATATCGCCACGCCCCTCACTCACATCGTGCAGATCCATGGCGCGGCTGTACAGGAGGTACGTATAGGGATCAAACCGCTTCGTGATACGCTTCCCGTGATGTCTCAACCAGGACTCGACGTTGTACGTGCCGCGCTCCCTCAACGTCGAGCCCGGTTTCTTGAACCACTCTCGACCGAACTTCTCCTCCAATCCAACCGGCGAGCGGTAGCTCATCATCCCAACGCCGCGCGCAACCATCTGGCCAACCTTGGCGACGACTTCGTTCTCGGTAATGTCCAGCTCAATGCCACGCCTTTGCAGCCAGTTGAGACCGATTTGGTAGGGAGATGTCCGTAGTGGAGCAGCCACGACCACAGCAAGATCCACAGCTTCCGGTGCTTCAATCGCCCATTCCCAGGCAATCATCGCTCCCATGCTGGGACCGATCACCATCGCGACCTTCTGGACACCAATGGCCGCGAGAAACAGCCGCTGCACATACATCATGTCACGCGGAGTCAGCAGCGGAAACCTGTCAAGGTAGGGGGTACCGTCAGGCGCAGGAAACCGCGGGCCCGTGGTACCGTAACAGCCGCCGATCAGATTGGGACACACAGCGAAGTATCGCTCGGTATCGATTGCCCTACCCGGCCCGATCAATGGCTCCCACCACCCAGGCGGTTGCCCTGCAAACTCACCGGTGGCGTGACAGTCGGCCGTCATCGGATGAACTATGAGGACTGCATTGTCGCGGGCCGTATTCGGCTCACCCCACGACTCGTAAATAACCTGAACAGATGCAAGTTCACCGCCGTGGTGGGCGGTGAACGGTTGCGGCAGGTCTAGATGAACGACCTTTCCTAGTTCAGCGGTGGGGGAGTTCCACCACAGCTCACGAAATTCCTGCATCCTCTGACTGGATGTTACGCATTACATGCCGTACTTCTCGATTATACCCTTCTTGTCGAGACCGAGAATCCCGTACTTATCACCAACACGCTTGAAAGCTTCCAGGGCTTTCTCAAGCACCGGAATGTCGTGGTCGGCAGAGAGTTGCGTACGGATTCGGGCCTGTCCGTTGGGCACTACGGGGAAAAAGAATCCAATTACGTAGATTCCTTCTTCGTATAGATCGCGTGCAACGTCCTGACTCAATTTGGCGTTGTAGAGCATTACCGGCACGATGGGACTGTCACCCTTCTTTATGACCAATCCGGCGTCTGTCAGTCCTTGCCTCCAGAACTTGGTGTTCGCCTCGAGCTTGTCCCGACGCTCTGTGCTACCGCTCAATATCTCCAAAACCTTGAGGGCACCGGCCACTAGCGGAGGCGCCATGGTGTTGCTGAAGAGGTAGGGTCGGGCTCGTTGTCTGCATAGCTCAACTACTTCCTTGCGACCCGAGACACAGCCACCAGCTGCACCGCCGAGAGCCTTGCCGAGGGTCGTGGTGATCACATCTATCTTGCCCACGACACCGAAATGCTCGTGCGTACCCCTTCCGGTCTTGCCCATGAAACCGGAAGAGTGGCTGTCGTCCACAAACACCATGGCGTCATATCTCTCGGCCAACGCGCAAATCTCGTCCAAGGGTGCCAAGTCACCGTCCATGCTGAAGACGCCGTCGGTGACAATCAGGCGGATCCGCTTGTCCCGATGCTCATCGAGCTTCTGCTCGAGGTGCTTCATATTCGCGTGCTTGTACGTATCGGTCATCGCCTTGCACAGACGAATCCCATCAACGATGGACGCGTGGACTAGCCGATCCGAGATGATTACGTCTTCGGCTTCCAGGAACGCCTCGAATACACCGGCATTTGCATCCATGCAGCTAGGGAAAAGGATTGTGTCTTCAGTGCCCAAGAAGCGCGAGAGGGCACCTTCCAACTCCCGGTGGATGTCTTGAGTACCGCAAATGAACCGAACGCTGGACAACCCGTAACCACGGTGATCGAGAGCCGTGTGAGCGGCCTGAATGACATCGGGGTGTGACGACAATCCCAAGTAGTTGTTCGCACAGAGATTGATGACTGATTTGAGCTCGGAGCCGGACGGGTACTCAACCGTGATGTTCGCAGACTGCGGCGAGTGTATGTACCGTTCCTCCTTCAACAGCCCCTGGTCGCGCATCGCGGACAGTTGAGTGCTGTGCGCTTCGCGAATAGTGCTGGAATAGGCCATGTCAAGCGTTTCCCTGATGACGCTTCACCAGAGCCACAATACTGGCCACTGTGTCGAAGGCCTCAGCCGACGCCTCTTCATCAGGAAGTGATATGCTGTATTCCTTTTCCAAAAACCGCTTCAGGCTCACCATGCTGAAGCTGTCGACAATCCCACTCGAGAGCAGTGGTGTATTGACGTCGAGATCAACATCTTCCTCATCATCTTCGTCGAGGTACTCGTTGCGAATATATTCAAGAACCACATCTTCCATCATTGACTCCCGTTAGCAGAAAACTGATAGTCAGCTCTGGCGATGCGCCAATTGACGAGGCGCCACGTAAGTATACTGATCACTTCTCATGACGCTACCATAGGATCGGGTGGTTGGGACCAATCACCGGCCCATTGGTTCCTATATATAGCGATAGATTGGGGGTGCGACCGCCTGACCGGCAGCCATGTGAGTGCACGCTCACAATGGCCGCGTCGATTGCCGTGCCTTCGACGGTCCAACCGCGCGGCAGCTCGCATACACCGCATCCCTCGCGCACTACTCTGCACCCGCGGAGGCTCGGTTCAAGTGATTTCGCGATGCCGCCGCATAACCCTCTTGTTCGCAACAAACTAGAGCATCAGCAATCTGGAAATTGGGGCTCGCGTTTTTTCCCTGGAAGCCCTATCTTCGGGTGGCCGCGCGCTGGATTCAGCTAGCTGGCCGCCGCAGGACCCCGTATGTGACCCGCAGCACTGCTGCGGAACAGAAGCAGGTTATTGTATCTCATGGCTGAACGCGGCGCATCAGTGCCGCACCCTCAACAAGAACGAAAGGCCTGGAGCCACTGACGGAGGTTAGGTTGATGCGGAGACTGTCCGGAGTTTTCCTAGCCGTCGTGCTCGTCAGCTCGATCAGCACGCCGGCCTCCGCCCAGCAGGAATCGTGGAAGAACCAATGGTACTGGGGAGCACAGGCAGGGACATATGTCTTTACGACGGCCACTCAGAGTACCGAATTGGCCTTCGACTGGGGCATTGACTGGCTCATCACGGCCGACCGGGTGGGACTGCGACTCGGTTTTGATCAGGTCATCTTTGCGAGTGGGACCACTGGTGCAGTCTCCGACGGCTCCGGAGGAGCTCGCACAGTCGACTTCGGCTTGATGCAGCGGTGGCAGGGTGAGTTGTATGCGCTGCCAACCACCGGACAACTACAAATTGCCGTGGCGGGTGGGTTCACGATCAACAACATCACCGACGCTCAACCGACTGGGTCTTTCTCCTCGCCACAAGAGGAAGAAGCGGTGAGACAGATCATCGATGACGCGACAAGCAAGGCATTCTTCACGATTGGAGCCAGTATCCGGTACCTCGTTGGAACCCGCTGGGCTGCGTTTGCCAAGTATCAATTCATGCCAAAGAGCAACGAATTCCTCTTGACGGGCGCCCAGCAGGCAATCACAGCTGGGATCTCCTACGCCCTCACTGTTGCCAGCGAGCAAGTCAGCACAGAACGCTAATCGAGTACTCGATCCCAAGTTCGTTGGATGGGGCATCGGTTTGAAAAACCGATGCCCCATTTCTCATCGATCATCCCATCTATCCGCCCTCGATTGAGACTAGATTCGATTTCGAGATACCCAGGGCGATCCGCGCTCGGAGAATCGAAGGGGCCATGAGGTGGCTTTCGATATGCCAATGCGTGGCCCGACCTGAATTGGTACTTTCCGGCCTGTACGGGTTTGGGCAATCCGGATCGGCCCATTGACCAGGGATTCCCCATTCATCGAACCGTCGATGCTCAATGCCTGGCATAGACGTGCCGGCCCGGAGCACAACTGCTTGCGGTCCGAGACATGACGGCGGTGGCACATTGCCTCTATGCCAGCTACGGGCTCCAACGCCCTGATCAGCACGGCTGCGGGGTATCCCTCCTTCTCCGTTACGGCATTGAAGCACCAATGCATACCGTAGATGAAATAGACGTAGCAAGTTGCAGGAGGCCCGAACAACCGGTCGTTCCTCTTGGTACGCCTGTTTCCGTACCCATGAGCTGCGGGATCGTGTGGTCCCACGTACGCTTCAACCTCGACGATACGGCCGACCGTAACCTCGCCCGCTACGTCGCTTACTAGATAACAACCCAACAAAGCGCGCGCGACACGTTTTGTGTCGCGCGCGTAGAAGGAAGGCCGGAGTGGTTCAAGTTCCGTGAGTATCATCCACTCTCATCGTCGGGGGTTTGTGCTTCCCCGCCGACTGCCTTGTGGAGCGCTGCCCGTATTCTTCCTAGCAGCCCATGTTCCGTGGCTTCTTCACGGGAGCTGCTCTTCAAAGAAGCCACAGGGGATGCCTCATCGGGTACCTGCTGAGGGACAGGTCGTCGGTCGAGCGGCGCCGCCGGCTCACGGACCGGAACGTCATCCACTGCTCTTGAGGGCGTATCGTGAAGTTGGACCTTGGAATCATCTCTGGCTGGCCCGGCGCTCTTCGCACCCTTGCTGCCTCGCCGCAATCCCAGTGTACGGGCTCCGCTGGTTGACCGGGGCGTCGCTGCCACATCGGCACTCTGCTCGCTCGACTTGGGTTCTTCGTCATGAGCCACGGGCCTGGGAGCTGCGCCACGCGATCCGCGCCGAAACCTCGGGTTCCGCCTGACCTGAGCATCGCCCGGCGTTTCTACGACCGTGACATCTGAATCCGGAGAGGTGCTCTCGACGTTCTGGTCCTCACTCTTTGCACGCCTTGGTGCACGCTTGCTACTCGTCTTCTTGCGGCTAGAGACTTTCTTCTTCGCGCGACTACTGTCGTCACCAGCTTCTTTCGCCGTAGTCGATTCATCAGCAGCGGACTCGTCGCTGTCGTCGTCAGGTGCCGAACGCCGTGAAGTGGCGAGCTTGCGGCGTGTTGTCTTCTTCGCCTTGCTCTTCTTCTCCGTTTCACCACTACCCGCCGCAGCTTCCCCGACACTCTCCGCCGGCATGGTCTCAGCAGTTAGATCCGCATCGTCGGTCTCGTCCGGTTGCTTGTCCTCACTAGCCTTGGCCCGAGTTGTGCGCTTGGTGGTGGCTCGCTTTGCGGTTGCCCGCTTGCGGCGTGTAGTCTTCTTGGTTGCGGTGGGCTTCGCGTCCTCATCTCTCGCCGCCTTGTCATCGGCAGCAAGGACTGTAGACCCACCCATGTCGTCCACAGCCTTCTGACTCAACTTCAGCTGATACTGGTCACCGTCACTCTTGATCAACTCGATGTGATCGGCATCATGTGCCTGCCGCAGCATCCGCAGAAAGCGCCTCGATTCGAATACTGGATCGGAATCCGTCCCGTGGAGCTCGATCATCTTCTCACGGGCTTGCTCCCGGTCGGTTGACGTCTCTCCGACCGCTCCTATTGCCATCAAGGCTTGCTTGAGGAGTTCGAAGCTGTCCGCCAGCACCAGGCTCGATGGACTCACAGCAGCATCACTCCGTTTGCGCCCTCGTCGCCGCCGCGCTTCGGGGCTCCTCGCCTGCATGTCGGCAGCCGCCTTTCCCGCTGCTTCCATCACTACCGGGACATTGGCGTTGGAACCGAGATCGATTGCGTACTGACCGTTCTCCATCTTTGTCAGTGAGACCAAGCCCCGACCAGCTGCCGAGAGCACGAACTTGCTAAACCTGTTGAACCCCGCATCCTTCTCATCGAACTTCGGGTCGATACCTTGCATCACCTGTTTCAGGCGATCGGATCGCATCACGTCGCCTTCGTTCAGCATCTTCTGAACCGCTTCAACAACTAGCTCCCACGGGTCACGACGTACGTGATCGACCTCGCCCTCCTTGGCCAGGCCGGTCAGTTCGTTGTAGCTGAAGTACTCGTCGCAGTTCTGGATCAGTAGGTCGCTGGAGGACTCTCGTATCCCGACACCTATTACATACTTGCCATACTCTTTCAGCTTCAGTACCAGAGCTGAGAAATCAGAATCTCCGGACAACAGAATGAAGGTTCCGATCTCCGGTCTCGTGAATATGAGTTCCAGAGCATCGATTGCCAGACGGATATCGGTCGCGTTCTTCTTGCTCGCCCCAAAAGCCGGAGCAAAGATGAGGTCGATCGATGCCTCAGACAGAGGGACTATGTACTGTGGGTACCGACGCCAATCGGCGTAGGCCCGCTGTACTGACACTTTCCCCTTGATTATGTCTGAATTGAGAAGCTTGCGGAGTTGATTTTGGAGATCCGAGCGGATCCCCATCGTTACGTTGTCGAAATCGATCAGCAGAGCGGCATGAGGGGCGTCCACTGATGATTCCGACCGGGAGCGCGAAGGCCGCCCGATCGATGTGTTTATCACGTAGCACTGAGCTCCAGTCCCACCACCTGCGCCAGCTCTCTTCGTTTCACCTTCCCGCTTCCGGTGAGCGGGAAAGTGTCGAAGAAGCGGACCAGATCCGGGATCTTGTAATCTGCCACCTGGTCACGGAAGAACTCCCTCAATTCATCACCCGTGACGATGGCACCTTCAATAGGAATGACACAGGCGCAGATTAGCTCCCCAAGAATTGGATTGGGAACGCCAACCGCACATGCATCGTCAACAGCCGGATGCGTACGGAGAATGTCCTCCAGTTCGCGCGGGAATATGTTGTACCCGCCACGAATGATCACCTCACTACGTCTACCCAGCACCGTCACGTATCCGTCCTCATCGATGATCGCCAGATCACCTGTGAGGAAGAAGCCTCCTTCTGTGAATGATCGGCGCGTCTCCGTGGGCATACGATAGTATCCCTTCATGACATTGGAACCGCGCACGGCCAGTTCACCGACTGCTTCGGGACCGTGTAGATCACCCGTCTTCAGGTCAACCACCTTCACCTCCACACCATCCAACGCCCGGCCAACGGTGGTTTCACGCAACGCCAGCGGGTCTTCCTGTCGGGTGATCGTCACGGTTGGACCCGTCTCGGTCAAACCGTAAGCGACCTGTACATTGCACCACTCCCGGATCCGACGTACGAGATCTTCGGATACCGGACTTCCGGCCACGATGCCGGTCCGGAGAGTGGATAGTCGCCGGCTTCCGAACGAGCGCTCTCTCATGAGCAGCTCGAACATTGTGGTCACACCGTGAAAGACGGTGATCTCTTCGACTTCGATCAAATCGAGACTGCCGGCTGGATCGAATTCCTCCTGTAGAACCAGCGTACCGCCTACAAGAAGAGTCATGACAACAACATGCACGCCGAATATCGTGAACAACGGCACCGCTGCCAGGATGCGGTCGTGCTCTGTCAGCCCGAGCACTTCGCCTGTGGCTAGCGCGTCCTGCACGAGGTTGCGGTGAGTGAGGACGACACCTTTGGGCTTACCGGTTGTCCCTGAGGTATAGAGGATTGCCAGTGGGCTGCCATCGGCATCGATCTCGGCGGGTTCAACCGGGTGCCGTCTCTTGCCCCGCTTCACCAGCCCGTCGAATTGGAAGACCCGATCGTCGTACCAGAAGTCCTCCTGGCCCACAAGAATGAGGTACTGCAGGTCCGGTAATTCGCCGATCAGCTCGTCAAACACCTCCACCTGATCCAGTCCGCCGAGCGACTCGACCGCAATGGCCATACTTGCTTCGGCGTGGCGCATCTGATACTTGAGCTCACGGTACCCAAGGGATGGGCTAAGCGGAACCAGAACGGCTCCCAGGCGTGCCAACGCCAGCATCGCCACAACCCACTCCACCTGGTTTGGCAGTTCCACCGCAACTCGGTCGCCGGCCTCGATCCCCAGATCACGTAGCGCTGCGGCCAGCGCCTCTGCATCCGCGTCAACCTGTCCGTATGTGAGCCTCCGGGAACCAAAGACAATGCACTCACGGTCGGGATGCTGCTTGATGCGTTGGGCAAAAAGGTCTGCCAAGCGGTACGACGTCAACTAAGTCCTCTCTCCACCACGTACACAGTCTCTGAAGATACCCAGGCTATGGAGAGCCAACAAGATAACTGCACTTCTGGCGGCAGCGGCAATCAGAGGAGACGCGTTACGTCGTTCGCAGAAGTACCCCGCCGCAGGATCAGGCCAGAGCCAGTTGTTGCAGTGTGTCGGCGCCGTAGAACATGCGAATGTACTTGGCCTGAACCGGTGTGAGGCGGCGCACGGCCCAACTCAAGTACACGAAGTGCGGCTCAGTGGGTTCTCGCAATGGGAACATGCCGCATTGGGCCGGGAGGCTGTTTCCCTTCCTCGTATTGCAGGTCGAACAGGCGGTCACCACATTCCCCCACTCGTTCGTTCCACCACGCGACAACGGCACCAGGTGGTCACGCGTCAAACATTCGCGGAACTTGAACTGATCCTGGCTCCGTCCGCAATATTGACAGCGGTATCCATCACGGGCAAACAAGAAGGTGTTGGTTACTTGACGCCTGAATCTACGAGGCACATGCACGAACCTGACGAGCCTGATGACGGCCGGCTTTGGCACAGTCAACGTGGCACTGCGGATCACTTGCTTTCCGTCGCTCTCCACGATCTCCGCCTTGCCGTCGAGTACCAGACGGAGGGCACGACGGACGGGCACGAGAGTCAGTGGCTCAAAGGACGCGTTGAGTGCAAGGCAGCGCACGACAATCCCCGTTTCGATTACGCAAAGACCCCTCCCCCGAGCGTGAACGGGTGGGGTCCGGTACGGATAGCTAAAGCTATGCTGAGGCGTAAAACCTTGCAATGGGCGAGCTTGCGGTACGGTGTAACATTCCAGCAACAGTCCTGGGCCAAACCGGTTTTCGGCCACAGGGCATGACACGACCTGTTCTTGTGTGGTTGCTCCTCAGTGCTATCTGGGGTTCCACCTGGCTCTTCATCAAGATAGGGCTGGAGGACCTTCCTCCGTTCACATTCGCCGGGGTCCGGTTCGTAGTGGCGATGGGGTCGCTGGTGCCATTCCTGTTGATCCGCAAAGTCCGGTTGCCCAAGTCTAGGACTGACCTGCTCCTAATGCTCGGTACCGGCCTCCTGACCTTCACCGCTGCCTACGGATTCGTGTATTGGGGCGAACAGTACATCTCCTCCGGACTCGCTGCTCTATTGTTCGGCACCTTCCCGCTCTTCGGATTGATAATCGCACATTTCTATCTACCGACTGAACGGATGACCTGGACCAAGCTCGCCGGCGTTGTGTTGGGCATTCTCGGCATCGGTCTCGTTTTCTCAAACGAACTGCGCGTGACGGGCCTATCCGCCTTATGGGGCAGCGTAGCAATCGTCCTGGCGGCACTGTCAGCAGCCTACGCCGACGTGCTCATCAAGCTCAGAGGTGGGCATATCGACCCGGCCCTGCTCACTATGATACAGATGGCGGCGGGAACGATTCCACTCTTGGCGGTCGGTCTCATCACGGAGGGGAATCCCCTCAACCTCACGTGGACCCCGCTAGCCGTATTCTCGCTTCTCTATCTGGCCGTGATCGGAACGTCACTCGGGTTCGTGCTACTCTACTGGCTGATCAAGCACATGGAAGTCACCAAAACCATGCTCATCACGCTGGTGACTCCGCTCATCGCAGTAATGCTGGGCATCGTGTTCTTGGACGAGCAACTATCATGGCGGACTGCGATTGGTGGAGCGGCCATAGTCGCCGGCATTGGCCTCGTAGTTTGGCAGGGAGCTGCGGTACTCGAGCAACGCGTGGCATTCTTGTTTGCCAAAGGAAAACGGGCCGGCGCCACACATAGTGACACCGGCCCGTAGACCAAGGATCGTGATCTGCTCAATAGGGCGTGAGCAAGCGGAAGTACTGCGCTACGTCGAAGTTTGTCGGGTCAACCTCGAACAGCCGGCCCCTCGTGAAGTACCCCGTCGTGGGGAAGTAGGGCGGCGGATCATCTAGTACGCACTGGTCGTATGAATACCGCTTTATGTATCCGCGGCCGGACGTCAAACCAACCGCGCCACGCTGCCGTTGTATTATGCCGCCGGTCAGGTAGATGCAACCACGTCCGTTGATGGAGCTCTCGCACGGTTCCGCGTTGCTGGAGCCACTGTTGTAATTCTCCACGGTAAAGATGTTCAACGCCAACACGGTGCCATGAATGAACTCGCTGGCCGTCTCGTCGAAGGTCCTGTACGGCTGCCCGGAGTATGGCACCACCGGAGCATTGAGCGTATTGTCTGCAATCACGACATCGTCGCCGCTGAAGATGCCGAGCCTGTCCGAGCAGGTACCAGCGCCCGGATCTGTTATGTATTCAACATCGTCGCCGATGATGATATCGTCGGTTGCCGCCACGGTGACCTTGCCACGCAGCGTTCCACTGATCACCACCTTCCCTTCGACGAAGATCACGCCTTTGAACGTCGGATTCATCGCGCGGTTGATGGGATGGAGATATGCCCCGTCAGGTCGTCCTGCTACCAGGGGGCTGACGCCGCCGGTCCACGGCAGCCAAACACCACCACGCGGGTCGGGACCGGCGTCGAATGCACCCCAGATCGAGTCCGCCCCTCCCAGATAACAGCGCCGGTTAGCGCTTGTCACCGCGACTTGCCAATCGTGCCCGCCAGCCGGGTGGTTTATGGCAGAAATGAACCCCTGGCCCGGGTGCCGGTCGCCACAGTGGTCCGCGTTCTCTAAGTACCTGGAACTGTAATCCGCGGGTACGTCACCGGTGACCCACTCCGGATCTGTCAGGTGCTGATAAACCCTTATGAACCCCTCGTTGGCATCGGTGGAATCGCCGTCACCGTTCAAGTCCAGCGCCATGAATTCGATTCTAGTGGTGGCCTCTCCGTGGCCACCATTCGTGTTCCCAACATAGGCCGTGTTACCAGCCTGACCTTGCACCCTCAGCTTGTCCAGATCCGCGGTCGTGGGCATCCCAATGGTCGGGCCCCACTCGGTATAGCCTTGCATGAAGGTGGCGTACTCCTTTTGGTATATGTCCTCGGCGGTCTCGACCGTGCTATGGAAAGTTGCACCCGTGGTATAGATCCGGATACGGTCATTGGAATGCACCGGGCCCCAGATCTGGTCGTTGTTGGCAAACCAGATATTGCCCTCTACGGTTGTGAAGTACGCATACTTGGCGAAGCTCTCTTGACTGATCTCCCCGCGCTTCACCACTCGGTTACCGTAGGCATCCTCGGCTACAGATACGATGCTGCCAAACACACCGTACTGACCCGACGTAATACCAGTCGGCCCAACGTAGGTGTACCGTACCACATTTGGAATAGTGGTGCCGCCCGCATCAGTGACCGTCACACCATTCTCGATGGTGTTGTAGAGGCTGTCGGGATACAGCGTCTTGTTACCATTGATCTTGGATCGGACCTCTTCCAAGCCGGCTTCCGCCACCGCCTCAAGCGTACTCAACCGTTCGTTGTAACGGTTGATGGTCGTCGCACTCGTGCTGAGCATCGCTGCTCCTACCGATATAGCAGCCACGACCAGTGCCACCAGGAGGGCGACAACCAACGCTATTCCACGTTCGTCCTGAATTGCTTTCTTTAATCTCATGTAATGTCCTCCCTACTACGGGACCGTGACCATCGCTGTCGGCGCCTGGCCTGACAACGCAGGTGTGCAGTCTTGTGCTGCAATGGCGTAGAAGTAGCTATTCCCCGACGTGACCGCGAGATCCTGATAGGTGTAGTTGGCTTGCCCCGATGGTATGCTCAGATACGGGTCACCCCAAGCCGGGTTTGTGCTGAGCCGACGCCAGATCACATACCTGGTGACATCGCGCTCACCGCTGACTTCATCAATGGCCTGTGGCCAAGCAAGGTCTATTGCCGGGTCACCTGTCCCCAGTGTCACTGGCACAGCCGTCATCGTTATGCCGAGCATGGGCTCATCACCGCAGGAACGCTTCACCGCCATTCCGGCGTTGGGAAGCCTGATCGATCTGGAAATCGCGCGCTGGCGCTCGTCCGGGCCCATTTTTCCATTCGTGGCGGTGAAGTTCACCGTCACGCCGCGAACGCTGTCGATCCGCGCCGCGACTGCGGTGTCAGCCGTGGAGCCATGGACAGCCACCGAGTGCATCAACGGCAACTGGCCTGCTGGTACCTGCTCGATGTAAACCGGCGCACTCGGTGGATTGCGCACCCACATATAATCGAAGAACTGCAGGCCGGGCGTTTGCAGTAGGTTGCGCGCCACTACCTCTCCAGCATCCTGATTGACCTTCTTATACAATATGTAGTCATCGGTGCGTGAGGTTGATGCATCCGGTTGGAAATAGAAGATGATGGTCTCGGCCGGCGAGTTTGTTCCACCGCCCAATGCTTCGTAGGAAGTGTCTGGATATACGAACGAAGTATTGGGGATGGTAACCCGCTGACTCTGTGTCAGCGCCGTCACTGAACCCGTTGGCGCGTCCTTGTCGTAGTACACGGCCCAGGCATCGTTCTCAACGTTGGTGACATAGTCTGCGTTGAACGCAACCACATCCGTGCCTGCGTATATGAGGAACGGCTGCTCGTCGGGAACATTGGAGCCTGCGGTCCTGATATCCATCTCGAGCACGTTGGCCGCGAATCTCATGTTCTGCAGGATGTCCATTCGATCCGAGCCGAACTGGAATCCTTTACTCTGGGTCAACAGAAAGCTGAAGGCACCTCCCACTATGATTGAAAACACTACCAGCGACACCATTAGCTCCAGCAGCGTCATACCCCGCGAATTGAGATTCTTCGATCGCATCATGGCACACCTACCGTTATCGTTCGTGACACAGGCTGCGCGAGTCCAGGTCCGTCCACAGTCACCATCACCCGCTTGTAGTTGACCGACTGACCGGCGCCTCCCACCTGGACAATCGTCGTCCTCCTGGTGTATCCCGGCATCGTTGGAAAGTTGCTTTCGGTCCCGGCATACGTCGTGTCGATCCCGGCGTAGTTGGGATCCATCTGTACCGCCTCGATCCGGGCGTCGACTAATTGCAGTGCCGAGGTCTTGGTGTCTTCCACGGAGACTATGTGGATGTAGGACGCTGTCGCAGTGGCCATTGCCAGTAGCACCGCAGAGATGATGGCGAGCGCCATCATCACCTCGATCAGTGTGAAGCCTCGTTGCTTTCTCATTAGAAGCCTTGCACCCACTGCCCTGAACTGTAGCTGAACCATGAGACCCGACCTGTTGACCGTTCGATCGTTATGAGACGTGCGTCGCTAAGGCGACCACGATATGAACTCAGGTAGATGCCGCCCAACTCGCTAGCGCTACCGTTCCTGTGAAAGGTTAGCGCCGGCAGCCCACCAGCCTGCTTCGTTAGGACGATGGGACCGCCAGGAAAACCGGGGTGGGCCGGGGCGCTGCCTAGCCCGAATACCACATGCTCGCCCAGTGGTCTTGCCCTCGCCCGCTCCCCGTCGTCCACCTCGCCGTTGTTGTTTGCGTCCTCATGTATTCGAATTGCGTTCCGCGCCTGCACGAAAGTCACGATCACGTCGTGCTGACGACTGACAGCCCGGCGTTGCGCCCCCATCAAGGAGGTTCCGATACCGCGCATCGAGCTGTTCACGCGGTACTTCGTGTAGTCTATCTTCGGAAGCGCGAACGCCGCCACGATACCAATGATCACGACCACGAGAACGAGCTCGATTATCGTGAACCCTGCACGTGCCGAAGTTGACGTACGGTTGAGTGGACCGTGCATTGTGTGTCTCATCCGAATTGGGTAAAGCGCCCAGACCATAGCGGTTCCGTGTCCTCAGCGGTGGGTAGCGCCGATAATCGGGGGCTACCCGTTCAGTCCTCAATAGGCAATGCCGGTGCCAGATATGTAGGGAGTAGTTCCAACACCGTAAGCCCTTGACTGACATTAAGTTGGCCGCACGGGGGATGGCCGGCTGTGCGGTAGATCACATATTGATTGCCCCCAATATGCGAAATGCCATGTCTTTTGCCATCCCAGGTGGCCAAAGCGGACGCGGCAAGTTTGCAACCTCAACTGCGACAAGGATATAGCTACGGTCAGGCCCGCAGCTTCTTCAGTGTCGTTCTGGCTGCGCAACCGTATCGTGACACCGGACATCTAATCCAGTGGTTGCAGACCGATGGTGCCCCCTGAAACACCAGGGCGGTACCGAACGTAGTGGTAACAGACGCAGTGACTGCGGCGTGTTGGGCAGCTTACCGCCCGGTAGGCTTACTCGTCGGGAGGGGACGAGCGGGATCCACCCTTAAAGCCCGGCTCAACACGTCGCGGTTTTTTTTGTTTCCTCGAGCAGGCCCCCGAGAGTAGTGCCAATCAGGTAGGATCCGCGGCGAACTGCTGCGTCAGTAGCTCAATCTGCCGTTCAACGGATTGCTTGGACGCCCCACCCATAGTGCTACGTCGTTCTATTGAATCCCGCCACGTGCCCAGCGAGCCAATCAGGGTGGGAAACTCGGGATGGATGGTGGATGCAGTCTCGGCCGGGATGTCAGTGAGCGGAACTGAGAGTGACTCCGCAACGCGGACCAAGTTACCGACCAGCCCGTGAGCTTCCCTGAAGGTAACCCCACCTGCCACCAGCTGATCCGCCAAATCGGTGGCCAGCATCGTGTGATCGAGAGCCATCTCCATCCGGTCAGCCACCGGTTTCATCTCTTCAATGGCACCTCGTATTGCTGGAAGCGTAAGCAGAGTAGTATCGACCGCATCGAACAAGAGACTCTTGTCCTCCTGCAGATCCTTGTTGTAACCCGCTGGCAAACCACGCTCCAGTGAGAGCATCCCAGCCAAATCACCGAGTATACGAGACGCCTTCGCCCGCGCGAGTTCCAGCACGTCGGGATTCCGCTTCTGTGGTAACAGGCTGGAGCCGGTACAGTAGGCCTCCGAAAGGCGAACAAACCCGTACTCAGCGGAGGCGTATGTGAACAACTCACCGGCAAGGCGTGAGACATGCGTGGCCACGATCCCGAGTACGAATAGCAACTCGGCCACGAAATCGCGCGCACCGGTTGCATCTAGTCCGTTCTGGCTCAATCTCTTCAGGCCCAGCTCTCGCGCGATCTGCTCGCGATCAACAGCTATCCCCGAGCCGGCCAGCGCAGCCAGACCGAGAGGCGATTCGGCCAGTCGATCGGCCGCGTCAGCCAAACGACCCCTGTCTCGCGCCAGCGGCCACGCGTGGGCAAGCATGACGTACGCCCAGGTTACCGGCTGGGCTCGCTGGCCGTGGGTGTAGCCTGGCATTACGGTGTCCACACCCGAACTCGCCTGTGACACGAGTGCGTTGCCCAGTGCCTGCAGTTCGCTGTCAACAGCGGCAATCGCATCGAGACACCAAAGACGGAGGTCGGTGGTAACCTGGTCGTTGCGCGAGCGGCCTGTGTTCAGCTTGCCGGCCACATCACCCACCTCCTCGTACAGCAGCCGCTCAACCAGGGTGTGAACGTCCTCGTCGGTAGCGTTGTCGCCGTCGCCGCGCTCCAGACGTGTCGCCACACGATCGAGCCCCTTGCTAAGCCGTGATTCCTCGGCCGCGTCGAGCACTCCCGCCTGGGCGATTGCGGCAACCCACGCCTTTGCACTCCGGATGTCGTAGGGCCAAAGTCGGAAGTCGACAGATAGGCTCTCGTTGAGCTCCACCAAGGCCGCATTGGGAGCCACTTGGAACCTGCCACCCCAAAGCTGATGTCTCTCCATCCCTAGCCCTCAGTGGTGTTGGTGGACTATCGGATCACGCATTGCCATCGACCCGGGTGCGCTCCACGCACGGCTCGCCGCTCTGCTTCATGCTCTCGCGCTATACGGTGCATAGCATAATTATGCGGCAACCCGGATCGGGTCAACCTGCTATGCCGGCCAGGGAGCTGAGCCTCTCGGCCACCGACCGACTTGCTTCCTCGGTCCGGGCAACCACCAAGATTGTATCGTCGCCGGCTATGGTGCCCACTACCTCCTGCCAGTTCTGTCGGTCGATGGCGCTCCCGAGAGCGTTGGCGCTCCCGGCCGGAGTGCGGACGACCAGTAGGTTTCCCACGGTATCCAGAGACACCAGCAGCGTTGCCATCAACTGTTCCAGTTGAGGCCTCAATACCGCACCATCCAAAGGCACTGCGTAGAACGAGCCACCATCTGCTCCGGCGGCCTTGATCAATTGTAGCTCGTGGATGTCGCGTGAGAGCGTCGCCTGAGTCACATCAATGTTCTCGGCATGCAGTAGTTCACGCAGTTCCTCTTGGCTGCGGACCTCCCGGCTCTGGACAATTCTGAGAATGGCAGCGTGCCGCCGCGTCTTCATTGGTGAGCCAATCTCGCACTCGCGTTGATGGATAACATGATGACCCTAC
>CP070792.1:3080441-3089977 GCA_020346845.1 Gemmatimonadota bacterium
AACCCGGCCGCGATGCGCAAGGTATCGTCCTCCGCTCGTAGCACGGTAAGCGCACCCTTTGTGACCGTTCCAGTCTTGTCGAGGGCAACGATGTCTACATCGTTCATGTCGAGCAGTGCGTCGGCCGACCGGAACAACAAGCCACGCCGCGCTGCCGCACCCAAGCCTGCTGCGGCAGCCAAGGGCCGTGACAGAGCCAGAGCACAAGGGCAAGCCACCACTAGCACTGCAACGGCGCGCGTTACGGCTGGATTCAGTCCGACCACGACGGCCCACACGGCAAACGTGGTGGTCGCGGCGATCAAGGTGGCTGCCGTGAACCACGGAGCAATGCGGTCGGCGGACGTCGGGCGGGTTCCCCTGTCCGCAGCCGAGCGCAGATGTTCGGCCATCTGCTGCAGCACGGTATCGCGGCCCACAGCGCTCACCTCTACCGTGATAGCACCATCCAACAATACCGATCCCGCTACCACTTCCACCCCGGTGTTTAGTTCCACCGGCTCTGATTCCCCAGTTATGAGAGCCATCCTCACACGTCCGTGCCCCGTCCTCACCGTCCCGTCGGCAGCGATCTCATCTCCAGCACCGATGTCAATGAGGTCGCCGGCTCGTAACTCGCTGGCTGCGACTGTCTCAACACCGCGTTCGCTGGCCCGGCGTGCTGATGTCGGTATAGCGGCAGCGAGTGAAAGTGCTGCCTCCGCTGAGCGCCGTCTCCCACGTGACTCGAGCATTCTCCCGGCAAGCAGCAGCGCAACGAGCATTGCTAGCGAGTCGACGTAGGCGTGCCCTCTCGTGAGCGTTGCCACAACGCCCTGCGCATACAGAACGGTCACACCCAGGGCAATTGGCAGATCCATGTGGAGCACACCATTCCTCAGACCTGTAACGGCACCGCTGAAGAACGGCGCGGCGCACCAGAGAGCTACCGGAGTCGCAAGAATCAGCGAACCCCACTGAAACAGCACCACATACCTCGGGTCCATGGAGCTCCACCAACCGGCGTAGAGTGCCACCGACATCAGCATGATGTTGGCCGCCGCAAAAGCTGCCACGCCCAATCGCAGGAGTAGGTCTTGGTCGAACTGCGCTTCCTCACCGAGAAGTCGGGGCTGATAGCCAAGCGTGGCTATCCGACCTGCTAGATCCGACAACGCGACTTGCTCTGGATTCCATCTCAGCGTGCAGCGACCGGTGGCGTAACTGACCGTCGCTTCGACGACGCCTGGAGTGCTCTGCAGCAAGTGCTCGGTTACCCAGACGCAGGACGCGCAGCGTAGCCCGTCTATCATCAACCTAGCTCCCGCCATACCGCCGTCGTCGGTTTCTACTGGAGTCGCATCCCAACCTTCACCGAGCGCGTGTGATCGCGGAGCAAACTCTTCTCGCTCGCCGTAGTACTTCTCCAGGCCTGCATCACGAATCAGCTCCGCTGCAAGCTCACAGCCATGACAACAGTACACGTCGACAGCTCCCTCTACTGCCGTACCACAGTGTGGGCATCGACCTGTGTTGCCTGATTGCGTGGTTGGCCGGGAGGCGCTAGCGCGCTTCGATCTTGTAAGAAGGGGCAACTTCGTCCGCGCCTGAGACCGCAATGAAGATGAAGACCAGGTTGACCAGGATCATCACCAGCAAGCCTATGGCAATCGCCGCCGGCCAGCGCCAGCTACCGCGCTGTTGTTGCTGTTCCAATCTCAGCCCCTGTCTTGAAAGTAGCGTCTACGATCAACTCGCCGTCTGTGGAAGTGACGTAGACCTGGAGCGGGATGGTTCGTAGTAGATCATCGCTCGCAGGAACGCGGATCACCAGCGGCACCGTCCGACTTTCGCGGGAAGCTAGCTCCAGATCCTGCACGACGACTTCCGCCTCCGGCAAGCCATCCACCCGAACTCGGTACAACACTGGCTCCTCAGCCGAGCTGTTGTTGGTGATCTTCAAGAAATAGGTGTTCCGCACCAAACCGTCAGCATCGATCGTGTACAGCGAGCCTGGAGCGCGATTGACAGTCGCCTCGAAGGGGACGCGACCCCAAACCATTGCACCTCCGACCACGATAAGTCCAGCGAGCATGGCACCGTAGACGAATGTGCGGGGTCTGAGGAGCCTTGGTTTCCTTCCTTCCATCGCTGCCACACTGGTGTAATCTACCAGTGTTGGATGCTCCAGCTTGTCCATCACACTCACGCATGCATCGATACACCGTGCACAGGCTATGCACTCGAGCTGGAACCCATCACGGATATCGATCCCTGCCGGACAGACAACCACACACTTGCCACAATCGATGCAGCGGCCGTCTGCCGCGGCTTCTTTCCCGCCCCGCGGTTCACCCCGGTCCGGCAAGTAGGATATCTGGATCGTCTCATCGTCGGTTAGTGCGCCTTGAAAACGCGCGTAGGGACATAGGTAGTTGCAGAACTGCTCGCGGAACCACGCGAAGTCGAAGAACCACGCCAGCGTGAAGATCGCGACGAGAGTGTATTCAACGCGACCACCGTTGAAGCTCCACAACTCACGCGCCCCGGCGAAGTAGCTCATCATCGCCATCGACAGCACGAAGGCCACTAGCAGGAACACCGTCCACTTCGCCGCTTTTCTCCAGACGAGATCGAATGAGATACCCATTCGCTCACGCCGTAACCGTCTGCTTCGGTCACCCTCTATCCACTTCTCAACCGGTCGGATCCAGGCTTCCAGAAACACGGTCTGAGGACAGGCATAGCCGCACCACAGACGACCGAACAGCGACGTTACAAAGAAGAGCGTGAAGGTGGCGAAGAGGAGGATGATGAGCAGAAAGATCGTGTCAGCAGCAGTGAACACTGCACCAAGCACGAACAGCCGACGAGTCTGCAGCTCGAACAGCAGGGCAGGATCTTCGTTGATCCTGATCCACGGCAGAACAAACAGAACTATGTGTAAAGCCAGGAAAGTCCAGCGACGGATAGTCGTGAACTTGCCTTCGATTGACTGAACGTAGATCCACTTTCTGGACCCCGAAAACCCTACCACGTACTAATTCTCCCTAAGAACCCTCCGGCGGTCGCAGTGCTTCGGCGGGATCGCGTCCCAAGGCTTCGGCATTCCTGGAGATCACATATGCCGCCACCCGATTCACCTGGTCCGATCCTAACACCGGTCCCCACGGAACCATACCCTTTTCTGGCACGCCGTCGGTGATGATTCTGACAATGTCTTCGGACGTGCCGCCGTGTATCCATTCATCGTCCAAGAGATTGGGCCCGATTCCACCCAACATGTTGGCGCCATGACAGGCTACGCAGTAGGTCTGGAAGATACTCTCTCCTTCAGCCACGGCCTCTGCACTGAGAACGAACTCCGCTTCGGTCTCGCTTGCCTGGGTGGCTGCCCATCGCAGCTCAGCCGCCGCAAGTTCCTGGGCGAGAGCTGCTTCGGGCGATCGATGTGCGATGAAATGGTAGTGAACCAGGTAAGCCACACCCCAGATGATGGTGATCCAGAACAGGCCCAGCCACCAATCCGGCAGGGGATTATCGTACTCCTGGATTCCGTCGGCCTCGTTCTCGTGACCGAGGATCCGATCTCTGTCGGCTTTTTGTCTCACTGGTCGCCTCCATCAGAGAGCGGCATGCGGGCCGCTTCCTCGAACTTCTGCTTGTTCTTGGGCGAAAAAGCCCACCACGTCCATCCGATGAACCAAGCGAGGAAGAACACCGTGACGAGCCCAGCCAGCCAGCCTAATGAAATCGATTCGGCTGCTTCTCGTAATAGCGGGTTCATTGATTCTCCTCGCGAGCTGTGGTGTCAATTGGCGCGGCAACCGAAGGACTGGTAAGCCCTTGTTCGATAGCCCTCCTACCATCCACACCCAATCTTTGCAGGTACGCTATCAGTGCCACGATTTCCCGATCTGGCTCCGTCTGCACACCGGTCTCTGCGAGACGCTGCACGATTGCCTCGCTCTGAACTCGTAGGAGTTCCGACACGTTTGCGAGTTGCTGATCGGTGTACGGCGTGCCCACGCTCTTCAACGCCCGGACTGAAGCTGCTACGTCGTCCTCGTCGATCGTCTTCTCTAGCAGCCACGGATAGGGCGGCATCACGCTGCCCGGCGTCGTGCTGCGTGGATCACGCATGTGCTCGTAGTGCCAAGCGTCAGGGTATTTACCACCGACCCGGTGAAGGTCGGGGCCAATACGTCGCGACCCCAACAGGAACGGTCGGTCATAACGGTACTCGCCAGCACGAGACCACTCTCCGTAGCGAATCAACTCGGCACGCATGGGTCGCACCCACTGGGAGTGGCACACATAACAACCTTCCCGCACGTAGATGTCGCGCCCGGCCACTTCGAGCGGCGTATATGGCGTCACCCAGTCTGGTTGCTCAGGGCCGGCCGTGGCCGTGAACATCGGAACAATCTCGACAATACCGCCTACCGAGATCGCCAAAGTCGTAACAATCGTGAAGAGACCGGCCTTGCTCTCCAATACCCTGCGATGGAATCCCTTATCGCTGCCACTCTTGGTGTCTGACATGAGTTCCTCGCTTTACGGAACCGCAGGTGCGGCAGACGGTGTGCGAACTTCCGCCCGGCTTGCGGCTATCGTCTTGATCAGATTCCAAGCCATCAACACGGCACCGATGAGATACAGCAGTCCACCGAGCAGCCGCAGACCGTAGAACGGATCCAGTCGGTCCACAATGTCCATGAATGCCGGGTTGGCCAACAAGCCTCGATCGTCGACTGCACGCCACATTAGCCCTTCCATCAACCCCGCAGCCCACATCGAGACGGTGTAGAGCACAATGCCAATGGTAGCTAGCCAGAAGTGTGTTGTCGCCATGTTGGGGTAAGCCAGTTCGCGCTTCCATAACTTCGGCACCAGCCAATAGAGAGTTCCAAAGGTCATCATGCCGACCCAGCCCAGTGCACCACTGTGGACGTGACCAATGACCCAGTTCGTGAAGTGCGCCAACCCGTTGACGGCTCTGATAGCCATCATCGGCCCTTCGAACGTGCTCATACCGTAGAAACTCACGGCTACGACAAAGAACTTGAGCACCGGATCTGTCCTCACACGATGCCAGGCTCCACGCAACGTCAACAGTCCGTTGAGCATTCCACCCCAAGACGGCGCTAACAGCATTACGCTGAAGACCACGCCGAGTGTTTGAGCCCAATCGGGAAGGCCGGAGTAAAGCAGGTGGTGTGGCCCGGTCCAAATGTAGAGGAACACCAGGGCCCAGAAGTGGACGATGGACAACCGGTAGCTATACACTGGCCGCTCGGCGGCGCGCGGCAGGAAGTAGTACATCAGGCCCAGGAACGGTGTTGTCAAAAAGAACCCAACAGCATTGTGACCGTACCACCACTGTACCAGAGCATCCGTCATCCCGGAATACAACGGGTATGAGCGGAAGAGTGTCGCCGGTATAGCCAGTGAATTGACGATGTGGAGCACCGCGATCGTGATGACGAAGGAGATATAGAACCAGATCGCCACATAAATGTGTTTGACTCTTCTCGTGGCGAGTGTGCCAAAGAAGTTCACGGCAAAGACCACCCATACCACTGCGATGACCACATCTATCGGCCATATCAGTTCAGCATACTCTTTGGACTGGGTCAGACCGAGCGGCAGGGTGATTGCGGCCGCGACTATGATCGCCTGCCATCCCCAGAAGTGAATCCGAGATAGCTTGTCACTCCACATCCGTGTCTTCAGCAACCGCTGCATTGAGTAGTAGATGCCCGCAAAACAGATGTTGCCCGCGAATGCGAAGATCACGGCGTTAGTATGTAGCGGGCGCAACCGCCCGAACGTGGTCCAGGGCAAGCCCAGATTCGCCGGCCACCACGCGAGTTGGAGAGCGATCACGACACCCACCAGCATGCCCACGACACCCCACAAAACTGTGGCGCCAAAGAACATGCGGACTATGTCATCGTCATAGATCGACTCGTCCACTTTGGTTGGATTGGTATATTCCATTGGGTTAACTAAATCCGGCCAGTTGGTGGTTTGGGATCTGCGTACCGGTTTCGCAAGATAACGGGTGGAGAACCGCGGCCCAGCCGCGAATCGGAGGCACCAGCCCGCTACGCGGTGATGACGCGCAATATAACTGAGCAGCGACAAACTGTAAGGCCGCAGAACTAACCCAAGGAGCCAAGATGATTGCGGCAATCGCCGCGGCAGCAGTAGCAGGACTCATAGGTAGCCCACACTGTATCGGGATGTGTGGCGGCTTCGCCATTCTCTGCGGTGGCAAGGTGACCGATACGACTCTATGGCATTTGGGCAGAATCACAAGTTACGCAGCACTGGGTGCACTGGCCGGAACGTTCGGGTCAATGGTTCCGGGCCCTTCTTGGCTGGCAGCCGTCATATCGATCGGTCTGATGGTGTGGTTCTCGGCCGCTCTTGCGGGGATAGTACCGGAGCCGCGACTGGTCGTGCCCGGGCTGAAGCGCCTTGGCGCAGCAATGGCCGGGAACCCCAGCTATCTAACCCGCTACGGGTTCGGGGTAGTTAATGGCCTGCTACCGTGCGGCCTCGTTTACGCCGCAGTCGCTGTGCCCGTGGCGCTTGGGCACCCGCTCTGGGGCGCGACAGCAATGGTGGCTTTCGGATTGGGTACCGTTCCTACGCTGTCAGTGATCGCGCTCGGTGTGCGTCGTATAGTGGCGCGCGACATCCGGGTCCGGCGTCTAGTGGCGGCGGGTGTGCTGGTTGCCGGATTGTGGTCCATCGGCCTGCGCCAAGGGGTCGTCGGCGAACACACGATGGACCACGGCTCAGGAGACAACTCGGAGATGCAACACAATATGGAACACATGGAACCGCCGGATACCGCTAGGTAGCAGTAAGACAACGTTGATCCCGATTACCCGGATTGTTGAGTCACCGCTTCTTCTTTTTTCCAAACAGAGTCTCACCGCCCCGGTACAAGTTCAAGCCCGTTGGCTCACCGTCTTCGTCCAATACAAACGTGATTCGCAGTTCCAAGCCATTGATCGCGAACTCGGTTTGGGAAATCGGAGTCAGCTCGTACTTGCCCTGGCCGCTCGCCTGCCCGATGAGCTTCCCGTCCTCGACCGTGATAGCCACCAGGATATCACCTCCCAGCTCGTATTCACCCACGTAGCCCTGCAGGACGTCAATCGGAACCACCACATCCCCGCTCACATCTCCTAACTCCACTCCCAGTCGAGCTAACACGGCCTTTCCATTCTCGTTGTCGGGATCGAGCTCCACCGACTTTCTGTAGTTGACAATAGCCTTTGTCCGGTTCCCTGCTACCAGGTATGCCTCACCCAGACTATCGTAGGTGTTGGATGCATCAGGGAATGCCTCAACGTTCAGCTCGAATACAACGATCGCAGTTTCCACTATTCCCAAACCCAGATAGTAGTAGCCAAGCGTGTTCAGCTCGTCCTCTCCGAAGTCGAACTCATCGGGTCGAGATGACTTCAGCTCGCGATACCGTTGCACCCCCTCAGCGATCCCCAGCTCGTCAATTACGGGCACCAACTCTTCGGCAATGGAACGCCGAGGCTTCCCGGGCTTCCTGCCATACAGGATATCCACGATCCCACGTTGCACATCTCCAACGTGGCTTCCCTCAGTGTTGTCCATCACGATAACGACGTAACCGTCATCGACCAGACGCCAGAATCCGGTTACGAAGCCGTTAATGCCTCCACCATGCGCCACCAACTTGATCATCGCGCCATCTGCGCCTAGGGGCACATCTTGTATGCCCCAGCCATAGCCGTAGTTCTGGATGTGCGGCGTGAACATCAACTGCTTGGTGTCGACACTCTCAAACACACTATCCGTGTAGAGGCTGCGATCCCACGCATGCAGGTCGCGTACGGTCGAATACATCGACCCAGCTGCAAAGGGCAGTGACATGTCGAGGAAATCGGCGACCGAGTATGCAACAAGGCCTTTGGAATAGCCGGTCGCCCGACGCTCTAGGATGGAATCGTGATGATCGTATCCGGTATCATCCAGACCGAGTGGATCGAGCACCAATGCACGAAGCGCATCGTCGTATGTCATACCCGTCACGCGCTCGATGATCACACCCAGCAGGAAGTAGCCCGAGTTGTTATAGCGGAAGGTGGAGCCTGGCTCGAACTCGAGCTCCAAGCCAGAAAAGACCGTGACGAACGAATCCGGTGCAAATGAATCACGCTCCAACTCACCGAAGATGGGTAAACCAGTATAGCTCGGTATCCCGCTCGAGTGAGTGAGCAGATGATGGATGGTGACTTGATCGCCGACTTCAGGTGGGTAGTCGGCTAGATAATCTGCAATAGTCCCTTGTAGGCTCAGTTTTCCTTGTTCCACCAACTTGAGGATGACCGTTGCAGTGAACTGTTTCGTCACCGATCCAACGCGGAACTTTGTTTCCGGAGAGTTGGGGATCTGCCAATCCATGTTGGCGTATCCGAAGCCACCTTCATAGATCACATCGCCATGTTGTCCCACCAATACCGCACCATTGAACTGACGTAGCTCATGGTACTGCGACACCAGTTGCTCGATCTGTGTCGCCGGGTCCTGACCACGAATCTGTAGCGGCCCGAGCGCTCCGAGTAGGACCGCGGTTAGCTGGAAGCCGATCTTGCGCATGTTGCTCTCCTCTATTCGCCATCCGGAGGGGGCGGCAGTGCATCGTGACACCCCTCGGTGCGCACCGTGTAGGTGATTGCCGTGATGAGCCACACGCCACGTTTGCGCACTAGATGAAAAGCATCGTAGCCACAGTGACTGAACTCCCCGTCGACATGGAAGTCATACGGTGCCCAGAGACTTGCGATGTCTCCATCGACTCGCACCTCGGGATCCCACATTCGCTCGACCATCTCGACTTCGTTAGTACCGATCCCGGAAAGGAAGTCCGCTCGGTTCCGTCTAGTCCAGCTGGGCTCACCATTCACTTCTCTCACTGACACCAACTGTGCATCACGGTCGAGCAACCGTCCGAGTAGGATCGTGTCCTGCGTCGCGATGCCGTGGAAGAGTTGCTCAACAACCGCAACAACCTGCTGTTGCTCAGGAGAAGAAGCACCTTCGTCAGGTACCAAATCCGATCGGCTACAACCCGCAACTACCGTTGCCGTCAGCACCAAACAAGACACAAGCCTCATGATATTCCCTTCCTTGGATACGCCACCTGTACTCGAGGCAATCCAGCCAGCGTTTGGCCACCCCCGTTTCAACCCTGCGGCGTGGCGTTCTCTCGCTCATGCTGCCCAGGCACGGGGCTTTGGGCACCACCTGTCACAAGAGCGGCTAACCGATCCATCAGCTCCGCAAGCTTCTCACTGCGACGTTTCATCTCCCGCTGGAACGATCTGCGCGCGAGCCAAAAGGAACTGCTGAAGAAGGTCAGTGAGGTCGCGATGGCACCAGCGGTCGTGACGCCACCTGGAAGACCCAGACTATCGAGGATTGCACCCGAGATTCCCAGTAGCACGAGGCTGAACAGCGAGATCGGAATCATGATGATCGCTGACGGGGTCGCCTCGAGA
>CP070792.1:3090077-3100961 GCA_020346845.1 Gemmatimonadota bacterium
ATGACGCCGCGTCAGCTCGATGATCCATCATCCCGTCGGCAAATCCCTGAGTTCATGGATAAGATCCACGAGGGCGGGCATACGACGTTCGAGTCTGTCCATGTTTCAAAGCAAGGGCGCCAAATCCCGGTCGAAATCAGCTCTCACATATTCGCGCTGAACGGTCAGAAAGTAGTTCTGTCCAGCACCCGCGAGATCACCGATCGAAAACGGGCTGACCTGGTGCGGCAAGTGATGTACAACATCGCTCACGCAGTCGACGTGACTACAGATAGCTCAGAGCTCTATGAGGCGATCGATCTCGAAGTGAGGCATCTGATAGATGCCACGAACCTGTTCATTGGGCTGTACAACAAACAGGACGACACGATCTCAATCGCATTCATGCGGGATCAGAAAGACCACTTTGAAACGGTTCCGGCGGAAAAGACCATAAGCTCTCTGGTGATCAAGGAACGTCGGTCAATGCTCCTGCGTGAAGCCGACATGGAGCACTTGGAGACCGAGGGTCGTATAGGATCTGTGGGTTCCGCTGCAAAGGCATGGCTCGGCGTACCGTTGCAGTCGGGTGATGAGGTCATCGGTATCGTGGTTGTGCAGAGTTACGAGAGCGAGGACGCGTTCGACGCCTCGGACCTGGAACTGTTGGAATTCGTCTCGAAACAGGTTGCGGCAGCAATATCGAAAAAGCAGGCAGAGGAAGAGATCGGCAAGCTGCTTCGGTCGGTCGAACAGAGTCCCGCAGCCATGGTCATCACCGATCTTGCTGGCGCCATCGAATATGTCAACCCGAAATTCGAAGACATCTCAGGGTACTCGCTGGAAGAAATCAAAGGCGCCTGTGCCGGTGTGCTATGTCCGGGCACATTGCCGGAGAGGGAGTATCAGGAGTTGTGGGGCCGCATCCGAGCCGGTGGTGAATGGCGTGGTGAGGTGGCGAGTACACGAAAGAGCGGAGAACTGTTCTGGGAGTGGGTGTCAGTATCGTCAATTCGGAACGAGCAGGGTGAAATCACTCGATACCTAGTGGTTCAAGAGGACATCACACAACGAAAGGAGCTGCAAGAACAGCTCAATCAGGCACAGAAGATGGAGTCGATTGGCACACTTGCTGGCGGCATCGCCCATGACTTCAACAACCTGCTAACAGTGATCAATGGGCACGCGGAGATGTGCCTGATGTGTCTTCCCCGAGATTCCGATGCCTACGGTGACGTTGCTGCCATACAGCACGCCGGGCGGCGAGCGGCCGATCTAACCAAACAGCTCTTGGCATTTGGCCGCAAGCAGATGTATGAGGCCAAGACGGTGGATCTCAACCAGGTGATCGGCGGCCTCGATAAGCTATTGAGCCGCCTCATAGGCGAGGACATATCCATTGAAACACGGTTGCGGCATGACGTGCCGCCCATAAGTGCTGATCCCGGGCAGTTGGAACAGATCCTCATGAACCTGATAGTGAACGCACGTGATGCGATCAATGAGCACAAAGACGCTGCCATGAAGAAGCAGATTCACATAGAGACCGACCGAGTCCAGATAGACGAAGCGAAGGCGCAGGAGATAGCGGAATTGGAGCCGGGGGCGTACGTCCTGCTCGCTGTAAGCGATAGTGGCACCGGCATGAGCGATGAAACGCAGCATAAGATCTTTGAGCCGTTCTTCACCACCAAGGGCCGGGATAAGGGAACCGGACTAGGATTGTCTACGGTCTATGGAATCGTCAGGCAGAATGGTGGCGGTGTTGAGGTGGAGAGTGAATTGGGGTTGGGGACGACTTTCAAGATCTACTGGCCGTCAACGCTTGAGCAGCAAGAAGAAGAGTCGGTACCGGTGGCAGAGCCCGATGCTCCGATGGGTGAGGAGGTCGTTCTTCTGGTCGAAGACGACCACGCGGTACGTCGCTTTGCTGCCCGAGCACTGCGAGAGCTGGGGTATAGCGTACATGAGGCTGAAAACGGGAGGGCCGCACTCGATTTGGTCGGTGCGAGCGGGTTTAACGTACAGCTGCTGGTCACAGATCTCGTCATGCCTGAGATGAACGGCACTGAGTTGGCCCACAGGATTACGGATAAGTATCCCGCCGCACGGGTTCTGTTTACCTCTGGCTATACCGAAGATACGATTGTGAGAAGCGGGGCGGTGGCTGAGGGAGTGAACTTCCTGGCGAAACCATACACACTACCTGATTTCGCGCGTAAGGTGAGAGAGGCTCTCGACGACGCCTGAGCCGCTAGTAACTATGTGATGTGGATTCGCGGATTCCCCGTTTGGCGTGGCGGAAACCACGGGATTGTCGGGTACGCGTTTGATTCTATAATGATGATCGCCGAGCGAAGCGATGCGTCATTTGACATGCGCAATGAGCGAATAATGGCAAAGGCCCGGGACCGCTGTCTCGGGCTTTGTTGTTGATACGATCCGGGAGGCACAATGCTGCTCAACACCAAGGCCGCAGCTATCACTTGTGCGGTGATTGCGGGCGCGCTCTTCCTTCTCGTGGGTATTGCCAACATGGCGTTCCCCTCCTACGGCTCAATGCTTCTCGATCTGGGGGCGTCGATCTACCCTGGGTACGGTGGGCCCGACGGTTTCATGTCCGTCGTGGTCGTGACCCTGTATGCTTCAGTCGACGGCCTGGTAGGAGGAGCTGTCGTGGCATGGCTCTATAATGCGGTCGCAAGGGGAGGCCACGCGTCGACACCCAAGATGTAGTCAGTTCTTCCTACGCTGTATTCCAACGATGGCGCCTTCGATGAGTCGGTAGGCTGCCTGACGTGAGACGCCATCAGGATCTCTGGTGCCGGACGGAGTCGACGCCACCCCGATCGCGGCAACCTTGTTGTAAGTGAACATGTCGCTGATCGCCGCTGCCAGTTCGAAACTGGTGGGTCCGTCCGCAACTGTGAGGCCGTGGCCAGCAACCTCGGCTGGGTCCAAGACATCCATGTCGATGTGGACGTAGATGATGTCCGTTAGCTCAGAAAGACGGCGCATCTGTGCGTGCAGATTCTCGGATCGCGTCCTGATGTCGTCGACCGATATCATCTCAATTTCGGAACGATCGATCAAATCCTGCTCTAAGGGATCGGTATCCCGCACGGCCGCCATCACGATATAGCGGGTTGGGAGGGCTGGGTCCAAGCCAGACTTGAGCCTGAAGTTGGTCAAGGCCATACCGGCGGAGATCGCCACGGGCATTCCGCCCAGCATGCCGCTCAGGGTGGTCTCGGGCGTATTGAAGTCTCCATGCGCGTCGATCCAGACCAGCCCGACCCGGAGAGGCCGGCGAGTGGGCCCTGAGTTCTGCAAGCCACCCAGCATACCCAGCAAGGAACTGCAATTCGCTAACAGCCCCACCGATAGATAGCCGCCCTTAGTGTTCTTAGTCACTGCTTCTGCCAAATGGCCGTTGGCGAGTGCCATACGGTGCCACTCACCGTAGTCTTCTTCCTCTTCTGCCGTGAGCGCTATGGTTTGCGCGTGACGTACGACGGCGCCCTGCTCAGTGAGAAGATCCCCGATGCCGCCGCTGGTCAGGTAGTCCGGTGTTGGGGACAACTCGGCTACGTTGCGCGATCCGGTATACGGCATCTTGACGAGAGCGACTCTGATCTTGCCGCTCGAGTCCACCAGATCTTGTGTGGTTGCGGTGGTTGGGAGCAGCAGCAACCCGACCGCCAATATCGTGAGAGTTCTCATTCGGGACTCCAGTTGTGACTCGTCTGACTCTTGGTACCGGTACATAAGGATAGGCCCGGCAGGGCTCAAGCAAGTCCGATCGACAATTCTAAGGAAACGTTCACGGTTTGTTACACTCCCTTCATGGTATCATTGGGTATCAATCAGGTGCGAGTCTTAGCAAGCGAGTTGTGAAGATGGATCAGCGTTCTCGACATGGAGTTGTTGTTAAGTGGATGCGGGATCAGGTACAGCCGGTACCGCGAGAGATCGCTCTCTGTGAGTTCGACTGCGGTAAGACGCGATGCGGCGGCTCCGAGTGGCGCACGTGCCGGCGGAGGTCGGGGGCGACCGCCGTGGGCCACCTCTATAACACGAGTCATCCAGTGAGTTCCCGACAGCATCTGCAGACAGCGGGTGCCAGCGACTCCCGCTCGAGGCTCCGCTTACGCTCGACGCGTCGGTTCTAACGGCATCTCCATCTTCGTCTCCTTCCCCTCCTTCCCCTCCTTCCCCTCCTTCCCCTACCTATGCGACCTTGACACGGGACCGAGCATCTAACGAGAGTCCGTTGCATCCCAATGGTCGGAATGCCAGGGAATGAGAGAAGTCATCAACCGAGGAAAGGTCCCATGCGCGGTAAACTGCGTGGAGCCCCGCCGGCTCCTGTCTGCCTGCTAATTGCGTCGCTGCCGCTCTCGAGCGCTAGTGCCCAGGTCGAAGAGCAGAGACTCACAGAACCTAGCGCCACCTACCCACACGAGTTCAGCGCTATTAGAGGCTTGCTCGAACTCCCCGATGGTCGCTTGTTGATAGCCGACGGACTGGGGCAGGCTCTCATGATCGTCGATGTGACTGCGGGGACGGCTGATACCATTGGGCGTACGGGCCAGGGACCGGAGGAGTACCGGCAGCCTGACGGGCTCTACTGGCTGCCGGGAGGCTCCATCCTTCTGGTGGATCTCGGCAATGGTCGTCTGGTCGAGTTGGGTCCGGACCTGAGCTTTGGCGAAACCATGCCCCTTTCGCAGGGAGACCCGACCCGCGGCTTAGGGATGTCTTTCCGGATCCCGCAAGATGTGGATGGTGAGGGACGGGTTTATTACCAGGGCCGGGGGAACATGAGGCCCGGAGGGCCGCTGCCGGATTCTGGGACCGTGCTCCGCTGGGACCGTGCGAGTGGAGCCGTCGACACGCTGGCCAGCGTCAAGCTACAGCAAATGAATCGCACCACGAGCGGCGGGCCCAGCAACCAGAACGTTTCGATCAGCCCGGTTCCGCTGAGCCCCCAAGATGGTTGGGCAGTGGCACCGGACGGAGGGGTGGCTGTTGTGAGGTCATCACCCTATCGAGTTGATTGGATTCGGCCAGACGGGCAGTTAGTCATGGGGCCTGCCAATGAATATCGGCCCACCAGGATCCGTACGGCAGACAAGGTCGCGTATTTGGAAGACCGGCAACGCAATGCCATGTCGATATCGGTCTCGGTCAACAACGGCCGCAGGAACATGGCGTTCAGTCGTGGTGGAGGAGGAGGGGGTGGTGAGCCGGACCCCGACGCGTACGAGTGGCCGGATGTGATGCCCGCCTTTGACGCCAGCGGGATCGAAGTCGCCCCCGATGGTACCGCGTGGGTGAAACGACGCTTGGGTGCCGATGTTCCGCCCACATTTGACGTCTTCGATGAGGAAGGTCGGTTGAATAGAAGAGTGATCTTCCTCGAGGGGCGGGAATTGGTTGGCTTCGGAGATGGCGTCGTGTATTTAGTGAGACGGGACGAGTTCGACCTGCAGTGGCTGGAGGTGTACTCGCTAGACTAGCAGCGGGTGGGTATAACAAGAGCGCGTAACCGTTCGGGGTGTCCTCGGACTGTCACGCGCTCTTTTCGTTCTCGTTTGTGTTGCGTTAGTAGCCCACTGCTCGTCCGTCGGCGTCGCGAGGATCCGCCGCACCGATCCGCTCACCGGTGACAGAATCGATCATGATGCAGTGTGTCAGACCCTGCCGTCCGCGCACGATCATGCGGTGCCCCATAGCCTCCAGTCCCTGCTTTGTCGACTCGCTAATACCGTCTTCCTCGACACGTACGGTGTTCGGTAGCCACGCATGGTGCAGCCTTTTGGCATTCACTGCTTCTTGAATGGGCATCTCGAAATCGATGACGTTGAGGATTACCTGTAGCACGCTGTTGATGATGGTGCGTCCACCGGGACTCCCGACCACCGCGACCAGTTGACCGTCCTTAGCCAGAATGGTCGGTGTCATGCTCGAGAGCATGCGTTGGCCGGGTCTGGCAAGATTGGGCTCACTGCCAATGTGCCCTAGAGTATCGGTAAGTCCACGCAGCGGGTTGAAGTCACCCATCTCGTTGTTGAGCAGAAAGCCAGCACCAGGCACGACGATCTTGGATCCGTAGCCTGCTTCCAATGTGTACGTGACCGATACGGCCATCCCGTCGGCGTCTACCACTGAGTAGTGAGTTGTCTGTGGGCTTTCGTGCGGTAGCTCGATGTCGACCGGGTCCGAAACGCTGGCGCGATTCTGATCGATGCTCTGGCGTAGCTCCGCGGCGTATTCCTTACTCGTCAATCGCTCCACCGGCACATCGGCGTAGCTCGGATCCGCCAGGAAACGGGCGCGATCCAAATATGCCCGCCGCATTGCCTCGGTGATGTGATGTATCGATGCTGAAGTGTTGTGACCCATAGCCCGAAGGTCATAGCCCTCCAAGATGTTCAGCATCTCGACCAGTATCGTACCGCCACTGCTCGGTGGCGGCATGCTAATCACATCGTATCCGCGATAGGTTCCCTTGATTGGCTCGCGCTCGTACGCGCGGTAGATGGCGAGGTCTTCCTCCGTTATCAGGCCACCGCCACGCCTCATCTCCTCTGCTATGAGACGGGCTGTCTCTCCCTTGTAGAACCCGTCACGGCCCTCGAGCATGATCTTCTCGAGCGTCCTTGCCAGATCTGGCTGCTTCCAGATCTCTCCCTCGGCGTAGGGCTCACCGTTCTTGGAAAACGCAGCGACACTTGCCGGATACGGCTCCATGCGGGCAATCGCGTACTGCAGCGAGCGCGTGAGACCCGGCATCAATGCGAACCCGTCTCGTGCCAGTGCAACGCTTGGCTCCACCAGCCGATGCCAGCCCAGAGTTCCGTACGTCTGGTGGGCAAGCGCGAAACCGGCGACGGTTCCCGGTACGCCGACAGCCTTGTGGCTGTTATGGTGAATCCGAGAGGAATACTCACCGTTCTCGTCCAAGAACATCCTCGGGGTTGCTGCGAGAGGTGCCTTTTCGCGGTAATCGAACGCGGTGACTCGCCCGTCTGGGAACCGGATCACCATGAAGCCGCCGCCACCGATGTTTCCAGCTGCGGGGTGGGTAACCGCCAACGCGAAACCGGTAGCTATCGCAGCATCAACCGCATTGCCACCAGCTTTCAGCACCTCTGTCCCTACTCGGCTGGCGTGTTCCGTAGCAGACACGACCATGCCATGTTGGGAACGCACCTCGGCCGCTTGACCGGTTGCCGCGACCGGTGTGTATCCCGGTTTCCAGACGGTAGTGCCGGTCACGAGTAGAATTGAGAATGGAATTGCTGCGGTGAGTATGCTAAGACGGGACACGTGTCGAGCTACGGAGCCTGGCATGGGAACATTCCGCGTTGAGTACGAGGGTCTGTTGCGGTTCAAGCTAATTCAGGAGGCTGTGGTAGGGGAGGGCTGAGCGCCCCTTGAACCGAGCCGGAGGGAAGGGAAGTGGGAATCTCCTTTTCCTCCTCTTCTCTCCTCGTCTCCTATCTAGGCAACCTCTCCTCCATGTCTGCTACCACGTAGCTCATCACTGCCAGAGCAGCAACCGACAGGGCCACCTCACGTGGGTCCAACTTATCGATCGTGTCGGCGTGTGTGTGGTGGTACCAGAAGTACTTGCTGCCGTCGACGCTCAATCCCATGCCCGGAACACCCTCACGCATGATTGGACCGATGTCGGCACCGCCACCACCGCGCGTAATCCGACCCGCATTGATTGCATCGAGTAACGAGCCGATCTGGCTCACCATCTCGAATGCCGCGTCGGAACCCGTGAAGCCAAATCCTTGCGGCTCGAAGACTCCCGCATCCGACTCTATCGCCAAGATGTGGTTGTCCAGTTCGGTCCGGTGAGCGTCTCTATACGCGTTACCGCCCCTGAGGCCGTTCTCCTCGTTAGTCCACATCACCACACGTATCGTCCGACGTGGCCTGAGCCCTAGCCTCTTCAGCAGTTTCACCGCTTCCCATGCCGCCACGCAGCCACCACCGTCATCCATGGCTCCTTGTCCTACATCCCAGGAATCAATGTGACCACCCAGCACCACTACCTCTTCAGGCTTCTCGTGCCCGACGATCTCTGCCATCACGTTGCGTGACTCGACATCAGGTAGCGTCTTGGCCTCCATGTACAGATTCACCACGATCCGCTCACCACGGTCTTGCATCCGCTGCAACATGGCCGCGTCCTCGGCTGTTAATGCAGCATGCGGTATTCTCGGTACACCTTCGTCGTAACGCATTGCGCCGGTGTGAGGCGTGTCCATGGAGTAGGGAGTGACGGAGCGTATCAGGCTCGCTACAGCACCCACCTCCGCGGCCGCGATCGCACCTCGTCCACGGTACTGCACGGTTGGTCCATATCCCATCCACGGCGCGTTGAACAGAACGATCTTGCCCTCTGCCTCTGAAGCGCGTGCGGTGAGCTCTTCAAAACTCTCGACAACGAGCACTTCTGCTGTGATCCCCTGCGGGGGAGTGCCCACACTGCCACCCAACCCCAGCATGGGGAGCTGTTTCCATCTCGGTTCTAGCATGATGGCGGATTCGCTCCCGCGCACCCAATGCGGAACCATCACGGGCTCTGCTCGGATGTTCTCCAGTCCGTCGCTTTCCATCTCTTGCAAGATCCAATCGAGCGCCTGCTCGAGGTTCGGGGAGCCGCTGAAGCGATGTCCGAATCGGTCCACCAATTCGGTGAGCCGTTCGTATGCCGAACTGTCGCTCTGCGCAACCGTCATGATCTGCTCTGCCACCTCCTTGTACCTCTCTGCTATGCCAGGCTGCTGTTGGCCGCTCACGTAGGTGCTGTCGACTACCTCTAACGCCAGAGCCAAGAATACAAGACAGATGGACGCGCGAAGCTCTCGTGCCATGGTGCTTTGCTCAACTGTTTGTGTGGTGAAGCGTGGTCTCGCCATAAGTGACGGTAGGCACTTCCAGATCGACCGGACAATCTAGTCCGCTCTGGCGATAATCCCAAGGCTCTTGTGAACTCAGGGGGGCGATTATCCGGGTGAGAGCCGATCTCGCTCGCGGGCGCGTGAAAGCATGCGCTCCATGAAGTCCACCCGCTCGCTCAAGTCTCCCATCTCTTCGCGCAGGTTGTACATCTCGTCCAGCAGTAGCTCCATCTTCTCGGCAGTATCGGGATCGGCCTTGAATGAGAGTGATTCATCCTCCAACCACTTGACCACACGTCTGTCGTTCGCATCCCGAAATCCACCAGCAAGAACCAGGATCCAGTCGTACAGCCACCAGATTCCCAAGCCTCCGAAAGTCGCGAGCTGGAGTATGCCAGTGCTCACTTTGCCGACGTAGAATCGGTGTGCTCCAAATGGCCCGATGATGGTTGCCAGTGCCAACGCGACACCGCGCGACTTGTCTGATACGTTCTCGGACATTGCTACCCCTGAGGTTGCCGGACCTTACGCAAGCTTTGCGACCGGGGTTTCCCGCAATTTAACTGCTTCCCCTTCTTCCCGTTCTCAATCTACCGCAGTTCAGTTCGCCCCGAGTCTGCCACCTCGCGAACGGGCGTAAGCGATGAGAAGCGCCGATGCCATGGAATAATTCCTGATACCGCCCTCCACTCGATTGGAGCGCAAATAAGCGTTGTTGACCGACCTGCCGAGTTCGGTCCCGGCGCCGCGAAAGCTGACCCAGTAGTCTCTCGAATCCTCGATGTCACGCTGCACGCCCGGAAGTCGAGTTCGTGCGACTTCCACCGCTCGTTCTGGATCTTGTCTCGTAAGAACCGCTAGCAACTGTCGTTGTGCGAACACAAAGGCTGAATATCTGGCCCACGGCTCGGTTGAGCGAGCAGCGGCGAGGAAACCCCAGAAATTGGCTTCCGATTCACGTGCCACTCCGCGCTGATGCGCTAACTCGTGGGACAACATCTTGGGATGATCCACAGCCGGGATCCCAGCCCGCAGATTCGCCTCCGCCGTGTAGGGGAAATAGAAGCCGGCGGTGCCCGTCCACTCGTACCACGGTGTCAGGAACGGTGTCTTGGCTCGGCCAAACCGCCCGCCGATCGTGGATAGGCCGAGCTCCTCTCTCGCCGTGGCCCATCCAAGCATCAGAGCGTGTTGCAGTGCTCGTTGCGACTGAGTTGGCTGGGTCGGTTTGCCTAGATCATTCACACCGTGAAGCTCGAGATACGCATCGTTGGCAGCAGCCACCGCCTGTTGTGACAGGCCGGCCAGTTCCTCGGCCGTCAAGTCGGTCGGCTGGGGCCAACTTAGCTTCTCATGCAACGGAGCGCGCGAGTAGTTGAAGCCCCATAGAACGTAGAAGAGCGCTATGAGGACGCCGGTGTCCTGGGCGAGTCGTAGAATCCCAGCCAAAGCTGCATTCTTCCACGTGCGCTGACGGGCTCTGATCTCCATGACGCCTCTAGTGGCGCCGAAAAGCTGCCTTGAGATCACTGCTACCACGAACAACTCTGAAAGTGAAAACGGAACGACTCCGGTCAGGTGCGAGAGCACACGGGCTAGGACTGGCCCCGTAGTGGTGCCGTAGGCAGCTTCGGTCAGACCGGGAACACGGCTGAGCAGTAGGGACGCCGCATAACAGCCTAGGCCGGCCGAGAGCCATAATAGGCGCCTGCGAACGTGTAATGGCCGGTCAGCCGGCGGGGTAGTAGTGCCGGGAGGACCGTCAGATAGCATCAGCTGACGTTGAGCCTGGCTCCTCCAACTGCAGACACAGTTGGGTCATGGATATGTCTTCCCACAGCTCGCGCAACCAGACGCAACTCTTGCATCATCTCATCGAAACGGCTGGGATGGATCGTCTGTGCACCATCGCTCAATGCCTCTTGGGGACTGCAGTGTACTTCGATCAGCAAACCGTCGGCCCCCACGGCGACTGCGCCTT
>CP070792.1:3101061-3103688 GCA_020346845.1 Gemmatimonadota bacterium
TACCACGCGGCATCGGATTCACGGCGCAGGGGCTGATTGGCGGGCGGTTCAATGAGGCGGGTGACTTCCCAATTACCGTTAGAGTCGAGTCCGGGCCAGTAGCCGACACCACTAGCCTGACTCTGAGCGTCGTGGCCCCGGTGCTTGCCGTAGACTCCGTGGTCAACGAGTTGCTCGGCATTTCACAACCGCTGACGGAGGACGAGTTGATCTATCTCGATCTCCAAGGGAATAGCAACCAGGAGTTCGATCTGGCCGACTTCGCTGAGTGGATGAATACTACCGGTGGTGTTACCACTGCGAAGCAGATCGCCGAGATTCTGCGCGCGGCGGCTGCGCGATCCAAGCAAGGTGGGGCGGGTCATGAATAGGCTGCTGCCGCTCGCCGCGCTGTTGCTCTTGGGATCTGTTCTGGGCTCCTGTGGTGATTCTGGACCGGTGGCCGGAGATATCGCGCTCCGTTATGAGTCACCGGTTGGTGACGACCAGGCCATCCGCTTCACGGTTACTGCAAGCGCACCGCTCACGTTGGACGATCTCACCGCCACTTGCTCTGGATGTCAGGCTTTTGTGCGGAAAATGAGTGATGGTGAGATAAGGGCCATCATTCACGGCCCCCTGGCCACCGGGAATGTTGCTCTGGTATCGGTGTCGGATGTTGGCTCACTCAGTGGATACTCGGTCGCACTGCAGGAAGTGGCTGCTGGGGACCTCACTCTGCCCTCTCCAGCAACGCGTAAGTTGTTGAAAGCGTCCGCGCGCTAGCTCAGCCTTTCAAGAGTAGCCAGATCCGCTCGCTGCGGGCACTCAGCGTGTCGGGTCCGACGACCAGCTGGTTGACCCGAATAGTGTCCGGTTGCCACAGCCCTACGACCACTATTCCCAGCATATCGGGATCTGTCATATCTGCCCGGAACTCAACTGATCCGTCGTCTCCCATTGAGCCTGTAAATGGCTTGAACGCAGACAGATCCCCGCCGACGTTCCCCGAGAAGTAGTGAGACAATCTGCCGTAGTATGTTGCGCCGTCGACCGAATCCACCGTGAAGCTCATGTGGAGCCCGGGAGGTGGCAGCGGAGGATCGCTGGCCAGATCCCAGTTGCCCACCAATGATGCAGCGCTCTGTGCGGCCGGTGTTGGGACCTCTGACCGTTCCGGGTCGCCAGAACCGGAGTTGCCGCGAGCGCAGGAGAGGGGCGCGGCGGCGCATATCAGGATTATCAACAATCGGCTTGAGCTCATCTTTCCTCTCGCTTCTGACTCAACGGCCCCGGTGTCCCGGCGGACGCGGCGGTCAAATCCTCATCTCTCATCATCTTCTCTTCTAATCCCTCTACGAACCTACTTAGGGCTCGCTAGCTGGGCCCTGCTATTTCACTCCCACGATCTCCTTCCCCTCCTTCCCCTTCTTCCCCTTCTCCCCTCCTACAAACCTAGCCACATGCACCTGTCCCCACTTCTCCCACTGCAATATGCCTCTGCCTCCAATCGACCCTCCCGCTAAATTCAAAGCCATCCCAAAAACTCCGGAGCTGGTACAATGTCCATAATGAGATACACGGCTGTCCTGACGTGTGTTGCAGCCTTCGGCTTCGCGCCCAGTATGGTCACTGCGCAGGAGTTCGAGCTCAGCGTCAAGAATATCATGCGGGGGCCGGAGCACATAGGTGAACGGCCGGTAGCACTGAGAGGTGGTGGGTTTGGCGGTGGTGGTTTCAGTTGGACTCCCGATAGCAGGTACGTCTACTTCCGATGGAAGCAGCCAGGGGTCGACACTGCGCGGGTCATCTATCGGGTCAATCCGCGCAACGGCGAGCTGGAGCGGTTCGAGGATGCTGAAGCAGACACGATCCTTGCCGGTCCAGCGGTCTGGTCGCCTGATCGGAGACAAGCAATCTTCACGCTCGACGGCGATCTCGTGCTCTGGTCCAGCAGGCGAACTCGCCATCTGACCAGCGGCGCCGGTTTCGAGTCGAGCCCGGTTTGGTCGGCCGACGGCGAGACGGTCTTCTTCCAAAGAGACGGAAATGTGTTTGCCCTCGAGCTCGAGACAGCCGCGCTCAAGCAGCTCACCGATATTCGTCGTGGCAACGAGCCGCAACAGCGCGCCGAGGCGAGATCAGATCAACGTCAGTTTCTTGCGGATCAGGAAGAACGCTTGTTCGAGTTCATTCGGGACGGGCAATACGAGAACCAGCCGTGGGGTCGCCGTCCGTCTGAACCGGACACGACCAAACCCAAGCCGTTCTATCCCGGACAAAACAAGTCGGTAGGCGGCCGGCAGATCACACCCGACGGTCAGTTCGTGCTGCTGACGGTGTTCGAACAAGCACGAGATGCGCGCAGGCTCGAGATGCCTGTGTGGGTAACAGACGAAGGCTACGTCAAGACGCACACCGGACGTACCAAGGTGGGAGACGAGCAGGGCACGTCGAGAGCCGCGATCCTCGAAGTGGCAACGGGAGAAGTAACCTTCGTTGGGGACAGTATCGGGCAAGGCGATCGCGACATTCGTGCGATCGCCGTGTCACCCAATTCCCGCTACGCGCTCATCAGAATCGACACGAAAGACAACGAAGATCGCTGGTACGCGGTTGTCGATCTTCCCAGTATGGAGACGCGAATC
>CP070792.1:3103788-3131814 GCA_020346845.1 Gemmatimonadota bacterium
GATCGTGGCTTGGCATGGCTTGTAGAATGTCGGCAGGTGAATGTGGTTCCCTCGTGAATTCCGGTACATGTCCAGCTCGGCTCGCAAACAGGGGCGCCGCCATGTATTCCGGGATTCCAGACGTGTGGTTCAACAGCATGCGGATGGTGATCTCCGAGCCTCGCGGCCAATCGACATAGGCCGACAGTGGATCCCCCAGGTTCAAGCGCCCTTCTTCCACCAGCATGAACGCAATAGTGGCGTAGATGTTCTTGGCCACACTACCGGTGAAAAACCGTGCTCCCGGTTGAAGTGGAATGCTTCGCTCTACGTCGGCGTGCCCCGCAGCCGCGAGCAACATTTCCCCACCCTGCTCCACCACCGCGACCGAGATGCCCGGCAGACCCGTTTCCTGCAGCAATGACTCCACCTGTGATTGCAGTTCTTCAAGCTCGGCCTCGCCAGTATCACTATGTTGGCAGGCCAGCGCATTGCAGCAAAGAGCCACGGTGCCAACCGCACACCGCCTGACATGATTCGTCAACGGTGGCATGCACTCTTAACGCCGTCGAGCGCTTCTTCCAGACCCGCGAGCAAGAAGACATCTGTGTGTGTCTCACCGTCCAGCTGATCGATAACCCGGATGGTCACCCGTTCGGCTCGCGCAGCCGACACGAGGAATTCCTCAACGAATTCGGCTGGCATGATGGCCGCAATCGCCATGGCATCGAGCATCGCGTCGAAGAAGGCGTTGTCCTCTGATTCGGTTGAGTCAGCGCCGGTGAGTAGAGCCAGTCCCAGTTCCTCCGCGCCGGTCGACGTGCCGAGCTTCGTCCAATACTGGGTAGCCGACGCTGGCTGGTTGTCGAGCCGCGTGCGAACACTTACCGTGTTGTTCTCTCCGATAAGGCCTGTATCATAGTTGTAGACCACGATCATCTCGCCAGTGATGCAGCCCAACACCAGCGTTGGATCCCTATCCGAGAACACTATCCCCTCTGCGTCGATCTGCTGCAGCACACCGCCCTCTGCGCGCGCGAACGCGTAAACGGACTCCGACATGCCATCATCGAGTCGTACCAGCTGCACGCCGGCCTGAGAATGCGCGGCTGCTGAACCGACAACGAGACACACGATCAGTGCGATCATGCCGTTTCTAACCATGGGTACGCCTCCTACTCATCGCTTTCGGGAAATCCCACACTCGTCACCCAGGCTTCACTATGGTGTTCGCACGGATTGGCGACAGTGATGTACGGCACGTATGGCAACCGCAGTGACAAACCAGACGATGAGGGACGGCCGCTTAGTTCGGTTCCGCAACCGTCGTGTCCGCCGCGACCGACGCGGTCACCGCGACAAGCCAGACGACGGGAGACGATGACAGACGAGGGACGTATGCTGCATCTTTGGCCGCGGTGGCCGACGGGACGGCGTGACCGCCCGGCGGAAAAACTCTCGATGGAAGCAAGCAACGGCGCAGACGGGCATTACAGACCCTCAGATCCATCCTCAGCAGTCAAGCCACTCGCGCTCAGCAAGTCACGAATCTCCTCCAGCCGGTCGGCCAGGTGCGACCTCAGCCGCCGCTTGACCATGGCTCGTTTGATCCCGCCCACCTTGGCATCGAACAACAGCCGGTCCACACAAACGAGATAGGATGCGGGCTCGTCGGAGCTGCGATCCTCGATCAAGCGCATCTGCCGCAACGATGCGTGCAAATAGTGACTGGCGTATAGCAGTTTCATTCCAACCCATACACCAGCCATATCACCGATCGAGTCACGATGCACAACGGTGTGCGTGACTGTTGTGAGCGGTCGCATGCCAAACTCCTCGACGGACCAGACGAAGCTCTCACTCATATCCTGAGGCAACCGATCCACAACTCCATCGAAGTAGTCGTACAACCTTGGATTGCGGTACGCGAGCACCTGTGCGTCGGCGAGGAGCTGGTTGAATCCCTGCTGCAATGATTGCGGCGGGCTCTTGTCGCTGTACTCGACTAGCGCGGCATTCCCTTCGCTCTCGTAGCCTGTGAGGTATTGCTGCAACCACCGCCTGATCACCACCGCTACTTCGCCGTCGAGACCGTCTGCATCATGGTCCAATTGGGCTAATTCCAGAACGATATGCTGAGGTAGCTTGATGTCGCAGTCTCCAACTTCACAGGACGGCACTTCACGCACATCGTCAAGCATTACGGGGTAGGAAAGCAATGTGTTCTGCAGGTCCGACACATCGATCTGACCAACCTCGACGACGTGGTCAGTTGCGACCAACTGTTCAACTCTCTCGGCATAGTGTGCAAACCGGGCCGATGTCGCTTCTAGCCTGACTATGCCTATCAGAGTCATTTGATGCTTATCTGTGGTGGGTAGAGTGCCGGTGATGATATTGCCCTCACACAGCTTAGTGAGGTCCCGTTCTCTAACTCCATAGTCATGAGCGATGAGGTCGCTGACAATTGCATGCTCAGCGCTGCCGCCAATGGCGTGTTCACATCTTCCCGTCGCCGGGCGCTCACCGTCCCATATCCCCGCTGGTAGGAGCGGGAGCGCTAGGGTGAGTATCAGGCTTCTAGTACGCATGTCTGCCTCCTGGCAGTGGCACCGTATCAGTACGCAAGGACAGCGAAACCCGGTTATGCTGCTGACGTCTCTTGCGGATGAATGCGATTCCGCCCAAGGCCAGGATGGCAAAACCAGCGGCTAGCAAGATAACCTCAGGACTGGCCGAGAGTGTGCTTCCGATAGCGCAGATGAGATACAGTCTCAGGAACCGACCCAATACCGTGGCCGACATGTATCGCGGAAACGAGTAGCGCGACAGCACTGCGCACGTTCGCGCGATCCAGAATGGGATCGGTGTCAGCGCCGCCGTGGCAACAGTAGCAAAGGGCAGTTTGTCGAACCAGCGGGTCAGTAGGCGCGTAGTCGAGGACTCACGCACCTTCTGCAATCGTCCGGAATGCAGAATCGAATCGAACATCTTGTAGTTGAGAAACTCGACATTGAACACCGCAGCCGACCCAATTGTAGCGAGCAGCAGGGGCGAGTAGAACTGCCCAAATGCAAGCAGCACCGGCTCCGAGGCGGCTGGCAGAAATGCTGAAGTTGGCCCACAGGCAAATAGCATGATGGTGAAGAACGCGGCGAGGTCGGACACACTAGGTGCCAACACCGACACCAGTAGAGCCACCAACGCGGCGACACCGCACGCCCGCAACATGAGGGTCCAACCGCTGGGTACTACGGGTCGTAATGCCAATAGGGCAATGGCCTGAACGAAGTTGCGATTGAGGGGCTTCATGGCCGCCCTCACCTGTTGATTCCAAGATCAAGATGCGTCGCGCAAGTCAAGCCAACGTCAAGAAAAGGAAACCGCGATCTCAATCGGTGAGATCGCGGTAGCTGATCTTGCGCTTCAGCGCATTGTCTCTGGTTGGCTACCTCATCTTCAAATCACTCCAATCTGGTTCAACCGGAAGACGAAGAAGATCACGACACCTGCTTCCAGAACCCAGGCCATCGGTTGCCTGTAATAACCCAGGTACATCTCCTTGCCCCAGTATCCGGTGTCCTTGAACAGGGCCAGGGTGTACCGCTTCTTGATGAATGGCCAGAAGAAGGGAATACCTACGGTGCTTCCCATATCGGCGAAGAAGTGCAGCATGATCGCTACGAAGGCGAACACCGCGTAATGTGGCGACCAGATGGCCACCAAGGCACTGACCACTACGGCGAATGCGATAGTGTGTGTTACCGTGCAGTGGAACTTCGGGCCGACCAGACCCGACCTCTCAACCAAGGAGTCGGCGTTGGGCAGGAAGTGCATGGCCAGGCAGAATGCCGCGGTCTTGGGGCTCCAATCAAAGGTGGCGACTGATAGAGCTAGGGGTACGTGGCCGAGTTGCATGGCGGACAGCTCCTGTGAGGGACTCGAACCGATTCATCGATGCTGTCAACAAGTTGCGTTGAACGAGTCAAGCAAACGTCAAGCGGCTTCACGCGACAACGATGGAAGACAATGGGGGTGGCCGGGATACCGGGACGCCGGGTCACCGGGACAACGACGGTACGCGACCGCCGGGCTTGCAACCTTTGACATCCGCGGCAGTATAAGGAATACGGAGGCTTGTCAGTGCATCCACCCTGTCGATTCCCGCTACGCTCGACCCTGTCGCAACGGTTGGTGCTCGCGATCTACGCGGGAGCTTTCCTTGCCTCGTGCACAACCGAGATAGATGACTTCCCTCCCTACACCGACGCCGATGCTCAGAACCTCGATGGTTGGGAGCTGTACGAGGCAACGACGCAGCTGTCTCGAGTCGACGGAATGCGCGGATTCCTCGTCTCACGCAACGGAGTGCTGGTGGTCGAGGAATACTTCAATGCGGTTGGCCCGGACAGTGTGATGGACGTGCGCTCGGTTACCAAGTCCTTCACGTCGTCCCTCATCGGGATAGCGATCTCCGCCGGCTTCATCGAGAGTGTCGACGACACACTGGGAGATTATCTCGTTCCGGACGTTGTCGACGTGCTGGACGCCGACAAAGCCGCAATATCGCTCCACCACCTGCTCACCATGTCGGCGGGCTTCCAGTGGCGGCAAGGACGACTGGGTAGTGATTTCAGCGATTGGTATCTGTCAGACGATCACGTGCAGTACGTGCTCGACAAGCCGTTCGTTGCGGAGCCCGGCAGCACGTTCGCATATAGCGATGGAATGGCCCACCTACTCTCTGTCGTGCTCACCGAAGCCACCGGAATGAACGCCGACGAGTTTGCGGCCGAGCATCTGTTTGCTCATTTAGACATACCCGCTCGCAATTGGTTGCGGGGAAACCGCGGCTACAACTTTGGCGGTGTGCGACTCCAGATTTCACTGCGCGACATGTTGAAGTTCGGTGAGCTATACCTCAATCACGGTCGTGTGGGCGAGACGCAGGTGGTACCCGAAGCGTGGGTCCGGCAATCAACACAAGCGCATTTGAGCACCGGAGCCTACAGTCCGTTCGGCCCCGAATACGGTTATCTCTGGTGGATTGGAGAGGGTGCTCCGTACGATTTCTACTTCGCCAACGGGTACGGTGGCCAGTTCATCGTGGTCGTGCCGGAAACACGGATGGTGGTTGTCACGCAGTGTCAGCCAAGCGGATACACCAGAGACGAGGCTGAGACGCATTGGTATACCATCCTGAGCACCGTAGTGGAGCGAGTGATCCCGGCGGCCAGGTAACACGTGGACTTGTACAGAATACAGCGCGAATCGGGTCAGGCGTACCGCTGCTTTCCTCCACACGGATGCATTACGCAACCGCCCATGGATGACTGAGTCAAATTCTGCAAGTCGGCCTTCGCCCACGGTACGCGCAAGTCATCGAGCTGCGCACCGACCAACCGGATACGATCCTCGCGGATCTCTCCCATTCCCCTACCGTATGCCATTGTGAGCTGACTGATACCGACCGGATCGTGACTCATTATGCGCGCGGCTGTTGCGTCGGCAGCAACGATATCAGTACTTGCCAGCAGGAACCACGAGCCATGCCGGTCCCGCAGATCCACGGTACGACCGCCATGACTCAGATTGGGACCATCACCTTCGACACCGATCGAGAAGTCGACGATCGTCAGGTCCGGCTTCACGCCTTGCACGATGTCCAGATAGATCTCCGCTATCGCGCGGGGACTGCTATGGTCCAGCACAACCCCACGGTCGGGGGTGTCGGGCAGGTCGCCATAGCGATGCAGCGGTGTGATCCCGATGAAGTTCTTGAGCGCCAGGGTGAGCTGCGCCCAGGAGTGAGTCTTGGCCACTGGAATCGAGATCACGCGGTCAACAGTCATCGCCAGGCTCGACACGGCAATCGTTCCAAGATAGGTATCTGAAGGTACCTCCAGCCATTGCGGAGATTCCGTTTCCAGTGAGGCAATCCACACGGGCTTGCCGTATTCGGACATGAGGCGATCGGCCTCACGCACGAGGTCGGTGGAACCATCCAGTGTTACCGCATTCTCCCAATTGAGCACCGGTGCATGTGAGCCGTCACCTATGACTACCTCTGACGCACCTACCTGGAGGCACTGCTCGGTCACCGATACGAGGATCTCTACCTTGGTACATTCGCCAAGTGCGAACGGGTTGCGATTGTCCGCCCAAGGAAGCGTGACCATGTTGGGCTTGATAAACACCCTCTCACCCTCATGCACGACCTGCTCTATACCGCCGAGAGCGTCCAAAACATCGCGTGCCATGGTATTCAAATCGGTGCCCCGCACAACCGACACGTCCGCTGTGGTCTGCACTGGTTCGGTAGGTGAGATGCACGCCGGTGCCAGTGCGCTGGCAGCCGCACACGCCGATAGCTGTACGAATTCTCTGCGATTCATGTGCGTTTCATTGGGTAACGGCGACTCGGTGGGATGATCCATGACGGCCTCCTGGGTCGGCGGCTTCACAAACGTGTCAATCCAACGGGATCTAACTCAACGGTACACTGCGGAATGAGGTAGGGTCCGTGTTTGTGCTCGCCCGCGACCCACTGCTATGGTGAGCGCGGCACCGGACCAGTGCTGCCGGGAAGCCGTGGTACCGGGATACCGGGACAAGATGATGAGAGACGATGACAGTGGTCGAGTGTGCGCCTGCCGCGACCGACGACGACGGACGCGTCCGACGCGGAGACGGGACCGCCGTGACAATGACTGACGATGGAGTCGAGGGAAGTCGTGCCGGGTGACCGGGTCACCGAGCGGCCCGGGCCTACTTATCTCTCATCAAATACGAAAGTCGCGATCCGAGTTCGTTTTGAGTAAGCTCGGCAAGCTCAGGAGCAATATCGGTCAGCAGCTTGGCAAGCGCCAGCGACCCAAACGAAAACAGCTTACGCTTCTCCTCAAAAGGTATCGGCTGCCCGATTACTGCACGGCTCCTCACGCGAACATTTTCCAGCCGCCGATCGAACGTCAGTGCCGGAAAACGACGTTCGCACTCCGCGACCAAAGCCTGTAGCGGATATCGTCCAACTATCGGTAACGATGAGAAGTCGGTCTCCTCGAGCATGAAGGACACCCGCCGATCCCCGCTTTCCAAAGCTAAGTAGAAGTCGAGGAATGCCTCACCGCTCGTGCTTTCTGGTTTGCTCTCACCCGATGAGCTCGTATGACTCATGCGATCGAGCATTACGCTCGAGCTCGGTCGGCCCCAGTCCACCAGCTCTGATCTCTTTCCACCACCGGTGAACACCTCTGCCGCCGGCTTGCAATAGACAGCCATGATCGGTGCATCGTACCCCAGGGTAAGCTCCGCCCCATCGGCCTTGGCTACCATCTGTGAGTCACCGAAGGCAAACGACTCAACCACGTACTTCTTCGGTACGGTTAGGAGATCCTGGCCCGTGAGGACCATCGTACTCACCCCACATTTCGCCAGAACCGATTGCATCTCGGTCATTGGCTCCCGGTCGGAGTCGGTAAACCAGATCTCGGGCGCGCAGAAGTTGATCTTCATCCGCGCTTCGGCGGGAGTCATGCCGAGATGGACCGCAGCCTCAGCAGCATCCGCCGATCCGTGCGGCGGATTCGAAACCACCAGGTAATGTGAGCTCATAGTGCCCTAACGTTAAGACAGACCGTGTCGGCTGTCCATGATCGCCGTCACATGCCAAGAGTTCACATTGCTCCTATGCCGGCTCGAACACCCGGTGACGCAGGGGATCACTCCGTACGCAGAGTCCGGACCGGATCTACCCTCGCGGCCCGCAACGCCGGGATGGAGCTTGCCAGTCCGGCCACGACCAGCAGGCCACCCGCGACAACGACAAACGTGAACAGGTCGGTGGTACTCACACCAAACACAAACGCGTCCAGCAAACGCGTGATCCCGACAGCACCCGCCACACCGAGCACAACACCCACTCCCGCGAGCACCAGCCCCTGAGCCAAGACGTTACGTATTATGCGTGTCGCCGAAGCGCCGATCGCCATGCGAATCCCGATCTCACGAATACGAGCGGTAACCGCATACGTCATCACTCCATATATACCGGCAATAGCAAGCACCAGCGCGAGACCTGAGAAGAGCGACAGCAGCACCATGTGAAACCGCGGAGCCGCAAGCGACTCTGAGATCACTGCACCCATCGGTCGAAAGCTGGAGAACGGCTGCTGTGGATCAATGGCTCGCATCTCCCGTCTGATACGCTCCGCGAGTCCAGCCGGGTTCGAGCGCGTGCGGACCACCCAGCTCGTCTGAAAGAAGTAATGAGCCGTGGCGAGAATGTTCCCTTCCACCTGTTCTGCCGGCAGGTAAAACACCGGGACAGCATCACCGCCCAGGCCTTTCTCCTGCACGTTGTCGACGACCCCCACGATCTCGTATACGGTGCCACGTGAGAAGATTTGCAGGTGACGACCGAGCGGCTGACCGCCAGGCACGAAGCGTCGTACGAACTCACGATTCACCAGCGCAACTGGGGGAGAAGCGGCACCGTCTCGTTGCTCGAACGCTCTTCCCATCACCACCGGAATCCGCATGAGCGAGAAATAGCCGGGAGTGACGTAGCGTAAATCGGTGAGCGCGCGATCGACGGTCTCCGTTCCGTCCGGAATGGTGATGCTCACATTGAGCCCGCGTTCAACCGGCAACCCCGAAACCACCGCAACTGCCTCCACATCGGAAATCTGCTCGATCCGGTCCAATCCACGCCTGAATAGATCGGCCGCGACTTCCGGATCGCGATAACGTGCGGCGTTCATGGACATCTGCGCTGTCAGTACGTTTTCCGGATCGAAGCCGAGATCCACGGACCGGAGATTGTTGAAGGTCTGTAGCAGGAGCCCAGCGGCGACTAATAGCACTACCGACAATGCTACTTCGATCGTAACGAGACCACGTCGCAGCCAGTTGGCTCTCGCGTTCTGCGTGGTTCGCGCGCCGTCGTCGCGCAATTGCTTGCTGAGTTGGGCACGGTACAGGGTGAGCGCCGGAGCCAAGCCAAAAAGGAGACCCGTCAAGACTGCTATGGCAAGGGTGGCCGCCACGACCGTAGAGTCTAGCTGTACGGCCCGCCACCCCGCCGCCGCAGGTGACAACGCAAGCAGCGCCGGGGCCGTCCACCACGCGATGATCAGGCCCAGTGTCCCCGCCACGAATGCGAGCAGCAAGCTTTCGGTAAGCAGTTGGCCCACGAGGCGTCTGGGCCCGGCACCGAGCGCGGTGCGAATGGCCATCTCGCGCCCCCTGGTTACCGCACGGGCAAGCAACAGATTGGCCGTGTTGGCACACGCGATCAGGAGCACCACCCCAACGGCACCGGCCAATACGAGCAGAGCCGGTCTTACATCTTGCGCCACCACCTGTGCATACGGCCTAACGGCTAGTGATTCGTCGTCTCCCAAAGCGTCGGGCTGTGCGGCCCGAAGGCCGGCAGCAATTGCTGCCACCTCGTCGCGGGCGCGTGATATCTCCACTCCGGATGCCAAGCGCGCAATCGCGCGGAAGTTGAAGCTGCCAGCCTGGTTCTGTGACAGGCCAAAGGGAACCAACAGATCGACCGTCGGGATCGGCCTGAAGTCCTCAGGCATGACGCCGACAATCGTGTAAGGCACATCGCTGAGCGTAACCGAGCGGCCCACCGCTGCAGCGTCGGAGTTCAACAGCCGCCGCCACAGCGCGTGACTCACGATCACCACATCCGGTCCGTTCGGTACAGCTTCTTCCGCCAGGAACGCACGTCCTGTGCGAGGGCTCACACCGAGCACATCGAAATACTCTTCGGTGACACTCAGCGCCCGAACGTACTCCGCTCCGTCACCGGTCACGAAGTTGAAGCCGGTCACCGGGCCGGTCGCCGCTATCGCGTCGAAGGAAGTGACATTGTCGGCTACGGCAAGGATTCGCGTGGCATCCAGCGACTGAGCCTCATCGGCGGGAAACATCCTAGTGATCTGGACGAGCCGATCTGGTTCCGGAAACGGTAGCGGCCTGAGCAGCACAGAATTGACAACGCTGAAGATTGCGCTGTTAGCGCCAATGCCCAGCGCTAGACTGAGCAAAGCGGTGACCGTGAATACGGGCGCTTTGCGCAGGCTGCGCACTCCGTATCTGAGGTCTCTCATAGTCGACTCAATCACAGGTACACCCCGCCGTCGGCGGTAGCTCTCCTTTATCGGCGCCACCGCTCCAAAGTTTCTACGCGCCGCAGCGCGAGCGTCGTCGGGCGACATCCCTTCGCTCATGTACTGCACCTCGAGCATGTCGAGGTGGAATTGCACCTCATCGTCCAGGTCCCGATCCCGTCTCCTCTGGCCGAACAATCCGATCACACGGGCAACACCTGCGCGGACCCGTCCCGTCCAGCCTCCGTCACGGGCAGTCATGCCTGCCCCGGCGCGTCGAGCAACCGTTGCATGATGCCCGCGACCCGCTCCCAGTTGCGCGTTTCCGTTGCCAGTTGACGTCTGCCGACTCTTGTGAGGCTGTAGAACCTGGCACGCCTGTTGTTCTGAGACTTGCCCCACTTAGACTGGATCCAGCCTCGCTGTTCCAAACGCAGTAGAGCCGGGTAGAGGGTCCCCTGATTGAGAGCCAGGGCATCGTGGGAGATCATCTGGATGTGCTGAGCGATGCCATAACCGTGCATCTCACCGGCAGCGTCGAGAGTCTTCAAGACCATGAGATCCAGCGTACCCTGAAGAACGTCTGTTCTGCTCACACCACGCTCCTGTTGGCAATCAACAGGAAGATGGCCTGCTTCATGTAGATTGTCAACAGGAAGGATGGCTGGAACCGCCGGGCCGTGCGGCTGGCCTGGAGCAACCGAGCGCTTCATCTTACACGGTCCAAAACCGTGGGGGCGGTCCGAGAGTGGTCAACAGAATCGCGCGGGGAACGATCTCTAAGGTCAGCAGCGACGTCGCTTCCAGACGCACGCCGTCGTCGAGGGGCTTGCCACAGGTGCTACTCCGCGTGGCAGTCCGCCGGGTCCAGATCCTCACCATCGTCATTCTCATCGGCCTGTTCTTCGGTTGGATCGTGACCAACTTTTTCGAAGGACAGCTGGCCGACGAGTTCCGCCGTGTGGGAGAGTGGGGCCCGGGGATCTTCATGATAGCGTCCTCCCTGGTAATGCTCGGCCTCGCCAAGTCGGGCAAGCTGGCCCCATCAGCCGTGCTGCTGATCGCCCTGGTCTACGAAGTGGCCATAAGCTGGGGTATGGCGTTCTCGGTCTACTTCGACGCGTTCCAAAACATCCCGGCGAGCCTGATGGAGTCGGACGTTGTCGGGCTAACAACTGTTGCCCTTTGGATGATGTTCTTCACGGTGATGGTGCCGGCCCAGCCGGGACGTGCGCTGGCCGCGTTGTTGCTTTCGGCCATCTCGATTCCGGTTGTGTATCTGCTCGAGGTCCGGGCCGGGCGCGCGCCGGTGCTCGACGCCGGTGCGCTCTGGCTCATCTTTGCCGGACCCCACCTGTTCGCTGCTGGTCTGGCGTACATCTCGGCCCGAGTCATCTACCGGCTGGGCGGAGAGGTCAAGCGTGCCCAAGAGATGGGCAGCTACCGACTGGTAGAGCCGCTCGGTTCCGGTGGCATGGGAGAAGTGTGGAGCGCCCGTCATCGCATGCTCGTGCGGCCGGCGGCGGTAAAGCTCATCCACCCCGACTCTCTGGGGGTCGATTCCAACGAAGCCTCCGTGCTGATCTCCCGGTTTGAGCGGGAAGCTCAGGTCACCGCGTCACTGCAATCGCCGCACACAGTTGAGCTGTACGACTTCGGTACCACGGAAGACGGGACGTTCTACTACGTGATGGAACTGCTCGAGGGCACCGATCTGGAACAGTTGGTGAGCCGGTTCGGACCTCAGCCACCAGAGCGGGTGGTGCATGTGCTGCGACAGGTATGCGCGTCGCTGGGTGAGGCACACCGGCGCGGTCTGGTGCACCGCGATGTGAAACCAGCCAACGTGTATCTCTGCCAACGGGCCTTCCAATATGATTTCGTCAAGGTACTCGACTTCGGCCTGGTCAAGTGGCATACCGCCCACCCCAAGGACGAGGACCTCCACCTCTCTCGTTCGGGCACGATACTCGGGACACCGTCCTATATGGCTCCCGAGATCGCGAAGGGAGAAGACGCAATAGACGGGCGAGCAGATCTATACGCCGTCGGATGTCTCGCATATTGGTTGCTCACCGGAGGGCTAGTGTTCGAGGAACGCAGCTATGCGGCCATGCTCATGGCTCATGCGACCCGCCCACCACAGCCCCCCTCGGAGAAGATCGCACACCCGATCCCTGCATCACTCGACTCCGTGGTGCTCTCATGTCTCGAGAAGGAGCCTGACAGTCGGGTTCAGACCGCGGAGGATCTGGTCGCGCAGCTTGGCCGGGTCCGGTTCGATAGCCCATGGACAAGCGACCGGGCCGCGGACTGGTGGGAGAGGAACGGCGGTGAGGGCGAGCCGGCGTGACAGCGAACGGCCGGTAGCGCAGCGATCCACAACCTGATACTTGCAGCTCAACTCAGGTAACGTCGGGAACGGTCAGGGATTGTCTCCGGAGTGGTGCCCCGTTCGATTCAACCCAACGGCACGTAGATGTTCGTGATCAAGTCGTTCTCGGGAGTCGATTCGGGATTGTTGACGTACTCCTCCCACATCGGCATGTATTTGGCCCAATCGGCTTCCGTCTCGATCATGCCCTCTGCTTTCATCCACTGCGTGATATGCTGGTAGGTCTCCATCAATTTGGGATACGGTCCACGGTGAACGAACCTCAACGTCTTGCCAGCCGGGATCTCGCCAATGGTGACCTCACCCGAGCCCATAACACCCTCAGGCACGGCCGTAATCGGCATGGCTACAATGAACTCGGTTCCCGACTCGTCATAGCCCGTGTAAATGGCACGCGGCGGAGCCGAAGACCGGAGCTTGTGCTGTCCCGCGAAGTCCTGCAAAGCAGTAAACGCCTTACCCATTGCAGCGGATATCTCCTTGGGGTCCATGCCACTCGCGGTGGCGTACTGTGCCGCAAGTGTGGGCGCGACGGTTACCTCTTCGGGCGGCTTCATTCCTGTTACCACTCCTTGTGAAGGCAACGGACGTTTTGCAGATCGTTTTGTGATCTAGTATACGGTGAGACGGGGTAGTTGGTTAGGGTGGCAAACCGGTCCACTACGGGTTGTTTGACCGCGTGGACAGCGAGACGACACAAGACGATGGTCGACGAAGGAGGACGATGAGAGACAATCAACGCCGTGAGCACATGCCCAGCATCGTCTGTCATCGTCCCACATCGTCTACATAGTCTACATCGTCTTTGATTCGTTCGAGGTAGATCGCGATGGGCTCGAGGGAATGATGTCGCCTGGCGAAGCAGCTGCGCGACTAGTGCTCATGCAACTCCAAATGAGACTCGACCATCTCTTCGAGTCCCGCCAGCCGCAGTTGGATCTCCGACAAGCTCGCCGTCCTCAGCCTCAGAAAGATTCCGACAGTGCTGAGCACTGCTATAAGCAGACCCAGGACTCCGATGACCGCAATGAAGGGCATGACACGGTCGACAACAACCTGCCATGGGGCAACGCCCTCATTCACGAACTGCACTAGCCGCCACACATGCACGGCTGTCACACCCCCAAACGCCAGCACGGCCCCGCCGGTAACCGACCAGGCTATTATGCTCACCCTGCGGACCAGCCTGTCGCGTCGCTTCTCTCGCTCGATCACTGCCCACACTCTCTCCGAGGTGGGCGACATTTCTCTATTCATCGATCCCTCACCGTAGCAGTTGATACAGTTTCCGTTTCGCATGGTGCAACCGGGTTCGCACTGTACCGATGGGGCACCCGACCACCAAGGCGATTTGCGTGTAGCTCATTTCGTCGCGAAAGCGGAGCAGCATTACCTCACGGTGCGCCGGTGACAGCTCCGACAACGCGGCATCCAACAGTTCCGGCTCCACCATGATGTCTCGTTCCTCCTCTGCCTCTACCGTGACCTTGGCGTCCACAGCGGCCAACTCGAGCAACCGCTGCTCCCGTTTGCGCCGCCTCAAGAAGTCGATGGCGTGATGCCGGGTGGTGCGAAACAGCCATGTGCGGAAGGAGCGGGCGTTGTGCAGCATCCGGATGCCGCGATAGACGGCTAGCCAAACCTCCTGGTTCACATCCTCGGCGTCTTCCGACCCAACCAGCCCCACCAAATACCCCAGCGTCCGCTCGGCAAACCGGTCCAGCAGATCCGCAAATGCTCGTTCGTCACCGGTCTGGCACCGCAACACCAGAAAATGGAGCCGCAGGTCGCCGCGCTTGCTGGTCCGTGGCTGGACTTCCGCTGTCAACGCACCTCCCTCTATCTCCCTTTAGTAGGGACGTTCGTGGCGGTGAAAAAGTTCAATGGAAGATATGGGACGGACAGAGACGGTCGAGGACGGGGGAAGGCGGTCAACTAAGGCCAAGTCCTGCAACCATCACAGGGCACTCAACGTATTGAGCAGCGGACACCTCGGCCATAGAACGGGGATACAGCCGTGCACACGTCGACCTCAATCACCTTGGTCGCTATGATAGCAGGAGCAGCGATCGCCTGCTCTGATAGTCCGACCTCGCACGAGCAACCCAATCCCAACGCACTCGAAGAGATCACACCCGAGGAAGCCGGTTTCTCCGCGTTCGCTTTGATGGAGGCGGTCGCAGGTTTCCAGCAGATAGGATCGGCCGCGGTCGTTGCACTGTACGACGGGAAGGTACTCCTGTCATGGGGCGAAGTGGATCGCAAGTTCTGGTGCCACTCGATACGCAAGCCATTCCTTAGCTCACTCTACGGCATCTACGTGGGGCGAGGTGTGATCGATACCAGCAAGACGCTGGAGCAACTCGGCATCGACGACATCCCTCCGGAGCTTACTGAGGATGAGAAGCAGGCACGCGTGGCCGATCTACTGAAATCACGCTCGGGTGTGTACCATCCCGCCGCGGCCGAAACCGCCAGCATGGCAGCCGAGCGGCCCGAGCGTGGCAGCCACGAGCCAAACACCTTCTTCTACTACAACAATTGGGATTTCAACGTTGCCGGAGCGATCTTCGAGCAGGAGACCGGCATCGGGATCTTCGATGCCTTCGAGCAAGAGATCGCAATACCGATCGGTATGCAGGACTTCACGGCCAGCGACGGTTACTACAGCTACGAGCAGGAGAAGTCCAATTATCCCGCGTATCCGTTTCAAATGACGGCGATGGACATGGCCCGGTTCGGTCTCTTGTATCTGCGCAACGGAAGCTGGGAGGGCCAGCAAATAGTGCCGCAAGAGTGGATCGCCGGCAGCACGACGGCCTATTCCGTAGAAGATGCGGACCTGAACATCGGCTACGGCATGATGTGGTATGTCATCCCGGACGACTTCCCCGTGTTCGGACCGGGCTTTGCACACTCCGGCATCGGAGTTCATCTGTTGCTGGTGCTGCCCGAGGACAATCTCGTGATCGTGCACCGGGTAAATACGTTCGAGCCGTGGACGATGACGGGTGAGGACTATCTGCCGTTGGTAGGTCAGATAGTGGAGGCGAAGATCAACTAGAGCGCGGTGAGAGGACGGTCGAGCGACGACTTTTCGCAGCCGTCCGAGACCGTCCTAACCCGTCTTCGACCGTCCTTGTGTTACTGCCCCGGAAACGTGGGACTCATGTTCAACCACGGCGTCGTTGGCTCCTGATCGGGCGGCACCGGCATGGGCATCTTTTCACCGCCCGGGCCCAGCGACTGAATGTATCGATAGAGCATCCGCATATCGGTCTCGGCCATCTGGTTGATGTTCATCCACGGCATCGGCGGCAACGCATTGCGCGTTTTCAAGAGTGCTACCCACTCATCCTCGCCAAGGCTCTGCACTGTCAGACGCAGGTTGCGCGCGTACGTGGTTCCCCACGGCCCGCGCCACCCCATCGGTGACCCCATCAACCACTGTTCTTCGGGCACGTCACCTTCGGTTTGCAGGAATCCATCGGTGTGACAGTCGTTGCAGCCTCCGATGACTACCAGGTAGCGGCCGCGCTCGAGGTCCGAGCCACCAGCAACATGCGGCCCGTCGGCTACATCACCCGACGCCGTTTCGCAACCGACGGCCACGGCACCAACGAGCGACAGGAGTAGGAAAGGGGCAATACGACGGCGATCGAGAGTCATACGCAACTCCTTGTGGCAATGGCGGAGCTGCCGCGCGGCCCGAGTGGCCGGCGGCTCTGAGGGCGACCGGCCATACTAAAGAAGCGCACCGTTCTGGTCAATTTCGCACCTTATTTCACAAGTTGGTGGGCCAAGCATGCGTTCAAGTAGGAGACGATGGAAGACGATGGAAGACGATGGAAGACGACGGAGACGGTGATGACGGAGACGAAGATGGAGGATGGAAGGAGGTGTGGGGGGCGGTCGTCTACATCGCCTATCGTCGTCTAGCATCGTCTGTCGGGAACCAAGCGACTCGCTACTTGCTAAATTTATAGCATAGTGCTAATTTCCCAGCACGCCTGAAGCCCATGCCCAGCAAGTGTCGTAGGGAGGACGACCATGCGAGCATCTCCGCATATCCATCTCAGCCGCCGCGAGCGTCAGATAATGGACGTCGTCTACGCGCACGGCCCCGTCACGGTCCGCGAGGTCGTGGACCAGATCCCGGACCCGCCCAGTTACTCCGCCGTGAGAGCCATGCTCCGCATCCTGGAGGAGAAGGGGCACCTGAAACACGAGCAGGACGGTCCACGTTACACGTACTCACCGGTGGTGCCACGCGAAGAAGCACGTGACTCCGCAATGAAGCAGATGCTGCGCACGTTCTTCGACGGATCGGCCGAGCGTGCCGTGGCGGCATTGCTGGATATGCGTGGCGCCGACCTCAGCGACGACGAGTTGAAACGCCTGGCAAAGATGATCGAGCAGGCCCGCAAGGAAGGACGGTGAATATGAACCTTCTATACAGCGCCTCCGCTTGGATCGAGACACTGATGGCGACCGGTTCGGCCACTATTGGGGACGTGAGCATCAAGGGAGCCATCATCCTCGTTTGTGCGGCGCTCATGGCGCACGGGCTGCGAAGGTCGTCCGCGGCCATACGTCACCTTGTGTGGAGCACCGCCGTGGTTGGCCTGCTGGCGTTGCCCGTTCTTTCCGCCATCGTGCCAGAGTGGCGCTTGCCGGTCTTTCCTTCGGTGACAATTCCGATCACCGTGGCCGATTTGGAGCCGGTTGCTCAGCCGACCGCACCTGTGGTGGACGCCGCGCCACGACCTACCAAGTCCCAGCCCGTGGCAGCCACCGCTGCACCAAGGGTACCTCGGAAGACAACGAGGCCGGAGCCGCCACCAAGGGTGGCGCCGGTCGCTGATCGCGTCGACGCCATTCCTGCAACCGTACCGGTAACGGCAAACGACGCCGGCTTCGCTATCGCCGCGGTTGCCCGCGCAATGAGCCCAGCTGCCTGGCTCTTCTTGGCATGGTTGACCGGTGTCTCAGCCGTGCTCGCCTGGGTGGCCTTGGGCTATCTCGCCACATGGTGGCTGACGCGCTCGGCGCGCGACGTAACAGGCGGCCAGCTCCGCGATCTGTTGCATCAGCTTGCGGACGAACTGAGCCTCGGCGTCTCGGTTACACTGCTCGAGAGCGATTCCCATGCGATGCCCCGCACCTGGGGCATCAGACCAAAAGTGTTGCTTCCCTCCGCAGCGCAAGAGTGGAGCGAGCCGCGGCTGCGCGCTGTGCTGCTCCACGAGTTAGCACATGTCAAGCGCCGCGACTACTTGACGCAACTTCTGGGGCACATTGCCGGAGCAATCTACTGGTTCAATCCCCTGGTGTGGTACGCCGCTCACAGAATGCGAGTCGAGCGGGAGCGTGCTTGCGATGATCGAGTGCTCAACACGGGATCCAGGCCGTCCGACTACGCACAGCACCTGCTGGACATCGCACGATCGATGGCGCCGGACCGTCTGTTATCCACCGCCAGTATAGCCATGGCACGTCGCTCACACATGAGTGACCGACTGTTGGACGTGCTCGACGCTACACGAAGGAGGACAACCGTGTCACCCAAAATGGCAACAATGGTGTGGGCAATCGCCGCAATCGTTGTCTTACCGGTTGCGGGGATGGCGACAGACGCTCAGTCAACAGATAGGACGGTCCCGGAACCAACGGCCACGGACGTAACGGCCACGGATGATCCTGTCGCGGACGCGGATGTGCTCCGTAGCTCGACTGACGTTTATCCGCGTCCGGGAAATTATCCGCGGCCGTTGTCACCCAACCAGGCTCGCTGCGACTGGTACGGCAGTAATGACAACACATCCACGTCGATCCAGTCGAATGACGGCGAGCTCCGCATCTCCATAAAGAGGGACGGTTGCCAGCTGCGCATTGAGTCATATGGCGACGTCGAGTTCAATGATGCTGAGACTGATGTGGTGTACCTCTCCCGCAACGGCATGTTCGAGATCGAGGAGCGAGATGGTCGTACGAGAGTGCGGTTAGAAATCGACACCGACAACAGCGGGAACATGCGCCACCGTTGGTTCGTCGACGGTGACGAGCAAGCGTATGACGCCGCCGCTCGGCAGTGGTTTGCCGATCTATTGCCATTGGTATTTCGTCGTGCGGGTCTCCACGCCGAAGAGCGTGCAGCTCGCATCCTGGAACGTCAGGGCGTGGATGGAGTGCTGCAAGAGATCTCGTACATCCCGAGCGACTACGTCGCACGCAAGTACTTCGAGGTGTTGCTCACGCAGGCCGACCTAAGTGGACAGGAGCTGCGCGAGATCGTGCAGCAAGCCGGTAGAGAGCTCGACTCCGACTACGAGCTGGCGGAGCTGCTGATCGGCGTTGCCGAGAATCAGCCGGTGGACGAATCGGTACAGATAGCCTATGTCGAGGCAGCAGGATATATCGACTCCGACTACGAGACGCGCCGCGTGCTCGACGCTGTGCTCGATCGGCCGGGCCTGAGCCAAGACGTGGCGCGAGCTATGTTGCAGCTCGCCATGGATATCGATTCCGACTACGAGTTGGCCGAGTTGCTGATAGGTATGATGGAGCGAGCTCCTATCGAGCAGACTTTGACGCCGGAATTCTTTGCGGCGGTAGACAAACTCGATTCCGACTATGAGCACCGGCGCGTACTGCACGCTGCTTTGGAGCGGGGTGCACCCGACCGACAGGTACTCGACCTTACGCTCGCGTCGGCCAGCCGTTTGGATTCGGATTACGAGTTGGCTGAGCTATTAGTGCAGGTTGGTGATCTCTATCCGACAGATCAGGAGATCCCATACTCGTATCTCGAGGCCACGCGGTCGCTCGAATCAGACTACGAGCGCAAGCGCGTCATGAGCGTGTTGATCCAGCGCGGTCAACTGAGTGAAGCATCCCTGGCGGAGCTGCTCGATGTCATAGGTGAAATGGACTCTGATTACGAGCTAGCGGAGACCCTAACAAGCGTATCCTCGTCGTACCAGTTGAGCGAGGTCACATACGGATCCTTCTTTGCCAGTGTCAGCATGATCGACTCGGACTACGACATGTCACGTGTGCTGCAGGCAGTGCTGGACGAGCAGCAAACGAGCGATGTCCTGGTAGAAGCCATATTGGATGCGGCGACCGAGATCGATTCCGACTACGAGTTAGCCACCCTGCTCATCAAGGTCGCCGAGGCACATCGTCTCAACGACCGTCTGCGCGCCAAATACATCGACATGGCGGAGAGCATGTCGTCGGAATACGAGCGGGACAAAGTATTGGCGGCATTGGTGAGGCGGGGAGGCAGTCGCTAGCTACCGACCTACCCCAGACCGCACTGGCTTGCTAGCTAGTTACTCGACGGACGGTCTAAGACGGACGAGGACGGTCTAAGACGGCAACACACCCACTGTCTCAGGCCGTCCTGGCCCGTGCTCGTCCGTCCGTCGGGGAAGTTCCGCAGAGGTTGAAGCTTGCTAGACCGTCCTAGCTCCTATCCTCATCCACACAAAACCGCTCATACTCCAAATCCAGACTACGGTCCGTCAGGATGACGAAATCGCCCTTCCCCGCATGCTCCTCAACGTCGAATGATTCGAATTCGTCGACATTGTCGATCAACACGACAAGGCTGAGTGTGCCGGGCCGGTAATATTGCAGTTGCTCGGGGGTACCAGTGAAGTTCTCCACGTGAAAGCCACCCACCATGTGCAGCACGAGAGCCCTCGGGTTCTCATCCAGGTGCGTTGCAATTGCATGCGCCATTGACGCGTCCCACAGCGCCTGGGCCTGGAGACCGTTCTCCAAGAACGCACCCATGTGTGGTGGACGTTGGGTGGGTGGTGCCTCCTTCTCTTGCTGCATCGGGTGAGCTGCAGCCGAATCCTGTTCGGCCGTTGCCTCACTGCCCGGTGGTATGCACTGGCGCTCCATTGGCATCACTGCCATGAGACCGAGCCATTCGTCTCTGTAATTGTCACTGGGCTGGGGATAGGGCAGGGGCGGAAGGAAGCTCCTGCCATATGAAGGAAGCGCATCCAGCGCATCCCTACCCAGGCGTGTGACCCGATTCACATAGCGTCGTGGTGCGTTGGCTGCGATTACCGGAATACCCGACTCTTTCGCTAACTCCACCATTGCCCTGTAGTCGGCATCGTAGAACTCCCACGGGCGTGCGCTAGCCTTGAACTGACCTTCGGTGATCAGGTCCTGCAGGTACTCGTTTACCACTCCCTGGACGTCACGCTCGAACATCTCCAGCGATAAGGCGACAGGACGTGTGGCACCAGACTCTGACTCCGCCAATGCGATGCGTAGCAGTTCAGCCTCGATCCAATGACCCACGGGGTCCGTATGGTCTTCACCGATGAGAACCGCGTCCACGTCGCCCATCGCGCTGGCGATATCCGACAGAGACGCCGGCTCGCCATTGCCGGTGTACACGCGGAAGTGGTTCACATAGTCGACATCCTGACCGACCAGAGGCACTACGCCTGTGCCCCCAACCAGATACGGTATCGCTGCAGTTAGTAGAACGGCGCGCTGAATCATATCTTCTCCACCAGTCGTGTTGTGACTACGGAATCTAGGCGCGGGCCGCAGCATGGGAACCTCATCCCTGCGGCTCCGCTACGTGGCCGCGATTGACGCTGGGTTGACACATCGTCCATAGGCTTCCTGCAGTACTCATGCGGGAGGCCTACAATGAAACGCTCCTTAATCACACCCGCACGGCGCGTACTCTTAGCGGCTGTGGTCCTATGCCTGCTATCAGCTTGCGCCACGATTTCGACATCGCGGCCTTCACCCCTGCCGAGAGGTCTAGGTGCTCACCGACCCGCGATCAAACAGGTAGTTACCCGTGGTGAGTATACTGGCGTTATAGACGACTTCGGGCGTCCGCCTGTAGCCGCAGACGGATCTACGCGGCCAAGTGTAAATTGGGATCCATCGTTTGCTCAGATAGCGGCATCGGGTGGGGTAGGAGCGGTGTGGTTCTTCTTTGCAGTCGCCAAACCCACGGTAGACGATTTCAGGGACCTGTGGAGGGGAGTCACACCATCAGAAACACACCTGCTGTCGCCGCGGTCGCCGCCGCACGCTCACCTGACGGGGACAGGACCGCCTTAGAAGCGCAAGACCCCTCTGGTTTTACGCCGTCCCTATCTCGGTTTCCACTTGCTTCACGCCGGGGACCTGTGACGCCAGCTCCTTGGCCTTCTGAACATCGGCCAAGGATCGCACGTTTGCGGAGATAGTGATGACTGCCTTGCTGGCATCGATCCCTATCTTGTCGTCGGCTATGTCCCTATCCAGACCTATCCGGGCTCGCACCTCACTGCCTATCACGAGGTCGTCCAGCATCTGTTGCGACTCCGGAGTGGTCTGGAACTCCCGCCGCGATGTTTCGGCAATGATCGCTGCCGCGGTCGCGAATGACACGCGCTCGAGGTTAACAACCAAATCATAAGTCCGGATGTCATCGGCCTCTACGCCGTGCACCCACTTGATCCAGCGGTTGCGCGCCGCGTCGGCCTGTTTCAGATAGTCGACAGCCTTCTGGCGTGACAGGTTGCACTGCTCCATGACCATCGCAATACGGAATTGCATATTGGCGGCGGCTCTCACCCGCAGGTGATGTGGCATCGGCCCCAACAGCAGGTGTCCCGCCTGACCGTGATACACCAAATCGTCTGCCTGTGCCGCGCGGGCCATCGTTGCCTGGACACAATAGATATAATGCAGCTTCCTCATGCCGCGTCCTTCAAGAAAACCCGGCTTGTTCTCAACTGCCGATTCCACCTGACTCTGCGATGCACCGTAATGCTTAGCCGCATCGACCAACAACTGCTCGCGCGTGTACAGTCGATACCCCAGCCCTTCGACCAGCAGTTCTGCCAGGGTCTCCACACCGGCGTATACCCCTCTGGATATGGTGATGATTGCCATTGCGGGCTCCGTTCACGTGCGTTGCGTCAATGAACCTGCTCCATTGCTGGCCCGGACACAGGTTCGGCGCCTGCGAGTGGTTGGTCTGAGTCAGGCAACTCGAAGTTAGTGATCTCCGTGGTCGGCACGTAATCGTACTCCGGATACTCGAACAGCGGAATGCGCGGTTCGGTTTGCCCCATGGAGTATCCATAGCAACTGCCGTATTCTGAGATTTCTTCGCCGAGTTCCTCGAGCTGTCGTAGGTACTCGCGAAGCGACTTCGACTCGATCACGATCACTTTGCCGATCTGATCGATGATCGGGCTGCAGGCACGTGTGCGATCGTGGTCGAATTCCAGTATGCGGCGTCCATAGCGGGTGATGCCGATCACGCGGAACGTGAGGCTCTTGCCAACAGCAGGAAGATTCAGCACGTTGCGATCGGTAGCTAGGAAGGGAACGCAGACCTTACCTCTCAAGGTGCTCACCTCATGCACCACCGACTCGGCCTGCTGCGACAAGCGGCGTACCGACTCGTGGTATCGCTCCGGGATACGACCTATGACCTTCTCCTCCATCTCCTCCTGCGCCAGACGCGCCACTGGAGCGTAGTTGAAGCTGTTTTCTCTGTATCCCTTCACCACAAACGTGTAGTAAGGGAGTATCCCGATCTCATTGAGAACCTGACGCAGCTTGGCTGTGTGCCCCCTGCGGGAAGCGGCAGTCGTGGAAACGAGTTGGTTGGTGACGACCCATCCAGCGGACAGCAGCTGTTGTACCGCATCGCGCGCCTCCGGTGTTACCTCCATGGGTGACTCGATGTGGGTCTGGATCACGAACTGCTTGACCCCTACCTCCAATGCCTGCTCCCTGAAGCGGGCCAGAATTTCAGTGAGTTGTGGTGTGATTCGCTGGGGTAGATAGACCGGCAATCGCGTTCCCAGCCGGACGCGTTGGATCTCAGCGTACTTCTGCTCGCGGTTCGCATTCGCCTCGCATTTCGCCCTGACCATGCTGTATACGGCATCGAGGATTCGTTGCATGGCTTTGTCCGTGCTCATCAGGGCATCGCCGCCCGTAATGAGAATGTCGCGTAGCTGAGAGTCCTCCTCGAAGTACCGCATCAGCTCCGAGAGCTTTTGCGGCCAAGTCGGCTTCGGTTCCAGTTCTTCCAGATTGAAGTTGAGCCCGCCACGCTGGAAGTCGTACATCCGCTGGCATGCCGAACATAGCCCACCGCAGGCGCGCCCGGTCGTGTCGGGGATCAGGATGGCAACGTCAGGGTAGCGCCGGTGCACGTTGTCGTAGGGCGGCAGACACCATCCGGCAGCGTTCGGCTTCCCTGGTACCACCTCGTCTTCGCGCTCCCAGGCCCTGATGTGGCCGAACTCTTCGACGAGTTGTTCACTATAGACGACGTAGTGACGCATTGCCAGGTCGGCCCCGATCGCGAAATAGGGAACGCGCACGTGGAGTAGCGATAGATAGTAGGGATTGACGAAGAACGGGATGCCCGCGTCGCGAGCGCGATACAACACACTCATTGTATCCGGATCCAGCGAGTCACCGAGCATCTGGTTCAGCAACTGCGGTGACCTAACAGCGAATTGGAGATGGAACTGCATGTCGTTCCACCATTCTAGTGCCTGCTTGAATTTCTCGACGCGTGACAACCCGCCTTCAAACCGGAACTTCTGACTACTGATCTCTCCACGATCCATCCGGTCGATGATGATGTTGAGAATGCGCTCCCGGTTCTCTTCCCGTAGTGCCACGATTCGTGGGTCTAGCCCGGAGGGATAGCGGTCCATCCAGCTCTCGACCTCCTCGCGGGTAGGCACGCGGCGCTCGCTCCTGCCCGAGAATTGACGGAACAGGTGCAAGGCGTCCTCGAAAAAATCCGGCTTGGCACCACCGGTACCGTGATTCACCGCAAGCCACAACTGCCGAATCGGAGTGCTGACAGCAACGGCTCCACGCAGGTTCAAGTCTTCAAACTGGCGTCCAGCGTGATCGACATAGTCCAGTAACCGAATCGCGGCGTAGTCGCTCCACGAGAGCGCTTCAAAAGCCTCGCGGTCCGCGTGCCGACCCTCGTAATACGCCAGAGCCTGAGGACGCTGCTGTAGCTCATCCAACACCCACTCGCGAACTCCGACTCGTGCTTCGGTTTCGTTCTTGGAATTACGCAGGATTTGCTCGAGCTTGGGATTCTCCTTGAGCAACGTCTTGACAAGACGGTGTGATCTGACGTTGATCGCGATGTGATCGAGTTCCTCAATTGGATCCATGACCATCGCTCCTCATCTATCCAGTGACGACTCGCGACAGGGCGTATTCGGCAGGCGGGTCAGTCTCTGCAATCAACAAGTTGGAGTGCGTCCGGCGTTGCTCTACTTCAATATACGGGTTGGGGACGGTGCAGTTCCATAGACAGTGTAAGACGGCCTGAGACGGCAAAAGGATGGACTAAGACGGATGAAGACAACACACATCGTGAAGCGATGCACGCGACCACCAAACTACGGGAAGCTTAACGTGAGGCGACTGCGTAAATTGTGTCGACGATCAGGTTCGTTGCCCTAGCCGCACAACGAGTAGTCTGAGACAGGACGCGCAACCGACATGACGACAACACCTGAGTTCATTGCTCTTCAGCGCGCCGTAGCAGGTCGCTATTCACTCGATCGGGAGCTGGGTCGTGGTGGAATGGGAGTGGTTTTTCTTGCGCGCGATGTTGCGTTGGACAGACGGGTGGCAATCAAGCTCCTGCCACCCGATCTGGCAGCCGACGAGATTGTAAGGAAGCGGTTCCTTCGTGAGGCACGCACAGCGGCCGGATTGTCACATCCCAACGTCGTGCAGATCCACTCAGTGGAAGAACACGGCGATCTCGTGTTCTTCGTGATGGCATTCGTGGATGGCGAGACCCTGGGTGCGCGCGTGCGGCGTGATGGCCCCATGCGCGCGTCGGATGTCATGCGAGTGACTCAGGAAGTGGCATGGGCCCTGGCCCACGCGCACGCGCGTGGAGTGATCCACCGCGATGTGAAGCCAGACAACGTGCTCATTGACAGAGAGAGCGACCGGGCGCTGGTGACTGACTTTGGGATCGCGCGAGAGATTCAAGCGGCGGACACGCCACCGTCCGGCCCGGTACTCGGTACCCCTCAATACATGAGCCCAGAACAGGCTGCCGGGGAACCCGTCGACCCGCGAAGCGATCTCTACTCGCTGGGCGTCACGTCGTTCTTCGCCGCGACCGGCCGGCTCCCGTTCGAGGCAAACTCAGTGGCCGGATACCTCGTGAAACTGGCCAACGATCGACCGCCCAAGCTTGGGCCGCTCGCACCGAGACTGCCGACCCGGTTTGCCGATCTCATCGATAAGTGCCTGGCGAAGGATGCCGGAATGCGACCCTCAACGGCCGACGGGTTGGCAAGCGAGATCGACAGTGCACGCGGAGCTCTGGTGAGAGTACCCGTGCCGCTCGAGCGATTCCGCCGCGAAGCCGACGGCGTCGGCGGCGATGTGGCGACCTTCCTCGGGGGTGCGCTCGGCAGTGCAACGGTGTTCGAGATCTTGCGGGCGGCCGAGGGCGACTTCCTGGGCATTCTCTTCGGCATCGAGATGGTGTTCATCACGGTGTTCTTGGGACTGTCAGTGGCCAGGGCTACTCAGCTGTTCAGTCAGGCACGTGAGCTGCTAAAGCGCGGCTACACGCACCATGCGCTGCGGGCAGGTTTGGAGCTAGCGGAACGGCGTGACCTCGAGGATGAAGAGTTGGAGCCAAAGACGTCTCGTGCCGCGCCCTGGCTGACGGCCGGCGCTGGCGTCACGATCACCGCCCTTGGTGTCGGCGCCGGCATCATCGTGGAATCGGATGTTGCGGTGATATTGTCCTTGGCGTCGGCTGTGGGTGGTCCAATGCTCACCATCCGCCGACTCTGGTCCCAACTGGGTGCACCCAAATGGTGGCGGCGGCTCCTCAAGGGACGTTTGGGACGTTGGGTGTTTCGCGTTGGCAGCATCGGCCTTCCCGACCGTCCCGAAGCACTCCCCGATCAAGGTGAGCGAACCGAGGTAGTGCTGGGCGGTGTTGCAGAACAACTCTTCACCGCCCTGCCCCCAGACCAGAGAGACAAGCTTGGCAATGTGCCTGCCCTGATTGCCAAGCTCGAGGCCGACGCTCTCGCACTCCGCAAGAGCGGTGAGACACCAGAAGCGATGGAGCGGCTCTCCGCCACAGTGGCTGCGCTCGAGACATTGCGGCTGGATCTACTCCGGCTACACGCCGGCAACGTGACACTCGACGAACTAACACAGGACATAGAGGCAGCAGATCAGGTGCGTCGTGAGATAGACCGACACCTGGAAGCGGCGCGTGAGGTGGAGGATCTTTCTTCTGAGTGACCTGCTGGTCACGGGATCAGTCCGGTGGCTCACTCAGGGCATGAGACGAGTGGCCATGGATCAGCTGCCACTGGCCACTGCGCCTCGCCACCACGAACGTGATGGCGATCCTCATATGTATCTGCTGACCATCAACGGCGAGCGCGGACACCCGGCCGAGGCCTGACATCACACCAGCATCGGGACCCAGCACCACAACCTGCAGCGTATCAAGAGTCACTCCGGCTTCCGCGAGTGCACTGTATTTCTCACGCGTGCTGCTCGCCAGAGATTTCCAATCGGCAAAGAACTCCGCATCAATCGACCAGGCAAACTCGTCATTGTCGACGTGAAACGTCATGTAAGAGACACGTGTGTTGCTTTGGGGCAGTGCCGAATAAAGACGTGCCAGGACGGAGACGGCAACGGACCGCAAACCCGGAATTACGTTAGCGACCCACCCTCACGAGGCTGTGTGGCGTATTTGAGCTGCGAGATTGGAGCCGGGTTACTGTTACTATCTCCAGCCGTAGTTCCCAACGTGAGTACCGCTGGGCGTGCGGGTCCCTGAACCAGAGGGACACCTTGGTATCGTCTATGTGGACTCTATCGAGCCGGTGCTCAATCCGATCGCACCGCTGCTCCACGCCAAAATCCTGGACTATCCAGCCGTTCCACTTCGTCCCTTCGGGCCACATACGAATCAAGCACCCGGTCGGAAGCTCGTATCGATCATACCACTTCCAGGTGCCCTCGAGATTGAAGCCAGATTGTGGAGTCGTTGCTTGCTGCTGGGCTTCTTCGGGCGCCGATCCACACGCCACAGACGTTAGCAGCACAACCAGCCAGCACAGATTGGCGCAGAGCAGTCCACGCACATCTCTTGAAGACGAGTGGCTCGGCATTCCCGCTTCCTTCAGCGTAGTAGCTGACGCCAAACAGGATCATCGAAACCTACTGATCGTCTATTGAGGCCGTAAGTGGGCCAGCAAACAGTCACCCAGCGCGGCGCGGCTGCTTGCTTCACCCACTGGTGTCCTTTAGTGCCTTCCCAACTCGCCGGTATACAAGTAGTCGTTGTCTCGCTTGGCGATGTGACAGTTCTGACACCCAGGGAGTCGACCCTCCATGGGCATCGTCATGCCGTTCATCTCCATCTTGTCCAAGTCGCCGCTGGGGAGGTGTTTGGAGAAAAACCAATCGTTGTGCTCCGCGTTATAA
>CP070792.1:3131914-3144938 GCA_020346845.1 Gemmatimonadota bacterium
ACTAGGCCCTCCGTGCTTGTTTGAACACACAACCGGCCCCGGCCTCAATGAGGTCGGAGCCGGTAAAACTTCTGCCGATTATCAGTCGGCGCAGCTAACGCCGGAACTGACTCCGGTCGGCCCGGATCGTGAGATCGAAACCCGGTGCAGGCGCCGGAATACCGTAGAAAGCGATCGCGTGCTGAATCGATGCCTTGAGCAGCGCCTCAAGGAACGGCGGATTGTGCACACCGTTGCCGGCCGTGCGGTGCCCGGAGAAACTCACGGTGTCGGGCAGCCCGGTCCCTTGATCGATCACGATCGTAGAACCACTCAGGAACAGCTCACGATCGTGAGTCGCCGCCACCTGCGCGTTGTACAGAATTCCCTCGGCCGCGGTGAACAGCGTGTCCGATCTGTCGAGCTCTCTGTCACCGGCCGCCTGCAGAATCAACGGCAGCACGCCGGCGTCCGTTGGAGCGGCATCGATGATCTCGTTGCCATCGGTGTCTACCCAGATCTGATCCAGCAGAGCGTTCAACGTGTCTTTGAAGGCCTCATATATGGCCTGGGACGCAGCCTCGGTCCCGTGGCAGCTGGCGCAGGCACTCCAGTCGCGCTCGTCGTTGGCGCACGGTCCCGCGGTCGGTATACCCTGTGCGTCGAGACATGAGATCGCCTCAAAAGTGTGGCCCACACTGTGGAACACGAAGTCGCCCGTCGCTGGATCGGTCACCTCGAAATTCACCACGTGGCAAGTCGCGCACAGATCCTCGTTCACATCGGTGTCTCCGTGGCTGCCAGTGAGACCGTCCAGCCACTCGAAACCGTCAGGCCACCAGGCGATGGTCGATCCCAACACCAGGGGACCCTGTGCGGCGTGCGGTCCACGGGTGCCAGCCGACGGTACTGTGCGGCGATTGTGACAAACCAGGCACAGGCCCCGCGGCGTGTCCTCTCCCACCGGTGCCCTCAGCTGGTGGTCGAGCGGGCCGCCGTGCGGATCGTGGCATACGGCACACACGATCGGCAGCCTATCGCCGTCCTTCTCCAAGTAGTCCGCGTTCGAGTTGAACTGCTGCTCGATCGCGCCCTGGGCACTGTGGCATTCGTCGCAGCCGCTGCGGCTACCGGCATAGCCGAAGCTACGTCCGTACCCATGTTTGGACTGAACCCACTGCTCCACGAACGGATGGTGCGTACCCGAGTGGCACTCCCCACAGCCATTGGTCAGGCCTGTGTCTACTGCGATCGAGGCCAAAGGCTGCGTCATGTCCGGCGCACCGGCATGGTCGTTGCCCGGCCCATGGCAGCTCTCGCACTGCACGTCCAGATAGGTGGAGTCCTTCACCGCATTCCAGCCAGAGGCGGCGGTCAGTGCGTTGCCCAACTCGCTCACCGTATGGCAGCCTTCGCAGAACTCCTGCGCGTGCCCAGATCCTTGCAGACCTTCCCACGCATTGGCATGTGCGGTCTCTACCCACTCGACTTGTGTGTCGGCATGGCAGTTGCCACAAGTTGTCTGATGCGCCTCGATATTGTAGTAGCCGAGCATGCCGGACACCGAGTCCGCAGGCGGGTTGAACGGCTCCCGGTCCTGGAAGACCACATTGTCTTCAGAACACGCGGCGCCCACCATCAGAGATAACGCAGCGATGAGTGGCCATTTCACTCTGACCAACAATGTCTTCACAACTTCCCCCTTCCGGCTGATATCCGTAGAAGTACGGACCATAAGGTACAGCTTCATTAAGATCCATCGCAATAGATGCCTTTAGAATAAAGACATCTTAAGAAATCGTTAAATCCTATTCGAAGTAGCTTCGGACAAGCCAGAACTGTCAGTACGTCGTACCTGGTTGCCGTTCTCGTCCCACCGTCTGATCATTCTTAACTTCCCCGAGGCGTACTCACCCTCGACCCTTTTGGCGCCGTTCTCGTACCACTCCCTATATGCACCATCCGGCTTACCCACCTTCCAGTGCGTCTCGCGCATACGAGCTCCACTCTGGTACCAGTCGATGCTGGCCCCGTCTGCCCTACCGTTTACGAAGGTGCGCTCAGACTTCTTCCGGCCGTTTTCATACCAGACGGTCCGCACGCCCTGCAGCGTCCCCGTCTCATACGTAGCACGACTCCGCATCTGGCCATTTGGATGCCAGATAATGTCTGTCCCATGTGGTTCGCCATCATGCATCGTCCGCTCACGCACCAACTGACCACCCTCAGACCACTCTCGAGCGATTCCCTCAATCAGACCCGCTCGGAACGTTTCCTCCCGCTCCAGCTGGCCGTTCTCGAACCACTCGCGTTGGACACCGTCTAGCCGTCCGCTCTGGAAATGCTCCTCCAGCGCCAGATCCCCATTCTTGTGGTACTCCCTCGCACGCCCGTCTCTCCTACCTCGCCGGTAAGTCACCTCCGACGACACCAGATCGACATCTTCGTGCATGGTGAACACAATCCCGCTCAGAGGCTCCACTGAGCCCTTCAAATACCGGAGTCCACCCCGCTCTTCGGTCTCGCCCAGGCTCGTTCCGCCTTGCGAGCAGGACACCGCTCCGAACACCGCCGCAGCGAGCCCTGCGACCCACAGACCGCAACGCGCCTCAGCTAGGCTCATGCCTCTGACCCAACGACGCCGTCTGGTGGGGGCCAGACATTGCGGCCGGCCCCCGAAGAAGACAATCCACCGTGCTGCGTACTCAATCCATCACCATCACTGCACTGCTCGATCAGTGAATCACCGCAGCTCTCGCGGCCAGCTCGGCCATGGTCAGCGCGGGACCTCCACCACCTTCTGATGTGTTGGGATCCGTGTGGCACGAGTAGCACGCAAAGTCCAGCGTCACCCATGGGTTGGTCGAGAGCTTGGTGCTCCCGGCCGGGGTGAAGAACATGTCGTCTTTGGTCTTGGTCCCATCGATGTTGATTCTGAACAGATGGGTTCGCACATCACCCTCGAAGCTGTGAATCGCCCGGGCCGACTTGGTCGCGCGCGGCATATGGCACGACTCGCACGACACCGGTGGGTGATTCAGTGCTCTGGTGTGGCAATCTTCACATGTGGTCACGATACCACCGGCATCGGCGTTGCCATATCGGGTGCCGACGTGTGGGTCGTGACACTGGTTGCACTGTGCGAACGCCCAGTGGGGACTGGCCTTCCACTCCTGGTACTGCTCATGATGCCGGATGAACCCGCCTTTCGCCTCGATGAAATCATCGTCTGCGCCACGTCTGTGGCAGGCACCGCAGGCAGCTGACGCATCGTCCACCGTGATATCGGAAGCGGATTGGCTAGCCACGTGGTCCGCGCCGGCCCCATGGCACTCTTCGCAAGTGATTCCAGTCTCTTCCCACGTGCCGGCAATACCAACGAGACCGTCCTGGTGAACTCCGCCATTGTCGTCGAAGCTCTGCCAGCCCGTCGTATGGCACGCGCCGCAATCATACGGCTTGCGCTCGGTGTCACTGGCATGGTAGGCCACCCACTCGGACCCGACCCCCAGATCGTCGCGCGGCAGGTTGTACTGCGCATTTACACCGTCCATTGCGTCGGTGATAATCCAGCCGGAGTCGGCAGTTATGTACCGAGCCTTCCAGCCATAGCCACCGATCACATAGGCTATGTCATCCCACGTAAACCCGGTGGGCGGTGACGGAACTTCAGAGTTGGGATACTCAGGCGCCTGTCCCGCAACCACCGCGTTCAGTTTGTAAGGGTGGCCCGAGTTGATCATGCCGTTGTAGTAGTCGATGTGACAGTTTCTGCACGTGCTGCTTTGCACGTATCCCCGGGCCGAATGCGCTACGATGGCGAAGATGTCGCTTTCGTCGTCACCCGTCTGACCCGAACCGTCAACCGCGGTAGCCTTCAGCTTGACACTGACCAGCTGGTTGCGCGGCACCGTCCAAGTATAGCTGGAACCGGTAACACCGGTTGCAATGACAGTCCCGGAACCGCCACCGTGGCTGTAACTCAGATCGACACCCACAACTTCATTGTCGTCGGTCGCAGTCCAGGTGATCTCCAGGTCGGCTCCGGGCTGAACAGCCTCTCCACCCATCGGGGAACTCAACTGAATCTCAGGCGGAGCGTCTTCTCCAGGTTGTACGACGGCGGGTTCATCATCGCAAGCAGAAAGTCCTATCGCGAGTGCTGCTGCGATCGCACCAGACAGTAGCTTACACGCAGGCCTCATATGTTCGTTCCCTTTCGGCGCAGGCGCACGTTGAGCGCCTGTTTGAGTAGTATCACCCAGACCTCGTATGGAGGAACCAGGTTTTTGATGTTCGAAGATCAGGTATCGATTACTGAGAACTTTAGTACCAGCTAAGGCGGCACTGCTCCGCAATATCACCGCGCAGCCGTAAACCGGATGTGAATGTAGTGTTAAGGCTAGACCCGAATACCAACCGAAGCGACGACCGCTGCTTCGACGTAAAGCAAACTTTCACAATTACTTAACAAATCTGACCTCTGTCAGATCCTTCAGGATTTTCATTAAGAAATCGACAAGATGTGACTCATTCGACCGCGTAAAGCAGTTTTGGCGCTCGCCCCACCATATTACCTGGCAGACTGATGCATGAAATGAGTATTGCACTCGAGGTTGGCCGCATCCTCGAGGACCGGATCGGGCTTGCGCGCCTTGCCCGAGTCATAACCGTACATTTGGAGGTTGGTGCCGAGGCCGGAGTCGAGTTCGACAGCCTCCAGTCGAGCCTGGATGTCGTGTTGACCAACACCCCGTTTGTCCAGGCCAAGGCGGAGATTCAACGCGTTACGGGCGATGCACTGAGAGTGAGCCACGTAGAGATCATTGATGACGATCCACACTATTGAGATCCGCGAGCGGGTGATGGCCAAGAACGATGAGCTGGCAGGCGACGTTCGCCAACGGCTTGCCCAGCATCGAGTTACAGCGCTCAACCTGGTGTCTTCGCCCGGGTCCGGCAAAACGACTTTACTCGAAAACACGCTCGCCCGACTTGGGGGCCAGATTCAGATCGCTATAGTCACGGGAGATGTCCAGACACAGAACGACGCCGACCGCTTGGCGAAACACACCGACAAACTCGTCCAGGCAATCGTGACCGGGGGCGCATGTCACCTCGATGCCCGGCAGATCCTGACTGCCCTGGATCGAATCGACCTGACAAACACCGATCTCCTCTTCATCGAGAACGTAGGCAACTTGGTGTGCCCGGCCAGTTGGGACCTAGGAGAGCACGCCAAGATCGTGGTGTTCTCAGTGACTGAGGGAGAGGACAAACCGCTCAAGTATCCCAAGATGTTTCGGGAAGCGCGGATCGCCATACTCAATAAGATCGATTTGCTACCACATCTCCAGTTCGATCTCGACGTCGCCCTCGCAAACACGCGCGAGGTGAATCCTGAGCTAGAGGTACTGTTGCTGTCTGCCGCCACGGGCGAAGGAATGAACGAGTGGTGCCAGCTTCTTCTGCGGAGCGCCAAGAGCTGAGTTTCGCCTGAGCGGCATCACACATTGTGGTATCTGCCATCAACAAACCCGGCATCGAAATTCAGCCGCACTCCAGTCGGCGCTCACTCGTGGAATAGAAGCTCGGCCGGAACATCCCGCCGCGCCTGGTTGGGGCTCGCTATCTCGAGTCGCAGCTCGACCCCACCCCTCCCCTGGAAGAAGAGCAACTCGACGGCATGAAATCCCGCCTCCAACGCAACGAAACCCGAGCGCTCCCGCACGCCGTGCACGCCGTCGTTGTCAACGATCTCCTCTCCACCAACAAGTAGCCGGCTTCCATCATCTGAGATCAAGTGAAAACCATACACACCTGGGTCGGTCACTCTGATGAAGCCTCTGAACCTGAGCCCGTAGAGTTCCTGTCGTCCAGCGACACCCGCCTCGAAGGAGTGAGCCTGTTCCACCAGGTCCGGCGAGAGCGCATCGAAGTCGGGCAGTGAGTTCCAGCTCCCATCCTGATCGTATACCTCCACCGTCAAGCCGGGTCTGGGTGCAGCGACATCCACTGCTGCAACCGGCTGCACTCGCTCCAATGTGTAAGTCGACGTGCGGCTCTCTTGGCCATCCTCCCAGAATGCACGTGACTTGACAGTGGTGGTCTGCTCGATATCGAATGGGGTTTCATACGACGCTGACTCTCTTGTAGGCTCCGTCCCATCAGTCGTGTAGCGGATCTCGCTGGCTTCAATCGGCGCAACCAGTTCTACGGCGGTCCGATCGACAAACACAGTCGCCCGGTTGGTCACCCGTGGTGGCAGATATCCTTGGTTTGCCAGAGCCACAGTTTCTGGATCTATCTTTGCGACCTCGCGGTCGTACGTGAGCAGACCGTTGTTCTCCGTCTCAATATCAGTGGTCTGAGTATAGACCGCGGCACTCAATCCCCGTTCGACCGCTCGACGGATATCACTCATCAGCTCTTCGAACTCGCGAGCCAGACTCTCACGATCGGGAAACAGATCGTAACCCCACCCCTCACTAGTCCACATATGCGCGGCGACGTTGTATCCCAGACCACCAAACTCGCCCTGCACCGCTGCCCGAGTCGCCTCGGGCTCAGGCGGGTTCGGCGCCGGATACGAGTGCCTGTCGACCACATCCCCAAAGCCACGCTCATACCATCCGCTGGCATGGTTCACCAACCGTGTTGCATCAGCCGCACGCACCAGCTCGGTAATGCGGCCGCTGTCGTACTGTCCCCAGCCCTCGTTGAACGGAACCCACATCACGATACTGGGATGGTTGCGGTGTGTCTCAACCAGAGCTCGCAGCTCTGTCTCGAACTGCACAGTCGCTTCCCGATCGGTCGACACATCCGAGCCACGTGGCTCAACCGGTATGTTGGCGTTGGGCATGTCCTGCCAGACCAGAATGCCCATTCGGTCACACCATGTATAGAAACTCCTTGGCTCGACCTTGACATGCTTCCGCAGCATGTTGAAGCCCATGGCCTTGATCACTTCGAGATCGTACACCATGGCCTCTTCCGTCGGCGCCGTATACAGACCGTCCGGCCAATACCCTTGATCCAGCGGGCCGGCCTGGAACACGAACTCGTCGTTGAGCAGCAACCGAGTTGTTCCTTCCGAATCCTTACCCACCGAGATCTCGCGCATACCGAAGTAACCGGCTACCTCATCTACCACTGCTCCGTCGCGCGATAGTCGAATATCTAAATCGTACAGGTGCGGATCGTCGGGTGACCACAATTGAGCGTTTTCAATCGACAGCGCGATCATGGCATCCACATCACCGCTCGCTCTTACGATCACCTCTTCATTCTCAAGTACATCTATCTCGACCTGGTAATCGCTGGCTGCGCCTGCTGCTTCCACAACCACCGTCACAGTGCTTGCATCGATGTCGGGTGTTGCGACAAAGTCCACGATCGCCGTGGTGGGAACCGGTTCCAGCCACACCGTCTGCCATATTCCCGTCACCGACGTATAGAAGATCCCGCCCGGGTCGCTCACTTGTTTGCCGCGCGGCTGAGTGCCACCGTCGGTCGGGTCCCATACGGCGACCACGAGCTCCTGGTCGCCCTCACCTGCGAGCGCATTGGTGATATCGAAACTGAACGGATCGTAGCCGCCGTGGTGGATGCCAATGTCTTGCCCGTTTACCCAGACCTGGGTCTCCCAGTCAACCGCTTCGAAGTGCAGCAGGATTCGATTGCCGGACCAGCTCTCCGGGATTGCTATGTCACGTCGGTACCACAGTCGGTTTGCCTCGCCGACGGTATCGCCAACCCCCGACAGCGCCGACTCGACCGCAAACGGCACCAGGATATTGCCTTCATACTCGTGTGGCATAGAATCGCGGGGGACAATCGAGTACTCCCACAGACCGTTCAGATTGAGCCACTCATTACGGCGCATCATGGTCCGTGGGTACTCTGGACGCGGGTTCGTGGGGTCTACTTCATGTGTCCATGGTGTCACCAGCGGGGATTCTGCTGGTTGCCAATCGGATTTGGTACAGGCAAACATCGCCATAATCAGCAGCAGTGAATATCGTCTCATCGGAGCGTCAACTCCTAGATTGTGGTAGAGCTGCTCTGTGCCCGCGGGTGCGGCATCAGCGACAGGTGACTCTATTCAGCAGCTTGTGGCTGCCAGCGATAGCGAGCCATGTCAACGCGACCGTCTTCATCGAAAACAACACCCTCGCTCTCCAGCATGTCCCGCTGGATGAACTCGTAGCCCGGTTCCGCGCGCCTGCTCACTTCACCTCTTGCGTTGATCACACGGTGCCATGGCACGTTGCAGTCGTCGGGCAGATTGTGTAGTGCGTACCCTACCTGACGCGCATGTCCGGGCATCCCCGCAAGGGCCGCTATCTGGCCGTATGTTGCTACGCGGCCTCGTGGTATCCGACAAACGACGGTGTAGATACGGTCATAGGAGCTTCGTCCCGGCACTGACTATTCGAGCTCTATGTCTCCCTCAACTACCTTCTGCAACGGGAGCCCCGCGATCTCGAGGGTTGCTCGGGCACGCAAGGTCTCTGTGCCTTTGATTGTGCCGTCTTTCAGTGCAGCATCGACTGCCTTCTCTATTTCCCGCTGACCCGTGATGCCAAAGCTCTTGAGGAACTTCCGTAGTGTGAGATTGAACTTCTCTTCGTTCATGGGTGCTCCAGATTAATGGCAACGACCGTCGCTATCGCCGTCATCGTATAGCCGTTGAACGTGGATTGCAACGAGGTTGGGAAAGGAGGCACAGAAAAGGCAGGACCGAAAGGGGCAGACGGGACAGTCGAGCAGCCAAGGCGATCGAGTTGGCTCGGGTCAACCAACTCCACTGAGATCACTGGGCAGCGCGGTGCCTCTCTATGAACTCCTCGGTTTCCTTTGGTACGAACATGTTGTCGGCTATGCTCGCTATCTCTTCGGCTTCACGCCAGGCATTCTCGAGCATTAGCAGCTCGCCGGCCAGCGCCCGCCGCTCGGACTCCTCGTGCACTGCCATCTCGATTGCCAGCTTGGTTGGCTTCGGCAACCGAACGATCAGGCCCGGCTTCTTCTTGAAAACGGCTGAGCTGTCACGACTCTCTTGCTTCCGCACTTCCTCGGCAACGCGCGACAGATAGGCTTCCGGGTCACCCGCTTCCTCTATCCGATCAACCGCTTCTTCAATGATCGGCTTGGTACCTATCATCTCGTTGAGACCCGGGAGGAGAAGGCCGACTGCCTTGACAGCCTCCTCGCCCTCGAAGTGCTCCTCTCCATGTTGATGCTTGACGTAGACAGACCACTCGTCTCGCCCCCCATCCACCAGGATACGCGACTTCTCCAGGTTCTGCTTTCTGACCTTCAGAACGCGACCATCCTTCGTCTTGATTCGAGCACGGACCGGTATGTTTGCTATCAGCTGCGGCACCACGTGAATGCCGCCGAACACTCCGGCTCCAGCAGCCGCGGCGCCCGCCACCACCACGCCAGTAGCAGCGACCGCGCCCGCCGTCCACAACATCGCTCGTTTGCGTCGCCGGCCGAACTGATCTCCATAGCGCCAGGCGGCGAACTCCGGGCGCAATGGCTCACCGATGCGCACCAGCTCGAGGCCCTCGCGGAGTCGCGCAAGCCCGATCTCATCGGTAGACATACGCATCCGTGTAGCGCGGAACTCGCGCTCACATTCCTCTATGGCCTCCCACCGCTCCTCGAGGGGCGTGAGGTTCCAGCGCTCGCACTTGCGGCATACTACCCATAGCCGACCCTTTTCCCCATCGAACGCCAGCCGACGTCCGATGGGGAAGTGTTCTATGACCTCGTTCGATGCCAGAGGTCGATTGCAGAAGAGGCAGGTCGAATACATGGCTATTCACGCATGCGATTCGAGTACGGGCAACTGCAAGACATCGCGCATATATCTACTGCTGCGAGGCGAGCGGCACCGCCCCTGTGTCATCACCACCGACTCCAATGATCTTCATCCTGACCACGTACTGAACGTCCAGTTCGTCACGCCACACACCGAAGATCTGATTGCCCCGAATCAGACGCGGAGCGAACTTCGGCGGCATCGTGACCACTCCGAGGTACCTGCCCTCGGCGTCGAACACATCCCATTCCGGTGCGCCGGACTCTTCGATCAGGTTGTAGTCTTCCAGTTCCTCCTCACTCAGCTCGGATGCGGGCTGCACGTGCTGCACCCAGATGGAACCACGTGGCCCCGTCAACACGGCCGAGAATGCGGGGAAGAACTCACCGAAGTGTACTATCTGACGCAGTTGAGCCAACCCTTGTGGTGGCACTCCAGCATCCATCCATGCCCTCTCGAGGAATTCCAGAATGACCCGCTGGTCGGTCTCACCCACCGGTTTCAGCTCGAAGGGCATGGTGACCACACGTTGAAGGTCCCCCCCTTGGTCGTAGACACCGAGCCGATAATCGTTGTTCACGCCGTAAACCAATTGGCCGTCATCTGCGATATCCCATACGGATTCCGGCGCATAGAGATTTATCTCGGGGGTCCCGCCCCCGAAGTTCAACGTTCCTCCCGAGGCAAACTTGAACACGGTGTCAGTCACGGATCCGTCCGTGCCATAGAGCACTATTGCATCCATCGAATCCACCACCGGCAAGTCAGGCAAGGCCAGCGGACGTACCTGAGCCGCAACGATCCCTGAGGCAGTGCCGCGCCACACCATGGGGATTCCCTGCTGCAGTTCCAAGGGAAAACTGCCGGCGTCATTACCGTCCGGCCCGTAGAGATTCACCCTACGGTTGGTCAAGTCCGGCACGAACAACGTGTCACCGCGGCCTACTACCAAGAATGCGACACCCGGCCCCAACTCGCCGGGGCCTGAGCCGGGGCGGCCCACGGTGCGTTGATATCGACCCTCGGCATCGAAAACGCGGATCTCCTGAGCCTGAGCGTCCGCGACTATGATGTTGTCCTTCGAGTCCACCGCGATGAAACCGACCTGCCCGAACTGGTACTCGAGATCACCCTCCACCGACCCGAATTTCAACTCTTCTTCGAGTGTCCAGGCGTTCGAGGTATTCCACACGCCCTGATCGGTGTTGGATACGATGGCCACACCTGCGCTGTCGGTGATGGTACCGGACCAGTTGCCGTGACCGCCCGAACAACCAGCCAACGCGCCGATCGCTGCGAGGATCACGAGGTTGGAGCTTCTAGTCATACCCACTCCTGTTCTCATCTAGTTGTTATCAGTGCTCACGGCGACCCATCCTGCGACGACGGCTCTGGGCCGCATGGAACCCACCGAGCATTGCTGCTTCCTGCAGAAATCTAACGCCCCAATATCCATTTGTGCAATATGCATATATGACATATGCATCAACCGCCGCGGACTGAGTACTGTGCCCCAGTCAACTCCGCATCTGGCTGTAAATCTAAGCCAATTAACGACATATAGCTCTGCAAGCTGTATCGGGGCACTTACCTCGCCCGCCCTCAGGGGTGATGGCGTTAGCCGAAGCGGAACCTTGCGTATATCGCGAGTGGTAGATATGTATACCATATATGGATAGTTGAGTTATGTATCCGAGTTACATATTTGAACACATCAGAAGTGCGAGGTTGCCGTGACTGAACAGGACGTAGCAGCGCTGCTACCGCTCACCCCGCTCTCGTTCCAGATCCTTCTGGCGTTGGCGGACGGCGAACGACACGGCTATGGGATCATGAAGGAGATCGACCGCCGCACCAAGGGACGAATGACCCCCGCGACGGGGCCACTCTACCTCGCGGCTCAGCGTCTGATGGACAACGGGCTGATAGCTGAATCAGAGAAGAGGCCGGAACCCGAACTCGACGACCAGCGACGCAAGTACTACAAGCTCACCGAGTTCGGGAGGCAAGTGGCGGCGGCCGAGGTCGAACGAATGGCTCACCTACTGGATGTGGCGTTCGAGAAACGGCTCGTAGAAGGTCAGGTGGAGATCAAGCCGCAATAACCCGGTAGACAAGCGCACCAACCCGTCAAGCCGCATCCCTTTGGCAGTGCGGCACCCATGCCGGTGTTTCCCGAGTGCGCGTCAGTGAGCGGTAGATGTCTCTTGGGATCCCTGAACCGTCTCGCGAACTGCAGCGCACGAGGCAGGACAGCGGCATGGGTACCGCGACAACGAGAGGTGGACTCAACCGCGCACGGCCCACCGCACGATGTTTCCCAGCTTCGGCGGCGTGCCCTGCATCAGGAGCCCAACCCTGAATATCCTGCCGCCGGCCCAGACAAACAGTATTGCTGTCAGGATCACGCCCACTAGCCCTACCCATGGTTGCCACAGCGGAATGCCCGCCGGTGTTCCCTGTCGCAACAGCATGACGATCGGTGTGAAGAGCGGAAACAGCGAAAGACCGGTCGCAAACCCGGACTCCGGATTCATCAACACCGGCATCATTACGAACAACGGTATCATCACCGGCAGCAAGCTGGGGAGCGCCATCGACTGTGCCTCGGTCGCATCGTTGCAGGCCGATCCCAAGGCCGCGCCAAGCGCACCAAACATGAATACTGCAGCCACCATGTACACCAGTAGCCATGGCAGCGTCTCGTACGGTATGTACTGACCGAAGTCGAGATTGCGTAAAAAGAGAATGCCACCGCCGATATAGACGGCTGCTACTGTGAGTGACACTGAAACACCGCCCAGCAGCTTTCCCATCATAAACTCGAAGGGCCTCACCGAACCCAGCATGACCTCTGCAATGCGCTGGGACTTTTCATCCGTGACCGCCTGTAACAACGGTGATGCTCCCATCATGATCATGAGAAACATCAACATCACGGGAATGATTGGGATCAGAAGCGCCTGCAGCTCCGTGCTTCGCTCCGCATCGGAGATTTCGCCGGTTTCCGGATCGGCAGACACCAGGCCCATGCCCTGCGGGTAGATCCAGTCAAATGCATCCGGTATCGTCGCGGGATCCACGCCGGCATCAACAAATCGCAGCCGTCTCAATTCGTCATTCAGCGGTCGGCCGATCCACTGCCGTAGATCGTCCAGTGCTGCTCTCTCTGCGTAATAGGAAATGCCCGATGCTTGTCTATTCTCCCTC
>CP070792.1:3145038-3150209 GCA_020346845.1 Gemmatimonadota bacterium
AGGAGGGAAAAATATGGGAGCGGAGACCACTGTCAAGGCCTCCGCTCCCTAGATACACTTGTCGATTGGGTTACCTCTGCCCGACCACCTCCACCGGGACTCGTGAGGAGCTCGTGTTCCCGGTACCCAGCTGTCCCTGCAACCCGTTGCCCCAACAGTAAACCTTGTCTGAAGTGGTGAAACCGCAGGTCGACGGCTGGACCGAATTCTTTCCTGCACTGATCTCGCTGAACGCGAGGCCCCCGACAACGAGAGTGGGCTCGGTCCTCAGCTCCTCGGTGCCGTCCCCCAGCTCGCCCGACGCATTGCGGCCCCAGCAATAGGCTCTCTCCTGACTGTCGATCGCGCAGGTGTAGTTGCTGCCGGCCGAGATCGGGATGTCCATCAAGGCCGTTCCGAACGCCAGGCCACCAACAACCGGGACCGGCACGTTACTGGACGTCCTCAATCCGGTTCCCAGCTGACCGTTCGAACCCGCACCCCAACAGTACGCGTTGCCCTCCAGATCCAAACCACAAGTGTGCTCCTCCCCGACACTTATGAACTCGAACAGCACTCCGCCGCTCACTTGCACTGGGGTTGCACTGTTCTCATCAGCGCCGTTACCCAACGCCCCGGTCGTGCCTCTGCCCCAACAGTAGGCCTCACCGGACGGTGTCACACCACAGGTGTGGAATGTCCCGGCACTCAGCTCCTTGAACAGGTATCCACCCGACACTGCGTCAGGTTGAGCGACCCGCGTTTCCGCGCCGCTCTGACCGTTACCCAGCTGCCCATCACCAGCTTGCCCCCAGCAATAAGCCTCTCCCGCACCAACGAGGCCGCAGTTGTGGGCCGTTCCTGCTGTCACGAAGGTGAAACTGCGCCCCCCGATCACCAGCTGCGGAGATATGATGGGCGGCGATGAAGCTCCGTTGCCCACTTGGCCCCATTCATTGTGGCCCCAACAGTAGGCAGCCTGGTCCGCTGTGACAGCACAGGCACCGATGCCACCGGCCGAAATCTGGCGAAACTCGAGCTCCCCCCCGGCCACGAAGGTCGGAACCGCGTGATTCAAAATGTCGCCGCTGCCGAGCTGCCCGGCCGTGTTGTCCCCCCAGCAATACGCGTAATTGCCCACAACGATGCCGCAGGCATGGAGCCCCCCCATGGAGACACTCTTGAAGGTGACACTGTCGATGGGTGTTCCACCGTTTCCGTTGGGTTCTTGGCCCGTACCAAGGCAAGCCGCACTCGCCAGAAGCGCCACAGCCGGTACAAGCAACCTCATCATGGCCTTATTACTCATAGCGTTATTGCCCTAACTAGTTGTCTTCTTAAGCTGGATTGTGGATAAGCTATTGTTAATTACACGCCTACACGACGCAAGTGCCCAAGGTTCCGGGATAGCGTTACAGAACCTGCACAAAAAGATGACGGCTCCGGGCGGATTCACTCATCCCTGTGCACCTCAAGCTCCACCCCCAGACCCTGGGCCATACGATTTACGAAGTTGTAGTACGCCGTCACTTGGCAGACATCCAGGATCTCATCGTCCTCGAGGCCGGCCTCTCTGAGCTTAGTCACCCCTTCTAGTGTCACAGATGCAGGGTCACGGGTCAGCTCGGTCGCATAATTCGCGATAGCAAGCTCTCTAGGCGATAACCCGGCCGTGGTGTAATCCGACTCAATGGCTTGGACCTTGGATTCGTCCCGAATCCATCTACGGAGACCTTCCCCGTGATGTCGCAGTCAGTAGAAACAGTCATTCACGCGCGACACGACGACCGCGATCATTTCCCGGTCCGCGCGGGACAGATTCGATGGTCCCCGCATCAGGTGCGCATAGTAGTCGTAGTGCAGCCAAAGAGACTTTGGGTTGAGTGAGTGAATCTTCAAGATGTGATCAACGCCATCTTCTCCGGCTAGTCGCTCGTAGATCGCCGCGAGCTCGCCGTCTGCATCACCCTCGTCTATCCACCGGATCCAGGCCATCAATCGGTCCCCTGCGACATGTCCGCTTGTTTCACCAACCGGGGGTTGCCAAACACAGCCCGGAATCGGCCCTGCCCCCGAACGGCCAGTTCCAACTGCCTGGCTCCACATATGTCAACCGACAGTGCGGACGGTGGACCACCCCCCACCGTTTGTGCCACCAGAGTGTCCCTATCAGCAATCACAAAGACTGCCGCCGTTCCGCCGGCACCTCGCTGTCGTCCCAGCTCTGCAACAAGGCCATAGCATGCGGTATCCAATTCCCAGAAAACGCTTCCGTTGCCCAACGCGACTGCCCACGGGAAGGCCGTACCACTACCACGGCCGTCGGTCCAAGCGACATCGCTCTGCTCGATGTGCATCCGGTGAAACACGACCTCACCAGACTTCGAGGCCGGCGGGATGTCAACGAGCATCTCGTACTGTTCGTCGCCATCGTACTGGAAGAACCGCAACGAGCGAAAATGGGACGCTTCGTAGCTCAGCAACGAATCAAAGGGGAAACCCCAGTGGCACTGCATCACGGTGTTGCCGAGGTCGGCGCAGCTCCACGCGCTTCGCTCGCCATCGGGTCCCGGGGTCAGGAAAGCGTCTGGATGCGGTATCCCCCACGTATGGCCCAACTCGTGCGCGATGGTACCACGGTACGTATCCCAGTTGCACCACCAAACGGTGCCCCCGGTAATTCCGGTCGTAGGACAGGCACCGCTCAGGATGCCACTCAGCGATGAGTCTCCGATCAAGACAACGCCACCGAGATCACCCTTGGATACGGACCCAGCCTCTGCCACACTGTCGATCCCTCCGTTTTCCGAATCCCCCCCAGCCCAACCACCCGCACCCTGGACTAGGAACAGCAATTTGAAATCAGACTGCTCGTCCCACGGCAACCCGTGGTCACGGAACTCTTCGATCAGTAGAGGCCACCACGCCTGGAAATCGTCAGCGGCCAATTCGGCGAACGTGTGCCGGCTCTGCTGTGCGACAATCGGATCGTAGCGGAATGTTTGACCGCCGAGCACACGAGAGTACCACTGGCGTACATCTTCGACTGCAGCCGCATTCAGCGCCAACCGGTCGCGGTCGAATTCTAGATCCTTGGGGATCACGTACACAGGGATCACGCGGGGCCTGGCGTCCGCTCCTGATCCCGACGATCCCAGGTCGAATACTCGATTATCGGGAGCTGACGAACAGCCGTAGATAACCAGGACAGGAAGCAGCAAAGTCAGGGTGGACGATGGTGCAAGTAGCTTCAATTGATCACCCTGCGGGCACTCACCCAACGCTGTGCCCACCAGCGGTCACTCGAAGCGTCACCCCTCAGACTGGAGAGCTTGACTCCGTCAGTGGCGCTGTGGATGAACATGCCGTCGCCCACGTAGAGGCCAACATGACCCACACCCGATCTTTCCCCAGTGAACCCGAGAATGTCACCGGGCAACAGACTGGCGATATCCAGATCGACTCTCATGCCCGTGCGGGCTTGATCTCGACTGATCCGAGGCAGGATGAGCCCATGTGCCTCGTACGAATACTGGATCAGGCCCGAGCAATCGAACCCATTGCTGTCTGACCCGCCCCACCTATAAGGCGCGCCCATGGCGCCCAGAGCGGTTTCCACAACCTGGGTCCGGAGTTGACTGGCTTCTGCCGAGGCGCCGTCCCCGGTGGCCGCTGTGCGTATCTCGTCTTCCGGCGGTGGACGGTACTCTGGCTGAGGCTGAGGAGTGCCAACGCTGCCGCCCGCCCCAGGCCCACCGAGGTTCACAACCACTCTTGCCTGAAGCGTAAGGCCTCTGAAGTCATCTGGGTGCAGCCGCCAGAATCCGTGGATCTGACTGTCTTCTACCTGATAACGGCCCTCCAGGCCCAGGTTCAGAAACCTGATAGGTTGCACGCTCCACCCGAGACCGGCACTCCATATCGCTGTCACGTTCCCATCAGCGTGTCCCATCGCCATCCCCACCGTACCAAGGGCATACGGTCCTGTCCTCACCCGCCCCAGCGCCAACGAAACCTCACCGCCGGTTTGTCGCAGATCTTCCGTTTGGGTAAGCGACCGGAGATGGATCAAGCCGATCCCGTAGTCGAACGGGCCGACAAGGCGGTGCTGATACGTGGCCTTGAGAACGGAGGTCCCCTGGTCGGTCCACCAATAGCCGTAGCTCAGGTCGATTCCCGAACTCTGGCCGATCAGCGGAGCCGAGACCAAGAGAAAAGCGGCTGTGAGCCGCAGTCGAAAGGCGATTTCGTTCGTCATTGATGTGCCGTAAGCGCCAACGTAGCAATTAATTAGCTCGTGGTCAACGATTTCGCACTTGACGCTCTAACCCTGTCCGGTTTACCTAACCCCATGCCAACCGTCACAGTCACGCGACGCGTACATTTCAACGCAGCCCACCGACTCCACAACCCGGCCCTCAACGACGAAGAGAATCGACGGATATTCGGTTTGTGCAACAACCCCAACTATCACGGACACAACTACGAGTTGGAGGTATCGGTTGAGGGCGAAGTGGATCCTATCACCGGCTACGTTGCGGACCTGGGCAAAGTGAAGCAGCTGGTGGAAGAGCACGTGCTGGCGCAGCTCGACCACAAGAACCTGAACCTCGACGTGCCCCGGTTTCGGGATCTCAATCCCACCACAGAGAATCTGGTGGTGGTGATCTGGGAATTGCTCGACGGCCACCTGCCGGGCAGACTCAAGAAGCTCGTTCTGTGGGAGACACCACGTAACTGCGTGGAGTACACCGGTGGCTGAAAGCCGATGAAAAACCGGCCGGGCCCTCGTTGGGGCCCGACCGGTCACGACAACAGACCACCTGTTGCCCGCCCCTGAGCTACAGCTTAACTATGTCCTGCGTCGAGCGGACTGCATCACCCGATTTCTTCAATGCCTCCGCTTCGTCGGCGCTGAGGTCGACCTCAACGATGCCCTCCATGCCGTTCTCTCCTAGCTTGCAGGGAACGCCGAGGTAGATCCCCTTCATGCCATACTCACCATCGAGGTAAGCAGAGCACGGCAGAATTCGCTTCTTGTTCTTGATGATGGCCTCAGCCATCTGTACCGCGCCTGCTGAGGGCGCGTAGTAGGCAGACCCCGTCTTCAGGTACTTCACGATCTCGCCACCGCCGCCACGCGTGCGTTGTACGATTTCTTCCAGCCTATCTCCCTTGATAAAGTGGGTGAT
>CP070792.1:3150309-3153004 GCA_020346845.1 Gemmatimonadota bacterium
GGGTGAGGACACATCCGCGCCGTCATTGGAGGAGCTGGCACCACGGTCCCCTCTGGTCATCGTTGCCGATGAGCTGTTGCAGTTGATTGACTCGTCGGAGGTGGTGGCGATGGGCATTGCCGAATTGACGTCCGACATGCCTGCCGGTGAAACCAGACGCGTACGCGAGCAGTGGGATGCGTGGGCTGTCCAGTTCCAGGACAGGCTGGAATCCATTGCCGCACAACTTCCTGCGCCGCCTCCGGAGGATGCCGAGACAGAGCTCCTGCGGGGCTACGCCCGTCTCCCCAGCGCGATTGAAGCTCTGAGACGTCTGCAACCTTCTGCTGCCGGAGATGGTGTGCCGAGCGTGATGACCAGGACGCGCCAATTCGGGGTTGCCAGGAACCACGTGGCCTCAGCTCAGAGGTACTTCTTCAGGATCGGTCTGTAGCGGTCGACCGGGCACCGGTTGGCATCAGTCCGTCGCGACCTCCGTGAGGAAGCGACCGCGGGGTAGGGCCGAAACCAGCTTCGGTTGGCCACCGTTGTGATACGTGACGCGAGTACCTTCACATCTCGCACTAGGCAGGCGACGGTTGGACTCCATCTTCGGCGATATCCGGTACACACTGCGCTCAATTCGCAAGAGCCCGGGCATCATCGCTGTTGCGGTTCTGTCGCTCGGACTGGGAATAGGTGCCAACGTCACGATCTTCAGTGCCGTCGATGTCTTCATGTTTCGACCCCTGCCGTATCCTGAAGCGGACCGCTTGCTCCACGTCTACAGCACGGTTCCGGAGCGTGGTTGGAATTTCAACTCGGTCTCCCTCCCCGATTATCTCGACTTCCGGGAACAGAGCCGGACTATGGAAGTGGCCACCACCTATGGTCGGGATTTCAATCTGTCGGGCGGCGATAGGCCGGAACGGATCGACGGAGAGCGCGCGTCGTGGAACTACTTCCAGGTACTACGCATCCAGCCCATTATGGGACGCACATTTCGGCCCGAAGAGGAGCGAGAGGGAGACCACCACGTAGCCATTCTCAGCAATGGACTCTGGCGCCGTAGGTTTGGGGCCGATCCGGCGGTGATCGGTCAGTCGGTGCAACTCGACGGTGAGAGCTATTCCATCGTGGGCGTGCTGCCACCGCGGTTCCAGTTCTATGAGAGTAGGACGGAGATCTGGACCCCGATTCCGGTCACCGGCGAGGAGCACAGGGGTAACCATTTCATGGCCCCAGTCGCGCGGCTGGCACCGGACGCGACCCTGGAGCAGGCCCACGCCGAGGTGGCGACGATCGCCGACCGGTTGGCACTGGAGTATCCGGAAACCAACCAGGGTTGGGGCGCCGGTGCCCGCGAGCTGCATCGCCAGATTTTCTCCGAAGAGTTCCGCATGGGCAGCTTGATTGCCTCTGTCGCCGTCGCGTTCGTGCTGCTGATTGCCTGTGCCAACGTGGCCAACCTCATGCTTACCCGGGTCGCCGGTCGGGGACGTGAAATAGCGGTGCGCGGAGCATTGGGTGCAGGACGCGGCCGCATCGTGCGACAATTGCTCACCGAGGCGATGATCGTGTCCCTCATGGGTGGTGTGTTGGGTGTGGTGCTCTCAGTCGCTGGAATCCGTGGCTTTGTGGCGGTGATGCCCAGCTGGTTTCCCCGAGTAGATGAGATAGGTCTGGATGGCAGGGTGCTTCTGTTCGCTCTGATCATCACCGCTGTCACTGGCATCCTGTTTGGTATCGGCCCGTCGCTGCAGAATTCGCGGTCCGACATCACCGATGTCCTCAAGGAAGGGGGCCGCGGCAACGTCGGCGCCGGTGGTGACAGACTGCGCAAGGCGCTGGTCGTGGCCGAAGTGTCGTTGTCCCTCACACTGCTGGTGGCGTCAGCGCTGCTGATGCAGGCCTTCGTCAAGCTGCAGAGGGCGGACTTCGGATGGGATAAGCAAAACCTACTGACCTTCCGCATGGCTCTCCCGGAGCAACAGTACCCGGATTCCCTGGCTATCGAGAGCTTCTACCGTGAATTGGTGCCCCTGCTGCGCTCCATTCCCGGAGTGGAATCGGTAGGAGGCACCACTATCATGCCAATGCAGGGGAACAGCAACAGCTTCTTCGAGATCCCCGGCCGCGAATCGGCCAATCTGCGGCAACGCCCACTGACCGAGACCAGGCGAGTGACGCCCGGCTACTTCCGGGCGATGGGTACTGCGCTCGTGAGTGGCCGCGATCTGGGATTGGACGACCGCTTGGATACACGCCCCGTGGTGGTCGTAAACGAAGAGTTGAGCGAGCGCTTCTTCCCGGGCGAGGACGTAATCGGCAAGCATATCAATCTGTGGGGTCTGGAGCGCGAAATCGTCGGGGTGGTACGCAATACTCTAGATGTGAATCAGTATCCCCAGCCGATGACGTTCATGTCCGCGTTCCAGTTTCCCGCAAGCGGCATGAGCATGGTGCTGCGTGCGGCAGGTGAGCCCATGTCGGTTGCAGAGGAAGCAAGGTCGGCGGTCATGGGTCTGGATCCCGCCCTGCCGATCTATCGTGTGATGACGATGGAAGATCACATGAACGAGCAGCAGGGTGGCAACACCATCATGGTCAAGGTCATGGGAGTATTAGCGCTCGTTGCGTTGGTGCTTGCGGTGGTCGGGGTTTACGGCGTCATGGCGTATTCGGTATCGCAACGGACGCAGGAACTGGGTATCCG
>CP070792.1:3153104-3166757 GCA_020346845.1 Gemmatimonadota bacterium
ATACTGCGATCCTATTGATCGACAACCATCCAGCAACTCTCACGAGATCTAATATTGCTGCTTGCATCAGCCTTGGCCTTCCTCACCATGCAATTGGGCACGGTGCAGATCACCATCGATCTCGATGGATCCAAGGCCCTCGTCAATGCGCGCTATGAGCTAGATGGTTCGGCGGAAGCATTGGCGTTCAACATCATCCGGCTACCGGGACAAGAAGTGCGGTTCAACAACATCGATCGCAGTGATGCCGTCAGGGTCGACACCCTCAACGGTCTATACCGGCTCACCTTCGACTCCTCATCTTCTCCGGTCATCCTCGAATATGAGGTCTCGGGGACGCTGTCCCGGATTCCGCTCCCGGTTCCCAACGCTGTGACACAGCCGGGCGACAGAAGTGTCAGCATCAGGATCCGTGGATTGGGGGTGGAAGCCTCCCTCGAAGATGGGTTTCCGCGTTTCGAGATGCGGTCTGTCGACACGGCCGTGGCCGAGTTGGACAACGTGCCAGGGTTCGTACGTTTGCCGCCCGATGCCGGTCAGTGGTCGGTCAACAGGATATCTGAGCTGGCGGTGATCCTGCTGATTGTACTTGTCAGCGGAGCCTGGTTGCTACGTCGCAGGGGGCGCGACCCATCTCACCGTTACTCTGCGGACCGCCTGTAGGATGGGCCTGACCTTAGTCGTCGTCCTCGTCGTCTACTTCGGGATAATCCTGGGTATCTCCATCTGGAGCGCGTTTCACACCCGCACTGAGGTCGACTTCATTGCTGCGGGGCGTACGATCGGACCGTTCGTAGGTGGCGCCGTGCTTGCCGCGACTCAGATCAGTGCCGGCACCGTCGTCGGCACCCTCGGTCGCCATTATCTGACGGGAGTCTCGTGGTGGTGGATCTGGTTCGGCGTTTGGTCGGGATGGGTCGCGTCGGCCCTATTCGTCGCCCCAAAGCTCAGGAGATTTGGGGCGCTCACCGTCCCGGACTACATAGCCGCCCGGTTTGGCAGTGAAAGGGCACGAGCGCTGGCAGCCACACTAATCGTCATATCGTATAGCATCTACCTGGTCGCCCAATTTCAAGCGAGTGGAGAAATCGCCTTTGCCGTGCTCGGAATGAAGCCTCTCACCGCAATGCTAATTCTCGTGGTAAGCACGGCATTTTACACACTGCTCGGTGGTGTACGCAGTAGCTCGTACATCGAGTTCCTGCAAACACTCATCATGGTGACCGGCCTGGTCGTTGCGGTCCCGATTCTACTGAGCCACGCCGGCGGCATCGGACACTCGTTGTCGTTTCTGCGATCTCTCGACTCGAGATTGCTGGGCTGGTACTACGGCCCCAAGGAGCTGTTGGCCTTCGGAATCAGCTTTGGGCTCTCGATTGCCGCCGCTCCATACGAGCTCACACGGTTCTACTCGATGCGAAGTGAACGGACTGTGAAGCAGGCCATCGCGGTCTCGATCGGATTCCAGCTCATCATCGGACTCGCTGTGTTGGCCATCGGTTTGCTGACACGGGTACTGTTTCCCAATCTCGCTTCGGCAGATCAGGCGAGCTCGATAATGGCGTTTGAGGTTCTGCCACCTTTGGTGGGCGCCCTGCTCATCGTGGCGATGTTGAGTGCGATCATGTCAACTGTGAACTCGGTCCTGTTGGTCACCGGCGCATCGGTGGCGCATGATCTGTATGGCAGGTTCTTCAAACCCGGAGCCAGCCAACGGCACTTGGTCACCGTCAATCGCATCAGCATACTGGTGCTGGCTCTCATACCGATCTACTTCGCCCTGCAGAAGTTCGGCGATGTTCAATCGATCGTGGTTGAGCAAACGAAATTCATAGCGAGCTTCTTCTTCGTACCGATTGTCATCGGGCTCAACTGGAAGCGTGGCACTGCGGGGGGTGCATTTGCCGCCATGCTGGGCGGCTTCTTGGCTTGCCTCATTTGGGAGTTCACGGGACAGCGTGGCTTCGGCGTTCATGGAATCGATGCCGTGGAGGTGGGAGTGGCAACCAGCCTGGTGTTGTTCGTTGTAGTCTCGCGATACACCAAGCCCGTACCAGAAAAGAATCTCGAGCTGTTCTTCGGCACGAGCGAAAGAGACAAGTGAAGAACCGCACCAATTGCTCTCCTCGCCGCGGGGCGATAGAGGTCGTATCTTCCAGCTGAAGGTCGCGCCAACCTCACCTTCAACTGACAGCCACATTCGGAGCGACGATGGGTTTGACCAAGAAAGGCACCCCGTACGAGTCATTTTCGTATCTCGAAAAGGGGAAGGACTATCGGCATTTCGAGCTAGCCGAGCAGCTCGAGCGGGTTGAGCCCTACCTGGTTCCGCTCTCCGATGACGAGGAGAGACGTGTCCGCCAGCTGCTAGGTGAGAACGTGATGATCTCGCTACACGAGCATCTCGGGGTGTTTCCTGCCGACATCAGTGAATCGCCGCTCTATACCCACCATGGACGCATGGCAACGGCATTTCAGGGTCTGGCCGCTTCTCATTGGGACGCAGTGTTCGACAACCTGATGGACGGCATAATCAATATCGAATCGCAGAGCGGATGGAAATGGACCGAGGTGCTGCACGATCTCGGAATGAGGCTGTGCGACCTCGCCCACCAGGAATTCATTGTCCACTGTACCAAGGTCGACGACATATACCGCGCTCACCAAGAGGGGAAGATCGCCTGGATCGCGTCAATTGAAGGCGCGGCCATGATCGAGAACGAACTCGACCGCATAGATCTGTTGTACGGCTTTGGTGTGAGGGCCCTCGGCGTGACTTACAGCGAGGGAAACTCACTCGGCTCAGGACTCAAGGAGCCGAGTGATGGTGGGCTGACTGTATTCGGCAGACGCGCCGTGGAGAGGATGAACAAGGTGGGGATGCTGATCGACTGTTCCCATTGCGGCGACCAGACGACACTGGACGTCATTGAAGCCAGTACCAAGCCGATCATTCTGAGCCACATCGGTGCTCGCGCTCTGTGGGATTCCAACCGGCTGGCTCCCGACGATGTATTGAAAGCCTGCGCCGACAAAGGCGGAGTCATCGGAGTGGAGGCGGCTCCCCACACAACGATCACCAGGAACAACACGACGCACTCACTCGATTCGGTGATGGAACACTTCGAGTACATCAAGGACCTGGTCGGCATCGACCACGTTGGATTCGGACCTGACACACTATACGGCGATCATGTCGGACTCCACAACGTATACGCGGCGGCGTTGTCCATAAAGGAGGCGCACGGATCGGCCGCGCGGGGTCCGGCAGACCAGAATCCAACTTTCGAAAAGGTTGAGTACGTCCGAGGATTGGAGAATCCCACCGAGGCATCGCACAACATCGTACGGTGGCTGGTGAAACACGGATACTCCGATGATGACATCACCAAGGCGATAGGCGGCAACGCGATCATGCTGTTACGGGAGGTTTGGGCGTAGAGGTCCGAATATTCCCCCGCACCGACAATCGCACCACCACTAGCATCGTCTTGCACCGCAGTCTATTCTTCTCTGCGTAGGTCGCCCTCCGTAGGTCCTTTTCAGGTGTCTCGACCGTGAACGCCTCGTTGACATTGCACGTGCTGCGAGACCCTCATCCTCTTTAGGCTCCTTACCAGGAGGTAATCGCCGTGGGTGGATTCTTTGGTGTGGTCTCGCGCGAAGACTGCGTTCCCGACTTGTTCTACGGTACGGACTATCACTCACACCTAGGTACCATGCGTGGAGGCCTTGCGGTACGAAACGGCCAGGGCTTCACTCGATTCATTCACGACATCACGAACAGCCAATTCCGCAGCAAGTTCGAGAGCGACCTGCCTAGGTTGAACGGCACAACCGGAATCGGCGTCATCAGTGACTACGAAGACCAACCATTGATTGTCGGGTCCCACCACGGCACATACGCCATTGTCACTGTCGCCAAGCTGGACAACCTCGACGAACTTGCCGCCGCCGCCTTCAATAGGCGCCGCAGCCACTTCGTGGAAATGAGCGGCAACGAGATCAATCCCACCGAGTTGGTGGCCCACCTGATAGATGAAGGTGACACGATCGAGCAGGGTATCCAGCACGCGCAGGAGGTCATAAAGGGATCCTGCTCGATCCTCGTGTTGACGGATGAAGGCATTTTTGCAGCCCGAGATTACCTTGGCCGCCATCCGGTAGTGCTGGGAGAAAAGTCGGGCTCGTGCGCCGCCACGCTCGAGACCTGCGCGCTACCGAACCTCGGCTATGAGATCCACAGATACCTGGGACCCGGTGAGATAGTGAAGATCACACCTGACGGTGTGGAGCAATTGGCACCGCCGGGCGAGAGGCTGCAGATATGCTCGTTCCTTTGGGTCTACTACGGGTACCCCGCATCCAACTACGAAGGAATCAATGTCGAGGCGGTGCGGTATCGTTGCGGGGAGGCGCTGGCCCGGCGGGATGACGTTGAGGTCGACATTGTGGCAGGCATACCTGATTCGGGTACGGGACATGCGATCGGTTATTCTAACGCCGCCGGTGTCCCACATCAGAGACCGTTTGTGAAATACACACCCACGTGGCCACGGAGCTTCATGCCACAGGATCAGCGGGTGAGGGACCTCGTGGCTCGGATGAAACTCATCCCGATCAAAGAGATCATCGAGGGCAATCGATTGCTGTTTTGTGAGGACTCGATCGTAAGAGGCACACAGCTGAGGGACATCATAGCGCGATTGTTCGACTACGGAGCCAAAGAGATCCATATGCGTCCAGCCTGCCCTCCTCTCGTGTTCGGATGCAAGTTCCTCAACTTCTCACGCTCCAAGTCAGAGCTCGACCTCGCCGGCCGGTGGGCAATTGCCGAACTGGAAGGCAACCAGCCCGACAATCTGGAGAAGTACGCCGATCAGACATCAGATCACTACTGCGCCATGCTCGATGTGATCCGCAAGCGGCTGGGACTCACTTCGTTGAGATACCAACTACTGGACGATCTGGTGGAATCCATCGGATTGCCCAAGGAAAAATTGTGCACCTTCTGCTGGGATGGAACTGAGTAAGTGTGCCGCGGGTGTGAGCCGGACTATCGATGACCCAGCAAGCTAGCTACGACGTGCTGGTGATCGGCGCGGGCATCGCTGGCCTGAGCGCTGCCTTGCGTCTGGCAGACAAAGCGAGCGTGGCCGTCCTGGCCAAGGGCCCGCTCACGGAAGGATCCAGCCTGTACGCACAAGGCGGGATCGCAGCCGTGCTCGACTCGAACGATTCCGTCGAAGCCCACGTACAGGATACCCTGAAGGCCGGAGCAGGCCTCTGCAACGAGGACGCCGTCCGATTCACCGTCGAGCGAGGCCCGGAATGCATCAGGTGGCTGATCGACCTCGGTGTCCCGTTCACAAAGGAGGAGCAGAGCGACAACGACATCGAGTACCACCTGACCCGAGAGGGCGGCCACAGTCACCGCCGAATCATCCATGCCGCCGATGCAACCGGTCGGGCCAGTGCAACCACTCTCGAGCGGCATGTACGAGAGCAACCCGGCATTGACGTGCTGGAAAACCACATCGCCGTAGACCTGGTTACCAGCGGCAAGCTGCATCTCGGTGACAATCGGTGCCTGGGCGCTTATGTACTCGATCGACAATCCGGAAGAATCAAGGTGGTTCGTGCGCGCACCACAATCCTCGCCACTGGCGGAAGCAGCAAGGTCTACCTCTACACCAGCAATCCAGACGTATCGACCGGCGACGGAGTGGCAATGGCCTGGCGTGCCGGGTGCCGTGTAGCAAACATGGAGTTCATCCAGTTCCACCCTACGTGCCTGTACCACCCGGAGGCAAAGTCTTTTCTCGTCAGTGAAGCTGTTCGCGGCGAGGGTGGGATCTTGGTGTTGCCCGACGGCGATCGGTTCATGCCCAGGTTCGACGAGCGCGCCGAGCTCGCGCCACGTGACGTCGTTGCGAGGGCTATAGACTATGAGATGAAGCGACTCGGTCTGGATTGCGTCCGACTCGATATAAGCCACAAGCCAGCAGACTTCGTCAAACGCAGGTTCCCCACGATATATGGGAAATGCCTCGAGTTCGGATACGACATGACCAAGGAGCCCCTCCCTGTGGTACCCGCGGCGCATTACAGCTGCGGCGGTATCGTGACAAATCTGTCTGGCAAGACCGATCTCGCGGGTCTCTACGCAATTGGAGAGACTACCAATACGGGCCTTCACGGTGCTAATCGTCTCGCCAGCAATTCGATCCTGGAGTGTCTGGTGTTCGCAGCGTCCGCGAGCGAGAGCATCGCGACGGAGCTGGAAAGCATGGAACCCCCTCCCGTGTTACCCGAGTGGGATGAGAGTTGGGTCACCGATTCTGACGAGGAGGTGGTTGTGTCCCACAATTGGGACGAACTGCGGCGGGCGATGTGGGATTACGTTGGCATAGTGCGGACCGACAAACGACTCGAACGTGCCAAGCGAAGAGTGGGCGTTCTGCGCAATGAAATCCATGACTACTACGCACATTTCCGGCTTACCAACGACCTGATTGAGTTACGTAACCTAGCCCTGGTAGCGGACCTGATCATCCGTTCCGCCATGGAGAGAAAGGAAAGTCGCGGACTGCACTACACTCTCGACTATCCGGACCCCATTGAGCCAACCGGGGATACCGTCCTCACACCCCCAGGATAGGCTTCCAACCGGCAACCGCCGAGAGCAACCAGGCCTATGAGGCAACTACGAGGGAAGAACGCGCTGCTGACCGGTGCATCTAGGGGGCTTGGCCCCTACCTGGCTCGCACGCTGGCGGCCGAAGGAGTCAACCTCGCGCTGAGTGCTACACGGTTGGAATCGATCCAAGAGCTGGCCGCTTCGCTCGAGCAGGAAGGCGTGAAAGCCACCCCACTCACCGCGGACTTCACCGTTGCACCTGACGTGGCCAGCCTAGCTGAGAGAGCCGAGGAGGCACTGCAAGGCATCGACATCTTGGTCAACAATGCGGGCATCGAATCAGAAGGTTTGTTCATGGAGCAGGACCCGGACACCATCATCCGAACGGTGCGAGTCAACTGCACGGCTCCCATGCGACTCACCCACTTGCTGCTTCCAGCGATGGTTCGACGTGGTGAAGGGCATATCGTGAACATGAGCTCGATAGCAGGAAAACGTGGTGCACCCTACGATGCCATCTACAGTGGTACCAAGGCTGCGCTGATTGAATGGGGTAACGCGCTCAGGATGGAATTAGCAGACACAGGCGTATTCGTCTCGACCATCTGCCCGGGCTATGTGACCGAGGTCGGAATGTTCGCCCGCTTCGGCATCGATCCACCCAGACTGATAGGTTCCTGCACGCCCCAACAGGTCGCGGCTGCCACTGTTCGAGCTATCAAACTGCAGCAGCCCGAAGTCATCGTGAATTCACGACCGTTGCGCCCACTTCTGGCCTTCGGTCAGTTGTTCCCCACGGTGGCAGACCGGATGCTCAGGGCCGCCGGGATTCCGGCATTTCAGAAGCGCAAAGTCGGTAGAGGCTAGCGCCTCAACCTATTCTGACCGGCATCCTTCGCGCTCCCCACGTGCCCGCCGGTCCATCAAACACGCCAGCACACTTCGCACCGCACTTCCCGCAGTTGCCGTTATCGGTGAGGTTCCAGGAGTGAAGCACGTACCAGTCCCTGCCGATCAACACCTCGTTACATTCATGGCATCGAGTGCTACCGCCTGCGGCATCGTGGACGTTGCCCGTGTAGGCGTAGCGTACACCGTTCCGCATGGCTATGTCGCGCGCTCTGGTCAACGTCGCCGACGGAGTTGCGGGAATGTCCAGCATCTTCCAATCGGGATGAAAGGCCGTGAAGTGTAACGGAACGTCCGGCCCCAGGTGTTGCACCACCCACTGTGTCAGTTCTTCCAACTCCCCGTCTGAGTCGTTCTTGCCCGGGATCAGCAGTGTCGTAATCTCGAACCAAACATCCGTTTCGTGCTTCAGGTAGAGCAGCGTGTCGAGCACCGGCTGCAACTTCCCCTTGGCTAGTTCCCAGTAGAATTCGTCCGTGAACGCCTTGAGGTCGACGTTTGCTGCATCCATGTAGCGATAGAACTCGCGGCGCGGTTCCTCGCACACATATCCCGCAGTAACAGCCACGTTCTTGATGCCGCGTTCGCGGCAAGCCGCTGCTGTGTCAATGGCATACTCGTGGAATATGACGGGGTCGTTGTACGTGAACGCCACACTGCGACAGTTCAAGTGATCGGCAGCCTCAGCCAGCGCTGCGGGTGACGCCGCGTCCGCCAAAGTATCGAACTCCCGAGACTTACTGATGTCCCAGTTCTGGCAGAACTTGCACGCCAAGTTGCAACCCGCCGTGCCGAATGATAGTACCGGCGTCCCCGGCAGGAAGTGATTCAGCGGCTTCTTTTCGATAGGATCGATGCAGAAGCCACTCGACCTACCATAAGTGGTAAGCACGATCTGGCCACTCTCGCACATCCGGACAAAGCACATACCGCGTTGGCCGTCTCGCATGCGGCAGTAGCGAGGGCATAGATCGCACTGCACCCTACCATCACCAATCTCGTGCCAATACTTGGTCGGGACAGTCGATTCGGTCACGGCATCCCCCTTTGGCAGGCCAGTCCTACGAGCCACCTATTGTAAGGATACGCAGGTGTGAGTGATCCCGACAATGGACCAGCGGCAGATCAGCGAGCGGCCGCAACACACTGGCCCCTGAGTTCGCCTCCTAGTGCCGTCACTCGCTGGCGGGTATCTTGGCGTCGTGTTGTCCAACACCGATCGACTGTCACAGGCGATAGCATCCCACCACAGCACCACAGGGGCAAACGAGGACCGAGACCATGCGCAGAACGCGAAGCCGGATAGTAACCGTGACGCTGGGAATCATGCTGGGGACAGGAATCTCCTTCGGCGAGGCCCGCTGCCAGGAGCGTCCTCTGAAGATCTACATCTCCGTCGACATGGAGGGGATCAGTGGCATCGGTACAGCGAAAATGACATCTGTTTCGGGGAAAGACTACGAAGTTGGGCGGAGACTGATGACGGCCGACGTCATGGCCGTGGTTGCAGCGATCCTGGAAGGAAGGGGGTCCGCCGAGTTTCTCGTCAACGACTCCCATGGCGACATGCAAAACCTGTTGCACACCGAGCTCGGACCCGGCGTGCAGTACATTCAGGGCAACACCAAGCCGCTGGGTATGGTGGAGGGCCTCGACGAGACTTTTGATGCCGCGATCTTCGTCGGCTACCACGCTAGAGCCGGTACCGAGAACGCATTCATAGCACATACCGGATCCGGCTCCGTCAAAGGCCTGTGGATAAACGGCGTCGAAGTGGGTGAAGGAGGCTTGAACGCGTATTACGCCGGTGCCCACGGCGTTCCTGTCATCATGGCTACCGGCGATTCCGCATTCACCGTGCAGATCAGTCAGCTACTCGACACCAGAACCGTGGTCACCAAGGTAGCAGTCGGGTCTCTGGTGGCGCGTCTCTATCATCCGAATCTCGTGCACGCCGCGATCCGCATGACCATATTGGAGGCGCTCGCAAACCTGTCGGCGGCAAGCCCCCTCGTGACACAAGATCCGGTCACGGTTAGAATGCGGTTCGCCACAACAACTCGACCCGATATCTTGCAGGCGGTTCCTGGAATGAGGCGTGTGGACGGCTACACCGTGGAATACGACGCGGCAGACATGGTGGAGGCATACAAGCTCATCAGGTTGATGTACAAGTACATCAGCTGGTAGCGCGGCGGGGTAGTCGGGATTCGCCCCAAGATGATAGGGTCAATCCCGATCCCGTCCACGCGTCTGCCTCTGGTTCCACGCGTCGACCGCCCAGACCGAAACCCGTGGCAAGTTGAGCAAAAGCAGGATTACGGCCAGGAATAAGCCTATGAAAGCCATGTGCTTGAAATCGGTACAGATGCTACTCGCACATATCTCCGACATTCGCTGTATCATCATCAGGAATCCCCTCCGCTCGAGTCGAAGCAGCTTACCCACGGAGACTCAAGGGAACCTCAAGTGATTGATAGAGAAGACTTTGCGGCTGTGAGGCGGGAGCTAGCTTGACCGGGTTAGCCGGCCGAATATGGCGGTCGCTAGTTCGCAGACCCCTCGTCCCGCGGAACGACCGGGAACGCAAGTGGGTCGTGATTCACAATTTCATACTGCATTTCCGGCCCGTTCGGTTACCCGCCAAAACCGTCGAATACACGCACACGTGGGGTCTCGGTGGCATGTCACTCGTGCTGTTTCTGGTACTGGCAACCACCGGCATCTTGATGATGTTCGCCTACGAACCGTCCACTCAGGGGGCATACGATTCCATCAGGACCATGCAAGACGAGGTCTTGTTCGGCAGGTTGGTGCGCAACATACACCATTGGAGTGCCAACTTCCTGATAGTCGTAGTGTTCCTCCATCTGCTGCGCGTGTTCTTCACCGGCGGTTACCGCGGCACGCGGCAATTCAATTGGATCATCGGGCTTGCGCTCTTGTTGTGCGTTCTGATTTCCAACTTCACCGGCTATCTACTGCCGTGGGATCAGCTGTCGTATTGGGCGATAACCATCTCGACCGGAATGATCAGCTACATCCCACTTGCCGGTGAGTGGTTGCAAAACGTAGTGCGCGACGGTGCCGAGATCGGTCAGGCCACGCTCATCAACTTCTATACGTTCCACACCACCGTTGTGCCCGTTCTCTTGATCCTGTTGATGGGCTGGCACTTTTGGAGAGTCAGAAAGGCTCGGGGCGTGGTCATGCCACGTGCGGTCGACGAGCAGCGCGACAATCAAACTGAAAGCGACGTCGACTACGTTCTCACGGTTCCGAGTCTGTTGTTTCGCGAGTTCGTTGTGGCGCTGTGCCTCGTTGCCTTCGTCATGGTTGTCTCATTGTTCTTCAACGCCCCGCTGGGTGAGGCCGCCAATCCGGGCATGAGCCCGAACCCCGCCAAGGCGCCCTGGTACTTCGTCGGCATCCAGGAACTGTTGTTGCACTTTCATCCGCTGTTCGCCGTCGTGCTGATTCCGCTCACAGCCGCACTTGCGCTGCTCTTGATCCCCTACTTCAAGTACCACGACGACACCGAGGGTATCTGGTTCCAATCCGTCAATGGAAGGAGAACTGCAATCGTCGCAGTAGTCACCGCACTCATAGTCACACCCATTTGGATTGCGGTGGACGAGTTCGGTGTAGGCCCGACCGCTTTGCTACCCAGCATCGCACCGATCATTGGCAACGGGATCGTTCCGGTCTTGTTGGCATGCCTGGTCTTGTTCGTGTTTTACCGTGCGATACGGCGGGCATACTCAGCCACCAAGGATGAAGCGATTCAAGCATCGTTCGTCCTGCTGACGGCCGTGTTCTTGATCTTCACGGCTACGGGAGTGTGGTTCCGCGGTGCGGGCATGGCGCTGGTGTGGCCATGGTGAACCCGAAGGGCCCTATGGAGCGAGTTGATGAGCAAGTCACGTAAACGATCTTCACGCACGCGAGGCCGGGCGAAGCGTCAGCCGGCGGAGCCGGCTCGCGAAGTTCCAGCAGTGGAGCCCGAGGCTCCGGAGTCCCAAGGCTCGCGCCGTAGCTTCTTGGGCAAGCTGTGGATCGGAATTGCAGGCCTGGCTGTCGTGGAGCTGGTCTGGATCGTTGTGGACTTCCTGCGCCCCCGAGCCGCCGCCCAGGAAAGCGACTCCAACATCTTGGTTGCAGGCCCCGTTGAACGGTTCGAGCCCAGCAGCGTGACGGCCTTTCAGGAGGGCAGGATCTACCTGTCGCGGCTGGAGGACGGTGGCTTTTTGGCGTTGTCGCGCAGCTGTACCCACCTCGGCTGTACCGTGCCCTGGAACGATGATGAGAGCCGCTTCGTATGTCCCTGTCACGCATCAGCGTATGACGAGAAAGGCGTGGTGCTCAATCCGCCGGCGCCCAGACCACTCGACTTCTATGCCGTGCGCATCGAGAACGGGATAGTGAAGGTCGATCTCAGCAAACCGCTGAAGCGAAGGTCTTTCAATGCCGCGCAAGTCACGTATGCCTAGCATCGGCAAGGTCTACCGCTAGATGGAACGCGATCCGCTGCACCGCTGGCGCATCGCCGGCGTCGTCGCATCACTGGTGATCGTGGCCACTGTGCCTGCATATGTGCTCATGGAGTCGCTGGGCACGCGAGATCGGTCACGAGTCGATTCGTCGGTGGCCACGTTCGTGGGACGAGAGAAGTGCGTCGACTGCCACGAAGTGGAACACGACAGTTGGCGCGACTCCGACCACGATAGAGCCATGCAGCCAGCCAGCGACAGCACGGTTCTGGGTGATTTCGACGATGCTGTCTTCGAGTACAGTGATGTAAGCGCGCGGTTCTTCCGCAGAGACGGCAAGTTCTATGTGAACACACAGGGACCGAACGGTGAGCTGGCGGACTTCGAGATCGCATACACGTTCGGACATGAGCCGTTACAGCAGTACCTGGTTCCATTCCCCGGAGGGAGGCTGCAGTCACTCACCGTGGCATGGGACACCGAGCGGGGTGAATGGTTCTATCTATATGCGGGTCAGGATATACCGCACGACGACTGGCTCCATTGGACGCGCGGCGGCCAAAACTGGAACGGCATGTGCGCCGAGTGTCACTCGACGAATCTCCAGAAAGGTTACGACGCCAACACCAGGACGTTCACAACAACCTGGTCCGAGATCGACGTAAGCTGCGAGGCGTGTCACGGGCCGGGTTCGCTACACGTAGCCTGGGCGGAAGTGCCACCGATGGCGCGGTCGGAAAGCGACAATTACGAGTTGGTAATCCAGACTTCGGGGATCTCATCCGAGCAGCAGGTAGAGCTGTGCGCGCCCTGTCACTCCCGTCGAACGGAGTTGGGTGACTACGATCATTCGCGCACCGACCTGTTGCAGCACATGGCGCCGTCACTGTTGCGAGAGGGCCTGTACCATGCCGACGGACAGATTCTGGAGGAGGTGTATGTCTACGCCTCCTTCCAACAGAGCAAGATGTTCCGCATGGGCGTTCGCTGCAGCGACTGCCACGACGTACACAGTCTGCAACTGTTGCGAGAGGGCAATGCGCTCTGCACCGAGTGCCACCGGGCGGACGCGTACGACAGCTACGACCACCACTTTCACCAGCAGATCTACGAAGGTGAACCCAGCGACGGCGCTCTATGCGTGAAGTGCCACATGCCGGAGAGCCCATACATGGTGATCGACTATCGCGCCGATCACAGCATTCGGGTACCGCGGCCCGACCTGACCTTGCAGATCGGTGTGCCCAATGCGTGCAGTCAGTCAGGTTGTCACGACGATCAAACGGTCGCCTGGTCGGCGGACTACTATCGGCAGTGGTACGGTCGGGCGCAGAAGCCTCATTACGGGACCATACTGGCTGCCGCACGCGAGGGGCGGCCTGAGGCCGAGTCGGAGTTGATCCGGATGGCCGCGGACACGCTCTACCCTGCGATTGTGCGTGCGACGGCGGTGTCACTCCTGGCTTCCTACCCCGGCGATGCCAGCACTACCGCGCTGGAGCAGGCACTGGCCGATCCCAACGGTCTCGTCAGGTACACTGCCGTCGACAACGCCCGCGCCATGACACCCGATGAGCTGGTCGATCGCATTGCACCGTTGCTGTTCGATCCGTT